>NZ_PEJS01000001.1:0-2400000 GCF_002750975.1 Stenotrophomonas indicatrix
CTCCCTGGTGAAATTAGCGCTATGGAACCACCCGATCCCATCCCGAACTCGGAAGTGAAACGTAGCTGCGCCGATGGTAGTGTGGCCTAAGCCATGCGAGAGTAGGTCATCGCCAGGGTTTATACCCAAAAACCCCGCTGCTCACGCAGCGGGGTTTTTTCTATTAAGTGAAGGCTCTGCTTTTTTGAGTTCCTTCCGCCCCAAGGGCAAGTACGCGAGCTGGCGCTGCAAGCGCTGCTGCAACCGTCTCCCTGGTGAAATTAGCGCTATGGAACCACCCGATCCCATCCCGAACTCGGAAGTGAAACGTAGCTGCGCCGATGGTAGTGTGGCCTAAGCCATGCGAGAGTAGGTCATCGCCAGGGTTTACATCCAAAAACCCCGCTGCTCACGCAGCGGGGTTTTTTTTTGCGCGCGAGAAACCGAAGGTAGTGCCGGCCGGTGGCCGGCAACCTCATGAACATCACGCGGCTGCACGTGCCAGCCGGCCAGCGGCCGGCACTACCGGGTCCCAGCACTCACGCACAAAAAAGCGGCGCCCAAGGGCGCCGCCTTCTTTGGAACTCAACGGCTGGGGGACTTACTTCGCCGCAGCGGCCGGTGCCTTGGCCTTCATCATCGTGTCGCGGGCAGCCTTGAACGGATTGCCTTCGTACCAGTTGGGCCAACGATCGCCGCCGGCCAGTTCCTTGCCGACGCCATACATCAGCTGCAGGTCCTCGACCGTGCCATCCAGCTTCCAGGTGGCCGGGTCATACTCGTCCTTCGGGCCGTGGTAACGGTTGGAACCGTAGTCGGCGGCCGCCTTGCGGCCAGCCTCGACACCGCCGTCGCGCAGGTCCTCACCGCCGTCGGCGTACAGCGCCGGCACACCCGCCTTGGCGAAGTTGAAGTGATCCGAACGGAAGTAGAAGCCGCTCTGCACCGAGGTCTCGCCGTGCAGGGTGCGATCCTGGGCTGCAGCCAGCGGCTTGAGGATGTCTTCCAGCTCCGAACTGCCGAAGCCGGTCACCGTCACGTCCTTGGCACGACCGGCCACCGACATCGCATCGATGTTGATGACACCAGCGATCTTGTCCAGCGGGAAGGTCGGGTGGGCGACGTAGTACTTCGAACCCAGCAGGCCGGATTCTTCCAGGGTCACCGCCAGGAACGCCACCGAACGTTCCGGCTTCGGTTCCTGATGGGCCATCGCTTCGGCCACCTCAAGGATGCCGGCCACGCCGGTCGCGTTGTCGACGGCACCGTTGTAGATGTTGTCGCCCTGTTCGCCCTCGTGCTTGCCGAGGTGATCCCAGTGCGCCATGTACAGCACGGCCTCGTCGGCACGCTTGCTGCCAGGCAGCACGCCCACCACGTTGCGCGACTGCTTCTGCGCGACCTTGCTTTTCAGGTCCACCGAAGCGGTTGCCTTCAGCGGTACCGGCTTGAAGCCGGGCTTGCTGGCGTCCTTGTAGGCCCGGTCCAGATCCAGCCCGGCGCCGGCGAACAGGGCCTTGGCCGCGTCGGCGCTCAACCAGCCCTGTACCGGCAGGCGCGGCTCCGCATCGTCCTTGGCCGGCAGGTCGTACTGCGGGCCGGTCCAGGAGTTCTTCACCACGTCCCAGCCGTACGAAGCGCCTGCGGTGTCATGCACGATCAGCGCGGCAGCAGCTCCCTTGCGCGCAGCTTCCTCGAACTTGTAGGTCCAGCGGCCGTAGTAGGTCATGCGCTTGCCGTCGAACAGCTTTTCGTCATCGACATGGAAGCCTGGGTCGTTGACGAACATGACCACCGTCTTGCCCTTCCAGTCCTGGCCGGCGTAATCGTTCCACTTCTGCTCCGGCGCATCCACGCCGTAGCCGACGAAGACGAGGTCGCTGGCATCGACCTTCACTTCTGTCTGGCCGGTACGGGTGCCCACCACCATGTCGGTGCCGAACTTCAGTTCGCGGGTCTTGCCGCCCTGGGTGAGGGTGAGCACGGTCGATTCATCGGCCGTGGTCTCGGTCATCGGCACGTCCTGGAACCAGCTGTCGCCGTTGCCGGGCTGCAGGCCGATGCGCTGCATCTGGTCGCGGATGTAGTTGACCGTCAGTTCTTCGCCCTTGCTGCCGGGCGAGCGGCCTTCGAACTCGTCAGAGGCCAGGGTCTTCACCATCTCGGCGAAGTCGGCGGCGTTGATCGCCGCTGAGAAGGTGTGCGTGGCCGGCTTGGCGGCGCTGTCGACGCTGGGCGCCGGAGCCGGGGTGTCTTCGCCTTTGCAGGCGCTGAGCGCGGCCGCGGCGGCCAGGCACAGGAGGAGTTTGCGGGGCATCATCGGTTCCTGGAAACACAAGGGACGGCCACGCAGCACGCGCGACCGGTAGCGGGGAGTATCGCCCAAGCCGCAGGCTCAGTCGGCCGGGGCGGTATCGGTATCGAAGGGGATCGGATCGGCGCCGGTGACCGGGCCGATGCGCGCACTGCGGTGGACGTACAGCACCACCTCGCGCTCGAACAGCAGGCTGCCGTTGACCACGGCATTCGGCCCGATGATGACCCGCGGCTTGCGACTGGCCGTCAGCGAGACACTGAAGTTCGGCTTGCGCACATGCACGCCACCGCCGACCTGTGAGCCGATGCCGACGGTGATGTCGCCGTTGACGGTCTCCACGTCCTTGCGCACGCGGCTGCCGACCAGGCCGATACCACCGTTGACGGTTTCCACGCCGCCTTCGATCTGGCTGCCCTGGTCGCTGAAGACGCTGCCGTTGACCGTGCTGACATCGCCGTGGGCCGTCACTTCGCGACCCAGGCGGATGCCGCCGTTGACGGTCTCGATGCTGCCCGTGCGCGCACGATCGGCGACCTTGACGCCGCCGTTGACGGTGTCGATGCTGCCGGTTTCCACGCCTTCGCCGACACGGATGCCACCATTGACGGTGTCCAGCTTGCCGTAGCGCTGGCCCGGATCGGCGCTGATGCTGCCGTTGACCTTGCTCACGTCTGCCTGGGCCCAGGCCGGGCCACTGGCCAGCGCAATGCTCAACAGCAGCGGAATGGAGAGAGCTTTCATGGGAACCTCGTTGTTGTGCGGCTGGCAGGCCGCGTGCGGAGATGTCACCATTCCCTGCACGTCTCCGCATCTGCCTGAAGTCACTGGAAAGCCCTTGCGCAACAACGTCTTCCCCTCACGCCGGCATCACATCGCCACCCTGCGCGGTGGACGTTGCCTGTTGCTGGGAATGGCGCTGGCCCTGGCGCTGCCATTGCCGGGTGCGGCGCAGACCTCTTCGGCCCGCGAGGCCGAGCGCAAGCTGCAGAAGCTGCGCACCGAACTGAAGGGCGTGGCGCAGGAGCGCCGGCAGATCGAGGGCCAGCGCGGACAGGCGTCGCAGCAGCTGCGCGAGGCCGATGAAAAGGTGGCACGCAGTGGTCGTGCGCTGGCCCAGACCGAATCGGCGCTGCGCGAGCAGACCCAGGCGCTGGCCCAGGCCGAACAGCGGCGCAATGCACTGCAGTCCAACCTGGAAAAGCAGAATCGCGAACTGGCCGGACTGCTGCGTGCGGCCTACCAGCTTGGCAACCACGCGCCGTTGAAGCTGCTGCTTTCGCAGGACACGGTGGCCGATGCCAACCGTGCGCTGGCCTATCACCGCTACCTGCAGCGCGAGCGCGCGCAGCGTATCACCACGCTGACGGCCGACCTCAAGGAACTGGAGACGCTGCAGGCACAGATCGCCCAGCGCCAACAGCAGTTGCAGGGCACTCACCGCGACCAGAAGCAGCAGGTCGCCACGCTCGCGTCGGACCGTCGCGAGCGTGCGCAGACCGTCGCTTCGCTGGAAGAGCGCTTCAAGGACAAGCGCGAGAAGGAACAGGCACTGGGCCAGGACGCCAAGGCGCTGGAAACCCTGCTGGCCAACCTGCGCGCTGCCGCGGCCCGTGCCGAGGCCGAGCGCCGTGCCGCCGCCCGCAAGGCCGCTGCGGAGAAGGCCGCTGCCGAAAAGGCCGCACGCCAGGCCAAGGCCGAAGGCCGTCCGGCACCGGCAACCAAGATCCCGCCGGCCGTGGCGTCGGCACCAGCGCCCAAGGTGGGTGGCCTGGGCTGGCCACTGTCGGGCAATCTGCTGGCCCGCTATGGCGGCAAGCTGCCGGATGGCCGTACCAGCAGTGGCGTGTTGATCGGCGCCCCCGCCGGAAGCACCGTCACCGCCGTGGCCGACGGTACGGTGGTGTTCTCCGATTGGATGACCGGCTACGGCATGATCCTGATCGTCGACCATGGCAACGGCTACATGAGCCTGTACGCGCACAACGACACCCTGCTGAAGGATGCCGGTGCGCGGGTCAGCCGTGGCGATGCAGTGGCCAAGGTCGGCAACTCCGGTGGCCAGGGCGTGACGGCGCTGTACTTCGAACTGCGCCGCGGCGGGCAACCGGTCAATCCGGACAGCTGGCTGCAGCGGCGCTGAATTCCGCCTGGCCGCAGCAGGGCGGATTCAACGGGAATTTAGCCACGCTTCGCGCATAATCGGTGCATGTGCCTTGGGCACGATGCCATCGTCGACAGGAGTGATCCATGCGCGCAGCCCGTACCGCCACCCTCTTGCTGGCTCTGTTGCCGGCCCTGTCCTGGGCACAGCAGACCGCCCCCGTCCCGTTGAAGGAAACTCCCGGGAAGGCGGCGAGCAGCGAGGAGGCGGTGACCTCGAAGGTGCCGCTGGACGATATCCGGCGCTTCGTGGCCGTCTACAACGCGGTGCGCGCGGCCTACGTCGATCCGGTCGATGACAACAAGCTGATGCAGTCGGCTGTGCGTGGCCTGCTGCTCGACCTCGATCCGCACAGCACCTACTTCAACAAGGAAGATGCCGAGGCGTTCGACGAACAGGCCAATGGCGCCTATGAAGGCATCGGCGTGGAGCTGCAGCAGCAGCCGGACAACGCCAGCATGAAGGTGATCTCGCCGATCGACGACACGCCGGCGGCCAAGGCCGGCATCCTCGCCGGCGATCTGATCATCGCCATCGATGGCAAGCCGATCAGCGCGATCGACGCCAGCGAACCACTGCGCGGCCCGGCGGGCAGCAAGGTGGTGCTGACCATCGTCCGCGACGGCAAGCCCAAGCCCTTCGACGTCAGCCTGACCCGGCAGACGATCCGCGTGACCAGCGTGCGCAGCCGCCTGCTGGAACCGGGTTATGGCTACATCCGCCTGAGCACGTTCCAGGCCGACACCGGCTCTGATTTCCAGAAGCACCTGCAGCAGCTGCAGAAGCAGTCCGGCGGCAACCTCAAGGGGCTGGTGCTGGATCTGCGCAGCAATCCGGGTGGTCTGCTGACCGCTGCGGTGCAGGTGGCCGATGATCTGCTCGACAAGGGCAACATCGTCAGCACCCGCGGCCGCATCAGCATCAGCGATGCACGCTTCGACGCAACCCCGGGCGACCTGCTGAAGGGCGCGCCAGTGGTGGTATTGGTCGATGCCGGTTCGGCCAGTGCATCGGAAGTGCTGGCCGGCGCACTGCGCGACAACAAGCGCGCGCGCGTGATCGGCAGCCGCACCTTCGGCAAGGGCTCGGTGCAGACTGTGCTGCCGCTGGACAACGGCGATTCGGTGAAGCTGACCACGGCGCGCTACTACACACCCAGCGGTAAATCGATCCAGGCCACCGGTATCGTGCCGGAAGTGGAACTGAAGGCAGCACCGCGTCCGGAAGACGAGGCATTGCCGGCCAGCCTGAGTGACTACAGTGAGGCGACGCTGCCGGGCCACCTGCGCGGTGATGAGGAAGGCACCGAGGGCTACCACGCAGGCGCCGTGTTGCCGGGCGATGGCCCGATCAACGATGCACTGGCCGAACTGAAGAACCCGGGTTCGGTTGCGGCGCGCTTGAAGGCAGAAGCTGCGAAGGCCGAAGCGGACAGGGCAGCAAAGGCCGCCGCCAAGCCTGCACCGAAGGCGGAGCCCAAAGCTGAAGCGAAGCCGGAAGCCAAGCCCGAAGCCAAGCCCGAAGCCAAGCCCGAAGCCAAGCCTGCAGAGATCCCGGCCAAGCCTTGATTGCGTAGCGTCGAGCCATGCTCGACTGATGTGCGGACACCGCCCGAGCATGGCTCGGGCGTTTCGCAGATTGCAGCAAGCGGACGCTAGAACCCGTGCCGCTTGCGCAGACGCCGCGCGATCGCCGCGCGCACGTACATGCCGTACACCACGCCGAACACGAAGCCCCCGATGTGCGCCCACCAGGCGACCATGCCGAAGGTCGGGCCGATGTAGGCGAACACCACCTGCAGCGCCGCCCACACACCGATCAGAAGATAGGCAGGGGCGCGCACGAACTCCAGGAACAGCCCCAGCGGGATCACCACGCCCAGGCGCGCGCCGGGGAACAGTGCCAGATAGGCACCGATCAGCGCCGACACCGCACCGCTGGCGCCGATGATGATCTGGTCCGGGCTGCCCATGGTGTAGATCGCGACCAGGTTGGAGATCGCCCCGCCCACCAGGAACAGCAGCAGCAACCGCCACGGGCCCAGCACCCGCTCGGCGGGCAGGCCGAAGATCAGCAGGAACACCAGGTTGCCCAGCAGGTGCGACCAGTCAGCGTGCAGGAACAGGGCGGTGAACAGGCGCAGCACGCTGCCGTCCTGCAGCGTTGCCCACCAGTCCAGCGGGTGGGTCAGGCCGGTGGACAGGGCGCCCCAGTCCAGCCACAGGCTTCCACGGGCATCGTCCGGGCGCGAGATCGACCACAGGAATGCCAGCCACAGTGCCGCAAACAGCACGGGTGTAGCCCAGCGCAGGGTCGCCTTCTTGCGCGAGGGGAGGGAGACAAACATGGCACTAGCCTAGCGTGCGGGCGCTTTTGGCGGGGAAGGAGCCTGTTCAGCTTTTGCGACGAAGAATGCGCCAGCGCTGTTATTGTTTCATTAACGGCTCTGGGTAATACTCGCATACGGCGTCGTATGTCGGGAGGGGAATCCGGCGCGCTTCGAAAGGCCATCCGGCCTGTCGGGCGCAGGCGCACTTAGAGCACCATCACCGCTTACCGGAGAGAGAACTACGATGCAAACTGCTTCTACCATTGCCCGCCTGACCCTGCTGGCCGTCGGCGTTGCCGGTGCGCTGGCCGCCGCCGACGCCAATGCCGCCGCCTTCCAGCTGAAGGAAAACAGCGCCAAGGGCCTGGGCCGCGCCTTCGCTGGTTCCACCTCTGCCGAAGGCGATGCCTCGGTGGTCGCCACCAACCCGGCCTCGATGCGCCTGCTGGAAGGCACCCAGATCCAGGGTGACGTCAGCGCCATCAGCTTCGGCGCCAAGTTCCGCGGCGAAGGCCGCTATGCCAACGGCGCTCCGATTTCCGGCGGCAACGGCGGCGACGCCGGCATGATCGCTCCGGTTCCGGCCGCGTACTTCCACGTGCCGTTCGGCGAGAAGGACAACATGCACTTCGGCGTGTCGCTGACCGTGCCGTTCGGCTTCAAGACCGAATACGACCGTGACTGGGTCGGCCGCTACAACGGCGTCAAGACCGAACTGCAGGCCATCGACCTGGGTGCGGCCTTCTCCTACGACGTCAACCCGTACCTGTCGTTCGGTGCGTCGGTGTTCGCCGAGCGCCTGAATGTCGACCTGACCAGCGCCGTTGACGGCGGTACCGCCATCAACGCCAGCGCCCAGCAACGCGCTGCCGCCGCTGCACTGGCCGCTGGCCGCACCCCGGCACAGGCCCAGGCCGCTGCCCAGGCCGCTGGCCGCCAGGCCGCACAGCTCGGCTTCTCGCCGGGTACCGCTGATGGTTACCTGCGCATCAAGGGCGACGAAGTGTCCGTCGGCTACACCCTGGGCATGACCGTCAGCCCGGTGGAAGGCACCAACATCGCCTTCAGCTACCGCTCGGAAGTCGAACACAAGATCACCGACGGCAAGGCCGACTTCACCATGACCCCGGCTGCTGCCGCGTTCCTTGCGCAGGCTGCCCCGGGCACCTTCGTCGACAGCAACGGCCGCGCGACCATCACCCTGCCGGCCAGCGCCACCGTCAGCTTCACGCACCGCGTGAATGACCAGTGGAAGATCATGGCCGACGTGTCGCGCACCGCATGGAGCAAGTTCGACGAAGTGCGCGTCGACTACGACTCCAACCAGCCCGACAGCGTGCTGCCGTTCCACTACCGCGACACCACCTTCGCTTCGATCGGTACCGAGTACCGTCTGAACGAGCAGCTGACCCTGCGTGGCGGTCTGGCCTATGACCAGACCCCGACCACCGACGCCCACCGTGACGTCCGCGTGCCGGATACCACCCGCAAGTGGCTGTCGCTGGGCCTGACCTGGGCGCCGTCGGAGAAGATGGAATACAGCGTGGGCTACACCCACCTGTTCACCAAGGATCCGAACATCAACTCGACCTCCGCTACCGCCAACAACGTTGTCGGCAAGTACAAGGTCACCGGCGACGTGCTGGCTGCGTCGATGCAGTACAAGTTCTGATTCCGGCGATTGCCTGAAGCAGTACGAAGGAGGAGGCCCCGCGCAAGCGGGGCTTTCTTTTTTCCGGGGATCTGCATCCACGCATGGCGTGGATCTACTGGAGCCATCCACGCACGTCGTGGATCCGCGACAATAGCGCGATGAACCTGTCCGATCCGAATTTCCAGCTGGAGCTGGCTGCCAACATCGCCGTTGCCGGCTCGATACTGCTGGCCGGCCGCAACAACGTGCATACGTGGTGGCTGGGCATCGTCGGCTGCGCGTTGTTCGCCGCGGTGTTCGAGCGCTCGCACCTGTACGCGGACATGGTCCTGCAGTTCTTCTTCGTGGTCATCAGCGTGTTCGGCTGGTGGCAGTGGCTGCGTGGTGACCATGGCGCGCCGTTGCCCATCACCCGCTTGCCAGCACGCGCGTGGAGCTGGCTGCTGCCGTTGGCGGTGCTGGCGACCTTCGGTTACGGCTGGATGCTGACCCGGCTGACCAATGCGTATGCGCCCTACATCGACTCGGCGGTGCTGGTGCTGAGCGTGATCGCACAGATCCTGATGATGCGGCGCAAGCTGGAATCGTGGTGGGTGTGGCTGCTGGTCAACACCATCGCGGTGCCGCTGTACTACAGCCGCGGGCTGCACCTGACCTCGATCCTGTACGTCGGTTTCTGGATCAACGCGCTGGTGGCGCTGCGTCACTGGCGGCACCTGATGCGCGCCGAAGCGGATACGGGCAGGGCGGCCGATGGCATTGCCTGAGCGGGTACCGCGCGGGTTGGTGGTCGGCAAGTTCTGCCCGCTCCACCTCGGCCACGAGCGCCTGATCGAATTTGCTTCTGCCCGCTGCACCCAGCTGCTGGTGATCGGCTGGTCGCAGCCGGGCTTTGCCGGCTACAGCGCAGAGCGCCGCGAGCGCTGGCTGCGCGCGCGCTTTCCGCAGGCGACGGTGGCGGTGCTGGATGATGCGCGGCTGGCGGCGTTGTGCAGGCAACAGGGCATTCCCGTACGTGCGCTGCCGCAGGAAAAGGACAGTGAGCAGGTGCAACGCGCGTTCACCGCATGGCTGTGCGTGGCGCTGCTTAGCGGACCGGTGCAGGCTGTTTTCACCGGTGAAGACTACGGCGATGGTTTCGCTGCAGCCCTGGCGCAGCATTTCAATGCGCCGGTGCAGCACCATCGGCTGGAGCGTTCGACCGACATCGGTCAGGCCAGTGGTACCGAACTGCGCGCCGATCCGCATGCGCATCGACAGGGCCTGAGCCGGTCGGTCTATGCCGACCATGTGCAACGGGTGGCCTTCATCGGCGGTGAGTCCACGGGCAAGAGCACGCTGGCGCGGGTGCTGGCCGAACGCCTGGGTACGGCATGGGTGCCGGAGTTCGGGCGTACGTTGTGGGAGCAGCAGGGCGGCGAGCTGCAGGCGCAGGATCTGCTGCGTATCGCTGCGACCCAGCCGCAGCACGAGCACCAGGCTGCGCAACATGCGCATCGCTGGGTGTTCTGCGATACCACGCCGTTGGTGACGCTGGGCTACAGCGGCTGGATGTTCGGCACTGCACCCGAACCACTGCAGCGGGCCGCGGCGCGTGCGTACGACCTGTTGTTCCTGTGCGCCCCGGATATCCCGTTCGAGCAGGATGGGACGCGTGTGGGCGAGGAGTTCCGCATGCGCCAACACGCGTGGTATCTGCAGCAGTTGCTGGCGCGAGGAGTGGCGTACGTGCTGCTGGAAGGCGACCTGGAGATGCGTATCGCGCGGGTGCTGGAGGAGTTGGCGAGGCGTGCGGACAACCGGTTCAGTGTGCTGGCGGAATGAGTTGCCAGGGGCTGGCAGGCCCGCATCCGCCCAACATGAAAAAACCCCGCTTTCGCGGGGTTTTTCGTTTACTGCATGACGCCTGGGATCAGTCGCCCAGGGTCAGCAGCGAGGCATTGCCGCCGGCAGCGGTGGTGTTCACCGTCACCGTCTTTTCGGTGGCGAAGCGCAGCAGGTAGTGCGGGCCGCCGGCCTTGGGGCCGGTGCCGGACAGGCCCTGGCCGCCGAACGGCTGCACGCCGACCACCGCACCGATCTGGTTGCGGTTGACGTAGACGTTGCCGACGTGGACGCCGTTGCTGATGCGGTCGACGGTTTCGTCGATGCGCGAATGCACACCCAGGGTCAGGCCATAGCCGGTGGCGTTGATCTGGTCGATCACCGCGTCGAGCTGGTCGCCCTTCCAGCGGATCACGTGCAGCACCGGCCCGAAGATTTCCTTCTGCAGCTGGCCCAGGTCTTTCAGTTCGTACGCACGCGGTGCGAAGAAGGTGCCGTTGGCCGCTTCGGCGGACAGTTCCGCCGCAGCGATCAGGCGCGCTTCGCGGTCCATGCGCACGGCGTGGTCCTGCAGGATCTTCAGTGCATCGGCGTCGATCACCGGGCCGACGTCGGTGGACAGCAGACCGGGGTTGCCGACCTTCAGTTCCTTCATCGCACCGGCCAGCATGGTCATCACCTTGTCGGCGATGTCGTCCTGCACGAACAGCACGCGCGCGGCCGAGCAGCGCTGGCCGGCCGAGGTGAAGGCCGAACCGATGGCGTCCTTGACCAGCTGTTCCGGCAGCGCCGAGGAGTCGGCGATGAAGGCGTTCTGGCCGCCGGTCTCGGCGATCAGCACGCCGATGGCGGCATCGCGTGCGGCCATCGCGCGGTTGATCGCACGGGCGGTGTCGGTGGAGCCGGTGAAGGCCACACCGGCCACGCGCGGGTCGGCGGTCAGCGTGGCGCCGACGGTAGCGCCATCGCCCGGCAGGTACTGCACCACGTCAGCCGGCACGCCGGCATCGTGCAGCAGCTTCACTGCGTAGTAGCCGATCAGGTTGGTCTGCTCGGCCGGCTTGGCGATCACGCTGTTGCCGGCGGCCAGTGCGGCAGCCACCTGGCCCAGGAAGATCGCCAGCGGGAAGTTCCACGGGCTGATGCAGACGAACACGCCGCGGCCATGCAGCTGCAGTTCGTTGGATTCGCCGGTCGGGCTGGGCAGCTTCTCGGCGTGACTGAACTGCTCGCGTGCCTGCTTGGCGTAGTAGCGCAGGAAGTCCACGGCTTCGCGTACTTCGGCGATGCCGTCGGGCAGGCTCTTGCCGGCTTCCTTCACGCACAGCGCCATGAATTCGGGCATGCGCGCTTCCAGCTGGTCGGCGGCGTGCTCGAGGATGGCGGCGCGGCTGGCGGCCGGGGTGCGGTTCCAGGCCGGCTGTGCGGCCACGGCATTGGCCAGCGCCTTCTGCACGGTGGCGGCATCGGCCGCCTGCCACTGGCCGACCACTTCACGGGTGTCGGCCGGGTTGGTCACCGGCAGCGAGGCACCGGTCGGGTTCGCGCCCGGCACCAGCGGTGCGGCCTGCCAAGGCTTCACTGCAGCGTTGAGCTGCTCGGCCAAGGCGCGCAGTTCGTTGTCGTTGGCGAGGTTGGCGCCCATGGAATTCTTCCTGTCGTGGTTCTGGCTGCGCAGCAGGTCAACCGGCAGCGGGATCTTGGGATGCGGAATCGATTCGAACGAGGACACCATCTCAACCGGATCGCGGACCAGGTCGGCGATCGGCACGCGCTCGTCGGTGATGCGGTTGACGAAGCTGGAGTTGGCGCCGTTTTCCAGCAGGCGACGCACCAGGTACGGCAGCAGGTCTTCATGCGAACCGACCGGCGCGTACACGCGGCAGGGCAGGCCAAGGCGATCGGCCGGCACTACTTCGGCGTACAGGTCATCACCCATGCCGTGCAGCTTCTGGTGCTCGTAGACGCCACCGTTGGCGATGCTGCGCACTGCGGCGATGGTGTGTGCGTTGTGCGTGGCGAACATCGGGTAGATCGCGTCGGCATGGGTAAACAGACGCTTGGCACACGCCAGATAGGACACGTCGGTGTTCTGCTTGCGGGTGAACACCGGGTAGCCGGCATAGCCTTCGATCTGCGCGCGCTTGATCTCGGCGTCCCAGTAGGCACCCTTGACCAGGCGCACCTGCAGGCGACGACCGGCGCGACGCGCCATGTCGGCCAGGTGGTCGATCGTGTACGGCGTACGCTTCTGGTAAGCCTGCACGACCACGCCGAAGCCATCCCAGCCGGCCAGCGAGGCATCGCAGAACACCTGCTCGATGATGTCCAGCGACAGTTCCAGGCGATCGGACTCTTCGGCGTCGACGGTGCAGCCGATGCCGTAGCTCTTGGCCAGCTGCGCCAGTTCCAGCACGCCGGGCACCAAGTCCTTCAGCACGCGCGCGCGCTTGGCGTGCTCGTAGCGCGGGTACAGCGCCGACAGCTTGATCGAGATGCCCGGTGCGTTGTTGACGTCGCTATCGGCACGGCCACCGCGCGCCTTGTGGTCACCACCGATGGCGTGGATCGCACGACGGTAGTCTTCCAGGTAACGCAGGGCGTCCTTCATGGTCAGCGCGCCTTCGCCGAGCATGTCGAACGAGTAGCGATAGCTGGCGCTGTCGCCCTTGTGCGAGCGTGCCAGCGCTTCGCCGATGGTGCGGCCCATGACGAACTGGTGGCCCATGATCTTCATCGCCTGGCGCACGGCCAGGCGTACCACCGGCTCACCGACGCGGCCGACCAGGCGCTTGAACGCGCTGGGTGCATCGGCGCGGGTGGCGTCGTTCATCTGCACCAGCTTGCCGGTCAGCATCAGGCCCCAGGTGGAGGCGTTGACCAGCACCGAGTCGCTGCCGCCCAGGTGTTTTTCCCAGTCGGCATCGGCCAGCTTGTCGCGGATCAGCTTGTCGGCGGTCTCCTGGTCCGGAATGCGCAGCAGCGCCTCGGCCACGCACATCAGCAGCACGCCTTCCTCGCTGCCCAGGTCGTACTGGCGCATGAAGGCTTCGATCGCGCCCTGGTCCTTGGCGCGCACACGCACCCGGGCGACCAGGTCGGCGGCCAGCGCCTGCACCTTGGCCTGCTCGTCGGCCGGCAGGCGCGCCTGCGCCAGCAGTTCGCGCACATGGCTGGCCTCGTCCTTCAGCCAACCATCGGTAATGGCCTGGCGGAACGGGTTGGGGGACGCCGGCAGTTCCGGCGACAGCAGCGCCGAGTGACGCGGGGCGTCGCTGGCGGCAATGGGAGAGGAGGGTGCGTTCATGCCGGTCCGGCCAGTGGAAAACTTGGCGATTTTAATCATTTTTTCGACTTCAGGAAGGCCCGCGCAGCCACCTTCATGAATGCTGATAGCCCCTAGCGGTGGTGGATTCAGCGTGTTCAGCAAAGTCGGGCCCTTTTGTGCCGAATTCGTCATTCGTTCCGCTGGGTCCATGCTGTATTGCAGCATCGGAAAAAGTGTGAATGCACCCTTGCTACCGGCGAGAGGGCAGGGCTACCATCGAGACGTTTCCCGCGGCAGGAACGCGGTTGCGACATGATCGAGGTGCTTACAGCTCCGGATGGGTCAGGTACGCAGCTGCGACTGCGTCCCCCACGGGCGCTCGATGCCCGGCAGTTCGTCCTGTTGTTTGCTGTGTTGTCGGGAGTGATGTGGCTGGTGTCCGCCTTCGGGTGGGTGGCCGGCAATGCATTCGCCCCCCTGTTCGCGCTGCTGTACAGCCTGTTGCTGGCAGCTGCGTTGCGCGCGTTGTGGCGCAGTGGTGAACGGCAGGAGGAAATCCGGGTAGTGCCGGCGTGCGTGGAGGTCATCCCCGTGCCCGGTGGATCGCCGGTGTTCCGGGCTCATCCGCACTGGGTGCGCCTGCTCACCGACGACCAGAGGGTCCGGCTGGCATCCAGCGGCCGGCAGGTGGAGGTGGGGAGTTTCCTCGCGCCGGCCGAACGTCAAACGCTTGTTGAAACGCTTGAAGATTTGCTCGCCGCCAGCGATGGCGGCAACCGACGACGCTAAGGGTCTAGGCAATGAAGCAAAGCAGAGGGTGGGGCACGAAGTGCGTTGCAATGGCCGCCGCGATGGGGGCCCTGCTGTCGATGCCGGGGACGGCGCTGGCCCAGGCGGCCGATCCAAAACCGTGGCAGTTGAACATGGGCAAGGGGGTGACCCAGACCTCGCGCCTGGCCTGGGAATCGAACAACCTTTCGCTGATCGTCTGTACGGTGATCGGCGTGATCGTGTTCGGCGCGATGGCCTACGCGATGTTCAAGTTCCGCAAGTCCAAGGGCGCGGTCGCTGCCACCTTCAGCCACAACACCAAGGCCGAAGTCATCTGGACGGTGATCCCGGTGATCATCCTGGTGGTGATGGCGTGGCCGGCAACGGCCAACCTGATCAAGATGTACGACACCCGCGATGCCGAGATGACGGTCAAGGTCACCGGCTACCAGTGGATGTGGAAGTACGAGTACCTGGGCGAGAACGTGACCTTCACCAGCCGCCTGGACCGCGAGTCCGACCGCATGCGGCAGAGTGGCAAGGTACCGACCCGCGAGAGCCATCCGCACTACCTGCTGGATGTCGACAACCGGCTGGTGCTGCCGGTGGACACCAAGGTGCGCTTCGTCATCACCTCCGACGATGTGATCCACGCTTGGTGGGTGCCGGCGCTGGGCTGGAAACAGGACGCCATTCCCGGCTTCATCAACGAAGCCTGGACCAGCATCGAGCAGCCCGGTGTCTACCGCGGCCAGTGCGCGGAGCTGTGCGGCAAGGACCATGGCTTCATGCCGATCGTGGTCGAGGCGGTGTCCAAGGAAGAATTCAAGCAGTGGCTGGCGCAGCGCAAACCGGCGCCTGCACCGGCAGCCCCTGCCGCGCCCGCCGAACCCACCGCACCTGCCAGTGAAACGCCGGCGCAGCCGGCGGCACCGGCAGCCGCCGAGGCCGGCAACACGCCTGCGGCGGCGGCCAGCGGAGCCTGATGTAACTGCCCGCGGCCGTATCGCGGCTGCGGCGACAACCGATCCTGAGAGGTGTTTTGCAATGGCGCACTCGGCAGTTGGGCACGACGATCACCATCACCCGCAGAGCTTCTTCGAGCGTTGGTTCTTCTCGACCAACCACAAGGACATCGGCACGCTGTACCTGGGTTTCAGCTTCATCATGTTCGTCATCGGCGCGTTCATGAGCGTGCTGATCCGGCTGGAACTGGCCCAGCCCGGCATCCAGTACATCCGTCCGGAAATCTTCAACCAGCTGACCACCGTGCACGCGCTGGTGATGATCTTCGGCGGGGTGATGCCGGCCTTCGTCGGCCTGGCCAACTGGATGATCCCACTGCAGATCGGCGCGCCGGACATGGCGCTGCCGCGCATGAACAACTGGTCGTTCTGGCTGTTGCCGGTGGCCTTCAGCCTGCTGCTGCTGACCTTCCTGCTGCCCGGTGGCGCGCCGGCCGGTGGCTGGACGCTGTACCCGCCGCTGTCGCTGCAGGGCGGCTACAACGTGGCGTTCACCGTGTTCGCCATCCACGTGGCCGGCATCAGTTCGATCATGGGCGCGATCAACATCATCGCCACGGTGCTGAACATGCGCGCGCCCGGCATCGATCTGCTGAAGATGCCGATCTTCTGCTGGGCCTGGCTGATCACCGCGTTCCTGCTGATCGCGGTGATGCCGGTGCTGGCCGGTGCGGTGACGATGCTGCTGACCGACAAGTTCTTCGGCACCAGCTTCTTCAATGCGGCCGGTGGTGGTGACCCGGTGATGTTCCAGCACATCTTCTGGTTCTTCGGCCATCCCGAGGTCTACATCATGATCCTGCCCGCCTTCGGCGTGGTCAGCGAGATCATCCCGACCTTCAGCCGCAAGCCGCTGTTCGGCTACCAGGCGATGGTCTACGCCACTGCGGCGATCGCGTTCCTGTCGTTCATCGTCTGGGCCCACCACATGTTCACCGTGGGCATGCCGCTGGGCGGTGAGATCTACTTCATGTTCGCCACCATGCTGATCTCGATCCCGACCGGGGTGAAGGTGTTCAACTGGGTCAGCACGATGTGGCGCGGCTCGCTCACGTTCGAAGCCCCCATGCTGTGGTCGGTGGCGTTCGTCATCCTGTTCACCATCGGCGGGTTCTCCGGACTGATGCTGGCGATCGTGGCCGCCGACTTCCAGTATCACGACACCTACTTCGTGGTCGCCCACTTCCACTACGTGCTGGTGACCGGCGCGGTGTTCGCGCTGATCGCGGCGGTGTACTACTGGTGGCCGAAGTGGACCGGGCGCATGTACAGCGAGAAGTGGGCCAAGGTGCACTTCTGGTGGTCGATCGTGTTCGTCAACCTGCTGTTCTTCCCGCAGCATTTCCTGGGCCTGGCCGGCATGCCGCGCCGCATCCCCGATTACTCGGTGGCGTTCGCCGACTGGAACCTGATCAGCTCGATCGGTGCGTTCGGCATGTTCGCCACGCCGTTCATGATGGCTGCGATCCTGCTGTCCTCGCTGCGCAATGGCGAGAAGGCCGAGGCCCGCTCCTGGGAAGGCGCGCGCGGTCTGGAGTGGACGCTGCCGTCGCCGGCACCGGCGCACACCTTCACCACGCCGCCGACCATCCGCCCGGGTGACCTGGCCCACGACGATATCGGTCATTGAGGTGGTGCATGCATAACGAGAGCCCGATCACCCCGGCCAGAGCCGAGCCACGCGTGGCCGCAAGCGCATCGCCAGGCCTGCGGCCGGGCACCGCGCCGCTTTATGCGGAGCAGCGCCAGCGCGCCAAGCGCACCGCGTTGTGGGTGGGCGCGATCGCCGTGCTGGTGTACGTCGGCTTCATCCTCAGCGGCGTGATCGGTCGATGAGCGAAACACCGGCCACCGCTCCGTCACGCAGCGCCGGCCTGCCGCGCCTGATCGGCGTTGCGGTGGTGGTGTTCCTGCTGACGTTCTCGCTGGTACCGCTGTATCGCATCGCCTGCGAGAAGGTATTCGGCGTGCGCCTGGAACGTGGCCCGGGCAGCGAAGCCAGTACCGGTGCTGCCACCGGCAAGCGCACCGTGCGGGTGGAATTCGATGGTGGCGTCAATTCGCGGCTGCCGTGGTCGTTCCATCCCGAGCAGCTGACCATGGATGTGGTGCCTGGCGAGCTCAACGAGGCGCTGTACTTCGCCCGCAACGACAGCCAGCAGGCCGTGGTCGGCAGCGCGGTGCCGTCGGTGGCGCCGGCACGCGCGTCCGGGTTCTTCAGCAAGACCGAGTGCTTCTGCTTCACCGCGCAGACCCTGCAGGCCGGCGAGAAGCGTGACATGCCGGTGCGCTTCATCGTCGATCCGGACCTGCCGCCGGAAATCCGCACGATCACCTTGTCCTACACCTTCTACCGCAACGATGCGTTGTCCGATCGGCTGGCGCCCGCCGCCACGTCGGAAGGCGCCCACGCTGCTCCCTGACCCGGATACCGACCATGGCCCAGACACCTACCGACGCCAACGTGTACTTCGTCCCGGCCCAGAGCAAGTGGCCGTTCGTCGGTTCCATCGCGATGATGGTGACCATGGTCGGCGTGGCCAGTTGGCTCAATGACGCCAGCTGGGGCCGCTGGACGTTCTACATCGGCGTGGCGATGCTGGTGCTGACCCTGTTCTGGTGGTTCAGCGATGTGGTGCGCGAGTCGCAGGCAGGCAACTACAACCGGCAGGTGGATGGTTCGTTCCGGATGGGGATGGTCTGGTTCATCTTCTCCGAAGTGATGTTCTTCGGTGCCTTCTTCGGTGCCCTGTTCTACACCCGCCACCTCGGCCTGTCGTGGTTGAGCGGCGAAGGGCGCGGGGTGATGACCAACGAGCTGCTGTGGCAGGGCTACTCGGCCGGCTGGCCGACCAATGGCCCGGCAGCGATCGGTGGCGCGTTCCAGACGATCCCGGCCTGGGGCCTGCCGCTGATCAATACGCTGATCCTGCTGACCTCGGGCGTGACCCTGACCATCGCCCACCATGCGCTGAAGGCGGGCAACCGCCGCCAGCTGTTGATCTGGCTGGGCCTGACCGTGCTGCTCGGCTTGGGCTTCCTGACCCTGCAGGCCGAGGAGTACATCCACGCCTACAAGGAATTGAACCTGACGCTCGGCTCGGGCATCTACGGTTCGACCTTCTTCATGCTGACCGGCTTCCACGGCGCACACGTGCTGCTGGGAACGATCATGCTGATCGTGATGTGGCTGCGGTCGGCGAAGGGACACTTCACCCGCGACAACCATTTCGGCTTTGAAGCGGCCGCGTGGTACTGGCACTTCGTCGACGTGGTGTGGCTGATGCTGTTCCTGTTCGTCTACGTGCTTTGACCGCGCAGGCGTCGGCAGCGTCAGCCGCCAGCGCTGCCTGGCCTGATGGGGCGTCAGCCGCCGATGCCGTGCGGTTTGATCCAGCCCATGTAGATGCTGACGATCACCAGTACGATCAACGCCACCGACACTCCGATGCGGCGGGTCAGTGCATTGACCGTGCGCTTGGTCTGGCCGCGGTCCACCAGCAGGTAATACAGGCCGGCGCCCAGATTCCAGACGATGACGATCAGAAACGCGATTACCAGCAGGGTCTTCAGCGAATCACTCATGCGCGGCTCGAGGGCAGGGTGGATGTGCCTATCTGACCGCGTTTGCGCGGACTTGTCATGATGCGCCAGCACACGCGCCTGATCGGCTGGCTGATGGCGTTGCTGGCGATGGCCGGATTCACCGCGCTGGGGCTGTGGCAGCTGCAGCGGATGCAGGCCAAGCAGGCGTTGCTGGATGCACAGGGGCCAGCCGTGGCGCAGGCGCTGCCGTTGGCGCAGGCGCTGGCGGCGCAGGGCGCGCTGCATGGCGTGGCCGATCACGGTCGCTTCCTGCCGGGCGTGGTGCTGCTGGACAACCAGACCCGCCACGGCCGCGCCGGAGTGAAGATCTATCGTCCGTTCCGCAGCGATGCGGGCAGCTTGTTGCTGGTGGACCTTGGCTGGCGCGCGCTGCCGCCGGACCGCAGGTTGCCGGTGGTGCCGGCACCGCCGTCGCCGGTGGCCGTGCGAGGCCTGTTGGCGCCGCCCCCTTCGTCCGGGCTGGCGCTGGGGCCGGCGTTCACTACCACCGATGTTGCAGGGCGCTGGCTGGCCAGTCGCCTTCCCGCCGATGGCCTGGCTGCGGCACTGGGCCTGCCATCGTTGCCCGAGCGCGTGCTGCGGCTGGACCCGGCGCTGCCGTTCGGCGATGAGCGCGATCTCGACCTGCTGCCGAACACGCTGCCGCCGCAGCGCCACCTGGGTTACGCCGTGCAGTGGTTCGGGCTGGCGCTGACCGTGCTGGTGGTGGCGCTGGTACTGGAATGGCGCAGAAGACGGTCCGTTGCCCGGTAGTGCCGGCCGCTGGCCGGCATCCCTTTCCCAACCATGAGAAAATGCCCTGCATGAACACTGCTACCTCCCCGCAGGCGCGCGGCAACGGCCGCCGGACCCTGGTGCTGCTGTTCGCCGTTTTCTTCGGGGCGATGGCGCTGGCCGCCCTCCTGCGTTTCTCCGGCTGGCAGCCAACCGCGCACCGCAATGCAGGGCAATTGCTGAAGCCGCCGGTGGATCTGCGCCAGCAACCGCCGACGCTGGCCAATGGCGCGGCCTACCCCTGGAACCCCGAGGCGCGCACATGGCGCCTGTTGGTGGCCCCGGCCGGAGCCTGCGACGCGCAGTGCGTCACTTTGTCGCAGGGACTGGGCAAGGTGTGGCAGCTGTTCGGCCATAACGCCGATAATGTCGAGATCCTGTGGCTGGGAACGCCACCGGCGTCGATCGCCTCGCTGCCCGCGCTGCGGCCGCTGGCCCCGTCGCCAGCCCTGCGCGCGGCGCTGCCTGGCGTCGATGATCCGGCGGGTCTGCCGGTCTACGTGATCGATCCGAACGGCTTCGTGATCATGCGTCATGCCCCCGGGAGCGATCTCGGCGGTCTGCGCAAGGACATGGCCACGTTGCTGAAACTGAAGTGAGTCCCGTTTGATGAGCCTTTCCGCGCGTCCGGCGCTGCACCGCAATTTCCACCGCCTGGCGTGGTTCGCCATGATCATGACCGCGAGCACGATCATGTTCGGTGCCTTCGTGCGCCTGTCCGATGCCGGCCTGAGCTGCCCGGACTGGCCGACCTGCTATGGGCAGGCAACCTGGCCGCAGCACGTGGAAGAGACCATCGGCCACCCGGCAGCGGAGATCCGTCCGCTGGAAACACACAAGGCCTGGCGTGAGCAGGTGCACCGCTTCCTGGCCGGCGCGCTCGGCATCGAGATCCTGACCCTGGCCCTGCTGGCCACGCGCAAGCGGCGTTTCGGAAGCACGGCGGTGGTCACCGCCTGCGTGCTGGTGGCCGCGGGCATACCGCTGTACATGATGGGCTGGCATGGAACCGCCAGCGCACTGGCGCTGGTCGGCGAGGCCATCCTGCTGATCGCGGCGCTGCGCTGGAGCAACATCGACCTGGCGCGCGCTGCGCTGCTGACGTTGGCGGTGGTGATCTTCCAGGCGCTGCTGGGCATGTGGACGGTGACCCTGCTGCTCAAGCCGATCGTGGTGATGGGTCATCTGCTGGGCGGCATGCTGATGTTCGGCCTGCTGGTGTGGATGGCCTGGCGTGCCACGCACATGCCGATCACCCTGGCCGAGGCGCCGAAGCTGAAGTGGCTGCTGCGCATTGGCGTGGCGGTGCTGGTCACCCAGATCGCGCTGGGTGGCTGGGTCAGCGCCAACTACGCGGCGCTGGCGTGCGGCGGCGGCAGCGCCTCGCTGGACAACTTCCCGCGCTGTGCCAACCAGTGGTGGCCGCAGCACAACTTCGCCGAGGGCTTCACCCTGTGGCGCGGTATCGGCGTGGACTACGAAGGCGGCGTGCTCGACGGTGCCTCGCGCATCGCCATCCAGATGGCCCATCGCCTGTTTGCCATCGTCGTTGCCGTTTACCTGCTGTGGCTGGGCCTGCGCCTGTTCCGGCTGCCGAGCATGCGCGGCTGGGCTTCGGCCCTGGTCGCGCTGCTGGTGCTGCAGGTCACCCTCGGCATCCTCAACGTGAAGCTGGCGCTGCCGCTGGAAGTGGCAGTGGCGCACAACGGCGTTGCCGTTGCCCTGTTGTTTGTATTGGTCAGCCTGCTGGCCCGCCTGCGTGCCCCGGACTGATCCCATGTTTTCCAACTATCGCCAGTACTGGGACCTGACCAAGCCCAAGGTCGTCGCCCTTATCGTCTTCACCGCCCTGGTCGGCATGGTCCTGGCCATTCCCGGCGTGCCCAGCTGGGAGCAGGTGCGTGCCGGCCTGCTCGGCTTCCTCGGCATCTGGCTTGCCGCGTCCGCCGCTGCAGCCATCAACCAGCTGCTGGATGCGCACATCGACGCGCAGATGGCGCGCACCTCGTGGCGTCCGCTGGTGGTGGGCAAGGTCAAGCCGTGGCAGGTGCTGGTGTTCGCCGGCGTGCTGATCGTGCTGTCGATGGCGATCCTGGTGCTGTGGGTGAACTGGATCACCGCGGTGCTGACCTTCGCCTCGCTGATCGGTTATGCGGTGATCTACACCGTCTACCTGAAACGTGCGACCTCGCAGAACATCGTCATCGGTGGTCTGGCCGGTGCGATGCCGCCGATGCTGGGGTGGGCGGCGGTGACCGGCATGCAGGGGCAGTCGGACTGGGCGTACTCGTCGCTGCTGGTGCTGATCATCTTCATCTGGACGCCGCCGCACTTCTGGGCGCTGGCGATCTTCCGTCGCGAGGATTACGCCAAGGCGGAAATCCCGATGCTGCCGGTCACCCATGGCGTGGTGCACACGCGCAAGCAGATCATGGCGTACTCGGTGGTGCTGGCGCTGGTCTGCCTGCTGCCGTACCTGGTTGGCATGAGCGGAGCGTTCTACCTGGGCGGGGCGATCGTGCTCAACGCGGTGTTCCTCTGGTACGCCTGGCGCATGCTCAACCCGCCGGACGAGCTGTTCTCGATGAAGATGTTCAGTTACTCCATCGTCTACCTGATGGCGCTGTTCGCCTTCCTGCTGGTGGACCACTGGATCCTGCCCTGGTTGTGACGGGGTGACGCCGCCGGGCATGGCCCGGCGCTACCACCGCGTCAGGTAGCGCCGGGCCATGCCCGGCGATGTTCCACAGGTCAGGGCGCGCGCTTGGCATACCGTTGCGCGATCACGCCGCAGACGATCAGCTGGATCTGGTGATAGATCATCACCGGCAGCACGATCGCGCCGAGGCTGCCCCCAGCGAACAGCACCTTGGCGATCGGAACGCCGGTGGCCAGGCTCTTCTTCGAGCCGCAGAACACGATGGCGATCTCGTCTTCGCGGTTGAAGCGCAGGCGGCGGGCGATGAAGGTGATCAGCGGCATGGCGATGCCCAGCAGTACCG
This sequence comes from Stenotrophomonas indicatrix, assembly GCF_002750975.1. Taxonomy (NCBI): domain Bacteria; kingdom Pseudomonadati; phylum Pseudomonadota; class Gammaproteobacteria; order Lysobacterales; family Lysobacteraceae; genus Stenotrophomonas; species Stenotrophomonas indicatrix. The sequence continues at coordinate 22,711 of NZ_PEJS01000001.1, forward strand.
CCGCCACCACCGCCACCGCGAACAGTGACAGCAGGGGCGTCTTGCTCCACAACCCCTCGGTAACCGCTTCGCCGAATGCCGAGTACACCACCAGCAGGATCGTGGCCTGGTCGGTGTAGCGCAGCAGCGCGCGCTGTTTCTCAACCCAGCCGGCGATCCACGGGCGCAGCAGGTGGCCGGCCGCGAACGGCACCAGCAGCTGCAGCATGATGCCGCCGATGGCATGCAGCGGGTCATGCACGCCGCCGGAGGTACCGGCCAGTGCGGTCAGCAGCAGGGGCGTGAGGAACACGCCGAGGATGCTCGACAGCGAAGCACTGCACACGGCCGCCGGCACGTTGCCGCGCGCCATCGAGGTGAACGCGATGGACGACTGCACGGTGGAGGGCAGGGTGCACAGGAACAGCACGCCCAGGTACAGCTCAGGTGTCAGCAGCCAGCCGGACAACGGCTTGAACAACAGCCCCAGCAGCGGGAACAGGATGAAGGTGCAGGCGAGGATCGTCAGGTGCAGGCGCCAGTGCAGCATGCCGCCGATGATCGATTCGCGTGGCAGGCGCGCGCCGTGCAGGAAGAACAGCGCGGCGATGGCGACGGTGGTGACATCGTCGAGCACCAGGGCGGCGGCGCCTTTCATCGGCAGCAGCGAGGCCAGGCCGACGGTGCACAGCAGGGCGAGGGTGAAGTTGTCCGGTCGCAGGCGCGACCACCAGCGGGTCATGGTGGATGGGCTCCTTGGTGCGGGGGGATTACCCCGGGAATCAGGGGGTGGGAGAAGGGATCGCCAGACGCTCGCGGGTGGCCGCTTCCAACGACTTCAGGCCGGCTCGCTGGCCCAGTTGCAGCGCCTGTTCCGGGCTGGCGTGTTCGTAGCGTGCGTTGACCAGGCCGAGCACGGCACCGGCGCGGTTGCCGGAAGCGCAGTGCAGCAGCACCGGCCCCTGGCTCTGCTGCAGCGCCTGGTGCACGGCGCGCAGGTTGGTGGCATCCAGGCCCTCGGCGCCGGCTACCGGGATGCGCACATAGCGCAGGCCGAGCGCTTCGGCCTCGCGTGTTTCATCGAAGCCGCGATCTTCATCGGGTTGGCGCAGGTCGATTACCGTGCGCACGCCTTGGGCAGCCAGTTCGTGCAGTTGCGCGGCCGTGGGCTGGCCACCGGCGTAGAGGCCGGGGCGGACTTCAGCAAGAACAGGGTCCGCAGCCCAGGCCGGCAGGATCGGGCAGAGCGACAACAACAGCAGGCAGGTCAGGCGCAGCAGCATGCTCTCTCCGGGAATGTGTTCTGCCGCTACAGGCGCAGATTGGCGCGTGCCTTCAGCAGCTCGCGCATCTCGTACTTGTCAGTATCGTCCAGACCCTGTTGTCGCTGCTTGGCGTTGAGGTCGTCGATCCGCTGGAACAGCAGCTGCTTCTCCAGCTGGCCGACCGCGTCATGCAGTTCCACCGTCCACATCGCTTCATCGCCCGCCAGCGTCTGCGCGGCCAAGGTGTGCAGCGAGGCCTGTTCTTCGCGGCCGTCGAAATGCTCCAGCAGGGCGCCGGTACTGATGTCCGGGCGCTGTTCGACCAGCCCCAGCAATTCCAGCAGCAGCTCAACGCCCGGCAGGCGCAGGCCCTGGAAGTGGTGCTTGCCGCCCAGGGTCAGGGCCAGCGACGGCTGCTGCAGCAGGACGGCGATCGCGCCACGCACCAGGCTGCGCTTGGCCGCCGGCTGGATCGTGCGCGGAGCGGCGCGTTGTGGCATCTGCGGCCGGCCCGCCTGCGCGTTGCCGCCCAGGCCGGTCAGCTGTGCCAACTGCTGCTTCATCAGATCGCCGAAGGCACCATCGGGAATCTGCGCCAGCATCGGCTTGGCGCGCTCGGCCAGCCGTGCCTTGCCATCCAGCGTGCCCAGGTTGATCTCGCGGGTCAGCTCGTCGAAGAAGAACTGCGACAGCGGCGTGGCCTGCTTCAAGCGTTCGTCGAAGGCCTCGGCGCCTTCCTTGCGCACGATGCTGTCCGGGTCTTCGCCGTCGGGCAGGAACAGGAAGAAGGCCTGGCGGCCGTCCTTCATGCGTGGCAGCACCGATTCCAGCGCCTTCCAGCCGGCGCGGCGGCCGGCGGCGTCGCCATCGAAGCAGAAGAACACGTCCGGCGCGTTGCGGAACAACAGTTCGGCGTGGTCCGGCGTGGTCGCCGTGCCCAGCGTCGCCACCGCCTGGGTGACGCCGAACTGGAACAGCGAGACCACGTCCATGTAGCCCTCGACCACGATCAAGCGCTCGATCCTCTGGTTGGCCTGGCGCACCTGCCACAGGCCGTACAGCTCGCGGCCCTTGTGGAACAGCGCGGTCTCGGGCGAGTTGAGGTACTTGGGGCCGTCATCCTTCTCGAACACGCGCCCGCCGAAGGCGATCACCCGGCCACGGCGGTCGAAGATCGGGAACATCACCCGGTCGCGGAACTTGTCGTAGACGTGGCCGCGGTCGTTCTTTGAGAACAGGCCGGCGCGGTCGAGCAGCTTCATCCGCCGCTCGTCCTTGCCCAGTGCGTCGCGCAGGCCGCTGTAGCCATCAGGTGCATAGCCGATCTGGAAGCGCGCGCGGTTCTCTTCATCCACGCCGCGGCCATCGAGGTAGCTGCGGGCTTTCTCGCTGCCCTCAAGGTTCTTCTGGAAGAACTTGGTTGCCGCGTCCAGCGCCGAATACAGCTCGCGGCTGTCATCCTGCTGCTGGGCACTGCGTGGGTTCTCGCTGCGCGGCACTTCCATGCCGGCACGCTTGGCCAGTTCATCCACCGCGTCGAGGAATTCGAGGCGGTCGTAGTTCATCAGGAAGCTGATGGCCGTGCCGTGCGCGCCGCAGCCGAAGCAGTGATAGAACTGCTTGGTCGGCGAGACGGTGAACGAGGCCGAGCGTTCGTCATGGAACGGGCAGCGCGCGGCGTACTCCTTGCCCTGGCGCTTCAACGGCACGCGGCTGCCCACCACCTCGACGATGTCGGAGCGGGCCAGCAGGTCGTCGATGAAAGCGTCGGGGATACGGGCCATGGGCAACGAGGCAGGGCGCGGCGGCAGCCACGCGGAAGGGGGGAAGTCAGTCCCCCTAGTTTACCCCTTGCCGGCCACGTTCCCGGGCGCGTTCGCCGCAGTGCCAGGGTCGATGCCGGCAGCGAGCAGATGATGGCGTGCGCGCAGGCGTTCATCGATCACCGCGGTCATCAGCGCGCCGACGAAGAAGACCACGGTGGCGTAGTAGATCCAGACCAGCGAGATCACCAGCGCACCCATCGAGCCGTAAGCGCTGCCCGGTGCGACGGTGGCGATGTACACGCCGATGCCATAGCGGCCGAGTGCGAACAGCGCCGAGGTGATGAGGCCGCCGATGAAGGCCTGGCGCCACGCCACGCGCCGGTCCGGCAGGTAGTGATACATGAAGGCGAAGCCGACCGCGTACAGCAGCAGGCTGGTCAGGTAGCCGATGGCCGGCAGGATCGAGGGCAGCTGCGCAAAGGCCACCTGCAGCACGGTGGTGGCGGTCATCGACAGGATCAGCAGGAAGCCCAGCGCCAGCACCACGCCGAAGGAGAACACGCGCTTGCGCAGCCACGCCTTGATGCCCTCCAGGCGTTCGCCGCTGGTGCGGAAGATCAGGTTCAGTGCGTTCTGCAACTGGGCAAACACCGCAGTGGCGCCAACGAACAGCAGCAGCGTGCTCCACAGCCCGGCCAGCGATCCGACGTCGGGCTGGTTGTCGGCATTCTTCAGCACGGTTTCGGCCACGGTCGCGGCACTGCTGCCGGCCACCGAGCTGATCTGGTCGACCAGGGCCTGCTGTGCCGGCGGATACAGCGATGCGGTCAGCCACAGCAGCAGCACCAGCAGCGGCGCCATCGACAGCAGGGCATAGAAGGAAACCGAGGCGGCCTGGGTCAGCACGTCGATTTCGACGAAGCGCTTGACGACGGCCATCGGGAAACTGTCCTGCAGGCGCTTGATGTACTTGTGCAGGGACGCGGGGCCGCCGTGCGGCGCGCTGTCTTCGGGGGCGTGGGACGTTGGATCAACCATGCCGGAGTTGTAGCAGCACCACGTCGAAGACGCGGTGAAGCAGGTGCGCAGGAGCGCGTCCCGCAGTCCCTTCGCAGTGCGGAAGGGACCCGGGTCTGGCGTTGCTTACGACAGCGCCTGCTTGACCAGCTTGGACACCAGGCCCATGTCGGCCTGGCCGGCCAGCTTGGGCTTCAGCGCGCCCATCAGCTTGCCCATGTCGGCCGCGCTGCTGGCGCCGGTTTCGGCGATGGCCGCCTGGATGGCCGCGACAATCTCGGCTTCGCCCATCTTGGCCGGCAGGTAAGCTTCGATCACCACGATTTCGGCGCGCTCGATTGCCGCCAGGTCTTCGCGGTTGGCCGCTTCAAACTGGCTGACCGAGTCCTTGCGCTGCTTGACCATCTTGTCGAGCACCGCGATCACGGCGGTGTCGTCGAGCTCGATGCGCTCGTCGACTTCCTTCTGCTTGATGGCGGCGTTGATCAGGCGGATGACGCCCAGCTTGTGCTTCTCGCCGCCCTTCATGGCGGCCTTCATGTCTTCGGTGAGCTGCTGCTTCATGCTCATGACGAACCTCGTGGTGGTAGTGGGGCAGGGCGGATGCCCGGGCCCGGAAACGCAAAAAGCCGGCGACGCTCGCGCGTGCCGGCTTCGACTCCATCGCGGCAGGGAATGCCCACCGCAATGAAGATGCGTCCGATCAGTACAGGCGCTGACGCTTGGTAACGTCGCGCGACGAGCGGCGCAGCTGACGCTTCACAGCAGCGGCGGCCTTGCGCTTGCGCTCCTGGGTCGGCTTTTCGTAGAACTCGCGCTTGCGGGTTTCGGCCAGCACACCGGCCTTTTCGCAAGTGCGCTTGAAGCGGCGAAGAGCAAACTCAAAGGGTTCGTTCTCGCGGACTTTGACGCTGGGCATGGAATCTCCGGGACACAGTAGAACCGGGTCACGCCCGGCGAGCCGCACATTATAGTGGCGAATAAACAAACTGCAAGCCACAAATCCTGAATAGGGGCAAGTTGTTGGATTGCAGTGAGGCCTGCCAGTTCCCCGAGGGGTTGGCAGGGGCGTCATAATAGCAGGCATGCGAGTCCTTGGCATCGAATCTTCCTGTGACGAGACCGGCGTGGCGGTGTATGACACCGACCTGGCCGGCAGCGCTGCCCTGCGCGCCCATGCGGTCTACAGCCAGATCGCCCTGCACGCCGAGTACGGCGGTGTGGTGCCTGAACTGGCCAGCCGTGACCACGTGCGCAAGCTGCTGCCGTTGATCCGGCAGACGCTGGCCGAGGCCGGGCTTGGTGTGAACGACATCGACGGGGTGGCCTACACCGCCGGCCCCGGCCTGGTCGGGGCGCTGCTGGTGGGCGCCGGCGTGGCCCGGTCGCTGGCCTGGGCGCTGGAGATCCCCGCCGTGGGCGTGCACCACATGGAAGGTCACCTGTTGGCGCCGCTGATGGAAGACGATCCGCCGCAGGCCCCGTTCGTGGCCCTGCTGGTGTCCGGTGGCCATACCCAGCTGGTGGCCGTCGATGCCATCGGCCAGTACCGGCTGCTGGGCGAAACCCTGGACGACGCCGCAGGCGAAGCCTTCGACAAGACCGCCAAGATGATGGGCCTGCCGTACCCGGGCGGGCCGCAGCTGGCCGCGCTGGCCGAGCAGGGCACGCCGGGCGTCTACCGCTTCACGCGGCCGATGACCGACCGCCCGGGCCTGGATTTCAGCTTCTCCGGCCTGAAGACCCAGGTCCTGATGGCCTGGCGCGACAGCGACCAGAGCGAGCAGACCCGCGCCGACATCGCCCGTGGCTTTGAAGACGCCGTGGTCGAGACCCTGTGCATCAAGTGCGAACGCGCGTTGGAAGCGGCCGGCACCAATGTGATCGTGGTGGCCGGCGGCGTGGGTGCGAACAAGCGCCTGCGCGCCCGCCTGCAGCAGATGGCCGAGCGCCTCGGCGGCCGCGCCTGCTTCCCGCGGCCGGCGTTGTGCACCGACAACGGCGCGATGATCGCCTTCGCCGGCGCGCTGCGCCTGCTGGCGGGCCAGCACAGCCCGCCGAAGGTGGACGTCACGCCGCGTTGGGACATGGCGACGCTGCCGGCGGTGTGAAGCCCCGCAACCGGTAGCGCCGGGCCATGCCCGGCGGACGCATTATGGACGCCCTGCCAACGGCGAGGCCGCCAGCACCGTGGTGGCCCGTTCATGGCGCTGCAGCCATGCCAGCGTGTGCGGGCACCGGGCGTGGATCAGCCGCCCGATCGCGGCCAGGTCGGCGCCGATGTCGCGCTCAAGGATCGGTTCGTGGTGGGCGATGCGGTTGCGCAGGTGGCGGATGCGTCCGATGTCTGCGTGGATGGCTTTCCTGGTGACGCTGGGATGGGCCGAAGGCGCATGGCGTAGAACACCGCTGAGTGCTGGTATCCACAGCGAAGCGTCGAAGCGGCAGGTGAAGAGCTGCTGCCAGAAAACCATCGGCAGGTTGGCGACGATCTCGGGCGTGTCGGTGGTACGGCCGGTGACCAGTTCCAGTGCGGTTCTCGCCGAAGCGGATGAAGATGCCGGCAGCCTGCGTCGGAAGGCATCATTCCACGGCCATCGAGGCCCATGTTGCCGGGCCAGCGCCGATGCGGCTGCGTTGCGGATGACAACTTCGCATAGATGCAGCGGCATCATCAGCGCACCGCACATCCGCATGTTCCACAGGTACAGGGATTCGGCGGTGACACCCGGGCTGCAGGCCGATGCAATTCTCTCGTAGGTCGACAGGCGCTCCGCTGACAGAGCGCGCCTCAATGCATCGTATGCAGCCATCGTGATGTGCGGTGGTGAAGGAAGGGTCGATGCTGGCCAGAGACGGCGGCGATCACCATCGGGGAACGCCGTTGCCTGCGTGACCGATTTCCTGTGTTTCGGCTCGGACGTTTCCGTGAGTTGCTTTGTCGCAATTGGCCTTGACCGGCGATTGGGTCCTTGCCTAACCTCAGTGCCTGCGCCACCGGGACCCGCGGCTTGAGAAAGCTCCCCCCGGGGACAAAACGGTAGTACCAAAGGGCCCCGCTAGCAGGGCCCTTTGTCTTTTCCAGACCTTGCGAATGCCTGGCGACCCGCCTCCGTTCCGGGCAGGCTCACTGCCGTCCCGTTACCATGGCCGCCTGTTTTCCGGCTGGTAACCGCAATGGACAAGGTTTTCATCGAAGGGCTGACGATCGACGCCCTGATCGGCATCTACGATTGGGAGCGTCGGATCCGCCAGGACCTGGTGTTCGATCTGGAGATGGGGTTCGACAACCGTCGCCCGGCCGCCAGCGATGACATTGCCCATACCCTGAACTACAAGGCAGTCAGCAAGCGCCTGGAGCAGTTCGTGCGCGAATCGGAATTCGGCCTGGTGGAGACCCTGGCCGAGCGCTGCGCGCAGATCGTGCTGGACGAGTTCGACGTGAAGTGGCTGCGCCTGAAGCTGAGCAAGCCCGGGGCGGTGCGCGGTGCACGTGCGGTCGGCGTGATCATCGAACGCTCGCGGGACTGACACGCCGGTAGCGCCGGCCGTCGGCTGGCAACCCCCGGTAGTGCCGGCCGCTGGTCGGCAACCTCAACAGCAATGAAGAAGGAGACAACCGATGGTGGACGCAGTGGTGGCGGTACAGTGGCTGGAAAAGCTGCAGAACACACTGGAACCCTATCCTGGCGCCTACCTGGCGTTGATGATCTCGGCGCTGCTGGTTGCCGCCGGCCTGGCCAACTGGGTGACCAAGCGCATCCTGCTGCGCGGCCTGCGTCGCCTGCTCAACCGCCTGCCCGGCGCCGATACCGGCCGCGGCAGCCATCTGATGCGGGTCATTTCGCGGCTGTCCAACGTGGTGCCCAGCCAGGTGATCGCCTCGGGCATCCGTATCGTGCCGGACCTGCCGCCGGGCCTGGTCGGCTTCATCATCGGTGCCTGCCAGGCGTGGGCGATCCTGACCGTGGTGCTGGCGCTGTCGCATGCGCTGGATGCGGCCAACGACCTGTACGAACGTCGCCCCGAGGCGCGCAACAAGCCGATCAAGGGGTACCTGCAGGTCGCCAAGATCATCATCTTCGTGATCGCCGGGCTGTCGATCGTTGCCACCCTCGCCGGTGTCGACCTGCGCTACCTGGTCACCGGCCTGGGCGCGGCCACCGCAGTACTGATGCTGATCTTCCAGGACACCATCCTGTCGCTGGTGGCCAGCGTGCAGATCAGTGGTGATGGGCGTATCCGCATCGGCGACTGGATCGAGATGCCCAGCCAGAATGCCGACGGCGATGTCATCGATATCGCCCTGCATACGGTGACGGTGCAGAACTTCGACAAGACCATCACCACCATCCCGACCAAGAAGCTGGTGACCGAGTCGTTCAAGAACTGGCGCGGCATGCAGGAGGCCGGTGGCCGCCGGATCAAGCGCGCGCTGTTCCTGGACCAGCACAGCGTGCGTTTCATGGAGGAACAGGACCTGGCCTTCCTCGGCCAGTTCGCCCTGCTGGGCGACTACCTGCGCGGCAAGCAGCAGGAGCTGGGCCAGTGGAACGGGCGCCTGCGCGAGCAGGGCGTGGCCGAGGTCAACAGCCGCCGGGTGACCAACCTGGGCACCTTCCGCGCCTACGTGGAGCGTTATCTGGCCAGCCACCCGGGCATCCATACCGATATGACCCTGCTGGTGCGCCAGCTGCAGCCGACCACCGAAGGCCTGCCGCTGGAGCTGTACTGCTTCACCCGCAGCACCGCCTGGGGCGAATACGAAGCGGTGCAGTCGGACATCTTCGACCACCTGCTGGCGATCCTGCCGGCCTTTGGCCTGCGGGTGTTCCAGGCGTCCAGCGACGCGATGTTGATGGCCGGGCAGCGCCAGTTGGCCGGCTCGGAGTAAGCTGCGATGCCCCCGGCCAGACCGTACGGATCCGGCTGGTGGCTGAAACTGAATGACGAAACCTCTCGCCAAATCGTCCGGGATCGCTAGAATGCCGGGCTTGTAAACGTTTTCATCAAGGACTGCCGGTGGCCTCCGATCGCATCGAATCCCTCATTGCCCAGATGACCGTCGAGGAAAAAGTCGGCCAGCTGGGTGTCTTCGCGGACATGGTCCGCCCGTTCGCCCCGGATGTGAACCCGGAAGCCAACGTGCGCAATGCCGACCAGGTGCTGCAGCAGGTGCGCGAGGGCAAGGTCGGCTCGCTGTTCAACGGTGTCGGCGCCGAGCTCGGCCGCCGCATCCAGCAGGTCGCCACCGAGGAGAGCCGCCTGGGCATCCCGGTGATCCTGGCGGCCGACGTCATCCACGGCATGCGCACGGTGTTCCCGATTCCGCTGGGCGAGGCCGCCAGCTTCGAGCCGGACCTGGCCGAGCGCACCGCGCGCGCCACTGCGGTTGAAGCCACCGCTGCCGGCCTGCACTGGACCTACGCACCGGCAGTGGACATCGCCCGTGACCAGCGCTGGGGCCGCGGTGCCGAAGGTGCCGGTGAGGACGTGGTACTGGGCTGTGCCTTCGCCGCTGCCCGCGTGCGTGGCTTCCAGGGCAGCGACCTGCGGGCCGCCGACTCGCTGCTGGCCACGCCCAAGCACTTCGCCGCCTATGGCGCGGTGATGGCCGGCATGGAATACAACATGGTGGACATCTCGCCGCAGACCCTGCGCGATGTGCACCTGCCGCCGTTCAAGGCGGCCTTCGACGCTGGCGCGATCACCGTGATGTCCTCGTTCAACGACATCAACGGCGTGCCGGCCAGCGCCAACGCCGAGCTGCTGACCGACATCCTGCGCGGTGAATGGAAGTTCCCGGGCGTGGTGATCTCCGACTACACCGCCGACATGGAACTGGTCGCGCACGGTTATGCCGCCGACGACCGCGATGCCACCGCCAAGGCGTTCACCGCCGGCCTGGACCTGAGCATGCAGAGCGGCTTCTACGCCGAGCACCTGCCGGGCCTGGTGGAGAGCGGCGAGGTGCCGATGAGCGTGCTGGATGAAGGCGTGCGCCGCATCCTGTGGCTGAAGGAAGCCATCGGCCTGTTCGACGACCCGTACCGCTCGCTGGACCCGGCGCGCGAAGCCGATACCTCCCATATCGACGCCCATGACGAACTGTCGCGCGATGCCGCGCGCCGTTCGATCGTGCTGCTGAACAACCGCGACAACGTGCTGCCGCTGCAGAAGAACGGTCAGAAGATCGCGCTGATCGGCCCGTTCGTGCAGGACCGCGACAACATCGAAGGCTGCTGGACGCTGTTCGGCGACAAGCAGCGTTACGTGGATCTGGAAACCGGCGTGCGCGCGGCCATCGGCGATGACGCGCTGCTGGAAGTGGTGCCGGGATGCGAACTGGAAGCCGCCATTGCCGGTGGCACCGAGGCGGCCGTGGCCGCTGCGCTGCGCGCCGACGTGGTGGTGCTGGCGCTGGGCGAGCCGCAGCGTTACAGCGGCGAGGCGCAGTCGCGCGTGGAGATCACCCTGCCGCCGGCACAGCAGGCGCTGGCCGAAGCGGTGGCGATGACCGGCAAGCCGCTGGTGGTGCTGCTGCGCAATGGTCGCGCGCTGGCCCTGCAGGGCGCGGTGCGCAATGCGCATGCCGTTGCGATCACCTGGTACCTGGGCACGCAGACCGGCCATGCCGTGGCCGATGTGCTGTTCGGCGATTACAGCCCCTCCGGCCGCCTGCCGGTCAGCTTCCCGCAGGTGTCCGGCCAGCAGCCGTACTTCTACAACCACCCGCGCACCGGTCGCCCGGAACTGCCGACGATGTCGGAATTCAAGGCACGCTGGCGCGAGATTCCGAACGAGCCGTTGTACCCGTTCGGCCATGGCATCGGCTACACCACCTTCGCCTACGGCGTGCCGCAGCTGAGCACTGCGCGCGTCGGCTGGGACGACACCCTGACCGTGACCACCACGCTGACCAATACCGGCAGCGTGGCCGGCGAGGAAGTGGTGCAGCTGTACATCCACGACCGCGTGGCCAGCCGCGTGCGGCCGGTGCGCGAGCTGAAGGACTTCCGCAAGGTGGCCCTGCAGCCGGGCGAGTCGGCCGAGGTGGTGTTCACCCTGACCCGTGAACAGCTGGCATTCACCGGCCGCGACGGCGTGCTGCGTGCCGAGCCGGGCCTGTTCGACGTGTGGGTGTGCGCCTCGTCGATGGCCGGTGACGCGGTGCAGTTCGAACTGCTGAAGGCCTGATCGGTAGAGCATCCACGCATGGCGTGGATCTACTGGCAATGAGTAGCGCCGGGCCATCCCCGGCGTCCTCACCCATGGCGAACACGCCGGGCACGGCCCGGCGCTACCATCGGAGCCTGATCCGATGGAGACCGCGCATGCGCACGATGGCCTACCTTGTTCCTGTCCTGTTGCTGGCCGCGTGCTCGCAGCCGGCACCGCCGCCCGAACCTGCCGCCGATGCGCCTCCGCCGATGACGGGCGCGACGCCGGCCGAGGCGGCCGCCAGCACCACGCCCGATGCGGTCGCCGCGCCACAGGCTGCGGCGGAGCACGCCAAGGATGCGGCTGCGACGCCGGCCGATGCTGCCAACCCCGCAGCACCTGCGGCGGCAGACGACGCCCGCGCGCGCATCGAGACGCTGCTCGGCGATGCGGCGCAGTATGAAAAAGTATTCACTGCCTTCAAGACCGCAGTGGTCGGTGGCGATCGCGCGGCGGTGGTTGAAGAAGTGCGTTTCCCGTTGAACATCAGCGGTGGCAGGAAGATCACCGGGCCCGGTGAATTCCAGCGCAACTACGAAAAGATCATCACCCCGGCGGTGGTCAAGGCGGTGTCCGCGCAGGACTTCGGCACGGTGTTCGTCAACCAGCAGGGCGTGATGATCGGCGATGGCCAGGTCTGGCTGACCGGCCAGTGCTTGGACAAGGCCTGCACGCGCACCGAGGTGAAGGTCGGCACCATCCAGTAACGAAAACGGCCCCGTATGCAGGGCCGTTCCAGATCGGTAGTGCCGGCCGCGGGCCGGCAACCAGGGCTCCTGCAGGTGCCGGCCAGCAGCCGGCACCACCCGGCCGTCAGGCCTTCGGCGTGAGCTTCAGCAGCCGTGCCTTGCTGCCGTCTTCCAGCAGCCACAGCGCGCCGTCCGGGCCCTGTTCCACTTCGCGGATGCGCTCGCCCATGTTGAAGCGTTCGGCCTCGCGCGCGCTGTCGCCGTCGAAGGCAACCCGCACCAGCGAGGTGGACGACAGCCCGCCGATGAAGGCGCTGCCCTTCCACTGCGGGAACAGGCTGCCGCTGTAGAACATCAGGCCGGCCGGGGAAATGACCGGGTTCCAGGTCACCTTCGGTGCGGCGAACTCCGGGCGGGTGTCATGGTCGGGAATCGGACGGCCGTCGTAGTGGTCGCCGTTGGACACGATCGGATAGCCGTAGTTGGCACCGCGCACGATCAGGTTCAGCTCATCGCCGCCGGCCGGGCCCATCTCCTGCGCCCACAGCTTGCCGTTGGCATCGAAGGCGATGCCCAGCACGTTGCGGTGGCCGAGCGACCACACCTGCGCGGCCACACCGCCCTGCGAGGCGAACGGATTGTCGGCCGGCAGGCTGCCGTCGTCGTTGAGGCGGATGATCTTGCCCAGATTGCCGCTCATGTCCTGCGCAGGATCGAACTTCTGCCGTTCGCTCGAACTGATCCACAGCTTGCCGTCCGGGCCGAAGGCCAGGCGGTGGCCGTAGTGACCTTCGCCACTGACCTTCGGCGTCTGCCGCCAGATCACCTTCAGGTCCTTCAGCTGGCCGCCACCGTTGGCATCGAGGGCGAGGGTGGCACGGGCCACGGCAGCGCCGCGCGTGTCCAGCGTGCCTTCCTCGGCGTAGCTGACGTACACCACATGGTTGCGGGCGAAATCCGGATGCAGGATGACGTCACCGAACCCACCCTGGCCGCCGTAGGCGACCTTCGGCACACCGGTGATCTCATGTTTCTGGCCGCTGGCCAGGTCCAGGTGCTGCAGCTTGCCGCGCTTTTCGGTGACCAGCAGGCTGCCATCGGGCAGGAAGGTCATCGCCCACGGCTGGTCGAACCGGCTGACCTCGGTGGCGGTGAAGGGACGTTGGTCTGCGCTGGCCGCGGCGGTCGCCGGGGCCTTCTGGCCAGACGCATCAGGGCCGGCCGCGTTGCAGGCGGTGGTGGCGAGGATCGGCAGCAGGCCGAGGGCGAGCAGCAGGGGCGTGCGGGTCATGGGTATCTCCAGCGGAAGGGGATGCGGATGGCCAGGCTCTCCCTTGTATACCACCGGGGCGGTGACGGTCGTGGCCCGAAGGTCCTGCTCCCCCCTGTGCGGCATGGCGCGGATCGTCTAGGGTGTTGTCGCCCGGGCAAAGCATTGCCCGCCTGTCTGCCAAGGACCTGCAATGAACGCACCCCTCATCCATCGACCCTCGCCCGCCTTCATCGCCGCCTCGTGGGTGGCCCTGCTGCTGGGCGCGGTGGCCTACCTGGTCGGCCTGTTCAATGCCGAGATGCCGCTGAACGAAAAGGGCTATTACCTGACCCTGCTGCTGTTCGGCCTGTTTGCAGCGGTATCGCTGCAGAAGAGCGTGCGCGACCGCGTCGAGGCCATTCCGGTGAGCGGCCTGTACTACGCGCTGTGCTGGTTCGCACTGCTGTCGGCGCTGTTGCTGCTGCTGGTCGGCCTGTGGAACGCCACCCTGGTGCTGAGCGAAAAGGGCTTCTACGGCATGGCATTCGCGCTGTCGCTGTTTGGCGCGGTGGCGGTGCAGAAGAACACCCGCGACCTGATTGCCGCCAACGCGGCCGAGCCCAAGCGCGCTTCGTCGATCCCGCCGCTGCCGGAACAGGAATGACCGGCTGAGGCAGCGCCGAGCGCCTGCCCGGCCCAGGCCTGCAACGCAGAAGGCGCCGAGCAGGGGCTCGGCGCTACTGGGCCTGCATCAGTCAACTGCTGGAGGGGTCAACCGTGGCGCGTCAGCCGCGGATCGGCTACATGGGCTTCATCCCAACCGCGGCGGACAGCGGCGCGGGCCTGATCCCATTCCAGGCGGCTCTTGCCGCGCTCCGTCGCCCAGCGGGACTGCAACTCCGCTTCGACCTGTTCGTAGGCGCGGATCACCTGATCGGCGCGGGTTTCGTTGAAGCGCGCTGCGTGGCCGATCTGATAGGCCGGCTCGTAGTCATCGAACAGCAGGCTGGCGTCGTAATACGGTTCGGCGCTGTAGCGGTCGCGCCAGTAGTCGGAAATGGCCTCGCGCGGGGTGCTGTCTTCCGGCACGCGACCGGGGATCTGGTAATCGGGGCTCATGGACAGAAGGCTCCGTAGTGGACGAAGCCTGATCGTGCCCATCGGCCGGTTAACGCGCCGGACCGGCAGCGTGATCGGCAGGTCAATCAGCAGCGGCATCCTTGCGCGGCAGCTTGTAGATCACCGCGCCAACGGCGAAGGCGACCAGCGCCGCGACGATGTTCTGCCAGCTGGCACTGGCAAACAGGGCCACGCACAGCAGCAGGGCCAGCACCGGAATCAACGGGCCGCCGGGCAGCTTCAGCGCGCCGGGACGGTCGGCATAGCGCTTGGCCAGCACCAGCACTGCGGCGGCCGTGCCGATGTAGGCGAACAGGCGTGTGGTCATCGACAGCAGTGCCAGCTGCACGAACGACCCGGACAGCGCCAGGCCGAGGGCGATCAGGCCCTGGCAGAAGATCGCCGCGGCCGGGGTACGGAAGCGCGGGTGCACCTGCGCCAGCACCTTCGGGCCGTAGCCATCGCGGGCCAGGGCGAACAGGAACCGCGGGCCCATCATCATCGTGTTGCTGTTGGTGCCGAGGATGGAGATGGTCGCGCCCACGGTGAGGATCAGCGCCAGCGCCTCGCCGCCGAAGCTGGAGGCCGCATCGGCCAGTGGCGTGGCCGAGTTGGCCAGGCCGGGCAGCGTGCCCTGCGCCACGATCTGCACCGCCGCGTAGATCACGGTGACGGTGACGATCATGGTGATCAGCGCGAACGGGATGTCGCGGCGTGGGTTGCGGTATTCACCGGCTGCGGCCGGAATGTTCTCGAACCCGGCGTAGGCATACAGCAACAGCAGCGCCGCCTCGCCCATGCGCTGCAGGTCGTGCGGGTCCGGGCGCTGGCCGGAGAAGGCCAGCTGTGGGTCGATGTAGAACGCGCCGATGGCCACGAACAACAGCAGCGGCAGCATCTTGCCGATCACCAGCACGATGCCGGTGCGGGCGGCCGAACGCACGCCGATGATGTTCACCCCGGTGAGGAAACCGAGCGAGACAACGATGATCGCGATACGGCCCATGCCTGCGCCTGCCCACGGCCAGAACCGCGCCACAGCGTCGGCCAGCGCATTGCTGAGCGCTGCGGCCGAGCTGATGCGGGTCAGCCAGATCATCCAGCCGATCTCGAAGCCGGCGAAGCGGCCAAAGGCTTGGCGCGCGTACAGGTAGCTGCCACCGGGTTCATCGAAATAGCTGGCCGCCTGCGCGTAGCACAGCACCAGCAGGGCGACGACGATGCCGGCGGCGACCACGCCCCACAGGCTGAAGGGGCCGAGCAGGGCGACCGTGGCCGCCGGCAGCAGGTAGATGCCGCTGCCGACCACATCGTTGATGGACAGGCCGACGATCTGCCAGCGGCTGACCGCGCGCTGCAGTTGGGGTTCGTCGGCGGCGCTCAACGTACGGCTCCTTCAAGCGCGGGCAGCTTCCACTGTGCCTGCAGGCGCTGGTATTCGGCCCTTGGCAACAGGACGAAGCGTGGCGTGTCCTGCGGGCGCAGCCAGTCCAGCAACGCCTGCATGCGCACCTCTGGCATCGCAGTGCAGCCAGCGGTGGCCTCGCCGGGCTGGCGCCACAGATGGGCGAAGATGCAGCTGCCCTTGCCGGGTTGGTTGTCCGGGTTGTGCGCCATCACGAAGCCTTCCCGGTAACGCACGTCACCCTGGTTGTGCAGGTCCAGCCGCATCGGTTCGGTGGAACCGGCGATGGCGGCGCTGCCCACCTTCTTCGCATCGACGATGCGGTTGTAGAACGGCGATGCTGGCACGTCCATGCAGTAGCTGCTCTCGAGCATCGGCTGATAGGTCATCGCCGTGCCGGGCCGGGTGATGGCATAGCCGAACGCGCTGCCCAGCGCGAACACACCGGCCGGACTGCGGCCATCGCCTTCCTGTTTCTGCGGACCGTCGTTCTGGGCAGGATGCAGGCCCAGGCCCCAGGCACTGCCGGTGCGACCCAGCGCCACCGGGAAGGCCTGGCCGTGCCTGCGCCAGTGCTTGCCGTCGCGCACGAAGGCCTGCAGCTGGCCCTGCGTGCTGTCCCAGGTCTCGCTGGTGACCACGATCAGTTGGCGAGCGTTGTCCAGTGGGGCAGCGTGGAGAGCAGCTGCGGCAACGAGCAGCAGCGCGGCAGATGCAAGGCGGGCCAGCAGCAGGTTCATCGGGCGCTCCGGTCAGGAATCCAGCAGGTGGTCGATCCGTTCCAGGTTCACCGCCAGCTGCTGCTGGCGATCCGGATTGGCGTGGCAGAGCAGCACGAACAGGAAATCGAGCAGGGCATGCATGGCGCTACGGTACAGCAGCTGCGCCACCTGCGGCGCGCGGTCGTGTGCGCACACCACCAGTGCTGCATCGGCATGCGCACGCAGCGGGTTGGCGGTGTGGCGGGTGATCGACACCACTTTGCCGCCCATGTCCTGGAACTGGCGCGACAGCTGCGAAAGCTGTGGCAACTTGCCGAACTCGGAGAACATCAGCAGCACATCGCCCGGGCGCGCGGCGGACAGGTTGGCCAGCATCAGGATCGGATCGGTATGCGGCACCACCAGCAGGCCGAGCAGCGACAGCCGCATGGCGAATTCGCGCGCGTACAGGCCATCGTCACCGAGGCCATGCACAAACAGCTTGGGCGCGCCGTCGAGCAGCTGAACGATGCGCTCGATCTCCTCGCGTGGGTTGGCCTGGCGGGTTTCTTCCTCGGCCTGGGCCTTGCTGCGGCGCAGGGCGTCGCCCAGGCGCAGGTAGTCATCGCTGATGTCTGGTTCGGCGGGCGCCTGCTGTGGGTCGGCACCGGCGCGGGCGACGTCCTCGCCGATGGAATATTTCAGGTCAGGGTAGCCCTTGAAGCCGAGCTTCTGGCTGAACTTGACCACGCTGGACTGGCTGATGCCCAGCGCGCTGGCCAGCTGCTGCGAGGAGTAGTCGCGCAGCAGGTGCGCGTTGTCGAGGATGAAGTCGGCGATGCGGCGTTCGATGGCCGACATCTGCCCGCGCTCGGTGCGGATTTTCAGCAGGGGCGGCATGCGGGGCGTCCGATGGTCGTGCGCTGGAGCATAGAGGACCGCGTTGCGGTTGGCGGCGTAGAGCAGAGTATGTGGTGGCTCGGGCGGGTGCCAGCCGCGAAGGGGGTACGGAGTGGGGAAAAAGCAGGAGCAAGGGCATCCACGCATGGCGTGGATCTACCCGGAGCTGCAGTTGAGTCCGCCTTCAAGCGAGCCGAGCACCGCAGGTCCGGCGAGGGCGAAGAGGCGCGGGTGTCTGAGCGCAGCGAGTTCCGCGCCGTCCCTCGGCGGACCGAGGAGCGCAGGGCACCGGCGTGCGCAGCACGTCGGCTCGCGGCCGGCGGAGCGTTTCTTTTGGTTACTTTTCTTTTCGCGAAAAGAAAAGTAACGCCCGACCCAACGTCAGTTGTACGCCAAGCCAGCCGCAAGGCAGAAATCAACCCAGCATCTCCAACCCCCGCACTTCGGTGATGCCCAACCCCGGCACATCGCTGATGCTGATCTCCGACTCGTTGAAGCGCACCCCGCCGCTGACCGGATCGAACTGCCCCAGCGAGGGGCCATCCAGGTCGACCTTGGTGATCACATCGCTCTTGGCTACCGCCAGGTGCACCGCTGCGGCCACGCTGATGCTGGATTCGATCATGCAGCCGATCATGCACGGCACGCCGTAGATGCCGGCGATGTCGGCAATGCGGATTGCGTTGGACAGGCCACCGGTTTTCATCAGCTTGATGTTGATGATGTCGGCGGCACGCTGCTGGATCAGGTCCATCACCTGGCTCGGGCTGAACACGCTCTCGTCGGCCATCACCGGGGTGTTGACCCGATCGGTCACGTACTTCAGGCCGCTGATGTCGGCGGCCTTGACCGGCTGCTCCAGCAGTTCCAGCACCACACCTGCATCTTCCAGCGTGCGCATCGCATGCACCGCCTGCTTGGCGGTCCAGCCCTGGTTGGCATCCAGGCGCAGCAGCGCGCGGCCTTCGACGGCGGCATGGATCGCCTTGACCCGCTCGATGTCCACGCCGATGTCCTTGCCGACCTTGATCTTCAGCGACTCGAAGCCGCGTTCGATCGCCGACAGCGAATCGGCCACCATCTTGTCGATGTAGTCCACGCTGATGGTGATGTCGGTGGTGATCACCGGGTCGCCACCACCGAGCATCTGGTACAGCGGCGCGCCATGCAGCTGCGCCCACAGGTCGTACAGGGCGATCTCCACCGCCGCCTTGGCGCTGGTGTTGCGCTCCATCGCGGTCTGCACCAGCGTGCACAGGCGGTTGAGGTTGACCACCTCCTGGCCGATCAGGCGCGGGGCAATGAAGTGCCGGATCGCTTCGATGATCGAGCCGTGGGTGTCACCGGTGATCACCGCGGTGGCAGGCGCCTCGCCGTAGCCGGTGTGGCCGCTGTCGGTGCGGATCAGCACCACCACGTCCTCCACGGTTTCCACCGTGCGCAGCGCGGTCTTGAAAGGGGTCTTCAGCGGCACGCGCAGCATGCCCAGTTCGATGGCGGTGATCTTCATTCAGGGGTTCTTGGCACGCAGGCGTTGGATGTTGGTGATGCGATCGATGTAGCGGACGCTGTCGCTGGCCATCATCGGCTCCAGCGGGGTGACCGATACGCCATTGAGGTGGGCCTGCACACGCTTGCCGTCGGCGCCGAACCAGCTGCCGCCCGCGGTATCGTGGATCACCCAGGTGCGGCCATCGACGTGGCCGATGGCCATCATCACGTGGCCGGGGATGTAGACCAGGTCACCCACCTGCAGATCGGTGACAGCGCGGTCGCGCACGGCCTTGCCGTCCTTGGCGGTGAACGGCAAGCGGTCCAGCGCGGGACTGACCGCCTGTGCGCTGGTATTGCGTGGCAGCAGCACGCCGAAGCTGCGGTAGATCTCCGATACGAATCCACTGCAGTCGCGGGTGTCGTAGTCGTGGCCCCAGCCGTAGCGCTCGCCGAGGAACTTGAACGCTTGCTGCAGCAGCTGGCGCGGAGTCAGCGGCAGGTAGTCGGCGGCGGTGTCCTGCGAGCGCGGCAGCAGCGCCGGCACCAGCTTCAGGCGGCCATCGGCCTCGCGCACCGGCAGCTGCACCACCCAAGAGGCGTGCGCCTGTTGCCCGTTCACCGGCTCAGCGGCGGGCCAGTCGGCCAACACCGGCAGGCGCATGCCCATGTCCAGCTGCAGGCGCGATACGCGCGGTTCTTCGGGTGTGTAGGCGGTGTGCGCTGTGGCGGCGGTGACGATGCGGTACGGGCCCTTCGCGCCGTAGCCGAGCACCGTGGCCTTGTCACCGCTGGCCACCGCGTCGGCTTCGATCCATGCGCTGTAGCGCTCGCTGTGCACGAACAGCCAGCGGCCGTCGGTGCTGCGGTGGACGACGGCAACCTTGTCGCCGGGGAACAGTGCCGACTCCTGGAAGCGGTCGATGTCGGTATCGCCGACGGTGCTGAAGACACGCTGGCGGGTGGGGAAGGTGCGCAGCGCGGCGCGCTTCACCACCAGGGCGTAGTCCGGCGACACCTGCGACGGAACTGCATCGAGACCGAGGTTGGCTTCGATCGCGCTGCGCACGTCCGGTGCGATGGCGCGGCCCTTGTCGTCATACAGCGCCCGCGTGGGCCAGCTCGACAGCGTGGTGATGCTGTCACGCACCTGTGCCGCGCTGAGCTGCGCAGGCAGGGTGGCGATGTCCTGGATGTGCTTGTCCTGCGCGCGCATCCGTGCGTTCTGCGCCTCGATCTGCGCGCGGTCCAGGATAGGTGCGTCGGCATTGTCCAGCCGTGCCGCCCAGTAGTCCGCGGTGAGGTAGGCCTCGTGCAGGCCGATCACGTAAGGCAGCGGGGCGCCGGGGTCGGGTACAGGCGTGGCCGCCTGGGTGAATGCGGGTGCGCCCAGCAGGCCCAGGGCCAGTGCCAAGGTCAACCGGTGCGGCCAGTGCCGACGCGGTTCGCGGGAAGCCAGGATCATGCGCTGCACACCCTCCTCGAATGCCTGTTGGAATATTTATTCCTTTCGGCCCCGAAAGCAAGAATAAATTATTGACCGGTCTTCCGGCCCGTGTTACACAGCCGTTACCACCCGCGCTTGGGAAGTGTCGCTGTGGATCCTGCCGTTCGCAAACCGTCTCTGCCTGCCGCTGCCGGCCTGTGTGCCGCGCTGCTGCTGTGGGCGTCGGCGGCACCGGCCGCGGATCCGCGCAGCGCCACTGATCGCGAACGGGAAACGCAGCTGATCGATCTGGTCGACAGCGGTCGTTTCAGCGATGCCGATGCGTTGCTGGCGACCGCAGGCGATGCTGCCGAAAGCGCGTTCCAACGCGAGCGCATGCGCCGCATCAAACTGGATTTCTCCCTTGACCAAGCCGCAGCCAAAGCAGCGGTACGCCGCTGGATTCCCGACCTGACCGACGAGGAATTCGCGCGCTGGGACCAGCTTGGCCTGATCGAACATCTCGACATCGATGGCACGCGCTGGTACTTCAAGCGCGCACCATCGAACCTGTTCCTGCTCAGCGATGAAGCGCGTGCACGCCGCCGCGCGGATGCGCCGATGCCGGCGCCGGGCCCCAACGAGGTGCTCAACGCGCATCACGCGCGCGTGGTTGCCGCCGCCGAACAGAGCGGCATGGCATCCGTGCTGGCGCAGCGCATCGAATTCACCCAATCGTTGACGGTCAAGGCGGATGCCGTACCGGCCGGCGAAACCGTACGTGCCTGGATTCCGTACCCGCGCGAGATTCCCGGCCAGCAGGAGCGCGTGCAGTGGATCGGCAGTGCACCAGGCAAGGCTCGAGTCGCCCCGGCCAGCACCCAGCAGCGCACCGCCTACCTGGAAGCCAAGGCGGTGGCCGGGCAGCCGACGCACTTTGAAATCCGCTATGCGGTGACGATCTTCGCGCGCCACACGGCAATCGATGCGACGAAGGTGCAGGCCACGCCGAATGATCCAGCATTGAAGCCCTATCTGGCCGAGCAGCTGCCGCACGTGCGCTTCACGCCGGCGCTGAAGCTGTTCTCCGCCCAGGTGCTGCAGGGCGAGACACGCCCGTATGAAGTGGTACGCAAGCTGTTCGCCGCGGTCGACCGCATTCCATGGGCCGGTGCGCGCGAGTACTCGACCCTCAGCAACATCAGCGACTACGCGTTGCGCGCCGGTCATGCCGATTGCGGGCAGCAGACACTGCTGTTGATCGCCCTGCTGCGCATGAACGGCATTCCCGCGCGCTGGCAGTCGGGCATGGTGTTCTCCGACGATGGCAGCGGCTACAACAACCTGCACGACTGGGGCCAGGCCTAC
This sequence comes from Stenotrophomonas indicatrix, assembly GCF_002750975.1. Lineage (NCBI taxonomy): Bacteria > Pseudomonadati > Pseudomonadota > Gammaproteobacteria > Lysobacterales > Lysobacteraceae > Stenotrophomonas > Stenotrophomonas indicatrix. The sequence goes on from NZ_PEJS01000001.1 coordinate 44,310, forward strand.
CTGGCGCCCTATGGCTGGCTGCCGATGGATGTGACCACCGGCGCGTTGGCCAGCGACACGCCCGCGCTGCGTGACTTCTACCTCGGTGGCCTCGATGGCTACCGCATCGCCTTCAACGACGATTTCGGCCAGGCGTTCGTGCCGGCCAAACAGCACTACCGCTCGGAAACGGTCGACTCGCAGCGCGGCGAGGCCGAGTGGTCAGGCGGCAACCTGTACTTCGACCAATGGAGCTACGACTTCCAGTGGCGGGTACTGCCAGCCGGGCAACGCTAGCGCGACACACCACCCCACCACCATTCAATTCTTGCAGGAGAGAGCAGGGGATGAAGGCTTACAACATCAAGCGGGCGGCCTTGTGCGTCGCCCTCGGCGCGTGTCTGGCCACGCTGGCGCCCAGCGCATTCGCGCAGGACGGTGCCGTGGTCGGCCGCCTGACCAGCAATGCCGGGCAGGTGCCTGCCGGTGCCACCGTTACCGTGCGCAACCCCGCCACCGGCTTTGTGCGTTCGGTGCAGGCCGACAGCAAGGGCAGCTACCGCATTCCGTTGTTGCCGGTCGGCACCTATGACATGGAGGTCAGCCTGCCGGGCGGTGCTGCCAGCCGCGTCGGCCAGGTCACCGTTAGCCTGGGCAGTGCAACCACGGTGAATGTGCCGCTGGGCGCGGTCAGCACGTTGGGCACCGTGGAAGTGCGCGCGCCGCAGGTGGTGTCGATGGTGGACGTGAAGTCCACCGAGTCGGCCACGAACATCACCCGCGAGGAACTGTCGCGGCTGCCGGTGGACCGTGACATCACCGCGGTGGCGCTGCTGGCGCCCGGCGCGGTGAAGGGCAAGGGCTCGTTGGGTGGACAGGGCATCTCCTTCGGTGGTTCGTCGGTGGCGGAGAACACCGTCTACATCAACGGTCTGAACGTCACCGATTTCTACAACCGGGTCGGGTTCTCGTCGGTACCGTTCTCGTTCTACCAGGAGTTCCAGGTGAAGACCGGCGGCTACTCGGTGGAGTTCGGTCGCAGCACCGGCGGCGTCATCAACGCCGTCACCCGCTCGGGCAGCAACGACTTCAAGGCCGGTGCCGAACTGGTTTTCGAGCCACGCGCCTGGCAGTCGCAGGCGCGCGACCGCTATGACGGCGACGGCAGCCGTTACATCACCGCCAGCCGTGACGACTACTCGCGCAGTGCGCTGAATGTGTTCGCCTCCGGTGCGCTGGTGCAGGACCGGCTGTTCTTCTTCGGCATGTACGAAGCGCGCGACTACACGCCCAATTCGACCAATGATGCCGGTACCGTGTTCAACCGGGGTACTGCCGATGATCCGTTCTGGGGCGGCAAGCTGGATTGGCAGATCACCGACAACCAGATGCTGTCGCTGTTCGGATTCTCCGACAAGAGCGATACCGTCACCGACGTCTATCGCTACGACCATGACACCGGCACTGTCGCAGCCGAGCGCAACAACCAGATCTACAACACGGTGGGCGGCAGGAACTGGTCGGGCACCTACAGCTGGCAGGTCAACAACGATCTGACCATGAAGCTGATGTATGGTGAGAACAAGCGCAACCGCACGCAGAGCTCGTTGATGGACGAGAACTGCAACCGCGTGTTCGACAACCGCACTGCCAGCCAGGGCGTGCCTTCCAACCTGCAGGGTGACCGCAGCTGCACCAGCAGCTCGCAGCTGGAGTCGGCGCTGGATACGCGCAAGGCCGCGCGCGCCGACTTTGAATGGTCCATCGGCAACCATCTGCTGCGCTTTGGCCTGGACCGCGAAGAAAACACCTCCGACTACGAGCGCGCCTATCCCGGTCCCGGTGGCCTGCGCTACGACATCTACTACCGCACGCCGGGCAGTTCACTCAACGGCGGCACCGTGCCCGCCAGCGGCCTGGTCGCGCGTACCCGCCGCTACGAAGTGGCCGGTTCGTTCGAGACCATCAACTCAGCCTACTACCTGGAAGACAACTGGCAGGTCACCCCGAACTTCCTGCTCAACATCGGCGCGCGCGTGGAAGGGTTCGACAACAAGGGCGGCGACGGCGACAGCTACATCAAGATAGACAACATGATCGCGCCACGCCTGGGCTTCGCCTGGGACGTGCGTGGTGATGGCACCACCAAGGTGTTCGGCAACCTGGGTCGTTACTACCTGCCGGTGGCCAACGTCATCAACATCAAGCAGGCCGGTGGCTTCCTCGATGAGCGCACCTGGTATGAGTTCCTGGGCTACACCGGCGCCGCCAACAACGTGCCGAACCTGGGCGGCCAGATCGGTCCGGTCGACAATTCGCAGGGCGATGGCAGCGTGCCGGACCTGCGCGCCGAGGTGAACCGGGACATGGATCCGGTCTATCAGGATGAGGCGATTCTAGGCTTCCAGCACATGCTGAGTGAATCGTGGTCGGTTGCCGCCAGCGTCACCTACCGGCGCCTGAGCAACGCCATCGATGACATGAACATCACCGCCACCGGCCAGTGTGGTGCGATCGACGGCGTCTGGATCATGGGAAACCCCGGGCGCACGAACACAGTCTGGGGGGACACCAATTGCGATGGCAGCAACGATGGCTGGATCGACATCGACACCTCCAAGGAAGGCTGGGCGCTGTATGACGACGACGGCAATTACGTGGGCCAACGCGGCTGGGTGAAGCCCAAGCGTGACTACAAGGCGCTGGAACTGCAGGTCGATCGCGCGTGGGATGGCAAGTGGGGCTTCAATGCGTCCTATACGCTGGCCTATGGCCGCGGCAACGCCGAAGGCCCGGTCAACTCCGATACCGACTTCGCCGACGCTGGCCGCACCGAGAACTTCGACAACCCATGGGTGAACTACCGCGGTTATGGCTATCTGGCCAATGACCGCCGCCACCAGTTCAAGTTCCGCGGCAGCTACGCGCTGACCGAGAACCTCAGCGTGGCCGCCACCCTGGGCGTGCAGTCGGGCAGCCCGATCACCCGCTTCGGTGCGGGTAATCCCTTCGACGACACCGACTTCCACAGCTATTACGTGTGTGTGTCCAACTGCCAGTCGACGGTCCCCTCCGAACGCGTGTTCGTGCATTCGCCGCGCGGTGGCGATGGCCGTACCCCGTGGACCTACGATCTGGACGTCAGCGTTTCCTACAAGGTGCCGATCCCCACTGACCTGCGCCTGAAGCTGGCGGTGTACAACGTGCTCAACCAGCAGCGCGTGGTCACCGTGGACCAGGACTACGAGCCGCAGGACAGCATCGGCACGCCGAACCCGATGTATGGTTATGGCACGGGATTCCAGTCGCCGCGCTATGCGCAGTTGACGGTGACCTGGAATTACTGAGGATGCATCTGCGCGCCGCCCTGCGGGGCGGCGTGGTTTGATGAACGCCGTACCTGCCTGCGCGCTGCCTGACGGAGACTGACTTGCATCGTCTGTTGCTACTGGCTGCAGCACTGGCCAGCCCCACCGCCCCAGCAGGGGCGGTGGACACCGCACGCCTGGACGCCGACATCGCCTTCGTGGGCCAGCACGAGCACCTGCCGGGGCTGGCGATGGCGGTGGTCGAGGATGGCCAGGTGGTCTATCGCCACGCCGAAGGCGCGCGCGGTGACGGCGGCCGCATCGATGAAGACACGCTGTTCAAGATCGCCTCCAACAGCAAGGCGATGACCGCCGCGCTGCTGGCCACGCTGGTGGAGCAGGGCAAGCTGCGCTGGGACGACCCGGTACGCCGTCATCTGCCGGCGTTCCGCATGCATGACCCGTGGGTGGGCGAACACCTGCAGGTGCGCGATCTGCTGATTCACAACAGCGGCCTCGGCCTGGGTGCCGGTGACCTGATGCTGTGGCCTGAGCCCAATGCCTTCACCCGCAGCGATGTCATCGCCGGGCTGGCACACCTGAAGCCGGTCACCAGTTTCCGCAGCGGCTACGCCTACGACAACCTGATGTACGTCGTTGCCAGTGAGGTGGCTGCGGCCGCCGGTGGCAAGCCCTATGACCAGCTGATGCGCGAGCGGGTGTTTGAACCGCTGGGGATGACCCGTTGCCAGGTGGGCGCATGGTCGGTGAAGCAGGTCGGCAATGTCGCCCAACCGCATGTGCGTCGCGATGGCCGCAATGTGGTGGCCGGTGCCGATGGAACGCTCAGCCCCGATCTGACGTCGATGGCGGCCGGTGGCATCCGCTGTTCGCTGCGCGACATGACGCGCTGGATGCAGGTGCTGCTGGACCCGGCGCTGGCACCGGCGTGGTTGGGCGCCGAGCAACGCCGCATGCTGTGGACGCTGCACATGCCGATGCCATTGGGCGAACGCCAACGCAAGTGGGACAACGCCCACTTCTATGGCTATGGGCTGGGCTGGCGGGTGTCGGACATGGACGGGCACTGGAAGGTCGCGCACACCGGTACGCTGTCGGGCATGTATTCCTCGCTGGCGCTGCTGCCGGATCGCAAGGTCGGCGTGGTGATGCTGATCAACGGCGAGGCCGAAGAAGCCCGCACCGCGTTGATGCAGTCGACGCTGAAACAGTTCACCGCGCCGGATGACGCGCAACCTGTGGGGTACTACCTGGCCGAGCTGAAGGCCGATCAGGCCGCGCGTGCCGCCACGGGAAGTCGTGCACCCTCTACCCGGGCTGCCCGACCGGCTGCAGCAACCGATCTGGCGCATTGGCAGGGGCGTTACCGCGATCCCTGGCTGGGCCCCGCCTCGCTATGCCCCACCAGCAATGGCCTGCGCTTCAGCGTGGACAAATCGCCCGCGCTGCAGGCAACGGTGCAGCAGCTGCAGGGTCGCTGGCTGTTGCAGTGGGATACGCTGGAACCCGCGGCACAGGCGTGGCTGAATCCCGATGCAGGCACGCCGACGCTGGAACTGCGCGCCATCGATCCGGAGATCGACTTCAGCTATGACTTCCAGGACCTGCATTTCACTCGTACTGGCGATTGCCCTGGCAGCGGCGGCCCACGCCGCTGAGCCACCACGCATCTCGCCCGCCACCGACGTCACTGCGGCGGGACTGGTGGAGATCCGCACGCTGTCACCGCGCATCGAGATGGACATCCGCTACGCCGGTGCCAACAACTTCACCGCTGCGCGCGTGCCCGGCTATGAGGCGCCCGCGTGTTATCTGCTGGCGCCGGTGGCAAAGGCGTTGGCTGCTGTGGAAGCCGACCTGCGCGCGCAGGGTTTTGGCTTGCGTCTCTACGATTGCTATCGCCCGGTGCGCGCGGTGCAGGCGTTCATGGCCTGGGTAAGTGATCCGCAGGAACAGTCGCGCAAGGCGCTGCAGTATCCGGATCTGGACAAGCCGCAGCTGCTGAGCGACGGCTACATCGCCGAGCGCTCCGGCCACAGCCGTGGTGCCACCGTGGATCTGGGCCTGCTGGATTGCCGCAGCGGGCGCTGTACGCCGATGGACATGGGCACCGATTTCGATTTCTTCGGCCCGCGCGCGCATACGCAGACGCCCGGCCTGAATGACGCACAGAAGGCCAACCGCCAGCAGCTGGTACAGGCGATGGCACGGCGTGGTTTCGCCAACTATGCGCAGGAGTGGTGGCACTACACGCTGCAGCCCGAGCCGGACTCCGGTACCGCCTACGACGTGCCAGTGCGGTAAGGGGTTGTCGGCAGGGCTGCGCCCTGCACCCGCCGAATTGACGGCAACAGCAACAGCAACAGCAACAGCAACAGCGGGCATTCCGTGGGATGGCGGGGTGGGTCCGGTTGCGGGGGCCGCTGCAAGTACGTCCATGTAAGCTCGGTCGCCGCATCCATGCGGCTCACGCCCCCGCAACCGGACCCACCCCGCCTTCGACAGATTTCCGCGATCTGTCGGAATGGCTTGGCGTGCTCCTGGTGGGTGTCGACCTTGGTCGACACGGTAGGTCCACGCCATGCGTGGATGTTCTTCGTTCAATTGTCGAAATATTCGATTCGATGGAAATCCATCCACGCATGGCGTGGATCTACTGAAGCCGCCGGTACTCGTCTGGGGAAGAGCCCCCTGAGTCAGGGGGCGGCCGCGAAGCGGCGGGGGTGTGGAAGCTGGTAAGGGGGGCCCGCGGTTCGCGCAGCGAAGCGTGGGAGCGACAGCGCGTATGCGATGGCGCGTACCAGAGCGCAGCCCTGCCGATACCCCTTACACTGGCCGCCTTCTCCTGCGTCCCCGCCCGATGAACCTTCCCCTGCATTTCGGCCTGCTCGGTACGCTTGAGGCGGGCCTCATCGCCCTGCTGGTCGGCCTGCTGGTGTATTTCCTGTGGCACCACCTGTGCCGGGTGCTGCACTGGACCGTGGGCCATGCGATCGGCTGGTCGTGCGTGATCGCGGTGATCATCTCCGCCGGCATCGACGCCTGGAAGCTGTTCTACATGGGCATCGTGCGGCTGGAGTCGCCGCTGTATGCGCGCCTGTTCCTGTCCACCATCCACGATCCGAACGAACTGGGCAGCCGCGTGGTGCTGGAGATCGCCGGTGCGCTCTCCGGTGTTGCATTGGGATGGGTGTTGTTCAGTTCGCGGTCATCGGAAAAAACCGTCGACTGACGCAGGTTTTTCGTTCGTTGCCGGTTAAATCGTGCAGCGCTGAATGCTCGTCTTACTACCTGCTCACTTCGCACTAACCACCGCGCTAACGCATGCGTCTGCGCCAGTGGTTAACCATGCGTGTTCGAGGGAATCGCGGCGCAAAATCGATTCAGAAACGCGGTGGCAGGGTAGGTGCCGTGCGGAGACAACGACCGCGCACTACCACCCTTCAGGAGACACCCCAGATGACTATTCGCAACCGCAAGCCCCTGATCGCCCTGATCGTCGCCGCCGGCAGCGTGTTGGCCATCCCGGCGATGGCGCAGTCGGCCAAGCAGCAGGCCGCGCATGCACAGAACGAAGCGGCGCAGGCCCAGCAGGCGGCGGCACAGGCAGGCCAAGCGGCTGACCAGGCCACCGACGCGGCCGCAGCAGCCTCGGCGCAGGCCAACGGCGGCGGCCAGACGTGGGCCAGCATCGATACCGATGGCAACGGCACCATCAGCAAGAGCGAGTCGCAGGTGAATGCGGGCCTTGCGCAGGTGTTCGACCAGGCGGATGCCAACAAGGACGGCCAGTTGAGCGCCGACGAGTACAAGGCCTACGTGGCCGCCCAGCAGGCGGGTGCCGGCGCGGGTGGCACGGCCGCGGGCCAGGGTCGCTGATCCACGGTTGAATTCGGGACAACCGGTGCATGGGCAACCCGGGTGGCTTCGGCCACCCGGGTTTTTTTCGTCATCGCCGCGCCTGTATCCTAGGGCGATGAACACCTCCACGCCTGCGCCCTCGCGCGCCATCGGCCTGGTCGGTTTTGACGGTGACGACACGCTGTGGAAGAGCGAGGACTACTACCGCAAGGCCGAGCAGGATTACCTGGACCTGCTGTCGCGCTACATCGACGTCCACGACACCCAGACCGCCCGCCACCTGCTGGAAGTGCAGCAGCGCCACCTCGGCGTGTTCGGTTACGGGGTGAAAAGCATGACGCTGTCGATGATCGAAGCGGCCATCGAGATCACCTCGCAGCGGATCGAGGCCAAGGACATCCAGCGCATCCTCGACATCGGCCATGACACCCTGCGCCACCCGGTCGAACTGATCGACGGCGTACGCGAGTCGGTGGCCGCCATCGCCGCGCAGTACCCGGTGGTGCTGATCACCAAGGGCGACCTGTTCCACCAGGAAGCCAAGATCAAGGTCGCGGCGCTGGCGGACCTGTTCCCGCGCATCGAGATCGTGTCCGAGAAGGACCCGGAAACCTATGCCCGCGTGCTGGCCGAATTCGACCTGCCGATGCAGCAGTTCGTGATGGTCGGCAATTCGCTGCGCTCGGACATCGAACCGGTGATCACCCTCGGCGGCTGGGGTATCCACACCCCGTACGCGGTGACCTGGGCGCACGAGACCCAGCACGGCGTGGCTGACGACGAACCACGCATGGTCAACGCCGATACCGCCTGGGACTGGCCGGCGGCGCTGGCGACGATCGAGGCCAAGGCCGCTGCCGCGGCCTGACACGGCGCGGCCGCTGCGGCAGAATCGAAGCATGAAACTGCCACTGCGCGCCCTGCTGTTGTCCCTGCTGCTGGCGCCGGCCATCGTGCTGGCGCAGCAGACCGCCGAACGTTCGGCGACCTATGAGGTGGATACCGGCGATGCCTGGGTCGACACCCAGCTGGCCGACATCAACCACTACGCCGAGCGTTACCCCGATGCCTTCCTCGACGAGGTATCGCGCTATGCCGGTGTACCGCGCGGTTACATCGCCGCGCTGGCAACCACCCACCGGTGGCAGGCCGGCGACATCTATTTCGCCTGTTTCTGGGCCAAGGCCAGTGGCCAGACCTGCCGCGACAGCGTGCGTGCCTTCAGCCAGGACCCCGAGGGCGGCTGGGCCGAGGTGGTGAAGCGGATGCCGGCCAAGCCGCAGAACCTGCACTACCGGGCCGTTCGCCACGCCATCGTGGCCAGCTACGAGCACTGGGATCGGCCGATCACCCTCGATGCCACGCTGAAGCGGCAGTTGAAGCGGTAGCGCCGGGCCACGCCCGGCGAGCGCGCAGCGCGGCCCTGGGGATTCGCCGGGCATGGCCCGGCGCTACCGATGTTCTTCATGTTGCTCTGCGTATCGCCGCCGCCGCGCGCTCCGGCGACAATACGGGTCCGAGCTGTTCCCCGTTCCCGTAATCGAGTGACTGATGAGCGCCTCTTTCGTTTCGCCTGATGTGATCCGCCGCCTGTTCGCCCAGGCCATGTCCCGCATGTACCGCACCGAAGTGCCGTTGTACGGCACGCTGGTGGAACTGGTGGAGCGGATCAACACGCAGGTCCTGGCGCAGGACCCGGCGCTGGCCGCGCAGCTGCTGCGCAACGACGAGCGTGCCCGCCTGGATGAAGAACGCCATGGCGCGATCCGCGTCGGTACCCCGCAGGAACTGGCAACCCTGCGCCGCCTGTTCGCGGTGATGGGCATGTACCCGGTGGGCTACTACGATCTGTCGGTGGCCGGCGTGCCGGTGCATTCCACCGCCTTCCGCCCGCTGACCGCCGCTGCGCTGGCACTGAACCCGTTCCGCGTGTTCACCTCGCTGCTGCGCCTGGAGCTGATCGAAGACGAGGCGCTACGCGCACAGTCGGCCGAGATCCTCGCCCGCCGCCGCATCTTCACCGACGACGCACTGGCGCTGATCGACCAGGCCGAGCGTGACGGTGGCCTGACCCAGGCCGATGCCGAGCGCTTCGTCGAACAGGCGCTGGAGACCTTCCGCTGGCATGGCGATGCCACCGTCGACCTGCCGACCTACCATGCCCTGCACAAGGCGCACCGGCTGGTGGCCGACGTGGTCAGCTTCCGTGGCCCGCACATCAACCACCTGACCCCGCGCACGCTGGACATCGACGCTGCGCAGGCGGCGATGATCGAGCACGGCATGGCCGCCAAGGCGGTGATCGAGGGCCCCCCGCGTCGCGCCTGCCCGATCCTGCTGCGGCAGACCAGCTTCAAGGCGCTGGAAGAGGCGGTGCACTTCCCGGGCAACGAAGGCGGCGACGCCGGTACCCATACCGCGCGCTTCGGCGAGATCGAGCAGCGCGGCCTGGCGCTGACCGCCAAGGGCCGCGCGCTGTACGACCAGCTGCTGACGCAGGCGCGCGATGCCGACGGCGCGGGCAGCACCGGTGGTGATTATGGGCAGCGCCTGCAGGCGGTGTTCGCCAGCTTCCCGGATGACCACGACACCCTGCGCCAGGAAGGCCTGGGGTATTACCGCTACCAGCTGACCGACGCTGGCCGCGCCGCGCCGGAGCGCGTGGCCGATCTGCCGGCCGAAGTGCTGGTTGCCGCTGGCCTGGCCACGGCCGACCCGATCGTCTACGAGGACTTCCTGCCGGTCAGCGCCGCAGGCATCTTCCAGTCGAACCTGGGCGGCGGTGAGCAGCGCGCGTACGCCGCCCATGCCAATCGCGAGGCCTTCGAACAGGCGCTGGGTGCGGCGGTGAACGATGAGTTCGAGATCTACGAGCGCATCCAGGCCGAATCGCTGGCGAGCCTGCGCACCTGATGCGGAACACCCGCCGGGCATGGCCCGGCGCTACCAAGGTGTGATGCGGAACACCGCCGGGCATGGCCCGGCGCTACCAAGGTGCGATGCGGAACACCTGCCGGGCATGGCCCGGCGCTACCAAGGTGCGATGCGGGGTAGCGCCGGGCCATGCCCGGCGAACCGGCAATACTCAGGCCTTCATGGTCCCCGTATCCAGCCACCGCTGGTGCCACGACAGCGCCTCCGGCAGCAGGTGCGGGGTGTGCTTGCCGTAGCTCTCGCGGCTGGCGCGGTCGAAGTAGTCCTGCAGCTGCGCGCGGAAATCCGGGTGCGCGCAGTTGTCGATCAGCACCTGCGCGCGCTTGCGCGGGGTCAGGCCACGCAGATCGGCCAGGCCCTGTTCGGTCACGATCACCGACACGTCGTGCTCGGTGTGGTCGACATGGCTGGCCATCGGCACGATCGCCGAAATGGTGCCGTTCTTCGCCGTCGACGGGCTCAGGAACGCAGACAGGAAACCATTGCGCGCGAAGTCGCCCGAACCGCCGATGCCGTTCATGATCCGCGTGCCCATCACGTGCGTGGAATTGACGTTGCCGTAGATGTCCACCTCGATCATGCCGTTCATGCCGATGCAGCCCAGGCGGCGCACCAGTTCCGGATGGTTGGAGATTTCCTGCGTGCGCATGATGATGCGCTCGCGGTAGAAATCGATGTTCTCCTTGAACGTCTCGTTGGCCTGCGGGCTCAGTGCGAAGCCGGTGCACGAGGCATAGCTCAGCACGCCGTCGCGCAGCAGGTCGAGCATGCCGTCCTGGATCACTTCGGTGAACGCGGCCAGGTCGCGGAAACCACTCTTGGCCAGGCCGGCCAGCACCGCATTGGGGATGTTGCCCACGCCCGACTGCAGCGGCAGCAGGTTGGCCGGCAGGCGGCCGCGCTTCACTTCGTGCTGCAGGAACTCGATCAGGTGCGCGGCAATCTGTTCGCTGGTCGCATCGATCGGGCTGAACGGGCTGTTGCGGTCGGGGCCGTTGGTGCGCACCACGGCCACGATCTTGTCCGGGTCGCAGCGCAGCGCGGTCTCGCCGATGCGGTCGTTGGCATTGACCAGCGGAATCGGCTTGCGGTGCGGCGGCAGCGCGGTGCCGTAGTAGATGTCATGCATGCCGTCCACGCCGGCCGGCTGCCACTCGTTGACCTCGATGATCACCTTCTTGGCCAGGTCCAGCCAGGTCTTGTTGTTGCCCAGCGAGGTGGACGGCACCAGCGAGCCATCCTCGCGGATCGCCGAGACCTCGACCACGGCGGTATCGATCTCACCGTAGAAGCCGAACCAGACGTGCTGGGCGACGTGGCTGAGGTGGATGTCGATGTAATCCAGCTTGCCCTCGTTGATGCGGTTGCGCGCATCCGGGTCGCTCTGGAACGGCATGCGCATGGCGATGCCATCGGCCTTGGCCAGCGCGCCATCGAGTTCCGGCGCGGTGGAGGCGCCGGTCATCAGGCTGATCTGGAAGGGCAGGCCCTGGGCATGCACCGATTCGATGCGGCGGGCCAGCTCAACGGGAACGGCCTTGGGGTAACCGGAGCCGGTAAAGCCGCTCATGGCCACGGTTTCACCGGGCTGGATCAGCGCGGCTGCGGCCTCGGCGGAGACCACGCGGTCACGAAGACGCGCGTTGGCGATGCGATCAACAGTCATGACGACAGCGTTTCTGGGGGGAATCCCGATTATCGGCCATCCCCCGCCGTACGGGGGGTTCTACCTTCGTGGAATGGTGTTTCCGGCAAGGCCTCTCCCATACCCGTCAGTTTTGTTTTGCAGTGCAGCGTGCAAAGTACTTTCGTACACCGCACGATGGCCCTGCATCCCGACGTGGGGGAGGGAGCAGAGCCCGCTGGCAGTTCGCTGCAAGCGGGCTTTTTTATTGCCTGTCGCCCAAGATGAATGCGCGGATTCCATTTTCGGTAGTGCCGGCCGCTGGCCGGCAACCCCAGCAACCTCCGGCGATATCGCAGCAAGCGGTCACAGCCCTTCGCCGTTGGCAAAGGGATGCGACCCCGCGAGAATCAGTGCATGACCCTCGCCCCCGCCGAATTGCCCGCCACCCTGCAGCCCCTCGTCCACCGCGCGCTGACGCGCCTGGCCCAGGCAGTGCCCGATCCCATCCCGGCCGAACTGCAGCCGATGCTGGTGCAGCTGGCCATCAGCAGCGACTTCGCCCTGGACACCCTGGTGCGCCAGCCCGGCCTGCTGGCGCAGCTGGCCGCGCCGGGCTGCCCGCCGCTGCCGGCGCCGGTGCTCGACCCGCTGCAGCCCAGCGACTGGCCGGCACAACTGCGACGCTGGCGCACGGCGATGTCCACCCGCTTGATCTGGCGCGACCTGGCCGGGCTGGATGACGTGCCGCAGACCCTGGCGGGCGCTACCGCGTTGGCCGAGGACTGCCTGCGCTTGGCGCTGGACGCCCTGCAGCAGGAGTTCGCCCAGCGCCACGGGGTGATCGCCGATGACCACGGCCAACCGCAGCAGCTGGTGGTGTTCGGGCTGGGCAAGCTGGGCGGTGGCGAGCTCAACTTCAGTTCCGATGTCGATCTGGTCTACGCCTACGTGCAGGGCGGTGAATCCGACGGTCCGCGCGCGCTGGCGGCCGAAGAGTACTTCGCCCGCCTCGGCCAGCGCCTGGCCAAGCTGCTGGATGAAACCACCGTCGATGGCTTCAGCCATCGCGTCGACCTGCGCCTGCGCCCGTTCGGCAGCGCAGGCCGCGTCGCGCTGTCATTTGCCGCAATGGATCAGTACTTCCAGCGCGAAGGCCGTGACTGGGAGCGCTATGCCTGGTTGAAGGCGCGCGCGGTGGCGGGCGATATCGCCGCTGGCGAGGCCTGGCTGCAGACCCTGCGTCCGTTCGTGTACCGCCGCTACCTGGATTTCACCGCGCTCGACGGCCTGCGCGAGATGAAAGCGGCGATCACCGCTGAAGTCGCCCGCCGCGAGATGCACGACGACATCAAGCGCGGTGCCGGTGGCATCCGCGAGATCGAATTCCTGTGCCAAGCGCTGCAGCTCATTCGCGGTGGCCGTGAGCCGGTGCTGCGTGAGCGGCGGTTGCTGGTCGCGCTGGACGCGCTGGTGGCTGCCGGGCAGATCGCCCGCGATGATGGCGCCGCACTGCGCGAGGCCTATCTGTTCCTGCGCCGGCTGGAAAACCGCCTGCAGATGCTGCGCGATGCGCAGACCCACGTGCTGCCCAGCGATGCGCTGGATCGCCAGCGGATTGCCGTCGGCCTCGGCTATGCCGATTGGGATGCGCTGCGCGACGCACTGCGTGTGCAGCAGCAGCGTGTCAGTACCGAGTTCGGTGCGCTGCTGGCACCACGCAAGGGCCAGGCAGCGCCGGATGCGCTGGCCAATTACTGGCGCAGTCTGCCCGAAGGCAGCAACGCGCCGCTGCTGGCCGAGGCCGGTTTCCTCGATGCCAATGGCGCCGATCAGTCACTGCGCGATTTCGCCCAGGGCACGGGCGTGAAGTCGCTGTCCGATGCGGCGCGTGCGCGCCTGGACCGCGTACTGCCGGCACTGCTGCACGCCGCCACCCGTTCACCGCAGCCCGATGCCGCACTCAAGCGCGTGCTCGGCCTGCTGCAGGCAGTGCTGCGCCGTACCAGCTACCTGGCGCTGCTGGACGAACAGCCCAGCGCGCTTGCGCGACTGGTCGACGTGCTGGCACGCAGCGCGCTGCTGGCCGAGCGCCTGGCCGCGTATCCGCTGCTGCTGGACGAACTGCTGGACGTACGCGTGTCCGGGCCGATGCCCGACGCCGACGGCATGCTGGCCGAATGCCGGCAGGTGCTGCCGGTGGAAGATCCCGAATCGCAGCTGCGCTGGCTCAATGAAACTCGCCTGGCGTTGAGCTTCCGCATGGCCATGGCCACGCTGGATGGCCGCCAGGGCGCGGTCGACAGCACCCGGCAACTGGCCGAACTGGCGCAGGCGGTAGTCATCACCGTGTTGGCGATGGCCGAGGCCGATATGCACGCCGCGCACGGCGCTATCGCCGGCGGCCGCTTCGCGATCATCGGTTACGGCAGCCTGGGCGGCCTGGAGCTGGGTTTCGGCTCGGATCTGGACCTGGTGTTCCTGCACGATCACCCGCCGGGTGTGGAAGCCAGTGACGGCGCGCGCCCGCTGGAGCCGGGCCGCTGGTATGCGCGCCTGGCCCAGAAGGTGATGGCGCTGCTGGCTGCAGTCACCGCCGCCGGCCGCCTGTACGACATCGACGTGCGCCTGCGTCCGGATGGTGGCAAGGGCTCGCTGGTGTCTTCGCTGGCCAGCTACACCGAGTACCAGCGCGATCGCGCATGGACCTGGGAGCACCAGGCGCTGGTGCGCGCACGCGGCGTGGCCGGCGATGCCAGCCTGCTGCAGGATTTCGAACAGGTACGTGCGCAGACCCTGGGCCGCGAACGTGATCGCGCAACGCTGTATGCCGATGTGGTGAAGATGCGCGGACGCATGCGCACCGAACTGGACCGCAGCGATGCCGCGCGACTCGACCTGAAGCAGGGCGCGGGTGGCGTGGTCGACCTGGAATTCCTGCTGCAGACCGGCGTGCTGGCATGCAGTGCGCAAACCCCTGCATTGCTGCAGCCGCGTGCCACGCCTGCATTGATCGACGCGCTGGCCGCGGCGGAGTTCCTGCCCGAAGCCACCGCACAGGCGCTGCATCGCGCGCATGCCACGCTGCTGGAGGTCGGGCTGGCCTGCACGCTGGATCGCCGGCCGCGCTTGGCACCGACCACGCCGGCCATCGAAGAGGCGTGTGCGGCGATCCGCGCCGCGTGCATCGCCGCGGAGCTGCCGTTCGCCTGACCGCCTGCAATGGCGGTAGCAGCTTTGGGTGGGTGCCGATCTCTGGCACCCACCGGGTCAATGGCTCGGCGATGGCCTTCCATTGGTAGGTGCCGACCGTTGGTCGGCACAATCTCTCAGCTGCGATGAACCCTGGAGAAGCGTGCCGACCAACGTTCGGCACCCACCGGGTTCAGGGAGTGTGCCAACCAAGGTTGGCAGCTACCGGGTTCAGAGAGTGCGCCAACCAAGGTTGGCACCCACCGGTGAGGCGGTCAGCCCGCTGTACGCAGCGGCGCCATCTTCCACAGCAGCGCGCGGAACGGGGCCAGCAGGCACACGCCGATCGCCAGCTTCACCGCCAGGTCGCCCGCCGCCCAGCTCACCCACGGCAGGGTGGAACCGGCGAAGGCGATCGACCAGAAGATCGTGGTGTCCACCGTGGCGCTGCAGGTGGTGGCCACCATCGGTGCGCGCCACCAGCTGCCGCGGCGCAGGCGATCGAATACGGTGATGTCCAGCAACTGGGCCACGATGAAGGCCGAGCACGAGGCGATCGCAATGCGCGGCGTCGCCACCCACACCGACAGCAGCACCGCCACCGCAAACCCGATCCACGCCACGCGGCGGGCCGGGCCCGGGCCGAAGCGGCGGTTGATCAGGTTGCTGACCAGAAAGGCCACCGGGTAGCTGAAAGCACCCCAGGTCAGCCAGTCATTGATCGGGTACTGCACCAGCACGTTGGACAGCAGCACCACCGCGCCCATGGCCAGCACCGCCAGCACCAGGGCGCGGGCGGTCAACGGGGCAAAAACAGGCGCAGGACGCACGGACATGGCGAGCCAAGGGACAAAGGGGATCGCCCATTATCCGCCCGGCCCGCCGCAAAGCCAAAAACGGCCGTTCAGTTTTACAGCTGCTCGCTCAGCGCGTCGCCGGCGGCATAGGCGGTCGGCACATAGGCCAGGGCCTTGCCGTCACTGTTCTTCACTGTCCAGCCGGCACCGGCATCGGTCGGGTCGAAGCGCACCTGCTGGCCCACTACGAAACCGGCCACCGGGTCTTCGCCCTCGATCGCCGGCCACTGCAGGGTGGCGGTCTGGTCGGCCTTGTCCGGCACCTGCAGCTGCACCTGGCGCTCGCCAGCGGCGGTGGTCGCCACCTGCTTCACTTCCATCGGCGGCAGCGGCACTGCCGGAGTGCGCTCGGCCACCCGGCCATTGCGCTCGCTGGCCTTGAACGGCGCCTTGGACAGTGCGGCCAGGCCCATCGAGGTGGCCAGTGGAACCGACACCACGATCAGCGAAGTGACCAGCACGCTGGCCTGGCCGCTGTTGATGTGCGGGGCGGCACCAGCGTGCACGGTCGGCACCGTCAGGGCCGAGAGCAGCAGGGCGGCGGCGGGGGCGCGCAGGGAACGAAGCATGGTGACCTCCTGGTCAGGATGAAGGCAGCGGCTCAGCGCTGCGTATCGAAAATGTCGCGGGGGCCGGTGGCCTCGGGCAGGTACTCCAGCGGCCGGCCCTGGTTGTCGCTCACCCGCCAGCCGTTGCCCGATTCAGCAGGCTCGAAATTCACGGTCTGGCCCACGTTGAACTGCACGGCCGGGTCACCGGGGCGCTTGGGCCATTGCATGGACGCGGTGTTCTGCGGGTTGGCGGGGTCCTGCAGCAGCACTTCACGGCGACCATCGACGGTGGTGGAGATGGCGCTGACCTGCATCTGCGGCAGCTTCACCCGCGGGCCCTGGCCGGGGGGCATGCCCGCATCGTTGGTTTCACCAGCCGCGGCTGCGCGCGCCCGTTCCACCATCGGCGCGGACATCTCCAGGCTCGGCCCCTCGGGCACGCTGTTCTGGATGATCACGATGCGGCGCTCGGCATGTGCCGGTGCTGCAGACAACAGGCTGCCGCACAGAAGCACGGCCAACGCGGAAAACTGCAGGTTGCGCATCATCTTCTCCTTGCCAGGTCAGGGCGCAGCGGCGGCAGTGTCGGCCGTCGCATGCGCAATGGTCAGTTCCTGCTGCAGCTGGCTGCGCTGGTGCAGGAAGTCGAATACCGATTCCACCGTCACCACCGAGTAGTTGCCGGAAATGCGTTCGCTGGCCGGATGGTCGGTGGTGGTGGCGTTGGCCACGAACAAGCGCGCACCCACGCGCTTGCCCAGGCCGATATGCAGCACGCTGGGCTGGTACTTCTGCGCGCGCAGCCATTGCTGTGCCTGTTCGCGCTTGACGATGACCGGGCCCCCTTCGGCCTGCGCCATCGCTGCGGCCAGCACTTCCAGGATCCACTGGTTGGAATTCTGGAAGTCGGTAGCGAACGGATAGGCCACGACGTTGTAGTTCGATTCGTGCAGCGCCTTGGGCTGGATCGCCGGCGCTGCCAGCATCCGCTTCAGTGCAGCCTGCAACGCCGGGGGCGGCACGCCGATGCGCAGATCGGTATGGGTGCCGCTTTCACCGACGAAATTACCCAGGCCCTCGCGGTACAGCTGCGAGCTGTCGGTCTTGCAGCGGTTGAGCAGGTGCATCGCGCGCCAGCGGCCGTCGTCCTCGCGCAGCAGGAAGGCCAGGTGGCTGTGGCGCAGGCCGTAGCGGCTCAGGTCCTGGCCGCCACGCGCGGCGATCACCACGTCCACGTCGGGCAGCGCATCCAGGCGCTCGGCCGTGGTCCACGCCACATCGAACATCGCCGCCTGCGCGGCCACGCTGGGGTAGCGCTCGCGGCAGGTACCGCTGTCGGCCCATGCCGGCACGGTGGCCAGCAGGCCCATCGACAGCAGCAGGGCGCAGCGCAGGCGATGCAGACGTTCCATGTAAACCGCTCCAGACGCGGGCAGGCCCGCGCGCCGATCATACCCGCATCGCTGGAATCAGCGCTCCACGGGTGGGTGAGGTAGTGCCGGCCGCTGGCCGGCATCCGCATATACGTCGCCGAAGATCATGAGTTGCCGGCCAGCGGCCGGCACTACCGTGATGCCAGGCGTGCTTTGACCTCGGCGGCAATCCGCGTGGTTTCGCGCAGCGGTTCGATGCGGTCGTACTGCCAGTCCAGCCAACGCGGCTGCAGGCGCCCGCGTTCGCGCAGCTGCTGCTGGAAGCGCGCCAACCGTCCCTGTGCGGTATCGGCCAGGGCCACCATCACCGGCATGCGGGTGGCACTGGCCTCGGACAACAGGTTCACCGAATCGGGCGACACCACCACGCGGTTGGCCCAGCCGAGCAGGCCGGCATACGGGTTCACGCCATCGCCGCCATCGCCCCAGATCACATGCGGCAGATCGGCGAACTTCGCGCGCAGGATCTCGGCCAATGCCGGCGGCGTGCGCCGCGACGTCGTCGCCAGCAGGCTGCCGCCCTCGCTGCGGATCTGCTCGGCCAGCGCCTGGAATACATGCACCATCGCGGTTTCGTCCCACGGCGCCAGCGGCGTCGGGCCGCCCACCAGCAGCGCGGTGCGCGGGCCGGGCAGGGTGCTGAAGCTGGCGAACGCCGCGCGGCCCCAGGCCAGCCAGTCATCGTCCACCGGGTTCAGGCTGCCGATCAGGGTCAGCACGTTGCTGCCGCGCAGCGCGTCATGTTCGGGCACCACCACCACATCCCAGTGACGCGAGCCGATGCGCGGGTCGAGGATCTGCACCACCTGGCTGCCGCGCGCACGCAGTACGCGCAGCGCGCCGGCGGCCTGGCGGCCACAGCCGATCGCCAGCGCGGGCGCATCGGCGGCGAGGGTTGCCAGGGCTTGGCCGTAGCCGTGCACATCACCGGGCAAGCGCCGCGGTGCCAGCCAGCGCCATGGCGCCCGGGGCTGCAGGATCAGGGGGCGGTGGGTGCCCTGGCGCAGCGCCGAGGCCAGCGCGACCGCCTGCCGGACATTACCGGCACGGCCGTCGGTGACCGTCCAAGGCGCGCTCGATCGTTTCACCATTGGCATTAATTCGTTTCAGCCCTGCTGGGTGTTGCAACAGTCGCGACACTCTACACTGCGGATCGACGTTTCGCCCCGCGCCGCCCGCGGGCACAGACCTTAGCCGCCCTGGAGATCCACCGATGTCCCACGCGCTCGACGCTGCTGCACTGGACCAGTTGTTCCGCACTGCCCGTACCCAGAACGCCTTCCTCGACAAGCCGGTCGAAGACGCCCAGCTGCACGCCCTGTACGACCTGCTGAAGTGGGGCCCGACCGCCGCCAACGGCAGCCCGGCGCGCTTCGTGTTCGTGAAGTCGGCCGAAGCCAAGGCCAAGCTTGCCCCGGCCCTGTCCGAAGGCAACCACAACAAGACCCTGGCTGCCCCGGTCACCGTCATCGTGGCCTTCGACCAGGACTTCCACGAGAAGCTGCCGTACCTGTTCCCGCACACCGACGCCAAGGCCTGGTTCGACGGCCCGCGCGAAGGCCGCCATGAAGGCGCGTTCCGCAACGGCAGCCTGCAGGGCGCTTACCTGATCCTGGCCGCACGCGCGCTGGGCCTGGATGCCGGCCCGATGTCCGGCTTCGACAACGCCAAGGTCGACGAAGCCTTCTTCGCCGGCACCAGCATCAAGTCGAATTTCCTGGTCAACCTGGGGTACGGTGACGATTCGGGCCTGTTCCCCCGTCTGCCGCGTCTGTCCTTCGACGAAGCGGCGCGCATCGCGTAAGTCGCTGTATCGGTTTCGGGCCCGCCCGCCGTGGCGGGCCATTGCTGCACTGTGTTCCCACCCTACGATCCGGAGAGTTCCTGAGATGAGCGCCACCCGTAAACTGCTGCTGCCGCTGGCCCTGACCCTGGCCATCGCCGCCTGCTCCAAGCCGGCCGACACCGCCGCCCCGGCAGCCGATGCTGCTGCCCCGGCCGCCACCGAACAGGCTGCCACCACCCCGGCCGCCGATGCCGCTGCTGCCGCCCCGGCCGCTGCCGCCATCACCATCGCCTCGGGCACCTACAAGCTCGACCCGACCCACACCGACGTGCTGGCGCAGTGGAGCCACTTCGGCTTCTCCAACCCGAGCGCGCACTTCGGCAACGCCGAAGGCACCCTGGTGTACGACGCCACCGACGTCACCAAGTCCACCGTGGAAGTGAAGCTGCCGCTGAGCGGCCTGAACAGCTTCACCGCCAAGTTCGACGAGCACCTGAAGAGCGCCGATTTCTTCGACGCTGCCAAGTTCCCGGCTGCCAGCTTCAAGAGCACCAAGGTTGAATCGGCCGGCACCAACAAGCTGACCGTTACCGGCGACCTGACCATCAAGGACATCACCAAGCCGGTCACCTTGGACGTCACCGTCAACGGCGGCGGCGAGCACCCGATGGCCAAGGTTCCGGCCGCCGGCTTCGATGCCACCACCACGATCAAGCGCAGCGATTTCGGCGTCGGCGCCTACGCCCCGAACGTCAGCGATGAAGTGAAGATCCGTATCACCACCGAAGCCACCGGCGAGAAGCCGGCGGCTTGATCCCTCCCGCTCACTCGTCGTGAGAAGGCAGAAGGCCCGCTGAAAAGCGGGCCTTCTTTTTTGGCGGCGTCCTGGACGGGTCGCTCGATTGCCTGATTGGCCGATTGCCGAATCACCCGGTGGCCCGATCGTCTGGTAGTGCCGGCCGCTGGCCGGCAACTGCATGCATCCAACTACACCGAGGTTGCCGGCCAGCGGCCGGCACTACCCGGTAGGTGCCAACCTCGGTTGGCGCACGAGCACTCCGCAGGCCAACCAAGGGTGGCCACTACCGGGTACGCGCGCTCAGCGCAACGCGCCCAGCCACGCCGCCGACGCTTCGCTCGGGCTCTGCTTGGCCTTCACCGCCAACCCGCTCGCACGCACGAACGTCTGCGCCGCCTGCGCCACTACCTGGCGAGCGATCAGCGCGGCCTGCTTGGTCGTTGCCTGCTGCTTGCGCAGCTGCACGATATGCACCGACGGGCGACCCACCGGCGCGTACTTCTGGTCGCGGCGCAGGATGTCGGCCACCTGTGCCACTTCGTGTTCGGCCTGCAGGTAGCGGTGCTGTGCCTCGACCAGCTCACGCAGCGGTACGCGCGCCGCTGCCGGGTCGGCAAAGGCGGACAGCGCTGCATCGCAGGCGGCATCATCAGTGAAGCGGGTACGCAGCGTGTCCACGCTGGCCAGGGTCAGTTTGGCCATGTGGGCCTCGTTGCTGCAGGAAAGGAGTGCGATTGTCGCATTGCTTGCCGGGTCGTGCCGGCCGCTGGCGGGCGACTGCGTGGGGGCGTGCGGATCAACGGTCCGCACCCACCGGCTGTCCGACGGTCTAACACCCACCGGCTGTCCGAGGGTCTACACCCACCGGCTGGCCGAGGGTCCGCCCCCACAGGCTGTCCAACGGTCTGCACCCGCCGGCCGCAGAGAGCAGCCGGGCATCGGGTCGCGGTTACCATGGCGGTCGCACTGAACCACGGAAGGCAACACCATGCAGGAAGCGCAGTACTGGCTTGGCGAATTCTGGACCGGCCTGAGCGTGCTCGATCTGATCGGCGGCAGCGTGCTGGGCACGCTGTTGGGGCTGGTGCTGGGCATCTTCGCCTGGCGCGGGCTGCATCGACGCGGTTGGCTGCGGCGGCAGCGGCGTTGGCACCACGGGCTGCTGGCCTCGTATGTGGTGCTGCTGCCGTTGCTTGTCGCGTTCTTCGGCCTGCAACTGGGCTTCACCGCCGGCGCGCACCGCGCGCTGTTCAAGCAGCTCGACCACTTCCAGCCGCACCTGCAGACGATGGTGGAAGGGTGGAGCAGTGGCTTCACCGCCTCGCTGGAAGACGAACGCATGCGCGCCGCGCTGCAGAGCCAGGGCACGGTGGGTGACGTTGCCGATTCGCTTGCTGCGATCTACCTGCACGAGCATCCGCTGCCCGGCGTGGATCGTCTGGGTAACGGTCCGATGGCGCGCGGCGTGGGCTGGGTGATCGGCAAGGTGCGCGCCGGGTTGCTGCGCGCGATGGTGGAAGACACGCTGATCGACAAGGCTGGCACTGTGGGCCTGGAGCCGAAGATGGTGCGTGAGGCGCTGACCATGCGCATGGATGAGCTGCTGCATACGCGCGGCGTGCTGCGGCTGGTGAAGGCGCAGATCAACGGCATGATGCCGGGTGTGTACCTGGGGTTGCTGCTGCCGCTGGCGATCATCGCGCTGCTGCTGGCGCTGGAGATCTGGGCCGCGCATCGGTTCGGGTGGAAGGGTGGGGCTGCGCCCCGGTTGGTAGTGCCGGCCGCTGGCCGGCAGTTGCAGGATGCCGCCGAAGGGTCATGAGGTTGCCGGCCAGCGGCCGGCACTACCCGTAGAAGAGCGTGCGGACCAACGGTCCGCACCTACCGTTTTGCGGTCAATCGCCGTCTTGTTCGTCCGGGTGCGCCTTCCAGTAACCGGTCGAGCGGATCCAGTCGCGCGGCACGCCCAGGTGGCCTTCGATGAACTTGCGCATCATCCGCGCGCGGCGCGATTCGGTGGCGATCCAGTAGAACGTATCGCCCTCGGGCACCTCGAAGTCGGTCAGCATGTCTTC
Organism: Stenotrophomonas indicatrix; assembly: GCF_002750975.1. Classification (NCBI taxonomy): domain Bacteria; kingdom Pseudomonadati; phylum Pseudomonadota; class Gammaproteobacteria; order Lysobacterales; family Lysobacteraceae; genus Stenotrophomonas; species Stenotrophomonas indicatrix. The sequence continues at coordinate 66,730 of NZ_PEJS01000001.1, forward strand.
CAGCAGCGTGCTGCTGGCGGCCGGGAAGCCGTTGCGCTCCAGCCAGTGGATGCGCACGTTCTCGTACTGCGGCAGATCCTGGCGCTCGTCCTCGTCGGCCACTTCGATGTACGCCTGCACCTCCGCGCCTTCGGGCAGCACATCCAGCCAGCGGGCGATGGCCGGCAGCGCGGTCTCATCGCCAATCAGCACGTAGGCGTCATAGCTGTCGGCCACCACGAACGAGCCGCGTGGGCCGCCGATCACCAGCGTGTCGCCAGCCTGTGCGCGCTCGGCCCACGGCCCGGCAATGCCCTGGTCGTGCAGCACGAAGTCGATGGCCAGCTCACCGGTTTCGTGGTCCCACCAGCGCGGGGTGTAGTCGCGTGCGGGCGAAGGCTGCTTGCCCTCGGGGTAGCTGCGGCCCTCGGCAGTCAGCACCGGCAGCACCATCTCGCCGCTGGCGTTGGGGAAGAACAGCTTGATGTGGTCGTCGGCGCCGGGCGAATCGAAGCCGGCCAGGTCGTCGCCGCCCAGCACGATGCGGCGCATGTGCGGGGTAACAGTCTCGGTGCGCAGCACCGTCAGTTCACGGAAGCGCACATCCAGGCGCAGGCGCGAGTTGTGATGTTCGGTCATGGGGGTACCAGTTGGAAGGTCGCGCGGGGGCGCGCGGCATGGGGGAGACCTGGCTGGAATCAGTCTGGCTGGGTCGTTGAAAAGGGAGAAGGCGCGTTGTCGCCCTGGCCGTTGATCAGCGCCGAGGCACGCGACAGCAGGGCCGCCACCTGCTCGGCTTCGCCGTCGGCCCAGCGCCCGTGGTGGTGCACCAGCGCCCGCTTGAACTCGCGCAGCGCGGCGGCCAGCGGCGCCGGCAGCGAGGCCTTGGTGATCTCGCGAGCGCGGTCGAATGCGCGCCGTTGTGCCAATCGCACCTGGCTGCGCTGCACCTTCAGCTCGAACTCGCCGGCGGCAGTGATGCGGAACACACGGCGGCCGTCCACCTCTTCCGACGCCACCCAGCCGGCCTGCTCGAAGCTGGCCAGCAGCGGGTACATGGTGCCGGCGCTGGGGGTATAGGCCTGCATGAACATGGTGCTGATGTGCTGCATCAACTCGTAGCCGTGGCGCGGCTGCTCGCCGATCAGCGCCAGCACCAACAGGCGCAGGTCGCCACGGCTGAGCACGCGCGGCTGGCCGTTGCGGCGGGGTACCGCGGCATCGTCGGTGCGGCTGCGAGGGGAGGGGGATCGGCCCATTTCGATATATCGGTAACGTGTATTGCAAACGATATATCGATAGGCCAAGCGCGGCAAGCAGGATTCCGGCCACAACGCTTGTCGGATCGGGCCACGCAGCCAGGCGGCACAAGGGCTCAGGGGGAAAGATGCGCGCGGCGCAAGCCACCGTTGCGCGGCCCGACATCCGTATCGGGCCACGCAACGGCACTGCGGGTTTCCGCCCCGGGCAGGGGCGCAGCAGACGAGCGGCGAACCGCGGGAAGGGGCCTGCTCGCGGCCAACCGTGCGCAGCTGCCTCGTCCGCGTCGAGAGGCGCGCGCGACACGTTGTCGCGGGTTCAGCGGCGCCCCGTCAGACAACGCCGACATGGCGCCCGCCTTGCCCCACAACGGTCATCCATGGCGGTAACACTGCGTCCTGCGCATGGGCGCAGCAGGCCGCAAGCGACAGCTGGCGCAGCCCTTGCAGGCAGCCACAGCGGCCTGCCGCAGCGCGTTGTCAGCGCTTTGTCCCGCGGGTGGACGTCCCGGGACAGGCCTTGCAGACATGGGTGGCCTGCATCCATACGCCAGCGTAGCCAAGTGACGAAAGCCCTTGGTGCGCTACACTTTGCGGTCTAGAAATCTATCAACAGTCGCGCGCGTGCGTGCGGTAATGGGAGCGCTAATGAACTGGTTGAACGAGGTGCTGAACAACGACCCGAATCCTGTGGAAACCCAGGAGTGGATCGAGTCGTTGAAGGCCGTTATTGATGTCGAGGGCCCCGAGCGCGCGCATCAGCTGCTGGAAGGCATGGTGGAACTGACCCGTCGTTCGGGTGCCTATCTGCCGTTCTCTCCCACTACCGAATACGTCAACACCATCGAGCCGCAGCTGGAGGCCAAGAGCCCGGGCAACGCCGAACTGGAATGGCGCATCCGTTCGATCATCCGCTGGAACGCGATGGCCACGGTGGTGCGCGCCAACCGCAAGCCGGGTGACCTGGGCGGCCACATCGCCTCGTTCGCCTCCGGCGCAACGCTGTACGACGTGGGCTTCAACCACTTCTGGCGCGCCCCCAGCGAAAACCATCCGGGCGACCTGCTGTTCATCCAGGGCCACAGCGCCCCGGGCATCTACGCGCGTTCCTTCCTGGAAGGCCGCATCAGCGAAGAGCAGCTGGACAAGTTCCGCATGGAAGTGGACGGCGGCGGCCTGTCGTCGTACCCGCACCCGTGGCTGATGCCGGAGTACTGGCAGACCCCGACCGTGTCGATGGGCCTGGGCCCGCTGGCCGCCATCTACCAGGCGCAGTTCATGCGCTACCTGGAAAACCGTGGCCTGATCGAGAAGTCCGACCGCAAGGTGTGGTGCTTCATCGGCGACGGCGAGAGCGACGAGCCGGAAACCCTGGGTGCCATCGCGCTGGCCGGCCGTGAAGGCCTGGACAACCTGATCTTCGTGGTGAACTGCAACCTGCAGCGCCTGGACGGCCCGGTGCGCGGCAACGGCAAGATCATCCAGGAGCTGGAAGGCGTGTTCCGTGGTGGCGGCTGGAATGTCATCAAGCTGCTGTGGGGCGGTTACTGGGATGCCCTGCTGGCCAAGGACACCAATGGCGTCCTGAAGAAGCTGATGATGGAAACCGTCGACGGCGAATACCAGAACTGCAAGGCCTTCGGTGGCGCGTACACCCGCGAGCATTTCTTCGGCAAGTACCCGGAAACCGCTGCGATGGTGGCCGGTCTTTCCGACGACGACATCTGGCGCCTGAACCGTGGTGGCCACGACCCGCACAAGGTGTACGCCGCCTACCACCAGGCCGTGAACACCAAGGGCATGCCGACCGTCATCCTGGCCAAGACCGTGAAGGGTTACGGCATGGGCAGCGCCGGTGAGGCACTGAACCCGACCCACCAGACCAAGAAGCTGGACGACGAAGCGGTGCGCCACTTCCGCGACCGTTTCAACATTCCGGTGACCGACGCGCAGCTGGCCGACGGCCAGGTGCCGTTCTACCACCCGGGCCCGGATTCGCCGGAAGTGCAGTACCTGCAGGAACGCCGTGCCGCGCTGGGCGGTTACCTGCCGCAGCGCCGCCGCAAGGCCGAAAAGAGCTTCAACGCACCGAAGCTGGAAAGCTACGAGCGCCTGCTCAAGAGCAGCGGCGAGCGCAGCTACTCCACCACCATGGCCTTCGTGCAGAGCCTGAACATCACCCTGCGCGACAAGGAACTGGGCCCGCACATCGTGCCGATCGTGGCCGACGAAGCCCGTACCTTCGGCATGGAAGGCCTGTTCCGCCAGATCGGCATCTACGCGCCGTTCGGCCAGAAGTACAAGCCGGTCGACGCCGACCAGCTGATGTTCTACCGCGAAGACCAGAGCGGCCAGGTGCTGCAGCAGGGCATCAGCGAGCCGGGCGCGATCAGCTCGTGGATGGCCGCCGGTACCAGCTACTCGGTCAGCAACGTGCCGATGCTGCCGTTCTACATCTACTACTCGATGTTCGGCTTCCAGCGCGTGGGCGACATCGCCTGGCAGGCAGCGGACATGCGTACCCGCGGCTTCCTGCTGGGTGGTACCGCCGGCCGCACCACGCTGAACGGTGAAGGCCTGCAGCACGAAGATGGCTTCAGCCATCTGGTGGCCGGTGGCATTCCGAACGTGCGCAGCTACGACCCGACCTTCGGCTTCGAAGTGACGGTGATCCTGCAGCACGGCACCAAGGCGATGATGGAAGATCAGATTGACGAGTACTACTACGTCACCCTGATGAACGAGAACTACACCCACCCGGAAATGCCGGAAGGTGCGGCCGAAGGCATCGTCAAGGGCATGTACCTGCTGACCGACGCCGGCAAGCCGAAGAAGGGCGAGCTGCGCGTGCAGCTGCTGGGTTCGGGCACCATCCTGCGCGAAGCCATTGCCGCGGCCGAGCTGCTGGACAAGGATTTCGGCGTGACCGCCGACATCTGGAGCTGCCCGAGCTTCAACGAGCTGCGTCGCGATGGTTTCGACGTGGAGCGTGCCAACCGCCTGCATCCGGAAGGTGAGCAGCGCAAGGCCTACGTGACCGAGCTGCTGGAAGGCCGCCAGGGCCCGGCGATTGCCGCCACCGACTACGTGCGTGCGTATGCGGACCAGATCCGCGCGTTCGTGCCGATGTCGTACACCGTGCTGGGTACCGATGGCTTCGGCCGTTCGGATACGCGTGCGAACCTGCGTCGGTTCTTCGAGGTTGACCGGTACTACATCGCGCATGCCGCGATTGCGGCGCTGGCGAAGGACGGGAAGATGACGGCTAAGGATGTGGCACGGGCGATCAAGCAGTACAAGATTGATCCGGAGAAGGCTAATCCTGTTGGGGTTTGATTTCGTCAATTAATTGACGTGAGAAAGGGCGGCCATTGGCCGCCCTTTTTTGTTGTATCAAGATGAGTATGCTAATGGTGGTTCGATGTGCTCCGAGCGATTGTGACTCGGAAGGAAGCAGAGCTTAGCCAACCTGGAGTGGTTCGTGTTCAAGACTGTTTTGAAAGAATCGGTGAACATAGCTGGATCGGGCGGAGATCGACATTTCGTACTGAGCATCGCGAATGACTTTGAAGACTCAAAGTGGCGAGTGGCAAAATTCCATGAATTCGTGTGGAACAATATCGCTCAAACAGCTCTATCAGAGTCTGAGCGAAATGCGTTAATAGACAGCCCGCAAACCCTTATCAATAGAGCTGCTAGCAACCTTAGGCTCACCGACAGCGCGGAGGATATTGGATCAGGCAGCGAGCTTGCTGAGGCCATGTTATATGGGGTCATGAGAGCGTACTATGACGGTCTCCCCGTAGTTCCAAAGATATTCTATAAACAGAATGCCCAAGATAACGCGAAGGGTGCTGACAGCGTTCACGTGACCGTGGATGGCGACGAGTTTCACCTCTGGTTTGGTGAGTCTAAATTCTACTCAAACATCGAAGATGCTCGTATTGCCTCTATTGTGAAATCGGTGGGGGAGTCGCTAAGGGCAGATAAGCTTAAGAAAGAGAATGCAATAATCTGCAACGTGAGCGATCTCTCGGCCTGTGTAAAAAATGAGGTCGTTCTAGATAAGATAAAAAAAATGCTCTCCCAGGACGTCTCCCTGGATGAGCTCAAGCCTCACTTGTGCATCCCCATACTTCTGCTTCACGAATGTGCGCTTACGTCGAGCGCCTCGATTTGGACCGATGAGTACGAGAAGTCCCTGATTGACCACCACCGAGAGCGAGCGGTGACCTACTTTAGTCGGCAGCTCAGCCAGCTTTCGTCCACTGTATCTCAGTATGGTGACATCACGTTTCACGTGATTCTGTTCCCAGTCCCTGACAAGAAGAAGGTTGTAGAGAAGTTCCTCGCAACCGCGAAGTTCCACAAGGAGTGTGGTAATGACTGATTTTGAGGTGCTTTCTAGAATCAACGATATGATCGAGCTTGGATGTGAGCAGGAGGCCCGAGCTTCATTGATTGAGCATCTCCATGGACGGTCACAATCAGAGGAGGCCTATACGCCCCTTCTGAATCATCTGTTACGTAGGGTCGGCCTCTATCCTTATCTTCAGCTTGATACAGCGATGTGGCAGGATCGCATCGTCGCAGACGTTTTTCGAGCAGACGTTGGACTACCAGAGTTTGCAACTCTCCATCGCGACCAATCGTCCTTGCTTTCTAAGCTGTTGAAGGGGCAGAGCGTCGCAGTAAGCGCACCAACTAGCTTTGGCAAGAGCTTCGTTATTGATGCTTTCATTTCGATAACTCGGCCAAAGTCAGTCCTCATCATCGTGCCTACGCTCGCGTTGATGGACGAGGTGAGGCGTCGACTTCATAGAAAATTTGGTGGCAGCTACTCAGTTGTGACGACGACTGAGGGGAATATCCCAGAGGGGTCGAAAATATTCGTATTTCCCCAAGAGCGAGCCATTACCTATGCGAACAGAATTGAAAGTCTCGACTTGTTCATTGTGGATGAGTTCTACAAGGCAAGTGCTGCGTTCGATAAGGATAGGTCACCAACGCTAGTTCGTGCAATGATCAAGTTTTCGTCGATCGCCAAGCAGAGATATTTCCTGGCGCCCAACATATCATCGTTGAAGGAAAATCCTTTTACCAGGGGCATGGAGTTTGTTAAGACGGACTTTAATACCGTTGTTCTAAAGACCTACGACCTTTCGGACTCGACTTCTGGTGATGTAGAGAAGAAGTCGGCTGCAGTGCGCAGAATTTGCCAGCCAGGCTCAAAAACTTTGCTTTATGCAGGATCTCATTCTCAGGTCAAGGTTGCATCGGATGCTGTCAAAATGTCGTGGCCATTGTCTAGTTCTGATCTCCTGCGCGACATAGGCAGATGGCTGGGAGATAACTATTCTGCAACCTGGGCTCTATCAACTCTTATTCAACATCGGATTGGGTTGCATAATGGCCAGATCCACCGGGCGATTGCTCAGATGCAGCTGCGGCTGTTTGAAATGGAACAGCATGGTCTGGATTTGATTGTATCTACGTCCTCGATTATTGAGGGCGTGAATACGTCAGCGCAACGTGTCGTGGTTTGGAGTAACAAGAATGGCAATCCGCGGCTTTCGAACTTCGACTACCGAAATTTAATTGGTCGTGGAGGAAGGATGTTCAGATACTTCGTTGGTGAAGTATATTTGCTGGAGAAAGCTCCTGCTGATTCTGAAACGCAGCTCACTCTAGAGTTGCCTGAATCGTTGCTTGGTGTTGCTGAAATTGACTCAGTGTCGGATTCGTTGAGCGAAGCGCAGCGGGACAAGGCCGAGGCTTTTGATAGAGATGTTTCGGCTATTCTTAACGTGACGTCTGTAGCTGCGCTGCAACGAGAAGGCAAGTTGCAATCGAGTGACGCAAATGTCATCTGGAAACTGGTGAATTCGATTTCAAATGAGCCGAGCAATTGGAGGGCTTTAGCGAATCTGAATTCCTCGAATCGTGAGTCATGGGAATGGGTGCTCTTCAATGCAATCAACCTGAGCCCGGCCGGATGGGATGCTCCATACACCAAAGTTGTTGCATTCATCAAAGTCGTCGCAGACTCATGGACGTCTACAATTCCGGCAATGCTACGAAAACTTTCTAATCATTCGGTTACGGTTGAGGAGTTCTTTAAGCTTGAGAGGACGGTTTCCTATAAAATGGCAGCGCTCCTCGGGGACATCAATACAATTCATGCCAGGGTTAGTCCAAATCGCGGATTCGATGTGTCGCCATTCATTTACAGGCTTTCCCACGCTTTTCTTCCGGCAACGGTTTATCAACTCGAAGAGTATGGCCTGCCAAGAATGCTTAGTCGCAGGATTCATTTGTCAGCGATTGTAGATTTTGAGAGGGCGGACTTGTCTCTTTCTGATGCGCTCGAGGCGCTGGAGACCCGTCGGTCGGAAGTCTATAAGCTGTTCGGCTCCCCCGCAGAGCACTTCATGCTGGACCATTTCTATGCCGGCGTGACAGTGGATCAGGTCACTCGCCAAAGTACCTAGTTCTTGTTTCAGCGGCACAGTCAGTGCTAGTGGTTAGGTTCCTTGCAGGTTTGACCGGTATCGCGCATTCAGTTCATATCCCTAGTTCGTTTCAAGCTATAGGCGTGCATTTCGGTAGAAGAAAATACTTTGACAGGGGCGCATGGAAGTCTACGTGGTGCTCGACCGCTACAGATTTTTGCGCGTGGCCACTGATCAAGAGGAAGGGAGTTCTCTAAGTAATTCATCGAGGCACCGTGTAGAAGGGATGGCGCGTCCCTGACTGCCCCCCCCCCATCCAGCAGGTGCGTGCTGATTGCGACATCGAAAGGTACTATCCCGTCTCGGAGGCCAATAGGCCTCATCAATTAGATGAGACAGGGGAAGCAGGGATGGCGTACTGGTGGGTGAACCAGAAGCAGACGTTTGATCGGGCGGTTAAGGCTGGCTACTTGTGGTCGCCGAAGACCAATGTGGAAGGGAAGATAAATCCCTTCTATGAGCACATGACCCAGGTGCGTCCGGGTGATGTGGTCTTTGCGTTTGCCAACACTCGAATCAAGGCTGTCGCGATCGTCAATGGCGCTCACTATGCGAAAGCTCGCCCTGATGACTTCAAAAAGACGGACAACGAATGGCGCAGGGACGGCTGGGCAGTTCCGGTGGACTATCACCTGGTGGAAGCACCGCTAAAGGTGAGCGAGCACATGGCGAAGATTGGGCCGAGTCTTCCGAGGAAGTACTCGCCGCTAAAGCCGGATGGCAAGGCCAACCAGGCCTACCTGTTCCCGGTGCCCCAGGAGATGGCTGCCCAGCTACTGTCGCTGCTCAACGTTGACGTTGATGACCTAGTCGCTTGGCAAGACGAGGTACGAGTCAAGGAGATCAAGGAAGACAGCAATATTGGCGAAACGGTGAAGGCCCAGCTGATCAATGCCAGAGTGGGGCAGGGCATCTACCGAAAGAGCGTGAGCGACATCGAAAAGGTCTGCCGCGTTACCGGCACGAGCGAGCCAAAATTTCTTATCGCTAGCCACATCAAGCCCTGGGCGAAGAGCACCAACTCTGAGCGCCTTGACGGAAGCAATGGGCTGATGTTGGCGCCCCATATCGATCGGCTATTCGACCGCGGATACATCTCGTTTGAAGATGACGGCCGCCTAATTCTGAGCAAGCAGTTGCCGGAGGCGGTACGGTTGCAGTGGGAGGTGGATCAGAAGACTTCGCCCGTTCCGTTCTCGGCTGCCCAGGTCCAGTACCTGAATTACCATCGGGCCGTACTGCTGCGTAAGTAGGAAATAATCACCGGAGGTAGGCATCTCCGAATCGGGGATGCCTGGTGGAACCCGCAAGGGTGACTTCCAACCGACGTCAGCCGATAGCACGTGGATGACCAGCAGTCACGCGACAGATGGCCAGGTCCAACTGGGCTATTCCCGCACCTGCAACCGCTCAGCAACCTGCGCAGTCAACGCCACACAAGCCATCTTCAACCCTTCCATCACCCGGTCCCCCAGGTACTCTTCGGGCGCGCCGTTCTGCCGCGTCCGCTCCGCAGCCAGCATCAGCTCCGCCACCACGCGCAGACCGGCTAGCGCACAGTCCGCATCCGCCAGTTGAAGGCACCGCCCAGGCAGTTGATGACGCTCCGGCCAAGGCTGGCCATCTGAGGCCGCCCCCGTCCCGATACGTCGCAGCGTTGCGACAAAGGCGTTGGGATCGATGGGCGGCTCGCGCTCCGGCTCGGCGTTGGCGGGATCGTACTGCGCGTGCAGGGAACGGAATTCCGATGCGTTCATGGCAATGCTCCGTACAGGACAGACAGCAGCGCCACCAATAAGGGTGGCGGACGATGCGTGGCTCGAAAACCGGTCTGTAGCGAAGCCGGTGGGTCCGAAGACCCCCACGCACCGCCCGCCATGGAACGCGAACGGATTGCCAGCCGGCGCCACACAAAGGTGACGCCGGCTGGCAAGCGTAAACACATCGCTACAGAACGGGTTTTCGACACCCGCGCCACCCTTTTTCGGTGGCATGCCAAGGTGTACCCGCACAGATGCCAAATGCCAAGAAGTCGCAGGCTACTGAGGCTGCAAATGCTGACGCTTACGGCATTGTCGCATAGCACGGAAGCGGCACATCTCCTGCGGCGCAGGGCTTTCGAGCGATGTTAAGCCGCCACGCTTATGAGCATCACGCTGCACGGTTTCGGTGTGGTGCTGTCCCAATTGCGACAGCTCGCTATCGGGGCTGCGATGCAAAGAGTGGCGAATACGTCACCGCTCGATCTGAGGCGCCAATCCCGGCCGTGGCCACAGCGCATCGTCGCGCTCCAGGTCGTAGTCGCTGCCGAACGCCAGCGCCGCTTCGCGCGGCGGCAGGTCTGCGTAGCAGCCCAGCAGGTACTCATTCATGCCGGCATCGCGATGGTCGATGGCGAACAGGTGGAGGAGCTCTTTGTCGAATGCTTCCAGCCATTCGGCGTCGATCTTGGTCATGGTCATCCTCCCGAGGGCAGCAGAGGATGAACTTGGCGCATCTCATGGGGTGGCAATCAACGATCGCGCATCTCAAATACCACTCGGACCCGCACACGTACCGCCACGGCTGACCCTTCGTACTCGGTAGGCGCGAAGCGCCACTGTCGGAGTGCATCCAGCGCCGCGCGATCAAGATCCCGCACACGCGTTGACGTCGCAACCATCACGTTGCGAACTTCCCCTTCCGCACCGACGTCCACTACCAGGATCATCTCCGCCGTTTCCAGCAGAGGCGCCGCATCTGCCGGAGCGCGCGGGGCAGGAGAGTTGAGCACACCCGGCGGAATGAGGGCTGGAAGCTCGGGGTTGTCATTCGGCTCGATGAAAAGCGCGGTGGAGACGTGCGGCAGTCCCAACGACGTGGGTGCAGCGGAGGACTCGTGTGGCGACGAAGCGCAACCGGCCAAAGCAAGGGCGAGTGCTGCCATGACGACGCGAACGGCCATGATCGTGGATAGATGAGGGCTGGGCATCCGCCAAGCATAGTACCTGCACCATTGCGTGCTTCCTTCGTTCGGAACTGACCCGTGCAATGTTCAACGGCAGGACTCCCCATCTCGCGCCGGGGTTATGTGAAGCCAGTTCAGGTCCTGCAGGCCGGTGCGGTGTATAAACTGCCGACAAGTGAGTGCCCGAATGTGAGGAACGGATGCGACACCTACTGAGACCATGGATGGTACTGCTGCCCCTGCTTATGGGCGGCTGTGGCACCCAGGCACCCCAGATGTATGGCGATGGTTTCCCCGTCGCCAAGCCGATGGACCTTGTCCACGCAGGTGCAACGGTAGAGGCGCGTTTTGAACTGCCGCCGCCTTGGGAGAAGGATCCCAAACCTCGCACCTTCCTCATCGGCTTCCGTACCGGTGGGCCTGCCAAGCGCCCGGACATGAAACCGGGAGATGTCGACTTTCTTGAAGACGCCCGGATTCCCTTGAAGGTGCAGCTGTGGAAGCTGGATGGCGGCACCGAAACGCCCATCGCGCTACATGCATTGAATCGCGATCTGCCTGGCGTCTGGCAGGGCAGCCGATATCAACCGGCCAAGGGCGATGTATTCGAATACAGGAATGCCGTCGGCGCGGATTCGAACAGTCTGGTCAATGCAGGAAAGTACGACATGTCACTGGCCTACAGGGAGTACGAGGTGGCCCGTGCCGATTCTGGAAATCTGACAGCCGGGAAGTACCGGCTGAAAGTGACCAACCTTCAGGGCAACCCAGAAGTTGCACATCTCAACATCGAGCTTCTCGTCGCCAACTACAACGTGAAATAAGACTATGGACAGTCAATCGAACAGCGCCGCACCCCAAGACGTCAAGAAAGGACCTTACACCGTCACGGTCTACCTCGCTGCGCCGGGCACACCTGTCGCAGGCAAGGATGGCACGACCCACTCATCTTCAGCAGGCCATGCCTACTTCATGGTTGCCGATGGAGACAAGAAAGACGGGTATGGGTTCTCACCGATAAAAACGGGGATCACCGGGCCTGGGCACGTGGTCAAGGGCGAATTCGAGACCTACCAGAACCCTCGGTTTTCCTACACGCTCGAGATCACCAAGGATCAGTACGACAAATTGAAGGCGTACGGCGAGGCTGGCGTCAATCGCGATCAGGATCGTTTCAATCTCTACTACAACGGTTTGTCGAATAGCTGCGTCGATTACGTATGGACAGGCCTTGGCCAGGCCGGTCTGCGACCTAAGCTCGAAAAGCCCGATCCCGGCTTCGAAGGGACGATGAAGGTGCTTCCGAACATCGATGCGCTGAAAAGCATTCCCAAGCCGTTCCCCGACAGCAAGCTCAATTCCACACACGAGAATCCGCTTCCCAAGAAGCAGAGCACGTTGCAGAAGCTCTTGACCGAAGTGGAGGGCGAACTACCGCCGCGCGAGCGATTGGCTGCACTGTCGCCGGAGTCGCAGCAACTGTTTGATCGCATGCGATCGGACTTGCCTGAGAAGGTGAGCGATGCGCAGGTGATGTCAGCGATGGTTGCTGCGCGGGAGAACGGCATTCACCAGCCGCAACAACTGCGCGATGTGGTGCTGCAGGAAGAGAAAATCTTCGTGATGGGCACGACGCCTGGCTTCAGGGCCATGGTGGATCTGAACCAGTCTCAACAAAGCCTTGAGGAGGGGTTGGCCCGTAGTCAGCAGATCGACACGCGAGTGTCCGAGCAGGCCCGGCAAGAAACGCAGCAGCGTGAGGCGGCGGCGCAGACGGCTGGCGGCATGCAGATGGGCTAGTGCCGGCACACAGAGGCATTCAGAGACAAGCGCGGGCTACATCGACGGCGCCGAAGCCCGCTGCTGCTCCTGCGCACGCTGCATCTCTGTCGCCTGCTCATGCGCCTGGCGCTGACCAATCGCCTCAACCTGGTTCAAGCTCTCCTGCACGGGCCGCTGCGCGGCTTCCGCCGTCGCTATATGCGTGCGCAGTGCCGCCGGATCGGACATCTCACCCTGCACGACAAAGATGTTCTGCGCTGCCGGCGAGTTCGCCGTCTGTCTGCTCAACACCACATGATCGGCCCGGGTGATGCCTGCACCCTTGGCGCTTGCCAGCAGACTGGCGGACATGCGCTCGCTGGTCTCGTCAAAGGCGCGGCCGTTTGCTTTGTCCAGAGCCTCTACCTTGCCGCGGATCTGTTCCAGCAGAGCTTGATCGGCAGGATTGAGCGTGTGGGCCGGCGACGACTGCGTACCTGCAACGCCCTGCGCCGGTGGGGGCGTGGTAAGTGCACTACCCGTGTTCTTCAGTTCAACCCAGCCCAGCCCGTCCTTTCCAAAGTCGCCAATCGGAAGGACTTTGGCGCCGCCAAGGTTGAGGCCATTGCGCTCAAGCTGTTGGGGGTTCAAGCCCAGCTCGTGAAGATCGATGCGGATGGAAGGTGGTTGGCGGCCCTCTGCCAGGAAGGCGTGACTCGCCCCGATCACAGATAGCGGGTAGGTGCCGTAGTAGTTCCGATAGTCCGAATCGCCATGCCTTCCCAGCGTGCCGCTGCCATCGTAGAAGCACTGCTCGACGGCCTTCGTCAGTTGCACACCATCCTTGTTGGGGCGATGGGCGAGTGCTTCATACGAGATCCCTTCTGCAAGCCTCCCGTCGTCGGCGGCGCAGCGTGATCCAGAGCGATCCGCAAGCAGTGCCTCAAGCGCAGCCTCATCCAACGTCGGGTTCAAGTTTCTCAGACGACTGTCCAGCGCGCGCAGGCCGGAAACCTCTGCCAGCGCCTCGTCCTGGCGGCCCTTGTCGAGATACTTCTTCACTGGATCGGTCAGGTTGACGGTGCCTGATCGAGAGGCGTGGGCAGCATCAAGCTCTGTAGCGTAGGAGCCCTTGAATTCCTCGAGTGCTGCTCCGCGTTCCTTTGCGAGGATGCCATGCATGGCCTCGTGCCCGAGTACTTCGGTCAGACGTTCTTCAAGTTCGACACCTAACGAATTCTTGAAATTCGACGCGCTGATGAAGATGGTCGGAGGACTTCCCGGGCTTGCGTCTTGGAAGTGACCTCCGTTGTGGTGGCCATAGGACACGGAGATCCGGCCGACCTGACCATCCTTGGCCGCGTTTGCCAAAAGATGGTTGAGATAGGGCGAATCGGCGATGGTGCGGCGAATTGCTTCCTCTGCGCCTTCTGGCAGCCGCTTGTCAGCTTTCAAATCGCTCAGCAGCGGTTCGATACTTGCTTCGATTCCTTTCACATGTCACCTCCTGAAAACCTGATCTCATACACACACGTTCGGAGTCCGGCACTGTCATTGATGCGGTATGTCAGAAGGCTGGTACTCATGCCTTTCTTGCCCGCGCCGATAGGACGCCAAAAATGCCTGATTCCGCCTCTCTTGAACGGCGATTCCCCAAGGCCCCTGTAGCCCAATCGTTTCAAGGCCTGCTCCGCGCTATCCGCATCCCAATAGCAAACGTCGCCAGGAGCTTCGGTTACTGAAGGTTTCCCAAGCTGGTAGAAGGCGACGGAATGCCGGGGGTAGTCACGCGGAGATTCAACAGAGAAGTATGAGGCTGCGTAATTGAAGCCTTCTGTTATCACCAGGTCTTTGGCGACGCTCCTGATGCTGACCTTCTCGTCCGGCACCAGGGATACACCGATTGCTGCGCCGAACTTCTCAGGGCTGATGTCAGCTCGCGACTTGAGCGAATCGGCGTAGGCGAGGAGTCTCCTCTGAAGCTCCGACATTGAGATATCGGCGGGGCGGCTCGCCGAAGCAGAGGGACGGGTCTCGCCAGCAGGCGTGTCTGATACGGGCGCGCATGCCGAGGATAGAGTGATCAATGCCAATGGCCCGACGGCTACCCCGGCTCGGGCCAGATACGACATTAAACGCAGTCGGAGCGACCGATCCAGTGAGATAGGGGCCGGGCGCAATCGAGCCGAAGCGCCAGAGGTTGGGGTACCCATCAGCAAATCCATTGCAGCGTTCCAGCCACTATACGGCGGCATCCCAACCCACTCCACCTGCGAGCTTCCGGGGCGCTGGTACTGCACGCTGGTTCACACATTCAGCAAGCCACCGCCACCCCGGCCCGGGCTGTCCACCTGCCCGCGAACCCACCTATGCGATCATCCGGCCAGGACCGCAGTACCCAACAAGGCTGAGCAGGCATGGAGCAAGCAACACGCTACACGGTAACCCTCTTTCTGGCCGCGCCCGGCACCCCGCTGAACAGCGGCGGCAGCTCGCCGCGCGGCCACATGTATTTCCGGACCGCCGCCGGCGAGGAAGCACACAGCTACGGCTTCGCACCGCCGCGCCTGCCGACCGATGAGGCCGCTGCCGGTGTGCAGTACGCCGAGGTCGTACACGACGACGCCGACGAGCACCGCGACCCGTACTACAGCCGCACCCTTGAGATCAGCGAGGAGCACTACGGCTGCCTGCGCGATTTCGCCGAGGAGCCGGCCGAGTTCGGCTTCGATGTCGATCGCCCGGCCACCATCAACCGCTGCAGCGATTTCGTCTGGGCCGCGCTGCACTATGCTGGCCTGCATTCGCAGCCAGCACCGCTGGACGGCGGCAGCAACCTGGGCGAGTTTGCGGTGCTGTTCAACCTGCCGGAAATCCAGTGCATTGCGGCGCCATTCCCGGCCAGCGAGCTGAATGGCGAACAGCACCACCCGATGCCCGAACGCGAGGCCGAGCTGCACCGCGAAGGCGGTCGCCCGAGCGACGAGCCGCCGCCCAGCCCGATGGAAGTGGCCGGCACGCTGCTGGACCCCTCGCACCCGGATCACCGGCTGTTCGCGCAGCTGATCCAGAAGGTGGCCGAGCTGGACGCCGCACACGGGCGCACCTTCGACGACACCAGCCAGCGCATCAGCGCCAGCCTGCTGGTGTTGGCCAAGCAGAACAACCTCTCCCGCGTGGACCACGTGCTGCTCAGCCGGCCTACCAAGAGCAGCCACGAGGCCGAGAGCATCTTCATCGTGCAGGGCGACCGCGATGATCCGGGGCATCGCCGCGCGAGCATCGCTACCGAGGTGGCGGCACAGACCGATGTGGCGGATTCGCTGCGGTTGAAGGAGCAGTGATGCCGGCGGTGCGTGCGGTTGTTGCGTCGGTGGTACTCGCCTTGCTGGTGGGCTGCGGCAGTACTTCGTCACCTGAAGCCCCGAAGCTGTTGACCCGGGCGGAGGCTGATGCACGGACCGTGGTGCCGTTCACGCGAGACGTGCGGTTGGACAAGGCGAGGCGTATCGTGGACGTGACCTTTGACTTGCCGCCTGCAGTACCTCCCGCGATTCCAAGTCTGAAGATCGGGTTCCGCCTGCAAGCACAGGAGGTCAAGCCGCTGCTTGCCGAGGCCGAGCGGATAAGGGACGTCGGTGTCCCCGCGCGCGTTCGTCTGGAGCGCCTGGACGGCGACCACCCTACATCGGTGCGACTGATGACCACGGCCCCGGGAGGCCGCAGCATGGAGCCTCTTCCGCCTGACGGCCACGTCGGCAAGTTGGTTCAGGGGAAAGTTGAAAGCGGGATGCTGATTGAGGCTGGACTGTACTCGCAGGATGTTTCCTACCACATGCTGCAACTGGCCGATGCGGGCCTGCTGGATGCCGGCAGATACCATTTGACCGTGGACCTGCTGGAGGATCGACCCCAGCTCAATGACATATCGGCCGAGCTTATTGTCGGCTTCCAACTACTGGGAAAATGAGAGATGCAGAAGGACACTGCAGAGCGTTTCACCGTCACGATCCATGTGGCTGCTCCGGGAACGCCTCGCTGGGGCGAAAGGGATTCCGTGCCAGTACGGCTCGAGAACTCGTCCGTGGGGCACATGTTCCTCACGATCGATGATGGCAGCGGACGCGATCCAAAAAGTTACGGATATACGCGCGCGCCCACGCCAACCAACCCGGACGCAGGTGAAGTTGATACCTACGACAATCTGGTCTATAGAAATCCGCGCTACGAGCGCACGATCGAAATCAGCAGGGAACAGTACGACAAGATCATGGAGTTCGCTGAAGCCCCGGAAAAGCACGGCTTCGACAAGAACAACTACAACCTGGTCACCAATGCCTGCACCGACTTCGCCTGGGGTGCGTTGAACCACGCTGGTCTGCGCCCGGTAGGACTGGCCGGTGAGATCAGGAACTACGAAGGCTCGATCAAGGTGTTGGACAACATACCCGCGATCAACGCTATCCCACAGCAGGTCAAGGACAGCGAGCTGGACAAGGTGAAGTGGAATGACATGCCGACGCAGACCTTCGGTCAGTGGTGGATTTCGCAGAATGGCGAGCGGACGCAGGATGCCCATCCCTTGAGCGGAACCCCCGCCGATCCATCCCACGCCGATCACACTCGCCTCAATCAGCTTCACCAGCAGGTGGCCGACCTCGGAGCCTTCGGCGCCCAGAACGGCAACGTCAGCGCCAGCCTCCTGGCACTCTCCAAGGAGCAGCAGTTCACGCGCGTAGACGATGTGCTGCTCGGCGAGCGCCGTGGCGATGCCGCCCCCAACCTCTTCATCGTGCAGGGCGACCGCAGCGACCCGGCGCATCAGCGCGCCAGTCTGCCGGCAGACGTCGCCGCGCAGACGCCGGTGGCCGCCTCGTTCGAGCGCATCGAGCAACTGGCGCAGGCACAGCCGCAGCGCGATGCCCAGCGTCAACAGGAAGAGCAGCAGCTGGCCCAGGCGCACGCCCCGCGCATGGTCTAGGCGCCCAACACCGAACAGCGCGTCCGCCATGCATCCGCAGGCGGACGCCACGGCCCCTACCTGCTACCATTCCCGCGCTACCCAGCCAGCCCACCCCGCGCAGACAGATGCAGGGCCGGGCCGTCGAAGAACGGCCCCGCGAGCCAGGACACCCTCCGTGCCCATTGAAGGACGCTCGCATGATCCGCAATTCCCTTTTCCGTTCGGCCGCACTGGCCGTCGCCGTGTCGCTGAGCCTCGGTGCTCCGACCGCCTTCGCCGCTGAAGCAGCCGCCGCCACCAGCCCCGCCACCGCCGTGCAGCGCCAGGCCATCGCGCAGGGCCTGTACGAGCTGGCTTACAGCCCCAAGCAGAACGCCGTGTTCGTTGCCTCGTCCGGTGGCTTCGGTGACAACGCCGGCCCGGCCCAGGTGCTGCGCCTGAACCCGACCACGTTGGCCGTGGAAACCCGCATCCCGCTGGAGCGCAAGGCGTTCGGCGTGGTGCTGGATGACGCCCACAACCGCCTGTACGTGGGCAACACCGTGGACCTGTCGGTAACCGTGGTCGACACCGCACAGAACAAGGCCATCGGCACCGTGCAGCTGATGGAGAAGAAGACCGGCAAGGACGGCAAGGCCGCCTACACCCACGACCTGCGCGAGCTGGTGGTCGACAGCGCCGCCAACCGCCTGTACGTGACCGGCCACAGCAGCCAGCCCGATGTGAGCAGCGTGCTGTTCGTGATCGATACCAACACCCTGAAGGTGCTCAACACCATTCCGGGCCTGGGCAATGCCAAGGCGCCGGGCCTGGCGTTGGATGCCGCCAACAAGCGCGTGTACACCAGCAATCTGCTCGCCGATCTGGTGGTGGTCGGCACCGACTCCAACAAGGTGGAGGCCCAGCACAAAATTGCCGCCGAGCAGCCGATGAACATCGCGCTGGACCCAGCCGGCAAGCGCCTGTTCGTGACCGACCAGGGCTCGGAAATGCTGCGGGGTTACCAGGCCAAGAGCAGCGGGCTGGTCAGCAAGCACCCGGGCCAGCGCGTGCTGGTGCTCGACCGCAGCAATGGCAAGGAACTGGCCAGCATCCCGACCGACGCCGGCCCGCTGGGCATCCTGCTGGATGCACCGCGCAAGCGCCTGTACGTGACCAACCGCGAAGCCGGGACGGTGACCGCGTACAACAGCGACAGCTACCAGAAGGTGGCGACCTACGCCGTGCCGACGCACCCGAACAGCCTGGCGCTGGATGCGAAGAACAACGTGCTGTACGTGAGCATCAAGAACGGCGAGAAGGATGCCAAGGGCTCGGACGAGAGCGTGGCGCGGATCCAGCTGTAAGGGATGGTGCCGGGTCATGCCCGGCAGCTGGCTGCTGGAAAGGGGCAGGGCTTTTTGCCCTGCCTTTTTCTTTGCCCGGTTGCGGTCCCCACCGCCAACCCGCTAGGGTTGAAACCCATGGCAGGGAGCCAAAGGATCTGAACATGCTGGGTATCCACCGCTGGCTGCACGTCGGCCTGTTGATCATCTTGAGCACAGTGCTGGGTGCCTGTTCCAGCCGCATCCCGGAGCCACCCGAACCACTGGAACTGACGCAGCCGATTGCGGTGGATCAGCCCGGCCAGGAGGTGCGGTTCGAGTTCGAGACGAATGCGCGCAATTTCGATCCAGGCCGCACCTATGCGCTGGAGCTTGAGGTGCAGCGGCAAGGCGGGCGCGAGAACGGCGAACCGGACATGCGCAAGTTGAATCTTCCCTTTGAGGTGTCACTGCAGCGATGGGGCGCAGGTGCCTGGCAGGACGTTCCCACCCATGACAGCTACCAGGCACTCGCGCTCAACGCTGGGAAGCCGCTTCCTGCATGGCACGCATCCAATGCCTGGCGCTATGCAGCGTTGAGCGCGGGCAGCGGTGGCCAGTATCGATGGAGCATCGTTGCCCTGCCGTTGGATCTTGATGCCCGTTACCGGCTGGATGTGCGCACGGTTCAGCCCAGCGCCGAGTTGAAGCACTATTCGGCTCGTTTGAAGGTTCACGCCGCCCGCCCGGTTGGAAAGTAGTCAGCACCTCACCCTCGGAAGGAACTGAAGGAGCCACCTTATGGATAAGCCGCGCTATACCGTAGAGATCGTCATCGCCGCACCTGGCACGCCTCTGATGGACCCGAAGACCGGTCGACAAGAGGTCCTTGACGGTGTTCCGCAGACATCCTCTCCAGGTCATATGTTTTATGTCCTGCATGCATCAGGCGAGCCCGCGAAGAGTTTCGGGTTCGCGCCCAAGGTACACGGAAGCATCAACGGGCCCGGTGACATCATGCCGGATGACGCAGATGTCTATAAGGACCCACGCTACACCCGCACCCTCGAGATAAGCGAAGAGCAATACAAGAAGCTTGAGGCCTTCGGCTCGGACCCGGAGAAATTCGGCTTCAGCAAGCACTACGAGGACGTGCGCCACAACTGCGTGGACTTCACCTGGGAAGCGCTGAACCACGCTGGCATCGAGCGAAAGAGAAGCATCGACGTGAATGCTTTTGGAGGTCCCGCAGGGCAGCTCTTCCCGGATGTCCGCATTCCCCTGGACAGCAAGGGCGCGGGCAAGGACGGTTTTCGCCCGCTGCGCAACATCCACGGCGTGGACAGCATCGAGCCGCCGTTCCCGAACAGCGATCTCAATCGTACGAAGACCAACCCGATGCCCGAGCGCACGTGGAAGCATCGCTTGCTGAGCGAGAACGACGACATCGGTGAGCGCAGCGGTGAGCGGTTGGCCAACGACGCACGTGTGCCGGGTGACACATTGCATCCGCTGGACCAGCGGGTGCGTGCGGCGCTGGGGGACGCGGCCGAGCGCCAAGGGTTGCCGCCGGGACAGCAGCCCGAGCTGTTGGCGGGCCACCTGACGCGATTGGCGGTGCAGGGTGGCTACACCGAACGCGATACCTTGCAGGTAGCCTTCAGCAGTGGCGGTGCGGTGGATTCGCCGGGCTATGTCTTCCTGCAGCGCACGGGCGACACCGCCTCACCGGACCCTGCAGCGAACCGCCAGCGTCTTTCGCTGGCCGATGCCCAGCAGGGCACGGTGGAAGAGGTGTACCAGCAAGCCAGCGTGCAGCATCAGGGCCGCGAGGCCAGCCGCGTCGCGCAGGAAGATCAGCTGCAGCAGACGCAGCACGCTCAGCCCCGAATGGGCTGATACCGGCCCATGCGACAGGCGTCGACAGCATCGACGCCTGACGGCATTCACCCCATGCGATGCGCAGGGTTCTGCTGCTGATCCTGCGCCTGTGCATCCAGCGTCTGCTGCTCGGCCTGCACCGGCTGCTGTCCGCCCAGCCCCAGCTTCTGCAGTGACTGCTCGGCCGGCGTCTGCGCGGCCACGGCGGTCGGCAGCATCGCCCGCAGGTGCGCCGGATTGGCCGGGTCGCCCTGCACCACGAAGATGTTGTGCCCGGCCGGGAGGTTGGCCGTGGCGTTGCTCACCACCACGTGGTCGGCGCGTTCCAGACCCTGTTCGCGGGCTTTGACGGCCAGGCTGGCGGCCACGTTCTCGCTGGTGGCGTCGAACGCACGGCCGTGCTTCTCGTCCAGTGCGGCTACGTTCTGGCGGATCTGCTGGTGCAGGGAATCATCAGGGGTCATTGGAGGCTCCATGTGGCCGCTACCGTGTGGCCGGATGTGGCCAGTGTAAAACGGTCGCGGGCTGCGCCGGTAACCGCTTTGTTGCTAGCCTGTGGCCCGGGGCGCAGGGGATGGCGCCCGGCTGCAATGGGATGGAGGGAGAAGGTGGTGCACGGGGAGACAAACCGGATACGGGGGCAGGCGGCTGCGCGGTTGCTGCTGGGCATGGGGCTGTGGGCCTGCGCAGGTATTGCGGTGGCTGACACGCCCGTGGCGGCGGACGATCCCGCTTGCCCTTCGCAGGACTTCACCCGTTTCCTGCAACGCTTCGCCGACCCGGCCGATGACCGGGTGCGCCTGCGTTACACCTCCGACCCACTGGAGTACGAGGTGCCGATGCACACCGTGCGCGATGACCACGAGGGGCTGGCGCCCACGCACGTCGTGCTGGAGCAGGGTGCCGCGCGGTTGAAACGTTTCAGCTACCGCTACCTGGCCGCGTTCAATCTGTTCGTGCCCTCGCCGGTCAGCCGCGATCCGGCCGCGCTGGAGCACATGCGCGCCGGCACCTACAACGCGCCCACACGCATCGAAGCGATCGATGGCAACGGGCAGCGCGTGACCTTCGGCAGCGACGCCGAGCGCGATACCTACACCTTCGCGCGCCGCTACGGCTGTTGGATGCTGACGCGCGCCAGCAACCTGCGCGACTGAGCGGGCGCTGCGGTGGTGATATTTATTTGTCTGCCGGGTGGTGGTCGTAACTGATCACCCGCTCGGCCTGCCATTGACCGTTCACGCGGCGCCAGACCTGGATGAAACGGGCCTGGCCGGTCCAGCGTTCAACGCCATCGGCGCCGCGCTCATGGAAGCGGTGATCGCCCATTTCCAGGGCGCGATCGTCCTGCAGCGGGAAGACCTGCAGTGAGCTCTCCACCAGCTCGCGCCGCAGGTGCCAGCCTCCTTTGCGCGCGTTGTCGCACAGGGTGGCCACGCTGCGGCGGAAGTCCTCGCGGCTGTTGGCGGACTTGCCGTCCTTGTCATGGAAGAACTCCATGTCTTCGGTGGTCATCGCGGCGGCCCTGTCGGCATCGCAGGCATCGAAGGCCACGGCGAACAGCTGCGTGTCGGCCGTGCGGATCTGCTCGCGCAGGGTGTCGCTGGCGGGGGAGGTGTCGGCGACGGCGACGGCGGCGGCGAGCAGGGGCAGGGCGAGCAGCATGGCGTGGCTCCATTGAGGACCGGCGCAGACTGGCATGGACGATGGCGCACGGTAACCGGGGCGTGACGAAACCGGCGCAGGGCCCGACCAAGGCCGTGCTGGCGGGTGCGAACCGATGTGCCGGCTGACCGGTGCCCGTGTACGCGATGTCATGGCCTGAGCCGGATCCGTCACGGGCGGCTCCGGTGCGATTGCCTAGGCTGGGCTCCTCTTTCCCCCGGGAGTTCCCATGGCTACCTCCTCCGTCCGACTGCACATTGAAGACACCGGCGGCACCGGCCGCCCGGTCATCCTGATCCATGGCTGGCCGCTGTCTGCCGAATCCTGGAAGGCGCAGGTGCCGCTGCTGCGTGATGCCGGTTACCGCGTGATCAGTTACGACCGTCGCGGCTTTGGCCGCTCGGACAAGCCAGCCGATGGCTACGAGTACGACACCCTGGCCGCTGACCTGGCCGGCCTGATCGACGAACGCGACCTGCGCGATGTCACCCTGGTCGGCTTCTCGATGGGCGGTGGCGAAGTGGCGCGCTACATCGCCAACCATGGTGAAGATCGCCTGCACAGCGTGGTGTTCGCTGCGGCCGTGCCGCCGTACCTGTTGAAGGGCGCGGACAATCCCGAAGGGCCGCTGACCCAGGAAAAGGCGGATGAGATGCGCCAGGGGCTGGAGAAGGACCGGGAGTCGTTCTTCGACGGCTTTACCCGCGATTTCTTCAGTGCCGACGGCAAGCTGATGGTCACCGAGGACGAGCGCCAGGCCGCCATCGCGCTTGCCCATCAATCTGACCAGACCGCTGCGCTGGGGTGCATGAAGGCGTTCGCCACCACCGATTTCCGTGCGGACCTGAAGAAGGTGACCGTACCGACGCTGGTGCTGCACGGTGACAGCGATGCGACGGTGCCGTTCGAAGGTTCGGGCAAGCGCACGCACGCGGCCATCGCCGGCAGCGAGGTGGTGGTGCTGAAGAATGCACCGCATGGCTGCAATACCAGCCACGCAGATGACTTCAATCTGGCGTTGCTGGAATTCCTGAAGAAGTAACACCTACTACGGCATCATCCGCACATGCCCACTGCCCGCACGCCGCCCTGGAAGAGGCCCAACCCGAAGGGCCAGAAGACGCAGCCGCTGACGGAAGCGCAGAAGGCGGCGGCGCGGCAGCGGGCAGAGGAGAACGGGCGCCGTTACCCGAACCTGGTGGACAACATGTGGGCGGCGAAACTGCCGCGCGGTTGAAGCCTTACTGGCTGTTGCGCCCCGGCCACGGCTGCCAACCCCATTCCCGCCATGGCGCGACGGTGCGCGGCTGTATCGTCAGCGTAACGTTGGACGATGCGCTGCACTGGTGCAGGGCATCGCGCAGCAGGGCCGCGTCCACCGGCTGCGCCGTGGCCACCTGCAGCAGCGTGCCCCGGTGCCGCACCTGCACTGGCAGTACCCCGTGCACCTCGACCGGATTGCCGGTGCGGGCTCTGCGGTAGCGCATGGTGATGGGGCGGACAGTGCGGTGCAGCACAGGTGCGCAGGCGTCCAGCAGGTGCAACTGCTGCTGCATGGGCGCGCGGACCTCGATGACGGTGGAGGGATATCCCAAGGTGCTCTCGACCAGCACCTGGAAGCGGGGGCCATCGGGCATCAGGTAGACGGTCAGGCCCACCGTGCCGATGAACGCCATTGCCGCGAGCAGGACCCAGCTGCGCGGTACCTTGGGTGGCACGGTGAAGCTCTGCAGATGCGGTCTGCGCCGACGTAGGCGGCGATAGCGTCGCTGTGCGGCGGGTCTGGGCAGCAGGCTGTCATCCGGCAGTGCAATCACGCGCGGCGGAAGGCGGGCCAGCCGCGCATTGATCACGCGTGCGCCAAGCATCGCAACCAACCCGCCAAGCAGAACCGGCAGCAGGGTACGCACGAGCAGATACAGCCCTACCATCGCCAGCTCTCCTGAAGGAGTGGACATGATCGCGCATCCTCCAGGGTCGTGTCGCATCTGCCAGCCGACAGCGGCCGTTGGCTTGGCTAGCATGCGCGTCACTCGCTGGGACTACGTCGATGACCGCCTTCACTGCCCGCCTCGGACGCTTCTTTGGCGCCGGCCTGATGTTGTTGCTGCTGCAGGTGCTGGCGCTGCTGTCGGTGGGCTTGGCCGCAGGCCATTTCCACCAGCGCGTGGCCCTGCTGCTGGAGCCCCTGTCTTTGGCCTGCGGCGGTGCCGATCCTGCTGCCCGGATGCTGGTTGCCGAGCAGCTGTTGGCACGTGCCGGCGCGCTGGACGACTGGCAGCCGCTGTGCTGGCTGCCGATGGCAACGCTGGTGCTGGCCCTGCTGGGTACGCTGCTGGTCTGCGTGCACTGGCTGCGCCATGTAGATGCACCGCTGCGCCGCAGCGCTTGGGGCCTGCTTGCCCTGCATGCGGCGGCGCTGCTGCTGGCGAGCGTGATGCTGCGACTGTATGAGCATGTGTGGGCAGGCATCACCACTGCGCTGCCTGCAGCATGCATGACAGACCTGACACCAGACGGACATGCGCTCCCGTCCTCGACGCGGCGATGGCTGTTGCAGATCTTCGCCAGGGGCGACCTGATGCCGCCGCACGCACCTGATGCGCTGGCCATCATCCTGTGCGGACTGCTGATGGCAGCGATGGTGGTCGGCCTGTGGCTGTGGCGCACTACCTCTCAGCTGAGCCGGTTCTGAAGCTGGCGCGGGCCGCTTACTGGCACCAACTGGCGCTTTTGCGGCACGCTATGCAGATGAATACGGAAACTTCATCCAAGCAGACCAGCAAGTTCCTCAGCCTGGTGCTGCGCCATGAACCCGGGAAAATCGGGTTGATCCTGGACGGCCAGGGCTGGGCCAACGTCGACGAACTGCTGCAGAAGCTGGCTGCACACGGGCACGCGCTCGACCGTGGCGGACTGCAGCACATCGTGGCGAGCTGCAACAAGCAACGCTTTGCACTGAGCGATGATGGCCAGCGTATCCGCGCAAACCAGGGGCATTCGGTCGCGGTCGATCTTGGACTGCTGCCGGTGGCGCCGCCGCAGTGGCTGTACCACGGCACGGTGTCGCGCTTCGTCGGCTCGATCCGCGAGCAGGGCCTGCGTGCGGGCGAGCGCCATCACGTGCATCTGTCACTGGACCGGGAGACGGCCCGCCAGGTCGGCGCTCGCCGCGGTGCGCCGGTGATCCTCAGCGTGCACGCAGGGCGCATGCATGCCGATGGGCACGTGTTCCACCGCTCGGCCAATGGTGTCTGGTTGACCGACCACGTGCCGCCGCAGTACATCGCCGACTGACCCGCTCTGGCGCTGCGGCCGGGTCCACACTCGGCGGCAAGGCCCAATCGCGTTACAGTCGCTGCATCCTCGTCCCTTGGATGTACCGATGCGTCTGCTCCTGCGTGCGTTGCCGTTGCTGTTGTTGTCATTGACTGTCCACGCTGCCGAAGTCGATCGGCGCATCGCGGTGACCATTGACGATCTGCCGTGGGCGCGCCTGGATGAGATCGTGCCGGCCGATCTGCAGGCGCGCCATGCCGCACTGATGGCGCAGCTGCGCCAGGCCGATGTGCCAGTGGTGGGCTTCGTCAACGAAAACAAGCTGGAAGTGGATGGCCAGGTGCAGCCGGCGCGCGTGCAGATGCTGCGCGACTGGCTGGATGCCGGCTACGAACTCGGCAACCACACCTGGTCGCACATGGACCTCAACGCCAAAGGCGTAGCGGCATTCCAGCAGGACTTCCTGCGCGGCGAGCAGGTGCTGCGGCCGCTGCTGGCCGAGCGTGGGCAGACGCCGCAATGGATGCGCCACCCTTACCTGCGTGCGGGCCGTACGCAGGAAGACCGCGTGGCGATGGACGTGTTCTTCAAGCAGCACGGCTACCGCGTTGCGCCGGTGACGGTCGACAACGGTGAGTGGGTGTGGGCCTTCGCCTATGCCAACGTGATGAACGAGCAGCCCGATTCACCGCAGCGCGAGGCGACGCTGGCGGGCCTGCGCAAGGGCTATGTGCCGTACATGCTGAACAAGGTGGATTACTACGAGCAGCAGTCACAGGCGCTGCTGGGGTATGCGGTGCCGCAGGTGTGGCTGATGCATGCCAACGAGCTCAACGCGGCGACGTTCGCCGAGCTGGTGGCAGCCACCAAGCGCCGTGGCTATCGCTTCGTGTCGCTGGAAGAAGCCGTGCGCGACCCCGCCTACGCGCGCGGCGCCGAGGGCTACAGTGGTCGCTATGGGCCGAGCTGGCTGCACCGCTGGGCGATGGCCGAAAACAAGCCCAAGGCGTTCTACGCCGGCGAGCCGGAAGTGCCGAAGTGGGTGATGAAGCTGGCCAAGGTGGAAGGCGAGTGAGCCTCAGCGCTTGACGGCCAGTACGCCATCGAGCGCCAGCTCCGCCTTGAAGCCGGCCTTTTCCAGGCGCTTGGCCACTTCGCGTGGCACGTCGCGGCCGCTGGTCAGCTTGTTCGGCGCGCCGGTGTAGTGGAACAGGCGGCCGCCCTTGCGGATGACGCGGGCGAGATGGTCGTAGAACACCTGCGAGTACAGTTCGCCGGCAATGCCGAAGCGCGGCGGGTCGTGCAGGATCGCATCGACGCTGTTGCTGGCGACCTGTTCGATCTGCTGCGAGACGTCGCCGTGGCTGAAGTGCAGGCGGCCGCCCGCGGCGGCTGAGTCAGGATCGGGCGACCACGGATTGAGCGTGCGCAGCCACATCACGTCGGCGTTCTTTTCGAACGAGCGGATCTGGCCGACGCCGGCCTCCAGTGCGCAGGCGGCGAAGTAGCCGAGCCCACCGCAGGTATCGAGGAGGCTTTTGCCCGCCGGGGCGACCAGCTCGACCTTGCGGCGCGCGTCCTCGAACGGCGACAGCTTGGAGGTCGGCAGCATCTTGATGCCGTCGATCTCGAAGGTCGGTGCGCCCCACTCGGTCGGCACCAGCTTGATCAGCGAGCCGCTGAAGCGGGAGATGGAGCAGAACTCCTCGCCATCCCAGTAGTACAGCGTGCGGTCCTTCAGCTTGCCCGGCCACGGATAGTGCTGGCCGCGGAAGGTGAAACCCTCGGCATCCAGCTGTACCGCCGCTTCGCTGCGGCCCAGATCGAGCGAGCCCGACCACTCGGTGGCGCCCTTGTCATGGGCACGGCGCAGGGTGTCAGCGCTGTCGCGGGTCAGCAGGGGGCCGGAGTAGTGGGGCACGGCGGGTAGGGTAGGTGGCTCGGGGGAGGGCATGGTACCGCAGGCGCCGTGCAGCCGAGCCGGACATGGGCGCGGCGCTACCGCAGGTCGGTGCAGCTGAATCCGTGGATGGTTCCCTCTCCTGAGATCATGTTGATGCCTCGCGAGGGGCGCATTCCCCGCAACGCGCACGAACGGCGATGGACATCCTGGGTGGCGGCTGGTTGCCGGTCGAAGTCGTAGCGCATGCTGCCGTCTTCCTGCAGCAGCCAGTGCACGGTTACGCGTTCGGCGCGTTGCCCTTCGATCTCCCAGTCGAAGGTACGCATCACCACGATCTCGCCATCAGCGGTCTCACGCAACTCGTCGTAAGCACCCTGGGTCTTTGCAACGATTGCGGCCAGCAGGAGAAGAACGGTCATCGGAATTCCTCCTCGAAACCGGCAGCGTGTGCCAGCGGCATCGCTGAGGCCATGGGAAGAATTGCAATGTGGCCGCTACTGGCACTTCACCGCATACACCGGTCCGGCGCCGATCAGCAGCAGCGCCATGTAGTCGCTGTCGCGTGCCCGGGCCTTCAGCGTGGCGCCGTCCTTGACGCGGAAGATGCCGAAGCCGCCGGCCATCCGGATCAGTGCGCTGTCGATCTGGTCGGCGTCGTCGCGGAAGTACTGCTGGATGTCGCTGCGGCTGGCTTTGTACAGCGCATTGGGTTCGCGCTGCCAGTGGCCATCGCGTTCGAACGAGACGAAGTACTGGCTTGCTTCCTTTTCGATGCGGAACTCGGCGGACTTGCGCGGGCTGGTGGCAAAGCAGCCGAGCATCGGGTCGGAGGAGAACGGCAGCTGGGTATCGCCGGAACAGGCCACCAGCAGCAGGAGGGCACCGGGCAGCAGCAGGCGGAGCGTGCGCATGGGATGTCCCGACGGGGCAGGTGCGGCCAGTGTAGGCAGCACGCAGCCGTGGCCGGTACAGATTTTCGGCAAGAACCGTCGCCCTGCTGGCGTCACGGGCTGCGGTGGATCTCCACGGTGACATGCACCAGTTCCTCGTGGATCGCCAGCGCCTGGCGCACGGTATCCGGATCGAGCGTGGCATCACTGGTGACCACGCTGGCGGCGACGGCGTACTTGCCGCGCCCCACCTGCCACACGTGCAGGTCGGCCAGGCGTGCCGGCCACGGACCCTGCTCGATCACTTCGCGTACCTCGGCCACCACCGGCGCATCCATCTGCGCGTCGAGCAGGATGCGGCCGCTGTCGCGCAGCAGGCCGATTGCCCAGACGGTGACCAGCACCGCGCCGACCAGGCCCATCACCGGATCCAGCCAGGTCAGGCCGAGCAGCTTGCCGCCCAGCAGGGCGACGATGGCCAGCACCGAGGTGGCGGCGTCGGCCAGCACGTGCACGTAGGCCGACCGCAGGTTGAGGTCGTGGCCGTGGGAATGGTCGTGGTCGTGATCGTGGTGATGACCATGATGATGGCCATGGTCGTGCCCGTGTCCATGGTGGTGATGGGCGTGGCCCGGACTGTCATGCAGCCACCATGCGCACAGCAGGTTCACACCCAGGCCGACCGCGGCGATGGCGATGGCTTCGTTGTAGTGGATGGGCGCGGGCACCCACAGGCGTTCCAGCGATTGCACGGCCATCAGCGCGGCGACGCCGAGCAGGGCGATGGCGCTGGTATAGCCGGCCAGGATCTCGATCTTCCAGGTGCCGAAGGCGAAGCGCGGATCGTGCGCGTAGCGCCGTGCGCAGCGGTAGGCGAACACCGACAGGCCCAGTGCCAGCGCGTGCGAGCTCATGTGCCAGCCGTCGGCCAGCACGGCCATGGAGTTGAACCACCAGCCACCGACGATCTCCACCAGCATCATGCTGACGGTGAGCCACATCGCGCGGCGGGTGTTGCGTTCGGCCAGCGGATTGCCGTGGTCGAAGCGGTGCTCGTGGCGGCGGGCGGCGGCGAGGGCGTCCAGGTGCATGGCGGCGGTCAGGCTTGGGTGGATACCCCCATAGGGTATATGATCCCGCAATGGCCCATGTACACAGAAATCGAAAGCAGCTGCTGACCCGGGTGCGCCGCATCGGCGGGCAGGTGGCGGCGCTGGAACAGGCATTGAACACGCCCGAGGGCGAGGCAGGCGACTGCGCCGATGTGCTGGTGCAGGTGGCGGCCGTGCGTGGCGCTGCCCACAGCCTGCTGATGGAACTGCTGCACGAGCATCTGCAGGAACACGTGGTGGGTGCGGACGACCCGGCGCAGCGGGCGGCCGAAGCCGAGGTACTGGTGGCACTGCTGCGGCGTTACGGCAAATAGCTGGGTAGTGCCGGCCGCTGGCCGGCAACCTCATGACCTGCGGACGATGCCTGCAGTTGTCGGCCAGCGGCCGGCACTAGCTTCTGCGGTGCCGGTGCTGCGCGTTCCACAGGTGCGTGGCGGCCAGCAGCAGGCTGCCGGTGACCGTCAGCGGAGTCTCCCAGGCGTGCGAGGGCAGTGCCAGCGCCCCGGCCATCAACAGCGCCAAGCCCATGCCCGCGCTCAGCCATGCCAGCGCAGGCAGCGGCTGGCGGCGTTCGGCGCGCCACAGGGCAAAGCCGGTCATCGGCAGCGCGATGGCGACGAAGACCAGGTGCACCCACTCCGCTTCGGCCCAGACGCCGAACAGCGGCAGCGCGGCCGCCAGCAGGGGCAGTGCCAGGCAATGCAGCAGGCACAGGCTGGACAGGGCGACGGCGCCGGCATCAAGCAGGGCGGCAGAGGGCGACTTCATGCGGGGAGATTCCTTGCGCGACAATTGTTATACAGTAACATTTCCATTCCGCAGCCAGCCCGCTCCGACATGAACACTGTTTCCCGCGCCGACCGCCGCCTTCCGGTCACCGTGCTTTCCGGCTTCCTCGGTGCCGGCAAGACCACCCTGCTCAACCAGATCCTGCGCAACCGCGATGGCCTGCGGGTGGCGGTGATCGTCAACGACATGAGCGAGGTCAACATCGATGCGCAGCTGGTGCGCGATGGCGGCGCCGAACTGCGTCGCACCGAAGAGACGCTGGTGGAGTTCAGCAACGGCTGCATCTGCTGCACGCTGCGCGACGATCTGCTGCAGGAGGTGCGGCGCCTGGCCGACAGCGGCCGCTACGACTACCTGCTGATCGAATCGACCGGGATCGGCGAGCCGATGCCGGTGGCGGCCACCTTCGCGGTGCGCGACGAACACGGCTTCAGCCTGAGCGATATCGCGCGGCTGGACACGATGGTGACGGTGGTGGATGGCAGTGCCTTCCTGGCCGATTTCGGTTCGACACTGCGCCTGGCCGAGCGTGGCCAGCAGGCGGGGCCGGATGATGATCGTGGCGTGGTCGACCTGCTGTGCGAGCAGGTGGAATTCGCCGATGTGATCGTGGTCAGCAAGGTGGACCAGGTGGACGACGAAGTGCTGCAGGACACGCTGGCCGTGCTGCGCGGCTTGAACCGCGACGCGAAGCTGCTGCTGTCCAGTTTCGGCGACGTGCCGCTTGCCGAGCTGCTGGATACCGGCCGCTTCGATTTCGAGCGCGCGCAGCAGGCCCCCGGTTGGGTGAAGGAACTGCGTGGCGAGCACACGCCGGAAACCGAGGAGTACGGCATCGGCAGCTTCGTCTATCGCTCACGGCGGCCGTTCCATCCCGCTCGCTTCGCGCGCACATTGCAGCACGGCATGCCCGGGGTGATTCGCAGCAAGGGTTGGTTCTGGCTGGCCAACCGCATGGACTGGGTGGGTGAGTTGAACAGTGTGGGCGCGGCCACACGCACCCAGGCGGCGGGCTTCTGGTATGCGGCGCGCGAGCGGGTGCGCGCCGGCCAGGAGGACACCACGCCGCTGCTGCCGCCAACGCCGCTGCCTTACAGCGATCTGGGCTGGGCCCGGCAGCAGGCCGACTGCTGGAGCGCGCCGCTGCCGGACGTACGGGAATTCCCGGACGCGGCCGCGCACTCGGCGATGGCACGCCTGTGGCATCCGCTGTGGGGTGACCGCCGGCAGGAGCTGGTGGTGATCGGCGTGCACATGGACGAGCGTGTGGTGCGGTCGGCCCTGGATGCGTGCCTGCTCAACGACACCGAGCTGCAGGCCGGGCCCTTGCTGTGGCAGCAGATGCCGCAGGCGTTCCCGGTGTGGAAGCGTTGATGCGTCTGCGCCATGCGTGGATGAGAGGCTGGCAGTAGATCCACGCCACGCGTGGATGAGAGGCTGGTAGTAGATCCACGCCATGCGTGGATGAAAGGCTGGTAGTAGATCCACGCCATGCGTGGATGAATGCCTGCAGGAGCCGAGCACGTGCTCGGCCCTACAACGCATCGCGCCACCGCCAACCTGCATCACCGACCTGCAGCACCTGCGTTGGCCGCAGCGCCTGCAGCAGGTGGGTGTCATGGCTGACCATCAGCAACGCGCCCGGCCACGCCGCCAGCAGTTCTTCCAGCGCCTGCAGCGCGGCAAGGTCCAGCGCGTTGCCCGGCTCGTCCAGCAACAGCAGTTGCGGGGCAGGATCGGCGTACAGCACGCTGGCCAGCGCACCCTTCACCCGCTCGCCATCGCTGAGGCTGCTGGCCGGGCGTTGGACGCGCTGCGCATCCAGGCCCAGCAGGGCAAGACGCGTACGCAGTTCACCCGCATCGGCCGCGGGATTCGCAGCGCGCACGGCATCGAGGATGCTCAGCTCACCTGCAAGCCCCAGCAGTTGCTGGTCGAGCAGGGCCAGCGGCGCATGCCGCTGCACCTGACCGCTGCGCGCCGCCAGCTGCCCGGCCAGTACGCGCAGCAGGGTCGACTTGCCGCTGCCGTTGTCGCCCACGACGGCGATGCGCTGGCCGCGCCTGATCTCCAGCTGCAGCGCCGCGTTGCAGCCATGCGGCAGCACCAGATCGTGCGCCTGCAGCAGGCGGCCCTGGCCACGCTCGCCTTCGCCACTGAACAACGCCAGTTCTGGCGTCACGTGCACCGCCGCAGCGGCGGCGCGCACCTGCGCTGCGCTGGCCTGCAGGCGATCACTCTGGATCTGCTGCGCACGGCCGTGGCTGGCTTCGGCGCGCTGCTTCTGCCGACCGAGCAGGATCGGTGCCTGGTTGGCCTCGCGCGCTTCGCGGTTGCCACGTGCCTGCCGCTGCTGCTGGCGCTCGTTCTGTTCGCGCGCGCTGCGTTGCTGCTGTCGGTGCTGGGCACGGGCATGCTCCAGCTGCGCGGCGGCGGCCTCGCGTTCGGCGGCGCGTGTGTCGGCATAGTGCTGCCACGGTCCGCCGTAACGATGCAGGCCGTGCGCGTCCAGTTCGACGATCTGCGCCATCTGCGCGAGCAGGCCACGGTCGTGGCTGATGGCCAGCAGGCCGCCCTGCCACTGCTGCAGCTGTGCGTACAGCTGGTGGCGATGACGGGCGTCGAGATGATTGCTCGGCTCGTCGAGGATCAGCCAGTCCGCGCCGCTGGCCCACGCACCGGACAGCGCCACCTGCATCGCCTGGCCGCCACTGAGCCGGGAGGCGGGCTGCGCCGGATCAAGGCCGGCCGGCAGCTGCATCGCCTGCCACTGCTGCTGCAGGCGTTCGCGCAGGTCCCAGTGGTCGCCCACGCAGGCGAAATCGGCTTCATCGATGCTGCCTGCTTCGATGCGCGCCAGTGCCGCCAGTTCGGCGCCGACGCCGGCCAGTTCACCCACCGTGCCACGTGGCGGATAGCCCGGCGTAGGCAACAGGAACACCTGGCCACTGCGGTGCACGCGGCCATCGTCGGGCGACAGCTGGCCGGCGAGCAGGCGCGCGAGCACGCTCTTGCCGGCGCCATTGGCGCCGACCAGCCCGGTGGCCACCGGTTCGAAGGAAAAGGACAGATCGGAAAACAACGGACGGCCATCGGCCAACCGATACGACACGCGATCGAGCGTGAGGGAATGCGAAGTCATGCGACCTCCATGGATGCCTGGTTCTCCCCTGCGCGCAGGGGCGGGAAGAGTCGGGCCGTCTAGTGCGAAGACGGCGGCATCACTGGCGCATTGGTCGCGAGCCTCGGTGGGGAATGAGCGTTCAGTATAGCGCCGCGAGCTGAATGGTCGCGGCCGTGGCGCGGGGTCAGGGCACCGTATCCAGCCGCGCGCCGACGAATTCGATGAATACCCGCAGCTTCGGCAGCACGTGGCGGCCGGAGGGCCACAGCAGGTGGAAGATGCCGCAGGAATGCACGTGCTCTTCAAGCACGGTGACCAGCCGGCCATCGGCCAGTGCATCGCGCACCGAATGCACCGGCACGAACGCCAGGCCCCCGTCGCGCAGCGCCAGTGCCACCCGCGCTTCGATGGTGTTGGCGACCAGGTGCACCGGCAGATCCTGTGCCGTTTCGCCTTCGGGCCAGAGGATCGGCCATGGCTCGAGCTTGCCGGTGCTGGGGAAGCGGTAGTGCAGCAGGCGGTGCTGCAGCAGGTCGGCCGGCGTGCGTGGAACGCCGTGCCGTTGCAGGTACGCCGGCGATGCAACCACGCGGCGTGGGAACACCCCGAGGCGGCGTGCGGTGAGGCGTGAATCGCTGGGCTCGCCAACGCGCAGCACGGCGTCGAAGCCTTCCTCGATGACATCGACCAGGCGATCGCAGAAATCCAGCTCCAGCCGGATGTCCGGGTAGGCCGCCATGAATTCGGCCATCAGCGGCAGGGTCAGGTCGCCCACCAGCGGCAGGCTGATGCGCAGGGTGCCGCTGGGGGTTGCATGTTGCTGGGCCAGTTCGGTGCGTGCGGCATCGCGTTCGTCGAGGATGCGGCGGCAGCGTGCCAGGAACAGCTGGCCCTCGGCCGTGAGGGTGATGCTGCGCGTGCTGCGATGGAACAGGCGCACGCCGAGTGCGTGTTCAAGCCGGGCCACGCACTTGCCGGCGGCCGAGGCGGAGATGCCCTGCACGCGGCCGGTGTCGACGAAGCTGCGGGTGTCCGCGGCGTGGACGAAGGTCTGCAGGTTGGCCAGGTTGTCGAGGACGGACATGGGGAAGGTCGCTGCGAAAGTGGGCAGGGTAGGGCGCGGCAGTCCGGCCCGCTGACGTGGCCCGCGCAACACTGCGGTGCGCGGGCCTGGCGGGGCGGTGCGGCCCAGTGGTTCCGGGCATCATGCCGATTGCGGACCTTGCGGTCCATGATGCACGGAGCCCCGCCCCGCTTTTTGCCGGCGCCGGAGCTGCCTACCGTGGCGGGCCTCTCCCCACGGATCACCCCGATGACACTCGCCCTTCCTGTTGATACCGCACCGGCACTGCCCGCGGTGAGCGCGCTGCTGCGGGCCGTGCATCCGCAGCGCCTGGTCGGTGCGGTGGTACTGGTACGCGAGCACGGCGTGCTGCGCCACGCCAGCGCCAGTGGCCTGGCCGACCGTGAATCGAACACGCCGATGCGCCGCGACCACCTGTTCCGGCTGGCCTCGGTGAGCAAACCGCTGCTGACCACGGTGATCCTGCGCCTGGTAGCCGAGGGGGTGCTGGACCTGGACGCGCCGGTGCAGCGCTGGTTGCCGGCGTTCCGCCCGGCACTGGCCGATGGCAGCCGCCCGCCGATCAGCCTGCGCCAGCTGCTCAGCCACAGCAGTGGGCTGGGCTACCGCTTTCTGGAGGCCGATGCCGAGGGGCCCTATGCCCAGGCGGGTGTGAGCGACGGCATGGACGCGAACCCGGTGACGCTGCAGCAGAACGTGCAGCGTATCGCGCAGGCGCCGCTGTTGTTCGCGCCGGGCAGCCAGTGGCTGTACTCGCTGGGCGTGGATGTGGCGGGCGCCGTGGCTGAAGCGGCCACCGGCGAAAGGTTGCAGGTGTTGTTCGACCGGCTGCTGGCGCAGCCGCTGGGCCTGCGCGACACCGCGTTCGCCACCGCCGAGGGTAGTCGTCTGGCCACGCCGTATGTCAGTGACCTGCCGCAGCCGCATCGGTTGCGGGAGGGCGAGGTGGTGCCTGCGTTCGAGGGCTCGGTGGGCATCGAATACAGCGTGGCGCGGGCGACCGATCCACACCGCTATCCGTCGGCAGGCGCGGGGCTGGTGGGCAGTGCCGATGAGGTAATGGCCGTGCTGGAAGCGTTGCGCGATGTGCGCGCCTCGCAGCTGCTGCCGGACAGCGTGGTTGCACAGATGGGAACCCCGCAGGTCGGCGAGCTGGGACCGGTTGATCCGCCGGGTTGGGGCTTCGGCCTCGGCTTTGCGGTGCTGCGTGATGCAGCGGCCAGCGGCACACCGCAGACCGCAGGGACATGGCGTTGGGGCGGTGCTTACGGCCACAGCTGGTTCGTGGACCCGGCGCGTGGCCTGAGCGTGGTCGCGCTGACCAACACGCTGTACGAAGGCATGCATGGCGCGTTTGTCGATGAACTGCGCGATGCGGTGTACGCCGATCTGGAGACGGTGCGATGAGCGGCCACGCAATTGATGCAGGGGCTCCGGCGGGTGAAGCAACGCGCCTGCCGTGGCGCGGGCTGCTGGCACTGGCCGGTGGTGGCTTCATCACTCTGCTGACCGAAACGCTGCCAGCGGGCGTGCTGCGGCCGATGGGCGAGAGCCTCGGCGTCAGCGACGCGGCCGCAGGGCAGCTGGTGAGCGTGTATGCACTGGGCTCGGTGCTGGCTGCGTTGCCGATGACTGCGCTGACCCAGCGCCTGCCACGTCGTCCGCTGCTGCTGGCGGCGATTGCCGGCTTCATGGTGGTCAACACCGTGACCGCGCTGAGCCACGACTACGTGCTGACCCTGGTGGCGCGCTTCCTGGCGGGTGTGGGCGCGGGCCTGCTGTGGTCGCTGGTGGCCGGCTATGCCGCGCGCATGGTGGTGCCGGAACTGCAGGGAAGGGCGATCGCGGTAGCGATGATCGGCTCGCCGCTGGCGCTGTCGCTGGGGGTGCCGGCCGGCACCTTGCTGGGCCAGCAGATCGGGTGGCGCTGGGCGTTCGCGTTGATGAGCGTGCTGGCGGTGCTGCTGCTCGGCTACGCCCGATGGGCGCTGCCCGCGTTGCCGGCGGCCGGTGCAGGCCGGCGCATGTCGCTGGGTTCGGTCTGGCGCATGCCCGGCATCCGCAGCACGCTGCTGGTGATGGTGCTGTACGTGCTGGCGCACAACGTGCTGTACACCTACATCGAGCCGTTGGCAGTGCAGGCCGGCGCCGGGGCGTGGCTGGACCGGCTGCTGCTGGCATTCGGCATCGCCGCGATCGTGGGTATCGCCATCGCCGGCTGGGGCGTGGACCGCCACCTGCGCGCGCTGGTGTGGGCCAGCGTGATCGGCTTCGTGATGGCGGTGGCTTCGCTGCTGCTGTGGCCAGGCGTGCCGGGCGTGCTGCTGCTGGTGACGATCCTGTGGGGCGTCGCGTTCGGTGCGGTACCCACCCTGTTCCAGACCGCCCTGGCGCGCCGCGCCGGTGCCGCCGCCGACCTGGCGCAGTCGATGCTGGTGACCGGCTGGAACCTGGCCATCGCCGCCGGCGGCGTCGGCGGCGGCCTGATGCTGCAGGCCAGCGGCGCCCAGCACCTGGCCTGGCTGCCGTTGCTGCTGCTGGTGGTGTGCGGCCTGTGGGTCTGGGCGCGGCCGAAGGCCTGGGCGTAGGCGTCGATCGAGGATGACGGGGTTGCCGGCCAGCGGCCGGCACTACCCCAGCCGAAGCTCAACAGCGCGCGCGAGCGCAGCGACCCGCTGTTGCTTTTCTCTTCTCTATTTACGTGGTGGAACGCCGCAGAGATCTGTACCACCCGGCCAACCCACGAACAGCTTTATGCGACCCACCACGAGGGGCGTCGCCGTTCGCCGGCTACTCCCCCGCCTGCTCGCGCTCGAACGGCACGCTGCGCGGATTCTGCATGTGCTCCCGCGCTGCGCCGTACTGCTGCTGGCGCTTGCGGTGGAAGGCGATGAACTCATCGCGCGGCAACGGCCGCGAGAACAGCCAGCCCTGGCCGAACTGCACGTGCTGGCTGTGCAGGTAGGCCAGCTGCGCTTCGGTTTCCACACCTTCGGCCACCACCCACAGGCCCAGCTCGCGGGCCATGCCGATGATGTGCGGCGTGACCGGGCTGGTCGCGCTTTCGGTGCCGATCGCATCGACGAAGGACTTGTCGATCTTCAGTGCATCCAGCGGCAGCTGCTGCAGGTACTGCAGGCTGGAATAGCCGACGCCGAAATCATCGATGGCCACGCTGTGGCCGGCGCGCCGCGCCGCAGCCAGCATGGTGCGTGCACGGTCGATGTCGAGGAAGCCATGTTCGGTGGCCTCCAACCAGATCTGCTGCGGCAGGATGCCGCTGCCGGCCATGCGCTGCGAGATCACCTTCAGCGCACGTCCGCTGCTGATGTCCTCGGCCGCCAGGTTGATCGCGATGTGTGCACTGCGATCCTCGGCCAGCAGCTCACGCATGTCGGCAACCACGTTCTCGATCACCAGGTCGGTGATGGCGGCGATCATCCCGGCTTCTTCGGCCAACGGAATGAACAGGTCCGGACGCACCTGCGTGCCGTCGGGGCGCTGCCAGCGCACCAGCGCCTCGGCGCCGACGCAGATGCCGGTGTCCAGTTCGATGATGGGCTGGTAGTGCAGGTAGAGTTCGCGGCGGCGGATGGCGATGCCCAGTTCGCCGCGCATCGACAGCCGTCGTCGCGACAGCCAGATCACCAGGCCGGCACCGGCGGCGGCCATCAGCAGGCCCAAGGGCACGAACAGCCACGCCTGCTGCCGGAACGTGGCCGCCAGCGCAGTGCGTGGCGCCGTGGCGATCGCCAGCC
This sequence comes from Stenotrophomonas indicatrix, assembly GCF_002750975.1. Lineage (NCBI taxonomy): Bacteria > Pseudomonadati > Pseudomonadota > Gammaproteobacteria > Lysobacterales > Lysobacteraceae > Stenotrophomonas > Stenotrophomonas indicatrix. The sequence continues at coordinate 104,940 of NZ_PEJS01000001.1, forward strand.
ATTCACCGCTGCGCGCGCTGGCATACAGGGTGTCGCGGTCCAGGCCCTCGCCGGGCTCACGCAGCAGGCGCTGCAGCAGGGCGGGGTCCATGCCGTCCTGCTGGGTCAGCAGCCTTCCATCCGGACTTGCCAGGGCCAGCCGCACGTCCGGATCGACGATGACGTCGACGAAGCGCCGAGGGTCGACCAGCACGTCGTAGGACCCGTACATCATGGACAGCATCGGCCGCCGGCCAGCCGCCTCGGGGCGCACGTTGACGGTGATGCCGGCACCATCGCTGGTGACGTGGTCCGGCGTAGGCTGGTCCACAACCTGCTGGAACGGCCCCCACGACGTGCAGCGCAGCTTGCCGCCCTCGAAGTAGCCCATCTGGTCCGACGACGGCGTGGTCATCACCAGGGTCTGCATGCGCTGGATGTGTTCGGCCCCGCAGGGCGGCAGCACGGTGGCCTCGGCCGACTTCAATGCCGCCAGTGCTTCCTGGTAGGACACTTCGGTACGCCGCAGGCTGCGCTCGGCGATGGCATGCAGCCGCTGCTGTTCGACACTTACGGCACGGTCCCAGGTGGCATAGACCATGACCGCGATCGGCACTGCCGCGGCCAGCACGGCCAGGACGGTGCCGCCGATGATGACCCGCAGTCGGCTCATGACCGGGGCTCCAGAGAGGTGTGCAGGGCTGGGCACATGGGCGGGGCCGGTCCTTGGGCGATGGCGGTATATGAACACGGCGCAGGGCTGGGCGGAATGGGACAAAGGCGGTAACGGGTCACATTGTGGTGAAAGTGACACTTGCTGACGGCCCTGGGCCGTCCGGCGCTGGCGTTGTGGCAGCGGGAGGACTACCGTCGAACGCTTCACCCGCCCCTTCCCGCGCCCATGACCGAGCCCGCCACGCCCCCCGAGCACCTGCGCCGCAGCCTGTCCAACCGCCACCTGCAACTGATCGCCATCGGCGGTGCCATCGGCACCGGCCTGTTCATGGGTTCGGGCAAGACCATCAGCCTGGCCGGCCCGTCCATCGTATTGGTCTACCTGATCATCGGCGCGATGCTGTTCTTCGTGATGCGGGCGATGGGCGAGTTGCTGCTGTCCAACCTGCAGTACAAATCCTTCATCGATTTCTCCACCGATCTGCTCGGGCCGTGGGCCGGGTTCTTCTGCGGGTGGACGTACTGGTTCTGCTGGATCGTCACCGCCATCGCCGACGTGATCGCCATCGCCGCCTATGCGCAGTTCTGGTTCCCGGGACTGGAAGCGTGGAAACCGGCGCTGGCCTGCGTGATGCTGCTGCTGTCGTTGAACCTGGTGACGGTGAAGCTGTTCGGCGAAATGGAGTTCTGGTTCGCGCTGATCAAGATCGTGGCGATCTGCGCGCTGATCATCACCGGTGCTGGACTGGTGGCCTGGGGCTTCACTTCGCCCAGCGGCCACACCGCATCGCTGTCGAACCTGTGGAATGACGGCGGCATGTTCCCGATGGGCCTGGTGGGTTTCTTCGCCGGTTTCCAGATCGCGGTGTTCGCCTTCGTCGGCATCGAGCTGGTGGGCACCACCGCTGCGGAAACGGCTGACCCCGAGCGCAACCTGCCCAAGGCGATCAACTCGATCCCCGTGCGCATCATCATCTTCTACGTGCTGGCGCTGATCGCGATCATGGCGGTGACTCCATGGCGCCAGGTGGTGCCGGACAAGAGCCCGTTCGTGCAGCTGTTCGTGCTGGCCGGCATTCCCGCCGCCGCCAGCCTGATCAACTTCGTGGTGCTGACCTCGGCCACGTCCTCGGCCAACAGCGGCATCTTCTCCACCAGCCGCATGCTGTATGGCCTGGCCGAGGAAGGCCACGCGCCACGTGGCCTGTCCAAGCTCTCGCGCGCTGCAGTGCCGGCACGGGGCCTGCTGTTTTCCTGCCTGTGCCTGCTGGGCGGCACCCTGCTGATCTACCTGATCCCCAACCTGGTGACCGCCTTCACCCTGGTGACGACCCTGGCGACGGTGTTGTTCATCTTCGTCTGGTCGCTGATCCTGGTGGCCTACATGGTCTACCGCCGCCGCTATCCCGAGCGCCACGCGGCCTCGATCTTCAAGATGCCCGGTGGCGTGGCGATGTGCTGGGCCTGCCTGGTCTTCTTTGCTGCGGTACTGGTGCTGCTGAGCCTGCAGGCCGACACCCGCCAGGCGCTGATCGCCAGCCCAGCGTGGTTCGTGCTGCTGGGCGCTGGTTATTGGCTGCGGCGGAAGATGGCGAGATAGTCAGGAAGACCCTCGCCAACAGATCGAGCGGCCTCGGCGAGTCCCATCCACGCATGGCGTGGATCTACACGTGTCGACCAAGGTCGACACCCACCAGAAGCCGCGTGGTCGACACCCATCAACAGCCGCACAGAACACCGTTCCCAGATCGCGGAAATCTGTCGAAGGCGGGGTGGGTCCGGTTGCGGGGGTGTCCGCGGCATGGATGCCGCGGCCAAGCCCCCAGGGATGGGTTTACGGCGTCCCCCGCAACCGGACCCACCCCGCCATCCCACGGATAGCCCGCTGTTGCTGTTGCCGTTGCCATTGCCGTTGCCATTGCCGTTGCCATTGCCGTTGCTGCGGCCGTTGCTTCTGCGGGTGCCGGGCGCCACCCGGCCGAACCCCCATTCACTCAGTGTTAGCGGCCGCAGCCGGATCATCCCGCCGCCATGTCCCTCCGTCCCGCCCTCGTCGCGCTGTTGCTGCTGTCTGGCCTGTGGCCAGGGCTGGCCGCTGCGCGCACGGTCTACCGCTGCGTGCAGGGCAACACCGTCAGCCTGGCCACCGCACCGGAACCCGGCTCGCGCTGCACGCCGAAGGAGATCGAGGACAGCGCCGTGCAGACCCCCAACCTGTGGGGCAACATGGGCGTGTTCAGTGGCGTGCTGTACGAGCGCGAGCAGGACGGCAAGCTTGTCTACTCCACCCGCAACCTGCCCGGCTCAAGGGTGTTCCTGAAGTTCACCGTAGCCACACCGCCGGGCGAACCGGCGCACGAAGGCCTGGGCAAGGTCGGCAAGCCCCAGCTGGCCCAGCACGCAAAACAGTTCAAGGCGGCGGCCAAGGCCACCGGCGTGGACGATGCCTGGTTGCGGGCGATCGCCCACGCCGAAAGCAATTTCGACGCGCTGGCGGTGTCCAGCAAGGGCGCGCAGGGCGTGATGCAGCTCATGCCGGACACCGCGCTGGAATACGGCGTGCGCGACCCGTTCTCGCCGCAGCAGTCCATCGACGGCGGCGCCCGCTATATGCGCGCGCTGCTGCGTCGCTACAACGGCGACCGTCCGCTGGCAGCGGCGGCCTACAACGCCGGCATCGGTGCGGTGGCGCGCTACAAGGGCGTGCCACCGTATGCCGAAACCCTGGCCTACGTGGACAAGGTGATGGCCCTGTATACACGCTACCGCGAAGCGATGGGCATCCGTATCGAAGTGCCGGCGAAATGACCGGCGATCAGCGCGATGTGGAAATGCTGTAGAGAGGGTAGCGCTCAATCCGGCCGACGCGGTTGATCGCGGCACGCACATCGGCACGCTGTTTCAGTTCGCGCCAGCGTTCGTCGGCCACCCGCTCCGCCGGCAGCGAGGGATACACGCGCATGTCCTGCAGGCTGAGCAGTGCGTCGGTGCGATCCTCTGCGGATTCCAGTTGGCTTATCAGCGCGGCTGCGGCGGCCTCCATGTCGCCTTCTTCAATCAGCAGCTCCATATGGATCTGGGGTGCGTCCTTGCGGTGGCTGACGATTTCCGCGCGCGCGGCCGCCGCTGCCGCCGGATCGTTGTTCTCGCGCGCATGCACGAAGGTCAGGTAGGCGCGCGCCGCCAGCCCGAAGGGCGACAGCCCGTCCATGCCGGCAAGCAGGGTGTCGCTCTCGCGTTCGTGGCCAGTGGCAGACAGCATGAAGGCCAGGTTCATGCGGTGCTCGGCCGCGTCCGGGCCAAGAGCACCGACCGCATCGGTCAGTCGTGCGGCCGCCACCGAGTCGTCGATGCGATCCAGCCGGCGCAGTGCCAGCGTGCGGTAGTCCAGCAGCCACGCCAGCCAGGTTGCCTCCTCACCCGCAGGACGCTGGCCGGCACTGACCATCCGCGCAATGTCATCGGTGAACTGCACGATCTGCTCGTTCTCGCCCACCATCAGCTGGATGAAGCCGAACGCAGCCAGCTTGGCATTCAAGCGGCGATCGAGCAGGCCAGACACGCGCAGGTCATCCAGCTTGCGCTGTGCCACCTGCTGCGGATCGAACCGCGGATCGCGGCGATCGACGTAGCGGTCGAAGCGCTTGTCGCTGCGCAATGCGATCACCTCCAACGGTGTATCGATGCGGGCAATCGTGGCAGCTGCCTCTGCGCTGCGGCCGTGCTCGACCTGCAATGTCGCCAGCACCAGCCAGAGGCCGGTGGGTTCAACGCCATCCCCCGTCCACTGGTTGTCGAACAGGCTCTTCAGCAGGGCCATGCGTTGAGCCGGCTGCGCACGCAGCGTGTACTGCAGGTAGCTGACGGTCTGCGTATCAACCTGCACGGGGGCATCTGCATGGGTGGCCGCTTGCAGCAGGTGAAGGGTTGCGGCGGCGGTGTTGTCCTCGGCCAGTTCCACCGATACCAGGGTGGCCAGCGTGGCCGGGTCGTTCGGCAGCGCGGTCAGTGCCTGCTGCAGGTAGCGGCGGGCAACGCCGGGGGCATCCTGCATCAACGCGGTGGCACCGGCGATCTGCGCGTTGCGCCCACGCACGGCGGGCTCGAGACGGGCGAACAACGGATCGTCCATCAGCCGTTCGAACGCGATCATGGCACCCAGCATGTTGCCGCTGCCGGCCATCATCAACGCCGACTCCCACCGTTGCTGGTAGGCGGAAAAGGGGGTATCCGCGATCTCCTGCGCTGGCGCCTCGGGATGGGGCTCGACGGCGTGTGCAGATGCTGCCGCCAGCACGGTGAGCAGCAGCGCGGCGAGAGGCAGGGTAGGTCGGGACATGACGGCATCCATCCTTGGAAAGTGCGTTGATTTGAATGCGAAGTGCGTTGATTTGAACCCGCAAAGGGCTGCCACCACAAGCACCCCCGCATTTGCAGCGGCGTGGCCTTGGCAGCCGGGAGTGCAGCGACTATCGTCTGACCCTCTTCACGGTCTGGCAGGCGAACAGGAACGATGGCACGGCGGCATTGGATGGCGGCAGGCGTAGTGGTGGCAACAGCGGTGGCGCTGGCGGCAACCTGGTGGGAGTTCCCGGCATCGGGCCCGACAGTAGCGAGCGGCCCGGCCGCCACGCCGCTGGGCTGGACCGCACAGATCGAGCTGCTGGCCGGCGACGGTCATCCGGGTAATCGCGATGGCGCCTCGGCGCAGGCACGCTTTGCCGACCCCTACGCGCTGCTGGCCAGTGCCGATGGCAGCGTCTACTTCACCGATGCCGGTGACAACAACCGTATTCGCCGCCGCCTGGCCGATGGCCGTATTGAAACGGTAGCGGGGCAGGGCGAGGGTCGTGTTGATGGGCCTGCCCTGCAGGCAAGTTTCAACACGCCTTCGGGTATTGCCGCCGATGCGCAGGGCAACCTGTATGTGGCCGACACCGGCAATCATGCGATCCGGCGCGTCAGTACCGATGGACAGGTGACGACGCTGGCCGGTGGCCAGCAAGGCTTCGCCGATGGTCCTGCCGCGCAGGCGCGCTTCGATGGGCCGATGGGCATCGCCGTGGATGCGCAGGGACAGGTCTATGTGGCTGATACCTGGAATGACCGCATCCGGGTGATCGGTACCGATGGCAACGTGCGTACGTTGGCCGGCGGCGACCGCCCGGGCTTCGCCGATGCGGTCGGCGCTGACGCTCGTTTCGATACACCGGTGGCGCTGGCCTTCGATGCGCACGGCGCACTGCTGGTGGCCGATCTGTTCAACAACGCAGTGCGTCGCGTCGGCACCGATGGCATGGTCAGCACCGTCGTTGGCCGCGGGGAGGTCATCAATGGCCCGCTGTCACTGGCCACCACGCATGACGGCGTGCTGTACGTGGGTGACCTGGATGGACGCATCGTGCAGGTGACCCCGCAGGGACATCAGCTGGCACTGCTGGGCAATGACCGCCTGCCACGCCTGGCGCGCCCCAGCGGTCTGGCGGTAGAGGCCGACGGCACCCTGCTGGTGGCCGATTCCGCGGCTTATCGCCTGCATCGCCTGCGCCCGTTGCCGGTGGGTGAACTGCCCGCACCGGCGCTGGTGGGCCCGGCCTCGGATGCGGCGCTGCCGGACAGTGGCGGACGCTGGCCACTGGCACCGCAGGATGGCTGGCACGAAGTGGTCGGCACACTCGGCGAGGTGCGCGGCACCTTCCAGGGTGAGAGCCGCCACCACCTGCACGGCGGCTTCGATGTGCGCGGCGATGTCGGCCAGACCGTACTGGCGATCGCCGAGGGCAAGATCAGCAGCCCGATTGCCGCCTGGAGCCTGGGCGGACAGGCCGAAGGCCTGGCCGTGGACCGGTTGAAGTACATCCACATGCGCGTCGGTCGTACGCCACGCGGCGAACCGTTCGACGCGCGCTGGCAGCCGCTGTACGCCGAAGACGGCACGCTGGAGCGGATCCGCGTGCGCCGTGGTACACGCATCCACGTCGGCGACCGCCTGGGCAGCATCAACAACCAGGCGCACGTGCACCTGGCCGTGGGCAATGGCGGTTTCGAGACTAATGCGGTGGCGCTGGGGTTCAAGGGCTATGCCGACCACTTCGCGCCGCGCATCACCGATGTGGCGCTGCTGGACGATAACGACCAGCCACTGGCCGCCGGCAGCGATGGCGTGGTGATGCTGGCCCGGCAGGGACGCGGCGTGCAGATCGTGGTGGAGGCCTGGGACCAGGTGGACAACAACCTGCCGCGTCGTCGGCTGGGGCCGTACCAGGTGGGCTACCAGATCCTCGATGCCGCCGGGCAGCCACTGCAGGGCTACGAGCAGCCGCGCTGGAACATCGTCTTCAACCGCATGCCACCGCAGAAGCAGGCGGTGAAAGTGGCTTACGCACCCGACAGCGGCATCACCGTGCATGGTAGCGCGGTCACCCGCTTCCGTTATCTGGTGACCAACACCGTGCGCGATGGGCTGATGGAAACCGGGCGCTGGCAGCCGGCGGCGTTGCCGCCGGGCGAGTACATCGTGCGTGCCAGTGCGCGCGACTACAGCGGCAACGAAGGCGTGGGCCCGCGCGACATCAGGGTACGGCTGCTGCCATAGCCGCGGCCGGGGCGCCGCAGCGTTCGCGCTCGGCGTCCATGTCTTCCAGCGGCCGCACCTCGATGCTGCCGAAGCGGGCCCACGGGAAGCCCTGGGCGATACGCATGGCCTCATCGCGGTCACGGGCGACGATCAGGTTGAAGCCGGCCAGCAGTTCGCGGGTTTCGGCGAAGGGGCCATCGAGTACCCGGCTGTGGCCATCGCGCACGCGCAGGGTCTGCGCCGATTCGATCGGCTGCAGTTTCTGCGCGGCCAGCAACGTGCCTTCGGCCTGCAGTTTGTCGGCATGGGCGAGGCAGTCGCGCATCAACGTATTGAAGTCGTCGATGGGCAGTGTGCGCAGCAGTGACGGGTCAATGTAGATCAGAAGCAGGTACTGCTGCATGGCGGAGTCCTGGCGGCGGCGGGGGACCATGATCGCGCAGGTTTGCGCGGGGGCATGCTGCACTGCGAAAGGCAGAGCGGGAAGCGCGCCTTCGGCGGGGATCGGCGAACGGCGGGGCCCCTCCGTGGTGGAAGCACAAGCACAAGCATGAGCCATGGGATTGGCCGGGTGGGTAGGCGGGTCGGGGGACGCCGTGAACCCATCCCTGGGGGCTTGGCCGCGGCATCCATGCCGCGGACACCCCCGCCCCGCCTACCCACCCGGCCCTGGACAGTTTCCTGCGGCGTCCACCACGGAAAATCACAAACAAAGGCAAAAAGCGGGTCGCTTCGCTCGCAAAGCCGAGGCCGCCAGCCAACCGCCTTTGCTGTTGCTTCTGCCTTTTTTTCCTGATCTTCCCGTGGTGGATCGGAGGCAGGAATCTGTCCGTGGCCGGGCGGGTGGGTTGCGCAGGGGCGTAAGCGCCATGGATGGCGCGCCCGAGCCTACAGGGACGTATTCACGGCGTCCCCTGCGCAGCCCACCCGCCCGGCCAACCCACAGAGATGCAGCTCTTCACGACAAACCACCCCCACCACGGAGGGGCCCCGCCGTTCGCCGATCCCCGCCGAAGGCGCGCTCTCCGCAGGAAAAATAATTCGCACGACGGTGTCGATCCTCGCGCCCCTGGTTCGTTGTAAGAGGGAAGGGCACGCACCCGCAGCCCAGCGGAGACCGCAATGAAAGTGATGGTGATCGTCAAAGCCAACGCCGATTCCGAAGCCGGGCGCATGCCCAGCGAACAGGAACTGGCCGCCATGGGCGCCTACAACGAACAACTGGTGGCCGCCGGCATCATGCTCGCCGGGGAAGGCCTGCATGCCACCCAGCGTGGCCGCCGCATTCATTTCGGCAGCGGCGCGCCGCAGGTCGAGACCGGCCCGTTCGGCCCGGCTGGCGAGCAGATCGCTGGGTTCTGGCTGTGGGAGGTGCGCTCGCTGGACGAGGCCACCGAATGGGCCAGCCGTGCGCCCTTCGGCGCGGGCGGTGCCCTCGAACTGCGCCCGCTGATCTCGGCCGAAGACTTCGGTGAAGCCTTCACCCCTGAATTACAGCAGCAGGAACAGCGTCTGCGTGAGCAGCTCGACCGTGCCTGAGCACGGCCGCGCATTCATCCCATCCTACGGAGCATTCCCATGAAACTGATTCCCTTCCTCGGCTTCAGCGGCCAGGCCCACGACGCAATGGCGTTCTACGCCAAGGCGCTTGGCGGCCAGGTCACGTCGGAGATGAAGTACCGCGACATGCCGCCGTCCGACGGCTCGCCGGGCTGCAATGAGATGCCGGCCGACACCCTCGACCATGTGGCCCACAGCCAGCTGGAGATCGGCGCGGCGATCCTGATGGCAGCCGATGGTCCCGGCGGCGGCGAGGGCGGTTCGACCACCATCAACGTCGACGTGGACAGCATCGAAGAAGCCGAGCGCGTTTTCGCGGCGCTGGCCGAGGGTGGCCAGGTGCAGATGCCGATCGCCGAAACCTTCTGGGCCCACCGCTGGGGCATGTTGACCGACCGCTACGGCAAGCCGTGGATGGTCAACTGCATGAAGCAGCCCTGATTTTCCTTTTCTCCATCCATCGCAGGGAACCGCACCGATGAGTACACCGCAACCGCAGATGATCTTCGTCAACCTGCCCGTGCAGGATCTGGAAAAAGCCAAGGCGTTCTTCGCCGCGTTGGGCTACAGCTTCAACCCGGCCTTCACCGACGAGAACGCCGCCTGCATGGTGGTCAGCGAGAGCATCTTCGTGATGCTGCTGGTCAAGCCGTTCTTCCAGCAGTTCACCACCAAGTGCATCGCCGATGCGCATGCGCAGACCGAGGTGATCACCTGCCTGTCGGCTGACAGCCGCAAGGCGGTGGACGCCATGGTGGACAAGGCGCTGGCCGCCGGTGCCAGCGAACCGCAGCCGGCGCGCGACTACGGCTTCATGTACCAGCGCGGCTTCCAGGACCTGGATGGGCATCTCTGGGAAATCGCACACATGGACGGCGAGCCGGGCTGAGCGGCCGCCGCAGGGAGAATCCCGATGGCTTACGTGGATGCTTACGTATTGCCGTGCCCGCAGGACAAGGTGGCGGCCTATCGCCGCCTTGCCCGCCAGGCCGGCGCAGTGTGGAAGGACCATGGCGCGCTGCAGTACATGGAATGCGTGGCCGATGACGTGCAACCCGGCAAATCGACCTCATTCCCGCAGGCGGTGAAGCTCAAGCCGGGCGAAACGGTGATCGTGGCCTTCGTGGTGTTCCGCACGCGTGCCGCGCGCGACCGCATCAACAAGAAGGTGATGGCCGACCCGCGGCTGGCGCATATCGGCCCGAAGGACATGCCGTTCGATACCAAGCGCATGTTCTGGGGCGGCTTCAAGCCGATCGTGGAAGCGTGAACGCCGGCGCTTGTGCGGGCCGGGCCCGCATGCTGTGATCGGCGCATGCACGAGCCCGCCCTGAGCCAGCGCCTGGACACCCTCTGGCGGATGGAATCGCCAGTGTTGATCGCGCGCCTGGCGCGCCTGCTCGGCGGCGATGTCGGTCGTGCCGAAGAGCTGGCCCAGGACACCTGGCTGGCCGCGCTGGAGCGTTGGCCGGTGCAGGGCATCCCGGACAATCCTGGAGCCTGGCTGATGACCACCGCGCGCAACCGTGCCATCGATGTGCTGCGCCAGCACCGTCGGGTGGCGCAGCAGCATGCGCAATGGGGAGAGGAACTGCATCCGGCCGCATTGCCCTCGCCGGACGACAGCCAGGCGCTGGAAGACGACATCGGCGATGACCTGCTGCGGCTGATGTTCGTGGCCTGCCATCCAGTCCTGCCTGCCGACGCGCGGGTAGCGCTGAGCCTGCGCCTGCTGGGCGGGCTGACCACGACCGAGATCGCCCGCGCGTTCCTGCAGCCGGAGCCGACCATCGCCCAGCGCATCGTGCGTGCCAAGCGCACGTTGGCGCAGAAGCAGATCCCCTACGAAGTGCCGCGTGCCGATGCATTGCCGGAGCGACTGGCCTCGGTGCTGGAGGCGATCTACCTGGTGTTCAACGAAGGCTATGCAGCCAGTGCAGGCGACGACTGGATGCGACCGGCGCTGTGCGCCGAGGCGCTGCGGCTGGCGCGCATCCTCGCCCATCGCATGCCGGTGCCGCCGGTACTGGGTCTGTTGGCGCTGATGGAACTGCAGGCTTCGCGCGCGGCGGCACGGGTGGATGCGCAGGGTGCGCCGATCCTGCTGGACCAGCAGAACCGGGCACGCTGGGATTGGCTGCAGATCGAACGCGGCCAGCAGGCACTGGCGCGTGCGGTGTCGGCGGGTGGCGGCGATGACCCCTATGTGCTGCAGGCGCGGATCGCTTTCTGCCATGCCAGTGCGCGGCGTGCCGAAGACACCGACTGGGCACGCATCGCTGCGCTGTATGCGCAGCTGCTGCAGGTAATGCCATCGCCGGTGGTGGCATTGAACCGGGTGGTGGCGGTGTCGCGCAGCGAAGGCGCGTTCGCGGCATGGGCACTGTTGCAGCCGCTGCTGGATGAGCCACGCCTGCAGGGCTACGCACCGCTGATGGTGGTGCGGGGCGAACTGCTGCAGCAGCTGGGGCGGGAGCAGGACGCGCGTGACGCATTCGCCTCGGCAGCGGCGTTGAGCCAGAACCAGGCAGAGCGGACCCTGCTGCGGCAACGGGCCGGCCTGCCGCAGGAAAATTGAAGCCGACAAGGTCAGCACTTGTCGGTTTGCCCCGGAGCGGCTATGTTTCGCGCCCAGCGGGCGTGTTCGCGCCTGTCATTCGTGTGTCGTGACCGAGGAGCGGTTGGATGTTTTCAAGGACGAAGAGCGCACCGCGCGCTTTTGCGCGCCTGCTTGCCTATGCCCTGTGCCTGGCCGTATGGCCGTTGGCCAGCCAGGCCGCAGACAAATCGCAGCAGGCCTACTGGGCCGGCTTTGCCTATACCGCTGACGCCGCCGCCGTACAGGCGACCACCCCGCATGCGCATGCCGTGCTGGAAAAACGTGGCCTGATTCCGCTCAACCAGACCCTGGCACAGGCGCTCAAGCGCCGCGCACCGGCCAACCTGGAACTGATCGACCAGCCGGTGGCGATGCTCGACGGCACCACCAGCGCCGTGGTGCTGGCCGCTGCGCTGGACCGCGAGCTGGTATCGGTCGAACCGATCGGCGACCAGTACAAGGTGCTGGTGGAAGTGGCACTGCAGGCGCTGTTCTTCGATTTCCGCGAGCGCCAGGTGATCGCCTCCTATCCGCTTACCCTGCAGCGCATCGACGTGCAGGAGTACCGCCCGGACAGCGACGATATCGATGCGATCGTCGCCGATCTGCTGTACGGCGGTGCCGATACCAGCCTGTCGCAGGTGCTGGCCACCACCCTGGCCCAGGCCAAGCTGCCTGAAGCGGCCACGCGTCGCCTGCAGGTGGGTGCGGTGACCTTGTCCGACGCCACGCTGGCCAAGCTGCCCGACCCGAAGTGGGCCGGGCCGCTGCGCGCCACGCTGGCCCATGAGCTGTCCAAGACGCTGTCGTCCAATACCGGTGTCGGCCTGCTGCCGCCGGCCTCGGGCCAGGCGATCGGCGGTGCCATGGCCGCGCGCTTTGCCGACGGCAAGGTCTACCAGCTGAAGATTCCCGAGGCCGACTACGTCATCAGCCTGCAGGTGGATGCGCTGAAGAACGGCGTCATCAGTGAAACGCCGGCGATGAAGACGATGCTGTTCGGCGCGTTCTTCACCGCCAAGGTCACCGAGCCGTTCTCCGGCAAGGTGTACTTCGAACAACCACTGCGCAAGGGCGCCACCAAGGTGGTGCCGGTCACGCAGTGGCAGGTCGACCAGTGGTCGGCCAGCTACGAAACCCTGCTGGCCGGCTTCGATGCCTTCGCCGGCGCCGCCGCCAAGCGCGCCGATTCGCGCGCCTGGCTGGACGAGCAGAAGCCCGGCGGACGCCCGCTGCAGCAACAGACCCAAGCCCTCCAGGAGTTGATCAAATCATGTCGTTGATGCGTACCATCCTGCTCATCCTCATCGCCCTGGCGGTGGCCTCGCCGGTCGCCGCGCAGACCGCCAGCTCGCGCGGTACCGGTTCGGCCAGCTACAGCCTGCGCCTGAGTGCCGATACCCGTGCGCAGGCCCTGAACAAGGCCAAGGCCAATGCACTGGAGGCGTACATCGCCGAATCCGGTGCGGCCAAGCTGCGCCTGTTCGAATCGCGTCGCGCCGAGTTCCTCGGTGAAATCGACCGCTACGTGCTCAGCGCCGTGCAGCTGTCGGACAACGAAGACAAGAAGGCCAAGACCTACAGCGTCACCGTCCGCGCCGAAATCAACACCACCCTGCTGCAGACCAAGCTGGACGCCGGTTCGGCCGTGGCCGGTGCCACCGCCGCACAGCGTTCGCTGCTGACCTTCCTGTTCATGGCGCGCTCGCAGGACACCGTGCAGTCGTTCCAGGACAAGGAATACCGCCGCGTCGACGCCAGCAGCAGCTACAGCGAGAACACCCGTGAGGGCGACAGCTTCCGCGGCAACTCGGTCAGCACCAACGGCAGCATCAACCAGAACGGCTCGGTGTCGGTCACCAGCGGCGGCAGCACCACCGCCCGCAGCGACAACATCAGCTGGAAGGTGGCCAACGCCGCCGAAGTCAACACGGCCATGACCGGTGCCTTCAGCGCCGCCGGCTACGAAGTGGTTGAAGCCGAATACGTGGAAGGCGAGTCGCGCGGCCTGCTCAGCATCGAGCGCATCCGCAAGGACTTCAGCACCGGCAACGATCTCTCCGCGGCCACCCTGCGCGATACCGCCAACGGCATCCGTGCGGCGAACATCCCGTACATCGCTGTCGGTACCCTCGACGTCGGCATGCGCGACCGTGATCCGGCCAGCGGCAACACCCGCGTGTTCGTCACTGTCACCGGCAAGGTGCTGGACGTGACCGGTCGCTTCCCGCGCACCGTGTCGTCGGTGGGCCCGGTGCAGTTCTCCGGTACCGGCCCGAACGAAACGGTCGCCCGCACCAATGCACTGCAGCTGGCTGCCGAAAAGGCCGCCCAGCAGATGATCAACGAACTGAACGTCAAGGCGGTCCGCTGACGTTACCGCTGCGATCGCCGGGCATGGCCCGGCGCTACCGGCTCTGGTGGGTGCCGAGCGTGCTCGGCACCCACCCGCTGCTATCCCCGATCCCGCGCGCCGCATTGCGGCCGTCTCTCCCAAAGGACTCTTCCATGATCCGTAATACCGCTCTCGTCGTGGCCATCGCGGCCGCCACCCTGTCGATGCCGGCCCACGCCCAGTTCGGCAAGCTGAAGGACCTGGCCGGCGGCGCCACCGGCAGCTCCAGCAGCAGCGCCAGCGCTGCCGCCCCGGACGAAGCCGCGCAGGAAGCGCTGGTCCGTCGTTTCGTCAGCTCGCAGTCGCACTCGCTGCAGGCACAGACCTCCTTCGCCCGTGCCTTCGGCCTGGCCGAGCAGGTGCAGCTGCTGGAAGCCGAGCGCCAGGCGCTGTCGTCTGGTTCGGTGAACGTCGATGCGATGAAGAAGTCGGTGTCGGTCAGCGAAGCCGCCCAGGCCGCCATCGACGAGCGCCAGGCCGCACAGCCGGAACTGAACGCTGAATCCAAGCAGCACTACGCCGAAGGCCTGGTCTCGCTGCTGGCCTCGGCTGCCGAAGCACAGAAGCTGAGCGGCGAAGCCAGCGGCTTTGCGGCCGGCATGAAGAACCTGGGCGCCACCCAGATGGCCACCGTTGGCCGCAAGCTGGCCGCCGGTGCCTGGGTTGCCAAGGAATCGCCGGGCTTCATCAAGGGCCTGTACGGCTCGACCAAGTCGGCTGTGACCTTCGCCAAGAAGAGCAAGGTGAAGGTGCCGTCCAACGCCGATTCGATGCTGGATTCGCTCTGATACGAGGCAGCTCCGCATGCGTACGACGACTCGATTGATCGGCCTGGGCCTGGCAGCGGCCCTGCTGGCAGCCTGCGGCAAGCAGGATGCACCGGCAGAAACCGCTCCGGCCAAGGACAAGGCTGCCAGTGCGCTGGCCAGCAATGCGCCGGTGCAGGAAGCGCCCCTGCGTGGCACGCCGGATTTCGGCGGCACCACCCAGGTCGCGCGTGAAGCCGACGGTATCGGCAGCACCCGGGAACTGGCGGTGCTGGCGGCATTGCAGTCGGCCGTGGCCCAGGTCAACGGCGTACGCGTGGCCAGCCAGATGCAGAGCCTGCGCGCAGGCCTGCATGTGGACGTGGACGGTGAACACGTCGGCGATATCCGCGCCGACGCGTTCTCCCAGCAGATGATTGCCGGCTCGCAGGGCGCGGTGCTGGGCTATGAAATCCTCTCGCAGGATGAAGTGAGCCAGCTCGACGAAGAAACCATCGCCCGCGTGCGCGCCAGCGACGAAGGCTGGAGCTTCAAGGGGTCGGCCTCGGCCAGCGCTTCCGGCGAAGCCTCCGCCAAGGGCGGCTCGGCGTCGGCCAGCGTCAAGGAAAACTACGAAGAACAGGTCAAGGTAGACGCCAAGCGCGGTGCCAGCTCCTTCGATTCGGATGTCACCCGGCGCAGCATGCGCAGCTACTGGAAGGTGCGTGTCCGCGCGCAGATTGCCCAGTACCGCGCACCGGACGAAGAAGGCAAGCCGAAGATCGTGGTGGCTCTGCCGCGCACCAAGTCGGGCAGCTATGCCGTTGGCGATGGCCGGGTGAACGCCGACGAGGTCGCCCAGGCGATCCGCGCGCGGCTGTCCGACACGCTTACCCAGACCCAGCGCTTCATCGTGCTGGACCGCGAGTTCGGCGACGAACTGCAGGCCGAGATCGACCACATCAACAGTGGCAACGTGCGCCTGCAGGACACCGCGCGCGTTGGCCAGCAGCTGGCGACCGACCTGATCCTGATTCCGACCATCGAGCGGTTCGAGTACCCGCGCAGCGTGCGCAACCTGCGCATGTCCGATCGCCAGGTGACCTCGTATTCCGGTGGCGGCCGCATCACCCTGCGCCTGGTCAACGCCACCACCGGCCAGGTGGTGATGTCCGACAGCTTCGACCATCAGTTGGCCTCGACCGGCCCCAGCACGCTGCCGCGCGTGGTCAATGGCCGCAGCATGGCCGCCTCGATGATGGACTCGCTGTCCGGGCAGATCGGCAGCACGATCGTCACCACGCTGTTCCCGGTGTCGGTGGTGTCCGTCGATGGCGACCAGGTGGTGCTGAGCCAGGGCGGTGACACCGTGCAGGTCGGCCAGCGCTGGCAGGCCGTGCGCCTGGGCGAAGAGCTGAAGGACCCGCAGACCGGCCGTTCGCTCGGCCGCAGCGAGCATCCGTGCTGCACCATCCGCATCGACCGCGTTGCCGCGCAGACGTCCTACGGCACCCTGGAAGAGGGCGTCGACGCGATGCGCGGTGGTTTCCGCCCCGGCCAGATCGAACTGCGCCAGAAGCTGGGCAGCAAGCCCAAGGCCGCCGCCGGCGCAACCGCATCGGCCGCCCCGGCCGCCGCAGCGCGCCCGGCCAGCAAGCCCAAGCCCAAGCCCGCCGCCGCCCCGGCCGAAGACCCGAACTGGTAAGACACCTCGGTAATGCACAGATGGGGTCAGAGCTCTTTCCCACCGGGAAAGGGATCTGACCCCTTCTTGTTGCGTGTCGACCAAGGTCGATACCTACCAACAGCATCACAGAACGCCGTTCCGACAGATCGCAGAAATCTGTCCAAGGCGGGGAGGGTCTGGTTGCGGGGGTGTCCGCTGCATGGATGCCGCGGCCAAGCCCCCAAGGATGGGTTTACGGCCTCCCCCGCAGCCGGACGCTCAGCGCCATCCCACGGAATGCAGCTTCTGCTGTTGCTGTTGAGGTTGCCGGCCAGCGGCCGGCACTACCGCGGCTGCCGGGTGCAGGGCGCAGCCCTGCCGAACCTCTTACCCCTTACACTCCAGAACGATTTCCCTGCTGGAGAGAGCAATGAAGCGAGTAGTACTGGGCGTGCTGGCCCTGTCGGTGTCGAGCGCACTGATGGCGGCCACCCCGAAATTCGATGGCGCGCGGATCTCCGCCGACGTCAAGGAACTGGCCTCCGACGCCTACGAAGGCCGCTCCCCGGCCACCGCCGGCGAACAGAAGACCATCGCCTTCCTCAGCAAGCAGTTCGCCGACGCCGGCCTGCAGCCCGGCGGCGACCTGAAGGACGGCAAGCGCCTGTGGACCCAGGCCGTGCCGCTGCGCAAGGGCGACATCGTCGGCACCCCGCAGCTGTCGCTGCAGCAGGGCGGCAAGACCATCGCGCTGGAGCAGGGCAAGCAGATCGCCGTGCGTGCAGCCATGAACGGCGCCACCAACGTGGATATCAGCAAGGCACCGCTGGTGTTCCTTGGCTATGGCGTAAAGGCGCCGGAGCGCAACTGGGACGACTTCAAGGGCGTGGACCTGAAGGGCAAGATCGCCGTCGTGCTGATCAACGACCCGGACTTCGAAACCGGCAAGGGCGACTTCGACGGCAAGGGCATGACCTGGTATGGCCGTTGGCCGTACAAGTACGAAGAAGGCGCACGCCAGGGCGCACTCGGCGTGCTGATCGTGCATGAGACCGCCCCGGCGTCGTATGGCTGGGCCACGGTGGCCGGCTCCAACACCAACACCATGTTCGACGTGGTGCGCGACAATCCGGCTGACAGCCATCCGCTGCTGGAAGGCTGGATCCAGCGCGATCTGGCGGTCGAACTGTTCCGCTCGGCCGGGCAGGATTTCGAGGCGCTGAAGAAGAAGGCGCAGCAGCGCGACTTCACCCCGGTGCCGCTGACCGGCGCCAGCCTGGATGCGAAGTACGCGGTGAAGACCGAAGTGATCACCTCGCACAACGTGGCCGCGCGCCTGGAAGGCAGCACGCATCCGGACGAGACCCTCATCTACAGCGCGCACTGGGACCACATCGGCGTGGGCGAGCCCGACGCACGCGGCGACCGCATCTTCAACGGCGCGCTGGACAACGCCAGCGGCACCGCCTCGCTGATCGAACTGGCGCGTGGCTTCGCCAAGGCACCGCGTCCGCAGCGTTCGGTCGTGTTCCTGGCGGTAACCGCCGAGGAGAAGGGCCTGCTGGGTTCGGAGTACTACGCAACGCACCCGCTGTACCCGCTGGAAAAGACCGTGGCGATGATCAACATGGACGGCATGGCGCCGTTTGGCCCGTCGCGCGATTTCGGCATCTACGGCGCGGCGCGCTTCGAGCTGCTGGACCAGTTGAAGGACGTGGCCAAGGGCTGGGACATCCGCTACACGCCGGACCCGAAGCCGGAGGCCGGCCTGTTCTTCCGCTCCGACCACTTCCCGTTCGCCAAGCGTGGCGTGCCCGCGCTGTCCTGGTCGGCAGGGCAGGACTGGGTGGACGGTGGCGTCGCGGCGGGCAAGAAGGCGTCCGAGGACTACACCGCCAAGCGGTACCACCAGCAGGGCGACGAGTGGCAGCCGGACTGGGTGTTCGCTGGCGCCGCCCGCGACCTGGAAGTGCTGTACACCCTGGGCAACCAGTTGGCCAACTCGCGCAGCTGGCCGAACTGGAGCAAGGACGAGGCGTTCCGCGCCGTGCGTGACGCCAGCGCCGACCAGCGCAGATAAGGGAATGCGCCGGGCTCACCCGGCGCCTCCCCGGTTGCCGGCCGCTGGCCGGCAATCGTGTGATGTCTGGTAGTGCCGGCCGCTGGCCGGCAACCCGGTGATGCTTCCGGAAGCGATGGGGAGCCGGCCAGCGGCCGGCACTACCAGAACCGGTTCCATCCACCCTTTCCCGGTCTTCGTCGCACATCGCTTGTTTGCCCGAAGGGCCGCTCTATGCTCGGCTCACCCCTTCCACCAAGGCGCCGCCGTGATCGCCAGCTTCTCCCTCATCATCCGTCATCTGCTGGCCTGGGCCGCGGCGCTGTTCGTTGCCGGCATGGTCTGGAGTGGCATCTTCAGCGGCATGAACGACGGCCCTGGCTGGGTGTTCGGGCTGCTGGTGATGTTCCTGATGATCTCCGCGCTGGGCAGCGCGATCACCCACGTGCGCCGGGTCTGGCTGGTGGCCGGTCGCCTCGATGGCGCCACGTTGTCGGGCCGCCAGCGCCGGCAGATCGAACTGCCGATGGATGCCGGCCAGGCCTTCGCAGTGGTCGAGGCTGCCGTCGGCGAACTGCCGCGGGTGGAAGAGGTGGAGAGCTCTGCCGGCAGTCTGCAGGTGCGTGCCTATGTGCGGCGCGTCGATCTGTGGAACGGCCGGCAACCGTCGCGCTGGAACCTGCCGGCGCGGCTGGCGATCAAACGCAACAGCGTGCTGGCCACGGTAACGCCGGGGCAGGGCACCAGCACGGTGACCCTGCTGTTCGAACCGGACGCCGGCTGGTGGGCCGATCTGCTGGCACTGGATGAAGGCAGCAACTATGAGAACGCCGAAGCGGTGACCCGAGCGATCAGCCGCCGCGTGGCTGACCAGCGCCGCGACGAGCAGGCCGCTGCCGAACAGACCCAGGTGGAAAAGGAACTGTCGGTCGCGCGCTTGAACCTGCTGCACGCGCAGGTCGAGCCGCACTTCCTGTACAACTCGCTGGCCAATGCACAGGTGCTGACCCGCACCGACCCGGCGCGCGCCGAGCAGATGCTCGGCCACCTGATCCAGTACCTGCGCAGTTCGCTGCCGCAGGTGGACGAATCGGTTTCCACGCTGGGCGTGGAGCTGGAACGCACCCGCGCCTATCTGGAAATCCTGCGTATCCGCATGGGCGCACGGCTGGCGGTGGAAGTGCAGGTGCCCACCGAGCTGCACGAAGTGAAGATGCCGGCGATGGCGCTGCAGACCCTGGTCGAGAATGCGATCAAGCACGGCCTGGAGCCCAAGCCCGGCGGCGGCACGATCTGGATCCTCGCGCGTGGTTTCGATGACCATGTCACCGTGACGGTCGCCGACGATGGGCTCGGTTTCGGACAGGGCACCAGCGGCACCGGCATCGGCCTGAAGAACCTGCGCGAGCGCCTGCGGCTGACCTGCGGCGAGCAGGCCGGAGTGGCAATCGTGGCCAATTTCCCCAGTGGTGTAGCCGCTACCATGACCCTGCCGCAGTCGGCCAAGGAGCCCAGCCATGCCGCTTGAAGCGCTGATCGCCGAAGACGAGGAGCTGCTGCGGCACTCGCTGGTCGAGCAGCTCGGGCGGCTGTGGCCGGAGCTGAAGCTGGTGGCCGAATGCGAGGACGGTGCCAGTGCGCTGGAACAGCTGGCCGAGAAGCAGCCGGACATCGCCTTCCTCGACATCCGCATGCCCGGCATCAGCGGCATCGAAGTGGCGCGGTCATTGGCCGAACTGAGCCCGCGCACGCAGGTGGTGTTCGTCACCGCCTACGACCAGTACGCCATCGATGCCTTCGAGCAGGGCGCGATGGATTACCTGCTCAAGCCGGTCAGTGACGAACGGCTGCTGGCCACGCGCGACCGCATTCTTTCGCGGCTGCCATCCACGCGCCAGGACGATGCGGTGCTGGAGCGCCTGCTGCAGCGCCTGGGTGCAGGCCCGGCCGCCAACGACCGGCCGCCCTTGGCCTGGATCACCGCCAGCAATGGCCGCGATACGCAGCTGATCATGCTCGACGATGTGATCTATTTCCGCGCTGACAACAAGTACACCACGGTGGTCACTGCCGCCGGCGAAAGCCTGCTGCGCACACCACTGCGCGAGCTGCTGGAAGTGCTCGATCCGCTGCACTTCCGCCAGGTACATCGCTCCACCATCGTCAACATGAAGGCGGTGGCAGCCGTCAGCCGCGACGATACCGGCCGTGGCGTGCTGCGCCTGCGCCAGCGTGCCGAAACCCTGGTGGTCAGCCAGCCGTTCATGAGCCTGTTCCGCGGCATGTAGCCGCAGCCATTGCCATCCACCGAGGAACGAACATGCGCCGTATCCTGCTTGTAGGTGTCGCCGTGCTGGCCATCGCCGGCTGCGAAAAGTCCAGCAACACGTCGATCACCCGCACCAATGCCAATGGCGTGGACACGCTGTACAGCAAGAGCACGGTGGTCGATGGCGTGGCGCGTTTCGAATGCATCGCCAGCAGCAGTGGCCAATGCCATTACCTGGTGCTGGCGCCGGGCTGCAGCACCGACCCCGCTTGCGCGACGCCGCCGCTGCGCCGGTTCGCGGTGGCCGCAGGCAAGACCGAGCAGGTCAGTGGCCTGCCGAAGGACTTCCGCCAGTGCGTCAGCGACGTGCAGAAAGAACAATGCCACCGTGACTGAGCACGGTGGCATTGTGGCTCCCCCCGGATTGCGTTCGGCTCAGTAAGCCGGCTGCAGCGTCATGTCGTGATGGTGTTCGGTTTCACCGACATGATTCAGGCGACCCACCAGTTCGGAGTGCTGCTTCATGCGCCCGATCTCGGTCATGATGCGGATGTCCTCATGGCGCAGCTCGCGCTTGGCGGTGACCGCCTGCTTGTAGTCCAGCACTTCCGGATAGTGTTCAGCCAGGTCCAGCGCTTCGGCCACGTGCTCGACGCTGTCGGCCTTGGAGGTGATGCGCGCGCGGCTGTTGAAGGCCTTCATCCAGCGTTCGAAGCCCGCTGTGCGGTCGAACATGTTGGCCATGAACCAGATCACGAACAGGATCGAGATCCACGAGCCGAACACCACGACCACGCGGGTGAAGGTGATGTGGTAATCGTCGCGCCACAGGTAATTGGTGATCAGGCCGAGGATCAGCAGCGAAGCCGCCTGCCATCCGACGATCGAAGTGATCAGCCATTGGCACTTGGCCTGGGCCAGCACCGCCACTTCATCGCGGATCTGCTGTTCGCTGAGGCTGCGCCAGTGCGCGACCTGTTTTTCGAACGGGCTGCTGTAGAGCTCGTTGTCGCGAAGCAGTAATCCCAAACCCTTGAACAAAGCAATCATGGCTGGCTCCTTGTGGAACGTGCGGCGATCTGCAGTGGACGGTGTGGCGGGTTCAGTTCTAGCACTTCCAGCGAGCGGTGCAATGGCCTCAAGGCCACGCGGCACAAGGGTTCTGTCTGAACAGGTGAATATTGTTGCGACGCAGCATTGCTCGCGTGGCCTGCGACAAGATGTCGCAGGGTGAAATGTGCTGCGCGCGCACATGAAACCGACGCTGAGCGGATGGGCTCGCTGTGCCGGTCGTGATCGACCAGAATCGGGGTGGACCGCGCAGGACGTGGTCCGTCCCTCCGCCGATCTGGACCCGTGATGCCGCCGTTGCTGCACCGTCTTTCCCGCCCCGTCACCGCGCCGATCCGGCGCTGGGTCCTGGATGCGTTTCCGCGTGGCCAGAGCGGCATCGACTACGACCATCCACTGGGCGATCCCGGCTGGTTCGGGCCGGACAGCGTGACCTGGCGGATGCACGCAGAGCTGCCCTCGATGCTGGCCGGCGGTCTGTGTGCGTTGATGCTGCAGACGCTGCATCCGCGCGCGCTGGCCGGTGTCTACGATCATTCCAATTTCCGCCAGGACCTGGTCGGCCGCCTGCGCCGTACCACTGCCTTCGTGGCCGGCACCAGCTACGCGCCGGCGCGCGAGGTGGAAGCGCTGGTGGCCAAGGTGCGGTGCATCCACGCGCAGGTCCGCGGGCATACCGCGCAGGGTGAGCCGTATGCCGCCGATGATCCGCACCTGCTGACGTGGGTGCACGTGACCGAGGCCTACGGCTTCCTGCAGGGCTATCGCCGCTACGGGCGCGAGGTGCCTGCCGCGATCGCCGACCGCTATTACGACGAGTACCGCTGCGTGGCCGAAGCGCTGGGCGCGGTGGACGTACCACGCAGTGCAGCGGAAGTGGATGCGTATTTCTGTGCACGGCAGCCGGAGCTGGTGGTGGACGAACGCTCCCGCGAAGTGCTGCAGGTGCTGTCCGGCGTGCGCCTGCCGGTGCCGGTGCCCGGCCTGTCGCGCGAGATCTTCCTCGGTGCCGGTGCCGCGCTGCTGCCGGACTGGGCCGAGGGCATGCTCGAGCGCAGCACGCGCCAGCGTGCGCAGGCCGCAGCTTCGGCGAAGCTGATGCAGGGCATGGCGCCGCTGTTCCGCCGCGCGCTGCCCGACGGCCTGGCGAGCCGCGCCTGCGCCCGCGTGGGTGTGCCGGTGGAATCGTTGCGCGAGTGGCCGGCATTGCCCCGGTAAACGCCGACCTTCGGCACGCTGGCCGGCTGTGGTGGATGTGGACCTGGGACCGCACGCTTTGGCGCCCAGCCTCGTCCACGCCATTCGCGGATGGCACACGGTAGATCCACGCCATGCGTGGATTGGCTTTACGTGGTCGACTTCAGCCCACGCAACAGCATCTCCAGTGCCGCCGTTGCTTGGCGAAGGCGCGCATCGCCATCTTCACCTTCGGCTATCCAGAACGCGGCCTCGGCCAGGCTGCCGTAGATCAGCGATGCCAGCGCCTGCGCGTCCACCGGCGCGACCAGGCCTTGCGCGATCAACTGTTCGATCAGGCGTTGCATCGAGTGCACGCAGTTCCGCTGCGATTCCGGCGATGCGCCACCGAGCACCGCACGTGCATCGCGCAGCACGATGCGCTGGATCTCTGGTTCCAGCGCCATCTCCAGGTAGGCACTACAGCGCCGCACGAAGCCGTCCCAGGTGTCGGCGGTACCATCGCTGATCGCCTGCAGGCGCGCGTCCATCTCATCGTCAAGCTGGACGACCACCGCCGCCAGCAGACCCTTCTTGTCGCCGAAATGGTGATACAGCGCGCCGCGGGTCAGCCCAGCCTGGGCTGTCAGGTCGTCCATCGAGGCGGCGGCATAGCCCTGTTCGCTGAACACGCGACGGGCGGTGGCCAGCAGATTGGCGCGCGTTTCTTCCATCTCGGCGCGGGTGCGACGGACCATCGGGATCTCCTTACATACGACGTGCATGATTATTTACATACGGAGCGTATGAATGTAGTCTCATATTCATACGTTCTGTATGTATTGTCGTGGCGCCGCGTGCGCCAGACAAGTCTGCCCTGGAGATTTCGATGGCCACCCCGTATCGCGACCTGTTCGCAGCCCCAGGCACCACCGGCCTTGCCCTGGCCGGGCTGCTGGCACGCCTGCCCCTGCCGATGACCGGCATCGGCTTCATCACCTTGCTGTCGCAGCTGCGCGGCAGTTATGCGCTGGCCGGTGCGGTGTCGGCCACCTTCGTGCTGACCTATGCATTGCTGTCGCCGCAGGTGTCGCGTTGGGTCGACCGCCATGGGCAGCGCAGGGTTCTGCCGTGGGCCACCGCAGCCAGCGCTACAGGCCTGTTGCTCCTGCTGGCATGCACGCTGCTGCGGGCGCCGTACTGGACCTTGTTCGCCGCGGCGATCCTGGCCGGCTGCATGCCCAGCGTGTCTGCGATGGTGCGGGCGCGCTGGACCGCGATTCACCGCGGTCGCCCGCAACTGCAGACGGCCTATTCGCTGGAGACGGTGTTCGATGAGGTCACCTTCATCGCCGGGCCGCCGTTGTCGGTCGGGCTGTCGGTGGCTATATGGCCGCAGGCCGGCGTGCTGGCTGCCGCCCTGCTGCTGGTCGTCGGCGTGACGCTACTGGTGCTGCAGCGTGGCACCGAACCGCCGCTGCAGGCCTGCGAGGGCGGCGCACCTTCGCGCTCATTGCTGCGGCAACCGGAGATCTGCCTGCTCGCATTGCTGATGCTGGCGATGGGTGTGGTTGTCGGCACGGTCGACATCACCAGCGTGGCCTTTGCCGAACAGCGAGGGCAGCCACTGGCAGCCAGCGCGGTGCTGTCGGCGTACGCACTTGGCAGCTGCGTGGCAGGGCTTCTGTTTGGTGCGCTGAAGCTGCAGGTGCCGTTGCAGCGCCTGTTGCTGCTGGGCGCAGGAGCAACCGCGTTGACCACATTGCCGCTGCTGTCGGTGGGCACCCTTCCTGCATTGGCCATTGTGGTGCTGCTGGCTGGGCTGTCCTTCGCGCCGACGATGATCGTGGCGATGTCGCTGGTGGAACAGCGCGTGCCCGAATGGCGCCTCACCGAGGGCATGACCTGGTTGCTGGCTGGCCTGAACATCGGCGTGGCACTGGGTGCCGCGTTGTCCGGACAGAGCGTTGATGCCGGTGGTGTGCGCAGCGGCTTCGTCGTCGCGTTGGTGGCAGGCAGCGTCGTGCTGCTGATCGCCCTGCTCGCGCAAGGTGCGCTACGCACTTCTGCTTCGTCCACCTCCTCTGCTGGGATGGTCCCGTGAGTACTTCATCGCCCGCGCAAGCGTCGCCTGTGCCTCGCCATCCGTGGTGGGCCACCTCCGCCGTCGGCCTCGCTACCTTCTCCGTGGTCACCACCGAAATGCTGCCGGTCGGCCTGCTGACCCCCATCGCCGACAGCCTCGGCGCATCCGTAGGCACCGCCGGTCTGATGATCTCCTTGCCGGCACTGCTGGCGGCGCTGTTCGCACCGCTGGTGGTGATCGCAGCCGGTGGCATTGATCGTCGCCGCATCCTGTGCGCGTTGCTCGGCCTGCTGCTGGTGGCCAACGTCGCCTCGGCACTGGCGCCAAGCATCGGAGGGTTGCTGGCCGCGCGCGTGCTGGTGGGCTTCTGCATGGGCGGCATATGGGCCATCGCCGGCGGACTGGCGGCGCGCCTGGTGCCGTCAGCGCGCATCGGCCTGGCCACCTCGATCATCTTCGGTGGCGTAGCCGCGGCCTCGGTGCTGGGCGTGCCGCTGGGTGCACTGATTGGCGAGGCGCTGGGATGGCGTTGGGCCTTCGTGGTGATGGCTGCGTTCAGTGCAGCCGTCCTGCTGTTGCACCTGTGGGTGGTGCCAGCGTTGCCGGTGGACGGCTCGGTGCGCGCGCGCCAGTTCGTGCAGCAGCTCGGCAACCGCAGCCTGCAGCAGGGGCTGCTGCTGACCCTGCTGCTGGTGGCGGGGCACTTCATCGCGTTCACCTACGTGCGGCCGCTGCTGACCACGCTGGCGAACATCGATGCGGCGTGGATCGGAGGCCTGCTGTTTGCCTATGGCATGGCCGGCATCGTCGGCAACTTCATCGTTGGCCTGCTGGCGGCGCGACGTCCGCGCGGGTTGCTGCTGGCCATTGCGCTGGGGTTGCTGCTGACACCGCTGTTGTTCCTGTGGACCGGCGGCACGCCGGCCAGTGGCGCGGTGGTGTTGCTGTTGTGGGGCCTGGCCTATGGCGGGGTATCGGTGGGGTTGATGACGTGGATGATGACGGCGGCCCCCAAGGCCGTGGAGATCGCTACGGCGCTTTACGTGGGCGTGTTCAACATCGGCATCGCGCTGGGCGCGTGGGGTGGGGGGCTGCTGCTGGATGGCATCGGGCTGCGCGCCAATCTCTGGGTCGCAGCCGGGTTTGCGGCAGCGGCGACGTTGGTCGTGGCTGGTATGCGCAGGCAGTAGATCCACGCCACGTGTGGATGGCGAAAAACTGCCAACCAAGGTTGGCACCTACCGATGGAAATAAAACGGGCGCCTTTCGGCGCCCGTCTGCGTTACATCACCACACCTTGACCCGCTTGTCCGGGGCCAGGTACAGCTTCTGGCCTTCCTTCACTTCAAACGCCGGGTACCAGGCGTCGATGTTGCGCACCGTCAACGCGCGGAACTGGCCCGGTGCATGCACGTCGGTCAACAGCGAATTGCGCAGCGCCTGCTCGCGGCTCTTGCTGCGCCAGGCCTGGGCGAAGCCGAGGAAGAAGCGCTGGTCCGGGCTGAAACCTTCCAGGGTCTGGCCCGGCTTGCCCTGCAGCGACAGCTGGTAGGCGTCGTAGGCGGTACCCAGGCCGGCGACATCGGCGATGTTCTCGCCCAGCGTCAGCTTGCCGTTCACATGTACACCCGGGAACGGCTCGTAGCTGCTGAACTGCGCGGCCAGTGCATCGCCGGCCGCGTTGAACTGCTTGAGGTCTTCGGCCGTCCACCAGTTGTGCAGCTTGCCGGTGTCGTCGAACAACGCACCCGCGTTGTCGAAGCCATGGCTGATTTCGTGGCCGATCACCGCGCCGATCGCACCGTAGTTCACTGCGTCGTCGGCGGCACCGTCGAAGAACGGCGGCTGCAGGATCGCCGCCGGGAACACCAGGCGGTTCTCCAGCGGCACGTTCATCGCATTGATGGTCTGCGGCAGCATCGCCCACTCGCTGTGGTCGACCGGCTTGCCCAGCTTGGCGATGTTGCGCTGGTACTCGAACAGCTCGGCGCGCTGCGCATTGCCCAGCGGATCGTCACGACGGATGTCCAGGCCGGTGTAGTCGCGCCACTTGTCCGGATAGCCCATGCCCACGGTCAGGCCGGCCACCTTGGCCTTGGCGCTGGCCTTGGTCTGCGGTGACATCCAGGCCAGTGCATCGATGCGCTTGGCGAAGGCGGCGATGATGTTCTTCGCCATCTCGTCGGCACGTTCCTTGGTTTTGGCATCGAAGTGCTTTTCGACGTAACGCTTGCCGATGGCCTCGCCGACGGCATGGTTGGCGTCATCCACGGCACGCTTCCAGCGGTCGCTCTGCTGCGGCGTACCGCTCAGCGCGGTGCCGTGGAAGGCGAAGCGCGCATCGGCAAACTTCTTCGGCAGGTAGGCAGCGGCGCGGTCCAGCGCGTGGAAGGTCATGTAGTCCTTCCAGGCATCCAGCGGCTCGGTGGCCACCAGCTTGGACAGGCCGGCCACGGCCTTGGGCTGCCACACGATGAAGTCCTGCTGCTGGCCAAGCTTGGCGGCGTCCAGGAACGCGGCCCAGTCCATGCCCGGGGCCTTGGCGTTGAAGTCGGCCTGGGTCCAGGGGTTGGCGCCCTTGGTCACGTCATTGGTTTCTTCCTGCGTGACATGCGCCTGGGCGATCTTCGTTTCCAGGGCGAGGATGCGCTGCGCCTTGCCGGCCGGGTCGGCCACGCCGGCCAGCTGCAGCACCTGCGCGATGTAGGCCTGGTACTGCTTGCGCAGGTCGGCCATGCGGCCACCGCCCAGGTAGAAATCGCGGTCCGGCATGCCCAGGCCGCCCTGCACCAGGTACGGCGCGGTACGGTCCGGCTGCAGCAGGTCCACCGACACCCACAGGCCGAACAGGCGGTCGGTGTAGAAGTTGGTCGCATTGAGCAGGTCGACGTCCGCGCGCACGTCGCCGCCGAGGGCGCGCGCCAGGCCGGCCTTGTCGGCGATCGCATCGATGTTCTTCAGCTGCGGCTGCACCGGTGCCAGGCCGCGCTGCTCGATGCCGGCCTCGTCCATGTAGGCGGCGTAGTAGTCGCCGATCAGCTTGTCTTCGCCGCTGGCCTGGGCGTTGCCGGCAGCGCCTTCCAGGATCGCGCGGGTGTCGGCCTGGGTCTTCTCGGCAATCACGTTGAAGCTGCCGAAGCGCGAGCGGTCGGCCGGAATCTCGGTGTTCTTCACCCAGCTGCCGTTGGCGAAACCGAAGAAGTCGTCACCGGCGGCGATGCTGCGGTCCATGCCACTGGCATCGAAACCAAAGCTGCCCAGCATCGGCTTGGCGGCAGCGGGGGTCGCCTCGGTCGGTGCGGCGGTGCCGGCGGCCGGATCGGCCGGGCGGTCGCAGGCGGCCAGGGACAGGCTGGCAACGATGGCCAGTGCCAGGGTGGGGCGGCGCAGCTTGGACATGGACTTCTCTTGCGGCGGAAAACTCCAAGTCTAATCCGCTGCGGGCCGGCTGGACGTGCTCGACAGGGCCAGCACTGTGCGTGATCTGGCTGAACACGCCGCAGCGATCTTCACGCGGTCACCGGCGTGGTGCATGCTGCGGACTGGATGTCTGCAGCACCCGGGGGAGGGCGCATGCAGGACGGGTCGAGGCGTCAAGAATGGCGTCCGCCGGCCGTTGAGGTCGGGGATGTGGAGGAATCGTTCGCGCATGAAGCCAGCCGACTGCACAGGGAAGACCGACCGATGCCGGCGCTGAGACACGCGCTGGCCCGGCCGTTGCGTGCCATTACCTGGGGCGGCGTGGTGCTGGGCGTTCTGCTGGCGGCAGGCCTGGCCGCGATGCTGGCCAACGATTACCAGCGCCGGCTGGAAGCCGCGCAGCGGCAGAGCCGGGCGCTGGCGATAGGCAGCGAGCGCCTGCTGGCACTGGAGCTGCGCAACCTGGAACGGGCGATGGCCGGCATCGCCGCCGATGCCGCCGAGCTGTTCCGCACGGTGCCTGCGCAGGCACCCGCGCTGCTGGACGCCGCCATAGCCGGCGTGCTGCGCCGGCACGCCGAGCTGCACAGCATCGTCGTGCTCGATACCTATGGCCGCGCCCTGACGGCCGGCAAGGGCGACCTGCAGCTGCCACTGTGGACCGATCCGCAGCGACGGGGGCAGGGCAGTGCGCTGTACATCGGGCCGCCGCAGCGTGCCAGCGACGGCGGCTGGGTGGTGCCGCTGGCGCTGCCGATGGCTGGCGATCGCTGGCTGCTGGCACGGCTGCGCTGCGGCGAACTGCAGCGGATCGTGGGCGGTCTGGATGTGGGGCCCAGTGGCCTGGCCTCGATCAGCGACGCCGATGGCTACATGCTGGCCCGTGTCCCCGATCCGCACGGCACCGTCGGCCGCCGTTACACGCTGCCGGCACGCACGCTGCTGGGCCGGCAGGCAGTGGTCGAGCTGGGCAGCATTCCCGGCGCGGTGGACCAGATACCGCGCATCTCCACCATCAGCACCCTTGAGCGCAGTCCATTGGCGGTGCAGGTCGGCCTGGCAAACGAAGATGTGCTGAAGCCGTGGTGGCCGTATCTGCAGGCGGCGATTGCCATCATGCTGGCCTACGTGGCGCTGCTGCTGGTGCTGCTGTACGCGGTGCGCCGCAGCACGCACCGGCAGCAGTCGATGGCCGAAGAGCTGCGGACCGGCCACGCCGAGCTGCGCCTGGCCCATCAGGTGGGCCGCGTATGCACCTGGTATGTCGACGAAGACGCTGCGCTGCTGCGCTGGTCACCGCTGGCGCGCGAGATCTTCGGTGTGCAGACCGATGCGCTGCCGGTGGCCGAATTCTTCGCCCGCGTGCACCACGATGACAGCGCACGCATGCAGCAGGCCTTCGATCAGGCCTTCGCCGGCAACGCTGTACTCGACGAAGAATTCCGCCTGGTGCTGCCCGGCGGTGCCGTGCGCTGGGTTGCCGCGCGTGGCCAGCGGGTAGCGGTGGTCGATCGGCAGCGGCGCATGATCGGCGCACTGACCGACCTCAGCGAGCGCTACCAGGCACGCGAGCAGATGCGCCAGGTTGAACGCCGCTTCCGCCTGTTGTTCGATCGCAACCCCGCGCCGTTCTGGGTGTTCGATCCGGACACCTTGCGCTTCATCGAGGTCAACGAGGCGGCTGTGCAGCAGTACGGCTACAGCCGCGATGAATTCCTGGCGATGAGCATCCTCGACATCCGCCCACGCGAGGGCTGGGACGAGGTCAAGGGCGCGATCGCGCAGGTGCGCAGTGGTGAACTGCAGGACGCTGCGGTGCGCCTGCACCAGCGCAAGGATGGCACGGTGTTCGAAGTGCGCGTGCACCTGTCGCAACTGGATTTCGATGGCCAGCCCGCGTGCCTGGTGCTGGCCGAAGATGTCAGCGAGCGGCTGGCCTACGAACGCGACCTGGCCTATCACGCACGCCACAACCCGGCCACCGGCCTGCTCAACGTGCGCGCACTGAGCGAACAGCTGGACGAGCAGGCCGGCGCCTACACCATCGCCTATGTGCAGCTGCGCGGGCTGCAGCTGGTGGCCGATACGCTGGGCCGCGAGATCGGTGATGCGGTACTGCAGTCGATGGCCTCGCGCCTGGGCGGGCTGGGCGCGCGCTTCGGCCTGCTGGCGTTCCAGCCGGCGGAGGACTTCGTGCTGGCGATCGCGCCGGAACACAACACCCAGCGCGTGCTGGACGATCTGCTGCAGATCGTCTCGGCACCGATGCGCGGCCAGGATTCGCTGCACCAGTTCGAACCCCGCATTGGTGTGGCCGTACATGACGCCGATGCAGGCCACAGTGCCGAACAGGCGATCGGCATGGCCGCGCAGGCGGCGCACGCGGCCCGCGCCGAAGGCAACGTGGTGGCCTGGTTCGATGCGGCGGTGACCATCCGCCTGGCCGACCGCCTGCGCCTGGCCGGGCGCATCCACGCGGCCATCGACAACGAATTCCAGCTGTACTTCCAGCCGATCCGGCACGCCAGCGATGGCAGCCCGGCGTCGCTGGAGGCGCTGTTGCGCTGGCCGCAGGCCGATGGCAGCTTCATCCCGCCCAGCGAGTTCATCCAGTTGTGCGAGGACACCGGCCTGATCCTGGCGTTGGGACGCTGGGTGATCCGCGCAGCGGCACAGGCGCAGCGGCGTCTGGTCGAAGCGGGGTGGGGCGAGCTGTCCATCGCAGTCAACGTGTCGGCGGTGCAGTTCTTCAACAGCGATCTGGTGGCCGAGTTCGCCCGCGCGCAGCAGGATTTCGGCCTGGCCCGTGGTGCACTGCACGTGGAACTGACCGAGAGCAGCCTGATGCGCAAGCCGGCACAGGCGATGCAGACCATGCAGCGCCTGCACGAGCAGGGCATCCGCGTGTCGCTGGACGATTTCGGTACCGGCTACTCGAGCATGTCCTACCTGCAGCACCTGCCGCTGGACGTCCTGAAGATCGATCGCAGTTTTGTGGCCGACGTGGAAACCAATCCGCGCAACGCATCGATCTGCCGGGCACTGCTGTCGCTGGGCCACAGCATGGGGCTGACGATCATCGCCGAGGGCGTGGAAACGCCGGGGCAGCTGGACTGGCTGGCCGCGCATGGTTGCGACCAGGTGCAGGGCTACCTGCTGGGGCGGCCGGCACCGCTGGAAAAGATCATCGCGCAGCTGGATGAGGTTGTCGCCTAGGCCGCGCTTCGCGCTCGCCGGGCATGGCCCGGCGCTACCGTGTCATGGGCGCGCTTCGCGCTTCGCCGGGCATGGCCCGGCGCTGCCGTGTCATGGGCGCGCTTCGCCGGGCATGGCCTGGCGCTACCGTGTCATGGGCGCGCTTCGCGCTTCGCCGGGCATGGCCCGGCGCTGCCGTGTCATGGGCGCGTCTCTGGTAGCGCCGGGCCATGCCCGGCGGACGCACGCTTACACCCCGGTTTCCACCAGGTAGTCGATGAAGCTGCGCACCTTGGGGGCGAGATGGCTGCGGCTGGTGTAGACGGCGAAGATGCCGATCGGCTCAGCTTCCCATCCGGGCAGGATGCGCACCAGGCGGCCATCGGCCAGCGCCTCGTGCAACAGGAAGTCCGGCTGCAGGATCACGCCCATGCCGGCAATCGCCGCTTCGCGCAGGACGTCGCCATTGTTGGCGCGCAGCAGGGTGGTCACTGCAACCTTCACTTCGCCACCCGGTCCCTGCAGGGGCCAGTGGTCGCCGGCGGCCCAGTAGCTGTAGCCGAGGCAGGCGTGGGTCTGCAGATCCTCGGGGGCCTGCGGCGTTCCGTGTGCGGCCAGGTAGGCCGGTGCGGCACACAGGCTGATCCGCGATTGGCCCAGGCGCCGCGCGATCAGGCTCGGGCCCGGTTCGCGGGTGATGCGGATGGCCACGTCGTAGCCTTCTTCGACCATGTCCACCAGGCGGTCGGACAGCGCCAGGTCCAGTTCGACCTGTGGGAAGCGCTCGCGGTAACCGGCCAGCAACGGGCCGAGGCGGGCGATGCCCCAGCTGACCGGTGCGTTGATGCGCAGCGTGCCGGACGGCTCCAGCGCCTGTGCGCCGATGCTGGCCTCAAGCGCATCGAACTCGGCCAGCAGGCGCACGCACTGCGCGTAGTAGGCGGCACCGGCGCTGGTCGGGCTGACCCGGCGGGTGGTGCGGTGGAGCAGGCGGGTGGACAGGCGCTTTTCCAGTGCGGCGACCTGGCGGGTGACACCGGCCGTGGACATGTCCAGCGCCTGTGCGGCGGCGCTGAAGCCGTTGCGTTCGACCACCGCGACGAACACGCGCATGGCATCCAGGGTGTCCATTGTTGCGCCTTCTGAAATAAATACGGTCGATCCATCGTATTTATCGGCAATGGAGGGCGCAATAACCTGTGCCCTGTCCCTGCCGAGGTACCCCATGAACGCTACCGCCGCCCCCCTGTCCCCGCTCGCCCCGTACGCCGCGACCCTGCTGCGGTTGGCCCTGGGCGTGTTGTTCCTGGTCCATGCGCTGACCAAGCTGCTGGTGTTCACTCCGGCAGGTACCGCGGCCTTCTTCGAGTCGCTGGGCCTGCCCGGCGTGTTGGGCTACCTCACCATCGCCGTTGAACTGGCGATTTCCGCAGCGCTGCTGCTCGGCATCTACGCGCGCTGGATCGGCCTGCTCGGTGTGCCGCTGCTGCTGGGCACCATCGTGACGGTGCACGGCGCCAACGGTTTCAGCTTCGCCAATGCTGGCGGTGGCTGGGAATACCCGGCGTTCTGGGCGCTGGCCCTGGTCGTGCTGTTCCTGCTGGGCGATGGTCGCTGGACCCTGCGTTCGCGCTGAACGTCCCCCGGCCCGCTGTCTGTTCCTGTGATTGGAGAAGATCATGTCCCGCCTGTCTTCGCTGTACATCTCCCACGGCTCGCCGATGACCGCCCTGCATCCGGGCCAGGTCGGCGTGCGGCTGGCCGAGCTGGCCCGCGACCTGCCGACCCCGCGTGCGATCGTCATCGCCTCGGCGCATTGGCTGGCCCGGCAGCCGCTGGTCGGCAACCATCCGCAGCCGCCCACCCTCCACGATTTCGGCGGCTTCCCACGCGAACTGTTCGCGCTGCAGTACCCGGCGCCCGGTGATCCGGCGTTGGCTGAAGAGGTGGCGGGCCGCATCGCCGCCGCCGGCCTGCCGGTGGCACTCGATCCGCAACGTGGCCTCGACCACGGCGCGTGGGTGCCGCTGCGCCTGCTGCACCCGCAGGCCGACATCCCGGTGGTGCCGGTGTCGATCCAGCCGATGCTGGGCCCGCAGCATCAGTTCGCGCTGGGCCGTGCGCTGGCGCCGCTGCGCGAACAGGGCGTGCTGCTGATCGGTTCGGGCAGCATCACCCACAACCTGCACGACTGGGGCCACTACCAGGACGGCAAGCAAGCGCCCTACGTGCGCCCCTTCATCGACTGGGTGGAGCAGCGGCTGGCCGCCAATGACCGCGATGCCCTGTTCGACTACCGCCGACAGGCACCGTTCGCCGAGCGTGCGCATCCCACCGATGAGCATCTGCTGCCGCTGTACTTTGCGATGGGTGCGGCGGGGGAGGGTGGCTTCGGTGCCAAGCGCATCGATGCGGGTGTCGATGCCGGCTTCCTGGCGATGGACCTCTATCGCTTCGATGGTGAGGACCGCGCTCGGGACGCGGCATGACCCCACCGCTGCTGCCAGGGCTGGAACGCCCTGCACAAGGACACGTGCAGGGCCGGTTGGCAGTGCTGCATGACGACGTGGCCAGCACGCCGGCCTGGATCGGGCGGCGCTTGCTGTCGCGGTCCTGACGCGCATTCAGATGGCTGGGCGCAGTGGCGGCCTGCTGTGTTAAGTTTTTTCCCGTCCCCCGGCGCACTCCGGTTTTTCCGGCCCCACGCGCCGCTCCTGTGGAAGAAGCATGCACACCATCGAAGTCGTCCTGGCGATGCTGGTGGCCGTTGTCGCCAGCGGTTACCTGGTTCGCGTCCTGCCATTCTCGTTGCCGCTGCCGCTGGTGCAGATCGGCCTCGGCGCGGTGATCGCCGGGGTATTCAACCGCGGCCATGCACTGGAACCGGAAGTGTTCTTCCTGCTGTTCCTGCCGCCACTGCTGTTCCTCGATGGCTGGCGCATTCCCAAGCAGGGCCTGTTCCGCGACAAGGGCGCGATCCTCGAACTGGCGTTCGGGCTGGTGGTATTCACCGTGATCGGCGCGGGCCTGCTGATCCACTGGATGATTCCGGTGATGCCACTGGCGGTGTGTTTCGCGCTGGCCGCGATCGTGTCACCGACCGACCCGGTGGCGGTCGGCGCGATCGCTGCCAAGGCACCGATTCCCAAGCGCCTGATGCACATCCTGGAAGGCGAGTCGCTGCTCAACGATGCCTCCGGCCTGGTCTGCTTCCGCTTCGCGGTGGCGGCGGTGATGACCGGTACCTTCTCGTTGGCGACCGCCTCGCTGACCTTCGTGTGGGTGGCGGTGGCCGGCCTGGCCGTCGGCGTGGCGGTCACCCTGGGCGTGTCCACGTTCCAGCGCTGGCTGTGGCGCCGTTTCGGCGAAGAGCCGGGCGCGGCGATGCTGGTCAACCTGCTGATCCCGTTCGCGGCGTACCTGCTGGCCGAAGAGATCAATGCTTCGGGCATCCTTGCTGCGGTCGCAGCGGGTATTTCGATGAGCTACGTGGAAATGACCGGCCGTGTCTCCGGCAGCATGCGCGTGCAGCGCGCCGGCGTCTGGAACATGCTGCAGTTCAGCTTCAACGGCATCATGTTCGTGCTGCTGGGCGAGCAGCTGCCGGGCATCGTCGAACGCGCCACCACCACCATGAACGAGAGCGGCCACCAGAGCGCGTGGTGGCTGCTGGTGTACGTGCTGGTGATCAACGCGACGCTGATCGCGCTGCGCCTGCTGTGGGTGTGGCTGTCGCTGCGCTGGAACCTGCTGCGTGCGCGTCGCCGCGGCCTGGAGCGTGGCGAGGCACCGAACTGGCGCATCGTGGTGGCCACCTCGGTGGCGGGTGTGCGTGGTGCGATCACCCTGGCCGGCGTGTTGACGCTGCCGTTGTTCCTGCCCGATGGCAGCCCGTTCCCGGCACGCGACCTGGTGATCTTCCTGGCTGCTGCGGTGATCCTGTGCTCGCTGGTCGGCGCCAGCGTGGCGCTGCCGCAGCTGTTGAAGGGCCTGCAGCTGCCGGCCGATTCGGGTGAGCGCAAGGAAGAGGATCTCGCCCGCAAGCTGTCCTCGAAGGCCGCGTTGGCGGGCGTGGAGCGCATGCGCCAGCAGCTGGTGCTGAACCAGAACACCGAGAACGTGCAGCTGTACAACGACGCCGCATCGCGGGTGAGCCTGCTGTATCAGCGGCATCTGGACCGCGACAACCCCGACGTGGACCCGGAGAAGGTGAACCGGATGGAGATGGGCTACCGCCAGCTGCGCAGCGCCGGCCTCAATGCCGAACGCGAGGAACTGTTCCGGCTGACCCGCCGCGGCGTGGTGTCGGATGAGATCGCACGGCGGCTGATCCGCAACCTCGACCTGCTGGAATCGCGCAAGCGCGAGTGAACGGTATGCCGATCGGGCTGCCGATCGGGGTCAGATCCCTTTCCGCAGGAAAGGGATCTGACCCCGCCCCGGGACGGCCGGTTACTCCGGCTTCTGTTCCAGGAAATACGCCTCGACCTTGCCCTTGACCTTGATGGTCATCGGATTGCCGCGACGGTCACGGGCCTTGCCGGCCTGCACGCGGATCCAGCCTTCGCTGACCGAGTATTCCTCGACGTTGTCGCGCTCGACATCGTTGAAGCGCACGCCGACGCCGCGCTCCAGGGCCTGCGCATCGTGGAAGGGGCTGGCCGGGTTGATCGCCAGGTGGTCGGGAGGGGTATCGCTCATCGCTTCATTCACAGTGACGGCCACCACGGCCGGCTTCAGCGGTACAGGATAAACCGTAGAATGCCCCCCTGCTCCCGAGGACGTTCCGCCATGCCTGACAACAGCGACTATTTCGACTTCGAGGAAGACGCCCACGATTTCGACGAGGACGACTTCGAGGCGCGGGTCTGGAACCTGCTCGTGCTGATCAACCCCGGTGACGAAGAGCTGGCCCTGCAGCAGTTCAACCGCTGGCGCGAGCATCTGTCCGAGGACGGCCAGCCGCTGGAAGCCGACAGCGACTGGCTGCCGGCGCTGTTCACGGCCATCGCCTGGCAGTCGGGCTTCGAGGTCGAGCGTGATGACTTCGATTCGCTGCAGTCGGCGGTGAACGAGCTGTCGGCGCGCTTCAACCTGCAGCTGGACTGGGGTGGCGACCTGGACGACGAGGATTTCGCCGCGGACCTGGATGGGGTGCAGCTGATGAGCACCGCCTTCGACCGCCTGCGCGAGCACAACTACACGCTGTGGAGCGTGGATGCCGGCAACGACGGCTTCAGTGGCTGGATGGCGCTGACCCGCGATGACGACGCCCTGCTGGCGCTGTGCTCGCTGCTGAACGTGGAAGTGCGCCTGGGCAGCGACCCGTTCTGAGATTCACCGGTAGCGCCGGGCCATGCCCGGCGGCTTCCCGCCGCGCTGCGTGCTCGCCGGGCGCGGCCCGGTGCCACCTGTACCAGCCTAGGGCTGGTACTGCGCCCTGGCGTTGGCGATCACCGCCTTCACCTGCGCCCGGTCCACATGCCGGGAAATGGCGACCGCACCCAGCGCGAGTGCCTGCGCACGCAGCTCGGCGGTGACATCGTAATGCGCCCCGCTGGCCTTGTTCTGGAAGGCCCGTGGAGGAATGCCGAGCTGCGCCGCCATCGCGTGCAGCTCGGCCAGGGTATCGGCCATCAGGTGCGCCCAGCGCTGACCGCGCCAGGGATGCACCGCGTCATCGACGTAGACCGACACCGCCGCCGCCGGATCAGGCCTGCGGCTTGCCGTCGGCGTCGGCGGCCGGAGTGGCCTCGGCGTCGGCAGCGCCTTCGGCGCCGGCAGTGTCTGCAGCCGCTTCATCGGACGCTTCGCCTTCAGCGGCTGCATCTTCAGCCTGCTCGCTGGCGAACTCGGCCACCAGCTTGTCCAGGTATTCCTCGGCGGTCTGGCCCGCTTCTTCGGCCAGGGTGTCGAGCAGCTTCTGCATCAGCTCGGAATATTCCAGGGTGACCTTGCGGCCTTCGGCTTCCTGCACGTTGGACAGGTGCTTGAGCATGGCCAGCATCGGCACCGGGTTGTCGGCGTTGCCCATGGTCTGGCCGCCGATGGCCAGCAGCCACTCGCGGCCCTGCAGGCCGATGGCGGCCACGGCCTGGCCGTCCTCGTTGACCAGCACGGCATGGTTCTGCACCTGCTGCTGGGCGTTCAGACGGAGGAACGGACGCTTGGTCTGCTGCTTCTTGCGCTTGTCGCGCTTGGCCTTGGACAACTTGGACATGGGGGTGTGATCACCTGGAGTCGGAAAGACCGCCATTGTAGCGGCCGCGCGTAGGTGGGGTCAGATCCCTTTCCATGGGAAAGGGATCTGACCCCGGTTCAGCGCTGTGCGGACCAGGGTCCGCACCCACGGATTACTTTCCTGACCCCTGCGCGGCCTGCACGTCCGGGTCCACGGTGGTTGCCGACAGGCCTACCTGCGGCCCGGCGCCGGCCAGCGCAGCTTCCTCGGCGGCCTTGGTCATCACCACGATGCTGATGCGGCGGTTGATCGGGTTCTGCGGATCGGCCTTGTCAAACAGCACCGACGAAGACAGGCCGACCACGCGGGTGATCTTGCTGTCTTCCAGGCCGCCATCGATCAGCGCGCGGCGCGCGGCATTGGCGCGGTCGGCGCTCAGTTCCCAGTTGCCGTAACCGCGTGCGGCCGAATAGGCGGTGATGTCGGTGTGGCCGGTCAGGCTGATCCGGTTCGGCACGTGGTTCAGGTACTCGGCCAGTTCGTGCAGGATCTGCTGCGTGTACGGCTTCAGGGTGGCGCTGCCGAGGTCGAACATCGGCCGGTTCTGCTTGTCCACGATCTGGATGCGCAGGCCTTCCGGGGTCAGATCCAGCAGCAGCTGGTCCTTGAACGGTTCCAGCGCCTGGCTGCGGCTGATCGCTTCCTGCAGTTCCTTCATCAGCGCTTCCAGCTGCTGCTTGTCGCGCTGCTGCTCGTCCACCGGCTGCGGTATCGACTTCTGCTGGTTCTGGAAGGGATCGTTGCTGTTGCCGCGCGAAACATCGGTGGCGCCGCCGAGCTTGATCATCGAGGTGCTGGCACCGCCCGGCCCGGCCATGCCTGGCGCCGGCGTCGCGCTGGAGCCGACCAGCGGGCTGGGGTTGCGGAAGTACTCGGAAATGGCTGCGCGCTCGGGCTTGCTGGTGCTGGCCATCAGCCACAGCACCAGGAAGAAAGCCATCATCGCGGTCACGAAGTCGGCATAGGCCACCTTCCACGAACCGCCATGGTGGGCGGCGTGGCCGGCCTTCTTGACCCGGCGGACGATGACGGTGGGCTTGGTCTCGGCCATGGCTTACTTGACCGTCTTCAGGTGCTGCTCGAAGTCGGAGAACGCCGGGCGCACGTTCGACGGCAGCGTCTTG
Organism: Stenotrophomonas indicatrix; assembly: GCF_002750975.1. Lineage (NCBI taxonomy): Bacteria > Pseudomonadati > Pseudomonadota > Gammaproteobacteria > Lysobacterales > Lysobacteraceae > Stenotrophomonas > Stenotrophomonas indicatrix. Next base: position 143,778 of record NZ_PEJS01000001.1, read on the forward strand.
CGGGCGAACTCCAGCGCGATCTTCGGGTTGTAGCCGCGCAGGCAGGCCAGCAGGGCGGTCTTCACCGACTCGTAGATGCGGCTGTCCTGCTCGGCACGGGCTTCCATCGCCGAGGCCATCGGGCCGACGAAGCCATAGCCCAGCAGGATGCCGAGGAAGGTGCCGACCAGCGCGCCGGCCACATGGCCACCCACTTCGACGATGTCGCCGCCGATCGAGCCCATGGTGATGACGATGCCCAGCACTGCCGCCACGATGCCGAAACCGGGCAGGCCGTCGGCGACCTTGGTCAGCACCTGTGACGGCGCCATCGCTTCGGCGTGGTGCTTTTCCAGCTCCAGCTCCAGCAGCGGCTCCAGCTCATGCGGCTCGATGTTGCTGCCGATCATCAGGCGCAGGCAGTCGGTGATGAAGTCGATCAGGTGGTGGTCGGCCTGCACCTTCGGGTAGTTCCCGAACAGCGCGCTTTCGGCCGGGCGCTCGACGTGGTCTTCCAGCGCCATGAAGCCTTCACGGCGGGCCTTGTTGAGCAGTTCGTAGACCAGGCTGAGGACGTCGATGTAGTCCTGCTGCTTGTAGCGCGGGCCCTTGAACACGCCGACCATGGCCTGCAGCGTCTGCTTGACCGTCTTGGCCGGGGTGCCGACCAGGAACGCACCCAGCGCGGCACCGCCGATGATGACCAGTTCGTAGGGCTGCCACAGCGCCCCAAGGCGGCCGTGTGCGCCGAGGTAGCCGCCCAGCACGCTGATGATGACGACCAGGAATCCAACGATGATGAGCATGGCGCGACGCAAGGAGGGGGGATATCTCCTTGTCGGCCTGACACCGGTGTTTCTGAAGAGGGAATTCTGTGAAGTCGGTCAGCGGGGCCTTGCGGCGCGTGTCAGCCCGCCACGCCGGCCTCCGCGCCGCCACGCTGCAGCGGATCGGGCCACGGCTCGCCTGTGCCGGTGAATGAAAGTGAGACCGAGTTCAGGCAGTGGCGCTCGTAGGTGGGCGGCGGACCGTCCGGGAACACGTGGCCCAGATGGCTGCCACAGCGGGCGCAGGTGATCTCGGTGCGGACCATGCCATGGCTGGTGTCGCGGATCTCGCGCACGTGCGACGGGTCGAACGGGGCGAAGAAACTGGGCCAGCCGGTGCCCGAATCGAACTTGGTGCTGGAGCGGAACAAGGGCAGGGCGCACAGCCGGCAGCAGTAGACGCCCTCGCGCTTGTTGTCGAGGAATACCCCGCAGAACGGCGCCTCGGTGCCGTGCTGCAGCAGCACGCGGCGCTCCTCGGCGCTGAGCCCGGCAACCAGGGCGTCGGTCTGCGTGGCGGTGGGGGGCGTCAGATCGAAAGCGCTCATGCCGGCTCTCCGTGGGGTTGTGGCTTGGGATGCCAGCAGACGTGGGGGTGTCGGCACACGCTTGCAAGTGTGATGGCCGTTCATGGCCGGCACACAGGGGCAGGCGCAGGGTAAGGCTGGCCCACCCTGGAGCGCGCGATGAAACCCCGCCTAGTCCTGTTGCTGTCGGCCCTGGTGCCTCTGCTTGCCCAGGCGCAGGTTCCCACCGGCAGTCCGACCGCCACCCGCAGCAGCGCGACGGTGGCCTCGCCGCCTGTCGCCCCGCCACCGCAGGCGTCGCGCCCGCAGCCGCAGGTGCTGCCCTCGCCGCAGCCGGCACAGCCGATCCGATCGACCGGCCCGGCCCAGGTGACCCCCACGCCCGCGCCGGCGCTGCCGGACAAGGTCTACGACAGCAACGGCCGCATCGTTCCCGGCGTCAAACCGGTCGGCCCCAACCGCGTGTTCGACTCGCGCACCGGCCGCTACTACGACAGCGTACCGACCGGCGACGGCCAGCAGATCAAGCGCTGACCCCAGCGCCCGCAACCAATCGCGCAACCCAAAGAGAGCGCAGCGACCCGCTGTCGCTCTTTTTTTTTCTTTTTCCGTGGCTGGCGCCCGCATGAACCTGTCAGAGGCCGGGCGGGTGGGGTCAGGCGGGGTGTCCGCGGCATGGATGCCGCGGCCAAGCCCCCAGGGACGGGTTCACGGCGTCCCCGCCTGACCCCACCCGCCCGGCCCACTCGCAGCACCGCACCCGGCCCCAGCCACGAGGGGCTCAGCCGTTGGCAGGAAACCCGCCACCCACATGAACGCCGGAAAACAACCCCCGCCCTGCACACCCCGCATCACCCGTTTTTCGCCTGCGATTAACCGTGCCAGGACCACGGTGGACCTGCGCCGGCATCCCTGTCGTCGCGCTTCCCTCGTCCCCTTGGAATACGATCATGGCCAACCAGCAGAACCGTCATCCCGGCAAGGAACAGCAGAGCAAAACACCGCAGGAACAGCAGCGCCAGCAGCAACAGCAACAGCAGCCGAACGAGCAGCAGAAGAAGAATCCGCAACAGGGTTCCATGAAGAACCCGCAGCAGCGCTGATGCAGCCAGGGGCCAGAGCCCGCGTTGCGGGGTCTGGTCCCGCTGCCGCCGGTCGGTTCAATCCGGAATCGGCAGCGCCCAGGTCTCCTTGACCTCTTCCATCACGATGTAGCTCTTCGACTCACGCACGTGTGGCAGGGTCAGCAGGGTGCTGCCCAGCAGCTTGCGATAGGACGCCATCTCGCTGATCCGTGCCTTCAGCAGGTAATCGAAATCGCCCGACACCAGATGGCATTCCAGCACGTTGGGCAGCTTCAGCGCTGAACGCCGGAACTCCTCGAAGATGTCGCCGGACTTGTAGGCCAGGCTGATCTCCACGAATACCAGCAGGCTTGCTTTCAGCGCGCTGGGGTCCAGGTGCGCGTGGTAGCCGGTGATCACCGCTTCGCGCTCCAGCCGGCGCACCCGCTCGGTGCACGGGGTGGTCGACAGGCCGACCCGTTCGCCCAGCTCGGTGAAGGAAATGCGGCCTTCGGCCTGCAGGATGCGCAGGATCTTGCGGTCGATCTTGTCCAGCTCGCGGGGACGGGTGGCCATGGGCGTCAAGCTCGGGGAATGAATCACAGGGAAATATCCTGATTGAATTGCTGAAATCAGGCAAATCATCTGGATACGGAAGAATATACTTCCCCGATTATGGCCCCTGCGCATGCAAATGCAGGGAATGATCGGGTTGGAGAATTCCCATGCGAGTCCTAGTCCTCGGCAGCGGCGTGATCGGCACCACCAGTGCCTGGTACCTGCGACAGGCCGGGTTTGAAGTCACCGTCGTCGACCGCCAGCCCGGTCCCGCGCTGGAAACCAGCTTCGCCAATGCCGGCCAGTTGTCCTTCGGCTACACCTCGCCGTGGGCTGCTCCGGGCGTGCCGAAGAAGGCCATCGGCTGGTTGTTCGAAAAGCACGCACCGCTGGCGATCAAGCCGGGCATGGACCTGGCCCAGTACCGCTGGCTGTGGCAGATGCTGCGCAACTGCACCCACGAGCGCTACGCGATCAACAAGGCGCGCATGGTGCGCATGTCCGAGTACAGCCGCGACTGCCTGAACGAGCTGCGTGCGCAGATCGGCATCGATTTCGAAGGGCGCGACCTGGGCACCACCCAGTTGTTCCGCACCCAGCAGCAGCTGGATGCATCGGCGCAGGACATCGAGATCCTGGCCCAGTACGGTGTGCCGTACGAAGTGCTGGATCGCGCCGGCATCATCAAGGCCGAGCCTGCGTTGGCCCACGTCGATGGCCTGGTGGGTGCGCTGCGCCTGCCGCGCGACCAGACCGGCGATTGCCAGCTGTTCACCCGCCGCCTGGCGCAGATGGCGGCCGAAGCGGGGGTCGAGTTCCGTTACGACCAGGACATCACCGGCGTGGAATCCGACGGCGACCGCATCACCGGCGTGCGCATCGGCGGCAAGCTGGAAACCGCAGACCGCTTCGTGGTCGCACTGGGCAGCTATTCGCCGGGACTGGTCGCGCCGCTGGGCATGCGCCTGCCGGTGTATCCGCTGAAGGGCTATTCGCTGACCCTGCCGATCACCGACCCGGCGATGGCGCCCACCTCGACCATCCTCGATGAGAGCTACAAGGTTGCGGTGACCCGCTTCGACAACCGCATCCGCGTCGGTGGCATGGCCGAGGTGGCCGGTTTCGACCTGTCGCTGTCGCCGCGCCGCCGCGAGACGCTGGAGCTGGTGGTGCGCGACCTGTACCCGAAGGGCGGTGACCTGGCCAAGGCCGAGTTCTGGACCGGCCTGCGCCCGGCCACGCCGGACGGCACGCCGGTGATCGGCGCCACGCCGTTCCGCAACCTGTTCCTCAACACCGGCCACGGCACGCTGGGTTGGACCATGGCCTGCGGCTCGGGCCGCTACCTGGCCGACCTGATGAGCGCGCGCCAGCCGCAGATCAGCACCGAAGGCCTGGATATCTTCCGCTACGGCCAGTATCGCCACGCCCCGCAACATGAGAACCGCACATGCGTCCTGCCCGCGCGCTGATCGACCTGGGCGCACTGCGCAGCAACTATCGCCTGGCCCGTGAACTGGGCGGTGGCAAGGCGCTGGCGATCCTCAAGGCCGACGCCTATGGCCACGGTGCGGTGCGCTGTGCGCAGGCACTGGAAGGCGAGGCCGACGGCTTTGGCGTGGCCACCATCGAAGAAGCGCTGGAACTGCGCCAGGCCGGCATCCGTGCGCCGATCCTGCTGCTGGAAGGCATCTTCGAGCCCAGCGAAATGGCGCTGGTGGCCGAGCATGACCTGTGGTTCTCGGTCGGTTCGCCGTGGCAGCTGGAGGCGCTGGTCGCGTTCGACAGCCCGCGGCCGCTGACGGTGTGGCTGAAGCTGGACAGCGGCATGCACCGGCTGGGCCTGGACGTTCCTGGTTTCCGCACCGCGCACGCGCGTTTGTCTGCACTGCCGCAGGTGGCGCGCATCGTGATGATGACCCACCTGGCACGCGCCGATGAACTGGACAGCGAGCGTACCCGTGAGCAGGCCGCGACCTTCGTCGAGGCCATCGATGGTCTTGAAGGCGAGACCAGCATCTGCAATTCGCCGGCGCTTCTCGGCTGGCCGGACGTGCGCAGTGACTGGGTGCGCCCGGGCCTGATGCTGTACGGTGCCAATCCGCTGCCGGACAACAGTGAACTCACCGCGCGCCTGCGCCCGGTGATGACGATGCAGTCCAAGGTGTTCGCCGAGCGCTGGATCGAAGCCGGCGAGCCGGTCGGCTACGGTGCGCGCTTCGTGGCCAAGGCGCGCACACGCGTGGGCGTGGTCGCACTGGGCTATGCCGATGGTTATCCGCAGTTCGCCCCCAATGGCACGCCGGTGCTGATCGATGGCCAACCCGGTGGGCTGATCGGCCGCGTGTCGATGGACATGCTGACCGTGGACCTGACCGCGCATGCGCAGGCCGGTGTCGGCAGCGTGGTGGAACTGTGGGGTACGGCGCCGACGCTGTCCGAGCTGGCGCCGCGCTGCGGTGTCAGTGCCTACCAGCTGCCGTGCGGCGTCAAGCGCGTGGCACGCGTCTACCAGGACTGACCGGCTCTGGTAGCTGCCGACCTTGGTCGGCGCTGTGGCTGCGTGTCGACCAAGGTCGACACCTACCGGATCGGATCAGCGCTGCGCACGGCTCTGGTAGCTGCCGACCTTGGTCGGCGCTGTGAATGCGTGTCGACCAAGGTCGACACCTACCGGATCGGATCAAACCCTGGTCGGCGCTGCGAATGCGTGTCGACCAAGGTCGACACCTACCGGGCAGCGGTAACGCGTGAGGTCAGCTGGCGCTTCACCCAGTCATCGATCAGGCGCTTTTCATAGCGCAGCGGATCGGTATCGCTCTTCAGGCCGATGTTGTGCAGGTAGCCGCTGTCGCTCAGGCGGGCGTCGCCTTCGTCGATGATGCGCCCGCTGGCGTCCTTCAGCGTGTACTGCAGGGTGATCCGCGGCGGGTAGATGTCGCGCATGATCCGGATGTCGCGGCCACGCGGGCCGTGCCAGGGCTCGTAGTCGCCTGCGCGCTTGACGTCCACCAGGGTCACCTCCAGCGTCTGCCCGGCCTGCAGGGGCTTGGCGGCGCTGGTCTGCACGTAGCGTGCCAGCTGCTGCACCCAGTCCCCGCGTTCGGCCTCGAAGCGGTTGGTGCTCTGGCGGATCTCGGTGAACTTGGCCGGATCATTCCACTGCACGCTGACCGGGCCATCGGCCTGTAGTGCGCGCGGCGCATCGGGCGCGGTTACCGTCCGCGGTGCGGCGGCCACGCTGCCCACGGCAAGCATGCCGGCCAGCAGCAGGGCGGTTGAAAGCGAACCTTTCATGGCAGTCTCCTGCGTCCCCGAAGCGGGGAGGATGATGATCTCGGATCGAGTGTGATCCCGCTGCGGGGCCGCAGCAATGGCCAGTAGCGTCAAATGCGTCAACAGTTGCCGCCAATTCATGGTCGTCAACCCTGACTGACGGCGCTTGACGCTGTGAATACGCACTCTGGAAGATGCTGTACCTCCATCCGGTCTTTTCCTCCCACGCCCTTGTCCACACTGCCGCCCCTCGTGGAGCGCTCACCCTTGATGGTGCCGACGCCCGAAACCGACCTGCACCATGGCGTGCTTGAGCGCATCCACGCAGGTTTCTGTGTGATCCAGGTGCTGTTCGATGGCGACGAGGCGATCGACTACCGCTTCCTCGAGGTCAACGATGCCTTCGAGCGCCACACCGGCCTGAAGGATGCCTGTGGCAAGCGCATGAGCACGCTGGAGCCACACCACGAAGGTGACTGGTTCCGGATCTACGGCGAAGTGGCGCGGACCGGGCGACCGGCCCAGTTCGAAATGGATGCCCGTGCTCTGGGGCGCACGTTCGCCGTGGATGCCGTGCGGGTTGGCCAGCCGGGCGAGGACAAGGTTGGCATCCTGTTCTTCGACGTGACCGCGCGCAAGCAGATGGAAGTGGAACTGGGCGAGAGCGAGGCCCGTTTCAGTGCGTTGGCCGATGGCCTGCCGATGCCGGTGTGGGTACTGGACGAGCGCGGCCACGCCCGCTTCGTCAACAGTGCCTTCAGCGAGTTCTTCGGCGGCGACGAGAACCGGGTGCCGGAAGATGTCTGGCGCGGCCTGGTGCATCCCGACGATGCGTCGGTATTTGAGTACGAACTGCAGGAAGCACTGAAGGCACAGCGTTCGATGCATGCGTTGGTGCGTGCCCGTCGTGCCGATGGGCAGTGGCGCTGGCTGGAAATGAACGCACGTCCGCGCTTCTCGCGGATGGGCCGTTTCATCGGCCTGGCCGGCAGCAGCCCGGATGTCACCGAGCGCCGCGAGATCGAACTGGCGCGCGAGGAACTGCTGCAGTCCGAGCGTGCCGCGCGCAGTGCGGCCGAAAACATGGCGCGGCTGAAGGATGAATTCCTGGCCACGCTGTCGCACGAGCTGCGCACGCCGCTGACCACGATCCTGGGCTGGAGTGAACTGCTGCTGCAGCGCGTGGATTCCACCAGCCCGCTGTACAAGGGCCTGGGCGTGATAGCCAACAGCGCGACCGCGCAGAAGCGGTTGATCTCGGACATGCTCGACCTCAGCAGCATGCTGCTGGGCAAGGTGCAGCTGGAAGTGGAAGTGCTGGACCTGCGCGACCAGTTGAACGAAGCGATGGGCGCACAGGAGCTGGTGGCCGAGGGCAAGGCGCTGGACGTCACCCTGCAGCTGCCGGCACAGCCCTGCCAGGTGCTGGGCGATGCCACCCGGCTGCAGCAGGTGTTCTGGAACCTGTTGTCCAACGCGATCAAGTTCACCCCGGCCGAAGGCCGCATCGACGTGCAGCTGCAGGCCGATGGCAACTATTGGACGATCACCGTGCGCGATACCGGCGACGGCATCGCGCCGGAGTTCCTGAACCATCTGTTCAGCCGCTTCCGCCAGGCCGACGGCACCACCACCCGCCGCCATGGCGGTCTGGGCCTGGGCCTGGCCATCGTGCAGCAGCTGGTCGAGCTGCACGGCGGTTCGGTCAGCGCGGCCAGCGATGGCCACGGTCACGGCTCCACCTTCACCGTGCGCCTGCCGCAGCATCTGCCCGATGCCGAACGGCGTCCGCTGCGCGAGGTCGTCAGCGGTCCTATCCTGGAACCGATGGTGGTCGAACCGTACCCGCTGCGCGGCCTGCATGTGCTGGCGGTGGAAGACCAGCCAGAAGTGCTGGAGTACCTGCGGCGCATGCTGGAAGAGCAGGGCGCGAGCGTGTCCGCCGCCAGTTCGGCGGGCGAAGCGCTGGCGCTGCTGGCCGACAATGGCCACCTGCAGTACCAGGTGCTGCTGACCGACATCGGCATGCCGGGCATGGATGGCTATGGCCTGGTAAGCACGTTGCGGCAGGACCTGGGCGTAGACGCGGCAGCGCTGCCGGCGGTGGCGGTGACTGCGCTGGCGCGTGCCGATGACCGTCGCCGTGCGTTGGCCTCTGGCTTCCAGGAGCATGTGGCCAAGCCGTATTCGGTGGCCCAGCTGGTGGGCGTGGTGCGGCGCGTGCAGGCCACGCGCGGGGACAGCCTGCTGCACTGAGCATTCACGGACGATCGGCGACCCTGCAGTTCAGGAGGCCGCCGATGTCCCGTATTGCTCCCCGTATCCATACTGATTCCGCGCAGATCGCGCGCCTGGAAGCCCTGTTGCCGCAGTTGCAGGGGGAAACCGAGGTGCAGCTGACCCTGCACGATGGCCGACGCCTGCTGGGCACGGTTGCGGTGCAGCCGACGCTGCAGCAGTACCGCAACGACGCCGGCGACGAAGGCAGCAATGGCCAGCTGCGGCTGGACGATCTTGATGCGCCGGTGCAGCAGCATCACGTGTGGCTGGATGAAATCGCCAGCATCCGCAGGTTGCCGCCGAGGCTCTGACGGCAACTGCAGATGGCTGCATCCACGCATGGCGTGGATCTACTGTAGAGCCACGCCACGCGTGGCCGCGATGATCATTCGAGCAGTAGAGCCACGCCATGCGTGGCTGCGATGATCATTACAACAGTAGAGCCACGCCATGCGTGGCTGCGATGGTCATTCGAACAGTAGAGCCACGCCATGCGTGGCTGCGATGGTCAATGTTCGAACAGCGTTGCCGTCGCTTCGAACCTGCGCGCATACGCGCGCTCCTCGGCTACCCGGGTCACTTCATCGTCTGCCAGATCCGGCGCGCCATAGACGGCGTAGGCCACGCTGCCATCGGCGCCGTGACCAACCTGGTGCAGGCGGTAGCGGGAATGGCCGCCGCCGGTGTCCTCCGGGTAATGCACGGGGGGATGGCTGCCTTCCAGGTCCATTTCACTGTTGTCGACGACACCTCCGACGAACAAGGCACGCATGCAGGATCTCCAGGGGTTGCGGGGGAGCTTCTACCCTGAACGCTGGCATGTTGCTGCGGCATCAAGGCAACGTTGAAGTTTCGCAAAGCGGTGGCCGGGGCCGGGGCCGGGGCGGACAAGCCGGTACAATGGACGGCCCTCACGCTTCCAGTACCCGCGCCGATGGCATCCAGCGACGACGCCCCCCTGCAGACCCTGTTCCTGCCGTTCTCCAGCGGCGCCCTGCGCTGGCCGGAGGGCCCGGTGGCCTTCCTGCGCGCCCGTGACGGCTGGCCACTGCGCGAGCAGGCCGGCGGCCGCCAGGTGGATTGCGAGCAGAGCTTCGCCCCGTTCGCGCAGCCGCTGCAGCAGGCCACTGGCTGGACCGTCAGCGGGCAGCTGGATGATGTTGCCGGCCGCGGCCGTTACCCGCTGGTGCTGGTGCTGCCGCCGCGCCAGCGCGAGGAAGCCCGCGCGCTGTTCGCCCGCGCCCTGGCGCTGGTCGCCGAGGGTGGCCGCATCGTGGCCTGCCAGCACAACAACGAAGGTGCCCGCTCCGGCGAAGGCGACCTCAAGCAGCTGGCCGGCCTCGGCGGCAGCCTGACCAAGAACCACTGCCGCGTGTTCTGGACCGCTCCGCTGCAGGGCCAGCACGATGTGGACGTAGCCAAGCGCTGGGGCGCGCTGGACGCGGTGCGGCCGATCGTCGGCGGCCGTTTCCTCAGCCGTCCGGGCGTGTTCGCCTGGGACCGCATCGACCCGGCGTCGGCCCTGCTGGCCGAGCATCTGCCGGCCGACCTGGCCGGGCGTGCAGCTGACCTCGGTGCCGGTTACGGCTACCTGTCGCGTGAACTGCTGGAGCGCTGCCCGAAGATCACCGCGCTGGACCTGTACGAGGCCGAGAAGCGCGCGCTGGACCTGGCCGAACTCAATCTGGCACCGCCACCGCGCCCCGTGCCGCTGCGCTTCCTGTGGCGCGACGTCACCGCCGGTATCGAGCCGGACTACGACGTCATCATCAGCAACCCGCCGTTCCACACGCCCTCGCGTGCGGATCGCCCGGACATCGGCCAGCGCTTCATCGCCGTGGCCGCGCAGGCGCTGCGCCCGGGTGGGCGCCTGTACGTGGTGGCCAACCGCCACCTGCCCTACGAGTACACGCTCAACGAGAGCTTCGGCGCGGTGCGCGTGGTTGCCGAGCGCGATGGCTTCAAGCTGGTCGAAGCGGTGAAGGGCAAGGGGAAGGGCCGGTGAAGCTGGTCAAGCACATCGCCAACCTCGGCTACGGCAGCCGCAAGCAGGTGCAGTGGATGTTCCGCGAAGGCCGCGTCACCGACGCCGACGGCGAGGTGCTGTATGCCGACGACCAGGTGCCGCATGAAGCGGTGCGGGTGGACGGCGAGCCACTGGACCCGCCGGTGGGCCTGTCGCTGGCGATGTACAAGCCGGCCGGCTACACCTGTTCGACCAAGGACAAGGGCCGCCTGATCTACGACCTGCTGCCGCCGCGCTTCCGCGACCGCGACCCGGTGCTGTCCACCGTCGGCCGTCTGGACCGTGAGACCAGCGGCCTGTTGCTGCTGACCGACGACGGCAACCTGCTGCATCGGATCATTTCGCCGAAGTCGAAGCTGCCCAAGGTCTACGAAGTGGAGCTGGCCGAAGACCTGCGTGGTGACGAGGTGGCGCTGTTTGCCAGCGGCACGCTGATGCTGGAAGCGGAGAAGACGCCCCTGCTGCCGGCTGAACTGCAGGTGCTCGGGCCGCGCAAGGCGCGACTGGTACTGCACGAAGGCCGCTACCATCAGGTACGCCGCATGTTCGCTGCCGCAGGCAACCATGTGCAGGCACTGCATCGCAGCCGTGTTGGTGGCCTGGACCTGCAGGGACTGGCCGAAGGGCAATGGCGGCTGCTGACCTCCACCGATCTGGATACGTTGTTCGCTCCATGACCTCCATCGCTGCGCTGCCGTTCCTGCCCGACGCCGTCATCTTCGACATGGACGGCCTGATGATCGACAGCGAGCGTGTGTCGCTTGCATGCTGGAGCGAGGCGGCGGAGGAATTCGGCCTGCCCCTGGATGCCAGCTTCTTCGTGCGCATGGTCGGCCTTGGCGACCGCGACAGCCAGGCGCTGCTGCGCCAGCAGGGTATCGAAGACAGCATGATCGAGGCCATGGCCGCGCGTTGCCATGATCTGTACGAGGAGCGCACGCAGACCGGGCTGCCGCTGCGGCCGGGCATCCTGGAACTGCTGGAGCTGCTGAAGGCGCATGCGGTGCCGCGCGCGGTAGCGACCACTACGCGGCAGCCGCGGGCCAACCGCAAGCTGGCTGCAGCCGGGCTGCTGCCATACTTCGATGCGGTGATCACCAGTGGCGATGTGGCGCGGCCGAAGCCGGCGCCGGACATCTACCTGCTGGCCGCGCAGCGGCTGGGACAGGCGCCGGAACGTTGCCTGGCGCTGGAGGATTCGCCGGCGGGAACCCGTGCCGCGCTGGCCGCCGGCATGACCGTGATCCAGGTACCGGACCTGGTGCATCCCGATGAAGAACTGCGCGCGCTCGGCCACCGCATCGTCGGCTCGCTGGTGGACGCGCACGCCTTGCTGCTGCCGTTGTTGCCGAGGTAACGGTGGGGGATGGTGGGTGCCGACCGTTGGCCGGCACGCTTCACCGTTCTCGCCGGGCATGGCCCGGCGCTACCGCCCTGGCAGGTGCCAACCTTGAACCCGGTGGTGCCACCTTGAACCTGGTGGTGCCACCTTGAACCTGGTGGGTGCCGACCGTTGGCCGGCACGCTTCACCGCTCTCGCCGGGCATGGCCCGGCGCTACCGCTCTGGTAGGTGCCAACCTTGGTTGGCACGCTTTCAGATCACACTCTGCCGAACACCAGCGCCGCGTTGGTGCCACCGAAGCCGAAGCTGTTGGACATCACCGTATCCAGCTTCTGCTCGCGGCTTTCGCGCAGGATCGGGAAGCCTTCCACCCTCGGGTCCAGCTCGCCGATGTTGGCCGAACCGGCCACGAAGCCATCGCGCATCATCAGCAGGCAGTAGATCGCTTCATGCACGCTGGCGGCGCCCAGCGAATGGCCCGACAGCGCCTTGGTCGAGGACAGCGGCGGAATCGCATCGCCGAACACCTCGCGGATCGCACCCAGCTCGGTCACATCGCCCAGCGGGGTCGAGGTGCCGTGGGTGTTGAGGTAATCCAGCGGACGGTCGACGTTCTGCAGCGCCATCTTCATGCAGCGCACGGCGCCTTCGCCGGATGGCGCGACCATGTCGGCGCCATCGGAGGTCACGCCATAGCCGATCAGCTCGGCATGGATGTGCGCGCCACGTGCCACCGCGTGGTCGTAGTCCTCCAGCACCAGCACGCCGCCACCGCCGGCGATGACGAAGCCATCGCGGTCCTTGTCATACGGGCGCGAGGCGCTGGCGGGGGTGTCGTTGAAGCTGGTGGACAGTGCGCCCATCGCATCGAACATCACGCTCATCGACCAGTGCAGGTCTTCACCGCCGCCGGCGAACATGATGTCCTGCGCGCCGTGGCGGATGAGGTCGGCAGCCGCACCGATGCAGTGCGCCGAGGTCGCGCAGGCGGCCGACAGCGAGTAGCTGACGCCCTTGATCTGGAATGCGGTGGCCAGGCAGGCCGACACGGTCGAGCACATCGTGCGCGGCACCATGTACGGACCCACCTTGCGCACGCCACGGCTGCGCAGCAGATCCACCGCACCCACCTGCCATTCGCTGGAGCCACCGCCGGAACCGGCGATCAGGCCGGTGCGCAGGCCGCTGACCTGTTCCGGGGTCAGGCCCGCATCGGTGATGGCATCGGCCATCGCCAGGTAGGCGAAGGCAGCGGCATCGCTCATGAAGCGCTTCTGCTTGCGGTCGATCAGCGCATCCAGATCGAGGTCGACGCGACCGCCGACCTGGCTGCGCAGGCCGGCTTCGGCGTGGTCGGCCAGCGCGGTGATGCCGGCGCGGCTTTCACGCAGGGCGGCCGAAACGGTATCCAGATCATTGCCGAGGCAGGAGGTGATGCCCATGCCGGTGATGACGACGCGACGCATCAGAAGCTCCCGGTTTCGGTGAACAGGCCCACGCGCAGGTCGCGGGCGTTGTAGATCTCGCGGTCGTCCACGTACATGCGTGCGTCGGACTGGGCCATCACCAGCTTGCGGTTGATGACGCGGCTGATGTCGATCTCGTAGCGCACCAGTTTGGCGTCGGGCAGCACCTGGCCGGTGAACTTCACTTCGCCGCAGCCCAGGGCGCGGCCCTTGCCGGGGGCACCCAGCCAGGTCAGGAAGAAGCCGGTCAGCTGCCACATGGCATCCAGGCCCAGGCAGCCGGGCATCACCGGGTCGCCGATGAAGTGGCAGCCGAAGAACCACAGGTCCGGGCGGATATCCAGTTCGGCGCGTACCATGCCCTTGCCATGCGGTCCGCCGTCCTCGCGGATTTCGGTGATGCGGTCGAACATCAGCATCGGGTCGTTGGGCAACCGGCCGGCGGCAGCGCCGAACAGTTCACCGCGTGCGCTGGCCAGCAGCTGGTCGCGGTTGAACGCGTGGAGACGAGTCATGGAAAGCGCAATCCTGGAAGCGAAAACAAGGCAACGAGTTCCCGAGGATGCACGACGGATCAGGCGGATATCAAACCGCGTCTCCGTACGCGTGCGTAGTGTTTTCAGCTGAAACCACGCATCCCGTTGATGCACAACGACCATACTTCGGCGTCTGGACCGGTACGGTGCGGGTATCATGTGGGCCAACCATGAACGCACTGCGCAAGATCATCCACGTCGACATGGACGCCTTCTACGCGTCGGTGGAGCAGCGTGACGATCCGTCACTGCGCGGCAAGCCGGTGGTGGTGGCATGGCGTGGTGCGCGTTCAGTGGTGTGTGCCGCTTCGTACGAGGCGCGCGTGTTCGGTGTGCGTTCGGCGATGCCGGCACTGCGCGCCGAGCGCCTGTGCCCGGACGCGGTCTTCGTGCCACCGGACTTCGCGCGTTACAAGGCGGTATCGCGCCACGTGCGCGAGATCTTCCTGCGCCATACCGACTTGGTCGAGCCGCTGTCCTTGGACGAGGCCTACCTGGACGTGACCGAGCCGAAGAGTGGCATCGAACTGGCCACCGACATCGCCCGCACCATCCGCGCGCAGATCCGCGAGGAAACCAACCTGACCGCTTCAGCCGGGATCGCGCCGAACAAGTTCCTGGCCAAGATCGCCTCGGACTGGCGCAAGCCCGACGGCCAGTTCGTGATTCCGCCGCAGCGGGTGGACGCATTCCTGCTGCCGCTGCCGGTGAACCGCGTGCCCGGCGTGGGCAAGGTGATGGAAGGGAAGCTGGCGGCGCGCGGCATCGTCACCTGCGGCGACCTGCGGCAATGGACGCTGCCGGACCTGGAAGACGCCTTCGGCAGCTTCGGGCGCAGCCTGTACAACCGCGCACGTGGTGTCGACGAGCGGCCGGTCGAACCGGACCAGCAGGTGCAGTCGATCTCTTCGGAGGACACCTTCGCCGAGGACCTGCTGCTGGAAGACCTGAGCGAGGCGATCGTGCAGCTGGCCGGGAAGACCTGGCAGGCCACGCGCAAGACCGAACGTATCGGCCACACGGTGGTGCTGAAACTGAAGACCGCGCAGTTCCGCATCCTCACCCGCAGCTTCACCCCCGAACGCCCGCCCGAGTCGATGGAAGAACTGCGCGACATCGCGCTTTCATTGCGCGCCCGCGTAGATCTACCCGCCGACACTCGCTATCGGCTGGTCGGCGTCGGCCTCGGCGGTTTCCGCGAAAAGGAAGCCGTGGTGCAGGGCGAATTGTTCGAGCACGCAACGAACGATTCCCCACGGACCTGATACATGTGTCGACCAAGGTCGACACCTACCAACAGCCGCGTGCCGACCAACGGTCAGCACCCACCAACAGCAGCGGGAACCTGTCGAAGGCGGGGTGGGTCCGGTTGCGGGGGTGTCCGCGGCATGGATGCCGCGGCCAAGCCCCCAAGGGTGAGGGCGCTTTGCTTGCGAAGCACTGCTTCGCAAGCGCCCGAACGCACAGCCGCCAGCGGCTGGGCCGGTCTGGGGGTTTACGGCGTCCCCCGCAACCGGACCCACCCCGCCTACCCACGGAATGCCTGCTGTTGCTTTGGCTTTGAGGTTGCCGGCCAGCGGCCGGCACTACCGTTTCGGCGGGTGCAGGGCGCAGCCCTGCAAAAGAACCCCCTACCTTACGGCCACTGCATCTCGCCCTTGGCCACCTTCGCACTCAACTCCAGCGACGCCACGCCCGCCAGCTGCGGATAGCGCGCCTGCATCGCCTTCACCAACGCAGCGCTGTCCTTGGCCTTGGCGGTTTCAACATCGAAGGCACGGATGTAATCCGCGGTGAAGCGCAACGCACTGGCATCCAGTGGCGCCCCCTCCGCGTAATGACCGGGCACCACCACCTTCGGCTTCAGCGCCTGCAGCTGCTGCAGCGTGCGCAGCCAATCGGCATGCGACTGCGGCGTCTGCGTATCGGCCATCCACACGTGCTCGCCGGCCACCACCGGAATGCCACCGACGATCGCGCGCAGCGACGGCACCCACAGCACGCTGCGGTCCGGCGTCGGGCCATCCAGGCCGATCAACGGCAGGCGCTGGCCTTCCAGCTGCAGTGCATCGCCTTCCAGCACTGCGGGCACCACGATGCGTGCGGGAGCGTCGGCGCCCATCTTCGGCCCCCAGTACGCCAGCTTGCCGGCCTGGGATTCACGGATGTGCGCCACGGTCTGCGCGGTGGCGACGATGCGCGCCTGCGGGAACGCATCCTGCACGGTGGCCAGGCCGAAGTAATAGTCCGGATCGCCATGGCTGATGTAGATGGTGGTCAGCCGCTTGCCGCTGGCACGGATCTGCTCGACCAGCCGGCGTGCATCGCCGGCAGCAAACTGCGCGTTGACCAGGATCGCGTCGTTGCGCCCTTCGATCAGCACCGAGGACACCGAGAACATTGCCTGCGGGCCGGGATGGAAGGTCTGCAGGTGCAGCTGGGATTTTGCAGCGCTGGCGGGTGCAGGCGCGGCCGGTGCGGCCAGCAGCGGGGCGCTGGTGAAGCTGGCAGCCAGCGCGAGAGGAAGCAGCAGGGCAGCAGTACGCATGGGAGGTGTCCTTGGAGTGTCGAGCCGAGCGTTGGCTATGCCGGGCGTCCTTGCCCGGCCCCCTACGGGCCGTCGCAAGCGACGTTGGCAACGGCTCCTGCCGTTGCCTTCGGCTTTACAGGTGGGTAGCGCCGGGCCATGCCCGGCGGGCGGTCAGGCCGGCGAGTGCGCGATCAGTACGCCGCCGTGATGATCTGCCTGGGGTGCTTGTGCGCTTCCAGTTCGGCGACGAACGCGGCGCCGTAGTCGGCGTAGCTGATGCGGCTGTGGCCGCTGGCATCGGCGAGGAAGGCCTTGGGCTGCACGCGGTACTGCCCACGCTCTTCACCTGGGCCGATTTCGGCGGCCGGCGAGAAGAAGGTCCAGTCCAGGTCATCCACCGCCTGCAGGCGGTTGAACGCTTCGCGGTGGGCAAGCGCGTAGGGCTTGTAGGCCTCCGGGAAGGTGGGAGTGTCGACCAGCTGCACGCCGGGGGCGACTTCCAGGCTGCCGGCGCCGCCGACCACGACCAGGCGCGGCACGTTGGCCTTGCGGGCGGCGTTGGCCAGTTGTGCGGCAACCTCGCCGACGCGACCGATGTCGTCGCCCGGGCGCGGGCCGTAGGCGCTGGCCAGCACATCGTGGCCGGTGATGGCGGCGACCAGGGCGTCCTGGTCATCCAGCGAGGCGATGACCGGATGGGCACCGGCCAGCTCGGCCGGCAGGTCCTGCGCGCTGCGCACGATGACGGTCAGTTGATGGCCGTTGGCCAGCGCGTGGCGGGCGATCTGGCGGCCGATGTTGCCGGTGGCACCGACGAGGGCGATCTTCATGGCAGGACTCCGTGGGGTGGTGGCTGGGAATGGGGCCACTGTAGGCCGCTGCAGTCGCTCGAAAAACAGCGTATAACGCGCTTGTTTGTTGCATGGATCGAGCAGATGGACCGATTGACCGCCATGACCGTATTCGTCGAAGTTGCCGAGCGCGGCAGCCTGACCGCCGCCGCCGAGGTGCTGGACATGTCGCGGGCGATGGTCAGCCGCTACCTGGCCGAGGTGGAGGGCTGGCTGGGCGCGCGGCTGCTGCACCGGACCACGCGGCGGGTCAGCCTGACCGGGGCCGGTGAAGCCGCGCTGGCGCGTTTCCGGCAGATGCTGGCGATCGGCGAGGAACTGCAGGGTGAGCTGGCCAGCGACGATCCCGAGCCACACGGCACGCTGCGCATCACCGCCAGCGTGTCGTTCGGGCAGAGCCATCTGGCGCGTGCGGTGGCCGCCTTCGTGCAGCGCCATCCGGCCGCACGCATCGAACTGCTGCTGGTCGACCGCATGGTCAACCTGGTGGAGGAGCGCGTCGACCTGGCCGTGCGCATCGCGCGGCAGATCGATCCCAGCCTGATCGCACGTCGTTTGGCGATCTGCCGTTCGGTGCTGTGCGCGACGCCGGCCTACCTGCAGGCGCGTGGCACGCCGACCGCGCCCGAACACCTCGCCGTGCACAACTGCCTGACCCATCACTACGTCGGCAAAAGCCTGTGGCAGCTGCATCGCGAAGGGCGCTCGCTGTCGGTGGCGGTGGGCGGCAACATCAGTGCCAATGAAGCATCCCTGTTGCTGGAGGCGGTGCGCGCCAATGCCGGTATTGCCATGTTGCCGACCTACCAGGTCGCACCGTTGCTGCGCAGTGGTGAGCTGATCGAACTGCTGCCCGAGTACAGCCTGGACGAGCTGGGCATTCATGCCGTATACGCCTCGCGCCGGCAACAGCCCGTTATCATGCGGCGATTCCTGGATTTCCTCGCCGAGTGCTTCGCCAGCCCGGCCTTCCAGGATCTGGACTGGCGCCCTTCGGGCAAGGAGAACACATGAACCATGGACAGGCGTTGATCGACCACAACCGTGCTGCCTGGGACCGCCAGGCCAGCGAGGTGCGCGAGTGGTCGCGACCGGTGGATGCCGAAACGATTGCCGCCGCACGCGAGGGACGCTGGCAGGTACACCTGACGCCGCGTGCGTTGCCGCTGGATTGGCTGGGCGATGTGCGTGGCAGGCGCATCCTGTGCCTGGCCTCGGCCGGTGGCCAACAGGCACCCGTGCTTGCCGCGGCAGGCGCCGAGGTGACCGTGTTCGATCTTTCCGACGGGCAGCTGGCGCAGGACCGCGCCGTCGCCGACCGCGACGGTCTGTCGCTGCGCACCGTTCAGGGTGACATGCGTGATCTGCAGGCCTTTGCCAGCGACAGCTTCGACGTGGTGTTCCATCCCATATCGAACCTGTACGTGCCCGACGTGCGTCCGGTGTGGGCCGAGTGCCGCCGGGTGCTGGCACGCGATGGCCTGCTGATGGCCAGCTTCTACAATCCGGTGGTGTTCGTTGCTGCGCGTGATGCACAGCTGAGCGAGCAGGGCCTGATCCGCCCGCAGTACGCGATTCCCTATTCCGACCTGGAAGACCTGGAGCCCGCCGCGCGCGAGGCCAAGCTGGCCCGTGGCGAAGCGTTGACATTCGGCCACAGCCTGGGGGATCTGATCGCCGGGCAGCTGGATGCCGGGTTCGTCATCGACCGCTTCATGGAAGACTGGCAGCCGCAGCCGCGCTTCCTGATCGACCGTTACCTGCCGACCTTCCTGGCCACCCGCGCACGCCGGATCGGCTGAAGACGCGGGCGTACAATGGGCGGCCCCACGTTTCACGAGTGAGCCGTCCCTTGTCGTATCCCTATCCGCTGGTCGTGTTCGACCTCGATGGCACGCTGGTCGACAGCGCCGCCGATATCGCCGAAGCACTGAACCGCACGCTGGAAGACATCGGCCTGGCGCGCGTACCCGAAGCCACCGTGCTGGGCTGGATCGGCGACGGCGTGCGCCGGCTGGTCGAACAGGCCGTGCAGGCCGCCGGGCGTCAGATCGATCTGGCAGCGGTGATGCCGACCTTCATGGTCCATTACCGCGAATGCCTGCTGCGCAGCCCGCAGCTGTTCGCTGGCGTAGTGGACGCGCTGGCGCAGTTGCGCGCGTTGAACGTGCCGCTGGCCATCTGCACCAACAAGCCGGCCGCGCTGGTGCCGCCGTTGCTGCAGCACCTGGGCATCGCCGATGCCTTTGCGCTGGTGCTGGGTGGTGATTCGCTGCCGCAGCGCAAGCCCAGTGGTGAGCCGTTGCGGCATATCGCCGCGCACTTCGAACTGCCCGTCGATGCGTGCCTGATGGTTGGCGATTCGCTCACCGACTATCGTGCTGCCGAGGACGCCGGCATGCCGATCGCGCTGGTGCGCTACGGCTATCCGCGAGGACTGGACCTGGAAAACGCGCAGGCCGTCGCGGTAATCGACGACCTGCGTGAACTGCCGGGATTGGCTGCGGTATCGGCGACCTGACCCGCCGGTAGCGCCGGGCCATGCCCGGCGGCCCTTCGATCTGGCGCCCCGACGCCGGGCATGGCCCGGCGCTACCACTTACCTGGGCTGGTAACGCACGCTCAGCTGATACTCGCGGCCTGGCTGGTTGAACCACGCCACGGTTTCGTACTCGCGGTCGAACACATTGGCCACCCGCGCCAGCACCGACCATGCCGGGGTCAGCGCGTATTCGGCGCGCAGATCCAGCGTGCCGTAGCCGCCGACCTTCACCGCGTTGGCGGCATCGTCGTAGCGCTTGCCCGCGCCCTGTACGGTCAGGCCGGTGCGGAAATCACCGAAACGGCGGTCGATGTCCAGGCGCGCGGTCTGCTGCGCACGGCGTGCCAGCCAGTTGTCGAACTGCGCGCTGCCGTTGGTGCGGTTGCGCGGGTCGGTGAAACTCAGCTGCGCGTTGATGTCGAAGCCGGCCACGGTGGCGCCGCCGGTCAATTCCGCACCGCGGATGCGTGCCTTTTCGACCTGCTGCATGCGGAAGGTGGCCGCGTCGTAGGTGATCAGGTCATCGATGCGGGTTTCGTACACGTCCAGGCCCCAGCGCCAGCCCTGGCCCTGCTGCGAGATGCCGAGATTGGCACTCTTGGACTTTTCCGGGTCCAGCGTCGGCACGCCGCTCCACGGGTCGTACAGGTCGCTGAAGGTCGGTGCCTTGAACGCGGTGCCGTAGCTGGCGTTGACGCGCAGGCCGTGGCCCAGCTCCATCGCCCAGCCGAGGCTGCCGGTGGCATGGTTGCCGAACTGCTGGTTGTCATCATTGCGTGCGCTGGCCTGCAGCTGGTGACGGCCGAAGCGCGCCTGGTACTGCAGGAACACGCCGGTGTTGCGACGGCTGTCGACCAGGTAACCGGCGCTGCTGCCATCCAGGTTGTCCTCGCTCCAGTCCACGCCGGCGCTGAGCAGCTGGCCTTCGGCAATACCGATGTCGGCCTGCAGCGAAGCGCTGTCGCGGTGCGTCTGTGCGCTGCCGCGTGCACCGAAATCACCGAAGTTGTCGGACTCGTTGTCGCTGCGGCCGACGTTGGCGGTCAGCGTCAACTGCTCGGACGGGGTGTAGCGCACCTTGCCGGCCAGCACCTGCTGGCGGGTCTCGGAGTAGTTGTAGTAGCCGTCGTAGTGGTTCTTGCCGTCGGCACGCAGGGCGCTGCCTTCCACGGTCCACTGGTCGCTCAGGTTGTAACCACCGCGCAGGCTCTTGGACAGGTTGCGGTAGCCATCGCGGTCGGGTTCATCGGCAAAGCAGCCGGTGAACAGCGTGGCCGAACCGCGGCAGGCATCGATGCCATCCGAATGCTGGTAGGCGATGTCGGCGCCGAACCAGCCGCGTTCGGTGCCGCCACCGATGCCGCCGCTGGCTTCACGCAGGCCATTGCTGCCGCCGCCCAGCTGGAAGTGCGGAGCGAAATCACCCTGGTTGCGGCGGGTGAAGATCTGGATCACGCCGCCGATGGCGTCGGCACCGTACAGGCTGGACTGCGGGCCGCGCACGATTTCCACGCGCTCGATCTGTGCCAGCGGCAGATCCTGGTACATCGCCAGGCCGAGGTCGGCGCTGTTGATGCGCACGCCATCGACCAGCACCACGGTATGCGAGGAATTGGTGCCACGCAGGAACAGCGAGCTCTGCTTGCCCAGGCCACCGGCATTGGTCAGGTTGATGCCGGCGCGGCCCTGCAGCAGTTCCTGCAGGGAGGTGGCCTGGCTGGATTCGATCTGCGCGCGGTCGATCACCTGCGCAGGCGCAATGCTGTCCTGCAGGGCGATCGGAGTACGGGTAGCGGTGACCAGCACCTGGTCGAGGTCGGCGGCGCCATCATCGGCCAGGGCCAATGCAGGAAGTGCGGCCAGCACGGCCAGGGACAGCATTCGGGACTGCAGTTTCATCGGGGGACTCCAGGTGCCGCGCACGCCCGCGCAGCGAAGGGGAGGAGTCACA
Source organism: Stenotrophomonas indicatrix (assembly GCF_002750975.1). Classification (NCBI taxonomy): domain Bacteria; kingdom Pseudomonadati; phylum Pseudomonadota; class Gammaproteobacteria; order Lysobacterales; family Lysobacteraceae; genus Stenotrophomonas; species Stenotrophomonas indicatrix. The sequence continues at coordinate 165,534 of NZ_PEJS01000001.1, forward strand.
ACAGGCAGGCACGCGCCGATGCCGCGGCCATCGCCACAGACATCCAGCGCCATGCCCACCGCATCGCGACCTGAGGCTTCCGGGCCGGTCTCCGGGCTCGCCGCCGGGTGGCCCGAGGCCACCGTCCAGGCGCCTTCCCATGCCTGCGGCACAGTGGCGGGTTGCCTGGAATTGACGTGCTTACCGTTGCGGGGGCAGCGCCGGCATGGCGTGTTGTCACGCGTCACCGGCTTCCCGTTTCAACCTGCCGGCAGGGCCGCAGGTCACCTGGAAGTGCGCGCAGTCTACGGCATCGCGGCCGGCCCGTAGCGTCGAACCCGCACGACTGAGCAGGCGCGGATGCACCTGCACGGTGCAGCAGACCTGCGCCAGCGCCTAGAATGCAGCTCGAATTATCGTGGTGCCGTTGCCGATGTCCGTCTGTTTTCCGCTGTTCCCGCGCCGCCCTGACTGGGCACGCGCATGATCCTCGACCTGGTCCGCCATGCCGGCAACGGTCGCGATGAGTTCCTCGATGGCCGCAGCGATCCGCCGCAGCTGGCCCGCCTGCCGCAGGAGCTGGTCGATGCCTATGCCGGGCAGTCGTGGGAACGGGTGATCAGTTCGCCGCGCCTGCGCTCGCTGCATACGGCGATGGCACTGGCCACACCGCGCGCGCTGGATGTTGAGGCCGACGAGGAGTGGGAAGAGCTGGATTTCGGCGACTGGGATGGCCAATCGTTGTTCGATCTGCCGGAAGAGGCGTTGGCCGCGTTCCACGCCGATCCGCACGCGTTTCCGCCGCCGCATGGCGAAAGCTGGGGCCACTTCGAACGGCGCATCGCACGCGCGCTGGATCGCCTGCTGGATGACGACGACCCGCCGCCGACGGTCGTGGTCAGCCACGGCGGCCCGCTGCGCATGGTGCTGTCGCTGGTGTGCGGCCTGCCGATGTCGCTGTGCTGGGCGCTGCGCATCGACCACGGCACGCGCCTGCGCGTGTGGGTCGAGCGCGGTGAAGCGGGGCTGGTGGGCGAGCTGCTGGAGCTGCAGCAATCCTGACGAATCCGGTAGCGCCGGGCCATGCCCGGCGCTACCGATCACGCATCACAGTGGTGGTGCCGGCCGGTGGCCGGCATTCCCAGCAACGCGGAGGCCTCAATCCTCGTCGGCGCTTTCGGCCGTGCTTTCTTCGCCGTCGTCCTCGGCGTCGAAGCGCTGCTCATGCACCGGGCCCGATGCCGGACCTGCCGCCTTCAGCGGATGCACGGCAATGCGCGCTTCGTAGTCCTGCACCAGCGCCGTACGCTGCGGCTCGCTCAATTCCTGCCAGTGGCAGTCCAGCAGCGCACCTTCCAGCGAATACAGCAGGTTGAGGCTGGGCTTGAAGCCGGCACGCTTGACCTTGACGAAGGCACCAACGGCACCGATGGCAACCAGGTCCTCGCGGCTGCGCAGGCCCACCTGGCGCAGCCATGCCGCACTCTTCGGGCCGATGTTGCGCAGCTTGACCGCGCTCACGGCAACGCCCCGACGAACACCTCGGCGATGGCTTCCAGGCCGGCCTGGTCCTCGGCATCGAAGCGGCCAACGACCGGGCTGTCGATATCGAACACGCCGATCAGCTCCCCACCGCGGAGCAACGGCACCACCAGTTCCGAGCGCGATGCGGCGTCGCAGGCGATATGGCCGGGGAAGGCGTCCACATCTTCGATCCGCTGGGTAACGCGCTGGCTGGCGGCCGCACCGCACACGCCCTTGTCCAGCGGAATGCGTACGCAGGCCGGCAGGCCCTGGAACGGACCGACCACCAGTTCCTTGCCGTCGTACAGGTAGAAGCCCACCCAGTTCAGGTCGGGCAGGGCGTGGTAGACCAGTGCAGCGAGGTTGGCCGCATTGGCGATGCGGTCGGACTCGCCGTAGACCAGGCCACGGGCCTGTTCCAGCAGCTGGGCGTATTGTTCCGGCTTGCTGCCGGTGAGCGAGGCGTTGGCGAACATGGCCGCAGTCTAGCAAGCGTGCCGGGCCAGCGATAATGGGGCTCTGTTGCCCCGCTGGAGCCTGTGATGTCCCTGCCTGCCACGTTGCCGACGGTCCTGTTCGTCACCGGCACCGATACCGAGATCGGCAAGACCGCCGCCAGTACCGCGCTGCTGCACGCGCTGCGCCGGCGCGGCCTGCGCGCGGTGGGCATGAAGCCGGTGGCCAGCGGCAGCCATGACGCGGGGCAGGGGCTGCGCAACGACGACGCGCTGGCATTGCAGGCCGCCAGCCTCCCGGTGCCTGACTACGCCGATCTGAACCCCTACGCATTGCGCCAGCCGTTGGCGCCCGAACTGGCGGCCGCAGAAGATGGCGTGCGCATCGAACTGGCCCCGATCGTGGCGGCCTTCGAACGCCTGCGCGCACAGGCCGACGTGGTGGTGGTCGAAGGCGTGGGCGGCTGGCTGGCGCCGTTGTCGGCGCAGCTGGACCAGCTTGACCTGGTACGTGCGCTGCGGCTGCCGGTGGTGCTGGTGGTCGGCATGCGCCTGGGCTGCGTCAACCATGCGCGGTTGACCGCACACGCGCTGCAGGCCAGTGGCGTGGAGTGCCTGGGCTGGATCGGCAACCACATCGATCCGTCGATGCAGCGCCAGGATGAGAATTTCGCGACCTTGCAGCAGCGTCTGCCGATGCCCTGCTGGGGCCGGCTGCCGCATCTGCCGGGCGCCGATGGTGAAGCGTTGAGCGCGTATCTGCACAGCGACCACAGGTAGTGCCGGCCGCTGGCCGGCAACTGCACGCGTTTCACCACCTCGAGGTTGCCGGCCAGCGGCCGGCACTACCGTGTTGCCGCCACCAGCTCCCGTGCGATCGCACCCAGCCGTTCCACCGCAGCGATGAAGCGCGCGTCCAGGGTCTGGCAGCACGACAACCGCAGGCAATGCCGGTAGCGCGCGCCACGCGAATACACCTGGCCCGGCATGAACACGATGTCCTCTGCCAATGCGCGCTCGAACAGCTCCCGGGTGTCTACGCCAGGCAGCTCCAGCCACAGCAGGAATCCTCCCTGCGGCTCGGTGGCGCAGGTGCCGGCCGGGAAATGCTCGGCCACCAGTTGCCGCAGGCGACCGACCTGTTCGCGGTACAACCGGCGCATGCGATGCAGGTGGTGCTCGTAGCTGCCCGCTTCCAGGTAGGCCGCCACCGCATCACCGAGCAGCTGCGGTTCGCCGCCGGTGGACTGGAATTTGAGCAGCGCGATGCGTTCGGCGAAGCGGCCGCCATCGAGCCAGCCGATGCGGTAGTCCGGTGCCAGCGTCTTCGAGAATCCACCGACCACCATCACCCAACCGTCGCGGTCGAACGCCTTCAGCAACGGCGCCGGCGGCTCGCTGAACTGCAGTTCGGCATACACCGCGTCTTCGATCAGCGGCAGCTGGCGTGCGTTGACCAGCTCGGCCAGGCGCTGCTTGTCGGCGATCGGCATCGTGCAGCCCAGCGGGTTGTGCACGGTCGGCATCACCACCAGCGCCGCAAGAGGGGTGTGCTCCAGCAGTGCTTCCAGCGCATCCACGTCCAGGCCGCGCTGCGGATGGGTGGGCAGTTCGATCGGCTGCAGGCCCAGCGTGGTCAGCAGGGGATACAGGTTGAAGTACGAGGGTGCTTCGATGCCGACTGCATCGCCGGGTTGGGTGACCGCGCGCAGTGCCAGTTGCAGTGCTTCCATCGCACCATGGGTCAGCAGCAGGCGTTCGGGGTGGGTATGCAGGCCCATCCGCGGGCCACGCCGCACGATCTGCGCCAGCAGGCGTGGCGAACCATTGGGACGGGCGTAGGTCTCCACGGTCTGCTGGCCATGGCGCAGTACCTGCGCGGTGTGCCGGGCCAGCTGCGCACCCGGGTAGAACTGGCGCCCACGCGGGCCGGCAAAGGCGAGGTCGATCACGCCGGGGCGCCGCTGCGCTTCCAGCACCCGCGCCATCAGCACCTGCTGCAGCGGGGCGGTGGGCGCCGACGGCGCATCGCGCAGCGAGCGCTGCGGAACCGACAGTCGCGGCGCGACTTCGAAGCCGGCCTTGGGTCGCGGAATGACCAGACCGGCGTCTTCCAGCTGACGGTAGGCCGCGATCACCGTGTTCAGGCTGAGCTGGCGCTGCGATGCCATCTGCCGCAGCGACGGTAGCCGGCTGCCGACCGGCAGGCGCCCGCCGTGGATGGCTTCAGCCAGCTCGTCCGATAGCCGCTGGTAGCGGGGAGGAATCATCGTGGTGGCGTCTTCTGTATCCATCGACCTGGCCCACATCTGGTTCTGTACCCATGATGCTGACGAGCCTAGCATGTCGTTGTCGGCCGGGCCTGATCGGGGCCGGGTCGATACTTCCCAAGCGCACGGCCCTGTGGCCGTGCGTCTTTTTCATGCCGTGGTGGTGGCCAGCGGCCGGCCCCACCATGGGGTGTCAGCGCATCGGCACCAACGCGGGATCGCGGCGGTACAACGCCGGGAACTGCTTGCCCAGCGCGGTCAGCTTGGGCGCGTCGTAGTAGCGGATGTACGCGGCCTGCGGGTAGTTGCTCATGTAGTTCTGGTGGTAACTCTCGGCCGGGTAGAAGCGCTGGCCGCTGCTCACCTGGGTCACGATCGGCGCGCGGTAGCTGCCTGCCTGGCCGAGCTGGCCGATGTACGCACGGCTTGCTGCCTGCTGGCGCGCGTCTTCGGCGAAGATCGCCGAGCGGTACTGGCTGCCATGATCGGGCCCCTGGCGGTTGAGCTGGGTCGGGTCGTGCACCACCGAGAAGAACACCTGCATCAACTGTCCATAGCTGACCTGGCGCGGGTCGTAGTCCACCTTCACCGCTTCGGCGTGGCCGGTGCGGCCACCGCTGACGCGTTCATAGCGGGCGTCGGCGGCACTGCCTCCGATGTAACCGGACACCGCGTTGCTCACCCCTTTGACGTGCTGGAACACGCCCTGCACGCCCCAGAAACAACCGCCGGCGAAGACCACGCTGGCGTGGCTTGCGTCATCGCGGAACGCCGCATCACCGCTGGGCGCAGGCAGAGCCTGCAGCTGTGCGGTGGGCTCGGCCGGGGCGGCGATCGCGCTGTGGTCCACCAGCAGCACACCCGCGACCAGCGCGGTGGCGACCAGGCCGGCGACGCCGGCGGCAATGCCCTGTTCGAAGGAGAGTTTCATCGTGTGCTCCCGGTTCAACCGAAGGTGAAGGCGTAGGCCTGCACGCCTGCGTCGAGGAATTCGATCTCGAAACGATGCGGACCGATCGTGCCGCGCTGGCGGATCAGCTGGTACAGGCGGTGCTCGTTGACGGTGCCGGTGCCATCGGCGGCCACGTCGGCGCCGGCATCGGCCGCGGGCAGTGGCTTGCCATCGAGCAGCACGCGGAAGCGCACCGGCTTGCCGTCCTCGCCCGGTGCCAGCACCAGATGCAGGTCGCGGGCGTGGAACTGGAACGCGATGCGGCCGCCGGCCTGCTGCAGTTGTGCAGCCTCATCGTTGACCCGCCACTGTCCGGACAGGCCCCATTGGTTCAGCGCCAGGGTGGACGGCAGCGTGTAGCCGAATGCTGCGTCGGCGCGCTGCCCGCCCGGCGAGGCGAACTGCTCGGCTCGTGCGTGGCCCAGGTAGGTTTCCGGCGAGCGCAGGTTGCCCATGTCGGCCTGCGTGGCCACGCCCTGCAGGTCAGCCGCGGCCGGATCAGCAGGCGGCGGCAGCTCGGTCTGCCCGGCTTCCACCAGCAGGCGGCGGATCACCTGTTCGGAGTGCGCGTAGTTGCCCTCGCCGAACTGATGCCCGCGGATGTTGCCCTGCGCATCGACGAAGTAGTGCGCCGGCCAGTAGCGGTTGTTGAACGCGCGCCAGATCGCATACTGGTTGTCGAGTGCGACCGGGTACTCGACCTTCAGCTGCTGCACGGCCTTCATCACGTTGCGCGGGTCGCGCTCGAACGCGAATTCCGGGGTGTGCACGCCGATCACCACCAGGCCATGGTCGCGGTAGCGCTGCGCCCATTCGTGCACGAACGGCATCGCACGCAGGCAGTTGATGCAGGAATAGGTCCAGAAGTCGATCAGCACGACCTTGCCATGCAGCTGCTCGCGGCTCAGCGGCGGGCTGTTGAGCCACCCGGTGGCGCCGTCCAGCGTGGGTAGCGTTCCTTCCACCGGCAGCGGCGCGCCTGCCTGGCCGGCTGCCATCATCATCATCGGTGGTGCTGCCGGCTGCGTGCCGGGCACGGCATCGAGCAGGCCCTGTTCGATGCGTGCGGTACTGACCGCGGACAGGCGGGTCAGCAGGCCGGTGTCCCAGCCCAGGCCGATCGCCACAACCGCCAGCAGCGCGGCCACGCCGAGCACCCGGCGCACCACATTGCCCAGGCCGAGCCGGGCCTGCAGTGCGCGGAACACACGGCCGCCCACCCACACCGCCAGCGCCAGTGCGGTGACGGCGCCCAGCGCGTAGGCCAGCAACAGCGAACTGGTGCCGACACTGGCGCCGTTCAGGGCGGCACCGGTCAGCACCAGGCCGAGAATCGGACCGGCGCAGGGGGCCCACAGCAGGCCAGTGGCGATGCCGATCAGCAGCGAGGTCCAGGCGCCGCCACGGCCAGCCGCATCCGCGGCGTCGGCACGTGCGCTCAGGCGCGCGCCGATGCGCTGGAACGGCGCCAGCAGGTGGTCGGCCAGGGTCGGCCACAGCAGCGCGATGGCGAACACCGCCATCAGTACCAGTGCCACCCAGCGGCCGACCTGGTTGGCCTGCGCCACCCACTGGCTGCCGACCGCCGCCAGACTGGCGACCACGGTGAAGGTCAGTGCCATGCCCAGCAGCAGCGGCAGGGTGCTGCGCAGGAAAGGACGATCAGCGCGTGCGAACACGAACGGCAGCACCGGCAGGATGCACGGGCTGAGCAGGGTCAGCACGCCGCCGAGATAGGCAAGCAGCAACAGCAGCATCATCAGGCTCCAGAAGCAGGGGAAGAACCGACCGGCACGCGCCAGCCGCCAGCGGCGTCCTGTTGCGCAGTCCCGGGCATGAACGCCATCGCGGCGCCGTTCATGCAGTAGCGCAGTCCGGTCGGCCGCGGGCCGTCGTTGAACACGTGGCCGAGATGGCCGCCACAGCGGCGGCAATGTGCTTCCACCCGCAACATGCCGAAGGTGGTGTCACGGTCCTCGCCGATGGCGTTGTGCAGCGGCGCCCAGAAGCTGGGCCAGCCGGTGTGGCTTTCGAACTTGGTGGACGAAGAGAACAGCGGCAACGCACAGCCGGCACAGGCGAACGTGCCCTGCCGATGTTCCTTGTTCATCGGGCTGCTCCAGGGGCGCTCGGTGGCCTGCTGGCGCAGCACGGCGTACTGCGCCGGGCTCAGCAGCCGGCGCCACTCGGCATCGCTGCGGACCACCTCGAACTGTCGCGCAGGCCGTGCCTCGGCAGCGGCCGGGGCCGCGCGGCTGCACGCGCCCAGGCCCAGCAGGCCGGCGGCGGTGACAGCACCGCCCAGGCCCAGCAGATGGCGGCGGGTGAGGGACATGGTGGACTCCGGGAAGGGGCGACGGGGCCATGCTGCGCCCCCTCCGGTCAACGAATCCTCACGCAGGATTCAATTTTTCGTGAGGTATCCACGTCGCTCCCGCGCCACAATGCGGGCAGCCTCCCCACTGGCCCGAAGCTGCCGATGTCCGCCAAACGTGTCCTGATCGTTGAAGACGATGCCCACATCGCCGACCTGCTGCGCATGCACCTGGGTGATGAGGGCTATGAAGTCGCACACGCCGCCAGCGGCGATGCCGGCCTGCGCCTGATCGAACAGGAAGGTCCGTGGGATGCACTGGTACTGGACGTGATGCTGCCGGGCGTGGACGGCCTGCAGGTCTGCCAGCGCGCACGGGCGATGGCGCGCTACGTGCCGATCATCATCATCAGCGCACGTGGCAGCGAAACCCAGCGCATCGTCGGCCTGGAACTGGGCGCGGACGACTACCTGGCCAAGCCGTTCTCGATGCCGGAACTGGTGGCGCGCGTGCGTGCGCTGCTGCGCCGCGCCGAAGCCATGGCACAGAACGCGCGCATCGATGCCGGGGCGATCGAACTCGGGGGGCTGCGGCTGGACCCGGTCGCGCGTACTGCCGCCGTCGATGGCAATGCACTGGAACTGACCCCGCGCGAGTTCGAACTGCTGCTGTTCTTCGCCCGCCACCCGGACCAGGTGTTTGCGCGGATGGAACTGCTCAACCAGGTCTGGGGCTACCAGCACGACGGTTACGAGCACACGGTCAACACCCACATCAACCGCCTGCGCAGCAAGATCGAGACCGACCCGGGCAACCCGCGGCGCCTGCTGACGGTGTGGGGGCGCGGTTACAAGCTGGTCGACCCGGCCGGGGCGGCCGCATGATCAAGCCGAACCTGTGGCAGAAACTGGCGCTGGTGATGTCGGCGCTGATGCTGACGTGCTGCATGGCGCTGCTGGCGTGGCAGATGCGCACCAATACCCGGCATGAGCAGGAAGTGGTGCAGCGCCTGTCGCTTGGATTGGCCGAGCACATCGCCCAGCGCAGCGAACTGATGGACACCAGCGGCATGCGCGATGCAGCGGTGCGCGCATTGTTCGGCCAGCTGATGGCGGTCAACCCCAGTGTCGAGGTGTACCTGCTGGATGAGCAGGGTCGCATCCTCGGCCACGATGCGCCCAGCGGCCACCTGGTGCGCAGCCGGGTGGACGTGGCACCGCTGCGGCGCCTGCTGTCCGGTGCGCCGCTGCCGATCCTCGGTGACGATCCCCGCAGTGCCGATGGCCGCAAGGTGTTCAGTGTCGCGCCGCTGGTGGTGCAGGGTCGGCAGGCGGGTTACGTGTACGTGGTACTGGTGGGCGAACACCGGCAGATGCTGGCCGACGATCTGGCCGCCGGCAGCCAATGGCACACCACGCTGTGGTCGGTGCTGTTGATCGGCGGGCTGGGCCTGCTTGCCGGCCTGGTGGCCTTCTACTGGGTGACCCGGCCCCTGCGCCAGGTCACCCGGCGCATACAGGCCTTCGACATCGACGCACCGACGCCACTGCCCGCGCCGGTACCGCTGCGCGCGGGTGAGCGCGATGAACTGAAGATCCTCGAACATGCCCATTCGCAGATGGCACAGCGGCTGGGCGAGCAGTGGCAGCAGCTGCGCCAGCAGGACCTGCAGCGCCGCGAACTGGTGGCCAACATCTCGCACGACCTGCGCACGCCGTTGTCCTCGCTGCACGGTTACCTGGAAACGCTGGCGCTGAAAGAAGCCACGCTGTCGCCGCAGGAGCGTCGTCGCTATCTCGGTATCGCGCTGGCGCAGAGCGCCAAGGTCGGCCGTCTGGCCCGGGCGTTGTTTGAACTGGCGCGGCTGGAGCACGGTGAAGTGCGGCTGGAGTGGGAAGTGTTCGCGCTGCCGGAACTGCTGCAGGACGTACTGCAGAAGTTCGAGCTGGCCGCGCAGGCACGTGGGCAGCGCCTGCACGCTGATTTCCCGCCGGGCCTGCCGCTGGTGCGCGCCGACCTGGGTCTTGTGGAGCGCGTGCTGACAAATCTGCTCGACAACGCGCTGCGGCATGCCCCGGACGGGGGCCGTGTGCAGGTGCAGCTGTCGGCGCTGCCCGACAGTGTGCAGGTGGCGGTGCAGGACGATGGCCCCGGGGTGCCGCCGGCGCTGCGTGGGCAACTGTTCCAGGCGCCGGCGGCACTGGGCGCGCGGCGTGGCGAGAACGGCGGGCTCGGCCTGCTGATCGTGCAGCGCATCGTGCAGTTGCATGGCCGCCGTATCGAACTGCGCGACAGCGAACAGGGCGCGCTGTTCGTGTTCGCTTTGCCGCGTGCCGATGCCGAGGCGAACTAGACGTTGTCTGCCGGTGGCGGCACACCGCTTTCCATCGGCAGCAGCAGCCGGATGCAGGCACCGCCGAGCACCGAATCGGCCACTTCCACGTGGCCGCGATGCTTGTCCGCCACCACCTGCACCAGCGCCAGGCCCAGCCCGAAGCCCGGGCTGGCCAGGTCCAGCCGCACGTAGGGCTGCAGCACCTGGCTGCGCAGTTCGACGGCGATGCCGGGGCCGTCGTCCTCCACCTGCAGGCACAGCCATCCCTCGTTGAGCGTGCTGACGATGCGGATCTGCCGGCGCGCATAGCGCAGCGCGTTGCCCAGCAGGTTGCGCAGCGCCAGTTCCAGCATGTGCCGGTTGACGTTGACCAGCCCTGCCGGTGACAGGTCCTGCTGCACCGGTATCGTCAGTGGTGCGAACTGCTCGACCACGCCGCGTACCAGCGCGGCCAGTTGCAGGCGCTGCCGGGTGACCTGATGGCAGCGGCCGAGCGCGGCGTACTCGACACCCGCATCGGTCAAGTGCTGCAACCGGTCGATGTCGATGCGCAGGCCGGACAGCGCATCGCGCTGGGCGTCGTCCAGTCCGGTGTCTTCCAGGTCGGCCAGGCCGAAGCGCATGCGTGCCAGCGGTGTGCGTACTTCGTGCGCCACCGCCTGGGCCAGCACGCGCTGGCTGTCCAGCAGCAGCTGCAGCTGTTCGGCCATGTGGTTGAACGCCTTGGCCAATGGCCGCACCAGCGCGGTACCGGCGCGTGGCGCCCGGCTGTCGAGTTGGCCATCGCGCATCCGTCGTGCGGTCTGCGCCAGCTGCGAGACATCGCGCCACAACCGGTAGACCATCACGTACATCGGCAATGCCACCGCCACCATCAGGATCAGCAGGATGATGGCCACGCCGGAGGCTTCGCTGTCCTGCCAGCCTTCTTCGGGCAGGGCCTGGTCCAGCGGCCCCAGGATCAGCGCACTGCTGCTGTTGCCGACGCGCTGCAGGCTGCGCATGCTGTCCAGCTCGATCTGCACGTGTCCGTTGAGCAGGCCCTTGCGCTGTTTCGCCGGCAGTATCGCGGCAGCTTCGGTCAGCGGCATCAGCTGCAGCGGATAGGCGAAATCGCTGTCCAACTGTTGCGCCAGGGCTGGCCACTGCGCCGGCGGCGTTTCGGCGAAGCGATGTTGCAGCATGGCGTGCGGGCCGCGCATTTCCGCCTGCAGGCTGGCCTCGGTGCGGTCTTCCAGCAGCGCATCCCAGGCCCACAGCCCGAGCACGATCAGCAGCAGATGGGCGGTGAGGAAACCGATGCCGTAGCGCAGGAAGTGGAAGGCATGGCCACGCATGGCCGACGACGGATGCTTCATCCCCATGCCGATCGGCTGAACAGGTAACCACGGCCGCGCACGGTCTTGATCCGCTCGGGCTGCTCCGGGTTGTCGCCGAGCTTGCGCCGCAGGCGCGAGATGCGTGCGTCGATCGACCGATCCAGGCCATCGAAGGCGATGCCGCGCAGGCCACGCAGCAGCGCATCGCGGTCGAGGATCTGGCCCGCGTTGCCGGCCAGCAGGAACAGCAGGTCGAACTCGGCGGTGGTCAGCTCCAGCAGGCGGCCCTGCAGGTGCACGTTGCGGGTGGACGGGTCGATGCTCAGTTCACCGAAACGCAGGGCGCCATCGCGTGGCTCGACCCGGCGGTGGCGGCGCAGGTGGGCGCGCAGCCGGGCCAGCAGCACCCGTGGTTCGATCGGCTTGTCGATGTAGTCGTCGGCGCCCAGCTCCAGCCCCAGCACCTGGTCGATGTTGTCGGTGCGGGCGCTCAGCACGCAGATGATCCCGTCATAGTGGGGCCGGATCTGCCGACACACTTCGAAACCATCCTGGCCCGGCAGACCGATGTCGAGCAGGACCAGCGCCGGCTTCTCGCTGAGGATCCGGGCGATCGCGCGCTGGCCGCAGCGTTCGTGGGCGACCTGGTAACCGTGGCGCTTCAGGTAGTCGCTGACCATCGTGCCCAGCCGAGCGTCGTCTTCAACCAGTACGATATCCAGCATCTACAAGGCCTCCGGGGTGCTTCCGTACCGCCGTGGCACGAGCGCGGCGATGCTATCCCAGCTGCCGGGCCGCTCGGGTCCAGGGAGCGGGCGCCATTCAGCCGGGGTTGCTGGCGCGCGGGCCGGGCCTCAGGCCGGGCAACGACTTGGCCGCACGGTAGCAATCGGGTTGTTACAAAACGTTACGCAAGCCGCGCCTGCGGTGACGGTCGCTGACAGCGCTACGACTGACGTGGCGCTCGGCGGGGCCGAGCATGGCAGCTCTCCCCATCCGCGTGCCGTCCTCATGCCGTCCGCCTCCTGTCCCGCGCTTTTCCTTGAATGCCCTTGCCATGGAGGCCAGCGATGAGCGGCGTGGTCGGGGCCTGGCTGCCGCCTGCCGACGATGAGCAGCTGCTGCAGCAGCTGGCGCCGATGCTGCGGGCGCTGCAGCAGCGCGGCCGCGGTCGCATCGGGTACTGGACCGATGCCGACGCAGGGCTGGCCCTCGGTCATTGCCGTGCGCCGACCGACATGCCGTTGCAGCCGCTCAGCTCCAGCTGCGGGCGCTACGTGCTGTGCCTGGATGGCCGCATCTACAACCGCGCGGCCCTGCAGTCGCAGCTGCGCGACCTGCCACGCAGTTGCGCCGATGCACGCCTGTTGCTGCAGGCCGTCGTCGAGTGGGGCGTGCAGCGTGCGCTGTCGCGCATCGAAGGGGCATTTGCGTTCAGCGTCTGGGACCGCCACGCGCATGAGCTCTGGCTGGCGCGCGACCCGGTCGGCGAACGGCCGTTGTATTACGGCTGGTACCAGGGCCAGTTCCTGTTCGCTTCGGAGTTGAAGGCGCTGCAGGCCTTTGCCGGATTCGCTCCCAGCATCGACCAGGATGCATTGAGCCTGCTGTTGCGCCATGACTATGTGCCGGCGCCGCACACCATCTATCGCGGCATCCGCAAGCTGGTGGCCGGGGCGATGCTGCGCGTGGACCTCAACGATCATGCCGCCGGCGGATCAATGCAGGCCACGCAGGGCGGCCATCGCTACTGGTGCGCGCGCGATGCGATGCAATCCGCGCTGCAGCAGCCGTTGCAGCCGGCGCCCAGCCTGGAGCAGGCCACCGACCAGTTGGAGGTGGTGCTGCAGCAGGCGATCGCCACGCGCATGCATTCACCCGTGGCCTGCGGTGCATTCCTGTCCGGTGGCACCGATTCGTCGCTGGTGGTGGCGATGATGCAGGCGCAGTCGGCGTTGCCGGTGGAAGCATGGACGGTGGGTTTCGACGACCCCGGTCACGACGAGAGCGACTGGGCCTCGCAGGTGGCCCGCCACCTGGGCGTGCATCACCACCTGCACAGGATGGACAGCCGGCAGGGCCTGGAACTGCTGCAACGCTTGCCGCAGGTCTGGTGCGAACCGTTCGCCGATGCCTCGCAGCTGCCCACCCTGCTGGCCAGCGAGCTGCTCGGCGCGCGCAAGCCGGTGGCGCTGACCGGCGACGGCGGCGATGAGCTGTTCTTCGGCCACCCCAGCTATGGCCGCGCGCTGCGCAATGCGCGCCTGTGCGGTGGCCTGCCGGACTGGGTACGTGATCTTGCGCGGCGTGGCAGCAGCCGCTTGAACGTCGAGCGTGGTCGGCTTGGCGGTTGGCGCGCACTGGTGGCCGAGGTGGCCGCCAACGACGTGGAGGGGCATTACCTGCAGCGCGTCACCCGCTGGCGGCAACCGACCCAGGTGGTATTGGGGGCGCGCGAGCCGGCGACGATCTTCCAGCAGCAGGACACCGCACTGCCGGCGGAAGCGCGCATCCAGCTGCTGGATTTCCGCATGGACCTGGCCGAGGGGATCCTTGCCAAGGTCGACCGTGCCGGCATGGCGGCCGGCGTGGAGACGCGCTCGCCGTTGCTGGACATGGAGGTCATACGCCTGGCCTGGCGCCTGCCGCAGCACTTGAAGTACCACGACGGTGAGCACAAGCGGATCCTCAAGCATCTGCTGGCGCGCTACCTGCCCGCGCCGCTGGTCTATCGCCCCAAGCGCGGTTTCGGCCCACCGATGGCACGCTGGCTGGCCGGCCCGCTGCGCGACTGGGCGGAAGCGTTGCTCGACCCGCAGCTGCTGCGCAACCAGGGATGCTTCGATGCGGTACGCGTGCGCGCGATCTGGGAGGCGTTCCTGCGCGGCGAGCGCAAATGGCATACGCACCTGTGGAACGTGTTGATGTTCCAGGCGTGGTACCAGCACTGGCACGGCAATCGCGGGCGCTGAGCGTGCCTTCGTGGCGCCCGGTTGATCCATTCTGCGCAGCGCAGGGCGGAGGCCCTTGCGTGCGAATGTCCTCCGGCGCCGGCCTGCGGCCACCGCCTCCCCCTTTACTTCGCACGCAAGGGCCTCCGCCCTGCGTCCGGAGCTCGTCGGCGTCTCATTGAAGGGCCGTCGCGAGCGCTGCATCTGCGCGCCTGGTGCCGCAAGCCGAGCCTCGTCGGGGCAGGTGGGGGTTTGGGCAAAGTAAAGGAGGAGGTGGCGGCCAACGGCCGGCGCCGGGGGACATTTGCCCAGGCCCCCACCTGCCCCGACGGGGCCCTTCAGATCGCAGAGACCCGGACGAAGACGCGCTCGAGAATCCAGACGCCAGGCAAAAAAAGACCCGGCAGAGGGAGGGATCTGCCGGGTCCGGATTGCATGGGGGGAGGGACCCATGCAATGAGCGTGGGCGTCGCGCCAGTGGCTGTTGCCTGCCAGTCGCATCCGCCGTGCATTTGCATTGATGCAATGCAGCATACGCCGATCATGCGGCAATGCAACAAAAATCACGAAGGCGCCATCTCTGGCGCCTTGAGGCCTTTCAGATCAATGGGTTGATCAGGCGGCGGGGCCGCGGAAACGGCAGCCCGAGGTGCAGGTTTCGTGCACGGTGATCTCGCTCAATGCCGGCAGGGTGGGCTTGAGCTCGTTCCAGATCCACACGGCCAGGTTTTCGCTGGTCGGGTTCTCCAGGCCGGGGATGTCATTGAGGTAATGGTGGTCCAGGCGGTCGTAGATCGGCTGGAAAGCCGCCTTCACGTCACCGAAATCCATGATCCAGCCGGTCTGCGCGCCCGGCTCGCCCTCGACTTTCAGTTCCACCCGGAAGGAGTGGCCGTGCAGGCGCGCGCACTTGTGCCCCGGCGGCACGTTGGGGAGGCGGTGCGCCGCCTCGAGCATGAAGACTTTGAAGATTTCCATGGCGCGATTGTACGCCGCGGGCGGCCGATCAGCCCGGCTTTGCGTTGCCTTCCCGTGAAGAAATTCTTTCCATCCGGATGAAGAGATGATAGTTTCTCTTATATCCGTATGAAGAGATGTTATTGGCCGCGCCCCGGCCAGGCATGGATTACTGCGGAACTTACCTCGTCCTTCCACTACCTCCCCCACATCGTCATGCCCCAGCACACCCTGCTCGTGGCGGCCCTGGCCGTCGCTCTGGCCGCGCCTTTGTCTGCCGCCGCCGAAATCACCGCCGACGCCAGTGGCGAAGCCAGCACCCTGGCTGCCGTGCGCGTCACCGGTTCCAACATCAAACGCGCCGATACCGAAGCCTCCAACCCGGTGCAGGTGATCGGCCGCCAGCAGCTGGAACAGACCGCCAAGGCCACCGTGGCCGATGTGCTGCGCTCGATCTCGGCCAACACCGGCAACGCCAGCAACGAGACCACCAACAACGGTTGGGCCTCGGGCTCGGCCGGCATCGGCCTGCGCGGTCTTTCGCAGAAGAACACGCTGGTGCTGCTCAACGGCCGCCGCCTTGCCAACTACGGCTTCCCGGCCGGCGGCCTGTCGGACACCTTCGTCGATCTCAACGCGCTGCCGCTGGTGGCCGTCGAACGCATCGAAGTGCTCAAGGACGGTGCATCGGCGGTGTACGGCAGCGATGCGGTGGCCGGCGTGGTCAACATCATCACCCGGCAGAACTTCGAAGGCGCCGAGATCGGCGGCAGCTTCGGCGGCGCCGACCAGGGCGGCCTGCACGAGCAGAACCTGAAGTTCGTCGGTGGCCTGGGCGACATCGACAAGGACGGCTACAACATCCTCTTCAGCCTGCAGGGCTACAACCGCGAGCGTCTGGACCAGGACGAGCGCAATCTGACCACGAGCGGCATCTACAGCGACCAGCCCGGCGGCCGCTGGAACGGCTGGTCGGCCAAGGGTGCACGCTATCTGGTCAACGGCAACTCCGTGCCGATGCTCGATGCCAACGGCAACTGCCCCACCGGCACCACCCGCGTGGCCAGCGCGCCGATAGACGGCCTGGCCGGTGATACCTGCGGCTTCAACCAGGCCCCGTACACCACCCTGATTCCCTCCACCAAGCGCTACCAGGCCTACGCCAACGGCACGTTCCGCCTCGGCGACAACGTCGAAGCGTTCGGCGAAGTGCTGTACAGCCAGATCAAGAGTGCTGCCTGGTTCGGCAGCAGCCCGTTCTTCACCCTGGAAAGCGGTCGCTTCGCACTGAACGCGCAGACCGGCCTGGCCGAGCCGGTGTCGTCCAACCTGCCGGCCAGCAACCCGTACAACCCGTACGGCCGCGCGATCCCGATCGAATACACCTTCTTCGACCTCGGCGGCACCATCAAGACCAACCGGTCCACCGCCTATCGCGGTGTGTTCGGGCTGCGTGGCAACACCGAGAAGTGGGACTGGGAAGTGGCCGCGTTCGGCGCGCGCAGCAGCGAGCGCGAAACCGTCTCCGGCGGCTTCGCCAACCGCTGGGCGCTGGCCAACGCACTGGCCACCGGCAGCTACAACCTGCTGAACCCGGCCGCGACGCCGCAGTCGGTGCGCGATTCGATCAACATCGCCACCCTGCGTCCGGCCGAGTCGGTGCTGCAGGGCATCGATGCGAAGATCTCCGGCAGTCTCGGCCACACCTGGGCCGGCGACATCGGTTTCGCCGCCGGTGCCGAATGGCGCCGCGAGAAGCTTGATTCGAACAACCCGTGGCAGATCGATGCCGGCCTGCAGGTGCGCCCGGCAATCGCCGAAGTGCATGGCGAGCGCAAGGTCAGCGCCGCCTACGCCGAGGTCAACGTGCCGCTGGCCTCGACCCTGGAACTGTCCGCCGCCGCCCGCGCCGATCATTACGACGATTTCGGCGACGCGTTCTCGCCCAAGCTCGGCCTGCGCTGGCAGCCGCTGGATTTCCTGCTGGTGCGTGCCTCCGCGTCGAAGGGCTTCCGTGCACCGTCGCTGTCGGAGAACTCCAACAGCACCAGCATCGCCTACGGCAGCGTGGTCGATCCGCGTGATCCGGACGTGCCGGGCTCGCGGCAGAACCCGACCTTCTTCACCGTCGGCAACAGCGACCTGAAGCCGGAGCGCACCAAGAGCGTGAACTTCGGCGTGGTGCTGTCGCCATGGGCGAACACCAACCTGAGCATCGACTATTACCGTATCCAGCTGGACAACCTGGTCGGTACCAACAACACCCAGACCCTGGTCAACGACAACGTCGCCGGTGCCGTGCAGCGCGATGAGCGCGGCAAGCTGCAGGCGGTCTACAACCGCTACCAGAACCTGAGCGAGCTGAAGACTTCGGGCATCGACGTCGAGCTGCGCCAGCGCATCCCGACCACCGCCTTCGGTGACTTCACCGTGACCTCGGCCTACACCCACGTGCGCGACTACCGGCGCCCGACCGTGGTCGGTGGCCCGCTGGTGGACTATGCCGGCAGCAACCTCGGCGCCACCCTGCCGAAGAACAAGGCCACCACCACCCTGGACTGGAAGTACAGCGACTACACCGCCGCGGTGACCTGGTACTACACCAGTGGCTACGACCAGAAGGCCAGCACCGCTGCCGCTGCGGTGCAGAGCCGCGTAGACGCCTACAACCAGTTCGATCTCTACCTGGGCTACACCGGCATCGACAACCTGACCGTGTACGCCAAGGTGCAGAACCTGGGTGACAAGACACCGCCGTACGATGCCTCGTTCCCGGGCATCCGCGCGCCGTACGACTTCAGCCAGTACGACCTGCGTGGCCGCTACTTCACGCTGGGCTTCGACTACCGCTTCTGATCCACCCGCCGCGGCCGGCCACCCTGTGTGGCCGGCCGTGTTGCCATGTTCCAGGGGAGTCACCGTGTCCTTCCACCGCCGTGCCGTTTTCCCGTTGTTGCTCGCCGTCGCCACCGCCGTATCGTTGCCGCCGGCGGTACATGCGCAGAGCGGCTATTTCTTCCCGCAGACCACCGATGCCGCGGCATTCGATACCGCCATTCCCACGCCGGAGCAGTTCCTCGGCTATCCGATCGGCAGCCGCTACACCCGCCATGACCAGCTGGTGGCTTACTTCCAGGAGCTGGCCAAGCACTCGGACAAGATCAGCGTGCGCGAGATCGGCCGCAGCTATGAGGGCCGACCGCTGCTGATCGCCACGGTCACTGCTGCAGGCAACCACGCGCGGCTGGAACAGATCCGCCAGCAGCACGCGACCCTGGCCGATCCGGCGCAGCCGCGCAGCGCTGCCGGTGGCAGCCCGGTGGTGGTGTGGCTGGGCTACAGCGTGCACGGCAACGAGACCTCCAGCGGCGAAGCGGCGATGCTGACCGCCTACTACCTGGTGGCCAACCGCAGCGCGGAAACGCAGCAGTGGCTGCAGCAGGCAGTGGTGCTGTTCGACCCGGCGCAGAATCCCGACGGCCGCGATCGCGCCGCCAACTGGCACAACGCCTGGGCGTCCGATCCGGCCTCGGCCGATCCGGCCGACAAGGAACACGTCGAACCGTTCCCGCAGGGCCGTACCAACCACTACTTCACCGATCTCAACCGCGATTGGCTGGCACTGACACAGCAGGATTCGCGGCCGAAGGTGGCGCAGTTCCACCAGTGGTACCCGAACGTGCAGATCGACTTCCACGAAATGGGCAAGGACAGCACGTACTACTTCGAGCCATCGCCGAAGAGCATGCATAGTCCGTTGATCCCGGCAGCATCGTACGAGTTCAACAAGACCCTGGCCAAGTACCACGCCCAGGCGCTCGATGCGCTGGGTTCGCTGTACTACACCGGTGAGAACTTCGACAATTTCTCGCCCGTGTACGGCTCGACCTATCCGGATTTCCACGGCGCGGTCGGCGTCACGGTGGAGCAGGCCAGTTCGCGCGGTCGCGTGCAGGAATCGGTGAATGGCCTGCTGACGTTCCCGTTCACCATCCGCAACCAGGTTGCCACCGGGTTGGGTACGGTGCGCGGTGCGGTGACCGAGCGCAGCGCGCTGTTCGATCTGCAGAAGAGTTTCTTCCAGAGCGCGCTGAAGCAGGCCGCACAACAGCCGGTGAAGAGCTTCGTGTTCGGCGACGCGCATGATCCGGCATTGACCCGACGCCTGCTGGAACTGCTGTTGCTGCACAGGATTGAAGTGCATGCACTGGACCGCGCTGTCAGCGTAGATGGCCAGCGTTTCGAAGCGGGCAGCGCCTACGTGGTGCCGGTGCAGCAGGCGCAGTTCCGCCTGGTCCATTCGATCTTCGCCGAGACCCCGCCGATCAAGGGCGACGTGTTCTACGGCAGCACCAGCTACGCGATCGCCCCGGCCTACGGCGTGGCTTTTGCCGGCAGCCGCAGCCGCATCGATGGCGGCGCCCGCGTGGTCGAGGTTCCCGCAGTGCAGGGCGGGCTGACCGGCGGTGAAGCGGGCTTCGCCTACGTGATCGACTGGCGCGACTACAACGCGGGCCGCGCACTGGCCGCCCTGCAGGCCAAGGGCTTGTCCACGCGTGCCACCTTCCAGCCGTTCACCGCGGCCACCGCACAAGGTGAGGTGGCCTTTGCCGGGGGCAGCATCGTGGTACCGGTGTCCGGGCAGCCGCTGCAGGGTGCGGCGTTGCAGGAGGCGGTCGCCGCCGCCGCGCGGGCCGCCGGTGTGCAGGTGCATGCGCTGGCCAGCGGTCGCAGCCGCGATGGCATCGACCTTGGCAGTGACGGCGTCAAGGCACTGCGCAAGCCCGCCGTCGCGCTGGTGATGGGCGAGGGCGTGGCAGCCACCGAAATCGGTTCGGCCTGGTTCCTGCTCGACCAGCAGCTGCGCCTGCCGGCCAGCAAGCTGGACCCGCAGCAGTTGGGCAAGGTATCGCTGGACCGCTACACCACGATCGTGCTGTCCGGCGGCACCTATGCCGGCATCGACGCGGGCGCGGTAGCGGCATTGAAGCGCTGGATCCAGGCCGGCGGGTCACTGGTCACCTATGGCAGCGCGTCGAAGTGGGCGATCGAACAGAAACTTGCCGACGGCGAGAAGCTGGGCAAGGACGAGGAAGCAACAGACACCGCGCGCCGCGCCTTCGGTGACCAGCGCGATATCGCCGCGATCGAGCGTGTCAGCGGCAACATCCTCAGCGCCGACGTCGACCCCAGTCATCCTTTGGCGTTCGGCGTGCCGCGCCGGCAACTGGCGATCAACAAGGAGAACACGGTCATCCTGCAGCCGAGCACGAACGGGTTTTCCACGGTGGTGCGGATCGACGACACACCGCGGGTGAACGGGTATCTGTCCGAGCGCAACCGCAGTCGCGTAGCGGGCAGCGCGTGGCTGCTGGTGTCAGCGCAGGGGCAGGGCAACGTGATCCTGTTTGCTGATGATCCGGCGCATCGCAAGTACTGGCATGGCACTGATCGGATGCTGATCAACGCGGTCTTCTTCGGGAATCTGGTGAATCCGAGTAAAGCGCGGGGTTGAGGCATTACGCGCCGAACTGACGCTGGGATTGGGAGGACGGATGGGCCGCGCAGGACACGCCGCAAGTACGTCCGTGTAGGCTCGTAGGCGCCATCCATGGCGCCTGCGGTCCTGCGCGGCCCATCCGTCCTCCCCAGACAGTTTCCTGCGGGCGCGGATGCATCAAACCCAAGGCGGGAGCAAGGGCAAAAGCAAAAGCTGGAATTCCGGCTTTTGCTTTTGTCTTTGAATTGATCCTTCTTCTCTCGGCTACCCGGCGGGACAAGTAGGCGCTGGAAATGTCTGAAGCGTTGGGGAGCGGGGGCGGTGCAAAACCGCAGGCGCCATGGGCCCGAGGCATGCCCCGGGCGGGTTGGGCAGGACGCCCAACCCCGGTCTTGCCGTGTGCGCAGGACAGCGCACACGAGCAAGGCGCCTACGAGCTTACATGGATGTATCTACAGCGTGTTCTGCGTCGCCCCCGCTCCTTAACGCCCACACAGAACCAACCGCGTGCTCTCACACCGGGTAGCCAGCAACAAAAAAGGACGGCGCGTCAGCGCCGTCCCTCGATAAGCCCCCCGCGCAGCGGGAGACGCCGTCCCTGTCAGCTGGGATCAGCCGGCGCGACCGCCACCCTGGCCGCGGCCACGGCCGCCACCACTGTTGTTGCCGCCACCGCGACGCTGGCCCTGACCGGCACCTGCGCCTGCGCGCTGCTGGCCGTTGCCGGCGCCCTCGCGGCGGCCACCGCCGGCCTTCTTCGGGCCTGCATGGGCATGACGCGGCGCATCGCCGTGCGGACGGCGCGCGTGGGTCTTGCGCGGCACGCGCTCGCCGGTATCGGCCTCGGCCTTGCCCGGAGCACTGTTGCCCCAGCGGATCGGCGTCTGCAGCTCGAAGCCCGGCACATCGCGGATGTCCATGTCGCGGCCGAGCAGGCGCACGATCGCGCGCAGCAGCTTCACTTCATCCTGCGCCACCAGCGAAATCGCTTCACCGGTCGCACCGTTGCGGCCGGTACGGCCAATACGGTGCACGTAGTCTTCGGCCACCATCGGCAGATCGAAGTTGATCACCTTCGGCAGCTCGTTGATGTCGATGCCGCGCGCGGCGATATCGGTGGCCACCAGCACGGTGACACGGCCAGCCTTGAAGTCGCCGAGCGCACGCAGGCGCTGGCCCTGGCTCTTGTTGCCGTGGATCGCCGCGGTCTTGATGCCGGACTTTTCCAGGAACGCGGCCAGCTTGTCGCTGCCGTGCTTGGTGCGGGCAAACACCAGGGTCTGCTCGCGGCTGTCCTGCGCCAGCAGGTGCAGCAGCAGGTCGCGCTTGCGGCTGCCATCGACCGGGTGCACCTTGTGGGTGATGGTCTCGGCGACGGTATTCTTCGGCGTGACCTGGATCTGTTCCGGGTTGCGCATGAATTCCAGCGCCAACTGGCGGATGTTGTCCTCGAAGGTGGCCGAGAACAGCAGGGTCTGGCGGTTCTGCTTGGGCAGCTTGGCCAGGATGCGCTTGATCGAGGGCAGGAAGCCCATGTCCAGCATGCGGTCGGCTTCGTCCAGCACCAGCAGTTCAATGCCGGACAGGTCGATGCTGCGACGCTCCAGGTGGTCGATCAGGCGGCCCGGGCACGCAACCAGCAGATCCACGCCGCGACGCAGGATGTCAAGCTGGTTGCCCATGCCGACACCGCCGTAGATGCAGGCGCTGGGGATGCGCAGGTACTTGCTGTAACCGCGCAGGCTGTCATGCACCTGGGTGGCCAGTTCGCGGGTCGGTGCCAGGATCAGCGCGCGCGGCTTGCGCGGGCCGGTGCGCACTTCCTGCGAAGCGGTGCCCAGGTGCTGCAGCAGCGGCAGGCCGAACGCGGCGGTCTTGCCGGTACCGGTCTGTGCGCCGGCCAGCAGGTCGCGACCGGCCAGCACCAGCGGGATCGCCTGCTGCTGGATCGGGGTCGGGGTTTCGTAGCCCTGCTCGGCGAGCGCACGCAGCAGGAAGGGCGCAAGGCCCAAGGATTCAAAAGACATCGAGATTGCTCCAAGTACAGTTAACGCCTGTCCGAACGGACAGACGGGGGCAGATCAAACTGATCGGCTGACTCGGAGCGTTCCCGTGAACCGCGCTGCGAGAATTGGGTGCAGCCAACGCGAAGCGCAGGCTGGAATGCGTGACGAACGGCGTCGGAGTGGGGGCGGGCGATGGGGCGAACCCCGGTCGCCGGCGATCCCGGAGGGAAACGGACGGCCGCTGCAGACCCGCATAGTCTAACGGAAGGATGAGACCTGACGCAAAACAGGCTGTTCAGGTTGGGGGTTCGGCAGGGCTGCGCCCTGCACCCGCCGAATCGACGGCAACAGCAACAGCGGGCATACCGTGGGATGGCGGGGTGGGTCCGGTTGCGGGGGCCGCCGTGAATACGTCCATGTAGGCTCGGTCGCGCCATCCATGGCGCTCACGCCCCCGCAACCGGACCCACCCCGCCTTCGACGGTTTTCCGCGATCTGTCGGAATGGCAGGGCCCGCTCCTGGTGGGTGTCGACCTTGGTCGACACGGTAGATCCACGCCATGCGTGGATGCTCTTCGTTCAATTGTCGAAATATTCGATTTCGTTGGAAATTCATCCACGCATGGCGTGGATCTACCACCGTCATCGGGAAACTGTCGAGGGCGGGGCGGTATGGGGCTGCAGGACCGTTGGCGCCATGGATGGCGCCATCGAGCCCCCATGGATGGGTTTACGGCGTGTCCTGCAGCCCCATACCGCCCCGCCCAACCCACAGAAAACCCAGAGCCGGCTGTTGCAGTTGCTTTCGCGGTTGCCTTGGCTTTGGCCGTTGCCTCTGCCGGTGCAGGGTGCAACCCTGCCGCCCCCTCCTGCGCTAGGGTGAGGCGATGCCGCGCTGCAGCTTGGCTACGCTGCATATTTGATTACACTTGAAACTTGTTTGCCCACGACTCCGGACACCCACCATGAAGCTTGGTTCCTTGAAGGAAGGCGGCCGCGACGGCACCCTGATCGTCGTCTCGCGTGACCTGCGCCACGGCGTGCGCGCCACCGGCATCGCCGCCACCCTGCAGTTGGCTCTGGAGGACTGGAGCCATCTGGCCCCGCGTCTGAATGCGCTGTATGAGTCGCTCAATGCCGGTGACGCCGATGGCGTGTTCGACCTGGACCCGCAGGCCCTGGCCGCGCCGATGCCGCGCGCCTATGAATTCGTTGATGGCAGCGCCTACCTGCCGCACGTCGAGCGCGTACGTCGCGCCCGCGGCGCCGAGGTGCCGGAGAGCTTCTACAGTGATCCGCTGATGTACCAGGCCACCAGCGCCGGTTTCCATGGCCCGCGCGATGCGGTCAAGGTGGTCAGCGAGGACTACGGCATCGACCTGGAAGCCGAGATCGTGGTGATCACCGACGACGTGCCGATGGCGGCCACGCCCGAACAGGCGGCCGGCCACATCCAGCTGATCGGCCTGGTGAACGACGTCTCGCTGCGCAACCTGATCCCGGGCGAACTGGCCAAGGGCTTCGGCTTCCTGCAGTCCAAGCCGCGCTCGGCGTTGTCGCCGGTGTTCGTCACTCCCGACGAACTGGGCGCTGCCTGGCAGGACAGCAAGGTGCACCTGCCGCTGCTGACCCACATCAACGGGACGTGGTTCGGTGCGCCGGAAGCGGGTGTCGACATGCAGTTCAACTTCGCCCAGCTGGTCGCGCACGCGGCGAAGACGCGGCCGCTCAGTGCCGGCACCATCGTCGGCTCGGGCACCATCGCCAACGAAGACACCAGCAAGGGGGCGTCGTGCTTCGCCGAACAGCGCGTGGTGGAAACCCTGCGCGACGGCAAGCCGAGCACGCCGTTCATGTCCTTCGGCGACGTGGTGCGCATCGAGATGCTCGATGCCGCCGGCAACAGCATCTTCGGTGCGATCGAGCAGCGCATCGAACAGGCGGCCAAGCCCTGAGCATGGAGGCGGCGATGGAGATTCCGGTCGACGACGGCATCGTGCTGTACACCTACTGGCGATCCAGCGCCGCCTACCGCGTGCGCATCGGCCTGGCCTTGAAAGGCTTGGCTTTCGAAGCACGACCGGTGCATCTGGTGCGCGAGGGCGGCGAGCAGCACCATGACGCCTATCGCGGGCTCAACCCGCAGCAGCTGGTGCCCACGCTGCTGCATGACGGCCACGTGCCGACCCAGTCGCTGGCGATCCTGGAGTATCTGGAAGAGCGGTTCCCGCAGGTGCCGCTGCTGCCGGCCGACGCCGCTGGCCGCGCACGGGTGCGGGCGCTGGCGCAGCTGGTGGCCTGCGACATCCACCCGATCAACAACCTGCGGGTGATGCAGTACCTCGAGCGCGATCTGCAGTTGCCGGCCGATGCACGCACGCGGTGGACCCTGCACTGGATGGCCGAGGGCTTTGCCGCAATGGAAACGATGCTGGCCAACAGCGCTGACACCGGTACGTTCTGCCACGGTGACCGCCCGGGCCTGGCCGACATCTGCCTGTTGCCGCAGCTGTACAACGCCCATCGCTTCGGCCTGGACCTGGCGGAATACCCCACACTGCACCGCATTGAAGCGGCCTGCCAGCAGCTGGATGCCTTCATCGCTGCACGCCCCGAAAATCAGGTCGACGCCGCCTGACGTCCCGCTGTGCTCGCCGGGCATGGCCCGTCGCTACCGCGGGCCGGAGACCGGTAGCGCCGGGCCATGCCCGGTGGGCGCGGAATCGGTCGCCAGCAGTTGCCGCAGGTCGTCGCGGAACAACCGGTAGGCGTCCTCGCGCCGCGTATCATCCTTCTGCCGCAGTACCCAGGCAGGATGCACGGTGGCGTATCCCCGGGTGCCATCCTCGAGCGTGAGCCAGCGGCCACGGTCGCGCGTCAGGTTGAAATCGCGACCGAATACGGACGAGGCCGCCGTGGCGCCGAGACAGACGATCACCTGCGGCTTCACCCGTGCGATCTCGCCCTGCAGCCACGGCCGGCAGGCATGCACATGGCGGCTCTCAGGGCGCTTATGCAGGCGCACCTTGCCTCGCCGCTCGTGGTGGAAGTGCTTCACCGCGTTGGTCAGGTACAGGGCGCTGCGTTCGATGCCCAGTTCCTGCAGCGCACGGTCCAGCAGCTTGCCCGCCGGCCCGGCGAAGGGGCGACCACTCAGGTCCTCGACATCACCGGGCTGTTCGCCCACCAGCATGATGCGTGCATCGGCACGACCTTCACCGAACACGGTCTGGGTCGACGCTTCCCACAGCGGGCACTGCCGACAGACGGCAGCCTGCTGGCGCAACGCCTGCAGGCTGCCATTGTCCGCACCGGCACCGGTTGCATCGTTCGGCCGTGCGGGAATACGTCGCTGCGGTGCCTGTGCCGATCGATCATGCATCTCCTGCACGCGGCCGGCTGCGTCGCGCACAAGACCCGGCAACAGGTGCGCTTCGGGAAGATGCTTCCAGTAACGGGCGGGCATTTCCTGCTGCATCATCCGCGTGTTGAGCCGGGCCGGATTGAAGATGCTGGCGTAATAGGTCTGCCACAGCGTCTCCCGGGCGTCTTCGGCGGGTGCATCGCGACGGCTGCCGCCATCACCGAACGAGAGCGCGCTGCCATCCCAGCGGACACTGCGCGCGGGTGTCAGGATCGCCCAGCGCATGCCGGCAAAACGGCGGGCGAAAAACGGCGCGACCCGGTCGACGATGTTGTGATCGGGCTCGAACCAGGCGATGAACGCGTCGGTCTCGCCGGGCACCTCCCGGAAGCGCACGAAGGCCTTCATCTTGTGCGTGTCGCGGCGCACCGCCTGCGCCAGCGCCATCAACCGCAGCACATCGGCGTCGGCCGGATTGGACAGCACCGTGCGTTCGCCATGCGCGATGCGCCACAGCAGGCGGTACAGCAGCGGCAGGCGCTGCGGATCGCGATGGCACAGGCAGGTAGCGGCCAGTTCGACGAAGTCGCGCGGCACGTTCGGGACGGTGGCGCCGTCGGGCGGTGGCGCCTGCTGCACCGCCGGCGCGTCCAGCAGCGACGCTTCGGTACCCGTGATCCAGTCCAGCTGTTCCGGCAGCACGCCGCGCAGCAAGGCCTCACGCGCCGCACCGCGCCAGGCATCCAGCGACCACGGCGGGTCTACGCGCAGCGACCAGCGCTGCAGCTCAGGCAGCGGGTGCGGCATCGAACAGCGAGCCCTGGCGGGGTGGTGGCGCCAGCTTCGCGCGCAGCGCCGCCGGATCATCCAGCGCACTGCGCGGATGGTGGTCGGCCAGCTGCACGAACGGCAGCAGTTTGCTCATCGGCGCCTTCAGTCGTGCAACGTCGGCCACCCGCAGGCGGCCGTGGCGGCGTGCCATCAATACGCGCTTGACGTTGCGCACTCCCAGGCCTGGCACCCGCAGCAGCAGCTCCTTCGGCGCAAGATTCAGGTCCACCGGGAAGCGTTCGGGATGGCGGATCGCCCAGGCCATCTTCGGATCGATGTCCAGAT
Organism: Stenotrophomonas indicatrix; assembly: GCF_002750975.1. Taxonomy (NCBI): domain Bacteria; kingdom Pseudomonadati; phylum Pseudomonadota; class Gammaproteobacteria; order Lysobacterales; family Lysobacteraceae; genus Stenotrophomonas; species Stenotrophomonas indicatrix. The sequence continues at coordinate 192,577 of NZ_PEJS01000001.1, forward strand.
CCAGCATGCCGCCCTGGGTGGTGTCGGTGATCTCCTCCACGCCGTAGCCGTAGAAGCGCAGCAGCCAGTCGGCCTGGTACAGCCGGTGCTCGCGCTGCAGCGGAGGCGGCTGCAGCGGCAGCTGGCGGCTCGCATCGGGAATCGGGCTGAAGGCGGAGTAGTACACCCGGCGCATGCGGTAGTTGCCGTAGAGGCTGTCGGCACTGGTCAGGATCTGCTGGTCGCTGGCACCGTCGGCGCCGACGATCATCTGCGTGCTCTGCCCGGCGGGTGCAAAGCGGGGAGGGCGAGGGCGCGTGCTGCGGCTGGAAACCGGTGCGATCACTGCCGGCGCCTTGCGGGCCTCCTTGGCTTCTTCGATGCGCCAGCGCAGTTCACCCATCGCGCCGCGGATCGATGTGCTGGTCTTTTCCGGGGCGAGGGTGGCCAGGCCCGCCTCGGTGGGCAGTTCGACATTGATCGACAGGCGATCGGCGTAACGACCCGCAGCGGCCAGAAGTTCTGGCGATGCCTCGGGGATCGTCTTCAGGTGGATGTAGCCGGCGTATCGGTGCTCCTCGCGCAGCCGACGTGCCACCTCCACCATGCGCTCCATCGTGTAGTCCGCGTTGCGGATGATGCCGCTGGAAAGAAACAGCCCTTCGATGTAATTGCGCTTGTAGAAGTCCAGGGTGAGCGTGACCACCTCGTCCACGCTGAAACGCGCGCGCGGCACGTTGCTGGACACCCGGTTCACGCAATAGGCGCAGTCGTACACGCAGAAGTTGGTCAGCAGGATCTTCAGCAGCGACACGCAGCGGCCATCGGGCGTGTAGCTGTGGCAGATGCCCATGCCCTCGGTACTGCCGATGCCGCCGGAGGCGCGCGAATCGCGCTTGCCCGCACCGCTGGAAGCGCAGGAGGCATCGTATTTTGCGGCATCTGCAAGGATGGCCAGCTTGCGTATGGTTTCCATTGAAGAAACCTACGCACGAGGGGTCTCATTGGATGAGACCGCCCCTTAACCCTTCAGGATTCCGCCGGGCATGGCCCGGCGCTGCCACCACGCGTCCGGTAACGCCGGGCCATGCCCGCCGGGCGCGCCGTCAGAACCCGTGGGTAATGCTCGGCGCGCCGGCCGAGAAGTCCGCATACGGATCATGCTCGCCGCTGCCGCCTTCGGACAGGCGGAACTTCAGCGCCAGGCCATCGCGCGAGTCAGCCGCGCGCAGGGCTTCTTCCTGATCGATGGTGCCGTTCTTGGCCAACCGGAACAGGCACTGGTCGAAGCTCTCCATGCCTTCTTCCAGCGAAGCCTCCATCGCCGCCTTGATCTCGTGTACCTGGCCGCGACGCAGCAGGTCGCGGATCATCGGCGTGTTGATCAGTACTTCGGTGGCCGGCAGGCGGCGCCCCTCCTTGTTCTTCACCAGGCGCTGGCTGATCACCGCACGCAGGTTCAGCGCCAGGTTCATCAGCACGTTCTTGTGCGCGCTTTCCGGGAAGAAGTTGAGGATGCGCTCGATGGTCTGGTCGGCGTTGTTGGAGTGCAGGGTGGCCAGGCACAGGTGCCCGGTTTCGGCGAAGGCGATCGCCGCCTCCATCGTTTCGGCATCCAGGATCTCGCCGATCAGGATCACGTCCGGCGCTTCACGCATCGCATTCTTCAGCGCATTGTGGAAGGCATGGGTATCGAGCCCGACCTCGCGCTGGTTGACGATGGACATCTTGTGCTTGTGCAGGTATTCGATCGGGTCCTCGATGGTGAGGATGTGACCGGTGGTGGTGCTGTTGCGATGGTCGATCATCGACGCCAGCGAGGTGGACTTGCCCGAGCCGGTGGACCCCACCACCAGCACCAGCCCACGCGGGGTCATGATGACGTCCTTCAGCACCTGCGGCAGGTTGAGCTCTTCGATGCTCGGAATCCGGCTGCGGATGGCGCGGATGACCATGCCCACTTCACCGCGCTGCTTGAACACGTTGACGCGGAAACGCCCGGCATCGGCCAGGGCGATGGCCATGTTGAGTTCCAGCTCGCGCTCGAACTGCGGCACCTGGCCCTCGTCCATCAGCGAGTAGGCGATCTTCTTCACCATTCCCGGCGGCAGGCCGGTATTGCCGAGCGGATACAGCTTGCCCTCGATCTTGATGTACACCGGCGCGCCGGTGGTCAAGAACATGTCCGAAGCGTTCTTTTCGGTCATCAGCTTCAGGAAGTAGCCGATATCCATTGCGAATTTTCCCCAACGAAACTGCCGGTGCCCGTTGCAAGCACGGTACCGGCTTGACGACAATGGCCGCGAACCGACAACCGGTACGGCCTCCCCAATGAAACGACTTAGCTTCGCACGAATGCGCCACAGCCTGTATGTGATGGCGTTTGCATTCGCACTCTCTGCTCCCGCCTGGGCGCAGGATGGCGCGTTGGAACTGGCCCAGGCCCGGCAGGCGGTGGACAAGGCCACCCAGGCCGACGCCGACCAGTACGCCCCGGACCTGATCGGGTTGGCCCGCCAAGGGCTGGAGCAGGCCCAGCGTGCCGCTGGCGACCGCCGCGAGCGCAAGAACGCACCGGCCCTGGCCCTGCGTGCCACCGTTGACGCCGATCTGGCCCGTGCCCGCAGCGAGGAAGCCACGGCGACCGCACAGCTGCAGCTGCGCCGCAACGAGGTCAACCAGCTGCAGCGCCAGTTGTCGACCGGGGAGGACCGCCGATGAAGACGATTTCCGCGCTGACCCTGGCCACGCTGCTGGCCCTGCCGACGCTGGCACTGGCCGCTGACAACCCGATGGTCGGCCAGCTGAGCCAGCGCCTGATGGCGATCCAGGCCAATCCGGACACCGCCGAACTGGGCGCCTTCGAGCGCATGCAGGCGCAGCAGGCCATTGCCACCCTGGAAAAGGCCAAGCGCCGTGACCAGGAGCTGGCCACCTACCTGGCCGAGCGCCGGGTCGAGATCGCCGAGACCGCCGTGCGGGCTGCGCTGGCCGCGCGCGAGGTCGACCGCCTGGAGCGCACCCGCGGCGACCTGCTGATCGAGGCCAGCCGCCGCGATGCCGCCCGCGCCCGCCAGGAGGCCGAACAGCTGCGCATGCAGGCGCAGATGCAGGCAGAAGAGGCCGAACGCCTGCGCCAGGCGGCCGAGGCCGAGACCCTGGCCCGCCAGGATGCCGAGAACGCCCTGACCAGCGTGGCCGGCAAGCAGCAGCAGCGCCTCAGCTCCGCCCAGCAGAACGCGGCCAAGCTGGCCCGTGAGGAAGCCGAGCTGGTGTCCGGGCAGAAACTTCCGGGCTCGAAGTTCGATGGCCGCGGCGAGGTCTTCACCTTTGCCGGTGACGCGTTTGCGGCCGGGGCCTCGAGCCTGTCCGGTGGCGCCCGCAACCAGGCCAAGGCCCTGGCCGAGTACGTGAACATCGGCAAGAAGGGCAGGATCCGCATCGAAGCCTATGACAGTGCCAATGGCGTCGGCCAGAAGCGCGCCGAGGCACTGCGCGACGCGCTGGTGTCGGCCGGTGTCGCCAGCAGCCGGATCCAGGTTGCTGGGAAGAAGGCCGCCTCCACCCGGGCCCGCTCGGCCGAGGTCGTCATCGCGCCGTAATTGATTGATATTGTTTGTTTTTCGTTGTGTTGAGTATTCAGCCTGAACCCCGCCTCGGCGGGGTTCGGTCTTTTTGCCGCAGGGGCTTGAACCCCGTCCAGAGCAAGCGTAGGGTCAATTGTCCGGGACGCAATAACGCGGACCGGACGATGGGAGGGCCGGGCCGATGCAAGCAGGGCGCGAACCGCAGCAGATCGAAGTGCGCAGGCCAGTGCCGCACGTCGTTGTGGGCACCCATGTGGGCATCGACCGGCACTCCTCCATGAACAACGCCCCGTGCCTTGCGGCCGGGGCGTTCGTGTATCTGTCGAAGGAGGTCCATCATGTTTGAAGATCAGCCCCAGAGCGAGATCGACGCCCGTCGCGCGCGCGATCCGGAGTTCCGGGCACTCCATGACCAGCACCGCAAGTTGAACAAGAAGTGCATGGATGCGGAGTTGGGTGTACTCCCGATCGATGATGTCACCCTGGGTCGAATGAAGCGCGAGAAGCTGCTGGCCAAGCAACGCCTTCTGCGAATGTACGAAACACCGCTCGCAACCTCGTCCCCCACGCATTGACGCACCCCTGTCGTGCCCGGAATGGCATGACCCGGCCATCGATGGCCCTGCCAGGCTCTCCTGACCTGGCAACGCGGCGCCGCTGAACGCAGGCGTCGCGCCAAGGCACCACACGCGGTGGTGCCTTGGCCCCGCAGGTACGTCCCCCGATGCGGGCGGTACCGGTCTCCTCGTCGATCCGGGGCCGTCCGCATCCCCTTGGGCCGCCAGCCGAGCTGGTGGGTGCCGACCGTGGGTCAGCACGCCTCCCGCCGGGCATGGCCCGGCGCTACAGAAACGGCTCCTGACTTTCGTCGCCATCCATCGGATAATCACCGGTCCGGCCCTGTGTGGCGCGAACCGAAGTCCCCCGAATGCCCATCCATTCTTCCGTCCTCGAACTCATCGGCCAGACCCCTATCGTCAAGGCCCAGCGCCTGGATGCTGGCGTCTGCGAGCTCTACCTGAAGCTCGAAAGCGCCAATCCGGGCGGATCGATCAAGGATCGCATCGGCCTGTCGATGATCGAAGCGGCAGAGAAGCGCGGCGACCTCAAGCCCGGCGCCACCCTGGTGGAAGGCACCGCCGGCAATACCGGCCTGGGCCTGGCGCTGGTGGCCCAGCAGAAGGGCTACAAGCTGATCCTGGTGGTCCCGGACAAGATGAGCCGGGAAAAGATCTTCAACCTGAAGGCGATGGGTGCCGAAGTGCGCCTGACCCGCTCGGACGTGGCCAAGGGCCACCCGGAGTACTACCAGGACCTGGCCAAGACCATCGCCGAGCAGACCCCGGGCGCCTACTTCATCAACCAGTTCGGCAACCCGGACAACCCGGCCGCGCATGAATTCGGCACCGGCCCGGAGATCCTCGAGCAGATGGATGGCGATCTGGATGCCATCGTGTTCGGCTGCGGCAGCTCCGGCACCATGACCGGCCTGTCGCGCGCCTTCGCCACGCTGTCGCCGAAGACCGAGCTGGTGCTGGCCGACCCGGTCGGCTCCATCCTGGCCGAGTACATCAACGACGGTGTGCTCAACGACAAGTCGGGCAGCTGGCTGGTGGAAGGCATCGGCGAGGATTTCCTGCCCTCGATCTCCGATTTCAGCCGTGTGAAGAAGGCCTACGCCATCACCGATGCGGAGAGCTTCCATACCGCGCGTGAGCTGCTGGGCAAGGAGGGCATCCTCGGTGGCTCCTCGACCGGCACCCTGCTGGCGGCGGCGCTGAAGTACTGCAAGGAGCAGACCACGCCGAAGAAGGTGCTGGTGCTGGTCTGCGACACCGGCAACAAGTACCTGTCGAAGATGTACAACGACTACTGGATGCTGGACAACGGCTTCCTTGAGCGCCCGCAGCACGGTGACCTGCGCGACCTGATCCTGCGCCCGTACGGCCAGCGCGACACCGTCGTGATCGGCCCGAACGACCTGCTGACCACCGCCTATCAGCGCATGAAGCTGTATGACGTGTCGCAGCTGCCGGTGCTGGACGGTGACCAGCTGGTCGGCATCGTCGACGAAAGCGACGTGCTGCTGCACGTCTACGGCGACGAAGCACGCTTCCGTGACCCGGTGGCCACCGCGATGGTCAGCAAGCTGGACCGGCTGGATGTGAAATCGCCGATCGAGGCGCTGTTGCCGGTGTTCGACCGCGGCCAGGTGGCGATCGTGATGGATGGTGACACCTTCCTCGGCCTGATCACCCGCATCGACCTGCTGAATTACCTGCGTCGGCGCGTTCAGTAAGGCGTTTATCGCCGCAGATCGCTGCTGAACCCCGGTTTATCCGCGTCAAAGCTCGTTAAGGCCGCGCTGATAGACTCCCGCTCCTTCGACGGCGCCGGTCATCGGCGCCAATCAGGAAACGACATGTCCAACGCTTCTTCCCCGGACCGCGCGCTGGCGCTGGCCACCCTGGCCATCCATGGCGGCCAGTCGCCCGACCCGAGCACCGGCGCGGTGATGCCGCCGATCTACGCCACCTCGACCTACGCGCAGTCCAGCCCGGGCGAGCACCAGGGCTTCGAGTATTCGCGTACCCACAACCCGACCCGCTTCGCCTACGAGCGTTGCGTGGCCTCGCTGGAAGGCGGCACCCGCGGCTTCGCCTTCGCCTCGGGCATGGCTGCCAGCTCCACCGTGATCGAGCTGCTGGATGCCGGCAGCCACGTGGTGGCGATGGACGACATCTATGGCGGCAGCTTCCGGCTGTTCGAGCGCGTGCGTCGCCGCACCGCCGCGCTGGACTTCAGCTTCGTCGACCTGACCGATCTGGCCGCCTTCGAAGCGGCGATCACGCCGAAGACCAAGATGGTGTGGATTGAAACCCCGACCAATCCGATGCTGAAGATCGTGGACATCGCCGCGGTCGCCGCCATCGCCAAGCGCCATGGCCTGATCGTAGTGGTCGACAACACCTTCGCCTCGCCGATGCTGCAGCGTCCGCTGGAGCTGGGCGCGGACCTGGTGCTGCATTCGGCCACCAAGTACCTCAACGGCCATTCGGACATGGTCGGTGGCATGGTCGTGGTCGGCGACAACGCCGAACTGGCCGAGCAGATGGCCTTCCTGCAGAACTCGGTGGGCGGCGTGCAGGGCCCGTTCGACAGCTTCCTGGCACTGCGTGGCCTGAAGACCCTGCCGCTGCGCATGAAGGCGCACTGCGCCAACGCGATGGCGCTTGCACAGTGGCTGGAAAAGCACCCGGCGGTGGAGAAGGTGATCTACCCGGGCCTGGCCTCGCACCCGCAGCATGAGCTGGCGGGCAAGCAGATGGCCGGCTACGGCGGCATCGTCTCGATCGTGCTGAAGGGTGGTTTCGACGCGGCCAAGCGCTTCTGCGAGAAGACCGAACTGTTCACCCTGGCCGAGTCGCTGGGCGGGGTGGAAAGCCTGGTGAACCACCCGGCGGTGATGACCCATGCGTCGATCCCGGTGGCACGCCGCGAGCAGCTGGGCATCAGTGATGCACTGGTAAGGCTGAGCGTGGGTGTTGAGGACCTGGGGGATCTGCAGGTGGATCTGGAGCGGGCGCTGGGCTGAGCGCCCCGCGAACTGCCATGACACCGCCTGGCCCCCCTCAACCGAATGCTCGGATACGCCTCATGGCGTGGCTGCGCGGGCAGTCATGGCTGCGCGGAGCGTATCGCGCGCTGCCGGGTGTGGTACGTGAGCGCGGGCTCCGACTGCTCACGAGGCGGCTGCAGGCGAAGACGCGCTTCCCGCGCACGCCGGCGTGGGATGTCGTGCCGCCGAACACGGATGCGCGGCTTACCTCATCGACTGCGCCGTCGTCGGCGTGCTCCGGCGTCAATATCATCGGATACATCCACGGGCAGTTTGGGCTGGCGGAGGCGGCGCGAAGCTATGCGCGGGCGCTCATTCGCGACGGAGTACCGGTGGCCCTGGTGGATGTGGACTTGGGCCTGCCACATACCCGCGACGATCACACCTTCGATGCCTGGCTCAACTCCGCTGCGCCGAATGCGGTGAGCATCATTTTCGTCAATCCGGACTATCTGGCGCAGGCGCTGGACAGCATCGGCGAAGCCCGGCGGCAAGGGCGGTACTTGATTGCCTGCTGGTTCTGGGAGCTGGAGAACGTTCCCGAACGCTGGCTGCCCGCGCTGGCCCTGGTGGACGAAGTGCTGGTCGCCACCACTTTCGTGGAACGGGCAGTCCGGCGGGTCAGCCCCAATCCGGTTCTGCACGTGCCCATGCCCTTGGGTGAGCTGCACGCTAGCGGCCTGCAGCGAGCGGACTTCGGGCTTCCCGACGACGCATTCGTGTTCCTGGTGTCGTTCGACTTCAGTTCGTTGATGGCGCGCAAGAATCCTGAAGCGGCGCTGCGCGCGTTCCGGCAGGCTTTCCCACCGGAGCGCAGTAACGTGCGCCTGTTGGTCAAAAGCAGCAATGGTTATCGCTTCCCGCACCTGCTACAGCACCTCTTGCAGTTGGGGCAGGGAGATGACCGGATTCTCATTCGCGACGAAGTGATTGCGCGCGAGCACCTGAATGCGTTGCACCGCTGTTGCGACGTCTATGTATCCCTGCATCGGGCCGAAGGGTTCGGCATGGGCATGGCCGAGAGCATGGCAATTGGCAAGCCGGTCATCGCCACGGCCTGGTCGGGCAACATGGAGTTCATGGACCACGATTGTGCGGCATTAGTCGACTACACCTTGGTGCCAGTGGGCGCGGGCCAGTATCCGGGGGGAGAGGGGCAGCGCTGGGCTGATGCCGACATTGAACAGGCGGCGGGCTGGATGCGCCGACTGGCGGATGATCCCGTCTTCGCCCGGGAACTGGGGCAGCGCGCCCGGAAGAAGGTGGAAATCACGTTGTCCGGCACCAGCGCTGCCCGTCGCATCGTCGCCCGAATAAAAGAAATCGAAGCTGCGCGGGACCACACGCGCGATCTCCTGAAAGAACACGAGGACGGAACACTCCGTGATTGACATGCTGCGGTCCCTGTGGGCCTATCGCTACTTCATCCTCTCCTCGATCAGGAATGATCTGAGGATGCGTTTCATTCGAAGCAAACTCGGCGCACTTTGGATGATCATTCATCCGCTGATGCAGGTACTTATTTTCGCCACCATCCTGTCGGAAGTGCTCTCCGCGAAGATGCCCGGGGTCGAAAACAAGTACGGATACGCGCTTTACCTGATGGCGGGCACGCTGTGCTGGAGCATGTTCTCCGAAACGGTGTCCAAGTGCGTGAACCTGTTCGTGGACAACGGCAATCTCATGAAGAAGATGGCGTTCCCGCGGATCTGCCTGCCCTTCATCGCGGCGGGAACCATGCTGGTCAACAACCTGCTGCTGCTTGTGGCGATCTTCGCCGTGTTCGCCGTGATGGGGCACTTCCCCGAAGGGCAGGTGCTGTGGCTGCCGGCGCTGATGCTGCTCACGCTCGGGTTCGCGATGTCGATCGGCCTGCTGCTGGGGGTGTTCAATGTCTTCATGCGCGACATCAGCCAGGTCGTGCCCGTGGTGCTGCAGGCGCTGTTCTGGCTGACCCCGATCGTCTACAACGTGAGCATCCTGCCGGAGGCAGCGCGGGAAGCATTCAAGCTCAATCCGCTCTACCCGCTGGTGACCAGCTACCAGCAGGTACTTCTCTACAACCAGCCGCCGGTCTGGGCGGATCTGTTGCCGATGGCCGTTGCCACGCTGGTGCTGCTGATTGCCTCGTTGATCGTGTTCCGCAAGGCCAGTCCTGAAATGGTGGACGCGCTATGAGTGGTCAGCTCACGCTCGAAGGCGTAGGCAAGGCCTATCGCCATTGGGGAAGCGAATGGCTGCGTGCGGCCAGTTGGTTCGGCCTGCCCGTTCGCCCCAAGGAAGAACACTGGATCGTGCGCAACGTGACCCTGACCATTGGGGCTGGTGAAGCCGTGGGCGTGGTGGGCCGCAACGGTGCAGGGAAGAGCACGTTGCTGAAGTTGATCACCGGTACGACCCAGCCCACCGAAGGCCGCATTTCCCGGGGAGGGCGCATTGCGGCTATCCTCGAGCTGGGCATGGGGTTCAACCCCGACCTGACCGGGCGCCAGAACTGCTTCCATTCTGCGGGGCTGATGGGCTACACGCAGCAGCAGATCGAAGGGGTGATGCCCTCCATCGAAGCCTTCGCGGAAGTCGGTGAATACTTCGATGAGCCCGTGCGCACCTACTCCAGCGGCATGCAGGTCCGCGTGGCCTTCGCGGTCGCTACCGCATTCCGCCCGGATATCCTCATCGTCGACGAGGCGCTTTCAGTGGGCGACGCCTACTTCCAGGCCAAGTGCTTCAAACGCGTTCAGGAGTTCAAGGAGCAGGGGACCACGCTGATCCTAGTCAGTCACTCCGTGGGCGACATCGTCAAACACTGCGACCGGGTGATCTTCATCAAGGACGGGGGCGTTCACGCGGACGGACCGTCACGCGAGATTTCAAATCTCTATCTTGATGAACTGTTTGGCCGCAAGACGGGCAATGCGGTGGTCGCGGAGCCGGACGGTCCCGCCTCCCCCCCGAATTCGATGGGGGCAGGTATCGAGGATCTCTTCCATACGCGACGCGGCTATAACAAGGGAGAGCATCGATGGGGGCAGGGCGGCGCGCGCATCATCGACTACGCCGTCGTCAGCTGCGGCGAAGAGCATCCTGCACGCCTAGACAGCGGTGCCCGCACGGAATTCATGATGAAGGTCGTGTTTGACCAGGACGTCGAGAGCGCGGTGCCGGGCATCCTCATCAAGACCCTGGAAGGGTTGTTCCTCTACGGCACCAACTCTTTCCTGGCCAGCAGTGGCGCGAAGGTGATCTCTGCTAAAGCGGGTGACGTGCTTGTCTGCGCGTTCCAGTTGCCGATGAACGTAAACGAAGGTCACTACATGGTGTCGCTTGGTATCTCCAGCGGTGATCCGCTCTCCGAGCTGACGCCGCTGGATCGTCGTTATGACTCCATCCTCCTGGATGTGAGTCGCCCGATGCAGTTCTGGGGCATCGTGGATCTGCACGCCGAATTCAGCGTGCGGGCTGCCTGAAGAAATGTTGCATCGTTCGTGCTACCGAGAATTGGAAATTCGTATATGACAGACGTCAACCCCAGCGCTGCAGGCTCTATCGAATTGCTGGTAGCTGCGTTGCCTGAAAAGTACCAGCCCATCTTTGGTCACCCGGAGCTGTCGGAGGGCAGCTCGCGTGGCTGTGAGGACCGCCTTGAGCTGATCCTTGCCACCGCCCAGCGCCTGCAGAAGGCGTTGGGCCGCCCGCTGCGGGTGCTGGACCTTGGCTGCGCCCAGGGCTTCTTCTCCTTGAATCTCGCAGCAGCCGGGCATTCCGTCCGCGGTGTGGATTTTCTCGATCGAAACGTGTTCGTCTGCCAGGCACTGGCGGTCGAGGCCGGGCTGACCCGGGTCACGTTCGAATGTGGCCGTATTGAAGACATCATTGAAACGCTCAATGACGGTGTCTACGATCTGGTCCTGGGCCTAAGCGTCTTCCATCATCTGGTGCATCAGCATGGGTTGTCGGCTGTCGTGGCAATCATCTCCAACATCGCCAGCAAGATCGATTGTGGTATCTACGAAGTCGCCGTGCGCGAGGAGCCGTTGTACTGGGGACCCTCGCAGCCCGAGCACCCGGCTGAACTGCTGAGCCCGTATGCGTTTCTGCGTGTCATGTCGTGGCAGCCTACCCACCTTTCCGGCGTGGAGCGTCCGCTCTACTTTGCCAGTGAAAAATACTGGTTCGTCGGTAACGACTTCCGTGCCTTCGATTCCTGGCGCTTCCAGTCGCACCCCATGGATATGAGCAGCCACCGGAAATCGCGACGCTACTTCTTCAGCAAGGATGTGATGCTAAAACAGTACTCGCTCGCGAATTCGACCAGGCGTGACTTCAATCGCGATGAGTACCAGAACGAAGCTGGCTTCCTAGCGAACGCACCGCAGGCGATGGAAGCGCCCGCGCTGCTGGAGGCGGTGGTGGATTGTGAGAACTGCTGGATCGTGCGGGAAGTGACACCGGGTCGTATTCTCCTGGAGATGATGAAGGAGCATGTTCCCTACGCACCAGAGCGCGTGGTGGATGGGCTGATCCGCCAGTTGGTGGTACTGGAAGAGCAGAATCTCTTCCATAACGACGTGCGCTGTTGGAACCTGCTGGTCGACGTGGATTCTCAGGCGCACCTCATCGACTTTGGCGCCATTTCACCGGAGCGCGCGGACTGCGTCTGGCCACACGACCTGCTGCTGTCGCTGCTGATCACGGTGCGGGAAATCTTCATGGGCCACGTGGGACCAGTGCTACCGGTACGTCGCGGGCTGCTGGATGTATGCATGCTGCCGATGCGCTATCAGGCCGCGTTCGCGCACGCACTATCGCTGCCTCAGGGTGCGTGGACGTTCAAGGAACTCGCTGCGCGGATCAATAGCTGGCCCGGCGAATCGACCGAAGTTACCGGTTACATCGCCGCGTTGGTCGCCGTTGAGCGTGGAATGCTGAGCTTGGAAGGCACGCTCGCTGCTGAGCAGCATGAGGGTAGGCTTGCCCGCCAGGCGCTGGATCAGTCGCGCCAGGATCTGGACCAGTCGCGGCAGGAGCTGGATCGCTCACGCGAGGATGCGCACCGGGGTTCCTTGCTTGCGGAGGCGCGTGAACACGATCTTGCCAGCGTCGCTGCGTTGCAGCGTATGGTGGAAGGTCTAAAAGCACAGCTCGCAGTGCAGGAGGCCGAGACGCGCAGGTTCCATGGGGACAACGCCTCCGTGCTGGGGGCCCTGCATCATTGGCAGGGGCGCGCCAACGAGCTGGAGTCGTTGCTGGAGCGGGTTCGACAAAGCCGTTCCTGGCGGCTGACTCGGCCGCTTCGTGGTTTCCGGCAGTTGCTGCAGCAGCCCATTGCGGTGTTGCGTCGCGTCCTGCTTGCCGTGATGCGCCGCATTAAGCGCCATCCGGATCTGGCACATCAGCTCAGCGCGGTCACACGAATGGTGCCGCCACTGCATGCCAAGCTGGTCTCTGTGGCGGTCAATAATCAGATCATTGCCGAAGTTCCGGCGAGCAAGGAGCATGAAGGTATTGTTGGCGGTGTTGCCGACTTTGCCGGGCTGAATGAGAGTCAGGGCCTCGACCGCTTGTCTATCAGGGCGCGTGGGTTCTACCGAGGTATTGCAGCCGGTTCTTCCAAGGAGCATCGTTAATGCGAATCCTTCTGGATCTACAGGGTGTTCAGGGCGAAAGCCGGCGCCGGGGCATCGGTCGATACTCGCTGTCGCTCGCCCTGGCAGTTGCGCGGAACCGTCGAGGTCACGATCTGCACCTTCTGTTGAACGGCGCATTCCCTGAAAGCATCGACCAGATCCGGCGCGCTTTCGAAGGTGTCGTGACGAGGGCCAACATCCACGTCTTCCATGTGCCGCTTCCCGTCTTCCAACGTGAGCCCGGCAACGAAGCACGACGCCAGCGTGCGGAAATCATCCGCGAGGCGGCCATCGCTACACTGCGCCCCGACATAGTGCACCTTTCCAGCCTGTTCGAAGGCTTCGCCGACAATGCGGTGGGAAGCGTCAACCAGCATTGCCGGGTGCCGACGATCGTGACGCTGTACGACATGATCCCGCTGATGAATGCGAACGTGTACCTGGAGGGTAATACCCGGTATCGCGACTTCTATTATGGGAAGCTTGAGCATCTGAGCCGCGCAGACGCGCTGGTCGCAATCTCCGAGACCTCCGCAGCGGAAGCCCACGAGGTGGCGGGTTTCCCCGAGGAGCGGATCTTCAACATTTCTGCGGCCTGCGATGGTGCTTTCCAAAAGCTGGCGCCCTCTGACCCGCAGCGCGCCTCCATCCGCGCGGCGTTCGGACTGAACAAGGGTATTGTGCTGTACACCGGTGGCGCGGACCGTCGCAAGAATCTCGATCGCCTTGTCCAGGCCTATGCCGGCCTCGACGCACTCACGCGCGCCACCCATCAGTTGGTGTTCGCCGGGCATATGCCCGGCCCGCAGGTTGCCGAGCTGAAGCGCCTGGCTGCCGAAGCCAGCTTGGGCGAGCAAGAACTGGTTTTCACCGACTACATCACAGACCAGCAGCTGATCGCCCTGTACAACGAGTGCAGCCTGTTCGTCTTCTCCTCCTGGCACGAAGGCTTCGGCTTGCCGGTACTGGAGGCGATGGCCTGTGGGGCACCAGTGGTAGCATCGGACGCATCGAGCATCCGCGAGATCGCAACGGACAAGACAGCGTTGTTCGATCCGCAGGATGTGGCCTCGATCAGCGAACGCATGGCACATTTCCTCAATAGTCCCGAAGAGACCGAGCGTCTGCGGCGTTACTCGCTTGAACGAGCCAAGGCCTTCTCGTGGGGGCAGGTTGCCGAGCGCTTCCTTGACGCCTGCGAGCACGTCGCCGCTCTCGGCCTTGAGCGCATTTCGCCGACGCATGCGATGGAGCGCGCGGTCGCTCGACTGGGATCGATGCAGGGCTCGAGCGTAGGCGAAAAACTGGCAGCGGCCGACGGGCTGGACCGCAGTTGCGCGGATGATCTCCAGTTGTTGGTGGACGTTACCGAGCTTGCAGAGAAGGATCTGCGCACAGGCATTCAGCGCGTCACTCGCGCCGTGCTGGCCGAGTGGGGACGCTCACCGGTGGCAGGCTACCGACTGCAGCTGGTGCGGCTTGACCGGAATACGGGTCTCTACGTCTGCGCCAACCGCTATGCGGCCACCTTGCTGGGCATTGAGTCGCAGGCCGATGTGCCCGCGATCTGCCACGCGGGAGACGTTTTCCTGGGGTTGGACCTGGTCGGTTCAGGCGTGAAGGCCGGCAGTGAATGGTTCGCCCATCTCCGTCGCAACGGCGTCAAGGTCTCCTTCGTTGTCTATGACATTCTGCCAGTGAGGCACCCCCAGTGGTGGCCGGGTGGCGGCGGCCAGCATCATGAGGCTTGGCTGCGTGAAATCCTGGCGTGCGCCGACCAATTGATCTGCATTTCGCAGGCTGTGGCGGACGACGTTCGCGCTTGGATGCAGGAGAGCGAGGTTCAGAGCCACGCGCTGATCGAGTGGTTCCATTTGGGCGCGGATCTGGACGGGAGCATTCCCTCCAAGGGACTGCCGGATGAGGCTGGACACATTCTCACACGCCTTGCCGCCGCCCCCAGCTTCCTGATGGTGGGTACCATCGAGCCCCGAAAGGGCCATGAGGCGGTCCTGGCCGCTTTCGATGCGCTCTGGGCCAAGGGGCATGACGTCAACCTGGTCATCATCGGCCGCAAGGGCTGGCTGGTGGATACGGTCTGCAGGAAGCTGGCAGAGCACCCGCGGCGCGGACAGCAGCTGTTCTGGCTGGAGAACGCCAGTGACGAGTTCTTGGACGTGGTGTACGCCAAATCAAGCTGCCTGATGGCCGCCTCCGAAGGTGAGGGCTTCGGGCTTCCGCTGATCGAAGCCGCGCAGCGGGGGCTGCCGATCATTGCGCGCGATATTCCCGTATTCAGGGAGGTGGCCGGTCCCCATGCGCATTACTTCGGGGGCGTCGGCGATGCTCCCATCGCGGCGGCGGTTGACGAGTGGCTGGCGCTGCACGCCGAGGACACCCATCCGCGCTCGGACGGACTGCCCTGGCTTACCTGGGCCCAGAGCGCTTCACAGCTCAAGGATGTGCTGCTGCGGCCAGAGGGCGCAGGCGACACGTCTGCCCCTGGGCGCACCTGAGCTATCATCCCTATCACTATCGATGGGCGCGTTCCCATCCCCCGGCGCTGCCCGTAGGATCTGGCGGCTACCGCCATAACGGACTTTTTTGAAGAGAGATCGGAATGAGCAATAAAAAGGCGATTATCACCGGCATCACCGGTCAAGACGGCGCGTATCTGACCGAGCTGCTGCTCGCCAAGGGCTACGAGGTGCATGGCACGTATCGCCGCAGTAGTTCCGTGAACTTCTGGCGCCTTGAAGAACTGGGCGTGGCTTCACACCCCAACCTCCACTTGGTGGAGTACGACCTCACCGACCTGGGTACCACCATTTCGATGGTGCAGAAGATCCAGCCGGACGAGATCTACAACCTCGCCGCACAGAGCTTCGTCGGCGTCAGCTTCGAGCAGCCGACCACGACTGCGCAGATTACCGGTGTGGGCGCGCTGCACCTGCTGGAGGCAATCCGCCTGATCAATCCGAAGATCCGCTTCTACCAGGCCTCGACCTCGGAAATGTTCGGCAAGGTCCAGGCGATTCCGCAGATCGAGGAAACCCCGTTCTACCCGCGCAGCCCCTATGGCGTGGCCAAGCTCTATGCGCACTGGATGACAGTGAACTATCGCGAAAGCTACGGCATCTTCGGTTCCAGCGGCATCCTGTTCAACCACGAGAGCCCACTGCGCGGCCGTGAGTTCGTGACCCGTAAAATCACTGACTCCGTTGCCAAGATCAAGCTGGGCCAGCTGGACTGCCTGGAACTGGGCAACCTGGATGCCAAGCGTGACTGGGGCTTTGCCAAGGAATACGTGGAAGGAATGTGGCGCATGCTGCAGGCCGATCAGCCGGATACTTTCGTGCTGGCTACCAATCGCACCGAGACCGTGCGTGATTTCGTCAGCATGGCCTTCAAGGGCGCCGGAATCGATGTGGAGTTCAGGGGCAATGACGTCGATGAGGTTGCGATCGATACGGCCAGTGGCAAGACCGTGATGCGCATCAATGCCAAGTTCCACCGCCCCGCTGAGGTCGATCTGCTGATCGGCAATCCGGAGAAGGCCGAGCGAATTCTGGGTTGGAAGCCGCAAACCACGTTGGAGCAACTGTGCCAGATGATGGTCGAGGCCGATCTCAAGAGGAACGAGCGTGGCTTCTCGTTCTGACGGCGCGCCCAAGACTGTACTGGTCACGGGGGCCTCTGGTTTCACCGGGCGCTACATGGTGCAGGCGCTGGAAAGCCGAAATTACTCCGTAATTTCCTTGGCCAGTGCCGTCGGGCTGCCTGATGGCGCGCCACAGTCGCAGGCTGGTGTCGCGCACGTAAAACGAGCAGACCTGCGTGATCTTCGTGCGCTGACACGGGTCATGGACGAGGTGCGCCCAGACCACGTGATCCATCTCGCGGCATTGGCGTATGTTGCTCACGGTCAGGTTGACGACTTCTACCAGGTCAATCTGATGGGAACGCGCAACCTGCTGCAAGCGATGCAGGACGCTGGGCATCAGCCCAGCAGCGTGCTCCTCGCCAGCAGTGCGAATGTGTATGGGAATGCCTACGAGGGCGAGATTTCCGAGTCTTTCGCACCCAGGCCAGCAAATGACTACGCAGTCAGCAAGCTGGCGATGGAGCACGTCGCAGGTCTGTGGAGCGAAAAGCTTCCGCTGATCATTGCGCGTCCGTTCAATTACACGGGTGTCGGCCAGGAAGAGAAGTACCTTATTCCAAAGATAGTTTCCCATTTCCTGCGGCGAGACACCGAAATTGAGCTAGGCAACATCGACGTCTGGCGCGATTTCGGTGATGTGAGAGCCGTGGTCGATGCATATGCACAACTCATCGCACTGCCGCTCGCTTCCCTTACTACCGTGAACGTCTGCTCAGGACACTCACATTCCCTGAGGGAAATCGTCGATCTCTGCCGCCAGATTACTGGGCAAGATATTTCGATAAAGATCAATCCGGCCTTTGTCCGGTCGAACGAAGTACGCGTACTTCGAGGTAGCAATGATCGGCTGAGGCATTTGATCGGAGACTGGCAGAGCCCACCTATCCAGCAGACGCTCGAATGGATGCTGCGCACACAGTAGAAAGAGACTGCGGTCTTTCGAATCGATCAGGCGACTGGGGCGGTTAGTTGGTAACCCCGCAGGAAGGCGACTGTTCAAGGCCGCCCCCGCACGGCAGATGCCTTTCATCAGCGTTCGCTGCCGAATATTTTGTCAAGCTGTCGAGACGCTTTTGTCGACGGCGTCTACTAGGGATTGTTGGATATGCTTCCGTACATGGCGACGGTATTCAGCGTCGCCGCATGCTCCATGGTGTTGCTCACGTGCGGCTCTCTGTTCGTGCGTGCGAACAAGGGTGAGCTGTTACCCGCTGACCTGCAGGGAGCTGTGGGCGCGGCTGCCAGCTTGACGCTTGGCGTTATTGCAACAGCGCTTTTCGTGATCAACGTAAATCTCTGGTTCCCGGGCAAGTGGGTCTATCACGGGCTGGTGGCCCTGGGGGCGTGCGGCCTGCTGAGACTGGTCGTGCTGCGGCGAAGCGGCGGAGCGGAGATTCTCGTCTGGCTGTTGATCCTGACCGCTGCCGTTGCCGCTGTCGCCTACGGAGTTGGACTGCGCGTGGACGCCGCCAACTATTGGCTGGTTGAAACGTCGAACCATGACACGCTCTTTTATTTCGAGGGCGCACGCTGGGCCGTAAACCACCCGGTCTTTGTTGAGCCCGAGGTGGTCTCAGATGCCTTGCATCTAGGCGGATGCCGACTTGGTGCGGTTTACATCGGCATCGACTGTCCGGTATATCGGGGTGGCAGTTACTCGATGCTGGGCATGGCGCTCTCCTTTGGCGCGGGCCGAGCTGCCAATGACATGCTTATCGCCTCAGCATTGGGTGCCCTGTTCATGGGTGTTGGCCTGCTTCCGGTTGCGGTAATGGGAAGGGTCGGGACTGCCAAGTGGCGCTTCCTGTGGTTGCCCGTGCTGGCGCTGCTTGTGGTTGTGATCTATTTTTCGCCGAGCATGTTGGCTGCGGCCATCAACAGCAACGTCGCGACCACTATTGGCGCATCTGCGGCTGCAATGGTGTTGGCGCTTGCAACGTCCCTTGATCGGTGCGGTTGGCGCAGGGCGATGTTGCTCGGACTCGGTGCCTCGCTGGCGGCGCATTGCTACGGTGAGGCCGCCGCCGCCGCCGTGATTTTCGCCGCCTTCGGTGTGATTGCAGGTGCCCTGCTGGACCGTTCTTGGAGCACCTTCCTTAAAGGGGCACTTCTGTGTGCCGGGGCGTTTTTCATCGCATCCAACGTCCTGCTCGGCGAACTGCTGCAGTCGGCGAGCGACGTCGAAGGTATTGCCAGTGGCGGGACGTGGGAAGGAATGTACCTTCATGCCAGTCCTTGGACCTGGTTGGCCGCTCCATTCGCTGGGATGGTGGTCAACGGCAGCCCCTACGTCAGCCCGGGAATGCTCTTGGTCGGATGGTCCTTGACGCTGTTCGTCGGAGTTGGTTGTGTCTACCTGAAGTCAATGCGTCCAGCGCTGCTGGCGTTGGTGGCGGTCTCGCTTTTTCTGGTCGGGTTCGTGGAGATCCGTGACTACGCGTACGGTGAACACAAGGTCGTGCAGATGATCGGCCCTGCGGCTTGTGTGCTTGCCGCGGCGCTGCTGTTGAATTTGTTCAGAGTGTTCAGCGAAGCCGACCGAGGAAAGTGGCAGCGCTGGGGAATCTTGGTCTACGGTGTGATTGTTCTTCTGCTTATGCTGGCTGCAATCCACGAACACGCGCGTCCATCAATGCGCGTTGTGGAGGGCTGGAAAGGTGTGCATGGCCTTTCACTGGATTTCGAGCGGGATTTGCCCGGAGCTGACAACCAAGCTTGGGTGATAGACGATACCGGTGTAGAGGGAGTAGAGAGATTCCAGAAGTCGCACTACGTCGCTTATCTCGCACATGAGCGGTTGTCACGTGCTTACCTGCCCAAGCTGGATCAAGAGGGAATGCGCGGTGGCTACGCAAGGCGTGCGCTGGGAGACAGTCTGAAGTCTGCCACTGATCCACGTTGGGTCGTACAGCTGAAGTCCTTCACGGGAGTTCAATCGCCATTCAAGTACGCGCCAGAGTCGATAAAACCATCAACGGAGTACAACCTGGTTGATCTCTCCAAGGCTGGCCCGGTGGCTGCTGTATCGGGCTGGGGTTGGCTTGCGTGTCAGGCGGAGGGCTGCCCGGTCGCTTCTGGCTTTGAGATCGAAGCTCTAGTGTCGGCTGATCAGGGCACGGACTGTCATTTGACCCTGCATGCCGATCATGCTGCTGACTATCCTTCACTGGAAGTGATCATCGACGCGGGAAATGCGCGCTTGCAGCCACATCGTCTCGCCCCGGAAGGCATTGATATCCCATTGGTCGCGGGATGGCAGCGCATTACCTTCACCGATCCCAATGCCACCCCGGGTGCGCTCTGGGTCGTTCGCGAGGTCACCAGTTCCTGCGCTGGGGTGGCGTCAAAGTAGTTTTTTCCCGGCCGGCGATGAGATCGTGGCAGGCCGGAGGCGAATGTTCCGGGAGGACGGAATCATTGTGACCCGATGATGATTTCTCCACTCCATTCTTCAAGGTAACTGTGCATGCAATTGCTTATCGTGTTCGGGTTGGTATTGTTGGGAGCATTCGGAACTCTGCTACTCAAGATGGGTGCGGAGAGGGTTCAGTACACGCAGGGGCTGCTGCCCCTGCTCGAGTCAGCGTTGCGCAATCCGCCGCTGGTGTGTGGATTCGTGCTCCAGATGATTCCGCTGGTGTCTTGGGTGGTGTTGCTCAAGTTCATGCCTCTCACCAAATTGCAGCCAATGATCGCCCTGACCTACGTGGTGACGCCGGTTCTGGCAGTGTTGTTCCTGGGTGAGCAGGTCAGTCCCCTGCGCATGGCAGGTATCGGTCTCATTGTCGCCGGCGTTGTGCTGGTAAGCGCGAGTTGATCCATGAAGATTCTTGTCGTCCTGACGTATTACTCGCCTTACATGAGTGGCGTTACTGAGTTTGCTCGCATGCTGGCGGAGGATCTTGCTAAGCGGCATGACGTTACCGTACTCACTACCCAGCACGATGCGGAACTGCCGCTGGAGGAGGCGATGAATGGTGTGCGTGTGGTGCGTGCACCGGTATTCGCACGGATGCATAAGGGCGTATTGAGTTGGAAACTCATTACACAGTTCGTGCATTTGGCCAGACAGAGCGATGTAGTCAATCTGCACATGCCGATGTTGGAGTCCGGGCTGCTGTCAATGCTGGTTCCTAGCCGTAAGCTGGTGGTTAACTACCAATGCGATATGGCAGTGGTCGGTGGATTGATTGATCGCGTGGCGGTCAATGTGACTCGGATCTCATGCTGGCTGGCAGTGAGACGGGCACGTCAGGTCGGTGTCTTGACGCATGATTACGCCGGTTCATCTGCCTGGTTGCAAGGCATTCGGCACAAACAGCGTGAAGTTCTGGCTCCCATGAAGGCAATGCCTTGGCCTGTGGCGCAGATTGAGGACGATGAGGTCTTCCGCTTTGGCTTCGTGGGCAGGTTCGTTGCCGAGAAAGGAC
The DNA here is from genome assembly GCF_002750975.1 of Stenotrophomonas indicatrix. Lineage (NCBI taxonomy): Bacteria > Pseudomonadati > Pseudomonadota > Gammaproteobacteria > Lysobacterales > Lysobacteraceae > Stenotrophomonas > Stenotrophomonas indicatrix. The sequence goes on from NZ_PEJS01000001.1 coordinate 213,483, forward strand.
TGCCGGTGCTGCTGGAGGCATTTGCACAAGTCCATGAGCAGCACGCCGGACGGGTGCGTCTGGTGCTGGTCGGCGACACTCACAACATTGCCGGCGGCGGCATCATGGATGCCATCCATGGTTCAATCGCTGCTCTCGGTGATGCAGTTGAAGTACGTGGCCGGGTCACTGAAGAAGAGCTTCAAACCTTTTATTCCCAGCTCGACGTGCTGGTACTTCCCAGCATCAACCGCTATGAGGCATTCGGCATGGTTCAATTGGAGGCGATGCTCAGCGGATCTCGGGTAATCGCCTCAAACCTGCCCGGTGTTCGAACCATTGTGCAGAACACCGGTAACGGTGAAGTCGTGCCCATCGGTGATGCACCCGCGCTGGCTGAGGCAATGCTGCGCCTGATGGCCAGCCGCCATGGAGTAACCCGTAACGGGGTACGTGAACAGGCATTGCGGGTCTATCCACTCCGACGCTTCTATGACCTGCAGGAGGCGATGCTGGTTGGACGTGAGCCGCCCCACCCAACGGCCTGATCCGCCTCCCAAAGCAGCCGTCACAAACCTATAGCAGTGAACTTGCTACGGCGGCTCTCCCCAGGCACTCTGACTCCCGGGTCGGGGGGGCCTTGCGCTCGGGCGTCCTCTCCATCACCCTTCATGGCGGCAGTTCTGAAGCGGTTCTCGAGTGCGTTGGCGCGACATAGGGAGCGTATGGTGACCGAGGTATCGGAGCAGTACAACGAGCGGTATTACAGCGGTAACGGGCAGGACGGCGATCGTCCGGCGCTGAGACTCTTCACTCGTCTGGCCAAGCGTTACCTGCCGCCCGGCCGTATCCTTGACTTCGGTTGTGGTCCTGGCTTCTTCTTGGATCACCTCCGCCGTCATTTCAATGCAGTGGGTATCGAGCAAAGTCCGTGGGCCAGCGCGGAGGCGCGGCGCAGGACAGGGGTTGACGTGCATGAGTCGATGGCCGGGCTGGCTGATGCCAGCATGGATGCACTGGTGTCGGTGCATGTCGTGGAGCACATCGAAGATCCCGCTCTCGACGCCGTCCTGGCCGAGTGGCACCGCGTACTCCGTCCTGGGGCCAAGGCAATGGTGGTTACCCCTGATGCCGAGGGGTTTGCACACCGTCGCAAGGGTAAAGATTGGATCGCGTTCACCGATCCAACCCATATCAACCTGAAGTCCCATTCCCAGTGGCAGGCCGCGTTCGAAGCGGCTGGATTCAGCGTCGTGCACCGATTCGCCGACGGCCTTTGGGATTTTCCGTATGTCCTGCCTTGGTTAGGCAAGGCAGAAGTCCTTATGCTTGGTTGGCCGACGTTATTCCAGTTCATTTTCGCCCGACCACTACTCCCCGCCGGCAGCGGGGAGTCGATCATTTTCGTGCTGGAGCGTTAGTCGCTTGCCTGAACATCCGGTCAGATTGCGGCCAGCACCGATAGTCCACCCAGCAGTACGGTGATCAGGCTGCCTGAGTCCTTAACCGCAAAAACAACCGGATCGTCGTGCATCTGGCCTCGGTGGGCAAGCAGCCAGGCGCGGCAGATCCAATAGAGCAGGATTGGACAGAGCAGCCACAGGAACAGCGGGTGGTTGTAGAGGTTCTGGCTTTCCGGTGCGTTGATGTACAGGCAAAGCACTAGTACGGAGGCCAAGCCGGATGCGGTCCCCAAGTTCTGCACCAAGCCAAGGTCCTCGACATGGTAGCCCCGCCCGCTGGGTTTCAGTTTGCCACTGGCCAAGGTCAGGCGTAGCTCGGTATAGCGTTTCAGCATCGCCAGGCTGAGGAAGATGAACATGGAGAAGGTCAGCAGCCAGAACGACAGGGTGACGTCGATTGCTGCCGCACCCCCGACAATGCGGATGGTATAGAGCGCGGCGAGCATTACTACATCGATCATCACTACCTGCTTCAACCGCAGCGAGTAGGCCAAGGTGAGGCAGAAGTAGATTCCCAGCACCAGCATGAATGCTGGTGCGACCGCGGCGGCGAGTAGAAAGCCGGTCAAAGTCAGCACCGGTGTGGCCAACAGCCCTGAGCGCAGTTCCAGACGGCCGCAGGCAAACGGCCGCTTACGCTTGCGGGGGTGCTGACGGTCGGCATCGAGGTCGAGCAAATCGTTGAACAGGTAGACACCGGAGGCGCACAAACCAAAGGCGATGAACGCCAGCACAGCGCTGAGTGTGGTCTCCAGTTCCAAGAAACGGTGGCTGGCCAACAGCGGCACGAACACCAGCAGATTCTTCAACCATTGGTGTACCCGCATCGCCTTGAGCCACGCCCGCAATCCGCCACCTTCGCGAGGCCAATGCTCGACCAGTTTCGAACAATCAGCGGCCGCCCGCGCAACGCCCGCGTCGGCATTGACCACCCATGCAGAGTGCGCATGCTTCCAGATCGCAAGGTCGACCCGGGCGTTGCCCACATAGTCGAAGCCGCGTTCCCCGAACTGCTTCACCAACAATTCGGCCTTGCGGTGGCCGGCCAAATTTGTCTGCCCGTCGCTGCAGAACACGTCGTCGAACACGCCAAGGTGACGCGCGATCGGGTCCACCAGCGCAGCATCGGATGCAGTGCACAACACCCGCCGACGGTCGCTGCTGGCCTGCAACAGTTGCACCACGCGCAGGTCGTAGGGAAGCAGTGCAGGATCACCAGCGCCATGTACGGCCAGTTGATGCTTGAGGTGCGCTTTCCCGCGAAGCAGCCAGAACGGCAGCAAAAACAGCATCCACGGCTGCCGTGCAAGCATCCTCAGGAAGGTCTCGTACAGCAGGTCGCTGCGTAACAAGGTGCCGTCCAGATCAACACACAACGGCCTCGATTGGCCGGCGCCAAGTGCACTCACTGATCAGACTCCCGCACGGCCATACTGATCTTCGAACCGCACAATGTCGTCCTCGCCCAGATAGCTGCCCGACTGCACTTCGATCAGTTCCAGCGGCAGCTTGCCCGGGTTCTTCAGGCGATGGGTCACACCCAGCGGGATGTAAGTGCTCTGGTTCTCCGACAACAGGATGACCTCATCGCCGCGCGTCACTTCGGCCGTGCCGCTGACCACGATCCAGTGCTCGGCACGGTGGTGGTGCATCTGCAGGCTCAGGGTCGCACCCGGTTTGACGGTGATCCGCTTGACCTGGAACCGGGCACCATTGTCGATGGAGTCATAGGCGCCCCACGGGCGGTAGACCTTGCGGTGCGCGGCGGCTTCGCTGCGCCCATCGCGCTTGATCTGGCCAACGATCTCCTTGACGTCCTGCACGCGGTCCTTGTGACCGACAAACACGGCGTCATCGGTTTCCACCACAACCACGTCCTGCAGGCCGACCATCGCGATCAGGCGGTTTCCGTAGGCATAGCTGTCCTTGCAGTCCAGCGCGATCACGTCACCGTGGCAGGCATTGCCGTCGGCGTCCTTGTCGGACACCTCCCACAGTGCCGACCAGGAGCCCACGTCGTTCCATCCGGCATCCAGCGGGACCACGGCGGCATCGGCGGTCTTTTCCATCACCGCATAGTCGATGGAATCGTTCGGGCTGGCGGCGAAGGCTTCCGCATCCAGGCGGATGAAATCGTTGTCGCGAGCGGCCTTGTCGAGCGCGGCGCGGCAGGCCGCCAGGATCGCCGGCTGCAGGGTCTCCAGCTCCTTCAGGTAACGCGAGGCCTTGAACAGGAACATGCCGCTGTTCCAGTAGTACTCGCCGGAGGAGACGTACTTCTCGGCGGTGGCCTGGTCGGGCTTCTCCACGAACCGGTCGACCGCGCGTACGCCTTCGCCGCTGGCAGCCTTGATGTAGCCATAGCCGGTTTCCGCAGCAGTCGGCACGATGCCGAAGGTCACCAGCTTGCCGGCTTCAGCGGCAACCGCGGCCTGTTTCACGGCTGCATGGAAGGCTGCTTCGTTGCGCACGACATGGTCGGAGGGCAGCACCAGCAGCAACGCATCATTGCCACCGGCCAGCGCCTGCAGGGCGGCGATGGCAATGGCCGGAGCGGTATTGCGACCCACCGGCTCCAGGATCAGCGCCTGCGGCAGGACCTTGCACTCGCGCAGCTGTTCGGCCGCCATGAAACGGTGTTCCTGGTTGGCGACCACGATCGGCGCAGCACCGGCGATCGATGCGACGCGCTTCCAGGTGGCCTGCAGCATCGTGTCATCGCCGACCAGCGGCAGGAACTGCTTCGGGTATGCCTCGCGCGACAGCGGCCACAAGCGCGTGCCGGAGCCGCCGGAAAGAATGACGGGAACGATTGGAGTCATGGTGCGTCCTTTACTCAGTGATTTGCCGGCGTGCCGCCGATCAAGTCGGTCAGTTCACGGATTCGGTCCTGCAGCAGGGCCTCGTTTCCGCGGGTTTCGATGTTCAGGCGCAGCAGCGGCTCGGTGTTGGAGCTGCGCAGGTTGAAGCGCCATTCCGCGAAATCGGCGCTTACCCCGTCGGTACGATCCAGCAGCGGCTGCTGCGGCTCGAAATGGGCCAGCACGCGGGCCACGGTGGCCTTGGCATCCTCGACGCGGAAGTTGATTTCACCACTGCAGGGATAGGCCTTCATGCGGTCGGCCACCAGTTCGCCCAGCGACTTGCCGCTGCTCGATACCAGCTGCGCGATCAGCAGCCACGGGATCATGCCGGAGTCGCAGTAGGCGAACTCGCGGAAGTAGTGGTGGGCGCTCATCTCGCCGCCATAGACGGCGTCCTCGGCGCGCATGCGTTCCTTGATGAAGGCATGGCCGGTCTTGCTCATCACCGGTACGCCGCCTGCCTGTTCGACCATCTCCACGGTGTTCCAGGTCAGGCGCGGGTCGTGGATGATCTTGCCGCCGGGCTGGCGGACGAGCAGGGCAGTGGCCAGCAGGCCGACCAGGTAATAGCCCTCGATGAAATTGCCGTCGGCATCGAAGAAGAAGCAACGGTCGAAGTCGCCATCCCAGGCGATGCCGAAGTCCGCACCGCTGGCACGCACTGCGTCGCGGCTGGCCGCGCGGTTCTCCGGCAGCAGCGGATTGGGAATGCCGTTCGGGAAGCTGCCATCGGGTTCATGCTGGATGCGGATGAACTCGAAGGGCAGGTGCGGGGCCAGTTCGTCGATGATCAGGCCGGCACCGCCGTTGCCCGGATTGGTGACGATCTTCAGCGGCCTCAGTTTGGCCACATCGACATAGCCCAGCAGGTGCTGGATATAGGCAGTCTTGTCGGTGTCGCTGGAGACCGATCCCTTGCCGTCGCCAAGCGGAGCGTCGGAAGCAGCAAAATCGCGGATATCGAAAAGGCCGGTGTCGCCGCTGATCGGCTTGGCGCCGTCGCGTACCAGCTTCATCCCGTTGTAATCCATCGGATTGTGGCTGGCCGTCACCATGATGCCGCCTGCCGCCTTGCGGTGGAACGTCTGGAAATACACTTCCTCGGTGCCGCACATGCCGATGTCGATGACATCGCGACCGCTTGCGGTCAGGCCTTCGATGGCCGCCTGCAACAAGGCCGGGCTGCTCAGTCGGATGTCGTGTCCCACAACCACCGGGCCCGGGCCGAGCAACGCCGCAGTACCGGCGCCGATACGGCGAGCCAGGCGTTCGTCAAGTTCGTCCGGGACGCGGCCGCGGATGTCGTAGGCCTTGAAACACGGGAGCGTCATCAATGCAGTCCTTCACGGGTTGACCCCGGATTATAGCGACTGGCCCTGTTGGAACGAGTGATCCTGCCCAGCGTCCCTGCGGGCCCTCCAAAATGTTGGAATGCCGTGCAACTTGTTGATTGCACGGCATTCCTGTAGACGCATCAGCCCAGCGCCGCTTCCAGCTCCGGCAGGATCGTGAACAGATCCCCGACCAGGCCGATGTCGGCAATCTCGAAGATCGGCGAATCCGCGTCCTTGTTGATCGCCACGATCGTGCCGGCATCCTTGATGCCGGTCAGGTGCTGGATGGCGCCGCTGATGCCGACGGCCACATACAGCTCCGGCGAGATGATCTTGCCGGTCTGGCCGACCTGCAGGTCGCTGGGCACGTAGCCGGCATCCACCGCAGCGCGAGAGGCACCCACGGCGGCGCCGAGCTTGTCGGCCAGCTGGAAGATGACCTTGAAGTTCTCTTCCGAACCAACACCACGGCCACCGGAGACCACGCGCTTGGCGCTCTGCAGGTCCGGGCGGTCGCTGGCACCGGCGGCCAGCCCGACGAAGCGGGTGTGGGTCGGCAGGGAGGCGTCGACGCTTGCGGCCTCAACCGAGGCGCTGCCGCCTTGGGCGGCTTCCGGCCACGACGCGGCACGCACGGTGGCGACCACGATCTGGTCGGTTGGTGCTTCCACGGTGATGATCGCGTTGCCGGCGTAGATCGGGCGCTTGAAGGTGTGGCTGCCTTCGACGGCCATCAGGTCGGAGACCTGGTTGACGCCGAGCAGGGCGGCCACGCACGGCATCAGGTCCTTGCCGAAGGTGGTCGACGGGCCGAACACGTGGGTGTAGCCCTTGGCCAGCTGCGCGATCTGCGGGGCCAGTACCTGGGCCAGCGCCTGCGCGTTGGCGGCATTGGCCACGGTCAGGACCTTGGCGACGCCGGCGATCTTGGCCGCTTCAGCCGCAACGGCGGTCGGGTCGGCGGCCAGCACCAGCACGTCGATGCTGGCGCCGGAAATGGCGGCGGCCGCGCTGACGGTCTTGGCGGTAGCGGCGTTGAGCTTGCCGTCGTGGTGCTCGGCGATGACGAGAATCCTGCTCATTACAGCAACCCCTTCTGCTTGAGTGCGGCAACCAGTTCGGCCGCGTCCTTGACCATCACGCCCTTGCTGCGCTTGGACGGTGCGGCGTACTGGGTGGTCTTGAAGGTGTCGGCGGCGTCCACGCCGAGGTCGGCCAGCTGCAGGGTTTCCAGCGGCTTGGCCTTGGCCTTCATGATGTCGGGCAGCTTGATGAAGCGCGGCTCGTTCAGGCGCAGGTCGGTGGTGACCACGGCCGGCAGGTCGACTTCCAGCGTTTCCAGGCCGGCATCGACTTCACGGGTTACCGTGGCCTTGCCGTCGGCAATGTCGAGCTTGCTGGCGAAGGTGGCCTGCGGACGCCCCCAGAGCGTGGCCAGCATCTGGCCGGTCTGGTTGGCGTCGTCGTCGATGGCCTGCTTGCCCAGGATCACCAGGTCCGGCTGTTCCTTCTCAACCAGCTTGAGCAGGGTGCGGGCGGCGGTCAGCGGCTGGATGGCCTGGTCGGTAACGACGTGGATTGCACGGTTTGCGCCCATGGCCAGGCCATTGCGCAGGTGCGCTTGGGCGTCGGCCGGGGCGATGGTGGCCACCACGACTTCGCTGGCGATGCCCTTGTCGCGCAGGCGCAGGGCCTCTTCCAGGGCGATTTCATCGAAGGGATTGGGAGACAGCTTGACGCCATCGGTGACCACGCCGGAGCCGTCCGGCTTGACCTGAATGCGGACGTTGTAGTCCACCACGCGCTTGTACGCGACGAGGATTTTCATCTGGTACGAGATCCTTGTAGTGCCGGTCGCTGGCCGGCTCACAGTAACGGGAAACGTCCGGTCCTCGCACAGCAACCGGTTCGGGGGTGGGACCTCGATTCTAACTGGCCGAAGGCGACCATGCGAATGCGTATGGTTTTGCTGCGGTGCGGCGGAAACGGGCCGCTCGGAGCCTTCGTTCACCTGCGGCGGGCAGTCGTGAAGAGGTCGCCGATGTATTCTGTCGCGCTCCCGGGGTGCTGCGAGTGCCTGGGGGCGAAACATCGAACAGGAGAACAGGTAGTGCCCACGTGGCTTGTCACCGGCGGTGCCGGATTCATTGGCGGTAACTTCGTTCTCGAGGCCGTCTCCAGCGGCATCAAGGTCGTCAATCTCGATGCGTTGACCTACGCCGGCAACCTGAAGACCCTGTCCAGCCTGGACGGCAATCCCAACCACGTGTTCGTCCAGGGTGACATCGGCGACAGCGCGCTGGTTTCACGCCTGCTGGCCGAGCACCAGCCCGATGCGGTGCTGAACTTCGCGGCCGAAAGCCACGTCGACCGTTCCATCGACGGCCCGGGCGCGTTCATCCAGACCAATGTCGTCGGCACTCTCGGCCTGCTCGAGGCCGTGCGCGATTACTGGAAGGCGCTGTCGGCCGATCAGGGCGCGGCCTTCCGCTTCCTGCATGTCTCCACTGACGAGGTGTACGGCACCTTGGGCGAGACCGGCAAGTTCAGCGAAACCACCCCGTATGCCCCGAACTCGCCGTACTCGGCGTCCAAGGCCGCCTCGGACCACCTGGTGCGTGCGTTCCACCATACCTACGGGCTGCCGGTGCTGACCACCAACTGCTCCAACAACTACGGTCCGTACCACTTCCCGGAGAAGCTGATCCCGCTGGTGATCGCCAAGGCGCTGGCCGGCGAGCCGCTGCCGGTGTACGGCGATGGCAAGCAGGTGCGTGATTGGCTGTTCGTGTCCGACCACTGCGAAGCGATCCGTACCGTGCTGGCCAAGGGCCAGGTGGGCGAGACCTACAACGTCGGCGGCAACTCCGAAAAGCAGAACATCGAAGTGGTGCAGGCGATCTGCGCGCTGCTGGACCAGCGCCGCCCGCGTGCGGACGGCCAGCCGCGCAGCAGCCAGATCACCTACGTTGCCGACCGCCCGGGCCATGACCGCCGCTATGCGATCGATGCCTCCAAGCTGAAGAACGACCTGGGCTGGGAACCGGCCTACACCTTTGAGCAGGGCATCGGTTTCACCGTCGACTGGTACCTGGACAACCAGGAATGGGTGAACGGCGTGCTCGACGGCAGTTATCGCCTGCAGCGCATCGGCACCGCGGCCTGAACCAAGGACACGACATGACCCAACGCAAGGGCATCATTCTCGCCGGCGGCTCCGGCACCCGGCTGTACCCGATCACCAAGGGCGTCAGCAAGCAGCTGCTGCCGGTGTATGACAAGCCGATGATCTATTACCCGCTCAGCGTGCTGATGCTGGCGGGCATCCGTGAAGTGCTGATCATCAATACCCCGCACGAACAGGCCTTGTTCCAGCAGTTGCTGGGCGATGGCTCGCAGTGGGGCATGGACATCCAGTACGCCGTGCAGCCGAGCCCTGATGGTTTGGCGCAGGCCTATCTGATCGGCCGTGACTTCGTCGGCGGCAAGCCGAGCTGCCTGGTGCTGGGTGACAACATCTTCCACGGCCATGGCCTGACCGACATGCTGCGGCGCGCCGACGCACGCGACGCGGGCGCCACCGTTTTCGGCTACTGGGTGAATGATCCCGAGCGCTACGGTGTGGCCGAGTTCGACAAAGATGGCAAGGTCGTCGGTCTGGTCGAGAAACCGCAGAATCCGCGTTCCAACTACGTCGTTACCGGCCTGTACTTCTACGACGGCAATGCCAGCGACCATGCCGCCGAACTGAAGCCCTCACCCCGTGGCGAGCTGGAGATCACCGATCTCAACAAGCGCTACCTGGCAGAGGGCAACCTGCATCTGGAACAACTGGGCCGTGGCTATGCCTGGCTTGATACCGGCACCCACCAGTCACTGCTGGAAGCCTCCAACTTCATCGAGACCATCCAGACCCGGCAGGGCCTGCAGGTCTGCTGCCCGGAAGAAATCGCGTTCGGCCAGGGCTGGATAAGCGCCGAGCAGCTGGAAGCACTGGCTGCACCGCTGATCAAGAATGGCTATGGCCAGTACCTGCACAAGCTCGCCCTGCGTGGAGTCGTTCCGTGAAAGTGATTGAAACCCAGTTGCCCGGCTGCATGGTGATCGAGCCGGCGGTGTTCGGCGATGCGCGCGGCTATTTCTTTGAAACCTGGAACGCCGAGCGCTTTGCCGCGCTGGGCCTGCCGGAGCGCTTCGTGCAGAGCAACGTATCGACTTCCGCGCGGGGCGTTCTGCGTGGCCTGCATTACCAGTGGCCGCGCCCACAGGGCAAGCTGGTCTCTGTACTGGAAGGCGAGGTGTACGACGTCGCGGTAGATATCCGTCGCGGCTCACCGACGTTCGGCCAGTGGGAAGCGGTGGTGCTGAGTGCAGAGAACAAGAAGCAGTTCTGGATTCCGGAAGGCTTCGCGCACGGCTTTGCAGTGCTGTCCGAAACGGCCCTGTTCAATTATCTGTGCACCGACATCTACGTGGCCGAAGCCGATGCCGGCATCCGCTGGAACGACGCCGATATCGCGGTGGACTGGCCGGTAGGTGCTCCGATTCTTTCGGCCAAGGACCAGAAGGCGCCTTTCCTGGATCAGTTGGCCGAAGATCGGCTGCCGGTCTACGTGCCATGACGATCCTGGTATTCGGCGGCAATGGCCAGGTAGGCCAGGAGCTGCTGCGCGCTCTGGCGCCGCTGGGTACCGTGGTGGCAACCACGCGCAGCGGCCAGTTGCCCGACGGAGGATGCTGCGAAGTGGCCGATTTCGATCGGCCCGACAGCCTGCCGGCGTTGTTGGATCGGCTGCAGCCGTCGATCGTGGTCAATGCCGCGGCCTATACCGCAGTCGACCGCGCCGAGCAGGATGTTGCAGCAGCATTTCGTGCCAATGCCGAAGCGCCCGGGGTCATCGCGCGCTGGTGCGCAGCCCACGATGTCCCGCTCGTGCACTACTCCACCGACTACGTGTTCGATGGACAGGGCAACACGCCCTACCGCGAAGACGAGCCGACCGCGCCGCTGGGTGTGTACGGCAGCAGCAAGCGTGGTGGTGAAGAGGCCGTGCGCGCGGCGGGCGGGCGCCATCTGATTTTCCGCACGGCGTGGGTGTATGCCGCACATGGCACCAATTTCCTGCGGACCATGCTGCGCGTTGGCGCTGCTCGCAGCGAGCTGCGGGTAGTGGCAGACCAGGTTGGTACGCCTACCCCGGCGGCCTTGATCGCCGATGTCACTGCGCATGCGCTGCAGCACCCGGGCCGCTTGTCCGGCACCTGGCACCTGACAGCGAATGGGCAAACCAGCTGGCATGGTTTCGCCGAGGCGATTTTTGCCGAGGCACTGGCCACCGGCATGATGGTGGAAGTGCCGAGGGTGCAGGCCATAACCAGCGCCGAGTACCCGACGCCAGCCCGCAGGCCGGCGTGGTCGGTGCTGGACAACCGCAGGCTGCAACGTGATTTCAGCCTGCAGCTGCCCGCATGGCAGGACGGCTTGAAGCGTGTGATGGCGGAAATCGCCGGCTCTTCCTGGTCTACCTGAGTACGCCGCAGGATCTGGCCTGGCATCTGCAGACCAGCGCCGTCCGGGTCCGTCAGCCCGTCGTGCTGCTGCTGTTCCTGGCGGCCACGGTTGCAGTCTGGCGGGCTGACCCGGCAGCGCCTGCCACGCCAGATCCACGGTGAATCCGGCGGCGTTGCAGGCTCCTGGTGCGGCGCACTCCAGCGGATCGGATGGCAAGCTGCTCGCTGCCGCACAGGCCAGGGTCGATCACTTGACTTCCGGTGCTGCACAGGTTTGTCGCCCGCTGTACGCCAATGCGGAGGGCCAGGTCTGCGCTCATATCTTCCGGTACGCGGCCCGGTTGTTGCCTGGCCAGCCGGGGATCAGGCGCGGGTAGTCCTGCGTTTCCCAGCAGGGCGTCTGGGCGCACCGGGTAGCGGTGCCAGCAGCGCCTCCAGGTCGGCAGCGTCGAAGCGCGGTGCTGCGCTGCCGCTCCCTTCCAGTATGGAGTCGGCCAGGTCGGCCTTGCGCTGCTGCAGCTCGGCGATCCGTTCCTCGACGCTGCCGGCGGTGATCAGCTTGTAGACGAACACCGGCTGGTCCTGGCCGATGCGATGGGCACGGTCGGTGGCCTGGTTCTCGGCGGCCGGATTCCACCAGGGATCGAAATGGATGACGGTGTCGGCAGCGGTCAGGTTCAGGCCCACGCCACCGGCCTTCAGGCTGATCAGGAACACGGGAACCTCGCCCTGCATGAAGCGCTGCACGGGCGTGACCCGGTCCTGGGTATCGCCGGTGAGCTGCACGTAGGGCAGGCTGAGTTCCCGCAGGGCCTGGCCGATCAACGCCAGCATGCCGGTGAACTGCGAGAACAGCAGGATGCGCCGCCCTTCCTCGACCATGGCAGGCAACATCTCGCGCAGCAGGTCCAGCTTGGCCGAACCGGCAGCGCGCGCGGGTGTCTCGCCTGGCAGCAGGCGCGGATCGCAGCAGACCTGGCGCAGCTTCAGCAACGCGTCCAGTACCACGATGTGATTGCGCGCCAGCCCGCTGCCGTTGATCGCATCGCGGACCTGCTTTTCCATCGCCGCACGCACGGCTTCGTACAGATCGCGCTGGGCGCCTTCCATTGCCACGGTGCGGGTGATGACCGTCTTCGGTGGAAGCTCGGAAGCGACCTGGTCCTTGCGCCGGCGCAGGATGAAAGGTCGCAGCCGCTGGGCCAGCAGCTGAGCACGACGCTGGTCGCTGCCGCGCTCGATGGGATGGCGCCAGTGCTGGTTGAACTGTTTTTCGCTGCCGAGCAGGCCGGGCAGCAGGAAGTCGAACTGCGTCCACAGCTCGCCCAGATGGTTCTCCAGCGGGGTGCCGGTCAGGCACAGGCGATGACGCGCCTGCAGCGTGCGCAGCGTGGCCGCCGCGCGCGACCTGGGATTCTTCACCTGCTGTGCCTCATCCAGGATCAGCAGATGGTAGGAATGCGCCTGCAGCGCCGGTTCGTCGCGCCACAGCAGGGGATAGGTGGTGAGTATCAGATCATGGGCGGCAATGGCGTCGAACTGCGTGTCACGTGCGGGGCCGTGCAGGGTCAGTACACGCAGATCCGGGGTGAAGCGCGCCGCTTCGCTCTGCCAGTTGTGCAGCAATGAGGTTGGCACGACCACCAGCGCCGGCTTGTCCAGGCGGCCACTCTGCTTTTCAAGCAGCAGATGGGCCAGGGTCTGCAGTGTCTTGCCCAGGCCCATGTCATCGGCCAGCACGCCGCCCAGGCCCTGCTGGCGCAGGTACTGCAGCCAGGACAGGCCTTCAAGCTGGTAGCTGCGCAGCGTCGCGCGCAAACCCTGGGGCGCTGGGACAGCGCTCATCGCCGGGGCGTCCAGCAGGCGCTGCACGCGTGCACGGGTATCGTTGCTGCTGTGCAGCCGTAACTGCGCAGCGTCCTGCAGAGCCTGCAGGCGGCCGCGATCATGCGCCTGCAGGCGCAGCGGTTGCCCACGGTCGCCGAACAGATCCGCAAGCAGCGCGATCACCGGCTTCAGCCGCGCTGCCCGCAGGGCAAGACGTTCATTGTCTGCCGTCGTCAGCAATACGTTCTCGTCATCGCCAATGGCATCCAGCTGGCCGCGCAGCCAGCGCGGATCGGACTGCAGTACACCCTGCAGCAGCGGAACCAGCGCAATGCTGCGGCCATCGACGTCGATGGTCAGGGCCAGGTCGAGCTCGTTGCTGTCGGCGGACACCGACCGGACATCCAGGTCGATGTCCTCCACCCGGGTGATGCGGTGGCGGAAGGCGTCGTCAGTCTCGATCTTCCAGCCCAGTGCTTCCAGCCGCAGCACGTCCTCCAGCAGGAAGCGGGTCCAGTCGAAACTGCGCAGCTCGAACAACGGCCCGCCGCCGTCCAGCACGATGCGCGGTTGCCGCTCGCGGTGCAGGTGGACGCTGTGCAGTTCAGCCTCGCGCCGTGCCTCCCCGGCCAGGTCACGCGGCAGCAGGTAGAGCTGGCCCTCGGCGTCGTGCACGAACAGCGAGGGGTCTTCGAGAAATCGCACGTGTTCGTCGTACTCGAACGCGACGGTGGCGACGTCGAGCCACTGCGAGGGGTCACGTTCGGTGAGCCAGGCAGGCCGGTATTCCATGCTGTGCAGATGCAGGATCGGCGTCATCGCCTGGATCTGCAGGGTAGGCAGTATCGGATCGGCGGCCGCACGCAGCGAACCCGGTTCACCCTCCAGTGAGTTCCGCAGTGCGGCCAGCAACACCGCGGCGACATGCTCGCAGTGTGTGCCAGCCGGGCAGGTGCAGCGACTCTGCAGGGGGCTGTGCGGGGTGCGGGCGCTGGCATCCAGGTCGATCGCCACCTGCCAGCCCTCGACCTGGGCGGTCAGCAGCGGTGACCGGTAGCGCAGCTCGCGCACTGCCGACACCTGGTGGTTGCCCTTTTCCAGCGTCCCGGCATCCAGCCAGCGGGACAGTTCCCCTCCGGTGAATACTTCGGCCATGCGTCGTCCTGTCCTCTCCATCTACAGCACGCGTTGCCAAGGGCACCGCAAGCGGGAAAGGGAACATTCTACGGATTGGCAGCCCGGCATGCCGGTTCATGCTGCGGCGCATCCCAGCCGGTAACGGGTGTGCCGCTAGAATGGCGGCATTCTCACCGGGTAGGGCAGTAGAGATGCAGCAATCAACTTCCAGCGGCACGCGCAGCAAGCGTTTCGCCTCTGCGGCGCAGGCCCTGCAGGGTGTGGTCGCCGATGGCCAGACCCTGGCCGTGGGGGGCTTTGGCCTGTGCGGCATTCCCGAGGCACTGATCGCCGCGTTGCGCGACAGTGGCGCCAAGGGCCTGACCGTGATCTCCAACAACGCCGGCGTCGATGGCTTCGGCCTGGGCCAGCTGCTGGAAACCCGGCAGATCAGCAAGATGATTTCGTCGTACGTGGGCGAGAACAAGGAATTCGAACGGCAGTTCCTGGCCGGCGAGCTGGAGCTGGAATTCAATCCGCAGGGCACCCTGGCCGAGCGCCTGCGTGCCGGCGGGGCGGGTATCCCGGCATTCTTCACCGCCACCGGTTACGGCACCGTGGTCGCCGAGGGCAAGGAAACCCGCGAGTTCGATGGCAAGCACTATGTGATGGAAACCGCGCTGCGCGCCGACGTTGCCCTGGTCAAGGCCTGGAAGGCCGACGAGGCCGGCAACCTGGTGTTCCGCAAGACCGCGCGCAACTTCAACCCGGCCTGTGCGATGGCCGGCAAGGTCTGCATCGTGGAAGTGGAGGAGGTGGTGCCGGTCGGCAGCATCGATCCGGACCAGGTGCACCTGCCGGGCATCTATGTGCACCGCATCGTGCACAACCCCACCCCTGAAAAACGTATCGAACAGCGCACCATCCGTGCGGAGGGCAACTGACATGGCATGGACCCGCGATGAGATGGCCGCGCGCGCTGCGCGTGAACTGACCGATGGCGCCTACGTGAACCTGGGCATCGGCCTGCCGACGCTGGTCGCCAACCACATTCCCGAAGGCGTGGACGTGTGGCTGCAGTCGGAAAACGGCCTGCTGGGCATCGGTCCGTTCCCCACCGAGGCCGAGGTGGACGCCGACCTGATCAATGCCGGCAAGCAGACCGTCACCGCACGTGCGGGCGCCAGCTACTTCGGCAGCCATGACAGCTTTGCGATGATCCGCGGTGGCCACGTCAACCTGGCCATCCTCGGTGCGATGCAGGTGACCGACAAGGGCGACCTGGCCAACTGGATGGTGCCCGGCAAGATGGTCAAGGGCATGGGCGGTGCGATGGACCTGGTGGCCGGCGTGCAGCGCGTGGTGGTGCTGATGGAGCACACCGCCAGGAACGGCGAACACAAGATCCTGGCCGAATGCACGCTGCCGCTGACCGGTGTGGGCGTGGTCGACCGCATCATCACCGACCTGGCGGTATTCGATGTGACCGATGACGGCCTGGTGCTGGTGGAGACTGCAGCGGGTGTGGGCGAGGATGAATTGAAGGAAAAGACCGGCGTCGCGTTCGTGCGCCGCTGAGCATCCACGGGGCGGCGTGTCGCTGCCCCATCTCCCTGAATCTCCCATGCTATTCCCCCACGATCTGCCTGATGCTGACGTCCGACATCTGCCGGGCTGGTTGCCAGCGGCCGACGCCGATGCACTGCAGCGTGTATTGGCGCAGGCAATCCCCTGGGAAACCCACCGCATCCGCATGTTCGGCAACTGGGTGGATTCACCGCGGTTGAGCTGCTGGATCGGTGATCCGCAGGCGCGTTACCGCTATTCAGGCGCCGAGTTCATCCCGCATCCGTGGCCACCGCTGCTGCAGGGACTGCGCATCCGCCTGCAAGAACAGAGCGTCGGTCGATTCAACAGCGTACTGCTCAACCGCTATCGCGGCGGCACCGACTACATGGGCTGGCACAGCGATGACGAGCCCGAGCTGGGGCCGGCGCCGCTGATCGCTTCGTTGAGCCTCGGCGCAGCGCGGCGGTTCCTGCTGCGCCGCCGTGATGACACCACGCGCAAGGCGGAATTCCTGCTCGGCCATGGCGACCTGCTGCTGATGGGCGGCGCCACCCAGCGCCACTACCAGCACGCGCTGCCGAAGATGGCGCGGGTGCAGGGCGAACGCATCAACCTGACGTTCCGGTGGATCCATCCGCGTTGACCGGGGTTCGCCGGGCATGGCCCGGCGCTACCAGGAACCGGTGGCGGTAGCGCTGGCCCATGCCCGGCGTGCGAAACGGGCAACCTCAGCGCTTCAGCGCCTGCTTGTCATTCTGCCCGCTGGTCAGCGTCCAGCCCACCACGTCCTGCGCCACCTGCTGCAGGCCACGCTCGAACGCCGCTGCCACTGCCGACACATCGGTGCTGCCCACCGGCTGCAACTGGCGGAAGGTGCGGTCGGCGACCACGCGCTGGTTGGTGACGTCGATCAGCTTGGCGTTGATCTCGATGACGACCGTCGGCGTTGCCTGGCCCTGGTAATCCGATTCGAAGCGACGGATGTCGGTGGACAGCTTGTAGTCGGCGCGGATGCCGGCGGCAACGCGGGCCACGCCGTGGATGCGGCCGGAATCCTCGAAGCCACGCAGCAGGGTGTCTTCGATCATGTCGGTGGCCGGCTGCGCCCAGCTGGCGCCCTTGTAGATCTCCAGCTCCGACGGCGTCGGCCGTACGTTGATGCGCGGGCTGTCGACCATGCGCGCGGCGCTGGGCTTGGCCAGCACCAGCTGCCAGTCGGCCTGCGGCCAGCTGGGGTCGACCTTGACCTGCACAGCCGGCGAATACAGGGTGACGGGATTCTTGTCGCCGCTGCCGAGGATCGAGCAGCCACCCAGCAGGGTGGCCAGCGACGCTGCCAGCAACAGGCGCGGAAGGGTGGTCGGGCTCATTTGGGTTCGAACTCCTTCGGGGCGTCGCGGCCGAGCAGGTAGCGTGCGGGATTGTTCTCGAGGCGGTCGCTGACCCGGCGCAGGTCGCGGATCAGGCCACGCAGTTCACCCAGGGTCGGGCCGAGCTGGCCCAGGCCGTCATTGGCGAAGCTGTTGATGGCGGCGCGGTTTTCGCCAAGGATCGAATCGGCATTGCCGGCCGCCGAATCAAGCTTGGCCAAGGTGGCGTCGAGCTTGTCGATGATGCCCGGCAGCTGCTGCACCAGGTTCTTGTCCAGGCGCTCGATGGTGCCGTTGGTGGTCTTCAGGGTGGCGTCCAGGCTGCGCGCGGCATCGCGCGCGCTGAGCAGCAGCGACTGCGTGCCCTGGTCGCGGTCGGCCAGGCCGCCACTGATGGTTTCCAGGTTGGCCAGGGTGGCGTTGATCGAGGCGACGTTGCGGTCGCTGAGGATCTGGTCCATGCGCTCGACGATGCGGTTGGCCACGTCGGTGATGTTCTGCAGCGCCGACGGCGTGGTCGGGATGATCGGTGCCGGGTCCTTGTTGACCGTGGTCAGCGCCGGCGACTGCGGCGTGCCGCCGCTGAGCTGGATGATCGACGGGCCGGTCAGGCTGGTGATCGCCAGCTTGGCGCGGGTATCGGTCTTGACCGGCGTGGTCGAGTTCAGGCGGATGCGTGCGACCACCTGGCGCGGGTCATCCGGTACCAGGTTCAGTTCGGTGATCGAGCCCACCGCGATGCCGTTGTACTGCACCGGGCTGCCGACCGACAGGCCGGTCACCGCTTCGCGGAACACCACCCGGTATTCCTGCCAGGTGCGGTCGGAGGAGTACTTGGCGGCCCACAGGCCGAAGGCCAGCAGGGCCAGGCCGGTGATCAGGGTGAACGCGCCGATCAGCACGTAGTTGGCTTTTGTTTCCATGGCTCAGGCACTCTCGATCTGTTCGCCACGCGCAGCGCGCGCGCGGGGTCCGTGGAAGTATTCCTGGATCCACGGATGATCCAGTCTCTCGATTTCCGGCAGCGGCGCATTGGCCACCACCTTGCGGTCGGCGATGACCGCCACCCGGTCGCAGATCGCATACAGCGTGTCCAGGTCGTGGGTGATCAGGAACACGGTCAGCCCCAGCGCTTCCTGCAGGGTCTTGATCAGGCGGTCGAACGCCGCCGCACCGATCGGGTCCAGGCCGGCGGTGGGCTCATCCAGGAACAGCAGCGGTGGATCCAGCGCCAGCGCACGTGCCAGGCCGGCGCGCTTGCGCATGCCGCCGGACAGCTGCGAGGGCAGCTTGTTGATGGCATCGGCGGGCAGGCCGGCCAGTTTCACCTTCAGCAGTGCCAGCTCGTAATGCCAGCGCTCGGGCAGTTCGCGGTGGTGTTCCTTCAGTGGCACCTGCACGTTCTCGCCGACGGTCAGCGACGAGAACAGGGCGCCGTCCTGGAACAGCACGCCGGTGTTGCGCTCGATATGCAGGCGGCTCTCGGGATCGTCGGCGCGCGCATCGCGGCCGAGCACCTCGATCTGCCCTTCATCCGGCACGCGCAGCCCGAGGATCGAGCGCATCAGCACCGATTTGCCGGTACCCGAGCCGCCCACCACGCCAAGGATCTCGCCACGGCGCACGTCCAGGTCCAGCCCTTCATGCACGGTCTGGCTGCCAAAGCGGTTGACCAGCCCGCGCACGCGTATGGCCAGGTCGTGGCCGTCGTCGTCCTGCATGGGCACGTCTTCGTGGGTCGGATGCGTAGTCATGTCACCAGTCCATGTGCATGAACCACAACGCCGCGAAGGCGTCGATGATGATCACCAGCGAGATCGTCTGCACCACGCTGGAGGTGGTGCGTTCGCCGACCGACTGCGCGGTGCCTTCCACCTTCAGGCCTTCCAGGCAGCCGATCAGGCCGATCACCAGCGCGAACACCGGCGCCTTGGACAGGCCCACCAGCATGTGCCGCACTTCCATCGTTTCGTGCATGCGCGCGATGTACATCTGCGGCGGGATGTCCAGGTCGAACGCGCCGACGGTGATGCCGCCGGCCAGGCCTGCGACCATCGCGATGAAGGTCAGCAGCGGCAGGGTCAACAGCAGCGCGACCAGGCGCGGCAGTACCAGCAGGTCGATGGGGTCGAGCCCCAGGGTGCGCATCGCATCGATTTCCTCCCGTGCCTTCATCGCACCGATCTGCGCGGTGAAGGCACTGGCGGTGCGGCCGGCCAGCACGATCGCGGTCAGCAGCACGGCGAATTCGCGCAGGAAGGCGATGTTCACCAGTTCGACCACATAGATCTCCGCACCGAAGTCGCGCAGGATGGTCGAGCCGAGGAAGGCGATCACCGCGCCGACCAGATAGGACAGCAGCGCCACCAGCGGCACCGCATCCAGCCCGACCTGTTCCATCTGGTGCACGGTCGCGGTCAGGCGGAAACGTCGGGGTTCCTTGACCAGGCGCGCACCCTTGACCAGGTTCTCGCCGAGGAAGCTGCACAGTGCCTTGATGTTGTGGCCGGTGGCATGGACGCTGACACCCAGCCGCTCCAGTGCGGCCAGTACGCCGAAGTCACGCTTCGGCTTCGGGCGGTCGTCGGCTACTTCTTCAATGGTGCACACCAGCGCCTGGTGGTCCGCGCGGAACTGCAACGCGTCTTCGCTGAGGTCAGCGCGATGGGCGACGCGCAGCACCTGCAGCACGCCGGCGGAGTCGAGCAGCTCGATGCCGGTAGCGTCGATGCCGGTCAGCTTGTCCGGAACGCCACGCAGCACTTCGGCCGCGGCCAGCGCGGTCTTCAGGGTCCAGTGGCCGGACAGCCGGATCAATCCCGGATCCTGAGCGTCCTGTTCGAGCTGGGGGGCGTGGGTCGGGGTCATGGGGGCCATTCGGGTCGCAGCATAACCGTTCTGAATTGCACGTCGCGTCGAACCAGGATGAATTTCTCCAGCAGAGCCTGACGTAGGTAATACTACGGCGCATGTCCGCAGACGCTCACACGATCCCCACGCCCCAGGCCACCTACGCGCAGCGCGTGGCCTTCGTTTCCGAGATCGCCGGCCGCCTGCACAGCTACGGCACAACGGCCCAGCGCCTGGAAGCGGCGGTGGTTGCCTTGGCCCGGCAGCTCGATCTGGATTGTGAACCGTGGTCGAACCCCACCGGCATCATCCTCAGTTTCAGCGATCCGGCGCAGGCCATCGGCTCCAGCGACATCACCCGGGTGATCCGCTTGGCGCCCGGCGAGAACGACCTGCACAAGCTCAGCGTGGCTGACGGGATCGCCGAAGAAGTGGCCAATGGCCGCATGAGCATTGCCCAGGGCCACACCGCGCTGCGCCAGCTGGACAAGGATCCGGGCCGGCGCGGCAAGCTGCGCACCATCCTGTCCTTCACCCTCGGTGCGGCCGGCGTGGCGGGCATGTGGAAGCTGCCGTGGCTGGACATCGCCACCGCCGGCGTCATCGGCCTGTTGATCGGCCTGCTCGGCATGGTCACCGACAAGCGCCCGGCCAGCCGGGAAGCGGCCGAAGCGCTGGCGGCGCTGCTGGCCGGCCTGGTCGCCACCGTGGTTGCCACGTTCGTGGGTGCCCTGAATCTCAACACGGTGATCATCGCCTCGCTGGTGGTGCTGCTGCCGGGCATGTCACTGACCAATGCGGTCAATGAACTGGCCAGCCAGCACTGGGTGTCCGGCACCGCGCGCTTTGCCGGCGCGTTGACCACGATCATGAAGCTCAGTGTCGGCGCGATGATCGCGGTGACCCTGGCCGATGTGCTGGGGCTGGACCCGATGATCCGTGCCTCGCGGCCACAGGGGCCGTGGGTGGAGTGGGGCTCGCTGCTGACGGCGGCGTTCGCCTTCGCGATGTTGTTCAAGGCCAACCGCCGCGACTATCCGTGGGTGATCGCCGCCTCGGTGGCCGGCTACGCGATCTCCAAATTTGGTGGTCATGCCTGGGGTACGCCCGCCGGCATCTTTCTGTCGGCGATGCTGCTGACCGCCGGCGGCAACCTGTTCGGGCGCGTGGTCGGCCGCCCCGGTGCGATCATCCGCCTGCCGGGCATCATCATGATGGTGCCCGGCAGCACCAGCCTGCGCGGCGTGCTGACCCTGGTCCAGCAACAGGACGTGGGCGCCGGCCAGAGCGTGTTCCTGACCGTGTTGAACGTGGTGATGGCGCTGGTCGCCGGCCTGCTGTTCGGCAACCTGCTGATGCCGGCGCGCAAGACGCTGTGATCAGGCGGTAGCGCCGGGCCAGGCCCGGAGGATCGGGAAACCAACCGCTGCGCTCGCCGGGCATGGCCCGGCGCTACCCCCAAAAAAACGCCGGCTTTCGCCGGCGTTTTTCATTCCTGCTGCAGACGGCCTCAGGCCTTCTTGATCAGGAAATCTTCCGGCTTCTTGCTGCCCTTGGCAGTCAGCTCGGCCATCCAGCGCGGCTGCTTGCCACGACCGGTCCAGGTTTCCTTCGGGTTGGCCGGGTTGCGGTACTTCGGCGCAACCTTGCCCAGCTTGCGGCCGGCAGCCTTGGACGGGGCCTTGGTGGTCTTGGCGACCTTGCGCGCGCGCGGTGCGGGCTCACCACCGAACAGTTCCTCGATGGTGTAACCCTCGGTCTTGGCCAGCTTGCTCAGCTGGGCACGCACCTTGGTGATCGGGCGACGCTTGGCGACGATGGTCTGCTGCTTCTTGGCTGTGCGGATCAATGCGCCCAGCTCACGTGCAGACAGGCCGGTCAGGTCGATGCTCATCAACGATTACTCCAGAAACTAATTTAGGGACAGGGACGAGCCGGTCCGTGGCGTCGCAGGACAGAGTAATGAGGAATTAATCCCAGCACAAACAGTTGCGGTCACCGTCTGTCGGCTGGCTGGCCCGGTTGCGACCATTTTGACCGGATTATGTCCGTTGCGGTTTTCCCGGGGCGGCCAGCCGCAAAAAAAAAGACCGGGGTATACCCCGGTCTTTTTCCGATCAGCCCTGCAGGCGCTGCAGCAGGGTGGCCTTGTCCAGGCTCTCCGCTTCGGCTGCGCGACGCGAGCGGTACTCGAAGGTGCCTGCGGCCAGGCCGCGCTCGCTGACCACCACGCGGTGCGGGATGCCGATCAGTTCCATGTCGGCAAACATCGCGCCCGGGCGCAGGCCGCGGTCGTCCAGTGCGGCATCCAGGCCGGCATCGCGCAGCTCCTGCAGCAGAGCTGCAGCTGCATCGGCCACGCCTGCGTCGCCCTTCGGATTGATCACGCAGACCACCACCTGCCACGGCGCCATCGCGTCGGGCCAGATGATGCCGGCGTCATCGTGGTTCTGCTCGATGGCTGCGGCGACCACACGCGAAATACCGATGCCGTAGCAGCCCATCGTCATTACCGCGGCCTTGCCATTCTCGTCCAGCACGGTGGCATCGAGCGCCTTCGCATAGGTGCGGCCCAGCTGGAACACGTGGCCGACTTCGATGCCGCGGGCGATTTTCAGTTCGCCGCCGTCCAGCGCACGATCACCGGCGCGCACGTTGCGGATATCGGCCACTTCCGGTTCGGCCAGGTCGCGGCCCCAGTTGACGCCGGCCAGATGGAAACCGGCCTCATTGGCACCGACGACGAAGTCGGACATCGCCGCCACTTCGCGATCGGCGACCACGCGGATCGGCTTGGCCGGGGCGACCGGCCCAAGGAAGCCCGGCACGCTGCCGAGGTATTCGGCGATCTCTGCTTCGCTGGCAAAACGCTGCTCGTCCAGGCCAGCAACCTTGCCCAGCTTGATTTCGTTGACCTCGTGGTCGCCACGCACCAGCGCCAGCACGAACTGCTGTGCCTCGCCTTCGCCGGCGATCAGCGCCACCGACTTCACCGTACGCTGCAGATCGATGCCCAGCAGCGCGGCGACGTCTTCGCAGGTCTTCTGGGTCGGGGTCTCGACCTTGCGCAGCGCTTCGCTGGCCGCAGCACGCGCGGCCGGATCGGCGGCGATGGCCGCTTCCATGTTGGCCGCGTAGTCCGAACCGGTGGAGAACACCAGCGCGTCCTCACCGGAGTCGGCGATCACGTGGAATTCCTGCGAGGCGTCACCGCCGATCGCGCCGGAATCGGCCTGCACCATGCGGAAGTCCAGGCCTAGGCGGGTGAAGATGCGGCTGTAGGCCACCTTCATGTTTTCGTACTCACGCACGAGGTCTTCGTCGTGCAGGTGGAACGAGTAGGCGTCCTTCATCAGGAACTCGCGCGCACGCATGACACCGAAGCGCGGACGGATCTCGTCGCGGAACTTGGTCTGGATCTGGTAGAAGTTCACCGGCAGCTGCTTGTAGCTGGACAGTTCGCTGCGCGCGAAATCGCAGGCCGCTTCTTCGGCGGTGGGGCTGTAGCAGAAGGTCTGTTCCTTGCGGTCCTTGATCTTCAGCAGCTGCGGGCCGAATTTCTGCCAGCGGCCGGTCTGCTCCCACAGTTCCTTCGGCTGGATGGTCGGGATCTGGAATTCCACGGCACCGGCGCGGTCCATTTCCTCGCGGACGATGCGTTCGACCTTGCGCAGCACGCGCAGGCCCAGCGGCGACCAGGTGTACAGGCCGGATGCGAGCTTGCGGATCATGCCCGCGCGCAGCATCAGCCGGTGGCTGGTCAGCTCGGCGTCGCTGGGGGTTTCCTTGGTGGTGTGCAGGTGGAACTGGGAGAGGCGCATCGTCGGCTTCGGATTACGGCAGAGATACCTATTCTGCCAGCCCGGCCGGGGGAGGGGTATCGGCCGGGCGGCGCCCGGCACCCGCCGAATCAACGTCAACGTCAAAAGCGGGTATTCCGTGGGATGGCGGGGTGGGTCCGGTTGCGGGGGACGCCGTAAACCCATCCGTGGGGGCTTGGCCGCGGCATCCATGCCGCGGACACCCCCGCAACCGGACCCACCCCGCCTTCGACAGATTTCCGCAATCCATCTGGATGGCGTGGCTTGCTATTGGTAGGTGTCGACCTTGGTCGACACGTAGATCCACGCCATGCGTGGATGAATCTCCGTCGAAATCGAATATTTCGACAATTGAACTTAGAACATCCACGCATGGCGTGGATCTACTGGCCACCGGGAAACTGTCGAAGACGGGGCGGTGTCGGATTGCGGGGTGTCAGCCGCATGGATGCGGCTGCCAGGCCCCCACGGATGGGTTTACGGCGTCCCCGCAATCCGACACCGCCCCGTCATCCCACGGAATGCCCGCTTTTGACGTTGACGTTGACGTTGATTCGGCGGGTGCCGGGCGCCGCCCGGCCGATCCCCCCTCAACCCGCCGGGGGGCAGTACGCCTTGATCGTCGCCTCGGCCAAGCCTTTCTGGGTGCCGCGTTGTTCGGCGGTGAGCGCGGCATCGGCCTTGCCGTCGCCATCGGTGTCCTGCATCACCGGGCCGCCACCCTCAAGCAGCGCCAGGTTGGCCCGAGCGGTAGTGCACTCCTTGGGCACCGGCACTGCACTGGCCGCCTCCACTTCTTCCGCCATCGGCGTCCTGGCCTGGGCACGCGTCTCATACTTTGCCCCGGCCGGCGGCGTTTCCGAATACTGGGTCACGCCCTTGGCGTCCTTCCACTTGTAGACAGGGCCGGCCAGCGCAGTTGTACTGGCCAACAGCAGCAGGCAACCCAGGCAGGACAGGGCACGCATGGCAAACTCCGCAGAATGGGCGTAGAACGCCGATTGCAGCATTGGCGCCGAGCGCTGGCAAGTCGATTAAACTGGATTCCATGGACCCGATCACACCGCCGCCGCGCTCGCGCACGATTTACCTGCTGCCCAACCTGTTCACCACGGCTGGGCTGTTCTCTGGTTTCTACGCCATCATCGCCGCGGCCAACGGGGATTTCGTCAACGCCAGCATCGCCGTGTTCGTGGCGGCGGTGATGGATGGCCTCGATGGCCGTGTCGCGCGCCTGACCGGCACCAGCAGCGAGTTCGGCGTGCAGTACGACTCGCTGGCCGATCTGGTCAGCTTCGGCATGGCGCCCGCACTGGTGATGTATCACTGGTCCCTTTCGGAACTGAAATACGACGGTGAGCTGGTCGGTCGCCTCGGCTGGGCGGTGGCGTTCCTGTACGCCGCCTGCGCGGCGCTGCGCCTGGCGCGCTTCAATACCCAGGTGGCCGTTGTCGACAAGCGCTGGTTCGTTGGCCTGGCCAGTCCGGCTGCCGCCGGCCTGATGATGTCCTTCGTCTGGGCCTTCGCCGATGGCACGCTGGGCTGGAACGGCAACGAGCTGCGCTTCGTGGCGTTGGCGGTGACCCTGGTCGCCGCACTGTTGATGGTCAGCCGCATCCGCTTCTGGAGCTTCAAGGGCGGCGCGGCCAAGCAGGGCGCGCGCTCGGACCGTGTCCCGTTCCTGGTGCTGGCACTGGTGCCGATCGCCATCGCCATCGCGGTGATCGACCTGCCCCGCGTGCTGTTCGTCGTCGGCATCCTGTACGCCCTGTCAGGCCCGGTGATGTGGGGCGTGCAGCGCCTGCGCAAGAAGCCCGAGGCGGCGTGAGCCAGGACCTGCCCGTGTTGTGGTCCCCGGCCCAGCAGGCGTGGCTGCAGGCCATGGGCTACACCGTCTATCACGACGGCCAGTTGGCCGCCGAAATGGACGCGGCACTGCAGCTGAGCGTGGCTGAAGCCACGGCATCGGCGCCCGTGCCGGTCGAGGCGGCGCGCTCGGCTCCACCTTCGATGCAGCACGCACCCAGCCAGCGCGGCGCGGCGCCGGAGCCTCGGCTCGAGCGCGCGCCACCACGCAATGCCGTGCCTGTAGCGGCGCCGGATACCGTCCCGGCTGCGGCCCGTCCGCTGCCCACCGGCAACGCGCGCCAGCCGCTGGTGCGCCTGCCTGACCGCCTGCAGATCGCGCTGTTGCGGGCCTCGGGCTGCAATCCGAACGATCCGGCCACACAGACGCTGATGGACAGCTGGCCGCTGGAGCAACTGCGTCGCGACCCCGCAGCCAAGCGCGCGTTGTGGCCGCAACTGCGCGCGCTGCGCAAGGGCGGAACCGCATGAGTGCGGTCAGCCAGCCCGGGCCGGTGGCGCTGCGTGCGCTGCGCGAGAGCGATCTCAACGCGGTGATGGCCATCGAAGTGCGGGGCTATCCCTATCCCTGGACCCGCGGCATTTTCCTGGATTGCCTGCGTGCCGGTTACCCCGGCCTGGCCATGGAGCGCGATGGCCTGTTGATCGGCTATGGCG
Source organism: Stenotrophomonas indicatrix (assembly GCF_002750975.1). Classification (NCBI taxonomy): domain Bacteria; kingdom Pseudomonadati; phylum Pseudomonadota; class Gammaproteobacteria; order Lysobacterales; family Lysobacteraceae; genus Stenotrophomonas; species Stenotrophomonas indicatrix. Next base: position 239,710 of record NZ_PEJS01000001.1, read on the forward strand.
TGCTCAGCCTCGCTGCCGATGAAGCCCATGTGCTGAACATCTGCATCGATCCGCTGGTGCAGTCGCGTGGGCTCGGCCGACAGTTGCTGCGTGCGCTGGTCCGCCTGGCCGGTGATCGAGGCGCGCAGCGGGTGTTCCTGGAAGTGCGTCCGTCCAACACCCCTGCCCTGGCGCTGTATCACAGCGAAGGCTTCAACGAGATCGGCCGGCGCCCTCGCTACTACCCTGCTGCGCAGGGGCGCGAAGATGCGCTGGTGATGGCGATCGAGCTGGTGGACGGCGAGCTGGAGACAATGCCGCCGCTGTAATGGGCGTCGCGTGGCCGCTGCGCTCGCCGGGCATGGCCCGGCGCTACCGATGCGTTGTTTACGCCAGCCGCAGTGCCAGCACACCGCCGACGATCAGCGCGGCCGCCACCCAGCGTGCACGCGGTACCCGCTCGCGCAGCAGGAACACCGAGATCAGCAGCGCGAACAGAATCGACGATTCGCGCAGCGCCGATACCATTGCCACCGGCACCTGGGTCATCGCCCACAGCGCCATCGCATACGAGGCGGTGGTACCGATGCCGCCGGCCACGCCCAGCGGCCAGTGCCGGCGCGCATACGCCAGCAGCTTGCCGCGCTGCCGATGCAGCGCCCACAACGGCAACGGAATGCCCGACAGCAGGAACAGCCACAACGTGTAGCTCAGCGCATTGCCGGACAGTCGCGCGCCCTGCGCATCGACCAGGGTGTAGGTGGCGATCATCGCCGCCGTCAACAACGGCAGGCGCAGCTGGCCGCCACGTGCGCCGCGGGCCATGCACAGGATGCCGCCGCTCACCAGGAGGACACCGAGCCAGGCCGACGGCGGCAGGCGTTCGCCGAGCACGGCGCCGGCCAGCGCAACGAGGATGGGCGCGCAGCCGCGCATCATCGGATACGCCAGGCTCATGTCGACCTGTTGGTAGCAGCGTGCGACCAACGCGTAATACGTCACCTGTAGCAGCACCGAAGCGCCCAGCCACGGCCAGCTTTCCGCGGCGGGGAAGGGTAGCCACGGCAAGACGAGCGCAGACAACAGCGCAGCGCTGCCGGTGACCAGCACCGTGCCGAGGAACTTGTCCGGCCCGCGTTTGACGATCGCGTTCCAGCTGGCGTGCAGTGCGGCGGCGGCGAGGACCAGCAGGAAGATGGAAAGCGGCATCAAGCGATGATGCCAAAAGACAGGGGTGGGTGCCGACCTTGGTCGGCACATCGTTTTGCATGGCAGGTGCCAACCTTGGTTGGCACATCACAGCGGTGCGGACCAAGGTCCGCACCCACCCGGGAGGCGTTACAGCTTCGCGCGCTGTTCGCGCAGGCCGGCCAGCTGGTTGTTCCAGTCGACCAGGCGCACGCGTTCCTGCTCGATCACCGCTGGCGGAACCTTGTCGGAGAACTTGGCCAGCTTGGTCTCGCTCTTCTCCTGTTCGCCTTCCACGCGCTTGATCTCCTTGTCCAGGCGCGCGCGCTCGGCATCGAGATCAACCAGGCCTTCCAGCGGCACCAGCAGCTTCAGCTCACCGACGATCGCGGCGGCGGCCGGCGGCGCACTCTGTGCGTCGGCCAGCCACTGGATGCTGTCCAGCTTCAGCAGGAACGACAGCGAAGCGCTGAAGCGCTCGATGCGCGCGCGGTCCTGGCTCTGCCCGGCATGTTCCTGGCCGGCCAGCAGGCGCAGCGGCACCAGCCTGGACGGGGCGACGTTCAGCTCGCTGCGCACGCGGCGCACCGCACTGATCACCGCCTTCAACCATTCCACGTCGGCCTCGGCCTGGGTGAAATCGCCCTCGAATTCGGCTGCGGTCGGGTACGGCCGCAGCGACAGCGTGGTTTCGGCCAGGCCCAGGCGCGGTGCCAGCTGCTGCCACAGCTGTTCGGTGATGAACGGAGTAAGCGGGTGCAGCAGGCGCAGCAGCGCTTCCAGCACGTACAGCAGGGTGTGGCGGGTGCTGTCGGCGTCGGCGGCATCGGCGCCGTTCAATGCCGGCTTGCTCAGCTCCAGGAACCAGTCGCAGAACTCATTCCAGGCGAACTCGTACAGGCACTGCGCCAGCAGGTCGAAGCGATAGGCGGCGAAATGACCCTGCGCTTCGGCGGTGGTAGCGGCCAGGCGCGAGAGGATCCAGCGCTCGGCATCGGTCCGCGGCGTCGGCACGCCGGTGAACGCCGCACCTTCGGTGTTCATCAGAGTGAAGCGGCTGGCGTTCCACAGCTTGTTGCAGAAATTCTTGTAGCCCTCGGCGCGGTTCATGTCGAACTTGATGTCGCGGCCATGGGTGGCCAGCGCGGCGATGGTGAAACGCAGCGCATCGGCACCATGGGCGGCGATGCCGTCCGGGAACTCCTTGCGCGTGGCCTTCTCGATCTTCTCGACCATGCGCGGCTGCATCAGCCCGCCGGTGCGCTTGGCCACCAGATCATCGATGGTGATGCCGTCGATGATGTCCAGCGGATCGAGCACGTTGCCCTTGCTCTTGGACATCTTCTGGCCCTGGCCGTCGCGGATCAGGCCGGTGAAGTAGACGTCCTTGAACGGGATCTTCCCGGTCAGGTTGTCGGTGGCCATGATCATGCGCGCCACCCAGAAGAAGATGATGTCGAAGCCGGTGATCAGCACCGACGACGGCAGGTAGCGGTCGAAACCGCGCTCGGCCATCGCCTGCTCGTTCGGCCAGCCCAGGGTGGAGAACGGCCACAGCTGCGAGGAGAACCAGGTCTCCAGCACGTCGCTTTCCTGGCTCAGCACGACGTCGCTGCCGAGATTGTTCTTCGCCCGCACCTCGTCTTCGCTGCGGCCGACGTAGCAGCTGCCGGTGGCGGCATCGAACCATGCGGGAATGCGGTGGCCCCACCACAGCTGGCGGCTGATGCACCAATCCTGGATGTTGGTCATCCAGTGGCGGTAGGTGTTGATCCAGTTCGGCGGCACGAAGGAGATGCTGCCCGGCTTTCCATCGGTACCTTCGACCAGCTCCAGACCACGACGCGCCAGTTCGTCCATCTTCACGAACCACTGGTCGGTCAGGTACGGCTCGATCACCTGGCCGGTACGGTCGCCGCGCGGCACCTGCAGCTTGTGTGCCTTGGTCTCGACCAGGATGCCCAGGTCTTCCAGTTCAGCCAGCACGGCCTTGCGCGCGTCGTAACGGTCCAGCCCCTGGAAACGTTCCGGCGCGTTGTCGTTGATCGCGGCCACCGGCGTGAACAGGTTGATCATCGGCAAGCTGTGGCGCACGCCCACCTGGTAATCGTTGAAGTCATGCGCCGGGGTGACCTTGACCACGCCGGTACCGAACGCACGGTCCACGTAGTCATCAGCGATCACCGGCACGCGGCGGCCGGTCAGCGGCAGCACCACGCTCTTGCCGATCAGGTGCAGGTAACGCTCGTCTTCCGGATGCACCATCACCGCAGTGTCGCCCAGCAGGGTTTCCGGGCGGGTGGTGGCGACCACCAGGTAATCGCGGGTTTCGCGCAGGGTCTCGACGCCGTCGGCATCGCGCTCGACGTGCTCGTAGCTCAGGCCTTCATCCAGCTGGTAGGCGATCGACCACAGGAAGCCATCTTCCTCGGCGCTCTCCACTTCCAGGTCCGAGATCGCCGTCTTCAGCACCGGATCCCAGTTGACCAGGCGCTGGCCACGGTAGATCAGGCCCTGTTCGTGCCAGCGCACGAAGGCTTCGATCACCGCTTCGGACGGCTGCGGGTCCATGGTGAAGGTGCTGCGCGACCAGTCGGCCGAGGTGCCCAGGCGGCGCATCTGCCGTTCGATGATGTCACCGGACTGCTGCTTCCACTCCCACACCTTGCCGATGAAGCCCTCGCGGCCCAGCGAATCGCGGGTCTCGCCGTTGCCTTCCAGCGCCAGGTTGCGGCTGACCACCATCTCGGTGGCGATGCCGGCGTGGTCGGTACCGACCTGCCACAGCGTGTCGTAGCCGCGCATGCGGTGGTAGCGCACCAGCGCATCCATCAGGGTCTGCTGGAAGGCATGGCCCATGTGCAGGGTGCCGGTCACGTTCGGCGGCGGCAGCAGGATGGTGTACGGCTCGCCCTTGCCGGACGGCTTGAAATGGCCGGCCTTCTCCCAGGCCTCGTAGAGGTCGGTCTCGAAGGACTTCGGGTCGTAGCTGGAGGCGAGTTGGGTCATGCGGGGGAACCAGTCATCAAGGCGGGAAGGGAGATCAGCGCGACCCGAGGGTGCGCCGGATCTTCTGGTCGGTGTGGTACTGGCTGACCGAATAGGCAGCCCAGATCGCGGCGGGCAGCCAGCCGATCAGGGTGATCTGCAGGATCAGGCAGACGATGCCGGCAAACGGCCGGCCGATGGTGAAAAAGGACAGCCAGGGAAGAATCAGGGCGATCAGCAGGCGCATCAAGGGGTCCTCGCAGGGCTTACATGTCGTGCTTGTTCAGGTCGTAGCCGGCGGTCTTGTACTGGCGCCAGCGCTCGCGCAGTGGTTCGCGCGCTTCCGGATCGGCCGGGACCACTTCCAGCACGCGCTCGCACTGGCCCAGCCAGGGTTCGTCGCGCAGGTTGATCACCAGCGGCCGCACGGGGGCCTCGCCGCCGGGCGGGGCGATCAGCACCAGGGCTTCTTCCTCGTCCACGTCCTCACCCACGATCTGGTGCGGAATGTAGGCATCGTCGTCGAATGACCAGAGAAGTTCGTCAAGTTCTTCGGCCTGGGCCTGGTCGCGGGCGAGGACCAGGGTGAACAACCCGGCGTCGTTGGCCTTGCGCGCCAGCTCGCAGACCAGGCGCAACGGCTCGGTCAGGAAACGGGGCTTGGCGATCAGGTAGAAGTCGGCGCGGGGCATGGCGGCATCCAGGTGAGGCAGGTGCCGGTCCATGCCGGGTGGCGGCTGGACCGGCGAGGCCCCGGCCGGCGGTTGCCGGCCAGGGTCAGGAACAGCGTCAGGCGCGGGCGACCTGGTCCAGCAACCACTGGCTCAGCAGGCCGACCGGACGGCCGGTGGCCATGCCACGCTTGCCTTCATCGCTGGCCACGCCGGCGATGTCCAGATGGGCCCAGCGCTGGCCTTCGGCGAAGCGCGACAGGAAGCAGCCGGCGGTGATGGCACCGGCCCAGCGGCCGCCGATGTTGTAGACGTCGGCGAAGCTGGAATCCAGCATCGGCTGGTACTCGTCCCACAGCGGCAGGCGCCAGGCGCGGTCGAAGACCTGCTCGCCAGCAGCCAGCAGCTCGTTGGCCAGGTCGTCGTGCTTGCTCATCAGGCCTGCGGTCTGGTGGCCGAGGGCGACCATGCAGGCACCGGTCAGGGTGGCCACATCGACCAGCGCCTGCGGCTCGAAGCGCTGCGCGTAGGTCAGTGCGTCGCACAGGATCAGGCGGCCTTCGGCGTCGGTGTTGCCCACTTCGATGGTCTTGCCCGACATCGAGGTGATGACGTCGGACGGACGGTAGGCATTGCCGTCGATGGCGTTTTCCACCGCCGGGACCACCACCACAAGATTCAACGGCAGCTTGGCCTTGACCGCGGCGACGAAGGTGCCGATGACGTTGGCGCCACCGCACATGTCGTACTTCATCTCTTCGATGCCGCCCTGGGTCTTCAGGTTGACGCCACCGGTATCGAAGGTGATGCCCTTGCCGACCAGCACGTAGGGCTTGGCGTCGCCGCCATTGCTCCACTTCAGCACGACCAGGCGCGGGCGGTTGGCCGAGCCACGGGCCACGGCCAGCAGCGAGCCCATGCCCAGCGCTTCCATCTGGGTCTCGTCGAGGATCTCGGCTTCGGCACCGTCATGCTCGCCGGCGAATTTCACGCCCACTTCAGCCAGATAGGCCGGGGTGCAGTAGTTGGGCGGCAGGTTGCCCAGCTCGCGGGCGAACTCGACACCGGCGGCGATGGCCTGGCCCTGGGCCAGGGCCTGCGCGTCATCACCGGCGATGGCCAGCTGGGCCAGGCCGGCATCGTCGGCCTTCTTCTTGCCCAGGGTGGCGGTGTAGCGGTAGGCCGCGTGGTCGGCGGCGATCACCGCCTGGCGGATCGCCCAGGCCGCGTCGCGGTCCTTCACTGCCACTTCGGACAGGGTGAACAGTGCGCTGCGGGCAGCGCCGGCCTTCAGCGCGCGCACGGCATCGCCGACCGCCTTCAGGTACTGCGGCACGCCGAAGCGGGCGGCATCGCCGAGGCCGACCACCAGCACGCGCGGGGCGGTCACGCCCGGCAGGTCGTGCAGCAGGGTGGTGGCGCCGGTCTTGCCGGACAGGTCGCCGCGCTGGGCCAGGGCGGCCAGGCGGCCACCGCTTGCAGCATCCAGTGCCTGCGCGGACGCAGTCAGGGTATGGTCGGCATAGGCGCCGACGACGATGCAGTCAACGGCGGCCGAAGCCGCAGCGAGGTGGTTCAGGGTGAATTCGAGAGCCATTGAGCAGATTCCATTGGCAAGTCCGTACAATCGCGGACCGTTTACGCCCAGACGCTAGACTGGGCGGCACCGCGAACGAACCTGAGAGTTTAAACCACCGCCCCATGTTGAAGCTCGACCGCTATCTATTGGGCGATTTCGTCCAGAGTTTCCTGGCTACCCTGATCGTCCTGCTGGTGGTCAGCGTGGGCGGCGTGCTGGTGGACATCCTCGGCAACATCGCCGACGGGCGGCTGCCGGCCAAGCTGCTGTTCTCGCAGCTGGGCCTGCAGTTCATCGTCTACATGCCGCTGATCCTGCCGCTGGCACTGATGCTGGGCCTGCTGCTGGCCATTGCCCGCCTCTACCGCGACTCGGAAATGGCGGTCATCACCGCCATCGGTGTCGGCCCCCGGCGCCTGCTCAAGCCCCTGCTGATGCTGGTGCTGCCGGTGATCGCGGTGGTCGGTGCCTGTTCGCTGTGGCTCGGCCCCTGGGCCGGGCGCACCGCCGAACAGATGGTGCAGGACGCCAACCGCAGCGTGCTGATGGCCGGCCTGGAGCCGGGCCGGTTCACCCCGCTGCCCAATGGCGGGGTGGTCTATGTCGCCTCGATCTCGCCCGATGGCAGCCAGCTGGGCCGGGTGTTCCTGCAGCGGCAGAAGGAGGATCGCCTTGAAGTGGTGTCCGCCGCCAGCGGCCGCATGTACTTCGAAGGCGCCCGCCAGCGTTTCCTCGAACTGGATGATGGCCACCAGCTGGAAGGGCCGGCGGCCGGCGCACTGGACTACCGCCTGGCAACCTTCGCCCGCAACGACGTGGCGCTGCCCGACGGCAGTGAGGCCCGCAAGAGTGATGACCCCGAACTGATGCCGACCACCGCGTTGTTCGGTGACAAGCGCCCCGAGGCCCAGGCACAGCTGCACCGTCGCCTGGCGCCGCCGCTGATCGCACTGGCCTTTGCCCTGCTGACCGTGCCGCTGGGACGCAGTTCTCCGCGCCAGCAGCGCTATGGGCGGATGATGCTGGCCCTGATGGCCTACATGGTCGGTACCAACCTGATGTTCATCGGCAGTGGCTGGATCGCCAACGGCCAGATTCCGCCGGCGCTTGGCCTGTGGTGGCTGACCCTGCCGCTGCTGGCACTGGCGATCTGGATGTACGCGCGTGACGGCCGCATGGCCCGCCCGAAGGGAGCCCGCGCATGATGCTGCGACCGATGCGTTTCGATCTGTACCTGGGCCGGGCAGTGCTGGGTACCGTGCTGCTGACCTGGGCGGTGCTGGTGGGCCTGGACGTGCTGATGGCCTTCTCCGGCGAGTTCAAGGACATCGGCAAGAACGGCTATTCGTTGGGCCATGCGGCCGCGTGGGTGCTGTACACCGTGCCGCGCCGGGCCTACACGATGTTCCCGACCGCGGCGGTGATCGGCGCGCTGATGGGCCTGGGCCAGCTGGCCGCGACCTCGGAGCTGACGGCGCTGCGCGCGCTGGGCCTGTCGCGCAAGCGCCTGAGCGTGTCGGTAGCGATCGCCCTGTCGCTGCTGACCGGGCTGATGGTGATCAGCGCCGAGACCCTGGGGCCGTGGGGCCAGAACCGCGCCGATTCGCTGAAGATGAGTGCCAAGTGGGGCACCGACATGGCGGTGGCGCGTTACTCCGGCCTGTGGGCGCGCGAAGGTGACACGTTCCTCAATGCACAGAGTGGCGAGGAACAGCTGGTCGGCGACAAGGGCACCCGGCTGATTCTGCGTGACGTGCGCCTGTACAAGATCGACGAAGAGGGTCGGATCGGTACGCTGACCCATGCGGCCACCGCCGAGCATGACAAGGATGGCTGGGTGTTGACCGGCGTGCGCCGTGACACCTTCGGCGAGCGCTCGGCAACGCGCCAGGAAGCGGCCCGTGAGCCGTGGAATTCCAAGCTGGATGCCGGCGCCCTGGCGACCGGCATCGCCAAGCCGCGCAACCTCAGCGTGTCCGAGCTGAGCACCAGCATCGCCTACCGCGAGCGCAACGGGCTGGATGCACGCGACTACGAGGATGTGTACTGGAGCCGCTGGTTCTATCCGTTGAATGTGCTGGCGCTGTGCCTGGCGGCGGTGCCGTTCGCGTTCGGTTCGCTGCGCAGTGGCGGCATGGGCAAGCGCTTGTTCCTGGGCATCCTGTTCGCGCTGGCGTTCTGGCTGCTGCAGCTGTTCTTCGGCCGCATGGCCGGTGCGCTCAAGTTCGACTACCGCATTGCCTATGCGCTGCCGCCGATCGTGATGCTGGCGGTGTCCGGGTTATTGTTCCGGCGCAAATCGGGCTGATTCCGGTAGCGCCGGGCCATGCCCGGCGAAGGTGTGCGATATCCCGCGTCCGCCGGGCATGGCCCGGCGCTGCCAGGACAGGTCAGCGCTTTGGCATCCGCAGCAGCTGCGTGGCACTCGCGCGGTCGTGCCAGGTCAGCCGCTGGCGATCCACCAAGGCCCACCAGAAGCCCAATCCGCCCAGCAGCAACGACAGCGTGGCCACCGCGAAGCGCAGCCACAGCTGGCCGCGTCGCAACGGCGTGCCATCGCGTGATTCCAGCTTCAAGCGCCACGGGCGCATGCCCAGCGTCTGCCCACCGCGCCGCCAGCTGGCGGTGGCATACCACCCGGTCATGGCCCAGCACACCGCCCACAACAGCCATTGCCAGGCACTGAAAGGCGCGATGTTGTCGCGCTGCGCATGGCCACTGAACGTATAGGCCAGGGTGAAGGCCGTGCCGGCCAGCATCCACAAGGCCAGCACCGGCAGCGCGTCATAGATCATCGCCAGCAGGCGCCACAGCAGCAGCGCGCGCGGGCGGGGCGTATCAGCGGCGACGTGGGCCGCATCGGTGGCGGGGCTCGACATGTGCCGAGCATACGCAATGCTGGCCGTGCCCGCAGTTGGCCTCGTATCCTGCGTGCATGGCCGTCACTTCCACCCCCGCCGAACGTCGTCAGCTGGTCCAGCAATTGCCCGAGCTGCGCGGCGAGGACAGCCAGCGCATCCAGCGCTTCCTCGATGCGATCTGGGCCGAGCACGGTCTGGCCCGCGCCACCCTGGACAGCTATCGCCGCGACCTTGAAGGCCTGGCGCGCTGGTGTGACGGGCGCGACGGTGGTCTGGCCGGTATTGAACGTGCCGGTCTGTTCGATTACCTGGCCTGGCGCACCCGCCACAACTGGTCACCGCGCAGCAATGCGCGGTTGCTGTCGGCGCTGCGCGCGTTCTTTGCCGATGCCGTGCGGCGTGGCGAACGCAGCGAGGATCCCAGCGCACTGCTGGACCCGCCGAAGCTGCCACGGCTGCTGCCCAAGGCACTGGCAGAGAGCCAGATCGACGCGCTGCTGGCGGCACCGGATATCGACAGTCCGCTCGGCCTGCGCGACCGCGCCATGCTGGAGCTGATGTATGCCGCCGGGCTGCGGGTGAGCGAGCTGGTGCTGTTGCCCGCCACCGCGGTGAACCTGCGCCAGGGTGTGCTGCGGGTGACCGGCAAGGGCAGCAAGGAACGCCTGGTGCCGCTGGGCGAGGAGTCGCAGTACTGGCTGGAACGCTACCTGCAGCAGTCGCGACCGCAGCTGGTGGGGAAGGGCAAGGTGCAGGCGCTGGCCGACGGGCAGACGCCCTTGTTCATCGAACCGGCGCTGCTTGGCTTGACCCGCCAGGCGTTCTGGCACCTGGTCAAGCGCTACGCGGCGGTGGCCGGTATCGACCCGGCGCGGATCAGTCCGCATGGCCTGCGGCACAGTTTCGCCACCCACCTGCTGAACCGTGGCGCCGACCTGCGCGCGCTGCAGATGCTGCTGGGCCACAGCTCGCTGTCCACCACGCAGATCTACACGCTGGTCGCACGCGAACACCTGCAGAAACTGCACGCCCGCCATCATCCACGCGGCTGAACCCCTGCCGGGCCTGTGCGCGGCATCGCGGACCGCTCAGGATGGCTGTGTCAGAATCCGGGGTCTTCTTTCTGCTGCGGACTGCTCCATGCTCCGATTCGCCATCGCCGCCGTGTTCGGCGCGCTCAGCCTGAGTGCCTGCGCCCAGCCCGCCCCGCCCGCCGCAAAGGCCCCCGCTGCAGCGGCAGCCAAGGCCGGCCCTGCCGCCACGGCCAATGCTCCGGCCGAGCAGGCCGTGCGCAAGGCGCTGACCGAGCTCAACCCCGGCTTCCAGGTGGACTACATCGGTGCCGCGCCCTTCCCGGGCTTCCGTGAAGTGGTGGTCTCCGGCCAGCTGCTGTACGTCTCCGACGACGGCCGCTACCTGTTCCAGTCGCAGCCCTACGACACCCGCGCCAAGAGCCCGGCCAACAGCGAAGGCCTGCTGGGCTACCGTCGCGACCTGCTGGCCAAGGCCAACCATGGCGACCGCATCGTGTTCGCCGCGCCGAACGCGAAGTACACCATCAGCGTGTTCACCGACATCGAATGCGGCTACTGCCGCAAGCTGCACCAGGACATCGCCGAGCTCAATCGCAACGGCATCACCGTTGAATACCTGGCCTTCCCGCGCATGGGGCTGGGTAGCAAGGATTACACCGACATGATCTCGGTCTGGTGCGCGGCCGATCGCCGCCAAGCGCTGACCAATGCCAAGCGTGGTGGCACGGTGGCAGCGAAGAACTGCACCAACCCGGTGGCGATGCAGTACGCCCTGGGCCAGCAACTGGGGGTGAATGGCACGCCGGCGATCTTCGCGCCCGATGGCACCCAGCTCGGCGGCTACCTGCCGCCGGCGCAGTTGCGTGCTGCGCTGGAGAAGCTGTCGGCCAAGCGCTGATTGAAACGCCGCCGGGCATGGCCCGGCGCTACCGTGGATGGGCGGGTAGCGCCGGGCCATGCCCGGCGGATGCATCAGACAGAAAGCCGGGGACGCAGTGCGGCCCCGGCTCTTTTTTTTACTTCAACCCATCACTGACCGCCTTGGTCAGCGTGCCCTGCGCATCGTCGCCGCTGAACTCCCAGACGAACGCACCGCCCAGTCCCTGGGTCTTCACGTAGCCCATCTTGCGGGTGATGTTGGCCGGGGTATCGAAGCTCCACAACGTGCTGCCGTTGTAGATCCAGGTGGCACCGGCGGTGTTGTCGGTGTAGCTCGGCCACGCCAGGTTCTTCAGCACCTTCCAGTCTTCGATGCCAGCCTCGTAGGTACCCGGTGCCGCACCGGTGGCGCTCTGGTACAGGCCGTTGTTGGCGTTGGTCACCCCGGTCCAGCCGCGCCCGTAGTAACCGATGCCCAGGTTGAGCTTGGCGGCGGGAACACCACGGCTGATGAAGGCCTCGATGGCGTCGTTGCTGTTGTACAGCTTCTGGTCGCCGGTGGACGGATCATTCGGCGAATCGAACAGCGCCGACTGGTGATTGGTCTTCGCATCCCACGCGCCGTGGAAGTCGTAGGTCATCACGTTGATGTAGTCCAGGTACGGGTGGTACGCGGCCGGATCGGTGACGCGGATCTTGTCGATGCCGGCGCCGACCGCCACCGTCAGCAGCAGGCCCGGGCGCACCGCATCGAGCTGGCGGCGGAATTCGGCCATCAGCGCGGTGAAGTTGGCGTTGTCCTCGGGCGTGCCGCAGGCGATACCGCAGGCCACCGGGTATTCCCAGTCGATGTCGATGCCATCGAACACCCCCAACGCCGCACCGGGGCCACCGGCACCGTCGGTCACCGGCAGGTTGCCCTTGATGTAGGCGTCGATGCACGAGGCGACGAAGGCCTGGCGGTTGGCCGGTTGCGCCGCGCTGGAGAAGCCGCGCGACCAGGTCCAGCCACCCAGCGAGATCAGCACCTTCATGCCCGGGTACTTGGCCTTGAGCTGCTTGAGCTGGTTCCAGTTGCCGCGCAGCGGCTGGTCCCAGGTATCGGCGCTGCCGCTCACGCTTTCGCCGGCACCGAAGGCCTTGGTGTAGTCGGCGAAGGCATCGCCACCGGCACCGGTGTTCGGGTCCGACGCCTGGGTGATGCCTACTTCGCAGCGGTTGTTGCGCACGTTGCCGAAGGCGTAGTTGATGTGGGTCAGGCGCGCGGCCGAACCGCTGCTGTCGATGTTCTTGACCCGGTAGTTGCGGCCGTAGATGCCCCACTGGGTGAAGTAACCGATGACCCGCTTGCCGGTGGTGCCACCGTCGCCGGCCAGGGTGCTGGCGGTCACTGCCGTGCCCTGTGCCGACGCATTGCCGGCGTTGTCGCGGGCACGCACGCGATAGCTGTAGCTGGTGGACGCAGTCAGGCCGCCATCGACATAGCTGGCGCTGGACGGCGAGCCGACCAGGCTGCCATTGCGGTACACGTCGTAGCCGGCCACGCCGCTGCCACCGGTGTTGTCGGTGGACGGGCTCCAGCTCAGGGCGATGCTGTTGGCGGTGCGGGTACCCACGGCCAGCCCGCCGGGCACGCTGGGCGCGGTGGTATCGCCACTGGCCGCGTTGACGGTGATGGTGATGGTCGCGGTGCTGGCGGTGGCGTTGTTGTTGTCGGTGGCGACCGCGCGCAGGGTGTGGCTGCCGGCGCTGGCGTTGGCCCAGCTGGCGCTGTACGGCGCGCTGGTGTCGATGCCCAGCGAACTGCCATCACGGAAGAACTCGACCTTGCTGACGCTGCCGTCCGCATCACTGGCGTTGGCGGTCACGTTGACCGTGCTGCCGGCGCTGAAGGTGGCGCCGTTGGCCGGCGAGGTCAGGCTGACCACCGGCGGCTGGTTCGCCCCGCCGCCGTCGCAGGCGCCGAGGTTGGTGTAGTAGGGCGCCCCGGCCGGATGGTCCGGCGGCGCATTCCAGATGTCCTGGTTCGCCCGGTAGAGGACCCCTCCTTTCTGCAGGGTGTCGCCACTGCGGTAGATCTTGGCCTGGTCCCACTCGGCCACGCCGGCACAACTGGCGGCCTGGGCCAGGCCGGGCAGGGCGACCGCCCCGGCCAGGGCCAGCAACCAGGCCAGACGGCGCGGGCGACAGCGATGAAGGGAAGGGTGGGCACTGCGTACATCGGCACTCTGCACAAGCGGGTCGTACATGGTGTGTCTCCGATCGATGGTTGGCGCGCGGGCCAAGACGGCGCCGCACGTAACGCAGGGTCCGGACGTCACCCGGGAAGGCGACGGAGGGGGCGGACGGAGGTACCTGGTGGGCCGGGGAGAGAGTCCGGCGCCAGGTGGGGACAACGTTGTCATCAATTGCGTGGTCAATCCGTGAGCGAGTGCATGGTTTGGGTATCCGGGCGAGGGCGGCGCTGTCGCGCGGTCGGCAGCCATCGGCGGAGCCCCCTCGTGGCTGGCATCTAGAGCAGGTTCTGGGGTTGGGCCGGGCGGGTGGGTTGCGCAGGGGACGCCGTGAATACGTCCCTGTAGGCTCGGGCGCGCCTTGCTCGTGTGCGCTGTCCTGCGCACACGGCAAGACCGGGGTTGGGCGTCCTGCCCAACCCGCCCGAGGCATGCCTCGGGCCCATGGCGCTTACGCCCCTGCGCAACCCACCCGCCCGGCCACGGAGAGGTTCCTGCGGCGCCAGCCACGAAAGACAGAACAGAAAATCAAGATCAAACGCCGATCGCTTCGCTCTCAGGCGTTTGATTGCAGGCCTTTCCCTGGTTGCCGGCCAGCGGCCGGTAACCAAGGAGCATCCACGCATGGCGTGGATCTACCGTGTCGACCAAGGTCGACACCTACCAACAGCAGCAGGAAACTGTCGAAGGCGGGGTGGGTCCGGTTGCGGGGGCGTGAGCGCCATGGATGGCGCGACCGAGCCTCCATGGACGGATTCACGGCGTCCCCCGCAACCGGACCCACCCCGCCATCCCACGGGAACCCGGCTTTTGCTTTGGCCGTTGCCGTTGCCTTGGCTTCGGCGGGTGCCGGGCGCCGCCCGGCCGAAGCCTATCCCCGCTTCCGGTACAATGTCGGGCCCGTTTCCCAACTACGGTTCCCCGGACATGATGGTCCTCGAGGGCGCGCCCGCCCTGTCGCCGTTCCGCCGCGAACGTCTTGAATCCCGCCTGCAGTCCATCGCTCCCTCCCTGCGCATCAGCGGTGCCTGGCACGTCTACTTCGTGCAGGCCGAGGGCACTGCCGCCCCCGACGTCGATACCCTGTGCCGCATACTGGAAGCCCGCCCGCAGTCCGAGGCGGTTGCTGACGGTGCGGTCAGCCGCATCGTGGTGCCGCGCCTGGGCACGCTGTCGCCGTGGTCGAGCAAGGCCAGCGAGCTGGTCCGCGGTGCCGGCCAGCCGGTCAGCCGGGTCGAACGCGGCCTGCGCATCGACGTGCAGGGCTGGCCGACAGACGCTGCCGCCCAGCAGGCACTGGTCAAGGTGCTGCACGACCCGATGACGCAGTCGGTGCTGGAGCGCGTTGATCAGGGCCAGTCCCTGTTCTCGACCCCGGCCCGTGGCGAACTCGAGCGCGTGCCGGTGGACCAGCTGGAGGCCGCCAACCAGCGCCTCGGCCTGGCCATGGCGCAGGACGAGATCGACTACCTGCGCGAGCGCTTCACCGCGCTGGGCCGGTCGCCGTCGGACGTGGAACTGATGATGTTCGCGCAGGCCAATTCCGAGCACTGCCGGCACAAGATCTTCAACGCCAGCTGGACCATCGACGGCCAGGAGCAGGACCGCTCGCTGTTCCGGATGATCAAGAACACCCACCAGCAGACCCCGCAGCACACGCTCAGCGCGTACAGCGACAACGCAGCGGTGATCGAAGGCCATCCGGCCTCGCGCTATCGCCCGGACCCGGCCAGCGGCGAGTACCGCCGCGAACCGCAGGTGCCCAGCGCGTTCCAGATCAAGGTGGAAACGCACAATCACCCGACCGCGATCGCGCCGTTCCCGGGCGCGTCGACCGGCGCTGGTGGTGAAATCCGCGACGAAGGTGCGACTGGTCGTGGCGGCAAGCCGAAGGCCGGCCTGAGCGGATTCTCGGTCTCGCACCTGCGCATTCCCGAGCTGCCGCAGCCGTGGGAAGCGCCGCGTGCGCTGAACCCGCGCATGGCCCCGGCGCTGGAGATCATGACCGACGGCCCGCTCGGCGGCGCCGCGTTCAACAACGAATTCGGCCGCCCGGCGCTGCTCGGCTACTTCCGCAGTTTCGAACTGCCGGAAGGCGCCGACCTCGTGCGCGCCTACGACAAGCCGATCATGCTGGCCGGTGGCCTCGGCGCCATCGATCGCGTGCAGGTCGACAAGATCCTGCTGCAGGACGGCGATGCCGTGATCGTGCTCGGCGGCCCGGCGATGCTGATCGGCCTCGGCGGCGGTGCCGCCAGTTCGGTCGCTTCCGGTGAGAGCGCCGAGGACCTGGACTTCGCCAGCGTGCAGCGTGACAACCCGGAAATGGAGCGACGCTGCCAGGAGGTCATCGACCGCTGCGTGGCGATGGGGGCCGGCAATCCGATCAAGTTCTTCCATGACGTCGGTGCCGGTGGCCTGTCCAACGCCATTCCCGAACTGCTGCACGATTCCGGCGTGGGCGGCATCATCGACCTGGGCAAGGTGCCCACCGATGATCCGTCGCTGTCGCCGATGCAGCTGTGGTGCAACGAGTCGCAGGAGCGCTACGTGCTCGGCGTGGCGCAGGAGCGCCTGGCCGAATTCGCCGCGCTGTGCGCTCGTGAGCGCTGCCCGTTCGCTGCGGTCGGTGTCGCCACCGCAGCCGAACACCTGGTGGTGGCCTATGGTGCCGTGCCGGGCAACATCCCGGCCGACGCGCCCATCGACCTGCCGATGGACGTGCTGTTCGGCAAGCCGCCGAAAATGCACCGCGATACCGCGCACCCGCCGGCACCGCGCTGGCCGGCATTGAAGACCGGTGGCCTGGATCTGCAGGAAGCCGGGCTGCGCGTGCTCGCACACCCGACCGTGGCCTCCAAGAACTTCCTGGTCACCATCGGCGACCGCAGCGTGGGCGGCCTGACCGCGCGCGAGCAGATGGTCGGCCCGTGGCAGCTGCCGGTGGCCGACGTTGCGATCACCCTGGCCGATTTCGACGGTGTGGCCGGCGAGGCGATGGCACTGGGCGAACGCACGCCGCTGGCGCTGCTGGACGCGGCGGCCTCGGCCCGCATGGCCGTTGGCGAAGCGCTGACCAACCTGTGCGCAGCCCCGGTCGACGCGCTCGATGAAATCAAGTTGTCGGCGAACTGGATGGCCGCTGCAGGCCACCCGGGCGAAGACGCGCTGCTGTACGACGCGGTGAAGGCGGTGGGCATGGAACTGTGCCCGCAGCTGGACATCAGCATCCCGGTGGGCAAGGACTCGCTGTCGATGCAGGCGCAGTGGCACGACCAGGGACAGGCACACAAGAGCGTGTCGCCGGTGTCGCTGGTCATCACCGCGTTCGCGCCGGTGGCCGATGCGCGCCAGCAGTTGACCCCGCTGCTGGACCGCGATATCGACAGCGAGCTGTGGTTGATCGGCCTCGGTGCCGGCAAGCAGCGCCTGGGCGGTTCGATCCTGGCCCAGGTGCATGCCGACCACGGCGACCTGCCGGCCTTCGCCGGTGCCGCCCCGGACCTGGACGACCCGCAGCGGCTGCGTGGTTTCTTCGAGCTGATCCGCGATGCACGCCAGGCCGGCCTGCTGCGCGCGTACCACGACCGCAGCGACGGTGGTGCGTTCGCCGCGCTGTGCGAAATGGCCTTCACCTCGCGCCTGGGCCTGGACATCACCCTCGATGCCTGGGGCGATGACCCGTTCCGCAGCCTGTTCAATGAAGAGCTGGGCGCCGTTGTGCAGATCGCCCGCGAAGACCGCGCCGCGTTCGCCGACCTGGTCGAGCGCCATGCGCTGACCGAGTGCGCACAGCGCATCGCCAAGCCGACCACTGCGCCGGTGGTGCGGGTGTCGCTGGGTGGTGATTCGCTGGCCGAATGGCGCTGGGAAGCGCTGTTCGATGCCTGGTGGTCGGTCACCCACGCCATGCAGAAGCGCCGCGACAATCCGGCCAACGCCGATGCCGAGCGCGAGATCGCCCGCGCCTTTACCGCGCCGGGCCTGAAGCCGAAGTTGAGCTTCGATCCCAATGAGGATGTTGCCGCACCGTTCGTGCAGACCGGGGCGCGTCCGCGCGTTGCGATCCTGCGCGAACAGGGCGTCAACGGCCAGATCGAAATGGCCAACGCCTTCGAACGTGCCGGCTTCCGCGCGTTCGACGTGCACATGAGCGACCTCATCGAAGGCCGCGTGGCGCTGCAGGACTTCACCGGCCTGGTTGCCTGCGGCGGCTTCAGCTACGGCGACGTGCTCGGTGCCGGCCGCGGCTGGGCGACCTCGATCCTCGAGCGCACTGCGCTGCGCGATGCCTTCGCCGCGTTCTTCGCGCGCGAGGACAGCTTCGCCCTGGGCGTGTGCAACGGCTGCCAGATGATGAGCCAGCTGAAGGACATCATCCCCGGTGCCCAACACTGGCCGCAGTTCCGCCGCAACGCCAGCGAGCAGTTCGAAGCCCGCACCGCGCTGCTGGAAGTGGTGGAGTCGCCGTCGATCCTGCTGCGTGGCATGGCCGGGTCGCGCCTGCCGGTGGCGGTGGCACATGGCGAAGGCCAGGCGGTGTTCGACAGCGCCGTCGACCAGGCCACAGCCCGTGTCGCACTGCGCTACATCGATGGCAACGGCAACGTCGCCAGCCAGTACCCGCTGAACCCGAACGGCTCGCCCGACGGCATTACCGGCCTGACCAGCACCGACGGCCGGGTGACCATCATGATGCCGCACCCGGAGCGCACCCCGCGCGCGCTCAACCTGAGCTGGGCCCCGTCCGAGTGGCAGGGTGATTCACCGTGGATGCGCATGTTCCGCAACGCACGGGTGTGGTGCGGCTGATCGCACACGTGTTGCGCAGCTGACGATGCCATCGCGTATGGAAACCCGCCGGGAAACCGGCGGGTTTTTCTTTTTGAATACGGAAATTCCTGTGCTGGCCATCAGTTACATACGTTTTCATACGTGAAGATTCCATCACGTATACCTAACAAAATACGTACATAAACAAGTGAAACAGTGAACTGCTTCACGGCAATGGCTTTTGCTGCGTCAAAGTCTTGACGATTCGCAAAGATGACGTTAACACTTGACCCCCGTTTCAAATCTGTTCATCCCGCAGTAACCGCACGGCGCATGCGCTCGGTTTTCTGTCCCTGCGCGCCGTTCGGCAATACCCCGCAGTAAATCACGCGAATAAACGCCCCCAGGGGACGTTGGGCCACGAAGGCTCGGCGGTGGCGTTGCTTTGCCCAAAACCAGTCCAATCAGGAGCCGTACCGATGAATCGGATTTATCGCAAGGTCTGGAACAAAGCATTGGGTCAGTTGGTGGTGGCCTCGGAACTGGCCTCTTCCAGCTCATCAGGCGGGGTCGTTGACCAGCGCCGCGGTGCGACCGATGCCGCGCCGGCACGACTGGCTGCAGCGCTGGCCTTGGCAATGGGACTGGGCATGACCGGCATCGCTGCGGCGCAGTCGGTTGAGATTGGGGGCAGCGCGAACTGCGTGGTGCTCAACAGCAAGGTACTGGACAAGTGCGCGGTCGATGGCAGTGCCAGCGCCAAGGGCAGCAACGCGGTGGCGATTGGGGCGGGTACCAGCGCCACCGGCGCCAACAGCGTGGCGCTGGGCGCCGGTTCCAAGGCAGCGCGCGCCAACACCGTCTCCGTCGGTGATGCCGGCAAGGAACGGCAGGTGACCAACGTCGCCGCCGGTACCGCCGCCACCGATGCGGTGAACAAGGCACAGCTGGATGCACAGGCGCGCGCCACCCAGGCCGCGCTTGCCCAGGCGGCGGCCGAGGGCAGCCGCTATTTCAAGGCCGATGGCGCTGGCGATGACAGCGACGCGGCAAAGATCGAAGGCCAGGGCGCCATCGCGGTCGGCAGTGGCAGCCAGTCGCTGGCCAACGCCACCACCGCGGTCGGCACCCAGGCCATTGCCGCAGGACTTGGTGCCAGTGCTTTCGGCCAGAACGCGCTCGCCTTGGGTGATGCCAGCGTAGTGGTCGGGCAGAGTGCGGCCGCCTTCGGTCTTGGCGATACGGCGGTAGGCGCAAGTGCCGTGGCCGCCAGCGAGAACGGTGCAGCTACCGCGTTGGGTGCACTGTCCGAAGCCAGCGCCGATGGCGCTACCGCGGTCGGCGCGGGTGCCGTGGCGATGGGCCCCGGCAGCACATCGCTGGGCCGCGGTGCGACCGCCGCCAACGAAGCCTCCATTGCCGTCGGTGCGTTCAGCACGGCGGTGGGCGAATACAGCACCGCGCTGGGTTCCAATTCGGCGGCCGTGGCTACCGGCAGCGTGGCGCTGGGCGCCGGCTCGCTGGCCGACCGCGTCGATACCGTGTCGGTGGGTGCGGTCGACTACGGCCTGACCCGGCAGATCACCAGCGTTGCCGCCGGTACCGAAGATACCGATGCGGTCAACGTCGCTCAATTGAAGGACGTGGCAGCGGTAGCCGATACCACCGCCAAGCGATTCCAGGCCACCGGCAGCAGCGACAGCGATGCCGGTGCGTTGGCCGAGGGAGATGACGCGCTCGCCGCTGGCGAAGCCGCCAATGCGATCGGCAACGGTACGACCGCCGTCGGTGCAGGTGCGACCGCCGTCGCGCAGAACGCCACCGCGGTCGGCAACAACGCGCTTGCATCTGGCCAGAACAGCGCGGCCTTCGGCAACAACGCGCAGGCAGTCGGCCCGGGCAGCGTCGCCGTCGGCGGTGCTGCGGTGGATGCCGATGGCAATCCGCTGATCACCAGTGGTGGCGTGCCGGTAGAGACCGGCGCCACCAGTGCCGGGGTCGGTGGTACCGCCGTCGGCGCCAGCGCCGATGCCGGTGGTTTCGCAGCGTCGGCGTACGGCGTAGGAGCCTATGCGGCAGGTGCGCAGTCGTCGGCATTCGGTGCTGTCTCCAACGCCATCGGCGACTATTCCACCGCCGTCGGTACGCAGAGCAACGCTACCGGCACCAGCAGCGTGGCCATCGGTGGCCCGGCCGACCTGATCCCGGGCCTGGGCTTCTTCGTGCAGACCCAGGCCAGTGGCGAAGCGGCCACCGCCGTCGGTGCCGGTGCCATCGCCAGCGGCGACCAGGCCGTGGCCAATGGCAGCCTGACCGAGGCCTCCGGTGCCGAGTCGGTCGCAGTGGGCTACTTCGCCTATGCACCGGGCGAGAACGCCAGTGCGCTGGGCGCACAGACCTGGGCCAGTGGCACGCAGAGCACCGCCGTCGGCTACTACGCCACTGCGCGTGGTGCCAACAGCGTTGCACTGGGCGCCAATTCCGAAGCGGTGCGCGCCAACAGCGTGGCCGTGGGCAGTGCCGGCAACGAGCGGCAGATCACCAGCGTGGCGGCCGGCAGCGAAGCCACCGACGCAGTGAACAAGGCACAGCTGGACGCCGTGGCCAGCACCGCCGACACCACCGCGCGCTTCTTCCAGGCGCAGCCGGAAAGCGGCAGCGATGCAGGTGCCTACGCAGAAGGCGAGGGTGCGGTGGCGGCGGGTTCGGCCAGCAACGCCATCGGTGCCGGTGCGTTGGCACAGGGTGCAGGCGCGGCGGCCATCGGCGCCGACAGCGTGGCACTGGGTCGCAATACCTTCGCCGACGGTGACGGTGCGGTAGCCGTGGGTGGCCTCGGCCAGGCCTACGACGAATACAACCAGCCGCTGCTGGATGAGCAGGGCAACCCGGTGCAGATCGGCACCACCGCCTCGGCCGGTTCCACCGCCGTCGGCA
This sequence comes from Stenotrophomonas indicatrix, assembly GCF_002750975.1. Lineage (NCBI taxonomy): Bacteria > Pseudomonadati > Pseudomonadota > Gammaproteobacteria > Lysobacterales > Lysobacteraceae > Stenotrophomonas > Stenotrophomonas indicatrix. Next base: position 260,833 of record NZ_PEJS01000001.1, read on the forward strand.
ATGCCGCGCAGGCGACCGGTGCCAGCAGCAGCGCCTTCGGCAATGCGGCACAGGCCACCGGCGACAACAGCTTCGCGGCAGGCGGCAAGTCGCGCGCCACCGGCAGCTATGCCGTCGCCGTCGGCGACAGCGCCTTCGCCAAGGCCGATGACAGCACCGCCGTGGGTGGCTACAGCACTGCCAGCGAGGAAGGCGCCACCGCCTTCGGTGCCGGCGCGTGGGCCACCGGCCGCAATGCCTCGGCGTTTGGTCCGGCGGCATGGGCCAGCGCCAATGGTGCCACCTCCATCGGCTACAACAGCTGGGCCAACGGCACCAGTTCCACCGCCGTCGGCCGCGGCGCCTTCAGCTACGGCGACAACAGTGTTGCGCTGGGCTTCCAGGCGCTGGGCAACAGCATCAACAGCATCGCCATCGGCACCAACACGGTGGCCGGCGGTGAAAGTGCGATCGCCCTGGGCGCGGGCAGCACGGCCAGTGGCAACAACGCGGTTGCACTGGGTGCAGGTTCGGTGGCCAGCCGCGACCGCAGCGTGTCGGTGGGCAGCGTCGGCAACGAGCGGCAGATCACCAGTGTGGCGGCCGGCACCCAGGCCACCGATGCGGTGAACAAGTCGCAGCTCGACGCGGTTGCAGCCAGTGCCGCGACCACCAGCAAGTACTTCCAGGCCAGCGGCAGTGCCGACAGCGACGCCGGTGCCTACGTGGAAGGTGACAACGCGCTGGCCGCGGGTGAATCGGCCAACGCCATCGGCAACGGCGCAACCGCCCTCGGCAGTGGCGCCAATGCACTGGCCGGCAACGCACAGGCCATCGGCTTCAATGCCCTGGCCAGCGCGGCCAATGCCAGCGCCATCGGTGCCAACGCACAGGCGACCGGCGAATACGCCACTGCTCATGGTGCCGAGAGCGAAGCCAGCGGCGAACAGAGTGCGGCGTTCGGCGCGGCCGCAGTGGCCAGCGGCGCTGGCAGCACCGCCAGCGGCGTGCTGTCCGAAGCCAGCGGCGAAGAAGCCGTGGCGGTAGGCTACTTCAGCAACGCCAGCGGTGAGGCCGCCACTGCGGTCGGCAGTGAAAGCGTGGCCAGTGGCACCGCTTCGGCAGCATTCGGCATCGGCGCCGAAGCGACCGGTGGCTACAGCACCGCCATCGGCGGTTACGCCAACGCCTCGGCATTCAACGCCACTGCCTTCGGCAACTTCGCCAACGCCTCCGGTTCCAACAGCGTCGCGCTGGGTGGCGATTCGGAAGCATCCGGTGCCTACAGCACCGCCACCGGCCAGGGCAGCCTGGCTACCGGCACCAATGCCGTGGCCGTCGGTGGCTCGTTGTTCGGCCTGCTGGCGACCGAAGCATCCGGCGACTATTCCACTGCGGTCGGTGGCGGCGCCTATGCGCCGGGCATCAACAGCACCGCGCTGGGCAACGCGGCCGAATCGCGCGGTGCCAACAGCGTGGCGCTGGGTGCCGATTCGATTGCCGACCGTGACAACACCGTGTCGGTCGGTGGCGGCGGCAACACCCGCCAGATCACCAACGTGGCTGCCGGTACCCAGGGTACCGATGCGGTGAACAAGGATCAGCTGGACGCGGTGGCCGCCGAAGGCGCAAAGACCAGCAAGTACTTCCAGGCCAGCGGCAGCGCCGACAGCGATGCCGGTGCCTACGTGGAAGGTGACAGCGCGCTGGCCGCTGGTGAGGCCGCCAATGCGATCGGCACCGGCGCCACCGCACTCGGCAGTGGTGCAACGGCGGTAGCGGTAAACGCTACGGCGGTGGGCTTCAACAGCCTGGCCAGCGGCGGCAATGCGGCTGCGGTGGGCAACAACGCACAGGCGACGGGCGAAGACAGTGCGGCGCTCGGCAGCGGCGCGGTGGCCAGCGAAACCAGCACCACCGCAACCGGTGCAGGCGCGCAGGCGACGGCGGTGTATAGCACGGCCAACGGTGCCGAGGCGGTCGCCAGCGGTGCGCAGTCGCTGGCCAGTGGCTTCCGTTCGGCAGCCTCTGCAGACGGCACCACCGCAGTCGGCGGCTACAGCGAAGCCAGCGGTCGCCTCGGCTCGGCGCTGGGCTATGGCACCGTGGCCAGTGGTGCCAACAGCACCGCTGCCGGCGTGTTCGCTGCGGCGTCGGGCGCCAGCTCGGTGGCGATGGGTGATTCCAGCGAAGCCAGCGGCGATGAGAGCGTGGCCATTGGTGGCAGCACCTTCTTCGGCCTGGTGCCATCACGTGCCAGTGGCTACGGCGCAGCGGCGTTCGGTGCCGGTGCCTGGGCCACCGACGACTACGCCACTGCAATCGGCTGGAATTCGTGGGCCGATGGCGCCGAGTCGACGGCACTGGGCGCCAGCGCTACCGCCAACGGTGCCAACAGCGTCGCCCTGGGCGCAGGCTCCAAGGCCGACCGTGACAACACGGTGGCCGTCGGCAGTGCCGGCAGCGAACGCCAGGTGACCCACGTGGCGGCTGGCACCGAAGGCACCGATGCGGTCAACAAGAACCAGCTCGATGCTGTCGCTGCAACGGCGGACAAGACCAGCAAGTACTTCCAGGCCAGCGGCAGCGCCGACAGCGATGCCGGTGCCTATGTGGAAGGCGACAACGCACTGGCTGCCGGTGAAGCGGCCAATGCGATCGGCAATGGCGCCACCGCGCTCGGCAGTGGTGCCACGGCCGTGGCCGCCAACGCGACCGCCGTGGGCATCAACTCGCTGGCCACGGGCAGCAATGCGGCTGCGGTGGGCAGCAACGCGCAGGCCACCGGTGAAGACAGTGCCGCACTCGGCAACGGCGCGGTAGCCAGTGGCATCAGCGCCACCGCTACCGGCACCGCGGCACAGGCCAGCGGCGTCTACAGCACCGCCAACGGTGCGGAAGCCGTCGCCAGCGGTGCGCAGTCGCTGGCCAGCGGTTTCCGCAGTGCCGCTTCGGCCGATGGCACCACCGCCATCGGTGGCTACAGCGAAGCCAGCGGCCGCCTCGGCACCGCGCTGGGCTACGGCTCGGCAGCGACCGGTGCCAACACCACGGCTGTCGGCTTCGGAGCGGCGGCAGCAGGCAGCGGCGCCGTAGCCGTCGGCCAGTCCAGCGAAGCCAGTGGCGCAGAGAGTGTCGCCATCGGCGGCAGCACCTTCTTCGGCCTGATCCCGTCGCGTGCCAGCGGTACCGGTGCGGCGGCCTTCGGTGCCGGTGCCTGGGCGACCGATGACTACGCCACCGCGATCGGCTGGAATGCATGGGCCGATGCGGCTGACAGCACCGCCCTGGGTGCCAGCGCGACCGCCAACGGTGTCAACAGTGTCGCCCTCGGCGCGGGTTCGAAGGCCGACCGTGACAACACGGTGGCCGTCGGCAGCGCGGGCGGTGAACGCCAGGTCACCCATGTTGCCGCCGGCACCGAGACCACCGATGCAGTGAACAAGGGCCAGCTGGATGCCGTGGCCAGTGTCGCCGACAAGACCAGCAAGCACTTCCAGGCCAGCGGCAGTGCCGACAGCGACGCCGGTGCCTACGTCGAAGGTGACAATGCGCTGGCGGCCGGTGAAGCGGCCAATGCGATCGGCAATGGCGCCAGTGCGCTCGGCAGTGGTGCCACCGCGGTCGCGGCCAACGCCACCGCCGTCGGCTTCAATGCGCTGGCCAGTGGTGAAGACGGTGTGGCGATCGGCAGCAGCGCCAGCAGCACGGCCGGTGGCGCGATTTCCATCGGCGTGGAAAGCAGCAGCGCAGGCCCGGCCAGTGTGGCCCTCGGTGCGCAGTCCCAGGCGCAGGGCATCGGTGCGGTCGCCGTCGGCGGCATCGCCCAGGCCAACGGGCTGGCCGCAACCGCCGTCGGTTATGGCGCAACCGCTGATGGTCGCGAAGCCACCGCCGTCGGCAACTTCTCGTCGGCCAACGGCTGGCAGTCCACCGCCTACGGCGCCGGTGCCACGTCCGCCTTCTTCGGCACCGCGCTGGGCAGTGGCGCGCAGGCCGCCGAAGTGTCCACAGCCGTGGGCCAGGGCACCGTCGCGCAGATCGCCGGTGCTGGTTTCGGCGTGCAGGCGCGCGCCGGCCAGTTCGGTACCGCACTGGGCAACAATGCCACCACCGGGCTCAATGGCGTGGCGGTCGGCTTCAACGCGCTGGCCGGACAGGACGCCAACAGCGTCGGCACGGGCCAGTACACCACCGCGATCGGCAGCGAGGCATGGGCCACCGAGGACGGTGCCACCGTGGTCGGCTACAACAGCTATGCGCAGGCCACCAATGCCACCGTGCTGGGCAGCAATACCTGGACCACCAAAGACGCCGACAACAGCGTGGCGCTCGGTGCAGGCTCGCTGGCCGACCGTGCCAACGCGGTATCGGTGGGTGCGGCGCAGGAGTGGGTCGATGCTGCCGGAGTCAGCCACAGCGCGATCAACCGCCAGGTGACCAACGTGGCCGCCGGTACCCAGGCCAACGATGCGGTGAACAAGGGCCAGCTGGATGCGGTGGCCTCCACCGCCGACGCCACCAGCAGGCACTTCCGTGCCAACGGCAGCGGCACCGCCACTGCCAGCGGTACCAACGCAGTGGCGGTGGGCTCCAGTGCCACTGCCAGTGGCAACCGCAGCAATGCACTGGGCAGCAACGCCAGCGCCGTCGGCAACGCATCACTGGCCGTAGGCGCCAATGCCGCCGTCACCGGCAGCAACTCAGTGGCACTCGGTGCCGGCGCGCGTGCGGTGGATGCAAACGTGGTGTCGGTCGGCGGCGGCAACGGCACTGATGGTCCTGCTACGCGCCGCATCGTCAACGTTGCCGATGGCCGCATCGCCGCCGGCAGCAGTGACGCCGTGACCGGTTCACAGCTCAACGTCACCAACCAGCGCGTGGGTGCGGTGGAAACCCGGGTCGGTGATTTCGACTCGCGCATCGCCACCGTTGAAACCAGCGCGGCCAGCTCGGTCGGCTACGACGATGCCAGCCGTGACCGCCTGACCCTGGCCGGTATCCAGGGCACCACCATCGACAACGTCGGCGCCGGCAGCATCGCCTCTGGCAGCCGCCAGGCGATCAACGGTGGGCAGCTGTTCCAGTCGCTCAGCGATGCCGCCAGCTTCCTCGGCGGCGGTGCCAGCGTCGGCATGCAGGGCGTGTTCGTCGCGCCGAACTATGTGATCCAGGGGGCCACCTACAGCAACGTCGGCGACGCGCTGGGCGCATTGGACCGCAAGGTCAGCGAGATCGATCGTCGCACCGCCAGCGGCACGCGTTCCGGCGCGGCCAGCCTGCGTTCGATGGCCGCTCCGCTGGACGCAGATGCGTCCAACGTGGCCACGGCGTCGGCTGCCACCGACGCGAGCCTGGCGGATGGCGGATCGGCAACGGCCCGTGTGCAGGGCACGCCGACCGCCGCCAGCGCAGGCAGTGCTCAGCCAGCACTGGTCGCAGGCGGTGGCGTCAACGCCGTCGCGATGGGCGATGGCGCAGTCGCCAGCGGTGCATCGTCCACCGCTGTCGGCCAGGGCGCGAGTGCAACGGCGGCCAATGCGGTGGCGCTGGGCCAGGGCTCGGTTGCCGATCGCGCCAACACCGTCTCGGTCGGCAGTGAGGGCAACGAACGCCAGGTCACCAACGTGGCGGCCGGCACCACCGCAACCGATGCGGTCAACAAGGGCCAGCTGGATCGTGGCATCACCACCGCCAACAGCTACACCGACAGCCGCGTGCAGGCAGTCACCGACAGCTTCGATGTGTTCAAGGGTGAAGTCGATGGGCGCCTGCGCCACATGGATCGCCGCATCGACCGCCAGGGCGCGATGAGCGCAGCGATGCTCAACATGGCCACCAGTGCCGCCGGCATCCGCACCCAGAACCGGGTCGGCGTCGGCATCGGTTTCCAGGGCGGCGAGTCGGCCATGTCGCTGGGCTACCAGCGTGCGATCAGCGATCGCGCCACGGTCACCGTCGGTGGTGCCTTCAGCAGTGATGACAGCTCGGTCGGCGTCGGTGCCGGCTTCGGCTGGTAAGTGCGCAACAACGTGCCGGTGGGCAATCCATCGGCACGTCGAGCAGTGAGCGCCAAAGGGGCGTGGCATGGCAACCCTGGTGGGCCAGCCAGGGCAGTCGCAGGGAGTGATGGCCGTAGTGAGCTCCGTCCGTGCAACGGGCGGAGAAGGAAAGCTCAACCATGACCTTGAAGAGGATTTCGAACGTGACCAAGAAGCAGACCCTTCGCATCAATGTGCTGGCTGCCGCCGTGTTGTCGCTGACTGTCGGCGTCGGTGCGGCGCATGCGGCCAAGCCGGGCGTGGCCAAGGAACCGGCGCGCGTGGCCAGCACTGCCCAGCAGAGCGTGGACGGCATCATCGTGAAGTACCGCAACGGCACCGCGGCCGCCAGCGATCGTTCGACCAAGCTCTCGGTCGTGCAGTCGGCACTGTCGCGTGCCATCGTCAGCAGCGGCACCACCAGCCGTGCTGCGGCACTTTCCCCGCTGGTGGAGCGCAAGCTCGGTACCGGTGGCGACCTGATCCGCCTGAAGTCCCGGCTGGGCTCGGCCGACATGCAGAAGGTGCTGGCTGAACTGAATGCCGATCCGTCGGTGCAGTACGCGGTGGCCAACGTGCGCCTGCAGCGCTCGGACCTGCGTGCCACCAATGCGCAGCCGGCACTGGTGCCCAACGATCCCAACTACGCGCAGTACCAGTGGAATTTCTTCAACGCCACCGGTGGTGTGAATGCACCGGCCGCGTGGGATCTCTCGCAGGGCGAGGGCATCGTGGTCGCCGTGCTCGATACCGGCATCCTGCCGGGCGTGCCGGATTTCGGCAGCAACCTGCTGGAAGGCTACGATTTCATCAGTGACAAGGAATCCTCGCGCCGCCCGAACGATGGCCGTGCACCGGGTGCCACCGACTACGGCGACTGGGTGGAAACGGCCAACGAGTGCTACACCGGTTCCGAACCGGAAGGCAGTTCCTGGCACGGCACGCACGTGGCCGGCACCATTGCCGAGGTGACCAACAACGGCAGTGCCCTGGCAGGCCTGGCCTACAAGGCCAAGGTGTTGCCGGTGCGCGTGCTGGGCAAGTGCGGCGGCACCCTGGCCGACATCAGCGACGCCATCACCTGGGCGTCGGGCGGCACCGTGCCGGGCATTCCGGCCAACACCAATCCGGCGGAAATCATCAACATGAGCCTGGGTGGTGGTGGCGCCTGCGATGCCGCCTACCAGGACGCGATCAACGGCGCCGTCTCGCGCGGCACCCTGGTGGTGGTCGCGGCCGGCAATGAAACCGACAACGCGTCCAAGTACCGTCCGGCCAGCTGCAACAACGTGGTGGCGGTGGGTGCGACCCGTGTCACCGGTGGCATCACCTATTACTCCAACTACGGCACCGCGGTAGACCTGTCGGCCCCCGGCGGTGGTGGCAGTGTCGACGGCAACCCGAACGGCTACATCTGGCAGGTCGGTTCCAGTTCGGAAACCACCCCGGACGCCGGTGAGTGGGTGCTGATGGGCAAGGGCGGCACCTCGATGTCCTCGCCGCACGTCGCTGCGGTGGCTGCCCTGGTGCAGAGCGCGCTGATCGCCAAGGGCAAGGAACCGCTGGCCCCGGCCGCGCTGGAAACCCTGCTCAAGCAGTCGGCGCGCAAGTTCCCGGTGACCATCCCGGCGGCCACCCCGATCGGCAGCGGCATCCTTGATGCCAAGGCCGCACTGGATTCCGCGCTGAAGGAGCCGTGCACCGAGAACTGCGAGCCGGAAGGCATTCCGCTGACCAACAAGGTGACCGTGGGCGGGCTGGCCGGTGCGGCCGCCAGCGAAACCGTCTATACCTTCGAAGCGGCCGCCGGCAAGACGCTGAGCGTGCTGACCTACGGCGGCAGCGGCAACGTGTCGGTGTACCTGGCGCAGGGCCGCGTGCCCACCGCGACCGACAACGATGCCAAGTCGACCCGCCCGGGCAATACCGAAACCGTGCGCGTGGCCAAGCCGGTGGCCGGTACCTACTACATCAAGGTGGTGGGTGAGGCCGCTTACAGCGGGGTGAGCATCCTGGCGACCCAGTAATAACCGACTGTCGTAAATGAATAAGCGGGGCCCGTCACCTGTGTGACGGGCCTCGTCTTTTTACGAAAGAAGAACCGGAGAGGGTGGAAACCACGGCTTAACTGCTAAAGTCGGGACGATCGACAGGAGAGTAATGTGAACGCGCTCGCTGCCACTGCCATCGACGACACTGAAGGCCGCATCCTCGATGCGCTGCTGGCACGTGGTCGGCTCAAGGAAGGAGATCTGGCGCGTGCGCGGCCGCTGCATGCCGAGTCCGGTGGCAGCCTGCTTGGGCTGCTGGTACGGCTTGGGCTGGTGTCCGAACGTGACCAGGCGCAGGCCAGCGCCGATGTGCTGGGCCTGCCGCTGCTGGAAGGACGGCAGCTGCCTGAATCGCCACCGCAGGCGCTGGCCGAAGGCCTGCCGCTGTCGCTGCGCTTCCTCAAGCAGTTCCACGTGTGCCCGCTGGCGCTGGATGAACACGGCGTGCAGCTGTGGTTGGCCGACGCCCACGATCCTTACCCGCAGCAGGCCGTGCAATTGGCACTGGGTGTACCGGTCACGCCGCTGCTGGGCATGCGCGCGGAGATCGATGATCTGGTCGAGCGCTGGTTCGGCCAGGGCCGCAGTGCGATGGGCGCGATCGTGGAAACCGCCGATGGCGAGGGCGGCGCAGTGGACGATATCGAGCACCTGCGCGATCTCGCTTCCGAAGCGCCGGTGATCCGCCTGGTCAACCTGGTGATCCAGCGCGCGGTCGAACTACGCGCGTCGGACATCCACGTAGAGCCGTTCGAAAACCGGCTGAAGGTGCGTTACCGCGTCGATGGCGTGCTGGTCGAAGGCGAGAGTCCGCCGGCCAACCTGACCGCCGCGGTGATCAGCCGCATCAAGATCATGGCCCGGCTCAACATCGCCGAGCGCCGCCTGCCGCAGGATGGCCGCATCATGCTGCGCGTGCAGGGCAAGGAACTGGACCTGCGTGTCAGCACGGTGCCCACCGCGCACGGCGAAAGCGTGGTGATGCGCCTGCTTGATCGCGAGACGGTGGTGTTCGACTTCCATCGGCTGGGCTTCACCGATGCCTTCCTGCCGCAGTTCCGCAAGGTGCTTGAACAGCCGCACGGCATCCTGCTGGTGACAGGCCCCACCGGGTCGGGCAAGACCACCACGCTGTACACCGCGCTGAGCCAGCTCAACACCGCCGACGTCAAGATCATCACCGTTGAAGATCCGGTCGAGTACCAGATCGAAGGCATCAACCAGATCCAGGCCAAGCCACAGATCGGGCTGGATTTCGCCAATGCGCTGCGCAGCATCGTGCGCCAGGATCCGGACATCATCATGATCGGTGAAATGCGCGACCTGGAAACCGCGCGCATCGCGATCCAGTCAGCGTTGACCGGCCACCTGGTGCTGTCCACGCTGCACACCAACAATGCCGCAGGCGGCATCACCCGCCTGCTCGACATGGGCGTGGAAGATTATCTGCTCACCTCCACCATCAACGGCATCCTGGCCCAGCGCCTGGTGCGCCGGCTGGAGCCGACCCACGCCGAACGCTACGAAGCCTCGCCGGAAGAGATCGAACGCTTCGACCTGCGCCGCCTGCAACCGGATGGAACGATCTACCTGTATCGCCCGAAGCCTTCGGCGCTGGCGCCGACCGGCTACCTGGGGCGCACCACCATCATGGAATTCCTGGTGATGAACGACGCGCTGCGCCGTGCGGTGATGCGTCGCGATGGCATGGGCGAGATCGAGCGCATCGCCCGCGAAGCCGGCATGCGCACCATGTACGAGGACGGCCTGAGCAAGGCCCTGAGCGGGCAGACGACCCTCGAGGAAGTCCTGCGCGTGACCGAGGAAGGCTGATGCGCGTGCAGGGACGACGCTGACATGCCGAACTACCGTTACAAGGCACTGAACCCACACGGTGAAGTGTTCGACGGACAGATGGAAGCGGCCAGCGAGGCCGACCTGGTCGCGCGCCTGCAGGACCAGGGCCATCTGCCGATGGAAACGCAGCTGGCCGACGGGGGGGCGGTTGGCGGCAGCAGCCTGCGCGGCCTGTTCCGCCAGCGTCCGCTGCAGGGCGCGGCATTGCTGCAGTTCACCCAGCAGCTGGCCACCCTGCTCGGTGCCGGGCAGCCGCTGGACCGCGCGCTGTCGATCCTGCTCAGCCTGCCCGAAGACGAGCGCTCGCGCCGCGCGATCACTGACATCCGCGACGTGGTGCGTGGTGGCGCGCCGCTGTCGACTGCGCTGGAACGCCAGCACGGCCTGTTCTCGCGTCTATACGTGAACATGGTGCGCGCCGGCGAAGCCGGTGGCAGCCTGCACGACACGCTGCAACGCCTGGCCGACTACCTCGAACGCAGCCGTGCGCTGCAGGGCAAGGTGATCAACGCGCTGGTCTACCCGGCGATCCTGCTGGTGGTGGTGGGTGGTGCGCTGCTGTTCCTGCTGGGCTACGTGGTGCCGCAGTTCGCACAGATGTACGAAAGCCTGGACGTGGCGCTGCCATGGTTCACCAACCTGGTGCTGCAGCTGGGCCTGTTCGTGCGCGACTGGTGGGTGCTGCTGCTGGTGGTGCCCGGCGTGCTGCTGCTGTTGTTCGAACGCAAGGTGCGGCAGCCCGCGTTCCGTCTGGCGCTGGATGGCTGGCTGCTGCAGCGCCGGGGCATCGGCCGCCTGCTGGGCGAGCTGGAAACCGCGCGGCTGGCGCGCACCCTGGGGACACTGCTGCGCAACGGCGTGCCGCTGCTGGGGGCGCTGGGCATCGCCCGCAACGTGCTCGGCAACCGCGCGCTGGCCGCAGACCTGGAGACCGCCGCCGACGAGGTCAAGAACGGCACCGGCCTGTCGCTGGCGTTGTCGCGCGGCAAGCGTTTTCCCCGGCTGGCGCTGCAGATGATCCAGGTCGGCGAGGAGTCCGGCGCGCTCGATACCATGCTGCTGAAAGCTGCTGATACCTTCGAACAGGACAGCGCCCGCCGCATCGACCGCCTGCTGGCGGCGATGGTGCCGGCGATCACCCTGGTGCTGGCCTCGGTGGTCGGCGCGGTGATCGTGGCCGTGCTGGTGCCGTTGTACGACCTTACCAACGCCATCGGCTGACGATGGCCTCCTTCGCAACCCCGACATCCCGTACCTGAAAGGACCGACCATGATTGCTTCCCGTCGACCGATCCGCCTTTCCTTCACCGCCGCACGCCACCAGTCGGGCATGAGCCTGCTGGAGATCATCATCGTCATCGTGCTGATCGGCGCGGTGCTGACCCTGGTCGCCAGCCGCGTGCTCGGCGGCGCCGATCGTGGCAAGGCCAACATCGCCAAGGCGCAGGTGCAGACCGTTGCCTCCAAGGTCGACAACTACCAGATCGACACCGGCAAGCTGCCCGCCTCGCTCAACGACCTGGTGACCGCGCCGGCCGGCGTCGGTGGCTGGCTGGGCCCGTATGCCAAGCCTGCCGACCTCAACGACCCGTGGGGCCACGCGCTGGAGTACCGCGCACCGGGCGAGGGCCAGGCGTATGAACTGATCAGCCTGGGCAAGGACGGCAAGGCCGGCGGCAGCAGCGTCGACGCTGACATCCGCTACCAGCCGTAAGCACGCATGCTGCTTTTCCTGCCGCGCCGGGTGTCACGCCCGCGCCTGCACGGCAGGCGCGCGGCGGGCCTGTCGCTGCTGGAAATGCTGCTGGTGATCGCGTTGATCGCGGCCATCGGCCTGATCACCGCCGCTGGCATGTCGCGCGGCTTTGCCGGCATGCAGCTGCGCAGTGCCGGCAAGGACATCGCCAACCAGCTGCGCATGGTGCGCGCGCAGGCCATTGCCCGCGGCGAACCGCAGCGCTTCGTGATCGAACCGGCGCAGCATCGTTGGCAGGGCGCCAGCCAGCGCCACGGTGAAGTGCCGGCCAAGCTGAAGGTGCAGTTCGAAGGTGCCGCGCAGTTGGCCACCGCGCCTGGCCAGGGCGTGATCGAATTCCATCCCGACGGCGGCTCCAGTGGCGGCCGCATCCGCCTGCAGCTGGAGAGCGCGGAGTGGCGCATCGATGTGGGCTGGTTGACCGGTGAAGTCCGTTCCGGACCGTGGCGGGCGCAATGAGGTCGCGCGCCCGTGGTTTCACCCTGCTGGAAGTGATCGTTGCCTTCGCCTTGCTCGGGCTGGCGCTGACGCTGTTGCTGGGCAGCCTGTCCGGCGGCGCGCGGCAGGTGCGCGACGCCGAGCTGCGCACGCGCGCGGTGCTGCACGCGCAGTCGTTGCTGGCCGCCGCCGGGGTGGAAGCACCGCTGCAGGCCGGCAGCCAGCAGGGCGAGTGGGAGCAGGGGCGTTATCAGTGGCAGCTGCAGGTGCAGCCCTGGGCCGAGCCGCGCAGTGGTGCGCTGCCCGCTGCGCAGTCGCCGGGCGCACCCTGGCTGGCGGAACTGCAGCTGCAGGTGCGTTGGGGCGACAGTGAACGCGAGCAGTTGCGCTGGCGCAGCCTGCGTCTGTTGCCGCCCGCGCTGGAGAATGCGCGATGAGGCGCCGCGCACGCGGCTTCACCCTGGTCGAAGTGATGCTGGCCACGGTGCTGCTGGCAGGCGGCCTGGCGCTGGCGTTCGCCAGCGTGCGCTCGGCGATGGCGATCAGCCAGCGCGGCGAGCAGATTGCCGCGCAGAGCGAACGCATGCGCGCAGTGCAGGCCCTGCTGCGGCGGCAGCTCGCCAGTGCCCTGCGCAGCCCGCTGGAAGTGCCCGATCCCACCCGCGAACCGGTGTTCTTCCAGGGTGACGATCAGGGCATGCAGTTCGCTGCCGACCTGCCGGGCTATCTCGGTCGTGGCGGCCCTTACCTGCATGCGCTGCAGGTGGATGGCGCAGCCGGGCACCGCCGCTTGCTGCTGGGGCTGGTGCTGCTGCAGGAAGGCGAGCGCATCGAAGAGAACCCGCCGCGCCCGCCCGAAGTGCTGGCGGAGGAGTTGAAGGACGTAAGGCTGCGCTACCGCGGTGTCGACGCCAGCAACGGGCAGCTGACCGAATGGTTGCCACGCTGGGAGGACACCCGGCGCCTTCCATTGCTGGTGGAAGTGCAGATCGTGCCGGCCAGGGGCACGCCGTGGCCGCCGCTGGTGGTGTCACTGCGGGCCGGTGGCAGCGGAGGTGCGCGATGAAGCGTCCACGTGGTGCCGCGCTGGTCCTGGTGCTGTGGTTGATCGCGCTGATGACCGCGCTGGTCGGCGCCTTTGCGCTCAGCGCACGGGTCGAACACCTGCAGCAGCGGGTGCTCGGTGACGACGCACGCGGCCAGGAGCGCGCCCGCGCCGGCCTGGAATACGCGTTGCTGCGGCTGCAGCCGGACCCGCAGCGTCCGCCGTGGCAGGCTGATGGCCGCGCCTATCGCTGGCAGTTCGACGACGCCCGCATCGAGATCCGGGTGCTGGACGAGAACGGCAAGATCAACCTCAACCTGGCCGATACGGCCCTGCTGTCCGCATTCATGCAGGCACTGGGCGAGCCGGCAGAAAGCGCCAGGCAGCTGGCCGGTGCGATCATCGACTGGCGCGACGAAGACAGCCTGCTGCAGCCCGGTGGTGGTGCCGAGGCGCCGGAGTACGCCGCCGCAGGCCTGCCCTATGGCCCGCGCAACAAGCGCTTTGAAACCCTGGGCGAACTGCAGCGGGTGCTGGGGATGCGCGGGTCGCTGTATACCGCGATGCTGCCGCACCTGACGCTCTACAGCAGGCAGGCGCGCCCGGATCCACGTTTCGCCAGTGGGCCGGTGTTGACGGCATTGGGCCTGGATGCGGAACAACTGCTGGCGCAACGCGCCCAGCAGGAGCGTGACGGAGATAACGCTGCGGGTGCATCGGCGCTTGCCAGCGGCAGTGGCACCTATAGTATCGAGTCCCGCGCCACTGACGGCAGCGGACGCCTGTCGGTGCTGCAGGCGGTGGTGCGCAACGGATCGGGCGGGGTGCCCGGCCGGACCTACACAGTGCTTCGCTGGGAGCAGGGAATGGCAGCAAGATGACGGCGTGGCAGGACAGTCTGCGGCAGGTGCAGGGCCAGATCGGCCCCGGTGCCGGCCGTTTCCTGCGCTGGTGGCGGCAGTCGTTGCTGGCCTGGGTGCCGATGCGTTGGCAATGGGCGCTGGGCTGGTCGCAGACCCGCCTGCTGCTGCAGTGCGAGGACGGGCAACTACAGGTCTGGCGTGAAACCGGCGACGGTCTCGAGCCCGTGGCCCGTCTGCCGTGGCCGCTGCAACCGGCGGACCTGGACCGCGTGCTGGAGCCGCGCCTGCGCAGCCTGCCACGGGTGTGGCTGCTGCCGGCCGGGCAGGTCCTGCGGCGGAATCTGCGTCTTCCTGCCGCAGCCGCTGACCGCCTGCGTTCGGTGGTCGGCTACGAGATCGACCGGCAGACACCGTTCGAAGCCAGCCAGGTCAGCTATGACATCCGTGAGCTGGGCAGTGCCGGCGAAGGCCTGCTGCAGGTGGAGCTGGTGGCCTGGCCGCTGCGCCAGCTGGATGACTGGCGCGCGCAGATCGGAGCGTGGGCCGACGTGCTGGCCGGTGTTGATGTGATCGATGCCCAGGGCCGCGCGCTGCAGGTCAACCTGCTGCCGCCCGCGCAGCGTCAGCAGCGACCGGACCCGATGCGGCGCTGGAACCTGCTGCTTGCCATGGCTGCGCTGGTGATGCTGGTGCTGGCGGCGATGCAGTTGCTGGACAACCGTCGTGACGCCGTCGATGCGCTGCGCGCAGACGTCGAGCGCAGCGCCCGCAGTGCGCGTGGCGTGGCCAGCGAACGCAGCCAGCTGCAGGCGCTGCTGGATGGAGCGGCGTTCCTGGAAACACAGCGCAACCAGCGCGCCAGTACCGTCGAAGTCTGGAACGAGCTGACCCGACGCCTGCCCGATGGCACCTACCTGGAAAAACTGGCGATCGAGAACAACAGCCTGCAGTTGATCGGCCTCAGCAGCGAAGCATCGCAGCTGGTCACGCTGCTGCAGGACGCGCCGCAGTGGCGCAAGGTCAACCTTACCGGCGTGCTGCAGGCTGACGGTGCCGCCAGTGGCCGCGACCGCTTCACCCTGACCGCCGAGCTGCAGCCATTGCCTTCGGCGGCAGCGGCGCCGGCACCCGCCCCGACTGCAACCACGGAGGCGGCCAATGCCGATGCCAAGCGCACGCCGTGACCGCTGGCTGGCACTGGCACTGCTGTTGGCAGTGCTGGGCCTGGCCTACCTGCTGCTGGTGCACCCGTGGTTCACCCAGCCGCTGCGCGCCATCGATGCCGATGCCGCCGCCCTGCGCGAGCGCCAGCAGCGCGTGCAGGCGCAGCTGCAGCAGCAGCCGCAGATCGAACAGCGGCTGCGCGCAACCCGCGACGCCCTGCAGCAGCGCCCGGGGTTCCTGCAGGAAGCCACCGCCGAGGCCGCCGCGGCCGCGCTCGGCGCACGCCTGCAGGATGCGGTGGCGATGGCCAGCCCGGGCAACCGCAGCTGCACCATCAGCAACCGCACGCCGTTGAGCGACAACCGTCGCGATGCTGCGTTCGTGCGCGTGGCCATGCAGGTGCGCCTGCGCTGTGGCGTGGCCGAACTCGCCACCGTGCTGCACAGCCTGGAGACTGGCAGCCCGCGCCTGTTCGTGGACAACCTCAACCTGATCGCACAGCGCTTCCAGCAATCGCCCAACGAATCCGGCCTCGGCCTGGATGTGTCCTTCGAGCTGGCCGGCTACCTGTTGCCGGCGGCTGCTGCCGATCCCTCGACAGCACCCGTGGCCACGCCGCCTGCAGCAGCGCCGGTGGCGTCGCCGCCGGCACCTGTGCCGTCACCGGCGGAGCAGCCTGCCACCGATGCGCAGGAGGTGGCCGATGAAGCTTGAGCAGATCAGCCTGCGCACCGGGCTGTCGCTGGCGCTGGCCGGATGGGCCGCAGCGATCTGGCTGGCCACCGGCTTCGGTCTTGGCAGCCAGCTGCCCACGGTCAGTGCGGAGGGCGACGCGCAGTCCGCGCTGCCGGCGCTGCCCGTGCTGGCGCCCGAACGCATGGCCGGTGCAGACAGCTACAGCGTGATCAGCGAACGGCCCCTGTTCGCCGAGGACCGCAAGCCACGCCCGTATCTGCTGGGGGGCAGTGAAGCCGCCGCCAGTCCGGCACTGCGCCTGACCGGCGTGCTGATGTCCCGCGACTTCAGCATGGCCACCTTCACCACCGAGCAGGGCCGGTCGCTGCGCCTGCGCCTCAACGGCGATGCAGTCGATGGCTGGCAGCTGGTGGCATTGGAACCGCGCCAGGCCACGGTGATCGGCTCCAGTGGCAGCCAGGTGCTGGAACTGGCCGTGTTCAATGGCCAGGGCGGTGAAGCGCCGACCGCGCTGCGCGGAGCCACTGGCACACCGCCTGTGCCTGGCGCGGTGGTTCCGCCGCCGCCACCGCAGCCAACGCCCAGCCAGACGCTGCCCACCCCCCGTGCCGCCGATGGCAACGTGGCTCCCGCCTCGCCTGCACCGGCCGCGGCCGCCGCACCCCCTGCAAACACCAACGGTCCCAGCGAAGCGCAGATGCAGGCCATCCGCGAACGCATCCAGGCCCGCCGCCGTCAGCTGCAGCAACAGCAGCAACAACCGTCGCCGCCCCCGGGCGATGGCACCAACCGATAGAGTGAATGCATGAATCTGCGTTTTCTTCCCTGGTCCTTCGCCCTGACGCTGCTGGTCGGCTGCAGCACCGTGTCGGCCCCGCATGTGCAACGCAACGGCAACCTGCAGCCCTCGGCCAGTGCCGGCCAGGCTGCCGTCGATGCGCAGACCGAAGCGGCCGATCAAGCCCAGGGGGCGCCGCAGGCGGTGATCCGCCGTGGCACCGGCACCATGATCAACCGCGAAGCCGCGCGCAAGCCGTCGCCCGCGCTGCATGCGGCCAGCTCCGGTGAGGCGACCTTCAACTTTGAAGGCGAGTCGGTGCACGCGGTGGTCAAGGCCATCCTCGGGGACATGCTCGGCCAGAACTACGTGATCGCCCCGGGGGTGCAGGGCACGGTGACGCTGGCCACGCCCAAGCCGGTATCGCCGGCACAGGCACTGAACCTGCTGGAGATGGTGCTGGGCTGGAACAACGCCCGCATGGTCTACAGCGGTGGCCGCTACAACATCGTCGCCGCCGACCAGGCACTGGCCGGCACCGTGGCGCCGAGCACCGCGCCGGCCTCCAGCGCACGCGGTTTTGAAGTGCGCGTGGTGCCGCTGCAGTTCATTTCCGCCACCGAGATGAAGAAGGTGCTGGAGCCCTATGCGCGGCCCAATGCCATCGTCAACGTCGACAGCGGCCGCAACGTGATCACCCTCGGCGGTACGCGTGCGGAACTGGAGAACTACCTGCATACCGTCGAGATCTTCGACGTCGACTGGCTTTCGGGCATGTCGGTGGGTGTATTCCCGATCCAGTCCGGCAAGGCCGAGCAGGTCGCGGCGGATCTGGAGAAGGTATTCGGCGAAGAGAGCAAGACGCCCAGCGCCGGCATGTTCCGTTTCCTGCCGCTGGAAAACGCCAATGCAGTGCTGGTGATCACCCCGCAGGTGCGCTACCTGGACCAGATCCAGCAGTGGCTGGACCGCATCGATACCGCCGGCGGCAGCGCGCGCCTGTTCTCGCATGAACTGCGTTACATCAAGGCACGCGACCTGGCCGAACGCCTCAGCGAAGCCTTTGCCAGCAGCGGCAACCGCGGCGGCTCCGGCTCGGCATCGCTGGCGCCGGGTGCCATTCCGTCGCAGCTGGGCAGCGAGGGCGACCGCGGTATGGACGCGGGCAACAGCAGCAGTTTCAACAACCAGGTCGGTGGCGGCAGCAGCAGCGGAAGTGGCAGCAGCGCCGGCAGCCTGAACCTGCCGCAGCGCCAGTCGGGCAACGTCAGCATCAGCCTGGAAGTGGAAGGCGATCGTGTCGGCGTGTCGGCGGTGGAGGAAACCAACACGCTGCTGGTGCGTTCGACACCGCAGGCCTGGCGCTCGATCCGCGAGGTGATCGAAAAGCTGGACGTGATGCCGCTGCAGGTGCACATCGAAGCGCAGGTGGCCGAAGTCGGGCTGACCGGCGACCTGAAGTACGGCGTCAACTGGTTCTTCGACAATGCCGTGGCGGGGCGCGCGCTGACCGGCGCGCTGTCCGGGTTGACCCTGCCAGCAGCGGCCGGCGGCTCCTGGAACACCTTCGCCGGTGCGGTGACCGGTACCGATGGCGCCGGCTGGGCGTTCACCGGGCACAACGGTGCAGCCGTGGTCAGTGCGCTGGACAAGGTCACCGACGTGCGCCTGCTGCAGACGCCCTCGGTGTTCGTGCGCAACAACGCCGAAGCCACCCTCAACGTGGGCGACAAGGTGCCGATCAACACCACCACGGTCAACACCGGCATCGGCACCAGCAGCTACAGCTCGGTGCAGTACATCGACACCGGCGTGATCCTCAAGGTGCGCCCGCGCGTCACCCGTGACGGTACGGTGTTCCTGGATATCGTGCAGGAGATCAGCAGCGCATCGGACGTGCCGGAGAACTGCAATCCGCAGGAGCGCAACTGCAATCCGCGCATCTCCACCAAGAAGCTGGCCACCGAGGCGGCGGTGCAGAGCGGGGACACCATCATGCTGGCCGGCCTGATCACCGATTCGGCCACCGATGGCAGCAGCGGCATTCCCGGCCTGAGCCGGATTCCGGTACTGGGCGCGCTGTTCGGCCAGAAGAGCCGCACCAGCCGTCGTTCGGAAGTGATCGTGCTGCTGACCCCGACCATCGTCCGCAACGGCCAGGAAGCCCGCACCCTGACCGATGAGTACAGCCAGCGCTTCCGCGCGATGGAACCGCTGAACCAGCCGCGCAGGAAGTAAGCCGGCCGGGCTGCGCCCGGCACCCTCCGAAGCCGAAGCTGAAGCCGAAGCCGAAGCCGAAGCCGAAGCAACGGCAACAGCGGGCATTCCGTGGGATGGCGGGGCGGTGTGGGCTGGCAGGACACGCCGTAAACCCGTCCCTGGGGGCTCGATGGCGCCATCCATGGCGCCAACGGTCCTGCCAGCCCACACCGCCCCGCCGCCGACAGATTCCGTGGGCTGTTGGTAGGTGTCGACCTTGGTCGACACATCTTTCAGATATCGAAATACAGGAATGGGGTCAGATCCGTTTTCCTGCGGAAAACGGATCTGACCCCAGGAGTCGTTCAGACAGTTCGCGGAAAACTGTCGAAGGTGGGGGGTGTCGGATTGCGGGGTGTCAGCCGCATGGATGCGGCTGCCAAGCCTACAAGGACGTACTTGCGGCGTCCCCGCAATCCGATACCGCCCCGCCATCCCCCAGGACCCCAGCTGTTGCTGTTGCTTCGGCCCTGGCTTGAAGCCTCTGCGGGTGCCGGGTGCAACCCGGCCGACACCCACCCGATGCTACGCTGTGGCCACCGACAACCACGGAGGCGGGATGGGGGCGATCGTGTTGTTGCCGCTGGGCGTGGACGACGCGGTACTTGACCGCTGCCTGGCCGCGCTTGATGCCGGTACCGCAGCGGGAACATCGATCTGGCTGGCCGATGACGCACAGGCCGGGCCACGTGCACAGGCGGTGGTGGAACACTGGCTGGCACATACGCCGTTGCAGGCCGAGTACACCCGCCGCGCGCGGCCGCTGGGCGAGGTTGCCCATCTGGACGAAATGCTGCGTGCCTGCGATGGCCTGGACGTGGCGGTGCTGGCCCCGGACAGCGTGCCCGCACCGGGATGGCTGCAGCAGCTGCAGGCCACGTTTGCACGCGACGCGGCCATTGCCACGGCCACGCCGTGGTGCAACGTGGGCGAAACCGCGGCGTGGCCGCGCTTGGGTGAGCTCAACCCCGAACCGGGCGACCCGGCGCTGTTGGCACATGTCTGCGCCGCACTGCCGAGCCTGCATCCTGAACTCCCTTCGGCGGTCACCCACGCCGTGCTGGTGCGCGCCAATGCACGGCGGCGCGCTGGTGGCCTGGATACAGAAAGCTACCTGGGCTGGAACGCGGCGCTGGTCGATCTGAGCCTGCGCATGGCTGGTCTCGGTTGGCGCAACGTGTTGTGCGAAAACGCCTTCGTCAGCCGTGCCAGTGAAGCACCCAGCCGCGACGGCGATCTGGAAGCACTGGCCGCGCGCTGGCCGGGCTGGGTACCGCGGCTGGCTGACTTCCTGATGCACGACCCGCTGCACACGCTGCGCCAGGACCTGCAGCACGGCCTGCAGCAGGCGATAATGCCGCGCGGGCAGGGCGACCTGTTCGTCCCGCCATCACCGTTGGAGCCGCCTGTTTGAATTCCGCCATTGCCGCCATCGTCGTCACCTACCAGAGCGGCAGCACCATTGATGCGTGCCTGTCGCGGCTGCGCCAGGCGCAGGACGTGGCCGAGATCCGGGTGGTCGACAATGGATCGCTGGATGACACCCTGGAAGTCGTGCAGCGCCACGCCAGCCATGATCCGCGTGTACGTTTCATCGCCAACCCGGACAACCCCGGTTTTGCCGCGGCCAACAACCAGGGCGTTGCCGATTCACGCAGCCCGTGGCTGGCCTTCATCAATCCCGACCTGATGGTCGAAGTCGATACGCTGGCAGCCCTGCGTGACTGCGCCAATGCGGTGGGCGACAGTCTGCTGGGGGTGGAGCAGGTGGACGAGCAGGGCCAGGCCGATGAAGCGGTACGGCGCCGTGATCCGGACTTCCTTGCCATGCTGCGCTCACCCGGTCGTGGCGCGCGGTTGGCCATTGCCCGCGACCCGGCGCAGCCATTGCAGCAGGTGCCGGCATTGTCCGGTGCGCTGCTGCTGATGCCGCGCGCCCTGTTTGATCGCATCGGCGGCTGGGATGCCGGCTACCGGCTGCACGCCGAAGACCTGGACTTGTGCCGCCGCGTGCGCGAGGCCGGTGGCGTGGTCGCCATCGCCAACGACCTGAAGGTGACCCACGTGCGCGGGGTGTCCAGCCGCTCGCGCCCGTTCTTCGTTGAATGGCACAAGCATCGCGGGCTATGGCGCTATTTCAGCAAGTTCGAAGCGCCGCAGCGGTCGTTGCCGGTGCGGGTGGCGGTGTGGGGGGCGATCTGGGCCCATGCACTGGTGCAGGTGCCGAGGTTGCTGCGCAGGTCGCTGTAACGCGCTGCCACAGGATCATCCACGCATGGCGTGGATCGACTGCAGAGCGCGTGAGGGCGCCACCTCCACCACGGACCCCTGTTCACCCGAACGGGCGCATAATTCCCCCATGCCTATCATCCAGTCCCTGCTCGACACCGACCTGTACAAGTTCACCATGATGCAGGCGGTGCTGCACCAGCACCCCGGCGCGCAGGTTCAATACCGTTTCAAATGCCGCACCCCCGGTATCGAGCTGGCCCGCTACATCGACCAGATCGATGAGGAGATCGACCACCTGTGCAGCTTGCGCTTCAGCAATGAAGAGCTGGATTACATGCGTGGCCTGCGCTTCGTGAAGCCCGATTTCGCCGACTTCCTCGGCCTGTTCCACCTGGATCGCAAATACATCCAGCTGCGCGCGTCGAAGACGGTGCCCGGCGAGATTGAACTGGACATCACCGGTCCATGGCTGCACACGATCCTGTTCGAAGTGCCGCTGCTGGCGATCATCAACGAAGTCTGGTTCCGCAACACCACCACGGCGGATTTCGCCGAAGGCGAACGCCGCCTGCAGGCCAAGGCCGCGCTGCTGCGCGATACCCCTGGTTTCGAGCAGTGCCGCATCGCCGACTATGGCAGCCGCCGCCGCTACTCGCGCGATTGGCATGCCCGCCTGCTGCCGCTGCTGCGCGATGCGCTGGGCCCGCAGCTGGTCGGCACCAGCAACGTGCACTTCGCGCGCCTGTACGGCATGACGCCGCACGGCACCATGGCCCACGAGTACCTGCAGGCGTTCCAGGCACTGGGCCCGCGCCTGCGCGATTCGCAGGTGGCGGCGCTGGAGTCGTGGGCGCGCGAGTACCGCGGCGACCTTGGCATCGCCCTGTCCGACGTGGTCGGGCTGGATGCGTTCCTGCGCGACTTCGACATGTATTTCTGCAAGCTGTTCGACGGCGTGCGCCATGATTCCGGCGACCCGTTCGACTGGGGCGACCGCATGCTGGCCCACTTCCAGCTGCGCCGCGTCGACCCGCGCAGCAAAGTACTGGTGTTCAGCGATGGGCTCGACATCACCAAGGTGATGCGCCTGTACGACTACTTCCGTGGCCGCTGCCAGGTGGCGTTCGGCGTGGGCACCCACCTGACCAACGATCTGGGGCCGACCCCGCTGAACATCGTCATCAAGATGGTCCGCTGCAACGGCCAGCCGGTGGCCAAGCTCAGTGACTCGCCGGGCAAGAGCATGTGCGACGACCCGGGCTACCTGTCCTACCTGCGCCAGGTGTTCGAACTGCCGGATCCGGCCCAGGCCTGATCGCGGTCGGTCCGGGGCCGCACCGCGGCCCGTGGCTGCCTGCATGTGGTGCTTGCCGCACATCGCGGGTGGCAGTAATTGACCGTGCCTTGATGCCGCAAGCATCAGGATCGACGGTATGATGCGCCCACAACCACACGAATGTGACGTGCGTCATCAAATGAGTTTCCTTCGCTGCAGTATCCACCCTGCAAGTCTGCCAATGGACCCACCGATGGCCGCTGAAAGGAACAACGCGTGACGGCGCCTCATCTTGCCATTGCCGGCATGCCGGCCGAATTCGTCGAAATGCGCGGTGGCAGCGTGTACTGGGTCGTTGCTGCTGGCAGCGCGCCGGCCGATCTGCTCGGCGCCAGTGCGTTGATCGGCGCGGGCGATCTTGATGACGTAGTGCTGGCAACGCTGGGGCGCGGCGTCGAGCCGATGTTGTCTCTGCTGACGCCCGAACAAGGTCCTGCACGGGTGCACATGTTCCAGTGCTCGCACCAGGGCATGCAGTTGGCCCTGCGCGGCCTTGCCGAGGACTTGCCTCGCGCTTCAGGCGCCACAACGCGCATGTGCATCGTGCAGTTCCCCGTGGCTGCACTGGACGGTTGGGACGACGCGCGTTTGTCGCGCTGGTGCCAGCGCCTGCAGCAGTGGGCGCAGAACGCCGCGCAGGTCCTGCTGCTGCTCTGCCATGGCGAGGTGGCCACGCTCGCTCCGCGTCTGTTGCCCTTGAACCGGAGCTGCGCCGGTGTCGCCCAGTTGCATCCACACCGTGGTGCACTGCAGCTGTTGCTGCATTACTGGACCAACAGCCACGGCGTCGTCGCACAACGTGCCTTCACCGTTGAACAAGTCGAGCAGCGTCTGCAGCGCTTGGTCGACCCGGAGGTTGAAGCGCCGTCAGCGGCGGGCGAGGGCGGCAGCGACCGCGACCTGTTCCTGGCCCAGGCCGATGTGCTGGAAGGTGCCCCGCCGTTGTCGTCGGCCTGGCGCCTGTATGAGGGCTGGGCTGGCCTGATGCCTGCCGCGCTGCAGGCACGCGAAGCCACGGTGGTGGTGGCCATCAGCGAAAACGCACAGGTCGACGCCCTGGCGCGATTGCTGCATCGCCTGCGGCGTGAGCGCGGCGATGCTGTGAAGCTGGTGGTACGTGAACTGCAACCCTGCCTGCGCTACGCCGATGAGCGGCTGTTGCTGCAGTGCGGCGGCAGCCTCGTGGTGCCTGCCCACACCCCTTTGCCGCGCCTGTTGACCCTGCTCGATACCGTGCAGCGGCAGCGTTGGCAGGGCCAGTTGGCTGACGATCCGGAACCGTTGATCCGTGCGCACCGGCCGCCGTCGATCAGTGGCCAGGTCAGTGCGTCGCGCTTCCGCCAGATCGCCAGTGAACGCATCGACCAGGACGGCAGCGCCGTGGAGAGTGCAGTGCTGGCATTGCAGCCGGTGGCTGGCCTGCGCGCCGAGCAGACGCTGCAGCAGCTGCGCATCCGCCGCCAGGGCGACCTGGCCTGCGTGTACCGCGGGCAGGTGCGCCTGTTCCTGTTCGGTTGTCGCCGCGATGCCATCGAACAGGCGCTGGGCAACCTGTTCCGGCTGCCCTGGCGCGAGCTGTTCGACGGTTACCAGCGGCTTGCCGAATACGATATCGCGGCGATGAACGCCAGCGGCAGCGATCCGGAGACGGAGCTGCTGCCGCAGCCTGCGGAACCCGCGCCGGTCGCAGTTGCGACAGTTGTAGCAGTGCCATTTGCAACGCCAACACCGTTGCGGCTGGGAGACGACGCATGACCACCGACCAGCAGCTGTGGACGTTGATCGCCGCCTGCGCGGTATTGATGATTCCGTTCGGCGCGATGCTGGGCGTGCTGTGGCGAGGCCTGCGCCGACGCGTCGGCGGGTGGTTGCCGCCACGTCACCTGCGCCGGGCGGGCGTGCGCCAGCGCGCACCGCGGAGGCCGGCATGAGTCCGCAGGCATTGCCCGCATCGCCGTTCGCCTGGGCCGACCTGCGCGGCTGGAACCTGTACTTCCTGTCCAAGGTGGTGCTGGCCTGGATGGGTGCGCTGGACCTGAAGATCCTGCCCAACCTGCTGTTCCTCGGCGCGCTGCTGGTGCCGCTGCGCTGGCGCTGGGCGCGTATCGCGCGGACGGTGGTGGCTGTCCCCGTTGGCGTGGCGCTGTATTACCAGGACACCTGGTGGCCGCCGTTCCAGCGATTGCTGGCGCAGCCGGGCGTCCTCGACTTTTCTGCCGACTATTGGCTGGAACTGGCCCAGCGCTTCATCAACTGGCAGATGGTGGCGGTGCTGGCCCTGCTGCTGGTGGCCTATTACCTGCTGAAACCGTGGCTGCGCATCACCACCCTCAGCGTGCTGGGCATGCTCGGCATGGCGGTGGTTGCGCTGCCGCTGCCGGCAGACCTGGTCGCGCGACAGGGCCAGGCCGTGGCCGCCACCGGCAATACGGGCTCCGGTCGTGCGCCGCTGGCACCTGCCAGCAACGACAACCTCAACGCCTGGCTGGCAAGCTTCTACCAGCAGCAGTCAAGTTTGAAGACGGCCTTCCCGGCGCCGGCAAGCGGCGCGCCCTTCGACGTCATCATCCTCAACATCTGCTCGCTGGCCTGGAGCGACCTGGACGAAGTGGGGCTGCGCCAGAACAACCTGCTCGACCGCATGGACGTGGTCTTCGACGATTTCAATTCGGCAACCGCCTACAGCGGGCCGGCGGCCATCCGCCTGCTGCGCGCCAGCTGCGGGCAGACTTCGCACACCGCGCTGTTCGACCCGGTACCGGCCGAGTGCCAGCTGTTCTCCAACCTGCAGCGCCTCGGTTTCCAGAGCGAGCTGGCCATGAATCATGATGGCCATTTCGACGATTTCATCGGCGAGCTCTCCAAGTACGGCGGCCTGCAGGCCAAACCGATGGACATCAATCCACTGCCGCGCGCGCTGGTGGCGTTCGACAAGTCACCGTTGCGTCGCGATGGCGACGTGCTGAACAGCTGGTTCAAGCAACGCCAGGCCGAATCCACCCAGCAGGTCGCGCTGTTCTACAACACGATCTCGCTGCACGACGGCAACCGCATCGTCGGCGCCGATGGTCGTGCCAACGCTGCCGACTACAAGGCGCGTGCGCAGATGGTGCTCGGTGACATGGCCGGCTTCGTCGACGCGGTGGAGAAGAGTGGGCGCCGCGCCATGATCGTGGTGGTACCCGAACACGGTGCCGCACTGCACGGCGATCGCATGCAGATCCCGGGCATGCGTGAAATTCCCAGCCCGTCGATCACCCACGTGCCGGTAGGCGTGAAGCTGGTCGGTATGGGGGCACCTGCTGCCGGCGGCCCGCGCCACATTCCCGAACCGAGCAGCTACCTGGCCATCTCCGAGCTGGTGGCACGGGTCTACGCGCTCAACGCGCAGTCGCCGCCGGCCGACCGTGACTGGGACAGCCTGCTGAAGGGGTTGCCGCGAACGCCATCGGTTTCCGAGAACGAAGGCGCCAAGGTCATCGACTACGACGGCAAGCCGTGGCTGCAGCTGCAGGGCAGCCAGACCTGGAGCCCTTACCCCGAGGACAAACGCTGATGGCTGCCGACATTCTTGCGGTGCCCACCACCCTGTCGGTCGAGGAAGACGACATCGACCTGCTGCGGCGCAGCCTGAACATGCCGGAGATGCCCTACGTGGACTTTTCGGCGCAGCGCGAGCGCGAGCAGGCGCTGGCGCGCTGGCCGCTGCTGGCGGAACTGGAGCAGCAGCGATGAACACGCTGTTGTCCCTGCAGGGCGTGCATGGCGGCACCGGGGTAACCACCGTGCTGGCAGCGCTGGGCCAGGCCCTGCATGCGCAGGGCCAGCGCGTGCTGCTGGTCGAATGCAGCCCGGACCAGATGCTTGGCCTGCACCTGGGCCTGCCCGCAAAGGAAGCGGGTGGCTGGGCGCGTGCCCAGCTTGACGGAGGCGACTGGCGCGCGGCGGCCTTCGCCTGCGCGCCTGGCTTGGCCGTGCTTCCCTATGGCCGCGTCGATGACGCTGAGGCACTGCAGGTAGAGCAGTGGCTGCAGGCGGCGCCGGCTACCTGGGCTGATCGCATGCCGCTGTTGGTGCCGCAGTTCGACTGGGTGATGTTCGACCTGCCACAGCGGCTGCCTGCACACGTGGCCGCGATCAACCAGCATGCCGCTTGCACCTTGCCGCTCCGCCTGGCCTGTGTCGATCCGGCCAACCATGTGGCGCTGCAACGGCACAGTGCCGACGCGCGCCGTGTGCTGGCCAATCGCTACGATCCTGCTGTGCCGGTACAGCGCGACCTGATGCAGTTGTGGCTGCACTCGCATGCTGCGCGCCTGTTGCCGCAACCGCTGCATGAGGATGCGCGGGTACCGGCGGCGTTGGCCAGCAAGCAGCCGTTGGGCCGCTACGCGGCCGATTCGCTGGCCGCGGCTGATATCGATGGCCTCGCGCTGTGGTGCCTGGCCGAGTCTGCCCGGCGGCAGGCGGAGGGCGCGCACGGATGAGCGCGCGGGTGTACTACCTGCATTGGAGCCGCCTGCGTGATCGGGTACATGCGCCGTGGGCGACT
The DNA here is from genome assembly GCF_002750975.1 of Stenotrophomonas indicatrix. Classification (NCBI taxonomy): domain Bacteria; kingdom Pseudomonadati; phylum Pseudomonadota; class Gammaproteobacteria; order Lysobacterales; family Lysobacteraceae; genus Stenotrophomonas; species Stenotrophomonas indicatrix. The sequence goes on from NZ_PEJS01000001.1 coordinate 287,880, forward strand.
TGCCTGGTGCTGTGGCTGCTGCAGGCCATCGGCTGGGCGTTCCTGCGCCTGGAAGCTCCGGCATGGCAGGCATTGGCGCCGCGCCTGCGCGGTGCCTTCCCGCAGTTGCAGGGTGACCGTCGCTGGCGCCCCGGCGATCCGATCCGCTTGCTGATCCAGGCGCTCTGGTTGTCGATCGTGCGCTTGGTGCCGCGCCCTTCGCAGCGCCGGCAACGCTTGGCGCGCGCGCGCCGGCAACGCATCGCCGAGCTGCGCGGTGCCGCCGGGCGTGGTCACCTGCGCTACGTGCGCGCAATGCGCGATGCACCCAACGAGGTCTGGAACAGCCGCTTCATGGCCTGGGCAAGCCAGCGCCTGCAGGGGCTGTCGCCGCGTAGGCGCAATCTGCTGACGTTCCTGATCGGCCTGGTCACGCTGGGCCTGGCCGTGCTGTGCATCACCCAGCCGTTCACCTACTTCGCGCAGTTCGTGTTCGTGCTGCTGCTGTGGGTCATCGCCCTGCTGGTGCGGCGCATGCAGGGGCGCTACGCCACCCTGGTGCTGGTGGTGCTGTCGATCACCGTGTCCTGCCGCTACCTGTGGTGGCGCTATACGGCCACGTTGAACTGGAACAGCACCTTCGACCTGATCTGCGGGCTGGTGCTGTTGGCTGCGGAAACCTACTCGTGGCTGGTGCTGATGCTGGGGTATGTGCAGGTGGCCTGGCCGCTGCGCCGTCGCCCGGCGCCGCTGCCCGCCGATGTCCAGCAGTGGCCGACGGTGGATGTGCTCATTCCCACCTACAACGAAGACCTGGCCCTGGTGCGGCACACCGTGTACGCGGCGATGGGCCTGGACTGGCCGGCCGACAAGCTGCGCATCCACATTCTCGACGACGGCAGGCGCGAGGAGTTCCGCGCTTTCGCCGAACGTACCGGAGTGAACTACATCACCCGCACCGACAACCGACACGCCAAGGCGGGCAACCTCAATCACGCCCTGACCTTGATCGATGGCGAACTGGTGGCCATCTTCGACAGCGATCATCTGCCGGTGCGGTCGTTCCTGCAGGTCTCCTGCGGCTGGTTCCTGCGCGACCCGAAGCTGGCGCTGGTACAGACGCCGCACCACTTCTTCTCGGCCGATCCGTTCGAGCGCAACCTGCAGGTATTCCGCAGCGACCCCAACGAGGGCGAGTTGTTCTACGGTCTTGTGCAGGATGGCAACGACCTGTGGAACGCGGCCTTCTTCTGTGGCTCCTGCGCGGTGCTGCGCCGCGAGGCGATCGATGCCATTGGCGGCTTTGCCACCGAGACCGTCACCGAGGATGCGCATACTGCGCTGCGCCTGCATCGCAACGGTTGGAACTCGGCGTACCTGCGTATCCCGCAGGCGGCTGGCCTGGCCACCGACAGCCTGGGAGCGCATGTCAACCAGCGCATCCGCTGGGCGCGCGGCATGGTGCAGATCTTCCGCATCGACAATCCCCTGATCGGCAAGGGCCTGAGCCTGTTCCAGCGCTTCTGCTACGCCAACGCGATGCTGCACTTCCTCGCCGGCATTCCACGTCTGGTGTTCCTCACCGCGCCGCTGGCGTTCCTGCTGCTGCACGTCTACATCATCTATGCGCCAGCACTGGCCATCCTGTTGTTCGTGGTGCCGCACATGGCCCACGCCAGCCTTACCAACGCACGCATCCAGGGCAAGTATCGGCGGCCCTTCTGGGGCGAGGTCTACGAGACCGTGCTGGCCTGGTACATCGCACGGCCGACCACCATTGCGTTGTTCAGCCCGGGGCGCGGCAAGTTCAACGTCACCGACAAGGGCGGCACCCAGGCCGGTGACCGTTTCGACTGGCGTGTGGCACGGCCATACCTGGTGCTGGCACTGTTGAACGTGCTGGGCCTGTGCTTTGCGGTCTGGCGCTTCATGCACGGCCCGGCTGATGAACGCGGCACCGTGGTCGTCAGCTCGCTGTGGGTGCTGTACAACCTGCTGATCATCGGTGGCGCGCTGGCCGTGGCCGCCGAGGTGCAGCAGGTGCGCCGCACCCATCGCGTGACGACACGCTTGCCGATGGCCCTGCAGGTTCCCGATGGTCGCCGCCTGCGTGGCGTCATGCAGGATTACTCCAACGACGGTGTCGGCATCGAGCTGGGCGACGACCCGCAGCTGCTTGAGGGGCAACCGGTGCAGGTGCTGCTGGGCCGGGGCCGCCGCGAGTTTGCGTTCCCCGCACGGGTGCAGCGCAGCGTTGGCCATCGCCTCGGCCTGCTGTTGACGTTCGAGAATGAACGCCAGCGCGTGGAATTTGCCCAGTGCACCTTCGCCCGCGCCGATGCGTGGCTCGACTGGCACGCCGGCTACCAGCCCAAGAGCCTGCCACGCAGCCTGTGGAGCGTGCTGGTGCTGGGTTGGCGCGGTTACCGGCGGATGGGCGACTTCACTCCGTTCGACCTTGACCGTCCCGCGCACTGGAACCGTCGCCTGCTGCGCTGGCTGGCCAGTTTCGCCCCGCAACGTCCGCTTCCATCCCACCCGGCTGACCCAGCCGCTGATCCAGGGCTTCGTCCATGAGCATTCCGTCCTCTCTGCGCTGGCTGCTGCTGCCCCTGCTGGCCTTGCCTGTGGCCTCGGGCAACAGTGCGCCGGCCCCGGCACGCATGCCGACCACCGGTTCCACCCCGGACGCACCGGCTGCCCAGGTCGCCGTACCGACCCCGGTGGCGGCTGCAGCGGTTCCTGCGCAGCGCAGTGAAGCTGCACTGCCGCAGACCTGGGCAGGCAGTGCCTGGCCTTGGCAACGCGAAAGTACCTTCGCCCAGTTGGGTCGTCGCCAGGACACGCTGTTGTCGGGCGTGCGCAACGCGACCACCTTCGAATTCCAGGTGCGCCGCGACCGGCTCGCGCGCGAGGCCGAACTGGACCTGAGCTTCACACCGTCGCCGTCGCTGCTGCCGACCCTGTCGCATCTGCGGGTCTATCTCAACGATGCGTTGATGGGCGTGGTGCCGATCAGCAACGACCAGCTTGGCCGCCCGGTGCAGGCCAAGCTGCCGCTGGATGCGCGCCTGATCGCAGACTTCAACCAGGTGCGGCTGGAATTTGTCGGCCATTACACCGACATCTGCGAAGAACCCACCCACAGTTCGCTGTGGGTGAACCTGTCCAGCAACAGCACGCTGCGCCTGGGCGGACAGCTGCTGGCGATGCAGGATGACCTGGCCAACTTCCCGCTGCCGTTCTTCGATCCACGCGATACCGCGCGCCTGGAGCTGCCGGTGGTGTTCGGTGCCGCACCGACGTTGGCCCAGCAACGCGCCGGTGCCGTGATGGCCTCTTACTTCGGCAGCCTGGCCGGCTGGTGGCGGCAGGCGCGTTTCCCGGTCAGCTTCGGCCAACTGCCGGCGCAGGGGCATGCCGTGGTGCTGGCAGTCAATGGCAAGTTCCCGCCGGTGATCGCCAACCATGCACCGGTGAAGGGCCCGGTGGTCGAGCTGATGGCGCTGCCGGAGGATCCGCAGCGCAAGCTGCTGCTGGTGCTGGGCCGCAACGATGACGATCTGCAGAAGGCGGTGGCGGCGATGGCGGCGGGCAACGCGTTGTTCCGTGGCCGCCAGGTCGGCATCGACGAGGTCAAGCCGTTGGCCCCGCGCAAGCCGTACGATGCACCTAACTGGGTGCGCACCGACCGGGCCGTGCGCTTGGCCGAACTGCTCGACTACCCGCAGCAGCTGCATGCAAACGGCGTGTCGCCGCAGCCGATCACGGTCAACCTCAACCTGCCGCCGGATCTTTTCATCTGGCGCAACCAGGGCATTCCGCTGAACCTGCGTTACCGCTACACGCCGCCGTTCGGCAGCGATGAATCGCGATTGGGCGTAGCAATCAACGACCAGTTCATTTCCAGCTTCCCGCTGGTGCGCCGCAACGGCAAGCAGGGTCTGGAGGAAATCCGCCTGCCGGTGCTGGCCGGCGACGCCGGTGCCGACGACGGCCGCCTGCTGATTCCCTCGCTCAAGCTGGGCGACCGCAACCAGCTGCGCTTTGATTTCAACTTTGCCAGCGTGATGGGCAGTGCCCAGCGCGACCACTGCCAGACCGTGCTGCCGCCGAACCTGCAGGCGGCGATCGAAGAAGATTCGACCATCGACTTCTCCGGTTTCCACCACTACATGGGCCTGCCGGACCTGTCCGCATTCGCGCTCAGCGGTTTCCCCTTCAGCCGCATGGCCGATCTGTCCGAGACGGTGGTGCTGGTGCCGGCAACGGCGAGCGAGTCGCAGGTCAGCCTGCTGTTGAACCTGGTGGGCGGCCTGGGCGTACAGACGGGGTACCCGGCCTATGGCTTGCGCCTGTCCGACGACTGGAAGCAGGCCAGCGCACTGGATGCCGACCTGCTGATGCTGGGTGCAATGCCGGCAGAGCTGCGCGGCAGCGATCAGTTGTCGCTGCTGATCGATGACCAGCGTACGCGCCTGCTCAATGGCCAGTCACCGTCGCCGCAGCTGGCGATGGAGCAGGCCCGTCGCGGCAGCCGTGCCGGTGATCCGGCAGTTACCCAGGTGGCGGTCACCGCCGAAGCGCCCTTCGCGGCGATCATCGGCCTGCAGTCGCCGCATCACGCGCAGCGCAGCATCGTCTCGCTGGCGGCCAGCAATGCCGCCGACTACGGCCTGCTCGACGAAGCCCTCAGCGATACCGGCAAGCGCCAGGCGATCGCCGGTTCGGTGGCGATCCTGCGCAGTTCGGGCATCCACAGCCAGTTCGTCGGCGACCATTACTACGTTGGCGCGCTGCCGTGGTGGCTGCTGCTCTGGTACCACCTGGCCGACCACCCGGCACTGCTGGCGGTGCTGGCCACGGTGGTGGTGCTGATGGTGGCATTCCTGTTCTGGCGTGTGCTGCGCTGGGTGGCAGCCAAGCGGCTGGATCCGGGGCACTGATTGATGGTGCGTACGCCGCCGTCGCTGGTCGCTGCCTCCGGCCTGGTCCTGATCGGGCTGGCGGGCCCGTGCGCGGCGCAGGCGCTGCCAGCCACGCCCGGCGGCACTGTTGCCGAGCAGCGGCAATGGCTGCTGCAGCAGGTGCGCATCGGCGAGGCCAGCGGCCGTCAGGGGCTGATCGAAGATGCACTGGCCCGGCTGCGAATGCTGGCACCGGACGACCGCAGCACCCTGGTGGCGATCCTGGAAGTGCAGCTGTCGCAGCAGAAGATGGAAGATGCCGATGCGACCCTGCAACGGTTGCGCCAGCTCGGCGCCGGCAGCCGCGAACTGGCCGCCGGTGAGCGCCTGTGGCGCGCCTATCGCGGCGACCTGCAGCAGGAACTGCAGCAGGCACGGCTGTTCGCCGCCGGTGGTCGCAGCGATGAAGCGTTGCTGATCTACCGCCGTCTGTTCAACGACGATCCACCGGGGCTGCAGCTGGGCCTGGAGTACTGGCGCCTGCGCGGCACGCAGGCCAGCGGGCGCGATGCCGCAATCCGGGAACTGACCGCGCTGGACCGCAGTTACCCCGGCAACACCACCCTGTTGCAGACACTGTCGCAGCTGTTGTTCGCAGCCGGGCGTGACGCCGATGCGCTGGCGGCGCTGCAGCGCATGGGGCGCAATCCGGAAGCGCGCGCGCTGGCGGCTGATGCCGAATGGGGCTACCTGCAGGACCAGCCTGCCGACGAGCGCAACGTGCGCCGCCTGCAGGAATTCATCACCCGCAACCCCACCTTCAGCGACATTGCGCTGGTGCGCGAACGCTATGCCGAACAGCACAAGCGGGTAAGCGATCCCTCCTGGCGCGCAGGCCTGCGTGGCCAGCAACTGCTCGACGCCGGTCGCAATGCAGAGGCCGAGCGCGCATTCCTGCAATCGCTGCGCGGCTATCCGCGCGAAGCGGAGTTCCTCGGTGGGCTGGGCATGGCCCTGATGCGGCAGGGGCGCCGCGAGCAGGCCATCGCCTATTTCCAGCGTGCCGTGCAGGCCACACCCGCGGGTGATACCAGCGACAGATGGCGCGACCTGATCACCAGCACCCGCTATTGGCTGCTGCTGGACCAGGCCGACACCGCGCTGGCCGCTGCCAGGCTCGATGATGCTCAGGCACTGTATTCGCAGGCGCGCCGGCAGCAGCCGCGCGAGATAAACGCCATCCTCGGCCTGGTCGATGTCGCGGTGGCGCGTGGCGACGATGAAGCCGCCGAGCGGCAGCTGCAGGCCGCGCGGCGGATCGCCCCGCGCGATGCCAATGTGATCCGCAAGCTGGTGCAGCTGTATGGCCGTACCGACCCGCAGCGTCTGGAATCCTTCATCAACGCCTTGCCTGCAGCGCAGCGCACCCTGTACGCCGAAGACCTGCGCCAGCTGCAGATCAGCCGGCTGCGTGAGCGTCGTGAGCAGGCGCTGGCCGCTGGTGATGCCGATGCGGCCATCACGTTGGGGCGTGAGCTGCGCCGCGAACTGCCCGGCGATGCCTGGCTGGCGTATGCGCTGGGCAATGAACTGCGGACGGCCGGCAAGCTGGATGAAGCAGATGCGGTGGTTGCCGATATGGCCACGCGCAATGCCGGCATCGAAGCGCGTTACGCGCAGGCGCTGTACCTGTCCGGCTCCGATCGCCTGCCACAGGCGCTGGCCGTGCTGGAAGGCGTGCCGCGCGCGCAGTGGGACGATGACATGCGCGCCTTGTCAGAACGCCTGCAGCGCCAGCAGCTGATCGATCATCTGTGGGAGCTGCGCGCGCAAGGCCGGGAAGCAGAAGCCGTTGCCCTGCTGCAGCAACAGCCGCCCAGCGCGGACAACCAGCTGATCCTGGCCGAGTGGGCGCGCCTGCGTGATGATCATGCACAGGCGCTGCACTACTACCAGCAGGTGCTGGCGGTGCAACCGGACAATCTCGATGCGCAGTTGGGCCAGCTGCAGGCCTGGATCGGCACCGGCGACCTGGCCAGTGCCCGTCGGCAGATGCACGACGCGCCCCCCGTGGTGGCCGATGATGCGATCGGCCAGCAACGCCAGTTGGCGACCATCTGGACCGACCTGCATGAAGACGCCAAGGCGCTGCAGATCCTGCGCGCGCTGCTTGCCCGCAAGAGCGGGCCGGACGCCCAGTCCTGGCGCGATGCGGCGCGTCTTGTACGGCGCGAAGATCCGCAGCAGGCGCTGGACATGTACGCACGGGCGATGGCCGACAATGGCTTGATCGCACCGTCGCAGGCGCAGCCACGTGACAACCGCGCGTTGACCCTGGCCAGCCGCGAAACCGCCAGCGACGACTGGTTGCGGCGCAGCCTGCGCAGCGACGTGGAAACCCTGTACCAGCAGCAAAATCCGACGCTGACCGTGATGCAGGATTCCGGCCGTCGCAGCGACGGCACGCCTGGCATCTCGAAACTTGCACGCGATACCCGCATCGCCCATCTTGATGCACCGTTCGCCGGTGGTCTTGGCTGGGCGCGCATTGAACAGGTGCATTTCGATGCAGGCCGTTTCCAGACCGACGCCGACGGCGCCTACAGCGACGATTTCGGCAGCTGCGACCTGGGCCTGCTGCAGGCCGACGGCACGCGGATGCAGGCGCCGGGCTGCACCCGCTACGTACACCAGCGGCGCAGTTCGGGTGCCGGCTTTGCCGTGGGCTGGCGCACCCTGGATGATCGCTGGAATTTCGATATCGGCCATTCGCCGTCCAACTACGTGGTGGGTAACTGGCTGGGCGGCGTCACTCTCAATGGTGACCTCGGCCGGCTGGGCTGGGGAGCGACCGTATCGCGGCGGCCGATGACCAATTCGCTGCTGTCGCAGGCTGGTGCGATCGATCCACGCAGTGGCATTGCTTGGGGCGGTGTCACCGCCAATGGCGTGACCGTCAGCCTCGGCTATGACGAAGGTGGACGCAACGGCGTGTGGTCGAACTGGAGCTGGCACCAGCTGACCGGTCACAACGTGGTGGACAACACCCGCGCGCGGGCGATGGTTGGCTGGTACCACAAGCTGATCCAACGCCCGGACATGCGCCTGGATGTGGGAACCACCGCGATGTATTGGCGCTACCAGAAGGACCTGGGCGGCTATTCGCTGGGTCAGGGCGGCTACTACAGCCCGCAGCGCTATGCGTCGTTGAGCCTTCCGGTGGGCTTCGCCTGGCGCAACGACGACTGGTCGGTGCGCATTGATGGTTCGGTCAGCGTCTCCAACGCACGCACCCGCTCGATCAGCCGCTTCCCCGACGAGGCCCTCATCCAGCGCGTGATCGCACAGCTGGAACCGCAGTACGGTCCGCTGCAACTGGACGCGGATGGCCTGTACACCACCGATGGCAGCAGTACCGGTACGGGCTATCGCCTGTACGCGGCAGTTGAGCGGCGCCTGGGTGATCACGTCGTGCTGGGTGCGGCCGGTACCCTGCAGCGCAGCCGCGATTTTTCGCCGAACACGTTCCAGTTGTACCTGCGCTATTCCTTCAAACCGTGGCAGGGCAACCTGCCGTTGCCCGTCTCTCCGCTGGTGCCGTATGGCGAATTCCGCTGACCTGCAACGCCGCCGTCTGCTGCAGGCGACAGTCCTGCTGCCGCTGCTGGGCAGCGCCGGCGTTCGCGCGGCCACCACAGCATCGCGTTGGCCGGCCTGGCAGGTGCTGCAGGACAGCAGCCTGAGCCGCGATGGGCGCATGATCGACCGCAGCCAGGACGATCAGCGCAGCACATCGGAGGGCCAGTCCTATGCACTGTTCTTCGCGCTGGTCGACAACGATCCTGCACTGTTCGACCGCATCCTGGCCTGGACGCAGGACAATCTCGCAGGCGGTGACATGGCCGCGCGCCTGCCAGGCTGGTTGTGGGGGCAGGGCAAGGAAGGCTGGCGCCTGCTGGACGACAATCCTGCATCCGATTCGGACCTGTGGCTCGCCTACGCATTGCTGGAAGCTGCGCGCCTGTGGCGCCGCCCCGCGCTGCAGGCCATCGCCGAAGGCATGCTGGCACAGGTGCGCGCGCGCGAAATCGTGCAGATACCCACGCTGGGGCCGATGCTGCTGCCGGGGCCGCAGGGATTCATCGAAGACGGTGCCACCCGGGTCAATCCGAGCTACCTGCCGCTGCCGTTGCTGCGGCGATTCGCAGCGGTTGATCGCAGCGGCCCCTGGCAGGCGCTGGCCGACAACACCGTGGCCCTGCTGCAGCAGACCAGTCCGCATGGGTTCGCGCCGGACTGGGCCGCGTGGAAGGACGGCAGCTTCATCGCCGATCCGGTGAAAGGGGCTGTGGGTGGCTACGACGCCATCCGCTGTTACACCTGGGCCGGCATGACTGCGCCGCGCGATCCCTTGTTCCGTCGCCAGCTCACCGCTCTGTCCGGCCCTCTGCAGCGCCTGCGCAGCGGTGCGCCGATGTGGGAGAAAATCGACACGCGTACCGGCAAAGGGCAGGGCGAGGGCAACTACGGTTTCCGTGCCGCACTGCTGCCCTACCTGCTGGCACAGGGGGAAACATCCCGCGCCGCGGTGCTGCTTGAAAGCCTGCCCAGCGCCGAACAGCAGCGTGCTGGCGAGCCCGCGTACTATTCGCAGATGCTCACCCTGTTCGGTCGCGGCTGGGCGGAAGGCCGCTGGCGCTTCGCTGCCGACGGACGCCTGCAGCCGCGCTGGTGATGCAACGGCCGGGCGATGCCCGGCGGGCCCATCAACAGGGGATCACTCCAGCGCGTAACGCAGCACGAACAACACCGCCACCAGCCACACCGCCGGATGCACCTCGCGCCAGCGGCCGGTGCCGGCCTTCAGCGCGGCATAGGCAATGAAGCCGAAGGCCAGGCCGTTGGCGATGGAATAGGTGAACGGCATCGCCAGCGCACACAGCGCGGCGGGTACGGATTCGGTCAGGTCGCTCCAGTCCACTTCCACCAGTTCGCGCAGCATCAGTCCGGCTACGAACAGCAGCGCCGGCGCGGTGGCATAGCCGGGCACCATTGCCGCCAGCGGCGAGAACAACAGCGCGGCCAGGAACAACGCAGCGACCACCAGTGCGGTCAAACCGGTACGGCCACCCACCTGCACGCCCGAGGCGCTTTCGGCGAAGGCGGTGGTGCTGCTGGTGCCCAGCAGCGAGCCGGCCACAATCGCCGTGCTGTCGGCCAGCAGCGCGCGGCCGAACCGCTTCTGCGCGCCCGGCAGTTTCAGCAGGCCGGCACGGCCGACCACGCCATACAGCGTGCCGGTGGCATCGAACACTTCCACCAGCACGAACACCAGCACCACCTGCAGCAGCACGGCGATCGGCGCGCCGCCGTTGTGGTGCAGCAGGCCAGGCAGGTCCAGCTGCAGGAAGGTCGGCGCCAGGCTCGGCGGCAACGACACCAGCCCGTGGTACTGCAGATCGCCCAACGCCCAGCCGGCCGCGGTCACCGCCAGGATGCCGATCAGGATCGCACCGCGCACTCGTCGCGCTTCCAGGATCGCGATCAGCAGGAAGCCGCCCAGTGCCAGCAGCGGCGGCGCGGTATTGAGCGGGCCCAGCGCGACCAGCGTGTCCTCGTTGCCGATGATCACGCCGGATTTCTGCAGCGCGATGATGGCCAGGAACAGGCCGATGCCGGCCACGATCGCCGACCGCAACGACGCCGGAATGCCCGACACCAGCCACGCGCGCACGCCGGTCAGCGACAGCACCAGGAACACCAGGCCGGAAATGAACACCGCCGCCAGCGCCTGCTGCCAGGGCAGCCCGGCAGCGCCGACCACGGTGAAGGCGAAGAACGCATTCAAGCCCATGCCCGGGGCCATGCCCACCGGGAAGTTGGCCGCCAGCGCCATCACCACCGAGCCCAGCGCCGCGGCCAGGCAGGTGGCCACGAACACCGCGCCGGCGTCCATGCCGGTGGTGCCCAGGATCTCGGGATTGACGAAGACGATGTAGGACATCGTCAGGAAGGTGGTGACACCGGCCAGCAGTTCGGTGCGCACGGTGGTGCCGTGCTGTTGCAGCTGGAACAGGCGTTCGAACAGGGACATCGCAGATCTCTCGTACCTGCACGCCCTGCCGCCCGAAGGACCGGCGGGTGCGTCGCCAGGCGGTTAGAAGTGGTAGTTCAACTTCAGCGTAACGCTGCTGTAGTTGGTATGGAAGCTGCGTCGCGCCGCAGCCGGGTAGTTGGGATCTTCCAGGTAAACCGGGCTGGAGCCCAGATGGGTGTAACGGTACTCCGCACCCGCCGAAAGCTGGTCGCTGAAGCGGTACAGCACGCCTGCGCCGACGTTCGCGCCGGTGGATACATGGGATGCGCGGGTTTCAAATTCGGCCACGCGGCAGCCGTTGGTGGCCTCCACCAGCGACTTGTCGCAGCCCAGCGAAAACTCCTGGCGGGCCACGCTCACGCCGGCGCTGACGTACGGCAGCCACTGGCCCGCCGCGTAACCCAGCGTCAGGTTGACTGCGCCCGAACGGGTCACCGCATCCTTGCCGTAGTAGGGGCTGTACTGGTGGTTGTCGCGGTCCTTCCACTCCTGGGTGATGTTGCCGAAGGAAAGGGTGCCTTCGATCCCGGCAACCACATTGTTGTCGAACTGCCAGTTGCGGCCGGCCTGCAGCCCGCCAGCAAAGCCGCGGATGCTCTTTTCAGAGGCATTGGCATTGCTGCGGTCCTGGCTGTGGCCTTCGCCATGGCTGGCATGGGCACCCAGGTAGATGCCTTCCCAGTTCGCCGGCGCGGCCGCGGCAGTGCCCGACAGCAGCAGCGCTGCCGTGGTGGAGATCAGTGCTTTCATGGTGTTTTCCTACGAGGGGGATGAATCGGGTGCGTAGGAAAACCGAAGCATTGGGCCGGGAACATACAACGAGTTGCAAAGTACGGAGGATGCCGTGTGCGACAAGGAATCAACACTGCTTTACACGGGCAGCCTTCAGCCGGGTCGCGTTGAAGTGCGTCGCGAAGAGACCAAAAGCGTCAACAAAAATCGATTGCGGCCCATGAAAGGTGAAAGGCCGCGCGAGCGCGGCCTTTCGTTCTTGCTTACTTCAGCGCCTTGAAGCGCAGGCGCTTCGGCGCAGCGTCGTCGCCCATGCGGCGGCGCTTGTCTTCTTCGTACTCACGATAGTTGCCCTGGAAGAACTCCACGTGCGAATCACCTTCGAACGCCAGGATGTGGGTCGCGATGCGATCCAGGAACCAGCGGTCATGCGAAATGACGAAGGTGTTGCCCGGGAACTCCAGCAGCGCATCTTCCAGCGCACGCAGGGTTTCGATGTCCAGATCGTTGGACGGTTCGTCGAGCAGCAGCACGTTGCCACCCTGCAGCAGGGTCTTGGCCATGTGCAGGCGGCCACGCTCACCACCGGACAGCGAACCGACCATCTTCTGCTGGTCCTGGCCCTTGAAGTTGAAGCGGCCGATGTAGGCGCGCGACTGGATCTCGATGCCGTTGATGTTGAGGATGTCCAGGCCGCCCGCGATTTCCTGGAACACGCTGTGGTTGCCTTCCAGCGCGTCGCGGCTCTGGTCCACGTAGGACAGCTGCACGGTCGGGCCGACCACGATCTCGCCGGTGTCCGGCTTTTCCTGGCCGGTGATCATCTTGAACAGGGTCGACTTACCGGCACCGTTGGGGCCGATGATGCCGACGATGGCGCCCGAGGGCACCAGGAAGTTCAGGTTGTCGAACAGCAGGCGGTCGCCGAACTTCTTGGAGACGTTCTTGAATTCCATCACCGCCTGGCCCAGGCGCTCGCCCGGCGGGATGAAGATTTCATTGGTCTCGTTGCGCTTCTGGTAATCGACCGACTGCAGCTCTTCCAGGCGGGCCAGACGGGCCTTGCCCTTGGTGCGGCCGCCCTTGGCGTTCTGGCGCGACCACTCCAGTTCCTTCTGGATCGCCTTCTGGCGAGCCTTTTCCTGGTTGTCTTCCTGCTTCAGGCGCTCATCCTTCTGGGTCAGCCAGTCGGTGTAGTTGCCCTTCCACGGAATGCCGCGGCCACGGTCCAGTTCCAGGATCCACTCGGCGGCGTTGTCCAGGAAGTAGCGATCATGGGTGACCGCCACGACGGTGCCGGTGTAGCGCGCCAGGAACTGTTCCAGCCATTCCACCGACTCGGCGTCGAGGTGGTTGGTCGGTTCGTCGAGCAGCAGCATGTCCGGCTTCTGCAGCAGCAGGCGGCACAGCGCCACACGGCGCTTTTCACCACCGGACAGCTTGCCGACGATGGCATCCCACGGCGGCAGGCGCAGCGCATCGGCGGCCACGTCCAGCTGGTTTTCCAGCGTGTGCGCATCGCCGGCGGCGAGGATCGCCTCCAGGCGCTCCTGTTCCTTGGCCAGCGCGTCGAAATCGGCGCCTTCCTCGGCATAGGCGGCGTAGACCGCATCCAGCGCAGCCTGTGCCTGCAGCACTTCGCCAACGCCTTCTTCAACCGCTTCACGCACGGTCTTGGTCGGGTCCAGTTCCGGTTCCTGCGCCAGGTAGCCAACCTTGATGCCGGCCTGCGGACGGGCTTCGCCCTCGAAATCGGTGTCCACGCCGGCCATGATCTTCAGTACGGTGGACTTGCCGGCGCCGTTCAGGCCCAGCAGGCCGATCTTCGCGCCCGGGAAGAAGGACAGCGAGATGTCCTTGATGATCTGCCGCTTGGGCGGGACCACCTTGGACACGCGGTTCATGGTGTAGATGTATTGCGAGGACATGAGGTCTCCGTAGGCGCGACCCTGCGCCCGGTCCGTCACGGGGAACTTCCCGTTGCGGCAGCGGGCACAGACTGAATGGAATACCCCCAATTATAGCCGGAACCGCTTACGCCCCGCGCCGTCCGCAGCGCCCGGGGCTGGCCGAGGACTGAATGGGCCGTCAGAGTCCCGCAGCGGGAAGCGTTTCCAGCCGGAAACCGTTCAGATCGAATGCGCAATATGGGCTCACCACCCACCCAGCAGAGGTCTCCCATGCACATCCATCGACTCATGGCCGGCGCCGTGGCCTCTGTACTGGCGCTGGGCGCCATCGCCCCGGCCTTCGCCGACAACGACCACCGTGGTCGCGACCATGACCGCCGTGAATGGCGCGAAGATCGCCGCGAGTGGCGCCACGACCGTCGCGACTGGGAACGCGACCGCCGGGAAGCGCGCCGTGACTACCGCCACGACCGCCGCTACGACCATGGCTACTACCGCCCGGCACCGCCGCCGCCGCGCGTGGTCTACAGCCCGGGCTACCGGCCCGGCTATGGCTATGGCTGGCAGCGCGGCCACCGCTATCGCGATTACTACCGCGGCCCGATCTACGTGGTGAACGACTACCCGCGCTACCACCTGCGCCGCCCGCCGTCCGGCCACCACTGGATCCGCGATGACCGCGGCAACATGCTGCTGGTGGCCGTGGCAACCGGCATCATCGCCGACTACATCATCAACAACCGTTGATGCAGCGCCAGGGTCGGATCCCTTTCCAACGGAAAGGGCTCCGACCCGATCGGAAAAAAAGAAGGGCGCCGCAAGGCGCCCTTCTTCATTCAACCGGCCAACCTCCCGGTCAGAACGCCACCGACCAGTCCAGCTGCGCCCCCACATCGCGCTGGCCATCGCCACGGCGGCCCTGCATCTGCAGCGCCACGCGGCTGTTGTCGGTCGGGCTCACCGCCACGCCGAACTGGGCCAGCGCGCTGCGGCGGGCCAGCGGCGCACCGCTGATCGCAAACCCCTGCGTGCCTTCCACGAAGCGTGCATCGACCTGCGGCAGGCGATCGCCGCCCGCCACCTGCCAGCCCACGCGCGCGGTCAGCGCCGCACGATCACGCTGGCCACCGCTGATGTCCCAGTCCGCGCGCAGCGCAGCCAGGCCGGTGCGGTAACGTGCGCTGCCGCCGTTCCACTGCAGGGCACTGTGGCCGCCGTGTTCCTGGCTGCCGTCGCTTTCCAGGCGCACCTGGGCCACTTCGATTTCCGGGGTCAGCTGCAGGCGCGCGCCGCCGAAGGTCCAGCCGGCACGCAGGAACGCGGTCGTGCCGGTGGCGTCCTCGCGGGCGGACAGACCTTCGTCCAGGCGGGTGCCGACCTTTGCGGTGCGCGTGCTGTCGGTGCGGTAGTCGGCACGGCTGACACCGGCACGCAGGCTCAGGCCCTGCCAGCGGTACTGGCCGTACACGCCGTACTCGATGCTGTCGGTTTCGCTGCGTGCATCGCGCTGGGCCAGGCGGCTGACCAGCTGCTGCTGGCCGGCGGCCACGCCCACTTCCAGCGATTCACCCAGGCGCCAGCCGGCACCGGCCATGACGCCGTGCTGCGACGAACGCAAGCCGGTGTTGTCCGCGCCGGCATCGGTGCGGCGCTGGCCGGCGTTGCCGCCGATCCAGGCGTGCACACCCGGGGCGATCTCGGCACCCATCGTGGCACCGTCCAGATGGCGGTCGATGCCCTCGTGCAGGAAGCGGTTCTGCAGCAGTGCGCCGCGGTGCGCGGCATGGATCTCACCGCTCAGGCTGTCGAAGGCCGGCACCACCTCGGCCAGGTCCAGCCGTACCACCGCCTCATACACGGCGTTGCCATTGCCCAGCGCTTCCACCGCGCCGGCCACCGCCTTCTGGTTGGGGTTCACCACCACATCGGGGAAGGCCAGATCGATATCCGGCATGGCGATATCGTTGCGGGCCAGGGTCAGGTAGACGTTGCTGGCGTCGTAGTCCAGCGTGGGGGTCAGGAAGGCCAGCGTGCTGCTTACGCCGGAGAACGTGCCCTGCACGCCCTGCGCCGCGCTCAGGATGGTGTAGCGGGTGCGTGGCTGCCAGTCACCCTCGCTGGCGATGGCCACCGTATTGCCACCCTGCAGCGTTGCGCCGCCGCCCACCTGCACGCGGTCGCCGGCGCCATCGGCGCCCAGATCCACCAGGTAACGCGAGCCGTTCTCCATCAGCAGGCTGCCGGTCATCGACAGCGTGCCGAAGGCCGTGGCCGAACCCGGTGCCAGGGTGGCGCCGTCGCGGATGACGACGTTGCCCAGCTGGCCGTCACCGCTCAGCTCGGTGCCAGTGCCCAGGTCGGCCAGGCCGCCCAGGCGGCCATGCACGTCAAGCGCGCCGGCCTGCACGCGCGTGGTACCGGTGAAGCCGCTGCTGTCGCCCGACAGGCTCAGCAGGCCCGCATCCAGCTTGACCACATCGCCCGCGCCGGACAGCACGTTGTTGAACAGGGTCTGGCCATTGCGCTGCAGCTGCAGCGTCGCGCCCGATGCCACGTCCACCGCGCCACGGATCGCACCGTTGCCAGCCAGCACAAGGGTGCCCTGTTCAATGCGGGTACCGCCGCTGTAGCTGTTGTTGGCATGGGTGGTCAGCGTGCCGGTGCCGGTCTTGCGCAGTGCGCCGGTGCCGGTCAGGCGGCCGCTGAACATCGCATCGACCTGGTCGGTGTCCACCGTGGCGACACCGTCCAGCGCCATTTCAACGTTGCTGGTGAAGGCCTTGCTGGTCAGGTGCAGGGTGCCATCGGCAATCAGTACGGTGGCCGTACCGGCGCCTTGGTAGATCAGGCCGCCGGCCAGGTTCAACGTGCCCTGCGGACCAATGGTCAGCGAGCCACGGCTGCCGCTGGCGCCGGCCAGGCCCAGCGCGTCGTTGACCGTCAGCGCACCGCCGTCATACACCGACACGCTGCCGTTGCCCTGATTGCCGACGGTCAGGCGGCCCATGCTGGCCGAACTGCCAGCGTCGGCCACGCGGAAGCTGCCTTCGCCCTGCGTGCTCTCACCCACGCCCACGTTGCCTGCGGTCAGTGCGGCGCCGTCGAAGACATTCAGTTCGGCCACCGCGTTCTGGCCCACGGCGATGAAGCCGGTGGTGGCGGTGGTGCCCGCGCCGGTCAGCACCAGCACGCCATCGGGCACGCCCGGAGTGTGCCGCTGCTGGCCCAGCAGGGTGCTGCCCTGCACGGTCAGCGTGGCGCCGTCGGCGACGGTCATCGTGCCGGTGCCGGAAACGCCGATCAGCAGGTCACTGCTGTTCAACCAGCTCGAATCCTTGCCGGTCACCGTGGCTTCGCCGCGGGCCACGCTGCTGTAGCTGCCCAGACGGGCGACGCCGGTCTGGAAGCTGCCGCCGTTACGCACGTTCACCGTGCCCATGCCCTGCGCGCCCACGTGGATCTGGTCGGTGGCAAAGCGCGAATCCTTGTCGGACACGGTCAGCACGCCACTGCTGCCCATTTCCGAGGCCACCCACGTGCCCTGGGCGTTGATCACCTGGCCGCCATCAAGCACGTCCAGGAAGCCGCTGCCTTCATGGCCGACGCCGATGCTGTTGTTGCCGATCCACTGCGAACCGGCGCCGGTCACGGTGACCTTGCCGGTCGAGCCGGCCAGCGTCGCAATGAAGATGGCAGTGCTTTCCAGCACGCCGCCGTTCTGGATGAACAGCTCGCCGCTGCCGCCATGGCCGATGTCCACGCGCCACGAATCAGCCCTGATCGCATCCACCACGACCGGGGTCACGCTGTCGATGTAGGCGTGGTTCTCGACGGTCAGGTTCGGATCGCCGTTGCTCCACGCGCCCGGCACATACCAGTTGCCATCGAGCTGGCTCGGATCGCGCACGGTGACCGTCGCAGCAATCGCCGTGGTGGGGCCGCTCATGGCCAGGCCGATCGCCAGGGCCAGCAGGCTGGTGGAAAGAGTACGGGAGGCGCCGGAAGTGCGACGCGGTGCCAGCGTCATTGCCGGCGAAGCTTGGTGCGAATGGGTCACGCGGATTTTCCCCTGTATGGACAGGGCGTATCGGCCGCGCAGGGGAGGGCTTTAGGTTTCTGAATATAAACAATTCAGAGTTGCAAGGAAGCGGGTCACACTTCCGGATATTCCGGGAATGGAGTCGCTGCCCAACACCGCTGCGGATTACACACGCAGGCGCGCCAGCACATCATGCCACAGCGCAATGCCCAAGCCCCTTCCGCTGCGGTCGCCCGGGCCCTCCAGCCCGCTTACAATCGCAGGCCCCGCTGTTCCCTCCCTGCCTGGAGTAACCGATGTTCCCGCGTGACGTCCGCATCGAAACCTACGATCCCGAACTGGCCAAGGCCATCGCCGCCGAAACCCAGCGCCAGGAAGACCACGTCGAGCTGATCGCCAGCGAGAACTACACCAGCCCGGCGGTGATGGAAGCCCAAGGCAGCCAGCTGACCAACAAGTACGCCGAAGGCTACCCGGGCAAGCGCTACTACGGTGGCTGCGAATACGTGGACATCGCCGAACAGCTGGCGATCGACCGCCTCAAGCAGCTGTTCGATGCGGACTACGCCAACGTGCAGCCGCACAGCGGTTCGCAGGCCAACCAGGCCGTGTACTTCGCGCTGCTGCAGCCGGGCGACACCATCCTCGGCATGAGCCTGGCCCACGGCGGCCACCTCACCCACGGTGCCAAGGTCAACGCCTCGGGCAAGCTGTTCAACGCCGTGCAGTACGGCGTCAACGACCAGGGCCTGATCGATTACGACGAAGTCGAGCGCCTGGCCCTGGAGCATAAGCCGAAGATGGTCGTGGCCGGCTTCTCGGCCTACTCGCAGGTGATCGACTGGGCGCGCTTCCGCGCCATCGCCGACAAGGTCGGTGCCTACCTGTTCGTCGACATGGCGCACGTCGCCGGCCTGGTTGCTGCTGGCGTCTACCCGAGCCCGCTGGAACATGCGCACGTGGTCACCTCGACCACCCACAAGACCCTGCGCGGCCCGCGCGGCGGCATCATCGTCGCCAAGGGCGCCGACGAAGACCTGGTCAAGAAGCTGCAGTCGATCGTGTTCCCGGGCATCCAGGGCGGTCCGCTGATGCACGTCATCGCCGGCAAGGCCGTGGCCTTCAAGGAAGCGCTGGAGCCGGGCTTCAAGACCTACCAGCAGCAGGTGGTGAAGAACGCGCAGGCGATGGCCAACACGCTCATCGCACGCGGCTACAAGATCGTCTCCGGTGGCACCCAGAACCACCTGATGCTGGTCGACATGATCGGCAAGGACGTGTCCGGCAAGGACGCGGAAGCCGCACTGGGCAAGGCCCATATCACCGTCAACAAGAACTCGGTGCCGAACGACCCGCGTTCGCCGTTCGTGACCTCGGGCCTGCGCCTGGGCACCCCGGCGGTGACCACCCGCGGTTACCTGGAACAGGACTGCGTGGACCTGGCCAACTGGATCGCCGACGTGCTCGACGCCCCGGCCGATGAGGCCGTGATCGCCCGCGTGCGTGATGCGGTCAGCGCGCAGTGCCGCAAGTACCCGGTCTACGGTTGATCGGGCACTGGGGTCGGAGCCCTTCCCTGCGGGAGGGGTTCTGACCCCGGCACCGGAGTACCCGCGCATGGATGAGCGCCGCCTCAGGTATCTCTATGCAGCCTTGGCTGTGCCGTTGGGCGCACCCAGCGTGCTGTTTGGTGGGGCGATGGCGGTACTGGCCATGGCCGGAAGCGTGCTTTCACTTGCCGACGGCACCGTCAACCTGCCCGGGCAGGCATTGATGCTGCTGTGGGGCCTGGCCGGACTCGCCGGTTGCATTGCCTGGCTGGACCTCAGTTGCGGATATTTGTTTGCAGGGCGCAGCGCACTGCATGCGCGCAGCCGGGCGCAGTGGGGGGCGCAGCTGCTTGGCATGCTGGCGGCGCTGCCGCTGTTGGGCATGGGGCTGTGGCTGGGCATTACCCACGGCAGCGAAGGCTTCGGTCTGCTGCTGCTGGGGCCGTCGTTGCTGGTCCCGGCCGCCATGCTGTTGTGGCTGCGACCACGCACGTGAAGCAAGCAGCCAGCAAGGAGATTCGAACGCATGGATGAGCGCCTGCACAAACGCCTGTATATCGCCCAATGCCTGCTGCTGGGGTTGCCTGCACTGGTGGCCGGTGGCGGCGTCGCCGGCTTCGGTATCTACACCTTCCTGACCCGCCACGGCCTGATGCGCGGGGACGAAGGGGCGGTGCTGTTGCTGTGGGCGCTGGCGGGTGTGATCGGCTTGCTGGCCTGGTTGTGGCTCAGCATCCGCTACCTGCGGCGAGGGCGCGATGGCCTGCGGCACACCGCCCGTATTCCCTGGATCGGCTTGGCGCTTGGCGCGATGGCGGCGCTGGCGGTGATCGGCGTGGTGCTTTTCAGCTTGTTTGCCGGCAGCCCCTGGCAGGTACTGGGCTATCTGGTACTGGGCGTGCCACTGCTGGTGCCAGCGGCGCATCTGGTGTGGCTGCGGCGGGGTGCGACCGACGCTGTGTGACTGGCGGTTGGAAGTTTCAGAGAAATTGCATGGTGTGCCGCAGGTGTCAGGACTAGGGTCTTCCGACCTACTGGAAGGAGCCCCCGATGCAATCCTCGCGCCGCCGACACGGCCTCTATCTGCTTCTCCACAGCCTTCTTTTCTCCATTCCCTGCGCGTTGGCTGGCCTGTTGGGTTCGCTGCTGTTCCTATGGGTATGGGCGCACGGCGGTGACAACAGCGCACTTCTTGCATTGCTTGCGATGTGGGGTCTGCTCTCTGTGACGGCGATCCCGCTTGTTTTCCAGCTCGCAAACACCTGGCAGATGCGCGGACCGGATGGATTGAAGCCCGCCGCGCCAGTGCTGGGGACGCTGTTTCTAGTGTCAGCTGCTCAGGCTGTGTCCGCGTCGGTGATAACAGTTTCAAGTTTTGGAGTGGATCCGATACTGCTGATACTGGCAATCGGTTGGGGGGCTCCTTGGATCAGCCTCGCCTGCCACTTCCGATGGCTGTCGAAAGCCAGCGGGCGCGAGTGAAGAAAAACGGAGTTTGCTGCTTGGCCCCTTCTCAGGTACCTTTGCGACGCTACCACGACCGTGGCAGCAGGTATTTCCCTGAGCCAGGCGTTCAATGCATTGCCCCTTCTGCCAGCATGCCGATACACGGGTCATCGACTCGCGCGTCTCCGAAGACGGCGCGACGATTCGCCGTCGGCGTGAGTGCGAGGCGTGCAACGAACGCTTCAGTACGCTTGAAACCGTTGAACTGAAGCTGCCGGCCATCGTCAAGAGCGATGGCACCCGTGAAGCCTTCGATGCCCGCAAGGTCCGCGCCGGCTTTGACCGCGCGCTGCAGAAGCGTGCGGTGCCGGAAGAGAAGATCGAGGCGGCGGTGCGCGCAGTGGTGCATCAGCTGCGCATCAGCGGCGAACGCGAAGTGCCGTCGATCAAAGTGGGCGAGTTCGTGATGAACGAACTGCGCAAGCTTGACCATGTCGGTTATGTGCGTTTCGCTTCGGTCTATCGCAGCTTCGAGGACGTGGCCGACTTCCGCGAAGAAATCGAGAAGCTCGAACGCGACCTGCCTTCCAGCACCGAGCAGTTGCAGCTGCTGGGCGATGTGATTGCCCTGACCAAGAAAAAGAAGAGCTGACGGCCTTTGCATCGGTAGCTGCCAACCTTGGTTGGCGCCGTACTGCCCATCCACGCATGGCGTGGATCTACTGGGCCCTTGGCTGGCATCGTGCTGACGGCGGTACCATGGCGGCATGAGCATATCGTTCACCGTCCTTGACCACCTGCACATGGCCGCCGCATTGCGGCTTGCCGAACGCGGTGCCTATACCACCCGTCCCAATCCGATGGTCGGCTGCGTGATCGCCCATGGCGAGCGCGTGGTCGGGCAGGGCTGGCACCAGCGCGCTGGCGGCCCGCATGCCGAAGTGTTCGCCCTGCGCGAAGCGGGCGGCGACGCGCGCGGTGCCACCGCCTACGTCACCCTGGAACCCTGCGCGCATTACGGCCGTACGCCGCCGTGCGCACTGGCGCTGATCGAAGCCGGCGTGTCGCGCGTGGTCGCGGCAATGCGCGACCCGTTCCCGAAAGTCGATGGCGGTGGCTTCGACCTGCTGCGTGACGCCGGCATCGAGGTCGCCGAGGGCTTGATGGCGGCACAGGCGCGGGAACTCAACAAGGGCTTCCTGTCGCGCGTGGAGCGCGGTCGTCCGTGGCTGCGGGTGAAGCTGGCCGCCAGCCTTGATGGCCGTACCGCGATGGCCGACGGCAGCTCGAAGTGGATCACCGGCCCCGCCGCTCGCGAAGATGTGCAGCACTGGCGCGCGCGCGCTGGCGCGATCCTCACCGGCGCCGACACCGTCATCGCCGACGACCCGATGCTGACCGTGCGCCTGGCTGACACTGAAGTCATGCCGCCCCTGCGCGTCGTCCTCGATTCCCGCCTGCGCTCGCTGGAATGCAGCCGTGTGCGCGAGGGTGGGGCGCCCACGCTGTACCTGCACGATGCAATGATCAGCCCGCCCGACGCTGCCGACGCGGCCTTTGCCAGCGTAGCCGTCCGCCACGGTCGCCTTGATCTGGGCGCGGTGTTGGCACTGCTGGCCGAGCGCGGCATCAACGAGGTGCACACCGAAGCCGGTGCAACGCTGGCCGGCGCGCTGGTGCGTGGTGGCTGGGTCGACGAACTGCTGATGTACCAGGCACCAACACTGCTGGGCGACAGCGGCCGCCCGTTGCTGGCCGACCTCGGCATCGACGTGATGGACCAACAGCGCCGCCTGCGCGTGATCGACCAGCGCCAAGTGGGGGATGATCTGCTGCTGCTGCTGCGGCCATGAAGTTCAACGATCCTCGCCAGGCGGGTGCTCGTTCCACTCGAAGAACGGCAGGAACGCATCGGCCAGTTCGCCCATCAGCGGCGAGGGGTTCTGTACGCGCCAAGCGCCGCCGTCATGATCGCGCTCGAAGGACACGGTGATGATCCTTTCCCGGTCCGGTGCCGTCGCGATCATCTGCGTATACGCCGTAGCCAGTTCGCTCGCCATCTGCGGTGGATGTGGTCCGTTGAATGGCACTGGGTGCTGCCGATAGACGGGCAGCAGGGCCGTCAGGTCCGGCAGGTGGCAACGGTAGTCAACATCGGCGATGTCTGCCTGCGGATGATGCACGCTGCCGACACTGCAACGCACCGATGTCTGGCGCCTGCGCAGGGCCGCGGCGGCCTGCGGCCAATCGGCCATTTCAGGCGCCTGCTCCAGGTGGCTTACGCTCGCCAGCGCCGCCGCGATCGCCGGGCCATTGGCTGTACCCAGATAGCGGCCCAGCTCGGCCTGGGCGGCGGCATCGCCGTGCACGATCACCTGTGCGTACAGCTCGAACACGTGTCCGGGCGTGGGCACAGGTGGCGCCGCCAGTGCCGCAACCGGGGCCAGCAATGCAGCCAGCCCCAGTCGCTTCAGCGCAGTGAACTCACGCGCACGCATCGGTCCACATCATCTCGGCCATCGGACGCAGTGCCTTGCACTCCTGCGTCATTTCCTCGGCCGACATCACCTGCGTCTTGGCCTTCAACTCTTCGGTCATCGCATCCACACCGCTGATCTGGTCCGGTGCGATCTTCGCCACGCAGCTGCGGTGCTGCTGCAGCAGCAGATCGCAGGCCGGCACGCCGGTCACCTTCGGTGCCTTGGCTGCTTCAACGTCCTGCATCCAGCCATCGAACGGCGCCAGCGCATCCAGCACCGGGCCCACCAGATCATCGAAGTTGCTGCTGTACCAGTAGCTCTTGTCCTTGGCGGTGTACAGGGTGAGGGTGCCGGTCATGGCCTTGCGCGGGCCACTCTGCAGGGCCTGGGTATAGGCCTCGGTGAAGCGCGCGCGCGGAGCCTTGTCCTCACCCGTCAGGCTGGCCAGGAACAACGGCTGCACGCTGCCCAGGTCGGCCAGCTGGCAGCTGAAATCGACCTTGGCGATCTTCTGGTCGTCCACGAATTCGTTGTCTTCCACCGTGCTGCGCGTGGCACGGCACTGCGAGGCCTTCAGCACCTTGGCGTACATCGCTTCCGCCGCTGCAGGATCGCCCTTCACTCCGGCCACGTCCAGCACGATCTGCCACGGCTCGGCCAACGCCTGGGCCATCATGCCCGGCACCGGCGTTACCGAGTCCTGGCCGTCGAAGGCCGGCTTCAATGCATCGTTTAGCGTGCGCGTGGCGGCGGCATCGTCTTCCAGCAATGCGCGTGCGTACAGATCGAAGGTCTGTTCGGGCGTCAGCTGCGCCGGGGCGGCCGCGGCGAACAACGGGGCGCACAGCAGTGCGGTGGCCAGCAGGCCGCGGATCGGGGTCTTCATGACGGTGTTCCTGTTCCAGAGGGCGGCAAGCCTAGCGCAATTGTCATTGCATTCGATGGCGTGCCGCAGCCAAGCGTATTGCGCGCGACGGCCAACAAAAAACGGGCCCCTTGCGGAGCCCGTTCGATCGCACGACGAGGATCGGGCAATCAGAAGCTGGCGCGCACGCCGGCCGAGTACTGGGTGACGTCGCGGTAGCCGGAGATCTCGCCCACCAGACCCCAGGTCCGGGTGAAGTTGATCTGGCCGCCGACGGTGCCGACCCAGGTGCCCTTGAATTCATTGCCGCCGTCCATGTAACCGGCCTTGATCCAGGCTTCGGTCATGCGCGAAGGCTTGCCACGCAGGCCCATGGTGGCGCGCACCAGGTTGGTGTGGTCCTTCACGCTGAAGCGGCCGTAGTCCACGTCCTTGACGGTGATTTCAGCCTGCTGGCGGACCCAGGCGATGTCGGCGGTGTAGTCGACGCGGTCGCTGAAAGGCATGTGGTAACCGATGCCCAGCTCCGGCTGGTTCAGCTTGAGCTTCATCGAGCCGTAGTCGTAGTCGTACGACTTGCTGCCGTAGTTCCAGCCGCCGAACACGTGCACCTGCTCGGCCAGCGCGATCGAACCGCGCACGTAGCCACCATCAACCTTCGGGTCGTTGAACACGTCGTCGTCGGTCTTGACCTGGGTCCAGCCGCCTTCGACGTAGGTGTAGCTCAGGGCGTCGGCGGAGGCCGAGAACGGGGCAGCGGCCAGCAGGGCGGCCACGATCAGGATCTTGCGCATGGGAATTCCTGTGAATTTCAGTCCATTGGCGGCCCGCCTGTGCGGCAGTCCGTGGCGACCTCATGTCGTCCGACCGCCGATTTTAATGAAAGTTTTACGAAATGCGAGCGACGGCCGTCACAGGCTCGGACGCGCCCGGGTGGGGTCAGAGCCCTTTCCTGCGGAAAGGGATCCGACCCCCGGGGCATCCGGCCCCGTTCAGCCCGGGCTGTTACACTTGGCGGGCCGGTTCGCCGGTACACAAACGTCTTCAGGGCGGGGTGCAATTCCCCACCGGCGGTAGGTGCGCAAGCACGAGCCCGCGAGCGCCCCGGCCTTACCGTCGGGGGTCAGCAGATCCGGTCCAATGCCGGAGCCGACGGTCATAGTCCGGATGAAAGAAGACGGTGCCACAGGGCCTTTGCGGCCCTGCGCCCGCCTGTTTGCCTTGCGGCGTTTTTCGCTCACTTTTCGCGGAGAACGTTACTTGTTTACTGGAATCATCGAAGGCGTCGGCCGTCTGGCCGCACGCGAATCCATCGGCGGCGATGTCCGCTTCACCTTCAACGTCGGCAGCCTGCCGTTCGACAACGTGCAGATGGGCGAGAGCATCGCCATCAACGGCGTCTGCCTCACCGTCATCGCGTTCGACGCCGGCAGCTTCCAGGCCGATGCGTCCACCGAGACCCTGGGCCTGACCACGCTGGGCCAACTGGCCGAAGGTGCGGTCATCAACCTTGAACGTGCCATGCGCCCGACCGACCGCCTTGGCGGCCATCTGGTCAGCGGCCACGTCGACGGCCTCGGCCAGGTCCTGTCCATCCATGAAGATGCGCGTGCCCAGCGCTGGCGTTTCGCCGCGCCGGCCGCCCTGCGCCGCTACATCGCCAAGAAGGGCTCGATCTGCGTGGACGGCGTCAGCCTCACCGTCAACGAAGTGGACGACGAAGGCTTTGAAGTGGCGCTGATCCCGCACACCGTGGCCAATACCGCGTTCTCCGCCACCGGCGTGGGCAGTGCGGTCAACCTGGAAATCGATCTGGTCGCTCGTTATGTCGAGCGGTTGCTGGGTGAAGGAGCCCGCGCATGAACTTCGCCCCCATTCCCGACATCCTGGAAGACATCCGCCTCGGCCGCATGGTCGTCATCGTCGATGACGAAGACCGCGAGAACGAAGGCGACCTGATCATGGCCGCCGAGCTGGTCAAGGCCAGCGACATCAACTTCATGGTCACCCATGGCCGCGGCCTGGTGTGCCTGCCGCTCACCCGCACCCGCGCCGCCGACCTCGGCCTGGCGCCGATGGTGCAGGCCAATACCGCGCAGTTCCAGACCAACTTCACCGTCAGCATCGAAGCGGCCGAGGGCGTGACCACCGGCATCTCGGCACACGACCGCGCACACACCATCCGCACCGCGGTGAAGCCCAATGCCAAGCCGTCGGACCTGCACCAGCCGGGCCACATCTTCCCGCTGATCGCCCAGCCCGGTGGCGTGCTGACCCGCGCCGGCCACACCGAAGCCGGCGTCGACCTGGCCATGCTGGCCGGGCTGGAACCGGCCGGCGTGCTGGTGGAGATCCTCAACCCGGACGGCAGCATGGCGCGCCGCCCGGAGCTGGAAGTGTTCGCCCGCGAGCACGGCCTGAAGATGGGCTCCATCGCCGACCTGATCGCCTACCGCCTGGCCACCGAAAAGACCGTCGAGCGCGTGGACGAGCGTGATATCGACACCGAGTTCGGTCCGTTCAAGCTGGTCACCTACCGCGACCGCATCGCCCACGACCTGCATTTCGCCCTGGTCCGCGGCACCCCGGATGCGGACACGCCCACCCTGGTGCGCGTGCAGGTGGAAAACCCGCTGGCCGACCTGCTGCACTGGCGCCGCGATGACTTCGGCGTGGCGGCCACCGATGCCCTGCGCGCGATCGCCGCGGAAGGCAGTGGCGTGATGGTGGTGCTGTCGGCCCCGCGCGACGGCGAAGCGCTGTTGGCCCGCCTGCGCCAGCAGCCGGCGCCGGTGGTGCCGGGCAAGGACAAGGATGTGGGCCAGTGGCGCCGCAACGGTGCCGGTGCGCAGATCCTGTCCGACCTGGGCCTGGGCAAGCTGCGCGTGCTGGGCACGCCCCGCCGCCAGATCGGACTGGCCGGCTATGGCCTTGAAGTGGTGGAGACGGTCACCCCGTAACCCGCCCGCTGCGCTCGCCGGGCATGGCCCGGCGCTACACCGGCGCCCCGTAATCCGGTAGCGCCGGGCCATGCCCGGCGGGTCTCCCGGGCCCCCGCCAGCCACGGCCGAGGCCCATCCACGGTAGAATTACCCCTTAATCGAATCCCAAGCCGCATATGAGCCACTACGAAGGCGATCTTCGCACTCCCGAATCGGCGCGCTTCGCCATCCTGGCCAGCCGCTGGAACGCCCGCATCACCGATGTGCTGGTTGCTGGCGCCCGCCAGAGCCTGGCCGGCAACGGCATTGCCGAAGCCAACATCGACGTGATCCGCGTGCCGGGTGCCTGGGAGCTGCCGCTGGTCGCCGCGCGCCTGGCCGCCGCCCACGAACACGCCGCCATCCTCACCTTGGGCTGCGTGATCCGTGGCGACACCCGCCACTACGAACACGTGGCCGACCGCTGTGCCGAAGGCCTGATGCGCGTGCAGCTGGACTTCGGCGTGCCGGTGCTGAACGGCGTGCTGGCCGTGGAACGCGTGGAAGATGCCGAGGCCCGCGCAGGCGGCAGCCACGGCAACAAGGGCGAGGAAGTCGCGCTCGCCGCATTGGAAATGGTCAACCTTCTGGAGCAGCTGCCATGAACAAGAACACCCAGGGCAAGCCCTCCGGTAAACCCGTCCGCCGCGATGGCATCGATCCGGTGCTGCGCTCGCGCGCGCGCCGTCGTGCCGTGCAGGCCATCTATGCCTGGCAGATCTCCGGCGGCAACGGCCAGTCGCTGATCGCTCAGTTCGCCCATGAACAGGCCCGCGAAATCGCCGACCTGGCGTACTTCGAAGCGCTGGTGCATGGCGTGCTCGACAACCGTCGCGACATCGACGAAGCCTTCGGCCCGTACCTGGACCGTGGCATCGACGAAGTGGACGCGATCGAACGCGCCGTGCTGCGCTTGGCCGGTTACGAACTGCGTTACCGCCTGGACGTGCCGTACCGCGTGGTGATCAACGAAGCCATCGAATCGGCCAAGCGCTTCGGTTCCGAACATGGCCACACCTACGTCAACGGCGTGCTGGATCGTGCCGCCGTGGAATGGCGCAAGGTCGAATCGGGTCACTGACCCACCTGTGGTAATGCCGGCCGCTGGCCGGCAACTGCAGGGATTCTGAGGTTGCCGGCCTGCGGCCGGCACTACCGCCCACCGCGCACGGCGCGGCACGTACAAACGCGGGAGCGCCCCATGTCCCTGGCCGAATTCGCCCTCATCGACCGCATCCGCGCCCGCACCGTCGAGCGCGACGACATCGTGCTCGGCATCGGCGACGACGCCGCGCTGCTGCAGCCGCGCCCGAACGAGCAACTGGTGGTCACCGCCGACACGCTCAACAGCGGCGTGCATTTCCCGACCGAAACTCCGGCGTTCGACATCGGCTGGAAGACGCTGGCCGTCAACCTGTCCGACCTCGCCGCGATGGGCGCGCGCCCGGCCTGGTGCACGCTGGCGCTGTCGCTGCCCGAGGCCAGCGAAGACTGGATCGATGCCTTCGCCGATGGCTTTTTCGCGCTGGCCGACCAGCACGACATCGCCCTGATTGGCGGTGACACCACGCGTGGCCCGCTGTCGCTGTCGGTGACCGCGATGGGCCAGGTATCTCGCGGCCAGGCCCTGCGTCGTGATCGCGCACAGATTGGCGATGACATCTGGGTCAGCGGCACCCTCGGCGATGCTGCCGGTGCGCTGCGCCTGTGGCAGCAGGGCGCATTGAACGTCACCGCCGCCACCCTGCTGGCCGACTACGAAACCCTGCGCCTGCGCCTTTTGCGTCCCACCCCGCGCGTCACCCTGGGCCTGCGGCTGCGTGCATTCGCGCATGCCGCCGTGGACATCTCCGATGGCCTGCTGGCCGACCTGGGCCACATCGCCGCACGCAGCGGTGTGCGCGCCGAAGTCGACGCCGATGCATTGCCGATGTCGTCGGCACTGCGCGAACTGCTCGGCCGCGATGGCGCCCGTGATTGCGCGCTGCACGGCGGCGACGATTACGAACTGTGCTTCACCGCCGCCGCCGACCAGCGCGACGCGCTGCACTACGTCGCCGAATCGCTGGACGTGCCGATCACCCGCATCGGCCGCATCATGGAAGGGCAGGGTGTGCACACCGAAGGCCACGACGGCCCGAGCGGATACGAGCATTTCGCCTGACACATGAGAACGCCGGGCATGGCCCGGCGCTACCGTGTTGCTCTGGTAGGTGCCAACCTTGGTTGGCACGGATGTAACAGCTCTGCGCGCCACCTCTCCGGCGTAACCCTTATACGTGCGGAACAGGCGTGCCACTACGTCGCCGAATCGCTGGGCGTGCCGATCACCCGCATCGGCCACATCACGGAAGGGCAGGGCGTGCATACGGAAGTGCACGACGGCCCGAGCGGAGACGAGCACTTCGCCTGAGTGCGGCAGGGATTTGTGTCCTGCCGGTACGCGGCTGCGGGCAGGGTGCCTTGATTGCCGGCCATGCTGGCAGTACGCGCGATGAGCATTTAGGAATCCTCCGAATTCGCCGCTGCGCGCTTCGGCTTACAACTATTTTCATAGCGGGGCGTTTGACGCGACGACACACTTCACGCTCCTGAAAACGAGCGGTGCCATGTCACGTGTCGTCCATGTCCTGCTGCTGTGTGCGCTGGCGTTCCCCAGTCACGCCAGCGCACCGCAGATCAATGTCGGCGTCCTCTTCGACTACCTGCAGCCCGGCAGCAGCAACCTGCTCAAACGCATCCGCAATACCGGCGCCAGCACCGCCTACGTCCGGGTGGAAGTGGCAGAGATCGTTTTCGATGCCGATGACAAGCCCGTCGAAGTTCCGGTGGATGCGCCATCGCTGGTGCGCAACGCGCCTGGGGCGCATGGGGTCATCGCCAGTCCCAGTCGCCTGATCATCGCAGGCAACGGCCAGCAGGCCACACGTCTGGTGTATCGGGGCCTGCGCGACGAGGAACGCTACTACCGCCTGCGCTTCGTGCCGGTGGCGCCCAGTGCCGAGGAATTCTCGCTCAGCGAGGAACAGGCACAGCAGGCCGCAGAGCTTTCCTCGGCCATCCGCGTGTTCACCGGCTTCGGCACCGTGCTGTTCATCGCGCCACAACACCCGCGCTATGACACCCGCATCGAGTCCGGCCAGATCCACAACCACGGCAACGCCACCATTGTTCTGGAAAACCTGCGCCAGTGCGAGCGGGCCAAGGTCGACGCCTGTACGCCCGGAATCATCGTGCACGTACGTCCCGGTCGCTCTCACGTGCTGGCGTCTGACGATACGCATTTCATCCGTTACGACCTGAAGGAGGGCGAACGCCAGCGCAGCATCGACAGTCGCCGCTGACCGTCCGTCCCCCACCAACGCCATTGTCCCGCCCGGGCCCGCCAGGAGTCCGATGGGACAGCTTTGCCCTTGTCCTGGCTTTTGTACCCACTCACCCAGGAGTATCTGAATGTCCTTCTTGAAACACGCGATGGCGGCTGCGGCAGTCCTGCTCATCACCCCGGCCGTCAGCTTTGCGGCTACCGAAACCAAATCGATCACCGTCAATGTGTCGGCTGACGTGCCCAACGTTGCCGGCCTGCAGGTGTCCACGCCGGACGGCTGGGAAGGCCTGCCGCAGAATCTGCCGTGGGATACCGCACGCCAGGTGCTCGGCGAACTGACCGGTCGCGTGATCAACGTGAAGTCGCCGGCTGCCATCACCGCCTATCTGTCTGCCCCGGCGCAGATGGCATCGGCCGCGGACGTCGTGGATCTGGCGGTGAAACTGGACAACGTGGTCGTGCCGGCAACGGCCGCCGCCAAGATCACCGTTGCCAACGCAGCCCAGGCCGCATCCGGCAAGTCTCTGGCCTTCGCCATCGCGCCTACCGAACCGGGCGGCGGTTACAAGCAGGGTACTTACGGCGGCCAGTTCCACATGATCTTCGAAAGCGACATCTGACGCCTGCCGAGCTCTGTGCCTTCCTGCCCCACCGCGCGTGCGGCAGGAGGGCCAATGTCATCTATGCGCCTTTCACACCTACCTCCGCGACCGGTTCCGATGCGACTGGCTGTTGCCATTGCCGTCATGCTTGCTGCTGTCTCGGCGCAGGCGACCGCAGGCGCGCCAGACGCACAGGCCAGCCTCCTGGAGCAGCGCGGCCGCATGCCTGCGGAGTTCCGCGAGCATCTGTTCGGCAATCCGCTGACCGTGCGCGTGGAACTGGACGGGCAGTACCTGGGCGACGCCGAAGTACTGCTGCATGAAGACAACCGCGTACAGCTGATCGGCTTCGTCGAAAGCATCGACAGCCCGTGGCCGCAGAGCGAGCGCACGCGCTGGGCCGAGCAGCTGGCCGAACCGCTGCCGCTTGGCATATGCGCGCCGCAGTGCCGTGGCCTGGCCGCGCTGCACTACAGTCTGGCCAATTCGCTGCTGAGCCTGTTGACGCCGGCAACTGCCAGTGCGGAACAACGCAACATTGCCCTGCCGGCGTCCGGCAGCCACGGCTTGATCGTACGCAACAGCCTGGCGGTGCATGGCGGCCAGGACCAGCCGGCCAGCGCACGCTACAGCGCTGAACTGAGTGGCAGCATCGGTCTGTGGAGCACGGTTGGCAGCTACCAGTACTACGCCCAACCCGGCAGCACGGATCACTATCTCAGTGCGTTGTATGCACAACGCGAGCTCGGCGATCATTTCGTCCGCGCGGGCTATTTCCTGCCCACGTTCGAGGGCATCATCCGCCAGCCACGCGCGCCGGGTACGCAGAATGACACCGCACTGGGAGTGATGTTCGGTTCGTCGGATGTACTGCTGGCCGACACGCGCAGCGCCAGCGTCTATCCGGTCTATGTCACCGCCAACCGCGACGGTGTAGTGGAGATTCTGCGCGACGGCAACCTGCTGGCCACACAGGCCGTGAAGCCCGGCGTGCAGGAGATCGACACACGTCGCCTGCCAGGCGGCATCTACGACGTGGTACTGCGGGTCATTGAAGACGGCCAGGAGGCCTCGCGCGAAACCGCCTCGATCCACAAACCCAGCCGTTGGCGTGATCCCACTCGACGCTGGCGCTACAGCGCGTTCGCCGGCCAGCAGCGCAGCCTGCTCGACAGCGATCGTTCAATGCAGGAAGGCGAGATCGCCGCCGGTGCGGTGGTCAACTACCTGCTGCACCCGCGCGCAGTGGCCGGTGCCACCGTGCAGCAGATCGGCACGCGCCGCGCCACCGGCCTGTCGATGGACTGGCAGGCCAGTGATCGCTTCAGCGCCTACACCAATTTCTACACCTCCAGCGATGCCGGGCGCGGCGTGGATCTGCAGGGACTGTATCGCTACCGTGCCGGTTCGGTGGTCGCCAACCACGCGCGCAGCTGGGCAGAGCAGCGTCATCGGCTGCCCGCCAGCGAGGGTGCGCCGCCACGTTGGGAAACCCGGGGAGGCTGGCAGGACACCACGGCCGTATCGATCACCCATCGCTTCAGTCACCGCGATAATGCGAGCCTGCGCGTGGCCCGCAGTTCCGGCTTCACCCGTGGCACCGGCATCGACGTTTCCTACGGTCGCCGCGAGACCCTGTTCGGCAGGCATGACGTCAACTGGCGTGTCTCGGCCTACGACCGTCCGGGCAGCCGCTTCACCCACTATCGCCGCCAGCGCGGCATCGATCTGACCGTCAGTGTGTCACTCGGCAGCGAGC
Source organism: Stenotrophomonas indicatrix (assembly GCF_002750975.1). NCBI lineage: Bacteria > Pseudomonadati > Pseudomonadota > Gammaproteobacteria > Lysobacterales > Lysobacteraceae > Stenotrophomonas > Stenotrophomonas indicatrix. The sequence continues at coordinate 320,555 of NZ_PEJS01000001.1, forward strand.
GCCGCAGTTACAGCGGCAGCTTGGGCAGCCGGACCGGCGAAGCCGGCCAGCGCGACGGCTACGTCACCGCGGTCGCCACCCAGCGTGTGGATGGGAAGATCCTGCGCAGCGTCAATGGCATGGTCACAGCTGAACGCAGCGGCATTGGCGCCGGCGCCGGCGCCTATCTGCAGAGCCCATTGCTGGAAGGCGATGTGCAGCTGTATCGCGCTGCCGGTTCCGGCCACGTTGGCGGCAGCGCCAACCTGGACAGCACCTTGGTGATCGGGGGAGGACATGCTGCCGTGCTGGGCCAGGGACGCAGCGGCAGCGTGGACACCGGCATCATCGTCGACGTGCGCAGTGACTTCCCCGATATCAAGCTGCGTGCCGACGACAGTCGTGGCGGTGGCGTGCAGCTGCGCCCGGGACGCAACTTCGTTCCGGTCACCGCCTATCGTGCGGGACGGGTGCAGTTCGACTTCCACGGCCGGCACGCACCTGCGGCGGCGCTGCAGCCGTCGACCATCAGCTACCACCTCAACAAGGGCGGCGTGGTGCATACCACGGTGGATGTACTGCGCACCTTCACCGTGATGGGGCAGGTACTGGATGCCGATGGCAATGGCATGCGCGGGGTGCAGGTGATCAACCACGCCGGCCGCAACGTCAGCCAGGAAGAAGGCTTCTTCACCCTTGAACTCAGCGCACGCGCGCCGGTGGTGGAGCTGCGCTATCCGAATCGGATCAGCTGTGTGCTGACCATGGAGGAGGGCCGTCACCCCCGAGAAGGCGATGTACTGATGGTGGGCGGCATCGGTTGTCCGCCGTCGGTGGTCGCGCACTAGCCCATTGTTCCGACGAACCAGGCAGGTCTAAAGCATGACTATTGGCATCCGGCTGTTCCCGTTGCTGGCCCTAATGGCGGCGTTGCCTGCCACCGCACAGGTGGTGGACGTCAACGTCACCGGCGAATTCAGGCCCAACGCCCTGGATCCGGGCGATACCGCATTCCGCAACACGACACCCCGGGGCAGCTTCTGCAACTGGAGACCGGCCGAATGCGATAGAAAAGGGGCCTATATCTTCGACCTCGGCAACCGCGAGTACTGGCGCAAGCAAGGGCCGAGCGACGACACGTCAAGGCGTGATACCACCTACATCCGCTTCCCGCCACCGCGTACGATCACCCTGCAGGAGGTATCGAGCGGACGCACCTTCGAGGCGACCATCAGCTTTGCGGCCCTGTCCATGCGCATCAACTTCGGTGGTGGCGGCGATCCCTGGTACTACGGCGTCAGTGGAGGTTGTACGGCCATCCGCGGCGCCGGTGGGGTTGGATTCTCCCTGGGTGGTTGGGCGGCGCGGACGCCAGCCAGCCCCACCGAGTGCTACAGCACCAGCACGCGGTATGGCCGCACCTATTCCTACCGGAACGTGGGGCTCGGCATCCACGTCACCCTGCCCAATGCAATGACGCTGCAGGACGGCCGTTACGTGGCCCAGGAAACCTGGACCACCGGCGGCGCCGGGGCCGACATCGATCTGGGCGACAACATCACCGGTGTCGAGGCCGTGCGCATGAACTTCGTGTTCGATGTGATCCACGACTTCCAGGTGCGCTTCGCCACCGAGGCGCCGCGCGTACAGTTGGCGCCCGAAGGGGGCTGGTCGCCCTGGATCGATCATGGCACTGCGCCGGCGAGGCTGCGCCAGGAGCTGCCCTTTCATCTGACCACGTCGATGGACTTCAGCATGAAGCTGCGCTGCCAGCACCACGTCGGCGACCAGTGCGGTATTCATGATCCGCAGGCGGACAAGCAGGTGCCGGTGGAGGTGGACGTCACCCTTCCGGGCATGAACAACCTGCGCGATGGTCGTCCGGCGCAGAACACCGTACTGCTGGCCGATGACGGTCAGGCACCGCGCTTCACGCCCGATGGTTACCTCATGCAGCGCCGTTCGACCCTGCGCTTCACCGCCGGGCGTGACGCGGTGCTGGAGATGGTGAAGACACCGGGCTCGCGCTGGGAAGGAGACATGACCGTGTTGTTCGACGCCAATCCCTGAGCCTGGGGCAGGGATTGGCGTGGTCGAGGTGCCGCGGAAGCTGGCTACGCTACCCGCAACTGCACATCCACATACTCGGCCAGCCCACGGCAGGCCAGCAGCAAGCCTTCGCGCACGTCATCGCCCACCTGCTGGTCGGCATCGCCGTCCACGCGCAAGCGCTCGATGGCGTGCAGCAGTTCCAGCAGCAAGGTCAGCCCGGCATTGGCGCGGTCGATGCGTGCCATCGCGAAACCAAAGCACTGTTTGCGTCCCTTGTCCGGCCACGGCTGGCCATCGGCGGCGTCCACGTGGCGGATGCGCTGCAGGCAGCTGAGCAGGGTGATGCCTTCGTCGGCGTGGGCGCGCATCGTGCTGCCCAACGTGGTTTCCAGTGCTTTGGCCAGATCGTCTGGCAGGCGTTCGACGGCGTCGCCCAGTGTGGCGAACAGATAGGGATAGAGCGAAGAAGTCATGGCGGCGTCCTTGAGTGCGAAGCAAGGGGCCGCCCTCGCGCTGGGCGAGGGCGGCGGACGGTGCGTGGTTGCAATACCGGAGGTTGATGTAGAAACGCCGGCGGGTACGAGCCCCCCACGCACCGCCCGCCATAGGGCACGGACGGATTGCCTGCCGACGCCGCCCAACAAGGAAAGCGCGACGCCGACAGGCAAGCGTAAACAACACATCAACCTAACGGGATTGCAAGCCCGTGCCACCCGTTGTCGGTGGCGCGCCATGATGTGCACGCAGGTGCTGCTATACCAATCAGAAAAGTTTCAATTTCGAAAACATTGCAGACGCATATCGAACGCACTGCGCGAAACCGGAGCACGCCTGCGCGTGCCAGTTGCGACACTTGTTGTAGAAAGCAGATCACCACTTGTAAGCCACGCTCAGGTTCGCCGTCTTGGCGGTGGGGGCATTGGTAGGCTCAAAGGTAATGTTACCCGCCAATCGGGCGTCATCCACATTGAAGTTGACGTCGGTGCGCGTGTTGACCAGACCGATGTCGCGGCCCACCAGCAGCAGGTTGCCATCGCCGCCGATCAGCTGCGCGCCATTGGCCACGGTGATGTCGTAGGTATTGTCAGCGGCTGCATTGACCCGGATGGCAGCGCCGCGACCAGATTGCAGGGTGGAGTTATCGATGTTCAGACGGATGCGTTGATCCGGATTGACTTCGCCCCAGAGCACCGCGCCGATATTGGATGCATCCACACGCGAGCCGTTGACGATATCCATCTGCCCGAACTGGATTCGCACGCCAACGCCGTTGCCGACATCGCGGCTGGCGACTGGGGCGTCTTCCACGTAGATGGTGGTGACGTTGATGGTCGCCCTGGGGCTGGCAACACCGAAGCCTGCTGCCGAGCCTGCCAAGTCGACGCCGACCGAAAGGCGCTCGCCAGGTGCCAACCCGGCAGTGGTCACTGAGATCGAGCTCTGCGCCAGGACGGCCGGCGTGGTGCCACCATTCAACCCGATGCCCCCCAAAGATCCGGCTTCGGGCCAGAGCGAGATACGCCGAGTCGTTCAGCGTAATGGCTCTCTGACTGGTTCCACTACGGGTTACCACGGCGTCCCAGATGTTTAGCTCGGAGTCGTCATTAGCCACGATCTGCAGCGTCTGCCCACCGTCCACATTCAGGATCGAGCCGATGACCAGGGTCCAGGCCTCGACCGGGTCGCCTGCAGATACGTCGGCGCGCTGGTCGTCCAGATCACCGGCCAGCGCCATGCCGGCTGGGAAGGTTCCCAGGGCCAGCAGCAGGCCGCGTGCTCACCCGCGGTGGACTCGGGCATGGGCTGTCGGTACGCGGTGGCGATGTGCAGCTGCGTGACAGCGTGATCGAGACGCACAACAGTGCCAGCGGACTGGTCGTCAGCGACGGTACCCTGCTGGCCGAGCTGGGCCTGCGCATGGCCTGGTAAACAGCGACACCAGGCCGACGCCGGGGTCGGATCCCAGTGCCCGTGGCAATGGGATCTGACCCCAAGCGCTCTGGCTGCAGAACCGCCGAGCATGGCTCGGCTCCACCATCGTGCTGAGTTGGGATCGGACATGAACGATGTCCACGTCTGTCGCGATTGTCCATTGAATGACTGCGCAAGCGCTGGCCATGCTGCCCGATCGCTCGCTGACGGTCGCCCGCATGCTTCACCCCGAACGCTCCCACAACGCTGCCATCGATGGCCTGCGTGCACTGGCCGTGCTGGCCGTCATCGTCTTCCATGCGAACGCGGCGTGGCTGCCCGGTGGTTTCACCGGCGTGGACCTGTTCTTCGTGGTCTCCGGCTTCGTGATCAGCCAGTCGCTGGCATCGCGTGCAGGCATGCCACTGGGCGCGCTGCTGCTCGATTTCTACCGGCGCCGCGTGCTGCGCCTGTTGCCGGCGCTGCTGGTGATGCTGATGGCCACCTTCGTGCTGTCAGCGCTGTTCATTCCCCGCGCCTGGCGCAACGAGCAGTTCGACCAGACCGGCTGGGCGGCGCTGGTGGGTTTCAGCAACGTGGTACTGGCCGGCCAGCAGGATGACTACTTCTCGCCCGGCGCGGAACTCAATCCGTTCCTGCACACCTGGACGCTGGGCGTGGAGGAGCAGTTCTACCTGGTGTTCCCGCTGCTGTTCTTCGTCTGGTTGCGCGGCCGCGACCGCTGGCCGTGGTCGCGTGTGCTGTTGCCGGCGCTCACGGTGCTGTCGCTGGCGTGGGCGGCCTGGCAAGCGCAGACGGCCCCGGCGGCGGCGTTCTACCTGCTGCCGTCGCGGTTCTGGGAACTGGCGGCCGGTGCGCTGTTGTACCAGTGGATGAGCGCGCGCGGTCCCGGCAAGCGCAGGGACGCGCTCGCACTGCCCGGCCTGGCGCTGCTGCTGGCGGGCGTACTTGTCGCGCCGCAACTGGCGATGCCGGTGCCGGGTGTGCTGGCCACGGTGGTCGGCACCCTGCTGCTGTTGGCGGCGGTAGCCGGGCATGGCCAATCGCGGGTCGGCCGCGCCCTGGGCTGGGCACCGCTGTCGTACCTGGGGCGACTGTCGTATTCGCTGTACCTGTGGCATTGGCCACTGCTGGTGCTGCTGCGCTGGACCTACGGGCTGCAGGGCGCTGCGCTGTGGCTGTATCCGGTACTGCTGCTGGCCGTGTCGGCCGCGTCCTACCACTGCGTGGAACGTCCGCTGCGCAGCGCGCTGCCGCTGTTGCGGCTGGCGCCGGCGAAGGTGCTGGCGATGGCGCTGCCGGTGTTGGGGCTGTGCGGCGCCGGCGCCTGGGCGACGGTGGAGTACCACCAGCAGATCTCGCTCAGCGTCACCCGCGATGGCTACGCATGGCAGGCGCGTCGCTACCCGGCGTGGCGACCGCTGGAACCGGTGAGCGCACCTGCCCTCGAAGGGCGACGCCTGTTTGTTGTCGGCGACTCGCATGCGGCGGCCTACCGCACGATGACCAGCATGGTCGCGCGACAGACCGGGATGGAGATCCGCCAGGAGGATCGCGGTGGCTGCAGCTTCGTCAATCTGCTGCGGGCCAGCCCGGCCGACTGCCAGGACTTCATCGAGGACAGCCTGTCGGCCATCGAACGCGACGCGCGCCCGGGTGACATCGTGTTGCTGGCGGCGCTGCGCATGCCGGAGCTGCGAGGGTTCGACTGGCAGCAACAGGACGCACAGCAGATTTATCGGCAGTTGCGGGCCGAACGCACGCCCGCGCATGCGCAGGCGGCACATGATGAAGCCGAGCGTGTGCTGGGCCGCCTGCAGCGGTTGGGTGTGCACGTGGTCATCGATGCACCGCTGCCGCTGTTCAAGGCCGGGGCCTATCGCTGCTCGGACTGGTTCAACCGTAGCAATCCGGCGTGCGCCGGTGGCCTGAGCATGTCGCGCGCGGATCTGCAGCGGCTGCGTGCGCCGCAGATGGCACTGCTGGCCGAGCTGGCCGCGCGTTACCCGTCATTGACCGTGTGGGATCCGCTGCCGCTGCTGTGCGGACCGGATACCTGCTCGGCCGTGCAGGACGGTGAACCGCTGTTCTTCGACAACGATCACCTGAGCGGCCATGGCAACCGCGTGCTGTTGCCCAGCTTCCGGCAGACCCTGATCGATGTTGCGGGCGACAATCCACTGTAGCGCCGGGCCCGCGCTTGGCTGCTCTCCGTTCCGCTCGCGCAAGCCCGCGCGTCGCGTTGCGAGCCGCGCATGGCTCGGCTCTACCGCCTTCCGCGGCCTATGCCGGCGGCAGCACCTTGCCCGGGTTGAGGATGCCATCCGGGTCCAGCGCGACCTTGATCGCGCGCATCGCCGCCAGCGTTTCCGCGGTGAACGCCTTCGCCATGAAATCACGCTTGGCCAGGCCGATGCCGTGTTCGCCCGACAGCGTGCCACCCAGCGCCAGCGTCAGTTCGAAGATCTTCGGCAGCGCGGCATGCGCGCGCGCGTTCTCGTCGGCATCATCGGGGTGGTAGAGGATGTTGACGTGCAGGTTGCCGTTGCCGGCATGGCCGAAGGTGACGATGGTCAGCGAATAGTCGTGGGCCAGTACCTGCACGCCAGCCACCAGATCGGGGATGCGCGATACCGGTACCACTACGTCTTCGTTGATCTTGCCCGGGGCGACGCTGCGCAGCGCGGGTGACAAGGCCTTGCGTGCGGCCCACAGCTGGTCACGCGCGCGGCCTTCCATTGCCACGTCCAGTGCGATCATGCCGTCACCTTCGGCGGCGGTCGCCAATGCCTGCAGCAGGTAGGGCAAGGTGTCGTGGTCGCCGTCGGCTTCCACCAGCAGCATCGCGCCAGCGTCGGGTACGTCGGCACCGTTGAGGCGCAGCAGCTCCAGGCTGCGTGCGTCCATGAATTCCAAGCGCGTGGGAACGACCGGCTGCGACATCAGCCGCGAGACGGCAGAGGCGGCCGCGTCGGCATCGCGGTACAGCACACGCAGCCCGGCCTGGCTGACCGGCAGCGGGGTCAGCTTCAGCGTGGCTTCCACGATCAGCGCCAGCGTGCCTTCGCTGCCCACCAGCAGGTGGGTGAGGTCATAGCCAGTGGCGTCTTTGGTGTAGGCACCGCCGCAGCGGATCACCTCGCCGGTACCTGTCACTGCTACCAGGCCCAGCACGTTGTCGCGGCTGGTGCCGTACTTCACCGCGCGCGGACCACCGGCATTGCAGGCGAGGTTGCCGCCGATGCTGCAGATCTCGGCGCTGGACGGGTCCGGTGCCCAGAACAGGCCGTGCGGTGCCAGTGCCTGCTGCAGCGTTCCGTTGAGCACGCCCGGTTGTACCACCGCACAGCGGTCGCCGGCGCGGATCTGGAGGATGCGGTCCATGCGGGTGAACGACAGCACGATGCTGCCGGGCAACGGCACCGCAGCGCCGGTGGTGCCGGTGCCCGCACCGCGCGCGACCAGGGCCACGCCATGCGCGCGGCAGGCACGCACCAGCGCCTGCACCTGTTCGATGTCGGCCGGCAATGCCACCGCAGCCGGGCGCTGGTGGCGCCACGAGTTGTCCTGCGCGTTCGCCTCCAGTGCGCCGTCATCCATGCGCCAGCCGTCGCTGCCCAGCAGGGCGGTCAGTTCGGCAACCAATGCGGAGGGCAGGGCAGTACTCATGACAGATCTCGTGGGGCAGCGGGGGCGGGGTGAATCAGTTTCCAGGCGATGACAGCGCCGGCCAGCGGCAGCCACACCCAGCGCAGTTCCGACAGCAGGGTGGTCAGGCCGCGCGCGCTGAAGAACTGCGGCGCGAACGGCGACACGCGGATCGGCCGCCAGGGTGCGAAGAAGCGGTGTTCGCTCCAGGGCCAGGCCAGCGCAACGCCAAGGCCGCCGGAGGTCAACGCATCCAGCAATGGATGGCTGGCGGCGCAGACGAACACGAACGCCGCCGCTTGTACGGTAGATGCCAACCTTGGCTTTGCCGTGGTAGGTGCCAACCTTGGTTGGCACAGCACCGCCAACCAAGGTTGGCGACTACCGGAGCTGAGCGGCGCCGACCCAGGTCGGCGGCTACCAAAGAACGCCAGCACCGCCGCCAACACTGCGAGCACCAGGGCGAACAGCAACGAGTGGCTGGCCCCGCGATGGCCGAACGCATCGGCGTAGGGAATGTGCAGGGCAAACGCGAGTACATCGGCGTCGGGCAGCATCGCCGCGATCACGCCGGCGCCCAGCAGGCGCGGCGGAATGCGGCCGCGATCAGCAGCGCACCACAACGCCAGTGGTACCGCCGCGTGGGTGATGATCGAAGGCATCAGTCACGCACCGTGGTAGTGCCGGCCAGGCTGCGCTCTGGTAGGTGCCAACCTTGGTTGGCACAGGAGCGCCGACCAAGGTCGGCCTCTACCAGAGCGGACGGTAGCCATCAGCAATCATCCAACCGGAACGCATCGCGCAGCCAGTGCAGCTGCGGTGGTTCGCCCGTGGCTTCAACCACGTCGAAGCGGCAGGGCGCGTTGGCCACGGCGGGGTGTTCCTGCAGGTACAGCTGTGCCGCGTGGATCAGGCGCCGGCATTTGCGCGGATCGACCGAGGCCGCGCCGCCACCGAAGTCCTGTCGCGCGCGGTAGCGCACTTCCACGAACACCACGGTGCCGGCGTCATCCATCACCAGGTCCAGTTCACCACCGCGATAACGCACGTTGCGCGCACGCGGCTGCAACCCGGCCTGCTGCAGATGCTGCTCGGCGGCGGTTTCCACCGCCGAGCCACGTTGCAGGTGCTCAGCGACCACCGGCGATCGGCATCGGCCGGCCACCGCTGAAGGTCGACCATGCCGGCTGGCGCAGGATGTTGCCGTTGCTGTCCAGGTACAGCGTGCCGGTGGCGCCGTCCAGGCCGCCTTCGGTGGCCAGCTTGTCCAGGTAGGCGCTGATCTTCCACGCATCGGCGCCGAAGGCGAACAGGCGGCTGGCGGCGCCGCGCGCGCTGGGCAGGGTCTGCGCGACCTGGGCAGCGGACGGCACGCCGGACACGCTGCGCACGTTCCAGGCTTCGTTCGGATAGATGATGCCGTCCAGCGCCACGTCTTCTTCGACCTTGCCACTGCCGGTGGTCAGCTGCGAGGTACCCACGCGGGTGGCACCACCGGCACCGGCCAGCGCCAGCTGCGGGGCCAGCAGGCGGGCCTGCGGTGCACGTACGGCCAGGAACACGGCATCGACCGCGCCGGCGTTGCGCACCTGCGCGCTGACATCCCCCACGGTTTCGCTGATGGCGATGGTGGCGGCGACGCTGCCGCCGCGCTGGGCAAAGCGCTGGGCGAAGGCGGCTGCGGCGCGACGGCCGGTGTCGTCGCTGCTGTTGATCACCAGCGCCTTGCTGCGCTCGCGGCCACGCATGTATTCGGCGGCGACGATGCCGTCGTCCTCCGGTGCCAGCGAGAAACCGGCGCTGCCGGCGGGCGGTGCATCCTTGCCGCGGTTCAGGCCGAGCACCGGCACCGGCAGCTGCTGGCGGCCGTACACGGCGTCCACCTCGTCGCGGCCGAGCGGGCCGACCACGAAGTCGGCACCGGAAGCGACGGCCTTGTCATACGCGGCCAGCGCACCGGCCGGGGTACCGGCGGTGTCGAAGAAATTGACCTCCGGACGACGGCGGGTTTCACCGTAGTAGGCGCTGAGCAGGCCATCGCGCACCGGTTGTGCGGCGGTGGCCAGGCGACCACTGAGCGGCAGCAGCACGGCCAGCTTGGCCGGCGGGCGGTAGCCATCGCTCATCGCTGGCGGGCGCTTGCTGGTGTCGAACTGGGCGGCGCCATCGCGATCGAACGGGCGCGGCAGCGGCAGGCCACGGGCGATCAGCGCACGGCCTGCAAAGTTGTACAGCGGGTCATTGGCCGGCAAGGCGGCGGCGCGGCTGCGCAGGGTGGCATCGTCGAGGGTGCCGAGCAGGCCGGAGATGGCGGCCTGGTTCTCGCTGCGCGCGGTGCCGGTCAGGCCTGCATGCGCACGGGCGCGTTCGGTGGCGGCGCCAAAGGCATCGCCGGTGGCCTGCAGGGCACTGGCGCGGGCCAGTGACCAGCGCGTGCGCAGGCTCGGGTGCACGTTGTCGGCATGATCCTTCAGCAGGGCCAGTGCCTGCGCCGGCTGCTTGTCGGCCAGCGCCAGCTCGGCGCTGGCCAGCTGGTAACGCTGCAGGCTGGCGCCGGTCAGCTGGCGGGCGGTCACCTGGCCCAGCAGGCTGCGCGCGCGCGCGCTGTCGCCGGCCAGGTGCCAGGCCCAGGCCGCATCGGCCAATGCGTTGCTGCGGGCACCGCCACGCAGGGTCGCGGCCAGCGCTTCCAGTTGCAGGGCGGCGTCGCGCGGCTTGCCTTGTTCAATCAGCGCCAGCGCCTGGCTCTGGGCCGGCGATTCGGGCGTGCTGACGAGGCTGGTGGTGGCACAACCGGCCAGCAGCATCAACGACAGCGACAGGGCAGAGATGCGTGCGGCGGGCTTGTTCATGATCGGGTCCATGCGATGAGGGCAGCGGCCTTGGCCAGGTACACGCTAGGATTCTACCCTTGCCCCGTGAGTACCGCTGAAATGAGTGTCCCAACCCTGTATGTCGTCGCCACGCCGATCGGCAACCTGGCCGATCTGAGCCCGCGCGCGCAGGAGGTATTGCGTTCGGTGGCGGCCATCTGCGCCGAGGACACCCGCCGCAGTGGCCAGCTGCTGTCCCATTTCGGCATCCAGCAGCCGCTGGTGGCCCTGCACGAACACAACGAAGAGGCCCTGGCCCAGCGCCTGGTGGCGCGGCTGCAGGCGGGCGAGTCGCTGGCGCTGGTCAGCGATGCAGGCACCCCGCTGGTCAGCGATCCGGGCTTCCGGCTGGTGCGTGCCGCGCGTGCTGCCGGCATCAAGGTCAGCCCGATTCCCGGCGCCTGCGCGGCCATCGCTGCGCTGAGCGTGGCCGGCCTGCCCAGCGACCGCTTCAGTTTCGAGGGATTCCTGCCGGCCAAGGCCAGCGGCCGCCGCGATCGCCTGCAGGGGCTGGCCGGCGAAGTGCGCACGATGGTGTTCTACGAATCCTCGCACCGCATCACCGAGTCGTTGGCCGACATGGCGGCGATCTTTGGCGGCGAGCGCCCGGCCGTGCTTGCGCGCGAGCTGACCAAGCTGTTCGAGACCGTGCTGGATGGCGACCTGGCCGGGTTGCTGGCGCAGGTGGAAGCCGATGACAACCAGCGCAAGGGCGAGTTCGTGGTGATGGTGCAGGGCGCTGGCGACGATGCCGAGGCGCAGCTGGCACATGGCCGGCACGTCTACGCCAAGCTGAGCGAGCACCTGCCACCGTCGACCGCAGCCAAGCTGGCGGCCGAGTTGACCGGCGCACCGCGCAAGGCGTTGTACGGCAGTTGAGTGGGTGAAGGAGATCCACGCCATGCGTGGATGAAAGCAGCCCGGAATGCAGTAGATCCACGCCATGCGTGGATGAAGTGGCCCTGGACAAGGATGAGGACGATGTCGGCAAAAGGACTTTCACTGGTGTTGGCCCTGGCCCTTTCCGCCCACGCGTGGGCGGGCGAGGAGATCGATCCATCGGATCTGGGGCGTGGCTTCACCGGCTATGAGTTGTTCGATCCTGGCCTGGTGCAGTTGCGGCAGGGCCCGTATGTGGAAGGCAACCACGCGATCGTCATCTACACCGCCGCACGGGAGGCCGTGGACCTGGCCGAGGGCTGCCCGCAGGTGGACCCCGCTGCGCGCGAAGCGATCGAGCAGGCCTACCAGCAGATGGCGGCCAGCCAGCACCGGTATGTAAGTGCGCGCCAGTGGACGCGGCTGCGCGAGGCGCTGCACGGCAGCTACAAGCAGCCGCCGCTGCGTGGCGTGCTGGAATGTGGCGCGTTTGCCATGCAGGCCCCGCATTTCGATGAACGTATGGAGGGGCGCCTGCTCGCCCACACCGAGATGTCGCGCTCGGCCAACGGTGCCGTCGATGATCGCGCCGACGCGTTGCGGCCCGTGCTGGGGTTGGGGATGGCGGGAGGGACGCTGGTCAATCACGTGCTCAACGGCAGCAACGCCGAGCGGGCCGGCCTGAAGGCAAATGACGAGGTGCTGTCGGTGCAGGGAACCGCCGTGGCGACGACCTACGGCATCGAACAGGTCCTTCGCGCGTACGCGCCCGGTGATCGCATCCAGCTGAAGGTGCGCCGCACGGTGCTGGATCTGGCAACCGGGGCCTCGTCGCAGGAGCTGGATATCGCGCTGGTGCTCCAATCGCGGGCAGCGCTGCTGGCCCGTTGAGCCTGCAGGTGCGGTGTGCAGCCACGCGTGGCGTGGCTCTGCTGCGGGGGCGGATGAACCGCACGCCGCAATCAAACCGGCAGGGCGGGCCCGCGTACGCTAGAATGCGCGCGGCGGAGTCGGCCAGACAGTCGCGTCATCCCTTCGGGGGTGCCGAGGAAAGTCCGGGCTCCATAGGGCAAGGTGCCAGGTAACGCCTGGGCGGCGCAAGCCGACGGAAAGTGCAACAGAAAGATACCGCCTACGTCTTCTTCGGAAGGCCGGTAAGGGTGAAATGGTGCGGTAAGAGCGCACCGCGAGTCTGGCAACAGACCGGTACGGCAAACCCCACCTGGAGCAAGACCAAATAGGGATCCATTGGCGCGGCCCGCGTTGGATCCGGGTAGGTTGCTTGAGCGTTGCGGCGACGTAACGCCTAGAGGAATGACTGTCCACGACAGAACCCGGCTTATCGGCCGGCTCCGCCCCTTCATTCCATCCACGTCCATCCACGCATGGCGTGGATCTACCACGTCCATGCACGCATGGCGTGGATTTACCTATCGCCATGCACGCATGGTGTGTGGACCTGGTAGTGCCGGCCGCTGGCCGGCAACCGCGGGACCTGCCCGAAGATCCAGAAGTTGCCGGCCAGCGGCCGGCACTACCGGGACGATGACCGGGCTCAACCCGGCGTGCGGTACTGCCCGGCGGAAATGAACTGCGAGAAGCGCTCGCACCACACCACCACGGTGGTGAACTGGTCCACGTCCACATTGGCCGGCACGTCCACCAGGAAGCGGTTGAAGGTCTTGACCTCACCGACGCGCTGGGCCTTGTCCTTGATCTTCAGAAAGTCCGCTTTGTTGTCGACGAAGTCCTGGACCAGGTAGACCTTGTAGTCAGGACCCGGGCCCATCTTGCCGTTGAAGGCGACCTGGCGCGCGCTGACGCTGACCTTGCCTTCGGCCCAATGCACCGCGTCACTGCCTTTGAGGTCGCGACGGAAGGTGGTGTGGTAAGTGGCGTCGGCCATCGCCGCCTGCACCTGCGCGACCGGCGGATCATCGGGAGCGATCAGGATGGGCAGCAAATACACGCCCAGGCCGAAGCCAAGGCCGAGGGTGAGCAGGTGGGTGGCGAGCAGGATGAGGATGCGGCGCATGGGGCCTCCTTATGGGTGTGGATCGCGCGGCATGGCGCCGGGCAGGGCTACCTTGGGAGGCTGAGGGCGACATTTATAGACACAGTGCCGAAGGCGAAAAGGGCACAGCGGAGTGCCTGTGACGCTGAAGCCCTTGTGGCAGAAGCGGGTATTGGTCACGCCCGGAAGCTGAATGACGCATTTGACCTGTCCCGTCGACGGCCCATTTGATGGAAAACACGACACGCCGGGCGCCAGAGTGCCGGCCAGCGGCCGGCACTACCGTTCCAGTCAGAAAATGACGTGACCCTGTCCGCTGGGTACGCCCTGCGGACCAAAGCGGCGCTCATGGATTTCGCCGTGGCCGTTGCCATCAATCAGCAGCACGGTACTGGCGCGGGTGCCGTAATCGTCACCACGGATGAAGGCGGGGCTGAGCCAGCGTTCGCGTTCCAGGCCGATGCCGGTATCGGGCAGGTCGCTGTCGACCGGGCGATGTTCATCGGCCAGGGCATCCCACAGCGGGGTCAGGTCCGGGGTCAGATCCCTTTCCCGTTGGGAAAGGGATCTGACCCCGTCTTGTTCCAGCCACGCCGACAGCGCATCCATCAGCCGCCGGGTCTTCGGCCAGGGCGCATCAAGCGCGCCGTTGGACATGCCGTGCACGCCCGAGCCAAGCGTCTGCCGTTCGGCCGGGTGGTTGCCCAGATACTCCAGGCTGTGGCCATCGGCCAGCAGCAGGTTGAACGGGGCATAGGCAGTGGAGATCCCGGCCAGACGTTCTATATGTATGGCCGCCGGATCGCGGCCACGCAGGTAGTCGGCCACCAGGGCGCCACGCGATGGCCCGGTCTGGGAAGCCTGCGGATCGCGGACGTTGGTCACCACCGCCATCCGGCCGCCGGCACCCACCCCGGCCCAGCCGCCGCCCGAGCGCAGGTCGCGTCCGCCGATGACCGAGGTCTCATCCTGCCAAGGGGCCAGGGCTGCGGTCGGTCGGGCGTGGAACTCATCACGGTTGCCGGCCATCACCAGCCGCCAGCGCGGGTGGTGCAGCCAGCCAATAGCAAGCAGGCACATGGCGCCATTGTGCCCGGTTTGCGCAGTCCGACGTCGCTTTCGGCCCGTTCCGGATGAATGCGCAGCCCATGTTTCACGTGCCCTCCACACCCCTGAACTTCCGTTCAATCTCAAAAATTGAGACGGATCAGCAACTTGTGGATAAACCTTGAACAACTCTCTAAACATCGGCGCAAACCATTGATGCGGCTGGCGATTTCCCTGCTGAAAAGTTGTTGACAACCCTTGGGCCGCTGCTAAGGTGGGCATCAGAGGGAAATCCGGGTGTTTTGTGGATTTTCGTGGTTCAATGTTTCACCGGGCGAAGGATAAGGTGCAGGCGTCGTGTTCCAGGGCGAGACGGCCATCACAGTTGACGACAAAGGACGCATGGCGGTTCCCACCGCTCACCGCGACCTGGTTGCGCGCGTCAGCAACAACCGTCTCGTGTTGACCTACAACCCCTTCGAATCCGGCTGCCTGTGGCTGTACGCCGAGTCGGAATGGGAGCGGGTACGCGACGACGTCATGTCCAAACCCAACACACAGCGCGTCGTACGTCTGCTGCAGCAGAAGCTGGTCGGTTCAGCCGCCCACCTGGAGCTGGACGGCAACGGTCGCATCAGCATTCCCGCCAGCCACCGCGGTGCGGTGGGCATTGAGAAGAAGGCGGTATTGCTCGGTATGGGCGACAAATTCGAATTGTGGAGCGAGCAGGCGCATCGGGCCCTGATCCAGCAGACGTTGTCTGATGAGGATCTGGGTGATGGGTTGCTCGACCTGAAGTTGTGAGCCGGGGTGCCCGGATGCGCCCAGAAGCGCAGACCGGTCACCTTCCGGTGTCGCAGTCGCCGGCGGTGCATCTGCCGGTCCTGTACACCCAGGTCCTGGAAGGCCTGAGGGTGATCGAAAACGGACGTTATCTGGATGGCACGTTCGGTCGTGGCGGTCATGCACGTGGCGTGCTCACCCAGCTCGGTCCCGAGGGACGCCTGCTGGTCATGGACAAGGATCCGGAAGCCATTGCCGTTGCCGAGCGCGATTTCGCGCCGGACCCGCGCGTGTCGATCTTCCGTGGCAGCTTCGCCCAGCTGCTGCAGTGGAACGAGACCGCCGAAGGCCTGGATGGCGTGCTGTTCGACCTTGGTGTGTCCTCGCCGCAGCTGGATGTGGCCGAGCGTGGCTTCAGCTTCGGCAAGGACGGCCCGCTGGACATGCGCATGGACCCGGACAGTGGCGAAAGCGCTGCGCAGTGGATAAACCGCGTTGAAGATCGCGAGATCGCCGACGTGCTGTGGACCTACGGCGAAGAGCGGCAGAGCCGGCGCATCGCCCGCGCCATCGTGGCCCGCCGCGAAAAGCAGCCGTTCACCCGTACCGCCGAGCTGGCCGAACTGATCGCCTCGGTGATGCCGCGCGGCAAGGACAAGATCCATCCGGCCACGCGCAGCTTCCAGGCCATCCGCATCCACATCAACCGCGAACTGGCCGACCTCGAAGCCGGCCTGGACGCGGCGGTGGAGCGCCTGAAGCCCGGTGGCCGGCTGGCGGTGATCAGCTTCCACTCGCTGGAAGACCGCATCGTCAAGCAGTACATGAACCGCCTGGCCAAGGCACCGCCGGCCAACCGCCGGCTGCCCGAGGCGCAGGCCTTCGTGCCGACCCTGGACCTGATCGGCGGTGCCATCAAGGCCACCGACGAAGAGCTGGCGATGAACCCGCGCGCCCGCAGCGCCGTGCTGCGTGTGGCCCAGAAGCGGGAGGCCGATGCATGAGCCGGCTGCTGCTGATCATCCTGTTGGCCTGCACCGTGGCCTCGGCGATCGGCGTCGTGTTCGTGCGTCACCGTCACCGGCAGACGTTCATCGAGCTGTCGCGCGCCGAGCGTGCACGCGATGACCTGAACATCGAATTCGGCCGCCTGCAGCTGGAGCAGGCGACCCTGGCCGAAGCCAACCGCGTGGACAGCATCGCCCGCGAAAAGCTCGGCATGAAGTTCCCCGAAGCCGCCGACGTGGTGGTGGTGCGCCCATGAGCAAGACCGGCCGCAACCGTCCCCGCAACGCCTTCAACCTGCGCCAGCGCCTGCGCTGGGTGGCCCTGGCGCTCGGCCTGTGCTCGGTATCGCTGGTGGGTCGTGCCGCCTACGTGCAGATCATCAACAGCGACTTCTACCAGCGCCAGGGCGAAGCGCGTTACCTGCGCGAACTGCCGATCAAGACTTCGCGCGGCATGATCACCGACCGCAACGGCGAGCCGTTGGCGGTGTCCACGCCGGTCGCCTCGATCTGGGTGAACCCGCAGGACCTGCTGCGTTCGCCCGAGCGCATCCCCGAGCTGGCACAGGCGGTGGGCATGTCGGTGGACGAGCTGAGCAGCCGCCTGTCGCAGAAGTCGGACAAGGAATTCATGTACCTGCGTCGCCGGATCAATCCGGACGAGGCAGAGCGCGTGGTCGCGCTGAAGATTCCGGGCGTGGCCGCGCAGCGCGAGTTCCGTCGCTTCTACCCGCAGGGTGAAGCGATGGCACACGTGCTGGGCTTCACCAACATCGACGACCGCGGCCAGGAAGGCCTGGAGCTGGCCTTCGACGAATGGCTGCGTGGCAAGCCCGGCGGCAAGCGGGTGATCCGCAACCGCAAGGGCGAGACGGTCGAAAGCGATCTGCTGCGTGCGGCCGAGCCGGGCAAGGACCTGACCCTCAGCATCGACCGCCGCATCCAGTACCTGGCCTTCAAGGAACTGCGCAACGCGCTGGTGGCCAACAAGGCGGCCGGCGGCTCGATGGTGATCATGGACGTGACCACCGGCGAGATCCTGGCCATGGTCAACCTGCCGACCTACAACCCGAACTCGCTCAACGGCGCGGTGCCGGACACGCGCCGCAACCGCGCGGTGACCGATCTGGTCGAGCCGGGTTCGACGATGAAGCCGCTGACCATCGCCACCGCGCTGCAGTCCGGGGTGGTGACCAAGGACACCATCATCGATACCAACCCGGGCTACATGCAGGTTGCCCGTTTCACCATCCGCGATGTGCCGCGCAACAACGGCGTGCTGAACGTCACCGGTGTGATCACCCGCAGCTCCAACATCGGCGCGGCCAAGATCGCCGCGAAGATGCCCGACCAGGTGTTCTACGACGGCGTGCGCCGTTTCGGCTACGGCTCGGTGCCGCACAGTGGCTTCCCCGGCGAGTCCGGCGGTGTCGTGCGGCGCCCCGCCAACTGGGACGGCGCGACCAAGACGACCATGTCCTACGGCTATGGCCTGAATGTCACGCCGCTGCAGATCGCCACCGCGTACTCGGCGCTGGCCAACGGCGGCAAGCTGATCGCGCCGACCTTCGTCAAGGGCCAGCGCAACGAAGGCCAGCAGATCATCGACGAGAACGTCGCCAAGCAGGTGGTGGCGATGATGGAAACGGTGGTCACCCAGGGCGGTGCCAAGCAGGCGGCGGTGCTGGGCTACCGCGTGGCCGGCAAGACCGGTACCGCGCGCAAGACCGGCCCCGGTGGCTACGAGCGCGGCCACTACAACGCGCTGTTCGCCGGCGTGGTGCCGGCCACCAATCCGCGTTTTGCCACCGTCATCGTCATCAACGATCCGCAGGGCGGCAAGTTCTACGGCGGCCTGGTGTCGGCGCCGGTCTATCACAACGTGATGGAAGGCACCCTGCGCCTGATGGACGTGCCGCTGGATGACCTGCAGTCGTGGCTGGCTGCCCAGCAGTCCGGAAAGATCGGGCATTCGGCCTCGGTGCTGCCGGTGCCGCCGGCCGAAGCCGCACTGCCGGTGGATGCCGCCGCTGAATTCGATGCCGCGCTGCCCAGCGCGCACCCCCATGTGCCGCCCGCCACGGGAGGCACGCAATGAGTCCTTCGATGTTGCTTTCGCAGTTGCTTCCGGACGTGGCCCTGGCGGGCCATGATCCCGTTCTGACCGGCCTGGTGCTGGACAGCCGTGCCGTGCGCCCCGGCAATGCCTTCGTTGCCATTGCCGGCTTCGGCGCGCATGGCCTGGGATTTGTCGAGCAGGCGCGTGCTGCCGGTGCCGGCGCGATCCTGTTCGAAGCGCCCGCGCCTGCCGAGCTGCCTGCACCGGCCGATGCCATCGCCGTGCCGGACCTGCGCGCGCGTCTGGGGGCAATGGCCGACCAGTTCCATGGCGCGCCTTCGCGGGCGATGACCATGGTTGGCGTGACCGGCACCAACGGCAAGACCTCCACCGTGCAGCTGCTGGCCCAGGCCTGGCACCTGCTCGGTACGCCCAGTGGCAGTATCGGCACGTTGGGCGCCGGACTTTATGGTGCGGTCGAGCCGACCGGTTTCACCACCCCGCTGGTGCTGCAGATGCATGCACTGCTGGCGCAGCTGCGCGACGATGGCGCGCGCGCGGTGGCGATGGAAGTCAGCTCGCATGCGCTGGACCAGGGCCGCGTGGATGCGGTGCACTACGACGTGGCGGTGTTCACCAATCTCACCCGCGATCACCTTGACTACCACGGCGACATGGCCAGCTACGGCGCGGCCAAGGCGCGGCTGTTCCATCGCCCGGGCCTGAAGGCGGCGGTCATCAATCTTGACGATGCGTTCGGTCGCCAGCTGTTCGCCGGCCTGCCGGCGGGCGTGCAGGCCATCGGCCTGAGCTCGCGTGGTGCCGACGGTGCCAGCGTGCGCGCCGAAGCGCTGCAGCTGGATGGCCGCGGCATCGGTTTCGAACTGGTCATCGACGGCCAGCGCGCTGCGGTGCAGTCGCCGCTGCTGGGCCGCTTCAACGTGGACAACCTGTTGGCCGTGGCCGGCAGCCTGCATGCGCTGGGGCATCCGCTGCCGCGCATCGCCGAGGTGCTGTCGGCACTGCAGCCGATCCGTGGCCGCATGAACCGCCTGGGCGGTGAAGACGGTCTGCCGACCGTGGTGGTTGATTACGCACATACGCCCGACGCGCTGGAACAGGCGTTGGACAGCCTGCACGGCCACCTGCAGGGCACGCTGTTCTGCGTGTTCGGCTGCGGTGGCGAGCGCGATACCGGCAAGCGCCCGCAGATGGCTGCCATTGCCGAGCGCCTGGCCAACCAGGTCATCGTCACCGACGACAACCCGCGTGGCGAAGACGGCGACGTGATCGTGGCCGACATCCTGGCTGGCTTTACCGATGCCTCGGCCGTGACCGTGCAGCGCAACCGCGCGCGTGCGATCGGCCTGGCGGTGAAGCGCGCCGGTGCCGGCGACATCATCCTGATCGCCGGCAAGGGCCACGAGCCCTATCAGGAAGTGAATGGCGTGCGCCATGACTTCGACGACACCGAAGTGTCGGCCGCCGCGCTGGCTGCGAAGGCCGGTGTGTTGGCCGCTCAGGCAGGGGAGGGCGCCGCATGAAGCGCACCCTGCTTTCGCTGATCGCGCACTGGGCCGGTGGCGAGATCCACGGCGACGACGTGGCCATCGACGCGGTCAGCAACGATACCCGCAGCCTTGGCCCGGGCAGCCTGTACGTGGCGCTGCGTGGCGAACGCTTCGACGGCCACGATTTTGCTGCCGACGCACAGGCACGTGGCGCCAGCGCGTTGCTGGTCGAGCGCCTGCTGCCGCTGGACCTGCCGCAGGTGCTGGTGGCCGACAGCGAGCGCGCGCTGGCGAAGATCGCCGCCGGCATGCAGCGTGACCGCGCGACCGAACTGTTCGCCATCACCGGCAGCAACGGCAAGACCAGCGTCAAGAGCCTGCTGCTGGTGATCCTGCAGCAGGTGGCCCAGCACGCGCACAAGGTGGTCTACGCCAACCCGGGCAACCGCAACAACGAGATCGGCCTGCCGCTGGCGGTGATCGACGCACCGGAAGATGCCGACTACGCCGTCTACGAGATGGGCGCCGGCAAGCCGGGCGACATCGCCTACCTGACCGACATCGCGCGCCCGCGCTATGCCCTCGTCAACAACATCGCCCCGGCCCACCTGGAGCGGATGGGCAGCCTGCTCGGCGTGGCGGTGACCAAGGGCGCGATCTACGCCGCACTGCCGGCCGATGGCGTGGCCGTGATCAACGCCGACGATGCCTACGGGCGCTGGTTCGAACAGCATTTCATCGGTACCCCGGCACGTTGCCGGGTGCTGCGCTATGGCCTGGAACACACCGCCGACGTCACCGCGCGCGACATCCGCGCCGGTGCGCAGGGCAGCCGCTTCACCCTGGTCACGCCGATGGGCGAGACGGGCGTGGTGCTGGGCCTGCCGGGCCGCCACAACATCAGCAATGCGCTGGCCGCCGCCAGCCTGGCGCTTGCCGCCGGCATCGAGCTGTCACTGGTGGCCACCGGCCTGGCGGAAGCGCAGCCGGTGCCGGGCCGCCAGATCGCCCATCAGCTGCACAACGGCGCGGTGCTGGTGGACGACAGCTACAACGCCAACCCTGGTTCGCTGGCCGCCGCCATCGACGCACTGGCCGCCGCCCCGGAAGAGGGCTGGCTGGTGCTGGGTGACATGCGCGAGCTGGGCGCCGACGCCGAGGCGCTGCATGCACAGGCGGGCATCCGCGCGCGTGCCGCCGGCCTCAAGCGCCTGTATGCGCTGGGCCCGCTCAGCGCCGCTGCCGCCGCTGCGTTTGGCGAGGGCGGACAACATTTCACCACCCATGACGCGCTGTCGCAGGCGCTGAAGGAAGCGCTGCACGCCGGCGTGCGCTGCCTGGTCAAGGGTTCCCGTGGCAGCGCCATGGACACGATTGTCAAAGCGCTGCTGGCGCAAGGAGAGGAATCCCCGCATGTTGTATGAACTGGCTCGATGGTTGCAGCAGTTGGAGAGCCTGTTCGGGCTGTTCAACTACCAGACGTTCCGCGCCATCCTTGCCGCGTTGACGGCGCTGTTCCTGTCGCTGTGGCTCGGCCCGGCGATGATCCGCAAGCTTGCCCAGTTCAAGGGCGGCCAGCCGATCCGGACCGATGGTCCGCAGACCCATTTCTCCAAGGCCGGCACGCCGACCATGGGTGGTTCGCTGATCCTGCTCACCGTCACCCTGTCGGTGCTGATGTGGGCCGACCTGCGCAACCGCTACGTGTGGCTGGTGCTGGCGGTGATGCTGTGCTTCGGCGCCATCGGCTGGTACGACGACTGGATCAAGATCGTCCGTCGCGACCCGAACGGCCTGAAGTCGCGCTGGAAGTACCTGCTGCAGTCGATCTTCGGCCTGGCTGCGGGCATCTTCCTGTTCCAGACCGCCGACGTACCGGCGGCGCTGACCTTCTACATCCCGATGTTCAAGTCGGTGGCGCTGCCGCTGGCCGGCATCGGCTTCGTGGCCATCGCCTATTTCTGGATTGTCGGCTTCTCCAACGCGGTCAACCTGACCGACGGCCTGGACGGGCTGGCGATCATGCCGACGGTGCTGGTGGCCTGCGCGCTGGGCGTGTTCGCCTATGCGTCGGGCAACGCGGTGTTCGCCAACTACCTGCAGATCCCGCAGATTCCGGGCGCCGGTGAGCTGGTCATCATCTGTGCGGCGATCGCTGGCGCGGGGCTGGGCTTCCTGTGGTTCAACACCTATCCGGCCATGGTGTTCATGGGCGATATCGGCGCGCTGTCGCTGGGCGCGGTGCTGGGCACCATCGCGGTGATCACCCGCCAGGAACTGGTGCTGGTGATCATGGGCGGCGTGTTCGTCATCGAAACGCTGTCGGTGATGATCCAGGTCGCCTCGTTCAAGCTGACCGGCAAGCGCGTGTTCCGCATGGCGCCGATCCACCACCACTTCGAACTGAAGGGCTGGCCGGAGCCGCGCGTGATCGTGCGCTTCTGGATCATCTCCGTCGTGCTGGTGCTGATCGGCCTGGCCACGTTGAAGGTACGCTGATGAATGACCTGTCGCACCAGGCAACACGCCTTGAGGCCATCGGTGGCAGCTACGACAAGTGGCTGCTCGGCGCGATGATCGCGCTCACCGGGCTGGGCGTGGTGATGGTGGCGTCCAGCTCGATCGCGTTGATGAGCAGCCCGTTCTATTACCTCAACCGTCACCTGATCTTCCTGGCGGTCGGCATCGTGTTGGCCATCTTCGCCGCGCGTACCGAGCTGAAGACCATCGAGCAGTACAACCAGATGCTGCTGCTGGGCTGCTTCGCGCTGCTGGTGGTGGTGTTCGTGCCCGGCCTGGGCAGCAGCGTCAACGGTGCCCGCCGCTGGATCAATCTGGGCATCTCCAAGTTCCAGACGGTCGAAGCGGTGAAGGTGCTCTACATCGTCTGGCTGTCCAGCTACCTGGTGCGCTTCCGCGACGAGGTCAACGCGACCTGGCCGGCGATGCTCAAGCCGCTGGGCGTGGCCGGTGCGCTGGTGGTGCTGCTGCTGCTGCAGCCCGACTTCGGCTCGTCCACCCTGCTGCTGGCGATCACCGCCGGCATGCTGGTGCTGGGCGGGGTGAACATGCCGCGCATGTCGATGCCGGTGGTGATCGGCCTGGTCGGCATGAGCGCGCTGGCGATCATCGAGCCGTACCGCATGCGCCGCATCACCTCCTTCCTCGACCCGTGGGCCGACCAGCAGGGCGACGGCTACCAGCTGTCCAACGCGCTGATGGCGGTGGGCCGCGGCGAGTGGACCGGCGTTGGCCTGGGCAATTCGGTGCAGAAGCTGTACTACCTGCCCGAGGCGCACACCGACTTCATCTTCTCGGTCACCGCCGAGGAATTCGGTTTCCTGGGCACCTGCGTGATCGTGGCCCTGTACGCACTGCTGGTCGGTCGCACCTTCTGGCTGGGCATGCGCTGCGTGGAAATGAAGCGCCACTTCTCCGGTTACATCGCCTTCGGCATCGGCCTGTGGATCAGCATGCAGACCTTCGTTTCGATCGGCGTGAACCTGGGCATCCTGCCGACCAAGGGCCTGACCCTGCCGCTGATTTCGTCGGGTGGTTCGTCGGTGCTGATGACCTGCGTGGCGATGGGCCTGCTGCTGCGCGTGTCCTATGAACTGAAGCGCGCCGAGCGTCGCCAGGCCGTGCGCATGGGCGCTGCCGACGATGTTGCCGGCCCTGCCGCCGCCGAGCCTTCTGCTGCACCGGTGGCGAAGAACGTGCCGATGGCTGCCGCGCCCGCTGCGGCCGAGCCGGCCGCCGTGCGTGGCACCAGCCGCCTGCAGTCGCGCGTCGAACCCACCTTCGGGAGGCTCGGATGAGCGCGGCCCAGAACAACAGCCGGCCGGTGATGATCCTGGCCGGTGGTACCGGCGGGCACATCTTCCCGGGCCTGGCCGTGGCCCGCGTGCTGCGCGCGCGTGGCGTGCCGGTCACCTGGATGGGCGCTGATGGCGCCATGGAAACCCGCCTGGTTCCGCAGCACGACATCCACATTGATACGCTGGCCATCACCGGTCTGCGCGGCAAGGGCAAGCTGGCGCTGCTGGCCGCGCCGTGGCGCCTGATGCGCGCGCTGCGTGCGGCCGGCCTGATCATCCGTGATCGCCAGCCGCGTGCGGTGGTCGCCTTCGGTGGCTTCGCTTCCGGCCCCGGTGGCATGGCCGCGCGCCTGCACGGCCTGCCGCTGATCGTGCACGAACAGAACCGCGCGCCGGGCCTGACCAACCGCATCCTGTCGCGCTACGCGCGCCGCCTGCTGACCGGTTTCCCGGGCACCTTCGCTGCACGCGAAGAGTTCGTGGGCAATCCGGTGCGCGCCGAAATCGCCGCCGTCGCGCCGCCGCAGCAGCGCCTGGCCGATCGCAGCGGTCCGCTGCGCCTGCTGGTGCTGGGCGGCAGCCAGGGTGCCCGCGCGCTCAACAGTGGCGTGCCGCAGGCACTGGCCAGCCTGGGTGCGCAGGTGCCGGTGATGGTGCGTCACCAGAGCGGCGAGAAGCTGCATGCCGAAGCGGTCGAGGCCTATGCCAAGGCCGGCGTGCAGGGCGAGGTCACACCGTTCATCGCCGACATGGCCGAAGCCTTCGCCTGGGCCGACCTGGTGGTGTGCCGTTCCGGCGCGTCCACGCTGGCCGAACTCTGCGCGGTCGGCATCGGCAGCGTGCTGGTGCCATTCCCCGCTGCTGTCGACGATCACCAGACCCGCAATGCGGAGTACCTGGTCGAGCGCGATGCAGCCGTATTGCTGAAGCAGGACGAAACGCTGGCAGACGGCATTGCCGCGCTGCTGCGTGATCTGTCCGAAAATCCCGCCCGCCGCATGCAGATGGCGCAAGCCGCGCGTGCCCTGGCCAAGGTCGATGCCGCCGAGCGCATCGCCGATATCATTCTCGAGGAAGCTGTATGAAGAAGGCACGCTCCAGCGCCTGCCCTGCGCGAGGCCGCGCATGATCCGCCGCCTGCATGACACCAACGATCTGGTGCGCGCGTTCCCGCGCGTGCATTTCGTCGGCATCGGCGGCACCGGCATGAGCGGCATCGCCGAAGTGATGCTGACGCTGGGCTACGAAGTGTCCGGTTCAGACAACGCCGACAACGTCGCGACCCGCCGCTTGGCCGGCCTGGGCGCGCGCATCATGCGCGGCCACTCGGCCGCCAACGTGCTGGGCACCGACTGCGTGGTGGTCTCCAGCGCGATCCGCGAAGACAACCCGGAGCTGATGGAAGCGCGCAGCCAGCGCATTCCGATCATGCCGCGCGCGGCGATGCTGGCCGAACTGATGCGCTTCCGCCGCGGCATCGCCGTGGCCGGCACCCACGGCAAGACCACCACCACCAGCCTGACCGCTGCGGTGCTGAGCGAGGGGGGGCTGGACCCGACCTTCGTGATCGGTGGCCAGCTGCTGGCGGCCGGTGCCAACGCCAAGCTCGGTGGTGGCCAGTGGCTGGTGGCCGAGGCCGACGAGAGCGACGGCAGCTTCCTGCGCCTGAATCCGTTGATGTCGATCATCACCAACATCGATTCCGATCATCTGGAGAACTACGGCAACGATTTCGCCCGCGTGCAGGCGGCGTTCGCCGAGTTCCTGCAGCGTCTGCCGTTCTACGGCCTGGCAGTGCTGTGCATCGACGATCCGGAAGTGGCCGCACTGGCCGCCAAGACCCCGCGCCACGTGATGAGCTACGGCATGAGCCCGCAGGCCGACGTACGCGCCGAGAACGTGGTGCAGGAAGGTTCGCGCATGCGCTTCACCCTGCGCCTGCCGCAGGGCACCAGCCAGGAAGTGGTACTGGCGCTGCCGGGCAAGCACAACGTGCTCAACGCGCTGGCCGCTGCGGCGGTCGGCTGGCAGCTGGGCGTGGCGCCGGACACGATCGCGCGTGCACTGGCCAGCTTTGCTGGCGTCGGTCGCCGCTTCAATGATCTGGGCGAAGTGACCACTGCCAGCGGTGCCAAGGTCCGCATCATCGACGACTACGGCCACCATCCGAGCGAGCTGGAAGCGGTGTTCGCCGCCGCGCGTGGCGGCTGGGCCGACAAGCGCCTGGTGGTGGCCTTCCAGCCGCACCGTTACAGCCGTACCCGCGATCAGTTCGACAAGTTCGCCGCGGTGCTGTCCAGTGTCGATGCACTGGTGCTGAGCGAGGTCTACCCGGCCGGTGAAGAGCCGATCGCCGGTGCCGACTCGCATGCGCTGGCCCGCGCCATCCGTGCGCGTGGCCGCAGCGAGCCGGTGGTGGTGGGCAAGGCATCCGAGCTGGCCACCGTGCTGCCGGACGTGCTGCAGGACGGTGACCTGCTGCTGATGATGGGTGCCGGCGACATCGGCGCCGTCGCCAGCCACATTGCCGTGGAAGGCTTCAAGGCGGAGGGCGAGGCGTGAGCACGCTGACCTTCCCGCCGCTGCGCAGCACCGACCCGGCCGCGTTCGGCCGCGTCGCCGTGCTGCTCGGTGGCAGCTCCAGCGAACGCGAAGTGTCGCTGGATTCGGGCCGCAACGTACTCGAAGCGCTGCAGTCGCGCGGCGTCGACGCCGTCGCCATCGATGGCATTCCGGCGCTGGCCAAGGCGCTGGCGGCCGGCGGCATCGATCGCGTGTTCAACATCCTGCATGGCCACAATGGTGGCGGTGAGGACGGCATCGTGCAGGGCCTGATGGAGGCCTTCGGCGTGCCGTACACCGGCTCCAACGTGCTGGGCTCGGCGTTGAGCATGGACAAGATCCGCACCAAGCAGGTGTGGCTGTCGCTGGGCCTGCCGACCCCGCAGTACCGTGAAGTACACGGAGGTACGAGTGCCGCGGGAGGCAGGATGCCGGGAGCGGCCGAAAAGAATGTCCACGCGCTGGCGGCCGAGCTCGGCCTGCCGGTGGTGGTCAAGCCGGCCAACGAAGGCTCCAGCGTGGGCATCAGCCGGGTCACCGACGACGCCGGCCTGGACGAAGCCGTGGCCCTGGCCGCGCGCTACGACGGCCAGCTGCTGATGGAACAGATGGTGGTGGGCGACGAACTGACCGTGGCCATCCTCGGCGACGTTGCGCTGCCGTCGATCCGCATCGTGCCCAAGGGCCAGTGGTACGACTACAACGCCAAGTACATCGCCGAAGACACCCAGTACCTGTGCCCGGGCCTGGACGGTGATGACGAAGACGAGATCCGCCGCATCGCGCTGGCTGCCTTCCGCGCGGCCGGTTGCCGTGGCTGGGGTCGCGTCGACGTGATGCGTGACCGCAGCAGCGGCCGGTTCTTCCTGCTGGAAGTGAACACCGCGCCGGGCATGACCAGCCACTCGCTGGTGCCCAAGGCGGCCGGGCAGGCCGGCATCAGCTTCGAAGAGCTGGTGTGGCGCGTGCTGGAACAGACCCTGGAGGCATCGCACGCATGAACGCGGTGCTGCGCATCTTCGTCTGGCTGTTGGCACTGTCGGTGGTTGCACTGCCGGTGGTGGCCGTGGTCAATGGCTGGGTCGGCGCCGAGCGCTGGCCGCTGGCGAAGCTGCGCGTGCACGGTGAGTTCAAGCGGGTGCCACCGGAACAGCTGCAGCAGGTGCTGCTGCCGTATGCGCATGCCGGCTTCTTCGCGGTCAAGCTGCAGGACGCGCAGGACGCACTGGAAAAACTGCCGTGGGTGGAAAGCGCGCAGGTGCGCAAGCAGTGGCCGGACGTGCTGGAAGTGACCCTGGTCGAGCACAAGCCGTTCGCGCGCTGGGGCGAAGATCGCCTGCTGTCCGAGCAGGGCAAGCTGTTCCCCACGCCGAAGAAGCTGGCCGACCTGCAGCTGCCCGAGCTGGATGGCCCGGACAGCCAGACCGAGGAAGTGGTCAAGCTGTACAACGATTCGCGCGCGCTGTTCGCGCCGGCAGGCGTCGACGTGCGCCGGCTGACGATGGACGCGCGCGGCAGCTGGTCGCTGCTGCTGAGCAACGGCACTGAAGTGGTGGTCGGCCGCGACGATGCCCGCTCGCGCCTGCAGCGCTTCGTGCGCGTGTTGCCGCAGCTGGCCAACCAGGCCGCGCCGATCGAGCGCGCCGACCTCCGATATACCAATGGTTTCACGCTGAGCTGGGGCACTCCGGCCGCCCCCGCCAATGCACCGGGCACCCCGGCAAGAAGGACGCAGGAAAGAACATGAATCGCAAGGGTGACAAATCGCTGATCGTCGGCCTGGATATCGGCACCTCCAAGGTGGTGGCGCTGGTGGGCGAGTATTCGCCGGGCAACCCGATCGAAGTGATCGGCATCGGCTCCCATGAGTCGCGCGGCCTCAAGCGCGGCGTGGTGGTGGATATCGAATCGACCGTGCAGTCGATCCAGCGCGCGGTCGAAGAAGCCGAGCTGATGGCCGGCTGCGAGATCCGCTCGGTGTACGCCTCCATTTCCGGCAACCACGTGCAGTGCAAGAACTCGCCCGGCATCGTGCCGATCCGCGACGGTGAAGTGACCTGGGGCGACCTGGATCGCGTGCTCGATGCGGCCAAGGCAGTGGCGATTCCGGCCGACCAGAAGATCCTGCACGCGATCCCGCGCGAGTACGTGCTGGATGATTCGCAGGAAGGCATCCGCAACC
Organism: Stenotrophomonas indicatrix; assembly: GCF_002750975.1. NCBI lineage: Bacteria > Pseudomonadati > Pseudomonadota > Gammaproteobacteria > Lysobacterales > Lysobacteraceae > Stenotrophomonas > Stenotrophomonas indicatrix. The sequence continues at coordinate 348,901 of NZ_PEJS01000001.1, forward strand.
CCGTCGGCATGACCGGCGTGCGCCTGGAGGTGCATGCGCACCTGGTGGTGTGCGCGCAGTCGGCCGCGGCCAACATCAGTAAGTGCGTGCAGCGCTGCGGCCTGCAGGTGGACGACCTGGTGTTGTCCTCGCTGGCGTCCAGCGTGGCGGTGCTGACCGCCGACGAGCGCGAGCTGGGCGTGGTGCTGGTCGACATGGGCGCCGGCACCACCGACATCGCAGTGTTCGTGCAGGGCGCGATCTGCCACACCGCTTCGCTGCCGATCGCCGGCGACCACGTGACCAACGACATCGCGCACATGCTGCGCACGCCGACCCCGGAAGCCGAGCAGATCAAAGTGCGCTATGCATGCGCCCTGGCCCAGCTGGCTACCGCCGAGGAAAGCATCCAGGTGCCGTCGGTCGGTGATCGTCCGCCGCGCCGCATGCCGCGCCACGCGCTGGCGCAGGCCGTGCAGGGGCGCTACGAAGAGATCTTCGAAATGGTGCAGGCCGAACTGCGCCGCTCCGGCTTCGAGGAACTGGTGCGCGCCGGCATGGTGCTGACCGGTGGTGCCTCGAAGATGGAAGGCGTGGTCGAACTGGCCGAGGAAATGCTGCAGATGCCGGTACGCGTGGGCATCCCGCAGCACGTTACCGGCCTGGGCGAAGTGGTGGGCAACCCGGTGCATGCCACCGGCGTGGGCCTGCTGCTGATGGGCAGCCAGATCGAGCATCCGCGCCGGCCGTCGCTGCCGACCGGCCGCGCTGGAAGCATGTTCAAGAAACTCAAGACCTGGTTCCGCGGCGAATTCTGACGCGGCACCTGTACCACCCGGGCGCAGCCCGGCTGCAACACTGGCAACACGACGCTACACCGGCAACACACATAACCCACACAGCCGCAACGACGGCATGCAGCACGAAGGCAGGACGCCCGAACGCCCATGCAATCGAAAGCGGATACAACGAGGACACGGACATGGCGCATTTTGAACTGATCGAAAAGATGGCACCCAATGCGGTGATCAAGGTGGTTGGCGTGGGCGGCGGCGGCGGCAATGCCGTGGCGCACATGGTCAACTCGGCAGTGGATGGCGTGGAATTCATCACCGCCAACACCGACTCGCAGGCCATCAAGAATTGTGGTGCCAAGCTGCAGCTGCAGCTGGGTACCAATGTCACCAAGGGCCTGGGCGCAGGCGCGAATCCGGAAGTCGGCCGCCAGGCTGCGCTGGAAGACCGTGAGCGCATCATGGACGCGCTGCAGGGTGCGGACATGGTGTTCATCACCGCTGGCATGGGCGGTGGCACCGGTACCGGCGCTGCGCCGGTGGTGGCACAGCTGGCCAAGGAAATGGGCATCCTGACCGTGGCCGTGGTCACCAAGCCGTTCCCGTTCGAAGGCCGCCGCCGCATGCAGGTCGCGCTGAAGGGCATCGAAGAACTGAGCCAGCACTGCGACTCGCTGATCACCATCCCCAACGAGAAGCTGATCACCGTGCTGGGTCGCAACGCGACCATGATCCAGGCCTTCCGTGCCGCCAACGACGTGCTGCAGGGCGCCGTGCAGGGCATCGCCGACCTGATCGTGCGTCCGGGCCTGATCAACGTCGACTTCGCCGACGTGCGCACCGTCATGTCCGAAATGGGCCTGGCGATGATGGGTACCGGTACCGCCCGCGGCGATGACCGCGCGCAGGCCGCGGCCGAGTCGGCCATCCAGAACCCGCTGCTGGACGATGTGAACCTGGCCGGCGCCAACGGCATCCTGGTCAACATCACCGCCGGTGCCGACTTCACCATGGCCGAGTTCGACGAGATCGGCCGCACCATCGACGGTTTCGCTTCGGAAGACGCGACCGTGGTGGTGGGTACCGTGCTCGATCCGGACATGCAGGACGAAGTGCGCGTGACCGTGGTCGCCACGGGCCTGAACCGCGTCTCGGCCAGCAAGACCCAGCGTCCGGGTGAGCGTGCACCGATCAAGCTGGTCCGCAACGCCACCACCGGCCAGCCGGAGTTCGGCGAGTTCGACAACGGCGGCGATGCCGTGTCCAAGGCCGTCGGCGGCATGGGCCTGGGCCTGCGTCGTGCCAGCAGCGACAGCGTGGCAGCTTCCACCCCGTCGGCTCCGGCCTCCTCGGCCCCGGCCGCGGCGGAACTGCCGAACGATTACCTGGACATCCCGGCGTTCCTGCGCCGCCAGGCGGACTGATCGACGCTGCCCGGGGCTTGTCCCCCCCGGGTTGCGCCACCATGTCCTGAAAACGCGGGCGCCGGGCCAGGATGGGCCCGGCCGCCCTGCTTCACGCGCGTCCCACCGGCGTTTCAGCCGGGGTAGGGGACCCTGCGTGTTAATCTACTGTGTCACTTCCGGTCGTCCCCCATGATCCAGCAACGCACCCTCAAGAACACGATCCGCGCCACCGGTGTAGGCCTGCACAGCGGCGACAAGGTCTACATGACCCTGCGCCCGGCGCCGGTCAACCATGGCATCGTGTTCCGGCGCGTGGACCTGGACCCGGTCGTGGAAGTGCCTGCGAAGGCCGAACTGGTCACCGAAGTGACCCTGTGCACCGGCCTGACCTGCAACGACGCCAAGATCCAGACCGTCGAGCACCTTATGTCGGCCCTGGCCGGCCTGGGTGTGGACAACATCATCGTCGAACTGTCCTCGGCCGAGCTGCCGATCATGGACGGTTCGTCCGGCCCGTTCGTGTTCCTGCTGCAGTCGGCAGGCATCGTCGAACAGGATGCGCCCAAGCGCTTCATCCGCGTGCTGAAGACCGTGGAAGTGACCGAGGGCGACAAGATGGCCCGCTTTACCCCGTATGAGGGGTACAAGCTGGGCTTCACCATCCAGTTCGACCACCCGATGATCCCGGCCAAGCAGTCGCGCCAGGAAATCGAGTTCTCGACGATGGCCTACACCAAGGAAATCTCCCGCGCGCGCACCTTCGGCTTCATGCGCGATCTGGAATACATGCGCGAGCGCAATCTCGGCCTCGGTGGTTCGATGGACAACGCCATCGTGCTCGACGAGTTCCGCGTGCTCAACGAAGACGGACTGCGCTACGCCGACGAATTCGTGCGCCACAAGATCCTTGACGCGATCGGCGACCTCTATCTGGCCGGCGGCCAGGTGCTGGGTGCCTACGAGGGCTTCAAGTCCGGCCACGCGCTCAACAACAAGCTGGTGCGGGCGCTGATGGCCGATGCCACCGCTTGGGAATGGGTCACTTACGACTCGCCGGCCGTGCCGGACCCGGTGGTGTACGCCACACCGGCCTATGCCTGATTTCACAAGTTGTTGAATTTGAATGCAAAAACGCCGCCTTCCAGGGCGGCGTCTGCGTTTCCGGCGTTGTTTGACGCACTGGCGCAGTTGGTGACGCGACGGCCGGGCCGAGGTCACGGTTTTGTGAACCTGTTGGATCCGAAGCCTGAATTTAACGTTGTTTTAACAACAATCTAACGACTGGCCCACCGGGGCCAGCTAGGATGCGACCCGGCCCCCGAAATGTTTCACGCTGCGGTGACACGCGCGACGGGGAGTGGAGCAGGACGCTCCGCTGCTTTCAGGTTTCCCGCTTCGGTTTCGAAGGAAGGTCCTGCAGAGCTGCCAAGGCGTCGCGTAGCCCTTTGTGCGTGGCGGCTGAAACTGCGTGGGGTCCATTCCGGTTGTCGAGCGCTGGGGAGCGCGTGGGAGTGGGAGACGCAGTCTTGACGGTCACCTTGGTGGCCTTCAGCCCGATGGACCGGGCCGCGTCGAGCAACTGGGCTTCGGCAAGCCGCAACTTGGCATGCCAGACCGGGGACTCGACGAGAAAAACGAGGTGTTCCCCGTCCACATTGGCCAGCCGGCAACGGCTGCGCAGAGGTGGCGGCAACTGGGGGCGCAACTGACGGTCCAGCGCGTCGAGCCATAGGGCACGCCGCAGCGGGTTCCCGCTTTTGTCCGCCATCACTGCATCCAGGGCCGGTTTCGGTCGGGATGCGGGACGAACGCTGGATTTCGGCTCAGACATGAAAACTCACTGATGGCATTCAAAAAGATCGTAATCAAAACGCGTGAAGGACAGGCCAAATCGGCGCTCACGCGTTTGCGGTTCTACTTCGAGGACCGCCCCCGAGCCCTGCTGGGCAGCGTGCTCGGCGCAGGTTGCATTATCGGCCTTGCCGGTGGAATTGGTGTCAGCGCGCTCAATGACTCGCGCCTGCAGGCCAAGGTCGACCGCCAGGAGGCCGAGCTGGCCAAGGTCCAGCGCGATGCGCAGACCCAGGTCAACGCGCTGGCTGCCCGCCTCGGCGAGCTGCAGGCGCAGGCCACCCGCCTGAACGCCCTGGGCGAGCGACTGACCCAGATGGGCAAGCTGGAAGACGGCGAATTCGACTTCAACGAGACCCCCGGCCTCGGTGACGGCGATGCCGGCGGCCCGACCGCCGACATTCCGGTGAAGGACGTCAACGCCGACTTACAGGTGCTGGAGCAGCGCTTCGCTGCTTCAGGCCGCCAGTTGTCGGTGATGGAATCGCTGATGTTCGACCACCAGCTGCAGCAGAACGCCGTGCCCTCGCGCATGCCGATCCGCAACAGCTACGTCACCTCCGGCTTCGGTACCCGTGCCGACCCGTTCGGTCGCGGTGCCGCCACCCACAAGGGCATGGACTTCCACGCCCGCGTCGGTGACCCGGTGATGTCGGTGGCCGACGGCGTGGTCAGCTTCTCCGGGGTCAAGGGCGGCTACGGCAACGTGGTCGATGTGGACCACGGCAATGGCTACGTCACCCGCTACGCGCACAATTCGCGCCTGGTGGTGAAGGTCGGCGACCTCGTCCGTGCCGGCCAGGAAGTGGCCAAGGCCGGTTCCACCGGTCGTTCGACCGGCGCCCACGTGCACTTCGAGGTGTGGGAGAACGGCAACGTGGTCAACCCGCGCAAGTTCCTCGGCGATGGCGGCAATACCCCGGTCGGGCGCATCACCCGCGGTTGATTGCAACGCCGGGCATGGCCCGGCGCTACCGGGATGCCGTCGGATCCCGGCGGTAGCGCGGGGCCATGCCCCGCGAGCGCGAAGCGCGGCCACCACGACCCCGGTCCCGGCCGCCCAGACGACCACACAGGGTTGAAACCCCAGCGGCCCATCCCAAGCTACAATGGGTGTTGCCATCGACAGGGCGCCAGGCGCCCTGATTCGTTTGCGGCGGACGGATCCTTCCCGGAGCCGTGCGGCATTTCCATCCAACCCGGTTCCCTCAATGATCAACAGCCTGCTTACCCGCGTATTTGGCAGTCGTAATGAACGACAGCTGCGCCAGCTCAACCGCATCGTCGCCAAGATCAATGCGCTGGAGCCGGAGATCGAGAAGCTTTCCGACGAGCAGCTGCAGGCCAAGACGCCGGAATTCAAGCAGCGCATCGCCGCTGGTGAAGCCCTGGACAAGGTGTTGCCGGAAGCGTTCGCGGTCTGCCGCGAGGCCGGTCGCCGCGTGCTGGGCATGCGCCACTACGACGTGCAGCTGATCGGCGGCATGGTGCTTCACCTGGGCAAGATCGCAGAAATGCGCACCGGTGAAGGCAAGACCCTGGTGGCGACCCTGCCGGTGTACCTCAACGCGCTGGAAGGCAAGGGCGTGCACGTGGTCACCGTGAACGACTACCTGGCCCGCCGCGATGCCGCGCAGATGGGCAAGCTGTACAACTGGCTGGGCCTGAGCGTGGGCGTGGTCTACCCGGGCATGCCGCACAGCGACAAGCGCGAAGCCTATGGTTCGGACATCACCTACGGCACCAACAACGAATTCGGTTTCGACTACCTGCGCGACAACATGGCGCTGTCCAAGGCTGACCGCTACCAGCGCGGCCTGCACTACGCCATCGTCGACGAAGTCGACTCCATCCTGATCGACGAAGCGCGTACCCCGCTGATCATCTCCGGCCCGGCCGACGATTCCCCGGAGCTGTACATCCGCGTCAACCGCATCGTGCCGAACCTGGTCAAGCAGGAAGCGGAAGACGGCGAAGGCGACTTCTGGGTCGATGAGAAGGGCAAGCAGGTGCACCTGTCCGAAGCGGGCATGGAGCACGCCGAACAGCTGCTGGTGGAAGCGGGCATCCTCGATGCCGAGACCGAAGGCCTGTACGCGGCGCAGAACCTGACCGTGGTCCACCACCTCAACGCCGCCCTGCGCGCGCACGCCATCTACCAGCGCGATGTGGACTACATCGTGCGCGATGGCGAAGTGGTCATCGTCGACGAATTCACCGGCCGTACCCTGGCCGGCCGTCGCTGGTCCGATGGCCTGCACCAGGCGGTGGAAGCGAAGGAAGGCGTGCCGGTCCAGCGCGAGAACCAGACGCTGGCCAGCATCACCTTCCAGAACCTGTTCCGCATGTACAAGAAGCTGTCCGGCATGACCGGTACGGCCGATACCGAAGCGTTCGAATTCCAGAGCATCTATGGCCTGGAAGTGGTGGTGATCCCGACCAACCGCCCGACCATCCGCAAGGACAGCCCGGACCAGGTGTTCCTCAACCGCAAGGGCAAGTTCAATGCGGTGCTGGCCGACATCGAAGAGTGCGCCAAGCGCGGCCAGCCGGTGCTGGTGGGTACCACCTCGATCGAAACCTCGGAAATGCTGTCCGAGCACCTGCGCAAGGCGGGTGTGAAGCACGAAGTGCTCAACGCCAAGCAGCACGACCGCGAAGCGACCATCGTCGCCAACGCCGGTCGTCCGGCCGCCGTGACCATCGCCACCAACATGGCCGGTCGTGGTACCGACATCGTGCTGGGTGGTTCGCTGGAAGCGGAAATCCACGAGCTGGGCGAAGGCGCGACCGACGAGCAGAAGGCCGCGATCAAGGCCGAGTGGCAGAAGCGCCATGACGCGGTCAAGGCGGCCGGCGGCCTGCACATCGTCGGCACCGAACGCCACGAATCGCGTCGTATCGACAACCAGCTGCGTGGCCGTTCGGGCCGCCAGGGTGATCCGGGCTCGTCCCGTTTCTACCTGTCGCTGGAAGACAACCTGATGCGCATCTTCGCCTCCGACTGGGTGCAGAAGGCCATGCGCATGATGGGCATGAAGGAAGACGACGTCATCGAGGACCGCCTGGTCAGCCGCCAGATTGAAAAGGCGCAGCGCAAGGTCGAGGCCCACAACTTCGACATCCGCAAGAACCTGCTGGATTTTGACGACGTCAACAACGACCAGCGCAAGGTGATCTACGCCCAGCGCGACGAACTGCTGGACGCCGAGTCGGTGAAGGACAACGTCGATGGCATCCGCGACGACGTGATCTTCGACATCGTTGCCCGCTTCGTGCCGCCGAACTCGGTGGACGAGCAGTGGGACCTGCGTGGCCTGGAAGCCACCCTGCAGTCGGACTTCGGTGTGGACATGTCGCTGACCGATCTGGTCAAGTCGCACGAGGAACTGGACGCCGAAGGCATCACCGCCAAGGTGCAGGAGCGCATCAACCAGCACTTCGCCGAGAAGGAAGCGGGCGTGGGCGAAGAGACCATGCGCGCGCTGGAGAAGCACGTGATGCTGACCGTGCTCGACCAGAGCTGGAAGGAGCACCTGGCGCGCATGGATTACCTGCGCCAGGGCATCTACCTGCGCGGTTATGCGCAGAAGCAGCCGAAGCAGGAATACAAGAAGGAAGCCTTCGAGCTGTTCTCGGACATGCTGGAGAACGTCAAGCGCGAAGTGGTGACCCTGCTGGCCCGCGTGCGCATCCGCAGCGACGAGGAAGTGCAGGCACTGGAAGCGGCCGAGCGCCAGCAGGTGGAAGCCCGCCTGAGCCAGTCGCAGTTCCAGCACCAGGACGCTGGCGGCTACGGCGCCGACGAAGAGGCGGCGCAGGTGGAGGCCGCCCAGCAGGGCGTGGCGCAGCTGCAGCGTGACGAGCCCAAGATCGGTCGCAACGACCCGTGCCCGTGCGGCAGCGGCAAGAAGTACAAGCACTGCCACGGCCAGCTGAGCTGACCCCCGGAGAGCCCCGCGAAAGCGGGGCTTTCCTGTTCTGGGCCTTGAAGCGCCCGGCGATTGCGCCGGTGCCCCGCTTTTCGGCATGCTTCGGCCATGCCTTCCCCGAAACGATCGATCCACGTCGTAGCCGCCGTCATCACCGACGCCCGCGGCCGCATCCTGCTCAACCGCCGTACCGAAAGCCGCGACATGGCCGGCCTCTGGGAATTCCCGGGCGGCAAGCGCGAGCCCGGTGAGACCTCCGAACAGGCGCTGGTGCGCGAGCTGCACGAGGAGCTGGGCATCGAGGCCGAGGTGGGCGAGTGGATCATGGACGTGCCGCAGCGCTACCCGGACAAGGACCTGACCCTGGAAGTGCGCCACGTGCGCAGCTGGAAGGGCGCCCCGCGTGGACGCGAGGGCCAGGCCATCACCTGGGTGACGCCGGACAAGCTGGCCCGTTATTCAATGCCGCCGGCTGACCTGCCGGTGGTGGCCGCACTGCGCCAGCCGGACTGCTACCTGATCACCCCTGCGCCGGACATCGATGAGGGCGGCCTGCAGCGTTGGCACGGCCAGCTGCAGCAGGCGGTGGCTTCGGGGCAGCAACGCATCCAGCTGCGCCTGCCCGCCGAGCATCCGCAGCGTCAGGGCGTGATCGAGCAGGCCGTGCGCGCGCATCGGCGCGGTGTGCAGTGGCTGCTCAACCGCGATATCGAACTGGCGCGCACCCTCGGCGTTGGCGTGCACCTGGGCAGCGAGCAGCTGCAGTCGCTGCAGGAACGGCCGCTGCCGTCCGGGCAGCTGGTGGCCGCCTCCTGCCACGGGCTTGAGCAGCTGCTGGCCGCACAGCGGCTGGGCTGCGACTTCGCCGTGCTGGGGCCGGTGCAGGCCACTGCGAGCCATCCCGATGCAATGCCGTTGGGGTGGGAGGCCTTCGCCGCGCTGCGCGCCCAGGTATCGCTGCCGATCTATGCGCTCGGCGGCATGACACCGCAGCATGTGGCCGAGGCACGCCGGCATGGCGGGCAGGGTATCGCCGCCATCCGCGGCCTGTGGCCTGTGTAGCGCGATACACAGGGTCGCAAGCAAGTAGATCCACGCCATGCGTGGATGAGCAGACCCGCGTCACGCAGCGACCAGTAGATCCACGCCATGCGTGGATGAGCGGACCCACGCCACGCAGCGACCAGTAGATCCACGCCATGCGTGGATGGCGGTTCAGCAGCACCCGCTCACAACGTAATCCAGAAACACCCATACTGCCGCCGCAGCCCAAGCACGGTCGCCGCGCGCGTGGCGCTGCCCGGCAGGGTCTGCTCCAACCGCAACCCGATCGGATGTCGCCGTGCAGCCGGCATCGGCACCGTTTCCGAATCCTGCGAGGCGATGCCCTGGCCCTCATCCAGATCCTGCCGCGGATACACCGGCACCACGTCCACCAGCGGCCGCCGCACCACCGATTCCAGCTGGCCAAGAATCCGCTGCGCGCCGGCATCGGACACCGCGCCCCACAGGTACAGCGAAGAAAGCCGGTTCACATCACCGATGCTGACCGCCGTATGCAAAGCCTGCACCAGTTCGCTCAGCCGGCGCGGACAGCTGCTGCCGAGGCTGTCGCGTTGCAGGGTGTTGCCGGAAGGCGCCGGCGGTGGCCGCCGGGACTGCGCGCCCAGGCTGTCGCAGGGGCGGTCGGTATAGACACTTTGCCCCTGCGGATCGGTGCAGCGGTTCAAGCGCGTGGTCTGCGCCTGCACACCGGCGCAGACACCGGGCAGCAGCAGGACCAGCAACAGGGACAGGACGAGCTTCATCGACGCAGCGTAGCGCCGATTGCGATAACGCAGCGTACTTTTCAGCCTTGCAGCAGCTTCAGTACCGAGACCGTCGGCTTGGCCAGGTTCAAGGTGTAGAAGTGCAGGCCCGGTGCGCCGCCTTCGACCAGGCGCTGGCACAGCTTGGCCACCACTTCGGCGCCGAAGGCGCGCACCGATTCGGCGTCGTCACCGTAGGCCTGCATCTTGCGGCTGATCCAGCGCGGGATTTCCGCACCGCACTGTTCGGAGAAACGGCGCAGCTGGCTGAAGTTGGAGATCGGCATGATGCCCGGGGTGATCGGCACCTGCACGCCGAGCCGCTGCACTTCGTCGACGAAGTGGAAGTAGGCGTCGGGATTGAAGAAGTACTGGGTGATGGCGGCATCGGCACCGGCGTCGACCTTGGCCTTGAAGTGCTTCAGGTCGAGCAGGGCGTCCTGCGCTTGCGGATGCGTTTCCGGATACGCGCCCACTTCGATGCGGAAGGCATCACCGTGTTCGGCACGGATGAAGGCAATCAGTTCGGAGGCATAGCGCATGTCGCCAGGAAAGCCCATGCCCGAGGGCAGGTCGCCGCGAAGTGCCACCAGGCGCCGGCAGCCGATGGCGCGGTAGAGCTTGAGCAGTTCGCGGATTTCCTGGCGGGTACCGCCGACGCAGGACAGGTGCGGTGCCGCGTCGAAGCCGTGGTGCTGGTTGAGATGGCGCACGGTCTCGGAGGTGTAGCTGAGGGTCGAGCCACCGGCGCCGAAGGTGCAGGACACGTACTCGGGGGCATAGGCCTTCAGCTTGGCCGCGGCACGGTCCAGCTGGGTGCGCTGTTCGTCGGTCTTGGGCGGATAGAACTCGAAGCTGATGGCGGTCATGGCACGGGCGGCGGCATCGGGTGTGAAGCAGTATATCTCTCCATCGAGATGGATGTGCGATAGATGTGCGATGGATGTGTCGGGTCACGTCGTCCCGTGCGGGCGACCGTTCGCCCCGCTGACGGACCGTTGCTCCGTAATCGCAACCGGGGCAACGGGAGCGAAGCCACGCTGGTCCCAATCCCGGCACCACCCACGCGATGAAGGAGCAGACGATGAAGATCTTCCAGGCACTCTGGTACGCGATGAAGGCCTTGGCCAGGCTGGCGATGATCGGCATGGCGATGGCCGTGCTTGGCTCAGGCCCAGCCCATGCCACAGCCGTCGATAAAGCCGCCGTTGCAGGCGCAGTGCAGGTCGAGGTGCTCGGCAAGGGCCGTCCCTTGCTGATGATTCCCGGGCTTAACAGCAGTGCGGAGGTCTGGCGTGAGACCTGCCTGGCCCTGGAGGACGTGCAGTGCCATCTGGTGCAACTGCCGGGGTTTGCCGGTGCGGCGCCTGTCGATCCGCGCCCGGCCGATTTCCTGCCGGCGATGCGCGACGAACTACTGGGCTATCTGCAGGCGCGGCACCTGTCGAAGGTTGCGGTGATCGGTCACAGCCTGGGGGGTGTGCTGGCGATGCAACTGGCACTGAAGGCGCCCGATAGCATCGGTCCGCTGGTGATCGTTGATTCGCTGCCGTTCTATGCGGCGGTGATGAACCCGCAGGCCACCGCGCAGAACGTGGGGATGATGGCCGGGCAGCTGCGTGAAGGCCTGCTGGCGGCCGATGAGGCCAGCTTCAATGCACGCAACGATGCGACCGCCAAAGCCCTGACCCGCAGCACCCAGCATCTGCCGGAGCTGCGGCGTTGGGGGCGCGACAGTGATCGCACGAGCATGGCCGATGCGATGTACTCCATGCTGGTGCGCGATCTGCGTGATGACATCGACGGCATCCACACGCCGGTCCTGGTGCTGGGCAGCTGGGCCGCTTATCAGTCGATGGGGGGTACGGAAGCCAGTACCCGTGCGCAGTTCCAGGCGCAGTACGCGAAGCTGCCGGGTGTGCAGATCGAGATGAGCGCACAGGGTTACCACTTCCTGATGTGGGATGATCCGCGTTGGCTGCAGGCGCAGGTGCGCCACTTCCTCGCCGCACATCCCTGACCGCCGTATGCCCTTTCCGCCACCGCCAAGGCTGCTCATGGACGCTACCACGCCTTCCCGCCGCTTCTGGATCCTCAACGCGCTGGCGTGGGCAGGCTATGCGACGTACAGCCTGTGGCTGGGGGTGCGTATCGGCGGCGGTACGCTGTTCAGCGGCGTGGTGTTGATCTCCCTCAGCATTGCCGTTTCCCTGTGGTTGTGCAGCGGCGCGCTGCGTTCGGTCGCACTGCGGCAGCGCTGGTGGGATGGCAGTCTGGGCAGCCTGGTGTTGAAACTGGCAACTGGCGTGGTGGTCGGTGCCAGCATTGCACAGGCGCTGACGGCGGCGTTGTTGTTGCCGGCGCTGGCCATGGGCTGGGTGCAGTTGCCCGGTGGGCGTGCCGACTACCAGCTGTCGTCGGTCGTGCTGTACTGGATGAACACCGCCCTGTTCCTTTTGATGTGGACGGGACTGTGGGCGGGCCTGCATGGCTTGCGCCGCGCGCGCCACAGCGAGCTGGCGCGATTGCGCGTGGAGGCGGAGCGCAGCGCCCTGGAGCGCGATGCGTTGCGTGCGCGGCTGAATCCGCATTTCATGTTCAACGCATTGAACAACCTGCGAGCGCTGATTCTGGAAGATCCCGAGCGTGCCCGCGACATGGTCACCCGCCTGTCGCGCACGCTGCGCCACGCGTTGGCCCACAATCGCAGTGAGCAGGTGACCCTGGCCGAGGAACTGGAAGTGGTCGACGACTATCTGGCCATCGAGGCGATCCACTTCGAACAGCGCCTGCAGGTGCGGCGGGAGATCGCCGCAGAGGCTGTGCAGGCACAACTGCCTGCGATGGCACTGCAGCTGTTGGTGGAGAACGCGATAAAACATGGCATTGCCAGCCGCGCTGGCGGCGGCGAGGTACATATCCGCGCGTCGCTGGACGATGACCTGCTGCGCCTCCAGGTGGACAACCCGCTCTGCACTGGCAGCGAACCTGCGCAAGGGCATGGTGTGGGACTGGCCTACCTGCGCGCGCAGCTTGGCACGCGCGGCCGTTTCACCCTGCAGCCGCTCGGCGACCGCATGCAGGCGCTGCTGGAGATTCCGCAATGACGGCCGTGCTGCGTGTGCTGATTGTCGATGATGCACGGCTGGCGCGACAGGAGCTGCGGACGCTGCTGTCGGCGCTGCCGTGGGTGCAGTGCGTGGGCGAGGCCGACGATGTGCCTGCTGCGCGCGAGGCGATCGCCACGCTGGCGCCGGACCTGGTGCTGCTGGATGTGCAGATGCCCTCCGGTACCGGCTTCGATGTACTGGACGGGTTGGAAAGGGTGCCCTCGGTGGTGTTCGTCACTGCCTACGACACCTACGCAGTACGCGCGTTCCGGGCCAATGCACTGGATTACCTGGTGAAGCCGGTGGAAGCGCCGCGACTGCTGGAAGCGCTGGAGCGTGCGCGTCATCATGCGGCGTTGGATACCGAACCTCCCACAGTGCACGGCACGCTGGGTGCGCAGGACCAGGTGTTCGTGCGCGAAGGCGAGCGCTGCTGGTTCGTGTCCATTGCCGAGATCCGTCGGCTGGTGGTGGACGGCAACTACACGCGGCTGTGGTTCCGCGACCAGAACGCATTGCTGGCCCGCAGCCTGAGCGCGTTGGAAGCACGCTTGCCATCGGACCTTTTCTTTCGTGCCAACCGCAACACGCTGGTCAACCTGCGGCGCATCCGTGCGGTCACGCCGAGCATTGGCGATGGCTACGATCTGGCACTGGATGATGGCAGTGAAGTGGAGGTATCGCGGCGGCAGGCACGGGAGCTGCGCGAGCGGATGGCGCTGTAGCCGCCGATCCTACAGTTCCGCGCTGACCGGGCTGGTCACGAATCCCCACAGCAGCCGCGCCATCACCGCAGGTGAGCGTGCCTGCGCGCGGGAGTAGGCCAGCAGTGCATCCAGCCTTGGACGGTCGTAGAGGTGGCCGGCCAGCAGCACCGCATGCACGCGCCGGCTGTTGCCGATGTCCAGCAGAGGATTGCCGTCCAGCAGCACCAGGTCGGCCGCTTTGCCGACCTCGACACTGCCATGCCGGGCCTGCAGGCGAAGGTGCTGTGCGGCGTGCAACGTGGCTGCGCGCAGCACGTCGGCCTGGCTGAGTCCGGCCTGGTGCAGCAGTTGCAGTTCATCGTGATAGCGGAAGCCGCCAAGCCCGGTGTCGGTGCCCACCAGCACCGGAACACCGGCGCGGTGCGCAGCGCCGGTCAGTGCCAGGCCATGATTGAAATAGGCGTGCAGCGCGCGCTCGCCACGTTGGCCTGGATGGCGGGTGACCGTGGCCTGCAGGTCGTCGCGCCAGGCCCAGCGCGAAAGCGGATCGAGGTACGCCAGTCGCGGATCATCGATGAAGCCCGGATCGCGCGCGCGGGCATCCTCCTCGCGGGTGACATGAGTGGGCACGAAGGCGCTGCCGCTGGCCTGCATCAGCGCGAAGGCGGCCTTGCACCTTGCAGGCGCATAGCTGTCCACCAAGTGCTCGGCCAAGGCTGTCGGGTCTTCACCGTCCAGCGTCCCGCTGCGCCATGCAGCTGCGGAGCCGGAGCAGTGGCGAACGAACAGATGCGCGTGTTCAAAGCTGTGCTGTCCGGCCTGCAGTGCCTCTTCCAGCGCCACCGCCCTGGGCAGGTGGCCCACCAGCGGACGATGCAGTTGCCGCGCCTCGGCAGCCAGCCGTTGGTAGGTATCCGGGCGCAGCCGGTTGTAGACCTTCAGTGCATCCACGCCGCGCTCGGCGTACTCACGCGCGCGACGGACGGCGTCCTGTGGTGCCAGCGCAGGGTCTTCGAAGTAGAAGCTTGCCACCTGCACGAATCGCGGCGCGGTCAACGTGCCAGCGATGGCCTGTGCGCTCCAGCGACGCTTGTCAGCGACGCAGGCGATCAGCGGATCGGTCGGCTGCGGGCAGTCCATCATGTCGCGGGTGCCGGTGATGCCGTTGGCCAGCATCAACGGGAACTGCAGTTGCGGAGACAACTGCAGTGCGTGGGTATGCATGTCCCAGAAGCCAGGCAGCAGCCAGCGGCCACCGGCGTCGAATACGTGCAAGGTGGCGTCGTGGGGGCCATTGCCGATGGCGATGATGGTGCCGTTGCGCACCGTTACAGTGGTGGGCGCGCTGGCAACGCCGTTCTGCACGTCCACCACCCGCGCATTGATGATCACCCGGCTGTTGCCGACATCGGGTGGCGGCGGCGCTGGCAACGGCCAGATCAGGGCGGCAGCGAACAGCAGGGGCGGAGCGAGAAGCACAGCCGCTACTGCCTTCAGCAGAGGCCGTTGGTGTGATCGAGGGGAAGGGGACAACGCGCGTGCTGCATCCATGAGCCTGCAATCCCTACGGTGGGTCGAAGGCAGGGTGGGGCAAGTCCGGTTCGGATGCCAGTGACTCTCGGCCTGCTCCCCTTGCACCGCCGGTGGCGGTTACCCTGTGCAGCGGATTCTTCGATCACGCCGCGCCATGTCCATCGTCCTCACCGATTTCGCCCGCCCCCGCCTGTTCCCGCGCGTACCGCGCGGCAACACCATCCAGGACTGCAGCGCCGAGCAGTTCCAGGCGCATCTCAACGCGCACCCGCCGCTTAAGGTGCTCGATGGCTATGCACCGTTCTGCAAGCTGTTCGTCTATGAAAACTGGACCAGCACGCGCTGCCTGACCGTGCCGGTCACCGATGCCAACCGGCACCTGCTGCGCAGCGGCTACGAGGCGCGCAACCGTGAGGAACTGCCGGTGCTGGTGCGCTGGTTCGAGGGCGTGGAATCGCCACGGGCCAATTACCTGGTTGTGATCCTGTACAGCGCCGAGCAGCTGGCCAAGGAAGGTTCACCCATCGATGCGGACTGGGGCATCGTCGGCTGCATCTATACCGCTGAACCGGCAGAAGTACCGATGGCACCGATCACGATGATGCGCAATGCGCTGGGCGTGGAGGAGGGCGGTTCGGGCGTGCCGCTGGACCGCGAAGCCTATCAGCGCGCGGTGGCGTTCTGGGAGAACAACGCCAACTGGCGGCCGTGAGAACACAGCATCGCGATGCGCGTCAGCGCACTGCGATGTGAAATCCGCTGCGGCCACCGCGGGATACGATGCTGTTTCCATCACAGCAGGAAGCAACGATGACGATCAGATGGTGGATGCCGTTGGCGGTGGCGCTGGGCGCCTTGCTGGGTTCAGCCGAGAGTTCAGCCCAGCGTTACGATGCCAACGCCGCATGCGGTGGATTGAGCAACGCGGCATCGATCCAGGATGTGGGCGTCAGCAGCATGGAGGCGCGTGCCCAGCAAGGGCGCTGCACGCTGCACGTCGTGGCTGCGGATGCGGAAGCGCTGGTGCGCCAGCAACGCATGCTGGAAGCGGTGTCGATGGCGGTATGCAAGGCCGCTGCGGAACCGCAGCCGTCCGCGCAGCCGCTGTCACTGGTGCTGCGATTCCCTGCGCGCTGCCCGCTGTCGTCCAAGGCGACACTGTTCCCTGCGGCCAGCGGCAACTGGAGGCGTGAATTCCCCGAGTACCCCTCTGCGGCTGTACGTGACGGGTTGCAGGGCAAAGTGCAGCTGAAGGCGCTGGTGAACGGGGACGGCAGGATTGTCGCGGCCGTGGTACGCGTGTCCAGTGGTCACGCGGTGCTGGACGCGGCAGCGGCCAAGGGGCTCCGCTTGTGGGCCATGCAACGCGACGCGCAACAGCCCGCGTTGCCCGCCATGAGTGTGATGGACGTGCCGGTGACCTTTGCTCTCAACGAATGAAGGACGTGCTCTCCTGGCTTTCGTAGCGGGAGCCGGCACAACCAGGCTTGGCGTGGATCCGCCTTCGCAGTAGAGCCACGCCACGCGTGGCTTCAATCAAGGGCGAGCAAGGTCCACTCCCACCACGGGTAGTGGTACTCGCGGTCGGTGGCATCCCAGTGTTGGCCGCAGCAGGTGCAGGCCACCCGATGGCGGTCGCCCCAGCCATCCTCGGCCACGCCCTGTTCCAGCAGCCGCACATGCCCCTGCTCGATGAGCCGGCGTGGGTCGAAGAACAGGTAATCCGGATACAGCGCGCACAGGCAGCCTTTGCGCTCACGCCAATAGCGCAGGCGGCGCAGTGCGGCTTGCAGGTGCACATCGTTGCTGACCAGCGCACCGCCAAGCTGCACGCCCTGGCAGGCCTGCTCGATCCCCTCGGTCTGCGGCGCCAGCGCATCCAGCGTCGTAGCGCTGAACAACCGTGCCAGGCGGCTGCTGGCGGCATGGATACGACTGGCATCGCGCGACAGCAGGTCCTGCAGCAGTACATCGGCTTGCGGGTCGTCCAGCCGCGGTGGCGGCGATGTGGACCAGGGCCAGCGCATCAACGGGGCCTGCCGATCGCGGCGTAGTGGCCGCCGGTCAGGTGCAGCAGGTCGGCCGGTGCCAGTTCCACTTCCAGGCCACGCCGTCCCGCGCTGACGTGCAGGGTGGGGAGTGCCTGCGCGCTGGCGTCGAGAAAACTGCGCAGGCGCTTCTTCTGCCCAAGCGGGCTGATGCCGCCGACCAGATAGCCGGTTGCGCGCTGCGCGGCATCGACGGCGGCCATCTCGCACTTTTTGCAGCCGGCCGCCTCGGCCAGTGCTTTCAGATCAAGCTGGCCGGCCACCGGCACGATGGCAACGAGCAGTTCGTGCGTTTCGGTGCTGGCCAGCAGGGTCTTGAATACCTGTGCCGGGTCCAGGCCCAGCTTTTCGACGGCTTCGCCGCCGTAGGATTCGGCATGGGCATCGTGCACGTAGCTGTGCACGGTATGGGCGATCTTCTCGCGCTTGAGCAGGTTGATGGCCGGGGTCATGGGCATATCGTAGCGCCGCGCGCGGGCATTGCCTTGACCGAGGCTATTGCCGCGCCCTGCGATACTGCACGTCGGCTTTCCCAGGCTCCAGCATGCGCGCACCCGCTCACCTCCACGACCTGACCTTTGACACCGAAGTGGCAGCGGGCCCGTATCCACCGCAGGGTTTTCTGCCGATCGCCGAAGGCGCGTTGGGCAACGGCGATTGTTTCGGGCTGTACTGGCCATTGGGGCGCGAAGGCGCATTGCCGCTGGTCTGCGAGATGTTCCATGACGAGGGCAGGATGGTCTACAGCCATTCTTCGCTGGACGTGTTCGTGCACTGGTTGGGCATCAATCGCGCGCTGGACGAGGATGCGTGGGATGACGACGAGTGGGATCCGCGCGCGCATGATGTGGACGACGCAGACTCGCCTTTCCGGCTTGTCGAGTCGGCGCAGGGACATGTAGCAGCGGGCGAGCCCGCCGCTGCGATCCCACTGCTCGACGCCGCAACCGCGGCTTTTCCAGACCTGCAGAAGGGCTGGGCCATGCTCGCTGGCCAGCACATGCGGTTGCGCAATGCCGAGCTGGCGGTGCGCGCGGCGCGCTCGGCCGTGCTGGCCAACTGGGCCTTTGGCGTGCCCGAAGCAGGCGTGCTGCGCATCCTGAAATCGGCGCATGCTGGTGAGGATCCGGTGGTGGCGATGGCGCAGCAGATGGGCTTCGCCTTTGGCGGTGCCAGGGACAACCCGGACTATGCGTTGATGCAGGCCTGCATCGATCGGTGTTGGCAGATCGGCGATAGGGAGGCGGCACTACGGTTGTCGCACAACCGCTGTTACGTGCTGGCTGCCGAGACGGTGTCATTCAAGGAGCGCGAGCGCTTTGATCTGCCCGCCTGGCAGCTTGCGTTCCGCGAACAGTGCCGCCTCGCCCTCGGCGACGACCGCCAGCGCATGCAGTAGAGCCACGCCGCGCGTGGATACCGAACCGGATGACAGGATCCACGCTGTGCGTGGATCCGATCCATCGCAGATCAGCGCGACAGCGGCTGCTGTGCCTGTGCCTGTTCCTGCGCCTGTCGTTGTGTCTGTTCGGCGTTCAACGCTTCGCTCTGGCGAGTGCTGGATGGCAGATCCTGGCTGACCGCCTGCGCAAGGTCGATGTAGGTGCGATGCGCGGCAGGATCGCCCAGCTGGCCCTGCACCGCGAATACACCCTGGCCGTCGGGGCGCGCCACCACGGTGTCCACCTGTGACATGCCGACAAGCTTGGACTCGTAGGCGACCTGTCCAGCGGCATTCTCCAGCTGGCCGCGGTCATGGAACAGCGGCGATAGTCCACCTTGGCTGCGCTGCTGTTCCAACGTTTCCAGCTTTTCGACGACCTGCTGGTAGCGCGGATTGTCGGCGTGCCCGGGCGTGGCCATGCTCGGTGCTGCAGATTCGGCCTGCTGATGCTGCTGGCTTGCCGCCTCCAGCGCACCCAAGGTGCCGCTACCGGCTTTGCCGTCCACCGTCAGCTGATGATCGCGCTGGAACTGCTGGACCGCCTGCAGGGTGCCTGGGCCAAAATGACCGTCGGCCACCAGCGGTGCACCGTTCTTGCCCGTGTAGCCGAGGTCGGCCAGCTTCTGCTGCATGGCCTGCACCTCATCGCCCTTTGCGCCGTTCACCAGCACGCCACTTCCAGCCGACGCACCGGGTGTGCTGGGCGAGCCGTGCGAGGGGGCATGGGTTGGGGTGATGCCCAGCTGGGTCATGGCCGTGTCGAAGCGTTGATCGCGGCTGGTCACGGCCGCAGGCGACTGGATGCCGAATTTGGTCGCATCGACGAAGGTCTGCACGTCGGCCCGGCTTGGTGGATCGCCGGCCTGGACGGTACCGCCCTGCAGCTTCTCCGCGTTGCCGGCCAGATAGCTGATGAACTGCGGGCCCATGCTGCCGAACTGGTTGTCATAGTCGGCCATGGCCAGCTGCAGCTCCGGGTTTGCCACGATGGCATCGGCGGCGGCCGGGTTGGTCGCACGCACCTTGGCGATGGCCTCGTCGACGCGCTCGATGGCGCTGTCCAGCTTGGCGTTGGTGAGCTGGTCGATGTTTGCCTGCGGAATGGCCTGCAGCTTGGCGTCGAGCGCGGCCAGCTGCTGTGTGCTCAGCCCCCCGTGCTGGGACAGCAGTTCGATGTCACCGTTGGTGAAACCGTTGTCGCGCAGGAAGCGCCTGGCCTGGGGGTTGCCGCCGACGTCGAACTGCACCAGGCCGAACGAATAGGCGCTGGTGCCCTCCTGGGCGTATGAAAAATGGTCCAGGTGGCGGGTGTTGCCGCCCAGTTCGGTGTTGAGGAACAGCGTGGACAGCTGCTCGCGGGTGAGAGTGGAATCCGTTGCCATGGTCATCGTTCTTCAATGAGGAAAAGGGAGCCGTGCCCGCCCGGCTGATGTCAGCCGGCGCAGTGCTGCTGGGTGAAGCCGAGCAGCTGGCGGGTGGCCTCGGTGCCGTAGGCAGCCGGTGCCGGTTCGATGGCGAACTGGCCGACCATCTGGTTGCTGCACAGTTGCACGTTGCGCTTGCCGGTGGCTGTTTCCAGGGTGCAGTTGGCCGCCAGCAGGGCGTTGTGGCCGGCGCCGATGTTGGTTGCCGCTGTGCAGCCCAGCAGGCTGCCTTTCTGGCCGTTTTCACCCAGCAGCGTGTTGAAGGTCGCCAGCTGGCTGTTGGGGTCGCGCAGCACCAGCATGTCCACGCACTGCTGCTGGCCGTCGGGCACTTCGCAGGCGTCCTGGTCGACCAGACCGTCGCGCGTGGCCGACAGTACCTTGAGGCGGTCGGCAGATACCTGTTGCAGGCAGTGCGCGTCGCTGCACAGGTCGCGCGTGTGCTGGATCCAGCGCTGCTGCTCGGCCTGCAGCTTGGCCTTGCCGGCGGCATCGAGGGTTTGGCTTGCGGTGGCTTCGGCCTTGGCCAGCTCGCCTTCCTGCTTCAACAGGGCGGGGTCGTTGCAGATCAGGGTCTGCACCGGCGATGCCGGATTGGCGCAGGCGGTGCTGCCGGCGGCCGCTGCCGGGGCGCTGGCCGCCTTGCCGTCGGTGTTGGCCTGTTCGGTGGCGGCTGCAGGCGTCGTGGCCTGGGCTTCACCGGAGGGCGGGGTGCAGGCGGCCAGCAGGGCCACCCAGCACAGGGTCATGAGGGGCTTGATGGCCCGGGTCATACGTTCACTGCTGCGCTGCATGTCTATCCTTTGATGTCTGCGTCCTAGCGCATGGCCTGCGGGCGGCAGGCATGGGGCGAACCATGGAACGGGGGCGCCGTGGCGGCCGCGCGGCGGGCTGGGCATTGCAACATCCCGCGCCGGGGCCGTTGGCGGGAACAGAGCGTAGCAAGCGACTGCTTAGGGCTCTGTGACAGGGCGCGCGGAACGCGGCGGCCGGTGCCCGGATGCAGAACGGGCGCCCGAAGGCGCCCGTCCGTGTGCATCCGTTGCTGGGGTCAGAGCCCTTTCCTGCGGAAAGGGATCCGACCCCGCGCACGGCATCAGTAGCGGTAATGATCCGGCTTGAACGGACCTTCCACCGGCACGCCGATGTAGTCGGCCTGTTCCTGGCTCAGGGTGGTCAGCTTCACGCCGATCTTTTCCAGGTGCAGGCGGGCCACTTCTTCGTCCAGCTTCTTCGGCAGCAGGTACACCTTGTTCTCGTAGGTGCCCTTGTTGGCCCACAGGTCGATCTGGGCCAGGGTCTGGTTGGCGAACGAGTTGGACATCACGAAGCTCGGGTGGCCGGTGGCGCAGCCCAGGTTGACCAGGCGGCCTTCGGCCAGCAGGAAGATCGCATTGCCGTTGGGGAAGATGTACTTGTCCACCTGCGGCTTGATGTTGACGTGCTTCACGCCCGGGAAGGCGACCAGCGCATCGACCTGGATCTCGTTGTCGAAGTGGCCGATGTTGCAGACGATGGCCTGGTCCTTCATCGCGCTCAGGTGCTCGATGCGGATGATGTCCTTGTTGCCGGTGGTGGTGACGTACAGGTCGGCACGGCCCAGGGTGGATTCGATGGTGTTGACCTCGAAGCCTTCCATCGCCGCCTGCAGGGCGCAGATCGGATCGATCTCGGTGACCACCACGCGCGCGCCGTAGGCACGCAGCGACGCGGCGCAGCCCTTGCCGACGTCACCGTAGCCGCAGACCACGGCGACCTTGCCGGCCAGCATCACGTCCATCGCGCGCTTGAGGCCATCGGCCAGCGACTCGCGGCAGCCGTACAGGTTGTCGAACTTGCTCTTGGTGACCGAGTCGTTGACGTTGATCGCCGGGATCAGCAGGGTGCCGGCCTGGGCCAGCTGGTACAGGCGGTGCACGCCGGTGGTGGTTTCTTCCGAAACGCCCTTCCAGTCCTTGACCACGCGGCCCCAGTAACCCGGGCGCTCCTTGGCCACGCGCTTGAGCAGGTTCTTGATGACCTGCTCTTCGTGCGAAGCGGCCTTTTCGTCGACCCAGGTACTGCCGTTTTCCAGCTCGTAGCCCTTGTGGATCAGCAGGGTCACGTCACCGCCGTCGTCGACCACCAGCTCCGGGCCGGTCAGGGTGCCGTCGGGCAGGGTGAAGGTCAGCGCGTCCAGGGTGCAGTCCCAGTACTCTTCCAGCGACTCGCCCTTCCAGGCGAACACGGGGGTGCCGGTGGCGGCGATCGCCGCAGCGGCGTGGTCCTGGGTCGAGAAGATGTTGCACGAAGCCCAGCGCACGTCGGCGCCGATGTCCTTCAGGGTCTCGATCAGCACCGCGGTCTGGATGGTCATGTGCAGCGAGCCGGTCACGCGCACGCCCTTCAGCGGCAGCTCGGCCTGGTACTTGCGGCGGATGGACATCAGGCCCGGCATTTCGTGCTCGGCGATGTCCAGTTCCTTGCGGCCCCAGTCGGCCAGGGTGATGTCGCGGATCTTGTAGTCGCCTTCGGTGGAGAAGGTCTTGGCAACAGCATTCATGCAGTAGCTCCGGTTGTGGGCGAGCGGATGCTCGCATCTGGCCGGGCGCCGTTGTTGCAAAGCCACCTGGCCGAGCCTGGCCGGTCTCAGGGGATCCGGTCGCAGCGCCCCTCGGCAGGGGAGGATGCCCATTATATCGCGCCTCCGCTGTGACACGGCGATGACCCAACCATCGGCAGATGGGCGCAGGTGCATGGCCTGTTAAGGTCGAGGGCTTCATGCAGCGAACAGGTAGAACAATGATGAGCACGCACGCACGCCGCAACCGGCGCTTGACTGGCCTGGTCCTGTCGATGGCCCTGCTGGCGGTGGTCCCGCAGGCCTGGGCTGCGGCACCGCAGGCGGCCGCGGCGCAGGCACAGGGCGTGGCCGGTTACGAGCTGCCCTCGGCCGCACTGCAGGCCGTGGTCGACGCGCCGCGGGCGCCGTCGCTGTTCCTGTCGCCGCGCCGGGATGTCGCCGCGCTGATGCAGATGCCGTCGCTGCCGTCGATCCAGGTGGTGGCGCAGCCGGAGCTGAAACTCGCGGGCCTGCGCATCAATCCGAAAACCTTCTCTGACAGCCGCTTCAGCTTCGGCCAGAAGCTGTGGTTGATGAATGTGGCTGACGGCAAGGAACGGCAGATCAGCGGGTTGCCGGCCTCGTTGTCGATCGCCAGCCTGACGTGGTCGCCGGACCAGAAGTGGCTGGCCTTCAACCAGGTCGATGCCGCTACCGGGGCCAATGAGCTGTGGCTGGTGGACGTGACTGGCGGCAGCGCCCGTCGCCTGGTCGCCGGCCTGAACACCGTTCTGGGCAGTGGCTACCAGTGGTTGCCGGACAGCCGTGGCCTGGTGGTGTTCACCCGCCCGGGCAACCTTGGTGCCGCCCCGGCTGCTGATGGCATTCCGACCGGCCCGGCCGTGCAGCAGACCAGCCAGGGCGGTGGCGTGGTGTCCATCCGCACCTACCAGGACCTGCTGAAGAACGAGGCCGACGCGCGCCAGTTCGATTACTACGCCACCACCCAACCGATGGAAGTGGGGCTGGACGGGCAGAGCCGTGCCATCGGTGCGGCCGGCATCTTCATGGGTTTTGCGGTGTCGCCCGACGGCCGTTTCGTGCTCAGCCAGCCGGTGCAGCGTCCGTACTCCTACGTGGTGCCGCTGAGCAGCTTCCCGCGCCGCATCGAAGTGCTCGACCGCAGCACCGGCAAGCTGGTGCATACCGTGGCCGTACGGCCGCTGGTGGAAGGCCTGCCGACCGGCAACGATGCCGAAGTGACCGGCGTGCGTGACATCAGCTGGCGCGGCGATGCCGATGCCACCCTGGTCTGGGCCGAAGCGCAGGATGGTGGCGACCCGAACAGGGAAGCCAAGGTGCGCGATGCGGTGTTCATGCAGGCCGCACCGTTCGACACGCCGCCGGTGACCCTGGCCCAGCTCGGCAGCCGCTATGCCGGCATCAGCTGGGGCCGTGGCGACCTGGCCCTGCTCAACGAATCGTGGTGGAAGACCCGCCGCAGCAAGACCTGGCTGATCGCACCGGACAACGCCAGCGCCGATGCCAAGCTGCTGTGGGATCGCGACGCGCAGGACCGCTACGCCGATCCGGGCCGCCCGCTGATGACCAGTGATGACCGCGGCCGCTCGCTGCTGCAGACCACCGCTGATGGCGGCAGCCTGTACCTGGCCGGTGCCGGTGCATCGCCGGAAGGCGACCGTCCGTTCGTTGATCGCTTCGACGTGGCCAGCGGCAAGGCAACCCGCCTGTTCCATTCGCAGGCACCGACCTACGCCGCGCCGGTAACGCTGCTGGATGCGCAGGCCAGTTCGCTGCTGATCAGCCGCGAGAGCCCGGACGAGCCGACCAACTTCTACGTGCAGTCGCTGGCCGACACCAACGCCGCACCGCGTGCGCTGACTCATTTCGCCCATCCGCTGCCGCAGCTGAAGGGCGTGCAGAAGGAGCAGATCCGCTACAAGCGCAAGGACGGCGTGGACCTGACCGCGACCCTGCTGCTGCCGCCGGGCTACGACCCCAAGCGCGATGGTCCGCGGCCGCTGCTGATGTGGGCCTACCCGGGTGAGTTCAAGAGCGCGGCGGCCGCCAGCCAGGTGACCGATTCGCCGTACCGCTTCAACGCCATCAGCTACTGGGGCCCGCAGGCGTTCCTGGCCAAGGGCTATGTGGTGCTGGCCAGCCCGTCGATGCCGATCATCGGCGAAGGCGACAAGGAACCCAACGACACCTACATCGAACAGCTGGTGGCCAATGCGCAGGCCGCAGTGGACGAGGTGGTGCGGCGTGGCGTGACCGACCGCGAGCACATCGCCATCGGTGGCCACTCCTACGGTGCGTTCATGACCGCCAACCTGCTCGCGCACACCCGCCTGTTCAAGGCCGGTATCGCGCGCAGCGGCGCCTATAACCGCACGCTTACCCCGTTTGGTTTCCAGGCCGAAGAGCGCAACTACTGGCAGGCGCAGGACGTGTACCAGAAGATGGCGCCGTTCAATTACGCCGACAGGATCAAGGATCCGATCCTCTTCATCCACGGCGTGGACGACAACAACTCGGGCACCTTCCCGATGCAGAGCGAACGCATGTTTGCCGCAGTGAAGGGGCTGGGCGGCACCGCCCGCCTGGTGATGCTGCCGAACGAGTCGCATGCCTACCGCGCACGCGAATCGATCATGACGATGCTGGCCGAAAGCGAGCGCTGGCTGGAGCAGAACCTCGGCCCGGTGCAGCAGGGCAAGGCGAAGAAACAGCGCTGATCCGCGCACGATGGCGGCCCCCGCAACAGGGCCGCTTCCCACGGTAGCGCCGGGCCATGCCCGGCGGATGCGTGCAGATGAAACCATTTCTGCAGCGCAGCACGGCACGCGTTCTGGTTTAGGCTTGGGGTCTGGATCCGTTGACCGAGGCCTGTGCGTCGCCGATGAACGAGTACCGCAGCAGTATCGAATTCGCTTCCCCTGATCTTCCCCTGCGTGACGACGTGCGCCGTCTGGGTGCACTGGTCGGTGACCTGCTGGTCGAGCAGGTGTCGGCCGCCTTTCTCGATGACGTCGAGGACGTGCGTACGCGTGCCATTGCCCGCCGCGAGAACCAGGCGCCGCTGTCCGTGCTGGCCGACGGCCTGGCCGGGCGTGAACCGCAGCAGGCCGAGACCATGGTGCGTGCGTTCAGCACCTACTTCCAGGTGGTCAACATCGCCGAGCGCGTGCATCGCATCCGCCGCCGCCGCGACTACCAGCGTGCCGTCGCCGCCGCGCCGCAACCCGATGGCCTGCAGGATGCCCTGCAGCACCTGAAGGCGCAGGGCGTTGGCCTGGATGAACTGGCGCAGTGGTTGCCACGCATCGATATCGAGCCGGTGTTCACCGCACACCCGACCGAAGCGGTGCGCCGCGCGCTGCTGGAGAAAGAGCAGCTGATGGTGGCCAGCCTGGTCGACAATCTCGACGGCCAGCGCACGCCGGGTGAAGCGGCCGCAGATGCCGCGCGTTTCCGCATGGCGTTGACCGCCTCGTGGCAGACCACCGATTCCTCGCCGGTGCGCCCGACCGTGGACGACGAACGCGAGCACGTCGGCTTCTATCTGGTGCAGGTGCTGTACCGGGTGATCCCGGTGCTGTACGAATCGCTGCAACAGGCACTGCGCGATACCTATGGCGCGGAACTGCCGCTGCCGCGCCTGCTGCGTTTCGGCACGTGGGTGGGCGGCGACATGGACGGCAATCCCAATGTGGATGCGCACACCATCCGCAATACGCTGGATGCACAGCGCGTTGCCGTGCTGGGCCGTTACCAGAAGGAACTGCTGCAGCTGGCCAGCCTTCTCAGCCAATCCACCGAGCGGGTGGGGGTGAGCGACGCACTGCAGGCGCGCGTCGCGCATTACCAGCAGTTGCTGCCGCAGGTGCAGTCGCGGCCACGCCATGCCGACATGCCGTATCGGTTGCTCAACGACCGCATGCGTGCACGCCTGCAGGCCACGCTGGATGATGCCGACGGCGCCTATGCCGGCCCGGACGAGCTGATCGACGACCTGCAGCTGATCCTCGACAGCCTGCGCGCGAACCGGGGCGAGCATGCCGGCGGCTTCGCGGTGCAGCGCCTGTTGTGGCGGGTGAAGACCTTCGGTTTCCATCTGGCGCGGCTGGATGTGCGCCAGGAATCGAGCGTGCATGCGCGCGCGCTGGCGGCAGTGCTGGGGGGCGATGCGGCATGGGACGCATTGGATACAGCGGGTCGCGCACGCCTGCTGGCACCGCATGCCAGTGGTGAAACACCATTGCCTGTTGGCGATGATGAGGGCAACCAGCGCTTGGATGCAGTGTTCGCGGCCTTGGCCGATGCCCGTGCGCGGCATGGTGGCGACGCGCTGGGCAGCTACATCATCTCGATGGCGCACGACCGTGGCGATGTGCTGGCGGTGCTGGCCCTGGCGCGTCGTGGCGGCCTGGTCGATGACGCCGGCCACGTGCCGCTGGATATCGCGCCGCTGTTCGAAACCGTGGACGACCTCAAGCGCGGCACCGCGACGCTGCGCGATCTGCTGGCCGATCCGGTGTACCGCGCGCATCTGCGTGCACGCGAGGACGTGCAGATGGTGATGCTCGGCTATTCGGACAGCAGCAAGGATGGTGGCATTGCCGCATCACGCTGGGGCCTGCAGCGCGCACAGGTGGAGCTGCTGGAAGTGGCCGCCGAAGCGGGCCTGCGCCTGACCTTCTTCCATGGCCGCGGTGGCTCAATCAGCCGCGGTGGTGGCAAGACCACGCACGCGGTCGATGCCTCGCCACGCGGCAGCATCGATGGCCGCCTGCGGGTGACCGAGCAAGGCGAGGTGATCCACCGCAAGTACGGCATCCGCGCGCTGGCATTGCGTTCGCTGGAGCAGGCCACCGGTGCGGTGCTGCGCGCCAGCCTGCGCCCGCGTGCCGCCGAACCGCGCGAGGATGATTGGCGGCCGGTGATGGACGTGGTCGCCGGTTCCAGCAGCGAGGTCTATCGGGCGTTCGTTGGCCAAACGCGTTTCATGGACTACTTCCGTACCGCCACGCCGATCGATGTGATTGAACGGATGACGCTGGGATCACGGCCGTCGCGCCGGCTCGGCCAGGATGCGGCCTTGACCAACCTGCGCGCGATTCCGTGGGTGTTCGCCTGGAGCCAGGCGCGCGCGGTGATTCCGGGCTGGTATGGGGTCGGCAGCGGCCTGCAGGCGGCCGCCGACGCCGGCCATGAAGCCACGTTGCGTGAAATGGCGCGGGACTGGCCGTTCTTCCGTACGTTCCTGGATGACATCGCGATGGTGCTGTCCAAGGGGGATATCACCATCGCCGAACAGTTCTCGCGCCTGTCCGGCGAGCTGCACGATGCGTTCTTCCCGCAGGTCGAGCGCGAACTGGAGCTGACCCGGCACTGGCTGCTGGCGCTGATGGAGCAGCAGACCCTGCTGGACCACGACGCGCGGCTGGCGCTGTCGATCCGCCTGCGCAATCCCTATGTGGACCCGATCAGCGTGCTGCAGGTGGACCTGCTGCAGCGCTGGCGCGAAAGCGGGCGCGAGGACGACGACCTGCTGCGTGCGCTGGTGGCCTGCGTGAATGGTGTCTCGCAGGGCGTGCAGAACACGGGGTGATCCGCATCCGCCGGGCATGGCCCGGCGCTACCTGCCTCGGCGGGTGCGGGGCTTGCCCCGCACGCCCTCACTCTTCCGGCGACGGCGGATTGGACGCCAGCAGTTCCAGATGCCGCTGCTCCATTTCCTGCCGCAGCTGGCGGCGGATCAGCGCTGCGGCCTGCCGGCGCTTTTCATCCGAACTGGCCGGCTGCAGCGATGGAACCGGCGTCGGCCGGCCGTCCTCGTCCACCGCCACCATGGTGAAGAAGCAGCTGTTGGCGTGGCGCACGCTGCGCTTGAGGATGTCCTCGGCCACCACCTTGACGCCGATTTCCATCGACGAGGTGCCGGTGTAGTTCACCGAGGCCAGGAAGGTGACCAGTTCGCCCACCGCGATCGGCTGGCGGAACACCACCTGGTCCACCGACAGGGTGACCACGTAGCGGCCGGCATAGCGGCTGGCGCAGGCATAGGCGACCTGGTCGAGCAGGCGCAGGATCGCGCCACCGTGGACCTTGCCGGAGAAATTGGCCATTTCCGGCGACATCAGCACGGTCATGGACAGCTGGTGGGATTTGAGTTCGGTCGACATGGGGCGATTGTATCGGCAACCACCGGCACTACCATCTGCCGGCCAGCGGCCGGCACTACCGAAAGCAGAAGGGCCGCTTGCGCGGCCCTTCTTGAAGGTCAGCCGACTGACAGTCGGCTCTACAGCGGCCCTTCGTGTTTCTTACTTCAGCTTCGCATCGGCGCGCAGGGCGGCGGCGCGATCGGTCTTCTCCCAGGAGAAGGCCGTGGCGTTGACGGTCTCGCCTTCGCCGTTGATGTAGCTGAACTCCTTCGGCTTGCGGCCGAAGTGGCCATAGGCCGCGGTCTGCTGGTACATCGGGTGGATCAGGTCCAGCATCTTGATGATGCCGTACGGGCGCAGGTCGAAGTGCTTGCGGATCAGCTTCTCGATCTTGTCGTCGCTGATCTTGCCGGTGCCGAAGGTGGTGACCGAGATCGAGGTCGGCTCAGCCACGCCGATGGCGTAGGAGACCTGCACTTCGCAACGGTCGGCCAGGCCGGCGGCCACCACGTTCTTGGCGACGTAGCGGGCAGCGTAGGCGGCCGAACGATCGACCTTGGACGGGTCCTTGCCGGAGAACGCGCCACCACCGTGACGGGCCCAGCCGCCGTAGGTGTCGACGATGATCTTGCGGCCGGTCAGGCCGCAGTCGCCCACCGGGCCGCCGATCTCGAACTTGCCGGTCGGGTTGATGTGGAACTTGGTGCCCTTGTGCAGCCACTTGGCCGGCAGCACCGGCTTGATGATCTCTTCGCGGACGGCCTCGATGAGGTCCTTCTGCTTGATGCCCGGGGCGTGCTGGGTCGACAGGACCACCGCGTCGATGGCCGAGACCACGCCGTTTTCATAGCGCAGGGTGACCTGGCTCTTGGCGTCCGGACGCAGCCAGGACAGCGGCGAGTTGCGCTTCTTGCGGATCTTGGCCTGCTGCTCGACCAGACGGTGCGACAGGTGGATCGCCGCCGGCATGTAGCTGTCGGTTTCGTTGGTGGCATAGCCGAACATCAGGCCCTGGTCGCCAGCGCCCATTTCTTCCGGCTTCTTGCGGTCAACGCCTTGGGCGATGTGCGGGGACTGCTTGCCGATCAGGTTCAGCACGCCGCAGGTGGCGCCGTCGAAGCCGACGTCGGAGCTGTCATAGCCGATGTCCACGATGACCTTGCGGGTCAGCGCTTCCAGGTCGATCCAGGCGCTGGTGGTGATTTCGCCGGCAACGATGGCAACGCCGGTCTTGACCATGGTCTCGCAGGCCACGCGGGCGCGCTGGTCCTGGGTCAGGATCGCGTCCAGCACCGCATCGGAGATCTGGTCGGCAACCTTGTCCGGATGGCCTTCAGAGACCGACTCGGAGGTGAAGAGGTAGCTGGACATCAGGCTTAATATCCTTTGATTCGGATGGAAAGATGGGCGCGAATGATACACGGGGTGCGCCGCCTGTGCATTGTGAACCTGTATGGGTTGCCGGTGGTTAAGGTGTTGTGCCCGGCAGGGCAACGCTTGGCGGGCATTGCGGCGGCATCGTGCACAGGCAGTGTTCCACTGGCGTGACCATTGCCGCCCCCGCCGGGACCGGGTGGGCCTGCCCAAGCGCCGTCATCATTCTGCCGCCAAACCGCCATCTGGCTGCCGCCTGCCGGGCGCAGGCTCTCGGCCAACCCGGCCGCCGGGCAGGAGGGGACACGCCATGCAGGAACTCGAACAGCGTCTGCAGCAACGCTATCCCGACTGGTTCCATGGCCGTCGCGGCCAACTGGCCCGGCCCCTGCTGCGCAGCGTCGGACGCTGGTCGCGGCTGGACCGGATCGAGGCGTTCCTGCGCCGCAACGCCAACGTGCGCGGTTTCGACTTCGTCGCCGCCGGGCTGGAGTTCATCGAGGGTCGCTACCACGTGGACCCCGCCGCGCTGGCGCGGATCCCGGCCACCGGCCGCCTGCTGATCGTGGCCAACCACCCTTCCGGCGCGCTGGATGCGCTGGCGCTGCTGGATGCGGTTGGCCGCATCCGCCGTGACGTACGGATCGTGGCCAACGATCTACTGGGCGCGATCGAGCCGCTGCAGGACCTGCTGCTGCCGGTACGCATCCTCGGCGGCAAGGTCCAGCGCAGCAGCCTGCAGGCGGTGGAGCAGGCGCTGGCGGCCGAGCAGTGCGTGATCGTGTTCCCGGCCGGCGAGGTCTCGCGGCTGTCGCTGCTCGGCATCCGCGATGGCCGCTGGCAGCGGGGGTTTGTCCGCTTTGCCCGCGCCGCCGCCGCACCGGTACTGCCGGTGCGGGTGGAAGCGCGCAATTCGGCGCTGTTCTACGGCGCTTCGACCTTGTTCAAGCCGGCTGGTACGGCACTGCTGGCACGGGAGATGTTCGCCCGCCGCGGCCGGCCGCTGCGGCTGCGCATCGGCGAACCGATGCAGCTGGGGCAGGGTGATCCCGGCGCGCAGCTGCTGGCGGTGCGCCGCGCGGTATATGCGCTGGGGCGCAGCACAGCGATTGCCGAAGGCTGCCCGGCAGGGCCCGAGCCGCTTGCCGCCCCGGTGCCGCCTGCACAGGTCGCCGCTGCGATTGCCGCCGCCACCGTGCTGGGGCAGACCGCCGATGGCAAACAGATCCTGCTGGCCAGCTGCGCGGCCGCTTCGCCGCTGCTGCACGAGCTGGGGCGGCTGCGCGAACTGACTTTCCGCCAGGTGGGCGAGGGCACTGGGCGCAGTCGCGACCTGGATGACTTCGACCTGCACTACCAGCACATCGTGATCTGGGACGGCACCGCCCAGCGCATCGCCGGGGCCTACCGGATCATGCGGGGCGCGCAGGCGCTGGCGCGCCGGGGCCTGGCCGGGCTCTACAGCGCTTCGCTGTTCCGCTATTCCGACGACGCCATTCCCCGCATTGCCGAAGGCCTGGAATTGGGACGCAGCTTCGTGGTGCCCGATTACTGGGGCAGCCGCAGCCTGGATTACCTGTGGCAGGGCATCGGCGCTTACCTGCAATGCCAGCCCGGCATCCGCTACCTGTTCG
Organism: Stenotrophomonas indicatrix; assembly: GCF_002750975.1. NCBI lineage: Bacteria > Pseudomonadati > Pseudomonadota > Gammaproteobacteria > Lysobacterales > Lysobacteraceae > Stenotrophomonas > Stenotrophomonas indicatrix. Next base: position 380,678 of record NZ_PEJS01000001.1, read on the forward strand.
GTGCGGTGTCCATCAGCGCCGCCTTGCCACGCGATGCGCGCGAGCAGCTGGTGGCCTATTACCAGCGTTACTACGGCGCAGCCGATGGCCGGGTGCAGTCGAACCGGCCGTTCCAGTACTTCGCCGCGCCACCTTGCTTTGGTGAGATGGATGCGGCGGCTGCCTTCGACGTGCTCAAAGCCAATCTCGCCGCGCTCGGTACCGGTGTGCCCACCTTGTACCGGCAGTACACAGACCTGTGCGAACCCGGCGGTGCACGGTTCCTGGCGTTTGGCGTCGATCCGGATTTCAGCGACTCGATCGACGGCCTGATCGAAGTCGACCTGCACGCGATCCGGCCACACAAGCGCAAACGCTACCTGCGCGATGCGGGGATGCCGGCATGAGCACGCTGGCGAACCTGGCACCGCATCGTCGCGCCGTGTTCGTCTCCGATGTTCATCTCGGGTCGCGGCATTGCCACGCCACCGAGCTGGCGCGTTTCCTCGGCACCCTGCGCTGCGAGCGACTGTATCTGGTCGGCGACATCATCGACCTGTGGTGGATGGCACACCGACGCGCCAACTGGCGGCAGTCGCACAGCGAGGTCATCCTGGCCCTGCACGCGCTGCGACGCGCCGGTACCGAGATCATCTACATCCCCGGCAACCACGACGCCTCGCTGCGCCAGGTGTGCGGCCTGATGCTGCCGGCGATGCAGGTGCGCCGCCGTGCGATCCACACCACCGCCGATGGGCGCCGGCTGCTGGTGGCGCATGGCGACGACTATGACGGTGTCACCCACTTCGGTGGCCTGCAGGAGCGGTTTGGTGACTGGCTGTACTACCGCATCCTCACCGGCAACCATCTGTTGAATGCGGTGCGGCGCCGACTCGGGATGCGCTACTGGTCACTGTCCGAATTCCTGAAACGGCAGAGTGGCGCCGCTGAACGCTACATCGAGCGCTTCGTGCAGGCCGGCCTGGACGATGTTCGCCGGCGAGGCCTGGATGGCATCATCTGTGGGCACATCCACCGCGCCGCACTGATCGAACGCGACGGTCTGGTCTACGCCAATGACGGCGACTGGGTGGAGAGCCTGACCGCGTTGGCCGAGGACCACGACGGCGCAATGCGGCTGCTGGACCACAACGGGCGGACGTTGGTGGAGCTGCCGGGAGCACGGTTGTCGCAGGCGGCGTGATTCACAGCTGCAGGGACAGGCCCACGCGCGGGTGCGGCCGCACTGGCAGCTGACTGACGCGCCGCCGGGCAGGAAACCGCCGCTGCACGGAGATCGCCAAGCCGCTAGCATCGGCCGATGGACTCATTGACCCAGATCGTTCTTGGCGGCGCCGTCGCTGCCGCCATTGCCCCGCCTGGACACCGCCGTGCCGCCCTGCTGGCCGGTGCCGCGCTCGGTACCCTGCCGGACCTGGATGCCCTCTGGCTGGGCTTTGCCGCCGCCGACCCGGTGGCGAACATGACCGACCATCGCAGCTTCAGCCATTCGCTGCTGGTGCTGCCGTGGGTGGCCGCGCTGATCTGGTGGCTGTTCAAGCGCTTCGGCAACGGCCGGGTGGCGCAATCACCGCTGCGCTGGTTCTGGGCGATCCAGCTGGCGCTGGTCACCCATCCGGTGCTGGATGCGTTCACTGTCTACGGCACGCAGCTGTGGTGGCCGTTGCAGCCACATCCCGCGATGGGCTCGAGTGTCTTCATCATCGATCCCGGCTACACGGTGTGGCTGCTGCTGGGCTGCGTGCTGGCGTGGTTCGGCCGCGCGCGACCGTGGGTGGGCAAGGTGCTCTGCGTTGCGTTGCTGCTCAGCAGTGCGTACCTGGGCTGGGGACTGATCGCCAAGGCACAGGTCGACCGCGCCGCGCAGCAGAGCCTGGCCGCGATGGGCCTGGGCGACGCGCCGCGGTTCTCGGTGCCGATGCCGTTCAATACCCTGTTGTGGCGGGTCGTGGCGATGACCCCGAATGGCTACGTGGTCGCTGACCGCTCGCTGGTGGCCGACCGCGGGCCGATGCGTTTCGAGGGGCATCCGTCCAACGTGCAGGCCTTGCGCGAAGCGGCGGAAATTCCGGCAGTACGGCGCCTGCAGTGGTTCAACCGTGGCTTCATGCGCGCACAGGTGGTGCAGGGCAGGCTGGTGCTGAGCGACCTGCGCATGGGGCTGGAGCCGGACTACACCTTCAATTTCGCGGTGGCCGAGCAGGTTGACGGCCAGTGGCGCGCGATCGTGCCCGAGCAGTTGCGGGTGGACTACAGCAGCCCGGCCGCGCGTGCCGATGCCGGCCGCCGGTTGTCGGCGATGTGGCAGCGCATCTGGCACGAACCGGCGGCGGCGGACGGCGCCGCCGCGCACCCGTAGATCCACGCCACGGCCCATCAGCCCAGTAGATCCACGCCACGCGTGGATGGCGCAGTGCATCGACACCCAGTAGATCCACGCCATGCGTGGATGGCGTGTACCGCGGCCGCTCAATACACCGTTGCGCGGCCCTGCACGAACGAATAGAAGAACACCGCGTTCGGATCGTTCTGCACCAGCCGGAACTCGCGGCGCATGCCCTCCACCGTCTCTTCGTCCACCGTGCCGGCCTGCAGCAGCTGGTCGGCCGCCGACAGCAGCAGCTGTTCCCAGAACGCGATCATCGTCTTGCGACGTGCCGGTTCGCGGTTGTCCAGATGGATGGTCTTGATCTCGGTGTGCACATCGCGGAAGCCACCGGCCAGCAGCAGGTTGCCCAGCTTGGCGCCGACGAACGGATCACCGCCGTGGTCGTACTGGAAATCGTTGAAGGCCATCCAGTAGCGCCAGATGTGCGGCGAATACGGATCAAGCAGGAACGAAGCATTCATCACCTCGGTGATGTAGACCGGCGAGCCCGGGGCCAACACGCGGCGCACTTCACTCAGCACGCGCGCCGGCGAGGGTACGTGTTCCAGCACCCAGCACAGGAACGCCGCATCGAAGCTGCGGGCCTCGAAAGGCAGTTCGCCGGCATCGGCCTGCTGCAGGGTGTAACGGTCGTTGCACCACGGTGTGCGCGCCAGGTTCTCCCGCGCGGTTTGCAGCTGGGCCTCGCTCAGGTCCACGCCGGTCACGTGCAGCTCGGGGAAGCGGCGCAGCAGGATCTCGGTCTGCGCGCCCACGCCACTGCCGACTTCCAACAGGCGCTTTGCGCCGCTGTAATCGATCTGGCCGAAGATGCTCGATTCCAGCAGGCGTGCCTGGGTCATCAGGCGCTGCTGCTCGGTGCCGGAGAACCCGTGCAGGTAGGTCGGGGAAGAAATAGGCGGGGTCATGGCGGCGGGCTCAGGCAGCGGAAGACATCGCCGGTTCCCCGGCGATCAGGCGGTCGAAATAGTCGGTGGTCAGCGCGATCTGGCTGGCCGGATCTTCGGCGCGGTTGACCACCGCGCGGAACGCGGCATTCTCCGGCCGGTCCTTGGCGTACCAGCCAAGGTGCTTGCGCGCGATGCGCACGCCCTGCGGTTCGCCGTAGAAATCGTGCAGCGCGTGCAGATGGCCGAGCAGGATGTCGCGGACTTCGGCCAGTGACGGCGGCGGCAGTTCTTCGCCGGTGGCCAGGTAATGCGCCACTTCGCGGAAGATCCACGGCCGGCCCTGTGCGGAGCGGCCGATCATCACCGCATCCACGCCGGTCTGCTGCAGGACGAAGGCGGCCTTCTGCGGCGAATCGATATCGCCGTTGGCGATCACCGGGATGCGCAGCGCGGCCTTGATCTCGCCGATCGTGGCGTACTCGGCCTGGCCGGTGTAATGCTGGTCGCGGGTACGGCCGTGCACCGCCAGCGCAGCGATGCCACTGTCTTCGGCGATGCGCGCGATGAGTGGGCCGTTGCGATGGTCGCAGTCCCAGCCGGTGCGGATCTTCAGCGTAACCGGCACGTCCACCGCGTTCACCACTGCTTCCAGGATGCGCGCGACCAGCTGCTCGTCGCGCATCAGCGCTGACCCCGCCCAGGCGTTGCACACCTTCTTGGCCGGGCAGCCCATGTTGATGTCGATGATCTGCGCGCCATGGTCGACGTTGTAACGCGCTGCCTCGGCCAGCTGCTGCGGCTCGGTGCCGGCGATCTGCACGCTGATCGGCGCTGGTTCACCGGCATGGTCCATGCGGTGGATGGACTTGCGCGTGTTCCAGAAGCGCGGGTCGCTGATGGTCATTTCCGAGGCGGCCAGGCCCGCGCCCAGCCGTTTGCACAGCAGGCGGAAGGGTTTGTCGGTAACGCCGGCCATGGGCGCAAGCACGACGTTGGGGGCAATGGAGTACGGGCCGATCTGCATGTGCCCATTGTAGGGCGCGGCAGGCGCCCCGGCTGGGTTTGCGGCTCGCCGGTTCAGGCCGATCCTGACCGACCTCATGCCGGACGGGCATCAGCAGATGCTTGATGGTCGCTTCCGTCGCCCCCACGGGCCGGTCATGGTGGGCGGCTGGGCGGGCCGGCAAGGCGCATCCACGCACCCAACACCCGGTAGATCCACGCCATGCGTGGATGGGGCCATCGCACCCAGCACCCGGTAGATCCACGCCATGCGTGGATGGGGCCTTGCCCATGAACGTGAAAAGGCCCGGGCATCTGCATGCCCGGGCCCGATCATCATCCCCACGGGGATGTCGCGTTACTTCACTTCGGCATCGGCCGGGGTGAAGCGCGGCATCGCCGCCGCTGCGCCTTCCTTCTCGGTCGAGCGACCGGCGAACTGGTTGGCGAAGCGCACGTGGCGGGCGAACGGAGCGTCCGGCACCTGTGCCATCGAGGCCACCAGCGCACCGTTGAAGGCATCGCCGGCACCGGTGGTGTCGATCGCCTGCACCTGTTCGGCACCCACGCGGTAGTACGGCTGGGTGTCGCCACGCAGGTGCTCGTCGGCATGCGACACGAACACGCCCACCGAACCCAGAGTCACCACCACCGTGCCGTTGCCGACCAGCTTGCGGCACAGCGCGTGCAGGCTGGCACCGTCCAGCGCGGCGACGTCATTGGCATCCACGCGCTCGCCGACATGACGGCCGAGCAGGGCGGCGAACTCGGTCTCGTTCGGGGTGATCACATCGGCCAGCTTCAGCAGGCCGATGCTCGACGGGGCGTCGGCCGGGGCGGCGTTGAGAACGGTGGTGACACCGGCCTCACGGGCCACGGCCAGGGCCGCTTCGATGGTCTGCACCGGCGATTCCAGCTGCACCAGCACCACTTTGGCGCCGGTCAGCAGGGCCTGCTGTTGCTGTACGAAGTCGGTGCTCAGCGCCGCGTTGGCACCCGGGCCGATGACGATGGTGTTGCGGCCACGGGCATCGACGTAGATGCCGGCGGTGCCGGTCGGCTCGCTGCTGGCTTCGGCGATCAGCGCGAAACCATCCTGCGCGGCCAGGTCACGGGCGGTGGCACCACCGGCGTCGTCGCCCAGTGCACACAGGAAGCTGGTGTCAGCGCCGGCACGGCAGGCGGCAACGGCCTGGTTGAAGCCCTTGCCACCGGGACCGGTGCTGTAGCGGCCGGCAATGGTCGCACCCGGTGCCGGCAGCGACTCGCACCGCCACACGTGATCGACATTGAAGGAACCGACGACAACGACACTGCTGCTCATAGGGAATCTGTTCTCGAAACTAGGGTTCAGCTGAAATGCGTCAGCACGCCGGCGATGGTAGCCGTCATGAAGGTGGCGATGGTACCGCCCAGCACCGCGCGCAGGCCGAACTTGGCCAGATCGTGGCGACGTTCCGGTGCCAACCCGCCGATGCCGCCAATCTGGATCGCGATCGAACTGAAATTGGCGAAGCCACACAGCGCGTAGGTGGCGATCAGGCGACCTTCGTCGGACAGGCTCATGCCCGGCACCTGGCCATTCACGATCTTCGACAGTTCGGTGTAGGCGACGAACTCGTTGATCACGACTTTCTGGCCGATCAGCGAACCGACGGTGGTGGCGTCGGCCCAGGGGGTGCCGATCACCCAGGCGATCGGGGCCAGCACGTAACCGAAGATGGTCGACAGGTCGGTCGGCTTGCCGATCGCAGCCGCCAGGCCGGTCACTTCACCGATCCAGGTCAGCGGCGCATTGAGCAGGGCGATCAGGGCGATGAAGGCCAGCAGCATCGCACCGATGTTCAGGGCCAGCTTCAGGCCGTCACCGGCGCCGGCGGCGGCCGCGTCGATGATGTTGCTGGAGGTCTTCTCCACTTCCATCTTGACCGTGCCGCGGGTCAGCGGGGTGCCGGTTTCCGGAATCAGCAGCTTGGCCACGACCAGGGTGGCCGGGGCCGCCATGATGCTGGCCGCCAGCAGGTGCTTGGCGTAGAACGCCTGCTGCACCGGATCGCCACCGCCCAGCATGCCCACGTACGCGGCAAGCACGCCGCCGGCGATATGGGCCATGCCGCCGATCATCATCGTCAGCAGTTCGGACTGGGTCATCTCGGCGATGTACGGACGCACCGTCAGCGGCGCCTCGGTCTGGCCGATGAACACGCTGGCGCAGACGCTGGTGGTTTCCGCACCGGACACGCGCATCACCTTGGTGATCGACCAGGCCATCACCCGCACGATCGCCTGCATGACGTTGAGGTGGTACATGACCCCCATCAGCGCCGAGAAGAAGATGATCGTCGGCAGCACCTGGAAGGCGAAGATGAAACCGTAGTTCTTGACGTCCATCAACGAGCCGAAGATGAACTTCGAACCTTCGTTGACGAAGCTCAGCACTTTCACGAAGCCCTGGCCCAGCGCATCGAACACGTCGCGCCCGCCCGGAACCAGGATCACCAGGGCCGCAAAGGCGATCTGCAGGGTGATGCCGGTGGCGACCAGCTTCCAGTCCACCGCGCGCTTGTTGTTGGAAAACAGCCAGGTGATGCCGATCAGCACCGCCAAACCGAACAGGCCGAAGCCGATCCTGCCCAAACCTTCGACCATCTGAGTGACTCCCCTGGGGCGTCGCGAAAAACGGGAAGCCTAGTGCAGGGCAGGGGCCGGAGCAAGGAAAAGCCGTCTGCGCGCGGCCATCGGCTCCGATCAGGCCAGCAACAGCAAGGGGTTGCGCCTGCCGGGACAGGTAGAATGATGGCTTGATCCCGGCCCGTATGCGGGCCCGCAGCAGGAGAATCGCATGCTCTACCGTCGCCTTGGCTCCACCGGCCTGCCGATGTCCGCCCTGTCCTTCGGCGCCTGGGTGACCTTCGGCGACCAGGTGCCGCGCGACGAGGCGCGCAACCTGGTGGCGGCGGCCTGGGACCATGGCATCAACTTCTTCGACAACGCCGAGGGCTATGCCAACGGCCGCGCCGAGCAGGTGATGGGCGATGTGATGGCCGACCTGCGCCTGCCGCGCGATGGCTTCTGTGTGTCCAGCAAGGTGTTCTTCGGCAGTGCCAAGGACCCCCGGCCCACCCAGCGCGGCCTGTCGCGCAAGCATGTGACCGACGCCTGCCATGCTGCGCTCAAGCGCCTGCGGGTGGACTACCTGGACCTTTATTACTGTCATCGTCCGGATCCGGACGCGCCGATCGCTGAGACGGTGCATGCCATGGACACCCTGGTCCGGCAGGGCAAGGTGCTGTACTGGGGCACGTCGGAATGGTCGGCCAACCAGATCCAGGAGGCGGTGGACATCGCCGCGCGCCACAACCTGCAGGCGCCGTCGATGGAGCAGCCGCAGTACAACCTGCTGCACCGTCAGCGCGTGGAAGTGGAGTACGCGCCGCTGTATGCCACCGCCGGACTGGGCACCACGATCTTCTCGCCGCTGGCCTCGGGCCTGCTGAGCGGCAAGTACGACGATGGCGTCCCGGCCGATGCGCGCCTGGGCCGCGAAGGCATGGGCTGGCTGCAGGACCTGGTGCTGGGCGACAACGCCGATGAGCGTTTGGCCCGGGTGCGCCGCTTCAGTGCGGTGGCCCGCGAGCTGGGTCACGCCCCGGCCAGCCTGGCCATCGCCTGGTGCCTGCGCAATCCCAACGTCTCCAGCGTGATCCTCGGCGCCAGCCGGGTCAGCCAGCTGCTGCAGAACCTGCAGGCGCTGGACGTGCTGGCGCAGGTGGACGACGCCGGCTGGGCGCAGGTGGAAGCCGTATTCGCCTGAGGAACGGGGACAGGTGGCAGGGCCGAACCCACGCTCGGTCGGCCCTCCCGCGCCCAGTCGGGCCCATTCCAATAGATGGTAGCTATCGAAGTTTAGATTTCGATCATTAATTCCATCAATGAAGTTGAGAATGGTTGTTGATTGTCAACTGAGAATCATTATCATTTAACTCGTCCCTCGCACGAGTCCAGATGCTCATGAATGCTCAACCTGTACTGCTGCGCCCCGAAACGCTGACCCTCCGCGACCGCCCGGTGCGTGTCGTGCCGCCGGAAGAGGTCATCGACAGCGAAGCCCTGCTCAAGGGCCGTCGTGAAATCCTGATCCAGCACGGTGACCGCTTCTACCGTCTGCGTCATACCAGCAACGACAAGCTGATCCTGACCAAGTAACGCGGTCTGGTCGCCCGCCTCCCTCCCTCCTGCCGGCAGCGCCGGCAGGGTGGGCGACCCGTCCGCTCCCGCTCTCTCCCCCTCGGTCTACCGTTCATGCCTGTCTGGTGTGGCGGTGGCCGGGGGTTCCCTTGCCTGACCGAACGATGCCGATGACCCGCCCGACCGCCCTTTCCATTGCCCTGTGGATGGCTCTGCCGCTGTCCGCCCACGCTGCTGCCGATGCCGCGCCCGACGCGCGCGAATTCGATCGCGTGCAGGTCACCGCCACCCGTACCGAACGTGCGGTCAGCGATGTCGCCGCCACCGTCGATGTGATCGACCGCGAGCAGATGGACCGGCAGCTGGTGCAGGACATCAAGGATCTGGTCCGCTACGAGCCGGGCCTGTCGGTCAGCCGCAGTGCCACCCGTTTCGGCCTTGGCAGCATCCGCATCCGCGGCCTGGATGGCAATCGCGTACGCATCCAGACCGATGGCATCGCCATGCCGACCAGCTTCAACATCGGTTCGTTCTCCAACGCCAACCGCAACTTCACCGACCTGGACACGCTCAAGCGCGTGGAGATCGTGCGCGGGCCGGCGAGTTCGCTGTACGGCTCGGACGCACTTGGCGGCGTGGTTGCCTTCGTCACCAAGGATCCGGCTGATTACCTCAAGGATGGCAAGGACAGCTACGTCGGCCTGAAATTCGGCTACGACGGCGAGTGGAAGGGCCTGCTCGGCGGCGTCACCAGCGCTTTCGGTGGCGAGCACTGGAGCGGCATGGTCAACATCAACCACCGCCAGGGCCAGGAAACCGACAACAAGGGCGATGTGCGCAGCAATGACAACACGCGCACCGCGGCCAACCCGCAGGACCGCGATGGTCGCAGCGGCCTGGCCAAGCTGGTCTATGCGCCCAGCGAAGACCAGCGTTTCCGTCTGACCGTGGAAGGCAACGAAGACAACACCGATACCGACGTGTTGTCCTCGATCGACCGCACCACCACCACCGGCATGAAGGCGCGCGACAAGCAGAACCGCACCCGCGTGTCCTTCGCCCACGAGATGGATGCGCTGGACAAGGGCTTCGCCGACAGCCTGCACTGGCAGGTCTACACGCAGGACAGCGAAACCACGCAGCGCACCGATGAGGCGCGCGCCAACGGCAGCCGCCGCCATCGCGAGTTCAGTTTCGACCAGCGCGTGTATGGCCTGCAGGCGGTGTTCAACAAGGCCTTCAGCACCGGCAGCGTCGAACACGCGCTGACCTATGGCTTCGATGGCGCCCGCACCGAGATCCGCCAGAAGCGCGATGGCTACCAGGTCAGCAATCGTGGCGTGGTCAGCACGACGATCCTGCCCGACGCGTTCCCCGTGCGCGATTTCCCGATCAGCAAGACCACCGAGCTGGGCCTGTACGCGCAGGATGAAATGCGCCTGGCCGATGGCAGGCTCTCGCTGGTGCCGGGCGTGCGCGTGGACCGCTACGAACTGAAGCCGGACGTGGACAGCATCTTCGCCGAGGACAACCCCGGCGTGGCCGTGTCGGAGCTGAAGAAGACCAGCGTGTCGCCGAAGTTCGGCCTGGTCTATCGCTTCACCGACGAGTGGTCGCTGTTTGCCGGTTACTCGCGTGGTTTCCGCTCGCCGCCGTACAACGACGTCAACCTCGGCTTCACCAATTTCGCTTTCGGCTACACCGCCATTCCCAATCCGGACCTGAAGCCGGAAACCAGCGATGGCGTTGAGCTGGGCCTGCGCTTCCTGTCGCCGGCGGCGTACGTGAGCGTGAGCGGCTACTACAACGACTACAAGGACTTCATCGAGTCGCAGACGCTGGTGGGTACCAACCCGCAGGGCCTGATGGTGTTCCAGTCGCGCAACATCGCCGACGCACGCATCTACGGCGCCGAACTGAAGGCCGGCGTCGACTTCGGCCAGATCCGTCCCGCACTGCAGGGCTGGGCGCTGCGTAGTGCGGTGGCGTGGTCGCGCGGCGACAACAAGACCGAAGACACGCCGCTGGATTCGGTCGATCCGCTGCGCGGCACCGTCGGCCTGATGTACGACACCGATACCTGGGGTGTTGAACTGGCAGGCACCTTCGTCAAGCGCAAGGACCGGCTGGCCAGCACCACCACCTATCGCCCGGCGGGCTATGGCGTGGCCGACCTGATGGCGCACTGGAACTTCGCCCCGGGCGCCACCTTCAACGTCGGTGTCTTCAACCTGGGTGACAAGCGTTACATCGACTGGTCCAACGTCGGCTCGACCCTGTCGGCCACCAGTACCGTTCTGGACCGCTATACCAGCCCCGGCCGCACCCTGTCGGCCAGCCTTGCCGTGTCCTGGTGATCCCATGAGCCGAGCCCTGTCCGCGCGTCGCCTGCCGTCCTCCCTGTCGCGTTCGTCGCTGCGGGCCTGGCCTGCGCCGGCACAGCTGGCAGCGCTCGGCACCGTGTTGTGCCTGTATCACGCCGATGGCAACGAGCTGGGCGGTTGGCGCCAGGCGGTATCCGTGCATGCCTGCCAGGGCGTGGACAGCGAGGGCCTGCGCGAAAGCCTGTGCTTCCTCGATGCACGTGGCCGTTGCGTGTGGCGCCTGTACCTGTTGCCGGACAGCGATTTCCTGGCCTGGGACCGGCTGGTGGCGACGCTGCCGCCGGGGCCTTCGCACGATAGCGATGGCAGCGTCGGTGAGCGCCTGTGGCGGCGCCTGGCCGGGCACCTGGGCGGACAACGCTGGCGTCTGTGCACCCTGCGCCTGCACGCCGCCGACGAGGGCCGGACCCTGGCCGCCAGCCTGTCCACGCTGTCGTCGCTCGGTGCCGCCACCGCGCGCCGCATCGCACGCATGGAAGGCGCCGAAGGCGAACTGGCGATCGACGACTGCTGCTGCGCCGACGCCGCACGCCGCCCTGCCGCGCGCGCTCCCGGCGACCTGCCGCTGGTCCGCCTGTGACCTGATTGCGATGGATTGCCTGCCGGCCAGGATGGCCTTTCCACGAAACCTGCAACCCCGAAGGAAGACCCGATGAAGTTCCAGACAGCCAGCGTGATGGTGCTGCTCGCCGCCAGTGGCGCCGCCAGCGCGCAGCCCTCCGACATCGCCCGCGACCATGACAGCATCCTCGCCATGCAGGGTGAGTACACGGTGGATTTCGCCTTCGATGAGACCGTGCTGCTGAAGCCGGGCTACGAGCGCGCGCCGGCCATGCGCAGCGGTGGCAACGAAGTGGTGATCGTGGTCGAAGACACGCCGAAGCGCATCGTGCTGCAGCACCTGCTGCTGGACGAGAAGAGCGGCCACGTGACCAAGCACTGGCGGCAGGACTGGGTGTACGAAGCGCCGAACCGCTTCGAGTTCAGCGCCGACCAGACCTGGCAGGTGCGCACGATCGCGGCCGCAACCAACCAGGGCGCCTGGACCCAGTGCGTGTACGAAGTCAGCGATGCACCGCGCTACTGCGGCACCGGCACGTGGACCTACCTCAACAACGTGCCGACCTGGACCAGCGACCTCAGCTGGCGGCCGCTGCCACGCCGCGAGTACACCAAGCGCAGCGATTACAACGCGCTGGCCGTGGTCAACCGCCATACCCTGACCCCGAACGGCTGGACCCACGAGCAGTTCAACACCAAGGTGCAGCGCAACGCGGATGGCAGCCAGGTGGACATCGCCCGCGAATTCGGCTTCAACGACTACATCAGGACCACCGAGGTCGACTTCACCCCGGCGCGCGATTACTGGAAGGCCACCGCCGGCTACTGGAGCAAGGTGCGCCAGCGCTGGGACGGTTTCCTGACCCAGGCCCCGGGCGTGCACCTGAAGACCAAGCTCGACGGCATGGCGATGATCATCCCGTTGTTCACCCAGGCCGAGGACGTGCAGGCCGGCAAGAAGGTGAAGGACGCGCAGATCGACGAAGTCTTCGCCAAGTACGTGGAAAAGGCGCCGAAGGAAGGTTGATCGGCGCGCTGCGGTGCCGGATGCGCACTGCACTGGTGGGTGCCGAGCTTGCTCGGCACGCTCTCCGGCGGTGATTGCACCCGGCATCCACGCATGGCGTGGATCTACTTGCTTGCGCGGCATGGATCTACCGGGATCATCGGCAATGCATCCACGCGTGGCGTGGATCTACTGGGACCATCGGCACTGCATCCACGCATGGCGTGGATCTACTGGGACCATCGGCACTGCATCCACGCGTGGCGTGGATCTACCTGCTTGCATGGCGTGGATCTACTCGGCTCGCTGGTAGATCCACGCCATGCGTGGATGCCTTTGCCACAGAACAGCGTCAGGCCTCGCGCAGCGCCAATGCCGGTGGCGTGTGCAGGATCCGCCGGGTCCCCAGCCAGCCGGCCAGCAGGCTCAGCGCGATGCCGAGCAGGCCACCCAGCAGCAGTCCCGGCCAGGGCGGCAGCAGCGGCAGTTCGAACACCTTCTGCGACACCGCAACGCCGATCACCGCTGCCGCGCCCACCGCCAGCAGCGCCGCCAACGCGCCCAGCGCACCGAACTCGACCAGTACCGCGCCACGCAGCTGGCGCCGCGTTGCACCCAGCGTGCGCAGCACCGCGCTGTCATAGCGGCGCTCGCCCGCCGTCGCCTGCAGTGCCGCCAGCAGCACCAGCACGCCGGCCAGCAGGCTGAACACCATCACCAGCTGCACCGCCTGCGCCACCCGTTCCATCACATCGCGTACCTGCGAGATCACCGCATCCACGTCCAGCAGCGAGAGGTTGGGCTGCGCACGCACCAGGGAACCCAGTCCCGCCGATCGGCCAGCCGGGAGATGGAACGCCGACAGCAGGTTATGCGGCGTATCGCCCACCGCGTTCGGGTTCAGCAGCACGAAGAAGTTCGGGCGGAAGGTATTCCAGTCGGCCTTGCGCACGCTGGTGACGCTGAACTCGCGCTGCTGCTCGCCCACCGCAATGGTGATGCGGTCACCGGGATACACGCCGTAGCGCTTGGCCCAGCCGATCTCCACGGATGCCTCCGCGGCGGTGCTGTCCGGCTTCCAGAACGTGCCGTTGACCAGCGTATTGGCCGGCGGGAACGTGCTGCGCCAACTGAAGTTCAGCGGCCGGTTCTCGTCATCGTCGTCGCGCTGGCCTTCGCCCTGCGGCTGATTGTCGTCGGCCGGCGTGCGATCCACTCGCAGCGGCGGCTTGCCGTTGATCGCGATCAGGCGGCCGGTGGCCATCGGTTCGATGCTGGCATCGTGCGCACCCAGGCCCTGCAGGGTCGCCAGCACGCTGTCGCGCTGCTCGGGCTGGATGTTGATCAGGAAATAATTGGGCGTGTCCGCAGGCAGGCGCTCGCGCCACTGCTGCAGCAGGCCGGGGCCGATCACCGCCAGCAACAGCAGGGCGCACAGCGACAGTGACAGCCCCACCAGCTGCATCACCGCCAGCATCCGCCGCCGCGTCAGCGCTGCCAGGCCCAACCGCCAGTTGCCGTGCAGGCGGTGCTGCAGGCCACGCAGCAGCTGCAGCAGCAGGAACCCGACCACGCCCGCGGCCACCGCCAGCCCGGCCAGGCCACCCAGCACCCACAGCGCCAGTTTCAGATCGCCGGTGACCTGCACCGCCAGTACCAGGCTGGCCGCCAGCGCAGCCACATAGGCCAGCAGCGAGGCCGGCGGCAAGGCAGCGAACGAGCGGTTGAGCACGCGCATCGGCGGCACGCCACGCAGGCGCAGCAGCGGCGGCAGTCCGAAGCCGAACAGCAGCAACAGGCCGACTCCCGCGCCGGTCAGCGCAGGCATGGCTTCGGGCAGCGGCAGGCGTTGCGGCACCAGGCTGCCCAGTACCTGCACCAGTCCTTCCTGTGCCGCCATGCCCAGGCCGATGCCGATCGCACACGCCGGCACCGCCAGCATCAGCAGCTGCAGGGCCAGGCCGGCCAGGATGTCGCGCTGGCGTGCACCCAGGCAGCGCAGGATCGCCACCTGGTCGATGCGACGCAGCGCGAACCGGTTGGCCGCCAGTGCGGTGGCAACGCCGGCCAGCAGCACCGCCAGCAGCGCGCTCAGGCCGAGGAAACGACCGGCCAGGTCGAAGGCCTGGCGCACACCGCGCTGGGTATCGTTCACGCTGAGCAGGCGCATGCCTTTTACCTGCGGCAGCAGCCATTGCCGGAATGACGCGATGTCGGCGGCAGGGCCGGCGAACATCACCCGGTAGTTGATGCGGCTGCCGGGGCCGAGCAGGCCGGTGCCTTCCACATCGGCGCGGTTGACCAGCAGGGTCGGCGACAGCGTCAGCAGGTCGCCACCGGCATCCGGTTCCGATTCGATGATGCCGGCGATGCGCAGCGTGCCCGCACCGAATTCCAGATCGTCGCCGGCCTTCAGGCCCAGTGCCTGCAGCAGGCGTGGGTCGGCATAGGCCTGGCCCTTGGCCGGCATTCCGGCATCGGCGATCAGCGCGCCGCCGGGCGTGGCACGCACGCGCAGCGCGCCGCGCAGGGGGTAGCCCGCTTCCACGGCCTTGATGCTGGCCATCTGGCTGGCATCGCCCTGGAACAGGACGCTGCCGAAGCTGGCCAGCCGCGTATGCGCCAGGCCGCGTCTCTGCGCCTCCTCAACGAACGCGGCGGGCGGGTCATCGCGGCCGGCAACACCGAGGTCGCCGCCGAGCATTTCCGCCGCGCTGCCGGTCAATGCCAGGTTGACCCGGTTCACCAGCGTGCCCACCGCCGTCATCACCGCCACGCCCAGTACCAGGGCGGCGAACACGGTCAGCAGGTCACCTGCCAGGGCCTCGCGGCGCAGCGCGCGCCACGCATGCCGCAGCAGGTTCATGCGTCCACTCCATGTTCCACCGGCTGCAGGCGGCCGTTGTCGATGCGATGGATGTACTGGCAGCGCTGTGCCAGGCGCAGGTCGTGGGTGACCAGCACCAGCGTGGTACCGCTGCCGGCATTGAGTTCGAACAGCAGATCGCTGATGTGCTGGCCGGTGGCCTGGTCCAGTGAACCGGTGGGTTCGTCGGCGAACAGGATGCGTGGGCGGCTGACGAATGCCCGGGCAAGGGCGACACGCTGCTGCTCACCGCCGGACAACTGCCGCGGGTAGTGGCGGGCGCGATGCGAGAGTCCGACCGCAGCCAGCACCTCGTCCACCCGCGTGCGGTCCTCGCGCCCGGCCAGTTCCAGCGGCAGCGCGATGTTCTCGGCCGCCGTCAGCGCCGGCAGCAGATGGAAGCTCTGGAAGACGAAGCCGACGTCGCGCGCGCGCAGTTGTGCACGCGCTTCTTCGTCCAGTGCCGTCAGATCCTGGCCCGCCAGCGCGATGCGGCCACGGCTGGGCAGGTCCAGCCCGGCCAGCAGGCCGAGCAGGGTGGTCTTGCCGGAACCGGAGGCGCCGACGATGGCCACGCTGGTGCCTTCATGGACGGTCAGGGTGATGTTGTCCAGTATGTGGACTTCACCCTCCGGGCCATGCACGGATTTGCCGACCTGGTCGACGGCGATGGCGACGGGCGCGCTGCGGGGGGACAGGCTGTCGATGAGGAGACTCCAATGCACAAGACGGAATGGAGCCGGCAAGCCGGCGCAATGATGATGCTGCTGCTAGGGTTGCTGCTGTTGCCGGCACTGGCGTGTGCCAAAGGTCCGGGCGGCGGTACCGTGCTGGTGCTCGGTGACAGCCTCAGTGCCGCCCACAATATCCCGGCCGATGCCGGCTGGGTCAGCCTGCTGCAGCAGCGGGTCAGGCAGCAGTCGAAAACCCCGCCGCGCATCGTCAACGCCAGCATGAGCGGGGAAACCACCGCTGGCGCGCTGACCCGCCTGCCGGGCCTGCTTGGCCGGGAGAAGCCCACGGTGGTGGTGATCGCCCTTGGTGGCAACGATGCGCTGCGCGGGCTGACCCCGGCGCAGGTGCAGGGCAACCTGGAGAAGATGGTGCAGGCCAGCCAGAAGGCCGGTGCCAAGGTGCTGCTGCTGGGCATCGATGTGCCGCCCAATTATGGGCCAGGCTACCGCCAGCGCCTGGCTGCGGCGTACCGGGCACTGGCCACGCAGTACAAGGTGCCGTTGCTGCCGTTCCTGCTGGAAGGCGTGGCCCTGCAGCCCGGCTTGATGCAGGCCGACGGCCTGCATCCCACCGCCCAAGCGCAGCCGAAGGTGCTGGACAACGTCTGGCCGCTGCTGAAACCGCTGCTGTGAGCACGCCATCTTCTTTTCATTGACGCAACTTCACATCGCGTGCACCGTCGATCGGGCATGTTTCACAAAGCTGAAGAAAGAGGGATTCTCATGCGTCAGACGAAGGAGACTTCCGGCTTGGTGCTGGTGGTCGAAGACAACCGCAATATCTCCGAGATGATCGGTGAATACCTGGAAGGCCGTGGCTTCGAGGTCGACTATGCGCAGGATGGCCTGGACGGCTACCGTCTGGCTGCCGAGAACAGCTACGACGTCGTCGTGCTGGACCTGATGCTGCCGCGGCTGGATGGCATCGAAGTGTGCCGCCGGCTGCGCAACGATGCGCGCAAGTCGACCCCGGTGCTGATGCTGACCGCGCGCGACACGCTGGATGACAAGCTCACCGGGCTTGGCTTTGGTGCCGACGATTACCTGACCAAGCCGTTCGCGATCCAGGAACTGGAGGCCCGCCTGCGCGCGCTGATCCGCCGCGAACGTCGCCAGGTGGGTTCGGAAGTGCTCAAGGTCGCCGACCTGGTGCTCGATCCGGTCAGCATGCGTGCCACCCGTGCCGGCACCGAGCTGCAGCTGTCGCCGATCGGCCTGCGCCTGCTGACCATCCTGATGCGTGAATCGCCGCGTGTGGTCACCCGCCAGGAAATCGAGCGCGAGATCTGGGGCAACGGCCTGCCTGATTCGGACACGTTGCGCAGCCATCTGTACAACCTGCGCAAGATCATCGACAAGCCGTTCGATCGGCCGCTGCTGCACACCGTGCAGAGCGCGGGCTATCGCATCGCCGATATCGCCCAGCCGATGGCCTGATCGACGTCGTGCCGGTGTTGCAGCAGAACCGGCACGGCCGTGGTCGGCAGGGAAGGGGTGAACGTTCCGGATACCGGATCGTCATCGTCCATGCACGATCACGGCACAGCGCGCTGCCTATAATCGCAGCGCTCTGACCGGGACACCGCAATGCCGCACGGCCTGCCGCGCAAGATCCGTATCGCTTTCATCCTGCAAGCCGTGCTGGCCAGCCTGGGTATCCTGCTGGGTGCGTGGCTGGTTTCGCTGGTGATCAAGCACAGCCTGGTGGGCGCTGCCCTGCGCGAAGAAGCGGCGTACTACTGGACACTGCACGAGGCCTCGCCCGTGCAGCCGCCGCCCAATACCCAGAACATCCGTGGCTACCTGCTGGAACGCGGGCAGTCCAGCCTGTCACTGCCGGCCAACCTGCGCACGTTGGAACCGGGTTTCCACGAACTGCCCGACGACGATCAGCTGGTGCTGGTCGACGCCCGCGAAGAGGGGCGCCTGTACCTGGTGTTCCTGCGCTCGCGCGCGGAGATGCTGGCGTTCTGGTTCGGCATCGTGCCGGTGCTGCTGACCCTGCTGGCGGTATATGGCGCCTCCTGGATCACCTACCGTGCCTCCAAACGCCTGGTATCGCCGGTGAACTGGCTGGCGCGCCGTGTCTCGCGCTGGGACCCGGGCCATCCGGAAGCGGCCGACCTGGAGCCGAACAAGCTGCCGGCGGACATGCAGGGCGAGACCCGGCAGCTGGCGGCGGCGCTGCATTCGCTGGCCAACCGGGTCACCGCGCACGTGGCGCGCGAGCGCAACTTCACCCGTGACGCCAGCCATGAACTGCGCACGCCGCTGACCGTCATCCGCGTGGCCAGCGACATGGCGCTGGGCGATGAAAGCCTGGAGCCGCGCCTGCGCCGCAGCCTGCAGCGCATCCAGCGTGCCGGGCGGGACATGGAAGCGGTGATCGATGCCTTCCTGATCCTGGCCCGTGAGGCCGACGTCGAGCCGCAGGTGGAACTGTTCGACGTCAACGACATCGTCCGTTACGAAGTGGACAACGCCAACGAGCTGCTGGTGGGACGGCCGCTGGCGGTGCACCTGCACAGTGACGCGGCCGTGCAGCTGCACGCACCGCCGCGGGTGCTGCAGGTGGTGGTCAGCAACCTGGTGCGCAACGCCTGCAGCTACACCGATGAAGGCCGCATCGACGTGCATGTGCATAACGACCGGGTGGTGGTGAGCGATACGGGCATCGGCATGTCCGCTGACGCGCTGTCGCGTGCGTTCGAGCCGTTCTATCGTGCCGATCCCAGCCGACCGCAGGGCACCGGCCTGGGGCTGTCGATCGTGCGCCGCCTGTGTGACCGCTTCGGCTGGAAGGTCAGCCTGGCCAGCGAGCTGGGCAAGGGCACCGAGGCGACGGTGATTTTCCGGTAACGCGCAGCCGGTGGTGGCACGCGCTTGGTAGATGCCGACCTTGGTCGGCGCTTTCAGCGGGCCACGCGCGGGCGCGCGGATGCCAACCAAGGTTGGCACCTACCGGAGCAGGTGCGCTGACTCAATCGCACTTCACCTTCGGCGCCAGCGCCTTGGTCCAGATCGCATAGCCAGCCGGGGTCATGTGCAGCATGTCCTCGCGGAACAACGACGCATCGGGTTGGCCGTCGGCCCCGAGCATCGGTGTGTAGATGTCGGTGTAGCCGGTGTTGGGCAGCTTCGCCAACGCAGCCTTGATCTTCGCGTTGGCGTCGTTGATCGCCGGCAGCAGGTGCGCCCGCGATGGGCTGGGCTTGATGGAGACGTATTCCACCTTCGTCTTCGGCAGGTCGCGATGCACGCGCTGCACGAAGGCCACCACGTCATCGCGTACCTGGGTCGCGCTGCGGCCGCTGTTGAGGTCGTTGTCGCCGGCGTAGAAGAACACCTTGCACGGCGCGTACGGCACGATGGCCTGGCCGGCGTACCAGGTGCTGTCGCGTACTTCCGAACCTCCGAAGCCGCGGTTGAACACCGGTTGCCCCGGGAAATCCCTGGCCAGGCTGTCCCACATGCGGAAGGACGAACTGCCGATGAACTCGATGCCACCACGCGGCGGCGGGTTGGTCCGGTCGGCGCTGGCGAAGGCGGCGATGTCGGCCTCCCAAGCCACGTTGGAGACCTGCGCAGGGATCTGCGGCGGCGCCGGCGGGCTCAGGGCCTGGGCCAGCGGCGCGGCCAGCAGGCCGAGCAGGATCAGGCAGGTGCGGGGACGGGTCATCAGGCACTCCGGCAGGGCAGGGGGTATCCATCATAGAAGCTGGGCTGGCCCCGCGCTTGGCCGCGCTGGGCCGTTCGCGGGGTCGTTCGCAGGGCCTCGCGGCGGGGCGTGCGGGGTGCCATTGCCGCCCTTGTGGCAAAATGGGGGCTGTCTGCCTATCCCTGTGCACCCATGATTTCCTGCCGTGCGTCTGAGCGGTCGCTGCGCCGCGCCCCTGTTGCTGGATCCATCACCCGTGGCTGATCAGTTCGGCCACATGCCCCGCGGCCCGCGCCGCATCTTCCAGGCCGCCCGCTGGTCCTGGCAGGGCCTGCGTGCTGCCTGGCTGCACGAGTCCTCGTTCCGGCTGGAGGTCTACCTGCTGGTGCTGCTGACCCCGCTGGCGATCTGGCTGGGCCAGACCCCGGTGGAGCGCGCGCTGATGATCGGCTCGATGCTGCTGGTGCTGGCGATGGAGCTGGCCAATTCGGCCATCGAGGCGGTGATCGAGCGCTATGGCGCGGAAATCCACGAACTGGCCGGCCGCGCCAAGGACATGGGCTCGGCGGCGGTGTTCGTGCTGATGATGAACGTGCTGCTGTGCTGGGCCCTGGTGCTGGTGCCGCGATTGTTCCCGGCCAGCGTCGGCTGATCCTTCTTCCTCCCCCTTGATGAAGACTTCCCATGTCCCTTGAGCTTCTCGCCGATCCGAACGTCTGGCTGACCCTGTTCACCTTGAGCGCGCTGGAAATCGTGCTCGGCATCGACAACCTGGTGTTCATCTCCATCGCCGTCAGCAAGCTGCCCGAAGAGCGCCGCCCGTTCGCGCGCCGCCTCGGCATCGCCGTGGCCTGCATCACCCGTATCGGCCTGCTGGTCTCGCTGGCGTACCTGGCGCACATGCAGGCAAACCTGTTCACCGTGGCCGGCATGGGCATATCCATCCGCGACCTGGTGCTGATCGTCGGTGGCCTGTTCCTGATCATCAAGGGCTGGATGGAGATCAAGGAGATGATCACCGGTGGCGAGGACGAGGACCCGACCACCACCAAGACCTCGGCCGTGTTCGGCTACGTGATCGCGCAGATCGCGGTCATCGACATCGTGTTCTCGCTGGACTCGGTGATCACCGCCGTCGGCATCGCCGACCACGTGCCGGTGATGGTGGCGGCGATCCTGTTGTCGGTGGCGGTGATGCTGCTGGCGGCCAACCCGCTGGGCCGCTTCATCGATGCCAACCCGACCGTGAAGATGCTGGCCCTGGCCTTCATCCTGCTGATCGGCGCGGTGCTGATCCTGGACGGCCTGGACGTGCACGTGCCCAAGCCCTACATCTACGCCGCGATGGGCTTCTCGGTGCTGGTGGAGTGGCTGAACCTGCTGATGCGCCGCCGCGCACGCGAACACCACGTGCCGGGCGCCGGCGACTGGTAAGCAAGCGAGACAGAACCCCCGGCCCGGCCGGGGGTTCTGCGTTCCAGGCGCCGCTGCGCTCGCCGGGCATGGCCCGGCGCTACCCAAGCGTGGGCACGTCCCGCTAGCGCCGGACCATGCGCGGCGGGGCTTCTTCCCGCAATGCCGGCTTGCACCTTCCACTTGTGAATCCGGATCAACACTGTTTTCCCGCGTAGTGGCTTACTCCCGGCCGGCAAAGCGCGCAGGCTACGCGCTCATTTTCCACAGGGCCTGCCCCCACGCAGGCAATCCCCATGAATTCCAGAGCCGCATTGCTGGCCCTCGCCGTCGGCGCCTTCGCCATTGGCACCACCGAGTTCACGCCGATGGGCCTGCTGCCGGTCATCGCCAACGGCGTGGGGGTCAGCATCCCCACCGCCGGCATGCTGATCACCGCCTATGCGGTGGGCGTGATGCTGGGCGCTCCGGTGATGACCCTGCTGATGGGACGCTTCGGCAAGCGCACCGCGCTGATGCTGCTGATGTCGATCTTCGTGGTCGGCAACCTGCTGTCGGCGCTGGCCCCGAACTACGGCCTGCTGCTGCTGTCACGGCTGGTGACCAGCCTCAATCACGGTGCGTTCTTCGGCATCGGCGCGGTGGTCGCCGCCAGCCTGGTGCCGAAGGAGAAGCAGGCCGCGGCGGTGGCGACGATGTTCATGGGTCTGACCATCGCCAACATCGGTGGCGTGCCGCTGGCGACCTGGGTCGGCCAGCAGCTGGGCTGGCGCCTGGCCTTTGCCGGCACCGCCGTACTCGGTGTGGTTGCGATCAGCGCGTTGGCCATGGCACTGCCGCCGTCGGCCGCGGGCGCGCGCCCGGATGTCCGGCGTGAACTGAAATCGATCATGCAGCCGCAGGTACTGCTGGCGATGGCCACCACGGTGCTGGGTGCAGGTGCGATGTTCACCCTCTACACCTACGTGGCGCCGGTGCTGACCGAGTTGACCGGCGCGTCCAACGCCTTCATCGCAATGTCGCTGGCCCTGATCGGCATTGGTTTCACCTTCGGCAACGGCATTGGTGGGCGCATGGCCGACTGGTCGCTGGACGGCGCCACCCGGATCCTGCTGGCGGTACTTGCGGTACTGATGTTCGTGCTGCCGCTGGCCTTCATGAGCCACGCGACTGCGGCGCTGGGTGTACTGCTGTTCGGTGCGGCGACCTTCGCGATCGTGCCGCCTCTGCAGATCCGGGTGATGCAGGCGGCGAGCGAGGCGCCGGGACTGGCGTCGTCGATCAATGTCGGTGCATTCAACCTCGGCAATGCACTGGGCGCGGCGCTGGGTGGTGCGGTGATCAGCCTGGGGCTGGGGTACGCGGCGATTCCGGTGGCCGGTGGGCTGCTGGCAGCGTCGGCGCTGCTGCTGGCGTGGCTGGGGCGGGCACGCGCGCCGGTGGCTGAGGCCTGTTGAACGGTGTGGGGTTCCGGCAGGGCTTGCAGCCCTGCACCCGCAGAATCCAGAGCAACAGCAACAGCCTGCATTCCGTGGGTTGGCGGGGTGGGTCCGGTTGAGGGGGACGGCGTAAATACGTCCATGTAGCCTCGGTCGCGCCTTGCTCGTGTGCGCTGTCCTGCGCACACGGCAAGACCCGGGTTGGGCGTCCTGCCCAACCCGCCCGAGGCATGCCTCGGGCCCATCGCGCTCACGCCCCCTCAACCGGACCCACCCCGCCTTCGACAGTTTTCCGCGATCTGTCGGGACGGCATTCTGTGCTGCTGTTGGTAGGTCTCGACCTTGGTCGACAGATCCACGCCATGCGTGGATGGCAGGCATCAGGAATGTCTGAAGAATCGGTTTTCGCTTTTTCTTTTTCTTTTGATCTTCCCGCGGTGCGCAGGAAACCGTCCGTGGCCGGGAGGGTGGGTTGGCTGGGGGCGTGAGCCGCATGGATGCGGCGACCGAGCTTACATGGACGTACTTGCAGCGTCCCCCAGCCAACCCACCGTCCCGGCCCACCCGAGCTGGCTGGACCACACCGCGGAGGGGGCGGCGCCCGATGGCCGGCACTCTCCACACGTCCGTTAACACCGACCATGGCATGCTCGGCGCTCAGTCCACCCGGAGCCTTGGCCATGCGCCTGTTGACCCGCCTCATCCCATTGCTGCTGCTGGCCTCACTGCTGTCCGGCTGCGGCTACAACGCCATCCAGCAGAAGGACGAAGCGGTCAAGGCCAGCTGGTCCGAAGTGCTCAACCAGTACAAGCGCCGCGCCGACCTGGTGCCCAACCTGGTGCAGACCGTGAAAGGTTTCGCCAGCCAGGAAGAACGCGTGCTGACCGAAGTCACCAACGCCCGTTCGCGCGTTGGCCAGATCAACGTCAACGCCGACGATGAAGCCTCGCTCAAGCAGTTCCAGCAGGCCCAGGGCGAACTGGGCAGCGCGCTGTCGCGCCTGCTGGTGGTTACCGAGAACTACCCGGTGCTGAAGTCCGACCAGAACTTCCGCGACCTGCAGGCGCAGCTGGAAGGCACCGAGAACCGCATCACCGTCGCCCGTGGCCGCTACATCCAGCAGGTCCAGGACTACAACACCTACATCCGCTCGTTCCCGCAGCTGATCACCGCCAAGATCTTCGGGTACCTGCCCAAGCCGAACTTCACCGTGGAAAACGAAGCGCAGATCTCCAACGCGCCGGCAGTTGATTTCGGCAACGCGCCGCAGCAGCAGCCGGCCCCGGCTCCGGGCCACTGACCGATGCGCCTGGCCGCCACACTGCTGGCCCTGTTGCTGTGGCTGCCGTTGGCCGTGCAGGCGCAGACGCTGGCGCCGATTCCGGCGCTGGATTCGCCGGTGGTCGACACCACCGGCACCCTGGATGCCGCGCAGAAGCAGGCGCTGGTGCAGCAGGCGCTGGACCTGCAGCAGCGCAAGGGCAGCCAGATGCAGGTGCTGGTGGTGCCGACCACGCAGCCGGAAGACATCGCCCAGTACACCACCCGGGTGTTCGACCAGTGGCAGATCGGTCGCAAGGGCGTGGATGACGGCGTGCTGCTGGTGGTGGCCAAGGACGATCGGCGGGTGCGCATCGAACCGGGCTATGGCCTGGAAGGCGCGATTCCCGACGCGATCGCCAACCGGGTGATCCAGGAATACCTGGTGCCACGCTTCCGCGCCAATGACTATGCCGGCGGCATCACCGAGGCCACGGCGGTGCTGGTGAGGATCATCGACGGCGAAGCCCTGCCGGCGCCGGTCAGCAGCCAGCAGGGACGCGCCCCGGACGGGGGCGGTGATACCTGGATCCTGGCGTTGTTCATCGGCGTGTTCGCCGGCAGCATCCTGCGCGGCGTGTTCTCGCGGGTACCGCGTCCGCTGCGCGGCCTGCTGGGTGGCGCTGGAGCGGCGGTAGCCGCCTTCCTGTTCACTTCCACCTTGCTGGCCAGTGGCCTGGCCGGCGTGGTGGGCCTGGTGGTGGCGATGTTGTCCGGCCATCCGGGCCGCTTCGCCGGCGGTGGCGGTTGGGGCGGCGGTAGCTGGGGTGGCGGCGGCTTCGGCGGCGGGGGTGGGTTTGGCGGTGGCGGTGGCTGGGGCGGCGGTGGTGGCCGTTCCGGCGGCGGCGGCGCGTCGGGAGGCTGGTGATGATCCAACGTCTGTGCAGACATCTGTTTTCGCCATCGGTACGGCGGGCGTTCCCGCCGGCCACGCTGCAGGCGATCACCGAGGCGATCGCCGCGGGCGAGCAGCGCCATGGCGGCCAGGTGATGTTTGCCGTGGAGGCCGATCTGCCACTGCATGCGCTGTGGCACAAGGTCACCCCGCGGCAGGCGGCCGAGCATGCCTTCGCGCGCCTGCGCACCTGGGATACCGCGCACAACAACGGCGTGCTGATCTACCTGCTGCTGGCCGACCACGCCATCGAGATCGTCGCCGACCGTGGCCTGCAGGGGCGGGTCGCGCCCGAGCAGTGGCAGCGGGTCTGCACGCATCTGCGCGAAGGCCTGCGCGGCTCTCAGCCGGTGGCAGCGCTGCGCGATGCCATCGACGAGGTTTCCTCCTTGGTGGAAGGGCACTTTCCGGCCTCGGCGCGGTCCGATCAGGACGGCCTGCCGGACACGCCGCAGATCCTGGGCTGAAGCCCGGCAATCGGGCGACGGCGGCCACGACGAGGCCGCTCCCGGGCGGCGCTAGAATATCGGCATCCCTGCAAGGCGCCCTTCATGATCTATTTCCACGACATCGACCCCATCGCCCTCTCGTTGGGACCGATCAAGGTGCACTGGTACGGCATCATGTACCTGCTCGGCTTCACCGCCGCCTGGCTGCTGGGGCGCAAGCGGATCGCCGACGGGCGCCTGCCGGGCGTCGATGCCAACGGCTTCTCCGACCTGCTGTTCTACGCCATGCTCGGCGTAGTGCTGGGCGGGCGCATCGGTTACATGCTGTTCTATGCGCTGGGCGATTTCCTGCACAACCCACTGCTGCTGTTCAAGGTGTGGGATGGCGGCATGAGCTTCCACGGTGGCCTGCTCGGCGTGATCGCGGCCTGCTGGTGGTGGTCGCGCAAGCATGCGCTGCACTTCTTCGACACCATGGATTTCATGGCGCCACTGGTGCCGCTGGGCCTGGGCTTTGGCCGCATCGGCAACTTCATCGGCGCCGAGCTGTGGGGCAAGTACACCGACGGCAGCTGGGGCGTGGTGTTCCCGTCCGGCCTGCCGGCACCGTTGAACCAGCTCGACCACGCCACCCTGCAGTCGCAGTTCGCCAGCGGTGCGCTCAACCAGTTCGCGCGGCATCCGTCGCAGCTGTATGAAGCGCTGCTGGAAGGGCTGGTGATGTTCGCGGTGTTGTGGACGGTGTCGGCCAAGCCGCGCCATCGCTATCTCATCGGCGGCCTGTTCGCGCTGCTGTATGGCATCTTCCGCTTCGCCGTCGAGTTCGTGCGCATGCCCGACAACGGCGTCTACGTGGCCTTCGGCTGGCTGACCAAGGGCCAGATCCTGTGCGTGCCGCTGATCGCCTTCGGCCTGGTGCTGCTGGTGATGTCGCGCCGCGCGCCGGTGCTGCAGCCGCAGCCGCTGGTGACGGCGGAGGGCAAGGCATGAAGGCCTATCTGGACTTGCTCTCGCACGTGCTCGAACACGGCGCGGAGAAGAGCGACCGCACCGGTACCGGCACCCGCAGCGTGTTCGGCTGGCAGATGCGCTTCAACCTCAACGACGGCTTCCCGCTGGTCACCACCAAGAAGCTGCACCTGCGCTCGATCATCCACGAGCTGCTGTGGTTCCTGAAGGGCGATACCAACATCGGTTACCTCAAGGACAACCAGGTGCGCATCTGGGACGAGTGGGCCGATGAGAACGGCGACCTCGGCCCGGTGTACGGCAAGCAATGGCGCAGCTGGGCCACGGCCGACGGCGGCGAGATCGACCAGATGCAGTGGCTGGTGGACGAGATCAAGCGTAATCCGGATTCGCGGCGGCTGGTGGTCAGTGCCTGGAACGTGGGCGAGCTCTCGCAGATGGCGTTGATGCCGTGCCACAACCTGTTCCAGTTCTACGTGGTCGACGGCAAGCTCAGCTGCCAGCTGTACCAGCGCAGTGGCGACATCTTCCTCGGTGTACCGTTCAACATCGCCAGCTACGCATTGCTGACCCACATGGTGGCGCAGGCCACCGGCCTGGGCGTCGGCGATTTCGTGCACACGCTGGGCGACGCGCACCTGTATTCGAACCACTTCGAGCAGGCCCGCGAACAGCTGTCGCGAGAGCCGCGCGCGCTGCCGACGCTGTGGTTGAACCCGGAGGTGACCGATCTGTTCGGCTTCCAGTTCGATGACATCCGCATTGATGGCTACGATCCGCATCCGGCGATCAAGGCGCCGGTGGCGGTATGAGCGCGCGCCCACGCGTTGCGGCGCTGCTGGCATTGGCTTGCCTGGCGCCGCTGAGCCTGGTGCAGGCGGCGGCTGCAGACACCCTCGCATTGGCCCGGCAGGTCAACGAGCAGATCGTGCACAAGCACATGCGCGAGGAGTTGCAGAGGTTCGTCCGGACGCTCGATGGCAGCGCGCCACTGCCCAGCGACATGCCGGCCGGTTGCCAGGCACAGGTGCGCGAGGCGGTGACCGGCATGTACGCGGCGATGGCCGAACACCTGAAGGCTGGCATCGAAGAACCCGCCTATCAGCATGAGCTTGAGCAGCGCCTGGCGGTGGTCTATTCCAGCAAGGATCTGCAGGGATTCCTGGCGCGCAGCGGCAGCACCGACGTTGCCACGCTGTCCAGGGACATCCTGTCGGAACCGGGCCTGAAGGAGATCGAGGACGCGCAGATGGACAGGATCCTCGAAGGCCTGGACGAGAATTCCACGTCGAACCCGGCGCTGGCTGCGGCGCTGCGCGCGGCCAGTGCCGCCAACGAGGCCTGTACACGCCTGCAGATCGACGCCGGCTGAGGAGGCCGCACCATGAAACTTTCGATGATCGTTGCACTGGATCGCAATCGTGGCATCGGCCAGGGCAACGCCATGCCCTGGCACCTGCCGGACGACTTCAGGCACTTCAAGGCGTTGACCCTGGGCAAGCCGATCCTGATGGGGCGCAGGACCGCCGAATCGATTGGCCGCGTGCTGCCCGGCCGAACGAACCTGGTGCTGACCCGCAGCGGCCAGGTGCCGTTCGAGGGCATGCGCGCGGTGGCCTCGCTGGACGAGGCGAAAGCGGTTGCAGAGGGCGAGGGTGCCAGCGAGCTGTGCATCATTGGTGGCGGCGAGATCTTCCGCCAGCTGCTGGACCAGGCCAGTGATCTGTACCTGACCTGGGTGGATGCCGAAGTACCGGCCGATACCCATTTCCCGGAGGTGGATGAGCGCCTCTGGCAGGAGGTGGCCAGTGAGCCGCACCCGGCCGATGAGCGTCACGCCTATGCGTTCCGCTTCGTGCATTACGTCCGCCGCTGAGCGCGGCGTCCTGTAGAGCCCGGCCGTGCTCGGCTCTACAGGATCGTTTTACGGCATCCGGTAGTGGCCGATGATGGTGTGCTGGAACAGCAGGTTCTCTTCCCGCGTACCGCGCGCGATGTTGTGCAGTACCAGCGGCGTACCGTCGGCCAGGCGCCGGTCGGAAACGATGCCCACGTGCAGCAGGCCGTTGCCGTTGAGCTTCCAGGCCACGATGTCGCCGGCAGCGAAGTCGCTGGGAAGGGCACTGATCGGTTGCTGCCAGCCGTGGCGGTCGAACCAGCGCATCAGGTTGGGCACGCGCCGGTGGTCGATGTTCCGATCCGGTCGGGACAGGCCCCAGAGGGCCGGATAGACGCTGAAATCAGCGCGCATGTCTTCATTCACGCGGACCTGCAGGTCCAGCCCCTGCGTACGCAGAGCGCGGACCACCACGTCGGTGCATACGCCGCGATCAGCGGGCACGTCGCCACCGGGGTAGGCCAGTACCTGATAGGCAGGGTCGTAGCGGGTGGTGACGCCGACCTGTGCGCGTGCGGCAGCGACCAGCGGTGGCGAAGGTGCAGGCGCTGATGCAGGGGCGGCGGTAGCGTCGGCGCCGGCAGTCGCTGGCGACGATGAGGGCTGGCAGCCGCTGGCCAGGGCCAGCGTCAGCAGCAGCACCGTCCATGGTGCGCGGTTGCCGGGCGTCATGCCGAAGGAGGCGTTCCGTTGTTGTTGCCACCACCGCCACCACCACCACGGCGGCGGCGGCGGCGCGGACCACGGTTGCCCGGGGCGCCAGCCGTTGCAGCGTTGCCGTTGCCCTGGCTGTTGTCCTTGCCTGCCGTGCGCTCGTGTGCCGGTCGCGCGGGCGGCCGCGCGTTGGCGACCGGTGCCGGTACGTCGCGTCCCGGTACCTGCACCACGCGCAGCTCATCGGTGTCGAGCTGGATCGCGGTGAGCTTGCCACCCCACACGGCACCGGTGTCGATTGCGTGGATGCCCTGGGTGATGGTCAGGCCGAGCGCGGACCAGTGGCCGCAGACCACCTTCAGGTCGCGTTCGACCCGGCCCGGCACTTCGAACCAGGGATACAGCCCCTGTTCCTGGGTGCCCGGCGTGCCCTTGTCCTCGATGCCGATGCGGCCGCGCGAGGTGCAGTAGCGCATGCGCGTGAGCACGTTGATGATCGCCCGCGAGCGCTCGTAGCCGGTCAGGTTCGGCGCCCAGCTGGGCTTGTCGCCGTACATGTTGCGGAACAGCTTGCGGTAGCCGGCGCCGTGCAGCTGCACTTCCACTTCGGCCGCATGCTTCTCGGCCATCTGCGTGGTCCACTTCGGCGCCAGGCCGGCATGCACCATCATCCAGCCAAGCTCACGGTCCACGTGCACCAGCTTCTGCAGGCGCAGCCAGTCCAGCAGCACATCGCGGTCTTCGGCCTGGACGATGCGCAGCAGGTCCGGGTTGACCTTGCGCTGCTCTTCCTCGGTGCGCGCACCGACGGCCAGCAGGGAAAGGTCGTGGTTGCCGAGCACCACCACGCTGTGTTCGCGCAGCGAATGCACCAGCCGCAGGGTTTCCAGTGACTGTCCACCGCGGTTGACCAGGTCGCCGCAGAACCACAGGGTGTCCTGCGCCGGATCGAACCGGATCTTCTCCAGCAGGCGCTGGGTTACGTCATAGCAGCCTTGCAGGTCGCCGATCGCCCATACACTCATCGTTCGGCCTCCGTGTCAGTGCAGGGTGCGCGGGATGGCCAGCACGAAGGGTGCGACCGGCGCGGCGAATTCGGTGCCGTCGTCGGCCACCATGTCGTAATGGCCCTGCATCGTGCCGTGCTCGGTGCCGAGCATGACACCCGAGGTGTAATGGAAGTCTTCACCCGGACGCAGACGCGGCTGTTCGCCGATCACGCCATCGCCATCGACATGCTCGACGCGGCCATTGGCATCGGTGATGCGCCAATGGCGTGCGACCAGGCGCGCGGCAACGCGGCCCTGGTTGTGGATGCGGATCGTATAGGCGAACGCATAACGACCGTCTTCCGGCGCGGATTGGTCGTCGAGGAAGCGCGGGGCGACTTCGACGGAGATGGCATAAACGTCAGCGTCTTCCATACCGGCAGTGTAATCAGGTGGCATTGGCCAAAGCGATGAATTCAGCCACGTCCAGCTGTTCGGCGCGGGCATCGGGGCGCACGCCGGCGGCCACGAACTGCTCGGCGCTGACCACGTTGTTCAGGGCATTGCGCAGGGTCTTGCGGCGTTG
Organism: Stenotrophomonas indicatrix; assembly: GCF_002750975.1. Lineage (NCBI taxonomy): Bacteria > Pseudomonadati > Pseudomonadota > Gammaproteobacteria > Lysobacterales > Lysobacteraceae > Stenotrophomonas > Stenotrophomonas indicatrix. The sequence goes on from NZ_PEJS01000001.1 coordinate 410,968, forward strand.
GCCGAAGGCAGCCTTGACCACCTCGGCGAAGCGCTTGTGGTCCTTGATGTCGATGCTGGCCGGGTCGCGCGGTACCAGACGCACCACGGCCGAATCGACCTTCGGCGGCGGCCTGAACGCACCCGGCGGCACCACGAACAGCGAGGTCACCTCGCAGTAGGCCTGCAGCATCACGCTGAGGCGGCCGAACACCTTGCTGCCGGGACCGGCAGCCATGCGGTCGACCACTTCCTTCTGCAGCATGAAGTGCATGTCCGAGACCACCGCAGCATGTTCCAGTGCATGGAACAGGATGGGCGAGGAGATGTTGTAGGGCAGGTTGCCGACCAGGCGGATCGGCTGTCCGTCGGCCAGCTCGGTGAAATCGACCCGCAGCACGTCGCGGTTGACGATGGTCAGTTCACCCAGGGGCTCGGCGGCGGCGGTCAACGGCGCGATCAGGTCGCGGTCGAACTCGATCACCGTCATCTTCGGGTGCACGCGCAGCAGCGGCAGGGTGATCGCACCCTGGCCCGGGCCGATCTCGACCAGGCGGTCGCCGTCCTTGGGATTGACCGCCATCACGATCTTGTCGATGTAGTAGCGGTCGGCAAGGAAGTGCTGGCCGAGCTGCTTCTTGGCCGGGGCGGAAAACACCGGGCCGGAGGGGGAATGCGGGGAAGTCATGTGCTCAGTGTACGTTGCCGCGCCAGCCGCGCACACAGCGTTGTGGCGGCCTGCAGGCTGGAAGGATCGGCAATGCCGCGGCCGGCAAGATCCAGCGCGGTGCCGTGGTCCACCGCCACGCGCGGATAGGGCAGGCCCAGGGTCAGGTTCACCGCCTGCTCGAAGCCGGAGTACTTCAGCACCGGCAGGCCCTGGTCGTGGTACATGGCCAGCACGGTGTCGAAGCCGGCCAGCTTGGCCGGCAGGAACGCGGTATCGGCCGGCAGCGGACCGATCAGGTCCATGCCCTCGCTGCGCAGGCGCTGCAGCAGCGGGATGACCAGATCCAGTTCCTCGCGACCGAGGTGACCGTCTTCGCCGGCATGCGGGTTCAGGCCAAGCACGGCGATGCGCGGTGCGGCCAGGCCGAACTCGCGGCGCAGCGCGGCATGCACGGTGCGCAGGGTGTGTTCCAGGCCGGGCGCGGTGATCGCATCGGCAACCTCACGCAGCGGCAGGTGGGTCGTAGCCAGGGCAACGCGGACGATGTCGTTGGCCAGCATCATCACCACTTTCACCCCGGCCTGGTCGGCCAGCAGTTCGGTGGTGCCGCTGTAGGCGATGCCGCCCTGGTTGATCACCGCCTTGTGCACCGGGCCGGTCACTACGCCGTGCAGTTCACCGGACAGGCAGGCCTGGCCCGCACCGAGCAGGGCACCGATCACCGCACCTGCGTTGGCAGGGTCGGTATGGCCGAAACGGCTGGGGGCGCTGTTGGCGACGGCGCGCAGGCGCAGATCGCCGGGGACGCGTGCGTGTGCGTCCTCGGGCAGCAGTTGCAGGGGCAGACCCAGCGCGGCTGCGGCCGCGCGCAGGGTGTCCGGATCGGCGAATGCCAGCAGCCGGCAATCATCGCGCGGCTGCTGGACCAGTCGGACACACAGTTCCGGGCCGATCCCGGCGGGCTCGCCCGGTACCAGAGCGAGCTCGGGGAGCATGGCTCAGGACTGCGGAGGCGTGGCGGTATTTTCCGCCCGGTCACCGCTGCGGAAGCTGACGTAGGCTTCGCCACGCAGCTCCTGCAGGAAGCGGTTGTACTCGTCTTCCAGCTTGCGGCGACCGATGGTCTCGCGGACCTGGGCGCGCTGGTTGTCACTGCCGACGTCGGTCTGGCGGGTGCCCACGCGCTGCACGATGTGCCAGCCCGCATCGGTGCGGAACGGCTGGCTTACGCCGCCGTCCTGGATGCCTGCCACCTGCTGGCCGAAGGCCGGGCCGAACGCGTCGGCCGGGAACCAGCCCAGATCGCCGCCCTGGCCCTTGCTGTTGGTGTCCTCGGACGATTCCTTGGCCACCTGCTGGAAGTCGGCACCGCCGGCAATACGCGCACGCAGGGTATCGATCTTGGCCTTGGCGGCCGCGTCGGACTGGGCATCGTCCACGCGCACCAGGATATGGCGGCCGTGGTACTCGGTGACCGTGTGGGTGCCTGCCGCCGCGCTGGCGTCACGCACTTCCACAAGCTTCAGCAGCTGGAAGCCGCTCGGGCCACGGATCGGGCCGACCACTTCGCCGGGCTTCATCTGCTGCATCGTCTGTGCGAACGCGGCCGGGATTTCATCCAGGGTGCGCCAGCCGAGGTCGCCGCCTTCCAGCGCATTGGGGCTGTCGGAATAGCGCACGGCCGCCGCATTGAAGTCCAGTTCGCCCTTGTCCAGCAGGGCCTTCACGCCGTCAGCCTTCTTCTGGCCGGTGGCGATCTGCTCGGCGCTGGCACCGTCGGGCAGGGCGACCAGGATGTGTGCGAGGTGGAACTGGTTGCCGGCATCGGCCTGCTGCTTCAGGGCAGCATCGACCTCGCCTTCGCTGACGCTGATGCGGCTCTGCGCGAAGCTCTGGCGCAGGCGCTGCACGGTGATCTCGTCACGCACCGAGGCGCGGAAATCGTTGAAATCGATACCGTCACTGGCCAGGCGCTGGCGCAGGGCATCCAGGGTCGAGCCGTTCTGCTGGGCGATGGCATTCATCGCCTGGGTCAGTTCCTGGTCGCTGACACGGATGCCGCTGCCCTGGGCACGGGCCACCTGCAGCTTGACCAGCACCAGGCGCTCGAGCACCTGGCGGCTGAGCACGTCATCGGGCGGCAGCTGGGCCTCGCGGCCGGCGTACTGCGCCTTGATGTTGGCGATCGCACGCTGGAGCTCGCTCTGCAGGATCACGTCCTCATCGACGACAGCAGCGATGCGATCCAACGGCTGGGCCTCCTGCGCAAGAACCTGCAGGGGGGCGGACACGCTGGACACCGCCAGAAGCGATGCGAGGAGAACGGGGAAGCTCTTGGTCATGGGATCTGATTCGGATCGTAGTCATCGCGGGTCGCTCCGGTGTTGCTGGGCGGCACGAGATAGAGGTCGTCGCGGTTGTAGCCGAGGATAGCACGGCGCAAAGTGCGGTCCGTGTCCTGGCCGAGGGAGCTCAAGCCCTTGAGCACGAACTCGAGCTGGATGGAGTTGTTCATTTCGCCTTCGCGGTTGCGCACGTAGCGGCGGGCCACGGCGCGCACGGCCAGGCAGCAGCTGTCCCACTGTACGCCACCGATGATCTCCAGCGGTTCCTTGTCCTGGATCGAGTAGTAGTAGCGGCCGACCAGGCTCCAGCGCTCGTTCAGCGGGTACAGGAACGACAGGTCGGCCTGTTCCAGCAGGGTGCGGTCATGCTTGTTGGCGGTGGCCGGGGCGCCGGAATTGATGCGGTAACGGTAGGTCAGGTTGACCACGCCGTCGTTGGACATCAGGTAGCGGGCACGCACGCTGGCCAAGTCCTCGCGCTTGTACTTGGGATCCCACTGGTAGGTGGCGCCCAGCGTCCAGCGGTCGTTGATCATGTAGTTGCCGTCGGCGATCCAGGCCGACTTGCCCTTTTCAACCGGCGCGCCACCGGGGACCACGCTCACCCGTGACTCGTCGAAGTACTGGATCTGGCCGATGGAGGCCGAGAAACGCTCCTTGCCGGTGGTCTGGTCGATGAAGCGGGTACCCAGCGCCAGAGTCAGCTGGTTGGCGTCGTTCTGGCGATCGGCGCCGGTATAGCGCGAATCGCGGAACAGCTGGCCCCAGCTGAAGGTGAAGTCGCGGGTATCGAAGATCGGCAGCTCGTCCTGGTTGCGGTAGGGCGTGCGCAGGTAGAACAGGCGCGGTTCCAGGGTCTGCAGGAACGACTTGCCACCGATCTTCGTCTCACGGTCGAAGAACAGGCCGGCATCGAGGCTGGCGATCGGCAGGCTGCGGCTGGGCGAGGTATTTCCGCGCAGCTGTTCCGGAGTGGCCGTGTTCGGGTCGATGCCCTGCGAGACCAGGATGCTCCTGCGGGTGGCATCGGCCAGCCCGCGGTCCAGCTCGTAACCGGTGTAGCGGTAGGCCAGGGTCGGGGTGATGTACCAGGCCGCGCCGCTGATCGGGAACGACACATAGGGCTTCACATCCAGGCGCGAGCCACCATACATGCGCTGGGTCTGGCCGTTGCGCGTGTACTGCAGGTCGGGACCGGCCTCGGCGCCGTACTTGAAGTTGATGTCGTCGTGGGTGAAGCGCACGGCCTCGGCGTAGACGCCGGTCTCCAGCCACGGCAGCAGCGGCTTGTCCCAGTTGAGGAACAGGCGTGGCTGGCGGTTGTACGGCAGCGCGCTCTCGTTGAGGGTGTAGTCGGTCAGCTGCCAGCGGTCGGCCATGATGCCGGCCGTCCAGTTCTTGCCGGTGCCGTACAGGCCCACCGTGCTCTGCAGGTTCGACGCGGTGACGCCCACCAGGCGATTGGCGAAGTCTTCCACGTAGCGCTCGTCGCTGACCCAGGCCAGGTTGGCGCGGGCCTGCCAGTGGCTGTCCACGTTGTGGTAGCCACCGAATATCACCTGGCCGCGATCGCGGTCGCGCAGCTTGTCGTTGGGCATGAACGCGGTGATCAGTTCACCGCGGCCGCCGTTGTAGAGGTAGCGGAATTCGTTGTCGAGCATCAGGCCGCGCCGGCTCATGTAGCGCGGGGTCAACGTGTCGTCGTAGTTCGGCGCCAGGTTGAAGTAGATCGGCTGTGCGTAGTCGAAACCGTTGCGGCCGGACATGCCCAGCTGCGGGAACAGCAGGCCGGTCTTGCGCCGGTCATCGATCGGGAACTTGAAGTAGGGCGCCCACAGCACCGGCACCTTGCCGATCCGCAGCACCGCGTTGCGGGCGGTACCGAAGCCTTCGTCGTTGTCGACTTCGATCTCCGGGGCGGTCAGCTTCCACACCGGCTGCGACGGGTCGCAGGTGGTGTAGGTGGAGCGGTGCATCTGCCCGACCGCGCCCTGCAGGTCGACCGATTCGGCTTCACCGTTGCCGCGGCGGGACACCAGCTGGTACTGGATGTCGGTGATCTTGTGGGTGTCGCTTTCCTGGTTGCCCTCGGCGCGCTTGGCGACCATCCGGATCGAGGCATCCTGGTAGCGGACGTTGCCGTCGGCGACATAGTTGCCGCTTTCGGTATCGAAGCTGAGCTTGTCGGTGCCCACGAACTGGTCGCCCCGGCGCAGCGCCACGTTGCCCTGGTACTGCGGCACGGTGGTGGTGCCCAGCAGCTGGTCGCCCTCGATGTCGGTGGGCTGCTGTTCGCGCGCAGCGCTGGCGGCAGCCTTGTCCTGGCCGGGCACCGGGGTCGGTGCGTCGGTGAACGCAGGGATCACGTCGGTGGCCGGGCAAAGGCCCCAGTTGAGCGGCTTGTCATCAGCCCATGCCGGAAGGCAGACGGCGATGCTCAGGGGCAGGGGAAGCAGGCGGAGGGCTCGGCGCACGCGGTTCGGATTCGGGCGAAAACGGACGGTAGCTTGCCCCATCCCTTGCATAGGGGCAATGAAGGCCTCCCCGGATTGCCGGTTCGGGTTCATCCAGGCCCGTTGCCGGAGGGCGTGTCGATCAGTGCCTGCAGGTGGGCCACGCTGCACTCGGCCAAGGCCTGCAGGTCGTATCCTCCCTCCAGCATCGACACCACCCGGCCGGCGGCATGGCGGCGTGCCAGCGCGTGCAGTTCGCGGGTGATCCAGGCGAAATCGTCGGTCTCCAGCATCAGGTCGGCCTGCGGGTCGCGCAGGTGGGCGTCGAAGCCTGCCGAGATCAGCAGCAGCTGGGGGCGGAAGTCGTCGATCGCCGGCAGCATCTCGTCGGCCCAGACGTTGCGGAAGCGGAAGCCACCACTACCGGGCGGCAGCAGGATGTTCATCAGGTTGCCGGCGCCGCGGTCACGGCGCAGGCCGGACTCGGGGAACAGCCCGGCCTGGTGGGTGCTGTAGTAGGACACCCGTGCGTCGTGCTGGAAGATGTCCTGGGTGCCGTTGCCGTGGTGGACGTCGAAGTCGACCACTGCGATCCGCTCCAGACCGTGGCGGTCGCGGGCGTAGGCGGCGGCGATGGCGATGTTGTTGAGCAGGCAGAAGCCCATCGCGGTGCTGCTGGTGGCATGGTGGCCGGGCGGGCGCACCGCGCAGAAGGCCAGCGGATCCTCGCCCAGCATCACCGCATCGACGGCCGCGACACCTGCGCCGGCGGCGTGCACCGCGGCGCTGGCCGAGCCCGGTGAGGTCCAGGTGTCCATGTCCAGCTGGCGCAGCGGTGCGCTTTGCGGTTGCAGTACCAGATCCAGCAGCGCGCTGTCGTGGACCCGGGTCAGTTCACCGAACTTGGCCGGCGGCGCTTCGCGCCAATCCAGTTGGCCGGGGAAGGCCTCGTGCAGCGCGTCGAGCACCACCTGCAGGCGTTGCGGGCATTCAGGATGGCCAGGGCCCGGGTCGTGCAGCAGGCAGGCGGGATGGGTGAAGACCAGCACGGCGGCTCAGCGCTGGCGATGCTGTGGTTGCCACAGCGCTTCGCCGTGGCCATCGGCCCGTGCCAGCACCCGGGCCAGCACGAACAGCAGGTCTGACAGCCGGTTGAGGTACTGCAGCGCCTCGCTGCGTACCGGTTCCACGCGGGCCAGGGCGACCGTGTCGCGCTCGGCGCGGCGGACCACGGTGCGCGCCAGGTGACAGCGCGCGGCGGCCTCGCCACCGGCCGGCAGGATGAACTCCTTCAGCATCGGCAGGTCGGCGTTGTAGTGGTCCAGCTGCTGTTCCAGCGCCGACACATCAGCGGCGTGGATCGCCGCATGGCCGGGAATGCACAGTTCGGCGCCCAGATCGAACAGCTGGTGCTGCAGGTGCACCACCAGTGCGCGGACGTCCTCCGGCAGCGGCACGGCCAACAACAGGCCGAGCGTGGCGTTGGCTTCATCGACGGTGCCGTAGGACGCAACACGCAGGTCATCCTTGCCGACCCGGCTGCCGTCACCCAGGCCGGTGCTGCCGTCGTCGCCGGTGCGGGTGTAGATGCGCGAGAGGCGATGACCCATGGCGTGGCTCAGTGGTGGATGTCGCGGCGGGCCTGCAGGAGCTTGAGCACCTGCTCCACGGCCAGCTGCAGTGCGGCGGCCAGGGCCACGTAGATCGCGGTGGTGCGCAGGTAAGGGCCGAACCACTGGGCGTAGTTCTGTGCCCATCCGGCCACGGTCGGCTCCGCCACGTTCTGGCTGGTCCAGTAGAAACCGCCCTGCGCCAGCAGATGGCACAGCGCCACCGACGCCACCAGCAGCAAGGCACCCTTGCCCAGCACCGACCACTGCGCGCTGCGGTAGTTGCGGCCCAGCAACATGCCGCCGGCCCACATCGCGAAGTAGGCCGGCAACAGCAGCCAGTAGCCCGGCGATACGCAGTAGTGCTGCCAGAAGTCGAGGCCGCTGCTGCGGATCACGATCCAGTCGACCAGCACCGCGAACACCATCAGCAGCGGGAACGCCCAGCGGGTCCAGCGGGCGAGATAGAAGCCGCCGATGAAGAACACCGCCCAGGAGGCGTCCGGGATTGCCGCGAAGTGATTGACGCGGGTCGCAGCCAGCAACAGCACGAGCACTGACAGGACGAAGGCGCGGGGGGCGGAGTCGGACATGGCGGTGGGCCGGAGCGGATTCAGGTTTCATTCTAGCCCGGCGCGGCGCTTGGCGCAGGCGGGGCGGCGTGGGGCATGCCGGCGCGGCGAGGGCGTATCATGCGCCCATGAGTGAACGACATGACGTGCTGATCGTCGGTGGCGGTCTGGTGGGTGCCAGCCTGGCCATCGCCCTGGACCGCCTGGGCCGCGACGTGGGCCTGCTCGAAGCCAGCCCGGCCGGGGAACTGCCGGCGGTGTTCGACCAGCGCAACCTCAGTTTTGCCGCCGCCACGATCAACGCGCTGACCGCGCTGGGGGTCATGCAGAAGCTGTCGATGGCGCCCGGTCCGATCCGCCGCATCCATGTCAGCCGCGCCGGCGATTTCGGCCGTGTGCAGCTCGATGCCGCAGAGTACGACCGGCCATGGTTCGGCCAGGTGGTGGTGGCGCGTGATTTCGGCCAGGCGCTGGAAAGCCGGCTGCAGGAGTTGTCACGGCTGCGCCGCTACCGGCCGATGCGTTTCCTTGGCCTGGGCGAGGTGATTGACGGCTACCGCCAGGTGCGGGTGGCCGATGACAGTGGCGAGCGGGTGCTGCTGGCGCGGCTGGTGGTCGGTGCCGACGGCACCAGCAGCGGCGTGCGCGATGCGTTGGGCATCGACGTTGATCGCCACGACTTCCAGCAGACGCTGTTCGTGGCCCGCGTGCGCAGCCAGCGCGCGCCCGATGGCACCGCCTGGGAGCGTTTCACCGATACCGGCCCGACGGCGTTGCTGCCGCGTGGCGACCGCCATTTCGGCGCCGTGCACGGTGTTGCCCGTGACCAGGCCGAGGCGGTGATGGCGCTGGACGACGCTGCCTGGCTGCAGCGCCTGCAGCAGGCCATCGGCTGGCGGGCCGGCCGCCTGCTCGACTCCGGCCCGCGCAGTGCCTATCCGCTGATCCAGGTACTGGCGCGCGCGCTGGTGGGGGAGCGCGCGGTGCTGCTGGGCAATGCCGCGCAGACCATCCACCCGCTGGGTGCGCAGGGTTTCAACCTCGGCCTGCGCGACGCATTGACATTGGCCGAGCTGCTGGAAGTGGAGGGCGATGCCGGCAGCGATGCACTGTTGCGATCCTACGTGGACCGCCGCGAAGAAGATCGACGGCAGACGGTGGCGTTCTCCGGCGGCCTTGCCCGGCTGACTAGCAATCCGGCGCCGCTGCTGCGCCCCCTGCGCAGCCTGGGCCTGGTGGCCGCACAGCGCGCCTCGGTGCAGTCGATGCTGGTTGGTGGTGCGATGGGCTTCCGTGGCGATGTGCCGCGCCTGTGCCGTGGAGAAGCCGCATGAACCGGCGCGCACGCCTGGACGTGGCCATTGTGGGCGGCGGTGTGGTCGGCGCCGCCTGTGCGCTGGCGCTGGCCGATGCCGGCCTTGCCGTAACGCTGGTGGAAGGGCGTGAACCGGCACCATGGCAGGCCGCACAGCCGGATCTGCGGGTGTTCGCCTTCGCCGCCGACAACGTGCAGTTGCTTGAGCGTCTCGGCGTGTGGCCGACGATCGCGCAGGCACGCGCCTGGCCATACCGGCGCATGCAGGTGTGGGACGCGGCCGGTGGCGACGACCTGCTGTTCGACGCCGATCGCTTCGGCCGTCGCGAGCTGGGTTTCATCGTCGAGAACGGCTTGCTGCAGGATCGCCTGTGGGCGGCGCTGCCGGCAGCTGGCGTGGAGCTGCATTGCCCGGCGCGCGTGGAAGCGCTTGAACAGGACGAGCACGCTGTGCGCCTGCGCCTGGATGATGGTCGTCGCATCGAAGCCGCGCTGGCGGTGGCTGCCGACGGTGCTGAATCGACCCTGCGCGGACTGGCCGGGATCGACGTTGAACGCCACGACTACCAGCAGCGCGGTGTAGTCGCCTATGTGGACAGCGAGCTGCCCAACCAGGCCACGGCCTGGCAGCGCTTCCTGCCGACCGGTCCGCTGGCGCTGTTGCCGGTAGCCGAGCGCCGCAGTTCCATCGTCTGGACGTTGCCCGACGACGAGGCGGCACGCGTACTGGCCCTGGACGAAGACGCATTCAATCGTGAACTGACCCGCGCTTTCGCCGCGCGCCTGGGTGAACTGCGGCTGGCCTCGCCTCGCGCAGCCTTCCCGCTGCGCCGGCAGCTGGCCCGCCACTACGTGGCCGGTCGCGTGCTGGCGCTGGGCGATGCCGCCCACGTGGTGCATCCGCTGGCCGGGCAGGGCGTCAATCTTGGCCTGCGCGACGTCGCCGCCCTGCAGCACTGGCTGGCGCCATCGGCCGAACGGCGTGGACAACCCCGGTTGTCGCCGCAGCGCGTGCAGCGCTGGGCGCGTGAGCGTCGCAGCGACAACCAGATCGCCGCCTACAGCTTCGACGCGATCAACCGGCTGTTCTCCAACGACGAGATGCACCTGACCCTGGCGCGTGGCCGCGCGCTGGGCTGCGTAGGCAAGTGGCCGCCGCTGGTGCAGGCCTTCTGGAAGCGCGCCGCAGGGGTGTGACCGACGGCGCCGCGCGCGGTCATCCGCCGGTAGCGCCGGGCCATGCCCGGCGAGCGCGCAGCGCGGTTCACCGATCCCGCCGGGCGTGGCCCGGCGCTACCGGAATCGGGTCAATCGATCAGCCAACCGGCAAGGTCAGCGCGGTCCAGCTTGCCGCGGCGCTTGCTGTCCAATGCGTTGAACTCATCGGAAAGCGCCGGATTGGCCAGTGCTTCGTCACGGCTGATGAAACCATCAGCGTTCACGTCCAGCTCGGCGAAATGGATGCGGTACTGGCCGACCACGCTGGCCGGCGCCAGCGAACGCACCGTTACCGGGGTTTCGCCCAGCGGCACCACGATGTCGACGCTGCCGGTCACGCGGCCGGCCGACAGTGACTGCTGGCGGACCACGCCACTGTCATCGCGCAGCGGAGCACTTTGTGCCGGCTGCGGGCGCGCCGGTTGTGCCAGTGCCGGCGATGCCAGCACCGCGATACACAGCAGCAGGGATATGCGCAGGGTGTTCATCAGCGCAGCGGCGACGCCAGCACCGTGATTTCCTCACGGTCGTGGTACAGCTGCTTGGCACGTACCACCAGCGGCTTGCCGGCCTGCTCCTGGAACAGGTCCAGGCACAGGCGGGTTTCGTCCCAGCGCTTCTTCATCGGCAGCTTAAGGTTGAAGATCGCGTGCCTGCACCAGCCCTCGCGGAACCAGGTGGCCATGCGTTCGGCGACGCGACGCGGCTGCTCGACCATGTCGCAGACCATCCAGTCCAGCGGCTGCTCCGGGTGCCAATGGAAGCCATCGGCGCGCAGGTGTTCGACCAGGCCGGTGTCCAGCACGTGCTGGCGCAGCGGGCCGTTGTCGATGCTCAGCACATGCACGTGCTGGCGGGTCAGTACCCAGGTCCAGCCGCCGGGTGCCGCGCCCAGGTCGGCCGCACGCATGCCCGGACGCACCAGCGCCTCGCGTTCTTCCGGGGCGAGCAGGGTCAGCAGCGCTTCATCCAGCTTCAATGCCGAACGCGAAGGCGCGTCGGGCAACAGCTTCAGGCGCGGAATGCCCAACGCCCAGGGTGCACTGTCGTCCGGGTTGGCCACGCAGATGAAGGCATGCGTGCCATCGACGAACACCACGTGCAGGCGCGGCAGGCGTGCGTTGGGTTTGTCGCTGAGTTTGCCGGCCTTGCGCAGCGCCGGGCGCAGGGCATTGCCGAAGGCACGCGCGAGCCCGGACAGCGGTTTGCCGGCGTCCGAATCGGGATGCTCCACCCACAGATCACCGAAGCGCGGCGCATCGGCCAGCACGTCCAGCATCGGCGTGATGCGGTCGGCCGGGTCCAGCTGCGGCAGCTCGGCCAGCACCACCAGCTTCTGGCGGGCGAAGATCAGCTCGCGCCACGGCAGTCGCGGTGCAAGCGCTGCGGCTTCATCGCACATGAAGAGCACGTAGCCGTCGTTGCGCTGGGTACGGGCGTAACCAGCAAAACCGGCGGCGCCTGCGCGGAACTGCAGTTCGCCGGCCAGCTCGGGCTCGAAGCCCTGCCGGCACAGGCACAGCAGGCCGATGCCGGCCTCAGTAACGGGCGCCATCGCTTTCCCCATAGGCACGCAGCACGCTGCGCGCCGCATCGCGGTTCAGGCCCTGCACCACGTCGATGCCGCGCTTGTTGAGCTCGCCCACCCAGTCGGCCGGCAGCGGGCCTTCATCGAACGGGGTCAGTTCTTCCACGTCGGCCGAACTGGCGCCGATCAGCAGGCGGTCGATGCCGGCCCACACGGTGGCGCCGTAGCACTGGCAGCACGGCTGCGAGCTGGTGGCCAGGGTGATCGGCGACAGCACCGCGTTCAGGCGCGGGGTCTGCAGGCGCTGCTGGGCCAGCATGTAGGCCATGTTCTCGGCGTGCGCCAGCGAGGTCGAATGCGGCATCACCCGGTTCACGCCGGCAGCGATCACCTTGTCATCCGGCCCGAACACCACGGCGCCGAACGGGCCGCCACTGGCGTGGTCGACGTTCAGCCGCGACAGCTCGATCGCCAGCGCGACCTTGGCCTCGTCGCCCGGATATCGACGATCCAGGTCGATCTGGTCGTGGATCCAGGCGGGAAGGGTCAGGTGGACTTGCGCGTACAGCATCGCGGGGGTGCCTCGTTGGGAGTGAAAGGAACAGGTGCAACAGATGTCGGCGCGCAGTGTAGCGGCAGTGGCATGTACCGGGCGTGCGCGCTGGATTCAGGCCGCTGAGGGTGAGCCGGTGCGGATCACCACGTACTGCTTGCGGAATTCCAGCCCCGCCTGCGGCCAGCGCGCAGCATAGGCGCGCAGCAGCGGCAGGGCAGGGGCGAAGTCATGGCCGTTGACCCGGCAGTCGGCTTCGCACTGGCCCTGCTCGTCGCGCGAAGCGAACAGGCGGACGGCCAGGAAGTGATGAGCCTTCAGCAGATCGTCGAAGGCGTCGATGCTCCTGGTGAACAGGCAGCAGGGGCAGGAGCCGTGGTCGTCTTCGCTGCACGCAGCAGCGTCGTCCAGTTCGCGGGCGCGGTAATGGGCCAGCGGTCCCAGCACCACGGTGCGCTCGTGTTCCCGGCCGTCTTCGTTGGTCGGGTAGGTCAGTCCCATCATCGGCAGATCCGGTGCGTCTTCAGCGCCGATGGCGGCCTGCAGGGTCGCCAGATCCACCCGCACCCAGGTCTCGAAGCCGGACAGCAGGGATTCCTGTTCGGTTGCGCCATTGGCGTGCTGGTATTCGAACAGGCCATCGGCGAACAAGCCAGCGTGACGGGTCTCGATGACGGTGGAGGTCTGCCAGCCGCCGTTGTCGCGTTCGTTGCTGGCGACACCGTGCGGTGTCAGGTGCAGGCCACTGTCGAGCAGCAGTCCGTCGTCCTCGACGGTGCAGGCGATGTCACGGCCCAGCAGGACCTGTTGCAGCAGCGGCAGAAGTGCACTCGGGGCAGCGGACATGGCAGGGCCTGATGGGTAGGAAAGAACGGACGATGATGGCGGTATCCGCTGCACAGCGGCAGTGCGTGCCACGTGCGCAGCACGGCCGGGCCGCGTCCGCTGGTCGGCGATGCGGCTTCACGGGATGGGGCACTCGCCGGGATGACGCGGGCGCCTGTGCGGCGCCCGCGCAGGTGCTCAGGCCGACCAGGTGTCGCGCAGGGTCACGCTGCGGTTGAACACCGGCTTGGCTGCGGTGTGGTCGCGGCGGTCGGCAACGAAGTAGCCGGTGCGCTCGAACTGGAACGACTGTTCCGGCGCCGCGGTGGCAGCTGCCGGCTCGACATAGCCGATGACGGTGCGACGTGATTCCGGATTGAGGTAATCGCGGTAGGTCTTGCCTTCCGATTCATCGTCCGGGTTCGGCACCGAGAACAGGCGGTCATACAGGCGGATCTCGGCCGGCACGCCGTGCACCGCGCTGACCCAGTGGATGGTGCCCTTGACCTTGCGGTTGGCGCCTTCCATGCCCGGACGCGACTCCGGATCCAGCCAGCCGCGCAGTTCGGTGATGGTGCCGTCGGCATCCTTGATCACTTCATCGCAGCGGATGATGCCGGCGCCGCGCAGGCGCACTTCGCCACCGGGAACCAGGCGCTTCCAGCCCTTCGGCGGCACTTCGGCAAAGTCCTCGCGGTCGATCCACACTTCACGTGCGAACGGCACTTCGCGGGTACCGAAGCTTTCGTCCTTCGGGTGGTTGCTGAAGGTCAGCTGCTCTTCGTGGCCGTCGGCCAGATTGGTCAGCACCAGCTTGACCGGGTCGACCACGGCCATGCGGCGCGGCGCGGCGCTGTCCAGGTCTTCGCGCAACGCGCCTTCCAGCACGCTGAAATCGATCAGCGAATTCTGCTTGCTGATGCCCACGCGCTCGGCGAACAGGCGCATCGCCGCCGGCGTGTAGCCACGGCGACGCAGGCCCTGCAGGGTCGGCATGCGCGGGTCTTCCCAGCCGTCCACCAGCTGTTCGGTGACCAGCGCCATCAGCTTGCGCTTGCTCATCACCGTGTAGTTGATGTTCAAGCGCGAGAACTCGATCTGGCGCGGCTTGGCCGCTTCGCGCGGCAGGCCGGCGTCGACCAGCGGCTGGGTCAGCGCGTCATCGTGGGCGAAGTCGACGTTGTCCACGCACCAGTCGTACAGCGGGCGGTGGTCTTCGAATTCCAGCGTGCACAGCGAGTGGGTGATGCCTTCGATCGAATCGCCCAGTGCATGGGCGAAGTCGTACATCGGGTAGATCGGCCAGGCGTTGCCGGTGTTCTGGTGTTCGACGTGCTTGATGCGGTACAGGGCCGGATCGCGCAGGTTGATGTTGCCGCTGGCCATGTCGATCTTGGCGCGCACGGTGCGCGCGCCATCGGGGAATTCACCGGCGCGCATGCGGCGGAACAGGTCCAGGTTTTCCTCGACGCTGCGGTCGCGCCACGGCGAGGGCCGGCCCGGTTCGGTCAGGGTGCCGCGGTAGGCGCGCACTTCCTCGGCCGACAGGTCACAGACGTAGGCCTTGCCGTCGGCGATCAGCTTCTCGGCGGCCAGGTAGTAGGCGTCGAAGTAATCCGACGCATGGCGCAGCTCGTTCCACTCAAAGCCCAGCCAGCGCACGTCGTCCTGGATCGCGGCCACGTACTCCGGGTCTTCCTTGGCCGGGTTGGTGTCGTCGAAACGCAGGTTGCAGACGCCGCCGAACTCGCCGGCGACGCCGAAGTTCAGGCAGATCGACTTGGCATGGCCGATGTGCAGGTAGCCGTTCGGCTCGGGCGGGAAGCGGGTCTTGATCGCCTGGTGCTTACCGCTGGCCAGGTCCTCGCGCACGATCTGGCGGATGAAATCGCGCTTCTCGTGGCTGTCGGCGGGGGTCTCGGGGCTGGCGGGGGTGTGCTCTGACATGAGTCGGCGAAAGAAGGGCAGAAAGATTGCCAGTCTAACGCTTACCGGGAAGGGCTGCCCGGGGGGCCGCTACGCTCGCTGGGCATGGCCCGGCGCTACCATCCCGCGCCGGTAGCGCCGGGCCATGCCCGGCGAGCGCAGCGGCACCATTCAGCCCCCGGGCGTATGCTGGAATCCTGTCCCACGGAGCTGCCGCATGCACATCGTGTACAAGGCCGACAATCTGTTCGACGCCCACCTGGTCAAGCACGCGCTGGAAGACGCCGGCATCCCGGCGTTCGTGTTCGGCGAGTCGCTGCTGGGCGGCATGGGCGAGCTGCCGCTGTTCGGCGTGCTGCGGGTCGGTATCCCCGACGCCGCGCGGGCACAGGCCGAAGACATCGTGGCGGCGCTGGACTTGGGCCACGCCGCAGACGCCCCCATTTCAGATGCCGACGACATTGCCGGGCTTCCGGCGTAGGAGCGCATCATGTTGGGAATCGGACAGGGCATCCTCGGCATCGGGGCCTTCAAGCAGCGCCTGCCGCGCCCGGAAGAAGCTTTGCCGGGCCGCGACCAGCCGCTGCCGCTGCACAGCAACCAGCACTTCGTGAACAGCCATCCGCTGAAGGACCGTTTCGCCGGCCTGCAGCAGATCCGCTTCGCGCTGGGCTGCTTCTGGGGCGCCGAGCGCAAATTCTGGAACGAGCCGGGCGTGTACAGCACCTCGGTGGGCTATGCCGGTGGAATCACCCCGAACCCCACCTATGAAGAGGTCTGCTCGGGCCTGACCGGCCACACCGAGGTGGTGCAGGTGGTGTTCGACCCGGCGGTTGTCAGCCTGGAGCGGCTGCTGCAGCTGTTCTGGGAAAGCCACGACCCGACCCAGGGCATGCGCCAGGGCAACGACACCGGCACCCAGTACCGTTCGGCGATCCACGCCACCGACGAGGCCCAGTACGCCGCGGCGCTGGCCAGTGGCGAGGCCTACCAGGCGCAGCTGGCTGCAGCGGGTTATGGCCCGATCACCACCGAGATCGTGTATCCGGCACCGGCGTACTACTACGCCGAGGACTATCACCAGCAGTACCTGGCCAAGAACCCGAACGGCTACTGCGGCATTGGCGGTACCGGCGTGAGCTGCCCGATCGGGTTGGATATGGAGGTGCCGCGCTGACGCGCGGTGGTCCGCTTGCGGCGGGCAGAAGCCAGAGCCAAAGCGGCTCTGGGTTTCTGTGGGTTGGGCGGGGCGGTGTGGGTTGGCAGGACACGCCGTGAACCCCCCTCCGGGGGCCGGCCCAGCCGCTGGCGGCTGTGCGTTCGGGCGCTTGCGAAGCAGTGCTTCGCAAGCAAAGCGCCCTCACCCATGGGGGCTCGATGGCGCCATCCATGGCGCCAACGGTCCTGCCAACCCACACCGCCCCGCCCCCGACCGTTTCCCGGTGACGGTGGGCAAGAGCATGGGTTACTGACGAACTGATGGAAAACAAAAAGGACGCGGCGTTCGCCGCGTCCTTTTTGTTTGTTTGCTTGCGAGCAAGCGCAGCGCGCGACCCGCTTCTGCTCTTCTTTTCTTTCTTCCGTGGCGGACCGCCGCAGGAAACTGTCAGAGGGCGGGCGGGTTGGGTTCGCGGGGGTGTCCGCCGCATGGATGCGGCGGCCAAGCCTCCAGGGACGGATTCACGGCGTCCCCCGCGAACCCAACCCGCCCGACCCAGCGCGGCTGTTGCTTCATGCAGTTCGCGACCAAGCCCCCGCCACGAGGGGCTCAGCCGTTGGCTGGAATCACAGTTCCGAGCGAATGCGCTCGCGCAGCGCCTGCAGATCCTTGGCAAACGCATCGATACCGGTCGCCAGCTTCTCGGTCGCCATCGGATCGGCCGCCAGGTCGGCTGCGAACTTCGCCGCGTCGATCGGCGTCACCTGCACCGCTTCAGCGGCACCGGCCACCAGCTTGCGCGGCAGCGCGCCGTGGTCGGCGTCGAGCTTCTCCAGCAGGTCCGGCGAAATGGTCAGGCGGTCGCAGCCGGCCAGCGCTTCGATCTGCGCGGTCGAGCGGAACGAGGCGCCCATCACCACGGTCGGCGAACCGCGGCGCTTGAATTCGGCATACACCCCACGCACGAACACCACGCCCGGGTCCTCGTCGATGTTCGCCGGGGTCTGGCCGTTGGCCACGTACCAGTCCAGGATGCGGCCGACGAACGGCGAGATCAGGAACGCACCGGCTTCGCTGCAGGCCAGCGCCTGGGTGGGGTTGAAGATCAGGGTCAGGTTGCAGTCGATGCCTTCGGCCTGCAGCACGCGCGCGGCTTCCACGCCTTCCCAGGTCGCAGCGATCTTGATCAGGATCTTCTCGCGCGGCACGCCGGCATCGGCATACATCTGGATGAATTGACGGGCCTTGGCCACGGTCGCGGCGGTGTCGTGGGCCTGGTCGGCATCCACTTCGGTGGAGACGCGGCCCGGCACCAGCGTGCTCAGCAGCGCACCGACGCCGATGGTCAGGCGGTCGGCCACGGCGTGCACCACGGCCTCGCGGTCGCCGCCCTGCTGGCGGCCCCAGGCCAGTTCGCGTTCGATCAGTTCCGCATAGACCGGCAGGTCCAGCGCCTTCTTCACCAGGGTCGGATTGGTGGTGCAGTCCACCGGCTGCAGGCGCTTGATCGCCTCGTAGTCACCGGTATCGGCAACGACCACGGACAGTTCGCGCAGCTGGGACAGTTTGGACGGGGTACTCATTACGGCTCCTGGTGCGGGGATTGCAGGGAAACTGATCGCGCGCGGTTCGCAGCGCAGGTCAGGGACGGTCGTTGTGGACCGCGCTCACGCGCAGCCGCAGCTTGCGGCCGCCCGGGGCGGTCCAGTCGATGCTCTGGCCAACGGCCAGGCCAAGCAGGGCGCTGCCGACGGGCGCCAGCACGGACACCTTGCCTTCATCGACATTGGCTTCACGGGGGAAGACCAGGGTCAGGACATGCTTCTCGCCCGACACTTCATCTTCGCACTCCACGCGCGAATGCATCATGACGATGCCTTCGGGAATCTGGTCTGGCGGCAACACGGTTGCGCGGTTGAGCTCGTCGGCAAGCGTACGCGCGGCCGGCGTCTGGCTGTGTGCCGGGGATTCGAGCATGGCGTCCAGGCGGTCCATGTCGAGGGTGGAAACAGTGATCGACGGCGGAAGGCCGCTGGCGGTGTTCATGGTGACGCTCCTTGGTTGAAAGCCATGCAAAAGGCGGCACCTGCTGGCGCCGCCTGACTGTATTGTGGGGACAAATGCGGCCGGAATCGACTCCCGCCGGTTTCGATGCCCGGCTGCGGTGTCTCAGCCGTTCAGCACCGGCGTGGGCGGGGTGGCAGCATCGCCGCTTGGCGGGGCCAGCGCCTCCAGCGTGAACAGCGCATCGGGCAGGCGCTTGAACTGCTCGGCCAGCTCCATCAGGAACTCGTTCATTGCCGAGCTGCGGCGCCAGATCATGGCAATGCGACGGCTGGGACGGCCCTCGCCGACGAAGTCGAGCAGGCGGATGTTGTTCGAGCGTGGCACCGGCGGCTGTACCGACAGGCTGGGCAGCAGGGTGATGCCCACGTCGGCGGCGACCATCTGTCGCAGCGTTTCCAGGCTGGTGGCGCGGAATTCCGACTTTTCATTGGCGCCGAACAGGCGACAGACTTCCAGCGCCTGGTCACGCAGGCAGTGGCCGTCTTCCAGCAGCAGCAGCTTCTGCGTGGCCAGTTCCTGTACGTCCAGATGCTCGCGCGTGGCCAGCGGGTGGCGGCCGGACACGGCCAGCAGGAACGGTTCCTCGAACAGGAATTCGGCGTGCAGCTGGTCGTCGATCACCGGCAGTGCCAACAGCGCGGCGTCGAGCCTGCCTTCGCGCAGGCGCTCCAGCAGCACATCGCTCTTTTCCTCCACCAGCAGCAGTTCCAGCTCGGGGAAGCGCGTGCGGATGCGCGGAATCACGTGCGGCAACAGGTAGGGGCCCAGGGTGGGGAAGATCCCCAGGCGCACCGTGCCCGCTTCGGGATCGCGGCTGCGTCGCGCCGCTTCCTTCAGCTGCTCCACTTCGGCCACGATCACCCGTGCCCGCGCGGCCGCTTCGTGGCCGGCGGGGGTCAACATCACCTTGCGCGGTGCGCGTTCCACCAGCGGCAGGCCCAGTTCCTCTTCCAGCTTGCGGATCTGGGTCGACAGCGTGGGCTGGCTGACGAAGCAGGAGGCGGCGGCCCGGCCGAAGTGCTTGTGATCGGCCAGGGCCACCAGGTATTTCAGGTCACGCAGGTTCATCCTCAGACCTCTCGGGGTACTGCACCGGCAGGGCGTACCCAGCCGGTTGATGGTGCTCCCGATGGCCTGGGAACGTTGGATCAGGCCGCTTCGGCCACCGCACCGCTGCTCTTGGGAACCGAGGAGCGGATCAGGTGATCGAAAGCGCTCAGTGCGGCGGTCGAACCGGCGCCCATCGCAATGATGATCTGCTTGTAGGGTACCGTCGTGCAATCGCCCGCGGCGAACACACCCGGCAGATTGGTCTGCCCGCGGTCATCGATGACGATCTCGCCACGCGGCGAAAGGGCCACGGTGTCCTTCAGCCATTCGGTGTTCGGCAGCAGGCCGATCTGCACGAAGATGCCTTCCAGTTCGACGCGATGGGAGTCGCCGCCGACACGGTCCTTGTAGACCAGGCCGGTGACGCGGCTGCCGTCGCCCAGCACTTCGGTGGTCTGCGCGCTGGTCAGCACGGTGACATTGGCCAGGCTGCGCAGCTTCTTCTGCAGCACTTCGTCGGCACGCAGGCTGGAATCGAACTCCAGCAGGGTCACATGCGACACGATGCCGGCCAGATCGATGGCCGCTTCAACGCCGGAATTGCCGCCGCCGATCACCGCCACGCGCTTGCCCTTGAACAGCGGGCCGTCGCAGTGCGGGCAGTACGCCACGCCCTTGTTGCGGTACTGGTCTTCGCCGGGCACGTTCATCTGCCGCCAGCGCGCGCCGGTGGACAGGATCACCGAGCGCGACTTCAACACCGCGCCGTTTTCCAGCTGCACCTGCACCAGGCCGTCTTCGCCGGCGGGCACCAGCGCACTGGCGCGCTGCAGGTCCATGATGTCGACTTCATACTCGCGCACATGCTGTTCCAGCGCCGTGGCCAGCTTCGGGCCTTCGGTCTCCTTCACCGAAATGAAGTTCTCGATCGCCATGGTGTCCAGCACCTGGCCACCGAAACGCTCGGCGGCGATGCCGGTACGGATGCCCTTGCGCGCGGCATAGATCGCCGCAGCAGCGCCGGCCGGGCCACCACCGACCACCAGCACGTCGAAGGCGTCCTTGGCGGCGATCTTCTCGGCATCGCGCTTGCTGGCGTTGGTGTCCAGCTTGGCCACGATCTGCTCCAGGGTCATGCGGCCCTGGTCGAACACCGCGCCGTTGAGGTAGACGGTCGGCACCGACATGATCTCGCGCTGCTCGACTTCCTCCTGGAACAGCGCGCCGTCGATGGCCACGTGCTGGATGCGCGGGTTGAGCACCGCGGCCAGGTTCAGTGCCTGCACCACGTCCGGGCAGTTCTGGCAGGACAGCGAGAAATAGGTTTCAAACCGGTAGTCGCCTTCCAGGTTCTGCACCTGCTCGATCAGCTCGGCAGTGGCCTTGGACGGATGCCCACCGACCTGCAGCAGGGCCAGCACCAGCGAAGTGAACTCGTGGCCCATCGGCAGGCCGGCGAAGGTCAGGTGGATGTCCTGGCCCGGCGTGCCCAGGTCGAAGGACGGCACGCGGCCCTGGCCGTCGCGCAGCACCTGCAGCGAGATCTTGTCCGACAGGCTTTCCAGGGTCTGCAGCAGTTCCAGCATCTCCTGCGACTTGGCACCGTCGTCGGCATGCGCGGTGATCTGGATCGGGCGGGTCACGCGCTCCAGATAGGTCTTCAGCTGCGACTGCAGGTTGGCGTCCAACATGGTCTTCTCCTGGCTTCAGGCAAAACGGGGGCGTGGCACCGCTGTAGAAGGTAGCGGACCAGCGAGGGGGTAGGGGTGAACCCAAGAGGGCAGCGCGGACCTGTGGAAGGGGCGATGCGGGCGCGGCCGTCTTGGGTTCACCCCCACGCCGGCGATGTGGCCGGCACGGGGATGGGCGCGCCGCAGCGTGGGGCTGCGGCAGGCCGGTGCTGCTTTAGATCTTGCCGACCAGGTCCAGCGACGGGGTCAGGGTCTTCTCGCCTTCCTTCCACTTGGCCGGGCAGACCTGGTTCGGGTTGGCGGCGGTGAACTGGGCAGCCTTCAGCTTGCGCAGGGTCTCGGAGACGTCACGGGCGATCTCGTTGGAGTGGATCTCCAGGGTCTTGATCACGCCTTCCGGGTTGATGATGAAGGTGCCGCGCAGGGCCAGGCCTTCTTCTTCGATGTGCACGCCGAAGGCGCGGGTCAGCTGGTGGGTCGGGTCGCCGACCAGCGGGAACTGGGCCTTGCCCACGGCCGGCGAGGTTTCGTGCCAGACCTTGTGCGAGAAGTGGGTGTCGGTGGTGACGATGTAGACCTCGGCGCCGGCCTTCTTGAACTCGGCGTAATGGTCAGCGGCGTCTTCGATCTCGGTCGGGCAGTTGAAGGTGAAGGCTGCCGGCATGAAGATCAGGACCGACCACTGGCCCTTCAGGGTGCTGTCGGAGACCTTGATGAACTCGCCATTCAGGTAAGCGTTGGCTTCGAACGGCTGGATCTGGGTGTTGATCAGGGACATCGTTTTTCCTCTGGGTGAAGGGGAGTGGGTGAATCGACAGGACCTAGGTTACTGGTTCCATTTCGATAAGGACAATGCATTGATTGCATCTATTTGATAGATGCAGTCTATTGATGTGCGCTGAGCCGACAATGAATCAGGCCACCTGCATCCTGCAACCCGCTGTATGACAAGGGAAATCGTCAGCGGCTGCGGAAACCGGTCGATAGGTCTCTCATATCCCACCGCAGCGAATCCCGCCCCAGCGAACCTGAACGGTTTCCAGACTCTACAATTGCGGGCCCACCGCCCGCGCCAGTGCCTGCCATGCCCGCCGATTCCGAACCGTCCCTGCGCCAGGTCGTGGCCGACGCCAGCGGCCGCCTGGGGGGCGCCGAGGCCCGTCATGAAGCGGAGCTGCTGCTGCTGCATGTGCTGCAGCGACCGCGCAGCTGGTTGTTCGCGCACGCTACCGATCCACTGCCCGCCGCCGAGCAGGCCGCGTTCCAGGCCTTGCTGGACCGGCGCCTGGCTGGCGAACCGGTGGCCTACCTGACCGGCCGCCGTGGTTTCTGGACCCTCGATCTGGAAGTCGACCCGGCCACCCTGATTCCGCGCCCCGAAACCGAACTGCTGGTGGAGCTGGCGCTGGATCGCCTTCCGCCGGATCGCACGCTGCAGCTGGCCGACCTCGGTACCGGCAGCGGCGCCATCGCCCTGGCCCTGGCCAGCGAGCGGCCGCAAGCGCAGGTGCTGGCCACCGACGCCAGTGTCGCTGCACTGGCGGTGGCGGCCCGCAACGCCGCGCGCCACGAGCTGGGCAACGTGCGTTTTGCCGAAGGTGGTCTCGACTGGTACGCGCCGCTGCACGGTGAACGCTTCGACCTGATCGCCAGCAATCCTCCCTATATCGCCAGCGACGACCCGCACCTGGAGCAGGGCGACCTGCGCTTCGAGCCGGCCACGGCACTGGCCTCGGGCGTTGATGGGCTGGATGACATCCGTCGCATCGTCGCCGGCGGCGGCGACCACCTGCAGCCCGGCGGCTGGCTGCTGATCGAACACGGCTGGGACCAGGGCGATGCCATCCGCGCGCTGTTCGAACAGGCGGGCTACACCGACGTGCAGACCGTGCAGGACCTGGAGCAGCGCGACCGGGTCACCCTGGGCCGGCGACCGGCCTAGAATGGGGGTTCTCCTGCCAAGGGCAGGGCACCACCACGGAGCTGCAAGCATGCGTACGCTGTACCCCGCCATCACCCCTTACGACGTCGGCACCCTGAAGGTCGACGACCGCCACACGCTGTACTTCGAACAGTGCGGCAACCCGGACGGCAAGCCGGTGGTGATGCTGCATGGTGGGCCCGGCGGTGGCTGCAGCGACAAGATGCGCCAGTTCCACGACCCGGCCAAGTACCGCATCATCCTGTTCGACCAGCGCGGTGCCGGTCGTTCCACCCCGCACGCCGATCTGGTGGACAACACCACCTGGGACCTGGTGGCCGACATCGAGAAGCTGCGCGAGCACCTCAAGGTCGATCGCTGGCAGGTGTTCGGTGGCAGCTGGGGCTCGACCCTGGCGTTGGCCTATGCGCAGACCCATCCGCAGCGCGTGACCGAACTGGTGCTGCGCGGCATCTTCATGCTGCGCCGCTGGGAGCTGGAATGGTTCTACCAGGAAGGCGCCAACCGCCTGTTCCCGGACGCGTGGGAGCATTACCTCAAGCCGATTCCGGCAGTAGAACGCCACGACCTGATTTCCGCCTTCCATCGCCGCCTGACCAGCGAAGACGAGGCAACGCGCCTGGACGCGGCCAAAGCCTGGGCGGTGTGGGAAGGCGCGACCAGCTTCCTGCACGTGGATGACGACTTCATCAACAGCCATGAAGACCCGCACTTCGCGCTGGCATTTGCCCGCATCGAGAACCACTACTTCGTCAACGGCGGTTTCTTCGAGGTGGAAGACCAGCTGCTGCGCGACGCGCACCGCATCGCCGATATCCCGGGCGTGATCGTGCACGGCCGCTACGACGTGGTCTGCCCGCTGGCCAATGCCTGGGACCTGACCAAGGTGTGGCCGAAGGCGAAGCTGGAGATCACCCCGGCCTCGGGGCATTCGGCGTTCGAAGCAGAGAACGTCGACGCGCTGGTGCGTGCCACCGATAGTTTCGCCTGATCGGGAGGTGGTAGTGCCGGCCGCTGGCCGGCAACGCCTTACCGGTAGCGCCGGGCCATGCCCGGCGGCTTTTGCGTTGAAACGTTCATCCACGCATGGCGTGGATCTACCACGGCCCAGTAGAGCCAGGCCATGCCTGGCTGCTTTTGTATTGAAACGCTCATCCACGCATGGCGTGGATCTACTACGGCCCAGTAGAGCGAGGCCATGCCTGGCTGCTTTTGCGTTGAAACGTTCATCCACGCATGGCGTGGATCTACTACGGCCCAGTAGAGCGAGGCCATGCCTGGCTGCTTTTGCGTTGAAACGTTCATCCACGCATGGCGTGGATCTACTACGGCCCAGTAGAGCCAGGCCATGCCCGGCGGCTTTTGCGTTGAAACGCTCATCCACGCATGGCGTGGATCTACCACTGCCCAGTAGAGCCAGGCCATGCCTGGCTGCTTTTGCGTTGAAACGCTCATCCACGCATGGCGTGGATCTACCACTGCCCAGTAGAGCCAGGCCATGCCTGGCTGCTTTTGCGTTGAAACGCTCATCCACGCGCGGCGTGGATCTACCAATCCCCGGCCAACAACGCTTCGGCCAGCACCTGAAGTTTCGGTGAGTGCTGGCGCGAGGGCGGGTAGATCAACGACAGCGCGCGGCTGCGGCCTTCAAACGGCTGCAGCACGCGCTGCAGGCGGCCATCGGCCAACGCGTCGGCCACCGCGAAATCCATCACCTGCACGATGCCGATGCCCGCAATCGCTGCCTCCACCAGCGGGTCGCCGCAGTCGAACACCATCCGCGTCGGCGGCGTGACCTCGCGCAGCTGCCCGTCCTGCAGGAACTGCCAGTCCACCAGCCGGCCGCTGCGCAGGTTGCGCACCGCCAGGCAGGCATGGTTCTGCAATGCCGCCACATTGGCCGGCTCACCCTGCGCGGCCAGGTAGGCCGGGCTGGCCACGGTCACCCAGCGCAGTGGCTTCAACGGGCGCGCCACCATGCGCTGGTCGGCGATGGTGCCGGTGCGCAGGGCGGCGTCGAAGCCTTCCTCCACCAGATCCACCAGACGGTCGCTGAGCACCGCCTCGACCTGAAGCTGCGGATGCTGCTGCAGCAACGGTCCCAGCAACGGCACCAGCACCTTGCGCCCGAACATCGACGGAGCGCTGATCTTCAGCACACCCGAGGGCATGCAGGGGCGGTCGGCCAGCAGCCGCTCGGCGTCTTCCATCCCGCACAGCAACGGTCCCACCTGCTCGACGAACTGCTGACCATCCGGGGTCAGCGCGACATTGCGCGTATTCCGCTGCAGCAGCTTTACCCCCAGCGAGGCTTCCAGCCGGCCGATCGCGCGTGACAGCCCGGACTGGCTCAAGCCGAGCTGGCCGGCGGCGACGGTGAAGCTGCGCGCCTCAGCCACCTGCACCAGCATGCGCACCGCGTTGAGGTCCATCGAGGATCCATTCATGCGGAAAATCATGACAGAAATCGCGCTGAGGGGGTTTATTGATTCAGCTGCATCAATGAGACTGCCGTCCCCCCTCCGAACCGGGCGCCGCATGCCTCCCCTGAAATACCCGCGCTGGGCGCTGACCCTGCTGGCCACCGCGCAGCTGATCATCGCTCTGGACGCCACCATCATCTTCGTCGCTCTGCACGACATGGGCCGCGCGCTGCAGATCAATGCGCAGCAGCTGCAGTGGGTGGTCAGCGCCTATACGGTGGCCTTTGGCGGCAGCCTGCTGCTGGGCGGGCGTGCGGCCGATCTGCTGGGCCGCCGCCGCTTCTACCGGCTGGGCATGCTGCTGTTCGCGCTGGCCTCGCTGCTGGGTGCGCTGGCGCCCAATGCCACGCTGCTGATCGTGGCACGTGCGGCGCAGGGCATCGGTGCGGCGCTGCTGTTTCCGGCCACCCTGGCCCTGATCAATACGCTGTATGCAGAAGGCCCGGTGCGCAACCGCGCGTTGGCAATCTGGAGCATGGCCAGTGCGGCGGGCCTCGCGCTGGGGACGCTGCTGGGCGGCGTGCTGACCCAGGCGTTCGGCTGGCCGGCGGTGCTGGCGGTGATCGTGCCGTTGGCCACGGCCTGTGCGGTCGCCGCGGGCGCGTGGCTGCCGGCCGATGGCCCGCGCGTGCGCGGCCGTTCCTTCGATCTGGCCGGTTGCCTCGCCGTCACCGCCGGCGGCAGCCTGCTGGTCACCACCCTGGTGCAGGGGCCGGAATGGGGCTGGACCGCGCCGGCCACGCTCATCTGCCTGTTGCTGTCAGCCGTGCTGCTGACGGTGTTCGTGCAGATCGAAAAGCGCAGCCGCGACCCGCTGATGCAGTTCGCGCTGCTGCGCCTGCCCGGCCTGCGTGCAGCACTCGGCCTGACCTTCGCGTTCATGAGCAGCTATGGCGTGCAGTACTACTTCCTGGCGCTGTACTTCCAGGATGGCTATGGCTGGAGCCCGCTGCAGGCCGGCATGGCCTTCCTGCTGCCGACGCTGGTGTGCACCTTCGGCATCCGCATTGCCGAGCGCATGCTGCAGCGCCGTTCGCCACGGCAGGTGCTGGCTTGGGGCTTCGCTGCCGGTGCCATCGGCATCACCGCGGTGGCGCTGGCGATGCCGCACGGCGCCAGCTACTGGCCGCTGCTGCCGGGCATCGTGGTGCTCAGCGTGGGCCAGGGCATGAGCTGGACGGCGATGTGGATCGTGGCCGGGCAGGGCGTGCCGGGGCCGCAGCAGGGTGTGGCGTCCGGCATGGCCGCTACCGCACAGCAGATCGGCGGCGCGTTGGGTCTGGCAGTACTGGTGATGGTGGCCAACGCCGCACGCGGCACGCAGGCGGCAACCAGTCCTGATGCCCTGCAGGGCATGGTCAATGCACAGTACGGCGCCGCGCTGTTCGCCGCGCTCGGCGTGCTCATCGCGCTGGGCCTGCGTCCGGCACGGGTAGACTGCAGCTCTCCCGACGCCCTGCCCAACGACGCATGATTGCACTGCTTGATCTTCGCCAGACGCTGGACGCGTTTGCCGCCTGCAATGACGACCACGACGTATGGGCGTCGTTCGGCTGGGTGCATGCCAGCGAGGGCGATCTGCTGGCGGCGCGTTTCTGGTTGCCGGCAGATGAAGACGCCGCGTTCGATGATGACGGTGAGGTGCCCGAGGCCGTGCAGGCGCTGGGCCTGTCGGCCTGCCTGGAACCGGCCACGTTCGCTGACGTACTGGATGTGCAGAAGCGCCAGCGTCCGCTCTCATCCCTGCAGGATTACGCCGAAGCGCTGGCGTACTACGCCGAGTACGACGCCTTCCTGCAGGTGGACGGTGTCGATGAAGCGCTGGGCGAGGCGGGTGCCGCCGAGCAGGACGCTGCGCGCGCAGCCGGTGTCGGGCCGGGCATCTTCGCCGCGTTCGAGTTGACGCTGGCGGCGTGTGCGGGCGAACAGATCAAGGGAGCGGCACAGCGCGTGGCGCAGCTGCTCGACATTCCGGTGGGCGAAGCGCTGGCACGCTGTCGCGCGCTGCCGGTGTTGCTGGGTGAAGCACTGGATCGGCGTCGCGCGCAGGCGATCAAGGACGATGTTGAAGCGATCGGCGTCCGCGTGCAGGTGCGCGGATTCAAACCGTTCCCGTGGATGGATGTTCCCGTGCTGCGTTGACGAAAATCATCCACGCATGGCGTGGATCTACTGGGAACCGGCCTCGTTCTTTCTTTTCGCCGAATGCGGATGTCCGGCAGCGCTGCAGTAGATCCACGCCATGCGTAGATGCGGTCATCCGAACGCCAACAACTGCGGCTGCAACGCGCTGAAAATACGCGCCAACCGCTCCGCCCATGCCTGCTGCCCGGCGGCATCGGCGATCAGGTCCTGGCGGATTTCCAGTTCCACATGCACCAGGCCGCGACCTTCGCCATGCACCGGCACCGCGTAGTCGCTGCTGCTGTTGACCGAATACGGTTCGTTGTCGCCCACCACCAGGTCGCCTTCATCGCGCAGTGCCTGCAGCAACGCGTGGGCAAAGCGTGTGTCCTGGTGGTACAGCACGCCGGCGTGCCAGGGGCGCTGCATGCCGTTCATCACCGGGGTGAAGCTGTGCATCATCACCAGCAGCGTCGGCCGTCCCGCATCGCGGCGCGCCTCCAGTTCGGCATCGATGCGTGCATGGTAGGGCGCGTGGATCGCATCGATGCGCTGCTGCCGCTGTGCGGGCGACAGCCCGGCATTGCCCGGCACCACGGTGTGGTCGCTGACCTCGGGAATCAGCGTGGGCGAAACCAACGGCCGGTTGCAGTCGATCAGCAGCCGCGAATAGGTCTGCTCGATCGCCCACGCATCCAGCCGCTCGGCCAATGCACGGGTGGTGCCGCCGATGCCGATGTCCCAGCCGATATGCCGGTCCAGTTCGGCCTGCGGCAATCCAAGGTCGGCCAGTGCACGCGGCACCTGTTGGCCGGCATGGTCGGCCAGCAGCAGGAACGGTGAGGCGCCCTGCGCACGGTGCACGCTGAAGATCGCCGGATCGTCGGCACCCAGCAGTGCCGGCAGCGCGTGCAGGCCGGCGTCAGCCACGGGGCCGGCCGTCCAGGTGGTGCTCGATCATCCACAGGCCGGCCCACAGCTTGGCATCGGCTTCATAGCCTTCGGCCATTTTCTGCACCAGCCAGGCGGCCGCCTGCGTGCGCGGCACTTCATGCACGGTGATGTCCTCGCTCTCGTCGCCGCCGCCTTCGCCGATGCGACGCAGGCCGGTGGCACGCACGAAGGCGATCTTCTCGCTGCTGGCACCGGAGGAGGTGGGGCCGATCATCAGCACTTCGGCGTGCTCGGCGGTCCAGCCGGTTTCCTCTTCCAGCTCGCGTACAGCGGAAACTTCGATGGACTCGCCCGCATCGATGTCGCCGACCAGCCCGGCCG
This sequence comes from Stenotrophomonas indicatrix, assembly GCF_002750975.1. Classification (NCBI taxonomy): domain Bacteria; kingdom Pseudomonadati; phylum Pseudomonadota; class Gammaproteobacteria; order Lysobacterales; family Lysobacteraceae; genus Stenotrophomonas; species Stenotrophomonas indicatrix. The sequence goes on from NZ_PEJS01000001.1 coordinate 439,752, forward strand.
GCATCTCGATGGTCGACGCCTGCAGCGGCACGCGGAACTGCTCGACGAACAGCACCTTGTCCTCGGGGGTGACGGCAATGATGATCGCGGCCAGGCCGCCGGCGTGGGTGCGTTCGCTGTATTCCCAGCTGCCACGCACGACCATGCGCTGGTACTTGCCTTCGTAGACGACACGCGGTGCTTCGGTGTTGCGCTGGCTCATGCGGGCTCGCTGGAAGTAGGGAAGGGGTCGGAAATGCCGGCGGCACTGAACAGCCGGCGGCGGGTCATGGGGCCGAAGCGCAGGGTCTGGCACAGGCCGCCGAGCAGCTCTGGATCGGCCGCCTGGCGCGGCATGCCGGGCTGGCAGCCTTCCAAGGGTGCGTCCAGGGCGATGGTGGTCAGCTGGCGCCAGAGCTGGGCGTGCTCGCGCTGCTCGCGCAGGCGCACGGCCATCTGGGCCGCGCCGCGCAGGCGCAGGAACGGCACTTCGTCCAGGCGTTCGTACAGCACGTCCATGCTGCCGAAATGGGCCAGCAGCACGGCCGCCGACTTGGCACCGACACCGCTGATGCCCGGAATGTTGTCGACCGCATCGCCGCACAGCGCCAGGTAATCGGCGATCTGGTGCGCGTGCACGCCGTGCCGGGCCTTGACCCCGGCCACGTCCCAGCGCTGGTTGCGTGCGTAATCCCATTGCTCGTCATGGTCGAGCAGCAGCTGCGACAGGTCCTTGTCGGCGGAAATGATCACGCCGCGATGGCTGCTGCGGTGGCCATGCAGGGCGCTGCCGATCAGGTCGTCGGCTTCGTAATCATGATGCGCCAGTACCACCAGGCCGAGCGCTGCGCACAGCGCCTTGCAGTGCACGAACTGGCGCTTGAGCGCTTCCGGCGCCGGGTCCCGGTTGGCCTTGTAGGCCGGGTACAGGCGGTGGCGGAAGCCGCTGTCCAGTGCTTCGTCGAAGGCGATGGCGATGTGCCGGGGGCGTTCGCGCTCCAGCAGGTCCAGCAGGAAACGGGCGAAGCCGTGCACGGCGTTGGTCGGCCAGCCCTGGCTGTCCTGGAATTCGTCCGGCAGCGAATGCCAGGCGCGGAACACGTAGATGCTGGCGTCGACCAGGTACAGCGGCGGCGGTATCGCCACGGGAATCACGGCGTTCACTGGCCGGTCCAGTCCTGCAGCAGGGCCGCGGCATCGGGGCGCTCGCGCTCGGGGACTTCGGCCTTGGGCGTGCCGATGTGGATGAAGCCGGCAATGCCTTCGCCCTCGGCCAGCCCCAGGTGGGCGTGCACGGCAGGATCGAAGGCCATCCATGCGGTCAGCCACTGCGCGCCGAAGCCCAGCGCCTGTGCCGCCTGCAACAGAGCAAAGCACACACAGCCGGCGGTCATCAGCTGTTCCTGTGCCGGTACCTTCGGGTCCGGGCGGGGGCTGGCCACCACCACGATCACCAGCGGTGCATGGCTGAAGCGCTGGCGGTCCTTCTCGAACACGGCGTCGCCGGCATGCGGGTCGCGCTCACGGCTGCGCGCGGCCAGGAAGTCGCCCAGAGTGTGACGCGCATCGCCGGCGATCTTCAGGAAGCGGAACGGTACGCGCTTGCCGTGGTCGGGCACGCGGACCGCCGAGGTCAGCATCCGCTGCAGGGTGGCCGGGTCCGGTCCGGGCTCGCCCAGTTGCCGCGAGGGCACCGAGCGGCGGGCATCCAGGGCAAGCAGGGCGGCAGGGTCGGGCATGGAGTCTGAACCGGTCATCACGGGTCGCTGATTATAGTCGGGGAGGTAGATGACGCCGTTTGTGTCGCGTCAGACCCCTGAATAGCAAACTGTGATGAACATCATGCCACTGGCGGATCACGGAGCCCCGCTTCCCCTCGCCTCGCAGGCCCCGCACGGCTTACGATACGTAATATTGCCGGGCCGCCGTTCATGAGGTTTGAAGTGAGGACTGTTTCACTGTCCGCGATGGGCTGGGCGGCCTACCATCGAGGGACCGGTGCATGGGGTGTACCGGCCGTCGCGATGTCCATGATGTCTGTCGCACCAGAGAAGGTGGGGAGCCTTCCCGAATGATGAGCGCGCCCACTCCGATGGGATCGCCGGGCCGTGACCCGGCCCAGCTCCAGCTTGCCCGGGACATCGTCCTGCCGGCGTTGTGCCAGGCCTTTGGCGCGGCACTGGCCCGCTTCGACGATGCCCTGTTCGACCGTGCCGGCAATGCCGGCTCGTCGCAGTTGCTGTTCCTGGACGCGATGCGCGAGCTGCGCCGCCGCCGTGAGGAGATTGCCGCTGGCTTTGCCGGCCATCTTGGCCATGCCTGGGACGGTCTGGCTGCAGGCGAGCCGCTCTCTGCCGAGCTGACCCTGGCCGGGCAGGCCCAGGATGGCCTGAGCCTGGTGCCGGAACATGTACTGGAATCGCGGTTGGCGGTGCGCAACTTCGCCACCGTGCTGCTGCGCGACTTCAAGCCGGTGCTGGCGCGGCTCGACCGCCGCCTGGGCTGGCTGGGCGGCGGTATCGAACTCGACGCCGACCGCAACCCGATCAGCCCCGAGCATCTGGGCGTGGCCATCCACGAAGCCTTCGCCGGCTGTGAGCTGGCCCCGGAAGTACACCTGGTGCTGATCAAGCTGTGCGAGCGCGACCTGCGCGCGCCGGTAGGCCGCATCTACGAGAAGCTGGACGAGCACCTGGCTGCGGCCGGGGTGATGTCGCAGATGGGTGCGCCGCGCCGACCACTTGCGCCGGCCCCGGCGCAGCACGTTCCGCATGGCCTGGATGATCTGGTCGAGCAGCGCACGGCACCGGGCGTTGACAACGAATTCAATGACGACGAACAGGCCGCACCGGCCTGGGCGCAGCGATTTGCCGCGCGCTGGTCGGAGCGTCGTGGCCACATGCAGCAACATGCTGGTGGCGAGGAGAACCCGTCCGGTGAAGCCTATTCCGGCCAGCAGGGCATGTTGCTGGAAGCCCTGCACGAACTGCTGCAGCAGACCCGCCACGTGCGCGACGACGCAACCTCTGCGGCGCAGGTCGCGGTCGGCCAGCATCGCCCGTTGAGCCAGCGCGAAATGATGTCGGTGCTGTCGCTGCTGCAGGCCACGCCCAGTGCGACCCTGCGTGCGGCGATCGGCGAGGACGGCGAATCGTTGGCGCAGCGGCTGAAGAGCGAAGTGCTGTCCAGCGCTACCCGGCTGGGCGTCGACCCGGGCCAGACCCGGCTGGACGCGCAGGACGAGGATGCGATCGACCTGGTCGGCATGCTGTTCGACGTGATGCTCGATGAGCGCGAACTGGAAGGCCGCTCGCGCGAGCTGATCGGCCGCCTGGTGGTTCCGTTCGTGAAGGTGGCGATGCTGGACCGCCGCATGTTCGTGCAGAAGACCCATCCGGCGCGCAAGCTGCTCAACTCGCTGGCCGAAGCCTGCGAGGGCAACACCGGCGAAAGCCAGGCCGAACGCATGCTGATGGCCAAGGTGGAGGAGATCATCGAGCGGCTGGTCGCCGAGTTCAACGAGAACCTGGCGATCTTCCTGACCCTGGAAGAAGAATTCCGCGATTTCCTGGTACAGCACCGCCGTCGCGTGGAAATCGCCGAGCGGCGGGCCGCCGAGACCCAGCGCGGCCAGGAAAAGCTGGAAATGGCCCGCACCCGTGCCGGCGCCGAACTGGATCGCCGCATCGGCGATGCCACCCTGCCGCCGGCCATCGCCGAGTTCCTGCGCCAGCCCTGGCAGCACCATCTGACCCTGGCGCTGCTGCGCGAGGGCGAGGAGGGTGCCTCGGTGGCCGAGGCGCTGACCCTGGCTGATGGCCTGCTTGAGGAAGTGGCCGAGGCCCGCCGGCAGATCGTCGGCAAGCCGTGGCTGCAGGCCTGGCAGCCGATGCTGGCCAAGGTGTTTGCCAGCGTCGGCGTGCATGGCGACGCAGCCACCGCAGCCATCGATGCGCTGCACGACACATTGCAGGGCATCGCCGAATCGCGACCGGAGCTGCAGCGCGCGTTGCCGGAGCTGCCGCAGGTGGTGCTGCCCGCGCCGCCGGCCCCGGAAACACCGGCAGTGGAACTGGGCGGTACCTTCAATACCGACGATTTCGACAATGCCGATGCCGACCGCTTCCGCCGGATGGAGATCGGCAACTGGCTGGACTTCGTCGACAAGGATGGCAAGGTGCAGGCGGGCAAACTGTCGTGGATCAGCCCGATTTCCTCGCGCCTGCTGTTCGTCAACCGGCGTGGCGTGCGCTTCTGCGTGGCCTCACCCGAGGAACTGGCGGTGATGGTGCGGCTGGGTCGCCTGCGTCCCCACATCGACGATGGCGCCTTCGACAGCGCCATGCAGGGCGTGCTCGACCGCCTCGACCCGGGTGGTGCGACGCTGCACTGAGCCACGTACGCCTGCTAGGATCGGACCCACTCACCGATCAGCGGGAATCTGCATGGCCGTGGCGTTGCTGGGGATCAAGGAGACCGCGCCGGGCGAACGACGCGTTGCGCTCACGCCGGAAACGGCGCGCAAGCTCGGTGCGCTGGGCATCACCGTGTGGTATCAGCCGGGTGCGGGCCAGACGGCCGGTTTCACCGATGCCGCCTACGACGACGCAGGTGCCCGCGCCTTCGACGCCGCCCGTTGGGCCGAGATCGACATCCTGCTGTGCGTGCAGGCGCCACCGGCCGAGGTGCTGGCCCAGCTCAAGCCGGGCGCCAGTGTGGTCGGCCTGCTGACCCCGGCGGCCGACCCTGCGTTGGCCGCATTGGCATCGGATGACCGCCTGCACCTGTTCCCGCTGCAGCAGCTGCCGCGCACCACGCGCGCACAGGCGATGGACGTACTCAGTTCGCAGGCCGGCATGGCCGGCTACAAGGCGGCATTGATCGCTGCCGAACGTGCGCCGCGCTTCTTCCCGATGCTGACCACGGCGGCCGGTACCGTGCGTCCAGCCAAGGTGCTGGTGATCGGCGCCGGTGTCGCCGGCCTGCAGGCCATTGCCACCTCGCGCCGCCTGGGTGCGCAGGTGGAGGGCTTCGACGTGCGCCCGGAAACCCGCGAACAGATCCAGTCGCTCGGTGCGCGCTTCCTCGACCTGGGGGTGAGCGCGGTCGGCGAGGGCGGTTATGCGCGGGCGCTGACCGATGAAGAGCGTGGGGAACAGCAGCGCCGTCTTGGCGACCACCTGCGCAGCGTGGACGTGGTGATCTGCACTGCCGCGGTGCCGGGACGTCAGGCGCCGACGATCGTCACCGCCGCGATGGTCGAAGGCATGGCCGCCGGCAGCGTGATCGTCGATCTGGCCGCCGAGAGCGGTGGCAACTGCGCGTTGACCGAGCCCGGCCAATGCATCGAGCACCAGGGCGTGACCATCGATGGCCCGCTGGGCCTGGCCAGCCGGGGTGCCACCCAGGCCAGCGAGATGTATGCGCGCAACCTGATGAACTTCGTCGCCCTGTTCGTGCGCGACGGCCAGCTGGGCTTCGACTGGGAAGATGAGCTGCTGGCGAAAACGCGCTGGCAGGCCTGAGTCGGTAGTGCCGGGCCATGCCCGGCTAGCGCAGCGGCATCCGGTGAATCCGCCGGGCATGGCCCGGCGCTACCGCTTCGATAGGGGTTACCGCGGCTTCGCCGGCGGCGGGTTGTCCCGCACCCATTCCCTGCGTTCGTCTGCGGTCATCTGCGACCAGCGCTCGCGCATGGCATCGCGCTGGGCCGGGCTGAGGTCACGCATCTGGCCGAACAACGCCCGGGCCTGCTCACGCTGTTCCGGGCTCATGTGCTCGAAGCGGCGCAGGCCGCGGCGGGCCTTGTCGCGTTCTTCCGGGCTCATCGACTGCCAGCGCTGGCCGTGCGACAGCATGCGCTGGCGCTGCGCGGAATCGGCGCCGTTCCAGCGGTCACGCAGCGGTGCCAACAGCGCTTCGCGCTGGGCCGGGCTCAGCTGTTCCCAGTTCGGCAGCGGCGCGGCAGCTGGTGCCGGCCGCGCGGCAGGCGCTGGCGCGGTGGCCTGCGCCAGTGCCGATGCAGCGGGCAGCAGGGTCAGGGCGATCAGCAGGGGCAGGGAGGGGTATCGCAGCATGGTTCACTCCATCGCCAGGTCGTTGTCGCCCAGCCACAGGTACAGATCGGGATTCTCGTCGTACAGCACGCCATTGTCTTCTTCCGCAGCGATGATCGGCGTGCTGATCGGGCCCTGATGATCGCCCGGGCCGACGAACTGGACGCCGATGCCCAGCGCGATCACCAGCGAACAGGCGCTGGCCAGCCACCAGCGCCAGCGACCGGCGCGCGCCGCACCGGCGTTGTGACGGGCACTGCGCAGGCGTGCCAGGGTGGCCGGCGACAGCGCTTGCAGCGACTGCGCGTGCAGGCTGCGCAGGGCGTCATCGGAAGGCTGGGGGCGGTTCACGGGTGCATCTCCAGTTGATTCTGCAGCGCCTGTCGGGCGCGCGCCAGATGGGTCTTTACCGCGCCTTCGCTGCAGCCCATGGCGCGGGCGGTGGTGGCCCCGTCCAGGTCCTGCAGCACGCGCAGGGTGAATGCCTCGCGCTGGCGGGCGGGCAGGTCGCGCAGTGCCTGCACCAGCTGCTGGTACTGCTGGCGCTGCTCGTGCGCCTGCGAAGGGTCCGGTGCGGGGTCGGCCCAGTCGATCTCGCCGCCATCGGCATCCTGGTTGTCGCGCCAGAACGGCAGGCGGAAGCGGCGGCGGCGCTGCAGGTCGATCACCCGCCGGCGCAGGATGCTCCAGAACAACGGCGCCCACTCGGCGGCCGGCTTGTCGGCATAGTCCAGCATGCGCAGCAGCGCGTCCTGCACCGCATCCAGCGCGTCATCACGCTGGCGCAGGCCGGCCTCGGCGAAGCGGAAGGCGCGCGGCCCGACGCTGGCCAGGAATGCTTCCAGCGAGGCCGGAACGGCGTCGGCATCGGTGGTTGAGGGGACAGGGCTGCTCACCAGCACAGGGTACGGTTCCTCGGCAGGGGTCACCATCGACAACGCGTGAGCGCGGCCGTGGTTGACCGGGACGCGCGCAGGGTTCAGCCCATGGTTATGATGGGGCGACGAAGACAGAGCAGGAGCGTTGCCGGTGAGTGACGGGTTCGTGGCGCTGTACATCTTCATGCTGGCCGCCATTGCCGGCCACGTGATCATTTCCCGGGTCCCGGTGATCCTGCATACCCCGTTGATGTCGGGCTCCAACTTCATCCATGGCATCGTGCTGATCGGCGCGATGGTGGTGCTGGGGCACGCACAGACGCCGTTGGAGAAGGTGCTGGGGTTCCTTGCCGTGGTGCTCGGCGCCGGCAACGCCGCCGGCGGCTATGTGGTCACCGCGCGCATGCTGGAAATGTTCAAGCCGAGCGTGCGCAAGGCCGGCAACGATGAACCGAAGGAGCCGCAGGCTTGAACATCAGCACCGTCGAACTGCTCGATTGGCTGGTCAAGGCCAGCTACCTGGTCGCCGCCACCCTGTTCCTGCTCGGCCTGCAGCGCATGGCCTCGCCGATGACCGCAAGCAGCGGTATCCGCTGGGCGGGGCTGGGCATGTTGCTGGCCACGGTGGCGACCTTCTTCCTGCCCGAACTGCACAACGTGCCGCTGATCCTGGTGGCACTGCTGCTGGGGGCCGGCCTGGCCTGGTGGTCGGCGGGCAAGGTCGCCGTCACCGACATGCCGCAGATGGTCGCGCTGTACAACGGCATGGGCGGCGGCTCGGCGGCCGCCATCGGTGCGGTGGAACTGCTGCGCTATGCGTTCCTGGCCAACCGCGATACCACCCACTGGAGTGCGCAGGCGCTGGCCGATCTGGCCGCGCGGCAGCCGTCCGGCACGGTGCTGGTGCTGGCGGTGGTGGGCGCGGCGATCGGTGCGGTGTCGCTGTCCGGCTCGGTGATCGCCTGGGCCAAACTCGATGGTCGCCTCGACAAGCGCGTGACCTGGCCGGGCCAGCAGGTGATGAACCTGCTGGTGGCGCTGGCCGTGGTGGTGCTGGGCATCATCGCCGCCAGTACGCTCAGCACGTGGGCGATCGTCGCCTTCTTCGTGCTGGCACTGGCGCTGGGCGTGTTGATGACGTTGCCGATCGGTGGCGCCGACATGCCGGTGGTGATCTCGCTGTACAACGCGTTCACCGGCCTGGCGGTGTCGTTCGAAGGCTACGTGCTGGGCAACGAGGCGCTGATCATCGCCGGCATGATGGTCGGTGCGGCCGGCATCCTGCTGACCCGGTTGATGGCCAAGGCCATGAACCGGCCGATCCGCAACGTGCTGTTCTCCAACTTCGGTGGTGGCGCCGGTGGTGAGGCGCAGGCGATTTCCGGTTCGCAGAAGCCCATCGAGGCGGCCGACGTGGCAGCGATGATGGGCTTTGCCGAACGCGTGGTGATCGTGCCCGGCTATGGCATGGCCGTGGCCCAGGCCCAGCACAAGATCTGGGAGCTGGCGCAGCGGCTGATCACGCGCGGGGTGAAGGTCAAGTTCGCCATCCACCCGGTGGCCGGGCGCATGCCCGGGCACATGAACGTGCTGCTGGCCGAAGCGGGGGTGCCGTACGACCTGATCGCGGACATGGACGACATCAATCCCGAGTTCGCCACTACCGACGTGGTGCTGGTGATCGGCGCCAACGACGTGGTCAACCCGGTGGCGCGCACCGATCCGGCCAGTCCGATCTACGGCATGCCGGTACTGGACGTGGTAAATGCCCGCAACGTGGTGGTGATCAAGCGGGGCAAGGGCACCGGCTTTGCCGGTATCGAGAATGCGCTGTTCTATGCCGACAACACCCGCATGCTGTACGGCGATGGTGCCGAGGCAGCGGCGTCGCTGGTCAGCGAGCTGAAGGCGCTCGACGGCGGGCATTGAGGCAGTGCGGTAGCGCCGGGCCATGCCCGGCGGCTTTGCGTGCAGACCGCTGCGCTCGCCGGGCATGGCCCGGCGCTACCCGCCATCCACGCATGGCGTGGATCCAGCTTGGGGCGTTTACCGCGCCAGCCAGGCTCCGACCACCACGGCCACCGCCAGCCACAGCCACTCGACCACGCCATTGGCCAGGGTGATCAGCGTCCAGGCGAGGTGCGGGCCCATCCGCAGCGAGGCGTCCCAGGGGTTCAGGCCCATCGAGCCGCCCATCCAGGCACTGGCGATCGCCCAGTTCGAGATCGCGGCCACCAGCAGCGTGCCCAGCACGACCAGGGCGATGCGCAGCTTGCCGGGACCGAGCGTGCCCAGACGCAGCATGAACACCAGTTCCAGGGCGGTCAGTACCGCCATCCAGCCGACCGGACGGCCGGTGAACAGGGCGATCAGCATCCAGGCGAGGGGGGCGGTGGCCAGCGCCAGCAACAACATGAAGGGCCAGAGCCAGGTAACGGTCCTGGCGCGTGCGGCATTGGAGGACATCGAAGCTCCTGAAGGTCGCCCACAGGATACTGTGGTTTGCCGCAGTGCACCGGCGAGGGCGGGGCGCCTACGCTAGAATGACCGCTTGCGTGGCTTATGCCGCAGCCCCATATCGGTCCCCATGTATTCCCGTAGCAGCGAACCTGTCCACTTCGAACGCGATTGCGAGGCCGTGATGGTCCCGCAGGGCGACACCGTGACCTTGCCCGCCGGCAGCTATGGGTACATCACCCAGGCGCTGGGCGGCAGTTATTCGGTGTTCGTCGAGGGCAATCTGTTCCGCATCGCCGGCAAGGATGGCGATGCCATCGGCAAGGAGGCGCCGGCACCGCTGGAACTGCCCGACGATGCCAGCGACGAGCAGGTCGAACAACTGGTCTGGCAGCAGCTGCGCACCTGTTTCGACCCGGAAATTCCGGTCAACATCGTCGAACTGGGTCTGGTCTACGAGGTGGAGATCAAGCACCTCGACGAAGGGCAGCGCGAGATCGACGTGAAGATGACCCTGACCGCGCCTGCGTGCGGCATGGGCGACATTCTGGTTGACGACGTTCGCAGCAAGCTTGAAATGATCCCGACGGTGGCCGAGGCCGACGTCGAGCTGGTCTTCGACCCGCCGTGGAACCAGCACATGATGTCCGAGGCCGCACGTCTCGAAACCGGCATGCTTTGACCCACGGCCCGCAGTGACGCGGGCCCGGCATTACCCGCAACCAGAACAGGAAATCTCCGGTGTCCCAGTCCATTCCCAGCTTCGCCGTCACCCGTTCGGACCACCCGCGCAGCGCTGAAGAGCGCGCCCAGATCCTGGAGAAGCCGGGCTTCGGCCTGCACTTCACCGACCACATGGTGGAAGTGCGCTGGGACAAGGATGCCGGCTGGCACAACGCCAACGTGCGCGCTTATGGTCCGCTGCAGCTGGACCCGGCCGCGGCCGTGCTGCACTACGGCCAGGAGATCTTCGAAGGCATCAAGGCCTACCGCCATGCCGATGGTTCGATCTGGACCTTCCGCCCCGATGCCAACGGCCGTCGCCTGCAGCGTTCGGCGCAGCGCCTGGCGCTGCCGGAACTGCCGGTGGAGATCTTCGTCGAATCGCTGAAGCAGATGATCGCCGTCGACAGCGCCTGGGTGCCGTCGGCCGATGAGTCGAGCCTGTATTTCCGTCCGTTCATGATCGGCGATGAAGCGTTCCTTGGCGTGCGCGGCGCGCACAAGGCCGGCTACTACGTCATCGCCAGCCCTGCTGGCCCTTACTTCGCCAAGGGCGTCGCCCCGGTGTCGATCTGGCTGTCCACCGAGTACGCGCGTGCGGCCAAGGGCGGTACCGGTGCGGCCAAGTGCGGTGGCAACTACGCCGCGTCGCTGTTGCCGCAGCAGAAGGCGCAGGCACAGGGCTGCTCGCAGGTGCTGTTCCTGGACCCGGTCGAAGGCAAGTACCTGGAAGAACTGGGCGGCATGAACGTGTTCCTGGTCTACAAGGACGGCACGCTGGTCACGCCGGAACTGTCCGGCAGCATCCTCGAGGGCATCACCCGCGAGAGCATCCTGCAGCTGGCCCGCGACCGCGGCATGAAGGTCGAAGAGCGCAAGGTCACCATCGATGAGTGGAAGCAGGGCGTGACCTCCGGCGAGATCGCCGAAGTGTTCGCCTGCGGTACCGCTGCGGTGGTCACCCCGATCGGCCAGCTCAAGGGCGAAGGCTTCTCGGTGGGCGACATCAATGCGCCGGCCGGCGAAGTGACCATGTCGCTGCGCAAGGAACTGACCGACATCCAGTACGGTCGCCTGCCGGACCGCCACGGCTGGCTGGTCAAGCTGGGCTGATCGCCTGCGCTGAACGCTGGCGTCGGGTTACCCCCGGCCGCATCCCCGGAAAGCCCGTCCCTGCGACGGGCTTTCTGCGTTTCAGGCGTACGTCCGCCGGGCATGGCCCGGCGCTACCAGGATCAACGGCTCCCGCCAGCGCGCGGCGATGCCCGGCGAATGTACGCGTACCACGGTAGCGCCGGGCCATGCCCGGCGGCTGTTCGCCGATGTCGGCAAAGACATGGCGGGACAGGACATTCCGCAGTCAGGTACGTGCAGCTGACGCGAAAGTTCCTTCACCTTCACAAACCCTCGACCCGGAAAGTCTCAGATCCAACATTTCATCTTGCTGAAAAGACGCTGAAAATCTTGTGGTGTCCGGTTTGAGCCACTAGCGTCATCAACACAGCGGATGGTCAGGGGAATCCGCTGGCTCGCCGGACCCGAACCTCGCCATCGCAAGCCAGCCCACGGTTCAGGCCGGTGCTTCTGCCGATTCCGGCATTCCTACCATTAGAAGGGAAATCCGATGTCCCAGGTAACGCAACCGCGTGTGCGTCGTGTGTGGGTGGTCCTTGGTGCGTCCGTCCTGTCATCGCTGCTGCTGGCCACGCCTGCGCTGGCCGGTGATGTCCAGCTCAGCGGCCTGCAGTCCGCGCCGACCCACCAGCGCTTCATCGTGAAGTACCGCGACGGCAGTGCGCCGGTGGCCAACACCACCGCGCTGGCCTCTTCGCTGAAGACGGCCGCTGCCGGCATCGCCAGCAGCCAGGGCCGCGCGCTGGGCCTGCAGCAGGTCCGCAGGCTTGCCGTCGGCTCCACCGTGGTCAGGACCGACCGTGCGCTGGACCAGGCCGAATCCGAGCTGCTGATGCGCAAGCTGGCCGCCGACCCGAACGTCGAATACGTCGAAGTCGACCAGATCATGCGCGCGACGCTGACCCCCAACGACACCCGTTTCAGCGAGCAATGGGGCTTCGGTACGTCCAACGCCTCGATCAACGTGCGTCCGGCCTGGGACAAGGCCACCGGTACCGGCGTGGTCGTGGCCGTGATCGATACCGGCATCACCAACCATGCCGACCTCAACGCCAACATCCTGCCCGGCTATGACTTCATCAGCGACGCGGCGATGGCGCGCGATGGCGGTGGCCGTGACAGCAATCCCAACGATGAGGGTGACTGGTACGGCGCCAACGAGTGCGGCTCGGGCATTCCGGCCTCCAACTCCAGCTGGCATGGCACCCACGTGGCCGGCACGGTCGCTGCGGTGACCAACAACAGCACCGGCGTGGCCGGTACCGCCTTCAACGCCAAGGTCGTGCCGGTGCGCGTGCTCGGCAAGTGCGGCGGCTACACCTCCGACATCGCCGACGCGATCGTCTGGGCCTCCGGTGGCACGGTCAGCGGTGTGCCGGCCAATGCCAATCCGGCCGAGGTCATCAACATGTCGCTGGGCGGCGGCGGCAGCTGCTCGACCACTTACCAGAACGCGATCAACGGCGCGGTCGGCCGCGGCACCACCGTGGTGGTCGCTGCCGGCAACAGCAACACCAATGTCTCCAGCGCGGTACCGGCGAACTGCCCGAACGTGATCGCCGTGGCGGCCACCACCTCGGCGGGTGCGCGTGCCAGCTTCTCCAACTACGGCACCGGCATCGACATCTCCGCACCGGGCCAGAGCATCCTGTCCACCCTCAACAGCGGCACCACCACCCCGGGCAGCGCCAGCTATGCGTCCTACAACGGCACCTCGATGGCGGCACCGCACGTGGCGGGCGTGGTTGCACTGATGCAGTCGGTGGCACCGAGCCCGCTCAGCCCGGCGCAGGTGGAAAGCATCATCAAGAGCACCGCGCGTCCGCTGCCGGGTGCGTGCTCGGGTGGTTGCGGCGCCGGCATCATCGACGCCGATGCCGCGGTGACTGCCGCGATCAACGGCACCACGCCCAACCCGGGTGGCACCGTGCTGCAGAACAACGTGCCGGTTACCGGCCTCGGCGCAGCCAGCGGCGCATCGCTCAGCTATACCGTCAACGTCCCGGCTGGCAGCACGCAGCTGCGCGTGGCGATCAGCGGCGGCAGCGGTGATGCCGACCTGTACCTGCGCCAGGGCAGTGCCCCGACCGACACCGTCTACACCTGCCGCCCGTACCTGAGCGGCAACAATGAGACCTGCACCGTCAACAGCCCCACCGCCGGTACCTGGTACGTGCGGGTGAAGGCCTACAGCACCTTCTCGGGCGTGACCGTCAACGCCCAGTACTGAGCCCAAGCCCCTCTCCATGGGCACGCCCCGGCCTCGGCCGGGGTGTTTTTTTTGGGGGGACGGCGAAGCGGAGAAAGCAATGTGCAGCAGTGCATTTGCCCTTGCCCTTGCTCTGCCCTTGACCTTGCTGGCCGCGCGCGATGATCTGTCAGGAGGGGGTGATCCCCCGACGCAGGACCGTTGGCGCCATGGGCCCGAGGCATGCCTCGGGCGGGTTGGGCAGGACGCCCAACCCCGGTCTTGCCGTGTGCGCAGGACAGCGCACACGAGCAAGGCGCCATCGAGCCCCAGGGATGGGTTTATGGCGTGTCCTGCGTCGGGGGGATCACCCTCTCAACCCAGCAGCAACCAAAACGCTGAACCCATCCGCGCGACAGCGCGCCTTAATCCCTCAAACCGACTCGAACCGGTTCGCCGCCACGTTCTTGCGCACATGCTGCGGGTCGAAGATCCGGCCGTTCATCGCGATGAACACCCCCGCCGGCAGCGACTGCACCGCACCGATCGCACAGCCGATGTTGAACTCCGCATCCGAACCACGGAAACGCGCCGGGCTCAGCGCACCGGTCATCACGATGGTCTTGTCCGGGATCGTCGCCAGCACCTTGCCGGTCTGCACCATCGAATCGGTGCCGTGGGTCACCAGCACGTGGCGGGTGGGCTGCGCGGCGATCGTCGCGCGGATCAGCTCACGATCGTCGTCGTTGATGTGCAGCGAATCCTTGCGCAGGATCGGAATCACGTTGAAACGGAACGTGACCCCCAGTTCGCGCAGGATCATGCCGATCTGCGGGTCGCCGATCTGGTAGTCCGACTTGTCGTCGAAATAGATCTTGTCGATCGTGCCACCGGTGGTGACGACCAGGAGCTCTTCCATCATGTGCATGCGCGAAACCAAGGCAGGTACAGCGGCGCGGGGCCGGGAACGCAGATGATACGGCCCACCGGGCGCAGCGTCAGCGCCGCCGCCCGAAACGGGCGCGCAGGCCGGGCAGGCTGGCCGAAAAGATCACCAGCAGCGCCAGCACGATTTCGATCAGTGCCAGCCAGCGGGTCTCGGGATGGCTCCAGGCGCTCATCACGCCGTGGCTGAACCAGCCCAGGGCCAGCACCGCCGCCCAGAACCCGGCCTTGCGCCAGCCCAGCCGCAGGGCGATGGCCAGCGCCATCGGCGGCGCAGTGAACACCAGCTGGGTGGCCAGCCAGTGCCTGTCGTTGATGAACCAGCCGGCAAACAGCGCCGCCAGCCCCATCAGGGCCAGCAGCAGCACGGTGCGCGGCGCGGTGCTCATCGCGCCAGCCGCTGCGCGATGTCGGCCACGCGCCGGCCCAGCGCCCGCGCCAGTACCGCCTCATCGTCGGTGGGTTGCGGGTCGTCGGCGGCGCCGGCCACGTGGCTGGCGCCATACGGCGTGCCGCCACTGGTGGTGTGGCTCAGCGCCGGCTCGGTGAACGGAATGCCGACGATCAGGCAGCCGTGGTGCAGCAGCGGTACCTGCATCGACAGCAGGGTCGACTCCTGGCCGCCATGCATCGACGCAGTGGACGTGAACACCCCGGCCGGCTTGCCGGCCAGCGTGCCGTTCACCCATTCGGCGCCGAGGCCGTCAAGGAAATGCTTGACCGGCGCGGCCATGTTGCCGAAACGGGTAGGGCTGCCCAGCAGCAGTCCCTGGCACTCCGCCAGGTCCTGCACGCTTACATAGGGCGCGCCATCGTCGGGTACCGGCGGCTGCGCGGTCTGGGTAACGGCAGCCACCGGCGGCACCGTGCGCAGCCGCGCTGCCATGCCCGGAACCTCGCCGATGCCCCGCGCGATCTGGCGCGCCAGCCGTGCCACCGAACCGCCGCGGCTGTAGTACAGCACCAGGATTTCGCCCATCGCGCCCAGCTCTCCTCATCGTGTGGACGCCAGTATGGCTATCCTGCACCGATTCCGCATCGGGTACCCTTGCGCCGATGGAACCTTTGGATACGCTCAATTTGTGGATGGAGCGCGCGCGGGATCGCGCACGCGCCGCCAGCTTCGGCCGCTTCCTGTGGCGCCGCTTCCTCGACGACCGCCTGTTCCAGGCCGCCGCCGCGCTGGCCTACACCACGGTGTTCGCGCTGGTGCCGTTGGCGATCGTGGTATTTGGCGTGCTCTCGGCCTTCCCGGTGTTCGATCGCTGGAGCGACCAGCTCAGCGACTACGTCTTCTCCAACTTCGTGCCCAATGCCGCGCGCGCTGCCGAAGGCTACCTGCGGCAGTTCTCGGCCAGCGCCGGCCAGCTCACTGCCGCCGGCTTCATCGCCCTGGTCATCTCGCTGCTGATCACCCTCAACAGTGTTGAAGAGACCTTCAACCAGATCTGGCGCGTCGGCAGCAGTCGGCCGCGGCTGACCCGCTTCCTGGTCTACTGGACGGTGCTGACCTTGGGCGCGATGCTCGCCGCTGCATCGCTGGCGGTGTCGGCGCGGGTGTTCGCGATGCCGCTCTTCGGCACGCAGGAGGGGCGCTGGCTGGCCGATCTCGCCTTGCGGCTGGCGCCGATCCTGATCGAATTCGTCTGCATCACCCTGATGTTCCGGGTGGTGCCACACCACACCGTGAAGTGGCGCCATGCGGTTCCGGGCGCGATTCTCGCCGCAGTGATCCTGGAGCTGGTGAAGTGGGGCATCGGCGCCTACCTGGGCAGCTTCCAGTCCTACCAGAAGCTGTATGGCACGGTGGCCTTCGTGCCGATCCTGCTGCTGTGGATCTACCTCTGCTGGGTGGCCGTGCTGCTGGGCGCGTCGCTGGCGTCGTCAATGGCGGCTTTCCGCTACCAGCCGGTGGAACTGCGCCTGCCGCAGGGCTACGAGTTCTATGGCCTGCTGCGCCTGCTCGGGCGCTTCCAGCATGCACGCGCCAAGGGCAGGGGCCTGGCCGACGACGAGATCCTGCGGCTGGAACCGATGCTGACCGACTCGCTGCTGCAGGACCTGGCCTGCCACCTGGAGGGCATCGGTCTGCTGCGCCGCGATGAGCGCGGCGAGTGGCTGCTGGCCCGCGACCTGGACCAGGTCAGCCTGGGCGATCTGTACGAATGCACGCAGCTGCGCATTCCGGTGGCCGAACAACACCTGCCTTACCGCGATGACAGCCTCGGCCGGGCCGCCTTGGCCGCACTGGATGAACTGCGCCTGCCGCTGCGTGAACGCCTCAAGCGTCGCGTCAGCGACATCTACCCTGATTCTGGAGACGCCCCATGACCTGCAAGACCCCGTTGCTGCTGGCTGCGCTGCTGGCCCTGGCCGCCTGCAAACCCGCACAGGAGCCGACCCCGGCCAGCAGCCAGCCGCCGGCACAGGCACCGACTCCGGCCGCGCCGGCGCCGGTGGAGGATACGCCCGCCGAGCGCGTTACTGCCGAGTTCCCGACGCTGAAGATGAAGGCCGTCGATGGCAGCGATTACGACCTGGCCGCGCATCGTGGCAAGTGGGTGGTGGTGAATTTCTGGGCGACCTGGTGCGCGCCCTGCCGCAAGGAAATGCCCGAGCTGTCGGCGTTGCATGCCATGCGCAGCAACATCGAAGTGGTGGGCCTGGCCTACGAGGACATCGAGATTCCGGAGATGCAGGCGTTCCTGACCAAGCATCCGGTGACCTATCCGATCGTGGTCGTCGATCCGTTCGACCCGCCGGCCGACTTCGCCACCCCGCGTGGCCTGCCGCTGACCCATCTGATCGACCCGCAGGGCAAGCTGGCCCACAGCTTCCTGGGCCCGGTCACCGCGGCGGACATCGAAAAGCAGATTGCTGCTGCCAAATAAGGGGAGGGGCAGGGCTGCGCCCTGCACCCACCGAAGCGGTAGTGCCGGCCGCTGGCCGGCAACCTCGACAGCAACAGCAACAGCCAAAGCCAAAGCGGGTTTCCTGTGGGGAGGCGGGGTGGGTCCGGTTGCGGGGGACGCCGTAAATACGTCCCTGTAGGCTCGGTCGCCGCATCCATGCGGCTCACACCCCCGCAACCGGACCCACCCCGCCTTCGACAATTCTCCGCAAGCTGCGGGAATTACATGGCCTGCTCTTGATGGGTGTCGACCTTGGTCGACACGTAGATCCACGCCATGCGTGGATGCTCTTCGTTCAATTGTCGAAATATTCGATTTCGATGGACATACATTCACGCATGGCGTGAATCCATCAGCCACCGGAAATCTGTCGAAGGTGGGGCGGTGTCGGAGTGCGGGGTGTCAGCCGCATGGATGCGGCTGCCAAGCCTACAAAGACGTACTTGCGGCGTCCCCGCACTCCGACACCGCCCCGCCATCCCACGCAATGCCGCTTTTGCTGTTGCTTCGGCCGTTGCTTGAAGCCTCTGCAGGTGCAGGGCACAGCCCTGCCGACCCACCCTATTCTTCGACCGGAAAATCCTCGATAGGCATCAGCACGTCGTAGTGCTCGCGATGCAGCTTGCCCTTCAGTTTCGGCAGCTCGGGCAAAGGCACATCCACCCGCGTGTCCGGCAGCCGGTCCAGCAGATTGCGGACCAGAGTCAGGCGACCCAGCCGCTGGTCGTTGAAATCCACCAGCGTCCACGGCGCACCGTCGCGATGGGTCGCGCGCAGCATCGCCTCGCGCGCTTCGGTGTACGCGCTGTACTTGCTGCGCGACTTCAGATCCACCGGCGACAGCTTCCACCCCTTCAACGGATCAAGATGGCGTTCGGCGAAACGCTTCTCCTGCTGCTCCTGGTCCACGCACAGCCAGTACTTGAACAGCAGGATGCCGTCATCCACCAGCAGTTGTTCGAACACCGGTGCCTGATGCAGGAACTGCTGGTACTCGGTCTCGCTGCAGTAGCCCATCACCCGTTCCACGCCCGCGCGGTTGTACCAGCTGCGGTCCATCAGCACGATCTCGCCGGCGGCCGGCAGATGCGTGGCGTAGCGCTGGAAATACCATTGCGTGGCTTCGCGGTCGGTGGGCTTGGGCAACGCCACCACCCTGCATTGGCGTGGGTTGAGGTGCTGGCTGATGGCCTGGATCGCACCGCCCTTGCCGGCGGTATCGCGTCCTTCGAACAGCACCAGCAGGCGTTGCCCGCTGTGCTGCACCCAGCGTGCCATCGCCGTCAGTTCCAGCTGCAGCGGCTGCAGCAGTTCGTCGTATTCCTTGCGCTTGAGCTTGGCCATCGTCATGCCACGCGGGAGGGAAGCCCGAGCGTAGCGCAGGGCGATGTCAGGGCGTGTCGAGGCCCTGCCAGCCCTGTTCGCGGGCCAACTGCTGAAGCAGTGAGGACAGATCGCGCGCGAAGGCCGTCATGTCGAACAAGCCGCTGCGCTCGCGTGCCTGCGCCAGTTCGGCACGCAGGGCAGCCAGCGCGGCCGGGTCGTTGCCGAGTGCACTGGCGGTGGCGACGAAGGCCGCATCGTCGGCGACGTTCATGTGCTCCAGCCCCAGATGATGGTTGAGGCTGCCGGCCACGCGCGCGGCGAAGGTAGCGCCGGGGCAGGTCAGCACCGGGCAGCCGGCCCACAGTGCATCCGATGCGGTGGTGTGCGCGTTGTACGGGTTGGTGTCCAGGAACAGGTCGGCCAGCTGATAGCGGGCCAGATACTGCGGATGCGGCAGCTTGGCCATGAACACCAGGCGCGCCGGATCCAGTCCTGCAGCCTTGGCGGCGGAACGCAGCCGTGCATCGGCCTGGCCGGGGCCGGACAGCAGCCACAGCACGCTGCCAGGTACTGCCTGCAGCACCGCGAACGCACGGCCCATGCTGCGCGGGTTGAGTTTGTAACTGTTGTTGAAGCAGCAGAACACCGTGCCCTGCGCGGGCAGCCCACACGCCGCACGGTCCGGCGCCGGTTCCAGCACGCGGGTGTTGTCGGAGGGCTGGAACGCGCGCGGCAGGCGCAGCACGCGTTCGCTGTAGTGCGGTTCCAGCGAGGACGGCAGCGCGAAGTCGTCAGCGATCACTGCATCCAGCCACGATGCACCGGAGGTGCCGGGGTAGGCCAGCCAGTTCAACTGCAGCGGGGCAGGGCGCATCGCCAGTACTTCCGGCGTGCCGCCACCGCCCCAGCCGCGCAGGTCCAGCAGCAGGTCGACGCCCTGTGCACGGATGCGCGCGGCCGTATCGGCGTGGCGCAATCCCACCACGTCATGCAGCCGGGTAGCGGCCTGCAGGCGTTGGCGGATGCGGCTGCCATCGTCCGCGTTGAGCGCGAACAGATGCAGTTGCAGGGCCGGGTCGCGGCTCATCTGCTCCAGCAGCGCCACCGTCAGCAATCCGGTGGGATGGGCGCCGAAGCCGTTGGAAAGCAAGCCCACGCGAAGTGGGCCTCGTTCGCGCAGCTTCGCCGGCGGCAGTGGCCGCACCGATGCCGCCACCGCGGCGGCGCGTGCACGCGCGCAGGCCAGCTGTTCGGCCGCGCTGGCGTCTTCGCTGAGAAACGCGAAGGGTTCTACTACGCCCTGGCCGGACACCAGTGCACCGCGCACCTGATCGGCCAGCGCATCCACGTCCTGCCAATCGCACAGGCGACGCTGCCAGGCGAGGCGCTGCGCGGCGATATACGGCTCATCGGGCATCAGTGCATGTGCGCGGCGATAGGCCGCTGATGCACCTTCGGCATCGTTGGCATCTTCCAGCGCGTGCCCCAGCCACAACGCGATGCCCGGGTGCTCCGGTGCCAGCGCCGAGGCCTGGCCCAACAGCGTGGCGGCATCGGCATGCGCTCCTGCCATCCACGCCACCCGGCCGAGCCGGGCAAGCGCTTCAGGATGATTGGGCCGCAGCTGCAGCGCGCGTCGCGCAGCCTGCTCACCGGCCGCAATGTCGCCGGCTTCCAGTTCCAGGTCAGCCAGCATCACCCAGGCGACGAAGTCGCCGGGCTGGCGCGTGATCGCCTGCTGCAGTTGCTGCCGCTGCTGCCAGGCGGACATGCTGGTCAGCCCGCCGAAAGCTGGGCCAGGGCGTCGACCTGGTGCTCGTGGCTCAATCGCTGCAGCAGCGGATCGAGATCGCCGGCCAGTACGTTGGGCAGGTCGTACAGGGTCAGCCCTTCCACGCGGTGATCGGTGATCCGGCCCTGCGGGAAGTTGTAGGTACGGATGCGCTGGCTGCGGTCGCCGCTGCCAACCTGCAGGCGCCGAGATTCGGCTTGCGCTGCGTCGTGGCGCTGGCGCTCGGCATCGAGCAGCTGCGCCTTCAGGCGTTTCATCGCCTTGTCCCGGTTGGCGTGCTGGCTGCGTTCGGTCTGGCACTCCACCACCACGCCGCTGGGCACGTGGGTGATGCGGATCGCCGACTCGGTCTTGTTGACGTGCTGGCCACCGGCGCCGGAGGAGCGGTAGGTATCAATCCTCAGGTCAGCCGGGTTGATGACGATCTCATCGACTTCGTCGGCTTCCGGGATGATCGCCACGGTGGCCGCCGAGGTGTGGATGCGGCCCTGCGATTCGGTGGCCGGCACACGCTGCACGCGGTGGGTGCCCGATTCGAATTTCAGGCGCGAGAACGCGCCCCGGCCGACCACGCGCGCCACCACTTCCTTGTAGCCGCCATGTTCGCCGGGGTTGTCCGATTCGATCTCGACCTTCCAGCCCTGTCGCTCGGCGTAGCGGGCATACATGCGGAACAGGTCGCCAGCGAAGATCGCCGCCTCGTCGCCGCCGGTGCCGGCGCGCACTTCCAGGAACAGGTTGCCTTCATCGCGCGGGTCGCGCGGCACCAGCAGTAGTGCCAGCTCCTGCTCCAGGTCCTGCAGGCGGGCCTGGGCGGCGGCGATCTCCTCGTCGGCCAGTTCGCGCAGGTCCGGATCGGTGCGCATGCTTTCGGCCGCGGCCAGGTCGGCCTTGGCACGCACTTCATCGGCCAGCGCGGTGGCGATCGGTTCGAGCTGGGAAAACTCACGCGAAAGATCGCGGAAGCGCGCGTTGTTGGCGACCACCTCCGGTTCGGCGAGCAGACGTTCCAGTTCTTCGCGGCGCTCGGCCAGCGCTTCCAACTTACGGCGCAGGGTCGGCGTCATCGGTTCTCACAGGTGGGTGGTGGTAACCCGGCGCAGCCGGGAACAGGCGCTCGGCGGCGCGGGTCAGGTCGGCGTCGCCGCTGAGCGCGGCCGCGCGCAGGGCGGCGGTCGGCGGGTGCAGCAGGCGGTTGGTCAATCCATGGGCAAGCAGTTCCAGCACTTCGTCGGCCGGCTTGCCGTTGGCCAGCTGCTGGCGCGCGCGCTCCAGCAGGTCGGCACGGGTGGCCTCGCCGAAAGCGCGCAGTTGCCGCAGCGGTGCCTGGTGGGCACTGGCCTGCAGGGTTTCGACGAAGCGCGAGACCTGCAGGTCGATGATCGTCTCGGCTTCGGCGGCCGCCTCGCGGCGGCTGCGGCGGTTGTCTTCCACCGCGCGCTCGAGGTCGTCCACGGTATACAGGAACGCATCGTTGAGACTGGCAACGTCGGCTTCGATGTCGCGCGGCACGGCCAGGTCGAACAGCAGCATCGGCTTGTGCCGGCGTGCGCGCAGGGCGTTGGCCACTGCAGCACGGTGGATCACCGGTTCGCGGGCGGCGGTGGCCGAGAACACCACATCGGCCTCGGCCAGGTGACGCTCAAGTTCGGTCAGCGGCAGCGCCACACCGCCATGGCGGCTGGCCAGTTCCTGCGCATGGGCGAGGGTGCGGTTGGCGATCAGCAGCCGCCGCACCTTGCCTTCGCTGAGGTGGCGTGCGGCCAGCTCGATGGTCTCGCCGGCGCCGACCAGCAGCACGGTGGAATCGTCAAGGCGGGCAAATGCATTCTGCGCCAGGCGCACCGCTGCCGAGGCCACCGATACCGGGTTGGCACCGACCTGGGTATCGGTACGCGCGCGCTTGGCCACCGAGAACGTCTGCTGGAACAGGCGGTCAAGGCGTTGGCCGAGCAGGCCGTGGTCGCGCGCGGTCGACCAGGCGTCCTTCACCTGGCCCAGGATCTGCGGCTCACCCAGCACCATTGAATCCAGCCCCGTCGCCACCCGGAACAGGTGGCGCACGGCATCGGCATCGGCGTGCTGGTACAGGTAGCCCTGCAGGTCGCCAGCCTGGCTCTGCAGCCACTGGTCCAGCGCCTGCGCGGACTCGGCCACGGCATACAGCTCGGTGCGGTTGCAGGTGGACAGCAGCACCGCCTCGGCGATCTGCGGGGTATCGCGCAGCGAACCGAGCGCGCGCGGCAACGCGTCACCGGCGAAGGCTGCGCGTTCGCGCAGTTCCACCGGTGCGGTCTGGTGATTCAGTCCGAGCACCCACAGGGTCATTGTTCAGTTGCTTGCGATAAGCTGCTGGCCATTGGACGACATTTTAAGGCCCCGATGCCGACGATGCCCGCATTGATTCGCATCCCCAGTGTTCTGCTGCTGTCTCTGGCCTGTGCGCAGGCCCTGGCGGCGGTGCCCGCCAAGGCGCCTGCACGGCCTGCGGTGACTGAGGAACTGGCGCTGGAGCCGGTGCTGGCCGGCGAGTTCGCCCTGCAGGCGGGCAAGCTGGCCGAGGCCGCGCGCTGGTACCTGCAGGCGGCCCAGCAGACCGACGGCGACGCCGGTCTGGCCGAGCGGGCGACCCGTATCGCCATGCTGGCCAACGAAGATGGCGCCGCGGCCAAGGGCCTGGCCCTGTGGCAGCAGCGTGCGCCGCGCTCATTGGCGATGCGCAGCGCAGCCGGTGCGCTGGCGATGCGCCAGGGCGATGTGAAGGCTGCGCGCAGCGAGCTTCAGGCCTTGTTGCAGGACCCGGGGGATGAGGGCTGGAAGTTCGCCCTGGGCGCCTTGATCGGCGGTGGCCGCGATCCGGCCGTGCCGGCCCAGGTGCTGGGCGAGCTGGTCGATGCCAACGCCATTCCCCAGAAGATCGAGGCCTGGCAGGAGTTTGGACGCCTTGCACTGCGCATGGAGAAGCCCGAGCTGGCACGGCGCATGATCGATGAGGTGGTCAAGCGCTTCCCCGAGGAGCCACGCGTGGCGTTGCTGCGCGCCAGCCAGCTGCAGCAGGCCGGCCAGACCGACCAGGCGCTGTCGCTGCTGCATGGGGTGGAGCCGAAGACCCGTCAGGACCCGGAGCTGCGCAACGCGGTGGCCATCGCCTATGACAGCCTCGGCCAGCCGGCAGCGGCCGAGCGCGTGCTGGCGGTCGGTCCCCAGGATGTGCAGACGTGGGGCATGCGCGCTTCGCTGCTGGCCAAGCAGGGCGACAAGGCCGCGCTGTCCAATCTGTACAACGAACTGTCGCGGCAGGCGGCCAAGCCGGACCCGGCGCAGCGCCTGTTGCTGGGCAAGATCGCCGAGTACCTCAAGCGCTACCCGGAGGCGGTCAACTGGTATCACAGCGTTCCTGGCGGCGATGAGCTGAATGAAGCGCGCCTGCGCGCGGCCAATGCGCAGGGTCTGGCGGGCCGGCAGTCGCTGGCGCTGGATGAAGTGCATGCCATCCAGTCCGATGCCAGCGTGGATGACGATGTGCGGCGCGATGCGTATCTGCTGGAAGCCGAGCTGCGCCAGCGCGCCGACGACCTTCCCGGCGAGATCGACGCACTGGCCCGTGGCCTGGCCGCGTATCCGGACGAAAACGGCCTGTTGTATGCCCGTGCGCTGGCCTGGGAGCGCCGCGATGACATCGCCCGTGCCGAGGCCGACCTGCGCAAGATCCTGGTGACCGAGCCGGAGAACGTGCCGGCATTGAATGCACTGGGCTACACCCTGGCCGACCGGACCGGTCGCTACCAGGAAGCGCTCGAACTGATCGACCGCGCACGCGTGGCCGAACCGGACAACGCCGCCATCGTCGACAGCTATGGCTGGGTGCTGTATCGGCTGGGGCGCAACGCCGACGCGCTGGTACAGCTGCGCCGCGCCTGGACGCTGGCCAAGGACCCGGAAATCGCCGCCCACGTAGGCGAGGTGCTGTGGGTGCTGGGCAAGCACGATGAAGCCCGTCACTTCTTCGAGGAAGCGGCCAGACTCGACCCTGAAAACCGCGCGCTGCTGCGCGCCCGCGAGAAATTCAACCCATGAGTGTTTCCACGATCCGGCCACTGCTGCTGGTGGCCGTGACCCTGGCCCTGAGTGCCTGTACCACCGTTGGCCGGCAGAAAACGCCGGCGCCGGCCGTAGTCACCACCGTTTCCGCCGAAGCGGCCGCCGCCGAGGCCGCGCGCGTGGACGCGCTGCGATCGGCGTCGGAGTGGAATTTCCAGGGCCGGGTGGCGGTCAGCAAGGGCAAGGATGGTGGCAGCGGCCGCATCGACTGGAAACAGGAAGGCCAACGCTATGTCGTCGAACTGAGCGCGCCGGTCACCCGCCAGAGCTGGAAGTTGAGCGGCGACAGCCATCATGAAGCCGGCCGTCTGGAAGGACTGGCCGGTGGTCCGCGAGACGGTGAAGACGCGCAGGCCCTGTTGCTGGAAGCCACCGGCTGGGATATTCCGGTCAACCAGCTGCCGGACTGGGTACGCGGCCTGGTCGCCGGCGACAGCGTTGGGCCGGAAAAGATCGAGCGTGATGCCGATGGCCGTCCGCGGCGCATGCAGCAGATGGGTTGGGTGATCCAGTATCTGGACTGGTACCCGGCCGAAGCCGGGCGTCCGGCCCTGCCGCGCAGGGTCGAGGCGGTCAATGGTGACGCCAAGGTGCGCCTGCTGGTCGACCAGTGGGGGCAGGGCGCGCCATGAACGCGCGGGTGGATGACGCGGGCTGGTCCTGGTGGCCGGCCCCGGCCAAGCTGAACCTGTTCCTGCATATCACCGGCCGCCGTGCCGACGGCTACCACGAGCTGCAGACCGTGTTCCGCCTGCTCGACTGGGGCGACCGGATCGGCCTGCGCCTGCGTGAAGACGGCCAGGTGCGGCGGCAGGGCGATGGCCTGGCCGGTGTCGCGGAGGCGGATGATCTGGCGGTTCGGGCAGCGCGGTTGCTCAAAGAGGTGGCGAATGTCGAGAAAGGTGTCGATATCGTCGTCGAAAAGAATGTTCCTGCGGGCGGCGGTTTCGGCGGCGGTTCGTCCGATGCGGCCACCGTGCTGGTGGTGCTGAACCGGCTCTGGGGGGCGGGGCTGGACGAAAATACGCTGGCGGCGCTGGGCTTGTGCCTCGGCGCCGATGTGCCGGTGTTCGTGCGTGGCCACAACGCCTGGGCCGAGGGGGTGGGCGAGCGGCTGCGGCCGATCACCCTGCCGCAGGCCTGGTATGTGGTGGTCGAACCGGGCGTTCATGTGCCGACCCCGCTGCTGTTCGCAGATCCGGATTTGACGCGCGACAGTCCACAGGCGAAAATAGAGGACTTCGCTTCCGGCTTGCTGGTCGGGAACGTGTTCGAACCGGTGCTGCGCCGCCGTGAGCCTGCCGTCGAGGCGGTGCTTGCTGCGTTGAGCGACATCGGCACGGCACGACTGACCGGTTCGGGAAGTGGTTGTTTCGTCGAGTTCGATTCGCAGGCTGCCGCCGAGCAGGGACGAGCGAAGTTGTCGAAGGAGTTGCGGGCAAGGGTGGCTGCGGGCGTTGCACGTTCGCCACTGCTGGATGCACTCGAGCAACACTGATTCATCAATGCAGGGGCGTCGCCAAGAGGCCCAAGGCACCAGGTTTTGATCCTGGCATTCGGAGGTTCGAATCCTCCCGCCCCTGCCAATGCGGCTGCGTCCGCGCCTTCCAGCGCATCACCTGCGCGGGACGTGGGAACAGCCGCGGTGTTGTCAGCAGCAGGGGCCGACGTGGTCCTTGCCGCTACCGGATCCCCGCCACTCGTCCCCGCCCGAGACAATCATGATGCAAGAGTCCCCGAACCTGCTGGTCTTTTCCGGCAACGCCAACAAACGTCTGGCGCAGAACATCTGCAAGGAACTGGGAGTCCGCCCGGGCAAGGCGCTGGTCTCGCACTTCTCCGATGGTGAAGTGCAGGTGGAAATCGAAGAGAACGTCCGCAAGCAGGACGTGTTCGTGATCCAGCCGACCTCGGCGCCGAGCGCGGAAAACCTGATGGAACTGCTGGTGCTGATCGACGCGCTCAAGCGCGCATCGGTGGCCAGCGTGACCGCCGTGGTGCCGTACTTCGGCTACTCGCGCCAGGATCGCCGCATGCGTTCCTCGCGCGTGCCGATCACCGCCAAGCTGGCGGCGAAGATGTTCAGCACCGCCGGCGCTGATCGCGTGCTGACCGTCGACCTGCACGCCGACCAGATCCAGGGTTTCTTCGATATTCCGGTCGACAACGTGTATGCCTCGCCGCTGCTGCTGGCCGACATCTGGCGCGCCTACGGCACCGAGAACCTGATCGTGGTGTCGCCGGACGTGGGCGGCGTGGTCCGCGCCCGTGCAGTGGCCAAGCGCCTGGATGACGCCGATCTGGCGATCATCGACAAGCGCCGTCCGCGCGCCAACGTCTCCACCGTGATGAACATCATCGGTGACGTCGAAGGCAAGACCTGCGTGATGGTCGATGACATCGTCGACACCGCCGGCACCCTGTGCGCCGCTGCTGCTGCCCTGAAGGCGCGCGGTGCGCTGAAGGTCGCCGCCTACTGCACCCACGCGGTGTTGTCGGGCCCGGCGGTGGACAACATCACCAATTCCCAGCTCGATGAGCTGGTGGTGACCGACACCATCCCGCTGAAGGACGCCGCGCGGGTGTGCAGCAAGATCCGCCAGCTGAGCGTGGCGGAAATGCTGGCCGAAACGATGCGCCGCATCGCCTTCGGCGAGTCGGTCAGCTCGCTGTACGTGGATTGATTTTTCGTCCCCGCCGGCAACGGCAGGGACACACCGGGCGCTTCTGGTCGCGGAAGTGCCTTCAACCGCCAAGCCGCAAGGCAAGGCAACAACCGAGTAGTCGAAAATGTCGAAGACCCATGAAATCAAGGTCACCAAGCGTGAACTGCAGCGTAAGGGTGCGAGCCGCCGCCTGCGTACCGCTGGTGTGATCCCGGCGATCGTGTACGGCGGCAACGCCGAACCGGTCGCCATCAGCCTGGACCACAACGAAATCTGGCTGGCCCAGCAGAACGAGTGGTTCTATGCCTCGATCCTGGACCTGAACCTGGACGGCCAGGTGCAGAAGGTGCTGCTGCGTGACATGCAGCGCCATCCGTACAAGCAGCTGATCATGCACCTGGACTTCCTGCGCGTGAACGAGAATGAGAAGCTGACCGCTTCGGTTCCGCTGCACTTCATCAACGAAGACACCTCGCCGGCTGGCAAGGCTGCCGACGTCGTGGTCGCCCACGAACTGAAGGAAGTGGCCATCAGCTGCCTGCCGAAGGACCTGCCGGAGTCGATCGAAGTCGACCTGGGCGAGCTGAAGGCTGGCGACGTTGTGTACCTGTCGGACATCAAGCTGCCGAAGGGCGTGGAAATCCCGGCGCTGGCGCTGGGCAAGGACCACGACGACGCCATCGTCACTGCCAAGCACGGCAAGCAGGATGCTGCCGACGCTGAAGAAGCAGCGGCCGAGTAATACCCCGCGGCGCCTGTCCTTCAGGGCAGGCGCCGTATCTGGATGGAACGATGGCAGGATTGCGACTGATCGTCGGTCTGGGCAACCCCGGATCGGAGCACGCCCGGACCCGGCACAATGCCGGGTTTCATTTCGTTGAGGCCCTGGCTGAAAAAGCCGGTGCACGATGGAACGTGGACAGCAAGTTGTTTGGCGAGACCGCCAAGGTCGACATTGCCGGACAGACCGTGTGGCTGCTCAAGCCGGCCACC
Source organism: Stenotrophomonas indicatrix (assembly GCF_002750975.1). Lineage (NCBI taxonomy): Bacteria > Pseudomonadati > Pseudomonadota > Gammaproteobacteria > Lysobacterales > Lysobacteraceae > Stenotrophomonas > Stenotrophomonas indicatrix. The sequence goes on from NZ_PEJS01000001.1 coordinate 467,902, forward strand.
TTCATGAACCTCAGCGGCAAGTCGGTCACCGCCGCACAGCGGTTCTGGAAGATCGAGCCGGAGGACACCCTGCTGGCCCACGACGAACTGGACCTGGCGCCCGGCGTGGCGCGCTTGAAGTTCGACGGTGGACACGGTGGCCAGAACGGCCTGCGTGACACCATCCGCCTGCTCGGCCATGGCAGGTTTCACCGCCTGCGCGTGGGCATCGGCCATCCCGGCCACAAGGACCGCGTGGTGGGCTGGGTGCTGGGACGCCCCTCCAAGGACGATGAAGTACTGATCTCCCGCGCCATCGACGATGCGATCGACGTGCTGCCGTTGGCGGTGCAGGGCGATTTCAGCGAAGCGATGAAGCGGCTGCACACCCCGAAATAACCGGTAGTGCCGGCCGCTGGCCGGCAGCGGGTGCCAACCGGCCCCGGTAGGTGCCAACCGGCCCTTAGTAGGTGCCAACCTTGGTTGGCACAGATGTTGATCGACGACACCGAGATGGATTGGCCAAGCGGCGCGTGCGCTGTTTCACCAATCACTTTCACCCCAGAGAGCTGTCACCCATGGGTATCAAATGCGGCATCGTCGGCCTGCCCAACGTCGGCAAGTCGACCCTGTTCAACGCGCTGACCAAGGCGGGCATCGCCGCGGCGAACTTCCCGTTCTGCACCATCGAGCCCAACGTCGGCATCGTGCCGGTGCCGGATCCGCGCCTGAACGAGCTGGCGGCGATCATCAACCCGCAGAAGGTCATCCCGACCGCGGTGGAGTTCGTCGACATCGCCGGCCTGGTGGCCGGTGCGGCCAGTGGCGAAGGCCTGGGCAACAAGTTCCTGGCCCACATCCGCGAAGTGGATGCGATCACCCATGTGGTGCGCTGCTTCGAGAACGCTGACGTCATCCACGTCAACAACAAGGTCGACCCGATCTCGGACATCGACACCATCGATACCGAACTGGCCCTGGCCGACCTGGACAGCGTCGAGAAGGCACTGAACCGCGCCGAGCGTGCGGCCAAGGGCGGTGACAAGGACGCAGCGGCACGCAAGCCGGTGCTGGCCAAGCTGCAGGCCGCGCTGGCCGATGGCAAGGCCGGCCGTTCGGCGGGCCTGGACGAGGAAGAGAAGGCGCTGGTGCGCGATCTGTTCCTGCTGACCCTGAAGCCGGTGATGTACATCGCCAACGTGCTGGAAGACGGTTTCGAGAACAACCCGCACCTGGACGCCGTGCGCGCCCGTGCCGCCGAAGAAGGCGCGCAGGTGGTGCCGGTGTCGGCGGCGATCGAAGAAGAGCTGTCGCAGCTGGATGACGAAGACCGCGATACCTTCCTGGCCGACCTTGGCCTGACCGAGCCTGGCCTGAACCGTGTGATCAACGCGGCCTACAGCCTGCTCGGCCTGCAGACCTACTTCACTGCCGGTGTAAAGGAAGTCCGCGCGTGGACCGTGCGCAAGGGCGCCACCGCGCCGCAGGCTGCCGCGGTCATCCATACCGACTTCGAGAAGGGCTTCATCCGCGCCGAAACCATCGCGTATGACGACTTCATCAAGTACAAGGGCGAAGCCGGTGCGAAGGAAGCCGGTCGCCTGCGCCTGGAAGGCAAGGAATACCGCGTGCAGGAAGGTGACATCCTGCATTTCCGCTTCAACGTCTGATCGACGACGCAGCGCAGTGATTGTCCACAGGACCCCGCAATGCGGGGTCTTGTTGTATCGGGCGCCTGTCAGAAGGGGGGCACGAGCAGTGCCGCTGCGCGCTTCTGCTGCGGAAGCGCCAGCGCAGTGCTGCCGGTGGCCTTGGACAGAAATTCACCACGCCTTGAAACGCTTGCCGTGCAGGGCTCGCAGCTACTTGTCCACACCAAACCCCCACGGCTTTCCACGTGATGTGTGGAAAACCATCGAAGCGCCTGGACAAAAAACAGCCACACCCTGAAACGCTTGCGGCATAACGTTCAAGCCGGGTTGTCCACATCAAGTCCGCAGCGCTTTCCACCTGCTGTGTGGAAAACATGCACCTGCGGGCGCGGTGGATTGATTGGATAAAAAATGACCAGAGCTGAAAACGCTTGTCGTGCGTGGCTCATGGCCACTTGTCCACATCCAACCCCCATCGATTTCCACGCGTGGTGTGGAAAACAACAAGGGGTCCGACGACGCATCGCCGGACCCCTCGCTGGGATCACCCGTCGCAGCGCTTACCAGTGGTAAGAGACGCCCAGCTGACCGCTGGTATCGCGGAAGCCCATGCCGCCGGTCTGGTGGCTGATCTCACCCCAGCCGCGCCAGCCGCCCGACAGATTCACCTGCACGCCGGCCTTGGCTTCGTAGATGTCACGCGGCAACTGCCGGCGCAGGCGTTCTCCGTCCACGGCGATGGTCGCGTCGTTGCCACCGGACCACCAGTTCACCGCGACGAACGGCTGTACCTGCCCCTGGCGCTGCGTCAGCGAACGCGTGTACAGGCGCAGTCCCACACGCGTGGTGGTGCTGTCCTTGTCGCGCCCTTCAACCACCGTGCCGTTGGCCTCGACCACGCGGTCGGCGTCGTAGCGGCTGTGGATCACCTGCAGCTGTGGCTCCAGGTAGACACCGCGCTGGGCCGTGCGCTGCACGGGCAGCACATAGCCTGCCTCGGCCGAACCGGTCCAGCTGTGCGAACGATAGTGCTCCTTCTGCAGCCCTTCGCCCTGCACGCTGTTGCGGAAACGCCCGTACTGCAGCCAGCCGTCCACATACGCACCGTGCTCCATCCGCGCGTCCTGCAACCAGGTCGCATACAGGCCCAGGCTGGTGCCGTTGACCACACCGTGCGCGGTGTAACCGGTCACCTGCGAGCGACTGTCATTGCGTGCCCGGCCATGGCCGGCCATCACACCTGCCTGCAGCTGGCCGCCGGCATTGGCTTCGAAGCGACGACCGACGCCCAGCAGCACGCTGTTGAGCTCGCTGTCCACATCCACCTGGTGGCCGCGGCTGCCGGGCGCGCTGCTGCGCACCTGTGCCCAAGCAATGGCGTCGCTGCCACCACCGGTCGCCTCGGCAGGATCACCGCTGCGGTCGTACAGGCTGTGCCGGAACATGCCCAGCGCACTGCTCTGGTTGGCCATGTATACCGCCGGCTCCGGGCGCTCCACGCGCGGCGGTGCCGGCGGCAGTGGCGGATCGACCGGCGGAACTACCGGCGGATCGATCGGCGGAGCAGGCGGATCGATCGGCGGAGTCGGCGGATCAATCGGCGGATCGGGCGGTTCCGGCGGGTCGACCGGCGGGACGTATTCCGAGCGCAGGTACCAGTTGCCGTCATCCGGCGTGGAGACGCCGCCCTTGTACAGGAAGTAATCGTAAGCGCCGGCCACCGCGCGTCCCTGCAGCGAGAACTGCGCATCGGACTGGCCGCCCACGCTGATCAGGCGGATGCCTTCGCTGGTCAGGGCACCGGCGCCCCCTGCGTTGCGCACGCTGACGGAGGCGGTGCCACTGCTGTTGCCCTGGATCACCAGCTGGTCACCCAGCGAGGCATCGTCGCCCAGCGCGCGGTTGAACAGCCAGTGTCCATCGTTGCCGACATAGTCGCCGGTGACGGTCAGGGTCTTGAAGTCGTCGGTGGTGGGGGCGGCGAAGGCGATGGTGCCGGCATGGTCCAGCGAACCGACGCTGGAACTGGAACGCACGTTCCATTGGCTGCTGCCGTCCATCGCCAGCTGCGCGACCTGGTAGCCCGAATCGTTGCGCAGCGCGCCGTTGAACACGGTGCCGTTGCGCAGCGTCATCTGCACGTTGGCGGTGGCGCTGTCGACCGCCACATCGCCGGTCAGGCGGCTGTTGTCGGCAGTGAACAGAATGTCTGCGGTGGCGACCGAGCTTCCATCGGTGAACACCGTATCGCTCACCCGCAGCAGGCGGCCACCGTCGAGGTTGCCCTGCCGGCGCGCGATGACATCGGTGTTGTTGAGCGTCAGCTCGTGGTTGCTGCCCTGCAGCCAGAGCGCGGGGCCGTCCTGAGTCTGCAGGCTGCTGTTGTTGAACACCAGGCGGTCCCAGTACGGCCCGAACACCGTGATGTAGGAGCGATAGGCACCCGAATTCGTGCCCTGCGCATGGATGCTCAGGTTGTCGGCGGTGAGCTTGGCCGTGTTCATCTGCACGATGCCGAACGAGGATGCACCCAGTGTGGTGATCGAGCCTCCGTCCAGCTGCGCATCGGCCGTGCTGCCGCCAAGGAAGACACCGCCGCCGCCGGTGCCATGGGTGGTGATGTCCAGGTTCTTGGCGCGGATGCGCGAGTAGGGCGTCGGCGGATTGCTGCCCGAGGCACGCAGGCCGTAGACCCCATCGCCGTGGGTATCGATGCTGCCGCCGGTGATCGTGGCGGTACCACCCCAGACGTCCACGCCATGGCCGTAGCCGTTGTCGCCATAGGTGCTGAGCCTGGTATCGGTGAGGTCGGCCAGCGAGTCCGCGCCGGACAGCCAGATGCCGGAATAGCCGTCGCGCACGGTGAAGTGGGCACCGTTGGTGGTCAGCTTGGCCCAGCTGTTGACGTTGACGCCGTAGCCGCCGACGGTCTCGAAACGGCCGCCGGTGATATCGGCAGTGGAGTACACGCGGTTGCCACTGTTGCCGAGCAGGCGGATGCTGCTGCCGCTGCTGCTGGCACTGCCGCCCACGATCTGCAGCGTGCCACCGTTGTCGATGTCGAAGTAGCCGTTGACCACGTCCACGTCGCGCAGCGACAGCACGCTGCCGCTGCCGCCGGAGGACAGACGGCCGCTGTAGCCGCTGCTGGCTTCGTCGAAGGTCATCTTCAGCGATTCCAGCGACAGCAGCGCGCCACCCTCGGCGTACACTGCGCTGTTGGCACCGTTGTTGATCTCCGTACCGGTCACGTGCAGTTCGCTGCCACGCCCAGTGGAGTACAGAGCATGTCCGGCGCTGCTCACACTGCCGCCATTCAACCAGAGCTTGCCACCACCGGTGGCATTGACCGTGCCGTAGCCCGAACCGTTCCGGTAAGCATTGATGACCAGGTTGTTGGCCCGGATCACGCTACCCGCACCGCTGGCGTTCAGCGCATAGCCGACGGTGGTGCTGCCGTTGCCGATCTGCAGGATGCCGCCCTCGATGACGACGCTGCCACCGGCGCTGGCAAGGATGCCGCTGCCGCCGCCGGTGCTCGAGATCCAGCTGCCATCGACCGTAATGGTGCTGCCCACACCGTTGGCCTCCAGCGCGTAGCCGCCTGCACTGTGCTGCAGGGTGTCGTCGGCGCCCAGCTGCAGGCTGCCACCATCGGTAACCTTCAACGGCCCCTGCAGTTCGGCCGCATGCACGGGCAGGGCGGCCCACAAGGCGCTGGCCAGCAGGCTGGGAATCAGGGGAAGGCGCGCCACGCGCGCGCAGGCGGGCGCACGGCGGCGCCGTGGGGGAGAGGCGTTCATGCTGTTGGATTCCTGTGGCAGGGCGCAGCGCGGCTGCGCGATCTGGCGCGGCAGGGCCGCGTCGCTGTGGAAACCGCGTGCGATGGCCGCTGCAGGCGCCATCCGGTTTCCCTCCCGCCGGTAACGCGATGACGATGGGACGCCGTCACCGTGGCGGGATGCATCCAGACTAGAAATCAGCCCTGTCCTATGGAATCAGGCGTTTCCTAAAGCACTTCGTGCCCGGCGCATGGGCCGGGCACGGTTCAGCGTTGTGGACGCCTCAGGCGAACAACGAGGCCTGCAGGCAGTACTCGATCAGCGCCTGGTCGCTGTCCACGCCCAGTTTGCGCATCGCGCTGATCTTCTGGGTGCTGACCGTCTTCGCGCTGCGCTGCAGTTGGCGGGCGATGTCTCCCACGCTCATGCCGCCGGTGAACAGGCGGATCACTTCCAGTTCCCGTGGAGAAAGACGCGCCAGCACCACCGCGGCATCGGCCGGTTCCGCCGCGGCAACCGGCATCAGTCCGGGCGGGCGATAGATGCGGTCGGCCAGCACCGTGCGCAGCGCCTGCACCAGGCTGCCCAGGCCGTGGCTCTTGAGCACCACGCCGCCCGCGCCAGCGGCATACATGGCCGCCACCAGCGAAGGGTTGGAGACCATCGTCAATACCAGTACATGCGTGTCCGGGAAGCTGCGGCGCAGGAACGAGATCAGCTTGATGCCATCGCCGAAGCTGTCACCACCGGGCATGCTGTAATCGGTGATCACCGCATGGGGCTGGGTGCTCGTCATCAACTCGATCAGAGTCGCCGGATCGGCGGCCTCGCCGACCACGTCCAGGTCCAGTTCGCCGGCCAGGACATCGCGGATGCCGGCAAGCACGATCGGGTGGTCGTCAGCGATGAGGATGCGGGTGGTCATGGCAGTGTCGGGTTGCGGGAAGGTGAGGGGGCGGCGACGTGCGTCAATGGTTCCAGCAGCCGCTGCAGGCGCCGCTGGAAATGGTCGAGCGCCCCGGCCAGCGAAGGCAGCGTGTCGCCGTCGCCGATCTGTTGTTCGATCTGCTGGCCGTGTGCCACCAGTGCCGGTGCGCCGACGATCACCAGTGCGCCGCGGATGCGGTGCAGCACCTGTGCCACGCGTTCGGGCGAGGCATCGCCGATCGCCCGCTGCAGGCTGTCCAGGTCGGCCTGCATGGTCTGCACGAACAACGCCTGCATCTTTTCCGGAACCTGCAGCGGAGCATCGGCATCGTCGTCGCTGGGTTCGCTGTGCGGCCCGGCCGTGACCTGGGTCAGCAGGCGCTGCAGTGCTGCCAGGGTGATCGGCTTGACCAGCACCCCCTGCATCCCTGCCTCGTGGCAGCGTTGCCGTTCGGCCGGGTCGGCGTTGGCGGTTGCGCCATGGATCGGTACGCCAACCCCACGCGCGCGCAATGCACGGGCCAGACCGTAACCGTCCAGTCCCGGCATGTTGAGGTCGGTCAACACCAGGGCAAAAGGACGCTGCGGCCAATAGCGCAGGGCCTCATTGCCGTCGCTGGCGACCACAGCGTGGCAGCCGAGCTGCTCCAGCTGGTCACGCAGGATCGCCTGGTTGATCGGGTTGTCTTCGGCGACCAGTACCTGCAGCCCACCGAACCTGCGTGTCGTGGGCAGACGCCCGTTGACCTCGGCGGGCAGCGCTCGCCCGGCCGCAGCCGCCAGCGCCATCACGATCGCATCCAGGCGATGCACGCCGACCTGCCAATGTCCCTGCACCTGTTGCGGCTGCATTCCGCCTTCGCGGCAGGCCACCACCTGCGGTCCACTCCACGCAGGCGCACCCTCGTCCAGCACAAGGTCGAGCATCACCATGCCAGGGTCGACAAGCGCCGGCGCATCGTCGCGGTGCACGCTGGCCTGTGCGCCACGCTGCTGCAGCCGATCGCATATCGATTGTGCAAACTCGCGAACGCTGCCGCGAACCTGCACCGGCAGCCCTGCCGGCAACTGCGGTGAAGCCGCCTGCAGCGGATCGGGTATTGCCTCAGGCAGCGGCAGTTCGACCGAGAAACTGCTGCCCAGGCCGCTTTCGCTGACCACCCGCAGGTGGCCGTCCATCATCGCGGTCAGGTGTGCACAGATCGCCAGGCCCAGTCCGGTGCCACGCATGGCATCGGTGCCCGGGTTGGCCTGGAAGAAGGGTTCGAACAGATGTGCCTGGTGCTCGCTGGCGATGCCGATGCCGGTATCGGCCACCTGCCAGCGCAGCCAGCAGCGATCGTCGACGTGCTGTGCACCCAGGCGCACCACGACCCGACCGCTGTCGGTGAACTTCAGCGCATTGCTGATCAGGTTGTTGAGGATCTGGCGGATGCGCGCGGCATCACCGTTGACCGCAGCCGGCACGTCCGGATCGATGCAGGCGTAGAACTGCAGGCCCTTGTGTGCGGCGGCTGCGGCGTAGGAGTCCAGTGCGTCCTCGGTCAACCGCACCGGATCGAACGCGCCGGGTTCCAGGCTCAGCTGGTCGGCCTCGGCCTTGCTGACATCCAGGATGTCGCTGATCAGCTGCATCAATGTCGATGACGAGCGCTGGATCGTGTCCAGGTAGTCCTGCTGGCGCGCATCCAGCGGGGTCAGGCCAAGCAATTCCAGCGTGCCGAGCACACCGTACAGCGGGGTGCGTATCTCATGGCTCATGGTGGCCAGGAACTGGCTTTTGGCGCGGTTGGCCTGGTCGGCCGCGCGCCGTGCCTGCTGCAGCACCTGCTCGGCCTCGTGCTGGCTGCTGAGGTCGATGAACAGGCACAGCACAGCCGGTTCGCCGCGATAGCGCGCGGGCGTGGCGGTGATCAGCAGGTGGCGGTTGTCCGGCGTGGTGTAGGCCAGGCCGTCGCCCGCGGCAGTGCCGCCGGCGGCGAGCACACTGCGTCGCCAGGGCCCGTGCCAGCCACCCTCGTCGTGGTCTTCCCCCAACCACTGACGCGCCAGCGCGTTGTCCAGCAGCACGCGGCCATCGGTGCGACGCAGCAGGCACAATCCGATCGGTGCGTTGTCGAGGATGGTGCGGCTGAAGGCTTCGCTTTCCAGCAACCGCGCATGGTTGCGGCGCAGTGGTTCGATCACCGAACGCCGGTAGGCACGCAGGATCAGCACGCCACCGGTGGCCAGCAGCAGTGCCACCACCATGCTGCCCAGCAGGGGCCCGCGCGGGTGCTGGAACACCTGTTGCCAGCCCACGTGATACACCGCCAGCCAGCCGTGTTCGCTGCGCATGCGGAACAGCAGGCCGTCCAGTCCCGCGCGCCAGGACGTAGCGGCGCGGCTGGCATCGCTGGCATCACCGAGCAGCAGGCGGCCGTTGCCATCGAACAGTGACATCCGTTCGAACACCGGCGTACCCATCACCTGGCGGTAGTCATCGACGCGGCCGGGATCCAGCAGGCAGGCCACGGCGGCCAGTGACTCGTCCTCGTTCTCGCCCCACAGGCGGGCATCCTGCGGCGCGTGCGCGATGGCAAGCAGCCGGGTCTGGCCTTCGCGCCAGGCCACCGGTGTCCAGACCACGCTGCCGCGGCGCAGCGCTGGACGTTCGCGCAGGACCTGGTGGATGGCGGCCAGTGCCGGATGCAGGTGATGCGGGCTGCTCTGGCCCGGATCACCACGCGTTGTCTGGATCGGCGCAAGCAGGCCACGGCGGCCCTGGCCATCGACCAGCAGGCATTGCGGAGGCGGAAACCGGGAGGCCGCCCAGAAGGCGCCGTAGAAGCGCAGGAAGCGGTCGCCCAGTTCGTCCGCTGCCTGTGCAGAAGCGCCACTGTCGGCACCGATCCGGGCGAAACTGGCGAACAAGGGGCTGGGCGGCGCACGCGAGGCAGATTCGTCCACTGGCTGCCCGCGACTGCCTACGTCATGCAGGCGCCATTGCCGTAGGAAGCGGTCCTGTTCCTGCAGCGTGCCGTCCAGGCGACGGAAGTGATAGCGGATCTTGCTCTGTTCTTCGTTGAACAGCTGGCTGCCGGTGGACAGCAGCAGGCCGGCCTGCAGGGTTGCCAGCACCACCACGCCAATCAGCAGGGCATGTACGCGCAGGGAGCGGCGGGCGAGTCGGCGTACGGGAGCGGCCTCGGCCGGCATGGGCAGGTCTCGGAGCAGTAGGCGGTCGATGGCGGCCCGAAGGGCCCGGGGCACGGCCGGTACCGCCGCGCAGAGAGGATCGTCAATGACTCTTGATGGGATTGTGAAGCCTTTCAGCCTCGACTGTCAGCGCGATGCTGCACGGCTGCCGCGCGCGCCCTCATCCGGAGCATCTTCGTCCAGCAGTCGGGTGAAGTCGTCCGAGGGCAGCGCCTGCGAAACCAGGAAGCCCTGCACCTGGTTGCAGCCGAGCTGGCGCAGCGCGGCCAGATCGGCATCGCTCTCCACGCCCTCGGCAACGATGGTCAGGCCGAGCTGGTTGGCCAGCGCGATCACGGTGGTCAAGGTCAGGTGCAGGGCGGGATCGCGCGCGCAGCCGCTGACCAGCGCCCGATCGATCTTGACCTCGGTGAAGGGGGTGTTGACCAGGTTGTGCACCGAGCTCAGGCCTTGGCCGAAGTCGTCCTGGGCCAGGCCGAACCCCTTCATCCGCAGCCGGCACGCGCCTGCATAGAAGTCGCTCACGTGGCGGGTGGTGCTGTTCTCCATCAGTTCGAAGCACAGGTCAGCCGGGTTGCCGCCGGCGGCCAGGGTCAATGCCAGCAGCTCATCGGGAAGATCGGACTGCTCCAGCAGATGCGGCGGCAGGTTGATCGATACCGGCACGCGGAATCCCTGGGAGCGCCAGCGCGCCTGCGCCTGGATGCTGGCGGTGAGCATCGCGCGCAGCAGTTCGCCCTCCAGGCCATGACGGCACAGTGCCGGCAGGAAGCTTCCAGGCGCCAGTGTTCCGAGCTGCGGATGGCGCCAGCGCACCAGTGCTTCGGCGGCAACCACGCGCCCGGACTGCAACGACTTCTTCGGCTGGAACCAGGCAGTCAGGCTGCCGTCGGCCAGCGCCTGCCGCAGCTGCACCGCGTCCGGCTCGGGAGTCAGCGCGGCCGGGCTGGTGCGTACGGCTGGCCGGGTCTGCGCCAGTGCATCGAGCAGCGCATCAACATCGCTGGCGGCGACCGGCTTGGCCAACAGGCCGACCACGTCCAGGCCCAGTGATTCAGCCATCAACCGCGCCGAACTCATCATCCGCCGCGAGGCTGCGCTGACCACGGCAAGCCGAGGCGGACGCGGCTGCGCGGCCAGTGCCTGGATGAACTGGATGCCATCCTGGCCGGGCATCAACAGATCGCTCACCACCAGGTCATAGGCCTGGCAGGCACACAGGGCGATAGCCGCATCGACGTCTTCGCAGGCGTCGACCTGCACGCCGGCGCGCGCGCTGAACAGATTGACGAGATAGCCGCGTTGGAACGGCTGGTCTTCCAGGATCAGGACACGGCGGGTCATGCAGGATCTCCTTGGCGAACGGCGGAAAGCGCCTGACGCAGGCGTGCGATGTCGATGGGTTTGCTCAGATAGCCCTGCATGCCACTGGCCAGGCAGCGCTCGCGCTCCTCGGCGGTAGCGTTGGCGGTGGCGCCGATCACCGGCAGCAGAACGCCCTCCGCCCGCAGCCGGCGCGCCAGGGTGTGGCCGTCCATGCGCGGCATGTTGATGTCGGTGACCACAAGGTCGAAGTCATGGGCCTGGCACAGCTGCAACGCCTCGACACCATCCTGCGCAAGCTCCACCTCGCAGCCCAGGGCCTGCAGCTGTTCGGCCAGGATCACCCGGTTGATGGGATTGTCTTCCACGGCCAGCACCCGCAGTCCCAGCGGGCCTGGCTGCACATCGCGCGCTGCGGTCGGCAGCGTTGCGCATTGGCGCTGCTGGCGTGCCACCGCCAAGGCGATCGAGGACATGCCATGCAGGGTGACCAGCAGCGCGCCATCGGCGGCAGGTGCCGGTTGGTCGCCCCCATCGATCGAGGCCAACACCCGCGGTCCCTGCCAGGCCAACGGCTGTTCCGCCTCGCCATCCATCAGGATCGCGCCGGCGTGGTCGAGCAGGGCAGGATCGCCCTGCAGCGGCTGCGCATTGGCACCCCAGCGGCGCAGCCAGCCACAGGCACTATCGACCAGCTCGCGATCGCGGCCGCGCACGTAGACCGGCGGTTCGGCCAGCAACGCGGGGCCATCCTCGGTCGCCGCCAGCACCGGCAAGGGCAGGCGCACGGTGAAACTGCTGCCCAGTCCCGGCTCGCTGACCACGCGCAGTTCGCCACTCATCAAGCGCACCAGGCGGTCGCTGATCGACAGGCCCAGCCCGGTGCCCTGCGCACTGGCAGCGCCACGGACCTGACGGAAGGGCTCGAACAGGCGTGCCTGTTCCTCGGTGGCGATGCCCACGCCGGTATCGGTGACCTGCCAGGCCAGCACGCTCGACTCGCCTTCGCGCTGCACCAGTCGTACGCGCAGCACCACCCGGCCATGCTCGGTGAACTTGATGGCATTGCTGAGCAGGTTGCCCAGCACCTGGCGGATCCGGTCGGCATCACCGAGCACCCGTGTCGGCAACCGGGGATCGGTGCAGACCAGTACCTGCAGGCCCTTGCGCGTCGCCGCAGCGGCGAAGCTGCGCAGCACGCTCTCGGTCAGCTCGCGCGGCGAGAACGATGCCGGCTCCAGGCTCAGCTGGCCCGACTCGATCTTGGACACATCCAGCACGTCGCTGATCAGTTGCAGCAGCACCGACGAGGAACTCTCGATGGTGCGCAGGTACTGCGACTGGCGCGCATCCAGGGGCGTGCGGCCGAGCAGCTCCAGCGTGCCAAGCACCCCGTACAGCGGCGTGCGGATCTCATGGCTCATGGTCGCCAGGAACGCGCTCTTGGCCTGGTTGGCGGCGTCGGCTGCCTGCCGCGCCGAGGACAGCGCCGCCTGCGCCTGGCGATGGCGTGAGATGTCATGGAACACGCACAGCAGCACGTCGTCATCCTGGTAACGGCAGGCCGCATGCAGCACCTGCAGCTGGCGACCGTCGCGTGCGGTGAACTCCAGCCCGCGACCGCGTTCGCCGGCATGCCCGCGCCACGGTGCCTGCCAATCGCTGTCCGTGCCTTCCTCGCCCAGCCAGTCGCGCAGCAACTGGTTGGACAGCAGCAGCTGGCGGTCGCTGCGGCGCAGGACACAGATGCCGACCGGCGCCAGGTCTATCACCGTGGAACTGAAATCCAGGCTTTCCAGCAGGCGCCGGTGCTGCAGCAGGGCCGGCTGGATCAACTGGCGGTCGACGCGATGCCGCAGCAGGCGCAGCGCGATGCCCGCCAGCAGCAGCGACGCACTGCTGATCAGCAGCGAGGTCGCCATGTCGCCGAGCAGCAGGCGTGGAGGCAGGTGATAGACCAGCCGCCAGCCGTCATTGCCTACGCCCTTCACCAAGGCCACGCCGCGTGGCAGGCCTGTGCTCCAGAGCACGCCGAAACTGTCGTCCTGGCGCTGCTGCAGTGCTTTCCAGCCTGCGCTGTCCAGGCGCGGAGCCAGGCTCGACAGGGCGGGCTGCCCGTCGCGGTCCAGCAGAGCGTAGCCGCCGATGCCCTGGCCATCGATCATGTCCGAGGCGGCCGCACTGTCCAGCAGCAGCATCAACCACTGGCCCGGTTGCGGTCCGGCCTGTACCGGTTGTGCCAGAGCGACCCCGGCGTCGCCCGCGCGCAGCCAGTACACCGGGTCGGTACCGGCAAGCGTGCCGCTGCGCTGCCGCAGTACGTGCAGCGTGGGCAGGCCGGCGATGTCCACGTCGGCCTGGCCGCCGGCCAGCCAATGCGTTCCCTGCGCGTCCACCAGCAGCAGATGGGTCTGCAGGGTCTGCAGCGTGTGTTCTGCGCGCGGCGACAGCAGCAGGCGCTGGCCCGGCTTTCCACCCGGCCCGTCCAACGGCAGCTGGCGTACGCCCTCGCTGGACGGCGCCGACGGATCACCCACCACCACCGAATCGCCCAGATAGCGCAGCAGGGCCTCACGCTGGTCGAAGTAGATCTGCGCCCTGTACGCGGCGGCATTCATGTCGCGGCGGTGGCTGGAGATATCTTCGGTCAACGCGGTCAGCAGGTAGAAGCCGGTGGCGGCAGCCAGGCACAGGAACACGCACACCGTCAGCCAGCGCAGCAGCACCGAAGCGGTGGTCGGCGGTGCGACCAGGGGCAGGGAAGGGCGAGGGAATCGGAACATGCACCGATCCTAGGGAGGACGGTCACCCGCCCGGAATCAGCCATGTCCTAAAAAGCGGCGCGCCCGCCGTGGGGGCCGCCGCCGGCGGGGAACCGTTCAGGCTGGGGCAGCGGCTGGCGGTCAAAAAAAGACCCCCGCCGAAGCGGGGGTCTGTGGCGAGCCACCAGCAGGGCGTCCTTACAGCGCGCTGCCACCGAACTTGTGGGTGTACTGCAGGTTGATGGTACGGCCGACGCTGTCGAACCAGGACACGTCGTAGTACGGGTACGCCGTATAGGTCTTGTCCTTCGGCGGCATCTTGTTGAACACATTGACCACCGACAGCGACAACCGCGAGTGATCGTCGAAGCGGTACTGCAGCGAAGCGTTGTAGCGGTAGGTCGCCTTGATCCACGGGCTGTCGCCGCTTTCCTCGTCGAACACCTGGTCGTAGCTGTCCGAGGTCGGCAGCTTGCCCAGGCGCGAGCCGTACACGGTGGCCGACCAGGCGTCCTTTTCCCAGGTCACGCTGACGCTGGTCTTGGTGCGGGGAATATCGAAGCCGCTGTTGATCGCGAACTGGTCTTCGGTCACATCGCCGGCATAGCGCTGGAAGTCATGCTTCTTCACCCAGGTGTGGGTGCCATTGAAGATGAAGTCGCCGATGCCGGTCTGCAGGCGGTAGCGCAGGCCGACGTCGATGCCGGAGGTGGACTCGCGCGCCACGTTGATCGGATTGACGTGCACACCGTACAGACGGCCGTCGGCGGTGCGGGTGATGCGGGCCAGGGCATCCACGCAGGTCGGCGAACCGATGTCGGCGCTGCCCAGGCGGCAGTTCGCTTCGCTGGCCAGGATCGTACGCACGTCCATGTCCTGCACCTGGTCGCGCATGTCGATGTTGAACCAGTCGGCCGACAGGTCCAGGCCGGTGGCCGGCGACCACACGAAGCCCGCGCTCCAGGAGGTGCTGGTTTCCGGTTCCAGCTCGCGGTTGCCACTGCGGCTGCGGATCACGTTGCGCTCGTAATCGGCGCAATCATCGGCGGCGTCGGCGCGGCAGTTGTACAGATCTTCCGCGCTGGTCTCGTCGTTGCCCGGGCCGGCGAACACATAGTGCAGGTCCGGCGCACGGAACGCGGTGCCGTACGAGCCGCGCACCAGCAGCGTGTCGATCGGGCGCCATTCCAGGCCGCCGCTCCAGGTCGCCTTGCCGATGGTGTGGCCCGAATAGCGATACTGGTCGTAACGGCCGGCCACGCTCAGGTTGACCGTCTCATGCAGCGGCATGCGCAGCTCGGCGGCAGTCGCCCAGCGGTTGCGCGAGCCCTTGCCGTCCGAATCCTTCCAGCTGTAGTAGTAATAGCCGGTCGCCAGCGGGTCCGGGTTGAGCGCGTAGGCCTGCTGCCCCACTTCCACCGTCGCGGCAAAGCCGGCATCGCCACCGGGCAGGGTGAACAGCGACCCATTGGTCAGGGTCAACGCAGCCGTCTCGGTGCGCGACTTCGGCGTATAGGTGGTGCGTGCGGCGATCGAATCGTACTCGGCACGGGTCAGCGGCCGGTACAGGCGCGACGGATCGGCGTTGTAGATCGGGAAGCCGTCCTCGTCCTCGCCCAGCTGCGGGCCCAGGAACAGGTCGTTGGCCTTGGATGCGATGATCTGCGCCCAGCTGATCCGCGACTGGTACTGCGAATGGCTCAGTGCTGCTTCGTAGTCCCAGTTGCCGGTCAGGTTGCCCTTGAAGCCGGTGGTCACGCTGAAGGTCTTCTGCGTGCTGCGCACCATCGCATTGTCCAGCCCGCCCATTTCCTCGGGCGAGAACTGGCGCTGCCAGAACTCGATCTCGCCGGTGGCTTCATTGTTGAAGTAGCCCGACTCATCGCCGTCGGCGGCCATGCGGCCCCACTTGGTGACATCGCGCATCAGCGACATCGTGTGGTAGCCCAGCTGCACGTCGGCGAACCACTGCTGGCCGTTGTCGAAGTCGTAGCTGAGCGAGGCATAGCCGTTGGCGCCGCGGCGCTTGCTGAGGATCGTGCCGTAGCCGATCGAGCTGTCGCTGCCGCAGTAGTAGCCGTAGCGTGGACGGAACGCGCGGTAGGTGCTGCCCTGGTTCTGCCCGGCCAACGCCTCGCAGGTCGCCGCGCCCGGGTCCAGGTAGTCATCGTTGTAATCGGTGCGCAGGTAGGAACGACGGGCGATGCGCGCGCCTTCGGTCGGGCCGTCCTGCGTCGAGTCCTGGATGTCGCGGTCGTAGGCCCACAGCGGCGTCTGCGACTGCAGTTCGACGCTGTACACCGCGTTGAAGTTGCCGCTGCTGAAGCCGCTGGCCAGGCTCATGTCGAACGACTCACCACCGCCTTCGGTGGTGGTGCCCATGCGCATGTCGATGGTGGTGCCATCGGCCTTCTTCTTCAGGATGAAATTGACCACGCCGGCGATTGCATCCGAGCCGTAGATCGCCGACGCGCTGCCGGTCAGCACTTCAATGCGGTCGATCATGCCCAGCGGAATGTTGGACACATCGGTGAAGTTGCTGCGGCCCTTGAACGGCATCGGGAAGTCGGCGATGCGACGGCCGTTGACCAGCACCAGGGTGTGGTTCGGGCCCAACCCGCGCAGGTCGACCTGCTGCGCACCCGGCGAGAAATCGGCCCCGCCGGAGGACTGCTGGCTCTGCGTCTCACCGCCGTTCTGGGTCATCGCGCGCAGCACGTCCGGCACGGTGGTGAAGCCGCTGGAGCGGATCTGCTCTGCGTTGATGACAGTGATCGGCGCCGGTCCTTCCACCTGGGCGCGCGGGATGCGTGAGCCGGTCACCTGCACCGCATCCAGCTGTTGTACCGAAGAGGAAGCGGGAGTCTGTGCCGCCGCCGAAGCAGCAACGCCCATCAACGCCAGCTGGATCGACCACGCCATCGCCTGTCTACGCATGAGAAATTCTCGGAAGTAATGCCGGCCCACAGAGGAGGGGCCCTGTCCCCCATTCACATTTCAGGAATGGGCGCGCGCATTTAACGCCTTTTTCATGTCCTTGACTACTGGGGATATGTCTGGCAAAGAGTGAAAACGGTTGCAGGTCGTTTTTGTTCAGGGAGATCAAAATGCGACGCCTTCGCTACGGGCTGCGTGGCCCGCTCATCGCCTTGCTGCTGTCGGCGCTCTTCTGGTCATCGCCAGCGGCGGCACAGGAACTGATGGACCCGGGCTTCGCCTACTACGAAGTGGGCGATCTGGATGCACCGCGGCCTGGCCCGCGAGCCCCCGCGATGATGCTGATGGGCGGTGGAGAATGGGTGCCTGAAGCCTTCCAGTGGTGGCTGCGCCAGGCCGGCAATGGCCGTGTGCTGATCCTGCGCGCCTCCGGCACCGATGAGCTGCAGGACCGTCTGTACCGGGAGATTGGCGGCACCACCGCCGTGCAGACCCTGGTGTTCGACAACCGCCGCGGCGCCGATGACCCGGCCGTGCTGCGGGTCGTGGCCGCGGCCGATGCGATCTTCATCGCCGGCGGCGATCAGTCCCGCTACATCCGCTTCTGGAAAGGCACCGCGCTCAATCGCGCGCTGAATGCCCACGTGCGCGCCGGCAAGCCGATTGCCGGCACCAGCGCCGGGCTGGCCATCCTCGGCGGCTACGCCTATGGCGCGCTGGACGGCGGCAGCATCGATTCGGCCAGCGCCATGGCCGACCCGATGGGCGAGGCGGTGACCCTGGACCGCGGCTTCCTGCAGTTGCCCTACCTGCAGCGGGTGGTCACCGACACCCACTTCGACAAGCGCGACCGTCTCGGCCGCCTGATCGTGTTCGTGGCCCGCGCCGCGCATGACAGTGGTGACCCGGACATGGTCGGCATCGGCGTCGACGAAGACACGGCCCTGTGCGTGGAGCCTGACGGCCAGGCCCAGGTCTACAGTGCCGACGGCGAAGGCAAGGTCTGGGTGGTCAGCCCCGGACGCGATGCCGACCGGCTGGTGGAAGGCGAACCGCTGCGCTTCCATGCGGTACCGGTCACCGTGGTTGCCAGCGGCAGTCGCATGCGCCTGGATGACCTGCAGGCCGACGCGGCCTACCAGGCTTTGGCTGAAATCAGCGATGGCGAGATTGAAGTCGTCCGCCAATGATCCGGTAGCGCCGGGCCATGCCCGGCGGATGCCGCCGCGCTGTGCCTTCCACCAGGCATGGCCCGACGCTACCGTGCAATCCAATCCTTGTCCTGCTGGAGATCTGCTTCCATGAAACTGCGCCTGGCGCTGTCCGCGCTGTTGTCCCTGCCACTGCTGGCCCAGGCCGCACCCACCGCATCACCGCTGCTGGTCATCCACGGCGGTGCCGGGGTGGAGCGCAAGGATCTCTCCGCGGCAGAAGAACAGGCCGCGCGCGCTGCGCTGAAGGCGGCATTGCTGAAGGGCCATGCCGAACTTGCAGCCGGGCGTCCGGCACTGGCGGCGGTGACCGCGGCCATCACCGTGCTCGAGGATGATCCGACCTTCAACGCGGGCAAGGGCGCGGTGTTCACCCACGAAGGCCGCAATGAACTGGACGCGGCGGTGATGGACGGTGCCACCCAGGCGGCCGGAGCAGTGGCCGGCGTGCAGCGCGTGCGCAACCCGATCCTCCTCGCGCAGGCGGTGATGCAGAAGTCCAGGCACGTGATGATGGTGGGGCAGGGCGCCGAAGCCTTCGCCACCGAGCAGGGCGTGACCCTGGTCGACACCTCCTACTTCCGCACCGACAAGCGCTGGCAGCAGCTGCAGCGTGCATTGAAGGAAGAAGCGAGCGGGCAGGCGCATGCCGACCTGGAAACCGCAAAGCACTTCGGCACGGTCGGTGCGGTCGCCCTGGATGCACAGGGGCATCTTGCTGCAGGCACCTCCACCGGCGGCATGACCAACAAGCGCTATGGACGTGTCGGCGATTCGCCGATCATCGGTGCCGGCACCTGGGCCGATGCGCGTTGTGCGGTGTCGGGTACCGGTTGGGGCGAGTACTACATCCGTACCGCGGCAGCCCATGAGATCTGCGCGCGCATGCGCTACCTCGGTCAGTCGCCGGAACAGGCGGGCAAGGGCGTGATCAACGACGCGATTCCGCAGATGGGCGGCGACGGCGGGGCGATCGTGCTCTCTGCAGATGGAAAAGCGGCAGCGCCGTTCAACACCCAGGGCATGTATCGGGGCTGGATCGGGGCCGATGGCGTTGCCCATGTGGCCATCTTTGCCGACGAGACAATCGCGCTGCCTTGAGCAGACCCTTGCGTATCAAGGGGTTTGCGACGCGCGTGAAAAAAAGTGAAAAAAAGCGTTGACAGACCCCCGCTTCATCTCCAGAATTGCGGGCTCACCACCACACACCGCAACGCTTCGGCGGCACGGAATGGGGTGGTAAGGAGGGATACCCAAGCGGCCAACGGGGGCAGACTGTAAATCTGCTGGCTTACGCCTTCGGTGGTTCGAATCCACCTCCCTCCACCAGCTTCACGTTGTGGCACATTCCCGGTGCGGGAGTAGTTCAATGGTAGAACCTCAGCCTTCCAAGCTGATGGTGCGGGTTCGATTCCCGTCTCCCGCTCCATTGAATGAACTTTGAATATTATCGAGTTCATGCCATAATGCAAAACTCGCTCACATAGCTCAGTCGGTAGAGCACTTCCTTGGTAAGGAAGAGGTCGAAGGTTCGATTCCTTTTGTGAGCACCATCTTCAGCACCACACCAGACGAATTCGAGATAAGCAGCCATGGCCAAGGGTAAGTTCGAGCGCACCAAGCCGCACGTCAATGTCGGCACCATCGGTCACGTCGACCACGGCAAGACCACGCTGACCGCCGCACTGACCAAGATCGGTGCCGAGCGCTTTGGTGGCGAGTTCAAGGATTACTCCGCGATCGACGCCGCGCCGGAAGAAAAGGCACGTGGCATCACGATCTCGACCGCGCACGTCGAATACGAATCCACCGTTCGTCACTACGCCCACGTCGATTGCCCGGGCCATGCTGACTACGTCAAGAACATGATCACCGGTGCTGCCCAGATGGACGGCGCGATCCTGGTGTGCTCGGCCGCTGACGGCCCGATGCCGCAGACCCGCGAGCACATCCTGCTGTCGCGTCAGGTTGGCGTGCCGTACATCGTCGTGTTCCTGAACAAGGCCGACATGGTTGACGATGCCGAGCTGCTGGAACTGGTCGAAATGGAAGTTCGCGAGCTGCTGAGCAAGTACGACTTCCCGGGCGACGACACCCCGATCATTTCGGGTTCGGCCCGCCTGGCGCTGGAAGGCGACCAGAGCGACATCGGCGTGCCGGCCGTCATCAAGCTGGTCGAGGCGCTGGACACCTGGATCCCGACCCCGGAGCGTGACGTCGACAAGGCATTCCTGATGCCGGTCGAAGACGTGTTCTCGATCTCGGGTCGCGGCACCGTGGTGACCGGTCGTATCGAGCGCGGCGTGATCAAGGTTGGCGAAGAAATCGAAATCGTCGGCATCCGTCCGGTGCAGAAGACCACCGTGACCGGCGTGGAAATGTTCCGCAAGCTGCTGGACCAGGGTCAGGCAGGCGACAACGCAGGTCTGCTGCTGCGCGGCACCAAGCGTGACGACGTCGAGCGTGGCCAGGTTCTGGCCAAGCCGGGTTCGATCAAGCCGCACACCAAGTTCGACGCCGAAGTGTACGTGCTGTCGAAGGACGAAGGCGGCCGTCACACCCCGTTCTTCAAGGGCTACCGTCCGCAGTTCTACTTCCGTACCACCGACATCACCGGTGCGGTCGAGCTGCCGGAAGGCGTCGAGATGGTGATGCCGGGCGACAACGTGAAGATGGTTGTCACCCTGATCAACCCGGTCGCCATGGACGCCGGCCTGCGCTTCGCAATCCGCGAAGGTGGCCGTACCGTCGGTGCTGGCGTGGTTGCCAACATCCTCGAGTAAGCCTGCATGCCGGCGGTCGCATAGCGCTGCCGGTCTGGCGAGTGGCGGGCCGGGAACCTCGGTCCGCCTTCGCCGTCTAAGGGAAGGCAAGTTTTCAACGTACGCCAGTAGCTCAATTGGCAGAGCAGCGGTCTCCAAAACCGCAGGTTGGGGGTTCGAGTCCCTCCTGGCGTGCCATCTGCCCACCTTACCGAGCGGCCCTGCCGCTAAAGCAGACACAGCCTGATGAATAGCAAGATCGAACATTCCAAGGACACCTCCGCGCAAGGCGGGGATATCGTCAAGTACGTCCTCGCATCGTTGCTGGTGCTGGCAGGTCTGTTCGTCTGGTTCTGGTTCTCCGCCGACTCCGGTCGCGCTGCCCAGCTGGGCGCGTGGGCGGGTCAGCTGCGTGCGTTGGCGGTCGTGGTCGGCCTGGTTGGCGGTATCGGCGTGTTCATGCTGACCGGCAAGGGGCGCGACACCCGCGAATTCCTCTCCGAGTCGCGCTTTGAACTGCGTAAAGTGGTCTGGCCGACCCGCCAGGAAGCCATTCGCATGACCTGGGTGGTGATTGTCGTCGTCCTGATTCTCAGCTTGCTGCTGGGCGGGTTCGACTTCCTCATCCAGAAACTGACTCAGTGGTTCCTGAGCCGCTAAGGAGAAATGCATGAAGCGTTGGTACGTCGTTCACGCCTATTCGGGCTTCGAGAAGTCGGTGGCGCAGGCTCTGCGCGATCGCATCGTCCGTGACGGCATGGAAGAGCGCTTCGGCGACGTCCTGGTTCCGACCGAGGAAGTGATCGAAATGCGCGCCGGCCAGAAGCGCCGTTCCGAGCGCAAGTTCTTCCCCGGTTACGTGCTGGTCCAGATCGAGACCCACGAAGAAGCCGGTATTCCGCGCATCGACAACGAAAGCTGGCATCTGGTCAAGGAAACCCCGCGCGTCATGGGCTTCATCGGCGGAACCGCCGATCGTCCGCTGCCGATCGCCGACTCCGAGGCCGAGGCGATCCTGAACCGTGTCCAGGAAGGCGTCGAGAAGCCGCGTCCGAAGGTGTTGTTCGAGCCGGGCCAGATGGTCCGCGTCACCGAGGGGCCGTTCAACGACTTCAATGGTGTCGTCGAAGAGGTCAATTACGAGAAGAGCCGTCTGCGCGTCTCGGTGTTGATCTTCGGTCGCGCCACCCCGGTCGAGCTTGAGTTCGGTCAGGTCGAAAAGGCCGTCTGATCTGCATTCATATGCCGCTTCAGGCATGTGAAGAAAAAACCTGATATGCTGCGCGGCTCCCGTTGGGAAGCTGGCGGGACGAGGCCACCGAAAGGTGGCCTTCGGCATGATTTCAAAACGCGATGCCGGGACGCGTGATTCCCGGTCCGATGGGGAGCCTGTTGTCGCAAGGCGCTAGCACCCGGAGAGTACTCACATGGCAAAGAAAGTTGTCGGTTATATCAAGCTGCAGGTGAAGGCCGGTCAGGCCAACCCCTCGCCGCCGGTCGGTCCTGCGCTGGGTCAGCGCGGCCTGAACATCATGGAATTCTGCAAGGCCTTCAATGCCGCCACGCAGAAGCTCGAGCCGGGTCTGCCGGTTCCGGTGATCATCACGGCCTATTCGGACCGTACGTTCACCTTCATCACCAAGAGCACTCCGGCCACCACCCTGCTGAAGAAGGCCGCTGGCATCTCGTCGGGCTCCAAGCGCCCGAACACCGAGAAGGTCGGCAAGGTCACCCGTAAGCAGCTGGAAGAGATCGCCAAGGCGAAGGAACCGGATCTGACTGCCGCCGACCTGGACGCCGCCGTGCGTACCATCGCTGGCTCTGCCCGTTCCATGGGCCTCGTGGTGGAGGGTTAAGAAGATGGCACAGACCAAGCGTGAGAAGGCCATCAAGGCCGCTATCGTTCCGGGCAAGGCATACGCCTTCGAGGACGCAATCAACATCCTGAAGACCGCCACCAAGGCCAAGTTCGTCGAGTCGATCGACGTTGCTGTGCGCCTGGGCGTCGACGCGAAGAAGTCCGACCAGCAGGTCCGTGGCTCCACCGTGCTGCCGGCTGGTACCGGCAAGTCGGTCCGCGTCGCTGTCTTCGCTCCGGCCGGTGCCAAGGCTGATGAAGCCCTGGCCGCTGGCGCCGAAGCCGTCGGTATGGACGACCTGGCCGAGAAGATGCAGGCCGGCGATCTGAACTACGACGTCGTGATCGCGACCCCGGACGCTATGCGCGTTGTCGGTAAGCTGGGTACCGTGCTGGGCCCGCGCGGCCTGATGCCGAACCCGAAGGTCGGCACCGTCTCCCCGAACCCGGGTGAGGCTGTGAAGAATGCCAAGTCGGGTCAGGTGCGTTACCGCACCGACAAGGCCGGCATCATCCACTGCACCATCGGCAAGGCCGACTTCGCCGAAGACGCGCTGAAGTCGAACCTGACCGCGCTGCTGCTGGACCTGATCAAGGCCAAGCCGGCCACCTCGAAGGGCACCTACCTGCAGAAGGTTTCGGTCAGCTCGACGATGGGCCCGGGCGTCACCGTCGACCAGTCGTCGCTGAGCCTGAAGTAATCGTTTCAAGCGGTCGCGGGTCCCTCGGGTCCCGCGACCGTGACATTTGAAGGCATCGCCGGCAACCCATCGCCGGTGGTAGCCGTCAAAGACCGCAGGTGCGGTCGTGGCATGCCGGCGACGGGCACGGAAGCTCGATTTGGCAGGGAGTCGCCGCCGGAGCAGTCACGAACGCTTAATCGATTCCCCGGAATCACCCTGCGTAGATGGTGCCCTTCTGGAGTTTTTCTGGTTCACGCACGTCTGGGGTTACCCAGGTTGGCCCACTCCAGGTCTAGAACGGCCCACCCCCCGGAACATCATTCCGATGTTCCCGGCGTCCAGGACGGATGCCGCACAGGACCGCACACGGCAGGAGCCGTAAGCGGAGTTCAATCGGAGGAGTGCAATGGCTCTCAATCTGTCCCAGAAGCAAGAAGTAGTCGCGGAGCTGGCAGACATCGCCGCCAAGGCCCACTCCTTGATCGCAGCCGAATACGCTGGCACCACGGTCGCTCAGATGACCGCGATGCGTAAGCAGGCTCGTGAAACCGGCGTTTTCTTGAAAGTTGTCAAGAACACCCTGGCGTCGCGTGCCGTTGAAGGCACCGAGTTCGCAGTCGCACAGGACCAGATGGTTGGTCCGCTGCTGTACGCGTTCTCGCTCGAGGAGCCCGGTGCTGCCGGTCGCCTGATCAAGGATGCCGCCAAGGGCAACGACAAGCTTAAGGCCAAGGTCGTCGCAATCGGTGGTGAAGTGTTCCCGGCAAGCCATGTCGACGTGTTGGCCTCGCTGCCGACCCGCGACCAGGCCCTGGCAATGCTGGCACGCGTCCTGACCGAGCCGGTCACGATGTTCGCCCGCGCCATCAAGGCAATCGGCGACAAGCAGAATGGTGGCGACGTCGCCGCCGACGCTGCTGAACCGGCCGCCGAGACCGCCTGAGTTTCGACTAATCGTGGTTCCTGACGGAACCTCAATCCAGAAAAACATCCAAAGGTAATTATCATGTCCCTTACCAACGAACAGATCGTCGACGCCATCGCCGAGAAGTCCCTGATGGAAGTGATGGAGCTGGTCAAGGCCATCGAAGAGAAGTTCGGCGTCTCCGCCGCTGCTCCGGTCGCCGCTGCTGTGGCTGGCCCGGCTGCCGTCGTTGAAGAGCAGACCGAATTCGTCGTCACCCTGAAGACCGCTGGCGACAAGAAGGTCGAAGTCATCAAGGCCGTCCGCGCCATCACCGGCCTGGGCCTGAAGGAAGCGAAGGACCTGGCCGAAGCCGGCGGCGTCCTGAAGGACAACGCTTCGAAGGACGAAGCCGAGAAGATGAAGAAGGACCTGGAAGCTGCTGGCGCGACTGTCGAAGTCAAGTAAGCACTTCCATTGCGTCGCCATCGAAATCCGGCGATGCAGCCAAGGCTGGGGGCGTAAGCCCCCGGCCTTTGGTCGTTGTTGTAGGCCCGGCCAATCGTGGCGCGGTTCTACGGAAATACGGTGAAAAAGCCCAACACGGGCTGCGGTCAAACCCTGGCCGGCCAGCGCAACGCGCGGCGGCGGGGGAGTGGATGCAGACGAGTTGGCAGTTGGAAGTAGCGGGAGAAGGCGTGCTGGTGCCGGCAATACCAGCGACTTCCAACTGACAATTTCAAGTTCCCTTCGGGTCGTGGGCGCACGACTCGCACAACAAGGTGGAAGACCTCATGACGTCCTATTCGTTCACCGAAAAAAAGCGTATCCGCAAGGATTTCGGCAAGCAGCGTTCGATTCTCGAAGTGCCGTTCCTGCTCGCCATCCAGGTGGATTCCTACCGTGAATTCCTGCAGGAAAACGTCGATCCGGCCAAGCGCACGGACCACGGCCTGCACGCTGCACTGAAGTCGGTCTTCCCGATCGCCAGCTACAGCGGCAATGCTGCCCTGGAATACGTCGGCTACAAGCTGGGCGATCCGGTCTTCGACGAGCGTGAGTGCCGTCAGCGTGGCATGAGCTACGGTGCGCCGCTGCGCGTGACCGTGCGCCTGGTGATCTACGACCGCGAGTCGTCGACCAAGGCCATCAAGTACGTGAAGGAGCAGGAGGTCTACCTCGGCGAAATCCCGCTGATGACCGACAACGGCACCTTCATCGTCAACGGCACCGAGCGCGTCATCGTCTCGCAGCTGCACCGCTCGCCGGGCGTGTTCTTCGACCACGACCGTGGCAAGACCCACAGCTCGGGCAAGCTGCTGTACAGCGCCCGCATCATTCCTTACCGCGGCTCCTGGCTGGACTTCGAGTTCGACCCGAAGGACGCGCTGTTCACCCGTATCGACCGTCGCCGCAAGCTGCCGGTGTCGATCCTGCTGCGTGCGCTTGGCTACAGCAACGAAGAGATGCTGGCCGAGTTCTTCGAGATCAACACCTTCCACATCAACCCGGATGAAGGCGTCCAGCTGGAGCTGGTGCCCGAGCGCCTGCGCGGCGAAACCCTGGGCTTCGACCTCGCCGACGGCGACAAGGTCATCGTGGAAGCCGGCAAGCGCATCACCGCGCGCCACATCAAGCAGCTGGAAGCCTCGGGCATCGCCGCCCTGGCCGTGCCGGACGACTACATCGTCGGCCGCATCCTGTCGCACGACGTGGTCGATGCCTCCACCGGCGAACTGCTGGCCCAGGCCAACGACGAAATCACCGACGAACAGCTGCAGGCCTTCCGCAAGGCCGGCGTCGATGCCGTGGGCACCCTGTGGGTGAACGACCTGGATCGTGGCCCGTACCTGTCCAACACCCTGCGCATCGATCCGACCAAGACCCAGTTGGAAGCCCTGGTCGAGATCTACCGCATGATGCGTCCGGGCGAGCCGCCGACCAAGGATGCCGCGCAGAACCTGTTCCACAACCTGTTCTTCACTTTCGAGCGCTACGACCTGTCCGCAGTCGGCCGCATGAAGTTCAACCGTCGCGTGGGCCGCAAGGAAACCACCGGCGAAGCCGTGCTGTACGACCGCAAGTACTACGGCGAGCGCAACGACGAAGAGTCCAAGCGCCTGGTTGCCGCCCACGGCGACAGCTCGGACATCCTGGACGTGATCAAGGTCCTGACCGAGATCCGCAACGGTCGCGGCGTGGTCGATGACATCGATCACCTGGGCAACCGTCGCGTGCGTTCGGTCGGTGAAATGGCCGAGAACGTGTTCCGCGTGGGCCTGGTCCGCGTCGAGCGCGCGGTCAAGGAACGCCTGTCGATGGCCGAGTCGGAAGGCCTGACCCCGCAGGAGCTGATCAACGCCAAGCCGGTGGCTGCGGCGATCAAGGAATTCTTCGGCTCCTCGCAGCTGTCGCAGTTCATGGATCAGAACAACCCGCTGTCGGAAGTCACGCACAAGCGTCGCGTCTCGGCCCTGGGCCCGGGCGGCCTGACCCGTGAGCGCGCCGGCTTCGAAGTGCGCGACGTGCACCCGACCCATTACGGCCGCGTCTGCACCATCGAAACGCCGGAAGGCCCGAACATCGGCCTGATCAACTCGCTGGCCGTGTACGCCCGCACCAACCAGTACGGTTTCCTCGAGACCCCGTACCGCAAGGTCGTGGACGGCAAGGTCTTCGACGAAGTCGAGTTCCTGTCGGCCATCGAAGAAAACGAGTACGTCATCGCCCAGGCCAACGCCCTGACCGATGCCAACAGCGTGCTGACCGAGCAGTTCGTCCCCTGCCGTTACCAAGGCGAATCGCTGCTGAAGCCGCCGGCGGAAGTCCACTTCATGGACGTCTCGCCGATGCAGACCGTGTCGATCGCGGCCGCGCTGGTTCCGTTCCTGGAGCACGATGACGCCAACCGCGCACTGATGGGCGCCAACATGCAGCGTCAGGCCGTGCCGACCCTGCGTGCGCAGAAGCCGCTGGTCGGTACCGGCATCGAGCGCGCCGTGGCGCGTGACTCGGGCGTGACCGTGAACGCCCGTCGTGGTGGTGAGATCGTACAGATCGACGCCGCCCGCATCGTGGTCAAGGTCAATGAAGCCGAGATCACCGACGCGTCCGACGCCGGCGTGGACATCTACAACCTGATCAAGTACACCCGCTCCAACCAGAACACCTGCATCAACCAGCGTCCGCTGGTGGAAGTGGGCAACGTGGTGGCGCGTGGCGACGTGCTGGCCGATGGTCCGTCCACCGACATCGGTGAACTGGCCCTGGGCCAGAACATGCTGATCGCCTTCATGCCGTGGAACGGCTACAACTTCGAAGACTCCATCCTGCTCTCCGAGCGCGTGGTGGAAGAGGATCGCTACACCACGATCCACATCGAAGAGCTGACCTGCGTTGCGCGTGACACCAAGCTGGGGCCGGAGGAAATCTCGGCCGACATCCCGAACGTTTCCGAGCAGGCGCTGAACCGTCTGGACGAAAGCGGCGTGGTGTACATCGGTGCCGAAGTCCGCGCCGGCGACATCATGGTCGGCAAGGTCACCCCGAAGGGCGAAAGCCAGCTGACCCCGGAAGAGAAGCTGCTGCGCGCGATCTTCGGCGAGAAGGCTTCGGACGTGAAGGACAGCTCGCTGCGCGTGCCGCCGGGCATGGACGGCACCGTCATCGACGTGCAGGTCTTCACCCGCGACGGCATCGAGAAGGACAAGCGCGCCCGTCAGATCGAAGAGTCTGAAATCAAGCGCGTCAAGAAGGACTTCGACGACCAGTTCCGCATCCTGGAAGCAGCCATCTATGCCCGTCTGCGTTCGCAGATCGTCGGCAAGGTGGTCAACGGTGGCGCCGGCCTGAAGAAGGGCGACGTCATCTCCGACGCCTACCTGGATGGCCTGAAGAAGGCCGACTGGTTCGTGCTGCGCATGAAGGACGAGGACGCCGCCGAAGCCATCGAGCGCGCACAGAAGCAGATCCAGGCGCACGAGAAGGAATTCGAGCGTCGCTTCGCCGACAAGCGCGGCAAGATCACCGCTGGCGACGACCTCGCCCCGGGCGTGCTGAAGATGGTCAAGGTGTTCCTGGCAGTGAAGCGCCGCATCCAGCCGGGCGACAAGATGGCAGGCCGCCACGGCAACAAGGGTGTGGTGTCCAACGTGGTGCCGGTCGAGGACATGCCGTACATGGCCTCGGGCGAAACCGTGGACATCGTGCTGAACCCGCTGGGCGTGCCGTCGCGTATGAACATCGGGCAGATCCTGGAAGTGCACCTGGGCTGGGCAGCCAAGGGTCTGGGTCGCAAGATCCAGGCAATGCTGGAAGCCCAGGCCGCGGTCGCCGACCTGCGCAAGTTCCTGGACGACATCTACAACCACGATGACACCAACGTGGCCAACCGTGTCGACCTGTCGCAGTTCAGCGACGAGGAACTGCTGCGCCTGGCCCGCAACCTGTTCGACGGCGTGCCGATGGCAACGCCGGTGTTCGACGGTGCCACCGAAGCGGAAATCAAGCGCATGCTGGAACTGGCCGACCTGCCGAGCAGTGGCCAGACCCAGCTGTATGACGGCCGCACCGGTGAAGCCTTCGATCGCCACACCACCGTTGGCTACATGCACTACCTGAAGCTGAACCACCTGGTCGACGACAAGATGCACGCCCGTTCGACCGGTCCGTACTCGCTCGTCACCCAGCAGCCGCTGGGCGGCAAGGCGCAGTTCGGCGGCCAGCGCTTCGGTGAAATGGAAGTCTGGGCGCTGGAAGCCTACGGCGCGGCCTACACCCTGCAGGAAATGCTGACGGTGAAGTCCGATGACGTGCAGGGCCGCAACCAGATGTACAAGAACATCGTCGACGGTGAGCACGAGATGGTCGCGGGCATGCCGGAATCCTTCAACGTCTTGGTGAAGGAAATCCGCTCGCTGGCCATCAACATGGAACTGGAAGACAACTGATCCATGCCGGCGCGGCGGCCACCGCCGCCGCGCCGCTGGCAGTGAACTGAAAGCCCATCGACACAGCATTCCTCCTTCTGGAGAACACCATGAAAGACCTGCTCAACCTCTTCAACCAGCAGCGCCAGACGCTGGACTTCGACGCGATCAAGATCGCGCTGGCTTCGCCGGACCTGATCCGTTCGTGGTCCTTCGGCGAAGTGAAGAAGCCGGAAACCATCAACTACCGTACCTTCAAGCCGGAACGTGACGGCCTGTTCTGCGCCGCCATCTTCGGACCGGTCAAGGACTACGAGTGCCTGTGCGGCAAGTACAAGCGCATGAAGCACCGCGGCGTGGTCTGCGAGAAGTGCGGCACCGAAGTGACCCTGGCCAAGGTGCGTCGCGAGCGCATGGGCCACATCGACCTGGCCTCGCCGGTCGCGCACATCTGGTTCCTGAAGTCGCTGCCGTCGCGCATCGGCCTGATGCTGGACATGACCCTGCGCGATATCGAGCGCGTGCTGTACTTCGAAGCCTACGTGGTGACCGAGCCGGGCCTGACCGCCCTGGAGCGCCGCCAGCTGCTGACCGAAGAACAGTACCTGCAGGCCCGCCAGGAGCATGGCGACGACTTCGACGCCGCCATGGGCGCCGAGGCCGTGTACGAACTGCTGCGCACCATCGACCTGCAGTCGGAAATGACCCGCCTGCGCGAAGAGATCGCCAGCACCGGTTCGGAAACCAAGCTGAAGCGACTGACCAAGCGCATCAAGCTGATCGAAGCCTTCCTGGAATCGGGCAACCGTCCGGAGTGGATGGTCATGACCGTCCTGCCGGTGCTGCCGCCGGACCTGCGTCCGCTGGTTCCGCTGGATGGTGGCCGCTTCGCGACCTCCGATCTGAACGACCTGTACCGCCGTGTCATCAACCGCAACAACCGCCTGCGCCGCCTGCTCGAACTGAGCGCGCCGGACATCATCGTGCGCAATGAAAAGCGCATGCTGCAGGAATCGGTCGATGCGCTGCTGGACAACGGCCGTCGCGGCCGTGCCATCACCGGCACCAACAAGCGCCCGCTGAAGTCGCTGGCCGACATGATCAAGGGCAAGCAGGGTCGCTTCCGTCAGAACCTGCTCGGCAAGCGCGTGGACTACTCGGGCCGTTCGGTCATCGTGGTCGGTCCGTACCTGCGCCTGCACCAGTGCGGCCTGCCGAAGAAGATGGCGCTTGAGCTGTTCAAGCCGTTCGTGTTCGCCAAGCTGCAGCGTCGTGGCCTGGCCACCACCATCAAGGCCGCCAAGAAGCTGGTCGAGCGCGAAGAAGCCGAAGTCTGGGACATCCTGGAAGAGGTCATCCGCGAGCATCCGGTGATGCTGAACCGTGCGCCGACCCTGCACCGTCTGGGCATCCAGGCCTTCGAGCCGGTCCTGATCGAAGGCAAGGCCATCCAGCTGCACCCGCTGGTCTGCACCGCGTTCAACGCCGACTTCGACGGTGACCAGATGGCCGTCCACGTGCCGCTTTCGCTGGAAGCCCAGCTGGAAGCGCGTGCGCTGATGATGTCCACCAACAACATCCTGTCGCCGGCCAACGGCGAGCCGATCATCGTGCCGTCGCAGGACGTCGTGCTGGGTCTGTACTACATGACCCGCTCGCTGGAAAACAAGAAGGGCGAGGGCATGGCCTTCGCCAACATCGCCGAAGTCAAGCGCGCCTACGACAACCGCGTGGTGGAACTGCACGCGCGCGTCAAGGTCCGCATCACCGAGGTGGTGACCGACGAGGAAGGCAACAAGCAGAGCAAGACCTCGATCGTGGATACCACCATCGGTCGCGCCCTGCTGGCTGAAATCCTGCCGGAAGGCCTGCCGTTCGCGCTGGCCAACACCGAGCTGACCAAGAAGAACATCAGCCGCCTGATCAACTCCAGCTACCGCCAGCTGGGTCTGAAGGACACGGTCGTGTTCGCCGACAAGCTGATGTACACCGGCTTCGCCTACGCGACCCGCGCCGGCGTCTCGATCGGCATCGACGACATGCTGATCCCGGACGAGAAGAAGGGCATCCTCACCGAGGCCGAAGCCGAAGTGCTGGAAATCCAGGAGCAGTACCAGTCGGGCCTGGTCACCGCCGGCGAGCGCTACAACAAGGTGGTCGACATCTGGTCGCGCACCAATGAGCGCATCGCCAAGGCGATGATGGACACCATCGGTACCGAGAAGGTCATCAATGCCAAGGGCGAGACCATCGACCAGAAGTCGATGAACTCCCTGTACATCATGGCCGACTCCGGTGCACGAGGCAGCCAGGCGCAGATCCGTCAGCTGGCCGGCATGCGTGGCCTGATGGCCCGTCCCGATGGCTCGATCATCGAGACGCCCATCAAGGCGAACTTCCGCGAAGGCCTGAACGTGCAGGAGTACTTCAACTCCACCCACGGTGCCCGTAAGGGTCTGGCCGATACCGCGCTGAAGACCGCGAACTCGGGTTACCTGACCCGTCGTCTGGTCGACGTGGCGCAGGACGTGGTGATCACCGAGGTGGATTGCGGTACCACCGAAGGCCTGATCATGACCCCGATCGTTGAAGGCGGCGACGTGGTCGAGCCGTTGAAGGATCGCGTGCTGGGTCGCGTGGTTGCCGAGGACGTGTTCCTGCCGGGCAACGACGAAGATCCGATCGTCACCCGCAACACCCTGCTCGACGAAGCCTGGGTCGCCAAGCTTGAAGAGGCCAGCGTGCAGACCATCAAGGTCCGCTCGACGATCTCCTGCGAATCGGCCTTCGGCGTCTGCGCTCGCTGCTACGGCCGCGATCTGGCCCGTGGCCACCTGGTCAACATCGGTGAAGCGGTCGGCGTCATCGCTGCGCAGTCCATCGGTGAGCCGGGTACCCAGCTGACCATGCGTACGTTCCACATCGGTGGTGCGGCATCGCGAGCTGCTGCGGTCGACAACATCACCGTCAAGACCACCGGCTCGGTCAAGTTCAGCAACCTCAAGTCGGTTGCCCATGCCAACGGCTCGCTGGTCGCGGTGTCGCGCTCGGGTGAAATGTCGGTGCTCGATGCGCACGGCCGTGAGCGTGAGCGTTACAAGCTGCCGTACGGTGCGACCATCACCTCCAAGGACGGTGATGCGGTCAAGGCTGGGCAGACCGTGGCCAACTGGGATCCGCATAACCATCCGATCGTTTCGGAAGTGGCCGGTTTCATCCGCTTCATCGACTTCGTCGACGGCATTACCGTCATCGAGAAGACCGATGAGCTGACCGGCCTGGCGTCGCGCGAAATCACCGACCCGAAGCGCCGCGGCGCCCAGGCGAAGGATCTGCGCCCGATCGTCCGCATCGTCGATGGCAAGGGCAACGACCTGTCGATTCCGGGCACCGACCTGCCGGCGCAGTACCTGCTGCCGCCGCGCTCGATCGTCAACCTGCAGGACGGCGCTGCCGTCGGCGTGGGTGACGTGGTTGCCAAGATCCCGCAGGAAGCGTCGAAGACCCGCGACATCACCGGTGGTCTGCCGCGCGTGGCCGATCTGTTCGAAGCCCGCAAGCCGAAGGATCCGGCGGTGCTGGCCGAGCGTTCGGGCATCATCAGCTTCGGCAAGGACACCAAGGGCAAGCAGCGCCTGATCATCAAGGACACCGATGGTTCGGAACACGAAGAGCTGATTCCGAAGTACCGTCAGGTCATCGTGTTCGAAGGTGAGCACGTGACCAAGGGCGAAACCATCGTCGACGGCGAGCCGAGCCCGCAGGACATCCTGCGTCTGCTGGGTGTCGAGCCGCTGGCCGCCTACCTGGTCAAGGAAATCCAGGACGTGTACCGCCTGCAGGGCGTGAAGATCAACGACAAGCACATCGAGGTGATCACCCGCCAGATGCTGCGCAAGGTCGAGATCACCGATCAGGGCAGCAGCAAGTTCCTGAACGGCGAACAGGTCGAGCGCCAGCGCGTCATCGAGGAAAATGCACGCCTGACCACCCGCAACGAGCTGATTGCTCGCTTCGATCCGGTCCTGCTGGGCATCACCAAGGCATCGCTGGCTACCGAATCGTTCATCTCGGCTGCTTCCTTCCAGGAAACCACCCGCGTGCTGACCGAGGCTGCCGTCCGCGGCACCAAGGACAACCTGCGCGGCCTGAAGGAAAACGTGATCGTCGGCCGTCTGATTCCGGCCGGTACCGGTCTGACCTACCACGCCAACCGCCGCCGCAATGCGAGCGGGCTGACGGACTCGGAAATGCAGACCCTGGCCGGTACCCCGGCAGCTGCAGCCGCCGTGGCCGTGACAGCACCGGAAGTGGTGGTGGAGTCGACCGACGCCGAGCAGGCCGAGGATTGATCGGCCGGTCCGGCTCAGGCCGGACCTCGATCGGGCAGGGGGCGGCCATCGGCCGGTCCCTGCTTCATGGTCCGGCTCCGTGCCGGACACGTATCACGCAGGACCCGCCTCGGCGGGATCTGCACTCGAGGGCCCAGGCCGCTGGTCTGTTCGCCGTCGATGAGGTAGGATGCCGCCCCGGCCCAGCGATGGGTCGGGCGACAACCTGAACGGGGGGCATGGAGAAGGCTCCCCTGTAACGGCCCTGGATCAGGGCTGGCTTGGCGCGTGCGCATTTGACCGCGTTTTCGCCAGGTTGCTACAATCGTCTGTCTCAGCAGGCCGGTTTTTCGCCTGCTCGCACATATCCGCATTCATGGCCGGTTTTTTTCGGCCTCTCTCAGAAGAACATACTGATGGCGACGATCAATCAGCTTGTCCGCAAGCCGCGGCAGGCAACCACTTATAAGAGCGCCTCGCCGGCTCTCGAAAAGTGCCCCCAGCGCCGTGGCGTCTGCACGCGCGTTTACACCACTACTCCGAAGAAGCCGAACTCGGCCCTTCGCAAGGTTGCCAAGGTTCGCCTGACCAACCAGGAAGAAGTGATTTCCTACATCGGCGGTGAAGGCCACAACCTGCAGGAGCACTCCGTGGTCCTGATCCGTGGCGGTCGCGTCAAGGATCTGCCGGGTGTGCGTTACCACACCGTTCGTGGTTCGCTCGACGCCTCTGGCGTTGCCAAGCGTCGCCAGGGCCGTTCCAAGTACGGCGCCAAGCGTCCGAAGAGCTAAGGGAAAGCACACATGTCTCGTAAAGGTAATACGCCGCAGCGCGCAGTCCTGCCGGATCCGAAGCACGGAAGCGAAACCATCGCCCGTTTCATCAACATGGTGATGCTGAGCGGCAAGAAGTCGGTCGCTGAAAAGATCGTCTATGGCGCCATGGACGTGATCGGTGAGAAGAACCCGAATTCCGTCGAGCTGGTTCAGAAGGCTCTGGAAAACGTGGCTCCGTCGGTCGAAGTCAAGTCCCGCCGCGTCGGTGGTGCCACCTACCAGGTGCCGGTCGAAGTGCGCGCCTCGCGCAAGATGGCTCTGGCCATGCGTTGGCTGATCGACTCCGCGCGCAAGCGTGGTGAGAACACCATGCCGAAGAAGCTGGCCGCTGAACTGATCGACGCCTCGGAAAACCGTGGCGGCGCCATCAAGAAGCGCGAAGAAACCCACCGCATGGCCGAAGCCAACAAGGCATTCGCCCACTACCGCTGGTGAGTTTGACGGCCTTGTAAAACAGGCAGGGCAGCACCATCTCGGTGCTGCCTCGCGGCCCCAGAAGGGCTGCGCCAATCCGAAGGCCGCCGAAAGGCGGCGTTCGGCCATCCGAAATCCAAGAAATCTGAGAGGCTCCCCGTGGCCCGTTCCACTCCCATCGAGCGTTACCGCAATTTCGGCATCATGGCCCACATCGATGCCGGCAAGACCACCACGTCCGAGCGCATCCTGTTCTACACCGGCAAGAGCCACAAGATCGGTGAAGTGCATGACGGCGCCGCCACCATGGACTGGATGGAGCAGGAGCAGGAGCGTGGCATCACGATCCAGTCCGCTGCGACCACCGCGTTCTGGAAGGGCATGGACAAGTCCCTGCCGGAGCACCGCTTCAACATCATCGACACCCCCGGGCACGTCGACTTCACCATCGAAGTGGAGCGCTCGCTGCGCGTGCTCGACGGTGCCGTCTTCGTGCTGTGTGCCGTCGGTGGCGTGCAGCCGCAGTCGGAAACCGTGTGGCGCCAGGCCAACCGTTACAAGGTGCCGCGCATCGCGTTCGTCAACAAGATGGACCGCACCGGCGCCAACTTCACCAAGGTCGTCGGCCAGCTGAAGGCGAAGCTGGGTGCCAAGGCCGTTCCGATGCAGCTGCCGATCGGCGCTGAGGAAGGCTTCAAGGGCGTCGTCGATCTGCTGAAGATGAAGGCCATCCATTGGGATGAGGCTTCGCAGGGCATGAAGTTCGAGTACAGCGATGTGCCGGCCGACCTGCTGGCTGAAGCGACCGAAGCCCGTACCTTCATGATCGAAGCGGCTGCCGAAGCCAGCGAAGAGCTGATGGACAAGTACCTGGGCGGCGATGAGCTGACCGAGGCCGAGATCATCGAAGCCCTGCGCGTGCGCACCCTGGCGACCGACATCGTGCCGATGTACTGCGGCTCGGCGTTCAAGAACAAGGGCGTGCAGGCCATGCTGGACGGCGTGATCCAGCTGCTGCCGTCGCCGATCGACGTGCCGGACGTGACCGGTACCGACGTTGACGATGAAACCAAGGAAATGAGCCGCAAGTCTGACGACAAGGCTCCCTTCTCGGCCCTGGCCTTCAAGATCATCACCGACCCGTTCGTCGGCGCGCTGACCTTCTTCCGTGTCTACTCGGGCACGTTGAATGCAGGCGACCAGCTGCTGAACTCGGTGAAGGGCAAGAAGGAGCGCATCGGCCGTATCCTGCAGATGCACTCCAACAACCGTGAAGAAATCAAGGAAGTGCTGGCAGGCGACATCGCCGCCGCCGTGGGCCTGAAGGACACCACCACCGGTGACACCCTGTGCTCCATGGACCAGCCGATCATCCTCGAGCGCATGGTGTTCCCGGAGCCGGTCATCTCGATGGCCGTCGAGCCGAAGACCAAGTCCGACCAGGAAAAGATGGGTCTGGCACTGGGTCGTCTGGCCCAGGAAGATCCGTCGTTCCGCGTCAAGACCGACGAAGAATCCGGCCAGACCATCATCTCGGGCATGGGCGAGCTGCACCTGGACATCATCGTTGACCGCATGAAGCGCGAGTTCAACGTTGAAGCCAACGTCGGCAAGCCGCAGGTGGCTTACCGCGAAACGATCACCCTGTCGGACGTGAAGTCGGACTACAAGCACGCCAAGCAGTCCGGTGGTAAGGGTCAGTACGGTCACGTCGTGATCGAGCTGTCGCCGATCACCGATGCCGATCGTGCAGATCCGAAGATCGCCGCGGGTATCAAGGACGACTTCCTGTTCATCAACGACATCACCGGTGGCGTGATTCCGAAGGAATTCATTCCGTCGATTGAAAAGGGTCTGCGCGAAACCATCACCAACGGTCCGCTGGCTGGCTTCCCGGTCGTGGACGTCAAGGTGAAGCTGGTGTTCGGCTCGTACCACGACGTCGACTCCTCGGAAATGGCGTTCAAGCTCGCTTCCTCGATGGCCTTCAAGGAAGGCTTCCGCAAGGCCAAGCCGGTCCTGCTGGAGCCGATCATGAAGGTCGAGATCGTGACCCCGGAGGATTACCAGGGTGACGTGATGGGCGACGTGAGCCGTCGTCGCGGCGTTCTGCAGGGTTCTGATACCACCGGTGACGGTTCGGCCAGCATCATCAACGCGATGATCCCGCTGGGCGAAATGTTTGGCTACGCGACCTCGCTGCGTTCGCAGACCCAGGGCCGCGCCACCTTCACGATGGAATTTGACCACTACGAGCCGGCGCCGAACAACATCGCCGACGAAGTCATGAAGAAGTCCTGAGCGTAACGCTCAGGTCCTCCAAACCACTTACGAACTAAAAGGTAGAACGAAATGGCAAAGGGTAAGTTCGAGCGCACCAAGCCGCACGTCAACGTCGGCACCATCGGTCACGTCGATCATGGCAAGACCACGCTGACCGCCGCACTGACCAAGATCGGTGCCGAGCGCTTCGGTGGCGAGTTCAAGGATTACTCCGCGATCGACGCCGCGCCGGAAGAAAAGGCACGTGGCATCACGATCTCGACCGCGCACGTCGAATACGAATCCACCGTTCGTCACTACGCCCACGTCGATTGCCCGGGCCATGCTGACTACGTCAAGAACATGATCACCGGTGCTGCCCAGATGGACGGCGCGATCCTGGTGTGCTCGGCCGCTGACGGCCCGATGCCGCAGACCCGCGAGCACATCCTGCTGTCGCGTCAGGTCGGCGTGCCGTACATCGTCGTGTTCCTGAACAAGGCCGACATGGTTGACGATGCCGAGCTGCTGGAACTGGTCGAAATGGAAGTCCGCGAGCTGCTGAGCAAGTACGACTTCCCGGGCGACGACACCCCGATCATCTCGGGTTCGGCCCGTCTGGCGCTGGAAGGCGACCAGAGCGACATCGGCGTGCCGGCCGTCATCAAGCTGGTCGAGGCGCTGGACACCTGGATCCCGACCCCGGAGCGTGACGTCGACAAGGCGTTCCTGATGCCGGTCGAAGACGTGTTCTCGATCTCGGGCCGCGGCACCGTGGTGACCGGTCGTATCGAGCGCGGCGTGATCAAGGTCGGCGAAGAAATCGAAATCGTCGGCATCCGTCCGGTGCAGAAGACCACCGTGACCGGCGTGGAAATGTTCCGCAAGCTGCTGGACCAGGGTCAGGCAGGCGACAACGCAGGTCTGCTGCTGCGCGGCACCAAGCGTGACGACGTCGAGCGTGGCCAGGTTCTGGCCAAGCCGGGTTCGATCAAGCCGCACACCAAGTTCGACGCCGAAGTGTACGTGCTGTCGAAGGACGAAGGCGGCCGTCACACCCCGTTCTTCAAGGGCTACCGTCCGCAGTTCTACTTCCGTACCACCGACATCACCGGTGCGGTCGAGCTGCCGGAAGGCGTCGAGATGGTGATGCCGGGCGACAACGTGAAGATGGTTGTCACCCTGATCAACCCGGTCGCCATGGACGCCGGCCTGCGCTTCGCCATCCGCGAAGGTGGCCGTACCGTCGGTGCTGGCGTGGTTGCCAACATCCTCGAGTAATCTGCTAGACTCTGCGCCCCGATGTTGCCTGGGTAGGGCATCGGGGCGTATCAAACGGGAAAGTAGGCACAGGATGTGCCTTGTGTTCCCCGGACCAGGAAGGGTCAATGCCATTCAGGCGGCGTCAACAGGAGACTGTTGACAGCTGCCTTGCGTGCCATTATGCTTCTCCGTCTGGGCAGGCCGGTTTCATGGGTCTGCCTATGCATTTGGGGTCTACGGATTGACCTTGTCGGCCTGCGGGAATGCGGGCCGTCTGTATTCAGGGATTTCATGGGGCAAAGCAACCCAGAGGCTTTGTCTGTCGCTCTTTTATCGAAGGAACCTACCGCCATGGCGGACCAAAAGATCCGGATCCGGCTGAAAGCGTTCGATCATCGTCTGATCGACCGTTCGGCCAGCGAGATCGTTGAGACGGCGAAGCGGACCGGCGCGCAAGTGCGTGGCCCGATCCCGCTGCCGACCAAGATCGAGCGTTACACCATCCTCGTCTCCCCGCACGTCGACAAGGACGCGCGTGACCAGTACGAGACCCGCACGCACAAGCGCGTGCTCGATATCGTTGACCCGAATGACAAGACCGTGGACGCGCTGATGAAGCTCGAACTGGCTGCCGGCGTCGACGTTCAGATCAAGCTGACCTGAGGACTACGACCATGACGAAGAAGTATTCGTTGGGCTTCGTGGGCCGCAAGGCTGGCATGAGCCGCGTGTTCACCGAAGATGGCCGTTCCATTCCGGTGACCCTGATCGAAGCAACCCCCAACCGCATCGCGCAGATCAAGACCGTCGAAACTGACGGCTACAGCGCCGTGCAGGTGACCGTCGGTGCGCGTCGCGCTGCCCTGGTCAACAAGCCGGAAGCCGGCCACTTCGCCAAGGCGAAAGTGGAAGCGGGCCGTGGCCTGTGGGAATTCCGCGTTGAAGACGCCCAGCTCGGCGATTTCGCCGTGGGTGGCGAAGTCAAGGCGGACATCTTTGAAGTCGGCCAGATCGTCGACGTCCAGGGTGTCACCAAGGGTAAGGGCTTCCAGGGCACCATCAAGCGCTACAACTTCCGTATGGGTGACGCTACCCACGGCAACTCGCTGTCGCATCGCGCGCCGGGTTCGCTGGGTCAGCGCCAGACGCCCGGCCGCGTGTTCCCGGGTAAGAAGATGTCCGGTCACATGGGCGCCGTGCAGCAGAGCACCCAGAACCTGGAAGTTGTCAAGGTCGACGTCGAACGCGGTCTGATCGCGGTTCGCGGCGCCGTTCCGGGCGCGGCGGGTGGCGACGTGATCGTCCGTCCGGCGAGCAAGGCATAAGGAGAGATGACGATGGAACTCGTTATCACGGGTAGCAATAACAAGGTCTCGGTCTCCGACGCCGTGTTCGGTCGCGATTTCAGCGAAGATCTGGTTCACCAGGTCGTCGTTGCTTACCGCAACGCCGGTCGCGCCGGCACCAAGGCGCAGAAGACTCGCTCCGAAGTGGCAGGTACCACCAAGAAGTCGAAGAAGCAGAAGGGCGGCGGCGCGCGTCATGGCGCACTGACGGCTCCGATCTTCG
This sequence comes from Stenotrophomonas indicatrix, assembly GCF_002750975.1. NCBI lineage: Bacteria > Pseudomonadati > Pseudomonadota > Gammaproteobacteria > Lysobacterales > Lysobacteraceae > Stenotrophomonas > Stenotrophomonas indicatrix. The sequence goes on from NZ_PEJS01000001.1 coordinate 507,483, forward strand.
TCGGCGGCGGTGTCACCTTCGCGGCAAAGCCGCGCAGCTTCGAGCAGAAGGTCAATCGTAAGCAGTACCGTGCCGCCATGTGCGCGATCCTGTCCGAGCTGAACCGTCAGGGCCGTCTGACCATCGTGGAGTCCTTCGATGTCGAAGCGACCAACACGAAGGCTCTGATCGCCAAGCTGGCCGGCCTGGAAGTGGGCAAGCGCCCGCTGATCGTCACTGAAGAAGCCTCCGAGCACCTGTACCTGTCGGCTCGCAACATTCCCTACGTGGAAGTGCGTGACGTCCAGGGCCTGGATCCGGTGTCGCTGGTCGGTGCCGACACGGTCGTCATCACCGCTGACGCGGTCAAGAAGGTCGAGGAGTGGCTGGCATGAACAGCAACGAAAAAATCTTCAGCGTGCTGCTCGCCCCGCGTGTCTCCGAAAAGACCGCGCGCCTGCAGGAACTCTCCAATCAGTACGTCTTCGAAATTTCGAACGAAGCCACCAAGGCCGATGTAAAGGCCGCGGTTGAGCAGCTGTTCGACGTCAAGGTCGAAGCAGTCAACGTGGTCAACGTCAAGGGCAAGAACAAGTCCTTCCGTAACCGTGCTGGCCGCCGCGGCGATTGGCGCAAGGCGTACGTTCGCCTGGCCGACGGCCAGTCGATCGATGTAACGGCCAAGGCCTGAGGTACATCCCATGCCATTGATGAAATTCAAGCCCACTTCTCCCGGTCGCCGTTCGGCCGTGCGCGTGGTTACTCCCGACCTGCACAAGGGCGCTCCGCACGCTCCGCTGGTCGAGTCGCAGAGCCGTTCCGGTGGTCGTAACCACCACGGCCGCATCACCGTGCGTCACGTCGGTGGTGGCCACAAGCAGCACTACCGCCTGATTGACTTCAAGCGCAACAAGCTGGGCATCCCGGCGCGCGTGGAACGCATCGAATACGATCCGAACCGCACTGCGCACATCGCCCTGCTGTGCTACGTCGACGGCGAGCGTCGCTACATCATCGCCCCGAAGGGTCTGAAGGCTGGTGATCAGGTGATCGCTGGTTCGGATGCTCCGATCAAGGCGGGCAACACCCTGCCGCTGCGCAACATCCCGGTCGGTACCACCATCCACTGCATCGAGCTGAAGCCGGGCAAGGGCGCTCAGATCGCTCGCGCTGCAGGTGCTGCCGTGCAGCTGGTTGCTCGTGAAGGCATCTACGCCACCCTGCGCCTGCGCTCGGGTGAGATGCGCAAGGTTCCGGTTGAGTGCTGCGCGACCATCGGCGAAGTCGGCAACGACGAGCACAGCCTGGAAAAGCTGGGCAAGGCCGGTGCCAAGCGCTGGCGCGGCGTCCGCCCGACCGTTCGTGGTGCTGCCATGAACCCGGTTGACCACCCGCACGGTGGTGGTGAGGCGAAGGCCGGCCAGGGTAACCCGCATCCGGTCACCCCGTGGGGTGTTCCGACCAAGGGTTACAAGACGCGCCATAACAAGCGCACTCAGCAGTTCATCGTCCGCGATCGTAGGGGCTAATCGACCATGGCACGTTCACTCAAGAAGGGCCCGTTTGTCGATCACCACCTGGTTGCTAAGGTGGCTGCCGCTGCGGGTAGCAAGCGTCCGATCAAGACTTGGTCGCGTCGTTCGATGATCCTGCCTGACATGGTAGGCGTCACCATTGCCGTGCATAACGGCAAGAACCACATCCCGGTTCTCGTCAACGAGAACATGGTCGGCCACAAGCTCGGCGAATTTGCCATCACCCGGACCTTCAAGGGTCACGGTGGTGACAAGAAGTCGGGCAAGTAAGGAGAGATGACAATGGAAGCGAAAGCCATCCTGCGCACCGCGCGCATCTCCCCGCAGAAGGCACGTCTGGTCGCTGACCAGGTGCGCGGTCTGCCGGCCGAGCGTGCCGTCAACCTGCTGAAGTTCTCGGACAAGAAGGCTGCCCACCTGATCAAGAAGGTGGTGGAGTCGGCTATTGCAAATGCCGAGAACAACCAGGGCGCCGACGTCGACGAGCTGAAGGTTCAGACCATCATGGTAGATGAAGGTCCGACCCTGAAGCGTTTCATGGCGCGGGCGAAAGGCCGCGGTACCCGCATCCTCAAGCGCACCAGCCACATCACTGTGGTTGTGGGCGCCGCCAAGTAAGCGGATAAGGAAAAGACCATGGGTCATAAAGTTCATCCGATTGGTATCCGCCTCGGCATTTCCAAGGACTGGAACTCCAAGTGGTACGCCAACAAGGCCGAGTTCGCTGGTTACCTGGCAGCCGACCTGAAAGTGCGCGAAATGCTGCGCAAGAAGCTGGCGCAGGCCGGCATCAGCAAGATCCTGATCGAGCGTCCGGCAAAGACCGCTCGCGTGACGATCCACACCGCCCGTCCGGGCGTGGTGATCGGCAAGCGCGGTGAGGACATCGAGAAGCTGCGCAAGGAAGTGAGCGAGATGATGGGCGTCCCGGCGCACATCAACGTCACCGAAGTGCGCAAGCCCGAGCTGGACGCACAGCTGGTTGCCGAATCGATCGCGCAGCAGCTGGAGCGTCGCATCATGTTCCGCCGCGCAATGAAGCGCTCGGTCGGCAACGCGATGCGCCTGGGTGCCCTGGGCATCAAGGTCAACGTCGGTGGCCGCCTCAACGGTGCAGAAATCGCCCGTTCGGAGTGGTACCGCGAAGGCCGCGTGCCGCTGCACACGCTGCGTGCCGACATCGACTACGGCTTCGCTGAAGCCAAGACGACCTACGGCATCATCGGCATCAAGGTCTGGATCTACAAGGGCGAGGTCTTCGATTTCTCCCAGGTTGGCCAGGAAAAGCAGGACGACACCCCGTCGCGCAACGATCGTCATGATCGCGGCGACCGCGGTGACCGTCAGCGCCCGGCTCGTGAAGCGAGGTAACGACAATGTTGCAACCCAAGCGAACCAAGTACCGCAAGGTGCACAAGGGCCGTAACGAAGGCCTCAGCTGGAGCGCAAACGCTGTCAGCTTTGGCGAGTACGGCCTGAAGGCAACCGCCCACGGTCAGCTGACCGCGCGTCAGATCGAAGCGGCTCGCCGTTCGATCAGCCGCTACGTGAAGCGCGGCGGCAAGATGTGGATCCGAGTGTTCCCCGACAAGCCCATCACCAAGAAGCCCATCGAAGTTCGAATGGGTTCGGGTAAGGGCAACGTGGAATACTGGGTGGCCCAGATCCAGCCCGGCCGCATGATCTATGAAATCGAGGGTGTTACCGAGGAAGTGGCACGCGAGGCGTTCCGCCTGGCCGCTGCCAAGCTCTCGGTCACCACCACTTTCGTGACCCGGACGGTGCGCTGATGGATATCAAAACTCTCCGTGAAAAGTCGGCTGACGACCTCAAGGCCCACCTGATCGACCTGCGTAAGGAACAGTTCTCTGTCCGTATGCAGCAGGTCACCGGCCAGCTGCCGAAGACACACGACATCCGCCGGGTGCGTCGCGAAATTGCTCGCGTCAAGACCCTGCTCGGCAGCACGAAGTAAGGATGGCCGCTATGAGCGACAATACTGAAAACAAAGCGCTGCGCACGGTCGAAGGCCGTGTCGTCAGCAACAAGATGGACAAGACGGTTACCGTCCTGGTCGAGCGTCAGGTCAAGCACGCACTGTACGGCAAGTACATCAAGCGCTCGACGAAGCTGCACGCCCACGATGCCGACAACGCCTGCAAGGAAGGCGATGTCGTCCGCGTGACCGAGATTGCTCCGATGTCCAAGACCAAGAACTGGCGCGTGGTGGAAGTCATCACGCGTGCGGCTGAATAAGGAGTCTGAATCATGATCCAGATGCAGAGCTACCTTGACGTCGCCGACAATTCTGGTGCCAAGCGAGTGATGTGCTTCAAGGTGCTGGGTGGTTCCAAGCGCCGTTACGCCGGCATCGGCGACATCATCAAGGTCACCGTGAAGGATGCGATTCCGCGCGGCAAGGTCAAGAAGGGTGAAGTGTATGACGCCGTCGTGGTGCGTACCCGCAAGGGTGTGCGTCGCGCCGACGGCTCGCTGATCCGCTTCGACGGCAACGCCGCCGTTCTGCTTAACAACAAGCAGGAGCCGATCGGGACCCGTATCTTCGGGCCGGTGACTCGTGAACTTCGTTCGGAGAAGTTCATGAAGATCGTCTCGCTCGCTCCCGAAGTGCTGTGAGCGACAGGAGATAATCATGGCTAACCGTATCAAGAAGGGCGACCAGGTTGTCGTCAACGCCGGCAAGGACAAGGGTAAGCAGGGCGAAGTCGTCCGCGTCGATGGCGACCGTCTGGTCGTCGCCAACGTGAACATCGTCAAGCGCCACACCAAGCCGAACCCGCAGGCAGGTGTTGCCGGCGGCGTGGTCGAGCGTGAAGCGTCGATCCATATCTCCAACGTGAATGTGCTGAACCCGGCTTCGGGCAAGGGCGAGCGCGTTGGCTTCAAGGTGCTGGAGGATGGACGCAAACTGCGTGTGTTCCGCTCCAGCGGTGAGGCGCTCGACGCCTGAGGAATGAGAAGATGACTTCCCGTCTCGAAAAGTTTTACAAGGAAGAAGTGGTGCCGGCGCTGATGAAGCAGTTCGGTTACACCAATTCCATGCAGGTGCCGAAGCTGGTCAAAGTCACCCTGAACATGGGTGTCGGCGAAGCGGCCACCAACAAGAAGATCCTGGAAAACGCCGTTGGCGACATGACCAAGATCTCGGGCCAGAAGCCGATCGTCACCAAGTCGCGTATCTCGGTGGCATCGTTCAAGATCCGTGATGGTTGGCCGATCGGCTGCAAGACCACGCTGCGTCGCCACAAGATGTACGAGTTCCTGGACCGCCTGATCAACATCTCGCTGCCGCGCGTGCGCGACTTCCGTGGTGTTTCCGGTCGTTCCTTCGACGGTCGCGGCAACTTCAACATGGGTGTGAAGGAACAGATCATCTTCCCGGAAATCGACTTCGACGCTGTCGACGCGATCCGCGGTATGGATATCGCCATCACCACCACTGCGAAGACCGACGCGGAAGCGAAGGCGCTGCTGGCAGCGTTCAAGTTCCCGTTCCGTAACTGATTCGTCGAGGAAACCGAAATGGCAAAGACCTCCATGGTCAACCGCGACATCAAGCGGAAGAAGCTGGCTGAAAAGTTCGCTGTCAAGCGTGCTGCTCTGAAGAAGATTGTGTCCTCCCCGGACGCGAGCTACGAAGAGAAGATCGAGGCCGCCACCAAGTTGTCGAAGCTGCCGCGCGATTCGTCGCCGAGCCGCCATCGCAACCGTTGCGAACTGTCTGGCCGCCCGCGTGGCGTGTACAGCAAGTTCGGCCTGGGTCGCAACAAGCTGCGTGAAGCCACCATGCGTGGCGACGTTCCGGGCCTGCGCAAGGCCAGCTGGTAACCCCAGCCGGTCCTGCCAGCGAGGGCTCCCCCCGGGGGGCTTCGCAGCCGGGGAGGGGGGGCGTTCAGCTTTCCCTCTGCAAAAAACCGAAGAGCCCGACGCAAGTCGGGCTCTTTTGGCGTATACTCCCGCGTCTTGCTCTGCGCAACGCGCAGGGGTAGGGGGCCTGGCCCGTTTCCAGGAGACAACAGATTTTCGCGAAAGCGGATATCGGTGCACTCAAAGGTACTCATATGAGCATGACTGATCCCATCGCCGACCTGCTGGTCCGCATCAAGAATGCGGCAGCGGTTGGCAAGCAGACGGTGAAAGCCCCGTCGTCCAAGATCAAGGTTGCGATCGCCCAGGTCCTGAAGGACGAGGGTTACATCGCCGACCTGCGCGTGACCGCGCTCGAGAACAACAAGTCCGAGCTGGAAATCGTGCTGAAGTATTTCGAAGGCAAGCCGGTCATCGCGACCCTGAAGCGCTTCTCGCGTTCGGGCCTGCGCCAGTACCGCGGCAAGAGCGAACTGCCGAAGGTCATGAATGGCCTGGGCATTTCCATCATTTCCACTTCCAAGGGCATCATGACTGATGCGCAGGCGCGCCAGTTGGGCGTCGGCGGCGAAGTCCTGTGCTTCGTGGCCTAAGGCGAAAGGAGTAGACCATGTCCCGTGTAGCCAAGAAGCCGATCGACCTGGGTAAGGTTGAACTGAACGTCCAGAACGACAACGTCATCGCCAAGGGCCCGAAGGGCACCCTGTCGCTGGCCAAGCCGGCTGGCATCAACATCAATGTCGAAAACGGCGTTGCCACCCTGAGCACCGACAACGTGGAGCTGATCCCGCTGACCGGTACCGTCCGCGCCATCCTGTCCAACATGGTCAAGGGTGTTTCCGAAGGCTTCGAGCGCAAGCTTGAGCTGGTCGGCGTGGGTTACCGTGCCGCGATGCAGGGCAAGGACCTCAGCCTGTCGCTGGGTTACTCGCACCCGATCGTGTTCGTGGCGCCGGAAGGCATCACCATCACCACCCCGACCCAGACTGAAATCCTGGTGCAGGGCGCTGACAAGCAGGCCGTCGGTGAAGCTGCCGCCAAGATCCGTGCGTTCCGCAAGCCGGAGCCGTACAAGGGCAAGGGCGTGAAGTACTCCGACGAAGTCATCATTCGCAAGGAAGCCAAGAAGGCCTAATTAGGACCTTCCGCTTTCCAGGGAAAAAGATCATGAACAAGAACATCGCCCGCCTGCGTCGCGCCAAGTCGACCCGTGCCCACATCCGTGTGCTCGGTGTGGCCCGCCTGTCGGTGCTGCGCACCGGCCAGCACCTGTATGCACAGGTCTTCACCGCTGACGGCTCGAAGGTGCTGGCTGCCGCCAACACCACCCAGGCCGACATCAAGGAAGGCCTGAAGAACGGCAAGAACGCCGATGCCGCCGCCAAGGTTGGCCGCATCGTCGCTGAGCGTGCCAAGGCCGCCGGCGTCGAGAAGGTTGCCTTCGATCGTTCGGGTTACCGTTACCACGGCCGCATCAAGGCCCTGGCTGACGCTGCCCGCGAAGCCGGCCTGCAGTTCTAAGGGATCAGGGCAGGGGACTCCGGTCCCCATGCCCGCCTGCTCGCCAGCCTGAGTGAGGCTGGGCGGCGCCGCTCTTCTGCAGCGGCTCACCGCAACAACGCACCACTCCACAACCATAAGCGGCCTCGAGCCGTACATAACCCAACAACCAAGGAATAAACATGGCAGAAGAACGTCAGCAGCGGGGTCGCGATCGCGACCGTAACCGCGAAGAGAAAGTCGATGACGGCATGATCGAAAAGCTGGTCGCGGTCAATCGCGTCAGCAAGACCGTCAAGGGTGGCCGTCAGTTCACCTTCACCGCCCTGACTGTTGTCGGCGACGGCGAAGGCAAGGTCGGTTTCGGTTATGGCAAGGCACGCGAAGTGCCGGTCGCCATCCAGAAGTCGATGGAGCAGGCTCGCAAGAACCAGGTCACCGTCGATCTGAACAACGGCACCCTGTGGCACACCATCAAGGATGGTCACGGCGCAGCGCGCGTGTTCATGCAGCCGGCTTCCGAAGGTACCGGCGTCATTGCCGGTGGTGCCATGCGCGCCGTGCTGGAAGCAGTTGGCGTGAAGAACGTGCTGGCCAAGGCCACCGGTTCGCGCAACCCGATCAACCTGGTGCGTGCCACCGTGAAGGGCCTGACTGCAGCGCAGTCGCCGGCTCGCATCGCGGCCAAGCGCGGCAAGAAGGTGGAGGATCTCAACCATGGCTAATGAAACCAACAAGACCGTCAAGGTCCGTCTGGTTCGCGGCCTGCGTGGTGCCCAGGCGCGTCATCGCCTGTCGGTGCGTGCGCTGGGTCTGGGCAAGCTCAACGATGTGCGTGAACTGAAGGACAGCCCGCAGGTTCGCGGTCTGATCAACAAGGTCCACTACCTCGTCAAGGTTGAGGAATAATCCAATGACCATGCATCTGAATGAATTGAGCCCGGCACCGGGCGCTCGTAAAGAGCGTACCCGCGTCGGTCGCGGTATCGGCTCCGGCCTGGGCAAGACCTGCGGCCGCGGCCACAAGGGTTCGTTTGCCCGTAAGGGTGGCGGCAAGATCAAGGCTGGCTTCGAAGGCGGCCAGACCCCCATGCAGCGTCGTCTGCCGAAGATCGGCTTCCGTTCGCCGATCGCCAAGGACACCGCTGAAGTGCTGCTGTACCAGCTGGACAAGCTGCCGGCCGGCGAGATCGACTTCGCTGTCCTGCGTGCTGCCAAGCTCGTCCCGAGCACTGCCAAGAAGGCCAAGGTCGTCGTCAAGGGCGAAGTGACCAAGGCGTTCACCCTGAAGGGTGTTGCTGCCACGGCCGGTGCCAAGGCTGCGATCGAAGCTGCCGGCGGCAGCGTAACGGAGTAAGAGAATCATGGCGCAAGCTGGCATCGGTAACCTCGCGGGCGGAATGGGCAAGTTCACTGAACTTCGCCAACGTTTGCTGTTCGTCGTCGGGGCTTTGATCGTCTATCGCATCGGCTGCTACGTGCCGGTGCCGGGCGTCAATCCCGATGCCATGCTTGCCATGATGCAACAGCAGGGCGGCGGCATCGTGGACATGTTCAACATGTTCTCGGGCGGCGCCCTGCACCGTTTCAGCATTTTCGCGCTGAACGTGATGCCGTATATCTCGGCATCGATCGTGATGCAGCTGGCTGTGCACATCTTCCCCGCCTTGAAGGCGATGCAGAAGGAAGGTGAGTCCGGCCGCCGCAAGATCACCCAGTATTCGCGCATCGGCGCTGTGCTGCTCGCAGTGGTGCAGGGCGGTTCGATCGCGCTGGCGCTGCAGGGCCAGGTGTCGCCGACCGGCGCACCGGTCGTGTACATGCCGGGCATGGGCTTCGTGCTCACTGCCGTGGTCGCACTGACCGCCGGCACCATGTTCCTGATGTGGGTTGGTGAGCAGGTGACCGAGCGCGGCATCGGCAACGGCGTCTCGCTGATCATCTTCGCCGGTATCGTGGCGGGCCTGCCGGGTGCGGTCATCCACACCTTCGACGCCTACCGCGACGGCAACATCCAGTTCATCCAGCTGCTGCTGATCGCCATCGTCGTGCTCGCCTTCATCTTCTTCGTGGTGTTCGTCGAACGCGGCCAGCGCCGGATCACGGTGAACTACGCGCGCCGCCAGGGCGGTCGCAACGCGTACATGAACCAGACCTCGTTCCTGCCGCTGAAGCTGAACATGGCCGGCGTCATCCCGGCAATCTTCGCCTCGAGCCTGCTGGCCTTCCCGGCCACCCTGGCCATGTGGTCCGGCCAGGCTGCCAACCAGAGCACCTTTGGCCAGACCCTGCAGAAGGTCGCCAATGCCCTGGGCCCGGGCGAGCCGCTGCACATGATCGTGTTCGCTGCGCTCATCACCGGTTTCGCGTTCTTCTATACCGCGCTGGTGTTCAACTCGCAGGAAACCGCCGACAACCTGAAGAAGTCGGGCGCGCTGATTCCGGGTATCCGTCCGGGCAAGGCCACCGCCGACTACATCGACGGCGTGTTGACCCGACTGACTGCTGCCGGTTCGGCTTACCTGGTAATCGTCTGCCTGCTGCCGGAACTGATGCGCACGCAGCTGAACGCCTCGTTCTACTTCGGCGGTACTTCGCTGCTGATCGTGGTGGTGGTGGTGATGGACTTCATCGCCCAGGTGCAGGCGCACCTGATGTCCCACCAGTACGAGAGCCTGCTGAAGAAGGCCAACCTGAAGGGCGGCAACCGCGGCGGTTTTGCTCGCGGCTGATTAGCCTGTTATACTTTCGTCTTCCTGACGTGATGGTCCTCCGCTTCGCGGACTCTGGCCACACAAACGAAGGGCGGCCCCCGCAGCGGTTCCGGGTGGGGGTGTGATGAGGTGGTCCCGCGCTGGAGTAGCGCGGGCGGCCCGGGAGGCAACTCCAGGTCCAACCCCATCCGGCGCCGGAGCCTGGGCACACTCCCCGGGCCGGGTTCATGAAACCTCTGGTTTCACGGGCTTCCAAGTAAACCGGAACCTTGTTAGTATCACTGGTTCACTTTTTTGATCCATCCTGCCGGATCGGCGTGCCTCGAGCGCGCTGTCGGCCATCACTCAGCTGGAGAACCGCGTCATGGCGCGTATTGCAGGCGTCAACCTGCCAGCCCAGAAGCATGTCTGGGTCGGGTTGCAAAGCATTTACGGCATCGGCCGTACCCGTTCGAAGAAGGTCTGCGAAGTCGCAGGCGTCACTTCGACCACCAAGATCCGCGATCTGTCGGAGCCGGAAATCGAGCGCCTGCGCGCCGAAGTCGGCAAGTACATCGTGGAAGGCGATCTGCGCCGTGAAATCGGTATCGCGATCAAGCGCCTGATGGACCTGGGCTGCTACCGCGGCCTGCGTCACCGTCGCGGTCTGCCGCTGCGTGGCCAGCGCACCCGTACCAACGCCCGCACCCGCAAGGGCCCGCGCAAGGCGATCAGGAAGTAAGGGACATATAAATGGCTAAGCCTGCTGCTAAGACCAAGAAGAAGATCAAGCGCGTCGTCACCGACGGCGTTGCCCACGTCCACGCTTCGTTCAACAACACCATCGTGACCATCACCGACCGTCAGGGCAACGCTCTGTCGTGGGCGACCTCCGGTGGCGCTGGCTTCCGCGGTTCGCGCAAGTCGACCCCGTTCGCAGCCCAGGTGGCTGCCGAAAAGGCCGGTCGTGCTGCGCTGGACTACGGCGTGAAGTCGCTGGAAGTCCGCATCAAGGGTCCGGGTCCGGGCCGTGAGTCGGCCGTGCGTTCGTTGAACAACGTCGGCTACAAGATCACCAACATCATCGACGTGACGCCTATCCCGCACAACGGGTGCCGTCCGCCGAAGAAGCGTCGCGTCTAAAGGGAGCGATAAGAAATGGCTCGTTATATCGGTCCTACCTGTAAGCTCGCCCGTCGCGAAGGCGCCGACCTGTCCCTGAAGAGCCCGGCGCGTGCGCTGGACTCCAAGTGCAAGTTGGAGCAGAAGCCCGGCCAGCATGGCGCCACTGCCCGTAAGGGCAAGCTGTCCGACTACGCTACCCAGCTGCGTGAAAAGCAGAAGGTCAAGCGTATCTACGGTCTGCTGGAGCGTCAGTTCCGCAACTACTACAAGAAGGCCTCGACCAAGAAGGGCAACACCGGCGAGAACCTCCTGCAGCTGCTGGAAACCCGCCTGGACAACGTTGTCTACCGCATGGGCTTCGCCGTGACCCGTCCGGCTGCCCGTCAGCTGGTGTCGCACCGCGGCGTCACCGTGAATGGCAAGTCGGTCAACCTGGCCTCGTACCAGGTCAAGGCTGGCGACGCCATCGCCCTGTCTGAAAAGGCTGCCAAGCAGCTGCGCGTCCAGGAAGCCCTGACCGTCGCCGCCCAGCATGACCTGAGCCCGTCGTGGGTTGAAGTGGATTCCGGCAAGTTCTCCGGCATCTTCAAGGCTGTTCCGGATCGTTCGGATCTGCCTGCGGACATCAACGAAGCGCTGATCGTCGAGCTGTATTCGAAGTAATTCACATTGGAGAGCCCCCGGCGACGGCCGGGGGTTCACTAGGAGAACCCGCAACATGACGGTTACCGCCAACCAGGTTCTGCGTCCTCGCGGTCCGCAGATCGAACGCATTACCGACACCCGTGCAAAGGTCGTTATCGAACCTTTGGAGCGGGGTTACGGGCATACGCTGGGTAATGCCCTGCGTCGCGTGCTGCTGTCGTCCATCCCGGGCTTCGCCATCACGGAAGTCGAAATCGACGGCGTGTTGCATGAGTACACCACGGTCGAAGGTCTGCAGGAGGACGTGCTGGAAGTCCTGCTGAACCTGAAGGACGTGGCCATCCGTATGCACTCCGGCGACAACGCGACTCTGTCCCTGTCCAAGCAGGGTCCGGGCGTTGTCACCGCTGCCGACATCAAGGTCGACCACAATGTGGAGATCTTGAACGGCGACCACGTGATCTGCCACCTGACCAAGGACACGGCAGTGAACATGCGTCTGAAGATCGAGCGTGGTTTCGGCTATCAGCCGGCAGCTGCGCGTCGTCGTCCGGACGAAGAAACCCGTGCCATCGGCCGTCTGGTCCTGGATGCCTCGTTCTCGCCGGTCCGCCGTGTCGCCTATGCCGTGGAAGCGGCTCGTGTCGAACAGCGCACCGACCTGGACAAGCTGGTCATCGATATCGAGACCAACGGCACCATCGACGCCGAAGAAGCAGTGCGTACCGCTGCCGACATCCTCAGCGATCAGCTGTCGGTGTTCGGTGACTTCACCCATCGCGACCGCGGTGCGGCGAAGCCGGCCAACAACGGCGTGGATCCGGTGCTGCTGCGCCCGATCGACGATCTGGAGCTGACCGTGCGTTCGGCCAACTGCCTCAAGGCCGAGAGCATCTACTACATCGGCGATCTGATCCAGAAGACCGAAGTCGAGCTGCTGAAGACCCCGAACCTGGGTAAGAAGTCGCTCACCGAGATCAAGGAAGTGCTGGCCCAGCGTGGCCTGTCGCTCGGCATGAAGCTGGAGAACTGGCCGCCGGCCGGCGTCGCCAGCCACGGCATGCTGGGCTGATACCGCCTTTCTGCAAGACCGCATGGCCCCGTCGGCAACGACGGGGCCATTGCACCAAGGCAATACCGCCACGACGAACGAAGGTTCGCGGGCAGGTCGTCCAGGACGGATGGCCAGGACCAACCGCAGTCCGAGCAGCAGCGCCAGGAAGGCGACAACGATCCGCAAAGCCACATCATTAACCAAGGAATATCACCATGCGTCACCAGAAATCCGGCCGTAAGTTCAGCCGTACCAGCGCCCACCGCGAAGCGATGTTCAAGAACATGGCCGCCTCGCTGTTCAAGCACGAGCTGATCAAGACCACCCTGCCGAAGGCCAAGGAACTGCGCCGCGTCGCCGAGCCGCTGATCACCCTGGCCAAGGTCGACTCCGTCGCCAACCGTCGTCTGGCCTTTGCCCGCCTGCGCGACAACGAAGCCGTCGGCAACCTGTTCACCATCCTGGGCCCGCGCTACGCGAACCGTCCGGGCGGTTACCTGCGCCTGCTGAAGTGCGGCTTCCGCGCCGGCGACAACGCGCCGATGGCCTACGTTGAGCTGGTTGACCGTCCGGTGGTGGCTGAAGCCGTCGAAGAGTAATCGACGCGCGACACCCGTCATTCGGTGAAGAACCCGGCCTCGTGCCGGGTTTTTCCGTTTCTGGGCGACGGATGGAGATCCACGCCGGGCGTGGATGATCCCGCATGTTGCGGCGCGCGCGCCGGCGTGTTCCGACGGGCGCGACGTTGTGGCGGTTCGAACGGCGCGCACTCTCGGTTACGCTTGCGGTCCGTACTACACGAGCGTTGCCGATGAATCCTCTGCGCTGGCCTTTCCGCGCCCAGTTCCTGTTGGGCTTCCTGATCTGCGCGGGCCTGCTGGGCTACGCGATTTTCCTGCAGCTGAAGATGGGGCTGGAGCCGTGTCCGCTGTGCATCTTCCAGCGCCTGGCGTTCGCGGCCCTGGGCCTGCTGTTCCTGATCGGCGCCCTGCATGGGCCGTCCAACCGTCCGGGGCGGGCGACCTACGGCATCCTCGCGTTCATCGCTGCCGCCGTGGGCGTGGGCATCGCCGCGCGCCATGTCTACGTGCAGATGCTGCCGCCGGAAATGGGGGCGACCTGTGGCCCGCCGCTGGCCTTCCTGCGCGAGACCATGGGGCCGCTGGAAGTCTTCCGTACCGTGCTGACCGGCACCGGCAACTGCGGCAACATCGACTGGACGTTCCTTGGCCTGACCATGCCGATGTGGTCGGGGGTCTGGTTCGTGCTGCTGGCCCTGTGGGCGCTGGTGGTGTCGCTGCGCAAGGTCAAGCACTGAGCCAGTCCGGAGCCACGCATGGCGTGGCTCTACTGCGTTCCGGTAGTGCCGGCCGCTGGCCGGCAGTCGGCGCTACCTCAAAAATCCTGCTGCAGGCTCAGATAGGCGCCGCGACGTGGTCCCCACTGCGGTGCGAACACGCCAATGCCGCCGCCATCGCGCAGCTGGTAGCTGCGATCCAGCGCGTTGATCACCGCCAGTTGCACATGCAGCGGATGACCGCTGTCGGCGTTGAAGTCATGCGCGGCGCTGAGATTGACCTGCAGGTACGACGGTAGTTCGCCGCCATTGGGCACGCCCTCGATGTCCGAACGCAGGCCGCTGCCGTACACGTAGTTCGCACCGACCCGATTGTGGCCAGCGAACGCATAGCTGACGCCGCCGGAAGACGTCAGCTTCTGGTCGTGGTCCAGATGGATCCAGTTCTGTTGCACGTAGGCCAGTGCATCCGGATCGAGGTTGTACTGGCTGGTGATGACCTGGGTGCCCATGGCCTTGTTGTAGGCCGCGTTGAAGTACGCGCTGATCGGCCCGTTGCTGTAGTCGGCGCTGAACTCCAGACCATGGATGTGGCCGCGGCGATAGTTGAAGGTGGAATAGATGTAGGCGGCGCCGAACTGGCCTTCGTCCTGCAGGCGGTGCACGCGTCGGTCGTAGGCATCCAGGCCGAGGGTGAGGTGGTCGCCGACCTGCTGTGACACGCCGATATCGTAGTAGTCACTGCGCTCGGACAACGGCGTGTTGCTGCCATCGGCGGGTTGCTGGTTGCTGGTGCCATCGAACAGGGCAAGATCGCTGCCGGCAACCAGTTCGCTGGCGGGCGGGGTGAAGTAGCGCGAATAGCCGGCGTGCACGGTGGTGCTGTCGCTGGCGTTCCAGACCACACCCAGGCGTGGGCTGAGCTGGCCCTCGGTGTGATCGAAGGCCTTGAAGCGGTCGCCGCGCAGGCCGTAATTGACGGTCCAGTCATCGCCGATCCGCCACTCGTCCTGCACGTACAAGGCTGCGGTGCTGGCGTGGAAGGCATTGCGGTCCGGGATCAGCTGCGGCGTGGTGCTCGTCTGCCGCCCATCGGCGTCGACCGGGAAGACCCAGCTGCTGTTGTTGGCGGCGGCGTGTTCGTAGTTGCCATACAGGCCATAACGCAGGGTGTGGTTGTCGCCCAGCGGTGTGGAGAAATCGGCCTGCAGGGTGTTGGCGCGGTTGCTGCGCCGGACCTGCGAGGCGACGCCGCTGAACACCAGGTCGCCCACGACGTCCGGGTTGAAGGCCACATCGCTGTAGCGCTGGCCGGCCGAGAGCTGGTACGCGGTCTGGCCGAGCGTGCCCTGCAGCACCAGCATGCCGAAGCGGGTGGTCTCGCGCTGGGTTTCGTCCAGCTGGCTGGAATCGAAGGTGGTGGTGTCCAGGTAGCCGAACTGCGGGGTCTGCCCCGGGTTGACCGGGATCTGGAAGCGGTTGTTGGCAAAGCCGGCGAACACGCTCAGGCGGGTGCTGTCGTTGACCAGATAGGTCAGGTCGGCAAAGGCCTTCCCCTGGTGGGCGTCGTCATGCAGCGGCCTGCGTGCGCTGGTGGGGTTCTCCAGCCCGACCTCGTTCTGGTCGTAGTTGCCGGTCAGGAACCAGCTCCAGCGGCCCTGGTTGCCCCACCAGGAGGCGTTCGGGTTGACCTTGCCGAACGAACCGGCGGTGATGCCAGCGCTGCCGCCGTTGTCCAGCTCGGCGCCACTGCGGGTGGTGATATCGACCACCGCGGCGGTGCGTTCACCGAACTGCGCCGGCAGCGCACCATCCATCAGGCGGATGCTCTTGATGGTGCGGGCATCCAGGGTCTGGCCGAAGCCGGAGATCGATTCGGGCAGCAGTACACCATTGATGCGGTATTGCAGGTTGGCGTGGTCGCCGCGCACGTGCACGCCGCCGTAGGAGTCCTGGACCACGCCCGGGGCCTGCAGCAGCACCTGGCTGAGCGGGGCGGAGGCGCCCAGCGGCTGCTTCTGGATGTCCTCGGCGGTGATCTGGTACTGGCTGCTGCCGATGTCCGGTGACAGGGCGTTGCGGGCCTGGTCGAGCTGAGCACTGACGGTGACTACGTCGAGGTCCTTGACCGCAGCCGCGCTGGCATCAGTGTCGGCGGCAAGCACGGGTTGGCTGGTGAGGATCAGGGCGAAGGTGATGGCGGTGGTGAGCAGGGAGGGCTTCATGGGAAATGGGCAGGGAAGGGGGAGGGGGCCGGTCCATGAGGGAGTGTTACTCCGTAACAACTGCGAGCCGATCATGCGCCTGTCCGGCGATGCCGACCATGCCGTTTCTGGCCGATCACACGGCCCCTTTCCACACCGTTCAGGCAGTCATGACCGGGCCCGGCCCTTTGCGCCAGCGGCTGGCTCTGCGACCATGACCGCCCCCCACCCCCGGATGTCCGTGATGAGCCTGTCCGCCGTTCCGCCCGCCCCCGATCCTGCCGCCATCGCTGCTGGCGCCGCCTGGTCACCGGAGAGCTGGCGGGGCAAGACCGCGCTGCAGATGCCGACCTATCCCGATCCGGTGGCACTGGATGCCGCGCTGCACGAGCTGAAGCGGCTGCCGCCGCTGGTGACCTCGTGGGAGATCCTGGCGCTGAAGCAGCAGCTGGCCGACGCCCAGGAAGGCAAGCGTTTCCTGTTGCAGGGCGGCGACTGCGCGGAGAATTTCAGCGACTGCGAATCGGGCACGATCTCCAACCGGTTGAAGGTGCTGCTGCAGATGAGCCTGGTGCTGGTGCACGGCCTGCGCCAGCCGGTGATCCGCGTCGGCCGTTTCGCAGGCCAGTACGCCAAGCCGCGCTCGGCCGATACCGAGACCCGCGACGGCGTGACCCTGCCCAGCTACCGCGGCGATGTGATCAATGCGCCGGCCTTCACCGAGGCGGCGCGTCTGCCCGACCCGAAGCGGATGCTGCAGGCCCACGCACATTCGGCGATGACGATGAACTTCGTGCGGGCGCTGATCGATGGCGGCTTCGCCGATCTGCACCATCCCGAATACTGGAACCTGGAATGGGTGAGCCATTCGCCGTTGGCCGCCGAGTACCAGAAGATGGTGGCCTCGATCGGTGATGCCGTGCACTTCATGGAGACCCTGGCCGGGGCTCGCGTGCACAACCTCAACCGCATCGATTTCTACACCTCGCATGAAGCGCTGCTGCTGCCCTACGAGCAGGCGCTGACCCGGCAGGTGCCGCGCCAGCAGGGCTGGTTGAACCTGAGCACGCACTATCCGTGGATCGGCATGCGTACCGCCGCGCTGGATGGCGCGCACGTGGAGTACCTGCGCGGCGTGCGCAATCCGATCGCGATCAAGGTGGGCCCGTCGGTGACGCCGGACCAGTTGCTGCGCCTGATCGATGTGCTCAACCCGGATGACGAGCCGGGCCGCCTGAGCTTCATCCATCGTATGGGCGCGGCGCAGATCGCGCAGAAGCTGCCGCCGTTGCTGGATGCGGTCAAGCGCGATGGTCGTCGCGTGCTGTGGGTGTGCGATGCGATGCACGGCAATACCGAAAGCACCGCCAACGGCTTCAAGACGCGGCGCTTCGACAACGTGCGTGGCGAGGTCGAGACGTCCTTCGACCTGCATGCGGCGGCAGGCACCCGTCTGGGCGGCGTGCATCTGGAGCTGACCGGTGAGGATGTGACCGAATGCACCGGCGGTGCGCGCGAACTGACCGAACGTGACCTGGAACGCGCCTATCGTTCGACCGTCGACCCGCGATTGAACTACGAGCAGTCGTTGGAGATCGCGATGGCGATCGTGCGCAAGCAGGAGCAAGTGCGGTAAGTGTGTTTCGGCAGGGCTGCGCCCTGCACCTGCAGAGGCCACTGCCAGAGCAACAGCAAGAGCGGCATTCCGTGGTTGGCGGGGCGGTGTCGGAGTGCGGGGACGCCGCAAGTACGTCCCTGTAGGCTTGGCAGCCGCATCCATGCGGCTGACACCCCGCACTCCGACACCGCCCCGCCTCTGACAGATTTCCGGTGGCGGTTGGCCCATCTGTGCTTCGCTTGGATCAAATCCAATCGAAATCGAATATTTCGACAATTGAACGAAGAGCATCCACGCATGGCGTGGATCTACGTGTCGACCAAGGTCGACACCCACCAAGAGCAGGCCATGACATTCCGACAGATCGCGGGAAATTGTCGGAGGCGGGGAGGGGGCAGATGGCGGGGGCGTGAGCGCCATGGATGGCGCGACCGAGCTTACAGGGACGTACTTGCAGCGTCCCCCGCCATCTGTCCCCTCCCCGCCATCCCACGGAATGCAGGCTGTTGCTGTTGCTGTTGCTGTTGCTGTTGAGGTTGCCGGCCAGCGGCCGGCACTACCGCGGGTGCAGGGCGCAGCCCTGCCGAACACCCCCGCCTACATTCTGCTTACGAACGACTGACATTGTGCTCATGGTGCATGGGCCACGCTGTAGCTCGGTGTTTACAGCGAGGATGCATGGTGGTCTGGCAACAGCTGCAGCAGTACCTGTGGCCTATCGGCAGCGCCCTGGTGGTTGGCGGCCTGGGGGCTTGGGCCGTACTGGCCCTGTACCGCCGCCTGCGCGGGCGCGACCGGCGCCGTGCGCGCATCGGCCGGGTGATCGGACCGCCGCTGGCCCTTGCACTGCCCGTGCTGTTGCTGGTGCCGGCGCTGCAGACCACGCCATTGCCGGAACACACGCTCGATCAACTGCTGCGCGTGCTGCACATCGCCCTGACCGCCTGCTTCATCTGGTTGCTGGTTCGCGGCGTTGCGGCGGGTGAGCGGGCGATCCTGCGCAGCCACCCGATCGATGTGTCGGACAACCTTGAAGCGCGCCGCATCCAGACCCAGACGCGAGTGCTCAGCCGCGTGCTGATGGGCGGCATCATCGTGCTCGGTGCTTCGCTGGTACTGCTGACCTTCCCGATGGTGCAGAAGATCGGCACCGCACTGTTGGCGTCGGCGGGCCTGATCGGCCTGGTGGCGGGTATCGCCGCCAAACCGGTGTTCGGCAATCTGATCGCCGGCCTGCAGATCGCGGTGACCCAGCCGATCCGACTCGATGACGTGGTGATCGTCGAGGGCGAATGGGGGCGCATCGAAGAGATCGGCAGCAGCTACGTGGTAGTGCGCATCTGGGATGAGCGGCGGATGGTGGTGCCGCTGACGTGGTTCATCGAGCACCCGTTCCAGAACTGGACACGACGCAGTGCCGACCTGCTGGGTACGGCCTTCCTGTGGCTGGACTACCGTGCGCCGATCGCGGCGATACGTGCCGAGCTGGAACGCATCTGCCAGGGCCAGCCGCTGTGGGATGGACGGGTGTGCGTGACGCAGGTGACCGAGACCAGCGAGCGCGCGATCCAGGTGCGGCTGCTGGTCAGCGCGCGCAGTTCCGGTGATGCATTCGACCTGCGCTGCCTGGTGCGCGAACGCATGCTGGATTTCCTCGCACGCGAACATCCGCAATCGTTGCCGCAGGTGCGCGCGCGCCTGCAGCGGGACGATGAGCTGGATATGCCGCGGATGCGGCGTGCAGGCAGCGCCGATGTGCGTTCACCCGGTGCGGAGGATGGTGAGGCGGCCATCGCACCGGCGGAGCCGCGCCCGGAATGGTAGCGCCGGGCCATGCCCGGCGGATTGCAGAGTGCCGCTGCGCTCGCCGGGCACGGCCCGGCGCTACCATCCATTGGATCAGGGGTCGCCGGATTCGATCAAGGTATCGGTATCGAAGTGCGGTGGGCGCCGGGCGCGCGTGCGCTGCTCATACGCGTAGGCCATCTCGATCAGCTTCGGCTCGCTCCAGGCCGTGCCCATGAACAACAGCCCCGCCGGCAGGCCATCGATCTGGCCCATCGGCACGCTCAGGCTGGGGTAGCCGGCGACGGCGGCGACGCTGTAGCTCTCGCCGGGGAAGTCATCGCCGGTGCTGCGCAGGGGCCAGGCCACACCGGTCGTCGGTGCGACCAGCGCATCCAGCTTCTGCGATGCCAGCACGGCGTCGATGCCTTCCGGGCCCGCCAGTCGCCGCGCATCGCTGCGCGCGCGGATGTAGACGGGATCGCCCAGGCCTGGAGTCGCTTGGGCTTCCAGCAGCAGCTCCTGGCCGAACAGCCCCAGTTCCTGGCCCTTGTGCGCCTCGTTGAAGGCGATCAGCCCGGCCAGGCTGCGCAGTGGCGCCTGGTAGGTGTTGAGGTAGCGCTCCAGACCCGCCTTGAATTCGTACAACAGCACGATGCGCTCGGCATCGGCCCAGGCGCCCTGGTTGGGTAGTTCCACCGGTACCACCACGGCGCCGGCGCGGCGTAGTTCAGCGACAGCCTGTTCAACCAGCGGTGGCATCCCGCGATACTTCAGCAATGGTGTCTGCAGCAGGCCGATGCGCTTGCCGCGCAGGCCCTGCGGATCCAGCCGTGCGGTGTAGTCGTAGACTGCGCGGCCGGGCATGGTCGCAGTGGCGGGATCGGCGTCATCGCGGCCAGCGATCGCGGTCAGCACGGCGGCGGCGTCGGCGACGCTGCGGGTCATCGGGCCTGCGGTGTCCTGGCTGAAGGAGATCGGGATGATGCCTTCGCGGCTGACCAGGCCGACGGTCGGTTTCAGGCCGACCACGCCGTTGATCGCTGCGGGGCAGACGATGCTGCCATCGGTTTCAGTGCCGATGGCCACGCTGGCCAGGTTGGCGGCCACGGCCACCGCGCTGCCGCTGCTGGAGCCGCAGGGGGAATGACTGAGGCGGTAGGGATTGCGGGTCTGTCCGCCGCGCGCGCTCCAGCCGGAGATGGAGTCGTTGCCGCGGAAGTTGGCCCACTCGCTGAGGTTGGTCTTGCCCAGCACCACTGCGCCCGCTTCGCGCAGGCGCCGGACCAGGTAGGCATCGCCGGGGCGGAAGCCCTGCAGGGCCAGCGAGCCGGCACTGGTGGCCATCGGTGCGGCGTTGATGTTGTCCTTCAGCAGGATCGGGATGCCATGCAGGGGGCCGCGCAGGCGGCCGGCACGGCGCTCCTGGTCGCGCTGTGCGGCTTCCTTGAGGGCATCGGGGTTGAGTTCGATCACCGCGCGCAGGCGTGGCCCGGTGCGGTCCAGGGCAGCGATGCGCTTGAGGTAGGCGCCGGTCAGGGTGACGCTGTCGAGCTCACCGGCGACCATCCGCGCCTGCAGGTCGGAAACTTCGGTCTCGGCGTAGGGGAAAGGCATAGAGCTGTTGCCGGGTTCACCGGCATGCGCGGTGGACGCGGCCGGGCTGCAGCCGGCAGCGAGCCCCGCAGGCAACGCGGCGATCAGGAAGGACAGGAGGGGCGGCAAGGACAGGCGCATGGGGCAGCTTCGACGGCTCCGATCCCCAGTGTAGCGGCTGCTCAGCGGCGGCGCTTGCGCAGGTCGCGCGCCAGCACGTAGACGACGATCAGGTTGATCGCCAGCACCATCCACGAGGCCCAGCCGGGATGGCGGACGATCGCGTAGATATCGAAGGGCAGGTAGATGGAGGCGGTCAGGCAGCCCAGCCAGGAAGCCCATGCCTTGGCTTTCCAGAGGCCCCAGGCCTCGACCAGGTGCAGCAGGCCGTAGCCGATCATCGCCGCCGCAGCCAGGTGCACCGCGTCGGGACTGATTGCATTCAACAGCGAGGGCAGGGTGCCGTGATCCGGGTCCAGGCTGAAACGCCGGATCAGGGCATTGACGCCGTCGCGAAGCGGCTGCGGGCCGAGGATTTCCAGCCCGGTGGCCGCCAACAACGCCAGCATCGCCTTGCTCGCTTCGAGCAAGGCGATGACATGGAGGCCCGGATGCCGGTGTGGATCCGGGTTGTAGCCGTTCTGGCTCACGGTTCGCTGGATCAGCCGCCGCGCGAGTTCTTCTTGCGGTCGCTTTCGGTCAGGAACTTCTTGCGCAGACGGATCTCCTTCGGGGTGATCTCGACCAGCTCGTCGTCTTCGATGAAGTCCAGGGCCTGTTCCAGCGAGTACTTGATCGCCGGGGTCAGCTGGATCGCATCGTCCTTGCCCGAAGCGCGCATGTTGGTCAGCGGCTTGGTCTTGATCGCGTTGACGGTCAGGTCGTTGTCCTTGGAGTGGATGCCGACCAGCTGACCTTCATACACGTTGTCGCCTTCAGCAGCGAACAGCTTGCCGCGTTCCTGCAGCGGGCCCAGCGAGTACGCGGGGGTGGTGCCCGGCGCATTGGCGATCATCACACCGTTGATGCGCTTGGCGATGGCGCCCTGTTCCTTCGGACCGTAATGGTCGAACACGTGGAACAGCAGGCCCGAGCCCTGGGTGAGGGTCTTGAACTCGTTCTGGAAGCCGATCAGGCCACGGGCCGGGATCTGGTATTCCAGGCGGACACGGCCCTTGCCGTCCGATTCCATGTTCTTCAGCTGGCCCTTGCGGGTGCCCAGCTTTTCCATCACGCCGCCCTGGTGGACTTCTTCGATGTCCACCACCAGCTGCTCGATCGGCTCCATGGCCTGGCCGTCGATCTGCTTGATGATCACTTCCGGGCGCGACACGGCCAGCTCGTAGCCTTCACGACGCATGTTCTCGATCAGCACCGACAGGTGCAGTTCGCCACGGCCGGAGACCAGGAACTTGTCGGCGTCTTCCAGCTGTTCGACCTTCAGGGCCACGTTGTGGACCTGCTCGCGGTCCAGACGGTCCTTGATCTGGCGGCTGGTCAGGAACTTGCCACCGGACAGGTCCTTGTTGCCGGCGAACGGCGAGTTGTTGACCTGGAAGGTCATCGAGATGGTCGGCTCGTCGACGGTCAGTGCCGGCAGGGCTTCCGGGGTTTCCGGGTGGCACAGGGTGTCGGAGATGGTCAGCTCCGGAATACCGGAGATGGCGACGATGTCACCGGCTTCGGCGGTATCCTGCTCGATGCGCTCCAGGCCCAGGAAGCCCAGCACCTGGGCGACCTTGCCGTTGCGCTTCTTGCCTTCACGGTCGATCACCGCGACCTGCATGTTCTTCTTCAGGGTGCCGCGCTGGATGCGGCCGATGCCGATCACGCCCACGAAGTTGTTGTAGTCCAGCTGGCTGATGCGCATCTGGAACGGACCTTCCGGGTCCACTTCCGGCTTCGGCGCGTGCTGCATGATCGCTTCGTACAGCGGGGTCATGTCGCCGTCGCGCACGGTGTCTTCCAGGCCGGCGTAGCCGTTCAGGGCCGAGGCGTAGACGATCGGGAAGTCCAGCTGCTCATTGGTGGCGCCGAGCTTGTCGAACAGGTCGAAGACCTGGTCGATCACCCACTCCGGACGCGAGCCCGGACGGTCGACCTTGTTGACCACGACGATCGGCTTGAAGCCCATCGCGAAGGCCTTCTGGGTGACGAAGCGGGTCTGCGGCATCGGGCCGTCCATCGCGTCGACCAGGATCAGCACGGTGTCGACCATCGACAGCACGCGCTCGACCTCGCCGCCGAAGTCGGCGTGTCCGGGGGTGTCGACGATGTTGATCCGGTTCTTGATACCGGTCTTCTTGTCTTCCCAGGTGATGGCGGTGTTCTTGGCCAGGATGGTGATGCCGCGTTCCTTTTCCTGGTCGTTGCTGTCCATCACGCGCTCGGCGAGGACGGTACGCTCGGACAGGGTGCCGGACTGCTTCAGCAGCTGGTCGACCAGGGTGGTCTTGCCATGGTCGACGTGAGCGACGATGGCGATGTTGCGAAGATTTTCGATGGACATACGAAAGGGGGCCAGTCGGCGCCGGATTTGGAAAAAGAAGTCCAACATTATACGGCCTAGATGACCATTCGCGAAAACTGTTGCTCAGGCCTTGCCACATGGGCATTCAGGTAGGGCCGGCCCACGGGCCGGCAGCCCCACGATCTCCGGCAGGATTTGCCTGGCTGCCGGCCAACGGCCGGCACTACCACCGTCCCTGGGCATTCAGCAAAGCGTTTCCCTGCCAGCGCGGAGGTGCCTGGGCGCGTGGCGACGCGTTTGTCCAACAGGCGCCCGTTGGTCAGGGGGCGCGGTGTATCCTTATGGGGCTGATTACACACCCCGCATCCCAAGGATCTGCATGTCCCTCATCGCCACTTTCGACACCACCCAGGGCCCGATCAAGGTCGAGCTGTTCGCCGACAAGGCGCCGCTGACGGTCGCCAACTTCGTGAACCTGGTCAAGCGCGGCTTCTATGACGGCCTGATCTTCCACCGCGTGATCCCCGATTTCATGATCCAGGGCGGCTGCCCGCAGGGTCGTGGCACCGGCGGCCCGGGCTACAAGTTCGAAGACGAGAAGAATGGTGTGAAGCACCAGATCGGCTCGCTGTCGATGGCCAACGCCGGCCCGAACACCAATGGCAGCCAGTTCTTCATCACCCACATCAAGACCGATTGGCTGGACGGCAAGCACACCGTGTTCGGCCAGGTCCTGGAAGGCCAGGCGATCGTTGATTCGGTCAAGCAGGGCGACGTGATCCATTCGATCACCCTGGAAGGCGACACCGACGCCGTGCTCGCCGCCCAGGCAGAGCGCGTGGGTGAGTGGAACAAGATCCTCGCCGCCTGATCCGCCTCCTACGGCCCCCTGCAGAGGGGGCCGTTTCCATGTTGCGGCCGCCCCGCCAGGCCTGTCCCCGCCCGCGCGGCCATCTCCCACAACGCTACTTAGCTTCTTAGCAGAGGAAATCCCCATGAAAGCACCTGTTCGTGTTGCCGTGACCGGCGCCGCCGGCCAGATCGGCTACGCCCTGCTGTTCCGTATCGCCTCCGGTGAAATGCTGGGCAAGGACCAGCCGGTCATCCTGCAGCTGCTGGAGCTGCCGGTCGACAAGGCCCAGGCCGCCCTGAAGGGCGTGATGATGGAACTGGAAGACTGCGCGTTCCCGCTGCTGGCCGGCATGGTCGGTACCGACGACGCCGAAGTCGCCTTCAAGGACGCCGACATCGCCCTGCTGGTCGGCGCACGTCCGCGCGGCCCGGGCATGGAGCGCAAGGATCTGCTGCTGGAAAACGCGAAGATCTTCACCGCCCAGGGCGCCGCACTGAACAAGGTCGCCAAGCGTGACGTGAAGGTGCTGGTGGTCGGCAACCCGGCCAACACCAACGCCTACATCGCCATGAAGTCGGCGCCGGACCTGAACCCGCGCAACTTCACCGCCATGCTGCGCCTGGACCACAACCGTGCACTGAGCCAGCTGTCGACCAAGCTCGGCAAGCCGGTCGCCGGCATGGAGAAGCTGGTGGTGTGGGGCAACCACAGCCCGACCATGTACCCGGACTACCGTTTCGCCACCGCCGATGGTGCGTCGATCGCCGATGCGATCAACGACCAGGAGTGGAATGCGAACACCTTCATCCCGACCGTCGGCAAGCGCGGCGCGGCGATCATCGAAGCCCGCGGCTCGTCCTCGGCAGCTTCGGCGGCCAACGCAGCGATCGACCACGTGCGTGACTGGGTGCTGGGCAGCAACGGCAAGTGGGTCACCATGGGCGTGCCGTCCGACGGTTCCTACGGCATTCCGGAAGGCGTGATCTTCGGCTTCGCGGTCACCACCGAGAACGGCGAGTACACCCTGGTCAAGGATCTGCCGGTCGACGACTTCAGCCAGAAGTACATCGACAAGACCCTGGCCGAGCTGGAAGAAGAGCGCGCCGGCGTCGCCCACCTGCTGGGTTGATGCGGTCGGTGCCGGCACCCTGCCGGCACCTTTTCCATCAGGGTAGGTTCCGGCCGTCGGCCGGTACGCAGGAAACGGGGAGGCTTCGGCTTCCCCGTTTTCGTATGGAGTACCTGGCAACGACATGATCCTTCTGCATTACATCGACGACGCGCTGCTGGTGGCCGAGAAGCCGGCCGGCCTGCTGTCCGTGCCCGGCCGCTCGGCGGAGAACCAGGACTGCGTGGTCGCACGGCTGCAGGTGGTGTATGCCGATGCGCTGACCGTGCATCGCCTGGACCAGGTCACCTCTGGCCTGCTGCTGCACGCGCGCGGCAAGGACATGCAGGTAGCGCTGTCGATGCAGTTCGAGAAGCGCCAGGTGGGCAAGCGTTATGAAGCCATCGTGCAGGGACTGCTGGAAGATGATGCCGGTGAAGTGGACCTGCCGCTGATCGTCGACTGGCCGAACCGGCCCAAGCAGATGGTCGACCACGAACGCGGCAAGCCGGCACTGACCCGATGGCGGGTACTGTCGCGTGACACCGAGGCGCAACGCACGCGCGTTGAACTGGAACCGGTCACCGGCCGCAGCCATCAGCTGCGCCTGCACATGGCCAGCCTGGGTCATCCGATCGTCGGCGACGTGCTGTATGGCGCAGAGGCCGCGCAGCGCGTGTGCCTGCATGCGCGGAAGCTGCAGTTCACTCATCCGGTGACGGGCGAGGCGCTCGCGTTCGAGTCTACGACTCCGTTCTAGAAGGGTAGGGTGTTCGGCAGGGCTGCGCCCTGCACCCTGCTACGAACCGAAGCAATGTCAAAAGCCAAGGCAGCTCTGGATTTCTGCGTGTTGGGCGGGGCGGTGTGGGTTGGCAGGACATGCCGTTAACCCATCCATGGGGGCTCGATGGCGCCATCCATGGCGCCAACGGTCC
Source organism: Stenotrophomonas indicatrix (assembly GCF_002750975.1). Taxonomy (NCBI): domain Bacteria; kingdom Pseudomonadati; phylum Pseudomonadota; class Gammaproteobacteria; order Lysobacterales; family Lysobacteraceae; genus Stenotrophomonas; species Stenotrophomonas indicatrix. Next base: position 533,768 of record NZ_PEJS01000001.1, read on the forward strand.
TGCCAACCCGCACCGCCCCGCCTTCGACAGATCTTCGGTGACGGATGGTCTATCCACGCTTTGCGATGGATCAAATCCATCGGAATCGAATATTTCGACAATTGAACGAAGAGCATCCACGCATGGCGTGGATCTACGTGTCGACCAAGGTCGACACCCACCAACAGCAGCGGGAAATTGTCGGAGGCGGGGAGGGGGCAGATGGCGGGGGCGTGAGCGCCATGGATGGCGCGACCGAGCTTACAGGGACGTACTTGCAGCGTCCCCCGCCATCTGCCCCCTCCCCGCCAAACCCGGAATCTGCCATTGCTGTTGCTTCGGCTGTTGCAGTTGTCATTGCCGTTGCCGTTGCTTCTGCGGGTGCAGGGCGCAGCCCTGCCGGCAACACACCCCCTACCAAGGTAGGGCGGCCCACGCGCCAGCGCCGGACTATGCTCGAAGCCATGACTTTGTCTGGGAGGGCTGCGTCATGAACTACGAGGAAACCTACCGCCGTTCGATCGACGAGCCGGAGGCATTCTGGGGCGAGGAAGCCAAGCGCATCCATTGGCACACGCCGCCGCAACAGGTGCTCGACTACAGCAACCCGCCGTTCCGGCGCTGGTTCGTCGGTGGTGAAACCAACCTCTGCTACAACGCCGTCGACCGGCATCTGGCCGACCGCCCGGACCAGCTCGCACTGGTCGCCATCTCCACCGAAACCAACAGCACCCGCGAAATCACCTATCGCCAGCTGTATCGCGAAGTGAACGACTTCGCCGCCGTGCTGAAGCACCTTGGCGTCGGCCACGGCGACCGCGTGGTGATCTACATGCCGAACATGGCCGAGGCCGTGTTCGCCATGCTTGCCTGTGCACGTATCGGTGCGGTGCACTCGGTGGTGTTCGGTGGCTTCGCTGCGCACAACCTCGCGCTGCGCATCGACGATGCCAAGCCGAAGCTGCTGATCGCTGCCGATGCCGGCATGCGTGGCGGCAAGCTCATTCCGTACAAGGCGATGGTCGATGCCGCCTGCGCCGAAGCCAGCAGTCCGCCGCCGCACGTGCTGATCGTTTCGCGCGGGCTGGACCCGGCCGAGCCACGCATCGAAGGGCGCGACGTCGAGTACGCCACCCTGCGTGCGCAGATCGGGCAGACCGATGTGCCGGTGCAATGGCTGGAATCGAGCGAGCCCAGCTACCTGCTGTATACCTCCGGCACCACCGGCAAGCCGAAGGGCGTGCAGCGCGATGTCGGTGGCTATGCGGTGGCGATGGCACAGTCGATGCAGACCGTGTTCGACTGCAAGCCGGGACAGGTGATGTTCTCCACCTCCGATGTCGGCTGGGCCGTGGGCCATTCCTACAACGTGTATGGCCCGTTGATCGGCGGCTGCACCTCGCTGCTGTACGAAGGGCTGCCGACCAACCCCGATCCGGGCATCTGGTGGGCGCTGTGCGAGCAGTACAACGTGCGCACCATGTTCTCTTCGCCGACGGCGATCCGCGTGCTGAAGAAGCACGATGCCGATTTCATCCACCGTCACGACCTGGATGCGCTGAAGTATCTGTTCCTGGCCGGCGAGCCGCTGGATGAACCGACCGCACACTGGATCAGCGACGCGCTGGGCAAGCCGATCATCGACAACTACTGGCAGACCGAAACCGGTTGGCCGGCATTGACCCTGCTGCCTGGGCTGGACATGAAGCCGGTGCGGTTCGGCTCGCCCGGGTTCCCCAATCTCGGCTACCGGATGAAGGTGATCGACGAGAACACCGGTGAAGAGGTGGCTGCCGGGCAGAAGGGTGTGCTGGTGATGACGCCGCCGTTGCCGCCGGGCTGCATGAGCACGGTCTGGAATGACGACAGCCGCTTCCTGCAGAGCTACTTCAGCCACTTCAAGGAACTGCTGTACAGCTCGCTGGACTGGGCCATCCGCGATGACGATGGCTATACCTTCATCCTCGGCCGCACCGACGATGTGATCAACGTGGCCGGGCACCGTCTGGGCACGCGTGAGATCGAAGAGGCCATCTCCAGTCACCCGCGCGTGGCCGAGGCAGCGGTGATCGGGGTGAAGGACGAATTGAAGGGGCAGGTGCCGCTGGTGTTCGTCACCCTCAAGCAGGGGCTCGATGGCGAAGACCCGGCCGCAGTGGTGGCCGAGATGATGGCTACGGTGACCACCTCGCTGGGTGCGGTGGCGCGACCGGCGCACATCCATGTGGTCAACGCGCTGCCCAAGACCCGTTCGGGCAAGCTGCTGCGTCGCTCGCTGCAGGCATTGGCCGAGCAGCGCGACCCCGGCGACCTGTCGACGCTGGACGACCCGGGCGCGCTGGAAGAGATCCGCCGCGCGCTGGGACGCTGATCGGGGTGGTAGCGCCGGGCCATGCCCGGCGAGCGCAAAGCGCGGAAAAGCCGCCAGGGATGGCCTGGCGCTACCCAGGCCTGCCAGGACATGCGCTAAGCTCCGCCTGTCATCGACCTGCAACACGCGGCACGCGCCGGGGAACGCGCGTGCCGCCCGGGGATGGCGAACAGGGGGGCGTGCCCGCAAGGGCGTGCATGCGTATCGCATCGTGGGAAGGGGGAGCTATGGCACTGCTGCACGCCAAGACGGCCGCTGGCCGCCAGGAAATCGAAGATCGTGCCCGGCGCCTGCCGGCGGCGCTGCGTTCGATCCTGTTGATGGTTGACGGCCAGCGTGATGAAAGCGAACTGCGCGGCTTGTTCGAAGGACTGCGCGCGCCGCCGGATGCGCTGCAGCAGCTGGCTGCACTGGGCCTGATCGAAGTGGTCGGCGGCAGGGCCGAACCTGTGCCGCAGCGCGGGCTGTGCAGCGGCCGTGAGCAGGATCCGGCGCTGTACCAGCAGTTGTACGACGCGATGAGCGATGCCGTGCGCCGCCATCTGGGCCTGAAAGGCTACTTCATGCAGTTGAAGATCGAGCGCTGTACCGACGCGGTCGCCCTGGAAAAACTGTGCCCGGAAATGATCGCCGCGATCGGCAAGGCACGCAGCCCGGCGCTGGCCCAGCGCTGGTGGCAGGAGATCCAGATCTCGATGGCACCGGTCACTGCCGAGGTCGTGCCCGGCTGACGCGCGGGGTAAAGTGGTCCGCTCTTTTTCCGCCCAGGAGCCCCGCATGCAGGACGACACCGATACCCCCGGTTGGGATGCGATCAATGCCGCGCTGGCACCGCTGTACGCCGGCCAGGAGCCGCGTCACTTCGGTACCGCGCTGCCGTACACGCTGGGTGGCCAGGATCCGCTCGACGGCATCAGCGTGTACTGGGCCGAATCACCGGGTCCGCATTGGCACTACGTCACCTACGGTCTGTCAGAGCTGTATGCAAAAGAGAGCAGTGATGCGGCCACCAGTGGCTATGGTTTCGAGCTGACGTTCCGCCTGGCTGCGGACAAGGGGGAGGATGCAGGCAGCACGCCGCCTGCGTGGCCGATGAACCTGCTGCAGAATCTGGCGCGCTATGTATTCAGCAGCGGCAATGTGTTCGAGGATGGCCACCACCTCAACGCCAATGGCCCGATCGCGCTGGAGACCGACACCCGTCTCTGCCATCTGGCATTCGTTGCCGATCCGCAGCTGCCACCGCGCGACACCGCCAATGGACATTTGCAGTTCCTTCAGGTGGTGGGGCTGACCGACGAGGAAACGGACGCGATCAAGCGCTGGTCCACGCGCGGTGTCCTGCAGGTGCTTGAGGAAGCGATGCCGCTGTGGATCACCGATCTGCATCGCGGCAATCTGCTGGACGATCCGGCGCTGGCCGCGCGGGTGGAGGCCGGCAGCGAGCGTGAGGGATCCAGTACCGGCATGTTGTTCATCGAGACGCTGGACTGGCGGCAGACGGCGGGTATCACCACGCTGGTGCTGGGGGCCGGGCAGGTCGGCAGTGTGGGTGAGCTGCTGCCACTGCGCCTGCGCCACGGCAAGGCACTGACGCTGGTCAGCCGCGAACGGCAATGGGAGTTCATGCCGGCCACCGATGGCGCGGTCGCGGTCGAGGACGACAACGTGCGCTGGATACTGGATGAGGCGGCGTTGCAGGCCTGGCATGGCGTGCGGCCGCAACGCGGGACCTACCCGGTGTCGAGTACGTTGCAGGTTGAAGTGGTGCCGACGTTCCTGCGCGATGCGAAGGGCGAAGTGATCCGCGAAATCGGCTGACCGCGCCGATGGCACCGATGGGGTCGGAGCCGCCTGCTGCGCAGACGTATCCGACCCCGGTTCCATCAGGCCAGCCCTTCGGCCTTCAGCACCGCCTGCACGCCCGGATCGGCGTCCATGCGCGCCTTGTAGGCGGCCAGGTTGTCCAGGCCCGACAGGTCGACCTTGGTGCCGGCCGCCCAGCGCAGGGTGATGTAGAAGTAGGGATCGGCGAAGCTGCGGAAGCCGGCCAGCCAAGGCTTGTCGGCCAGCTGCCTGTCGGCGGTCTCGAACAGGGCGCGCAGGCGCTTGTGCGCGGCGGCGCGGATCGCGTCGTACTGGCCTTCATCGGCGATGAACTTGCCCGGCGCGAACAGTGGCGAGAACGCCGGGTGCACGTCGGAGTTGACGAAGGCCAGCCAGCGGGTGGCTTCAGCGCGCTGGCGCGGGCTGCCATCGCCGCCGAGACCGGCCTGCGGGTAGCTGTCGGCGATGTAGCCCATGATCGCCGCGTTCTGCACCAGCACGAAGTCGCCATCGACGATCGCCGGTACCGCGCCGGCCGGATTGATCTTGAGGAATTCCGGACCCTTCAGGGTGTCCTTGTTCAGCAGTTCAACCTCGAACGGCTGGCCGGTCCACTGCAGGGCGATGTGGTCGGCGGTGGAACAGGCACCGGGCTTGCTGTACAGCTTCATGGGAACTCCAGGCGGGGTGTGGCGGGAAACCACCACTATCCCAGAGCCCAGCCGCACGCGGCAACGCTGCCACCGGCAACGGATCGTTACGACTGCCGGGGCTTGAGGTTCTGCACTTTGTAGAAGGTGTGATCGCCGATGGTGGCCACCTGGTAGGCGTTGCGCCAGTTCGGGCTGGCGATGGCCAGCGCAGCGAAGTGGCTGGCGCCAGGCACGATCTCGCGGCGCTCGCCGGCTGGCAGCGCCCAGTTGCGCTCGGCGTCGAAGGCCACGTCCATCGCCTCACTCCACGCCGCATCGTTGCCCAGCTGGGTGCCGGGGGAGACGATGGTGGGGGCGAACTGCTTGCGCGCGGTCACCACCTGGCACATCGAGTCGCCCCACAGGCCACTGTCGAGGCGACGCAGGGCGACCTCGGCCACGGCCTGCTGGCCACGCAGGGTCTGGTCGCGGGCTTCCAGGTAAACGGTGGTGCTCAAACACAATGAATCAGCGGCCGGCTGCGGCAGCAACTGCGACAGCCAGAGAATCCAGGCCAGTTTCATATAACTCCTTGCTCCGTGTGGGACGCACCTGGCGGTTCCGGCAGCGCAGGCTGCTGGAGGCGGGGTACGACTTGGCGTCATGGGGAGGCGGCCATCGGGGCTGCCCCGTGGGCGGCCCCAAGAACACGATCGTGGATCGATCGGCGGGGTCCGCACCGGCTCACCGGAAACTGGCTGGTGAGCAGAAAGTCGGCGCAAGGTAGGGGGGGATTGCCGAACGCATCCTGAATCGTCCGGCTTGACATTCAGCTTGGGGGCCGGTGACGGAAATCACATTCCGGCCCCCATTCAGGTGTTCATCAGAGCGCGGCGGCGAGCCGGCTGCCCTGATCAATCGCACGTTTTGCATCGAGTTCGGCGGCCACGTCTGCACCACCGATCAAGTGTGCGGTGACGCCTGCTGCCTGCAGTTCGGCCTGCAGCGCGCGCTGCGGTTCCTGGCCGGCACAGATCACCACGTGGTCGACCGGCAGCAGCTGTTCGCTGCCGTCCACGCGGATGCGCAGGCCCGCATCGTCCACGCCCAGGTACTCGACACCACCCAGCATGCGCACGCCCTTGGCCTTCAGCGTGGCGCGGTGGATCCAGCCGGTGGTCTTGCCCAGGCGTGCACCGGGCTTGCCGGCACTTCGCTGCAGCAGCCACAGCCTGCGCGGCGACGCCTCCACGGCCGGGCGGGCCAGTGCACCGCGGGCCTCGAAGGTGGCATCCACGCCCCATTCGGCCATCCAGCGTTGCGGGTCCAGCGATGGCGAGGGGCCGTCATGGGCAAGGAACTCGCCGACATCGAAGCCGATGCCACCGGCGCCGATGATGGCGGCGCTGCCACCGACCTCGACCCGGCCCAGCAGCACATCCAGGTAGTTGACCACCTTGGCGTGGTCGGCACCGGGGAAGTCGACCTTGCGCGGCAGGATGCCGGTGGCCAGTACGACCTCGTCGAAGCCGGCCAGGCTGGCCGCGTCGGCACGGGTGCCCAGGCGCAGCTGCACGCCGGTCTCGCCCAGCTTGTGGCGGAAGTAGCGCAGGGTCTCGTGGAACTCTTCCTTGCCGGGAATGCGCTTGGCCACGTTGAACTGGCCACCGATCTCCTCGCTGGCGTCGAACAGGGTGACCTGGTGGCCGCGTTCGGCAGCGACCGTAGCGCAGGCCAGGCCGGCCGGGCCGGCGCCGACCACGGCCACCCGCTTCGGTGCGGTGGTCGGGGTGTAGACCAGCTCGGTCTCGTGGGCGGCACGCGGGTTGACCAGGCAACTGGCCAGCTTGTTTTCGAACACGTGGTCCAGGCAGGCCTGGTTGCAGGCGATGCAGGTGTTGATGGCTTCGGCGCGGCCGGCGCGGGCCTTGTTCGGCCACTGCGGGTCGGCCAGCAGCGGACGTGCCAGCGACACCATGTCGGCACCGCCATCGGCGAGGATGCGTTCGGCGACCTCGGGCATGTTGATGCGGTTGGTCGCCACCAGCGGCAACGACACGTGCGGCTTGAGCTTGGCGGTGACCGCGGCGAATGCGCCACGCGGTACCGAGGTGGCAATGGTCGGAATGCGCGCTTCGTGCCAGCCGATGCCTGAGTTGATTATCGTGGCGCCGGCGGCCTCGATGGCCTGGGCCTGCTGCACGATCTCTTCCCAGTTGCTGCCGTCTTCGACCAGGTCGACCAGCGACAGGCGGTAGATGATGATGAAATCCGGGCCGCAGGCTTCGCGGATGCGGCGCACGATCTCCACCGCGAAGCGCATGCGCTGTGCGGCGTCACCGCCCCAGCGATCGTTGCGCTTGTTGGTGCGCGGGGCGATGAACTCGTTGATGAGGTAGCCCTCCGAGCCCATCACTTCCACGCCGTCGTAGCCGGCTTCGCGGGCCAGCTTCGCGCTGCGTGCATAGTCGGCGATGTGCCGCTCGACGCCGCTGGCCGACAAGGCGCGCGGGGTGAACGGATTGATCGGCGCCTTCAGCTTCGACGGCGCTACCGACAGCGGGTGATAGGCGTAGCGCCCGGCATGCAGCAGCTGCAGGCAGATCTTCGCGCCGTGCTGGTGCGCGGCGGCGGTCAGCTGCCGATGCGGGCGCACTTCCCAAGGCCAGGACAGCTTGCCGCCGAACGGCTTGAGCCAGCCGACCACGTTCGGCGCGAAACCACCGGTGACGATCAGGCCGACGCCACCTTCGGCGCGCTCTGCGAAGTAGGCGGCCAGGCGCGGGAAGTCGCGTGCGCGGTCCTCCAGGCCGGTGTGCATCGAGCCCATCAGCACCCGGTTGCGCAGCTGGGTGAAGCCCAGGTCCAGCGGGGCGAACAGGTGGGGGTAGGCGCTTTCGTTGGCTGGCGACATGTCGATACGCTTGCGTACGGAAGCGCGAAGGGTGCCGCGAAACGGGTCCCGGGGCAAGGGCTGGCTCGCTCGGTGGCGCCGGGCCATGCCCGGCGACGCGATCACCCCTGGCCGCGCTGCGCGTTCGCCGGGCGTGGCCCGGCGCTACCCGCCGGGCTTCGGCCGATGCCGAACCAGCCAAGCGTGACCCCGCACAACGGTCCGATCAGCAACGCGAAGGCGAGCGTGCCGACGCCGACATTGCCGCCCAGCCACCAACCCAGCAGCAGCACGCTGCCTTCAATCAGGCTGCGCACCTTCCAGATCGGCCAGCCGGTGCGCGCGTGCAGTCCGGTCATCAGGCCATCGCGCGGGCCAGCGCCGAGCTTGGCGCCGATGTACAGGCCGGTGGCCAGCGCCACCAGCAGCATGCCGGCGCAGAACATCGCCACCTGCCAGCCGAGGCCGACCGCCGGGGGCAGCAGCCACAGTCCGAACTGCGCCGAAGGGCCGATCAGCATCACGTTGAGCACGGTACCGACACCTGGCTTCTGCCGCAGCGGCCACCACAGCAGCAGCACCAGCGCGCCGATCACGTTGGTGGCCAGGCCGAACGACAACGGGGTCTGTGCAGCAATGCCCTGCGAAAGCACGTCCCACGGCGCGACACCGATGGCGGCGCGGATCATCAGCGAGGCGCCGAAGCCGTAGAGGAACAGGCCGATGATCAGTTGCAGCAGGCGCAGGGGCAGGGCGGTGGGCATGACAGGCTCGGGGGGGGAGGGAAATCTGTTTCCACCCTATCCCCGAAACAGGTCATTCAATAGATACAGATGCCGGCCAATCCACTGTGACAGCTGTGGGTGGTGAATCAGTCGTCCCAGCCGGCCAGCGCCAGCTTGCCGATGGTGCGGCCGCCGGCCAGACGTTGATGAGCGACGTCCAGGTTGGCCGCATTGATCGGGCCCAGCACTTCGCTCAGCGTGCCGCGCAACTGGCCCGCGTCGATCATGCTGGCGGCGCGGTTGAGGATGCGGTGCTGCTCAATGCGGTCGGCGGTGGCAAAGCGCGCGCGGGCGAACATGAATTCCCAATGGATGCCGATGCACTTGGTTTTGTAGGGATCGCCGATGCGCAGCGGGCCGCGGGGTTCCACGATCAGGCCTACATGTCCCTGTGGTGCCAGCAGCTGGCCCAGTTCGTCCCAGTAGTGATCGGTGTCGGCCAGGTTGAGTGCCACCTGCACTTCGTCGACGCCAAGCGCCTGCAGCTGCGGCAACAGGGGCTGGCGATGGTCGATGACATGCTGGGCGCCCATCCGCCGGCACCAGTCGATCGAGGCTTCACGCGAGGCGGTGGCAATGACCTCAAACCCCGCGTGGTGGGCCAGCTGGATCGCCATCGAGCCGACTCCGCCGGCACCACCGATCACCAGCAGGCGCTGGCCGGCGTGGCGGCGATCATCAAGCTGCAGGGGCATGCGCTGGAACAGCAGTTCCCAGGCAGTAAGGGTGGTCAGCGGCAGTGCGGCCGCTTCGGCGAAATCGAGGGTGGTCGGTTTGCGTGCCACCAGCCGCTCATCCACCAGCTGATACTGCGCATTGCAGCCAGGGCGGGTGACATCTCCTGCGTAGTACACCTCGTCACCGGAGGCGAACAGGCTGGCCTCCTCGCCCATCGCTTCGACCACCCCTGCCGCGTCCCAGCCGAGAATGCGCGGGGTATCCAGCGACGCGGCCGGCGTGGCTGCACGCAGCTTCCCGTCGACAGGATTGACGGAAAGTGCTTCGACACGGATCAGCAGGTCACGGCCACGCGGCGGCTGCGGCGGTGGCAGCACCAGATCGCGCAGGGCAGGGGCGGAGTCACGGCACAGGGCGACGGCTTTCATTGCAGCTCCAGCTCGGTTCCTGTCTGCATCATAAGGTTCCTCACCTCGATGGGCGCGCGCTGAACCGCTTTGGGATAACCCGCGCCAAATCTGACGCATCTGGCCGTTAAACCCTTCCAAACCCTTGTGGTGCGTGGGTCTTGCGGATTTTCATCATCCTGTATAGGGTTTCAACGTCGGACCGGTGGCCGGTCGTGCGCGGCGCTTCACATGTTACGGGACTGTTAACATGACCTTCACCCGCCTGAGCATAATGTTCGCGGCGGTGGCGTGCTGAATCGGCTGTCTGAACATCGACGCAGTAGTGCTGGCCCATGCCTCTACCGGTTTCATACCCCCGAAATAGGAGCTGTACTCAATGAACAAGAAGATCCTTACTGCCGCGCTGCTGGGCGGTCTGGCTTTCGCCCAGGCTGCGTCGGCGCAGGAGTTCGATGACCGCTGGTACCTGACCGGTTCGGCCGGCTTCAACTTCCAGGACAACGACCGCCTGACCAACGACGCTCCGTTCGTGACCCTGGGTCTGGGCAAGTTCATCAGCCCGAACTGGTCGCTGGATGGTGAGCTGAACTACCAGAACCCGAACTTCGACGCCAACCAGGACAAGAACTGGTCGCAGTACGGCGTGTCGTTCGATCTGCGTCGCCACTTCATCAAGGAAGGCCGCGGCTGGAACCCCTACATCGTGGGCGGCCTGGGCTACCAGAAGTCGGAAGAAGAGTACAACCCGATCGCCGGTGGCCTGGCTGACCGCAAGGACGGCAACCTGGCTGCCAAGCTCGGCGTCGGCCTGCAGACCACCTTCGACAAGCGCGTTGCTGTCCGCGCCGAAGTGGCGTACCGCGCTGACTTCGACGACCAGAGCATCGCCGCGCGCGACGAAAGCTGGTTCGGCGACGTGCTGGCTTCGGTCGGCGTCGTGATCCCGCTGGGCCCGGCCCCGGTGGCTGCTGCTCCGGCTCCGGCTCCGGTTGCCCCGAGCTGCGCCGACCTGGATGACGACGGTGACGGCGTCAACAACTGCGACGACAAGTGCCCGAACTCGCAGCCGGGTCAGACCATCGGTCCGGACGGTTGCCCGGTGCCGGTCTCGATCGACCTGAAGGGCGTGAACTTCGACTTCGACAAGTCGAACCTGCGTCCGGACGCTGTGGCCATCCTGAGCGAAGCCACCGAGATCCTGAAGCGTTACCCGGATCTGCGCGTTGAAGTTGCCGGTCACACCGACTCGAAGGGTACCGACGCTTACAACCAGAAGCTGTCGGAGCGTCGTGCTACCGCGGTGTACAACTACCTGACCAAGAACGGCGTCGACGCTGGCCGTCTGGCCGGTCCGATCGGCTACGGCGAGAGCCGTCCGATTGCGCCGAACACCAACCCGGATGGTTCGGACAATCCGGAAGGTCGCGCCAAGAACCGTCGTACCGAGCTGAACGTCCAGAACTAAGTTCTGACGCTCTGCCAGTAAGACACAGCAGGACCCGGCTTCGGCCGGGTCTTGTTGTTTGTGCGGTCCGCAATGATGAATCAGCGCTGGAATGGTGACCGTTCGTCGGCAATTTGCTTATGAAACCAATGAGTTGGCGTATTCATTGAAAGTGGCGCTTGAAAGATGACGCGGCATTGCTAAACTCGCCGCGTCACTTCCTTTCGTGGATGCCCTCATGCTGCGCTCTGCATCGGCTGCCGTTCTGGCGCTGGCCCTGGTTCCTGCTGCTCACGCTGCGGTCGATTGCTCGGTCAACACCAGCGCCTCGCCGCTGCCGTTGCCGGCCACGGCCGTCGCCCCGGTGGCCGACGAGCTGTACATCCGCAGCAGCCAGCTGGGCATGTCCAGCGGCGTGCTGGGCAGCAGCTACGATCCGTCGCAGTCGCTGGACCAGGTGCTGCAGCGCTTGCGCATCGATGGCTGCCAGAACATCGCCAAGGCGATTCCGAGCGCGCCGGCGGTGAAGCCGAATGATCCGGCCGCGTACAAGCCGCAGACCGAGTTCGACAACACGCCGTGGCGCTTCGACATGAGCCAGAACGGCAAGCGCATGACCGCCGAAGAGTTCGACGCCTGGATGAAGGCGCGCGGCGTACGCGTGGTCAAGGCGCGTCCGGTTCCGGCAGCCACCCCGGCCGCAGCCGAAGTGCCGGCTGAGACCAAGCCGGTCGACAAGAAGTAAGCGCGGCGGGGAGCAGAGGCTTGCGCACGCGCCGCCCACCTGCCGCCCCCGCTGCCCGCTCCCACGCGGCGCGTGGGCGTGCGAATCCCGCTGCGGTTTCCGCTGGCGTGCGCCATGGCCTGGCGCGCGTGCTGTCCAAGGCGGGTGTGTGCTCGCGCAGCGAGGCCGCGCGCTGGATCGCCGATGGCCGCGTTCGTGTCGCCGGGCGCATCGTCCGTGATCCGGAATTCCCGATTGCCAGCCCGGCGCCACCGATCGAGGTCGACGGCCAGCCGATGGGCGCACCGCAACGTCTGTACCTGATGCTCAACAAACCGCGCGGGGTGGTCACCACCGTGCAGGATGAGCGTGGCCGCGACACCGTGTACCGCTGCTTCGATGGTGCCGGCCTGCCGTGGATCGCGCCGGTCGGTCGCCTGGACAAGGCCAGTGAAGGCCTGTTGCTGTTCAGCAATGATCCGCAGTGGGCTGCGCGCCTGACTGATCCGCAGACCGGCCCGCACAAGACCTACCACGTGCAGGTGGATCGCCTGCCCGACGAGGACACCCTGGCCGCGCTGCGCGCCGGTGTCGAAGACGAGGGCGAGTTCCTGCTTGCCCTGGCCGTGCGCGTGCTGCGCAGCGGCGACAAGACCGCCTGGCTGGAGGTGGTCCTCGACGAGGGCCGCAACCGCCATATCCGTCGCCTGCTGGCGGCCTTCGACCTGCAGGTGCTGCGCCTGGTCCGCGTTGCGATCGGAGAGCTCACGCTCGGCGATCTCGGCAAAGGCCAGTGGCGGGCGCTGGAGGTCAGCGACCAGCAGCGGCTGGGGGCCGCTGCACCGGGCTGAGTGATGCCCACGGCCGGCGCTTGCCGGCCACCGTTCCAGGCGTAGGGGGCGCCTGGTTGTCGAATGTCCAGAACGGAGCCTGCCATGTATCACCCGACCCTCAAGCAAACCCTGCGCTGCGCCAGCCTGTTGTTGCCGATCGTGCTGTTGACGGCCTGCGGCGGCCACAAGAAGGCGGCCAAGGCCGATCGCCCGGCCGAAACCCCGGTGGTTGAAGTAAAGACCCCGGAGCTGGATGGCCGCGGCAGCTATCGCTTCATGATGAGCAACGGCGACCAGAAGATGACCGCCGACCAGTTCGATGCCTGGATGAAAGCCAATGGCATCCGCGTTGCCAAGGGCAACGGGCAGGACGCTGTGGCCAAGCCGGTGGTGGTCGCCAGCAAGGACGAGCCCAAGGACAAGAAGAAAAAGAAGAAATAAGGCCTGGCAGGTGCCGACCTTGGTCGGCACGCCCTGATGGGTAGCGCCGGGCCCGTGCCCGGCGAGCGCATGGCGCGGCTATCGGGAAACCGCCGGGCATGGCCCGGCGTTATCCGTGGGTGATCAGCCCTTGATCACGCCCAGCTCGACACCGATGCGGGTGAATGCATCGATCGCGCGGTCCAGGTGCTCGCGGCTGTGCGCGGCGCTGATCTGGGTGCGGATGCGGGCCTGGCCCTTGGGCACCACCGGGAAGAAGAAGCCGATCGCATAGATGCCTTCTTCCAGCAGCCGCTCGGCGAATTTCTGCGCCAGCGGTGCGTCGTACAGCATCACCGGGCTGATCGGATGCACGCCGGGCTTCACGTCAAAGCCGGCAGCGGTCATCTTCTCGCGGAAGTAGGTGGTGTTGGCGGCCAGGGTGCTGCGCAGGTCATCGGCCGCGGCCAGCATCTCGAACGCCTTGATGCCGGCGGCGACCACGTGCGGCGGCAGCGAGTTGGAGAACAGGTACGGGCGCGAGCGCTGGCGCAGCAGCTCGATCACTTCGGCGCTGGCGCAGGTGAAGCCACCCAGTGCGCCGCCCATGGCCTTGCCCAGGGTGCCGGTGATGATGTCGATCTTCTCCAGCACGCCCTTGACCTCGGCCGAGCCGCGGCCTGTCGCGCCGAGGAAGCCGGTGGCATGGCATTCGTCGATGTGCACCAGCGCGTTGTACTTCTTCGCCAGCGCGGTGATCTCGTCCAGCGGCGCGATGAAGCCGTCCATCGAGAACACGCCGTCGGTGGTGATCAGCTTGGTCTTGCAGCCGGCCGCATCGGCGGCCTGCAGCTGCGCTTCCAGGTCGGCCATGTCGCAGTTGGCGTAGCGGAAGCGCTTGGCCTTGCACAGGCGCACGCCGTCGATGATCGAGGCATGGTTCAGTGCATCGGAAATGATCGCGTCGTTCTCGCCCAGCAGCGGTTCGAACAGGCCGCCGTTGGCGTCGAAGCAGGCCGCGTACAGGATGGTGTCCTGCTTGCCGAAGAAGTCGGCGATCTGTTTCTCCAGCTGCTTGTGCAGGTCCTGGGTGCCGCAGATGAAGCGCACCGATGCCATGCCGAAACCGTGGCTGTCCAGCGCGTCCTTCGCGGCCTGGATCAGGTCAGGATGGTCGGCCAGGCCGAGGTAGTTGTTGGCACAGAAGTTCAGCACCTTGCGGCCGTCCTCCAGGGTGATCTCGGCGGACTGCGGGCTGGTGATGATCCGCTCGGACTTGAACAGGCCCTGGGCGCGGATGGCGTCCAGTTCCTCAGCATAGTGGCGGGTCAGGGCGGAGGAGTCGGTCATGGCGTGGGCACGGCTCAGCACGGGGAAACCGCTGATTCTACCGGGCATCGACGGCTGCGGACCGGGCCGGATGGGGCACCGCCATGGCCGGCACATGTTGCATCGCAATAGCAAACGGGTTAAAAATTCGTGAACCGGGGCTGTCTGGCTCCGGTTGCTGCGCCCGCTGCAGATCCCCGCCTTCCACGCCACCGACCCCACCGGAGACGCTCATGAAGCACGCCCGTGCCTGCCTCGCCATTGCCGCCGCCCTGACCCTCGCGCCGTTCGCCGCCAGCGCCCAGGACAACGAATCTCCGTACAGCTGGAACGTCACCGCCGTCTCGGACTACCTGTTCCGTGGTGTGTCGCAGACCGATGAGGATCCGACCCTGCAGGCCGGCTTCACCTACACCAGCCCGGTTGGCCTGTATGCCGGTGTCTGGGGTTCGGGCGTGGACTTCGGTCCGGGCGATCCGAAGACCGAGGTCGACTACCTTATCGGCTACGGCGTGGACGTGACCGAGCGCGTCAACTTCGACGTGCTGTTGAACCGTTACACCTACCTCAAGGCCAGCCACCAGAACTACAACGAGCTGATCACCACCACCACGCTGGACGACACCTACAAGCTGACGGTGGCCTACAGCAACGATGTGTGGAACAGCAGCACCGACGGCTGGTACTTCGGCCTGGGTGGCAGCTGGGGCCTGCCGAAGGACTTCACGCTCAACGCCAACGTCGGCCGCAGCACCTTCGAGGACGGTATCGCCAAGGACTACACCGACTGGAACGTCGGCGTCGCCCGCCAGTTCGGCCTGTTCAATGTCGGCCTGGGTTACTACGGCACCGATGGCAACGGC
The DNA here is from genome assembly GCF_002750975.1 of Stenotrophomonas indicatrix. Lineage (NCBI taxonomy): Bacteria > Pseudomonadati > Pseudomonadota > Gammaproteobacteria > Lysobacterales > Lysobacteraceae > Stenotrophomonas > Stenotrophomonas indicatrix. The sequence goes on from NZ_PEJS01000001.1 coordinate 548,956, forward strand.
CGCGACAACTCCGGCAAGCTGGCCCACAGCCGGGTGATGCTGAGCGTGGCCGTAGGCAAGTAACGCCGCAGGCGTTACGGTAGGTGCCTGGCTTGCCTGGCACGCTTCACGAAAAAGGCGCCCAATGGGCGCCTTTTTCGATTCCGCAGCGTTCTTGATTCCATCTGGGGGAGAGCCCCCTTGTTGTTCAAGGGGGCGCGCCGACGGCGCGGGGATAAGGAAACCTGCGGGGGAATTGACCCGAAGGGTCAATTCCAGCTGAGGACCACCTTGCCGGCCTTGCCTTCTTCCATCAGGTCGAAGCCCTTCTGGAAGTCGTCGATCGGCAGCTGGTGGGTCATCACCTTGCCGAGCGGGAAGCCGGACAGCACCAGCTGGGTCATCTTGTACCAGGTCTCGTACATCTTGCGGCCGTAGATGCCCTGCACGGTCAGGCCCTTGAAGATGATCTTGTCCCAGTCGCAGCCGGCACCCTTGGGCATGATGCCGAGCATGGCGATCTTGCCGCCGTGGTACATGCAGTCGAGCATGTCGTTGAACGCGCGCGGGTTGCCGCTCATTTCCAGGCCCACGTCGAAGCCCTCCATGTGCAGTTCCTTCATCACGTCCTTCAGCGACGTGTTGGCGACGTTGACCACGCGGGTGGCGCCCATGTCGGCGGCCAGCTTCAGGCGGAAGTCGTTGACGTCGGTCACCACCACGTTGCGTGCACCGATGTGCTTGCAGATGCCCGCCGCGATGATGCCGATCGGGCCGGCGCCGGTGATCAGCACGTCTTCGCCGATGACGTTGAATTCCAGCGCGCAGTGAGCGGCATTGCCGTACGGGTCGAAGAAGGCGGCCAGCTCGGAGGGGATCTGGTCGGGGATCGGCCACAGGTTGCTGGCCGGCATCACCATGTATTCGGCGAACGCACCGTTGACGTTGACGCCGATGCCGACGGTGTTCGGGCACAGGTGCGGACGACCGCCGCGGCAGTTGCGGCAGTGACCGCAGACGATGTGGCCTTCGGCCGACACGCGCTGGCCGATCTCGTAGCCGGTCACGCCCGGGCCGATCTCTGCGATGCGGCCGACGAACTCATGGCCGATGGTCAGGCCCGGCTTGATCGTGCGCTGGCTCCATTCGTCCCACAGGTAGATATGCAGGTCGGTGCCGCAGATCGCGGTCTTTTCCAGCTTGATCAGGACCTGGTTGGGGCCCGGGGTCGGCACCGGAACCTCTTCCATCCAGATGCCCTTGGCCGCTTCGCGCTTGACCAGGGCCTTCATCGTTTGCTGCGCCATCGGGGTGGAACTCATCAGGGGGAAAGCGCGGATTATAGGGCGCCACGCGGATTTCCCATGTTGCGCTGCGGGTGCAGTGGTGGAACGAAAGCTGTGCGCAGGCGGGCGTTTCGAACAGCGCCACTGCGTTCGCCGGGCATGGCCCGGCGCTACCGGCAAATCGCGCGGGTAGCGCCGGGCCATGCCCGGCGGGCCGGGGGCCATGACTTCCGGGGTTCGGGCCGGGGCAGGGCGGCGGGCTACAATCGAGGGTTCCACTACCAGGGGCCGCTCCATGCGCTCGAACCTGCTTGCATTCTCCGTCGTCGCCAGCCTTGGGCTGGTCCAGGTCGCCCATGCCGCTGAAGGCATGTGGGTGCCGCAGCAGCTGCCGGAAATCGCCGGCCCGCTGCAGAAGGCCGGCCTCAAGCTGTCCCCGGAACAGCTGGCCAACCTGACCGGCGACCCGATGGGCGCGGTGGTCGCGCTGGGCGGCTGCACCGCCAGCTTCGTCTCCCCGCAGGGCCTGGTGGTCACCAACCACCACTGTGCCTATGGTGCGATCCAGCTGAACTCGACCGCACAGAAGAACCTGATCAAGGACGGCTTCAACGCGCCCAAGCTCAGCGATGAACTGAGTGCCGGCCCGAACGCCCGCGTGTTCGTGCTCGACCAGATCACCGACGTCACTGCCCAGGCCAAGGCGGCCATCGCCGGCGCCGGCAAGGACCCGCTGGCCCGCAGCCGTGCGCTGGACGCTTTCGACAAGGCCCAGGTCGCCGCGTGTGAAGCCGATGCCGGCTTCCGCTGCCGCCTGTATTCATTCTCCGGCGGCAACACCTACCGTCTGTTCCGCAACCTGGAAATCAAGGACGTGCGCCTGGTCTATGCACCTCCGGGCAGCGTCGGCAAGTTCGGCGGTGACGTCGACAACTGGATGTGGCCGCGCCACACCGGTGATTTCTCGTTCTACCGTGCCTACGTCGGCAAGGACGGCAAGCCGGCGGCGTTCTCGGCCGACAACGTGCCCTACCAGCCCAAGCACTTCCTGAAGTTCGCCGATACGCCGCTGGGCGCCGACGACTTCGTGATGGTGGCCGGCTACCCGGGCCGCACCAACCGCTACGCGCTGGCCGGCGAGTTCAACGAGACCGCCAGCTTCACCTACCCGACCATCGCCCGCCACTACAACGCGGTGCTGAAGATGATCGCCGACGCCGGCAAGGCCGACGCCGACGTCAAGGTGAAGTACGCCGCCACCGCGGCCAGCATGAACAACGTGGCCAAGAACTACCTGGGCCAGCTGGAAGGCTTCAAGCGCATCGATGCCGCCGGCCAGAAGCAGGCCGAAGAAGCGGCGGTGCTGGCCTGGCTGAAGAAGCAGGGCGCTGCCGGCAAGCCGGCACTTGCCGCGCACGCGCAGCTGCTGCAGCACCTGGATACCAGCAAGTCGACGCGCGAGCGCGACCTGTTCGTCGGCCAGTTCAACAACACCTCTGCAGTGGGCGCGGCCATCACCCTGTACCGCCTGTCGATCGAGCGCAGCAAGCCCGATGCCGAGCGCGAAGCGGGTTACCAGGACCGCGACCTGACCACCATCGAGGGCAGCCTGAAGCAGATGGATCGCCGCTACGTGGCGAAGATGGACCAGCAGCTGCAGACCTACTGGCTGGACCAGTACGTGGCCCTGCCGGCCGCCCAGCGCGACAACGAGGTGCTGAACACGTGGTTGGCCGGCAGCGATGCCACTGCGGTGAAGTCGCTGGTGACCAAGCTGGGCGGCACCGGACTGGGCAGCCTGGACAACCGCCTGAAGTGGTTCAAGGCCGATCGCGCTGCGTTTGAAGCCAGCAATGATCCGGCCATCCAGTACGCGGTGGCCGTCATGCCGGCGCTGCTGAAGCAGGAAGAGCAGAAGAAAATCCGCGAGGGCGAATCGCTGACCGCTCGTCCGCTCTACCTGCAGGCCGTGGCCGACTACAAGAAGAGCCAGGGCGAGTTCGTCTATCCCGATGCCAACCTGTCGCTGCGCATCACCTTCGGCAACGTGATGGGCTATGGCAAGGACGGCGTGAAGTACACCCCGTTCACCACCCTGGAAGGTGTGGCGGCGAAGGAAACCGGTGAGGATCCGTTCGACTCGCCGAAGGCCCTGCTCGATGCGGTCAAGGCCAAGCGTTACGGCGGTCTGGAAGACAAGCGGATCGGTTCGGTACCGGTGAACTTCCTGTCCAACCTGGACATCACCGGCGGCAACTCCGGTTCGCCGGTGCTCGATGCCAACGGCAAGCTGGTCGGCCTGGCCTTCGACGGCAACTGGGAATCGGTCAGTTCCAACTGGGTGTTCGACCCGGTGATGACCCGCATGATCGCCGTCGACAGCCGCTACATGCAGTGGATCATGCAGGAAGTGGCGCCGGCGCCGCAGCTGCTGAAGGAACTGAACCTGGCGAAATAAACCGGTTGCGGTAGTGCCGGCCGCTGGCCGGCAACCTCGACCAGATAGCCGGAGTTTCTGAAACCCCGCGACGTCTGTCGCGGGGTTTTTTCATGCCCCGACCGGCCGGGTCCGCCGAACAGGTATCATCCCTGTTCCGCGCACTTCACAGGATGTGAACAATGCGCCGGAACTCCTCCCCCAAGGACCCCTTGTTCGCATGCGCATCCTGCTTGCCCGTCACGGCGAAACGCCGTGGAACGCCGAAGGCCGCTACCAGGGCCAGATCGACATCCCGCTTTCGCCCATCGGTGAGGCCCAGGCCCAGGCGCTTGGCGCCCGCCTGGCTTCGGTGGACATCACCCGCGCGGTGGCCTCACCGCTGTCACGCGCCCAACGCACTGCGCAACTGGCCCTGGGTGCTGCACGCGCCGACATGCTGCTGACCGAGCCGGAGCTGCAGGAAATCGCCCACGGTGAGTGGGAAGGCCTGCTGGCCAGCGAAATCAACGAAAAAGACCCGTCGCGCCTGCAGGCGTGGCGCAATGAACCGGACACCGTGCTGATGCCCGGTGGCGAATCGCTGCGCCTGGTGCTGGAGCGCAGCTGGCGCGGCCTGGCCCGAGCCGCCGAAGGCCTTGGCGAACACGACACCCTGCTGGTGGTCGCCCACGATGCAGTCAACCGGGTGATCCTGTGCAAGGTGCTGGGCCTGCCGTTGTCGCGGCTGTGGACCTTCCGCCAGGCACCGACCACGCTCAACCTGCTTGAAGGCGCCGACCTGGACAGCCTGGAAGTGGTGCGCCTGAACGACTGCGCCCACCACACGCCGTTCTTCGGTGAAGCCAAGCACCGCGCACTCTGAATCTTCTGCCCTGAACCACCTGCACCTGTTGGAAGCCTTGCCGTGAAGAACACCCCGACCACTCTGGCCGAATGGCTGGACTACATTGAACGCCAGCATCCAGCCAGCATCGACATGGGACTGGAGCGCGTGCGCACCGTGGCCACCGCGATGGGCCTGGGCACGCCGGCCAGGCACACCATCGTGGTCGGTGGTACCAACGGCAAGGGTTCCACCGTCGCCTTCATCGAGGCCATCGCGCGTGCTGCGGGCTGGAAGGTCGGCGCGTACACCTCGCCGCACCTGCTGCGCTACAACGAGCGCGTGCGCATCGATGGCCAGGATGTCGATGACGCCGCACTGGTGGCCGCGTTCAACACGGTCGAGGCAGCGCGCGGTGACGTGACGCTGACCTACTTCGAGTACGGAACGCTGGCCGCGCTGCAGTTGTTCGCCGATGCCGATCTTGATCTGGCCGTGCTGGAAGTGGGCCTCGGTGGCCGCCTGGATGCGGTCAACATCGTCGACGCCGACGTGGCGGTGATTACCACCGTGGACATCGATCACGCCGAATGGCTGGGCGAGGACCGCGAGGCCATCGGTGCCGAGAAGGCCGGCATCATCCGCGGCTGGAAGCCGGTGATCCTGGGCGAGACCGATCCGCCGTCGAGCGTGCTGGCGCGCGCCTACCTGGTGGGTGCCAATGCGATCCGCGGCGGCAGCGACTATTTCTACGAACCGATCGACGCGCAGCGTTGGCGCTGGCGCGATGTCGGCACCCGCCTGGAACTGCCGACGCCGACGCTGGCCGGGCCGATCCAGCTGGCCAACGCCGGTGCGGCGATCGCGGCGCTGCGCGCGTTGGACAGGCCGGTGCCGCGCGCGGCATGGGCCGCAGGCGTGGCAGCGGCGCGCATCGCCGGGCGCCTGCAGGCGTTCGAGCGCGATGGCGTGCAGGTTCGCGTCGATGTCGGCCACAACCCGCAGGCAGCCGGCCAGCTGGCGCGCGCGCTGAAGGCCGAGGCATCCCCCGGGCGCACCCTGGCGGTATACGCCGCGCTGCAGGACAAGGACGCCGTGGGCGTGGTGCAGGCCCTGCAGGAGGTGGTGAGCGACTGGACCCTGGCCGGGCTCGATGGCGCGCGTGGGCAGAGTGCGGCGGAACTGCAGGCACGGCTGGCAGATACTGCGGCAGCCACTGCGGCGCTGGCCGGCACGGTCGAACAGGCTATGGCGCAGGTGCTGGCCCGCGCCGAGCGCGGCGACCGGGTGCTGGTATTTGGTTCCTTCCATACCGCCGCCGCTGCGCTGCAATGGCTGCAGGCCCACGCCTGACCGCCGTTCAGCCATTACCGACGCCGTGCGGTCGCGCACCCGTATAATCGACCGCAACGTCCAGCCTGCCGCCTGCCCTACGTGGATACGCCCCTGAAACAGCGTCTGATTGGTGCCATCGTCCTGGTGGCCTTGGCCGTCATTTTCCTGCCGATGCTCGTCAAGGGCCCGGCCCCGGACAGCGGTGTCGCTTCTGTGCCGATCGCCGCGCCCGATGCGCCGGCCGATGGCCAGTTTGAAACCCGTGAACTGCCGCTGGTCGCACCGGCCGGCGGCGCCACCGGGTTGCAGAGTGGCCAGGCCCGTCCCGTCGAGGAGGCCGCCGCCCCGGCGACACCGCCGACCGTGGACACCTCGCCAGCCGTCGCCGCCGGTAACTACGCGGTGACCTTCGGCGCCTACGGCAGCCAGGCCGACGCCGATGCGGTGATCGCCTACCTCAAGCGTTCGCAGCTTCCGGGCTTCATCGAGACCGCATCGATCAACGGTCGCCCGGCCTGGCGCGTTCGCGTTGGGCCGTATGCCGACCGTGTCCAGGCCGAAGCGGCCCGGCTGCAGGCGGTAAAGGTGCGTGCCGACGTGAAGGCAGAAGTCATCACGCTCGATGCGAAGCCCTCGACCAGCGCACCGGTGGCAAGCACACCGACGCCCGCGCCGAGCGTCAGTACTCCCGTCGCGGCGGCCACGCCGTCGGCGACCGGCAACCCGGTGCGCAGTGAAAGCCTGCCGCCGAGTACGCCAACCGCAGCAGCGCCGCCGGCCGCCAAGCCGGAGCCGGCCAAGCCGGTGGCCAAGCCGGAACCGAAGCCCGAGCCCAAGCCGGAAGCGACCGCCAGCAAGCCGGCCACGCCGCCGACCACGCCGGCCGCACCGGCCGCCAGCGGAGTGGGTTTTGCCGTACAGCTCGGCGCATTTGGCCAGGCCAACGATGCCAACGCCCTGCGCGACAAGGTGCGCGCGGCAGGCTTCAGCGCCTTCGTCGAGCAGGTGCGTACCGAAAAGGGCAGCCTGCATCGCGTCCGTGTCGGGCCGGTCGCCAACCGCGCCGATGCTGAACAGTTGAAGGCGCAGGTCGCCGCCAAGGTCGGCGTGGCCGGCATGGTGCGACCGCACCCATGACCTGTACGCAGCCCCGTTGCCAGCGCCGCCGAAGGAGCGGGGCGCCATGATCGACGTGGTGCTGCTGATCGTGATCGCCGCCTCCACCCTGCTTGGGTTGTTGCGCGGCTTCGTGGGCATCGTCATCGGCACCGTATCGTGGCTGGTGGCCGCCTGGGCGGCCTTCGCCTTCGGCAATGACGCCGCACGCTGGTGGGCCGCACCGGCTGCGCCCGGCGGCGAGCATTTCATCGGCGGCTACCTCAGCGTCGGCATCGGCGTGATGGTCGTGGTCGCCGTGATCGGCATGGTCATCAAGGCCATCGTCCACCGCAACATGCTGGGCAGCCTGGACCGCCTGCTGGGCGGGGTCCTCGGTGCCGTGCGTGGCGGGCTGATCGCGGCCGTGCTGCTGTTGCTGGCCGGCTTCACCCCGCTTACCGCCGAACCCTCCTGGCGCGGCTCGGCGCTGCGCCCGGTGCTGAACCCGGCCGTGGCCTGGATGAACAGCAAGCTGCCGCAGTGGCAGGTGCCGGGCACCGACCTGCTGCCCAAGGCCTTGCCGATGGACGCGCTGTCCCCATCTGCGTTGATGGAGCTGGGCAAGAGCGCCGGCGCCGGAGTGGGCAAGCCGGGGGCGACAGGCGATAATGGCGTACTCGGTCAGATAGTGGCGGGCAGCGGATGGCTGCGGCCTGCGAAGGCGGAACAGGGCGAGGCATACGATCCGGCCGAAGTGCGCCCGGACGCCCCAGCACTACCGGGCAGCATCGAGCCGGACGACCCGGCCAATGTCGACCGCAGACGCGGCGACAACTCTGGCCAGGCACGGCCACCTTCCTTGTAACTGGGCACAGCCCAGCGGAGACCTCGCATCATGTGTGGCATCGTCGGAATCGTCGGCAACCAGAACGTCGCCGGGCAGTTGTATGACGGCTTGACCGTCCTCCAGCATCGCGGCCAGGACGCGGCGGGCATCGCCACCGTCAACGGCAGCCGCCTGCGGGTGCAGAAGGCCACCGGCCTGGTCCGCGATGTCTTCGATGCACGCACCATGTCCACCCTGGAAGGCAGCGTCGGCATCGCCCACGTGCGTTATCCGACCGCCGGTTCGGAAGGCATGGACGAGGCACAGCCGTTCTACGTCAATTCGCCGTACGGCATCGCGCTGGCCCACAACGGCAACCTGATCAACACCGAGGACCTGCGCCAGCAGGTGTTCGAGCAGGACCGCCGCAACGTCAATACCGATTCGGACAGCGAAGTGCTGTTGAACGTGTTCGCCTACGAACTGGAACAGCAGCGCCAGCTCAGCCCGGAAGCCGCCATCCGCGCGGTTGCCGGCGTGCACCGCCGCTGCAAGGGCGGCTATGCGGTGGTCAGCGTGGTGCTGGGCCTGGGCCTGGTCGCTTTCCGCGATCCGCATGGCATCCGCCCGCTGGTGCTGGGCAAGCGCAGCCATGCCGAGGGTGACGAATACATTGTTGCCTCCGAGTCGGCCGCGCTGGACGTGCTGGGCTTCCAGCGCGTGCGCGACGTGCAGCCGGGCGAAGCACTGGTGATCACCGCGCGCGGCGAGTTGTTCTCGGAAATCTGCGCCGAGCCGGCCGAACACACCCCGTGCATCTTCGAGTACGTGTATTTCGCACGCCCCGATTCGATGATCGACAACGTGTCGGTGCACAAGGCGCGCATGCGCATGGGCATCAAGCTGGGCGAGAAGATCCTGCGCCTGCGCCCGGACCACGACATCGACACCATCATCCCGATCCCGGACACCTCGCGCGATGCCGCGCTGGAGATCTCCAACGTGCTCGGGGTGAAGTACCGCGAAGGCTTCATCAAGAACCGTTACATCGGCCGCACGTTCATCATGCCGGGCCAGGGCGAACGGGTGAAGTCGGTGCGCCGCAAGCTCAACCCGATCCACCTGGAATTCCGCAACCGCGTGGTGCTGCTGGTGGACGACTCGATCGTGCGCGGCACCACCAGCCAGCAGATCGTGCAGATGGCGCGTGACGCCGGCGCACGCAAGGTCTACCTGGCCAGCGCCGCTCCGCCGGTGCGTTACCCCAACATCTACGGCATCGACATGCCGGCTGCTGAAGAGCTGGTCGCGCACAACCGCAGCATCGAGGAAATCGAAGCGCACCTGGGCTGCGACTGGCTGATCTACCAGGACATCGAAGACATGGAAGCGGCGGTGAGCGAAGGCAATCCGGCGCTGCGCAACTTCGATTCCTCGTGCTTCAACGGCCATTACCCGACGGGCATCGAGCCGGGCTACTTCGAACGCATCCAGCAGCTGCGTTCGGACGACGCCAAGCACAAGCGCCGCGCCTGAGGTCCATGCGGTGATCGACGTGCCTGACGTCGGCGGCAATCTGCTGCGCGCCGCGCAGCAGTGCTTGGCCGAAGCCGATCCGCTGCGCAAGGTCGCACTGACCCAGGCCTACGCTGCCGCGTTCCGCGCGGGCCGCTTGAACGTACCGGCCGATGCACCGCCGGCCGATCCGATCCGCATGCCGGGCCGGCCGCCGCAGCTGGTGATGGTGCATCCGCGTGAAGTGCCCCGGCGCGGCCTGGGCGGGGTGGAAGGGCGTGCGGCGTTCATCCATGCCATCGCCCATATCGAGCTCAATGCGATCGACCTGGCCTGGGACGCGGTGTACCGCTTCCGCGGTCTTCCGGCTGCGTTCCATGCCGACTGGGTGAGCTGCGCCGACGACGAATCGCGCCACTTCATGCTGCTGCGCGAGCGTCTGCTGGCACATGGCCATGAGTACGCCGATTTCCCTGCGCACAACGGCCTGTGGGAAATGTGCGAGAAGACCGCGCACGACGGCCTGGCGCGGATGGCGCTGGTGCCGCGCGTGCTGGAAGCGCGCGGGCTGGACGTGACCCCGGGCATGATCGACAAGCTGCGCAACGTCGGCGATGGCGAAACCGCCGACGTGCTGGAGGTGATCCTGCGCGAGGAGGTTGCACATGTTGCCGCCGGATCGCGCTGGTTCCGCTGGTACTGCGAGCGCGCCGGCGTCGAGCCACGAGCGCGTTTCAAGGAACTGCTGGTCGAGTATGCGGGTGGCTACCTGCACGGGCCGTTCAATATCGAGGCCCGCCTGCTGGCCGGGTTCGATGCGGATGAGCTCGCCAACCTGGTCGAACAGGCGGGTTGAAGGAAAAGGGGACGGAGGAAATCAAGTCGTTTGTGCCACAAACGGCGTGATTCCCTCCGTCCCCTTTTTGGTTCTCATGCGTTCGGCAACACCACGCGTCTGCCATCCACCGTCGGCCGGTTGATGTAGAACAGCCCCGGCCCGGGGCGATACGGCAGCTCGCTGACACCGGCGTCGGCGGTGTAGGTCAGGGCGGTATCGCCCAGCGCATCGAAATTCCAGTGTGCGGACTGCATCAGGTAACGGCGGCGCAGCAACGCTTCCTGCGTCGGGGTCAACGGCTGGCCGGCAATCAGGCGGCGCGCGATCGGCTGCAGCGCGCTGGGCAGTTCCCAACCCGCCACCTTGGCCGCGTCGGTAGTCCAGGTCACGCCGGCAGCGATGGCGTGCTGCTGCATCACCTGCAGCGCAACCAGCTGGTAGCGCCAATCGATGCGCCGGTGCAGCACCACCGCAGCGGTGACGTACAGCACCGGCGACATCAGCACGCTGCGGCTGCCCGCGCGTCGCTGCTGCTGCCACTGGTGCCAGACATCGACCCACACTTCCTTCGGGTTCAACCCCAGCTGCTGCCGCCAGCGTTCGGCGTCGGCCTGTGCTTCAGCGTACGCGGTGGTCGCCTGCAGCAGTGCCAGGGGCGGTGTCTGGTAGTCCTCCACGCCAGGCCGGCGCAGTTGCTGCCGCCGCGGCCGGCTGAGCAGCTTGGGCCCTTCTTCCACCTGGTCGTAGCCACCACCGATGTTGGCGTGCACGCCGGGTAGTGCGATTTCGGGATGGGCTGGTGCCACCGTGGTCAGCGCATAGTGCTGGCGATGCTCGTCGCGCGCACTGAGCTGCAGCACGGCCTCAGCGATGCCTGCGGGCAGGGCGATGCGGGGGTGTTCGTCGGCGCGGCCGCCGTTGACGGCGACCACCGTGTCGAACAGGCCGATGAAGCGCAATATCGGCCGTGGCAGGGCGAAATCGGCGCTGCATGAAAGCCCCGCCTGCTGCAGCAGCTGTCGCCAGCGCGCGCCGTCCCATCCGCGCAGATGGTTGGCCACATCACGCGCGGAGGCCGCGCCGCGCGAGTAGCCGAACAGATCCAGCTGCACGCTGTGCAGGGGCGCGCGCCACTGCGACGCAAGAGCCGTCAGTGCCGCCGGCAACAGCACCTGCAACGCACGCTGCACCTTCGCCTGCACGCCACTGGCGCCGATACCGAAGGCCAGGCCGATCAGGTCGTCTTCGGCATCATCGCGGGTGCCGACGCCTTCCACGTAGATCGCCAGCGAAGGTGTACTGCCGGGCGTGCGCCGGCTGTCCGGATACAACTGATGCAGGCGCGCGATGTTGGTGGCGCCGTTGTCGTAGCTGCTGGTCAACCGGCTCTGGTAGGTCGAATCATCATCGGCACGGAGCAGGGCGGGGCGCGGTCGCGGCACCTGCCGGTGGCCCTGCGCCAGGTTGTGTGCGTTGTTGCGGGTGCCATCGAAGAACAGGCCGATCCGCAGCAGGCCCGGATCAGCCGTCGTGTCACCGCTGTGCTGCGCTGGCGCCATGTGCATCCCCTGTCGTGGCCACGTCACGGTAGCGCGAAAGCCGTGTGTTGGCGAAGTGTACTGACGCTTTTGACCTGACTGAACGCAGATGCGGTCGATCACAGATCGGGATTTCCATTCCTCTCGTCTATTGAATTCACACGCCCTGCGCAGGCCTGATGGCCGGACCCGGCACCCCGGGTCGTGCTGCATCAACGCTGTCCACTTCACTTCAAGGAGCGACAAGATGATGTCCAGATCGATAGGTAAAGCGACAGGTGGTCTGTTGTTGGGATTGTCGGTAGCCGCGGCCGCCCATGCGGCGCCGCTGTTCGAGCCGGTCACCGTGCTCAGCCGTGCATCGGCCACCAGCGAGCCGGCACTGGGGCGATTGCTGGCCACCCCGTCCACCGCCGCCGTACAGGAAGTGCGTGTCGATGCTGCCGCCACCGCGCAGCCGCAGCTGGAATTCGAGCTGCTCGGGCAGAAGGTGCAGGCCGTTCGCAGCAAGGTCGAGGCGCTGCCCGATGGTGGCAGCATCTGGTACGGCCAGTTGCGCGCTCCGTCCGATCGCCTGCAGGCGGCCACGTCCAATGGCCAGGACGATCCGGGCAATTCGCTGATCCTGGTGCGCTCGGGCAATACCCTCACCGGCTCGATCCGCAAGGACGGCAAACTCTATCGTCTGCGTCCGCTGGGCAATCGCCACGTGCTGGTCGAGGTGGATGAATCGCGGATGCCGGCCGATCATCCGGCCGACTACAACCAGTTGCCGAAGATCGCCATGCCTGCCAATGATCGCCTCGGCACTGCGCAGGCCTCCTCAGGCAGCCCGGCGACCATCCGCGTGCTGGTGGTGGCAACCAATGCGGCAGTGACCGCCTACGGTGGCAACATGCAGTCGCTGGTGCAGTTGGCGGTTGCCGAATCCAACCAGGGTTACACCAACAGCAACGTAGGCCTCACCCTGCAGCTGGCCGGTTATGAAACCACCAACTACACCGAGTCCGGCAATTTCACCACCGACCTGTCGCGCTTCCGTGGCACCAGCGACGGCTACATGGACAGCATCCACACCAGCCGCAACAACACCGCCGCCGACGTCGGCGTACTGCTGATCAACAACACCAGTTACTGCGGACTGGCGTCGGGCATCGGTTCCACCGCATCGACCGCGTTTGCTGCGGTGTACTGGGATTGCGCCACCGGCTACTACTCGTTCGCCCATGAAATCGGCCACCTGCAGAGCGCACGGCACGACATCGCCAGTGATCCGAGCACGTCGCCGTATGCCTATGGCCATGGCTATCGTTATGAGCCGGCCAGCGGATCGCGCTGGCGCACGATCATGGCCTATGACTGCTCGGCCGGCTGCCCGCGGCTGAACTACTGGTCCAATCCGAACATCAGCTACAACGGCGTGCCGATGGGCATCGCCAGCAGTGCCGACAACCAGCGCGTGCTGGTCAATACCAAGGCCACCATCGCGGCCTTCCGCTGAGTCCAAGCGCCGACCAGGGTCGGCGTCTACCAGGGCGCGTGCACCTGCTCTGGTAGATGCCAACCTTGGTTGGCATCCTGCGATCCATCATGCGCGGCTGAGCGTATCCAGGGTCCAGCCGTTGGCATCCACGCGCAGCACCGAACCCTGTTCGTACCAGTCGCCCAGCACGATGCGGGTGCAGCTGCGTCCGCCGGCCTGCAGGGTGTGGATCGCCGGGCGATGGGTGTGGCCATGGATCATCGTGTCCACGCCGTGGCGCACGTAAGTGGCTTCCACTTCGGCCGGGGCCACGTCGGTGACTGTCTCGAACTGCGCACGGTCGCCCTGCTTCATTTCCGACTGGCGCGCCTGGCTGGCATCACGCGCCTTCTGCGCGAAGGCGATACGCGCTTCCAGCGGCTGCGACAGGAACTGCGCCTGGAAGACCGGGTCGCGGGTCTGGGCACGGAACTGCTGGTAGGGGATGTCATCGGTGCACAGCAGGTCACCGTGCTGCAGCAGTACCGGGCGGCCGTACAGCTCGATCATGCACGGGTCCGGCAGGATGCGCAGGCCTGCGCGGCGGGCATAGTCTTCGCCCAGCAGGAAGTCACGGTTGCCGCGGATGAAGAAGACCGGCACGCCGCTGTCGGACAGTACCTTCAGCGCATCGGCCACCGCGTCGGCTGCGGCCGAGGGGGTGTCATCGCCGATCCAGGCTTCGAACAGATCGCCGAGGATGTACAGCGCATCGGCGCCAGGCGCTTCCTCGCGCAGGAAGCGCAGGAACAGGTCGGTGATGGCCGGACGGCTGGGGTCCAGATGCAGATCGGAAATGAACAGCGTGGTCATGCGGACATTCTAGGGCATCACACCGGCAACGGCAGCCAGGCCAGGCTGGCCGAGGCCAGCAGTGCAGCGATGCCGGTGGCAGCCAGAACGTCGCTTGGGTAGTGCAGGCCCAGCACTACGCGCGACAGGCCCACGCCGAGGGTGAACGGCACCAGCAGCGGCGCCAGCCAAGGGTAGTAGGCCAGCGCGACGATGGTGAACGACACCGCGTGCAGGGTATGGCCGGACGGGAAACTGAACTCATCCAGCGGCGCCACCCAGGCACGGATACGCAGGTCGGCCGCGTACGGCCGTGGCCGCCGGGTCCAGCGTTTCAGGCCCTTGTACAGCAGCAGCGCGGCCAGGCCGGTGGCGGCCATGTGCACTGATGCGCGCAGGCCGTCGAAGCCATCGATGAGCACCAGCGCGCCCATCAGCACATACCAGAACACGCCATCGCCGAGCCGGCTGATGACCGAAAAGACGCGCCGCACGCGGCGACGTCGGCAGTAGTGGTTGGCGCGGCGGCACAACCGGGCTTCGCGACCGGCCAGCAGCTCAAGCGGCGTGGTGCGCATGTCCGCTCCTCCGCGCGCTGGCCAGTTCCGCCAGCAGGCTTTCGAACTCCGCCACCACCTGCTGCGGGTGCAGCCGCTTCATCGCCCGTGCCGCGTTGCCACCCAACCCGCGGCGCTGGGCATCATCGGCAGCCAGTTGCACCGCTGCCTGCACGAACTGCTCGTCGTCATCCACTGCGGCACCGTTCTCGCCGTTGCGCAGGTACTCGCGGGCCGCGCCGTAGTCGAAAGCAACCGTGGCCAGGCCGCTTGCCATGCTTTCCAGGGTCACGTTGCCGAAGGTCTCGCTGCGGCTGGGGAACAGGAACAGATCGCCACTGGCGAAGTGTCGGGCCAGGGCATCGCCGCGCTGGATGCCGCAGAAGATGAAATCGGGATTCTCATGCGCCAGTTTCTCGCGCGCCGGGCCATCGCCGACCCAGATGAAACGCGCTTTCGGGCGCACCTGCTGCAGCTTGCGGAAGGCCTTCACCGCCAGGCCGAGGTTCTTTTCGGCGGCGATGCGGCCAACGTAGATCGCCGCCAGGCCCGTGCCATCGATACCCCATTCCTCGCGCAGCGCCGGGTCGCGGCGTGATGGGTCGAACTGCTGGCTGTCGACCGCACGGGCGAGCAGGCGCACGCGCTCGAAGCCCTGGTCGCTCAGGAATTCCTGCAGTTCGCGGGTGGGCACCAGGGTCGCGTCGGCCTGGTTGTGGAAGCGGCGCATCCAGCGCATTGCCGCCGACTGCAGCCACGCCACGCCATAGTCGGGCAGGTATTCGTCGAAGCGGGTGTGGAATCCGGTAGCCACCGGAATGCCGAGGCGGCGCGCGGTGCGCAGTGCCGACCAGCCCAGCGGACCTTCGGTCGCCACGTAGACCGCATCGGGGCGCTGCTGCCGCCAGTGCCGGCCCAGCCGGATCGGTGCCGGCAGGCCGAAGCGCAGGCCGGGGTAGCGCGGCAAGGCCGCGCCCGGTACCAGCAGGGTGCCCGGCGCCGCATCCAGTGCTTCGCTGACCTGTCGCGGACGGATCAGGTCGACCTCGTGGCCGGCGGCGCGCAATCCCTGCTCCAGGCCCTGCACGGTCAGTGCGACGCCGTTGATCTCCGGCGGGTAGGTTTCGGTGACGATGGCATAGCGCATGGCGGGCCTCCGGTTTTACGCATGCTCGGGCCTGGCGATGTAGCCGACATGACCGCTTTGCGACAACGCGATGACGACCGGGCAAGGCGGTGCCTGCGCAGTTCAGCGGCACAAAAAAACCACGGCCCCGAAGGGCCGTGGTCGTGGTGTTGCGACAGCGCGAGGATCAGAAGCGCTGGGTGTACTTCATGTAGATGAAACGACCGATGTCATAGCCGCCGTAGTACGAGAAGACCGAGCGCGGCTTGGTGTACATGACCGGGCCCTGCTTGTCGAACACGTTGTTGGCGCCGACCGACACGGTGGCATCCCACGGCAGGTTGTAGCGGAACTGGACGTCGTGGAAGGTGACCGAACCACGCTCGTTGTAGTTGCGCGTGCCCTTGTACCAGGGAGCTGCAACGTTCAGGTCCGAGCACTCGTCGGCGTACTTGCCCGGGTTGACGCACTGTTCCTTGACGCTGGAATAGTAGCGTGCGGTCCAGCTGACGCCGAAGTTCTCCAGATCCCAGCCCACGGTCAGGTTCGAACGCACGCGGAAGCCGATGCCGGTGTTGGTGGCGATGCCGTTGTTGACGGTCGGCACGATCGTGCTGTCGTTGGACGAGCGGAAGACGTCCTTGGCCACGTAGGTGGTCGACCACGAGGTGCTCAGCTTGCCGTAGTCGGTATCCAGGCGGTACGTCAGGTCCATGTCGTAGCCTTCCGTTTCCATGAAGCCGGCATTGCGGTTGCCGAACTTCAGGCCGGTGACGATACCGGTGGTCGCGTTGCGGGTGAAGCGCGCGCAACGGTCGGCCAGGCCCTGCTCATAGCAGTCGATCAGGATCTGGTTCGGGCTGTCGTCGACGATGGTGTCGTCGATGCGGATCTTCCACCAGTCCAGCGAAACGTTGAAGTTGCTGATGAAGGTCGGGCTCCAGACCACGCCCAACGTGCGGCTGGTCGAGGTTTCCGGCTTCAGGTCCGGGTTCGAGCCGGAGGTGAACGGCGTCGGCGTAGCGGCGACGGAGCCTTCGGTCGGCTGGTTGCGGTTGTCCAGCTGGCGGAAGTTGGCCACATCGGCGATGTCACGTGCACAGCGGGCACGCACTTCGGCGCTGCTGCGGGCCGAGCCGTACTTGCTGTCACACGGGTCGGAGAAGTTGGCGAAGGTTTCCGAGCCACCGCCGTACAGGTCGGAAATGGTCGGAGCGCGGAAGCCCTGTGCCCAGGTGCCACGCACCAGCAGCTGGTCGATCGGCTTCCACTTGAAGCCGAACTTGCTGTTGAGCGTATTGCCGAAGGTGTTGTAGTCCGAGAAGCGGGTCGCCGCGTTCAAGCTCAGCTCACGCGCACCCGGCAGGTCGGCCAGCACCGGTACGTTCAACTCCAGGTAGGCTTCCTTCACCTTGTACGACCCACCGGTCGGGCCGGCGGCCAGGTTGGTGGTGGCACCGGTCTGCGCCAGCGGGTCCGGTACGAACTTGCCGGTTTCCTCGCGGTTTTCGACGCCGAAGGCGAAGCCCAGGTCGCCGGCCGGCAGGGTGAACAGGCTGCCGCTGATGGTGGCGAAGGCGTTCTTGGAGGTGGTGCGGCCGGTTGCGTTCTCCGGCGGGAACAGCCAGTCCTGCAGGGCCTGGTTGTTGGTCATGCCGTACGGGCTTTCCACGCCATAGGGAATCAACGGATTCCACGGCATGCAGTTGGCGATCGGCGCACCCGGCGCACCACACTCGACCTTGCCCGTTGCCGGGTTCAGGTAGGACTTGCCGGTAGCCTGTTCGACGCGGCCCTTGTGCAGGTTGCCGAAAGTGCTCTGGCGCAGTTCGTTCTTGTTGTACTGGTAGCCCACTTCCCAGTCGAAGTAGCGCTCACCGATGTCGAACGAGCCCTCGAACGCAGCCACGGCGCGGTAGGTCTTCAGCTCGCTGGTGCTGGTGCGCGGCACCTCCCACAGGCGGCGGTTCCAGCTCACCTCGGTGGGCTTGGCGTAACCGTGCTGGTTGCCGAACGGGTTGAAGTAGCTGTCCACCGACATGCCCTTGATCTTGGCGGTGGCGGTGTCGAACGGATAGCCGGCGGTGACGCGGGTCGAGGAGCGCTTGTTGTAGCCCAGCTCGGCCTTGAAACGGACGTTGTCGGTGATGTTGGCCGTGCCCGAGAAGTACAGCGAATCACGCTTGATCGGGTAGCTCAGGTGCATCTGTTCATTGGTGTTGCTGACATCACCGGTGAACGCGGTCGGATCGGTGAAGTGGTAGTTCGCCGGGTTGGTCGGGTCGGTGCCGCGGTTGAGCGCGTAGTCGCAACCGGCTGCCTTGGTGCAGCCCGGGCCGCCCTTCACGCCGTAGAACTGGCCCCACTGGCTGTTGGTGGTCCAGCCATCGGTCGGGTGGCGGTCAGTGTTGCCGTAACGGCTGAAGCCGCGGTCGCGCGCCCACACGGCCTTTTCTTCCGAGTGTTCGGCAGCGAAGGTGGCCGAGAAGCGGTCGTTGGACCAGCCGGCAACCACGTCGACGCGATCACGGGCGCCGTCGCCCTCGCTGTACTGGCCGTGGTAGACGTTGGCGGTGACGCCGTTGACGTTGGTGCGGGTGATGATGTTGATCACGCCGGCCATCGCGTCGGAACCGTAGATGGCCGAGGCGCCGTCCTTCAGCACTTCAATGCGTTCGACCGCAGACACGGGCAGGGTCGACACGTCCTGGTAGCCGGAGGTGCTGATGCCCAGGCGCTTGCCGTTGACCAGCACCAGCGTGCGCTGGGTGCCCAGGTTGCGCATGTTCACGTAGGTACCACCGGCATCCTCACCGGCCGACAGCACGTTGGCACGGCTGATGGTCGGGCTGCCCATCGCGGTCACGTTCTGCAGGATATCCGACACCGAGCTGAAGCCTTGGCGTTCGATGTCGGCGCGGGTCAGCGCCAGTACCGGCTGCGACGTTTCAACGTCCACCTGGCGGATACGCGAACCGGTGATCTCGATGCGGTCCAGGTTGGTCGGCGAAGCGGTGCTGCTGCTCTGGGCGAACGCCGGCAGCGCAGCCAGCGTCGCGGTGGTTGCCAGGGCGTAGCGGATGGCCTGCCCCAGTGCGGTGGTGCGTGAAGTCATGACGAGCTCTCTCTCTCGGGTCGTGCAAAGGACGCCAAAACGGGCGTCGAAGGAATCGGCCGGTCCATGACCGAGCCGATGACCCGATAGTAGTCTCGTTGGTTAATGCTCTGTAAAGAGCATGTGTCGGTTTGTGTCGCTACACATCGCGTGGTTTCACCAAATGTGAACAAAAGCAGGGGTTTACGTGAAGACGCGGCAGGCACGGCCACCGCCAGCTGCTGCGTTGCAGCAGAAATTGGCGGTCGATTGCGCGAACTGTAACGAAATGTAATCAGGCGCCGGCCGGCGATCGGACGGCGTCCCGTCGCCCTGCTCAGACCACGAACGGACGGAACTGGATGCCGAGTCCAGCGATGCCCTCGGTCTCGCCGATCAGGTCGGCGCGCAGCAGCGGGCGCGCATCGATGAAGTCCTGCGGCACGATCAGCGACAGGCGGCTGTCGTCGGCAGTCAGTTCCAGCACCGGCAGCGGTGCGTCCTCATGCGCGCGGTTGAGCAGGACCGCCAGGCGCAGCAGGGCAGCCAGGCGCCGTGCGGTCAGCAGCAGGCGTTCGGGAATGGCATCGAAGGCGGTCTTGCTGATGCCGCGGCGGTGATTGCGCACCAGCGTCGCCAGCATCTGCTGTTCCTGCCGCGAGAAGCCGGCGATGTCCGAGTTTTCCAGCACGTAGCTGCCATGCACGTGGTAACCGCTGTGGGCGATCATCAACCCCAGCTCATGCAGGCGTGCGGCCCAGCCGAGCATGCGTGCGTCATCGGCATCCAGCTTCCAGCGCTCCTGCACCTGCTCCAGCAATGACAGCGCGGTGTCCTGCACGCGGCCGGCCTGCACCGTATCGATACCATAGCGATGGGTGAGGGCGGCCACCGATTCATCGCGCGGGTCGTTGTCGCCGGCACGGCCGAGGATGTCATAGAGGATGCCCTCGCGCATCGCGGCCTTGCTGACCAGCAGCTTCTGCAGGCCCAGCGCCTGGAAGGCGGCCTCCAGCACCAGGATGCCGCCGGCGATGATCGGGCGGCGATCGCTGGACAGGCCAGGCAGCACGATGTCGTCGATCTTCTTGGCCTTCAACAGCTCATCGCGGAGCTGCGGCAACGCCTCGGCGGTGATCGCACCCTTGCTCAGCTTCATCGTCGCGCAGATTTCGCTGATGGCCTTGTGGGTACCAGACGACCCCAGTGCCTCCTGCCAGCCCAGCGCGCGGTATTTGCTGGCGAAAGGCTGGAACTCCCGGCCAATCTCGGCCAGTGCGTCCTTCCAGCGCTTCTTGCTGAGTTTGCCGCCCGGGAAAAAGCGACGGGTGCTGGCGATGCAACCGGCCTGCAGGCTTTCGCGCTCCAGGGTCTGCATGCCCTTGCCGATGATGAACTCGGTAGAGCCGCCGCCGATGTCGATCACCAGGCGATGCTGGTCGGGCTTGGGCGGTTGCGCATGGGCCACGCCCAGGTAGATCAGACGCGCTTCCTCGCGGCCACTGACCACTTCGATGGCGTGCCCGAGCGCGGTTTCGGCCGGCATCAGGAACGCCTGCGGCGAGCGCAGCTGGCGCACGGTGTTGGTGGCCAGTGCACGCACGCGATGCGGCGGGACGTTGCGGATGCGCTGGCCGAAGCGGGCCAGGCACTCCAGCGCGCGCTGTCGCGCTGCTGCGGAGAGTCCGCCCTTGCCGTCCAGGCCGTCGGCCATGCGCACGGTTTCGCGCAGGCGGTCGATCACCCGCAGCTGGCCAAGCGTGTAACGCGCGATGACCATGTGGAAACTATTGGAGCCAAGGTCGATGGCGGCCAGCAGGTCGCCATCCTGCAATGCGGGCGGAGTCGTGGTGGTATGCGGCATGGGCGAATGTTAGCCGAAGGGGCGGTGAACTCGTCACCGCGCGGCCTTCACATTTTGGAGGGGGAGTGCGGCAGGGCTGCGCCCTGCACCCGCCGAAGCGGTAGTGCCGGCCGCTGGCCGGCAACCTCAACGTAACAGCAACAGCAACAGCAACGGCAACGGCAACAGCTGGCTTCCTGTGGGATGGCGGGGTGGGTCCGGTTGCGGGGGACGCCGTAAACCCGTCCATGGGGGCTTGACCGCGGCATCCATGCCGCGGACACCCCCGCAACCGGACCCACCCCGCCTTTGACAGTTTTTCGCGATCTGTCGGAATGGCATGGCCTGCGCATGGTGGGTGTCGACCTTGGTCGACACGGTGGATCCACGCCATGCGTGGATGAATCCAAACGTGCCAACCGAGGTTGGCATCTATCGGATCAAAGGGCCTGCATATGTCGACCTTTGACAGGTTCACGCGGCTGTTGGTGGGTGTCGACCTTGGTCGACACGGTGGATCCACGCCATGCGTGGATGAATCCAAACGTGCCAACCAAGGTCGGCATCTACCGGATCAAAGGGCCTGCATATGTCGACCTTCGACAGGTTCACGCGGCTGTTGGTGGGTGTCGACCTTGGTCGACACGGTAGATCCACGCCATGCGTGGATGAATCCAAACGTGCCAACCAAGGTTGGCACCTACCTGGCCACCTACCGGGTCAGAGGCCCTGCATCAACGCCATCTGCGCCGAATGCGGGGCTTCGTCGTGGGCCGGTGCGCGCTTGTGGTAGATGCCTTCGGCATCCAGCTCCCAGGCGTTGAGGTTGTCGTCCAGGTAGTTCTGCAGCACTTCGCGGTACACCCGCTTGGCCAGCGCCGGGTCGAGGATCGGGAAGCAGGTTTCCACCCGGCGCAGCAGGTTGCGTTCCAGCCAGTCGGCGCTGGCGCAGTACAGCTCCGGTGCGCCGTCGTTGCCGAACCAGTAGACCCGGCTGTGTTCCAGGAAACGGCCGACGATCGAGCGCACGCGGATGTTGTCCGACACGCCCGGTACGCCCGGGCGCAGGGTGCAGGCGCCACGGATGATCAGGTCGATCTGCACACCCGCCTGTGAGGCGGCGTACAGCGCACGGATCACCTGCGCTTCGTTGAGGGCGTTCATCTTGGCGATGATCCGCGCCGGTCGCCCGGCGGCGGCGATGCGCGTCTCGCGCTCGATCCTCGCCAGGATCCCGGTGTGCAGGGTGAAGGGCGACTGCAGCAGGCGCTTGAGCTTCATCTTCGACGCCAGCCCGGACAGCTGCTGGAACAGCAGGTGCACGTCGTTGCCGATGTCCGCATCGGCGGTGATCAGGCTCAGGTCGGTGTACGCGCGCGCGGTACCGCTGTGGTAGTTGCCGGTGCCCAGGTGCACGTAGCGGCGCAGCTTGCGGCCTTCGCGGCGCACGATCAGCAGCATCTTGGCGTGGGTCTTGTAGCCGACCACGCCGTACACCACCTGCACGCCGGCTTCCTGCAGCCGATCGGCCAGGCCCAGGTTGGCCTCTTCATCGAAGCGCGCGCGCAGCTCGACCACCACGGTCACGTCCTTGCCGGCGCGCGCCGCCTGGATCAGTGCATCGACGATCAATGAGTCCTTGCCGGTGCGGTACAGGGTCTGCTTGATCGCCAGCACGTTCGGATCGAGCGCGGCCTGGCGGATCAGGTCGAGCACCGCCGCGAACGCGTCGAAGGGGTGGTGCAGCAGCAGGTCCTGGCGGGCCACGGTCTCGAAGATGCCGTCGCTGTCGCGCAGGGTGCGCGGGGTCATCGGCGGATACTTCAGGTCCGGCTGGGCGATCAGGTCGTACAGCTGGATGATGCGGTTGAGGTTGACCGGTCCGTCGATGCGGTACACCGCGTTCTCGGTCAGGCCGAAGTTCTGCAGCAGGGTGCGTACGATGTCGCGCGGCATGTCGTGGGCGATCTCCAGCCGCACTGCAGGCCGGTAGCCGCGGTCCACCAGCTCATCGCGCAGGGCCAGCGCCAGGTTTTCCACTTCCTCTTCATCCACCACCAGCTCGGAGTTGCGGGTGACACGGAACTGGTAGGCGCCCAGCACTTCCAGGCCCGGGAACAATTCGTCCACGAAGGTGGACAGCACCGAGGACAGAAACACGAAATTCTGCGGGCCGCCGAGTTTTTCCGGCAGCTGGATGATCCGCGGCAGCGAACGCGGTGCGCGCACGATGGCCAGATGGCCGCTGCGGCCGAACGCATCGGTGCCCTTCAGCACCACCACGATGTTCAGCGACTTGTTGAGGATCTTCGGGAACGGATGCACCGGATCCAGGCCCAGCGGCGACAGCACCGGCATGATCTCGTTGCGGAAATAGGCACGCAGCCAGCGCTTCTGGCGGTGGGTCCAGGAGTTGCGGCCGAGCACGCCGATGCCGGCCTCCATCAGCGCCGGGCGCAGCGTCTGGTTCCAGCAGCGGTACTGCTGGTCCACCAGCTCGGCGGCGCGCTCGTGGATGGCATTGAGAATGGCCTGCGGGCTCATGCCGTCCGGCGCCGGCGGCAGGCCGAACTCCTGTGCATGACGGACCGCAGCGGCGCGGATCTCGAAGAATTCATCCAGGTTGGTGCAGGAGATGCACATGAAGCGCAGGCGCTCCAGCAGCGGCACCTGCGGATCCATCGCCTGCGCCAGCACGCGGAAGTTGAAATCCAGCTGCGACAGCTCGCGGTTGATGTACAGCGCCGGGTCGCGCAACGGATCGCTGTCCGTGCTCACAGGGAGGGGGAGGGATCCGAGGCTGCTCATGGCGTCATTCTTCGAAGGAGGTCAGGGGGGCGGACTCACGCGGTCGCACGTGGTCGGCATCGAAATGGCAGGCGAACACCGAGCCCTTGCCGACCTCGCTGTCGATTTCCAGGCGTGCGTGGTGCAGACCGAGGATGTGCTTGACGATCGACAGGCCCAGGCCGGTGCCGCCGCTTTCGCGCGAGCGGCTGCTGGAGACGCGGTAGAAGCGTTCGGTCAGGCGCGGCAGGTGGGTGGCCGGAATGCCGTAGCCGGTATCGCGTACCGCCAGCACCACGCCGTCGCCCTCACGGCGGAACTCCACCGCGATGCGGCCACCGGCCGGGGTGTAGCGGACCGCGTTGGTGACCAGGTTGGAGAACGCGCTGTGCAGTTCCTTGGTCGAGCCCTGCAGGTCCACGCCGGCCAGGTCGTCGATGCTGATCTGGTGCCGGCCCTGGCTGTGCGCTTCGGCTTCGCGGCGCAGGGTGGCCAGCATGGGCTGCATCGCCACCGTCTCGGCCTCGCTGTGTTCCTGCGATTCCAGCCGCGACAGGGTCAGCAGGTCCTCCACCAGCTGGGCCATGCGCTGGCTCTGCTTGCGCATTTCCTCCAGCATCGGTCCGGTTCCCGGGAAGTCCTCCGGGTCCATCATGTCCAGGTAGCCGTGGACCACGGTGAGCGGGGTGCGCAGCTCATGTGAAACGTTGGCCACGAAGTCGCGGCGTACCTGTTCCAGGCGCAGCAGCTTGCTGACGTCACGGGCGATCAACAGCCAGTAGTCGGACGAATAGGGAATCAGGCGCAGGTTCAGGCGGATCGCAGGATCGACCGGCGAGGGCACGTCCAGGATCGGTTCTGCATTGCGGCCACCGGCCAGCCAGTGGGCCAGCGGCATCGGCTGCAGGCGTTCGACCAAGGCCTCACCCAGATCGCCCGGATGATGCAGGCCGAGCAGGGCCGTGGCCGCTTCGTTGAACCACTGCACGCGCTGGCTGTTGCGGTCCAGCACCACCACGGCGTCGGGCAGCGCGGCCGCTGCAGCGCGATAGCTGCGCAGCATGTCCAGCAGTCGCCGCTTGCGCACGCGCATCTCGACCTGGTTGCGGTACAGCAGGCGGTCCAGCTCGTTCCAGACGCCGGTGCCTTCGGCGGCGGTGTCCCAGCGCTGGCGCGCGGTCAGCCGGCGCAGCACGCGGCGCAGCCGCCAGTAGTGCCAGACCAGCGTCGCCAGTGCCGCCAGCGCGATGCACAGCCACAGGTGGCCAGTGAACCAACCGACCAGACCGGCCAACAGCAACACGGTGGCCACGGTGGCCAGTGTCTTCAACCAGGCAGAGCGGATGTGGCGGGGCATTGCGGTCTCGTCGTGGGTTGCGGCGGTTCACGCAGGTGAACCGGAAGTTATAGCAGAGTTGCCGACGCCGGCACCGTGGGGTGCACGGCGCCGGCACGACGAGGCTCAGGTTGCGGTGGAGAAGCGGTAACCGGCGCCGCGCACGGTCTGCACCATGTTCTCGGCGTTGAACGGTTCCAGCGTCTTGCGCAGGCGGCGGATATGCACGTCGATGGTGCGTTCTTCCACATACACGCTGCCGCCCCACACGTGGTCCAGCAACTGCGCGCGGGTATACACGCGCTCCGGGTGGGTCATGAAGAAGTGCAGCAGGCGGTACTCGGTCGGGCCGATCGGCACCGGCTGGTCGTTGGCGAACACGCGATGGGCCGCACCGTCGATGCGGATCGCACCCACCGCCACGCTGCCGTCCTCGTCATCGTCGCGGGCGCGGCGCATGACCGCGCGGATACGCGCCAGCAGTTCGCGCGCCGAGAACGGCTTGACCACGTAGTCGTCGACACCGGCTTCGAGGCCGCCGACGCGGTCGTTCTCTTCGCCGCGCGCGGTCAGCATGATGATCGGCACTTCGCGGGTGAGGGTTTCCTTGCGCCAGCGCCGGGCCAGGTCCAGGCCGCTGGTGCCGGGCAGCATCCAGTCCAGCAGGATCAGGTCGGGGACGCGGTCGGCGATGGCGGTCTGGGCCTCGCGGGCGTCACCGGCGTGGACAGGTTCGTAATCGCCCTTGCGAAGGGCGAAGGCGACCATTTCGCGGATCGCGGGCTCGTCATCGACGATCAGGATGCGTTTCTGCACGAGGGCACCGTAGGGCTCAGTTACTGGAGTGGTGCCAGTAGACTACGGTTTGATGACATGTTTGTGACTGCCTGGCCGGCATCTGGCATTGCTGCCATCTGCCGGTCATGCCGCACTCAGCGGCGGTCCAGATCCGGGTCCTGCACGCCCTGCCGGCGCAGCTCGAGCACGGTGGGCGTGATCGACTCGATCCGCGCATCCACCCGGGCCCGACCGACATAGTCCAGCGCGGGGTTGCGCTTGAGTGCCTGCAGCTGCATCAGGGCCTGTTCCGGACGCCCGCCCAGGAACGCCGCCTCGGCATAGGCCTCGCTGGCGCGGACACTGTCGCCGGCCAGTTCACTGGCGCGGGCGTAGCGCTGCTGGAAGACCGGATCGTTACCGCTTTGCGACAGCAGGGGGCGCAGCATCGCCTGCGCGCGCTGGCCCGCGGCCTGGCCTCCTTGCTCGTTCAGGATCTCGGCGTAGGTCAGGGCCACCGGCCGGCTGTTGGGGTGTTCGTGCAGCAGCTGCTCGAAGCGCGCATTGGCCTGGGTGGATTGGCCGGTGCGCGACTCCGCTTCGGCCAGGGCCAGGGCGACCCACAGGCTGTCCGGGTGGGTCTTCAGCAGGTCGGTGAGGGTCTGCCGGGCCTGGCTGGCACCGCTGCGGCCACCGCGCATCGTGGCCAGCGCCTGGCCATAGCGCTGGGCGTCATCCAGACCGTCCTTCTGCCTGCGCGCAAGATCGGTGTACTCGCGTTGCAGGTCGGCCGGGCTGTCGGCGCTGAGCACGCGCAGGCGCTCACGGGCCCAGTTGAAATCGCCACTGGCGCCGCGGCTGAGCTGGCCGATCGGAACCCGCAGCACGCTGCCGGGCAGCAGCGGGTTGATGCCGCGCAGCAGCGGATCGCCCAGGGTCGGGTCGGCGGGATCCACTCGCTCCTTGCGCTCGCCGTTGGGCGTGCGCGTGGTCAGCAGCACCGTGTCCTTCTTCATCTGTTCGGCGCGGGCCTTGGCCTCGCTGATGCGGGTGGTGTTGACCGGGTGGGTGCGCAGGAAGTCGGGAACGCTGTAGCCGCCATCGTTGCCGCGCATCGCCGAGGACATGCGTTCGAAGAAGCCGGCCATCGCATCCACGTCGTAGCCGCTGCGGGACAGCGTGCGGATGCCCAGCCGGTCGGCCTCCGATTCGTTGGAGCGGGTGTAGTCGATCTGCCGTTGCTGCATCAGGCCCATGCCCGAGCTGATCGCGGCCATGGTCGCGTTGCCCGAGGACGAACTGTTGCTGGCCTGGGCGGCAACCACCGCCGCCAGCATCCCCAGCAGGATCGGGATCTGGTCGCGCTGGGCGCGCTCGACCCCGCGCAGCACGTGCTGCTGGGTGACGTGGGCGATTTCGTGCGACAGCACCGCCGCCACCTCGTCCTCGCGCTCGGCCGTCAGCACCAGGCCGGCATTGACGCCGATGTAGCCGCCGAGGGTGGCGAAGGCATTGATCTGGCGGTCCTTCATCACGAAGAACGTGTAGGGCTGGCGTGGCTGGTCACTGTTGGATCCGAGGCGGGTGCCCATGGTCTGCAGCCAGTCGTTGACCAGGGGATCGTCCAGCAGGTAGCCATAGTTGCGCAGTTCGCGCAGCATCATCGCGCCGTACTCGGCCTGCCGGGCCGGGGTCAGCAGTTCGCCCGCCGAGGAGCCGATGTCCGGCAGCTTCTCCTGGGCCTGCGCCAGCGGGGCGGCCAGGGCCAGGGTCAGGGCAGCGGTGAGCAGCAGGGGTCGCAAGCGGTCGGTCCTCGGGCAGGGTCGGCCCAGCGTGGCAGGGCAGGGGGCAACCATTCGTTAATCAATCCACAGTGTTGCGGGCGTGGCGTGGAAATTCCAGCGCACCGGTACCATATATGGACCGTCGATCCATCGTGGAGTTTCCCGTGACAGCCCAGTCCGCCGGCGCTACCCCCGCCATCACCATCTATTCCACCGCCGTCTGCCCGTACTGCGTGGCCGCCAAGAACTTCCTCAAGAGCAAGGGCCAGCAATGGACCGAGGTCCGCATCGACCTGGACCCGGTCGAGCGCGAGAAGATGATGGCCAAGACCCGACGCACCAGCGTCCCGCAGATCTTCGTGGGCGACGTCCACGTGGGCGGCTACGACGACATGATGGCCCTGCATCGTGAAGGCAAGCTCGAGCCGCTGCTGGCCGGGCAGGGCCAGGCATGAGCGCGGCCGACGACGGCAGCAAGGACCGGATCGCCGAGTTCACCGACTTCCGCAAGCGCATGAATGAACGCATCCTGGGCGAGCCGAACCAGGTGGTGCGCCGCTTCTTCGCCCTGGATACGCAGACCTACCAGGCCGGCGCGCTGGACGTGAAGACCAAGGAGCTGCTGGGCCTGGTGGCCTCGATGGTGCTGCGCTGCGACGACTGCATCAGCTACCACGTGGCCCAGTGCAAGGACGCCGGCGTCACCCGTGAGGAGTTCTTCGAGACCTTCTCGGTAGGCCTGGTGGTCGGCGGCTCGATCGTGATCCCGCACCTGCGCCGCGCGGTGGACTTCCTCGACCAGCTCGAAGGTGGCGCCGCCGCCCCGGCAGCGCACGAGCACTGAGCCCGGCCGCTACCGTGAACCGGGCCCTCTGGTAGTGCCGGCCGCTGGCCGGCATCTGGTGGAGCCAAATCGGCGGAGGTTGCCGGCCAGCGGCCAGCACTACCCGCGATCTTCCAGCCCAGGAGCCTTGCTCGTTCGCAGGTAGCGCCGGGCCATGCCCGGCGGGCACCTGAACGAAAGGCCGCCGGGCATGGCCCGGCGCTACCGATGACGTACATCGGGGCCTTCTCCGCGATCTTCCAGCCCAGGGCCCCCTTGTTGTTAAAGGGGGCGCGCCGAAGGCGCGGGGATAAGGAGGAATGCGCGGGCAATTCTGCCTGAGCCGGGGACTGGGACCATGGTCTATTTGGGACCTCGGCCCCGGCTCAGGCATAATTGCGGGTGAAACTTCCTTTGCGCCGGCGTTTCCGGGCACGTCCGGACGGCGTTTTTCCCCCTGTTCGGAACATCGATCAATGACGCAGAAAATTACGGTCATCCGCGGCGACGGCATTGGCCCGGAAATCATGGACGCCACCCTGTTCGTGCTCGACCAGCTCAACACTGGCCTGGAGTACGAAGACGCCGACGCCGGCCTGGTGGCCCTGGAGAAGCACGGCGATCTGATGCCGGCGGTGACCCTGGAATCGATCGCGCGCAACAAGGTCGCGCTGAAGAGCCCGCTGACCACGCCGGTTGGTGGCGGCTTCACCTCGATCAACGTCAGCCTGCGCCGCCACTTCGACCTGTACGCCAACGTGCGTCCGGCCCACACCTTCCCGAACACCAAGTCGCGTTTCGATAACGTCGACCTGATCACCGTTCGTGAGAACACCGAAGGTGCGTACCTGGCCGAAGGCCAGGAAGTGTCGGCCGACGGCGAGACCGCTTTCTCCGGCACCCGCATCACCCGCAAGGGCTCCGAGCGCATCGTGCGTTACGCCTTCGAGCTGGCCCGCAGTGTCGGCCGCAAGAAGGTCACCGCCGTGCACAAGGCCAACATCATCAAGTCGACCTCGGGCCTGTTCCTGGCCGTGGCGCGCGAAGTCGCCGCGCAGTACCCGGACATCGAGTTCCAGGAAATGATCGTCGACAACTGCTGCATGCAGCTGGTGATGCGTCCGGAACAGTTCGATGTGATCGTCACCACCAACCTGTTCGGTGACATCATTTCCGACCTGTGCGCCGGTCTGGTCGGTGGCCTGGGCCTGGCCCCGGGCGCCAACATCGGCAAGGACGCGGCGATCTTCGAAGCCGTGCACGGCACCGCGCCGGACATCGCCGGCCAGGGCAAGGCCAATCCGTGCGCCCTGCTGCTGGCGGCGGCTCAGATGCTCGACCACGTCGGCCAGCCGGAAAACGCCGAGCGCCTGCGCAAGGCCATCGTCGCCACGATGGAAGCCAAGGATTCGCTGACCGGCGACCTCGGCGGCACCGGCAACACGATGGGCTTCGCCAAGGCGATCGCCAGCCGCCTGTAAGCGGCGGCTCGACTCCGATTGGATCCACAGCGGGGCGCCTTCGGGCGCCCCGCTGCGTTTCACCGGCCAGCAGATCCACGCCATGCGTGGATGGCGGCATCTCCAAGGAAAATGATCTGTGCGAAAACCGCACAGATTGTGTGCTCAACGGCGGCTGGTTCGTGCATTCAATGCTCCTCATCCTGTGCCCACTTTCCACCGCACAGGAGCTTGACCATGAACCTCACTGCTTTCGGCCTGGCCGGCCTGATCGGCATGGCTGCCACCACCCCGGTTGTCGCCGCCGAGCCGGTCCACCCCACCATCCGCCATATGGCCGGCGCTGCGGCTGCCACCTCGCTCGACGCAGCGAAGACGGCCGTGCTGGTGATCGACTTCCAGAACGAGTACTTCGACGCCAGCGCCGCGTCCGGTTTCGCCGGTGGTCGCATGGTCATTCCCGATGGTGTAGCGGCCCTGCGGCAGACGCGTCGTGTGGTCGACTTCGCTGATGCCAACGGCATCCGCGTGATCCATGTGCAGCACGTACTGCCGGCAGGCGCGCCGCTGTTTGCAGAAGGCAGTGTCAACGCCGCATTCCACCGTGACATGCAACCGCGCAAGGGCGAGACCGTGGTGCAGAAGGACAACGTCAGCGTGTTCGCCGGTACCTCGGCAGCGGCCCTGGACAAGGTGTTGAAGGATGCCGGTATCGACGCCCTGATCGTCACCGGGCTGCAGACCCACGCCTGCGTTGCCGGTGCTGCACGCGATGCTGCTGCGGCGCCGCGCGGCTATCGGGTGATCGTGGCTTCCGATGCCTCTGCCAGCCGTGATCTTGATCTGGCCAATGGCGGGACCATCGGCCATCGCGCATTGCATGAGGCGTCGCTGGCGCAGATCGAGGATGCCTTTGGCGATGTGATGACCACCTCGGCGATTCTGGCCCTGCCGGTGCGCAAGGCAGGCAACGGCACTTGATAAGCTGGCGGGGTCCGCAGCCTGCGGGCCCCGCCGACTGGAGCGCGCTGCCGATGGACCATTTCGCCGCCCTGCGAGCCCTGCGCGCGATCGTCGACGCCGGCAGTTTCACTGCCGCCGCCGAGCGGCTGGGTACCACCCATTCGGCGATGTCGCGGCAGTTGCGTCAACTTGAAGAGCACCTGCAGGTGCGGCTGCTGGATCGCAACAGCCGGCGGCTGTCGTTGACCGAGGCCGGGCGCGACTACTACCGCGAGGCGGTGGCGCTGCTTGACCGGCTGGAGGCCGCCGATGACCGTGCGCGGGCCGGCCAGGCCCAGCCCAGCGGGCGCGTGCGGGTCAGCGTGCCGCAGGTGGTCGCCAGCCAGGAGCTGCCGCATTGGCTGCCTGGCTTCCTGGCGCGCTATCCGCAGGTTGCGCTGGAACTGTCGGCCGACGATCAGCTGGTCGATGTGGTCGGCGGGGGCTTCGACCTCGCCCTGCGCATCGCACCGTCCCTGCCTGACAGTCAGCTGGTCGCCCGTGAACTGGCGCGATGCCCGCGCATCCTGGTTGCGGCACCGGCGTACCTCGCCCGGCAGGGACTGCCTCGACAGGTGGCCGACCTGCAGAACCACACCTTGTTGGGGTTCAACCCTGTTGCGGCGATGACGCCGTGGCAGCTGCACGGACCGCGCGGTGTCATCGCCAGCGTGGAAGCAGGCCAACGACTGCGCGTGGACGCCACGCCGGCACTGTATGCGGCCGTGCTGGCCGGGATGGGCATCAGTCTGTTCACCGCGCTTACGGTGCAGGAAGATCTTCGCGCCGGCCGCTTGATCCGCGTGCTTCCCAGCTGGCACGGTGGCACGCGCTGCTATTTCGCGCTGTATCCCCATGCGCGTGCGCTGGCGCCGAAGGTGCGCGCGCTGGTCGATCATCTCGCCACGCATTACGCTGCAGCGTCGGGTGCGGCAGGGTAAGTCGCACGGCAGTGGTGAGGAGTGGGGATGGAGCCGGTGTATCTGCTGGTCGCGCTGGGCGCGATCGTCGCGGGGTTCGTGCAGGGCCTGTCGGGATTCGCGTTCGGCATGGTCGCGATGTCGTTCTGGGCGTGGGGGCTGGATCCCCGGCTTGCGGCGACGCTGTCGGTGTTCGGCGCACTGGTCGGCCAGTTGCTGGCGGTATTCACCGTGCGCCGTGGCTTCAACCTGCGCCTGCTGCTGCCGTTCGTGCTCGGTGGGTTGGCGGGCATTCCGCTTGGCGTGCTGGTGCTGCCGCAGCTGGACATGGCCTGGTTCAAGGCGCTGTTGGGAGGTTTCCTGGCGCTGTGGTGCCCGGTGATGCTGATGGCGCGTTCGTTGCCACCGGTCACCGTTGGCGGCCGGTTCGGCGACGCGCTGGCCGGCATGGCCGGTGGTGTGCTCAGTGGCATCGGTGGCTTCGCCGGGCCGGTGCCGACCCTGTGGAGCACGTTGCGCGGCTTCGGCAAGGACGAGCAGCGCGCGGTCATCCAGAACTTCAATCTGGCGATGCTGGCGGTGACCATGGCCACCTATGTCGGTACCGGCATGGTCACCCGGCAGATGCTGCCGTACTTCGCCATTGTCGCGCCGGCGATGCTGGTACCCACGCTGCTGGGGGCGAAGCTGTATATCGGTATCAGTGAGGCGCGTTTCCGGCAGATCGTCCTCGGCCTGCTGACCGCTTCCGGTGTGGCCATGCTGGCCTCGTCGCTGCCGTTGCTGCTGTCCCGTGGGGTGGCGGGATGAGGGCTCAGGCGGGCCGCAGCATGCGGAAGCGTTGGTCGGCGGTGATCCGGAAGTAGTCGGCCGGTCCGCCACCGCGCAGGATGGTGTCGCTCGCTGCGGTGTCGTAGATGCCGTCGACGAGCAACCGCGTATCGATATGCACGGCGACCACTTCTCCCAGTACCAGCCAGCCATTGGTGTCGTTACCGGCCGCGTCGCGCAGACGCACGATCTGCGTGCAGCGGCACTCCATGCTCACCGGGCTCTGCGCAACGCGCGGCGGTGCAACCTGCTCCGAGGCCAGTGGTGTCAGCCCGGCCAGGACGAACTCGTCCACGTCTGGCGCGACTGCGCGGCAGCTCTCGTTCATTGCCTGGGCCAGATCAAATGTGGCGAGGTTCCAGACGAACTCGCCGGTGGCTTCGATGTTGCGCAGCGAGTCCTTGCGGCCCTGGCTGCTGAAGCCAATGATCGGCGGCGTGTAGTTGAACGCGTTGAAGAAGCTGTAGGGCGCCAGGTTCACATTGCTGTCGGCATCACGACTGCAGATCCAACCAATGGGTCGGGGGCCGATGATGGCGTTGAACGGATCGTGTGGCAGGCGATGGCCATCGGCCGGGCGATAGCTGTGGAAGCGGGGAGGGAGGGTGTCTGCCATTGGGCGTGTCTCCGCGGGAGTCGAGCGTGCTCGACGCTACAAAAAAAGGCCGCGATCCCGACGGACCGCGGCCTTGTCGTTTACGGCATGGGCTGGATCAGCGCTGCTGGATCTTCGACAGCAGGCGCAGGAACTCCACATACAGCCAGACCAGGGTCACCATCAGGCCGAATGCGCCATACCATTCCATGTACTTCGGCGCGCGCTGGGCCACGCCGGTTTCGATGAAGTCGAAATCCAGCACCAGGTTCAGCGCGGCCACGACCACCACGAACAGGCTGAAGGCGATGCCCAGCCAGCTGGCGTCATGGATCACCGGCACGTTGATGTTGAAGAAGCCCAGCACGAACGAGGCCAGGTACAGCAGGGCGATGCCGCCGGTGGCGGCGACCACGCCGAGCTTGAAGTTCTCGGTGGCCTTGATCAGGCCGCTGCGGTAGGCGAACAGCAGTGCGAACAGGGTGCCGAAGGTCAGCAGCACGGCCTGGAACACGATGCCCGGGAACTTCATGTTGAACACGGCCGAGATGGCACCCAGGAACAGGCCTTCCACCAGCGCATAGAGCGGTGCGGTGACCGGCGACCATTCCTTCTTGAACACGGTGATCAGGGCCAGCACCAAGCCACCGATCGCCCCGCCCATGGCGTACAGCTTGGCGCCGGCCATCACCTGGCCGTAGTCGTCCACGGTCTGGTTCCAGGCGAAGGCCGCGGTCAGCACGGTCAGCAGCAGCAGGAAGCCGGTCTTGTTGACGGTGCCATTGAGGGTCATGGCCTGGTCGGGGCTGGTCACCACCGAGCCACTGGCCAGATCGAGGAAGGTCGACTCGGAAAGAGCCGGGTTGCCGCTGCGCATGCGAGGTCTCCGTGCGAAAAGGGGGCGATTGGGCCATCCGGCCGCTGGCTGCGAGCATAGCCGATGACTGCGCAAGCTGTGGTCATGGCGGGGCAGGGCTGGGATTGCGCGTTGACAGTTCGCAGGGCGCTTGGCCACAATGGCCAGCTCCCCGGGTCCATGCCCGAGGGGATTGCAACACCGGGGTATAGCGCAGTCTGGTAGCGCGCCTGCTTTGGGAGCAGGATGTCGGGGGTTCGAATCCCTCTACCCCGACCAATCCCACGTCACGTCGGATTGGACGCCGTTCCGGTTCGGGCGCCCGTAGCTCAACTGGATAGAGCACCGGCCTTCTAAGCCGGCGGTTACAGGTTCGATTCCTGTCGGGCGCGCCATTGGTGCGACACCGGAACGTAGCTGGCGGATGTGAAGAAGTGCTTGCAAAAGCATGCAGACTCCACCAGAATATCGGACTCGCTTCGGCGGACCTGAACTTCGGTGACAGTCCTCGGGCAACGTATCAAGCGTCAGCGTCGGCAGCATTGGCGGTGAAGCTAAAGTTTCAGTGGTGGCTGTAGCTCAGTTGGTTAGAGTACCGGATTGTGATTCCGGTGGTCGGGGGTTCGAATCCCCTCAGCCACCCCACTGATTCAACCGCATCGGCATCGCCGAAACGGTATTGCAATAAACAGGTCGCCGGCTATAATGTGCGCCTGAGTTTCAAGGGCTGTTAGCTCAGTTGGTAGAGCAGTTGACTCTTAATCAATAGGTCCAAGGTTCGAATCCTTGACAGCCCACCAAGACAGAAGCCATCGGGTCCGCCCGGTGGCTTTTTTCTTCAAGATGTAACCCTTCGCGATGGATCGCCGGTTGCAGTGCTTGTTTCAACGACGTTGAAGAAAGTGCTTGCAACGCCCTCGCGGATCGGGTCATAATTCGCCCCCCGATTTCGGGCTGTTAGCTCAGTTGGTAGAGCAGTTGACTCTTAATCAATAGGTCCAAGGTTCGAATCCTTGACAGCCCACCAGACGAAAGCCACTTGGTCCGCCAAGTGGCTTTTTTCTTTATGTCTCCGCTGGCGTGGAGCCGGCTGGAGGATAGCCCCCTTGAGTCAAGGGGGCGCGGCGAAGCCGGGGGGATGTGGGCGTTGGTGAGAGGGGCCCGCGCGGTGCGCAGCAGCGCGTGGGGCGGCAGCGCGAATGCGCGGCCGCGTCCCCAAGGTTCGAATCCTTGACAGCCCACCAGACGAAAGCCACTTGGTCCGCCAAGTGGCTTTTTTCTTGCCTGCGGCAGCGTCGGTAGATCCACGTCATGGGTGGATATCGCAGGCATTGATGGGTTCATCCACGCATGGCGTGGATCTACTGAAGCGTGGCTGAAATCAGCGTCACATGCGTCATCAGCATCTTCAATGCTGTGAGCTGCTTCTCACCGGTTGCTGTCGGCATCGCTCCCAATAGGTGTTCCGCGCCGAAGGCGCATGCATGAGGAGTGCTTCGATGACGTTCAACAAGAGCACGGGCGTGATGCTGTCCAGCCTGGTGGTGATCGCGCTGTCAGGCTGCAGGGCGGACGAGGCGGCTACCGCCGCTGCACCGGACTACGCGCGGACGGTCGAGCGATCTGCGGATGTCGACCACATCGCGGCACAGCCGGTGGAGGGTCGCGACGCCACGCAGTCGACCGGGGCGACAGGGGAGGCGCTGCCTGCTGGCGCGGTTGAAGTGGCGCGCTCCGTCGATGGCGCCACGCTGGAAACACCCAGTGACGATGCGGCCGGCGTCCCTGCGGGCGAAACACCCGGGCCCGCGCCGGCCGCCCGCTGACCAGGATCGGCCTGGGGCGGGATGCGCCCAGGCCGGCTCCAAAGGGCAATTTCCCTGTTCAGTTTTGTGGAAGCCTTCCGCTTTCCGCCCCCGCCTGCAACAATGAACACCTGAGCCGGCCACGCGAAAGTGGCGGAATTGGTAGACGCCCTGGATTTAGGTTCCAGTGCCGCAAGGCGTGGGGGTTCGAGTCCCCCCTTTCGCACCAGGCCGGCCCGTCCCCCGCCCAGTCGGGCATTCCGCGTCAACCCCTGCGCCCGGCCGTGCTGGCGGCGCCGCCCGAATTGGGCGAAACTAAAGGGCTGCGGCAAGCAGGCGCGTCATCGACGTCGTGTCCTTACAACCGTTTCATCCATCATCGAGCCGGGGGCCAGGGCGCCACCGGTGGCAGGAGTCAACATGCAAGCTTCGATTGAAACCATCGGCAACCTGGAACGCCGCCTGAGCTTCTCGCTGCCGGAAGACCGTCTGCAGAGCCACATCAACGGCCGCCTGGGCGAAATCGCCCGCACCACCCGCATCAAGGGTTTCCGTCCGGGCAAAGTGCCGGCCAAGGTGATCGAGCAGCGCTTCGGCGCGCAGGTCCGTGGCGAGGCGCTGGACGGCCTGCTGCGCGAAACCTTCGACGCCGCCGTGCGTGAGCACGACCTGCGCATCGTCGGCAGCCCGCGCATCGACAAGGGTGACGAGGGTGAGTTCTCCTTCGTGGCCACCGTTGAAGTGGTGCCGGACTTCGGTGACATCGACGTCAGCAAGCTGACCGTGGTGCGCCACACCGCCGAAATCACCGATGCCGACATCGACCAGATGATCGAAAACCTGCAGACGCAGCGTCGCAGCTGGTCGCCGGTCACCCGTGCCGCGCAGGACGGCGACCTGGTCGCA
Source organism: Stenotrophomonas indicatrix (assembly GCF_002750975.1). Classification (NCBI taxonomy): domain Bacteria; kingdom Pseudomonadati; phylum Pseudomonadota; class Gammaproteobacteria; order Lysobacterales; family Lysobacteraceae; genus Stenotrophomonas; species Stenotrophomonas indicatrix. The sequence continues at coordinate 585,450 of NZ_PEJS01000001.1, forward strand.
CTGGAAACCTGGTCGCAGGCCGGTGACGAGCGCCTGCCGGCCGAAGGCACCGAGAAGGGCAGCATCGTGCTCGGCCAGGGCATGATGTTCGAGACCATCGAACAGGGCCTGGTCGGCATGGCCAAGGACGAAGAGAAGACCCTGGACGTCGAGTTCCCGGCTGACTGGCGCGTGCCGGCGCTGGCGGGCAAGACCGTGCAGGTCACCGTGAAGGTCAGCGACGTGTCCGAGCCGGTCGTGCCGGCCGTCGATGAAGCCTTCATCAAGAGCTTCGGCGTGAAGGGTGGCGACGTCGAGCAGTTCCGCAGCGACATCCGCGCCAACCTCGAGCGTGAGCTGAAGGGCGCACTGATGAACCGCCTGCGTCGTGAAGTCGGTGAGCAGCTGATCGCGGCCTATTCGTCGGTGGAAATGCCGCCGCGCCTGGTCGAGAACGAAGCCCGTGCCATGCTGGCCCAGCAGGTCGAGCAGATCCGCCGCAGTGGCCGCAACCCGGGCGAGATCCCGGCCGACGCCCACGAAGGCTTCAAGGACGCTGCTGCCAAGCGCGTGCTGGTCGGCCTGGTGGTCGGCGAAGTGGCCCGCAGCAACGACCTGCGCCTGGAGCCGAAGCGTCTGAATGAAACGATGCGTCTGATCGCCTCGACCTACGAAGAGCCGGAACAGGTCATTGAGATGTACCGCAACGACCCCCAGCTGATGTCTGGCCTGCAGAACCGCGTGATGGAAGAGCAGGTGATCGACTGGATCGCCGAGCGCGCCCAGCACACTGAAGAAAAGCTGTCGTTCCAGGACGCGATCCGCCAGTAATCCCTGGCGGATTGCCGGATACCCCGCGCCAGCCCTGGCGCGGGGGTGTTTCCCCCCAAGATAGGTACCTCACGAAATGGACAACCGAACCAAAGCCCTGAACATGGTTCCCATGGTGGTCGAGCAGACCAGCCGCGGCGAGCGTGCCTACGACATCTATTCGCGCCTGTTGAAGGAGCGCCTGATCTTCCTGGTTGGCCCGATCGACGATCACATGGCCAACGTGGTGGTGGCGCAGCTGCTGTTCCTGGAAGCGGAAAACCCGGAAAAGGACATCAGCATCTACATCAACTCGCCGGGTGGCGTGGTCACCGCCGGCATGGCGATCTACGACACCATGCAGTACATCAAGCCGGACGTGAGCACCATCTGCGTTGGCCAGGCCGCCTCGATGGGCGCGCTGCTGCTGGCGTCCGGTGCGGCGGGCAAGCGCTATGCGCTGCCGAACTCGCGGGTGATGATCCACCAGCCGCTGGGTGGCTTCCAGGGCCAGGCCACCGACATCGACATCCACGCACGCGAGATCCTGACCCTGCGTGCGCGCCTGAACGAAGTGCTGGCCAAGCACACCGGCCAGTCGCTGGAGACCATCGCGCGCGATACCGAGCGCGACAACTTCAAGAGCGCGGTCGATGCGGTCGCCTACGGCCTGGTCGACCAGGTCCTGGAGCGTCGTCCGGAAGAGTCGATCCAGGCCGGCTGACCGGCACCCACGGGGCCATGGCAGGCCCCGTTCCTGCAGGGTCGGCTGGACTGATGTCCCTCCGGCCCTGTGTTATTCTCGAATCGAACCCCCGTTCAGCGGGTGGGGTAACTGGGTAAGCGAAGCATGAGCGAAGACCGCCAAGGTCGTTCCACGGACACCGGCAAGATCCTCTACTGCTCTTTCTGCGGCAAGAGCCAGCATGAAGTGCGCAAGCTGATTGCTGGTCCGAGCGTGTTCATCTGCGATGAGTGCGTGGAGCTGTGCAACGACATCATCCGAGAGGAGCTTGAGGAAAAGGCGCAGTCGGCGCGCAGTTCGCTGCCCAAGCCGCGCGAGATCCTCGAGGTGCTCGACCAGTACGTGATCGGACAGAACCGCGCCAAGCGGACCTTGGCCGTGGCCGTGTACAACCACTACAAGCGCATCGAGAGCCGCCAGAAGAACGACGAAGTCGAGCTGGCGAAGTCGAACATCCTGCTGGTCGGTCCGACCGGTTCGGGCAAGACCCTGCTGGCCGAGACCCTGGCCCGCCTGCTCAACGTGCCGTTCACCATGGCCGACGCCACCACGCTGACCGAAGCCGGTTACGTGGGCGAGGACGTGGAGAACATCATCCAGAAGCTGCTGCAGAAGTGCGACTACGACGTCGAGAAGGCACAGCAGGGCATCGTCTACATCGATGAAATCGACAAGATCTCGCGCAAGAGCGAGAACCCGTCGATCACCCGCGATGTGTCCGGCGAAGGCGTGCAGCAGGCCCTGTTGAAGCTGATCGAAGGCACCGTTGCCAGCGTTCCGCCGCAGGGTGGGCGCAAGCATCCGCAGCAGGAATTCCTGCAGGTGGACACCAAGAACATCCTGTTCATCTGCGGCGGTGCGTTTGCCGGCCTGGACAAGGTGATCCAGCAGCGCTCCAACGACGCCGGCGGCATTGGTTTCGGCGCCAAGGTGAAGAGCAGCGAGCGCAAGCAGGAAGTGGGCAAGGTGCTGGCTGAAGTCGAGCCGGAAGACCTGATCAAGTTCGGCCTGATTCCCGAGTTCGTGGGCCGCCTGCCGGTGGTCGCGACCCTGGAGGAGCTGGACGAGCCGGCCCTGATCCGCATCCTGACCGAGCCGAAGAACGCCATCACCAAGCAGTTCAAGAAGCTGTTCGAGATGGAGAACGTCGAGCTGGAGTTCCGTCCGGACGCGTTGTCGGCCATCGCCAAGAAGGCGCTCAAGCGCAAGACCGGCGCCCGCGGCCTGCGCACCATCGTCGAATCAGTCCTGCTGGACACCATGTACGACCTGCCGTCGCAGGAAAACGTCAGCAAGGTTGTCGTGGATGAATCGGTGATCGAGCACAAGTCCGAGCCGTACCTGATCTACCAGACCCCGCCGGTCCCTGAACAGAAGGCCGCTGGCGCCGAATGATTCTTTCAACTTGTTGAATAGAAAGAATTTTCTCGGAACGTCTTGCATCTGAAAGCCGATGGCCCCATAACGGGGCCATCGGCTTTTTTTGTCTCCGGAAGATGCCCTCCCGGAGACGGTTTTCCCCTTCCCTGGAGCCCCCATGGCCCGTTCCCCAAGTGAGACCCTCGACCTGCCGGTCCTGCCGCTGCGCGACGTAGTGGTATTCCCGCACATGGTCATCCCGCTGTTTGTCGGCCGCGACAAGTCCATGCACGCGCTGGAACAGGCGATGGAAGCAGACAAGCGCATCCTGCTGCTGGCGCAGAAGTCGGCCGAGACCGATGACCCGCAGGCCGCCGACCTCTACCAGGTCGGCACGCTGGCGCAGGTGCTGCAGCTGCTGAAGCTGCCCGACGGCACCATCAAGGTGCTGGTCGAAGGCCTGTCGCGCGTGCAGGTGACCAGCGTCAGCGAACGCGATGGATCGCTGCACGGCCAGGCCGTGGAAATCGAGGCCGCCGATGCACGCGAGCCGCGCGAAATCGAGGCCATCGCCCGCTCGCTGATGTCGCTGTTCGAGCAGTACGTCAAGACCAACCGCAAGCTGCCGCCGGAACTGCTGCAGACCCTGGCCGGCATCGATGAGCCGACACGCCTGGCCGATACCATCGCCGCCCATATCAGCGTGCGGTTGTCGGACAAGCAGCGCCTGCTGGAAACGCTGGCCGTGGGCGAACGCCTGGAGATGCTGGTCGGCCTGGTCGACGGCGAGATCGACGTGCAGCAGATGGAAAAGCGCATCCGCGGCCGCGTGAAGTCGCAGATGGAAAAGAGCCAGCGCGAGTACTACCTCAACGAACAGATGAAGGCCATCCAGAAGGAACTGGGTGACCTGGACGATGCGCCGGGCGAACTGGAAGAGCTGGCGCGCAAGATCGCCGAAGCGGGCATGCCCAAGCCGGTGGAAGCCAAGGCGCGCAACGAGCTCAACAAGCTCAAGCAGATGTCGCCGATGTCTGCCGAAGCAGCGGTCGTGCGCAACTACCTGGAGTGGCTGCTGGGCGTGCCGTGGAAGAAGCGCAGCAAGGTGCGCAAGGACCTGAAGGCCGCGCAGGACACCCTCGATGCCGATCACTACGGCCTGGAGAAGGTCAAGGAACGCATCCTTGAATACCTGGCGGTGCAGTCGCGGGTGAAGCAGATGAAGGGTCCGATCCTGTGCCTGGTCGGGCCGCCGGGCGTGGGCAAGACCTCGCTGGGCCAGTCCATCGCCAAGGCCACCAACCGCAAGTTCGTGCGCATGTCGCTCGGTGGCGTGCGCGATGAAGCCGAGATCCGTGGCCACCGTCGTACCTATGTCGGTTCGATGCCGGGCCGCATCGTGCAGAACCTCAACAAGGTGGGCAGCAAGAACCCGCTGTTCGTGCTGGACGAGATCGACAAGATGTCGATGGACTTCCGTGGCGATCCGTCCTCGGCGCTGCTGGAAGTGCTCGATCCCGAGCAGAACAACGCGTTCAACGACCACTACCTGGAAGTGGACCTGGACCTGTCCGAAGTGATGTTCGTGGCGACCTCCAACTCGCTCAACATCCCCGGCCCGCTGCTGGACCGCATGGAAGTGATCCGCATCCCCGGTTACACCGAGGATGAGAAGCTCAACATCGCCACCCGTTACCTGTCGCCCAAGCAGATCAAGGCCAACGGCCTGAAGCCGGAAGAGCTGGAGATCGGCAGCGATGCCATCCAGGACATCGTGCGCTACTACACGCGCGAATCCGGCGTGCGCAACCTGGAGCGCGAGATCGCCAAGATCTGCCGCAAGGTGGTGAAGGAAATCGCGCTGGGTGGGCCGCAGCCGGTGGCGAAGGCGAAGAAGGGTGCGCGCAAGTCCAAGGCGCTGGTGAGCGTGTCGAGCAAGAACCTGGACAAGTACCTGGGCGTGCGTCGCTTCGACTTCGGCCGTGCCGAAGAAGAGAACGAGATCGGCCTGGTCACGGGCCTGGCCTGGACCGAAGTCGGTGGCGATCTGCTGCAGATCGAATCGACGCTGGTACCGGGCAAGGGCCAGCTGATCCTGACCGGCCAGCTCGGCAACGTGATGAAGGAATCAGCGTCGGCGGCGTTGTCGGTGGTGCGTTCGCGCGCCGAGCGCTTCGGCATCGATGCGGACTTCCTGCAGAAGCACGACGTGCATCTGCATGTACCCGATGGTGCGACGCCGAAGGATGGCCCCAGTGCCGGTGCGGCAATGGTGACCTCGCTGGTGTCGATGCTGACCAAGGTCGCCGTGCGCGCCGACGTGGCGATGACCGGCGAAATCACCCTGCGTGGTCGCGTCACCGCGATCGGCGGTCTCAAGGAGAAGCTGCTGGCGGCCCTGCGCGGCGGAATCCGCACGGTGATCATCCCCGATGAGAACCGCAAGGATCTTGCCGACATTCCGGCCAACGTCACCCGCGACCTGGAGATCGTGCCGGTGAAGTACATCGAGGAAGTGCTCGATCTGGCCCTGGAACGTCCGCTGGCACCGAAGAAGACGCGCAAGAGTGCGCAGCGCGTCACGGTGCGCAGCAAGGCCAAACCGAGTGGAAACGCGCGCGTCAAGCATTGATGCGTCCTGTCGAAATGCTTGAAACCCGCGTCGTTGCTGGCTTTCCAGCTTGCGTGGGGGTAGGGCCGCTGGTATAAAAGCAGCACTCGCGAATGAGTGATCGCAGTCAGCGCTCACTGAATTCGGCGAACCGTTTCCACATGGCAACCGCATGCAGACGTCGTGCGGTTGCTTCCCTGTCGAATACGCGGAACCCACCGCCAAAGGAGTTGTAAAGAATGAACAAGACCGAATTGATCGATGCCGTTGCTGAAGCTGCCGACCTGACCAAGGCCGAGTCCAGCCGCGCTGTCGATGCCGTCGTTGCTGCCGTCACCAAGGCGCTGAAGGACGGCGATGCGGTCACCCTGGTCGGCTTCGGTACCTTCCAGGTCCGCGACCGTGCTGCCCGCACCGGCCGCAACCCGAAGACCGGCGACACCATCAAGATCGCTGCTTCGAAGAATCCGTCGTTCAAGGCTGGTAAGGCCCTGAAGGATGCTGTAAACTAAGCGGCTCGCTGGGGTGCTTAGCTCAGCGGTAGAGCGTCTCCTTTACACGGAGAGGGTCGGGGGTTCGAAACCCTCAGCACCCACCACAGCACCGCGGTAAGTTTGAAATGTGGAGCGGTAGTTCAGCTGGTTAGAATGCTGGCCTGTCACGCCGGAGGTCGCGGGTTCGAGTCCCGTCCGCTCCGCCATTTTCAACGAGGCCCCCGGCCGAAAAGCTGGGGGCCTTGTTTTCTCTCCAACCAACGGGTTGTAGAGAAAACAAAGAGGTCTGCAATACGGAGCGGTAGTTCAGCTGGTTAGAATGCTGGCCTGTCACGCCGGAGGTCGCGGGTTCGAGTCCCGTCCGCTCCGCCATTGCAAAACTCTTAAATCCTCGTGAAAAAACTTTGAAAAAAGTGTTCAGCGGGGTAGGTTTTCAGGAAGTCTTCGGATATACTGAGCGCCTGCAAAGTTTCAAGCGCGGAGCGGTAGTTCAGCTGGTTAGAATGCTGGCCTGTCACGCCGGAGGTCGCGGGTTCGAGTCCCGTCCGCTCCGCCAACTCTAAGAGCCCTCGACGCAAGTCGGGGGCTTTTTCTTTGCGCCGTTTCCATCATTCGATGCGCGCGAACCTGTAGATCGCCTGGGCGGGATGGCGCCAGGCCCTGCTGCCACTGCTTTTGGTCCACGCCGCGAAGCGGGTTACACTGCCGGGCTCGCCAATCAAGCCTTGTGATTCCTCACCATGCTGCAGAAACTCCGCGACAAGACCTCAGGCTGGATCGTCACCGTGATCCTGGGGCTGCTGATGATTCCGTTCCTGTTCGTGATCGACAACAGCTACCTCGGTGGCGTCGGCGCACAGAACGTCGCCAAGGTTTCGGCACCGCCGACCTGGTGGCGCTCGGCACCGTCCTGGTGGCCGGTGCGCATGATGTGGCAGCACCATGAGATCAGTGCACAGGACTTCCGCACCCGTTTCGAGCAGGAACGCATGCGCGAACGCCAGCAGCAGGGCGAGAACTTCGACCCGCGCGCGTTCGAAAGCACCGAGAACAAGCTGGCCGTGCTCGACCAGTTGATCGACGAGCAGGTCGTGCGCCTGGTCGGTGAGCAGGCCGGTGTCGTGATTGGCGACGGCGCTGTGCGCGAATACATCACCACCATTCCGGGCTTCCTGGGCGCCGATGGCAAGTTCAGCGAAAGCAATTACCGTCTGGCCCTGGCCGGTGGCAATCCGCCGCGCACGCCGACCCAGTTCCAGGAACTGGTGCGTGAGAGCCTGCAGCAGTCGGTGATCCCGTCGGGCCTGCAGAATTCCGGCTTTGTCACCCAGGCCGAGACCGAGCGTCTGTTGAAGCTGCTGGGCGAGACCCGCGATGTGGAACTGGCCGCGCTTCCGGAAGTTCCAGTGGATACCGCGCCGGTGACCGACGCGCAGATCAAGCAGTGGTACGACAGCCATGGCAAGGATTTCCGCCAGGCCGAATCGGTGTCGCTGGAATATGTCGAGCTCAATGGTGCCAACCTGTCGGCGCCGACTGCGGCCGACGAAGCGACCCTGCGCAAGCGCTATGAAGACGAGAAGGCCAAGTTCACCACGCCGGAACAGCGCCAGGCCGCGCACATCCTGATCACCGGCGACGGTGCTGAAGCCAAGGCCGCCAAGCTGGCTGTCGAAGCAAAGGCGGCAGGTGCCGACTTTGCCGCGCTGGCCAAGGCGAACTCGGAAGATCCCGGCTCCAAGGCGCAGGGCGGTGACCTGGGCTGGGTGGAGCGGGGCGCGATGGTCAAGCCGTTCGAAGACGCACTGTTTGGTGCCAAGGCGGGTGAGGTGATCGGCCCGGTCAAGACCGACTTCGGTTACCACATCATCAAGGTCGCAGCGGTTCGTGGTGGCCAGGGCAAGTCCTTCGAAGAAGTACGCGACACCTTGGCTGCCGAGCAGTTGAAGGCCGACGGCGAGCGCGGCTTCAACGATCTGGCGGGCCGCCTGGTCGATGCCATCAACAAGAGCCCGAGCGACCTGTCCGCGGCCGCCAAGGCGGTCGGCCTGTCGATGCAGACGCTGGGCCCGATCACGCGCACGACCGCCACCGGTATTGCCGCTGATCCGGCCGTGCTGCGTGCGGCCTTCTCCGACGTCCTGGTGCAGGACGGTACCGCCAGCGATCCGATCGCCCTGGGCGGCAGCAGCAATCACAGCGTGGTGATCCGCGTTGCCGCGCATACCCCGGAGCAGGCGCTGCCGCTGGACAAGGCGCGTGAGCAGGTGATCGCCGCGATCCGTGCCGACCGTCAGCGCCAGGCCGGTGACAAGGCCGCCGATGCCCTGCTGGCCAAGCTGAAGGCCGGCGCGACCCTGCAGTCGCTGGCTGCCAGCGAGAAGCTGCAGCTGAGCCCGATGCCGGGCCTGCCGCGCAGCCAGCCGGTGCCGACCCCGGAGATCAACCGTGCGATCTTCAGTGCGCCGCTGCCTGCCGAGGGCAAGCCGAGCTACGGCAAGGTCGATGTCAACGGCCATGCGCTGGTCTTCGCGGTGAACAAGGTCAACCCGGGCGACATCAAGGAAGTGACCGCCGAACAGCAGAAGCAGTTGAAGGACCAGCTGAGCCAGATCGACGGCATGGCCGCGGCCAAGGCCTACATCGAGGCGATGCGCAAGAAGTTCTTGATCCAGACCACCGAAGCGAACCTGTAAGCCCTCCGGCGAGCAGGAACGAAAAGGCCCGGCATTGCCGGGCCTTTTTTGTTGTCGCAACCCTGATCGATCCGTGACCTGCGCGATGAGTGCCGACCAAGGTCGGCCGCTACCAGAAGCGAAGCGACCTGCTCCTGCTCTTCATCCTTCAATCCATGGGTGCCACCGGAAACCATCAGGGGACGGGCGGGGTGGGCGCGCGGGGGTGTCCGCGGCATGGATGCCGCGGACAAGCCCCCAAGGATGGGTTCACGGCGTCCCCGTGGGTCCACCTCGCTCGTCCCAACTCATGAATGCTGCTGCCGCCACCCGCGAGGGGCTTCGCCGTTGGCCGGAAACGGCGCGTCAGCGCCGCACCGACCTCAGTCTTCGACGCGCAGTACCGCGCCTGGCTTCAGCACGCTGCTGCCGCTCAAGCCGTTCAGCGACAACAGCGCCTTCACCGGCATGCCGTAGCGGCGGGCGATGGTCCATGCCGATTCGCCATTGCGCACGGTGTGGCGACGGTTGCGCGGGCGATCGGCAGCCGAGGCGACCACCTTGGCCACCTGCGGGCTCGGCGCGGCGCTGGCGGTGCTGGCCACTGCTGTTGCAACGGCCTTGCTGGTGATGTCGGCAACGTCCGCGCTGGACGCCGAAACCGGGGCCAGTACGCGGGCGGTGCCCGACGGGCGGTTGCCGGCGGCCAGTGCCGGATTCAGGCGGGCGATCTTCGCCGGGTCCAGCGCGCGCTGGGCGGCCCACTGCTGGACGCTGGTGCCCGCCGGCAGGGTGTGGTCCTTCAGCACCGGTACGGTGCGGTCCAGCGAGGCCATCACGCCCGGCTGGTCTTCCACGTCTTCCAGCACGCAGGCCAGGGCATGCAGCTTCTCGACGTAGGCATGGGTGACCGGCGACAGCCCGGGCAGGCCGGCCGGCTTGGCGTTCTGCGCATTCATGCCGGCCTTGCGCATGGACTGCAGCACGCGGTATTCACCGGCGTTGTAGGCCATCGTGGCCAGCCGCCAGTCACCGCCGAACATGCCATGCAGGGTCTTCAGGTAGCGCACGGCGGCCTGGGTGGACTCCACTGCCGACAGTCGGCCGTCGTAGTTGTTGCTCATCGGTACGCGATGGTTGCGTGCCGTGGTGGCGATGAACTGCCACAGGCCGGTCGGGCCGCTGCCGTTGCGGGCATTGGGCCGGTAGCCACTTTCGACGAAGGGAATCAGGGCGAATTCGGTGGGCAGGTTGGCTTTGCGCAGCTCTTCGACCACATAGCCGAACAGCACCAGCGCGTCGTCATCCTGGTTGGCCAACCGCGAAGGCGCATGGGCGAACTGCTTCTGCCAGCGCGGGCTGGTGGCTTCGGCGTCACAGGTAGGTTCTGCAAGGCCGTCGCGGAAGCTGGAGAAGATCTCCTGGCCGTTACGTACCGATGCGGCCGGCAGCGTTGACGGATCCAGCGGCAGGGCCGAGGCGGCGGTCAGGTTCTGGCTGATGCCGGCGCCCAGCGATTGTGCGCCGGCAGTTCCGGCCAACCCCAGGACGAGACCCAGGGCCAGCGGCAGACTTCGGCGACTCATGCGCGGAAGCCGTCTTTCCAGTGCCGGAGACCGGCCATGACGTCGACGTCGTCCACGACTTCGCGCCCCAGGTGCGCCGACACGGCCGCGCGGATGGGCGCCGTGTGGGTACGCAGGAACGGATTGCAGGCAATTTCATCGGCCAGGGATACTGGCAGGGTGGAACGGTCATCGCGGCGCATGGCCAAAGCCTCCTCTTGGCGCTGCAACAAGGCAGCGTTGGCGGGGTCGACATGCCGCGCGAAGACGGCATTTGACACGGTGTACTCGTGAGCGCAACACAGCAGCAGTTGCGCGGGCAGGGCACCCAGCTTGCGCATCGATGCCAGCAGCTGGGACGGCGTACCTTCGAACAGGCGCCCACAGCCCAGGCTGAACAACGAATCTCCGCTGAAAAGCTGTTCAGCGGTGTGAAACGCGATGTGGCTGCGGGTGTGCCCGGGGACGGATAGTACGTGGAACATCCGGCCCAGTGCCTGAACACGTTCACCTTCACCGACCCGCTCGGTGGCCATCGGGATGCGCTCGTCGACCGGTGCGACCACGCGCACCCCGGGGAAACGCGCCTGCAGCGCCGGTACTCCGCCGATGTGATCGTCGTGGTGATGGGTGAGCAGGATGGTGTCCACGCGCACGCCTTGGGCGGCCAGCGCCAGTACCGGCGCAGCGTCGCCGGGATCGACGACCACGGCAGCACCGTCGTCGGCAATCAGCATCCAGATGTAATTGTCCGCAAATGCGGGCAGGGCAGTCAGTCGCATAGAATTGGACCATGCCCGCGCTGCAGAGCACCCGTCAAGCGAGCCAGGCCCCGTGGTTCGACAGTGAACCGGCGGAGGCCCTGCGCGTGCTCGAACGGCAGCTGCTGCTGCCGCAGCTGTCGCTGCTGCCGACCCGGCCCTGGTTGTGGATCGCCCCCAGCGCCGCCTGGCTGGCGGATGCGCAGCTGGGCGGTCGGGGCCTGCGCCTGCATCGCCAGGGCAGTGGTTACGCCGGCGATACCCGCTGTGCCCTGCCGTTGCCGCTGCCCAACGAGAGCGTCAACGCCATCGTGCTGCAGCATGTGACCGTCGGCGATGCCGACCATCTGCTGGACGAATGCGAGCGCGTGCTGATGCCCGGCGGCCATCTGTGGCTGACCAGCCTCAACCCGTTCAGCCCGTTCCGCACGCGCTGGCGCCAGCACGGGCTGGTGGTGCGCACGCCGCAGCGGATCCGCCAGCTGCTTGAGCGCCATGGGCTGGAATGCGAGGACATGCGTTACCTGGGGCCGATGTGGCAGGGTGCCGGCAGCCGCCGTCGCGGCGGATGGGCCCCCCTGCGCGCGGCCTGCCTGTTCCACGCTGAAAAACGCACGCTGGCCCTGCCCGGGCCGACCCCGTTGCCCGTGCGTTGGCACGGCACCGTTGCTACCTGATCTGGAGTTGTATTGAAAACCATCGAAATCCACACCGACGGTTCCTGCCTCGGCAATCCCGGCCCCGGTGGCTGGGCGGCGCTGTTGCGCTACAAGGGGCACGAGCGCGAACTGAGCGGTGGCGAAGCGCATACCACCAACAATCGGATGGAGCTGATGGCGGCCATTTCCGGGCTGGAGTCGTTGACCGAGCCCTGTGAGATCGTCCTCTATACCGATTCGCAGTACGTACGGCAGGGCCTGACCCAGTGGCTGCCGGGCTGGATCCGCAAGAACTGGAAGACCGCCGGCGGTGACCCGGTGAAGAACCGTGAACTGTGGGAGCGCCTGCAGGCCGCCACGCTGCGGCACCAGATCGACTGGCGCTGGGTGAAAGGCCATTCCGGCGACCCGGACAATGAACGTGTGGATACCCTGGCCCGCAACGCCGCGATCCAGATCCGCGACGGCAGCCCGGTAAACTGAGCCGATGCGTCAGATCATCCTTGATACCGAAACCACCGGCCTGGAGTGGAAGAAGGGCAACCGCGTCGTCGAAATCGGCTGCGTCGAGTTGTTCAAGCGCCGCCCGACCGGCAATACCTATCACCAGTACCTGAAGCCGGACTGCGAATTCGAACAGGGTGCGCAGGAAGTGACCGGCCTGACCCTGGAATTCCTCGCCGACAAGCCGGAGTTCGCGCAGGTCGTGGAGGAGTTCCTGGCCTTCATCGATGGCGCCGAGCTGATCATCCACAACGCCGCGTTCGACCTGGGCTTTCTCGACAATGAGCTTTCCCTGTTGGGAGAGCAGTACGGGAAGATCACCGACCGCTGCACGGTGATCGATACCCTGGCGCTGGCGCGCGAGCGCTTCCCGGGCCAGCGCAACTCGCTCGACGCCCTGTGCAAGCGGCTGGGCGTGGACAACTCGCACCGCGCCCTGCATGGCGGTCTGCTGGATGCGCAGATCCTGGGGGATGTGTACATCGCGTTGACCTCGGGCCAGGAGGAGATCGGCTTCGGGCTGGGCGATGACGATGCCGGTGGCGCTGCGGCGTTGCAGGCGTTCGATGCGTCCAAGCTGCTGCCGCGGCCGCGCGTGGTGGCCACGCCGTCGGAGCAGGAAGCGCATGCGGCGCGTCTGGAACGGCTGCGCAAGAAGGCCGGCCACGCGTTGTGGGACGGCCCGAAGTTGGAAGAGGCCGCGAGCGCGTAGGCGCAGCGGTGGCGTGCGAAATGCAGCCACGCATGGCGTGGTGATGCGTGTGAAATGCAGCCACGCATGGCGTGGCTCTACTGTAGATCCACGTCATGCGTGGATGGCGTGGATCAGTGGCAGCGCACCAGGATCACGGTGATGTTGTCCGAACCGCCGCCGTCGAGGGCGGAGGCGACCAGGCTGTCCACGCATTCCTGCGCGCTGGCGTCGTCGAAGGCGAGGGTGCGGGCGATGCCGCGGTCATCCACTTCCTCGGTCAGGCCATCACTGCACAGCAGCAACTGCATGCCCGGGCGCAGCTCGCCGCTGGTGGTCGCCACGTTCAGGTGTGCCGGGTCGGTGACGCCCAGTGCCTGGGTGACCACGTTCCGGTGGGGATGGGCGCGCGCCTGCTCGGCGGTCAGGTTGCCCTGCGCGACCAGTTCCTGCACCACGCTGTGGTCCTGGCTGAGCTGGGCAAGCTGGCCATCGCGCCACAGATAGGCGCGGCTGTCGCCGACCCAGGCCACTTCGTAACGGTTGCCCTGCACCCGTGCAGCGACCACGGTGGTGCCCATCGGCAGGCTGTCGTTGCGCCGGCGCGAGGCGCGGATGATCTCTTCGTCGGCGGTGCGGATCGCCTGCGCCAACGGCGCGCCACGGCGGATCTCACGGACGATGGTCTCGCGCGCCAGTGCGCTGGCCACTTCGCCGCAGGCGTGCCCGCCCATGCCGTCGGCTACCAGCCACAGGGCCAGCTCGCCGTCACCGTAATAGGTGTCCTCATTGAGCTCGCGGCGCAGGCCGGGGTGGGTGAGATGTCCGAATTCGATCATGGTGGGTGCTGGGCGAGGGGGTAATGCCGGGGAGAACGGCATCATCACGGCCAAGCGGACATCCGGCAAGCCATGCAGTCAGGAAAATTTCACTTCATTGGGCGCAATGACTTGTCGTCAGCCGCGCTTCCTCGTATGATGCGCGTCCCCGGTTCGCCGGGGAACATCTGGAGAGGTGGCAGAGCGGTTGAATGTACCTGACTCGAAATCAGGCAGGCGTTTATAGCGCCTCGGGGGTTCGAATCCCCCCCTCTCCGCCAGATTAAAAAAGAAGGGCTGCCGAAAGGCAGCCCTTCTTTTTTAATCTGGCGCGGGGATGCGACGACGCTTAGCGCGTCGCCCCAAACGTTGCGATGCAACGTTCGGGCCCCTCCCTTTGCCGACCTTCCCCCGGATGCTTGAGTAGATCCACGCCATGCGTGGATGCTGTTCGCGTGCCGCGGGTTACCATGTGTGCATCATTTGCTGGAGCGTTCCCCATGACCGCTGAAATCCTCGTCCCCGTTTCATTCGGCGAGCTGCTGGACAAGATCTCGATCCTGCAGATCAAGTCCGAGCGCATCAGTGACGAAGGCAAGCTGGCCAACGTACGCAAGGAGCTGTCCGCGCTGGAAACCACGTGGATGGCGCACCCGGCGGCAGTGAAGGACATCGCCAAGCTGCGCGCCGAGCTGAAGGCGGTCAACGAGCAGCTGTGGGAGATCGAGGACGACATCCGCCTGAAGGACAAGGCGCAGGCGTTCGATCAGGGGTTCATCGACCTGGCGCGCAGCGTGTACCTGCGCAACGACGAACGCGCACGCATCAAGAAGGCGATCAACCTGGCGCTGGGTTCGGCGTACGTGGAAGAGAAGTCCTACCAGGATTACACGCAGCGCGCGTAATCCCGGGCGGCCCGACGCAGTAGATCCACGCCATGCGTGGCTGGATCTCCCGGGTTGCGGGACGGTGCGGACCAAGGTCCGCACCCAGTAGACAGCGCTCAGCTGCCCGGCGTGCCACTCACCCCAGATGGTCGGCGACGTAACGCTCGAACGCGGCAATGCCGTCCTCGACGGTGATCAGTTCCATCACATCGTCGAATTCGATCTTGGTGCCCCACTTGAGGTCGGCTGCCTGCTTGCCCAGATACTTGCGCGCCGCGTCGTCGTAGCGGTCCGCGCAGTAGCGGCGGTCCGAATACGGGCCGCTGCGGTTCGGGTTGCTGGCCGCATGCAGGCCCAGCACCTTGGTACCCATTGCGTTGGCAATGTGCATCGGGCCAGAGTCCGGAGTCATCACCAGATTGGCGCGGGCCAGCAGGGCCGGCAACTGCTTGAGCGTGTCCTTGCCGACCAGGTCCAGTGCCGGAACATCCAGCTGGGCCTGGATGGCGTCGGCCATGCTGCGCTCCAGTTCGCTGCGGCCGCCGCACAGTACGATCCGCCAACCGCGCGTGACGGCATGGTTGGCGACCTCGGCATAGCGGTCGGCGTACCAGTTGCGGCGCACGTGGCTGGAGCAGGGCGAGATCATCAGCACCGGCCGGCCATCGTCCTGCCATTGCGCAGCGGCCCAGTCATAGGCTGCCTGCGGCACGGCCAGGTCCCAGCTGACATCAGTCTGGCGCAGGCCCAGCGGCTCGCAGAAGCTGCCGATGGCATCGAGCACATGGATGCCCGGGCGATCAGGGATGCGTTCGTTGATGAAGAGGCCGTGCAGATCCTTGGAGCGGCTGCGGTCGTACCCGATGCGGCGCTCGGCAGGAATGAAGGCGGACAGCACGTTGGCGCGGAACGCCACCTGCATCTGCAGCAGGGCCTCGAAACGCCCGGGTGGCAACTGCTTGCGCAGCTCCTTCACTCCGGCCATGCCGGTCTTCTTGTCGTAGGCGTGGAAGGTGACGCCCGGCAGGCCATCGAGCAGCTTCTGCCCGACCTTGTCGATGATCCAGTGGATCGGCGTGTCCGGGCGCGCGGCCTGCAGGGTGCGCACCAGCGGCACTACGTGGGTCACATCGCCAAGAGCGGACAGGCGCAGAAGACACAAGGAGGAGGACGCTGATGCCATGTGTTGTTAGACTCAAAGGAATGGTCGCATTCGACGCCAATGAAGCGCTGACGCCATGCCGCGAGGGTCGCGGCATCGGGGCCATTCTGTTCGACCGCGAGCGGCTGCGGCAAGCCGACATCGGTCTGTTCTCGCCACAGCACTGGGCCGGCAAGGCCCGGCCGGTGGGTGAGGGCGGCCGTGGCAGCGCCTGGTTCGTGGATGCGCCGTTCGGCGCCAGCGTACTGCGGCACTACCTGCGCGGGGGGCTGGCGGCCCGGATCAGCCACGACCAGTACATCTGGCGGGGGGCGGACCGGACCCGCAGCTTTGCCGAATTCCGGCTGATGCGCGCGTTGCGCGAGAAGAAGCTGCCGGTGCCCAGGCCGATTGCCGCCTTCTACATGCGTGAAGGCCTGCGCTACCGCGCCGCGATCCTGATGGAACGGATCGAAGGGGTGCGCTCGCTGGCCGACCGCGCACTGGTGGCCGGGCGCGGGGCACCGTGGGAGGAAACCGGGCGGATGATCGCGCGCTTCCACCGTGCCGGGCTGGACCATGCCGATCTCAATGCGCACAACATCCTGTTCGATGGCAACGGGCATGGCTGGCTGATCGACTTCGATCGCGGGGTGATCCGCATCCCGGCCACGGCCTGGCGCGAGCGCAATCTCAAGCGCCTGCTGCGCTCGCTGGTCAAGCTGCGCGGTGAGCGCAGCGTGGAAGACGTGGAAAAAGACTACGCGCGCCTGCGTCGCGCCTATGACATGGCCTGGAACCGGGGCACCTGATGGACTGGTCGTTGCGTTTCCTCGGCGTCGGCAATGCGTCGGCGGTCGAGCTGGGTTCGCCGATGTCGGTGATCGAGCGCGATGGCCGGCCGTGGCTGACCATCGACTGCGGCGGCGAAGGCCTGACTGTCTTCAAGGCCCATTACGGGCATATGCCGCAGGCGCTGTTCGTTACCCATGTGCACCTGGATCACGTGGCCGGTTTCGAACGGCTGTTCGTGGATACCTTCTTCAGCGCGCAGCGGCGCGGCAAGGTGCGCCTGTACGTGCCGGCCACGGTGGTGCCGCTGCTGCACAAGCGCATCGGCGATTACCCGAACGTGCTGGCCGAGGGCGGCGCCAACTTCTGGGATGCCTTCCAGCTGATCGTGGTGGGCGATGCGTTCTGGCACGAGGGTGTGCGGCTGGAGGTGTTCCCCGTGCGGCACCACTGGCCGGAGACGGCCTATGGCCTGCGCCTGCAGGGCGCCCTGACCTGGAGCGGCGACACCAGGCCGATTCCGGAAATGCTGGCGCGCTATGCCAGTGACAACGAACTGATCGCCCACGACTGCGGGTTGCACGGCAATCCTTCGCATACCGGGGTAGATGATCTGGAGCGCGAGTACAGCGCCGAGCTGCAGGCACGGATGATGCTGTACCACTACGCCAGCGTGGCCGATGGCCAGGCCCTGGCCGCGCGCGGGCACCGGGTGGCACAGCCGGGCCAGTGCGTTGTGCTGGCCGCGCCGACCGCCCCGCACGTGCTGGCGCAGGATCCGCCGTGAGCAGCGCTGGCGCCGCCGCTTCACCGGCGCTGGCCGCCGAACTGGAGGGGTTGGAACGCGCACTGCATTGCCCGCAGGTGCGCGCAGACCATGAGCGTCTGGCGGCATTGCTGGATGAGGATTTCAATGAGATCGGCAGCTCCGGCCAGTGCTACGGCCGTGAAGCCGCGCTGGAAGAGATCCCGCTGGAGCGTGCGCAGGTGGTGATCGAGTCGGACCAGTACGCCGTGTGGATGCTGGCAGAGGGCTTGGCCCAGGTGCGTTACCGCAGTCGCTATCACGTCGATGACCAACCGCAGCGGTGGGTGCTGCGCAGCTCGCTGTGGCGTCAGCATTCAACGGGCTGGCGGATGGTGTTCCATCAGGGTACGCCGGAGGCGCGGTAGCGCCGGGGCATGCCCGGCGAAGGCCGCCAACCAAGGCTGGCATCTACCGGAGCGGGGCTTCGCCGAAAAGGCGGTGGCCCCGCCGGCTGACCTCGGCGCCCGCGTCGATCGATACCGTTGCTGCCTTCCGGCCCTGGCGGAGTTTTCGACCTAGCGTCGCGAGGGGCCGACGGGGCCACCATAGAGACGTTGGCCGCCCGGAGGCGGCCGATTCACGGATCAGGGGAAGCAGCGCGTTGTGCGCCGGAGACCACAGCCGGACTGCACATCGGCTTACCGATGGCAGACGCGCATTCTAGCGCAGGCAGGTGCGTTGATGCCAGCTTCATGCACTGAATCCGATGTAACCCTGTGCTCCCAGCATCGGTCGGTGGCTGCCGCCGTTGCTAGAATCCGGTCCCAGGAGGAACGACCTCCCCCACATCGGGATTCAATGACCAGGACGGCCTGGCCCTACCAAAGGAGGGCTGTCATGGCCTGGATCTATCTGTTGTTTGCCGGCCTGCTGGAAATCGTCTGGGCCGTGTCGATGAAGCAGTCTGAAGGCTTCACCAAACTCACCCCCACCGTCATCACCATCGTCGGCATGATCGCCAGCTTCTGGCTGCTGGCCGTCGCCATGCGCAGCCTGCCGCTGGGCACCGCCTATACGATCTGGACCGGTATCGGCGCGGTCGGTGCCTTCGTGGTCGGCATCGTGTTCCTGGGCGAGCAGGTCAGCCCGATGCGGATTGGCGCGGCGGTACTGATCGTCGCCGGCCTGGTGCTGATGAAACTCTCCAGCAGCTGAGGCCGGTTACGAATGCGGCGGGAATATGGATATTCCCGTTCTTCAGAAACAAGAGAATATGCATTTTCGGCAAAGTCGTGACGACTGCCGTGATTATTTGACGGCCATCATGAAAATAACGTGCCGGATTCACGTGGTGCTGGCGGTGACGGCCGCACAGTGCGCCCATTCGTCAAGCGAAACCGGGGAGTTTTCGCGCTGACGGACAGGCAGGCGCGCGCAGTTCCTGCAGCGCTTGCACGTGAAAGTGTGACTGTTTTTCAAGGTTGATACCGAAGGTCTTGTTCCCGGGTGGAGCAGGGCAGGACGACATCACCTCCAAAAAACCTGCCTGCTGTGCCACCGGTCATTTCATGGAGATTTACCGATGAACCGCATTTACCGTCTGGTTTTCAACCGTGCCCTGGGTGTGATGCAGGTGGCCTCGGAAATCACCGAGAATCCGACGGGAGGCGGTAAATCGGCAGGACGACACCTGCCGGGCCTGAAGGCGCATCGGCTGGCGCTGGCATTGACCGCTACATTGGCCAGTGGGTCGGCGTTTGCAGCCTGCACCACGGCCGGTGCGGTGATTACCTGCGATGGCGCGACGGACCAGAACAATCTTTCCAGTACCGCCAATGGCGTGACCCTGAACATCGCCACCGGCGCGGTGCTGAGCGTGCCGCCGGTGCTGGGGGGCACTGCGGTGACGCTGTCCGGCAACGGCATCACGGTGAACAACCAGGGCACGATCGATCCCACCATCAACGGCGGCTTGAGCCTTGCGGCGGCAGGCATGGTGCTGGGCAACAACACTGCCGGTGGCAATACCATCAACGTCAACAACCAGGCGGGCGGCAGCATCAAGGGCCTGGTCAACATCGGTTCGATTCTTGGGTTTGGTGGACAGGCACTGGTCACGCAGAACGCTGCCGGTGGTGTCACCAACATCACCAATGACGGCACCGTGGACATGTCCATCCTCGGGGCGGGGCTGTTCACCACTGCCGACGCCGCTGCCATCGTCAGCTACGGCGGTGCGCAGACCAACCTCACCAACAGCGGCAGCATCACCGGCCGCATAGGTCTGGGCGGATCAACAGCGGGCAACCATGTGATCAACGCCGGCAGCATCACCGGCAGCGTGCACCTGGGCAACTCCACGACGACGGGAAACACGTTCACCGCCGTGTCCGGTTCAAGCGTCAACCGCGGCGTGCTGGCAACGGGCATTGCGGGCGTTTTGGGCACCGTAGGCGTGAATCTGGCCGCTGCCGGCATTGTCGATGGCGGTACCGGTGCCAGTGATCGCCTGCTGCTTCAGAACAGCGCTTCGGGGCCGGGCGCGGGTACCGGCGGGACGGTGACCAACCTCGTTTGGGGCAATTACACTGGATTCGAGAACCTGACCGTCAACAGTGGTACCTGGAATCTGCAAGGTGCCTGGACCGGAACCAGTGCCACGATCAACGATGGCTTGGTCAACTTCAACAACGCGGCGTCATTCGGTACCGGTATCTTCAACGTCAACGGCGGCGCCATCGCGGCATCGGCGGGCGGGCTCACGCTTGCAAATTCCTTTGCGCTCAACACTGGCAGACTGACGTTGGGCGGCACCAACCCCTTCAGCTTGAGTGGTGTGCTGTCCGGTGCTGGCGGCCTGACCGTGACCAACACCGGTGTGGTCACGCTGGGCGGCGCGAACCTGTTCGGTGGTGGCGTCAACCTCAATGCTGGCGGCTTGCTGCTGGGCAACGCAGGTGCGCTGGGCAGCGGCAACCTGACGGTAGGTGGTGCCGCGTCGCTGGATACCAGCGGGGCCTTCAATCTCGCCAACAACATCGTCGTCAACGGTGGTGGCAGTCTGAATCTGGTCGGCACCAATGCGTTGACGTTGAACGGTGCGCTGTCCGGTGCAGGCAATCTGGTGAAGAACGGCGCCGGCACGCTCACCCTGGGCGGTGCAAACACGCTTACCGGCAATGTCTCGATCGCGGGCGGCGCGTTGGCGCTCGGTGCAGGCGGCAGCCTGTCACCGACCGCTGCGATCTCGCTCACGGCAGGCACGTCGCTGGACCTCACTGCCGCAGCCAACCAGACCGTCGGCTCGCTGTCCGGGCTTGGTGGAACGGTCAGCCTGGGCACTCGCACACTTACTCTAGGCGGTCTCGGCAATACCTCCTTCGCCGGCAACTTCACTGGCACTACCGGTGGCCTGGTCAAGGTCGGTACCGGAGTGCAGACACTGTCCGGCAGCAACAGCTTGACCGGTGGTTTTGCCCTGAATGGCGGCGGCCTGCTGCTCGGCAACAACGGTGCATTGGGAACGGGTGTGCTGAGCGTGGGCGGCGAGGTCACGCTGGATGGCACCACCGCAGCGCTCACCCTGGCCAACGACATCACGCTCGGTGCCGGCGGTTCGCTCGCGCTGCAGGGCGGCCAGCCCGTGGTGTTGAACGGGGTGATCTCCGGCGTCGGCAACATTGGCAAGAACGGCGCATCTCTGCTCACGTTGAACGGCACCAACACGTTCAGTGGCGGCCTCGTCGTCAACGGTGGCGGCCTGTTGCTGGGCAACAGCAGTGCGCTCGGTACCGGCCTGCTGGACATCAACAACGCTGCGACGCTGGATACCTCTTCAGCCCTGACCCTGGGCAATGACGTGATCATCGGCGCGGCAGGTTCGTTGAACGTGCTGGGTGGCAACGCGCTGACACTGGGCGGTGCGATTTCCGGTGGTGGCGGCCTGATAAAGAGCGGGGCTTCGACACTGACGCTCAACGGCGCCAATACCTTCACCGGTGGTTTGAACGTTGCTGCCGGCACGGTGGCGCTGGGCAGTGGTGGCAGCCTCGCCGCGACCGGCGCGGTCAGCCTGTCGGGGGTAGGGGCGGCGCTGGATCTTTCCCTGGGTGGTAGCCAGACCATCGGTGCACTGTCCGGCGTGGCAGGTTCCACCGTGGCATTGGGCGGCAATACGCTCACCTTTGGTAGTGCGGCCGACCAGGTCTTCGCCGGTGTGATCAGTGGCGTCGGCGGAGGCCTGGTAAAGAACGGAAGTGGCGTACAGACGTTGACCGGCGCAAACACCTTCACCGGCGGCGTCGCGCTCAATGCTGGCGGTCTGCTGCTGGGCAACAGCGGTGCACTGGGCACCGGCGCGCTCAGCGTCAACGGTGCCGCGACGTTGGACGGCAGCTCTGCGCTGACCCTGGGCAACGCGGTCAACCTCGGTGCCGCGCTGACCCTGGGCGGCAGCAACAACATCACCCTGACCGGCGACATCTCCGGCGTCGGCAGCCTGACCAAGAACGGCGCCTCGCTGTTGACCTTGAACGGCACCAATGGCTTCAGCGGTGGCCTCAACCTCAATGCCGGCAGCGTGCTGCTGGGCAGCAGTGCGGCGGCCGGCACCGGCGCGCTGAACATCGGCGGCAACGTGTCGCTGGACGCGGCGGTTGCGCTGAACCTGAGCAACAACGTGGCCTTGGGTACTGGTGCGATTCTTACGCTCCCCGGCAGCCAGAACATCACGCTGGGCGGCGTGGTGTCCGGTGACGGTGGCCTGACGAAGAGCGGCGCCACGGTGTTGACGCTCAACGGTGCCAATACCTTCGGTGGCGGCCTGAACCTGGCGGGCGGCGGCCTGTTGCTGGGCAACAGTGGAGCGCTGGGAACCGGTGCGCTGAACGTTGCTGCGAACGCCAGCCTGGATAACAGCATTGCGCTTGACCTGACCAATGCGGTCAACCTTGGCGCCGGCTCGGCACTGACGCTGATCGGCAGTAACGCACTCACGCTCGATGGCGTGATTTCCGGCACCGGCAGTCTGGTCAAGAACGGCGCTGGTACGTTGACCCTCGGCAACGCCAACGGCTTCAGTGGCGGCCTGGCGTTGAATGGCGGCAACCTGCAGTTGGGCAACGCCGGCGCTCTGGGAACGGGTGCGCTCAACGTCGGCGGCAATGCAACGCTGGATACTGCCGCCGCCTATACCGTGGGCAACGCGATCAACCTGGCCTCGGGCACGACGCTTGCCCTGCAGGGCAGCAATGCGCTGACGCTCGGCGGTGTGGTGTCCGGCAATGGTGCACTGGTCAAGAACGGTGCAGCCACACTGACGCTGGCCAATGCGAACACCTACGTCGGCAGCACCACGATCAATGCCGGAACCCTGGCGCTTGGCGCAGGCGGCAGCCTGGCTGTCGGGGGGGACGTCACCCTCGGCGGCGCTGGCGCGGGCTTTGATATATCGGCGGCAACCGGCAACCAGACCATCGGCGCGCTGAATGGCGTGGTCGGTTCGACGGTCGCGCTGGGAGGAAACTCGCTGACCTTTGGTACGGCAGCCGATGCGGTGTTCGATGGCGTGATCAGCGGAGGCGGTGGCCTGGTCAAGGTGGGCGCGGGCCTGCAGACGCTGTCCGCTGCCAACACCTTCGGCGGCGGCGTCAGCCTCAATGCCGGTGGCCTGCTGCTCGGCAATGATGCGGCACTGGGCAGTGGTGCGCTGACCGTGGGTGGCGCGGCCACCCTCGACACCAGCCTGGCGGCAACACTGGTCAACAACATCGCCCTCAATGCCGGCCTGACCGTGCTGGGCAGCAACGCGCTGACGCTCAACGGGGTGATCTCCGGCACCGGCAGCCTGACCAAGAATGGTGCTGCCACGCTGACCTTGAACGGCGTGAACACCTATACCGGCGGCACCAACGTCAACGCCGGCACGCTGGCCCTGGGAGCAGGTGCAAGCCTTGCCGCCAGCGGCATCGTCAACCTGGCAACCGGCGCTACGCTGGATCTCTCTGCGGGCAACGGTGCCCAGACCTTCGGCACCCTGACCGGTAGTGGCACGGTCAACCTGGGCGCAAACTCGATCACTGTCGGCGGACCGACCAACGGTGTCTTCAGCGGATCCATCGCCGGCACCGGCGGCCTGATCAAGGAGGGGACCGGTACTGAAACGCTGACCGGTACCAACACCTTCACCGGTGGCACCCTGATCAATGCGGGAACGCTGGCGATCGGTGCCGGTGGCAGCCTGGCGGCAACCGGTGCAGTCACGCTTTCCGCGCCGGGCACCGGCTTCGACATCTCCGCTGCTGGCAACCAGACCATCGGCGCGCTCAACGGCGTCGATGGCAGCACCGTGGCGCTGGGTGGAAATACGCTGACCTTCGGCGGCGTTGGCAACGGGACCTTCGATGGCGTGATCGGTGGGACCGGCGGGCTGGTCAAGAACGGTACGGGCATCCAGACGTTGGGCGGCGCCAACGTCTTCGGTGGCGGGGTGGCACTCAACGGTGGCGGCCTGGTGGTGGGCAACAATGCCGCGCTGGGTACCGGCGCGCTGACCGTGGGCGCCAACGCATCGCTGGACAGCAGCATCGCTGCGAACCTCGGCAACGACATCGGCCTGCTGGCCGGTGCCACGCTCAACCTGCTTGGCAGCAATGCATTGACGCTGGGCGGGGCGGTCACCGGCGATGGTGGCCTGATCAAGAACGGCGCGGCGACGGTCACCCTGACCGGCAGCAACACCTTCACCGGCGGCACGGTCATCAACAGCGGCACGCTGGCGATCGGGGCGGGCGGCAGCCTGTCGCCGACCGGCGCGGTGAACCTGGCCGGTACCGGCACCTTCGACATCTCCGCCGGCGGCAACCAGAGCGTCGGTTCGCTGGCGGGCGTGGCCGGCAGCACGGTGTCGTTGGGGGGCAACAGCCTGACGCTGGGAGGTACCACCGACGCGACCTTCAACGGAGCCCTGACCGGCAGCGGTGGGCTGGTCAAGAATGGCAGCGGCGTGCAGACCCTCAACGGTGCCAGCACGTTTGGAGGCGGCGTCACCCTCAATGCGGGTGGCCTGGTGGTGGGCAACAACGCTGCGCTGGGAACCGGCACGTTGACGGTGGGGGGCGCTTCCACGCTTGATTCCAGCGGTGCGGTGACCTTGGCCAACAACATGGTGCTCAACGCCGGCCTGACCGTGCTTGGCAGCAACGATCTCACCCTCAACGGCAATCTGTCGGGGGCCGGCAGCTTGACCAAGGACGGCGTTGCTACCCTCACGTTGAACGGCACCAACACCTATACCGGCGGCACCTACATCAACGCGGGCACGCTCGCGCTCGGTGCCGGTGCCAGCCTCAGCGCAGGCGGTATCGTCAATCTGGCCACGGGTGCCACCTTCGATCTTTCGGCCGGCAGCGGCACGCAGGTATTCGGCACGCTGATCGGCAATGGCACGGTCAACCTCGGCGCGAACACGTTGACCATCGGCGATGCCACCAATGGTGTGTTCAGTGGTTCGATCGGCGGCACCGGTGGACTGATCAAGGAGGGCACCGGTACCGAAACATTGACCGGCACCAACACCTTCACGGGCGGCACCACCATCAACGCCGGCACGCTGGCGATCGGCGCCGGTGGCAGCCTGGCCGCTACCGGCGCAGTGAACCTGGCCAACGCCGGTACCGGTTTTGACATCTCCAGCGGTGGCAACCAGGCCATCGGTACATTGTCCGGCGTCGCCGGCAGCACGATCAGCCTTGGCGGCAACACACTGACCACCAACGCAGCGGGCAACAGCACCTTTGCCGGGGACATCAGTGGCGCCGGTGGCCTGGTCAAGAACGGTGCCGGCGTGCTCGGCCTCACCGGCAACAACACCTTCGGTGGCGGAGTGGCGCTCAATGCCGGTGGTCTGTCGCTGGGCAGCAGTGGTGCCCTGGGCACCGGCACGCTGACCGTAGGCGGTGACGCCACGCTGGACGGCAGTGTGCCGCTGACCCTGGCCAACAACGTGCAGCTGGCAAGCGGCACGTTGACCCTGCTGGGGGGCACGCCGCTGACGCTGGACGGTGACATCGCCGGCAGTGGCAGCCTGCTCAAGGATGGTGCGGCGACGGTGACCCTGGGCGGTGCCAGCAGCTACACCGGCACCACGACGATCAACAGCGGCACCCTGGCGGTCGCCGCCGGTGGCAGCCTGTCCTCGGCCAGCACGGTGAACCTGGCCGGCGCCGGAACGCTGGACATCAGTGCGGCCGGCAACCAGGCCATTGGTGGCCTGGCCGGTGTTGCCAGCGGCAACGTGGTGCTCGGCGGTTCCACCCTGACCACCGGCGGCAGCAATGCCAGCACCACCTTCGGTGGCACCATCGGTGGCAGCGGTGGCCTGGTGCAGACCGGCACCGGCACGTTGACCCTGACCGGCAACAACACCTACACCGGTGGCACCACCATCAACGGTGGCAGCACCTTGCAGATCGGCAATGGCGGCGCGACCGGTGCGATCGTCGGCGACGTGACCAACAACGGCGCACTGGTGGTCAACCTGTCGGGCAACACGACGCTCGGTGGCACCGTCAGCGGCAGCGGTGGCCTGACCCAGGCCGGCAGCGGCACGCTGACGCTGACCGGCAACAATACCTATACCGGCGGCACCACCATCAATACCGGTGGCACCCTGCAGGTGGGCAATGGTGGTGCAACGGGGTCGATCATCGGCGACGTCGGCAACAACGGCAGCCTGGTGTTCAACGTGGGTGGCAACACTACGCTCGCGGGCGTGGTCAGCGGCAGCGGCGGTCTGACCCAGGCCGGTGCCGGTACGCTGACCCTGACCGGCAACAACACCTACACCGGCGGTACCACCATCAACACCGGCGGTACGTTGCAGGTGGGCAATGGTGGCGCCACGGGTGCGATCACCGGCAACGTCAGCAACAACGGCAGCCTGGTGTTCAACGTCGGCGGCAATACCACGCTTGGTGGCGTGGTCAGTGGCAGCGGCGGGTTGACCCAGGCCGGCAGCGGCACGCTGGTCCTTACCGGCAACAACACCTATACCGGTGGCACCACGATCAACACCGGCGGTACCGTGCAGATCGGCAACGGCGGCGCCAGCGGCGCGGTCACCGGCAACATCACCAACAACGGTGGCCTGGTGGTCAACACCGGAAGCACCACCACGCTGGGTGGCAGCATCAGTGGCGCGGGCAGCATCGTGCAGGCCGGCCCTGGCCTGCTCAACCTGGGCGGCAACAGTGGCGGATTCACCGGTACCGGTCAGGTCACCGGTGGTGGCCTGAATGTCACCGGCACCGTCGGTGGCCAATGGACCATCGGCAGCGGCACCACGTTGTCGGGTACCGGCACCATCGGCGGCAGCGCTGGCGGCGTCACCGTGAGCAGCGGCGGTGTGCTGTCGCCGGGCAACGGCCCGGGCAATGGCAGCAGTGGCGGCAACGGTACGGGCGCGATCACCGTGGGCGGCAACCTGACCCTGGCACCGGGCAGCACGCTGTCGGTCGACCTGGGCGCTACCGGCAGTGACGTGGTGCAGGTGGGCGGCAGCGCGAACATCGGTGGTGCATCGGTGGTGGTCAATGCCATCGACCCGAACACCAGCTACCAGCAGGGCCAGCAGTACACGATCATCAACGCAGGCGGCGGCGTCAGCGGGCAGTTCGTGCCCCCCACCACCACCTCGGCGTTCCTCTCACTGAGCCCGGTCTACACAGCGAATGCCGCGCAGCTGAAGATCGATGTGAAGCAGACAGCGGCCTTCGTCACGGCTGCGCAGACCCGCAACCAGCTGGGCGTGGCATCGGCGCTGGACAGCCTGCCGCAGACCGGCGCGGCGCTGGGCCTGTACAACACGCTGCTGGCCTACGACACCGCCACCGCGCGCAACGCGTTCAACCAGCTCTCCGGTGAAGTGCATGCAGCCAGCCGTGCAGTGCTGCTGTACGACAACTACCTGGAAGAGGGCATCCGCCAGCGTCTTGGCAGCGAGCTGCCGACGGTGCGTGGCGAGCGTGCTTCGGCATGGCTGGCGGGTAGCGGCAAGGTGTTCAAGCAGGACGGCGATGGCAACGGTGACGAGATCCGTGCCAACCGCAATGCACTGATGGCCGGCGTCGATTGGAAGCTCGGCGAGCATGTGGTGCTGGGGGCGGCGGCGGGCAGCGAGCGGCTGGATACGCGGCTGTACGATCGCCAGTCGCGTGCACGCCTGCGTGGCAACACCTATGGACTGTATGCGCAGGGCGAGTGGAACAACGGACTTGCGGTCGGTGGCAGTGTGTCGCGCGGCGATTACCGCACGCGCACCACGCGTGAAGTGCCGCTGCTGGCACAGACGCTGCACAGCCGCCAGGATTCGGATGTCACCATCGCCCAGATCGAAGGCAGCTGGACCTGGACCCATGGCAGGGCGCAACTGCAACCGTATGTGCAGTTCACCAAGCACTGGGTGGACAGCGATCGCGCGGTGGAGCAGGGCGGCAGCGCGGCGCTGGTACTGGAGGGTGGCAAGGACACGCTCAATGTCAGCACCGTCGGCGTACGCGGCCGCTGGGATGTGGGCAGCGGCGAGCGCTATCCGGCACAGCTGACGGTCGGGCTGGGCTGGCAGCATGCGTCCGGTGACACCGACGTGGCCAGCCGGCAGAGCTTCGCCGTCGGTGGCACGGCGTTCGATGCCTACAGTGCCGTGATGGCGCGCAACGCACTGGTCAGCCAGGTCGGTGTGGCCGTCGGCCTGGGACGCAGCAGCCAGCTGTCGCTGTTCGTGCAGGGCCAGCATGGCGACGGTCGCAACGATATCGGTGGCCAGTTGAACCTGCGCGTCGGGTTCTGAGCCAGCGCGTGTCTTCGACGGATCCACGCCATGCGTGGATCCGTCGAGAGCCGGGTTACAGCACGCGCTGCATCTCCACGGCGTCGATTCCGGCGCCGTGGCCATCGGCTACCACGCGTACCACCTGGAAGCCGAGGCCGGCATAGAAACCCTGCGTGTGCTGGCTGGTGCTGAGCGTAATGCGCTGGACCGATGGGTCTGCTTCAGCCTGATGCAAGCGGGCCACTGCCAGTGCGCGTCCCAGCCCCTGTCTGTGGCGACTTCGTTCGACCATGCCCCAGCACAAGCTGGCGCTGCCATCGCCGCAGTGCCAGAGGCCGCCGCAGGCCACCACCTGGCCCTCGACCTCGATCACCTGGAAGGCGCGTGGCACGGCGTGTTCGTGCAGGAAGCGCTCGAAGTCACCCCGCTCTGCCGGTGCGAAGTAGGTGGGCACGTTGCTGTCGAAGATCGACAGGCAGGCGGTGACGTCGGTGCAGCGGTAGGGGCGGGGTGTCATGAATGACTGTCATCGTGGTGGCGGGCACATTGTGCGCGAGGTCCGGACCATTGATGTCCGGATATGGCGAGCCCGGAAACCGGTCCGGACGCAGACTGCGGGTCCCCGTCATCAGGAGGTTCCATGTCCAACGTTCACCAGAACTTCGTTCAACTCCATCAACGCGCTGGTCTTTATGTGCTGCCCAACGTATGGGATGCCGGTGGCGCCCGCCTGGTCCAGCAGCTGGGAGCTGTCGCGGTGGGAACATCGAGTGCTGCCATGGCGTGGTCCTGCGGCTATGCCGATGGCGGTGCGCTGCCGGATACCGCGCTGCTGCAGCGGGTTTCAGAAATTGTTGGTGTGACCTCGCTGCCGGTCACGGTCGATATCGAGGACGGTTACAGCGATGTCCCCGATGCGGTCGCTGAGCGGGTGCTGCGCCTGGTGGAGGCGGGTGCGGTAGGGATCAACATCGAAGACGGTGCCGGCAGCCCTGCGGCGCTGGTGGGCAAGATCACCGCCATCCGTTCGGCGCTGGGCGGCCGATCGCTGTTCATCAATGCGCGCACCGATGTGTATCTGCGCGGCCTGGCCGAAGGGGACGAGGCGGTGGGGATGAGCATCGATCGGCTGCAGGCCTATGCACGTGCCGGTGCCGACGGCGGCTTCGTGCCCGGGCTTCGCGCGCTGGACGAGGCTGCTGCGGTTGCCGGCGGCGTGTCGCTGCCTCTCAACCTGATGTGGCTGCCAGGGATGGCGCCGTTTGCTGCGCTGTCTCAGGCCGGCGTGCGGCGGCTGAGCGCGGGCCCGGCCTTGTTCATGCATGCATGGGCGGCGATGGCTGCGGCAACCACGGATTTTCTCGGCGGTGTGATGACGATGCCCGAGGGCGCACCAGGCTATGCGGCCTTGAACCAGCTGTTCAGCGACAGGTGAGGGCGCCAAGGCGGGGCGCGCCGACAGGCTCGACCAAGGGCGGGTAGTCGATGCGACCGGGCCGAGGCATCCACGCATGGCGTGGATCTGCTGCCGTATCTGCAGGAACAAGCCCCTCTGTTGAGGGGCTGCCCCGACAGCGGCGGGGAGAGGCCGGCGAAGGGAGGGGCCCGACCGTTGCGCAGCAACGTTTGGGGGCGAAGCGTGCGGAACGCGCGTCGCGTCCCCAGCCAGATGAATAAAAAAGGTCTGCTGTCCGGCTCTACCCCTGCGGGCCGTCAAAGCCGGGCGGGCGCGCATCCACGCATGGCGTGGATCTACTGCCGTATCTGGGGGAACAAGCCCCTCTGTTGAGGGGCTGCCCCGACAGGGGCGGGGAGAGGCAGGCGAAGGGAGGGGCCCGAACGTTGCGCAGCAACGTTTGGGGCGAAGCGCGCGCAGCGCACTTCGCGTCCCCAGCCAGATAAATAAAAAAGGCCGCCCGAAGGGCAGCCTTTTTTATTTATCTGGCGGAGAGAGGGGGATTCGAACCCCCGAAGCGCGGTTTAGACGCTTACACACTTTCCAGGCGTGCTCCTTCAACCACTCGGACACCTCTCCGGATCCCTGCCATCGGCAAACGCCTCAGCAGGGGCGCAGATTCTAGCGGGCGCAGCGGCAGGACACAAGCACTGGTTTGCAGGGCGAGAGGGCTGGACAGGCGTGGCACAATGGAACATCCGATGGAAGACGGTGGCCTGATGTCCTATCTCGTCCTTGCCCGCAAGTGGCGTCCGAAGCGTTTTGCCGAGCTGGTGGGCCAGGAACACGTGGTCCGTGCGCTCAGCAATGCGCTCGACAGCGGCCGGGTCCACCATGCGTTCCTGTTCACCGGTACCCGCGGCGTGGGCAAGACCACGATCGCGCGCATCTTCGCCAAGTCGCTGAACTGCGAGCAGGGCACCAGTGCCGATCCCTGCGGCCAGTGTGCGGCCTGCCTGGACATCGACGCCGGTCGCTACATCGACCTGCTGGAAATCGATGCCGCGTCCAACACAGGCGTGGACGATGTGCGCGAAGTGATCGAGAACGCCCAGTACATGCCCTCGCGTGGCAAGTACAAGGTGTACCTGATCGACGAAGTGCACATGCTGTCCAAGGCTGCGTTCAATGCGCTGCTGAAGACGCTGGAAGAGCCGCCGGAGCATGTGAAGTTCCTGCTGGCCACCACCGACCCGCAGAAGCTGCCGGTCACCGTGCTCAGCCGCTGCCTGCAGTTCAACCTCAAGCGCCTGGATGAAGATCAGATCCAGGGGCAGATGACCCGCATCCTCGCCGCCGAGGAGATCGAGTCGGACCCGACCGCCATCGTGCAGCTGGCCAAGGCTGCCGACGGCAGCCTGCGTGACGGCCTGTCGCTGCTCGACCAGGCCATTGCCTATGCCGGCGGTGCGCTGCGTGAGGACGTGGTGCGCACCATGCTGGGCACGGTCGACCGCACCCAGGTGGCCGCCATGCTCGATGCCCTGGCCGAGGGCGATGGCCCGCGCCTGCTGCAGGTGGTGGCAGCACTGGCCGAGTTCTCGCCGGACTGGAGCGGGGTGCTCGATGCGCTGGCCGAGGGCCTGCACCGCATCCAGGTGCAGCAACTGGTGCCGGGCGCGTCCGCCGCTGCCGAGGGATTGGATGCCAGCGTGTTTGCTGAACGCCTGCGCCCGGAAGTGGTCCAGCTCTGGTATCAGATGGCCCTGAATGGTCGTCGCGATCTGCCATTGGCGCCGAGCCCGCGCGCCGGCTTTGAAATGGCCGTGCTGCGCATGCTGGCGTTCCGCCCTGCGGCTGCCGTGCCGTCGGTGCCGCGTACTCCGGAATCCTCCGGTGGCAGCGCACCGACCGGTACGGGCCAGACCGGGGGCGGCCTTGCTGGCAGCCACGAAGGAGCTGCACCGGCCGCTGCTGCGGCACCAGAAGCCGCAGCGGCCACCCAGGCAATTGCGGTACCCGTGTCGGCGGAGGCAACCGCGCAGACGCCGAACCCGGCGCCACAGCGCGAACCCGAGCCGGAGCCCGAGCCGTCCCCGGAACCAGATCCGACCCCGGAACCTGAACCGGCTCCGATCGAGGAACCCGGATCCCCGCTGCCGATGAAGGCGCAGTTGGCTCCCGAGGCGGCCACGCCCAAGGCACCTGCCGAGGCAGATGACCTGCCGCCGTGGGCGACCGACGCGGCTGGCGCGCGCGATGAAGCGATGGCGGCCGAGATGGCAACGCCCGACGCGGCGATGGTCGCGCCGTGGCACGAGCCGCCGGCGCCGGCTTCACCGCCGGTTGCAGAGGCTGTTGCCGCGCCGGAGCGTTCGTTCCGTGCCGAGGGTATCGACATCGCCCCGGCACCGGTTGCGGCAAAGGAAAAAGCTTCGCCGGCAGGCAGCGTCAGTGACCTGGCCTGTGCCGAGGACTGGCTCGACCTGATCGCCAACAGTGGCCTCAGCGGTCCGTCGCGACAGCTTGCGGCCAATGCGGCCTTCATCAGTTGCCAGCATGGGGTCTTGAAACTGGGCCTTTCGCCCGGATTTGAATACCTGCGCTCCGAGCGCGCGCTGGCAGCGTTGGGCGAGGTGCTGGAAAAGTCCCTTGGCCACGCGCTGAAGATCGTGGTCGAAACCGTGGAAACCGAGCAGGTCCCGGCCGAGACCCTGCACCAGCGCGCCGACCGCCAGCGTGGCGAGCGGCAGCAGGCTGCCGAGGCCATTTTCATGGACGACCCGGAAGTCCAGCTGCTGATCCAGCAGCACGGCGCCCGGGTTGTTTCCGATTCCATCCGTTCTTTTGACGAGTAAGACGACATGCGCGGCAATATCGCCCAACTGATGCAGCAGGCCCAGAAGATGCAGGAAAACCTGCAGAAGGCCCAGGAAGAAATCGCCAAGATCGAAGTGACCGGCAGCGCCGGTGGCGGCATGGTCAGCGTTACCCTGACCGGCGCCAAGGAGTGCCGCAAGGTACGCATCGATCCGTCGCTGGCCAGCGATCCGGAAATGCTGGAAGACCTGATCGCCGCCGCCTTCAACGACGCGTCGAACAAGATCGACGCCGAGTCGAAGTCGAAGATGGGTTCGGCCACTGCCGGCATGCAGCTGCCGCCGGGCATGAAGATGCCGTTCTGATGTCCGGGCTGGCACCCGCACTGCCGGGTGCCATGCACTGTGTAGCGTCGAGCGTGCTCGATTGCCCGCAATTTCCAGTCGAGCACGCTCGGCTCTACAGAACACGCCGCCGTGTCCGCACCCCTGCTTGAACAACTGATCGATGCACTGCGGGTGTTGCCTGGCGTAGGCCAGAAGACGGCGCAGCGCATGGCTTACCACCTGCTCGAACGCGAGCGCGAAGGTGGCAAACGCCTTGCCGAGACGCTGGCGCAGGCGGTTGAACGCATCGGTCACTGTGCGCAGTGCCGCGACTTCAGCGAAACCGAGCTGTGCCCGACCTGCGCCAATGGCAGCCGCGAGCGCAGCCAGCTGTGCGTGGTGGAATCGCCGGCTGACCGCCTGGCGATCGAGAACGCCACCGGCTATCGCGGCGTTTACTTCGTGCTGCAGGGGCGCCTGTCGCCGCTGGATGGCATCGGCCCGCGCGAGCTGGGTCTGGAGCAGCTGGAACAGCGCCTGGCCGAGGCGGAGGTGCAGGAACTGATCATTGCCACCAGCGCCACCGTCGAAGGCGAAGCTACCGCGCACTATCTCGCGCAGCTGGCGCGCGCCCGCCAGGTGCGGCCGAGTCGACTGGCCCAGGGCCTGCCCCTCGGTGGTGAGCTGGAGTATGTCGATCGCGGCACGCTGTCGCACGCGTTCGGCACCCGTAGCGAAGTGCGCGATTGAGTCGATGCCGGGCATGCCCCGGCGTTACCGGCCTACAATGCGGAAAACACCCCGCCGAGGCCGACCATGAGCAGCGAAACCCTCTTCAGCAAGATCATCCGTCGCGAGATCCCGGCCACCATCGTCTATGAAGACGACGACGTGCTGGCGTTCAAGGACATCGCGCCGCAGGCGCCGGTGCACGTGCTGTTCATTCCGAAGAACGAGATCATTCCGACCCTGGATGACCTGCAGCCGTCGCAGGCGCACCTGATCGGCAAGCTGGCGCTGGCCGCCGCCGAGTACGCGCGTCGGGAAGGTTTCGCGCAGGACGGCTACCGCATCGTGATGAACTGCCGCGAAGATGCCGGGCAGACCGTGTTCCATATCCACATGCATCTGCTGGCTGGCGCGCCGCTGGGCCACTTCGGTACACCAGGGCGTTGAGGCGGCCATCCACGCATGGCGTGGATCTACTGTTGTTGGTGCGCTGTCGATCCACGCCATGCGTGGATGAAAAAAGGCCGCCCGATGGGCGGCCTTGTGCATCATGCTTACCGGGCCTGGACTACCACCAGCCCCAGCCGCGGTAACCGCCCCAGTACGGGCCATACGGGCCCGGGCCCCACGGTCCGTAGGGGTAGGGCACCACATCGACCTGGCGCTGCTCCGGCCACAGGTAGATCACGTCGGCAGACAGCTTCGGCAGCCGGTAGTCGTAATCGCCGATACGGGTGTTGGCGTAGCCATCGATCTTGCCGATGAAGGTCACGTCGCGGCCGGCTTCGAACACGGCCGGATCGTAGAAGCCGGCGCGGCAGGCGATGAAGCGGCCGTCGCTGGCGTCGGAAGAGGTGGTGTTCGGGCGGCCACTGCCGTTGAGCGGGCGCGAGATGATCTGGAAACAGGTCTCGCCCTGGCCGGGCTTGGTTTCGATGATCCGGCCACCCCAGCGCACCGGCGTGCCGACCTGCTGGGTGGCAACCGAGTCGCGCGGGGAAACCAGGCTGAACTGTCCCTGCAGCGGCTTGGGGGCCGTGGCGCAGGCCGACAAGGCCAGGGCGGCCACGGCGGTGAGGAGGAACTTGGTATTCATGGGGAGGCTCCGGAAGTCGGGCGATGCCTGCGCAGGTCCCGCAATAATGGGGCGAGCTCGGTACAAGTGCCAGCGTAGCGTGCATCAGCGAAACGCTGGCTGAGTGTGATGAGGGCCGGGTCGGGGCGCTGTGCGTGGATCCGGCGGGCCCAGTGCAGGGCCGGTTCGTGCGGTTCGCGGCCCAGACCCAGCCGCGCATAGCGCTGCCCCAGCCGGTGCCAGGCGCGCAGCAGCGGGTCACGCTCGCGTTCGCCACGGGCCAGCAGCCACGCCATCCACGCCAGCGCCAGCAACGCGGCCGTCACGAAGCCGGCCAGCAGCTGTCCAGGGCCGAGGTCGTCCAGCCCGAACGGTTGCAGCAACTGCTGCTGGCGGCGCGCGTCGAAGGACAGCACCAGTTCGTTCCAGCCCCTGCGCATCCAGTCGCCGACCTGGCCCAGCTGCAGCCAGCGGTGCTGCAGGCCGGTATCGGCCCCGGCCTGCAGGCGGTCGTCGAGCGTGTCCAGGATGCGCTCGGGTGCTACTGCCGCTGTCGGATCGATGCGTACCCAGCCGCGTTGCGGCAGCCATACCTCAGCCCAGGCGTGGGCGTCCATCCGCCGCAGCACCCAGTAGTCGCCGATCCGGTTGCGCGTGCCGCCGGCGAACCCGGTGACCACCCGCGCGGGAATGCCGGCATTGCGCATCAGCACCACGAAGGCAGAGCTGAAATGCTGGCAGTAGCCGGCCTTGTAGTCGAACAGGAATGCATCGACCGGATCACGCCCGGCGGCCGGTGTTTCAAGCGTGTACGAGAAGTCCGCGGTGATCCACGCCAGGGCGCGACGGACCACGGCGTCGTCATCGTTTCCCGCTTCCTGCCGCCACTGTCGGGCCAGGTTTGCC
Source organism: Stenotrophomonas indicatrix (assembly GCF_002750975.1). Lineage (NCBI taxonomy): Bacteria > Pseudomonadati > Pseudomonadota > Gammaproteobacteria > Lysobacterales > Lysobacteraceae > Stenotrophomonas > Stenotrophomonas indicatrix. The sequence continues at coordinate 620,769 of NZ_PEJS01000001.1, forward strand.
GTGCGTGGGTTGAAGCCTTCGGGCAACTGCAGCGCAGCGCGACGCTGGTACGACGACAGCGTGGCATCGAAGCGCTGCGGCGGAGCCGAGTGCAGGCGCCACCGGCTCAGTGCGGACAATGCGCGGTCGCTGCTCAGGCTCAGGGCTGCATCCAGCCGGCTGCCCTCTGGTGCGGCAGTAGGGAGATCCAGCGCGACCAGCTGGCGACGGTCGGTGGGTTCGTAATCGATCTGATAGTCCCAGCCCTCCGTGCCGTGTTCCACGATGGCTGGCGGCAGACCTTCGGTACGGCGGTCGCGTCGCCAGACATGCCCATCGAACTGGGTCAGTACCGGCCCGCGCCAGTAGCGCTGTGCCGGCGCTGGAACCGCGCCGAAGAACTGCGCCCGCAGGGCCGGGGTGTCGTCGGCCATCAGGTCCAGCCACTTGTCCGGCTCCATCGTGTCCGACAGCCCCGGTGTGCCGACGGCGCGTTCGGGAATGCCCCACAGCGGCGTGGCCAACCGCGGGAACAGCCAGAAGCAGGCCAGCGCCAGCGGCAGGCCGATCAGCAGTAGGCGACCGACACCACGCAGCTGCGTGGTCAGCGGCGGCGGCGCACTGCGGCCTTCACCCTGCGCCAAGCGCTGCAGCGCAATCAGGGCGCTGACGCCGGCCAGCACGGCGAGCACGGTGGTCAGCGGCCCCTGGTCGAGCAGGAAGGCAGCAAACGGTGAAAACAGGGCAAAGCCGAGCAGGCTGCGTGCATCGCGCAGCGTGCGCAGCTCGCTTGACTTGATGGCCAGCATCGCCGCCAGCAGCGCGCAACCGGTATCCCGGCCGGGGCGCACTGCCCCCATCTGCCAGACGATGGCAGCAAGCATGCCCAGCACCAACAGTACCCGCACCGGCATCGGCAGCACGCCGCGCTGTGACAGTGCTGCGGTGACGAGCGCCGCCACGGCGATCAACGCGGCCAATGCGGTGGGCAGCTGCAGCAGCAGCGGCAACAAGGCCAGTGCGGCGCTGGCCAGCGTCCACGTGCGGGTGTTGCGGTCCAGCAGCAGGGTAGGCTCAGTCATGGGGAAGCAATGCCAGCGCGCGCAGGCACAGATGGTGGTGGCCGGCGCCCTGGCCGGGGCCAAGCGGTGGCTGCATCGGCAGCAGCAGCGTGTAGCGACGGCCTTCGCGCTCGGCGCTGTCCACCCAGCGTGCCAGCCGCGCGATGCGGGCCTCCTGGCCCAAGGGGGCCAGCGCGCGCCAGTCCAGCACGACCTCGATGCCTATCGGTTTTTCATACTCGCGTACCAGCAGCGTGTCGCGGCGCGCCGAGTGTTTCCAGGCAATGCTGCGGGGTGGATCCCCGGCACGATACGGGCGCAGCTGATGCAGTTCCTCGCCGTTGGCATGGGCGCGGGTGTGCAGAGGATCGCTGCCCTGCTGTGGCAACGGCGGTGCCTTCGCTTCGGCCAGCGGGTAGACCAGCAGGGGTTCTTCAGGCCACACCCATGACCACGCCCTGACCAGGCCAAGCGGCTGGGTGCTGGACAGGCGGATGCGTGGCAGTTCCAGCCAGCCACGGCGTTCGCTGGGTACTTCCAGCGCGGCTTCGCCGCGGCCGTGCGCGGGCAGGTCGAGCCACACCTCGCTGTCGCCCAGTTGCAGGTGCAGGCCATGGCGCGCTCGCGGGTCGCGCAGCGACAGGTCCACGCGCAGGCGCAGCGGTTGCCCGGCCGGCACCGGCTCGGCGGAGATCGCATCGATCTGTACGCCCGACAGCTGCAGGTGTGCGGCGATGGTGCTGGCGATCGCGGCTGCGGCCAGCAGCAGCGCCAGCAACAGGGCCGGATTGTTGTTGTAATTCAGCGCGCCCAGCAGCATCGCGACCAGCAGGCAGGCCACAAACAGGCCGAAGCGGGTGGGCAGCACATAGATGCGCCGGCGGTCCAGCCGCTGCGGTAACGACTCGGGCGTACGCGGGCGTGCCATCTGCAGCAGTCGCCGGGCATGCGATGCCATCTTCAATCGACCGCGACGGTCTGCAGGATCGCCCGTGCCAGCGCCGGCCCTGTGCTGGACTCGGCTTCGCCCACCAGGCGATGGCCCGCCACCGCCACGAACAGGGTCTGCACGTCTTCGGGCACGACGTGGCCACGGCCGAGCAGCAGCGCATGTGCCCTGGCGGCACGCAGCAGGGCCAGGCCGGCGCGCGGCGACAATCCCACGCGTACGCCGGCGTGCTGGCGGCTGCGGGTCAGCAGAGCCTGCACGTAGTCCACCAGCGCATCGCTGACATGCACCTGGCCGACCGCTTCGCGCAGCGTGCGGACCTGGTTGTCGTCCAGCTGCGGCAGCGCGCGGGCGATCAGGTCGCGACGATCGCTGCCACGCAGCAGTTCACGCTCGGCCTGCGCGCTGGGATAGCCCATCGCCAGCCGCAGCAGGAACCGATCCAGTTGCGAGTCGGGCAACGGGAAGGTGCCCGACAGATCCACCGGGTTCTGCGTAGCGATCACGAAGAACGGATCGGGCAGGGCATGTGTCTGACCGTCGAGGGTGACCTGCTGCTCGGCCATCGCTTCCAGCAGGGCGCTCTGCGTGCGCGGCGGCGCCCGGTTGATCTCGTCGGCCAGCAGCACGTGGGTGAACACCGGCCCGGGATGGAACTGGAACTGGCGGCTGCCGGCGTCATACACCGATACGCCGAGCACGTCGGCAGGCAGCAGGTCGGAGGTGAACTGCACGCGCTGGAAGCTCAGCCCCAGGCTGCTGGCCAAGGCATGGGCCAAAGTGGTCTTGCCGAGACCAGGCAGGTCTTCGATCAGCAGATGGCCGCCAGAGAGCAGGGCCACGAAGGCCAACCGCACCTCATGCACCTTGCCCAGCACCAGCGCGTTGACCTGGTCCTGCGCATTGCGCAGGGACTGACGCAGTTGATCGGTTAGCATGCTGGGCATGGGGGACGAAGCTGTCATGGTCGTCTCAAGTTCGGTAACCGGTCGATTCTATCCATACATCAATGCAGGGCGAACAGCGCGCACGTACGATTTTTCTCTGGTTATGGACGCTCGTCACAGCGGCCAAGCTGGTCGTGGCCGCACGCCTGCCGTTGTTCGTCGATGAGGCGTTCTACTGGCAGGAAGGCCAGCATCTGGCTGCGGCCTATTCGGATCTGCCGGGGCTGACGGCCTGGTTGACCCGGTTGGGTGTGGAGCTTGGCGGCCAGCATGTGCTTGCGCTGCGCCTGCCGTTCCTGGCCATCGGCGCACTGCTGCCGCTGCTGGTATCGCGCATCGCAGCGCGCTGGTTCGGCAATGTTGCCGGTTGGCAGGCTGGCAGCTTGACGCTGCTGATGCCCTTGTCGGCCACGCTGGGCCTGCTGGCTGTGCCCGATGTGCCGATGGCGCTGGCGGCCGTGCTGTGCCTGGACGCCGGCGCACGCCTGCTGCGCAACGTCGACGCTTCCTCGGCAGTGAAGCTGGCGCTGGGCCTGCTGATCGGTGCGCTCAGCCACTATCGCTTCATCGGTGTGATCGGCGTCGGCTTCATTGCCCTGCTGGCGCTGCCGCAGGGCCGGCGCATGCTGGCCGATCCGCGCGTCTGGGTGGCCCTGGCCGTTGGCGTAGTGGCATGGCTGCCGCTGTTGGCCTGGAATGCCGACAATCACGATGCCGGACTGAAGTTCCAGGTGGTCGAGCGTCATCCGTGGGCGTTCGAGTGGCGCGGCCTGTGGTTCCTGGTGATCCAGCCGATGCTGGTGACGCCCATCCTCTGCATCGCGATGTGGAAAGCTGCACTGGCCGGCACCCGCAGCGGCGGCGGCGCGCGCGTGCAGTGGCGCTATTTCGGCCTGGTCGGCGGCGTATCGACACTGGGTATCTTCGCGCTGGGCTTCTTCACCGACGTCGAGCGCATCAGCTTCCATTGGCCGCTGCCGGGCTACCTGGCCCTGCTGGTGGCGGTGCCGGTGATCCTCAACGGCTGGCCCCGCTGGTTGCGGCGTACCGGCTGGTGGCTGGCCGGTCTGGGCATGGTACTGGCCTTCGGCTATTACCTGATGGCGTCCTCGTCATCGCTGCGCGAGCAGTTGGCCGGCGACAAGTACTACCCGCGCAACTTTGCCGGCTGGCAGCCGCTGGCTGCTGCGGTCCGCGAAGAACTGCAGCAGATGCCGGAAGGCAGCCGCGTGCTGGCCGGCAACTTCAAGGTGGGCGCCGAACTGGGCTTCCAGTTGGGCCGTGGTGACATCGACGTGCTGCCGCATCCGCTCAATGACAAGCACGGCCGTACCGCGCAGTTGGCGCAATGGAACCAGTTGCATGAAGGCGAGCGCGACGTGCCGATGCTGCTGGTGCTGTCGCCCAGCGATCAGCGTTTCCGCGATCTGCTCGCCCGCTATCACGCCATCTGTGAACAGGTAGGGCCGCTGCCGCCGCCACGCGTGGTCAGCAACGATCACGGATTCCAGCGCTTTCTGCTGTTCCGCCTGCCGGTGCAGCGCGCGCAGGGCGCGTGCGTGACACCTGCGCTGGCCTACCTGGACTCGCCGGCCAATGCTGAGAAGGTGTCGGGCACGTTGGCGGTGAAGGGCTGGGCGTTCAAGGAAGGCGTCGGTCTGCTGCGTGTCGAAGTGTTGGTGGATGGGCGTTCGATCGGTGATGCACGCTATGGCCGCGAGCACGATATCCGCTCATTCTGGTCCGATTCCAATGACCCGCAGCATCCACGGGTCGGCTTTGATGCCGAAGTGGATACCACCACGCTGACGCCTGGCCGACATTGGCTGGGCCTGCGCCTGCACGGTCGCGATGGCAGCGTGGAGCAGTGGCAGGAGCAGCCCTTCGTGGTTGAAAAGCGCTGAGGCCTCGTGCCCCCTGTGAGGGGCCTGCACTCGGCTCGACGCATGGCTTGGCCCTGTACTTGCGGGCGGGCAACTTTACGGCACCGCGAATCCGGCCCTGCGCAGCAATCCGCACAGTGCGATCAGCGGCAGCCCGATCAGCGCCGTGGGGTCTCGGTTGTCGATGGCCTCGAACAGGCTGATGCCCAGGCCTTCGCACTTGAAGCTGCCGGCGCAGTCCAGTGGCTGCTCGATGGCCACGTAGCGGGCGATCTCCGGCGCCTGCAGCGCGCGGAAGCGCACCTGGGTCGTATCCATTGCCGAAAGTGATTCTCCGTATCGGATGAGACTGATGGCCGTGTGGAAGCGCACCGTCTGCCCGGACATTGCCGCCAGCTGCGCGCAGGCCGCCTCGACCGTGCCCGGCTTGCCCAGCGGCTGACCGTTCAGGTCCGCCACCTGGTCCGAGCCGATCACCCAGCTGCCGGGGTGGCGGGCGGCCACCTCGGCCGCCTTCGCGCTGGCCAGGCGTGCCGCCAGCGCCAGCGGCGCCTCGTCGGCCTCCGCAGTCTCATCCACCTGCGGGCGTGCGCAGTCGAAGGGCAACCCCAGCCGTTCCAGCAGGTCGCGGCGGTAGCGGGAGGTGGAGGCCAGGACCAAGGCAGGCATGCAGGAATTCCGGGGGCGGGGCGCGGCAGTCTGGCCCGCTACCGCCAGCCACAGCAAGCCTTCATGGCAGTCATTTGACACGCGACCTGCCGATCCTTAATATTCGGCGGCTTATGTCCGCGAACGTACCCGAAACGCTGGATGCCTGGCGGATGGTCGTAGCGCGAAGGCGCTTCGACGGTCAGGTTCCCCTGGCTGAATTGACTCGCCTGCAGGGGCTTGTCGCAGATACCGAAGGTGAGTGTAATTACTCGCTCGAATTCGGTCGCGACGAGATCTTGCGGGTATCCTATGTGGAACTGACCATCGATACCGCGTTGCCGCTGACCTGTCAGCGCAGCATGCAGCGTTTCCTGCTGCCGGTGAAGATGACCCAGAGGCTTGGCCTGATCCGCGAGGAAGACGAGGAATCGTCTTTGCCGGAGGAGTACGAGCCGTTGCTGGTGCCGGAAGATGGCCAGCTGCGTCCGTTGGACCTGGTCGAGGACGAGTTGGTGCTGGCGGTGCCGGTGGTACCCCTGTCGCCGTACGGTGAGGCAGTCGACAAGGACTGGGCGCCGACCGAAGAAGAAATTGAAAAGGCCAATCCGTTCGCGGCGTTGGCTGCATTGAAGAAACAATAGCAGCCGGTTGTCGTCGGCGGCTGCGGCGAAAGCGAAAAGTGTGCTGGACGCTGGCGTCCTGTGCGACGAAACGACGAAGCAAAACGAACCGAGTTTGGAGCAATCCCATGGCTGTCCAGAAATCCCGTGTTACCCCGTCCCGTCGCGGCCAGCGTCGTTCGCATGACGCCCTGAGCGCCAAGCAGCTGTCGACCGACCCGACCACCGGCGAAGTGCATCTGCGTCACCACATCACTGCTGACGGTTTCTACCGCGGCAAGAAGGTCATCCAGACCAAGTCTTCGGCTGTCCAGGAAGACTGATGTGCCGGAAGGTCGCTGCCCGCTGGGCAGCGGCCTTCGCCTTCTTTCCCGGGCACGCCGGTGAACGGCGGCTCGTGCAACAGGAAACATGATGAGCAAGCGGATCTATTCGAGGATCGCGGGCACCGGCAGCTATTTGCCGGAAAAAGTCCTGACCAACGCCGACCTGGAAAAAATGGTCGAGACCTCGGACGAGTGGATCCAGACGCGCACCGGTATCCGTGAACGGCACATCGCTGCCGAAGGCGAAACCACCAGCGATCTCGGCTACCAGGCCGCGCTGCGTGCGATCGAAGCCGCTGGTATCGACGCTTCGCAGCTCGACATGATCGTGGTCGGTACGACCACTCCTGATCTGATCTTTCCCTCCACCGCGTGCCTGATCCAGGCCAAGCTCGGTGTGAGCGGCTGTCCCGCTTTCGACGTCAACGCGGCCTGTTCGGGCTTCGTGTTCGCGCTCAGCGTGGCTGACAAATTCATCCGCTCCGGTGATGCCCGCCATGTGCTGGTGATCGGCACGGAAACCCTGACCCGCATTGTCGATTGGGAAGACCGCACCACCTGCGTGCTGTTCGGTGATGGCGCGGGCGCCGTCGTGCTCAAGGCCGACGAAGAAACCGGCATCCTCAGCACCCACCTGCATTCGGATGGCAGCAAGAAAGAGCTGCTGTGGAATCCGGTCGGCGTCTCGGTCGGTTTCGGTGAAGGCAACAACGGTGGCGGCACCATCAACATGAAGGGCAACGACGTGTTCAAGTACGCCGTCAAGGCGCTGGACTCGGTCGTGGACGAAACCCTGGATGCCAACGGCCTGACCAAGTCCGACCTGGACTGGCTGATCCCGCACCAGGCCAACCTGCGCATCATCGAAGCCACTGCCAAGCGGCTGGAGATGTCGATGGACCAGGTCGTGGTCACTGTCGACAAGCATGGCAACACCTCGTCGGCCTCGGTGCCGCTGGCCCTGGATGCTGCTGTTCGTTCCGGCAGGGTCGAGCGCGGCCAGCTGTTGCTGCTGGAAGCGTTCGGCGGTGGCTTCACGTGGGGTTCGGCACTGCTGCGCTATTGATAGTGCCAGTTACGACAACGTGAAACCGTCGTTACGGCCCCTCTGGGGCCGTAATGCGTTAAAGGAGACTGTCATGGTTGAGCCCATCGTCATCGAAGGGCAGCGCGCCTGGCTGAAGCAGTACGGCGAAGGAAGCCGAGCGGTGGCCCTGGGCCTGCTCAATTTTGTTGCCCGCCGGTTCCATCTCGATGCCCTGCGCCCGCCGCCGCACCGCGGTGGCGACGCCGCGCGCGAAACCGAGGCCCGCCGGCTGGCGGAACTGCAGGCGCAGGGCGTGAACGTGCCCGCGGTGATCGGCAGCGGCCATGCCGCGCTGGTGATCGGCGACAACGGCAGCTCGTTCAATACCTGCCTGCGCGAAGCCGACGATGCAGGCCGCGATCGCCTCGTGGCCGCGGCAATGCAGGCCATCGCCGAAGCACACGCACGTGGCGCCTATTTCGGCCAGCCGTTGCCGCGCAACCTCACCTGGGATGGCCAGAACGTCGGTTTCATCGACTTCGAAGAAGATCCGCTGGAAGTCATGGATCTGGCCGAAGCGCAGGCGCGTGACTGGCTGATGTTCGGCTACGGCGTGGCCAAGTACTACGCTGACCGCCCCGAAAGCCTGCAGGCGATGATGGCCGAGGCGATGAACGGGGTGCAGGCACCGGTACGCGCGCATGTGCACGCCGTCAGCGGCCGTCTGCAGCGCTTGGCGCGGGTGTGCATGAAGCTGGGGCGCTCGGCGCGTGCGCTGGCCCACTCCATCTTCATCACCCATGGCGCCACCACGCTGGGCCTGCTGATGGTGGTCGGCCTGTGCATGGACTGGTTTGCCGACGGCGAGCTGGACATCCTGCAGCTGCTCTGCTGATCGCGGTCCGCCGTGCATACGCGCACGTACAGACGACACGGCATGTTCCCCCTTATCATGGCCCGCTTCGATTGCAACAAGCGGATGACCGCGTGACCGTATCCACCCTCGCTTTTGTCTTCCCCGGTCAGGGCTCGCAGTCTGTGGGCATGCTGGCCGAGCTGGCCGAACTGCACCCGCAGGTGCGTGAGGCCTTCACCGAGGCATCCGATGGTGCCGGCGTTGACCTGTGGGCGTTGTCCCAGGGCGGCCCGGAGGAAATGCTCAACCGTACCGAATACACCCAGCCGGCCCTGCTGGCCGCCAGCATCGGCGCGTGGCGCGCCTGGAACGCCGTGGGCGGTCCGCGTCCGTCGGTTCTGGCGGGCCACAGCCTGGGTGAGTACACCGCCCTGGTCGCCGCTGGCGCCCTCAGCCTGCACGACGGTGCGCACCTGGTGCGCCTGCGCGGCCAGCTGATGCAGGACGCCGCACCGGCGGGTGTCGGCGCGATGGCCGCCGTGCTCGGCGCTGAAGATCAGCTGGTGCTGGACGTCTGCGCGGAAGCTGCCGGCAGCCAGGTGGTCGTTCCGGCCAACTTCAACTCGCCGGGCCAGATCGTGATCGGCGGCGACGCTGCCGCGGTCGACCGCGCGCTGGCGCTGCTGGCCGAGAAGGGCGTGCGCAAGGCGGTCAAGCTGGCCGTCAGCGTGCCCTCGCACACCCCGCTGATGCGCGAAGCCGCCAACCGTCTGGCCGAAGTGATGGCCGGCCTGTCCTGGCAGCTGCCGCAGCTGCCGGTGGTGCAGAACGTCGACGCCAAGGTGCACGACGGTGTGGACGCGATCCGCGCCGCGCTGGTGCAGCAGCTGTACCAGCCCGTGCAGTGGACCGGCTGCGTGCAGGCGCTGGCCGCCCGTGGCGTCACCCGGATCGCCGAATGCGGCCCGGGCAAGGTGCTGACCGGTCTGGTCAAGCGCATCGACAAGGCCATCGACGGCCGTTCCCTGGCCACCCCGGGCGACTTCGAAACCGCCCGCGAGACGTGGTCGGCCTGATTGCCCCTGTTCCTGCCGACCGTGCCGGTGGCCGCTGCAAGCGGCGCGGGTGCGGCGGCCGCCCCAGCCTGAGGAAAACATCATGAGCAAGCCCCTGCAGGGTGAAATCGCACTGGTTACCGGTGCCAGCCGTGGCATTGGTGCCGCCATCGCCGATCTGCTGGCCGCCCAGGGCGCCACCGTCATCGGCACCGCCACCACCGATTCCGGCGCCGCCGCGATCGGCGAGCGCCTGGCTGCCCACGGCGGTCACGGCCGCGCGCTGAACGTCACCGACGCCGCTGCGCTCGATGCCGTGCTTGACGGTATCGCCAAGGAATTCGGCCCGATCTCGATCCTGGTCAACAACGCCGGCATCACCCGCGACAACCTGCTGATGCGCATGAAGGAAGACGATTGGGCGTCGATCATCGACACCAACCTGACCAGCGTGTTCCGTACCAGCAAGGCCGTCATGCGCGGCATGATGAAGGCGCGCAAGGGCCGCATCATCAACATCGCCTCGGTGGTGGGCGTGACCGGCAACGCCGGCCAGGCCAACTATGCCGCCGCCAAGGCCGGCATCATCGGTTTCTCCAAGTCGCTGGCCAAGGAAATCGGCTCGCGCGGGGTCACCGTCAACGTGGTCGCGCCGGGCTTCATCGACACCGACATGACCAAGGCGCTGCCGGAAGAAGCGCGTACAGCGCTGATCGGCGACATCGCCCTCGAACGCCTGGGTTCGCCGGAGGACATCGCCCATGCGGTGGCCTTCCTGGCCAGCCCGGCTGCCGGCTACATCACCGGCGAAACTCTCCATGTGAACGGCGGCATGTACATGCCGTAAGCAAGGGGCGCAGGGATCGCGCCGCAAGTGGTTGATCTGCGAGGATTTTTGCTGCAATGCAAGGTCGCGCCGGTTTCCACTACACTATCCCACGGCCATCGCCTTTGATGGCGACCACTTTTGAACCACTACTCCATCTGGAGCGATATCCCATGAGCACCATCGAAGAACGCGTCAAGAAAATCGTCATCGAACAGCTTGGCGTCAAGGAAGAAGAAGTCACCAACAGCGCATCGTTCGTCGATGACCTGGGCGCTGACTCGCTGGACACCGTCGAGCTGGTGATGGCGCTGGAAGAAGAATTCGAGTGCGAGATCCCGGACGAAGAAGCCGAGAAGATCGGCACCGTGCAGGCTGCGATCACCTACATCACGGCCCACGTCAAGGCCTGATGCAGGACGTCAGTGCGCGTGCGGGCGTTGAGTCCGGCGCGCACGACACCCCATGGGGCCGCTGTTTGCGGCCCCGTGTGTTTGCGCACCACACCGAAGTAAACCGCGTTACCCGCAAAGAACGTTCGGGTCAGGAGAATCAGCAATGAAGCGTCGCGTCGTCGTAACCGGCCTGGGTATGGTCTCGCCGTTGGGCAATGATCTGGCCAGCAGCTGGGAAGGCATCACCCACGGTCGTTCGGGCATCGGTCCGCTGACCAACGTTTCTGATGCCTACCTGGAACGGTTCACCACCAAGATCGCAGGTGAGGTCAAAGGCTTTGACATCACCGCCGACAACGAACTGTTCGGCAAGTACCGGGTCAGCGGCAAGGATGCCAAGAAGATGGACCCGTTCATCCATTACGGCCTCGGTGCCGCCTTCATGGCCCTGCATGATTCGGGCCTGGAGATCACCGACGCCAATGCCGACCGCATCGGCGCCATCGTTGGCGCTGGCATCGGCGGCCTGCTCGGCATCGAAGAGCAGACCATCGAATTCCACGAAGGGAAGAAGATCTCTCCCTTCTACGTGCCCAAGACCATCATCAACATGCTGCCGGGCCAGCTGAGCATCATCAGCGGCCTGAAGGGCCCGTCGTTCTCGGCGGTCTCGGCGTGCGCCACCTCCAACCATTCCATCGGCACCGCCATGCGCATGATCCAGTACGGCGATGCGGACGTGATGGTGGCCGGCGGTGCAGAGCGCGGCTCCTCGCCGACGGCGCTGGGCGGCTTCTGCGCGATGAAGGCGATGAGCACCCGCAACGATGCTCCGGAACAGGCCTCGCGCCCGTGGGACAAGGATCGTGACGGCTTCGTGCTGGGCGACGGCGCCGGCATCCTGATCCTGGAAGAGTACGAGCACGCCAAGGCGCGTGGCGCGAAGATCTATTGCGAGCTGGCCGGTTTCGGCGCCAGCTCCGACGCGTACCACATGACCGCGCCGAGCGAGAACGGCGAAGGCGCTGCGCGCTGCATGACCATGGCCATGAAGGACGCCGGTGTCACCCCGGAACAGGTCGGCTACCTCAACGCACATGGCACCTCGACCCCGCTGGGCGACCTCGGTGAGACCATGGCGATGAAGACCGCCTTCGGCGACCACGCCTACAAGATGATGGTCAGCTCCACCAAGTCGATGACCGGCCACCTGCTCGGCGCTGCCGGCGGCGTGGAAGCGATCTTCTCGGTGCTGGCAATGCGCGACAACGTGATTCCGCCGACCATCAACCTGCAGCAGCCGGGCGAAGGCTGCGACCTGGACTACGTGCCCAACGAAGCACGCCAGGCCAAGGTCGACGTGGTGATGTCGAATGGTTTTGGTTTTGGCGGCACCAACGGCACGCTGATCTTCAAGCGCGTCTGATCGCACCGGTAGGGTCGAGCCATGCTCGGCTCCGCCAACCACGAGGCCGCCGCAAGGCGGCTTCCGTGTATCCGTCTCCCGAACTGGCTGCCATGACCCACGCCCCGCTGATCCACCCGCTGCCGCACCCGATCGACCTGCTGGCCCTGCAGCAGCGCGACCCGGCGCGTTTCCCGCTGCTGATGGAGTCCACCGCCTCGGGCACTGCGCAGGGCCGCTGGAGCCTGCTGCTGGCCGCGCAGGGCGATACGCTGCAGCTGGACGCCGATGGCCAGGTGCGCGACCAGCACGGCGCGGTGCAGCCCGGCAGCTTCCTGCAGGCGCTGGACCACGCATGGCAGGCACAGCGATTGCCGCACGGCGGCGGCCACGCGCTGCCGTTCCGCGGTGGCTGGGCGCTGATGCTCGATTACGAAGTGGCCAGCCAGGTCGAGCCGGTGCTGCCGGCGCGCGCGCGCGATGACGGCCGGCCGACCGCACTTGCCCTGCGCTGCCCGGCCGCCGTGCTGCATGACCACCAGGCCGACGCCAGCTTCCTCATTGCCGAAGCGGGCGAGCAAGCACTGCTGGACTCGCTGGTCACGCTGGTAGCGGGTGAACTGCCGCCGGCCGGGCAGGGCTGGCAGCCGCCGCAGTCGGTCAGCGAAGACGAGCCACAGCGCTTCACCGAGGGTGTGCGCCGGGTGATCGACTACCTGCGCGCCGGCGACGTGTTCCAGGTGAACTTGTCGCGGCGCTGGAGCGCGCACTTCGCAGCACCGGTCAGCCCGCAGGCGCTGTACGCGCAGCTGCGGCGGGCCAATCCGGCGCCGTTTGCCGGCTTGTTCAGTGCGCACGGCCGGCATGTGGTCAGCTCGTCGCCGGAACGGCTGGTGTCGGTGCATGGCGGCCACGCGCAGACCCGCCCGATCGCCGGCACCCGTCCGCGCTTCGAGGGCGACGACGATGCCGCGCGCATCCAGGAACTGGTCGGCCATCCCAAGGAGCGCGCCGAGCACGTGATGCTGATCGACCTGGAGCGCAACGATCTGGGCCGCATCTGCCTGCCCGGCACGGTCGTGGTGGACGAGCTGATGACCGTGGAAAGCTACGCCCACGTGCACCACATCGTCAGCAACGTCAGCGGCCAGCTGCGCGCGGACGTCACCCCGGGCGAGGTGATCGCCGCGACCTTCCCCGGCGGCACCATCACCGGCTGCCCGAAGGTGCGCTGCATGCAGATCATCAGCGAACTGGAGCAGGTGCCACGCGGCGCGTACACCGGTGCGTTCGGCTGGCTGAACCGCGATGGCGACCTGGACCTGAACATCCTGATCCGCACCGCCGAGGTGGACGGCAACGAGGTCAGCTTCCGCACCGGAGCCGGCATCGTGGTCGATTCGGACCCGGACAAGGAACTGGACGAAACCCGGGCCAAGGCCCGCGGCCTGCTGCGGGCGCTGGGGCAGCAGGGTTGATCGATTGCCGCCGCCGGGCATGGCTTGTGGGTGCCGACCGTTGGTCGGCACGGATGCCCCCATGGCCGTTCATCCACGCATGGCGTGGATCTACTGGAGATGGCGGGTGGGTGCCGACCGTTGCTCGGCACGGACGCGTGCCCCCGGTCATGACCCCGCCCCACCGGGCACGGTATCCTGCACGACGGAATCGAGTTCAGAGGTAGTCCATGGCGGGAGCCAAGCGCGGGTGTCTGTTGGTGGTAACGCTGCTGCTGGTGCTGGCCGCCATCGTGGCCGGCGCGGGCGCGTGGTTCTTCTACAAGCAGAGCCAGTTTGCCGACGTGCCGTTGACCCCCAGTGCGGACAGCGTGGTCATCGCCAGCGGCGATGGCATGAACAGCGTGCTGCGCAAGCTGCGCGAGGCCGGCGTGGACGAGGGCCAGGACACCCAATGGCAGCTGCTGGCCCGCCAGCTGGACGCCGCCGGCAAGCTGAAGGTGGGCGAGTACGCGCTGAGCAAGGACCTGACCCCGCGCGAGCTGCTGCTGCGCATGCGCGCGGGCAAGGTGCTGCAGCACCGCGTCACCATCATCGAAGGCTGGAACATCCGCCAGCTGCGCGCCGCGCTCAAACGCGCCGATCCGCTGCTGCACACTACCGACACCCTCGATGACGCAGCGCTGATGGATCGCCTCGGTTTCGCCGGCCAGCATCCGGAAGGCCGGTTCCTGCCGGAAACCTACGTCTACCAGCGCGGCGACAGCGACCTGGACGTGCTCAAGCGTGCCCACGGCGCGATGGAGAAGGCGCTGGACGAAGCCTGGGAAAGCCGTGCGCCGGACCTGCCGATCAACACGCCCTACGAGCTGCTGACGCTGGCGTCGATCATCGAAAAGGAAACCGCGCTGGCCAGCGAGCGACCGCAGATTGCCGGCGTGTTCATGCGCCGCCTGAAGATCGGCATGCGCCTGCAGACCGATCCGACCGTGATCTACGGCATCGGCGCGGCGTACGACGGCAACATCCGCCGCCGCGACCTGACCACCGATACGCCCTACAACACCTACACCCGCTCTGGCCTGACCCCGACCCCGATCGCCATGCCCAGCCGCGATGCGCTGATGGCCGCTGCACAACCGGCACCGGGCGATGCGCTGTACTTCGTCGCGGTGGGCGATGGCAGTGGCGCACACGTGTTCTCGCCCAGCCTGGACAAACACAACGCCGCCGTAGCCCGCTACCTGCAGCAGCTGCGCCAGCAACGCACCCAGGAGACTCCGGCGCAATGAGTTCCGCGCTGCTTCGCCATCCCCGTTTCGTCAGCCTGGAAGGCGGCGAGGGCGCGGGCAAGACCACCGCCATCAACGCCATCCGCGAGTGCCTGCGCCGCCACGGCCATGAGGTCGTGTTGACCCGCGAGCCCGGTGGCACGCCGCTGGCCGAGCGCATCCGCGGCCTGGTGCTGAAGCCCGATGCCGAGATTGCTGCCGAGCCGCTCAGTGCCGAGGCTGAGCTGCTGCTGGTGTTCGCCGCGCGCGCGCAGCATGTGCGCCAGGTGATCCAGCCGGCGCTGCAGCGCGGCGCCTACGTGCTCAGCGATCGTTTCACCGATTCCAGCTATGCCTACCAGGGCGGCGGTCGCGGCCTCGACCCGCAGTGGATCGCCGACCTGGAGCGCCGCGCCGTGGGCCTGCTGCCCGGTTTGACCCTGTTGTTGGACGTGGACGTGGCCGTCGGCCGCGCGCGTGCCAACGGCCGCGACCTGTGGCCGGACCGCATCGAAAGCGAGCAGGACGATTTTTTCCAGCGCGTGCGCGAAGTGTTCCGCAGCCGTGCGCAGCAGGACCCGCAGCGTTTCGCGCTGGTTGATGCAGGCCAGGTGCAGGAGCGCGTGGCCGCCGATGTGGTTGCACGTGTCGAGCGCTGGCTGCAGCAAGGGGAGGGCGCATGAGTACGTTCTCGCCCTGGCAGCAGCGCGCGTTCGACCAGACCGTGGCCGCACTGGATGCAGATCGGCTGGGCCATGGCCTGCTGATCTGTGGCCCGGCCGGGCTGGGCAAGCGCGAAGTGGCCCTGGCGCTGGCCGACCACGTGCTGGCACGCGGGGATGCCTCGCATGCCACCCGCACCCGGCAGCTGATTGCCGCCGGCACGCATCCCGACCTGCAGCTGATCAGCTTCATTCCGAACAAGAGTGGCGACAAGCTGCGCACCGAGATCGTGATCGAGCAGGTGCGCGAGATCAGCAACAAGCTGGCGCTGACCCCGCAGTACGGCGTGGCGCAGGTGGTGATCGTCGACCCGGCCGATGCCATCAACCGTTCGGCCGCCAATGCGCTGCTGAAGACCCTGGAAGAACCGCAACCCGGGCGTTACCTGTGGTTGATCAGCAGTGACCCGGCGCGCCTGCCGCAGACCGTGCGCAGCCGCTGCCAGCGCCTGGAATTCAAGCTGCCGCCGCACGAGGAAGCGCTGGCCTGGCTGCAGCAGCAGGGCCACAGCGAAGCGGCCGCGCATGAGGCACTGGATGCAGCACGCGGCCATCCCGGGCAGGCCGACAACTGGCTGCGCGAAGATGGCCTGAGCCTGCGTCGCGAGGTCGGCCGCGAGCTGGAACAGCTGGCCGCCGGCAAGACCGGCGCAGTGGAGCTGGCGCAGAAGTGGTGCGCCGATGACAACGCGGCGCTGCGCCTGCGCTTCGCCGCCGACCTGGCGCTGGCCCAGGCCAGCACCGATGCCTTGACCACGCCGGAGCGATTGCACAAGCTTGCAGCCTGGTTCGATGCGGCCAACCGCACCCGCGACCTGCTGCGCACCACCGTGCGCGCAGACCTTGCGGTGGTCGAGTTGCTGCTGGCCTGGAACAAGGTGAACGAGCGGCCTGCCGCAAGGGGAAATCGATGAGTGCCAGCAACGCCCGCCAGGGCATCCTGTCCCTGGCAGTGAAGGACAAGGCCGCGCTGTACAGCGCGTACATGCCGTTCGTGAAGAATGGCGGCATCTTCGTGCCCACGCCCAAGCGTTATTTCCTGGGCGATGAGGTATTCCTGCTGCTGACCCTGCCCGATTCCAGCGAGCGCCTGCCGGTGGCCGGCAAGGTGATCTGGGTGACTCCGGCCGGTGCGCAGGGCAACCGCACCGCCGGCATCGGCGTGCAGCTGGCCGATGGCCAGGAAGGCGAGACGGTGCGCCACAAGATCGAAACGATCCTGGCCGGCCTGACCGGTTCGGACAAGCCGACGCATACGATGTGAGGTTGCGGATTGGCCTGCCCGGTGGGGCCGGGCCATGCCCGGTTGATCGGGGAATTGGGCCGGGAAAACAGGATGTGAAAAGGTGTTGACGCCCTGAAAAACCGCCCTATAATGAGCGGCTCAGCAACACACCGGGCGGTTAGCTCAGCGGTAGAGCATTGCCTTCACACGGCAAGGGTCACAGGTTCGATCCCTGTACCGCCCACCATGTTGCAGAACGAAAAAAGCCTCCAGCGATGGGGGCTTTTTTGTTGCCCGTGATTTACCCGGGCTTGTTTGCCACCGCTGTGATCGCATCGCCGAGACCTGTCTGCGCGGCATGCGCGATCTGGCGCGCGGCCAGCAGCAGACCATTTCGATGGAAGTCGCCGATCTGCCCGTCGGTACTTCCGTCCACGCGTGCGCGCTCTGCCGCGTGCAGAAGATCGAGCACGGCGGTCAGTGCGGACAGTGAACGGCCGAGGGAGGCGAGGGTCTGTGCGTTGAGCATCTGCGTGGTGCACGGCTGGCCGTCTTCGCCCTCTCCCCTGCGGATCGCATCCAGGAAGGTGAAGAACATCGGCTGCGCGGGAGGGAACTGCTGCTCCTTCAGTGCGCACTCGATCTCGCGTGCGAGGTCTTCGGGAACATTGCTGGCGATGTCGCCGATCAGAGCGTGCAGGCGCGGAATGAGGACGGTGTTGTTGGTCATGGTGGAACCCTCACTGGCATAGGGCCACCTTCCAAAGAGAAGGTGGCGGACGGTGCGGGTTGGCGTGCCAAGGCAGAAAAGCTCACTGGGAGAAAAGGCCTGGCGGATCTTGCGATCCCCACACACCGCCCGCCATTGAAGGCAGTCGGTGCATTCTCATTGCTGCGATAGAAATCGCAGCATCCAGTGAGCCTGTTCGTTTATTCGAGACGCCAATCCCGGCCAAGGCAACCTGCCTCGGCCCGGCGATCATCGAGTCGAACAATCACACTGGTCTGTAAGGAAATTTCGCAACTGCACCCGGGCGTACCGCGAGTTCCCCGATCTGTGCGGGACAGCACCCGCACGCCGTGCAGCGCATCACTGATGGCGTCATTCACCGACCGCGCTGACCCTGCGCCTGGCGTCACCCTGCATGCACGAACGTGGCGATCACGTCACTCCGCGCGGCGCATGCCATCGATGGAAGCAGAGGGTTCCATCCATGCGCTGTCCCGCCGCCCTCGGCGGGCGTAATCTCG
Organism: Stenotrophomonas indicatrix; assembly: GCF_002750975.1. Classification (NCBI taxonomy): domain Bacteria; kingdom Pseudomonadati; phylum Pseudomonadota; class Gammaproteobacteria; order Lysobacterales; family Lysobacteraceae; genus Stenotrophomonas; species Stenotrophomonas indicatrix. The sequence continues at coordinate 638,675 of NZ_PEJS01000001.1, forward strand.
GCCCATTGCCGCGTCCCCTCCCATCCCTGGAGTGCCACCATGCCGCTCGCCCGTATCGATCTTCGCAAAGGTAAATCCGTCGAGTATCGCCAGCGTGTCGGCGAAGCAATCTACCAGGCCATGCGCGCCGTCGGCGTGCCGGAAGACGATCGCTTCCAGATCTTCCAGGAGCACGACGCCGGCACGCTCGTGTTCGACCCGGGTTATCTCGGCATCGCCCGCACCGATGATTTCATCTGCATCCAGATCACCTGGAACGAAGGGCGCACGCTGGAGCAGAAGAAGGCGCTGTATGCCGGTATTGCCGATGGACTGCACGCGGCGGTGGGGATCCGCCGCGAGGATGTGTTCATCAATCTGGTGGAAGTGAAGAAGGAGAACTGGTCGTTCGGTAATGGCCAAGCGCAGTACGTGAGCTGATGCGCGAAGAGCATCCACGCATGGCGTGGATCTACTGCGGGCAGCGCAGGGGCTAGGAGGCCAGTCCACGCATGGCGTGGATCTACACTTCGCTGCCCACCTGCGGGGTCTGCTTGACCGCTGCGCTGCTGGCCGCCTTCACCGATTCGGCGCTGTTGGGTTGCTCGCATTCGATGCTGGTGCGATAGCCGTCGCTGCCGATGCTGTGTTCGGCGCGCTTGACCAGCCACTCGCCATCCACGCCATCGCGAAAGCCCTGCATGATCACCGTGGCCTCGGCCATCAGCGTCTCGCGGCCTGGAAGGCTGTAGCTCAGCGTACGCGTCTGCCGCGCCTGCTCGCGGTGCTTGGCGCGCGCTGCGGCTTCGGCGGTTTCGCGGTCGGCATAGGCCATGCGCAGGCGCACGATCGGTTCGCCGCTGCCCACCTTCACCTCCTGGCGCTGCGCGCCACGCACATCGCGGTAGTAGGCGATGGTGGTGCCGGCATCGTCGCGGGCGGCGATGGTGACGCGGTAGCTGCTGCCATCGGCCGGCGTGAGGGTCACCTCCGGAATGCGCTCGCCACTGGCGGTGGTCGATTCGCCACGTTTGACCAGCATCAGCCGGCCGCCGCCCGGTTTGGCGATGGCGTCGTGCTGTTTGGCCAAGCGCAGCAGCAGGTTCATGTCCGACTCCTGCGATTGCACCGTCAGCGGCAGCACGATGGATGCCAGCGACGCACTTACCGCAGCGATCAGGCCGTGTTCGGCGGCCATCCGCTTGACCATGTCGCCAATCGTCGTGCCTTTTTTCCACGTGCGCGTTTTCTGCGTCTGCAGATCGTTCTTGCCGCCTTTGCTGGTTTCAAACGGCGCGGCACGTGCGCGCAGAGTCATGCTGCCGGGGTAGCCTGAAATCTCCACCTCGTCGCAGACGTACAGGCCCATGCGCCGCACTTCGCCGTCGTAGCCGATGAAGGCCTCCAGCTCCGCGCCCACCGGTGGCAGCTGGATCGGATCGTTCGGATCGTGGTCGGCCAACTGCAGCTCCAACGTGTCCGAGCTGTTGCCGGTCTCGTCGGTGATGCGCAGTGACTTGAAGCGCGACATGATCTTGTCGGTGATGTCCTGGCTGTTGGCCACCACGCGGAACGCAGGTGCGATGTTCAATCCCATAGCGATACTCCCTTGCGTTCCTTGGCGGGGCGCTGCACGTCCGGCAGGACAATCGCCACGCCGGCAGTGAGCACCGGGCCGCGCGCGGCCAGGCCGGGGTTGGCATCGAACACCGCGCGCAGGATCGCCGGCGATTGCTCGCCATAGTGCGCGTAGGCAACGCGGTCGACGACATCGCCATCGCGGGTGTTATACGTTCGTGCCATCGCTGTGCTTCCGGAGAGTGAGTGTGAAGTCCTGCTTCTGGATCTGGCTGTCGACGGTGAATTCGCTGGAGGTGACGTCGATTTTCTCGATGACCCACAGACCCAGGTTGCCGCCCTTGCCGGTCAGCAGACGCTGCGGTTTTCCCTGGCTGGCCAGCTTGCGCAGTTGCGACATCTCGTTGCCGGCGCCACGGAACAGCGGGTAGACAACGCCTGGCAGTGTCATTGTGGCCGAGCCCGGGCCGGTGTACTGCAGTGCAGGCATCTGCCCGACGCGATCCTGGGCCTGCCAGCGGAAATCGTTGGACTGCTGGATCTGCTGGAACACGGCCGTGTTGAAGCTGAACTTGAAGCCGCCCAGCATCAGCAGCACCGGCGCGTTGCCGGAATCATTGCCCTTGAATTGCGACAGCAGCTTGTCCACTGCGCCGGTTACGAACTCGCGCTTCATGCTTAGTTCCTGTCTCCCAGGGTGGCGCGGGCCTGCACGGCCTGCTGGTGCTGCAGGGCGTTGGCGGTACGCCGTGCCAGCGCCTCGCTGGATTCACCCGGTTGCTGGTGGATGGTGATGTTGTTGGTCTGTTGCTGCTGCACCGTGGTGGGGGTGCGTGCGGTGGCAGACGAGGGCATCGGCGGTGCGGCGCGGCCTTGGGACGGCGCAGGCAATCCAGGTGCGCGGCGGTCCACGACGGCGCTGTGCAATCCGCCCACGGCAAGACGCACGGGTGGCATCGCGACCTTGCCATCCCTCACGGCGGCGTAGCCGGCGGCTGCGCCGTCGGCCATACCCACTGCCATACGCGCACCATCCACTGCTTTATCTTTGGCCATGCCCAGGGCGCTACCGACCTTGTCCATCACCCCGCCGACGAAGTTCATCAGCGGAGCCAGCTCGGCCATGATGTAGCCGATCGCCGCCGTTGCCTTTTCGGAGATCCAATCCCATACGCCGCCCAACGTGACGGAGATGAATCCAGCGACCGTGCCGATGACATCACCGAGGAGGGAGATGGCTTCAACCACAACCCCGACCACCTGGATGACCAGACGGAAGTTGGCCAGCAACGCCGTGCCCACCAGCGAGCCGATCTCCGCTACGCGCGAGAGTTCGTTGCCGGTGTACTGCGCGGGAGCCAGCATCTTGGAAAGCCAGTCCCATGCCTGGCCCAGCAGCCCGCCGACTGCTTCCCATGCCGGGCGCAGCGGCTCGACGGCGCGCATCAGTTCGCCCATGGCGGCGGTTCCTGCGCCGCTGAGGCCATCCCAGACGCCGCCGAGGAAGGCCTTGATCGGCTCCCAGTACTTGCGCACCAGCAGGGCGCCAGCGGTGATGGCGGCGATGGCGATGGCGATCGGACCGCCGCCGATGGCACCAACGGCGGTGGCGACCACGCGGAACCCCGATGCCAGGCGCATTGCCGTCGGACCGAACTGCCCCATCTGCGCCAGCAGGCTGCCGCCGCGGAACAGCTCGAAGGCCTTCTGCACCGCCAGGATCGGGCCCTGCAGGAACGTCCACGCATAGCGCACGCCGAGTACTGCAGTGCGCATGCCCATCAGGCCGACCACGACCTGGGTGGTATTGGCGATCAGCTTCGGGTTTTCCTGCACGAACGACGCAACCCCGTTCAGCAGTTCGGTCAGCTTCACCGCCGCCTCACCCACGGCCGGCAGCAGCGCGGCACCGAAGGCCTTGGACAGGTTGTCGACGGCGATCTTCGCGCCTTCGATCTTTTCCGGGTCGGTCTGCAGCTTGGCCGCAAAGCCGCTGTCGGTGGTGCCCGCCGAGCTGTTGAGCGCCTTGTCGCGGATGCGGATGTACTCATCCCAGTTCTGGATCATCGGACGCACGAAGTTCTGCGCCTGTGCATCGCCGAACAGCTTGCCGATCTTCGCCTGGTCACCGGCAGTGGCCTGGATGATCGCCTGCATCGCCGCGTCGAACGGGTTGCCACCGCTGCTCTGCGCTTCGCTGATGATCCTGCGCAGGTCCAGCTTGAAGCCCTTCTTGGCGCGTGCCTGCAGGTCGGGCGAGAGGATGCTGGCCATGAAGCGCTGCATGTTGCCGGCCGCTTCGTCGGCTCCACCGGCGCCTTGCCGGGCGACATCCAGCGCAGCGCCCATGGTGGCGGCGGCGGCGTTGCCGTGCATCTGCAGCGACTGGAATGCGTTGCCGAGCACCGGCAGTGCACCGGCCATGTCCTTCAGGCCCAGGCCACCGTTCCTGCCTGCCACCACCAGCACATCAAGCGCCGATTGCAGGCCGGCCGGATTGATCTTCAGTGCCTGCTGCAGTCCCGATGCGGCCAACGTGACATCGTCGATGCTCTCGCCGGTAGCGGTGGTGGTGCGGCCGATTGCACCCAGGCTGGACTGCGCGGTCTGCGCATCCAGGCCTGCGGCGACCAGCTGGCTGACTGCGCGCTGCAGCTCGCCCGCGCCCTGGTGGGTGCGGCTGGATTCGGCAAGGATGGTCTGGCCCAGCGCAGCGACCTGGGCGCGGGTCAGGTTGGCGGCGTTGCCGATGGCCTGATTCTCGCGCGCGAAGCCGGCGGCATTCTCCACCGGTTTGGCCAGCGTGGTGATGGCGCTGCCGAGCATGCCGCGCGCATCGCCAAACGCCGAGCCCAGCTTTTCGCGCTTCTCAAGATTCGCCGTGCGCTTGTCTTCGATCCGCTGCAACGCTTCCTGGGAAGCGCGCAACGCATCGGCCTCGGCACGCATGCGGGCGAACTGGTTGCTCGATCTGCCCATGACATTGAGCTTGCGCTCGAGCTTGTCGGCTTCATCGCCGAGGCGCTTCAGGCCATCGTTGCTGAAGGACAGTGCGTCCTGCAACGATCGGGAAACCGAGCCACCAATCGTGATCGTTGTCGTTTGAACGTTACTCGCCATGTACCGGCAATCCCTGTATCCACCAGATGAATTTCGACACCCGCAGCGTCATGATCTCGCGCAGGCCCCAGCCGGTATGGCCGGCCAGGGCGAGCGCTCCCTGCCTGATCTGCGGCAGGGTCAGGTGGTAAAAAGCGCGACGCCGGCCTGCAGGCGGGCGTAGTCGCGCAGCGGCATCCTGCGCACGTCATCCGGTGCGATCTCGCACAGGTTGGCGATCATGCGCACCTCGCGCTGGGCGTCGGTGCCCTTGTCGTCCTGGTAGCGCTCCATGTCTTCCACGGTCGGTTCGCGCATGCGCAGCACGGCGGTGTCCACGCCATTGACCTGGCGCGGGCGGGAGAGGGTGATTTCGGCATAGCCGTCGCGTTCGATGACGGTGTCGGTGGTGGTCTTGGTCTTGCTGGACATGGATGTGTTCCCGGATGTCGATGGAGTTGCGGTGGATCCGGGGGCGCTGTGCGCCCCCGTGTACGTCGAAGTGGTGCCGGGAATCAGATGCCCAGGGCGCCGCGGATGCCGGCCAGTGCGTCCACGCCGCCCTGGCGGGCGATCATGTTGGTCACGTCGATCTCCTGCACGACCTGCACGCCATGGGTCAGCTTGTAGTAGCTCAGCGCCAGGGAGACCTTGACCGTGCCCTTCTCGCCGACCTTGGTTTCGCCGCGGTCGAGGGTCTTCACCTTGCCGCGCATGTTGTGCACGACCGAAGTGACCGCGCCATCGTCGGCTTCCAGCGCCTCGCGGGCGGTGAAGCCATACTCCTTGCTCTCGATGACGTGGAACTTGGACATGATTTCCGCGTCATCGGAGGCGAAGGTGACCTCGGCGGTCAGCTTGTCGTGGCCGAGCACGATCTCCGTCGGGGCGAGCATGCCGCCGGCCTGGAAGTCCTCGGTCTTCAGCGACAGCTTGGGGGCAGTGAAGGACATTACGCTGCCGGCAAAACCCTTGCCGTCGACGTAAAAGTTGAAGTTCTTGCGGATCTTGCGCGCCATGCTTAGAAGATCTCCGAGACGTAATTGTTGTTCATGTGCATGCGGAAGGTCAGCTGCTCACCCGGGTAGGTCGGGGTGAAGTCGAAGTCCCAGTAGAAGCGGCCATCGGCCACGCTGTCGGCTGCGTTCAGTTCCGGGTCGATCCAGCAGTTGCCGCCCAGGATCGCGCCCTGCGTCTTCAGGCCGCGCAGGAAGGCGTTGACACCCTCGCGCACGTCATCGACGTAGGTCTTGCTGATGCCGCGGTCGACGGCCCACAGGTGGGCAGCCTCCAGGCTGTCGGCGATGATGTCGGCGGTGCGCACCACGCACAGGAACTGCCACTTCGGATCGATGCTGGCGGTGCGGTTACCCCACAGGCGGAAGCCACCTTCGCGGATGATGGTCGCCACGTTGGCCTGGTTCAGCAGGTTGGCGCGGCTGGTCGCATCGGACAGGCCGAAGTCGATCGCACGCGCAGTGCCGACGATGCCGTACAGCTCCTGGTTGGACGGCGATGCCCACCAGCCGCGTTCGTTGTCGCTGCGGGCGATGGCACCGGCCACCGCACCGGAGGCGTAACGGCTGACGATCGCTTCACCCTGCTGCACCAGCACGGCCGGATCGACCACGTAGACACGCTTGGAACCGGTCAGTGCGGTGGTGGTCTTGGCTGCATCGTCGTTGCTGTTCGGGCCATCCTTGATGATGATCGCGCGCAGCTTGTCGGCGATGCCGAGCAGCTCGGCCACGACCGGGTTGGCCAGAACAGTGTCCGGACTGGCTGGATCAGCCGGGTGCAGGTGGGTGAAGCCCGGGGCGACCAGGATGCGCGGCTTCACGCCGACGATGGACTTGGCAGCCAGCAGTGCATGCACGCCGGAGTACGCGCCGGTCTGTGCGTTCACGCCGCCGAGCACGTTGGCCAGGGTAGCGCTTTCGTTGGCGCCGTTCTCGACGCGGATCACCACCACGACCGCCGACGACTGGTCGAAGATTGCGTCCAGCGCGCCGGGCAGGGTGCCGGCTTCGGTGCCGGTCTTGGCCGACAGTTTGGCGGCCTGCGAGGGCGAGGTCACCAGGACAGGCGTGTTGATGGGGAAAGCGTCGGCGTCGGCCAGCGGCGCAGTGCCGACGATGCCGATGACGCTGGTGGATGCAACAGCGATCGAGCGCGCACCGGTGTCGATGTTGACGACCTGTACGCCGTGGAGAAATTCGGTCATTCGGAGAGGTTCCTCGGTGTGGTGGTGTGCCTGCAGATGCAGGCGACGTGTATATCTTCGGAAAAGGCGACGACGGCGATAATTGCAGCGGTGGCCCAGTGATCGATCAGACCCAGCCGGAGGCGCTGACGCTGGCGCTGAAGCTGGAGACCTGCGGGTTGCCGCCGGCACGACGCAGGTGAACGTTGATGCTGGTAGAGGCACTTTCAAAGCTGGTGGACCTGGCGGGCACACTGACGGATACGCCTGCCGATTGCGTCGATGCCAGCGAGGCGAACGACGGTGCGCTGTTGCTGAAGTACGCCGCGCCCTGGTTGCTCACGCTGAACTGCACGTCGTACTCGGACACACTGGCGCCGGCCGGAAGCCAGCGGCCGGAGGCAACCACGGTGTTGCTGTTGTTTCCGCCGCCGGTAACACTTCGACGGATGCTGTAGTTGCCATCGGACAGCATGTCGATCGAGACCGATGCCGACGCTGATCCGGTCGAGTTGGTCTTGGCGCTGTTGCCTGCCGAATAACCCTGGCCATGGAATGGCAGGCGATAGCTGGCGCTGCCACGCGCCGCCCACAGGTTCGATACGTCCATGCCGCCAATGCGATAACCCACGTCACCACGTTTGCTGCCGTACTGCATGTGGGCGTAGCGACGGCTGAGGTCGGTGCCGCCCACGCGCAGGCCGGAGTCCTGTGCAACGGGGCCTTCCACGTAAGGATCGAACAGGTCGTCGAAATCAACGCCTGCCGAGCGATATCCGCTGGCCATGTCAGCGCTCCGCCTTCAGTGCGCGCACTTCTGCGGCCAGTTCCTGGATGGCTTTGGCCATGACCGGCAGAAGCTGGTCGAGCTTGACCGTGGCGACGCGTTCACCGTTGAACTCGATGCCTTCCAGGTCCACAGCTTCGGGTACCAGTTCGGCGAGCTGCTCAGCGACGAAGAACAGGCGTCGGCGGCCGTCGGAGTTGTACTCCGGTTTGTAATGGCCCGTAGCCAGTTCCATGTGCTCGACGGCGGCCAAGCCATAGGGCACGGAGCCGTCGATAGCCTTCAGTTTGCGCGAGGAGCCGACATCAAAGCCGCCACCAGCGGTGCAGCTGCCCTTGATCGTGGTGTTGCCCCAGGTCTTATTGATCTGGAACAACCATTGGTTGAGACCTTCCTGCCACCAGCCAATGTTGCCGGATGACTGATTGACCACCAGTCGAATCGTCTCTGTGCCCGGCCACTCGTAGCGAATCTGGTTGTCGATGCCTTGCAGGATCAAGCCGCCGGGAAGTTCCAGGAAAGCGTCATCCCGCAAACGCATCGTCCGCCGATGGTTCGTGCCTGCGCTGGAGTAGAAGACGTGGCCGCCAGTTCCGCCACCTTTGAAATTGTAGTACTCCGAGCAGCCGTAGCCGTTCTCGCCGCCATTCTGGTTCCAGGCAATGCGAGTGCCATCCGCGTTGTGCGGAATATGCAGGCTGGTCGGACGGAACTCGCCAGAGCCGTTCATGGCTGCGCAGATGGAGCCGGTCTTGTTGGCCCATGTGAACGCATCAGCCCGCATACGCATATGCGCGTCCGGGTTCTGCGAGTTGTTCAGGCGCGCATCCATGTAGACCACATCCGGTCCCGTGCCGATCCAGCCGTTGGCATTGCTGCCGTTCTTCAACCACAGTTCGGTAGTCGTCAGAGAGCCGGACATCACGTCGCCACCCTTGCTCACCTTCGCCGCCGGGTCGAAGTTGCCGCTCGTCCAGATCGATCCGCCTGCATTCAACGTGGTGGTATAGCCACCCGCCGAGTTGGCGAAGGTGAAGTTCGGGCCGTTCTTGAAAAGGTACGAACTGGCGTCGCCCAGGACCAACACGCCATCATTGGCGACACCACCCCAGCCATACGAGCGCAGCGAGTTTCCGTTTACTGCGACGTGGCCGGTGAACGTACCCCCGGTCTTGTCCACTTTGGTGTCCGGCGCAAAGTTGCCGGCATGCCACATTGCAGAGCCATTCCAGCGCGGGGTATCGCCGTGCTTGATGGTCAACTCACCGTTCGCAGTGCGGTCGGTGTTGTAGACGCGCCAGATGCCAGAGTTGGCCCAGCCACCGATAAACGACTGTTCCGCGCCGGCCGAGCCGAAGCCAACCAGGGGGGCGCTACCGCCGACAAACTGCTGATCGGTGAAACTATTGGTTCCCTTGACCGCCTTGGCATCCAACACTCCCTGCAGCCCGGTCACATCCGCGATGACATGCTTGTGGCCGACAGTAGCGAAGTCACCCGCCAGGGCGAACGCGGATGCGTGCTTGCCATCCAGGGTATCGGCATCCAAGCCGTTGCCATGGCCAGTGTCCTTCAGTGCGGCGCCCTTCAGCTCCAACGCGGTGCGTGCGGCGGCCGTGGTTGCGGCAGACAGCAGGGTCCTGGCCAGTGCAGTGGGCGCGGCCGCGCCAAAGCGCTTGTCGGTGAATGCACGCAGGCCGCGCGGAGTCACCGCGCGCTGGGTGTCAGCCGCGTCTTCCGCTTCGGTGTTGGTGGCCAGCTCGACCACACCCAGAACCTCGGTCGTTGCCGGCGGGTAGATGAACTCGGCGTTGCCGAACTGGATCTGCGTGATGTCCACGTCAGTGAAACGCGCATCGGTGGCCAGCAGCAGCATCGACGCAGCCGATTTTTCCATGATCGGATCGGTCTGGCCGTAAGTGGCGAACAGCGTGCCGTCAGCCAGGTACAGGCCGAATCCGCGCAGCGAATAGGCGGTGGCACTGTCGTCGCGGATGGTCACGTGCAGCGTGTCATCGCCCACGGCCTGGCCGCCGAAGGTCGCGACCCGCTTGATCTCGCCTGGCAGCGCAGTCAGGTCGCCCGAAGGTGCGAATGCCGTGGACGTCAGGCCGATCTGGGTGATCAGAACGGCATTGGTGCCGGTGTTCGGCGGATTGACCAGCTTGGCGAAGCCGGCGTCGGTGATTTTCAAGCGCATGCGGGGTTTACTCTCCGATCAGTTGGATGCGGCGGAAGGCCGTGGCGTGTGCGGCTGCAAGCGCGCCGATTGCTGCGTCGGCCTGCATGCCCTGGGTGAAGGTGAAGTGCGATCGCACCGGCTTGGTGCGGGTGATCTCGCCGATGACGTCGTCGACTAAGATGGCGGTGGCCGACGTGCCGCCCTGGTTGGCGATGGTCATCACCGCTTCGAAGGTGTGCGGTGGTCCCTTCGGTTGCAGCTGCCACCACTCGCGGATCAGTACAGAACCACCGAACGCAGCAACCACATCGCGGACGCTGCCCGCCGTGCCCTTGCGGCGCTGGATGGCGATCGCCGCACGCACGCGGGCGCGTTTGACCGGTTCGGGCCAGTACGCCTTCCATTCGTCCACCGAGAGCGCCCATGCCAGCCAGGGCAGCAATGCGGCCGGACAGCGATCGGCATCCCACAGCGCGGTGATGTCCACCGGCAGCGGGCGGGCAATGATCGCCTGCGACAATGCACGCTCGGCCTGGGTGGCATTGGGCGGCAGCAGGTTGGCTGAGGCCGGCACCCGGACCTGTGCGTCGCCGTCGATGATCACGCCAGGGGCAGGCGCGGTTGCGAGCGTAATCACGCCACCGCTGATGGAAACATCGTCCACGCGCAGGCGCCCCTGCGCATCCGTGCGATATACCGCCTGCACCGTTGCCAGCATACCGCCGGGATGGCGGAATACCTGGTTCTTCCCATCAACCGCGCCACGCAGACGCGCATTGACCAGGCGCGTGGTGACCTCACTCATCGTTGCCACCATGCGCCAGCGTGACGGCGGTGCAGTACGTGGCCTGGGTGCGGTCCACCACCACGTCCGCGGCGGGACTGTCGATCACCACGCGTTGTACGCCTTCGGCATGCAGTGCTGCGAACAACCCGGAGCGGGTCACGTCCCGGCCGAGCCGATGCGATTCGACGATGTAGCGGTCCAGGCGCGTGCGCGCTTCGGCCAGCACGACCTGCGAGTCGGGTCCAGCGAAGGTGTACAGCGTAGCGGCGACGGCGTACTTGATGACTGTCGCCGGTTTTACCAGCACGTGATCGGTCAACGGGCGCACGTCATCCGCGCTCAGCTTCGCCTCCACCACATCGAGCAGGCCCTGGGTGGCGGTGCCGTCGGCTTCACGCGACAGCACCGACACCACCACTTCGCCAGGCGTGCTGCTGGTGGCGCTGGCGTCCAGCACGCGCGGATCCGCGCTCAGCGCATGGAACACATAGGCACCTTCCGGTCCTGCCACGCTGAAGCCTTCCGGCCCGAGCTGGATGCGGCGACGGAAGTCCTCGTCGTTCTCGTAGCGGGGAAGGATGCCTTCCTGTGGCTTGCCCGGATCGAGCACCAGGCGTGTGATGCCGAAGATTGCCGCCAGCTGATCCAGGTCGCTGCCCACCGCATAGGCGAGCATGACACCGCGCGCGGCATCGTTGACGCGCTGGCGGTCGAGCAGGCGCAGGTAAGTGCAGACTTCGAGGATCTTGAAGGCGGGGTCCGACGGCAGCAGCGCGTCGAACGTGGGGTCCAGGGCCTGCAATGCCGTCAGCGACTCATCGAACATGGCTTCGAAATCGAGCACTTCGATGACCGCCGGGGCCGGCAGCTGGGAGAGATTGACACTGGTGAACGAGCCGGATGCCACGGTTAGCGAACCTCGATTCCTTCGATGGTGATGGCCTCGCCATCGGGCAGGTGGATCCCGGTTACTGCCAGGATCATCACGCCGGGGGCGGGGAGGGAGACGTCGACGTTCTCGACGTGAAGCCGCGGTTCCCATCGCGCGAGTGCGTCGACGGTGGCCGCGATCAGGTCCATGCGCAGCGAGCGGTTGGTCGGCGCATCGATCAGTTCGAAGATGCGCGAGCCGTACTCGCGACGCAGGACGCGGGAGCCAAGGGGTGTGGTGAGAACGTCACGCACGGACTGGTGCAGATGGGCCAGCCCATCTAGGGATTTGCCGGTGTTGGCGTCGATTCCTCGCATGGTCTCTATCGTCGTGGAGTACGGGTTTTCAGGGCATTGCAGCGATGGCCCATCACGGCTGTGCAGGCGTGGTGGGTGCGGTCGGGCCCTGGGCGGTGTGTTTGTGCGACTTCAGGCTGATGGCGCCGGCTTTGACGTCGGCCGATGTGCTGATGTCCTTGCCCGCTGTGATCGCACCGGTGACGTCCAGATCGCCGGTGGCCTTGACCGCCGGCGTGTCGAGCAACACCGATTCGCTGGCATGCACTTCTGCGTTTGCGCAGTTGACGATGACCTTGCCGCTGCCGACGGTGATGGTCAGCGTGGTGGTTTGGCGGTCGTACTCGACGAGGCTGCCGTCGGCGTACTGCGTGCGCTGCAGCTGGCGTGTATCGGCCGGTGCGGGAAAGCGATCCTGGTACAGGCTGCCGAGCACCAGGGCCTGGCCGGGGTCGCCATACGGGCATGCCAGCACCACCTGTTCACCGGGCTCCGGCGCGCACCAGCTGCGCACGCCGGGTCCCGCGCGGCGTTCCAGCCAGGGAATCCAATCGGTGAGCATGCCGTCAGCATCGACGCGCACGCGGCCGCCGGCTTCATCAAGTTCGCGCACGACGCCGATCATCAACAGGTTGCCGATCAGCCGGGCGTGTTCGGCGCTCATGGCGTGTCCTCCGCGAGCGGCTGGTAGCGCCGCTCATGGGCCCGGCCGATCTCCGGTGCGAAGCTGTAGGACGCGTGCGGTACCACGCCATCGCCGTCCTCCCAGGCATTGCCGCCCAGCACGATGGGCACTGACCATTCCACGATCCACGTGCGCAGGTCGGGCTGCGCCGCTGCGGCATCCTCTGGAAGCGCTGCGATTACCTCGATCGCGCCACTGGGCGCACCGGGAAAGCGGCCGAGCTGATGCAGCCAGGTGGCGAGGTTTACAGCGATCCGGCGCAGCTGCAGGGCAGAATCGGCTGCCGCGGACTGCACGGAGATGCGTGCTTCAAAGCGCAGCACGGCCTGCAGTTGGCCGCTGCCATCATCGCTGTCCTTGCCGCGATCACAGCGGGTCATCGCCAGCAGGCAGGCGGGCGTGGGTGGCGCACCACTGTTGGCGTCGCGATAGAACTCGACGGTGGCGAAGTCCGCAAAGCGTGTTCGGATCGCCGCTTCGATGGCGGCGTGCAGCGCGTCGAAGGTGGAGGAAGGGGTATCGGTTGCCATGTCAGCTCATGCGATGAATGGAAGGAAGAACGCGACTGGCCGCAGCACGCGCTTTCTGCAAGCAGTGTTGCCATTGCCCGGGGCGCGGGACATTGCACGCGTGGCCGTGACTGGCCCGCTCAGTGCTCGTGTGGGCCGCGATGTCTGGTGTTGCCCGCGGGGATGCAACCGGCAGGCGTCAGCGGTGCTGCACCATTGATGGTGAAGCCGTGCTGGCTGCCGAGGCTGCACAGCAGGGCGCGCATCTGGTCGGCCAGTTCGTGGTATTGGCGCGCCACGGCAACGTGGTTGCGCAGCAGCGCGTCGTCGTCGGCAGCCTGCAGATCGGGCAGTTCCTGCGGCGCGCGCAGTTGTGCCGGTGCAATGCTGAGGTCAGGGATGAAGAGGGCGGCCGGCATTGGCTTCGCGCCAGATGCGCACGAACTCAGCATCAGCATCGCCGCGGTCGCGGCCAGGGTTCTTGGCATGGGTGTCGATGTCCTGTTGCAGGGTGATGAACTGCTGGGTCCGCCCGGACTGCATGGCCAGGCGCTGTGATTCAGCCTGTGCACCGGCCTGTGCGTTGGTGTGGTCCTGCTGGCGCGCGACGAGCGCGGTGTCGGCACGACCGGTCTCCTGCGCGGCCTGTAAGCGCATGGCGGCGAGATCCGCGTTGCGGTCGCGCAACTCCCAGCCCAGCCAGGTGCAACAGGCGTGGCTGGCAACCAGGCCCAGCAGGGCGATGCGCAACCTCAGCGGTATCGGCATCACTGCAGGAGCCCGCCAGCGGCGCGATAGGCGGCGCGCAGCGTTTCCAGCGCATGTTCCTTCTGCCCGTAGCCGGCGCCCGGCAGCGACGCCCAGATGCGCCGGGCGGCGGCGACAGCAGCATCGAATCGGCCCAGGCGGATCAGATCGTAGGCGCCGCATTGCCTGAGCAGCGCCACCGCCGCGCGGTCCTGCGAGACCGGGCCGAAGTCCGGCAGGTCCAGGCGTGCACGCAGGTCGTCCCAGGTGCTGCGCAGGAACTGGTAGCGGCCGGCGGCGCTGGACTTGATGCCGTAGCGCGGCAGCGACACCAGAACGCGTGGATGGTCGCGATGGTCATTGAACAGCTGGCCGCCGACGATCACGTCGTAACCACGATTGCGGGAGCGCTGGGTGGGAATGTCGGTGCCTTCGGATACGGCCAGCATGTCCAGGAACGCGGCCACGTTGGCGCCGCCGAGGGCGCTCGCTGCGGCGGCGGTCATGCGGCTGCTCCCGACCGTTTACGCACCAGGTCCAGCAGCGCATCGATCTGCACGCTCTGCTGGGCGATCTGTGCGCGCAGGGCGCTGACTTCACCACGCAGCTGGCCGATCTCCTGGGCCATGGCCTCGCGTTCGTGCATCAGCCCATCGGCGCGTGTGCGTTCGGCAGACAGCTGTTCCTGCAGGGTGCGCAGGGTGTTGCTGGTGGCTTCATCGGCGGTGCGGTCGACCTTGGCCGATGACAGCCATTGCCGCAGCCACAACGAAACTGCGATCAATACCCCGGAGGTGCCGCCGAGGTACTTGGCCCAGTCCGGTACGCCGGCCAGCAGGTCGGTCTCGTTCATGCGCGCGCGTATCCCTTCAGCAGGGCCGGATGGACGGCCGGGGCCGGCGTGGAGCGGGCACCGCGCACGGCGCGCTTGATGGTGGTCTGCGATACACCGAACTCCTGCGCGACGTGTTCGCGGGGCATGCCGCTGGCTACCGCCCGGGCAATCTGCTCGCGGCGCTCATGTGCACTGGCGGCGAAGCAGGACGCCAGGAACAGCAACTCACCGCCGAAGTGCGCGACCAGGCGCTGGGCCGTCTCCACGCCAAGAATGTCGATCAGTCGATGCTGATCGGGCAGGGTGGAGGGTACGTAGACGATGACGCGGTGGCGTCCGGTGGTGCTGGAGGTGGTCGGCGGCCATGCACGCACCAGCGTGAGGGCTGCGGATTCGCCGATGACCTCGGCAAGGGTCTGGATGCTGTCGGGCAGGGCGTTCATGGCAAGGTTGGTCAGTGGCATTGGTATCCACTGTTGCCATCCCGTCGATCACGTCAACACCTTTCATCTACTTTCAGAGCTTGCGACTGAAGACATTCAGATGCGTGCGCGAGGACCGGCGAGTACCTGCATGCGCAGGTCTGCGATGCGGCCCTGTCATGCCATCCGGCCTTGCCTGTGGTTTCGCTGGTTCTCCCGTACTCCTTGTCCTCACCTGCTGGAAACGGAGACAGGGCAATAGGGGACGGCAGGTACAAGGTGAGGACGGCCACGGTGTTGATGCTCTTGCCGGGCGCTTGGGTGCCTGAAACGAAAAAGCCCCGGACGGTGCCGGGGCTTCAGGACTGCAGGTGGTGCTGGGTCAAAGGTCGAACACCAGGTTGCCGCCGGTCTTGCGCGGAATGTAGCCGGCATCACGCAGCCAGCGGGCTGCATTGACCTGGTCCATGCGCTTGACCGGGAAACGGTTGGCGAACATCAGGAAGCGCGCCACGGTGATCGACTCGCCCTTGCCCTTGAGCGCGGCCAGCGTCTCGATGAACCACGGAGCGGGGGGCTGCTGGTTGCCGGGGCGGGCGGTGGTACGTGCCTGCTTGGCGGCAGTAGCCTCGGACTGGGCGCTGGCCAGCGAGCACAGCGAAATGAAGATCGCATCCAGACTCACGATGTCCTTGCCACCCTTGGGCTGCGACTTGAACAACGCGATGGCCTTCTGGCGTGTCGACGTGAACTGTTCGACCTCCATGACATTTCCTCTTTGCGAAAGCGGTTGGGGATGCAGGGTGACGGCAGGTGCCGTCATTGATGGGGGACGACCTTACATCATTTTCGCCGATGATGGGCCGGAACCTGCGTTATGGATGAAGAAGCAACGGTCCGGCCCGTCGCACGGCGGCGGCTCCGGCAGGCCGTTCAGATCACGCCACGGCACATCAACTGGTCCAGTGCCATGCGCACCAGATCGGCCGCGCTGCGGTCGTTGTGCAGCTCGAAATCGATCAGCGCGGCGGGCAGCGGCTGGCCGCCGGCATGCAGGTCCACGCTGTCGTGGCCGGGGCGGGTGATGCGGATCACAGCGCCACCCTGACGGCGGATGGCGCGGGCCTCGTCAGCGGAATGGACATCGGGAACCAGGCCACCTTCGGGCAGGCGCGAGAACAACGAGCGTACCCAGAGCTCCGGATGGACATGCTCGCGACGACATTCGGCGCTGGCACGTGGCCGCACCGGGGCCGCGAAGGTGTCGCAGCGCAGGGCCAGCGCCGAGGCCAGGCCGTTGGCGAGGGTGTCCTTGCCCACGCCCTTGGCACCGGTGATGCCGATGTACAGCGGCGGCCGCGTCAACGGGGCGGATCGCAGCGGCACGCTGCCAAAGGCGGAACCGCAGCGGAATGCGGCCAGTGTGTCGGCGATCATGCGCTGGCTGCTGTCGAGCGAGGCGGGGATCATGCGGTAAGTACTCCTGGGGGAAGGCGCAGGCGCGGCGGCAGTCAGCACTCGCTGCCGGTGATACTGCGGGCGCGGAGGATGCGCTGGGTGATGCGGCCACCGCGTGCTGCGGCGGCGATCGGGTCGAAGCACAGCATGGCCGTGGACGTGCGGCGGCCGGCGGCGAGGTGGTCGCGGATGGTTCGCTGCGATAGAACCGGTACGCGTTGATGGATCTGCTGCACGGTCAGCTGTTCGCCTTCGAAGGCGTGCAGGCGGGCGCGAGGCATGGCTGGGCTCCTGGAAGGTGGCGTGGCCGTTACCCATATCTTGCCTTTGCAGCCTCTTCTAGTCAACACCTTTCATCTACTGTCATCCATTGCCAGGGCGCGAGGCTGCTGCGTCCCATATCCGCAGCGCAGCCGCTGCCAGCCGATCGCGCTCGGCAAGGCCACGTGCTGCCTGCACGCGCTGAAGGTACTGCTGGCGGTGCCGGCGAGGCCCGATCTTCATCCTGCGTCCGCGCGCATCGATGCAGTGGTAGCCGTCCAGCCCCAGCAGGTGTCGTGCCTCGCAGTCCAGGCGCCAGTCGGCGCTGCCGCTGCCGACATCACGTCCGTCGTGGGTCCGGGGCATCAGAACGGTCCGGCGGTGTGCTCGGCAACGCTGCGGCTGCGCGGTGGCATCAGCCACACTTTCGCCCGTTCCTTGCCGATCAGCCTGGTGCGTACGTCATGGCGCTTGACCACGTAGGCTGCCGCCTCGTTGACGTCACGGCGGTTGGGCTTTTCGATGCCCACTGCAATGGCGATCTCGGTGGCGCGATAGGGCACGCTCCGCTGCTCGACAGGCAGCGACCAGTCGAAGTGACGGTCGATCAGTTCGGCAATCGGCGAGATCGGCTCGTGTTCGCTGTTGGTGGCGTTCAGCGCGTCCAGCTCATCGCTCGCCAGATGCCAGGTTTCGCCGTTGCAATAGAGCGCGTGCGCTTCGGCCCAGACCTGCTGCATGTCGATCCGGGCAGGCTCGCCCAGCGCCACAGCGTGCACGGTCCACCAGCGCGTATTGCCGGTGGCATCGCGCAGGAAGCGTTCGTCGTTGACACTGGCAAACAGGATCGTGCGCCGCGCATAGCGCGATTCGGTGCGCGCATAGGGCCGCCGGATTTCATCATGGCTGCGGGAGATGAATGACTTCAAGGCGGCGATATCGGTGCGGCGGAATGTGGCATCTACCTCGCCCAGCTCGACGATCCACTTGGAAATGACCTGCTTGACGCTGTCCTTGTTGGCGGGGTCGAGCACCACGCCGTCGGCGATCAGCTGCAGCTCGGCCGGTGCCAGCTGCCGCGCCCAGCGCGTCTTGCCCAGGTTCTGCTTCGACACGAAGGTCAGTACGCCGCGGGCGACCACGCCATCAGGCTCGAATGCGGCGGCAACGCCGGAGATCAACCAGCGTCGCATCAGGATCTCCTTCAGTACGCGGCCGTCGGCCATGCGTGTGGGCTGGGCTTCCTGCACTGTGTCGAAGAACGCCTGCAGGCGTGATTGCCCATCCCATGGCCGTGAGGTGATCCAGCTGGCGACCGGGTTGTACGGATTGGCCTCGGCCACCTGGCACAGGTTGGTCTCGAAGCTGGCGACGGCCATGCCGGCGCGGTGCATGCAGTCCATCACTTCGCCGGCGGCGACCTCCTTGGCGTTGTCCACGGTGGTCTGCAGGCCGGGAACGAGGATTTCCAGATCCTTGCGGATGACGTTGTAGCGCACGATCACGCCGGTGCGCCGGCACAGTTCGGCCAGGTTGCGCGCGGTCGGCAACGGCCGGCCACGCGCGCTGCAGTCGGGGAACGGGGTGAAGGTGTCGAAGGCGGAGAGGTTGCCAGGCACCAGATAGCGCGCGGCGGCCACTGCCGGCGCCTCATATTCCGTGGCCGCTTCATCGGCGGTGGCGGCAGGGGCCGGCATCAGCTGCGCACGCAGTGCCTCCAGGCCTTCGCGCAGATGCAGGTCGTTGAAGTCGGTGGGGCGGTCATCCTCGTCATGCAGAACGGCGAACTCCGGCCATACCACGCGTGCGTCGATGTCCGCAGCGGCATGCGTTGCCTGGGCGACGCCGGGGTTGTCCAGCGGTTGCCGGGTCCATTGGTCATTGTCGGCGCAGATCACCAGGCTTGCGTCCGGCATGGCGGTGCGCCATGCGCGTGCGACCGCGGCCAGGTTGCCGGCGTCCCAGGCCACCACCACGCACCAGCCGGTCGCCTGATGGATGGAATCCGCCGTGGCGTAGCCCTCGGCGATGGCGATGGGCTGGCCGGACAGCGGCTTGCCGATGACATGGAAGCAGCCTTGTTTGCGGCCGCCCGCCAGGAAGTCCTTGTCGCGACCGAGCGCCAGGTCCATGCGTGGAAAGATCGCCTGCAGCGAGACGATTCGGCCCGCAGTATTGGTCACCGGGACCAGCAGTGCGTTGTCGATGTGCCGGAACACCAGACCATCGCTGTTGCGCACCGGCCACGCCACTACGCGCAGCCCGTGCGCCTGGATGCCCTTGCGCACAAGATACGGGTGGCTGGCATCGGCAGGCACTGCACGGTTCCACAGGACATTGGCCGCCTTGGCCGCCGCGTCCTCGCGTTCGCGCTGCTGTCTTTCCCGCTCCGCGCGGGCGGCATCCTGGCGCTGCCGGATCGCGCGTTGTTCGGCGGCGGTCAGGGAGGTCGGCGACTTCGCGCACCAGCCCTGGCGCAGGCCGGTACGCCAACTGCCGAACTCGCCGGCGGGCACGTCGTCGCCGAACAGCACGGCCCAGCCATTGCGGGTGCCGCGGCGATCCCCTTCGACGTGGAAGCGTACCAGCGTGCCGTCCGCATTGAGTGCATCTCGGCCACGCGCATCAGGCACGATGCCGTGTGCGTGCATGGCCTGCAGGAATGCGGGAACGATGTCCTGCACTGGGTGCGGTGTATGCATTCGGCGGGGTCCCCTTGAAGCGTGGTTCGGTTCACAGCGGCCGGTTGCGGCCAGGGTGCTGTGTGCTGCCCGTTGAACGCGGGACATGCGGCGGCTGCCCGGCGCAAGGTGGCCAGTGGGTGATGGAAGGTGGTGACGTCATCATGGTGTCGGAGCGGGCTTGTTTTTGCAACACCTTTTGACACCTTGCATCCCCGGCCTCGCATGGCGTCCTTGTCAGCGAGGGATCTGGGATGACAGTCGCAGATCGTCCTCATCGCGACGATGCGTCGCAGCCGGCGAGAACGCATTTTCCGATGATGCCGTTGCCGTTCGATACGGCTCTTCGCCCTCTCTCAACGCCCAACCCGGGCGCCATGCACAAGGAGTCCGCATGTCTGAAAACGAACCCGATGAAGCAGGCCTGTCCGATGCCGTGCTGATGCCGCGCACGACGGTCGCGACGTTCTCAATCGGTGCGACCACCTCCCGATAAAATACGACTGGCATGACGGACACCATCGACGAAGCGCAGGAACTGGAAGCGCGCCACCTGCAACGCGCCTTGGCCCAGCACGCAGTGCGGGCCGGCAACGTTGTTTCTCTCATACCTACTGGGGAATGTCACAACCCGGACTGCAGCGAAGACTTCGAAAACGATCCGGCCAGACTGTTCTGTGGGCCTGCCTGTGCCGAGCGTTTTGAAGCCATCCATCAACACCGCAACGCATAGGAACAGGGGACATGTCTCTGAACAGCAACGACGCTGGCTTCACCGAACGCATCGCCGGGGTATCGGCCGAGCTCGCCGTATTGATGAGCCTGGTGGAGCACCATATCCATCTGCAGTTGGCCGACCTGGCTGACTCCGGGGATGTGGATGCACAGGAGCGGTTCGCGGTAGCCGATCCGGAGCGCTGGTTGGAGAACGCCCGCAACAGCCTGCAGGCGGGCGTCATGTTCCTGGAACGCGCTGTGCAGCAACCGGCGCGGTTCTAGCGTTGCCGCCAGGGGAGGGAAGGGGGCGCTCACACCAGGCGCCCTTCCGTCCCCTGCGACACGATGTCGCAGGACCGGGGTGGCAACCCTGATCGTGGTCCAAGGTTGGCCCCGGGCTCGTAGAATGGCTGGGTGCGCCGCTCCGTTTTCCACCGCCGGTTCCAGACCCTGGCATGGCTTGCCATGCTGTTGGTGCTGTTCGCGCCTCTGGTGAGCCGCTGGCTGGTACATGGGCACGTTGTTGCGTCTGCCGCACCGGTGGCGGCCATGGACCACGCCGCACACACCCAGCACGCGATGGAAGGGCATCACGACCACCACGCGATGGCAATGCAGCATGGCGAAGCGACACCGAAGCCGCCGGCCGATCCACACGCCGACCACGAGATGGGCGTGGACTGTGATTACTGCCTGATTGCCGCACGACTGATCACCCTGCTGGTGGCGGCGCTGCTGTTGATGATTCTGCTGGCACCGGTGTGCCGCGCGCTGCGCGGTTCGGTGCAGACGTTGCCGCAGCGGATCTGCGGCACGTTGGGTGCGCGCGGGCCACCGGTGCTGCTGGCCGTCTGAGCGCTTTGCGCACGCGCTGATTGATTTTCCCGGGTTGCCAGGCGTGGCCCGGCACTACCGCGTGCGCCTTTCTTTCTGCTGCCTCGCAGTGCGGGGCGGTCTTGCATGCCGTGAACACATGAAAACCACCCCCAACTTCGCCCCGCTGCGCTGGGCGACGCTGCCCGCGTTGTGCGCATCCTTCCTTCAGGCGACGCCTGCGCTTGCTGCAGATGCCGTGCTGCCGACAACCCTGGATACCGTCCGCGTGGTCGATACCCGCAGCGGTTCGCTGTCCTCCACCGCCAATACCGGTTCGGCGCTCGGGCTGAGCGTGCTGCAGACGCCGGCCAGCCTGACGGTGATTTCACGCGGGCAGCTGGAACAGCGCGGCGATTCCAATCTCAACGACGCGATCACCCGCGCCGGCGCGATCAGTGCCATGCCCCATCCCGGCAACGGCCTGAGTGCGCTGTCCAGCCGTGGCTTCACCAATGGCGCCTCGGTGATGCGCCTGTACGACGGCCTGCGCCAGTACGGTGGTGTGGGCATCACCTTTCCGTTCGATACCTGGTCGATCGAGCGCATCGAGGTGTTGCGCGGGCCGGCCTCGGTCATCCACGGCGATGGCGCCATCGGCGGCGTGGTCAACATCGTGCCGAAGAAGCCTTCGCGCGGTGCCATCGAGAATGAGGTCAGCGTGACCCTGGGCAGTGAGGACACTGCGCGCCTGGGCTTCGGCAGTGGTGGCGCACTTACGCCCGAGTTGGCCTACCGCGTGGATGTCAGCGGCAACTACAGCAGCGGGTGGGTCGATCGCGGCCAGAACGGCGATGCCACGTTCTCTGCTGCGCTGCTATGGCAGCCACGGACGGACCTGCAGTTCACGCTGACCCATGCGCAGGGCTACCAGAAGCCGATGCACTACTTCGGTACGCCATTGATCGATGGGCGGCAGCTGGACGCGCTGCGCCACGAGAACTACAACGTGGCCGACAGCGTGATCCGTTTCCGCGACCGCTGGACCCAGCTCGATGCGGCCTGGACGCCGAACGACAACGTGGAATGGCGCACGCGCGTCTACCAGATCGACAGCCAGCGTGACTGGCGCAACGCCGAGGCCTATGTCTACAACGGGCGCACGGGCCTGATCGACCGCTCCGGCAACACCCAGATCACCCACAACCAGGACCAGACCGGACTGACCTCCACGCTGCGCCTGCTGGGCAATGCAGGTGGGCTGCCGAACAGCTTCGCTGTCGGCTTCGATGCCAACCGTGCGCATTTCAAGCACACCAACAACACCTATGCGGGCAGCTCGGGGCCGGTGGATCCCTTCAACCCGGTGCCCGGTGGGTTCAGCAGCGATGCTCCCAACCTGCCGCGCTACCGCAACAGCGCCGAACAGGTCGCGTTGTTCGTGGAAGACCGGCTGGAACTGAGCGAGCGCTGGTCGGTGCTCGCTGGCTTGCGCCACGATCGCGCCACGATCGACCGCAACGACCTGATCAGTGGCGAGCGTGCGTTCTCCAGGACCTACAACAGCACCGGCTGGCGCGCGGGCACGGTCTTCGCGGTGCAACCAACATTGACCCTCTATGCGCAGTACTCGCAGGCGGCCGACCCGGTCAGTGGCCTGTTGATGATCAGCCCGGCCAATGGCGTGTTTGATCTGGCCACGGGCAAGCAGGTCGAGGTTGGCATGAAGCAGGCCTTTGACGGAGGCGAGTGGACGCTGGCGGCCTATCGCATCCGCAAGACCGGCCTGCTCAGCCGTGACCCGTTGCAGCCCGACCGTCGGGTGCAGGTGGGGGCACAGACCTCAAAGGGAATCGAAGCTTCGTTGAACTGGAACTTCGCCCCGCAGTGGTCGCTGGATGCCAACGCGACCGTGCTCAAGGCCGGGTTCGAGGACTTCCTGGAAGCCACCGGCACGCCGGCGGTGATCGTCTCGCGGGATGGCAACGTGCCGCCGAACGTGGCCGAGCGCCTGGCCAACGTCTGGTTGAGCTGGCAGTTCCAGCCCGACTGGAGTGTGGCCAGTGGCGTGCGTTACGTGGGTAAGCGCTATGCCGACAACGCCAACACGCTGCAGCTTCCGGGTTACGCCACCACCGACCTGGCCCTGACCTGGCAGGCCGCGCCGCGCACACGGCTGACCGCGCGCGTGTTCAACGTGTTCGACAAGGCGTACTACGCCACGGCGTACTACACCAGCACGCAGTGGCTGCTGGGCGCAGACCGGCGCGTCGAGTTCAGCCTCGACCATCGCTTCTGAGGACGCAGGCCATGTCGTTGCGATCCACCGCCAAACGCTGGACCTACCTGACGCATCGCTGGCTGGGCATCGGCGGGTGCCTGCTGATGCTGCTGTGGTTCGTCAGCGGCATGGTGATGCTGTTCGTCGGCTACCCGAAGCTGACGCCAGCGGAGCGGTTGGCCGCGCTGCCCGCATTGGCCGACGCGCGCGGTTGGCAGGCACTTTCCGTGTTGCCGGAAGCCGTTCGACAGGCGCCTGAGCGGGTCGTGTTGACGACGCTGCGTGGCGAGCCCGCCTACGTGGTGCGCTCCGGCGCGAACGTGGGCGCGTGGTCGGTTCCTACCGGACAGCCATTGCCGCCGGTATCGGCGCAGTTGGCCGAGGTTTCCGCCTCGCAGTTCGCCGGCGGCCCTGCCTTCGTTGGCGCCATGCCGCTGGACGAAGACCGCTGGACGCATTCGCGCGCGCTGGATCCGCATCGACCGCTGTATCGCGTCGGCGTCGGCGGCGCACAGCCGGGTGATGTCTATGTGTCCTCGCGTACCGGCGAAGTCGTGCTGGATGCGCCGCGTCTGCAGCAGCGCTGGAACTATGTGGGTGCGTGGTTGCACTGGCTGTACTTCCTGCGCATGCAGTCGGTGGACCCGGTATGGACCTGGACGGTGATCGTGCTGTCGGCGCTGTGCACCGTGGCCGCGATCAGCGGGGTGGTGGTCGGCATCTGGCGCTGGCGGTTTCGCGGACAGTACCGGTCAAGGTCGAAGACGCCGTACCAGGAGCCGTGGATGCGCTGGCATCACCTGATCGGCTTGATGGCGAGTGCATTCGTGTTCACCTGGATCTTCAGTGGATTGATGTCGATGAACCCGCTTGGGGTGTTCAGCAGCTCTCGTGCCTCGCTTGACGTTGCGCGCTATCAGGGCGTGGTGCCGGTGGATACAGGTGTCATTGCGCAGCCGGCTGCGCTATTGGCTGCAGTGCACACGCCGCTGTTCGTGCCGGTCGAGATCCAGTGGCGACGCATCGGGGGTGAACTTTTCGCGGTGGTGCTCGATGGCAATGCCGATTCGCGCGTGGTCAGGGAGCGGGGCGACGCACTGCAGGTGTCCACTGCGTTCGGTGCAGAATGGTTGCGGGGCAGGGTCGCGGCGATGTCCGACGCGCGGCTGCGCGGATTCACCATTCTGCAGGCGCCCGATGCCTACTTCTACCCACGCGCTGCAGAGGCGATGAACGGCGCCGCGGTACGTCGCTTTCCGGTGGCGATGGCTGATTTCGGTGACGCTGAGGCAACCCGCGTCTATGTCGACCTGGCTACCGGCGATCCGCTGTTGACGCTGGGCACGCGCGAGCGCGCAGGTCGCTGGCTGTTCTCCTTCCTGCACAGCTGGGATCTACCCGCGCTGCTGCGGCAGCAGAACAGCCGCCTGATGGTGCTGCTGTTGCTCAGTCTGGCGAGCACCGCTCTGTGCGCGACGGCCACGGTGATCGGCTGCCGGCGTCTTCGGATGAGGTTCTCGCGCCGGAAACGGTAACGCCAATACCTCTGCGCCGAAGGCTGTGAGACTATCCGGAGTTCCTGGGCAACGAGAGGCTGCGGTCCGTAGCCGATGTCTGCGGCCAGGAAAGTGCAGGGGCTCAATGCTTGTAGTGCTTCGATGGTAGTCCCTGGATAGGATTTCCACACAACGTAAATGGAGCAAGGATGAATTACGTTTCGATGGGTGTTCTCGCAATTGGAATTGCAGCGGCGTCTTCAAGCGCACAGGCCAAATCGTTGCCGCGCCTGTACAGCTTTCCAACCACAACAACCGCGTCTGTTTCCAACGCGCTGCCGGCACCGGGGCAGGTGATCCAGTTGTCTGCGCAGGTCGATGGCCAGGCACTCGGGCTGTATCACATTCCAGGCAATGAGCAGATCGGCGGCTTCGTCGAATTCAAGGTCAATGGCCAGGCGGTGGGCAAGGTGCAGGTCAGTACCGTCAACACGCCGTTCCTCGGTACGGTTTCCGACCTGGACAAGGGTTGCTGGGCTGCCATCCGTGACGTCCAAGCCTGTACGCACAAGTACGCCTACGGCCGTCCGGCCAAGGTGGCGATCAACTACACAGTGCCGGCAGGCTTCACTACAGCGTCGATCACGGCGACGTTCAGTGGCGATGGTCAGTTCACGCAAGGGTCGGTGTCGGCGCCGGTCAACCTGCGCAACATTCCCACCTTTGGTGAGATCCGCGGCATGGGCAACAAGTGCCTGGATGCCGAGGGCGCCAACACCGCGCCAGGTACCGCCATCCAGGTGTGGGATTGCACGCCGGGCACCGCACAACAGCTTTGGACGGTGAAGCCCAATACCTCGACCATCACGGGAGTGCCCAGCAATCGCGTGCTTGACATCGTGGGCTATGGCACAAGCAACGGAAGCCGGATCCAGCTCTACGACGCCCATGGTGACTGGAATCAGTCGTGGAAGTTCACCAACACATCCATCGTCGGCGTGGCCAACAAGGTGCTGGATGCCATTGGTGCGTCCAGCGCCAACGGCACCAAGATCCAGCTGTACAGCAATGCGCTGACCAGCAACCAGAAGTGGGAGTTCAACCCCGCCAACGGCTCGATTGTCGGTGTCGGTGGCAAGTGCCTGGATGTTGAAGGTGCAAATCCTGCAGATGGCACCCGCGTGCAGTTGTGGGATTGCACGGGCGTGCCGCAGCAGCGCTTCGAGCTGGGCGCGGACGGGTCGATCCGTGGGTTGGGCGGGAAGTGCCTGGAAGCAGCGGATGGTGCGAGCCATGATGGAAATCCGATCCGCATGTGGTCGTGCAATGGTGGCGCACACCAGTCCTGGCGACTGGTAGGCGAGATCCGCAACCCGCAGACCAACATGTGCCTGGATGACCCGGGCATGGGCAATACCAACGGCTCGAAGGTGCACATGTGGATGTGCCAGGGCACAGAGAACCAGCGCTGGGAATTCTCCTCCTACTGAGTTTTCGGCCTGATGCAGTGTTGTGGAACCGTGCGCCTTCGCGCGCACGGTTCTTTGCAGGGACAGGTCAAGGGCCTGCCATGCAGATCTACATCCGCAGCCAGCGCGTCGACACTGCCACCAGCAACAGCGCCATCGCCACACCGACAAAGGCGGCGATGAGACCGAAATGATTGGCGGCGAAACCGATCAGCGCCGGGCCGGCAAGAATGCCGGCAAAGCCGAGGGTGGACACGGCGGTGATGGCGATCGCCTGCGGCATCCGGTGCTGGCTGCCAGCCAGCGAGAACAGCGCCGGTGCGATGTTGGCGCAGCCCAGGCCGACCAGCACGTAGCCGACCAACGACACCTGCCATGGCGTGACCAGGGTGAGCACCAGCACGCCGGCGCAGGCCAGCAGCGCACCGGCCACGATCGCCTTCTGCCGGCCGATGCGCTCTACCAGGCTGTCGCCGAACAGGCGCGCAACGGTCATGGTCAGGGTGAAGGTCACGTAGCCGATGCCGGCATGGCTGGCATCGACCTGGCGTATGTCGGTGAGGAACACCGCGCTCCAGTCCAGCATCGCGCCCTCGGCCAGGAACGCGATGAAGGCAAGCACGCCGATGAACATGACGATGCCACGTGGCCAGGCCAGCAACGGCGTGTCGTGCGCGATGCGCTCGCTGCGCCAGTGGCGTGCCGACAGCAGCGCGACCACCGCCATCATCAACACGCCCGGCAGCACCGCGGCAACCGGCGCCATGCGTGCGCTCAGCAACAGGGTCATGGTCGCCGCGCCGAGGAATCCCCCGATGCTGAAGAACGCGTGGAAGCCGGACATCATTACCCGCTGCGCTTCGCGTTCCACCACCACGGCCTGTACGTTCATCGTGCAATCCATCGCGCCTACGCCGGCACCGAAGACGAACAGCACCAGGCCCAGCAACCACGCCGAGTCGGCCAGTGCCAGGCCGGGCACCGTCGCGCAGATGATCAGCGTGGTAGCCAGCATTACCCGGCGGCAGCCCAGCCGTGCGGCCAGCACGCCCGACAGCGGCATGGCCAGCAGCGAGCCCGCGCCCAGGCACAGCAGCACCAGCCCGAGTGTTGCATCGTTGATGTCGGTGCGCGTCTTGGCGAAGGGCACCAGCGTGGCCCACAGCGCGGTAGCGAAGCCGGGAATGAAGAATGCAGCGCGGGTCGCGTGCTGTTGGGCACGCGGTCGGTTGACGAGGGACATGGGCGATTCGGTCAGGGATGTGTTGGATGCACGGTGATGCCGGCGGCGCGGAAGCGGGCGGCCTGGGCAGGCGGTGCAGACGTGGTTAGTACCAGGTCGTCGATGTCATCCAGGCTGGCGATCTGCCAGTTGCCCCGCGCGCCCAGTTTTTCGCTGGTGGCAGCGACGATGATGCGGCTGCTGCAGGCGACCATCGCGCGCTTGAGCGTGGCCTCCTCGGCATCCATCGCCCACACGCCGGTGTCCACGTCCACGGCGCAGGGGCCGGGCAGATAGACATCCGCGCGCAGGCGCTGCACCTGGGCCAGCGCCTCGGCGCCAACCGCGCCGCCGCCGGCAGCCAGTCGCCCACCGATCAGCTGTACGGTGGTGCCCTCCCGCCACGCTGCGGCGGTGGCGATCTGCGGCGCGTTGGTGATCACCGTCAGCCCCAGCGCGCCCGGCAATTGCTGGGCAATGGCCAAGTTGGTCGAGCCGGCATCGATCAGCAGGACCTGGCCGGGCTGCAGCAGCGTACAGACACGGGCGGCCAGCTCGTCCTTGCCGGTGCGGTCCTGGGTCATCCGTTCGCGCAGTGGCACGGCTTTCGGGGCTGGCAGCACCGCACCCCCATAGACGCGCTGGCACAGGCCCTGGGCAGCCAGTTCACGCAGATCCCGGCGGATCGAATCTTCGGAAACCGCGTAACGGCGGGCCAGTTCGGCGGCGACCACGCGTCCTTGCTGGCGCAGCTCCTGCAGGATCAACTGGGTACGTTCGGCGGGGAGTGTCGGGTCGGAGGTCATGTCTGAAGTGTGCACAATCATGCATAAACGTGCAAGATCGGGTATTGGCGGTGGCGCGTACGGGTGGGATGTACACACTCCGGCTGCAGCGCTGGTGAATCCCACGCGAGCGCGTCCTGTCCATCGCCTTTCCAGCGCGGCATCATGGCAAGGCACCCGGCACGGAACCCTGCATGTCCTCCACTGTTCACCACAAGCTGCGCATCGGCGCCGATCAGTTCACCGGCCAGAAGGTGGTCGACCAGCAGTTCCTCGAATGCGATTTCTCCGGCGCTGACCTCACCGCCACCGAGTTCGTGAACTGCGTTTTCTACGATGCCGACACGCGCACCGGGTGCCGTTTCAGTGGTGCCACGTTGAAGGAAGCCAGCTTCCGCCAGTGCGACATCAGCATGTGCAACTTCAACTTCATCAAGGCGTTGGGGCTGGAAATCAGCGAATGCCGCGCACAAGGTGCCGATTTCAGCAACGCCAGTTTCATGAACCAGATCACCACGCGCAGCTGGTTCTGCAGTGCCTTCATCAAGAAGAGCAACCTGCGCTATGCCAACTTTTCGCGGGTGACGCTGGAGAAGTGCGAGCTGTGGGAGAACCGCTGGGACGGTGCCAACGTGAGCGGCGCCAGTTTTGCAGGGTCGGACCTGTCCGGCGGCCAGTTCGATGGCGTCGACTGGAATTCCGCCAACTTCACCGATTGCGACCTGACCAACTCCGAACTGGGCGAATTGGACCTGCGCAGCACCAACCTGCGTGGCGCCACGCTCGATGTGCAGCAGGTCGCGCTGCTGATGCAGCGGATCGGCATCACCGTGGTGCCATGAGCGTGCGTCGCGGCGCTATACCGGTGTGGCCGGCGCATGTGCCACCCAGCCCCTGAAGCTGAAGCCGGCGTAGAACAGTTCCACGCTCTCGAAGCCGGCCTCCTGCAGCAGCGCCACTTCCTGTTCGGGTGAGAGCAGCGGCAGGCGCTCGGCGATCGCCTCGATCGCGCGCTGTGTATCGGCACGTGGAATGCCGGAAGCCTCGGCGAACGCGGCGTAGCGCTGGAGCCAGCGATGCTTGCCGGCCGCGTCCTGCGGCACGCTGTGGTGCGCCACCACCAACGGCGCACCTGCGCGCAGCCGTTGCCGCAGTTCGCGCAGGGTGTGCAGGCGCTGTTCAACGGTGAGGAAGTGCAGGGTCAGCAGGCAGGTGGCGCCGTCGAAGACGGTGCGCGGGGCATCGTCGATGTAGCCTTCCAGCAGCGTCACCTGGGCCATCAACGGCCCCAGGGTCTGTTCGGCCAGCGCGAGCATTGGCGCGGCAGGATCGACGCCGAGCATCCGCCATTGCGGGTGCGCTTCTGCGAAGGCCTTGAGCTCCAGGCCGCCGCCTGCGCCGAGCACCAGCACCTGGCCATCATCGGGTACGTGTTCGGCCAGCAGCAGGTGGCTCATCTGCTGCAGTCCGAGGAAACCGGGTACCTGCCGCAGCGGGCCCTCCGCGTAGCGGGCCACGGCATGGGGATCGGAGAAGGACATCGGAAGGATTCCTGCGGCAATGGCGAACATCCACTTTACCGTGCTCGGCAAGTGTCGATTGCACAGTGGCTCGCCTTTGCTTAAGGTCTGCGCCTGCATGCATTCAAGAGATCGGGAATGGACCCTCGCAGCCCCGCGATGCCATCGGCGGAAGCCTTTGAACTGGCGCTGACAATGCTGGGACGGGAGGGCATGGATGAGGAGCAGGCCGAGCGGGCGCTGCTCGCGCTCGGCAGCGAACACTGGCAGATGCGCCGCCTGCTGGTGTGGTTGCCTGAAGCCTTCGCCATGGCCCTGATCGGTCATATGGAACTGGGCGTGCAGCTGCCCGGTACCTTCACCGCCTCCGACGCACAGGGCGACCTGCATGAACTGCCGCTCGACCGTGAGCCTGTATTCGCTGCCGGTCTCCAGCGCGCCCTCGTCATGTACCACGAAGGGCCACGCGCCGCGTTCCGGGCGATCTGCCAGCGCAGTTCGTCGCTCAATGCGATCGACAACGCCTTGAATACCGGCGCCGATCTGCGGGGCGCCGCGCTTTCGGGTCCGGAGCTTCTGGACATCCCGGCAGAGACCTACCTCGCCCATTGAGCCCGGGGTTTTCAGAGCGCGGGCTTCATCCCGTCTGCTTCCAGGCGATACAGGCCGGTCAATCGCCAGTCATCGTGTACGCGCTGCAGCCGGTACTCATGGATGCGGACGCTTGAGCGGCGCTGTTGCGCGGTACGTATGGACGCTGCGTCGCCGAGGATATGCACGGCCAGGACCTGTTCCATTTCCGGATCATGCGCTGACTCGACGCTGGGCCGGCGCATGACAGTGCGAGAGGTGCCCGGCAGGGCATAGTGCTCCACCAGCTTCGCGTACGACGCATCGGCCAATGCCTGGCCGCGCGATGGGCCATGCTCTGCCAGCCGTGCAAGCGAGGCCTTGTTCCATTCCAGGAAGTCGGACTGGAAGGCGCGCATGCGTACGACCGGCGTGCTGCCGCCCAGATCCAGCGCGCTGCGTTCGAAAACAAGAAGCGGCAGAACCTCGCCGAACCCCACGTCGCGGCCATAGCGGAAGCTGCGTTCGGCCTGCAGCCTGCCATTGCAAAGCAGGACGACGCGACCGGGCCTGCTGGAATGAACCATCAAGTGCCGTTGAAAATAGCCCTGTACCGGCTCGGCATCCGTGTTGGACGCCCCCGGCGCGGTGATCTGCAGTTGGCAGTTGCCATCCGTGGGCGCATAGCCAGCGATCTGCAGCGAGCCGTCGGGTGGCCCGAACGTGACGCAACCACTGGCCAGCCCGCAGACCAAGGTGATGCCAATCCATCGACGCATGCGGGCGCTCCTTGCCTGGATGGCTGGCAGGATAACGCACTCGGATGCTTCAGCTGTGCTGCTGCAACGCCTTCCCAAGCACCTGCCAGATCTTCGGGTCCTGGCACTGCGACACATTGAAGCGCACGTAGTCGGCAGCCCGCTGCGACTGGCTGAAGGCATTGCCCGGCGCTACCACCACGCCTTCGCGCAGGCACTGCCTGGCCACCGCCGATGCATCGCGGCCATCGGGCAGCTGGCACCACAGAAACAGCCCTGCATCGGGTTGCAGCCATGGCGTAATGCCCAGCTTCTGCACCTGCCGCAGCGTGTGCTTGCGCACATCGGCCAGGCGCGTGCGCACCGCCTGCATGTGGCGGCGGTAGCCACTGTCGGTCAGTGCGATCTGCATCAGGTGCGCGGCCAAGTGCCCACCGCCGAAGCTGGTGGCCAGCTTCAGATCGGTCAGTGCCTCGATCCAGTCCGGGCGCGCGGCGATGTAGCCGCAGCGCGATGCCGCGGAAATGGTCTTTGAGAAACTGCCGACATGGATCACCCGCGACAATCCATCCAGCGCCGCCAGCCGCGGCGCCGGGCGCAGCTCGAAGTCGGCGAAGATGTCATCTTCGATGATGATCAGTTCGCTGTGTTCGGCCAGGCCCAGCAGGCGGTGTGCCGTGGTCGCCGACAGCACCGCGCCGGTCGGGTTGTGCAGTCCGGCGTTGGTGATGTACAGGCGTGGCGCGTGTTCCTGCAGCGCGCTGGCAAACACCTGCAGGTCCGGCCCGGTGTGCGTGTACGGTATGCCGATGGCCTGCACCTGATGGGCCTTCAACATCGCGTGGTAATTGAAATAGCTCGGGTCGTCGACCAGCACGCAGTCACCGGGCTTCAGCAGGAAGCGGCAGATCAGGTCGACCGCGTGCGTCCCCGATTCGGCCAGCAGCAACTGCTCCATCGACGCGTCGATGCCCAGCGTGGCCGCGCGTCGCTGCAGTGTCTGCCGCAATGCCGGCAGGCCCAGCGGTCCTGCATAGTCCACCAGCTGCGCGGAGTCGGCGCGGGCCATGCGGCGCAGGCCGCGGCGCAGGCCATCGTGGTACAGCCAGTCGCTGGGCATCCAGCCGCAGCCAGGCTTGAGGTGTCCCGGCGGGGTTTCCAGCGATTGCCGTGATACCCACAGCGGGTCCACCGCGCGATCCAGCCGCGGTTCCATTTCCGCCAGCGCCAGTGGTGCCGCCGGGCCAGCCACGTAGAAGCCGGAGCCGGCGCGCGCGGCGATCACGCCTTCGGCGGCCAAGCGTTCGTAGGCCTCGACCACGGTGGACACGGAAACGCCCATCGCCGTGGCCTGCGCGCGCACCGAGGGCAGGCGGCTGCCCGGGCCATCCAGGCGCGAACTGATGCGGGAGCGGACGGCGTGGATGACGCTGTCGATGCGGCTGGGCGGTCGGGACATGCGCGTGACTGTAAGGGGATTGTGGGCAGTACAGTTACTTGTGACTGTACTGGATTGTAGCTGTGTATCGCCCGTGCCCGGTGGCCCAATGACGGGCACGGCCGGCCATTGCCCGGCATTTCTGGAGCAGGGTGTGGAACGGTCGGCAAGCGGGTGGATCAATGGCTTCATCGGTGTGGTGATCTTCGCCGGCTCGTTGCCGGCCACCCGCCTGGCAGTGATGGAGCTGGACGCCAGCTTCGTCACCGCCGCACGCGCCAGCATCGCCGCGTTGCTGGGGCTGGTGCTGCTGCTGGCATTGCGCCAGCCGCGCCCGGTCAGAAGCGATCTGCCCGGTCTGGTGCTGGTCAGCCTGGGCGTGGTGGTGGGCTTCCCGTTGCTGACCGCGCTTGCCCTGCGCCACGCCTCCTCGGCACATACCATCGTGTTCCTGGGCCTGTTGCCGCTGAGCACGGCGGTATTCGGCGTCCTGCGCGGCGGTGACCGGCCACGCCCGGCATTCTGGGTGTTCTCGCTGCTGGGCAGCGCCTGTGTGGTCGGCTACGCCGCGCGCAACGGCATCGAAGCCTCACTGCAGGCCGACCTGTTGATGCTGGCAGCGATCGTGGTGTGCGGACTTGGCTATGCCGAGGGCGGCCGCCTGGCCCGGCATCTGGGTGGCTGGCAGGTAATCAGCTGGGCACTGCTGCTGGCATTGCCGGTGATGCTGCCGCTGATGGTGGCGATGCGCCCGTCCTCGTTCACGGCGGTCGCCGCGTCGGCCTGGTGGGCGCTGGGGTACGTGGCGGTGTTCAGCATGCTGGTCGGTTTCCTGTTCTGGTATCGCGGCCTGGCCCAGGGCGGTATCGCTGCGGTCGGCCAGCTGCAGCTGCTGCAGCCGTTCTTCGGCCTGGCGCTGGCGGCGCTGCTGCTGCACGAGACCGTCAGCGCCGGCATGTTGCTGGTGACCGTGGCAGCGGTGATCTGCGTGGCCGGCGCCCGCCGCTTCAGCCGATGACGCGCGATAGCGTCGGCGTATCGTGGCGTGCCGCCAACAGTATTGGCCGGGGCCGGCGCGCCTGGTTGAAGCTGTGCCGATGAAACCCAATTCCAGTATCTCGTTCGAAGACCAGGTGGGCCTGGTAACCGGTGCCGCCGGTGGCCTCGGCCTGGCCTACAGCCGCCTGCTGGCCCAGCGTGGCGCGCACGTGGTGATGCATGACGTGGGCGCCGCGACGGACGGCACGGGTACCGATCCGCAGCGCATCGCCCAAGCGGTGGCAGCACTGCATGCCCAGGGCCTGCCGGTCGAAGCCGCCAGCGGCCCCATCAACCAGCGCAGTGGCTGCCACGCGCTCGTGCAGGACATCCTGCAGCGGCATGGTCGCCTGGACTTCATCATCCACAACGCCGGCTGGGTGGCCTACGCCGGTATTGAAGTGGTGGAAGACGATGCGCTGGAGCAGATGCTGTGCCTGGCGGCGAAGACACCGCTGTGGCTGGCACAGGCGGCATGGCCTGCGATGCGTGCTGCCGGCGGCGGCCGCATCGTGCTGACCACCTCCGATCGCGCGCTGTACCCGCAGTATGCGCAGCGCGGCCTGTGCGGCTACGCGATGGCCAAGCTGGCTGCGCAGGGGCTGGTCAATGTGCTGGCCCTGGAAGGTGCCGAGCACGGCATCGTCGTCAACGCGGTGTCGCCGGTGGCCAAGACCCGCATGTGGGGCATCGACGGGGAACCGGATGAACTGCATCCAGAGGCGGTGGCACCCGGGGTCGCCTTCCTTGCCTCTACGCGGTGCCGTCAGGGTGGCTGGACCCTGCGGGCCAGCAACGGCCAGTTCCATGCATTGCGATTGCAGGAAGCCGAACACGTGGCCTATCCGCGCGACCTGCGTGCGGTGGCAGCGGACAGCATCGAATCGGTGGCCCTGCAGTGGCCGGTCATTGCACGGCCGAGTGTCGACGCGCGCGGTTGAACGCGTACCCTAGGCAGGTCTCCCCCTGCCTGCGATGAAATGATCGATCTGCGCCTGCTCCGCCAGTTCGTGGCGGTGGCCGAAGAACTGCACTTCCATCGCGCTGCTGCACGCCTGCACATGTCGCAGCCACCATTGACGGCGGCGATGCGGCGCCTGGAAGACGAGGTGGGTACCGGGCTGATCGTACGCGGCAACCGCACGCTGGGCCTGACCGCAGCGGGGCAGACGCTGCTGGTGGAGGCGCGTGCAACCCTGCAGCACGCCGAACAGGCGCTGCAGCGCACGCGGGAAGCGGCGGCAGGGCAGACCGGCAGCCTGCGTGTCGGCTACGTCGGCAGCGCACTCTATGGGCGACTGCCGGCACTGATCCGCCAGTTCCGCCATGCGTTTGCGCAGGTGCAGCTGCATCTGCACGAAGCCACCTCGCGGCAGCAGCAACAGTGGCTGCGCGAGGGACGCATCGACCTGGGCATCCTGATTCCGCCGATCATTTCCGCAGAGCTGCATCTGCAGGCGTTCGACCATGATCGACTGGCCATTGCCCTGCCGCGCGCGCATCGGCTGGCCGCACGGCCACGGCTGGATGTCGCCGCGCTGGTGGACGAGCCGTTCGTTTCATGGCCGTCGGCCGAAGGCATCGGCTTCCACGCGCAGGTGCTGGGCCTGTGTACCGCTGCCGGCTTCACGCCGCGGGTCGTGCAGGAAGCACAGGGCATGCACGCAGTGCTGTCGCTGGTGGCCGTGGAAGCGGGCGTGGCGATCGTGCCGGCCAGCATGGCCGGGTTCCGTCCCGAAGAAATCGTCTATCGACCACTGGATGGCGGCAACGCTGCGTTCGAGTTGCAGTTCTGCATGCGCCCGGAATCGCCTGCGCCGGTGCTGCAGAATTTCCTGGCGATGGCAGCGCAACCGGTGTCGTGATTGCCAGCTGAGCATCTGTGCTGCGTGCAGTGGTGCGACGCTGATCGGCGTCGTGCATGCCTGCGGAGTGTGACTCGTCCTGCAGTTCTGCCCTTGGAAATCGCACCTGCGGCAAGCCTGAGGCGCGGGCGCGGACAACCCCTACATACCGCCTCGGCGACAGCACTCAGCATGCCCCCGTCGGCCATCATCGGCCGGCTGGGATTGGCGTCCCATAATCAACTCTGGCACGTGATCGGCAGGCGCACGGATGGCGCCTGCGGATCTCGTGACCTGCTGTCCGTGGTGGGCGATGTGTGGGGATCACAATGATCCGCCGGTCAGTCCCAGAGTTGTCCTGTACGCCAACCCGCATCGCCCGCCGCCTGTTCGTGGTCAGCCACGAATGCGCTGATGGCGCTTGCCTCGGGGGTGGCAATGCGCGTCGTGCATGGGGAGCGGCGGCGGGCGGTGCATCTGCGCACCTGCGTAACGTGTGGCCAGCACGCCAGCAATGGGGTGCTGGCTGTGCTGCTG
The DNA here is from genome assembly GCF_002750975.1 of Stenotrophomonas indicatrix. NCBI lineage: Bacteria > Pseudomonadati > Pseudomonadota > Gammaproteobacteria > Lysobacterales > Lysobacteraceae > Stenotrophomonas > Stenotrophomonas indicatrix. The sequence goes on from NZ_PEJS01000001.1 coordinate 674,603, forward strand.
CGGCGGTCGTTGGCCGTTGCCGTGCTCAGAACCGATAGCTGATGGTGCCGGTGACCACGCGCGGGTAGCCGGCGAAACAATCGCCGAAGGTGCGGCACGGCGCGTAGTAACGCTTGTCGGTGAGGTTGGTGATGTTCAAGGCCCAGGTCCAGTTGGTCACCTGCACTTCCACCAGCGCATCGGCCAGGGTGTAGCTGGGGGTGATGACGCGGCCGCCGTTGCCCAGCGACACCGTGTTGCCGACATGGCGGACACCCAGGCCGAGTTTCATCCGTGCGGCGTCATCCAGCTGGAAGCCCTTGGACACCCAGGCCGAGGCCAGGTCCTGCGGGGTGTCGTTCAGGCGTTCGCCCACTTCCAGTGCGAAGTTGCTGCGGCTGACTTCGGCTTCATTGCGCGCGTAAGCCGCAGTGACCGTAAGGTCGTTGGCGAACTGGAACTGGCCCTCCAGCTCCACGCCCTTGGAACGGATCTGGCCGGTCTGGACCACGTTCAGCACGTTGTCCGGATCGTTGGTCTGGCGGTTGGTCTCGGTGATGCGGTAGGCGGCCAGGGTCAACAGCATGTTGCGGGCCGGTTGCCACTTGATGCCACCTTCGGCCTGGCGTCCGCGCATCGGCTTGAAGGCATTGCCGAACAGATCCTGGCCGGACACCGGCAGGAACGATTCGCTGTAGCTCAGGTAAGGCGATACGCCGCCGCCGACGTCGCCGATCAGTCCGGCACGGTAGGTAGTGGCATCGTCGGTCTGGCTGGGCTGGCCTTCGGTCTTCGAACGAGCATGGTCGCGACGCGCACCCAGCACCAGCGACACGCGATCAGCCCAGCGGATCTGGTCCTGCACATACACGCCCAGCTGGGAAGACTCCTGGTCCGGCTGGCGCTCCCAGCCACGTACCGTCGGGGCGGTCGATACCGGTGCGTAGACGTCGATGGGCGTGCCGGCAGCATCCAGCCGCCGCAGCTGCTCCTTGTACTGGCTGTAGTCCACGCCGGCCAGCAGCAGGTGCTGGAAGGCGCCCGTGGCGAAGTCGAACTGCACCGCGTTGTCGGCGCTGATCACCTGGATGTCCGGCTGCGTGCCGTAGGCGGTGCGGTTGACCACGCGCCGGTCGGCATCGATGAAGGGGTTTTCCGGGTTGCTGTAGCTGTCCACATACAACTGCTGCAGGGTGGTCTTGCCGTCGATGTAGCGCATCGCCGAGCGCAGGCTGACCGCATCGTTGAAGCGATGATCGAACAGGGCGGTCAGGCTGTACACGCGCGAATCGATGCGGTCGAAACCGGCATCGCCGATGAAGGTGGTCGGATCCAGGCGGCGACCGGGCGCTGCGTGCAGGGTGGCGGCCAGCGGCAGGAACTGCTGGCTGGAGCCGGTCTTGTCGTGCTGGTAGCTGGCCAGCAGGGTCAACGTACTGCGTTCACCGCGCCAGCTGATCGAGGGTGCCAGATACACGCGGTCGTCCTTGAGGACATCGGTCTGCATGTTCGATTCGCGGACCAGGCCGACCAAACGCCCGGCAATCGTGGCGTCGTCATTCAGCGCACCGCCGATGTCGCCCTGCAGCTGCCGTCGATCGAAGCTGCCCAGCTGCAGGCCGACGTCACCGCTGGCGGCGCCGAAGGTCGGACGCTTGCTCATCGCGTTGATGATGCCGCCGGTGGCACCCGCTCCGTACAGCACCGATGACGGGCCGCGCAGCACTTCCACCCGTTCCAGGCCGTATACCTCCGGGCGTGCTAGCGGGCTGAAGCCGTAGCTGCGGCGCAGGCCATCCTGGTACTGCACCGGGTCCAGGCCGCGTACCGAACTGGCGTCATTGCGGGTGTCCAGGCCCCAGGCGTCAGCGGTGACACCGGCGCTGTAGCGCAGCACTTCCTGCAGGTTGTGTGCGCCGCGATCGGTGAACAGCTGCTGGGTGACCACGCTGATCGCCTGCGGCGTCTCGGTCAGGGCGGTGTCGGTCTTGGTCGCGGTGCTGGCGCGCTCGGCCACCACGGTCACCTTGTCCAGGGTCCGGGCCGCAGTGCCGTCCTGGGCCTGGGCGATGGCCGACGCCAGCAGGGTGGGCAGGAACAGCGTGTACAGCAGCGGGCGGCGCGACGTCAGGGCGGGCATCGTGGGGAATCCGGGAAGGGCGGTGACGGCGGATTATCCGGATGCCTGCTTCCAAATACAAATGATTCCCAAATGCACTTGGCGGTGATGAGCCCGCTTCAGGGCAGGCCGTCTGCGGCGCCGCGGATGCTCATCCAGGCGCCGCCGCCGGGCGCGCTGCCGGCGCGGATACGGAAGCCGTGCAGCCCGGCAATGGCGGCCACGATCGACAGCCCCAGGCCAAAGCCGGGCCCTTGCCCGGCACTGCTGCTGCCGCGGAAGAAGCGCTGGTAGATCAAGGTGCGGTCCTGCGGCGGGATGCCCGGCCCGTTGTCGATCACATCGATCCGGGGCGCGCCGTGGTCCTCCACCGCGCGCAGCAGGATGCGCCCGTGCGCAGGCGTGAACTGCAGGGCGTTGGACAGCAGGTTGGCCACCGCTTCGAACAGCAGTTCGCGGTCGCCGCGCAGCATGCCGATCTGCGGCGCCACCTGCAGCTGCAGATCCTGTTGCTTCTCTTCGGCCAACGGCAGGTAAAACTGGTGCAGCTCCTGCAGCAGGTCGGCGATGTCGACCTCGTCGAAGGCCGAACGGCGCTGGTGGCTTTCCAGCTCGGACACGCGCAGCAGGGCCGCGAAGCGCGCCATCAGCATGTCGGTCTCCGCCAGCGCCTTGTCCAGCGGGTCCGCATGCGGGTCGTGTTCGTCCAGGCCCACGCGCATGCGGTAGAGGTGTGCACGCAGGCGCGTGAGCGGTGTGCGCAGGTCATGCGCGATGCTGTCGCACACGCCTTTGACCTCGGTCATCAGCTGTTCGATGCGTTCCAGCATGGCATTGACGATGCTCGACAGCCGATCGATCTCATCGCGTCGATTGGATACCGGCAGGCGTTGCCCGAGGTCGCCGGCAATGATGCGGTTGGTGGCCGCTTCGATCTGCTGGATCCGCTTCAATGGGCGCCGGCGCAGCAGATGCCAGCCCACCAGCCCGGGGATGACGGTCAGTGACACGCCCCACAGCAATGCATCGAGGATGATGCTGTTGACCGCCATCAGCTTGCCGTTCTGGCGCACGAACACCAGTGTCCGGCCATCCCGGGTCACCACGCCGAGCGCGCTGCCACCGCTCTCGTGGCGGCCATCAACCAGCGTCCAACCCGCTACCTGATGCGAGTTGCCATCCAGCGGCAGTCCTTCGGGGATGGCCATCAGCGGGCCCGCCATCGCCACGCCGGCCTTGTCGAACAGCCCGTACGTATACACCTGGTGCAGGTCGAAGCGCTGGCTGTCGCGCAGCGCGTCATCCAGCGCCGGGCCGTCGAAACTCATGAACAGATGGGCGCGCTGCTGCAGGCCCGATTCGGTCAGATCGTTCAGGTAGTCCGAGATGCGCCAGTACATCACGCCCAGCAGCAGGCTGGACCAGGCCACGAACAGTATGCAGTACAGGCCCAGCAGGCGGCTGCTGGATGAGCGCCAATGGTCAGGATCGCGCGTCGAAGACATAGCCGGTTCCACGTACGGTCAAGATCGGTTGCGGCCGGCCGGGTTGTTCGATGCGTTTGCGCACCCGGCCGATATGCACGTCGATCAGGTTGGTGCCCGGGTCGAAGTGGTAGCCCCAGACTTCCTGGAACAACATGGTGCGGGTGACCACCTGGCCTGCATTGCGGACCAGGAATTCCAACAGCTTGAACTCGGTCGGCAGCAGGTTGATCTCCTGGCCGCCACGGCGTACCGAGCGGCTCATCAGGTCCAGTTCCAGGTCGCCGGCGCGCAGCACCTTGTCGCTGGCAGCGGCCTGGCCCTGGCGCCGGATCAGCACTTCCACGCGCGCGGCCATTTCATCGGAGGCGAACGGCTTGGTCAGGTAGTCGTCGCCACCTGCACGCAGGCCACGCACGCGTTCATCCACGTCCGACAGCGCACTGATCATCAACACCGGCGTGGCGATGCCTTCATGGCGCAGCGTGGTGACCAGGGCCAGCCCGTCGATGCCGGGCAGCATGCGGTCCAGAGTAATCACCGCGTAGTCGCCTGAACGTGCCAGCGTCAGGCCACTGCTGCCGTCGCTGGCCAGATCCACCTCGAAGCCGTGGCTGCGCAGCTCGGTGGCGATTTCCTCCGCGGTGACAAGGTCGTCCTCGATGGTGAGTACGCGCGGCATGGGCCACTTTGCAGATTGGGACCTGCGCATCCTCGCAACCGTAGGCGTGCACTGCAAATGAAAAATGTTTCATGCGTTTTTCGCTGGATCGCAGCGCGCTGTCTTCTATATTCGGCGCCGAACGCTCCCCCCGCGCGTGGAACCTGCTGCCGATGACCCTTCCGTACTTCTCCCTGCCTGCCGCGGGCTGGCGCCGGCCGCTGCTGGTGCTTGCCCTGGCTACCCTGCTGGCCGGCTGCGGCAAGGACGCGCCCAAACCAGGCAAGGCGACGCCGGAAGTGACCGTGCTGACGCTGCAGAACCAGACGCTGGCGCTGCAGCAGGAACTGCCGGGACGCACCATTGCCTCGCAGGAATCGGATGTACGCCCGCAGGTGGACGGGGTGCTGGTGCAGCGCCTGTTCGAGCAGGGGCAGCTGGTGAAGGCCGGGCAGCCCCTGTTCCAGATCGAGCCGGCGCTGTACCAGGCCGCCCTGAACGAGGCGCAGGCCAACCTGAAGACCGCCGAAGCGGCCGCCGTGACCGCTCGCCTGCGGGCGCAGCGGATGCAGGCGCTGGGCAAGGACCAGCTGGCCGCGCGCCAGGACGTGGACGATGCCATCGCCAGTGGCCAGCAGGCGGCTGCGGCCGTGCAGGCTGCGCAGGCAGCGCGCGATACCGCCAGTACGCGGCTGGGTTTTGCCACGGTCACCGCACCGATTGCCGGTCGCATCGGGCGTGCGCTGTTCACCCCGGGGGCGCTGGTGACATCCGCCCAGGCCGATCCGCTGGCGCGGATCCAGCAGGTCGACCCGATGAACGTGGACATCACCCAGTCCAGCAACGAGTACCTGGCGCTGCGTCGCGCCATTGCCGAGGGGGGCGTGCAGGCCAACAGCGCGCCGGTGCGGCTGCGCCTGTCCGATGGCACCGACTACCCGTTGCCGGGCACGCTGGAATTTGCCGACATCGATGTGCAGCAGGAGACCGGCAGCATCACTTTGCGCGCGCAGTTCCCCAATCCTGATGGGCAACTGCTGCCGGGCATGTACGTGCGTGCGCAGGTGGGCCAGGGTACGCAGCAGCAGGCGCTGCTGATACCGCAGTCGGCGGTGGACCGCAGTGCCAAGGGCGAGGCGCAGGCGTGGCTGGTCGACAAGGAGGGCAAGGCGCGGCTGCGTACCTTCCGCACCGCCCGCGCGGTCGGCAACCAGTGGCTGGTGCTTGATGGCATCAGCGCTGGCGAGCAGGTGGTGGTGGCGGGGGCGCAGGGCCTTGCCGACGGCATGCTGGTGCGGATGAAGACGGCGCCCGTGGCTGCGCCGGCCGGAAAGGACTGAGCGCATGCTGCCGCGCTTCTTCATCCACCGCCCTGTATTCGCCTGGGTACTGGCGATCTGCATCATGGCGTTCGGCACGATTGCGGTGACCCAGCTGCCGGTCGAGCAGTATCCGGACATCGCACCGCCGCAGGTCAACATCACCGCCAACTACACCGGCGCGTCTGCACAGACGGTGGAAGACAGCGTCACCCAGGTGATCGAACAGCAGATCAAGGGCATCGACCACCTGCTGTATTTTTCCTCCACCAGTTCGTCTTCGGGACAGGCGCGGATCACGGTCACCTTCGACCAGAGCGCCAACCCCGATATCGCCCAGGTACAGGTGCAGAACAGCGTCAACCAGGCCATCAACCGCCTGCCGCAGGAAGTGCAGCAGCAGGGCGTGACTGTGGCCAAGTCGCAGGGCGACTCGCTGATGGTGGTTTCGCTGTACGACACCAGCCGGCGCATGGAGCGGGTGGACGTTTCCGATTTCCTGGTCAGCAACGTGCAGGACCCGATCAGCCGCATTGCCGGCGTCGGCGAGATCAATGTGTTCGGTTCGGCCTATGCGATGCGGGTGTGGCTGGATCCGCACAAGCTGCGTGCCTACGACCTGATGCCGTCGGATGTGCGCAGCGCGATCCAGGCACAGAACACCCAGGTCACTGCCGGCGAGCTGGGGGCGTTGCCGTCCAGTGCGACGCAGAGCCTCAATGCCACCGTCACCGCGCAGTCGCGCCTGCAGACTCCGGAACAGTTCCGCGCGATCATCCTGCGCACGCTGCCCAGCGGCGCGGCGGTGCACCTGGGCGACGTGGCGCGGGTCGAGATCGGCGCGGAGAATTACCAGACCAGCAGCTTCCTCAACGGCTATCCGGCTGCGGGTTTCTCGGTGACCCTGGCCTCCGGCGCCAACGCGCTGGCCACTGCCGATGCAGTACGCGCGGAGCTTGAACGGCTGCGGCCTACGTTCCCGCCCGGGCTGCAGGTGGCCTATCCACGCGACAGCACGCCGTTCGTACGGGTCTCCATCGAAGGGGTCATCCACACCCTGATCGAGGCGATCGTACTGGTCGTGGTGGTGATGTTCCTGTTCCTGCAGAACCTGCGCGCCACCCTGATTCCTGCGATCACGGTGCCGGTGGTGCTGCTGGGTACCTTCGGCGTCCTCGCGGTGGCCGGTTTCACCATCAACACCCTGACGCTGTTTGCGATGGTGCTGGCCATCGGCCTGCTGGTCGATGACGCGATCGTGGTGGTGGAGAACGTGGAACGCATCATCCACGAAGAGCATCTGCCGCCACGCGAGGCAACCGAGAAGTCGATGGGCGAGATCACCGGTGCGCTGATCGGCATCACCGTGGTGCTCGGTGCGGTGTTCCTGCCGATGGCGCTGTTCGGCGGTTCCACCGGCATCATCTACCGGCAGTTCTCGATCACGATTGCATCGGCCATGGCGTTGTCGGCGCTGGTTGCGCTGACCCTGACACCGGCGCTGTGCGCGACCCTGCTCAAGCCCTCGTCGGCGCAGAAGCCACCGGGGCGCTTCTTCGCGGCGTTCAACCGTGGCGTCGAACGCAGCCAGTCGACCTACCAGGGCAAGCTCGGTGGCGTGGTGTCACGTCCGCGGCGCTGGATGGCGTTCTACCTGCTGCTGGTGATCGCCATGATTGCCTTGTACGCGCGCATGCCCACCGGCTTCCTGCCGGTGGAGGACCAGGGCCAGGTGACCTTCCAGTTCTCCACGCCTGAAGGCACGCCGATGGCGCGCACCGAGGCGCTGGGCGAGCAGATCAGCCGTTACTTCATGGAGCACGAGAAGCAGAACCTGGACGTGGTGTTCGTGGTGGTCGGTCGCAACAACGCCGGTACCGGCCAGAATGCGGGGCAGGGCTTCCTGGCACTCAAGCCCTGGGACGAGCGCAAGGGCGACAACACCGCAGCGGCGATCATCGCGCGCGCCAATGCCTATTTCCGCAAGCTGCCCGATGCCAAGGTCAACGTGCTGGCGCCGCCGGCAGTGCGCGGCCTGGGGCAGTCCAGCGGTTTCGAGCTGTGGCTGCAGGACACCAGCGCGGCCGGACGCGTGGCGTTGCAGGCCGCGCAGGAGCAGGTGGTGCGCGCGGCCGGCGAAGACGACGGGCTGACCTCCGTGCGATTGAACGGGCTGGGCGACAAGGCCGAGCTGCGGCTGGACATCGACCACGCCCAGGCCAGCGCGCTGGGCCTGGCACAGGCCGACATCAATTCCACGCTGTCTGCCGCCTGGGGTGGCAGCTACATCAATGATTTCCTGGATCGCGGCCGGGTCAAGCGTGTCTACATGCAGGGCGACCAGCCTTACCGCAGCGTGCCCGACGACATCGGCCAGTGGTACGTGCGCGGTGGCAACGGTCAGATGGCCTCGTTCGCCAGCTTTGCCAGCAGCCACTGGGCGCGTGGGCCGCAGCTGCAGCAGCGTTTCAACGGCCTGCCGGCGATGCAGATCCAGGGCAGCGCGGCGGAAGGGCGCAGCTCGGGTGAAGCGATGCAGCGCATGCAGGCGCTGGTGGCCGATCAACCCGGGTTCGATCTGCAATGGAGCGGGCTGTCCTATCAGGAACAACTGGCCAGCAACCAGACGCTGTACCTTTACGCCGCTTCGATTGCCTTCATCTTCCTGTGCCTGGCCGCGCTCTACGAGAGCTGGACGGTGCCGGTAGCGGTGGTGCTGGTGATTCCGCTGGGCGTGATCGGTACGGTGCTGGCGACCACGGCTGCGGGCTTCGTCAATGACATCTACTTCCAGGTGGGATTGCTGACCACGATTGGATTGTCGGCAAAGAACGCGATCCTGATCGTGGAGTTCGCCGAAGCACGCTACCGCGCCGGCAGTTCAGCGGTGGAAGCGGCACTTCAGGGCGCGCGCCTGCGCCTGCGGCCAATCGTGATGACCTCGCTGGCCTTCGTGGCAGGCGTCATCCCGCTGGCGTTGGCCACCGGCGCCGGCGCGGTCAGCCGGCGTGAAATCGGCATGAGCGTGATCGGCGGCATGCTCTCCGGAACGGTGCTGGCGGTGGTGCTGGTGCCGCTGTTCTTCGTGCTGGTACGGCGGGTGGGCAGGGCGCGGCCGGTGCACTGAGGGCAGGGGCGTCGGCTGTCACCTTCCTGCCGCAACGCCATCACCCGGTCTTGGCCCGGGCATCGGTAGGGTTGATCGTCCCCGTCCCCACGGAGACCTGCCATGTGGTTGCTTGACCGACTCTGGCCCTCACGCCCTGCGCTGCCCGCCGCGACGCTGCCGCCTGCAGCGGACCTGCCCGCGCGTCGAACGCCGTTGAAGCGTCCGTTGCGCGTCGGCCGGGCCAGCATGGCCCCGTGGCAGAAGGTCGCGCCGCCGCCCCGGCGCAGCCGCCACTAACCGGTGCGGTCGGCGGGGTGGTTCACCCCGTCATTGACCGGAATCGTTCCCAGCGCGAACGGATCGATGCCTTCCAGGCAGGCCACGTTGTAGCCGTACTGGTCCGGGTTGGAGCGGCGGCGGTGGTGCGTGTAGATGCCACAGACGTCGCAGAAGTAGTGCTCGGCCACGTGGGTGTTGAACTGGTACAGGCGCAGATGGGCCTGGCCACGCACGATATGCAGCCCGTCTTCGGCCACGCTGGCGGCGATGGCGCCGCGGCGCCGGCACATCGAACAGTCGCAGCGGCGCGGGTCGACGATGCCCTCGGGCAGGTCCAGCAGCAGCTCGACGGTGCCGCAATGACAGCTGGCCCGGTGCTGCGCCTGCACGGCGACGCCGGCCACGGTGGTAATGCCCATCCTCGCTCCCTGTATACCCTTGGTGGACGCCAGTATGCGCCCGCCGGCGCCAGCCTGAACCGTCGTAGATGTCGCCGTGAGGCGGCTTGTGGCTAACTATGCCGCCCCGGGACCCCGACAGGATGCCAGTGAAAGCCGCAGGACGATGGATGACAGGATGTGTGATGGTGCTGCTGGCGCTGTGGGTGGCCGGTCTGCTGACCTACCAGATGCCCGGGCCAGGCTGGCTGGGCGTGACCGCGGCGATGCTGTGGCTGCTGGCCGCCGCCTGGGCGGCCTGGCAGGTGGCGCGCGGCCGTGGCACGCGCCGGCTGTGGGCGGCCTTTGCCGGCGCTCTGGCGCTGGCGGGGCTGTGGTGGCTGCTGCTGGCCCCGCGCCAGGACCGCGACTGGGCCGATGACGTGGCGCAGCGCCTGCACGTGGAATCCTTCGATGGCCGCCACGTGGTGCTGGACAACGTGCGCGATTTCACCTGGCGCACCGAGACCGACTACGACGCGCGCTGGGTGCGCCGCAGCTACGACCTGGACCAGCTGCGTTCGGCCGACCTGGTGCTGTCGTACTGGATGGGCCCGGCGATCGCCCACACCCTGGTCTCGTTCGGATTCGAGGACGGGCGCCACCTGGTGTTCTCGCTGGAAATCCGCAAGGAGCGTGGTGAATCGTTCTCGGCACTGGGCGGCTTCTTCCGCAAGTTCGAGATGACGCTGGTCGCGTCCGAAGAAACCGACATCATCCGCACCCGCACCAACGCGCGCGGCGAGGATGTCTACCTGTACCGCTTGCACGGCATGGACCGCAACCAGCTCAAGACCCTGTTTGCTGCCTACATCGACCAGGCACGCCAGCTTGATGCCACGCCCGGCTTCTACAACACGCTGACCAGCAACTGCACCACGATTGTCTTCGACCTGGCGCGGCATATCGCCCCGCGCCTGCCGCTGGACTACCGGTTGCTGGCCTCGGGCTACCTGGCCGAGTACGCGCAGGAGGTGGGGGCGCTCACGCCTGGCGTACCGTACGCCGAACTGCATGCCAAGGGCCGCATCACCGAGCGCGCGCTGAAGATGGCACCCGACGATGATTTCTCCACCGTGATCCGCCAGGGCATCCCTGGCACCGAGCAGGACCCGCAGCAATGACCCCGATGATCCTGTTCCGCTGGCAGCGCGTGCTGCCGGCGTTGTTGGCTGCTTTCCTGCTGCTGGGCGGCAGCGGCTGCGCGATGGTCACCGTCAAGCAGGTGGCGTCCAGCGATTACCTGGTCAACAAGCGCGCCGATGTGCTCAACACCGGCAAGCTCAGCCCCGCCTCGCGCGAGACACTGAGTGCGGCCGGGCTGGACGAATCACAGTGCGAGAAGGACTTCCTGGTCTGCCGCAGCACGCTGTTGATGACCGATGACCTCAACGTCGAGCAGCGGTTGTCGACGCTGTCCGAGCTGTGGGTGAAGGCCGCTCTGGCATTGACGCCGAAGAAGCAGGCGGCCAACGAACCGCCGATGAGCGATGCAGCGCTGGATGCATGGCTGGAGGCGGCGCGCTATGGCTATGCCTATCTGTTCTACAGCGGGCGCTCGCCCTCCGATCGCGCGTTCGAGGATCGGCAGACGCAGGTACGCGATTACTACAACTATGCTGCCGAGAAGGCCGCCGTGGTGTTGTTCGCGCGTGCCCGTGCCGCAGCATTGGCCGGCGAGGACTACACCAAGCCGGTGTCGGCGGGCAGCTGGACGCTGGCTTCCGATTTCCAGCGCCTTTCATTGAAGAGCATCCCCAAGCAGCTGGTGCCGGCCGGTACCGTCAGCTTCGTCGGCATGCGCAGCACCTATCGCCGCGATGGTTTCGGCGCCGAGCTGGTGATGGTGATGGACCCGCCGAAGCTGGTGGTGCCTGCCGTCGCCGCGGAAGGGGCCAAGGCCGAAACGGCACAGGCGCAGGCCACCAAGGACGAGCAGGAGGAGGGCGTCCGCCGCGGACGCCGCCACCAGCACGATGATTCGGTGCCCGAGTACAGCGAGATGTCCTCGATCAACGTCACGGCATTGCTGCGTTTTGAAGGCAACACGCTGGAAGACGTGATGCGCACCCGCCAGGTGCTGCTGGATGGCTATTCGCCCGAGGCCACCGAGCGCATCACCCTGCATGGCGAAGAGGTGCCGCTGGCGGGCAACTTCACCGCCGCCTACGGTCTGTGGCTGGCGCAGAGCGGGTTCGCCACGCAGTCGCTGCGTACCTTGTTCGGCATGAGCGAGGGCATCGGCGAGCCGCACATCTACCTGATGCAGCCATGGGATCCGAACCGCCGCATCATCTTCATGCTGCATGGCCTGGGCAGCAGCCCGGAAGCGTGGGTGAACCTGGCCAACGAGATCATGGGTGACCCCGAACTGCGCCAGCAGTTCCAGGTGTGGCAGGTGTACTACCCGACCAATGCGCCGATCGCGCTGAACCGCTACGAGATCGCCAACGCATTCAACGACACGTTGCAGCACTTCGACCCCAACGGCAGCACGCGCGCCTCGAAGGACATGGTCTACATCGGCCACAGCATGGGTGGCGTGCTGGCGCGCCTGCTGGTCAGCGATTCCGGCGATGTGCTGTGGAATGATCTGCTCGCCAACTACAACCTGAAGGGCGAACGCCTGAAGCGGGTGCAGTCCAAGCTGGGTCCGTTGCTGCACTTCAAGGCCGAACCGAACGTGGAGCGTGCGATCTTCATCGCCGCCCCGCACCAGGGCACGGACATCGCCGGCAACAAGGTGGGCCGCCTGATCGGCCGCCTGGTGCGCCTGCCGCTGACCATCCTCGGCAAGTTCGAGGATGTGTTCCTGGCACTGGCACAGGCCGAGCAGCAGGCGGATGGCACGGCCAAGCCGAAGATTCCCAACAGCATCGACAACCTCAAGGCCAGCGACCCGTTCGTGAAAGCCGCTGCGCAGCTGCCGATCACGCCGGGCCTGAAGTACCACTCCATCATCGCCCAGCGCAAACCGGAACTGCCGGTGGAGAAATCCGACGATGGGCTGGTGCCGTACTGGAGCTCGCACCTGCCGGGCGCGTTGTCGGAGAAGGTGATCATCTCCGGCCACAGCGTGCAGGAGACGCCGCAGGCGGTGCTGGAAGTGCGCCGCATCCTGCACCAGGACATCGATGAAGTGGGTACGGTGGCGAGGCCGTAACGGGATGCTCTCCGGGGCGTCTACACGCGACGTGCGATCACCGTGGCGAACACCGCCAGGCCCAGGGTGATGGCCAGGCACAGGATGTAGCCGGTATGCGGGGCGCTTTCCACGAACAGTGCGAACAGCGCGCCGGATACCGCCAGTGCGGTGGTCACCGACAGTGCTTCGCTCAACTGCAGGGCCGAGGTGTTCGCACCCTGTTCGTGTGGTGGTGACAGTGACAGCGTCAGCACCGACAGGCTGGCGTAGATCATGCCCATGCCGAAGCCGGTCAGCGTCCAGCCGACCAGGGCGACCGGCAGTGGCACCGCAGTGAACAGCACCGCCAGCGTCGCGGCGATGCCCACGGTCATCAGCGGTGTGCCCACGCGCAGCAGTTGCTGCCGCGACCAGCCGCGCTGCTGGTGACCCTGCAGCCACGAGCCGGTGAACCAGCCCAGCGCGCCCAGGCTCAGCACTGCACCGGCCCAGCTGGGTGACAGCCCACGCTCGCGCTGCAGCAGCAGGGGCAGGTAGGCCTCGCAGGCGAAGAACGCGGCAGCGGCCACACCACGCAATGCGATCACACTGGGCAGGCCACGGCGCAGGCGCAGGGTGCCGGCGGGCAACAGGCGATGCACGCAGAACAGCAGCGCCAGCATCGCCACGCCGATGCACAGCAGTGCAGGTACGCCCTGTTGTTGCCCGCCCAGATACAGCAGCAGGGCAGCCAGGGAGGCGCCGCTGGCCCAGCGCACGATGTTGCCGCGGCCATCATCGGCAACATCCGTGGCTGCAGCCTGCATGCGCGCCAGTGCCGGTCGCAGCAGCAGGCCGGCCGGTATCGCCAGCAGCGGCACCGCCAGGAACACCCAGCGCCAGCCAAGATGCTGCACGATCACACCGCTCAGCGCCGGGCCGATCATCGACGGCACCACCCAACCGGCAGAGAACGCGGCGAAGACCTTCGGCCGCAGATGCTCGGGATAGGTCCGCCCGACCATCACATACAGCGACACCGAAATGGCGCCTGCGCCCAGGCCCTGCAGCAGGCGTCCGGCCACCAGCATGCCCATGCGCAGGGCGAAGCCCGCCAGCAGCAGGCCCAGCACGAAGCAGGCCAGGCCCCACCATAGCGGGCGTGCGGGGCCGTGGCGGTCGGCCCAGCGGCCGGCCAGGGTCATGCCGATCACGCTGGTGGCCAAGGTGCCGCCGAAGGCCAACGCATACAACCGCAGGCCGTCCAGGGCCTCGGCCACGGTCGGCATTGCTGCGGCCACCGCCAGTGCCTCGAAGGCATGCAGGGAGACCAGGGCGACCATGCCCAGGGTGGTGGCGCGGTAGCGCGCGGACAGGATGGAGGAATCGACCGGATCGGCCGTGGCAGCGGGGGAGGGCATCGGGTTCCTGCGGGGGCGGACGGGCCGCGCTTGTCATCTGGCGGCGATGGTAGCAGCATGCCACCTCAACCAAAGTTGAGGTCAATCGATGCTGGCACAGGACATGAGCGTCGGCGATGTCGCCCGTCGCAGCGGCGTGGCCGTCTCTGCGCTGCATTTCTACGAGCGCAAGGGATTGATCAGCAGCCTGCGCACGTCGGGTAACCAGCGCCGCTACGCCCGCGACGTGCTGCGCCGGCTGGCGGTGATCCGCGTGGCGCAACGCGTGGGCATGCCGCTGGAAGCGGTGGCACGTGCGTTCGAGAGCCTGCCGCAGGGGCGGGCGCCGACCAAGGCCGACTGGGCCAAGCTGTCGGCACGCTGGCAGGTGGAGCTGGAGGAACGCATCCACATGCTGCAGCTGCTGCGCGACGAGCTGACCGGCTGCATCGGCTGCGGTTGCCTGTCACTGAAGCGTTGCCGCCTGGCCAACCCGGATGACGTGCTCGGCGAGCGCGGCGACGGCCCGATGCGCTGGGGCTGACCGTGCTGGTGGGTGCCGACCCTGGTCGGCACGCTCGTTACCAGACGGTGATGGTTTCGCCGCTCTGGATGCCTTCCACCGCGCGCTGGAAGGCCAGCGCCGCGCGCTGTGCGGTCACCGCTTCAAAGCCGGGGAAGTAGGGGCCGTAGGCTTCCATCGATTCCACCAGCACGTTCGGGCTGACCACGTTGATGCGCAGCCCGCGCGGCAGCAGTTCCAGCGCCGCCGCCCGCACGAAACCTTCCAGCGCATGGTTGACGGCGGTGGCGTTGGCGCCATCGCGGATCGGCTGCGCGCTGACGATGCCGCTGGTCAGGGTGATCGAGCCGCCAGCATTGAGATGGTGCTGCGCGGCCAGTGCAAGACGCACCTGGCCGAGCAGCTTGTCCTGCAGGCCGACGTTGAACTGTTCGGGTGTCATCTGCTGTAACGGGCCGAAATGCAGCTTGCCGGTGGTGGAGATCACCGCATCGACCGGGCCGGTCTGCGCGAACAGCTCGCGCACGCTGGCGTCGTCGGTGAGGTCCACGCGCAGGCTGCCGCTGTGGCGCCCGGCAGCGAGGATGTCGTGCTGCTGGCCCAGGTGGCGGGCGACCGCCTGGCCGAGGGTGCCGCTGGCACCGACGAGAAGAATCTTCATGACAGCTCCTTGCGAGAGGGGATGGACGCAGTCTGCGCTGTCGCCGGTTGGTTTGGTAAGCGGCGTATGATTCGCATATTCCTAACCATGGGTTTGCAATGGATACCTTGCGCTGCATGCAGGCCTTCGTCGCCGTGGCCGAGCACGGTAGTTTTTCCGCCGCCGCCAGCCACCTGCAGGTGTCGGCGGTGATGGTCGGCAAGTACATCCAGCAGCTGGAAGCGCACCTGGGCGCCGCGCTGCTGCAGCGGAATACCCGTCGCCAACGCCTGACCGAAGCCGGCACTGCCTACCTGGCCGGTTGCCGGCAGGTGCTGGAACAGGTGCAGCAGGCCGAGGCGGACGTGGCCGGGCTGCAGGTGCAGCCGCGCGGGCTGTTGCGGGTCAGTGCGCCGACCACCTGGGGCAGCTGCGTGCTGGCTCCCGTGTTGAGCGATCTGCTGCGGGCACAGCCGCTGCTGAACATCGAGCTGGACCTGAGCAATCGCCGCATCGACCTGATCGAGGATGGCTTCGATGCAGCCATCCGCGTCGGTCCGCTGCCGTCGCAGGAACTGGTGGCGCGGCCGCTGCCGCCGTATGCGATGAGTCTGTGTGCATCACCGTCGTACCTGCGCCGCCGTGGTACGCCGCGCACGCCCGCCGATCTTGAAGGACATGATTGCCTGAGCCACCTGGCCTGGCGCGGCGGTCACGGTTGGCAGCTGGCCAATGGCGAACAGGTCGATTGGGAAGCGCGGTTGACCAGCAATGACGGTTACGCGCTCCGCGAAGCAGCCGTGGCGGGCGCAGGCCTGGTGCTGCAGCCGACCGCGCTGCTTGCCGGTGAAATCGCAGCGGGACGATTGAAGCCACTGCTGCGCGACTATCTGCCCGAGCCACGGCCGATGCACCTGATCTACCTGCCCGACCGTCGCCCCCGACCGCGGCTGCAGTGTTTCGTTGATTTCGTCATGGCCGGGCTGGGCACGTAGATCCACGCATGCGTGGATGGCGGTGGGTGCCGACCGTTGGTCGGCACACTTGTTTCAATCATTGGCGGCAGACAGTTCCTGCCCACGCACCTGCGCGGCACGCAGTGCCTTTTCCACCAACGCTTCAAACCCACCTGCCTGGAAGCTTTCGATCGCCGCCTGGGTGGTGCCGTTGGGTGAGGTCACCCGGCGCCGCAGTTCGGCCGGGCTTTCGCCGGCTTCATCGAGCATGCGCGAAGCGCCCAGCAGCGTCTGCACCACCAGCGTGCGCGCCGCTTCTGCAGGCAGGCCTTGTGCGATGCCGGCCGCTTCCATTGCTTCGGCCAGCAGGAACACATAGGCCGGGCCACTGCCGGATACGGCGGTGACCGAATCCATCTGCGCTTCGTCGTCGATCCACACCGTGCGTCCCGCGCTGGCCAGCACGCGTTCGGCCTGCGCATGCTGCTGCGCATCCACCGCTGGCGTGGCATACAGGCCGGTGACCCCGGCACCGAGCAGGGCCGGGGTGTTGGGCATCGCGCGCACCACCGGCAGCGTGCCACCCAACCAGCGCTGCAGCTGCGGGCTGGTGATGCCGGCGGCGATCGAGATCACCAACGGCTCCTGTGCCTGCGCCAACACCTGCAGTGACTGGCAGACCTCGCGCAGCACCTGCGGTTTCACCGCCAGCAGCCACGTGTTGCCCTGCGCCGCCGCAGCGGCCGCGTTGTCGTGGGTCTGCACGCCAAAATCGGCAGCCAGTTTTTCGCGCAGTTCGGCCACCGGTTCGGCCACGTGGATGTGCGCGGCCGGCACGCCCTGCCGGATCAGGCCGGCAATCAGGCTGCGGGCCATGTTGCCGCCGCCGATGAAGGTGATGGAATCAGCTGCCATGGGAATCTCCTTGGAATCAGGCCGGGCGCGGACGTGCGCCGAACAGGGCGGTACCGATGCGCACCAGGGTGGCACCTTCGGCGATCGCTTCAGCGTAGTCGCTGCTCATGCCCATCGACAGGGTGTCCACCTGGGGATGACCGGCAGCCAGCGCCTCGAAAAGTGTGCGCATGCGCACGAACGCGTCGCGCCGGCGCTCGGCGTCGGGCCACGGCGCAGGAATCGCCATCAGGCCGCGCAGGCGCAGGTTCGGCTCGGCGGCGATGGTTGCCGCCAGCGCGTCCACGTCGTCCGGCGCGCAGCCGTGCTTGCTCGACTCGTCATCGATGTTGACCTGGATGAGTACGTTCAGCGGGCCGCGTTCAGCGGGGCGGTAGCGGGCCAGCGCGGCGACCAGCTTGGGCCGGTCCACGCTCTGCACCCAGTCGAAGTGCGTGGCCACCGGTTCGGCCTTGTTCGACTGCAGGTGGCCGATCAGGTGCCATTCCAGGCCCAGCTGCTGCAGTTCCTGCATCTTGGCCAGCGCTTCCTGCACGTAGTTTTCGCCGAACGCGGTCTGGCCCTGCGCGGCAAGCGCAGCCACGGCCTCGGCCGGCTGGGTCTTGGACACCGCCAGCAGGCGCGGCGGTGGCCGCCCGGCGGCAGCGGCGGCGTTGTGCAGGTTGCTCAGGATCTGGGGCAGGGGAGTGGCCACGTAACGCGTTCCGTTCAATCAGGAGGCTATACTGCCGCCCGGGGAAAGATCCTTCCAGTCGAAGCCGTTATTGGGGAGTAGCCGCTCATGGATATCGCCGAGCTGTTGGCGTTTTCCGTAAAGAACAAAGCGTCCGACCTGCATCTGTCCGCAGGCCTGCCGCCGATGATCCGCGTGGACGGTGATGTTCGCCGGATCAACATTCCAGCCCTGGACCACAAGCAGGTTCACGCGCTGGTGTACGACATCATGTCCGACAAGCAGCGCCGCGATTACGAGGAATTCCTCGAAGTCGATTTCTCCTTCGAGATCCCGTCGCTGGCGCGCTTCCGTGTCAATGCGTTCAACCAGAACCGTGGCGCCGGTGCGGTGTTCCGTACCATTCCGTCCGAAGTGCTGACCCTGGAAGACCTGGCCTGCCCGCCGCTGTTCCGCGAGGTGATCCAGCAACCGCAGGGCCTGATCCTGGTGACCGGCCCGACCGGTTCGGGCAAGTCGACCACGCTGGCGGCGATGATCGACTACATCAACAAGAACGAATACGGCCATATCCTCACCGTCGAGGATCCGATCGAATTCGTGCACACCTCGCAGAAGTGCCTGATCAACCAGCGCGAAGTGCACCGCGATACGCATGGCTTCAATGAAGCGCTGCGTTCGGCACTGCGTGAGGACCCGGACATCATCCTGGTGGGCGAACTGCGTGACCTGGAAACCATCCGCCTGGCGCTGACCGCCGCGGAAACCGGCCACCTGGTGTTCGGCACCCTGCACACCAGTTCGGCGGCCAAGACCATCGACCGCATCATCGACGTGTTCCCGGCCGGCGAGAAGCCGATGGTGCGCTCGATGCTGTCCGAATCGCTGCGCGCGGTCATTTCGCAGGCGCTGCTGAAGAAGGTCGGTGGCGGTCGTACCGCTGCGTGGGAAATCATGGTGGGCACCCCGGCCATCCGCAACCTGATCCGCGAGGACAAGGTGGCGCAGATGTATTCGGCCATCCAGACCGGCCAGCAGTACGGCATGATGACCCTGGACCAGCACCTGCAGGACCTGGTCAAGCGCAGCCTGATCACCCGCAACCAGGCCCGCGAATACGCCAAGGACAAGCGTCTGTTCGAGTAAGGCGAGGCAATGGCGGGGCAGGGCGCGCGAATACGTCGCTGGCCCCGCGCTGTTTCCTCCACCGACCGATTCCTGGTACATGCCCCATTGGGAGCCCGCCGTGAACACCACCGCGACCACCATCGATTTCACCTCGTTCCTCAAGCTGATGGCGCACCAGCGCGCCTCGGACCTGTTCATCACTGCCGGCATGCCGCCGGCGATCAAGGTCAACGGCAAGATTTCGCCGATCACCCAGACGCCACTGACGCCGCAGCAGAGCCGCGACCTGGTGCTGAACGTGATGACGCCGGCGCAGCGCGAGGAATTCGAAAAGACCCACGAATGCAACTTCGCCATCGGCCTGTCCGGCGTCGGCCGCTTCCGCGTGAGCTGCTTCTACCAGCGCAACCAGGTCGGCATGGTGCTGCGTCGCATCGAGACGCGCATTCCCACCGTGGAAGAGCTGAGCCTGCCGCCGATCATCAAGACGCTGGCGATGACCAAGCGCGGCATCATCCTGTTCGTCGGCGCTACCGGTACCGGTAAATCAACCTCGCTGGCAGCGATGATCGGTTACCGCAACCAGAATTCGACCGGGCACATCATCACCATCGAAGATCCGATCGAATTCGTGCACAAGCACGAGGGCTGCATCATCACCCAGCGCGAAGTCGGCATCGATACCGACAGCTGGGAAGCCGCGCTGAAGAACACCCTGCGCCAGGCGCCGGATGTGATCATGATCGGCGAGGTGCGTACCCGCGAGGGCATGGACCACGCCATCGCCTTCGCTGAAACCGGTCACCTGGTGCTGTGCACGCTGCACGCCAACAACGCCAACCAGGCGATGGACCGCATCGTCAACTTCTTCCCGGAAGATCGCCGCAACCAGCTGTTGATGGATCTGTCGCTGAACCTCAAGGGCGTGGTCGCGCAGCAGTTGATTCCTTCGCCGGATGGCCGTTCGCGCAAGGTGGCGATGGAGATCCTGCTGGGCACGCCGCTGGTGCAGGACTACATCCGCGACGGCGAGATCCACAAGCTGAAGGAGCTGATGAAGGAATCGGTCCAGCTGGGCATGAAGACCTTCGACCAGAGCCTGTTCGAGCTGTACCAGGCCGGTGAGATCAGCTACGAGGACGCACTGCGCTACGCCGATTCGCAGAACGAAGTGCGCCTGCGCATCAAGCTCAGCCAGGGCGGCGATGCCCGCACCCTGTCGCAGGGGCTGGATGGCGTGGAGATTTCAGAGGTCCGGTGAGGGCGCCGCCCGCCGCTGGCTGACTATCGTAAATGGGGTGCATATGGATATGCCGCGTGCTCGCAACGTCGTGCTCATCGATTACGAGAATGTGCAGCCTCCGTCTCTCAAGGAGTTGGTTGCCCCTGGTTTCACCGTGCTGATCTTCGTTGGCGCATCGCAATCGCGGATCAGCATGGATGTTGCCGAGGCAGTCCAGGCATTGGGTGGCAACGGACGCTATGTGCGTTGCAATGGTAGCGGGTCGAACGCGCTGGATTTCCATATCGCCTTTTACATCGGCGAGATGGCTGCGGTCGATCCCAGCGCATTCTTCCAGATCGTTTCGAGGGACACCGGCTTCGATCCACTGGTGGCGCACCTGCAATCGCGGCGTCTCAACGTCCTGCGGTGCGCATCCGTTGCCGATCTGCCAATGCTCCGTGGCACGCAGCTGGCTCCGGCCAAGCCACCGACGCCGGTCGTATCGAAGGCCAAGCCGCCAGCGTTGAGTGTCGACGCGCGCCTGCAACGCGTACATGCAGTGTTGGTGAAGCAGGGCAAGGCGCGGCCGGCTTCAATGAAGTCGCTCACCTGCGCGATCAACAGCCTGTTTCAGAAGGCACTTCCCGCAAAGGATGTCACTGCGCTCATCCAGCAACTGCAGCAGAAAAAATGGATCACACTGGAGGGCAGCAAAGTACGTTATCAGCTGCCGTCCAAGGTAGCGTAGGTAACTCGTCCACCGGATGCAGAATTGGTGCGGGCGGCAGGACGGCATTCATGAAATCCAGTCATGACCGACTGCCATCCAGGTCGTTCAATCCGCTGCCCCTGCAGGCGTATCGTCATCGCTCCCCTACTGGAGCACGACGATGCAGACACGTGAACTCGGCCGCAGCGGCCTGAAAGTCTCCGCCCTGGGCCTGGGCTGCATGGGCCTGAGCCACGGCTACGGTCCTGCCGTCGAGCAGAGCCAGGGCATCGCCCTGCTGCACGCCGCGGTCGAACGCGGCGTGACCTTCTTCGACACCGCCGAAGTCTACGGACCGTATACCAACGAAGACCTGCTCGGCAGGGCGCTGGCACCGCACCGCGACAAGCTGGTGATCGCCACCAAGTTCGGCTTCAAGGACGCACAGGTCGACACCGGCCTGGACAGTCGTCCGCAGAACATCCGTGCGGTGGCCGAAGCCAGCCTCAAGCGCCTGCGCACCGACTACATCGACCTGTTCTACCAGCACCGCGTGGATCCGAACGTGCCGATCGAGGATGTGGCCGGCACCGTGCGTGACCTGATCGCCGAGGGCAAGGTGCGCCACTTCGGCTTGTCCGAAGCCAGCGCCGCCACGGTGCGTCGCGCGCATGCCGTGCAACCGGTGGCCGCAGTGCAGAGCGAGTACTCGCTGTGGTGGCGCGAACCGGAACGCGAACTGCTGCCGGCGCTGCAGGAACTCGGCATCGGCTTCGTGCCGTTCAGCCCGCTCGGTCGCGGCTTCCTGACTGGCGCGATCAACGCTGACACCACCTTCGCCGACAACGATTTCCGCAACACCGTGCCACGCTTCGAAGTGGAAGCGCGTCGCGCCAATCAAGCGCTGATTGACCGCATCACCACGATCGCGGCGGCGCGGGGCGCCACCCCGGCACAGGTCGCGCTGGCCTGGCTGCTGGCGCAGGCACCGTGGATCGTGCCGATTCCGGGTACGACCAAGATCCATCGCCTGGAAGAGAACCTCGCCGCCGCCGACCTGCAGCTGTCTCCCGCCGAGCTGGAGCGCATCGCGCAGACGCTGCAGGAGATCGCCATCGTCGGCGAGCGCTACAACGCGCAGCGCGCAGCGCAGGCCAAGGGCTGATCGCAGTGTGTGCGGACTTTCGTCCTGTGCTGGGTGTGGTCTTTCGATCTTTGGTGGGCGCGGACTTTCGTCCTGTGCTGGGTGCGGACTCTCGTCCTGTGGTGGGTGCGGACCGTTGGTCCGTACGCCTCACCCCACCATCGGCCCGCGCAGCGCATCAAGCACCGTACGCATCGCCACGGTGACGTGCCGGCGTGACGGGTAATACGCGTAGTAGCCATCGAAGTGCGGGCACCAGTCATCCAGTGTTGATTGCAGGCGGCCTTCCAGCAGGGCCGCCTGCACCTGGTCTTCGGGCAGCCAGGCCAGTCCGCTGCCGGCCAGCGCCGCAGCCCGCGTCATGCCCATGGTGTTGAAGGTCCATTGGCCGGAGACGCGGATGCTCAGTTCGTGGCCATCCTGACCGAAATCCCACGGCATCAGGCCGCCATGGGTGGGCAGGCGCAGGGTGATGCAGTTGTGCGCGGCCAGATCGTGCGGATGCACCGGCGCCACGTGCTGACGGAAGTACGACGGTGCCCCCACCACGCGCATGCGCAGCGGCGGACTGATCGGCAGCGCCACCATGTCGCGTGCCAGGCGCTCACCGAGACGGATGCCGATGTCGTAGCGCTCGGCGACGATGTCGGCCAGGCCGTAATCGGTGGTCAGCTCGACCTTCAGGTCCGGGTACTGCTGCAGCAGCGGCGCCAGCCTGGGCCAGGCCAGGTATTCGGCGGCGTGGCCGGTGGCGTTGATGCGGATGGTGCCTGCGGGGCGCTCGCGGTACTCGGCCAGCGCGGCCAGTTCGTCTTCGATCTCGGCCAGGCGCGGGGCCAGGGTTTCCAGCAGGCGGGCACCGGCCTCGGTGGTGGCGACACTGCGGGTGGTGCGGGTCAGCAGGCGCACGCCCAGTCGCTCTTCCAGCCCGCGCATGGCGTGGCTGAGGGCGGACTGGGAGACGCCAAGCTGGGCAGCGGCCTTGGTGAAGCTGCCTTCGCGGGCGACATGGACGAAGGCTTGCAGGTCGTTGAGGTTTTCACGCGGCATGAGGGGATGATACGGCCGGGCTGCGCCCGGCGCCCGCGGTAGTGCCGGCCGCGGGCCGGCAACCGCAACAGCAACAGCCGGAGCAACAGCAACAGCGGGCTTCCTGTGGAGCGGCATGGCCTGCTCTTGGTGGGTGTCGACCTTGGTCGACACGTAGATCCGCGCCATGCGTGGATGCGTGCCCGGTGCTGCCGGGGTTGTTCGGTTAATGCGCCACGTCGATTTGTGGTTCCGTGGTTCGTCGAATGGGTACTTTCCAAACAACAGGGAGCAGCACATGAGCACCGACAGCAAACCCAAGGGCCCGGCGTCCTATTTTCCTTCCATCGAAAAGACCTACGGGCAGCCGGTGACGCATTGGCTGGGCCTGCTGGCCAAACGGCCGGGGCTGAAGCACATGGAACTGGTCAGCTTCCTGAAATCCGAGCACGGGCTGGGCCATGGCCACGCAAACGCCCTGGTCGCCCACCACCTGGCCACCCAGCGCTGAGACAACCGCTCCACCGAGCGCAGCGACCCGCTTCTGCTCTTCTTTTCTCTCTACGTGGCTGGACGCGCACGGAAATTGTCCAAGGCCGGGGGAGATGGGGGCGCGGGGGTGTCCGCGGCATGGGCCCGAGGCATGCCTCGGGCGGGTTGGGCAGGACGCCCAACCCCGGTCTTGCCGTGTGCGCAGGACAGCGCACACGAGCAAGACGCGGCCAAGCCTCCAGGGACGGATTAACGGCGTCCCCCGCGACCCCATCTCCCCCGGCCAAGCGCGGCTTTTGCTGTTGGTACACCAGCCACGAGGGGCTGCGCCGTTCGCCGCAACTCCCAACTGAACGATTTCATCTGCAACTGTCATGCAGATCGTGTCTAATACCGCTCCCCACCCGTAGTGCCCCCACCTGTATGTCCCTCCAATCCCATGGCCCGGCGCCGTGCGACGACGCTGACGGCCACCTGGTCACCGCTGGCCCGCTGACCCCGCCGCCCGATGTTGCCGGCACCCCCGCCGATGAGAAGGCGCTGCGCCACTCGGTCGCCGAGGACGTGCAGGGCATGGTGCTGGCCATGCTCGTGGCCTCACTGGGCCTGGCCATCTTCGCCAAGGGCGGGCTGATGATCGGCGGCATGGCCGGCATGGCCTTCCTGCTGCACTATTCGATGGGCTGGAACTTCGGCCTGGTGTTCGTGCTGGTCAACCTGCCGTTCTACTGGGTGGCCGTGCGCCGCATGGGCTGGGAATTCACCCTGAAGACGTTCGCAGCGGTCACCGCCTGCGGCCTGCTCACCGACATCCTGCCGCGCTGGGCGGACTTTTCGCATATCGCGCCGCTGTACTCGGCGCTGGTCGGGGGCGCGCTGTCCGGCCTGGGCATCCTGTTCTTCATCCGCCATCGCGCCAGCCTCGGCGGCATCGGCATCCTGGCGGTGTACCTGCAGCGCACCCGCGGCTGGAGCGCCGGCAAAGTGCAGATGTCCTTCGATGCGTGCCTGATGGTGGCCGCGTTCTTCGTGCTGTCGCCGTCCAAAGTGATGTACTCGGCCATCGGTGCGGTGGTACTCAGCCTGGTGCTGATGTTCAACCACCGCCCGGGCCGCTACATGGGCGTCTGATTCCGCATTCGGCGGATCGCCCGCCCAGGTGCCACGCGCCCCGGTAGCGCCGGGCCATGCCCGGCGGATGCGCATCAGCCGCGCGCTGCCTGTACCCACGGCGGTGCCAGCTTCAGCAGCGTTGCATGCACCGGGCAGTCCTCGGCATGCGCGCCCGGCAGGTAGCCCAGGCTCATCAGGAACTCGCCGGTGATCTCGCCACCGGTGAAGCGGAACGTCTTCTTGAACAGCTTCACCCAGTCGGCCTTGCTGCGCGGATGGTGTGCGTCCAGCCAGGCGGCGAAGCTGCCGTGGCTCTGGCGCAGCTGCTGGATCACTTGCGCGTTGTGGATCGCCGCCAGCACCTTCAAGCGGTTGCGGATGATGCCCGGGTTCGACAGCAGGCGCTCGATGTCCTGCTCGGCGTAGGCCGCCACGCGATCAACGTCGAACGCGTCATAGGCCGCGCGGAATCCCTCGCGCTTCTTCAGGATGGTCTCCCAGCTCAGGCCGGCCTGGTTGATCTCCAGCAGCAGGCGCTCGAACAGTTCACGCTCATCGCGCTGCGGGAAGCCATATTCATTGGCGTGGTAGTACTCGTGCACCGGATGGCCCGGGGCGATGCGGCAGTATCCGCTCATGGTGTGGCCGCCTCCGCGCGGTCGTCGCTGCGATCAATCTCCAGCTGGCCCGCCGCGCCGTCAAGCAGCAGCGTCGGCCAGCGCGGCGGCTGCATGGTCAGGCGGCCGTCGCGCAGGGCCTGCGGGGCCCCGTCCGAGGTGCGCTGGTCAACGTGCTGGAAGGAAACCTCACCCTCCTTTCTCCAGCCAGCCGGTTCACGCACGTGCAGCTGGCAGCGCGGACCGCTGTACAGACTGGTCATGCACAGCAGCACGTCGTCTTGGCCATCGCCGTCCAGATCACGGCGCAGGGTGACGCAGCGGTTGTCGCCGGTCTTGTCGTCGTCCAGGCAATCGCCCGCATCCAAGCGACGGTCCAGTACCGCCTGCCACCAGTCATCGGCTGGCGAGGCGGTGCCCTTGGCCTGCACGATCCGGGACTTCAGGCTGGCCAGGTCGCGCACGCCATCGTCGATGTCGTTATCCCAGCGTGACTCACGCTTCTGCCGGGCCAGGGCCTGCACGATGATGCTGGAGGCGCGGGTGTCGGCCGCCAATGACGGTGCTTTCTGCAGCGTGCGCAGCGCCTGCACACCTCGACGGCCCAGCTCGAAACGCAGCTGATTTGCGGCGTCCGCAGTCATCAACGCCGGATCGGCGCGCAGGCGCTTCATCTGGCTGGCCAGGGTGATGCGCACCGGGTCGATCACCGGCGAGATGGCCAGCAGTGCGGTTGCCAGCACGGCCCAGCACATCCAGCGGTTGACCGTCTCAAGCCGATGCAGCCAACGCCCGTGCCGGCGCAGTGCGGCGAAGGCGTAGCCGATGGCATATCCGGCAATCAGCACTGCCACCGCCACGCCCCAGAAGCGCGAGAGGGTCCAGCCGTACTGGCTGACCCGCAGGGACATCGCATACAGCGCCAGGCCGGCGTAGATCGGCAGTGCCAGCAGGCTGGCCTCGACCAGCCGGCGCAGCCATGCCGGGTAGGGCGGGGTGCCGTCGTCGTGCTGGTAGACCGCGTTGGCCAGGCTGATCAGCAGCACCGCCAGCACCAGCAGCAGGCTGGCGGCCGAACGCGTGGCCCACAGCGGCGCCAGCCCGGTGAACGGCAGCGACAGCACGAACAGCACCGCGATGAACGACAGCAATGGCAGCAGGCCGCGGCAGATCGCGAAGAGCACCTGGCGGGTGATCTGCATCGCGCGATGCTGGGTGCGCCCGATCAGCACGCCGAAGCCTGCCAGCATGCCGGTGGCCAAGGCGATGAAGGCATCGCTGCCGAACAGGACGTGGAAAAAGTCGACCTTGACCATCCGGAACAGCGCCGCCCACAGCCACAGCAGCAGCCAGGTCAAGCCGGTGAACACCGCCGCCAGCACCAGGGTCAGCCCGTTCTGCCAGGCGCGTTCGAACAACGCGCCATAGTCGGCCCGCCAATGTCCGGCATGCAGGCGGAACTGCCACCACGGCAGGGCAATGAACGTGGCAACGGCCAGGCAGATCGAGAGCGGAACCTGCAGCACGGCCGCATACAGCGCGGTTTCTCCGCTCAGGTTCCAGGCGGTCCAGGCGGCCAGTGCGAGGACCAGCAACGAGGCCAACCCGGCGTGCAGCCACAGGCGCCAGGCCTTCAGATCGACCAGCGTCAATGCCACTGCGGTGGGCACGGTCAATACCCAGGCATACCAGCAGTAGCGCCAGCCGATGTCCCGGAACGGCCATTGATCCGCCAGTTCCTGGGCCGCGAAAAGCATCAGCCCCTGCAGCAGCGCGATCAACACGATCATGCTGCGGGTGGGCCATGACAGCGTTGCATCCTGCTGCATCGGGTCGTCCTCCTTGCAAGAGCGCCATCCTAGCCCATCCCTTCGCGCCCGCATCCGGTCGCAGCGGTTAGAATGGCGCCCATGCCAGTAACGCCGACTTCCCTCGCCAATCACCTGCTCGTGGCGCTGCCGTCGCTGATCGACGCCACCTTCGCCCGCACCGTCGCGCTGATCTGCCAGCACGACGAGAACGGGGCAATGGGGGTGCTGGTCAACCAGCCGTCCGAGTACACCCTGGGCGAAGTGCTTGCGCAGATGGATATCGCTACCGGCGATGGCGTCCTGCAGGCGCGTCCGGTGCTCAATGGCGGACCGGTGCATCCCGAGCGTGGCTTCGTCATCCATGACGACGCGCGCGCGTGGGATTCCAGCCTCGTCGTCGGTGAGGGCCTGTACCTGACCACCTCGCGTGACATCCTCGAGGCGATGGCGCGTGGCGAAGGTCCGGCCAATGCCGTGGTCACCCTGGGCTGCGCGGGCTGGAGTGCCGGCCAGCTGGAAAGCGAACTGTCCGAAAACAGCTGGCTGACCGTGCCGGCCGATGCCGAACTGGTGTTCCAGCTGCCGCTGGAACAGCGCTGGCAGGGCGCCGCGTCGCGCATTGGCGTCGATCTGTTCCGGCTGACCGATTACAGCGGCCATGTCTGAGCCGGCCCTCATCCGTCGCGATGGCACCGTACTCGGTTTCGATGTCGGCTCGCGCCGGATCGGCGTGGCGATCGGCAGTGCCTTCGCCGCGCATGCACGCGCGGTGGCCGTGGTCGATGTGCACGGCAATGGCCCCGACTGGGCGGCGATCGAACGCCTGCTCAAGGAATGGAAGCCCGATGGCCTGGTGGTCGGCGATCCGCTGACCCTGGACGGCCAGGACCAGCCCAACCGCAAGCGCGCGCAGGGCTTTGCCCGCCAGCTGCGGGAACGTTTCAAGCTGCCGGTGGTGATGATCGACGAGCGTTCCAGCTCGGTCGAGGCCGCCCGCCGCTTCGCCGTCGAGCGCGCCGAAGGGCGCAAGCGTCGCCGCGACGCGGCTGCGCTCGATGCCGTGGCTGCGGCGGTGATCATCGACCGCTGGTTGTCGTCGCCGGACGACGCCATTCCCATTCCCTGACGATACGAACCCCGCCATGACCGCCCAGCAACTCGATGACTCCGGCCGCCTGCGCCACCTGTTGACGCTTGAAGGTCTTCCCCGCGACACCCTGGTGCAACTGCTCGACCGCGCTGGCCAGATCCGCGATGCCGCGGTCGGCCGTGTCGGCAACAAGCGCCACGTGCTGGGCGGATCGGCGGTGTGCACGTTGTTCTTCGAACCCTCCACCCGTACCCGCAGCTCGTTCCATCTGGCGGCGCAGCGGCTGGGTGCGGACGTGCTGAACTTCGACGCCTCCACCTCGTCCACGCGCAAGGGCGAAACCGCCTGCGACACGCTGAAGAACCTGGAAGCGATGGGCGTGCGTGGTTTCATCGTTCGCCACCCCGATGACGGCGCCGTGGCGGCGCTGGCTGCGGTGGCGGGCGAGGGCACCGCGCTGGTCAATGCCGGCGACGGCCGCAGCTCGCACCCGACCCAGGGGCTGCTGGACATGCTGACCCTGCGCCAGGCCAAGGGCCCGGACTTCTCGAAGATGAAGGTGGTGATCGTCGGTGACGTCAAGCACTCACGCGTGGCCCGCACCGACCTGCATGCCCTGCGCACGCTGGGCGTGGGCGAGATCCGCGTATGCGGCCCGCAGTCGCTGCTGCCTGACGACGACACCCTCAAGGGCTGCGTGGTCGGTGATGATTTCGACGCGATGCTGGAAGGCGTCGACGCGCTGATGATGTTGCGCCTGCAGCGCGAGCGCATGGAAGAAGGCCTGGTGCCGTCGCTGGAGCAGTACCACGCACAGTACGGCCTGAACACCGCACGCCTGGCCCGCGCCGGCAAGGACGCAGCCGTGCTGCACCCGGGCCCGATCAACCGCGGCGTGGAAGTGACCGATGAAGTGGCCGACGGCCCGCAGTCGTGGGTGCTGCGCCAGGTCGCCAACGGCGTCGCCGTACGCATGGCCGTGCTGGAAACCCTGCTGGGTTGATTGCCTCCGATTGCTGCGTTGGTGGGTGCCAACCTGGGTTGGCACGTACACTGCTTTGGTAGATGCCAACCTTGGTTGGCACTATCCGTCCGTGCTGAATGCCTCCGGTCGATCACCCAAGGCCTCAAGCTCCCACTCGCACCATGCGTGCCGATACTGCCCCAACTGCGTCGTCAGACCCGCCCTGATCGGATTGCCCATCAGGTACATCGCATGCCGGTACAACGATTCGTCCGAGCGGATCGCATGATCGTGGTAGCAGGCCTGCCAGAAGCGCCCGCCCCTTCCCAACAACCGGTTTGCCTGCTGCGCCGTGCGCGATTTGAAGCGCTTCATGACGGTTTCCAGTGTTCCCGCGCGTAGTTCGAGCAGCCAGTGGATGTGATCGGGCATGACCACGTAGGCGATCGAGCGGGTGAAGCCTTCCTGATCCAGCCTCTGGAATTCCTGGATTGCCAGGGCTGCGGCAGCGTCTTTGGCGAACAGGGGCGCGCGGCAATCCACGACGGTAGTCAGGATGTAGCTGAGGCCGATGCTGGAGCGACGGCCGAGCAGGAGGCGGACGTTTTGCATGGCGCAAGCTTGGGCGGACATGCTTGCGACGGACATCGGGGAACGGCTTGATCTTGGGTAGGCTGGTGCCAACCAAGGTTGGCATCTACCAGAATGGGGCCAACCAAGGTTGGCCTCTACCGGAGCAAGCGCTCAGCGCTTCTGGGCGAACAGCCACGCCCACATCGCCGCGTCGGCGTAGGTGGCATCCCAGGCATTGTGGTTGCCTTCCGCGTACTCGGTATAGCGCACGTCGCGCGCGCCGGCGGTCTGGAACGCGGCATGCAGCCGGCGATCATCATCCGGTGGCACCACATCATCCAGCGCGCCGTGGAAGATCCAGATCGGGGTGCGCTGCAACCGTTGCGCGATCACCGCATAGGGATCCGCTTCGTTCGCCACCTGCTCGACGAACAGGGTAGGGCGTACCGCACGTGGTGCCAGCACCGCACCGCAGACCGGTACGATCGCGGCAAAGCGTTTCGGATCGTCCAGCGCGATGTTCCAGCTGCCATAGCCGCCCATCGACATTCCGGTCAGGTACTGCCTTGCCGGGTCAGCGCCGAACTCGGCGATCGTGGCGTCCAGTGCCGCAATCGCCACGCGGTTGTTGCGGCCGCTCCATTCCTCGTCGCCGGGAACCTGCGGAAACACCGCCAGCGCGGGGAAGTCGGCCGCGTGCCGACGCAGGTACGGGCCCAGGCCTGCGTGGGTCTGCTTCACGCCATCGCCGCCGCGCTCGCCGGAGCCGTGCAGGAACAGCACCACCGGCAGCGGACCAGCCGCGCGCGCGGCAGCGGCTGGGATGAACACCTGGTAGTAGGCGGTGTCGCCGTCCACCTTCACCGCGCGTGCCTCGAAGTGGCCGCGGGCACCGGGCGGCGTACTGGCACACCCGGTCAACATCAGCAGGGCCAGCAGCGGCAGCCAGCGCAGAAGCGATCGAAGCATGGCGGTTCCCATGAGGGCGATGTCGCCTCGATGGTAGTGCGCTGCGGCCGGCCCGGCATCGTGCGCCGCATCACTGCGGGCGCGGGAAGCTGGCGATGATCTCCAGCTGCTCCTGCGCTTCGGCATTGCCGCCTGCGGCCGCGGCCTGCACCTGCGCCATGTCCGGGTGTAGCACCACCAGCAACGGGTTCTCGCACACCGGGCACACATACTCGGTGGCGTCCTCGTCCAGTTCCATCACCATTGCCCGCGAACTGCCTTTCCACTCGCAGGCGGCACAGGTGTGAAGCTGGTCGCGCCAACCCGGCGCAAAGTAGTTTTCGATCGTCGTTGCCATGGCAGTTCCAGTCAGTGCAGCAGGACCATGGTGGCCAGGCCGAGGAAAGTAAAGAAGCCCATCGAGTCGGTCACCGCTGTCAGGAAGATGCCGCTGGCCAGCGCCGGATCGAAGCCGAAGCGCTTCAGGCCCAGGGGCACCAGCACGCCGGCAAGCGCCGCGAACAACAGGTTGCAGGTCAGCGCGATGGCGATCACGGCCGAGAGCCCGGGCGAGTGGAACCAGGCGAGCACGATCAGGCCCAGCACCGAGCCGAGCACCACGCCATTGAGCAGGGCCACCCGCACTTCCTTCCACAGCAGCGTGCGTGCGTTGGAGCTGCCGACCTGGCCCAGTGCCAGGCCGCGCACCATCAGCGCCAGCACCTGGGTGCCGGCGTTGCCGCCGAGGCCAGCGACGATCGGCATCAACACCGCCAGGGCGACCAGCTTGTCGATGGTGCCCTCGAAGTGGCCGACCACGCTGGAGGCCAGGAAGGCTGTGCACAGATTCACCGACAGCCACATCAAGCGGCGGCGCATCGCGCGCCAGACCGGGCTGAACAGGTCCTCGTCCTCGTCCAGGCCGGCGGCGCCCAGCGCCTGGTGCTCGGCCTGGCCACGGATGATGTCGACCACGTCATCGATGGTGATGCGGCCGATCAGGATGTTGTTGTCATCCACCACCGGCGCCGAGATCCAGTCATGGTCGGAGAACTGCCGCGCCACTTCCTGGTCGCTTTCGCCGACATCGATGGCAGGCTGCTCATCGTCGATCAGGCGGTTGATCGGGGTGGTGTCTTCGTGGGTCACCAGCGAGGCCAGCGACACCCGGCCCAGGTACTGGTGGCGGCGGCTGACCACGAACAGGTGATCGGTGTGGTCCGGCAGTTCGCCGCGCAGGCGCAGGTAGCGCAGCACCACATCGACGTTGACGTCGGCGCGTACCGTCACCACGTCCGGGTTCATCAGGCGGCCGGCGCTGTCCTCGGGGTAGGACAGCACCTGCTCCAGGCGCTCGCGGTTCTCGCGGTCCATCGACTTGAGGACTTCGTCGATGACCGTGTCCGGCAGGTCTTCAACCAGGTCGGCCAGATCGTCGATGTCGAGGTCTTCGACCGCGGCGATGATTTCGTCCGGGTCCATGTCCGCGAGCAGGCTTTCGCGCACGTCGTCGCCGACGTGGACCAGCACCTCGCCATCGTCTTCCGGATCGACCAGGCCCCAGACGATCTCGCGTTTGCCCGGTGGCAGCGATTCGAGCAGGTTGCCGATCTCGGCCGGCGCCAGGGTATTGACCAGACGGCGTACCGGGCCCAGCCGACCGCTGTCCAGTGCATCGGACAGCATCCGCAACTGGCGCGCAGTCTTGTCGTGGCGTACGGCCTCAGCCATCGCAGCTCCCGCGGGATAAGAAAAGCCGCGATCCTGGCAAGGATGCGGCAACAGGGGTGTTCAGCGCGTCATTATCGCAAGGGGATGTTTCAGCGCATACCCCGCTGGCCACAGGCCATTGGGGTCCACGCATGCCACCTCATCCCCCGCCTGTCGGCGCGCTCCTTGAACAACAAGGGGCTGCTGCCCCAGATCGAATCCGCCGGGCATGGCCCGGCGCTACCAAAGGTGGCACGCGGCGGTAGCGCCGGGCCGTGCCCGGCAAGCGCGTAGCGCGGGGGTCAGGACGCGTCCGCCACAAGCGCCAGCCAGCGCTCGATGCCGCGGCGGTCACGCATGCCCAGCAGCTTCGGTGCGCGGGCGCGCAAGGCACCGAGATCCGCATCACGGACCGCCCGGCGGACTTCCAGCAGGGTGCCCGGGTGCAGGCTGAACTCGGTCAGGCCCAGCGCCAGCAGCAGCGGGGTCATCCGTGCGTCGCCGGCGATTTCGCCGCATACCGCTACCGGAATGCGATGGCGTGCGCCGGTCTCGATCACCATCTGCAGCAGGCGCAGCACGGCCGGATGCAGCGGCGAATACAGTTCGCCCAGTGCTTCGTTGTTGCGGTCGGCGGCCAGCAGGTACTGCACCAGATCGTTGGTGCCGATCGACAGGAAGTCGACCAGGTCGATGAAACTCTCCAGCGCCAGCGCGGCGGCGGGTACTTCGATCATCGCACCCAGTGGCACATGCTCGGCCACCATGTGGCCCTCGGCGCGCAGTTGCTCGCCCAGTTTCAGCATGCGCCGGCGCACCGCCAGCAGTTCGTCGCGGGTGCTGACCATGGGCACCAGCACGCGCAGCTTGCCGTAGGCCGAGGCACGCAGGATCGCGCGCATCTGGGTGTCGGCCACCTTGGGCCGCGCCAGCGACAGGCGCACGCCGCGCAGGCCCAGCGCCGGGTTTTCCTCGTTGCTCAGGGTCAGGCCGGTGCGGTCGGCCTTGTCTGCACCCAGGTCGAGGGTGCGGATGGTCACCGGCCGGCCACTCATGCCCAGCGCCGCATCGCGGTAGGTCTGGAACTGTTCTTCTTCGTCCGGCAGCTCGTTGCGCTGCAGGAACAGGAATTCGGTGCGGTACAGGCCCAGGCCATGGGCGCCCAGCGCATGCGCCTGGGTCACATCTTCCAGCGATTCGGCGTTGGCCAGCAGTGCGATGTCGACGTGGTCGCGGGTACGGCTGGGCTTGCTGCGCAGGCGGCCAAGCTCGCGCTGCTCGCGTGCGTGCTCCTTCAGGCGCGCCCGGTAATCACGCAGGTTATCGGCCTGCGGGTTGACGGTGATGCTGCCGTCGGCGCCATCGATGATCAGCACGTCGCCGTCGATCACCTTGTTCAGCAGCTGCGGCACGCTGACGATCAACGGCAGGTGCAGGCTGCGGGCAAGGATCGCACTGTGCGAAAGCGCGCTGCCAGCGCTGGTGACGATGCCGACCACGCCATGCGATTGCAGCTGGGCCAGCTCGGAAGGGGCGATGTTGTCGCAGACCAGGATTTCGCCGGCCAGGCCCTTCACCACTGCGGGCCGTTCCGGCTGCAGGAACGCGTGGATGCGCCCGATCACATGGTCGAGATCGTCCATGCGGCTCTTCAGGTAGGCATCGTCCATGCCGTCGAAGACTTTGGCCAGGCGGTCGCGCTGCAGGCGCAGTGCGTAGCCGGCACTGTAGGGGCCGCTGCGGATCAGTTCGTCCAGGCCGAACAGCAGTTCGGGATCGTCCAGCAGCAGTGCATGCAGGTCGAGGAACTCGCCCACTTCCTGGTTCAGCGCGCCATGCAGGCGCTGGCGCAGCTCGTGCATCTCCGTGCGCGCCGCGTCCACGGCGCGATGCAGGCGTGCCAGCTCGGATTCAACCTGGGAGGGGGCGACGCGCTGTTCGGCCACTTCCAGTGCATGCGGCAGGCGCACGCGGGCGCGGCCCATTGCCGTGCCGCGGGCGGCGCCGTGGCCGGCCAGCAGCTGTACCGGCCGTTGGCCGGTAGGGGTTTGGCCGGCGCGCGCGCGCGGCACGCTCAGTTGTCCTCGTCGAAGCGACGCTCGAACAGGTCGACCACCGCATCCATCGCGGCGACTTCGTCTTCGCCGTTGATGCGGATGGTGACCGGCGTGCCTTGCCCGGCCGCCAGCAGCATCACGCCCATGATGCTCTTGGCGTTGATCTCACGGCCCTTGGCGGCCATGGTCACGTTGCAGCGGAACGGCGCCAGGGTCTGCACCAGCTTGGCGGTGGCCCGGGCATGCAGGCCCAGGCGGTTGCTCACAGTGAGTTCTCGTTCAAGCATCGTCGACTATCGCTCCATTACGGGTGCCCGCCGCCGCAGTGGCGGGCAGTTGATCCAGTCCCTGTTCCGGATAATTCATCACCCGCAGCAACATCGGCAGACTCAGCGCCGACACCCGGCGAACCGGGGTCCCCAACCGGGCCAGCTGCCCGGCAAGGTTGGCAGGACTGGCGCCGTACAGGTCGGTCAGGATCAGCACGCCATCGCCCCCATCGACCCGCCGCAGAGCGGCCGAGGCGAGCGGGAGCAGAGCATCCAGGTCTGCGTCGAACGGTACTTCGAAAGCTTCGGTCTTCAGCGGCAACTGCCGCAGAAGCCGGGTCGCCACGTCGAGCAGGGCGATCCCGACCCCAGGATGTGTTACGAGGAGAATGCCACAGGTCATTACTGCACGTTAACAGGTCAAGGTGAATTGGCGATAGCAGCAGGAGAGGGGCACTGTGTCCCGTATTCAGCGTTGTTCGGGTCAGGGCCCTTTTTCATTGAAAAAGGGATCCGACTCCATCCGTTTTTTCGATGCCTGACAGAGATTCATCCACGCATGGCGTGGATCTACCGTGTCGACCAAGGTCGACACCTACCCACAGTGCAACTCCGACCCGCCGCGATCTGTCAGAGGCGGGGCGGTGTGGGGGTGCAGGACCGTTGGCGCCATGGATGGCGCCATCGAGCCCCCAAGGATGGGTTTACGGCGTGTCCTGCGCGCCCACACCGCCTCGCCATCCAAGGGAATCCGATGTTGCTGTTGCTTCGGCTGTTGCTGTTGACGTTGCCGTGGTTTCTGCGGGTGCCGGGCGCAGCCCGGCCGACCCCCTCAATCCTGTTCGCGGTGGTACGTCGCCACGTCTTCCCAGCCCATCTCACGCGCATGGCGGGCCAGGCGTTCGGCCAGGAACACCGAGCGGTGCTTGCCGCCGGTGCAACCGAAGGCCACCGTCACATAGCTGCGGGTGCCATCGCCCAGCTTGGGCAGCCAGGTATCCAGGAAATCCATCAGCTGCGCCAGGTAGCGCTGCACATCCGGCTGCGCCTCCAGGTAGTCGCGCACGCCGGGTTCGCGGCCGCTCAACGCACGCAGTTCCGGATCCCAATGCGGGTTGGGCAGCACGCGCGCGTCGAACACGAAGTCGGCCTCGGCCGGCACGCCACGCTTGTAGGCGAACGATTCAAACAGCAGCGACAGGCGGCTGGCATGGCCCATCGCAAATTCAGTGATGATCCGGCGCCGCAGCTGGTGCACGTTCAACGCACTGGTATCGATCACCGCATCGGCTTCGCGGCGCAGCGGCGCGATCAGCTCGCGCTCACGGGCAATCGCTTCGGGCAGCGACAGGCCCAGCTGGCTCAGCGGGTGCCGGCGGCGGGTGTCGGCGTAGCGCTTGAGCACCGTTTCATCGCTGGCCTCGAAAAACAGCACCTTGGCGTCGACGCCGGCATCGGTGGCCAGCTGCCGCCAGCTGGACAACTGGGTCAGGTCGCTCTGCCCACGCACGTCGATGCCCACCGCCAACCGGCGCGATGCCGCGCCGTCATGGTGACTCAGCACATTGCGCACGAAATCCGGCAGCAGCTGGATCGGCAGGTTGTCCGAACAGTAGTAGTCCTGGTCCTCGAAGGTCTTCAGGGCGACGGATTTACCCGAGCCGGACAGGCCACTGACGATGATCAGGGTCGGGGCGGTGGGAATGACGGTGCTCATGGACGGGCTCTTCGAAGGACAGGGGGGGTCAGGGCGTTCGCCGTTCCAGCAGGTTGCTGTGGCGGGCGATGAACATCGCCGCCGGGTCGATACCCTTGGTACGCAGAATGTGCAGGCGGGTGGCCGCCTCGGTCAGGACGGCCAGGTTGCGGCCGGGCATCACCGGCAGGGTGATCAGCGGCACGTCCAGGTCCAGCACGTGGCGTGTGCCCGAGTCGCCGGTCAGGCGCTCGTAACCATGGGGGGTGGGCTCGGTCATCGGCTTGGTCAGGTGGACGATCAGCCGAAGGTACTTGTTCTTCTTTACAGCGGTGTCGCCAAACATCTCGCGCACGTTCAGCACGCCCAGGCCGCGCACTTCCAGCAGGTCCTGCAGCAGTTCCGGGCAGGTGCCATCGAGCACGTCGGGGGCGATCTGGGTGAACTCGGGGGCGTCGTCGGCCACCAGGCGGTGACCGCGGCTCAGCAGTTCCAGGGCCAGCTCGCTCTTGCCTGATCCCGCTTCACCGGTGATCAGCACGCCGATGGAGTAGATCTCCATGAACACGCCATGCAGGATCACCCGCGGCGCCAGCGTCCGGGCCAGGTGGTAGGACAGATGGTTGAGCAGTTCGTGGCCGCGCTTGGGTGACAACCACAGCGGCGTGCCGGATTCATCGGCGGCCGCGCGCAGGTCTTCCGGGCACGGCTGGTTGCGGGTCAGCACCAGTGCCAGCGGATGCGACTGCATGATCTTTTCGATGGTTTCCCAGCGCTGGCGTGGTTCCAGCGCGTCCAGCCAAGACAGTTCCTCGGTACCGAGTATCTGCACCTTGTTGGGATAGATCGCATTGAGATAGCCGGCCAGCGAAGGGCGTCGCGAAACCGTATTGCCGGCCTCCAGCTCGCGCTTCTCGCCGGATTTGCCCGCTGCCCAACGCAGGCCGAGCCGCTCTCGCTGCTGTTCGAACAGTTCGCGGGCAGTGATGCTGGTATTCATGCGGCGCTCGCCGGTGGGGTCAGGTCCAGGGCCTGGCGCAGCTCCCGTGCATCACCGGCCTCGCGCAGCGCCTGGCGGATGCAGGGCGCGGAAAACAGCTCGGCCAGCTCGGACAGCAGCATCAGGTGTTGATGGGTGTAGTGGGTGGGAACGGCCATGGCGAATACCAGGTCCACCGGCTCGTCACCACCGAAATCGACCGGGGTCTGCAGGCGCAGCAGCGCGCCACGGGGGCGATCCAGGGTCGGCGCACGACCATGCGGGATGGCGATGCCGTAGCCGATCGCGGTACTGCCCAACGCCTCGCGCTGGCACAGGTTGAGATAGATCTGTTCGGCGTTGGCCTGGCGGCAGGCCAGCAATCCGGCCGCGGCCTGCAGGACGCTGTCGCGGTCGGTGGCCGTGCAGAGCTGGGTCTGCACGGCCGCCAGGAGGTCAGTCAGGGGCATGTCTGCGGGGAGCGGTGGCGATCAGCCACCATTGTCGCCCACCGGCAGCGGTGCGTGCTGCTGTTTTTTCTCCTTGTGCTTGATCACCAGGCGGTCAAGCTTGTCCGCCAGCAGGTCGATCGCCGCATACATGGTCTGCGCATTGGCTTCAGCGTGCAGGGTCTGACCCGGAATATTGAGGCTGGCATCGACGTGGTGTTCAGTCTTCTGCAGCTTGAGCGTCACCCGCGCTTCGCAGTGCTGGTCGAAGTGTTTGCCGATCCGGGCCAGCTTCTCCTCTACATAGGACTGCAGGGCCGGGGTGACTTCGACATCTTTGCCAAACGTTTCGATGCGCATCGGGTTTCTCCTTTGATCGGAAGTGCCAATGAACCTCTCCGCCGGGCGCGGCGGCGCGTCAAACGATTCTGACTCTTTCGTGCGAGGCGGAGATGTTCATGGCCTCACGATACTTCGCCACGGTGCGCCGCGCTACTGGGATTCCCGACGATTTGAGCAGGTCAGCCAGCTTGGCGTCAGAAAGCGGCTTGCGTGGGTTCTCGTCATCGATCAGGCGCCGGATCATGGCCTGGATGGCAGTGCTGGACGCTTCGCCACCGCCGTCGGTGTCGATGCCCGAGGCGAAGAAGGCGCGCAGCGGCAGGGTGCCGCGTGGCGTACGCACATGTTTGCGGGCGATCGCGCGCGACACGGTGGATTCGTGCAGGCCCAGTTCGCCGGCGATCTCGCGCAGGGTCAACGGGCGCAGTGCCTGTTCGCCGAATTCAAGGAAGCCCGCCTGCTGCTGGATCAGGCTTCGCACTACCCGCAACAGCGTCTCGCCTCGCGCCTGCAGGCCCTTCAGCAGCCAGCGCGCCTCCTGCAGCTGGCCGCGCAGATAACCGGCATCGGCGTCACCGCAGCGGCGGATCATCTGCTCGTAACCGCGGTGGATCACCAGCTTGGGGCCGGCATGGGCGGCCAGCGCGGCGCGCCAGATGCCGTTCTGCCGCCATACGACGACGTCGGGCACCACGTAGGTGTCCTGGGCGAGCGGGGCGATCTGGGTGCCGGGGCGCGGGTCCAGCGAGCGCAGCAGGGCCACGGCGGTCTCGACCTCGGCCAGCGGCTGCTTCAACTGCTGGGCCAGGCCGGTCACGCCCGAGCGCGGCAGTTGTTCCAGTGGGCCGGCGGCAACCTGCCGGGCCAGGGCCAGGCACGGGGTATCAGCAGGAAGCACGTCCAGCTGCAGTTGCAGGCATTCGCCAAGGCTGCGTGCGGCCACGCCTACGGGGTCGAAGCGCTGGATCTGGTGCAGCACGGTCAGGATTTCGTCTTCACCGGCGTGGATCGCCGGCAACAGCGCTTCGGCGATGGCCGAGAGCGGCTCGCGCAGATAGCCGTCGTCTTCCAATGAATCGATCAGCGCGGCGCCGATGCTGCGGTCGCGCTTGGACAGGTGGGTCAGGTGCAGCTGCCACAGCAGATGGTCGGCCAGGGTTTCGGTTTCGGCAACGCGTTCGGCGGCACTGCCGTTGTCGTCGTCGTCATCGAAACTACCGCCGCTGCCGCTACTGCTCCAGTCCAGCTCGGCAGGCGCCCAGTCCTCGCCGCTGCTTTCAGCGTTGTCGGGCGGGGCGTCATTGTCGTCGCCCGCGTCCTCGCTGCTGCCGTCCTTGTCGACACCGGCGCCTTCGTCGCTGCTGTCCGACCAGTCCAGCAGCGGATTGCTCTCCACCGCCTGGGCGATTTCCAGCTCCAGCTCGGTCGTGGACATCTGCAGCAGCTTGATCGCCTGCTGCAGCTGGGGCGTAAGCACCAGCTGCTGTCCCAACGATGTCTGCAGCCGAGTCTTCATGCCTGTGCCGAACGGAAGGGAGAGGGCCCGGCGGCCGCGGTTACAGCTTGAAGGAATCCCCAAGGTAGACGCGGCGCACGTCGGCATTGTCCAGGATCGCCTCGGGCGAGCCCTGGGCCAGTACGGTGCCCTCTGCGAGGATATACGCGCGGTCGCAGATTCCCAAGGTCTCGCGCACGTTGTGGTCGGTGATCAGCACACCGATGCCGCGTTGCTTGAGATGGGTGACGATGCGCTGGATTTCACCGACGGAGATCGGGTCGACACCGGCGAAGGGTTCGTCGAGCAGGATCAGGCGCGGTTTGGCGGCCAGTGCACGGGCGATCTCGCAGCGACGGCGCTCGCCACCGGACAGGCTGGCGCCGAGCTGTTCGGAAACATGCCCAAGCTGCAGTTCGTCGAGCAGGCTGTTCAGTTCGCGCTCGCGGCCCGCCGAATCCAGGTCCTCGCGCAGTTCCAGCACCAGGCGCAGGTTGTCGGCCACGGTCAGCTTGCGGAACACCGACGGTTCCTGCGGCAGGTAGCCCACGCCCTGCTTGGCGCGGGTGTACATCGGGTCGCCGGTGATGTCCTTGCCGTCCAGCACGATGCTGCCGGCATCGGCACCGACCAGGCCGACGATCATGTAGAAGCAGGTGGTCTTGCCGGCACCGTTGGGACCGAGCAGGCCGACCACTTCACCGGCGTCCAGGGTCAGCCCGAAGTCCTTGACGACTTCGCGCTGCTTGTAGCGTTTGCGCAGGCCAGTTGCGACGAGCATTACTTCTTGCCTCCAGCCGGAGCCGGAGCGGCAGCAGGCGTCTTGTTCTTCGGCGGAATCACGGTGCGCACGCGGCTGCCATCACCGCCGGAGTTCATTTCACCGCTGCGGGTGTTGTAGACCATGCGCTGGCCCGCATTGGTACCGCGCGCGCTGGTGACCTTGTAGTTGCCGGTCAGGGTGATGATCTCGGTGGTGATGTCGTAGTCGATCCGGTCGGCCACCGCATCCATCCAGGTGCCATCGTCGAGCTGCTGCTTCATCTTGGCCTGCTTGCCGGTGAACACCGCACGCACGGCTTCGCCGCCCTTGAGGTAGATCTCCGCTTCGGACGAGCGCAGGTCCAGGGTGCCCTGGGTGATGATCACGCCACCGGACAGCACGGTCTTGCCATCACCGGTGAGGGTGCCGGACTGCGCACCGGAATCAATGTTCATCGCTTCGTTGCGGTCCGTCGACTTGGCAAAGGCGACAGCGGGGACAAGAAGACTGAGTGCGAGCACTGCTGCAAAGGGAATCTTCATCGGGGTCCGTTCTACCGGTGGTGGCCCTCCGGCGGGACCGGGGGCGGCGGGTGGGGGCTGCCGGCTTCGCGCCTGTCGGGAAGACGTCGCGGGCGGGCGGCGGAATCAGCGCTTGGGCGTGTAACGACCCTTGGACTGGCTGAGGAAATGATACGTGTTGTTCTTCGAATCCACCTCGAACCCGACGCCGGACTGCTCCATGCCGGGCCGGGTCATGGTCACCAGGGCATCGGTGCGGGCGCGGTTGTCCTTCGGGAATACATCCAGGTGGTCGGTGCGGAAGGTGGTCGGGACCACGCCCGGGCCGGCCGGGCTGTCGCCGGCGACGTTGCCCCGCAGCTTCATCTCGTCGCCCTTGGCACTGAGCCAGCCGGTCTGGGCGCGCAGCGTCCAGTGCTTGCCGTCCTTGTCGGGCATTTCGAACAGCGGCGTGGTGATGTTGAGCGTCTGGTCGCCACGCTGGCGTTCCAGCAGGGGCGCGCGCAGGGTGGTCGATTCCTTGCCATGTTCGTCCAGGGCGACGATCTGGAAATCGTGCAGGATGTAGTCCACACCGGCGTCCTGGCCTTCGACGGCAGGTGCCTTTTCGCGGTTGCGCAGCGCCGCCCAGCTGCTCAGCAGGGCGGCCAGCAGCAGGCCGACGCCGAGGATCATCCGCCAGTTCAGGGTGGGGGCATTCATGCGCCGAACCTCGCCAGCACGGCGTCCACGCGGCCCTGCGCGGCCAGCAGCACGTCGCACAGCTCGCGCGCGGCACCACGGCCACCGTCAGCACGGGTAATCCAGTGCACGCGCTCGGCGATCCACGGATGGGCATTGGCCGGAGCCACCGCCAGGCCGACCGCGCCCAGCGGCGCCAGGTCGGGCAGGTCGTCACCCATGAAGGCCACCTGCTCCAGGCCGATGCCGTGCTGGGCGCACAGCGCCTGCACGCTGGCCAGCTTGTCGCCGACGGCGATCTGGGTGTCGATGCCCAGGTCGGCGCCGCGCTTGAGCGCGGACTGGCTGTTGCGCGCGGTGATCAGCACGGGGTGGATGCCGTGCTGCTGCAGCAGTTTCAGGCCCAGGCCATCCTGCACGAAGTACGCCTTGCTCTCGTTGCCATCCTTGTCGTAGTACAGCCGACCGTCGGTGAGGGTGCCGTCCACGTCGAAGCAGGCCAGGCGGATACCGGCCGCAACGGCATGCAGGTGGGTGGGGAAGGCGGGCAGGGGGGACCAGGGCATCAGGGCATCGGACTCGGTGGTTGCGGGCTCGTTGGTACAGACTGAATGGGGTCTACGGACTGTCGGTTAAACCACCCGCGCCCGCAACAGGTCATGAATGTTCAGGGCGCCGACCGCGCGGCCCTGGCTGTCGACCACGATCAGGCCGGTGATCTTGTGGGTTTCCATCAGCCGCGCAGCCTCCACCGCCAGCTTGTCGGCGCTGATGGTGCGCGGTTGCCGGGTCATCACATCGGCGATCCTGGCGGTGCGCACGTCCAGGTCGGTGTCCAGGGCGCGGCGCAGGTCGCCGTCGGTGAACAGCCCGATCAGCACGCCCTGGTCGTCGACCACGGCGGTCATGCCCAGGCGCTTGCGGCTCATCTCCATCAGCGCTTCGCTGAGGCTGGCGCCGACATCGACCTTGGGCAGGTCC
Organism: Stenotrophomonas indicatrix; assembly: GCF_002750975.1. Classification (NCBI taxonomy): domain Bacteria; kingdom Pseudomonadati; phylum Pseudomonadota; class Gammaproteobacteria; order Lysobacterales; family Lysobacteraceae; genus Stenotrophomonas; species Stenotrophomonas indicatrix. The sequence continues at coordinate 717,007 of NZ_PEJS01000001.1, forward strand.
TCACCGGTGTGCATGACGTCGGTGATGTGCAGCAGCAGGCGGCGGCCGAGGCTGCCGGCCGGGTGCGAACGGGCGAAATCGTCGGCGGTGAAGCCGCGTGCATCCAGCAGGGCCACCGCCAGCGCGTCACCCATCGCCAGCGAGGCGGTGGTGCTGGAGGTGGGCGCCAGCGCCAGCGGGCAGGCTTCGGCCGGCACGCTCACATCCAGGTGGAAATCGGCGGCGCTGGCCAGGCTCGACTGCGGGCGGCCGGTCATGGCGATCAGCACATTGCCCTGGCGCTTGAGCACCGGCAGCAGCATCAGCAGCTCATCCGATTCACCCGAATAGGACAGGGCCAGCACCACGTCGTCCTCGGTGATCATGCCCAGGTCACCATGGCCGGCCTCGCCCGGGTGCACGTAGAACGCCGGGGTGCCGGTGGAGGCCAGGGTGGCGGCGATCTTGCGCGCCACATGGCCGGACTTGCCCATGCCGGTGGCGACCACCCGGCCACGGCTGCCCAGGATCGCCCGGCAGGCCTGCTGGAAGGCATCGCCGAGGCGGTCGGCCACGGCGTCCAGCGCCTGTCGTTCGATCTCGAACACGCGCCGGCCACTGGCGACCAGGGCGGCAGGGTCGGCGGAACGGGGGGGCAACAGGGATTCGGCCATGCGGACGCCACGCAGCGGAAGTAGAATGGACGCACATTTTATTAGGAAAGCCCGTTGGACGCCGACACCATCCGCAATCTGATCGAAACCGGCCTGCCCGGCGCCCGCGCCGACGTGCAGGGTGACGATGGCGTGCATTTCGAAGCGACCGTGGTCAGCGAGGCCTTTGCCGGCAAGCTGCCGCTGGCCCGCCACCGGATGGTGTATGCCACTCTGGGTGACCTGATGGGCGGCGCGATCCACGCGCTCGCACTGAAAACCGTGACCCCGGCCGAAGCCGGCTGAACCGCAGAAGATCCCCAATACATGGCCAAGATCGTTGTGACCGGCGGCGCTGCGCTGCACGGTGAAGTAAGCATCTCCGGCGCCAAGAACGCCGTCCTCCCCATCCTGTGCGCGACCCTGCTGGCCGATGCGCCGGTGGAGATCACCAACGTGCCGCATCTGCACGATGTGGTCACCACGGTGAAGCTGCTGGGCGAACTGGGCGCGAACGTGACCATCGACCAGGGCACGCTGTCGCGTGGCAGCGCGATCGTGGTCGACCCGCGTCCGGTCAACCAGCATGTGGCTCCTTATGAGCTGGTCAGGACCATGCGCGCCTCGATCCTGGTGCTGGGCCCGCTGCTGGCCCGCTTCGGCGCCGCCGAAGTATCGCTGCCCGGCGGCTGCGCGATCGGTTCGCGCCCGGTCGACCAGCACATCAAGGGCCTGCAGGCACTCGGTGCCGACATCGTGGTCGAGAACGGCTTCATCAAGGCCACCGCCAAGCGCCTGAAGGGTGGCCACTTCACCTTCGACATGGTCAGCGTGACCGGTACCGAGAACGTGCTGATGGCCGCAGTGCTGGCCGAAGGCACCACCATCCTCGACAACGCGGCGATGGAGCCGGAAGTCACCGACCTGGCGCATTGCCTGATCGCTCTCGGCGCGAAGATCGAAGGCCTGGGCACCGCCCGCCTGGTCATCGAAGGCGTCGAACGCCTGTCCGGTGGCCGCCATGAAGTGCTGCCCGACCGCATCGAAACCGGCACCTTCCTGGTGGCTGCAGCGATGACCGGTGGCAAGGTCACCGTCAACCGCGCGCGCCCGAACACCATGGACGCGGTGCTGGCCAAGCTGGTGGAAGCCGGCGCGACCATCGAGACCACCGAAGACAGCATCACCCTGGACATGCACGGCAAGCGGCCGAAGGCAGTCAACCTGACCACCGCGCCGTATCCGGCGTTCCCGACCGACATGCAGGCGCAGTTCATGGCGCTCAACTGCGTGGCCGACGGCGTGGGCGTGATCAATGAAACGATCTTCGAGAACCGTTTCATGCACGTCAACGAGCTGCTGCGCCTTGGCGCGGATGTGCAGGTGGAAGGCCACACGGCCATCGTGCGTGGTCACGAGCGCCTGAGCGGTGCACCGGTGATGGCAACCGACCTGCGCGCGTCCGCATCGCTGATCCTGGCCGGCTTGATGGCCGATGGCGATACCACCATCGATCGCATCTACCACCTTGATCGCGGCTACGAAAACATCGAAGAAAAGCTGTCTTCGCTCGGCGCCACCATCCGGCGCGTGGCCGCATGATCCTGCGCGGCAGGTTCAGCCGTCGCCGCAAGGCGCTGCTGGTGCTGGTGCTGATCGTGCTGGCGTGGCTGGGCTATGCCTGGTACGCCAACATCGCCATCACCAAAGGCATCGAGCAGAAGGACATGGACTGGAATGGCGACGGCACGGTAACCCGTGACGAGATCATCCAGTCGTTCTACGCGGTTGCGGTGAACGACAGCCAGGACGGCAACCGCCATTGCCGCACGTTCGTGCGCCGATCCACGGGCGAGCAGATCCGGGTCGACTGCCGCACCGAGTTCAAGCCGGCGGAAGAAACGAAGAAATGAAAAAAACGCCCGCGAAAGCGGGCGTTTTTGTGTGCGGGGCGTGAATCCACGCATGGCGTGGATCGACGTTGGGCGGTAGCGCCGGGCCATGCCCGGCGAGCGCGCAGCGCGTTCGGTCAGTTCATTGCCTTGATGGTCAGGTCCAGCGCATCGCGGCCGCTCTCACGCTGCAGCATGCGCGCCGGCACCGGGAACTCCGGCACGATCCAGGCGATCAGCTCCTTGTTGCCGTCGGTGCGCGAGACCTTGGTGGCCTCGTAGCTCTTGCCGCCGACGGTGACCGATTCCTTGCCCACCACGCGGTAGGTCATGTTCTTGATACGGCCTTCGTCGACCATGCGATAGGTCAGCGGCTTGCCTGCGGCCAGGTCGCGGGCGATGGCCAGGTTGATCAGCAGCGCGTCCATGTCGCCGGCCTTCAGGGCGATCGGTCCGGCGCGGTCCGGCTTGATGTCGCCGGTCCAGGTGGCCTGGTTGCTGGTCCAGTTGTAGTTGGCCTGCACATTGCGCTTCTTCACCAGCAGCGCAGAGCGGTCCTGGCTGCTGAGCGGGCGCAACTGCCCGCGCACTTCCTCGAACACCGTGGTCTGGCTCAGGTCCGCCAGCTGGTTCTTGACCTGCAGGCTGTAACGCCACTTGTTGGTGCCTTCGCTGGCCAGGGTCATGCTGCCATTGGCCTGCATGCCCATGTAGCTGGCGAGGTAGTCGGCCTTGAACGGCTGCAGGGCCATGGCCGGCAGGCTGGCCACCGACAGTGCGGCAGCGGCGATCCAGGTCAGGGGGCGGGTCAGGGTGTTCATGCTCAGACTCCTTGGTATTCAATCAGGCGCAGATCGACGCGATCTTCGCCGTCTTCACGTTGCAGGATGCGCACCGGGGTGGGGACACCGTTGGCGATCCAGAGAATGGTTTCATTGTTGCCGCCGTTGGTGCGATACACCCGCAGCGCGTTGTAGGACAGGTCGCCGACCTCGACGTTCTCGGTCTGCGGCGCAGCCTGGTAATCGTGCTGGCGCACCTTGCCCATGTCGACGTAGCGATAGTGCATGGCCGCGCCGGGACGGGCGTCGCGCATGATCGCCAGGTTGATCAGCAACGCGCTCTGGTCGCCGGCCTGCAGTGGAATCGGCTGGGCGCGCTTCTTTTCCACGTCGCCGCTCCACTGCGCGGTACCGGCCTGCCAGTTGTAGGTGCCGACCGCCTTCTTGCCGAGGAACAGGCCCTTGCGCACCGTGCTCTGGCTGAGCGGCGCATACACACCGCTGCGCTCCTCGAACACCGTGCTCTGCTCGATGTTCAGGCCGAGCACGCTGGCAAAGCCGCGGCGGCCGACCACCTGCATGTCCACCCGCCACTGGCTGCCGCCGGTGTGGGTGACCTGCATGGTCGCATCGCCTGCTTCCTTGCCCTTGAAGAACGCCTGGTAGGTCGCGCTGAACGGCTGCAGCGGCGGCGGCTCCCAGGCCAGTGCAGGCAACACCGGCGGCGCCACCTCCGCAGGTGCCGGCGCAGCGGGCGCTGTTGCCTGGCCCCAGCCCGCACAGGCGAGGACGGCAAGCGGCAGCAGCAGAGTTGTACGCAGCAGGGACGTGGTCTTCATGGCCGACAGGAACCGCAGGAGGGGAGCAGGATGCCAGCCCCGCAGTCAGCGGGGCGTGTGCACGGGCGTTACCGGTTCAGGTTTCCGGCGGAATCTAGAGCCAAGGGGCTAAACAGGGGGTGACCGTCGAACATCGGCAGGCCTTCCCGTTCAGCCAGGCGCCCTGCACAGAGCAGTTCCAGGGTGGCGATCAGCAACGGATGCTCCACCGCAAGCACGCGTTCGGCCAGGGTCTGTGCATCGTCGCCGGCAAGCACCGGAACCCGGGCCTGCGCCAGCACCGCGCCGGCATCCAGTTCCGGCACCACCAGGTGCACGCTGGCGCCGTGCTCGCTATCGCCGGCCTCAAGCGCCCGTGCATGGGTGTGCAGGCCCTTGTGCAACGGCAGCAGCGAGGGGTGGATGTTGACCAGGCGGCCAGTGAACCGCTGTACGAAATCGGCGCCCAGAATGCGCATGTAGCCGGCGCAGACGATCCAGTCCGGCGTGGATGCTGCCAGCGCATCACCCAGCGCCTGCTCGTAGGCGGCGCGGTTGCTGAATTCCTTCGGCGCATGCCCCCAGCGCCGATCCGTTGCCACCCGCTCCAGGGCGGTCGCATCGGGACGATCGGAGAACACGCCGACAATCTCGGCCTGCAGTCGCCCTGCCGCGATGGCGTCGACAATGGCCTGCAGGTTGCTGCCGCGCCCGGATGCCAGCACGGCGATTCGGCGGATGCTCATCGCACCACGCTCCGGCGTACCAGCGGCCACAGCAACAGGCTGCCCAGGGTCGCCAGCAGCATGTCCGCATGTGCGTCCCACATGTCGCCCTGCTGGCCGTTATAGGCCTCGGCCGCTTCCGGCGACAGGGCAAGGGCGATGCCCCATTCCAGCCACTCATACACCAGGCTGGAACACATCACCGCCATCACCGCCAGGGTGAATGCCTGGCCGATGCGCAGCGCAGGCCAGGAATGTCGCGCCAGCTGCAGCAATGCGGGGGTGAAGCAGACGCCATAGAGGAAGTGGATCAGGCGATCGAAGTGGTTGCGCTGCCAGCCAAAGGCTGCGTCCGGCGACCACCCGAGCAGCGACTGCAGCCATGCGTCATACGGCACGTTGGAGTACAGCCAGCGCGCGGCCACGCAGTGGATGGCGATGAAGCCGCAGATGGCGATGAACGCGCCGTTGCCCAGCTGCCAGCGCCGGTCCACCCACCACAGGGCCAGCAGCCCGATCACCGTCAGCGAACTGTGCAGGGTCTGCTCGAGCGGCCACAGCGGATGGATCCAGGTGGCGGCGAAGATGCCCAGCACCGCGACCAGTGCGGCCTTCTTCGGTGCCGACAGGGAGTGGGTGGCGCGGTTGCGGGCGAGCGTGGAGGCAGCGGGCGTGGACATGTCGGGGCGATCAGCAGAAGAGACGGAACATGCGCTTGCCAGCTCAGACGCTGACGTGGTCGCCGCGGTCGAACAGGGCGGCGATCTCCGGCTTGCGCAGGAAATACACCGCGTAGGCGGTCAGGGCCATGCCCAGTGGGCCGGCCATCACCGCTGCCCAGGCCGCGCCGCGACACCAGGCCAGATGGCTGCGCTGGCCAAGCAGCCGCGCGGTGCGCAGCTGCAGGAAACCCAAGCCGATGGCCAGCAGCGACACCGCGCCGTACACCGTCGCCAGCACCGCGCCGTCGTCCATTCCGCGTTCGAAGGCGACGATGCCGACAAAGCCGAGGAAGACCAGCGCTGCCAGCCAATGGAAGCCGGCCAGCGTGTAGAACAGGATCTTCAGGTTGTGCAGGTGGCTTGCGGTCTGCAGGTCCGCCAGGGTCTGCCGTGGCAGCGGCGGTGGGTTCATGCCATCGCTCATGCCACACCCGCCTGGCCAGCGAAGGTGGCCTTCACCTGCGGGCGCAGCAGCACGACCAGGGTGAACACGCCGAGGATGGTGCCGATGGGGGTGAACAGGCACGCCAGCCCCGCCACGATCATGCACAGCAGGTAGCGGCGCTGCTGTGACAGGCAGCGGCCGGCATAGGCCACGAAGCCTGCCAGGGTCAGCCCGCCGAGCACGATGCAGACGCCCATCACGGTGAACAGCCAGCCGACGAACTGCTGCTCTTCCGGCGATGACGGTTCACCGCCGGATTTCATCGGCAGCGAGCCGGACAGCATGGCGATGCCCAGCACGATGTGCAGGACGAAGACCAGCGAGAACACCGCCATCAGGCCAGCGACCACATAGTGGCCGATCGCCAGCTGGCGCAGCTGGGTGGCGTCCTGCGGGCCGAACACCGGCACGGCCGGGTTCGGCGGCAGCACGGGCGGAGTCGGCGGCGTCGACAAGGGAGGAGGTGCGTCCATGCGGGTTCCTTTGTCCAGTGGATCAGGCGATGTGGACGCGTTCGCCGCCCTGGGCGGTGACCACCTGGCCGATCGTCCAGTGCTCCAGGCCTTCCGCCTTCACCGCAGCGGATACGGCCTCGAGCTGGTCCGCAGCGACGATCAGCACGAAGCCGATGCCGCAGTTGAAGGTGCGCCACATCTCGCTGTCTGCCACCGCGCCTTCCTTCTGCAGCCACTGGAACACCGGCGGCAGGGTCCACGACGAGGCCTGGATGTCCAGGCCGAGGCCTTCGGGCACCACGCGGATGATGTTCTCGGTCAGGCCGCCACCGGTGATGTGGGCCATGCCGTGGATGGCATCGCCGTGCGACTTCAGCAGCGACAGGATCGGCTTGACGTACAGGCGGGTGGGGGCCATCAGCGCATCGACCAGCTTGACCCCGCCTTCCAGTTCCAGCTCCGCCGGGCGGCCGGCGCGGTCATAGATGCGACGTACCAGCGAATAGCCGTTGGAGTGCGGGCCGGACGAGGCGATGCCGATCAGCACGTCGCCGGCGGCGACATTGGCGCCGTCCTTCAGTTCGCTCTTTTCGACGGCCGCGACGGTGAAGCCGGCCAGGTCGTACTCGCCCGGCGCGTACATGTCGGGCATCTCGGCGGTTTCGCCGCCGATCAGGGCGCAGCCGGCCTCGGTACAGCCATTGGCGATGCCGCCCACGACCGCGGCGGCGGTGTCGATGTCCAGCTTGCCGGTGGCGAAGTAGTCCAGGAAGAACAAGGGCTCGGCGCCCTGCACCAGCACGTCGTTCACGCACATGGCGACCAGGTCGATGCCGATCGTATCGTGGCGGTTCAGCTGGTGGGCCAGCTTCAGCTTGGTGCCGACGCCGTCGGTGCCCGACACCAGCACCGGCTCGCGGTACTTGTTGGACAGGTCGAACAGGGCGCCAAAGCCACCCAGGCCGCCCATCACCTCCGGACGGAAGCTGCGCTTGACCAGGGGCTTGATCCGCTCGACCAGTTCGTTGCCGGCGTCGATGTCGACACCCGCGTCACGGTAGGTGAGGGGAGAAGGGGCGGAAGACGGGCTGTTGGTCACGGGCGTCGGCGCTGGCAGGGGTTGAATCGCCGATTTTAACAGGCCGCATTGGCGCAAAGGCCGTATTCGGGCAACAATTCCCCCCGGATACGTCGAGCCAATGGATGTCCTGATGCGCCGCAGCCTGTTTTTGACCCTGCTCCTTGCGCTGTGCCTGCCGGTGGCCACGATGGCCCAGAGCGGCATGCGAACCGAGGGGGATGTTGCCACTGCCAGTGGTGCGTACGAGGCCGAAGTGCCCGTCAACAGCCAAGCCGAGGCTGACCGCAACGGTGCACTTGCCCGCGCGTTGAGCGTTGTACTGGGCAAATTGTCCGGCGATCGCAGCGTCATGTCGCGCCCCGGCGTGGCGCAGGCGTTGCGCAATGCCAAGGACTATGTGGCCAGCTACGACTACAAGCAGGACCAGAGCGTGGGCGCCAGCGGTGCGCCGAGCTTCCGTACCCTGCTGGTCGCGCGCTTCCGCGAGGACGACGTGGACGGGCTGGTGTCGGCCCTGGGGCTTCCGCTGTGGCCTCAGCCCCGGCCGAAGCCGGTGCTGTGGCTGGCCGTCGACGACGGCAGTGGTCCGCGTCTGGTCAGCGTGCAGCAGGCCAATGCTGCGCGGCCGCTGCTGAGCCGGGCCATCGAGCGCGGCTACAAGCTTGGCCTGCCCAGTGGTGGTGCCGCCGAGCAGGCCCTGGCCGGTGCCATCTGGCGCCAGGACAGCGCCGCAGTCGCGCGGGCCTCGTCGCGCTATTCGCCGCCGATGCAGCTGATCGGCAAGCTTTACCGCGCCAATGGCGGTTGGCAGGCGGACTGGGTGTTCGTCGACAACGGCCGTGAACTGAACAAGTGGACCAGCAAGGACGCCAACGCCATGCGCGCGATGGCCGCCGGTGCCGATGGCGCTGCCGACGCGCTGGTCAAGCGTTATGCCAAGGCCGGTGCGGCCACCGGCCAGGCGGGCACCTACCGCGTGGTGGTGACCGGCATCAACAGCGCTGACGAATACCTGCGCCTGGCCGCCGGCCTGCGTGAAGTGGCCGTGGTGCGCAACGTCACCCCGCTGCGCGCGACCGCCGACCATCTGGAACTGAATCTGGAAATGACCACCGGCCTGGCCGGCTTCAACCGCATGCTCGGCGACAACGGCGTGCTGGTGCCGTCGGCGACACTGCCGGCCCTGCCGACGCCGATCGACGATACGACCGGTGCACCGGCACCGGCGCCGGTCAGCAATGAGTACCGCCTGCGATGATCCTGTCCCCGGAAGCGGAAATCGCGCAGTTCCTGCGGCGGCTGAAGTTCATCCTGCTGGCCGGCCTGATCGGCTGGGTCGTGTGGCTGCTGGCGCCGATCCTGACGCCGTTCGTGCTGGCGCTGGCGCTGGCCTGGCTGGGCGATCCGCTGGTGGACCGCATCGAAGCCACCGGCCGTTCGCGCATGACCGGCGTGGTGCTGGTGTTCGTGGCGATGGTGCTGGTGATCGTCGCGCTGCTGCTGGTGCTGGTGCCGATGATCGAGCGCCAGATCAGCACACTGATCGCCGCGGCTCCGCAGGCGCAGGCCTGGCTGATGGAGAAGGGCATTCCCTGGTTCGAGCAGAAGACCGGGCTGGAAGTGATGCAGTGGATGGATCCCGACCGTGTGATCGAATGGGTGCGCAGCCATTGGCAGCAGGCCGGCGGATTCGCCACGACCTTCATGGGCTACGTATCGCGTTCGGGCTTCACGGTGGTGACCTGGGTGGTCAACCTGTTGTTGCTGCCGATCCTGGCGTTCTACTTCCTGCGTGACTGGGACAAGCTGGTCGAACGCGTGGCATCGGTGATCCCGCGCAACCAGATCGGCACGATCACCACGCTGGCACGTGAATCCAACGAGGTGCTCGGCGCCTTCATCCGCGGGCAGTTCCTGGTGATGCTGGCGCTGGGCGTGATCTACGCCGGTGGCCTGTCGCTGGTGGGGCTCAAGCTGGGCCTGCTGATCGGCCTGATCGCCGGCCTGATCAGCTTCATTCCCTACCTGGGCGCGACCACCGGCATCCTGATGGCGATCGTGGCTGCGCTGGTACAGGCGCAGGGGTTCGACCTGAAACTGCTGATCCTGGTGGGCGTGGTGTTCACCGTTGGCCAGCTGCTGGAGAGCTACGTGCTGACCCCGCGCATCGTCGGCGACAAGATCGGCCTGCACCCGGTGGCGGTGATCTTCGCGGTGATGGCCGGTGGCCAGCTGTTCGGCTTCCTGGGCATGCTGCTGGCGCTGCCGGTGGCGGCGGTCAGCAATGTGCTGTTGCGCTATGCGCACCAGCGTTACCGCCAGAGTGAGCTGTACGCCGGCGAGAAGCCCGCGATCGTGCTTGATGGTGTGATCGACCAGCCCCATATCATCGTGCCTGGCAATGACAAGGGTCCGGAACTGAAGTGATTGGTGTGCCGCAACTTCCGCTGGCCCTGCATTACCCGCGGGACCAGCGGCTGGAAAGCTTCATCGGCGCGCCGGACGGCGCGCTGGCGCAGCTGCATGCCATCGCGGTAGGGGCCAGCCACGACTGGGTGTACCTGGAAGGCGCGGCCGGCACCGGCAAGACCCACCAGGCGCTGGCGATGTGTTCCAGCGCCGAGCAGGCCGGGCGCCTGCCGACCTACGTACCGCTGGCCAGCGTGGTCGGCCGGGTTCGGGTGGCGCTGGAAGGGCTTGAGCAGCGCGAGCTGGTGGCGCTGGATGGCCTGGATGCGGTGGCAGGCAATCGTGAGGATGAAATCGCGTTGTTCGATTTCCACAACCGCGCGCGCGCTGCCGACGTGACGGTGCTGTACACCGCACAGAAGTCGCCGGGCGAACTGGGCCTGGTGCTGCCGGACCTGCGTTCGCGCCTGGGCCAATGCGTGCGCGTGCTGTTGCAGCCGCTGGACGAGGAAGGCCGCGCGGCGGTGCTGCGCGAGCGCGCGCTGCGCAGGGGGCTGGCGATCGACGAGGCCGCCATCGAGTGGCTGCTGTCGCACACCGGGCGCGAGCTGGGTGGGCTGATCACGCTGCTGGACTGGCTGGATCGCGAGTCGCTGGCGGCGAAGCGGCGGATCACCGTGCCGTTCCTGCGCCAGGTGCTGGAAGAAGGCCGTCCTCGTTACTGAGGGTGGGGTTTGTTTGCAGGGCTGCCGCCCTGCACCCGCAGAAGCAACGTCAACGTCAGAAGCTGGCTATCCGTGGGATGGCGGGGCGGCTCAGGTTGCGGGGGACGGCGCAAGTACGTCCCTGTAGCCTCGGTCGCGCCATCCATGGCGCTCACGCCCCCGCAACCTGAGCCACCCCGCCTTCGACAGGTTCCCGCGATCTGTCGGGTCGTCGTTCTGCACTGCTGTTGGTGGATGTCGACCTTGGTCGACACGTGTCTTGCTTGTGGTGGGTGACGACCGTTGGTCGTCACAAGAGCGAAGCGACCCGCTTCTGCTTTTCCTTCTTTTCCGTGGCTGGACGCACACGCAGACTGTCAGAGGTCGGGCGGGTGGGCCATGCAGGGGCGTTGGCGCCATGATGGCGACAAGTAGATCCACGCCATGCGTGGATGAGACTTTCCCAGGAAGGACTGCCTTGGATCCGATGTGCACCGCTTTGGTGGGGAACTACTTCTGGCGGGTGACGACCGTTGGTCGTCACCAGAGCGAAGCGACCCGCTTCTGCTTTTCCTTCTTTTTCGTGGCTGGACGCGCACGGAATTTGTCAGAGGTCGGGCGGGTGGGCCATGCAGGGGCGTTGGCGCCATGGATGGCGCCATCGAGCTTACAGGGACGTACTTGCAGCGTCCCCTGCATGGCCCACCCGCCCGGCCAAGCACGGCTTTTGATTCAAGCGACCAACCACGACGGGCTCAGCCGTTCGCGGCCAACTCCGCATCCAGCGCATGCAGGCGATCAACGGTCCCGACATCGGTCCAGCGCCCGCGATGATGCTGCCCCGTCATCAACCCCTGTGCCATGAAATGTTTCTGCAACGGCACCACCGAAAACTTCGGTGGCACACGCTCGCTGCCCGGTGCCTCACCGATCACCGCACGCCAATCGGCCATGATCGACGGACGATAGACGCCGATGCCCGCATAGGTCAGGCACGGGCCTTCGCGGTCATGGTGCAGCACACCGTGCGCGTCCAGCCGGTAGTCGCCATTGGGGTGCTGCGCCGGGTTGTCGACCAGTACCAGATGCGCTTGGCCGGCCGGTTCACGCGGCAGCGTGGCGAAATCGAAATCGGTCCAGATATCGCCGTTCACTACCAGGAACGGATCGTCCCCCAGCGCCGGCAATGCATTGAGGATGCCGCCACCGGTTTCCAGCGGGGTATCGCCTTCGTGCATGAAATGCAGGCGCAGGCCCCATTGGCTGCCATCGCCCAATGCGGCCGGGAACTGCTCGGCGAGCCACGCGGTGTTGATCACCACGTCGTGGATGCCGAGCGCAGCCAACCGCTGCAGATGCCACACGATCAGAGGCTTGCCAGCCACCGCCAGCAGCGGCTTGGGCGTGTGCAGGGTGAGGGGACGCATGCGCTCGCCCAGGCCGGCGGCGAAAATCAGTGCCTTCATCGATGCGGCCTTCAGCGCAGCACGCGCATCGGCGCGGACAGCTCGGCCAGTGCCGGTTTGATGCGCGTTTCCAGCAACTGCTGCAGGGGCGCCAGTTCGCGGTAGCGCGGCAGCACTTCATCGAGGTAGGTGATGAAGCGCGGCGCATCGTCCAGGTAGTGGCCCTTGTTGTCGCGATAGCGCAGGCGGCAGAACAGGCCGAGGATCTTCACGTGGCGCTGGATGCCCATCCAGTCGGCATCGCGCAGGAAGGTGGCACGGTCGGGTACCGGCAGGCCGGCATCGCGTGCGCGCTGGTGATACTGCGCCAGCCATTCGTCCACGCGCTGCAGCGGCCAGCTCAGGAAGGCATCCTTGAACAGACTTACTGCGTCGTACGCGATCGGGCCACGCACCAGGTCCTGGAAATCCAGCACCGCCGGGCCACCATCCACCGGCATCAGGTTGCGCGGCATGTAGTCGCGGTGGGTCATCAGCTGGGCCTGGCCCAGCGCGTTGTCCATCAGCCGACGGTGCACCAGCTGCAGGCCTTCGATCTCGCCACAGTCCAGTTCAAGGCCAAGATGACGTTGCAGGAACCACTCGTCGAACAGGCCGGCATCACGCTGCAGCAGCGCTTCGCCGAACTGGCCGAAATCGGCCGGCACCGGAATGGCCTGCAGGCGCAGCAGCTGATCGATGGATCGGCTGAACCACGCGTCGGCATTGCGTTCGTCGAGGATCTTCGCCAGCGTCGGGCCGCCCAGGTCTTCCAGCAGCAGGAAGCCGGCGTCGAGGTCCTGGGCAAGCAGGGCGGGCACGCGCAGGCCGTGATCGTGCAGCAGGCCGCGCATGCGCAGCCACGGCGTGGGGTCTTCCAGGCCCGGCGGGGCGTCCATCACGATGTGGCTGCCGCGCTGGCTGGTGGTGCGCCAGTAGCTGCGCATGCCGGCGTCGACCGAGGCGCGTTCGACCACGGTGTTGCCGTCGTCAAGCTGGGTACGGGCCCATTGCAGGCGCTGTGCGCTGCGCTGGGGATCAGAGGCGGGTTCGGTCATGCAGGCATATCCGGGCGCGCCGGGCGCGCCAACGTCGGGGCAGAATGGAAAAGGAGATGGCGGCTCAGCGGCGGCCGCTGAACAGGCGCAGGATCGCCAGCACGACGACCGCACCCAGCACCGCGCCGAGGAAGCCGGCCGGTTCACCGGGCGCGTACCAGCCCATGTACTGGCCGAACCAGCCGGCCAGCAGCGCGCCGATGATGCCCAGCACGATGGTCAGCAGGCAGCCCATGCGGTTGTTGCCGGGCATGAAGAAGCGTCCCAGCAGGCCGACGAAGAAGCCGACCAGGATGATGTAGAGCCAGCTGGTGCTGCCAAACAGACCGTTCATGCGATCAGTGCTCTGGAAGGTTGGACGCAGCCTAGCAAGGCCGGGCTGCGTCCGTCACTGCGTGCTGGATCAGCAGCAGCCGTGGTCGCCGTGGCGGGTGCCGCTGTCGGCGGCCACCGGCGAACCGCTGGTCTCGCCACGCAGGCTGGCCGCGTAGTGCTCGCTGATCACCTTGGACACGCACGAGGTGACCTTCTTGCCCATCGGGATGTGCAGGAACTCGTTCGGGCCGTGGGCATTGGAGTGCGGGCCGAGCACGCCGGTGATCATGAACTGGGCGCCCGGGAACTTCTCGCCCAGCATGCCCATGAACGGGATCGAGCCGCCTTCGCCCATGTACATCGCCGGCTTGCCGAAGAAGGTCTGGCTGGCATCGTCGATGGCCTTGGTCAGCCACGGTGCCATCGCCGGCGCGTTCCAGCCGGTGGAGGCCTTTTCCAGGTCCAGGGTGACCTGCGCGCCGTTCGGCGGATCGCGAAGCAGCGCTTCCTTCAGCAGTTCGCCGCAGGTCTTGCCATCGGCAGTGGGCGGCAGGCGCAGCGACAGCTTCACTGCGGTATGCGGGCGCAGCACGTTGCCGGCCGATTCCAGCGGCGGCATGCCGCCGATGCCGGTCACCGAGAGGGCAGGGCGCCAGGTGCGGTTGAGCACCAGCTCGGTCAGGTCGTCGTTCATCGGCTTGAGGCCATCGACCAGCGGGAATTTCTCGAAGATCGCGGTGTCGACCACGTCGGCGGCACGCTTGGCCTGTTCCAGGCGCTCGGCCGGGATCTCCACGTTCATGCCGTCGATCAGGATGCGGCCGGTGTCCTGGTCCTCGATGCGCGACAGCAGCTGGCGCAGCAGGCGGAAGCTGGACGGCACCACGCCGGAGGCATCACCGGAGTGCACGCCTTCGTTGAGCACCTTCACCGAGAAGTTGCCGCCGGTCAGGCCGCGCAGCGAGGTGGTGCACCACAGCTGGTCGTAGTTGGCACAGCCCGAATCCAGGCAGACCACCAGCGACGGCTTGCCGATGCGGTCAGCCAGATGGTCCACGTAGGCCGGCAGGTCGTAGCTGCCCGACTCTTCACAGGCTTCGATCAGCACCACGCAGCGGGCATGCGGCAAGCCCTGGGCCTGCAGTGCCAGTACGGCGGCCAGCGAGCCGAAGATGGCGTAGCCGTCATCGGCACCGCCACGGCCATACAGCTTGTCGCCGCGCAGGACCGGGGTCCACGGGCCCAGGTCGTCGTCCCAGCCGGTCATCTCCGGCTGCTTGTCCAGGTGCCCGTAGAGCAGGATGGTGTCGTCGCCGGTTTCGGCGCCGGTAGCCGGAATTTCCAGCAGAATCAGCGGGGTACGGCCTTCCAGGCGCACCACTTCGACCTTCAGGCCGGGCAGGTCCTGGGCCTTGGCCCAGGTTTCCATCAGGGTGACCGCCTGCTCCATGTAGCCGTTCTGCACCCAGTTGGCGTCGAACATCGGCGACTTGTTGGGAATGCGGATGTAGTCGACCAACTGCGGGACGATTTCGCTGTCCCACTTGTCATTGACGAATTGGCCGAGCTTGGCGCTGTCCATCTGAAACTCCGGTTGCATGGCTGATCCGCCCATTCTACGCCTCGGCCAAGGGTAGGGTTTTCCCTACATCACGTCGGGTATTTGGCTGGCTTTTAGAAATCCGTGAACCCTATACGCTGTGTGCATGTGGTGACGGACACTGTTTCGACCGACGGGATTGCCAGTCGGGACGGTCAGAACCACAAGGAGATACACGTCGTGCCTTGGTTTGTCGTGTTAAGGGTGCTGGTGCTGGGAGTGTGGATCGCGGGAGCGCAAGCTGCCGAGCCGATCGACATCAACCGGGCCGATGCCCAGGCGCTGCAGCAGGGATTGACGATGGTCGGCGCCACCAAGGCTGCGGCGATCGTCGAGCACCGGCGCAGACACGGCCCGTTTCACCGCGTCGAGGACCTGACGCAGGTGAAGGGGATAGGGACATCGATCGTCGAACGGAATCGACGACGGATCACCGTTGGCAACACGATGTTGCCTGCGGATCCGGTACCCGGATCGGTACCGGTGCGAACCGTACCCAGGCGCTGACAACAGGAATCGTCGGAATCTGCAGGATGCAGGTTCAATGGCTGCGGACAGGATGGCTGCAGCCGCCGACCGTCGCAGGGATGCGGCACCAATCACCAGGATGGTGGCATCACAGACCTGTGGAAGGGGCTGAGATACAAACAGGACAGACGCGGCCGCGTGCAGGATGCAACGCCGCCCCCGCTTCGCAGGATGCGAGGGGGTGGCAGCAGGCCGACAGGGACGTGACGATTGCCCGGTACGACACATGGCTGTGTCGCCGGGCAATTTCTTTTGGCGCGGCTGCGACGTGCCCATGGTGTACGGTGGGGTCTTCGCATGGAATGGAACCCGCTGGATGCACCTGCACCGTTTGACCTTGATGCTCGCCGTGGCCTTGGCACTGCCGTGCGCCGCACAGGCGGCCGCCCCCTCCAAGCCTGTCGTGGCCACGACTTCCGAAGTACGCGGGCCGACCGACCTCAAGCCGGGCGAGTACCTGTGGCATCCGGAAGTCTCGCCGGCCGGTCCGATCGTGCTGGTGGTGAGCCTGGATGAGCAACGGGCTTACGTGTACCGCAATGGCATTGCCATCGGCCTGACCACGATCAGCTCGGGCAAGACCGGCCATGAGACGCCGACCGGTGTGTTCACCATCCTGCAGAAGGACAAGGACCACCGCTCCAACCTCTACAACAGCGCACCCATGCCGTACATGCAGCGGCTGACCTGGGACGGCATCGCCCTTCACGGCGGCAGCCTGCCCGGGCACCCGGCCTCGCATGGCTGCGTGCGCCTGCCGCAGGCCTTCGCCCAGAAGCTGTTCAGCGAAACCAAGCGCGGCGATACGGTGGTCGTGGCCGATGCCAAGAGCGCGCCGATGACGCTGGCCTATCCGGCGGTGCTGGCGCCGGTGAATGCACGCGGCCAAGCCCTGCCGGAAAGCGAGGGCGGTGCTCCCGACAAGGCCTGGTGGGATGATGCGGCCGCACCCAGTGGCCAGGTCGGCATCCTGGTCAGCCTGCACGACCAGCGCCTGTACGTGCTGCGCGATGGCGTGATGATCGGTGAGTCGCCGCTGAAGGCCGACGCGCTGCCAGCGTTCCAGAGCACCACCCTGTTCGTGATGGGCCAGGGCTACAGCGATACGCCCAGCCCGCTTGATGCACAGCAGCGCCTGCACCAGTGGACGGCCTATCCGCTGCTCGGCCAGGACCGCGCCCAGGCCACGCCGGACCTGCTGGCCACGCCGTCGTTGCCGATGGCCCTGCCGGCCGATTTCGCCCGCCAGCTGTACCAGGTGCTGGTGCCGGGCACGACCCTGCTGGTGACGTCGCTGCCGGCGGTGCGCCCAAGCGCGGCTGAATCGGGAATGCAGCCGGTCTTGGAATCAGAGCCGCCAGCGTCCACCCTCAAGGGATCCTGAGACCTCCCTACGTGCCCATGTCTGCTTCCCGCCTGTGCCGGCTGGCCGCCCTTGGCCTGCTGGCAACCACTGCCAGTGCCCCGGCCGGGGCACAGACGCCCATTGCCGCCATCAGCGCCGATGACCTCGCCGCGCAGCTGGCACGCACCGCGCCCAAGGCGGACCGTCGGGTTCTGCAGTTGGCTGCCCACGCCATGCGCTGCGCACTGCAGCGGCCGGAGCTGGGAGTCAGCAGTGAACGCCTGAGCGTGATCGATTACTCGCGGCCGTCCACCGAGCCGCGGATGTGGGTCTTCGATCTCGCCCGCCAGCGGCTGTTGTTCGAGGAGTGGGTGGCGCACGGCCGCAACAGCGGCGAGAACCGCACCGAACATTTCTCCAACCGCGATGGCAGCTTCATGTCCAGCATCGGTGCGTTCACCGCGCAGGAAACCTACATGGGCGGCAACGGCTATTCGCTGCGCCTGGCAGGGTTGGAGCCGGGGTTCAACGATCGTGCGCGCGAGCGCGCCATCGTCATCCACGGTGCGCCGTATGTGAATCCGTCCACTGCGCAGTTGCAGGGGCGGTTGGGGCGCAGTCTGGGCTGCCCGGCGGTGCGGTTGTCGGTGGCCAAGCCGCTGATCGACGCGTTGCGAGGCGGCACGATGGTGTTTGCGTACTACCCCGATAAGGACTGGCTCAAGCACTCACAGCTGCTGGGCGGCGATTGCGGTACGGCTGCGGGTCTTGCAACGCGTTGATGCGTTGCGGCGCGCGGCATGATGCAATGCGCGCATGAACATCGACTCCCTGCTGCAGACCCCGAGCCAGGTGATTTCCAGCCTGGACTACCGCCGCGAACGCTGGCGCAACGGCCTCGGCTGGACCCGCGAGATCCTGCGGTTGCCAGCGCAGGGCGATGATTGGGCGTTGCGCCTGTCGGTGGCCGAGATCGAGCAGGACGCCGCGTTTTCCGCATTCCCGGGCGTCGAGCGCGAACTGGTGCTGCTGCAGGGCAATGGCGTGCGCCTGCGTTTCGAGGACGGCCGCGTAGCCGAGGTGCTGCCACCGCATGGGCGCGTGCGTTTTGCCGGCGAATCAGCGCTGCACGGCGAGCTGGTGGACGGCACCACCCACGATTTCAACCTGATGTGGAAGCGCGGACTGCTGCAGGCCGAGCTGCTGCATCGTCCACTGGTCGGGCCGATGTTCTTCTTCTGCGAGCCGGGCGTGGCCTGGGCCCTGCACCTGTTGGGCGGGCAGGCCACGTTCGGCGCGGACAGCGGATTGCCTGCGATGCAGGCCGGCGATACCGCGTGGTTGGCCGCCGGTGAGCGTCAGCGGCATGCATTGCAGGGCGGCGGCGAGTTGTTGGCGATACGGGTGAGCGCGGCGGGCGGCTGAGCCAGCGTCGGCGCCGGAGGCAATCATCCACGCATGGCGTGGATCTACTGCAGCATGGTTGTCACCTTGGATCCGCGTAGATCCACGCCATGCGTGGATGCGGCGGCCGATATCGCAGGTGCGGACAAGGGATCGCCGCCAGCCGTTCAGTAGATCCACGCCATGCGTGGATTTGGCAGCCGATATCGCAGCAGGGTGCGAACAAGGGATCGCCGCCAGCCGTTCAGTAGATCCACGCCATGCGTGGATACAGCAGCCGATGCCGCAGCATGGTGCGAACAAGGGATCGCCGCCAGCCGTTCAGTAGATCCACGCCATGCGTGGATGCAGCAGCCGATATCGCAGGTGCGGACAAGGGATCGCCGCCAGCCGTTCAGTAGATCCACGCCATGCGTGGATGCAGCAGCCGATGCCGCAGCATGGTGCCAACCAAGGTTCGCACCCACCAGGAGGCAATTCGCCCCAAACGTTCGCTCAATACACGTCGCGCCGGTAACGACCGGCCAGCAGCAGCGCTTCCTTGCCGTCGGCACCGAGCACCTGCTCGATCACCGCATCCACTGCCGGGGCCATGCCCTGCAGGCTGCCGCAGACCAGGATCGTCGCGCCGTCATCGACCCACTGCCGCAGCGTGGATGCTTCGGCCAGCAGGCGATCCTGCACGTAGCGATGTGCGCCGCCATCACGGCTGAATACCGTATCCAGGCGGGTCAGCGTGCCGTTGCCGAGCATCGCCTGCAGTTCATCGCCGAAGTGGAAATCATGCGCGGCCGAGCGTTCGCCGAACAGCAGCCAGGTGCGGGCACCGCCAATGCGTGCGCGTTCGTGCAGGTGCGCGCGCAGGCCGGCGATACCGGTGCCGTTGCCGATCAGCAGCAATGGAACGTCGGCGGCGACGCCATGGAAATTCTCGTTGCGGCGCAGGCGCATCTGTACCGGCCCGCCGATGACGGCGTGGTCGCACAGCCAGCCACTGCCGATGCCCGGCGTGCCATCGGCACGCAGCTGCCGGCGCAGCAGCAGTTCCACCGCGCCGTCGTCCATTACCGAGGCGATGGAGTATTCGCGATGTGGCAGGGGCTGTAGTGCCGCCAACAGCCCAGGCAGATCGCCTGCTGCAACCAATGACGGCAGGTGCGAGCGCGCAACGCGGGCGAGCAGCGTCGTGCCGTCGTCCAACACGGTGTCCGCATCGAAGCCCTGCGTCTGCAGCCAGTTGCGCGTGCTCTGTTCGGCATGCTGCGGACCGACCTCGGCGATGTCACCGGCCTGCCACTGCGCGTCGCTGCCGGTCGGGGGCTGCAGGCGCAGCCAATAGACCGGCCCACCGGCGCTGCCGGGGTTGAGGTGGGTACGCTGCAGCAGCGTCCACGGCTGGTACTCGGCCGGTGTCCAATCGGGAAGTTCGCTCGCGCCGCCGCCGAGCTGGCCAAGCAGTTGCTGCCAGTGGCGCAGGGCAGCTGGATCGGCGTTGTCGACTTCAATGGCATCGAACAGCGGATGTGCTCCGTGCTGGCGCAGCCAGTCGTGCAGCTGGTGGCCGAACGCGCAGAAATGCCCGTAGCTGCGATCGCCCAGTGCGAGTACCCCGTACTGCATGTGGTGCAGGGGCGGCGGCGTGCTCATCACCTTGCGCAGGAAGGGCAGGGCGTGGTCGGGTGCATCGCCTTCGCCGGTGGTGCTGACGATGAACAGTACACGCGCGCTGCCCGCCAGCAGCGTGGCATCGACCTCATGCAGACCGCGCAGGCGCACCGGCATGCCGGCCGAGCGCAGAGCCTGCGCACTGCGCTCGGCCAGTTCGCGGGCGAAGCCGGTCTGGCTGGACCAGACCAGCAGCATCGGTGGGTTGCCGCCTTCGGGCGTGTCGTCACGCGGACGGCTGCGCCACCACAGCACGCTACACGCCAGCAGATACAGCGCAGTGGCGGCCAGCGCGATGCCCCATTGCCGGGCCGGCGGTGCACCCTGCCACCACGCTTCGCCCAGGTGCAGACACAGCAGTGCCCCGCCGATCACGGCCAGCAGGGCCAGCACCATGACGTTGCCAACGGTCGCGCGCGGGAAACGCATGCTCATCCAGCCTGCTCATCCAGCAGCTGCTGGAAGGCGCTGCTGAGGGTTTCGCGTGGGCCGGTGGTGGTGCGTTCCAGGTAGCGTGCGGCCAGCCCCTCGCGCTCTGCCAGCGCGATGCCTGCATCGCGGCCGAGTACGGTCAGTGCGGTGGCCCAGGCGTCAGCGTGCATCGCGTCGCTGGCGACCACGGTGACGGCGGCTGCGACCTGCCGTACCGGCGTGCCGCTGCGCGGGTCGAGGCTGTGGCTGTAGGCCACGTCATCGTCGTGATAGTGGTGCCAGCGATCGCCGGAGGTGGCCACCGCCTTTCCGTCCAGCGCCAGTACACGCGGTGGCGTATCGGTGTGGGCATCTTCTTCCGGCGCCGACTCCACCAGCACGCGCCACGGCTGGCCGTCGGGCTTGCGGCCGTAACCGGCCAGTTCCCCACCGACTTCAATCAGTGCGGCATCGACATCCTGGCCGCGCAGCCAAGCGGCGACGTGGTCGACGCCGAAGCCCTTGGCGATTGCCGAAAGATCCAGCTCCAGGCCACCGGGCTGCAGCAGCGCATCCTCCTGCCAGTGCAGGCGCTGCCAGCCGCAGCGTGCACGGGTTGCCTGCAACGTGGCGGCATCGGGTGCGCGCCGTGCGCCGGCATGGGCGCCGAAGCCCCACAGCGCCACCAGCGGGCCGACGGTGGGGTCGAACGCACCGCCGCTGGCTGCAGCGATGGCCTGCGCGCAGGCCAACACATGGCGTGTTTCGATGGGAAGCACGAGGTACTGACCTGCGTCGGCACGGTTGTAGCGGCTCAGGTCGGAACCCGCTTCCCAGGTGCTCATCTGCGCGACCACTTCATCCAGACGTGCCTGGATGCCAGCATGCAGTGGATGCAGGTCGCGCTGGCGCGGTACGACCAGTGACACGCTCCAGGTGGTGCCCATGGTGGTGCCGCCCAGCCGGGCGATGTCGAGTGCGGTAGAGGTCATGGGCATGCGTGGCAGGCTGCAATACCAGGGCGCGCCGGGTATCGCAGCGCTGTCTTTACTGCGGCAGCACTTCCAGCGTGGCGACGTAGCTGAGGCGGCGCTTGGCGGCCTGCTTGACCGAGGTCTTCTTGTCCTCGGTGCCGGTTTCCAGCCAGTACATGCCGGCTTCCGGCCAGGTCACCTTGATCTCGCCCTTGGCGTCGCTGGTCAGCTTCTGCTCGTCCTGCGCGTTGCGGTAGCGGGTGCCGCCGCGCACGATCTCGAACTCCAGGCCTGCGGTCGGCTTGCCGTCGACCAGTACGCGGAAGGTGGCTTCCTCGCCGGCGAACAGGTCGTTCGGGTGACCGACGGCCACCAGTTCGATGCCGCGGTTGGTCGGCTTCAGCGCGGTGTCGTTCGGCGCCCCGTTGGTGACGAAGGTCTCCACGCGGCCGACCGACTGGCTCACTTCCAGCTTCTTCGCATCCTTGGGCAGTTCGCCGAAGGTGGCGGCGGTACCGCGCCAGCGCTTGCGCTCGCCGTTCAGCTCATAGGTGGCCGACAGGCCGTCGTTGACCGAGGCGATGCGGTAGGTGCCCTGCTGCTTCAGCTCGACGTCGAACACGCTGCGGTACTTGCCGGTGGCCGCGTTCTGCGCCTGCACGGTGCTGCCATCCGGGGCGGTGATCACCACCGATTCCAGGCGCAGCGGCACGTGATTGAAGTAGAACAGGTCGTTGGAGACCGCACCGTCGACGGTGATCCACGGCGCGTTGCCGGCGATCACGGTCTGCGAGGGCAGCAGCCAGGCCTTGTGGGCCAGGGCAGAGAAGGGAAGGGCAGCGGCCAGAGCGGCGGCGAGGACGAGCGTGCGCTTCATGCGGAAGACTCCAGGGTGATTGATGGGGTCAGAGCCCTTCCTGCGGAAGTGATCCGACCCCTGGGGTGCTGCGATGGGGTCGGATCCCTTTCCAGCGGAAAAGGCTCTGACCCCGGCTCAGGCAATTACGGTTTGACGGCGAGGGTGACCTGGCCCAGTTCGGTGGCGCCCTGCGCGCGGCCGTTCTGTGCGGCGGTGGCCGGCCAGGTGAAGGGAATCTTCAGCAGTTCACGGCCGCCGACTTCGCGCACCGCTTCCACCACCAGGGTGTAGTTGCCCGGGGCCAGCTGCTTCAGTGCGGGCTGCTTGTCGTTGAACGACAGCGCGTGCTTGCCGGCCGGGCGGGTCGGGCCGGTCACGCCGTCCACCGGCACCTGCAGGGTGCGGCCGCTCTTGCGCCACCACTGGCGCAGGTCGGGCAGCCACTTGGTGCCATGGCCTTCGCTGTTGCTGGTCTGCTGGTACCAGACCGACAGATTGGCGGCGACCTTCTGGTCGGCGCCTTCCAGCCACACCGCCACATACGGGCGGTGGTACTCGGCCACGTTGAGCTTGGGCACTTCGACGTTGATGTCGAGGGTGGTGGCGTAAGCCGGCGAGGTGGCCAGCAGGCCGCTGAGGGCGATGGTCAGGGTGACGCGCATGGGGCGGCTCCGGAAGAACGGATGGAAGTCACGGTGGAAGTCAGTGGATCAGCAGCAGGGCGATCAGCAGTGGGATCATCAAGCCCAGGCCGACCAGTGGCCAGGTCATGCGTCGCTGCCGCGCATGCAGGTGCAGCAGGAACAGGCCGGTGATGCAGAACACCAGGCAGGCGACGGCGAACACGTCCAGGAACCAGCCCCATGCGGGGCCGGCATTGCGGCCCTTGTGCAGGTCGTTGAGATAGGACACCGCGCCGCGCGAGGTGGATTCGTACTCCACCGTGCCGGTTTCGCGGTCGATGCTCAACCAGGCGTCGCCGCCGGGGCGTGGCAGTGACAGA
This sequence comes from Stenotrophomonas indicatrix, assembly GCF_002750975.1. NCBI lineage: Bacteria > Pseudomonadati > Pseudomonadota > Gammaproteobacteria > Lysobacterales > Lysobacteraceae > Stenotrophomonas > Stenotrophomonas indicatrix. Next base: position 740,279 of record NZ_PEJS01000001.1, read on the forward strand.
TAGATTTCCTCGGCCGACCATTCGGCGGGTCGACCGCCGATGGAGATGCCCAGCTGATCGTCGAGCCATTGCCGGGCCGGGCGTGGCAGTGGTGCATTGCCGTCCTCGCGGGAGCCCAGGCCGCCGAGCAGTTCGGCCGGCAGTTCCAGGTGCTGGTTCTGCACCTGTGGCTTGGCCTCGATCTTTGCTGCATGGTTCAGCGTCAGGCCGGTCACCGCGAACAGGAGCATGCCGATCAGGCAGACCGCAGAGCTGATCCAGTGCCACTGGTGCAGGGTACGCAGCCAGAAGCCGCGGCTCTGCTGCTGCTGCACGGTGGAAGATGCGGGACGGCTCACGGCACGGTTCGGGACGGATGAATACTGGCCATTACATCATTGATGAGAATTGCTCGCAATTAGATGTCGTTGTGTATCTCTGAAGGGGTAGTGCCGGCCGCTGGCCGGCAATCCCATGCCACCTGAGAGCATCGCGTGGTTGCCGGCCAGCGGCCGGCACTACCACGGGTCGGTAGATCCACGCCATGCGTGGATGAAGCGGTGCCGACCAAGGTCGGCACCCACCAGAGCGGCGATCAGAACTTCGCGTTGAGCGAGATCCAGTAGCTGCGGCGCTGGTCCTTGGTGGCGTAGTCGTCCACGCAGTTGTACTCGCTGGGGCTGGTCAGCAGGCACGACTGCGAGACGAAGTTCTTGTCGAACAGGTTGTTGACCCGCGCGTTGACCGTCAGCCACTGCGTGGCCTTCCAGCTGCCACCGAGGTGGAAGAGGGTGTAGTCCTCGTAGTAGCGGGTATGACTGGCACCGGCGGCATCAAGGATCGTGTCGCGGTAGCGGTCGTAGCGGCCTTCGCCGATCAGCGACAGGCTGATGGCATCGTTGAGCTGCCAGTTGAGGCTGGCGTTGGCCATGTGCTTGGCCGGCATGGTGCCGGTGATCGGCAGGCCCTTGCCGGAACCGGCGGTCTGCTCGCTCTTGGTCCAGGTGTAGTTGCCGCGCAGCTGCAGGGTGTCCAGCAGGTCGACGTGGCCGGCCAGTTCTGCGCCACGTGTCTCGGCCTTGTCGATGTTCACGCTCTGGGTGAAGGTGCTGTAGCCCAGCGACGCCCAGCCCGGGCCGATGTCCACGCAGTAGCCACTGCCGACCGGCGCGACTTCACAGTTGGGGAACGTGCCGCCGCTGGCGATCTTGTCTTCGAACTTGTTGATGAAACCGGTGACGTTGAAGCCCCAGCGCTGGCCCTCGTAATAGGCGGCCAGCTCGTAGTTGGTGCTGGTTTCCGGCTTCAGGTTCGGCGAGCCCACCAGCGGCAGCACGCCCTGGCCACCAAAGCCGGTGATGCCGGGGAACAGCTGGTCCGGACGCGGGGTCTTGTAGCCGGTGCTGACGCCACCCTTGAAGGTCCAGGCATCGGTGGCATTCCAGACCAGGTAGCCGCGCGGGCTGAGGTGGCTGCCGAAGATGTTGTGGTCGTCGTAGCGCAGGCCGAAGGTGGCGGTCAGGGTGTCGGTCAGCGACCAGTTGTCCTCGGCGAACAGCGCCCACATGCGGTGCTTCTGTTTGGTGTTGCTGCGGTAGCCGGCACCGTCCATGCCGAACACGCCGTCCACCATGTCGGTGTCGTTGTATTGGCCGCCCACGGTCAGCTTGTGCGCACCGAAGTCGAGGTCGAGCATCGTGTCCAGCACGTAGCCTTCCAGTTCCATGGTGCGCAGCGGCCGCGGCAGGAACGCCTGCAGGCGTGCCTGTTCGCTGGCGTTGAGTGCGGCCAGGCCGTTGTTGCGGCCGGCGGCACAGTTGTTGGCGGCACCGGTGCGGCGGCAGACGTCGTTCCACAGGGTCTGCAGGCCGGCGCGCTCGTCCAGCGTCAGCGGCAGCGAGCGGCCGAGGTTGTTGCTCTTGCTGTGGGTCAGCGAGGTCTGCCAGGTGCCGAAGCTGTAGCGGCCTTGATGGGTCAGCGAGAGCTGGTCGCGCTCATAGCGCTGGTAGGCGGTGTAGCCCACGCGCGGCTGCACCACGCGGCGGGTGACGGTGCCGCTTCCATTCGGGTTCGGCACCACCGCGTTGCCCACGCGCCACAGGCTGGCCAGGCTGTCGAGGGTGCCGGTCTGGCCTTCGCTGTTGTCGTACTTCTGGCGTGAGACGTCGTAGTCCAGCCACAGTTCGTGGTCGTCGTTGACATGGAAGTTCAGGCGCACGCCGGTGTTCCAGTTGGTGTTGGCCACCGACTTGCCGCCGCCACCGAAGCCGATGCTGCGTTCCCACAGCGTGCCGTCGGGCAGGGTCAGTGCATCCCATTCGGGATTGGATGCCTTGGCGTCGTAGTAGCTGCCGCGCACGGCCAGGCCCAGGCGATCCTTGACCAGCGGGCCGCTCAGGTACAGATCGGTGCTGCGCGCGTCGCCGAACTGGTCGTCCTGCTGCACGGTGAAGCCCTGGGTGACCGCACCGTGCCAGCTGTCCTGGTTGCGGCGGGTGATGATGTTGATGACGCCGCCCATTGCATCCGAGCCGTACAGCGTGGACATCGGGCCACGCACCACTTCGATGCGCTCGATCGCATCCAGCGGCGGCAGGTAGGCGAACTGGCCACCACCGAAGTTGTTCGGATACAGCTGGCCGGCGTTGCTCTGGCGGCGACCATCGATCAGCACCAGGGTGTACTCCGACGGCAGGCCGCGCATGGAGATGGTGGCGCGGCCGTTCTTGTCGGTGGCTTCCAGGCCGACGTCGATGCCTTCGACGTCGCGCAGGGCGTCGACCAGGCTGGTGTAAGGGCGCTTGCTCAGCTCTTCGCGGCTGACCACGCTGATGCTGGCCGGTGCATCGACTACCTTCTGCTCGAAACCGGAGGCGGTCACCACCACCTTGTCCAGCGTCTGCGGCGCGCCGCTGGCGGCACCATTGGCGTAGGCGGGCGCCGCGACCGCAGCCAGCACAGCGCTGGTCAACAGATGGCGGGACAGGGACGAACGGACACGATGGCGCTGGGCCATGGCAGATACCTCGAAGGATGTAAGGCAGCGCGATGCAGGGCGCGGAGCGCGCACGGCAGGGCAGGGATGGCCCGGTCAGGGGCGGCAGGGGCGAAACAGGCAGCGGCGAGCCGTCGCAACCGCGCAGGCGGTCACGGCGTGCCGTGGATCAGGCGAGCGGCGGCGCCTGGCCGCGTTGCTGGCGGCGCCCGGGCGCATCGGCCCAGGGCATGTCCGGTACGGCCAGCGGCCAGTGCGGACGCGCGCCGGAGGGAACCGACGCAGAGGGAACCAGATCAAGTTCGGTGCGCAGCCAGTGGCTGGCCAGCAACAGCGGCGGGATCGGCTTGTCCGTGGACTTGGCCGGTGCCGAGGCGCAGCGCCGCAGTTTGGCCGGCGCTTCTTCCTGCAAAGGGCCTTCGCCGCCGCGCTCTTCCAGCGGCTGCTGCAGCGCCTGCGGCGCGGCAGCGTGGGCGACCGGCAGCAGCGGCAGGGTGCCCAGCAACAGCGTCAACATCGCCACCCACGCCAGCAGGCTGGCCAGCGCAGGCCGACGGCCGCGCATGGCAGTGCCGAGCTGTACAAGCCGAAGCGGGCGAGGGCGGAACGGGCGACGCAAGCGGAGATCCCTGGCTGGCCGGAACATCCGGCGTCAACGGGGCGTGATTGTAATGAGACCCGTTAGCCGTTGCAAATGAGAATGATTGCCAAATTGCCGCAGGGGTGGCCTGATCGGTTCAGACCTCGCTCCAGCGTCGCAGCAGGTTGTGGTACACGCCGGTCAGCTGCAGCACCGCGTCGGCATCGCCATTGGTCTGCCGCAGGCGCTCGATGGAAGTATCCATCTCCCACAGCAGGCGACGCTGCACATCGTCGCGGATCATGCTCTGCACCCAGAAGAACGATGCCACGCGCGCACCGCGGGTGACCGGAGTGACCTTGTGCAGGCTGCTGGAGGGATACACGATCAGATCACCGGCCGGCAGTTTCACTTCGTGCTCGCCGTAGGTATCACTGATGATCAGCTCACCGCCGTCGTACTCGTCCGGGTCGGACAGGAACAGCGTGCAGGAGATGTCCGAACGCAGCTGCTCGCCGTTGGCCAGGTTCATCACCGCGCCATCGACGTGGAAGCCGTAGGTGCCGCCGCCGCTGTAGCGGTTGAAGCGCGGTGGCAGGTACTTCAAGGGCAGCGCGGCGGCAAAGAACAGCGGGCTGCGCTTGAGCGCGGCCAGCACCACGGAGGCCAGCGCAGCCTTCAGCGGTGAGGCATCGGGCAACTGCTCGTTGTGTTTGACCTGCGCACCCTGTGAGCCGACCGTCTCGCGTCCGTCGGTCCAGTCGGCAGCGTCCAGCCGCTGGCGGATCTGCGCCACTTCTTCAGGTGCAAGCACGTTGGGGATGTGCAGCAGCATGGCGGTTCCTCATCGATGCGCGGGGGAGACGGGCTCCCCCGCGCCATGACATCAGAAGCGGACGTCCGCGCTGAGCAGGAAGGTGCGCGGGGCGCCCGGGGTGTAACGGTAGCCGCTCTTGTTGATGCTGGCCACGTACTGCTTGTCGAACAGGTTGTAACCGTTCAAGCGCAGCGAGATGGAGTCATTGATCGCCCAGGACACGACGGCGTCATAGACAACGTAGGACTTGGTGAACGATGGGGTACCCACCGCACCGTCGGTGCCACGGTGCATGCCACCGGCATAGCGCACGCCGCCACCGATGGTCAGGCCGAAGGGTAGGGTGTAACTGGTCCAGCCGGTAAACGTGTCGGCCGGGGTGTAGGTCAGGTTGGTGGTGCCATCGGCGGCTACCTTGGCACCTTCCTTCACCTCGGTGTCGAGGTGGCTGTAGCCGGCGGTGACCGACCAGTTGTCGGTCAGGCGACCGACTGCAGAGAGCTCCACGCCCTTGACCCGCTTGCTGCCGGTCTGGGTCGGGTTGCCGGCATCGTCGAGCACGGTGGTGTTGATCTCGTTGTCAACGTCGGTCTGGAACAGCGCCAGATTCACTGCAAGCGCGTCATCCAGGAACGCCCACTTGCTGCCAACTTCGAAGGTTTTGGCCTTCTGCGGGTCGAGCTTGGGGTTGTCTGCACTGCTGGCCGAGCTGCTCAGCTGGAAGTTCGCGCCGCCAGGAGGCTGCTGCGAGACGGCGTAGTTGGCATAGATGCTGACCGTCTCGCCCACTTTGTACAGTGCACCGAGCTTCCAGTTCAGCAGCGTGTCGGACGCTTCCAGGGTCGGGTTGCGCAGCACGGTGCCGGTTGGATTGCTGCCGCATGCCGGGCCACCGCGACCACCGCACACCGATGCGCTTGCGTACTCGGTCTTGTAGTGGTCGGCGCGCACGCCCGCGGTAAGCAGGAAGCTCTCGCCGAAGGACAGGGTATCGAACAGATAGGCCGAGGAGGTTGTGGTCTTGCCGTGGGCATCGGCGCCATTGTGCGCCCAGGTCAGCCCGCCCACGTTCCAGTCGGGGTTGTACAGATTCGCTGCCGGCCAGGTGGTGCCGCCGGTGGCGGCCTGCCCGTAGCTGTCCAGCTCTTCGCGGGTGAATTCCAGGCCGGTGCTAAGCGCATGACCGACGCTGCCGGTGTTGAAGTCGGCGCGCAGGTTCAACTGATCGGTGAGGATGGTGTTGCGCTGGTCCTTGAAGGTCGGCAGGCTGCGCGCGATCGCGTAGGTCGATAGATCGGCCGGATTGGTGTAGCTGATGTTGCCGGTCGGGCGGCCATTCGCACCGCGAACGCCGGTACCCATGAAGGCCGTCAGCAGGTAGTCCTGTTCTGTGCGGCCCCAACGCGTGGTGTTGGTCAGGCGCAGCGTGTCGCTGAAGTCGTGTTCGAAGCGGAACGTGGCCATCTTCGCGGTCACGTCATCATGGTCTGCACGCGTACCGTAGAAGTTCTCCGGGTTCACCGGATGACCGGCCAGCGCTTCCAGGGTCGGCTGCGCGGTCCAGCCAGGCAGGCCCAGGGTCGGCACGCCGCCATCGGGCACGTTGTCCTGCTTCACGTACAGCAGGTTGAGGTAGTAGCGGGTAGCGGTGCCCAGGCCGAAGGCCAGCGATGGCGCAATACCCCAGCGCTTGTTCTGCACATGGTCGCGGCCCGGCTGGTCGCTGTCCTGCCACATCGCATTGACGCGCAGCGCGCTGGTCGCACCCAGCGCCTGGTTCCAGTCGCCGGTGGTGCGTCGCTGCTGGTCGCTGCCCAGCGACACGCTGGCCGACGTCGCGTCCTGCAGATTGGCCTGCTTGCTGACCAGATTGATCGCACCGGTCGGTGCGGAGCGGCCATTGTCGGTGCCGGCCGGGCCCTTCGTCACTTCCACCTGTTCGATGTTGAATACATCGCGCGAGATCGAGCCAAGGTCGCGCACGCCGTCGACGAACAGGCTGTTGGAGGTGTCGAAGCCACGCATGAACAGTGCGTCGCCGGTGGTGGTGTTGCCGTTTTCACCGGCATAGAAGGTGCCCACGCCGGGGCTGTTGCGCAGTGCCTCGGTCAGGGTGGTGGCACCCTGCTGGTTGAACAGGTCGCTGGTGATGATCTGGATGGTCTGCGGGGTGTCCTGCAGGCGCTGTGTGAACTTGGGAGAGGCAACCTTGTCAGCCTTGTAGCCGCGAACTGCATGGACGTCGACCTTGTCCAGGGTGCGGGCGTTGTCGGTGGCTTCGGCGTGGGCCAGCACAGGCAGCGCGGCCAGGCCGAGGCCGGCAGCGAGGCTGGCGGTGGCCAGCGGCAGGGTACGAAGCGGCGAAGCGTGCTTGCGGCTTTTGATCGGGTTCATGGGCGTCTGCAGAGAAGGAACAGGAAGGAGCCGCCGGCGCTGGACAGCGCGGCAACAGGAAGGGAAAGGGAAATGCAGTCCAGCGGCTGCGCAGCGCGCAGAAAAGCGTCAGGCCAGCTGCGCGGGCGGTGCGTGCGAAGGCGGCTGGCGACGATCGATCACGGGGACCGGCGGATCAGGCATCGCCGGCGTCGGAGCGTCTGCTGGGGCATGTTCCGGGCGCTGCAGGCACAGCCGCCGTAGTACCGGGGGCTTGTCGCCCCGGCTTCCTTCCGGCTCGGATTCCGCGCGTTGCATCGCGTGCTCGTGGGGCAGCGAATATGGGGGCGAAGACGGCGCTACGCCCTGGACGTAGGTTCCGGGCGCATCTGTCAGCGTGCTCCGTCCTTCCTGCAACGCCGACCAGCCCAACCACAGAGTCAGCAGCGCGGCCACAAGCAGTGGCCAACCCCGACGGGCAAGCTGGCACAGCAGGACGGTAGGCGCGGGCGAGGCCATGGCGCAGGTGGAGTCGTGACGAAGATGTTAGTTAGCATAACACCAACGATAATGATTCGCATCTGCGTGATTTGTACGCGGCTCCGAGTTACGCGCAGGGCCCCTGAAAGGCCCTCCAGGCGCCCGTCAGGAGAACCACCCCGTGGGTGGGTGCCCTAGGCTTCAATCGCGGTCGTCGCGGGTCCAGATGGCGTCGTGTTCGCGCTTCACCGGAAACTTCGGCACTGCGGTATAGGCCGGCGCACACAGGGCGCGGCCGTCCCGCACGTCGAAGCGCGCGCCATGCAGTACGCATTCAACGCTGCCCTCGGCGGTGTTGAACTCACCCGAGGACAGCTCGAACTCCTCATGCGTGCACTGGTCTTCCAACGCGTAGAGCTCGCCGTCGAGGTTGAACACCACGATCGGTGTGCCGGTCACTTCGTCGAACACGCTCTTCATTTCGCCCGGCAGCAGTTCGGCGCCGGCACAGACAAAGGTCCAGGCCTCGCTCACGCGGTGGCTCCGGCCAGCGGCTTTTCCAGGATCTCGAAGCGCAGGTCGTCGCGCTTGGGGATGCCGAAACGTTCGTCGCCATACGGGAACGGCTTCTTGACGCCGGTGCGCTGGTAACCGCGGCGCTCATAGAAGGCGATCAGTTCGTCGCGGATGTCGATCACGGTCATCTGCATCACCGGCACGTTCCATTCGCGTGCGGCGAGGGCTTCGGCCGCGTCCATCAACTGCTTGCCGACGCCGCCGCCCTGCTGGGCCGGGTCGACCGAGAACATGCCGAAGTAGCCCTTGCCGTCGACGTCGGCGACGTGGGCACAGGCCACGAGCTGGCCGTCGCGTTCGGCCAGCAGGATGGTCGAGCGCGGGCGGTCCAGGTCGCCCTGGATGCCTTCGGCATCGACGCGGGCGCCGTCCAGCAGGTCGGCTTCAGTGGTCCAGCCGACGCGGCTGGCGTCGCCGCGGTAGGCCGAGGTGACCAGGGTGATCAGGGCGGGGATGTCGGCCGATGTGGCGGCGCGGAAGGTCAGAGTGCTCATGGGGGCATTCTAGGTGGGGCGGGGGCGGGCGCAAAATGGGTCGAGGCAATGGGCCAGGGTCAGATCCCTTTCGCGCCGCGAAAGGGCTCTGACCCCATCCCTGAATCCCACCCTGCGAAAACGACGGCACTATGGGAACAAGGATCCAGGGAGGATCCAGAGGGCCGTGACCATGCGATTCGACGCTGTTGTCTCCGTTCGCTTCCTGCAGAGCGCCGAAGGTGGGAGGCGCACTGACATCGTGGGACAGGTATACGCCTGCCCGTTGTTCGTGGCGGGCCGAGTATTTGACTGCCGCGTGCTATTGCAGGAAGGACGGGCCGTCCTTGGGGAGAGCTACGAACTTCCCGTTGCGTTCCTGTTCCCGGAGGACGCGCTCGCCGTGGCCAACGTGGGAGAGGGCGTCTCGCTGTGGGAGGGAAGGACGATTGCGCGCGGCCGGATTCTGCGTGTCGCCTGGAGGCGATTGCAGGAGTGAGCCGGTGATGGGGCCACATGCCTTCTGCAATCTTCCGCGCGCGAGGCAGCGTGGGGAAACGAGCGAGGCTACGGCTGAATCGCGAACGCCGTAGAGGTTGAGGTTGCGCATGGACTTTGCTCCCGCGGTGCACAGATCCGCACGGAAGCGATGAGGCGTTACCCGCATGATGCGTACCAGGGATGGCAAAGCGACCACCTACCCGATGCTGCGCCTGCGCGTGCTTGCGCTAGCCGTTCTTGCGGTGTCGGCGTGCTCAGGGTTGACCGACACTGTCGTGGTCGTCAGGAACGTGGGCTCCCAGCGCATCGACGCGGTGCAGATCGACGCTGGCGGTCGAGTGACTGAGCTCGGGGCGATCGATGCAAATGCACAGGTTTCGATGACGCCGGTGGTCCAGCAGGACTCGTCCGTATCCGTGCGCTATCGGGAAGCAGGCCTCGAGGTCGCGTGCCTGGGTGATGTGTACCTGACGCAGAATCTGCGGGCACGCATCGAGGTGCAGGTGGGCGATGGCACGTGCAAGGTCGTGGATGCCACCCGCTAGCTGGGTGGCCGGGGTCAGAGCCCTTTTCGCGGTGCGAATGGGATCTGACCCCGGATTGCCGCTCTGCCGGTGTGCGGGCTCACCCCAACAGCTTCCGCACCTTCGTCAACGCACTCATGAACCGCTCGATCTCTTCATGCGTGTTGTAGAACGCCAGCGAGGCACGGCAGGTTGCCGCCACGCCGTAGTACTGCAGCAGCGGATGCGCGCAGTGCTGGCCCGAGCGCACGGCCACACCTTCCAGATCCAGCAGGGTAGCCAGATCGTGCGCATGGGCGCCGTCGATCAGGAATGACACCACCGCGGCCTTTTCCGGTGCCTCGCCGATGATGCGCAGGCCATCGACCCGGCGCAGCTCTTCGGTGAAGTGCGCCAGCAGCTCGGCTTCGCGCGCTTCCACGTGGTCCAGGCCGACGTTCTGCAGATAGTCGGCCGCCACGCCGAGGCCGATGAAGCCGGCGATGTTGGGGGTGCCGGCTTCAAACTTGTGCGGGGCGTCGTTGAACACGGTGCCGTCGAAGCTGACTTCCTTGATCATCTCGCCGCCGCCCAGGAACGGCGGCATCGCGTCCAGATGCTCGCGACGCGCCCACAGCGCACCGGTGCCGGTCGGGCCGCACATCTTGTGGCCGGTGATGGCGTAGAAGTCGCAGCCGATCGCGGTGACATCGACCTTGCGGTGCGGTGCGGCCTGCGAGCCGTCGACCACGGTGACGATGCCGCGCTTGCGCGCTTCGCGGCAGATCTCGCGCACCGGGTTGATGGTGCCGAGTACGTTGGAGACATGGGCCACGGCCAGCAGCTTGACCTCGGCGGTCATCGCCGCGCGCAGTGCGTCCAGGTCCAGCGCGCCGTCGGGAGTGATCTCGGCCACGCGGATGGTCGCGCCGGTGCGCTGGGCGACCAGCTGCCACGGCACGATGTTGGCGTGGTGTTCCATGCGCGAAACCAGGATCACGTCGCCGGCCTTCAGCCGGGGCAGGGCCCACGAGTAGGCAACCAGATTGATCGCGAAGGTGGTGCCGCTGCACAGCACCAGGTCGTTGCTGCGCACGTTGAGGAAACGGGCCAGCTTGTTGCGTGCGCCTTCGTAGGCGTCGGTGGCCTCGGTACCCAGCGCATGCACGGCACGGCTGACGTTGGCGTTGTAGCGACGGTAGAACTCGTCAACCGCGCCGATCACCTGCACCGGCTTCTGGCCGGTGTTGGCGTTGTCGAAATAGACCAGCGGCTTGCCGTGCACTTCGCGCATCAGCAGCGGGAAGTCCAGGCGCACGCGCGCCCAGTCGGGGGCGTCGGCGGGTGCTTCGATCGGTCGCGGGGTGGACAGGTTCATGCCACGCCCGCCTCAGCCAGCGCCTTGTCCAGCCGGCGTGCCAGCTGTTCGCGCAGCGCTTCGGGCAGCACCCTCAGCGGCTCGTGGCAGAACGCGGCGCTCAGCAGCGCCTGCGCCTGGGCCTGCGGCAGGCCGCGCGAACGCAGGTAGAACAGCGCGTTGGCGTCGAGCTGGCCGACGGTGGCACCGTGTGCGGCCTTCACTTCGTCGGCGTCGATCACCAGCGTCGGCTGGGTATCGATCTCGGCGTCGGCCGACAGCAGCAGGTTCTTGTTGGACAGGTTGGCGTCGGTGCCATCGGCACCGGCACGGATCTGGATGCCGCCATGGAACACCACGCGGCTGCGGTTGGCGGCCACGCCACGCCACTGCAGCTCGGCGCTGGTGTCGCGGGCGATGTGGTCGATGCCCAGGCGGGTATCGACGTGGCGGCGGCCGTTGCCGAGCAGCACGCCATTGGCAGTCAGCTGGGCGTTGTCGCCTTCCAGACGCACGTTGAGCTCATGGCGGCTGAGCGCGGCGCCCAGCTCCAGGTCCACGCGGTGGTACTGCGCGTCCTTGGCCAGCACCGCGTCGGTGCGCAGGAAGCTGGTCTGGCGCGCGCTGCCGGCCTGCACGCGGGCGTGCTTGAGCACCGCATCGCGGGCGACGTGGGCGTGCAGTACCGTGTTGTCCAGATGCGCCGAATCACCGACGCTGAAGCGGTGCTCGACCACGCCCAGGCTGGCGCCGGCACGCAGTTCGATCAGGTGCCGGTGGTGCCAGGCCAGATCGGTGTCGCCGGCCACGCTGGCGAATACCAGCTGCAGCGGCACCTCGACCTGCACGCCATCGTCCACGCGCAGCACCACGCCTTCATCGGCAAGGGCGGCGTTGAGGCGGGCGAACACATCGTCACTGCGATCGTAGCGGCGGCCGAGGAAGCGCACGGCGTCCTCGCCAGCGGCCAGTGCAGAAGACAACGTTTCCAGCTGCACGCCGGCCGGCAGGCCCTGCACGTCGCTCAGCGCGTCGTTGAGGCGGCCATTGACGAACACCAGGCGCGGTGCCGGGATGTCCTCCAGCGCGGCGGCATCCAGCAACGCCGGGGCCAACGGTGCGGCCGCGAAGCTGCGACGCTCCAGCTGGCGCAGCGAGGTGTACTTCCAGGTTTCGCTGCGTGCGCCGGGCAGGCCGTCGCGCAGCACGCTGTCGAGCACTTCGCGGCGCGCATCGCTGCCGCAGAAGGCCTGGGCCATGGAGTCGAGCAGGGCGCTCATCAGACCGCCGCCTCGGGCACGACCCGGTCCTTCAGGAAGTCATAGCCGTGCGCTTCCAGTTCCAGCGCCAGTTCCGGGCCGCCGCTCTTGACGATGCGGCCATCGGCCAGCACGTGCACGACGTCCGGCTTGATGTAGTCCAGCAGGCGCTGGTAGTGGGTGATGACCAGGAACGAGCGGTCGGCGCTGCGCAGCGCGTTGACGCCGTCGGCCACGCTCTTCAGTGCATCGATGTCCAGGCCCGAATCGGTTTCGTCCAGGATCGCCAGCTTCGGCTCGAGCACGGCCAGCTGGAAGATCTCGTTGCGCTTCTTCTCGCCACCGGAGAAGCCTTCGTTGACGCCACGGTGCAGCAGTTCGTCCTTCAGGTGCAGCACGGCCAGCTTCTGCCGCACCAGCTTGAGGAACTGCATGGAATCGAGCTCTTCCTCGCCGCGCGCCTTGCGCTGTGCATTCAGCGCGGCGCGCAGGAAGTAGGTGTTGTTCACGCCGGGGATTTCCACCGGGTACTGGAACGCCAGGAACAGGCCGGCAGCGGCGCGCGCTTCCGGGTCCTGGTCGAGCAGGTCGACGCCTTCGAACTGCACGCTGCCTTCGCTGACCTCATAGCCGTCGCGGCCAGCCAGGACATTGCCCAGGGTGGACTTGCCGGCGCCGTTGGGGCCCATGATGGCGTGCACCTGGCCGGGCTTCACTTCCAGGGACAGGCCCTTGAGGATTTCCTTGTCGCCGATGCGGGCGTGGAGGTTTTCGATCTTCAGCATGGTGGGGGTTTCCGTGGTGCGGGCCGGGGCCCGCCGGTAAAGAGAATGCGTTGTGCGAGGGCGCAGGGCGGGCGATCAGCCCACCGAACCTTCCAGCGAGACTTCCAGCAGCTTCTTGGCTTCCACCGCGAATTCCATCGGCAGTTCGCGGAACACCTGCTTGCAGAAGCCGTCGACGATCATCGACACCGCGTCTTCCTGGCTGATGCCACGGGCGCGGCAGTAGAACAGCTGGTCGTCGGAGATCTTCGAGGTGGTGGCCTCGTGCTCGACGGTGGCGCCCGGGTTCTTCACCTCGATGTAGGGGAAGGTGTGGGCGCCACACTGCTTGCCGATCAGCAGCGAATCGCACTGGGTGTAGTTGCGCGCGCCGTCGGCATTGCGGTCGATCTTCACCAGGCCGCGGTAGGTGTTCTGGCCGCGGCCGGCGCTGATGCCCTTGCTGATGATCTTGCTCTTGGTGCGCTTGCCGACGTGGATCATCTTGGTGCCGGTGTCGGCCTGCTGGCGATGGTGGGTCAGTGCCACCGAGTGGAACTCACCGACCGAGTCGTCGCCCAGCAGCACGCAGGACGGGTACTTCCAGGTGATCGCCGAGCCGGTCTCGACCTGGGTCCAGGTGACCTTGCTGCGCGCGCCACGGCATTCGGCACGCTTGGTGACGAAGTTGTAGATGCCGCCGACGCCGTTCTCATCGCCCGGGTACCAGTTCTGCACGGTGGAGTACTTGATCTCCGCATCGTCCAGCGTCACCAGCTCGACCACCGCCGCATGCAGCTGGTTCTCATCGCGCATCGGCGCGGTGCAGCCTTCCAGGTAGGACACGTACGCCTTCTCTTCGCAGATGATCAGCGTGCGCTCGAACTGGCCGGTGTGGCCGGCGTTGATGCGGAAGTAGGTGCTCAGTTCCATCGGGCAGCGCACGCCCTTGGGAATGAACACGAAGCTGCCATCGGAGAACACCGCCGAATTGAGTGCGGCGAAGTAGTTGTCGCCCACCGGCACCACGGTGCCCAGGTACTGTCTGACCAGTTCCGGGTGCTCCTTGATGGCTTCGGACATCGAGCAGAACACGATGCCCTTTTCAGCCAGTTCCTTGCGGAAGGTGGTACCGACGGACACCGAGTCGAACACCGCGTCCACCGCTACGCCGGCCAGCTTGGCGCGCTCGTGCAGCGGCACGCCCAGCTTGTCGTAGGTGTCCAGCAGTTCCTTGGGCACGTCATCCAGCGAGGCGTACTTCGGGCCCTTCGGCGCGGAGTAGTAGCTGAGCGCCTGCAGGTCGATCGGGGCGATCTGCAGCTTGGCCCAGTTCGGCATCGGCATGGTCAGGAAGTGGCGGTAGGCGTCCAGGCGCCACTGCGTCATCCATTCCGGCTCTTCCTTCTTGGCCGACAGGGCGCGGATGGTGTCCTCGTCCAGGCCGGCGGGAAGGGAGTCCGACTCGATGTCCGTGATGAAGCCGGCCGAATACTTGCGGCCGAGCTGCTCATGGATCTCGCGGTTGGGGGTGTCGTCGCTGGCGACGGTTTCGATGGTTTCGGTGGCCATGGGGGGCTGCCTACGGATCAGGAGACGACGTCGACAGCGATGGTGCGGCGCTGTTCTTCGTCGACAAGGGGAAGAGGGGGCAGGATCTGCGCCAGGCTGACATCGCGCAGGGCCTCGGAGACCACGTCGTTGATCAGCCGCCAGCTGCTGCGCGCACCGCACTTGGGCGCCATGCCGCACTGGTGGTGGTCGTGGCTGCACTCGGTCAGGGCCAACGGCCCTTCCATGGCTTCAACCACTTCAAACAGCGAGATCTCGATCGATGGGCGGGTCAGCCGGTAACCGCCACGGACGCCGCGCAGGCCTTCGACCAGGCCGGCCTGGGCCAGTGGCTTGAGCACCTTGCTGACGGTGGGCGGCTCCAGACCGGTGAATTCGGCCAGCTCGGTGGCACTGAGCACTTCGCCCGGACGGGCGGCGAGTACGGTCAGTACGACGGTGGCGTAATCGGTGAGCTTGGTGACGCGCAACATGGGATGCGAGTGGTTCTTAAAGCGGACTGAAATTGTACGCTTTTATTCGCCGGCATCCAACCCGGCCATTCAGCGGGCGCTTGGGCCCGGCCGGAGGGCAGTCGCCAAGGGCCGCCATCGGGGCGACATGCTGCGGCATGGGGGTGATTTTCGCAATCACCCGGAATGGGCGAGAATCAACGTTCCTTCCGCTGCAAACGTCTCTTGCCGATGCCCAAGAAGATCCAAGCCCGCAAGTCCGCCATCCACGGCAACGGTGTGTTTTCCGTGGCCCCGATCAAGCAGGGCGAGCGCGTGATCCAGTACAAGGGCCTGCTGCGCAGCCACGGCGATGTCGATGCCGATGACAGTGGCGACGTGGAAAGCGGCCATACCTTCCTGTTCACCCTCAACGACGACTGGGTGATCGATGCCAACTACAAGGGCAACGACGCGCGCTGGATCAACCACAGCTGCGACCCGAACTGCGAGGCGGTGATCGAGGAAGACGAAGACGGTGACAGCCGCGGCGACAAGGTCTTCATCGAGGCGCTGCGCGATATCAAGGCGGGCGAAGAGTTGACCTACAACTACGGCATCACCCTGGCCGAGCGCCACACGGCCAAGCTGAAGAAGATCTGGGAGTGCCGCTGTGGCTCGCCCAAGTGCACCGGCACGATGCTGCAGCCCAAGCGCTGATCCGGTAGCGCCGGGCCATGCCCGGCGAGCGCGAAGCGCGGGCGGAACCAGAAGCCGCCGGGCACGGCCCGGCGCTACCCGGGCGATTCTCCACCTGCCGTGCACGTGAGGGTCACCGCCGTTCAAGGGCCACTCGGCCACCCTGTGCGCTCCCCTTTATCTGGAGCACGACATGGCACAGCGTCTACGCGGCAAACAGATCGCCATCCTCGCCACGCACGGTTTCGAGCAGTCCGAACTGATCGAGCCCAAGCACCTGCTGGAAGCGGAGGGCGCGCGCGTGAGCGTGGTGTCGCCGGCCAAGGAGGCGAGCATCAAGGGCTGGAAGGACAAGGACTGGGGTGATTCGGTCGCCGTGGATCAACCACTGGATGGCGCCGACGCCGGCCGTTTCGATGCGCTGGTGCTGCCCGGTGGCGTGATCAATCCGGATACCCTGCGCACCAACGAAGCAGTACTGGATTTCATCCGCAGCATGGCCGGTGCCGGCAAGCCGGTGGCGGCGATCTGCCACGGCCCCTGGCTGCTGATCAACAGCGGGCTGGCGGAGGGACACGAGGTCACCTCGTGGCCGTCGCTGCAGCAGGACCTGGCCAATGCCGGCGCGCGCTGGCGCGACGCGGAAGTGGTGGTGGACGGCAACCTGATCACCAGCCGCAAGCCCGATGACATTCCGGCCTTCAGCGAGGCGGTGGTGAAAGCGCTGGCGGCGTAATGCGGCGCTGGTAGTGCCGGCCGCTGGCCGGCACGTGCGTAAAAGGATTGCCGGCCAGCGGCCGGCACTACCTTATTTGCCGAGGATGCCCGCCGGCACCAGGTCGCCCAGGTTCTGGTTGAAGGTCACCACCAGCTTGCCGTTCTTCACCTGTGCCGACTGCACCTGCAGGGCGCCGAGCAGTCCGGCCACGGCCGGGTCCAGCTTGTAGATCGGTTCGCGCTGGGCGTAGTCGCTCAGCCATGCGTTCAGCAGGCCACGGGTCCGTGAATCGAGACGGCCACCCTGGCTGGCCGGAGTGAAGTCATCCACGCTCGGCTGCTGCAGGTGGAAGCCCTGGGTCTGCGCGTCATAGCGCAGGCCACTGCTGAGCTTCACCGTACCGAGCTTGGCCGGGTTGCCGCCGGCGGTGGCCAGCGCCACGTCCATGCCCAGGTTCAAGCGCTCGCCTGCGGGCAGGCTCAGCTGCGGGTGGCTCATGGTCAGCGCGATCAGGCCGCCCAGCGCGTCCTGCGTGCGCGGGAAGCTGCCGTCCAGATACTGCTGCACGTCGCTGGCGCCAACCGCCAGTTCACGACCGGAGATCGAAGGGGCGGCCTGCGCACCGATCGCAGCAGCAATCAGCACGGTCGAGGCGGCTAGGCGGGTCATCAGGGAACGCAGACGCATGGCGGTGACCGGAAGAAGGATCCAAGAGGCCTACAGAGTAGCTTTGCCCGCTGAATCGCGGGTACACACGGTTGCAACGGTTCAGTCCAGCGTTGGTTGCAGGCTGGCCGACTGGATCTGCCAGCTGCGGCCATCGGTGCTGGGCTGCACGCGGTACCAGCCGTGGTAGCGGAAGGTGCCGTTGGCGGTCACCGCGCGGATCTTCACTGGCACCTCCAGCAGGCGTGGCGGCTGCCCATCGTCGCGGGGCAACGCCACGTCACTGTCCAGGCGCAGGTTGCGCACGTCGGGCAGCAGGCGCAGCACGGCATCGTCGGCACGGCGCGGGTCGGCGGGGGCATAGGCCCAGGCCGCATCGCTGCGCGATGTGTTGCGGTTGAGCAGATCCAGCATGTAGCGGTTGAGCATCGCTGCGGGCGTTTCGCTGCCGTTGGCAACGGCGCCATACAGCGGATCGATGGCGATCGCGTCAACGGTAGCGGCCTGCGGTGCCGCTTTCGTCGTTGGCACCGACGGGGCGGTTGTGGCGCCGCTCGCGTCGCGCTCGGCTGCATCGACCGGGGGCGCCGGGTTGGAACACCCCGCCACAAGCAGCGGGATCAGCAAGGAAGTAAAACCGCGCATGTCTGCCTCCTCCCCGAGGCGACCTGGAAGGCGGCAGTGTAGCGGCCGGGGGCCGCTCAGCGCGAAGTGGTCAGCGCGAAGAGGGAAGCTGTTCCAGCGCGTCCAGCGCCGGCAGGACCTGCGCGGCGACCGCTGCCAGTGCATGGCCATCGGTGTCGGCATGGCGCTGCACGATGTCACGCAGCAGCTGGGTGGCCACCACCAGGGTGGCACGTTCGTCGCCGCTCAGGCCTGCCGTGCGCGGGGCCGATTCCAGCAGGCGCATCAGGTCGCGGCTGGCGCGGTGCTCCAGTTCGATGGTGCAGCGCCCGGTGCACTGGTGCCCGTCCTTTTCGATCGGGGTCACCGAGATCCGGTAGCGGGTGGAAGGGCTGGCCATGGAGGTGCTCGCGCTGGTGGGGAGGAATGGGACCACCATAGGCAAGGCGTCGGCCGGCGGCGATGGCCGGCGCTGCACGCAGTGTTCCACCCGGTTCGTTCCTGCGCTGGAAAAGCAGCGGCGCGGCCATGGGCGGCGGGCCTGTGCGGGAAATTGCGTGGGCGCGGGAAACGCTGTGTTGCGGGGGCGCAGTGGACGGCATCCACGCATGGCGTGGATCTACTGCAGAGCGAGCGCGGATGCGCGGCAAAAAAAACGGGACGGCCAAGGCCGTCCCGTCAGGTATCCGCTGCAGGGCGCGCGCTTAGAGCGCAGCGTCCTTGAGCTTCTTGAGCGGGCGAACCTTGAGCTTGGTGGTGGCCGGCTTGGCGGCGAACCACTGCTCTTCCTTGGTGAACGGGTTGATGCCCTTGCGCTTCGGCTTGGCCGGCACATTGACGGTGGTGATCTTCAGCAGGCCCGGCAGGGTGAACGAGCCGGCGCCCTTCTTGTGCACCGAGGAAGCGACAGCGCCTTCCAGCGAGGCCAGCACAGCGCGGACGTCCTTGGCGACAACGCCGGAGACTTCAGCGATGTGTGCAACCAGGCCCGACTTGGTCAGCACTTCCTTGATCGGCTTCGGAGCGGCCGGCTTGGCGGCTGCCTTCGTCGCGACTTTCTTCACTGCCTTCTTCGGGGCAGCCTTCTTAGCGGTCTTTGCCATGGTTTCCTGTTCCGTGAACGGTTGGTTGTTTGGTCGGCGCCGAACCCCGTCGGCAAGCGCAATGTAGGGCAACTCTTGGGCGCCGCCAATAGCCTGGAGCGCTGAAAGTGCATGTTTTTTCATATCCAGGCCGATTCAGTACATGGCCGGCAGTAGGGGGAGCGGGTGCGGTGGTGCGCTGCACCGCAGTGTCGGTGATTTCGACTGGATGGGCGAAATGACTGAAAACAAGGGGGAAATCGCCAGATTGCTGGCGAAGAAGTGTCCAGTCGTTGGCTCGGGACAGGCGCGCCGCGTGCGGCGGGGCGACGCAGGGCTAACGCGGCGCGTGCCAGGGTATTGGTTCATCACAGCCACAACGGAGCAGGACATGGGAATCTCGCGACACGCTACCGCGCATTGGGAAGGCGACCTGAAGTCGGGCAAGGGCCAGTTGAGCACGCCGCAGAGTGGTCTTCTCGACAAAACCCGCTACGGCTTCAACAGCCGTTTCGGTGATGAAAAAGGCACCAATCCCGAAGAACTGATCGCTGCCGCGCACGCCGGTTGTTTCACCATGGCGCTGTCGGCCAAGCTCGGCGAGGCAGGCTTTACCCCGACCTCGCTGGATACCGAAGCCAAGGTCGATCTGTCGATGGAAGGCGGCCCGCAGCTGTCGCAGATCCGGCTGAAAGTGAAGGCGGTGGTGCCGGGAATCGAGGCGACGCAGTTCCGCGCGATCGCTGATGACGCCAAGCAGAACTGCCCGGTTTCCAAGGCGCTGAGCGCGGTACCGATCAGCCTGGAAGCCGAACTGGGCTGAGAAGGTAGTGCCGGCCGCTGGCCGGCAACCACATGAAACCGGGTATAAGGTGGCAGCCGGCCAGCGGCCGGCTCTACCGCCTTGCGTTCACCAATCGATGGTGCCGGAAATCACCGTCTGCACCTGGCCGCCGGACCAGACCTCGCCCTCTTCATCGACCAGCAGCGTCAGCCGCGCATCGTGGCCGACTTCGCGTCCCTGGCTGACGTCGAAGGGCTGGCGGCCGCGCGGAAGGGCGTCGCGCAGGTCCAGCCAGGCCGCCAGTACAGCGTTGGCCGCGCCAGAAGCAGCATCCTCGAAGCGGCGCCCATTGCCGACGAAAGCGCGCACGGCCAGGTCGTAACCTTCGCTGCCATCGGCAAAGGCATAGGCGAACACGCCCATGCTGTCGGTCGATTCAGCCAGCGTGGCGATCGCATCCCAGTCCGGGTGCAGGGCGCGCAACGCTGCCTCATCCGCGACCTCTACGACCCACCAGCTGCGGCCACCCTGCATGCGGGCCGGCGGCAGCGAACCCAGCGGCCAGGTGCGCAATGCGGCCTGCAGGCGTGGATCATCGGTGGCGGCGATCTCGGCCAGCTGCGCACGGGGCGTGCGGATGGCGATGCGCTGCTGCGCGCCTTCGCCGGTCATGCGCAGTGGCAGCGCACCGGCGATGCCGTCCTGAACCAGTACCCCGTCGGCCGGCATGGCCAGGCCTGCCTGCAGCACCGCATGGGCGGTGCCGACGCTGGGATGGCCGGCGAACGGCACTTCCTTCTGCGGGCTGAACATGCGCAGCCGATAGCTGGTACCGGCCGTCTGTGCCGGGAACACAAACGTCGTTTCGGGCAGGCGGGTCCAGCGGGCGATGGCCTGCATCGCTGCATCGTCCAGGCCTTCGGCGTCGAGCACGACGGCCAGCGGATTGCCGGCGCCCGGGCGCGGGGAAAACACATCCAGCTGCAGGAAGCGGCGGGTGGTCATCGGGCAGGAACTCCAGGAAACAGGCGGCATAGGGTAACGCGGGGCCATGCCCCGCGAGCGCGCAGCGCGGCAGGCCGCCGGGCGTGGCCCGGCGCTACCAGGTGATGTTGCCGTCGATCACCAGCTGCACCTGGCCGCCGATCCACACCGTGTCCTGCGCATCCACAGTGACCTGGACGCGGCCGTCGCGGCCGACCTCGCGGCCCTGGCTGGCCACATAGGTCCGGTTATCGCCGGGCAGGGCATTACGCTGCCGAAGCCAGGCGCCGATCAGCGCGTTGGCGCTGCCGGTCACCGGGTCTTCCGGCACGTTGGGCGCATCGGCGGGGCAGAACGCGCGCACCACCAGGTCGTGCCCGGTATCGGCTTCGAGCGCGAACACGGCGATGCCGAGCGCGTCGGTGGCAATGCTCCAGTCGCGCAGGGCCGCCATGTCCGGTGCCAGCGTGCGTACGGCCTCGGCGTCGCGCAGCGGCAGCAGCCACCAGCACGGGCCGTTGTCCCACAGCTCGGCGCGCTGGCCCTCGGCGGCAGCGGCACGCAGAGTGTCAGGAATGTCGCCTGGCAGAGCCGGCAGCGGCCGTGCCACTGGGCTCGCCAGGCGGATGGTGGGCGCGTTGGCCGGCCCGGTGACCTGCACCGGCAGCAGGCCGGCCGCGCACTGCTGCACCAGGGCCCCGTCGCGTGGCTGCGCCAGGCCGCAGGTGACCGCAGCCCAGGCGGCGCCCACGCTGGGGTGCCCGGCGAAGGGCAGCTCGCTGGCAGGGGTGAAGATGCGCACGTGGTAGTCGGCGCCGGCAGCGGTGGGGCGAAGGAAGAATACGGTCTCGGACAGGTTCAGCCAGGCGGCCAGGGCCTGCATGCGGTCGGTGGACAGTCCATCCGCGTCGAACACGACACCGAGTGGGTTGCCGGTACCGGGCTGGTGAGCGAAGACATCGAGCTGCAGGTAGCGGTAGGCGGTCATTGACGGGTGTATTGGGCTTAGAATCGAAGGTTCCGCCCCCTCGGGCGGCTTCCCCACATTACACATAGCCTATCCATGTCAGCTTCCCCCCTTGTCGATCGTTGGATCGTACTGAAGTTCGGCGGCACCTCGGTGTCGCGTCGCCACCGCTGGGACACGATCGGGAAGCTGGCGAAAAAACGGGCCGAAGAGACCGGTTCGCGCGTTCTGGTGGTGGTTTCGGCGCTGTCCGGGGTCACCAATGAACTGACCGCGATTGCCGATGGCGCGCCGGACAGCCGCGATCGCGTGGCGGCGCTGGTCGAGCGCCACCAGGCCTTCCTGGACGAGCTGGGGCTGGGCGCGGAGGTGCTGGCCGAGCGGCTGGCCGCGCTGCAGGGCCTGCTGGACGACCCGCGTGCGCCCAGCCGTCCTCTGGACTGGCAGGCCGAAGTGCTCGGCCAGGGTGAACTGCTGTCTTCCAGCCTGGGCGCGGCCTACCTGCGTGCCAGCGGCCTGGATTTCGGCTGGATGGATGCGCGCCAGTGGCTGGACGCGCTGCCGCCGCAGCCGAACCAGAGCGACTGGTCGCAGCGCCTGTCGGTGAACTGCCAGTGGCGTGCCGATGCGGAATGGGCGCAGCGCTTCCGCGCGCAGCCCACGCGCCTGCTGATCACCCAGGGGTTCATCTCGCGTCACGCCGACGGTGGCACTGCCATCCTCGGCCGCGGCGGCTCGGATACCTCCGCGGCGTACTTCGGTGCGCTGCTCGGCGCCAGCCGCGTGGAGATCTGGACCGATGTGCCAGGCATGTTCAGCGCCAATCCCAAGGACGTGCCGGACGCGCGCCTGTTGACCCGCCTGGACTATTACGAAGCGCAGGAAATCGCCACCACCGGTGCCAAGGTGCTGCACCCGCGCTCGATCAAGCCGTGCCGCGATGCGGGTGTGCCGATGGCGATCCTCGATACCGAGCGTCCGGAACTGCCGGGTACCAGCATCGACGGCAATGCCGCGCCGGTGCCCGGAGTGAAGGCAATCAGCCGCCGCAACGGCATCGTGCTGGTGTCGATGGAAGGCATCGGCATGTGGCAGCAGGTCGGCTTCCTCGCCGATGTATTCGGCCTGTTCAAGAAGCACGGCCTGTCGGTGGACCTGATCGGTTCGGCCGAGACCAACGTCACCGTATCGCTGGATCCGTCCGAGAACCTGGTCAACACCGATGTGCTGGCCGCGCTGTCGGCCGACCTGTCGCAGATCTGCAAGGTCAAGGTGATCGTGCCGTGCGCGGCGATCACCCTGGTCGGCCTGGGCATGCGCTCGCTGCTGCACAAGCTGTCGGACGTGTGGGCGACCTTCGGTCGTGAGCGCGTGCACATGATCTCGCAGTCGTCCAACGACCTGAACCTGACCTTCGTCATCGACGAAGCCGATGCCGATGGCCTGCTGCCGATCCTGCACGCCGAACTGATCGACAGCGGCGCGATGCCGGTGGAAGAGACCGAAGTGTTCGGCCCGCGCTGGCGCGAAATCGCCGGCACCGTGCGTCCGCGTGGTACGCCGTGGTGGCGCGGCCAGCGTGCGCACCTGCTGCAGCTGGCCGATGCCGGCACCCCGCGCTACGTCTACCACCTGCCGACGGTGCGGGCGCGTGCCCGCGCGCTGGCGGCGATCAAGCCGATCGACCAGCGTTACTACGCGATCAAGGCCAACAGCCATCCGGCCATCCTGCAGTTGCTGGAGTCCGAAGGTTTCGGCCTGGAGTGCGTGTCGCACGGTGAGCTGAAGCATGTGTTCCAGGCCATTCCGGAACTGTCGCCCAAGCGCGTGCTGTTCACCCCCAGCTTCTGCCCGCGCAGCGAGTACGAAGCGGCGTTCGCGCTGGGCGTGACCGTCACTGTCGACAACGTCGAAGCCCTGCAACGCTGGCCGGACCTGTTCCGCAACCGCGAACTGTGGCTGCGCGTGGACCTGGGCCGTGGCGAAGGCCATCACGCCAAGGTCCGCACCGGTGGCAAGGAATCCAAGTTCGGCCTGCCGATCGCGCGCGTGGACGAGTTCGTGCGCGCGGCCACCGAGCTGGGCACACGCGTGGTCGGCCTTCATGCGCACCTTGGCAGTGGCGTGGAAACCGCCCAGCACTGGCGCCTGATGTGCGATGAGCTGGCTGGCTTCGCGCGCCGCATCGGCAGCGTGCACACCATCGACATCGGTGGTGGCCTGCCGATCCCGTACAGCGACGAAGACGAGCCGTTCGACCTGGATGCCTGGGCCGAGGGCCTGGCCGAGGTCAAGGCGCTGCATCCGGCGTTCCGCCTGGCGATCGAGCCGGGCCGCTTCCTGGTGGCCGAATCGGGCGTGCTGCTGACCCACGCCACCCAGGTGGTGGAGAAGGATGGCGTGCGCCGCGTCGGCCTGGATGCCGGCATGAACACGCTGATGCGCCCGGCCCTGTACGACGCCTGGCACGACATCGAGAACCTCAGCCGCCAGGGCGGTTACGCCGAAGCGGCGTTCGATGTGGTCGGCCCGATCTGCGAATCCAGCGATGTGTTCGGCAAGCGCCGCAAGCTGCCGGTGTCGACCGCGCCGGACGATGTGATGCTGATCGCCGACGCCGGTGCCTACGGCTATGTGATGTCCAACACCTACAACCAGCGGGCGATGCCGCGCGAAGACGTGATCGAATGATCGCCGCCTTCCGCGCCCTGCACCCGCCCACCGACACGTCCCGCGCCTGCGCGTGGGCACGTGCCTGACCGCGCTTGAACTGGATTCACCATGACTGCTTTCGATAAACACCAGGTTTCCCGCTTCCGTTTCGTCCGCTGCGAATTCGCTGCGGACACCGGCGTGGCCAAGCTGGTCTACGCCTTCGATGACGGCCCGGAAATGGTGGAAACCGTTACCGTGCCCGGCGCCCCGTTCGTGCTGGAACCGGCCCGTGCCGATGCCGTGCAGCGCGCGCTGCGGCTGCTGCACCTGATTGCCGGCGTGAGCTACTACAAGGCCGGCGTGCCCGATACGGTCAGCATCGACAGCTACAGCATCGATGCCGATACCGCAGCGCTGGTGGAGACCATCTACCTCAACGGCCTGGGCGAATTTGCTTACCGCAACGGCCTGAACCTGCGTGGGCGCTTCCGCCTGCCGGTGCAGGGCGAGGCGGTGCAGGCGCCGGTGCTGGGCCTGCAATCGCACGCGCTGGTCGCCATCGGCGGCGGCAAGGATTCGCTGGTCAGCATCGAAGCGCTGCGCCGCGCCGACGTGGACGAGACGGTGACCTGGATCGGGGGTTCGCAGTTGATCCGTGCCTGTGCCGAGCGCACCGGGCTGCCGACGTTGAACCTGGGCCGCGCGCTGGCGCCGGAACTGTTCGAACTCAACCGCCAGGGCGCATGGAACGGGCACATCCCGGTGACCGTGGTGAACTCGGCGATCATGGTGCTGGCTGCGCTGCTGCACGGTGTGGACCAGGTGGTGTTCTCCAACGAGCGCTCGGCCAGCTACGGCAGCCAGATTCCGGGCACCGGTGAAGTGAACCACCAGTGGTCCAAGGGCTGGGCCTGCGAGCAGGCCTTCGGCAACCACGTGCGCAAGTACGTGGCCGCCGACCTGCAGTACTACTCGCTGCTGCGGCCGATGTCGGAGCTGGCGGTGGCCCGCCAGTTCGCCAAGAGCGATTTCTACGACGCGCATTTCTCCAGCTGCAACCGCAACTTCCACATCCTTGGCGAGCGCCCGGTGAACCGTTGGTGCGGCGTCTGCCCGAAGTGCCACTTCGTGTTCCTGGCCCTGGCCCCGTTCATGCCCAAGACCCGCCTGGTGCGCATCTTCGGCCGCAACCTGCTGGATGACATCGAGCAGGCTGGTGGCTTCGACGCGCTGCTGGAATTCCAGGACCACAAGCCGTTCGAATGCGTGGGCGAAGGCCGCGAATCGCGTGCGGCGATGGCCACCCTGGCGCAGCGCCCGGAGTGGAAGGAAGACGTGCTGGTGAAGCGCTTCTGCAATGAAATCCAGCCGCAGCTGGATGCGGCCGAGCTGGAGCTGGCACCGCTGATGCAGCTGCAGGGCGAACATCGTATTCCGGCGGCGCTGTGGGAACGGGTGCGTGAAGATTTCGCAGCTTGAAGGCAAGCGCGTAGCGCTGTGGGGCTGGGGACGTGAGGGGCGTGCTGCGTATGCGGTGCTGCGCGCGCGCCTGCCATCGCTTGGCCTGAGCCTGTTCTGCCCGGCCAGCGAGGTCGCGGCCGCGCGTGCGGAAACGCAGGGCGTGCTGGACGTGCGTGGTGAACCGTCGGCCGAGGCCTTGGCGGCATTCGAGGTGGTGATCAAGTCGCCGGGAATCAGCCCGTACCTGCCGCTCGCGCTGGCGGCGGCGGAGCAGGGCACCCGCTTCATCGGCGGCACGGCGTTGTGGTTTGCCGAACACGCCGATGCCGATGGCACCGTGCGCGACACGATCTGCGTGACCGGCACCAAGGGCAAAAGCACCACCACCGCGCTGGTCGCGCACCTGCTGCGCGCAGCGGGGCATCGCACCGGCCTGGTCGGCAACATCGGCCTGCCACTGCTGGAAGTGCTGGACCCGCAGCCGGCGCCTGCGTACTGGGCGGTGGAGCTGTCCAGCTACCAGACCGGCGAGGTCGCGCGCAGTGGTGCGCACCCGCAGGTGGCGGTGGTGCTGAACCTGTTCCCGGAACACCTGGACTGGCACGGCAGCGAACAGCGCTACATCGAAGACAAGCTGCAGCTGGTGACCGGGGCTGCGCCGCGCGTTGCCGTGCTCAATGCGGCAGACCCTCATCTTGCGGCGCTGTCACTGCCCGGCAGCGAGGTGGTCTGGTTCAACCAGCCGCAGGGCTGGCACATGCGCGGTGACATCGTGCATCGCGGCGGGCAGGCGGTATTCGATACCCGCAATACGCCACTGCCGGGCCGCCACAACCGCGGCAACCTGTGCGCGGTGCTGGCCGCGCTGGAGGCACTGGGCCTGGATGCCGTGGCGCTGGCGCCGGCGGTGCAGGATTTCCGGCCGCTGCCGAACCGCCTGCAACGCATCGGCCAGGCCGATGGCCTG
This sequence comes from Stenotrophomonas indicatrix, assembly GCF_002750975.1. Taxonomy (NCBI): domain Bacteria; kingdom Pseudomonadati; phylum Pseudomonadota; class Gammaproteobacteria; order Lysobacterales; family Lysobacteraceae; genus Stenotrophomonas; species Stenotrophomonas indicatrix. The sequence goes on from NZ_PEJS01000001.1 coordinate 766,546, forward strand.
ACCTACGTCAACGATTCGATCAGCACCACGCCGCATGCCAGCCTGGCGGCACTGGAGTGCTTTGCCGGCCAGCGCATCGCGTTGCTGGTCGGCGGGCATGATCGTGGCCTGGACTGGACTGATTTCATGCAGCACATGGCGCATGATGTGCCGCCGGTGGAGATCGTGACCATGGGCAGCAACGGCCCGCGCATCCACGCGATGCTGCAGCCGCTGGCCGACGCCGGCCGTTTCGGCCTGCATGCCGCTGCCGATCTGCCTGATGCGATGTCGCTGGCGCGTCGCGCACTGGGCGAACAGGGTGGGGTGGTGCTGCTGTCGCCGGGCGCGCCGAGCTATGGCGCCTACCGCGATTACGTTGCGCGCGGGCGGCATTTCGCCGAGCTGGCCGGGTTCGACCCGGATACGATCAGCGCGATTCCGGGTATCGGGATCGCCTGACGGTCGTGCCGGCCGGTGGCAGGCGACCCGGGAGTTCATCCACGCATGGCGTGGATCTACCCTGTGTGGAAACCCGGACGGATTCGGCGAGCCTTATGTGCACCTTTATCACCCTGTTCCTGCCCACTTCGTTTCCGGACGCCGAAAGCTCCGCAATCATGGAGCGCAGCGGCCGACGGCTGTTCGCGCAGGATTCGCCCAGCCTGCGTGCCGCCGTGGGGCCGGGCTGGCAGCCCTGGTTGAGCGCAGGCCACTGCGACTGTGGCACCGCACTCGCATCGGCATGGAAGATGCGGGAAAGGAAGAACGATGCCGAACGCTGGCGCAGGAAGGGCTGGAGCGAGGCGAAGATCGCCCGTGCGCTGGCCGAGCAGTTGGCGCGGCGCGAGCAGGATCAGCAGGTGCATCGCGATGGAGCCCTGGGAGACGCCGGCCAGTGGCTGCAGCGCATTGATGCCCTGCTGGATGCCGGAGCGGCGCGCATCGGCCTGCTGGTGCGCGACTACGCTGGGGCTGTGGGGGGCCGGCAGCCGAAGCCGCCGGAACGGTGTTGGGCGCGCGCGCGGATGGCGGTGGACGATCTGCTTGCGTTCGAACCGGGGGTGTTGCATTGGATCGAGCGCGGGTGAAGCCCTGATCCACGCATGGCATGAGGTCATCGGCCGGCGAGGAGTTCATCCACGCATGGCGTGGATCTACTCGTCGAGGAAGCTGTAGTCGCGGTCGATCAGCTGCTGCAGGTAGGCATCGAAGCTGGGGGCGATGACCGCGTAGCTGTCCGGGTCGTGCAGGTAGCGCACCACCTGTCCAACGCTGCCGCCGGGTGCGGGATCGAAATCCAGATACAGCATCGAGGTGCCGCCGTTGTTCATGCAGTGCGAGAAGCACAGGCGGCGGCTCATCGGCAGGTCGGCATCGATGCCGGCACCGAGGATCTCCGGTTCTTCTTCCAGCCATTCCTCGTAGATGGAACGGATGCTGTCGTCCCATTGCTGCTGGTCTGCGAAGATCTGCGCGATGGAGCGCAGGTAGTACGGGTAGTCGCCCACGTCCGAGCCCAGCATCAGCACGCAGACCTCGCCCTTCGGATAGTCGCGGAAGTGCGTGCCGTCCACGCGCGAAAGCAGGTCGACCAGGCTGTCGGGCACCTGCGGCCACTGCGCGCGCAGCCGTTGCAGGTCGGCCTCGCTGGCGCCTTCGGTCCACGCCCATTGCGGGGCATCGTCCTCGGGCAGCCGCGGGATCAATCCAGACAGAAAGCGATCAACAAGGTTCATGCAGAAAAGGGAGCGGAGGGGATCAAGTCGTATCCAACCACACCTGCGTCACGCCGCCAATGCAGAATGCGACGCGGGAGGGGCGATTACGGCTTAATCCCCTCCGTCCCCTTTTTCTGGAGCAGGCGCATGAACCGTTGGCGTTGCGGCGTGGCGATGGTACTGGGGCTGGCAGCGATGCCAGCGTGGGCGGCGATGAAGACCCAGCCGGTGGAGTGGAAGCACCAGGGCACGACCTTCAGTGGCGTGCTGGTCTATGACGATGGAGATGCTGACAAGCGTCCCGGCCTGGTGATGGTGCCGAACTGGAAGGGCGTGAACGAATCGGCCATCGAGAAGGCCAAGCAGCTGGCGGGCGATGACTACGTGGTGCTGGTGGCAGATGTGTACGGCAAGGGCGTGCGGCCGAAGACCGATGCCGAGGCCGGACCGGTGGCGACCAAGCTGCGCAATGACCGGCCGCTGCTGCGGGCGCGGGCGCTGGAGGCGGTCAACGTACTGAAGGCGCAGGCGGGCGAGGCACCGCTGGACGCCAGCCGGATCGGCGCAGTGGGCTTCTGCTTTGGCGGCACCACGGTGCTGGAACTGGCCCGCGCCGGCGCGCCGCTGGCGGGCGTGGTCAGCCTGCATGGCGGGCTCGGCTCCCCCTTGCCGGCGCAGGCCGGCGGCAGCCACCCGTCGGTGCTGGTGCTGAACGGCGCCGACGACAAGAGCGTGACCGCCGAGGATATCGGCAGTTTCCAGAAGGAAATGGATGCGGCCAAGGTGGACTGGGAGTTCACCAACTACAGCGGTGCGGTGCACTGCTTTGCCGAGCGCGATGCCAACAGCCCGCCGGGCTGCCAGTACAACGAACGCGCCGCCAAGCGCGCCTGGAAGGCACTGGATGAGTTCTTCGAGGAGCGGTTCGAGAGGAGTTGAGGCGCCGTGTCCGCCGGGCATGGCCCGGCGCTACCAGATCGCGTGCGGTAGCGCCGGGCCGTGCCCGGCGAATCCATCAATGCGAACGCTGTACCGCGTAGCGGGCCAGGCCGCGCAGGGCGGCGACCGCATCGTTGTCGCCCAGGCCGTCAAGCGCCCGTTCGGCGGCCTCTGCATATTCCTCGGCACGACGGCGGCTGTATTCCAGACCTCCCGTGGCGTGGATCGCCGCCAGCACTTCCGGCATCGCCGAGGCGTCACCGTTCTGCACGATCGCGCGCAGGCGCTGGCGGGTGGCCTCATCGGAATGGGCCATGGCATGGATCAGCGGCAGCGTCGCCTTGCCTTCGGCCAGGTCGTCACCCAGGTTCTTGCCCAGCTCGTCGGCGTTGGCCGAGTAATCCAGCACGTCATCGGCGATCTGGAAGGCGTAGCCCAGGTGCATGCCGTAGTCGTACAGGGCCTGCTGGGTGGCTTCATCGACACCACTGGCCAGTGCACCCAGGCGCGTGCCGGCGGCGAACAGCACCGCGGTCTTGCGCTCGATCACGCGCAGGTAGGCGGCTTCGTCGGTATCCGGGTTGTGCACGTGCAGCAGCTGCAGCACTTCGCCTTCGGCAATGCGGTTGGTGGTGTCGGCCAGGATCTGCATCACCGGCATCCGGTCCAGCTCGACCATCAGCTGGAAGCTGCGCGAGTACAGGAAGTCGCCAACCAGCACGCTGGGCGCGTTGCCCCACAGCGCATTGGCGGTGCTGCGGCCGCGGCGCAGGCTGGATTCGTCCACCACGTCGTCGTGCAGCAGGGTGGAGGTGTGGATGAACTCGATGATCGCTGCCAGCTGGTGGTGCTCGGGGCCGGCGCCGCCGACCGCATGGCCGGCCAGCATCACCAGCATCGGCCGCAGGCGTTTGCCGCCAGCGGAGATGATGTGGTCGGCGATCTGGTTGATCAGCACCACATCCGAGGACAGCCGGCGGCGGATCAGGGCATCGACGGCAGCCATGTCGGCTGCGGCAAGCGACTGGATCTGGGACAGGCCCAGGGCGGGACGGGTGTCTTCAGTGATGGTCATGCGATCAGGCTTTCAGGCTCATCCCTGATTATAGGCGTTGCCTGTGAATTGGGGAGGAAACCGGGGGCCAGGCCACCGCCGCGCGCCACCGGGCGTGGCGTCTGGCGTGAATACGTATGCAGGCAGCGCCATCGTCGTGGGCCGCCGCTAAGCTTGCGGGAGTTGGTTTTCGGCCCGCTTCCAGCGGGTCCCGCATGCCCGGAGGGGGGCTGTCGATGTCGCACTATCCATGGTGGCGCGGAGCCGTCATCTACCAGATCTACCCGCGCAGTTTCCTCGACGCCAACGGCGACGGGGTAGGCGACCTGCCCGGCATCATCCAGCGCCTGGACCATATCGCCGCGCTGGGCGTGGATGCGATCTGGATCTCGCCGTTCTTCCGATCGCCGATGGCCGATTTCGGCTATGACATCGCCGACTACCGCGATGTCGATCCGCTGTTCGGCAGCCTGGACGACTTCGACCGGCTGCTGGCCAAGGCCCACGGCCTGGGCCTGAAGGTGATGATCGACCAGGTGCTCAGCCACACCTCGATCGAGCACGCCTGGTTCCGCGAGAGCCGCCAGGACCGCAGCAACCCGAAGGCGGACTGGTATGTGTGGGTGGATCCGCGCGAAGACGGCACGCCCCCCAACAACTGGCTGTCGCTGTTCGGCGGCGGTGCCTGGCAGTGGGAGCCGCGCCGCGAGCAGTACTACCTGCACAACTTCCTGGTGGACCAGCCGGACCTGAATTTCCACCACCCGGAGGTGCAGCAGGCGACCCTGGACAACGTGCGCTTCTGGCTGGACCGGGGTGTGGATGGCTTCCGCCTGGATGCGATCAACTTCTGCTTCCATGACGCGCAGCTGCGCGACAACCCGCCCAAGCCGGCCGACAAGCGCGTCGGCCGCGGCTTCAGCGCGGACAACCCGTACGCCTACCAGTACCACTATTACAACAACACCCAGCCGGAGAACCTGCCGTTCCTGGAGCAGCTGCGCGCCCTGCTGGACGAGTACCCGGGGGCGGTGAGCCTGGGCGAGATCTCCTCGGAGGATTCGCTGGCGACCACCGCCGAATACACCCAGGATGGCCGCCTGCACATGGGCTACAGCTTCGAGCTGCTGGTCAACGATTACAGCGCGGCCTACATCCGCGACACCGTTTCGCGCCTGGAAGCGGCGATGACCGAAGGCTGGCCGTGCTGGGCGGTGTCCAACCACGATGTGGAGCGGGCGGTCAGCCGCTGGGGTGGCCATCCGGCCGACCCTCGCCTGGCGCGGATGCTGGTGGCGCTGCTGTGTTCACTGCGTGGTTCGGTCTGCCTGTACCAGGGTGAGGAGCTGGGCCTGGCCGAGGCCGAAGTGCCGTTCGAGGCGCTGCAGGACCCGTATGGGATCACCTTCTGGCCCAACTTCAAGGGGCGCGACGGCTGCCGCACGCCGCTGCCGTGGATCGACGCGCCGCTGGCCGGCTTCACCACCGGCAAGCCGTGGCTGCCGATCCCGGCCGAGCACCAGGCGGCGGCCGTGGCGGTGCAGGCGCAGGATCCGCAGTCGGTGCTGTCGGCCTTCCGCAACTTCCTGGCCTGGCGCCGTACCCAGCCGGCGCTGCTGCACGGTGACATCCGGTTCCTGGACAGTGCCGAGCCAGTGCTGCTGTTCGAGCGTATGCTTGCAGATGAAACTCTCCTGCTGGCCTTCAACCTGTCGGCCGAAGCGGTGAGCCATCCGCTGCCGGCGGGCAACTGGCAACAGGTGGCTGTGCCGGGCCCGGATGCGGGGACGGTGCAGGGCAATGAACTGCAGCTGCCGCCGCGTGCGGTGTATTGCGCACGACGCAGCTGACCGATTTCTCCGGTGGCGGTACTTGCGGGGACGGGGCCGAAGCGCCCCGTCCCTTTTTTGTGGGCGCGGTTCCGGCGCAGAGCATCCACGCATGGCGTGGATCTACCAGGGGGGCGAATGGATGCCCGCCACGCATCGATTGCGATGCGGCGGGGGAGAACCACGGCATGCGTGGATGGGGCCGTACCGATCACGCTTCACTGGCCATCGCGTTGTGCGCACAAAGGAAAACCCGCTGCCTGCGCAGCGGGCTTCCGGTCCTGTTCCCTGCGTCCTGTCGCCGGGCATGGCCCGGCGCTACCGATGGGGGTACCGGCCAGCGGCCGGCACTACCGAGTCCGGGTCGCCGGGCATGGCCCGGCGCTACCTCAGAACTTGTAGTTCACGCCCAGCATGTAGGTGCGGCCCCACTCGATGTACTCCAGCGGGCGATCCTTGGTGCCGGCGTAGGTGCGGTACGGCTCGTTGGTCAGGTTGCTTCCCTGCAGCAGCAGGGTCAGCCCACGCAGGCTGCTGCTGTCGCTGAAGGTGTAGCTGACCTGCGCATCGGTCACGTTCTCGCCCACGACATAGCGCAGGGTGCGGTTGCCGTTGAAGTTGCCGATCTCGCCGATGAAGTCCGAACGGCGGCGCTGGCTCACGCGTGCTTCAAAGCCACTACGCTCGTAGTAGGCAGTGAAGTTGTACACGCGCTTGGACAGGCCGGGCAGGCTGATCGGGTCGGTGCCCACGCTGGACGCGCTTTCCGGATCCAGGATCTGGATGTCGCTCTTGTTGAAGGTCGCGCTGGCCTGCACGCCGAAGCCACGCAGGCTGTCGGTCAGCATTTCCAGCGGGAACGACGCGGTCAGCTCCAGGCCCTTCAGGGTGCCACCCTTGCCGTTCACCGGAGTCGAGAACGTGCCGGTCGGCAGCACCGGCACCACCATGCCCGGCGGCGGCACATAGTCGCCCAGCAGGCCGGTGAAGTCGTAGTTGTCCACCGACTGGGTGTAGACGTAGCTCTTCAGGTCCTTGTAGAAGATCGCGGCGGCCACGTAGGCCTTCTCGCCGAAGTACTTCTCATAGGACAGGTCCAGCGCGGTGGCGCGCCACGGGTCCAGCAACGGGTTGCCGCCACTGCCGCCGGGGCGACCGGTACCGGTATCCACGCCGAACTCCAGGCCCGCGCGCATCTGGTCCACGCGCGGGCGCGCGACCTGCTTGGCTGCGGCAAAACGCAGGGTCTGCTCATGCGGGAACATGAAGGCCAGGTTCAAGCTGGGCAGCCAGTCGTTGTACTTGCGGCCGTCCGAGTAGGGCTGGATGTTGTTGCCGGCCGCCTGCGAGCTGTCCCAGTAGCGCGAGTCCGAGCTCTGGTCGGTGTGCTGCATCTGCACGCCGATATTGCCGCGTACGCCCACTACGCCGATGTCGGTGTTGATGTTCAGGCGCGCCCAGGCGGTGGTGATCTTTTCCTGCACCGTCCACGACTTGGGAATCAGGTAGTCCAGGTTGTCGACCGGATTGAAGGTCATGTAGCGACCGACCGCGCCAGGCACGTTCCAGGCCGGGATGGTGCCCAGGCCGGCGAAGCCGAGGTTGACCGGGCGGTACTGCAGATCCGATGCGATGTTGGCATCGCCCTGCGCGCCCAGCAGGATGTTGCCTTCGGACTGGGTCTTCACCTTGCGGCGGTCGGCATAGTTCACGCCGATATCCAGATCCGGCGCCCACGACGCCATTGCTTCGGGCAGGGCGATGGTCGCGGCCAGCTTGCCACCCTTCAGGCGGTCTTCCACCTTCGGCACCTTGCCGTAACCAGAACCGTAGATGGTGTTGGTCAGGAACAGCGCGTCCGGGTTGGAGTAGTCCAGGCCCGGGCTGATCTGCGAGAAGCCATCCTGGCGGAACTGCACACCGACCGTATCCAGCTGCGGCATCGGGGTCAGCTGCAGGTTGTTTTCCAGGTTCAGTTCGTCGCGGGTGGCCTTGGAATAGTTCAGGTCAGCGACCAGCTTGACGCTGCCGAAGGTGAACTCGTTGTTCCAGCCGAACGCATCGATCTTGTCCTTGCGCTTGTTGTACATGCCGCGCACCAGCGGGTACACGCCACTGGCGGTGCCACCGGTGAAGGTGCCATTGGCATTGACCTGCGGGTTGCTGACCAGCAGGCCCGGGGTGTAGTTGCCGTTGTAGTTGCTGAGGTTGAGCTCGAACTGGTTGGCGGTGTCGATCTGCTCTGCTTCGGTGTGGAACGCGTCGAAGGTGCTGGTCCAGCTGTTGTTCGGCCGGAACTGGATCGTGGCCATCACACCGTCGCGCTTGTTGTTGCCGGTGCGGCGCAGCGCCTTGATGCCGTCGGTGAAGTAGGTGCCAGCGGCAACACCGGGGCGGTTGCCGTTGGTGGTGTGCTCGGTGGTCCACGGCTCGTACAGGCCCACCTGGTTTTCCTGGATCGGCATGTCGCTGTGCGCGTAGCCGATGGCGATGCCGAGGGTCTTGTCCAGGAACTGGTCGATGTAGCTGGCGCTGAAGCGGTTGCCGTACGGGTCGGTGTCGGCGGCGCGGCCCAACGAGCTCTTCTGGTAGCGGCCGCTGACGGCGATGACGCGGTCGGGGAAGCTGAGCGGACGTGCGGTCTGCATGTCGATGGTGCCCGACAGGCCCTGGCCGACCAGCGCTGCATCGGGGGTCTTGTACACGGTCACGCCGTTGACCAGCTCGGACGGATACTGGTCGAACTCGACGCCGCGGTTGTCGCCGGTGCTGACCACTTCACGCCCGTTGAGCAGGGTGGTGGCGAAATCCGGCGACAGGCCGCGCACGCTGATCACCTGCGCACGACCGGCCACACGCTGTGCGGCAAGGCCAGGCAGGCGCGAGATCGATTCGGCGATGCTGACGTCGGGCAGCTTGCCGATGTCCTCGGCGGAGATGGCTTCGACCACCGAGGTGGCGTCCTGCTTGGTGGCGATGGCGCTTTCGATGCCGCGACGGATGCCGGTGACCTGCACGGTGTCCAGGTTGGTGGCGGCGGTGCCGGTTGGCGGGGTTGCCGTGCTCTGCGTGGACTGCGCTGCTGCCAGCGATGGCGTCAGTACGACGGCCAACGCGATGCTCAGCGCACTGCGCTTGTGGTTCAACATTTTCCCCTCCCAGGCAATGTTGTAGTGCGATTCGTGGTCGTCCCGATGGTGTCGAGGACGTGCGACGCGGTGGCCGCTGTCGTCGCCGCTATGGTAGGCAGCGCGTTCTTCGTGGGAATCACCCTGCATACGTATTCAATGGCGTTTGCAGGGTTGTAATCGCTTCCAGATCATCATTCCGGTAGTGCCGGCCACTGGCCGGCAACCATCCACGTCGCAACGATGCCGGCCAGCGGCCGGCACTACCTGCGCATTCACAGCGGGGTGAAGCGGATGGCCTGTCCGCCGCCCGGCGCCAGCACCAGGGTGAGTGAATCGGTGCTGCTGACCACGCGTGTTTCGCGCTTGAAGGCGAAGGGACTGCTGCGGAAATCCGCGCCATCGCCATCGCGGTAGACCTCGGCGCGGTAGCGCACGCCCGGCTCCAGGAAACCCAGCGACACCGGCAGCACGCGGCCGTTCTCGTCGGTGATGCTGCCCAGGAACCAGTCACGGCTGTTGCGGTCGCGGCGCACGATCGTCACGTAGTCGCCGACCTCGCCATCGAGCACGCGGCTCTGCTCCCAGTCCACCGCCACGTCCTCGATGAAGCGGAACGCTTCGCGGTGCTGCAGGTAGTGCTCGGGCAGGTCGGCAGCCATCTGGATCGGGCTGTACAGCACCACATACAGGGCCAGCTGGCGGGCCAGCGTGCTGGGAATGGCCTGGCCGTGGCGGCCCTTCAGGCTGAGGATGCCGGGCGTGTAGTCCATCGGCCCGGCCAGCATGCGGGTGAACACCAGGTTGACCTCATGCTCGGGCGGGTTCGGTGGCTGGCCCCAGGCGTTGTATTCCATGCCACGTGCGCCTTCGCGGGAAATCCAGTTCGGGTAGGTGCGGCGCAGGCCGGTGTCCTTGATCGGCTCGTGCGGGTTCACCGACAGGTGCCGACGGGCGGCTTCCTGCACCACCTTCAGGTGATGGCGGGCCATGAACTGCCCGTCGTGCCACTCGCGCCACAGCGGGCCGCCGGCCGGATTGCGGCGATCAACCTGGCCGTCGTCGCAGACGTAGCCGGTCTTGAACTGGTCCACGCCCAGCCGCGCATACAGATCCAGCGCAGCACCCAGCTGGTCTTCGTAGTGTTCGATCGCGCAGCCGGTTTCATGGTGGCCGACCAGGTGCACGCCCTTCTTCAGCCCGTACGCCGACAATGATTCGATGTCGAAATCCGGCGTGGCGCGGGTGAAGTCGAAGTCGTAACCGTTGCCGACCCAGTTGCCGTCCCAGCCTGGATTCCAGCCTTCCACCAGCACACCACGGAAACCGTGCGCGGCGGCGAAATCGATCACCTTCCGCGTCTTTGCAGTGGTGGCCGCATGCTTCGGTCCGGTGGCCCAGCTCTCCTCATCCAGGTGCATCGACCACCACACGCCCAGATACTTGGCCGGTTTCACCCAGCTCACATCGCCCAGCGCATTGGGCTCGTTGAGGTTGAGGATCAGGTCGGACTCGACCAGGCCGCCGGCACGGTCGGCGATCTGCAGGGTGCGCCATGGCGTGGCGAAGGGCAGGGCGCGGCGCACCTTCCAGCCTTCGGCCGCAGGCGAAAGCTGGGCGCGCAGGCGCTGGCCCTCGGTGCGGCGCAGCCACATGCCCGCGTAGTCGACCAGTGCCGCCTCATGGATGGCCACGTGCAGGCCGTCGTGGCTGCGCAGGGTCATCGGCGTGTGCACCAGCGGCACTTCGCGCAGCGGGGTGCGCTGGTACAGGTATTCGTAATGGATCGGCTCGCCCGCAGGTATCCACCATGCGGTGGACTCCGGCGCGATGGCGAACTCGGTCAGCTCGTCATCGATGATCGCTTCGCGCAGGTTCGGTTGCTCGGGGAATACGTAACGGAAGCCCAGGCCGTCGTCGTAGACGCGGAACACCAGGTCCAGCCGGCGCTTGCTGCCGGTGCTTTCGGCCAGGTGCACGGTCAGTTCGTTGAAGTGGTTGCGGGTGAGCCGGCGCTCGCCCCAGGGCTGTTCCCAGCTGTCATCGACACTGCGCCGTTCCTGCGCCAGCAGGCTGAAGTCGCGGTCGAGGCGACCATCGCGCAGTTCAAAACCCAGCTTCGAATCGGCCACCACGGTCTGGCCGAGGCGCTCGACGCGGTAGCGCGCGGTACCGCCGTCCAGCACCAGGCTGACCTTCAGCACCTTGTCCGGTGATTCGACGCTGGCGATCTGCGGTGCCGCCTGTGCCAGCGTGGCCCATCCCAGCAGGGCCAGGCCGAAAGCGTGCGCGAACACTGCGCGTACCGTTGTGGGTGAAGTCGGCATTTCCCCTCCCAAGGCGCCGTTGACAGACCCGGACCATAAGCCAGCCCGGCAGGCCTGCCGGTACTGCACGCCATGAATACGTATGCAGCTGGACGCAGTCGACAGCCCCGCGTCTACCATGGGGCCAGGGCACCTTGAGGGAGGTGCCGCGCCCGCACGCCGGCAACGGCAGTGCGGACCCACAACGGTGCAGAGAGGGAGGGAGGTCGACGGGCGCAAGCCGGTCTGCCGCTTCGATGCTGAAGATCATTTGCCTGACCGCTGCCCTGGGGGCAGCGCTGGGGACGACCGCGCACGCGGCCGACCTGACATTCGACGGCCGCCAGGCGCGCGCCGAATCCGCTGCCAAGGGCAGCTTCGTGCTGCATGCACCGAAGGGTGAGGTGCGCATCGCCGCCGCGCCCATGCGCAGCCAGACCGGCAGCGTGATGTTCGATGCGCTGTTCGCGCTGGCCCAGCAGGAAATGGACCAGGACCGGGTGGATGCCATCCGCGATCCGGCCTTCGACGAAGGCCGTCCGGTACCGTGCGAGTGCTTCCAGACCGGCGCGCGCTGGCCGTATGTGTGGACGCGTGACGTCAGCTTTGCAGCCGATCTGGCGCTGGCGAAGCTGGACCCGAAGCGCACCCGTCAGTCGCTGCAGTTCAAGTTGTCGGCTGCGCGCGACGGGCATACGCCCGGCCTGTTCGTGGCCCAGGACACCGGCTCCGGTGGCAGCTGGCCGATCAGCAGCGACCGCGTGGTGTGGTTCCTCGCTGCCCGACACCTGCTGGATGATCCTGCGTTTGCCGAGCAGGTCTGGCAGGCCCTGCAGGGCACATTGGCGCAGGACCGGGCGATGGTCTTCGACGCGCAGATGGGCCTGTATCGCGGCGAGACCTCGTTCCTTGACTGGCGCGAGCAGACCTATCCGGACTGGACGCGCGAGGACGTACGCTTCATCGGTGATTCCTACGCGCTGTCCACCAACGTGCTGCATTACCAGGCGCTGCGCCTGGCGCAGCAGATGGCCGCGCAGCTGGACGACGAGCGCAGCGAGCAGTACAGGGCCTGGGCCGATGCACTGGCGGTGCAGATCGACGCGCGCTTCTGGCGCGAAGACATGGGCCAGTACATGAGCTACATCGGCGAGGCGGCGCACCCGGTGCCGTACGCCAAGATCGATCTGCTCGGCCTGTCGCTGGGCATCCTCGCCGACGTGCTGCCCACTGAACGTGCGCGTCGTGCGCTGGCGGGCTATCCGATGGGCGCTGCCGGCAGCCCGGTGGTGTGGCCGCAGGAAGCGCAGCAGCCGATCTACCACAACCGTGCGATCTGGCCGTTCGTCAGCGCGTACTCGCTGCGCGCGGCGCGCAAGGTGGACGATGCGCCGCGCATCGCTGCCGAGATCCGCTCGCTGATGCAAGGGGCGGCGCTGGCAGGTTCCAACATGGAGAACTACGAGCTGGTCAGCCAGGCCGTGCACGTGGACGAAGGTGCGTTGAGCGGGCCGGTGGTCAACTCCGAGCGCCAGCTGTGGTCGGTGGCCGGCTATCTGTCGATGGTCACCGAAGGCGTGTTCGGCGTGCAGGACGACGGTCGCGTGCAGCCCAAGCTGCCGGCCGAGCTGGTGCCGGAGCTGTTCGGAAAGCAGAAGCGGATCAGTCTGGAGGCGGGCGGCAAGCGCTATGTGCTGGAGCGCCCGAAGCAGGTGGGCGCTGGCTTGTTGATCGCGGGAAAAACGCGTACGCGCGGCACCACGACCACCGTGCAGCTGGTCGCTGCGCCGGCAGCCGTGAGCCGTGATGTGCCGCGTGCCGATGCCAATGCACGGGCACCGGCCACGCCGCTGGCACCGCAGGCAAAGCGCAGTGGCAAGGGCTGGTCGGTCGCGGTGGCTGCCGGCCAGGTCCTCTGGCAGGACGGTGTCGCGGCCACGGCCAGCAAGGGCCAGGTGCGCGTCGGCGATGATGGCCTGCAGCACTGCCTGAGCCTGACCCGGCGTGAAGGTGCGCTGGAATCCCTGCACAGCCCGATGGTCTGCGTCGGCCCGCAGCAGGTGCTGCGGGGCAGCCGGCAATGGCAGTTCAATGCAGCCAGGGCGGGCCACGTGCGCCTGCGCCTGCAGTACAGCAACCCGAACGGCCCGATCAACACCGGTGTGACCGCGGCGGTGAAGCAGCTGGCCGTGCAGTGCAAGGGCCGCCCTCCGCAGCGGCACACGGTAACGCTGCCGCACAGCGTGGCGGCGCAGGACTCGACCGCGGCAACCTTCGCGGTACCCAAAGGCCGCTGCACGGTGACGCTGGAAGAGGGTTTCAACATGAGCGCGCTGCAGCACTTCGCGCATTACACCGGCGGCAAGGGTGGTCGTGATGGCGTGCTGAACCAGGCCCAGGTGCAGGCGCTGAAGATTGCGCCGGTGGCGGCAGCAGAGGACGCACGATGAGCCGTCCTGCAAAGCCGCAGTTGTCGTTCTGGCAGATCTGGAACATGTGCTTTGGCTTCCTTGGCATCCAGTTCGGCTTTGCCCTGCAGAACGCCAACGCCAGCCGCATCTTCGAAACGCTGGGTGCGGACATGGACGCGGTGCCCGGACTGTGGATCGCCGCACCGCTGACCGGCCTGCTGGTGCAGCCGGTGATCGGCTACCTGTCCGACCGAACGTGGACACGCTGGGGGCGGCGCCGCCCGTTCTTCATGATCGGCGCGGTGCTGACCACGCTGGCCCTGCTGGTGATGCCGAACTCGCCGACGCTGTGGATCGCGGCCGGCACGCTGTGGGTGCTGGACGCGTCGATCAATGTGTCGATGGAGCCGTTCCGCGCCTTTGTTGGCGACCAGCTGGCACCACGGCAGCGCCCGGCGGGCTATGCGATGCAGAGCTTCTTCATCGGCGTCGGCGCAATCGTTGCCAGCTTCCTCCCCTTCATCCTGGCCCACTTCGGTGTTGCCAACACGGCAGCGGCGGGCGAGGTGCCCGATACCGTGCGCTATGCGTTCTACTTCGGCGCGGTGGTGCTGCTGGCGGCGATCACCTGGACGGTGGTCAGCACCCGTGAGTATTCGCCCGACGAGCTGGCCAGCTTCGATGATGCCGAACCACCGGCGCATCACGCCGGGACCGCGGTCACCGGGCCCGCGCCGTGGACGCAGGTTGCGCTGTGGCTCGGTCTCGGCGCGTTGCTGGCGGTACTGATCGCGTGGCGCCACGGCGACAAGATGCTGTACGTGCTGGCCGGCCTGTGCGTGGGTTACGGCGCACTGCTGGCGGCAGCGCGGGTACTACCGGGCACGCACATGCTGGCCGCCATCGTCGGCGACCTGCGCGCGATGCCGATCACCATGCGCCGGCTGGCCTGGGTGCAGTTCTTTTCCTGGTTCGCCCTGTTCGCGATGTGGATCTTCACCACGCGCGCAGTGGCCGGCATGCATTTCGGTTCCACCGACGTCGAATCGGCGGCCTACAACGAAGGTGCCAACTGGGTGGGCGTGCTGTTCGGTGCCTACAACGGTTTCGCCGCACTGGCCGCGCTGCTGATCCCGCCGATGGTGCGGGCGATCGGCCTGCGCTGGAGCCACCTGGTCAACCTGTGGCTGGGTGGGGCAGGGCTGATCTCGATGATGTTCATCGACGATCCGCAGTGGCTGCTGCTGTCGATGGTCGGCGTCGGCTTTGCCTGGGCCTCGATCCTGTCGCTGCCCTATGCGCTGCTGTCGGACAGCGTCCCGGCGGCGAAGATGGGCGTGTACATGGGCATCTTCAATTTCTTCATCGTGATCCCGCAACTGGTCGCGGCCAGCGCGCTCGGTTTCGCCCTGCGCGCATGGCTGGGGGGCCAGCCGATGCATGTCCTGGTGCTGGGTGGCTGCAGTCTGTTGATTGCCGGTCTGTGCGTGTTGCGGGTTCCGTCCCGTCCGGAGGTGGTGTGATGCGTGGTGCCCTGTCTGCTGCTGTATCCCTTGTGCTGTTCGCTGGCCATGCTTCGGCTGCGCCACGCCCGGCCTATGTTGGTACCACCGAGCCGTTCGCCAGTGACGCGGTGTACTTCGTGGTCACCGACCGCTTCGTCAACGGCGATCCGTCCAACGACCATCGCGACCAGGGCGGCAAGCACCGTAACTTCGATATTCCGGTGCCATGCCCGGACAAGGTGGACGGCAACATCGGCTATCTCGGTGGCGATTTCCGTGGTGTGCTCGACAATGCCGACTACATCCGCAACCTCGGTTTCGGCGCGGTGTGGATCACCCCCATCGTCGACAACCCGGACGAAGCCTTCACCGGCAGCAAGCCGATCAGCTGTACCAGCACCCTGACCGACCGTGGCAAGACCGGCTATCACGGCTACTGGGGCATCAACTTCTACACGCTGGACGAGCACCTGCCGAGCAGGGACCTGGATTTTGCCGGGTTGACCAAGGGCCTGCACGGCGCCGGCCTGAAGGTGGTGCTGGACATCGTCGGCAACCATGGATCGCCGGCCTGGACCATGCCCAAGCGGCAGCCGCAGTTCGGCCAGATCTTCGACAAGGACGGCAGGTTGATTGCCGACCACCAGAACCTGCCGCCACAGAAGCTGGACCCGAAACACAATCCGCTGCACGCGTTCTACAACAACATCGGTCCGGTCGACAGCAAGGACGGCTCGATCTTCGATGGCAACCTGGCCGAGCTGAGCGACTTCAACCAGGCCAACCCGGCAGTGATGGACTACCTGGTGGGGGCGTACCTGCAGTGGACCGCGCAAGGTGTGGATGCGCTGCGCATCGATACCATCGGCTGGCTGCCGCATCCGTGGTGGCACGAGTTCGTCAACCGTATCCGCGCGCAGCACCCGGGCATGTTCATGTTCGGCGAAGCGTTCGACTACAACGCGGCCAGCATCGCCGAACACACCTGGCCGGCCAACGCCAATGTCAGCGTGCTCGACTTCCCGCTGCGCGGCGCGCTGGAGCAGGCCTTCGGCAGCGCCGGCAAGGGCTTTGAAACGCTGGCTGAGCCGCTGCACCTGACCGGTGGCCCGTACGCCAACCCGTACGAGCTGATGAGTTTCTACGACAACCACGACATGCCGCGCCTGCAGGCCAGCGACAGCGGCTTCATCGACGCGCACAACTGGTTGTTCACCGCGCGCGGCATTCCGGTGGTCTATTACGGATCGGAAACCGGCTTCATGCGCGGCCGTGCGGAGCACGCCGGCAACCGTGCCTACTTCGGCCAGCCGCGGGTGGATGCAGCCCCGCAGAGCCCGATCTTCGCCCCGCTGCAGCGCATCGCCAAGCTGCGCGAGAGTACGCCGGCGTTGCAGCGCGGCCTGCAGGTGAACGAACGTCTGCAGGGCGATGAAGCGGTGTTCTTCCGTGTGCTGCAGCATGGCGACGTGGCGCAGACCGCGCTGGTGCTGCTGAACAAGGGCGATGCCACGAAGACCTTCAGCGTGGACCGCTACCTGCAGCCCGGCCTCTGGCGCGACGCGCTGGACGGTGGTCAGGTGACGGTGAAGGGCAGCCTGAAGGCGGAGGTGCCGGCGCACGGGGTGAAGGTGTTTGTGCTGGATGCGGACGTGCAGCAGCCGGCCCTGCAGGCCGAACTGGACAAGGCCATGGCAGACCAGCTGGCGCGCGACCAGCGACTGAAGCGCTGACCGCGCAGTGACCAGCGGAAACGGTAGTGCCGGCCGCTGGCCGGCAGCCTCTTCGTCGTTGGACCCAGTGCAGTTGCCGGCCAGCGGCCGGCACTACCTGGTGTGGCGGCATCCGGCACAATAGGCACCCCCTGATGCCGCGCTCGTACTGCCATGACCGACCTTGCCCCGCAGACTCCCATCGAAACCCTGCTCAAGGCCGCGATGGACGGAACAGTGCCGATCCGGGCATTCATGGAGGCCTTCGTTGCTTCCCAGGTGGTGCTGCTGACGGGCAGCCTGGTCACGCCCGATGGGAGTGGCTTCGATCCGCTGCTGTTCGACAAGCAGGGCACCCTGCACGTGGCCGTGTTCACCGATCCGGCGCGGGTGGGCATCTACAGCCAGCAGGCCGAGCATCAGGTCCGCTGGCTGATGCTGGACGTGCTGCGCCGCGTGCCGGGCGGCTACGGCGTGGTGATCAACCCGGGCACTACGCTGGGCTTCGAGATCTCGCCCAGCGGCGTCGGTGAGATCCTGAAGGACTTCTCGCAGGGCTGAGGTGCATATCGCCGGGGAGCCGATCCCATGCACGGTTGGATTGATTGCAACGATTTGCAGTGACTGCAGGGGTGAAGCATGCTTTCCTGAAGGACGATCAGGACAGCGAGGTTACCCATGGAGTTCAGGATGCTGGCGCCGGCAGCGCCGGCAGCGCCGGAGTGCGAGCAGCTGGCGCAGTGGTATCACGCGCAGTGGGGAAAGGATGCAGGCTTCACTCTGGAAGATGAGCGTCTGCGGCTGCGCAAGCCCAAGGACGCGCAGGGATTCCCGCATCTGCTGGCGGCAATCGACGATGGGCAGGTGGTCGGTGCCGTGCAGCTCAAGCGCGGTGAGATGCCCGGTTTTCCCGAGTATGAGCACTGGCTGGGAAGCGTGTATGTGGCCGACAGCCAACGCGGGCGAGGGTTGGCCAGCACGCTTGTCGAACACGCAGTGAAGCAGGCCCGGTCGATGGGCATATCGCAGCTCTACCTGCAGACCGAGTCGCTGGACGGTGGTCTGTATGCGCGATTGGGGTGGAAGCCCGTTGTCGAGTCCGACACGCGTGGCTTCCCGGTGCTGGTGATGGTCCGCGGGTTGAGCGCATGAGCACCGCCTCGGCCCGCCATTCCCGTCTTGCCCTGGTCTTCCTGATCGGCGCCATCGTCGCAGCCCTCATCGCCGCGCCATTGCTGAGCGCGGTCGGCATCGTGCAGTGGCCGGTGTTCGTCATCGCCTGGCTGATCAATCTTGGCGCGGCCTGGCATCTGGGCGTTTGGGCAGGGCTGCAGGGCCGTTCGGAGTTTGCCTTCATGTTGCTGGCTGCACTCGGCACCGTGGCGTCGATCGTGATCTACGTGCTGCTGGCGGTGCTGGGGCCGAAGGCCGGTTCGCAGGGCCCCGCAGCGTAGCCCAGGGCGTCAACCGGGCAGTACGGCATCCACGCCGCGCATGGATGCATTCCAGTAGATCCACGCCATGCGTGGATGCATCCAGTAGATCCACGCCATGCGTGGATGCCGTACGAGATCGGTGCCGGCCCGAAGGCCGGCACCGCCACTCACATCACATCGTCACCTTGCGCCGGTTGTCTTCGCTCACCCGGTCGATCAGCTTGTTGTACGGATCGAAACCGGCCTCGTCCGGCTTGGCATCCACCGTCACCGTGATCGTCGGCGCTGCCGTGGTAATGTGATGGCGCTGCAGGTACAGCACCTTCTGGTCGCGTTCCTTGCCCGAGGGACCGTTGGCGAACACGCCGATCTCGACCCAGTCGTCCAGCGCGGCCGGCGTTTCCTTGCCCTGGCCATCGGCATGGACCTTGGCGGCGTGCAGCTTCAGGGTGACGTCGTAGCGGCCATCGGTACGCTTGCGCGCGCTGGCGGTCTCCAGCCGGTTGTCGTACAGCGTGATCTTCTCGAACAGATCGCTCAGCAGCTGCTGGCGGTCGGCCGGGGTCTCCGCACGCAGGTAGTCCAGCAGCTCCCGCGAGGTGGTGTACGGCGGCTGCTGGTAGCCCTTGTCCTGCAGGAAGCGCTGCAGGGCGCGGTTCAGCGCCTGTTCGCCGATTTCCTCACGCAGGCGGTAGAACACCAGCGAACCCTTGCGATAGTGGATGTACTGCTGGTTCTCCACCCGTTCCAGCGGCAGTTCCTCGATGCGCTCGCCGCCCCGGCCGGCCAGGTAGCGGTCCAGTTCGGTCTTCAGGAACTGGCGCATGTGCGCGCGGCCGTACTCCTTTTCCATCACCATCAGCGCCGAATACTGCGACAGCGATTCGGACAGTACCGTGGCGCCCTGCACGTTGGCACCGATCACCTGGTGCGCCCACCACTGGTGTGCGATCTCATGCGCGGTGACGTAGAACACGTAGTCCACCTTGTCCGGGTCACGCAGGTCGGCGATGAAGCCGATCGACTCGGAGTAGGGGATGGTGTTGGCGAAGGACTGGGCAAAGCTCTGGTAGCCCGGGAACTCGATGATGCGCACCTGGCGGTGCTGGTAGGGCGTGAAGTTCGCCTCGTAGTAGGCCAGCGACTTCTGCACCGCTTCGATCATGCGGTCCACGTTGTAGGCATGGGCCGGGTCGAAGTACACCTCGATCGGAATGTCCTTGTACATGGCCTTCTTCACCTGCCAGCGCGCCGACAGATAGGCGTAGAAGTTGAGCATGGGCCGGTCCATCGCATAGCTGAAGCAGCGGCGGCCGTTCACGGTGGTCTCGTGCTGCAGGTAGCCCGGGGCCAGCGCGACCTGGTCCGGTGCGGTGCAGATGGTGGTACGGAAGTCCAGCCAGTCGGCGTCGTCGGAGATGTAGGTGTTGGCACGTGCTGCTTCATCCTCCAGCTTCGGCATGCGGGTCGGCTCACCCAGCCCGCGCTTGCGCCGTTCGTTGCGGTCCTCCAGCTCGCCGCGCGGGTCGTAGCCGAATGACGGCAGCAGGGTGCTGTTGAAGAACGTGCCGTTGTCCACGATGTTGCTGGGTGCCTGGCCGGCGGTGATGCCCTTGGGTCGTTGTTCGACGCGGAAATGCACCTGGCGCTGCTCGCCGGGTTGCAATGGCGTGGCCAGGCGGTAGATGCGGTAACCCAGGTCGACATCATGGAAGGCCAGGGTCTGCCCGCCCAGGTCGACCTTGACCAGATTGCGGTCATCGCCCATCGCGATGTGGATGTCACTGATCGGGGCAGCGTGGGTGTTGCGCACCGTCCAGTCGGCATCGATGACCATCGACTGGGTTTCCGGATGCAGGTCCACGCGGTTGTCGACGGCGATGATGCGCGGTTGCGGCAGGTTCCTGTACTTGGACAGCTCGCGCTCGTAGCGCACCTGCAGGTCGCGCTGCTGGTCGGGAGACAGGAATTCATTGCGGATGTTGGTGCTCCAGTACAACCATCCGCCGAGCGCGACAAAGCCGAGCAGGGATACGGCAAAGCCCGCGCCGGTAGGACCGCGCAGGCGGCGTGCCGCCAGCTTCAACCGGTCACGCGCACTGGCGCCGACGCCGCGCACCCAGAACGCGGAGGCAAGGAACAGCAGCGCGGCCAGCAGCAGGCCCCAATAGGCCTGGAAGACCAGCTGCCCAGGCAGGAAGTGGCCGTATCCGTTCATGTCCGAGTACGGGGCGTTGGGCCAGTTGCCGAAGTTGTACAGGTTCTGTGTGTAGTCCAGCAGGCCCAGCGCGACCTGCGCGATCATCACCACGATCAACAGCGCGTAGCCGAAGAACTTGTTGTTGGTCAGGACCTGCAGGACCAGCGCCATGCCGCCCATCAGCACATAGAACACCGAACCGAGGGCCAGCACCTTCAGGTACAGCAGCGGCTCCAGGTGGGTGTAGCCCTGCACCAGCTGCATGGCCATCGACACCACCGCACCGATGGCCTGGAAGCAGGCGACGATCACCACCAGGGTGGTCAGCCGGGCCAGCAGCGGTACCCAGTTGGGTACGGGCATGGCGTCGTTGACTTCGTTCAAGCGGACCGCGCGCTCCTTCCAGACCAGTTCGCCGGAATAGAACAGCACGATGATCACCAGCAGCCAGCTGTAGGCGCCCTGCAGGGCCGACAGCATTTCGGTGGTGACCGGCCAGATCGGCGTGCCATAGACCGCGCTCTGGTGCAGGGCGGCGGGGATGAAGTTTGCCAGGCCCAGCACCAGCAGCACGATGAACGGCACCCCGCGCAGGACGCCGAGGGTGTCAAAGCGCACCTGGCGCACGAACTGGTGCCAGCCGGTTGCCGCGCTGAAGCGGGGGCGCACGCGCGGCGCGGTGATCGCCGCCGGTCGCGGCGCATCGGCGCTGGCCACGGCCTGGCGACGGCCCCAACGCCTGCGCCCACTGCCGGTACGCTCGGTGCGGAACAGAGCGAAGGTGGCGGCGAACAAGACGGCGGCCACCCCCAGCCACAGGGCACGGTTGGCCAGCAGGTAGCCCGCCACCTCGGGCAGGCGGGTGTTGCTCTGCTCGGCGGCCCAGTAGCGGACCGTGCGGCCGAGCGCGCGCATGCCCAGTGGCTCGGTCAGCGTGGCGACCCAGACGTTGTCGATATCGCTCAGCAGCGAGGCACTCACGCCATACAGCACGAAGTAGCCGACCAGGCCGATGTAGACCCACAGGATCGAGCGCGTCAGCGCCGCCAGCAGCGACAGCAGGGCGGTGGTGAACAACACGTTGGGCAGCACGATCCAAGTGAAGGTCCAGGCATAGCTGGCCAGCGAAACCGGGCCGACGCGGGCCTTGTCCATCCAGGGCATGAACGGCCCCAGGAAGATGCCCAGCGCGATGATCAGGTAGACCACCAGGCTGGCGCAGATCGCTGCCAGGATGCGTCCGGCCAGGTAGTCGCGGCGCTTGATCGGGCTTGCGAAGATCAGCTCCGAGGTGCCCAGCTCGAAGTCGCGCAGCAGTGCATTGCTGATGAACAGCGTGGACACCAGCATGCCCATCATGGTGAAGATGCCCATGAAGCGCGCGATGACGATCGGCGCATTGCTGTGCACGTTGTTGACGCCGCCGCCGATCTGTACGGCTTCGGAGGAGGCGGCGGCGAAGGCCAGCGCGGCGAACAGGAACGCCAGCAGCCACAGCAGCGGCGAACGCAGCTGCTCGCGCAGCTCGAAGCGGAAGAAGGTGAGGATCATGGTGTGCTCCGCTCAGGCTGCACGGGCACGCGCCTGCAGGCGCAGGCGCTGGAAGTACACATCCTCGAGATCGGGGGCCACTGCAGTGAAGCCATCACCGGGGTCGCTGGCGCTGTGCACGTGGATCACCGGGCGGCCGCCCACCAGGCGCGAGGACAGCACCGTGTAGCGCGCCTCGTGGTCGGCCAGTTCGGAAGGCTCCACCTGCTTGCGCCAGACCTGCTGCTGCAACGCCTCGATCGCATCGGTGGGGCGACCGGTCAGCAGCACCTGGCCCTTGTTCATGATCGCCATGGTGGGGCACAGGTCGGTCACGTCCTCGACGATGTGGGTGGACAGGATCACCGCCACGTTCTCGCCGATGGCCGCCAGCAGGTTGAGGAAGCGGTTGCGCTCTTCCGGATCAAGGCCGGCGGTGGGTTCGTCGACGATCACCAGGCGCGGGTCGCCCAACAGCGCCTGGGCGATACCGAAGCGCTGGCGCATGCCGCCGGAGTAGGTGCCCAGCTTGCGCTTGCGCGCATCCCACAGGTTCACCTGCTGCAGCAGGCCATCGACCACCTCGCGGCGCTGACCGCGCTGGGTCAAGCCCTTCAGTACGGCAAAGTGCTCCAGCAGGTCCAGTGCGCTGACCTTCGGGTACACCCCGAAATCCTGCGGCAGGTAGCCCAGCCGGCGGCGCACGGCATCCTTGTCGCGCAGCACGTCGATCGGCGCTTCACCCGGAATGCTCAGGGTGGCACTGCCGCTGTCGGCTTCCTGCAGGGTGGCCAGCGTGCGCATCAGCGAGGATTTCCCCGCGCCGTTGGGCCCGAGCAGGCCAAACATGCCGCGGGGAATATCCAGTGTGACCCCGTTCAACGCGTGTACGCCGTTGGCGTACGTCTTGGACAGCGAATCGATCTTCAGCATGCGACGTACACCTTTCCGTGTGTTGATCTGCTGTTTATCGCGCTGAACGGGGGCGGCGTCATGCCCCTTTGGTCATGGTGCCCCCAGACGATGGCCGTCCCAACGGGTGGGCTGGATATACTCGTTTACGCCCCGACGCGGAAAAGGACATCCGGTGCGCATCGCATTCTGGTCAAGCTGGTTGCTGTTGATCTCCCTCAGTATCGGGCTGGCGCTGTCGCTGGCCGATTTCCGTACTGCCACGCATTACGCATCCGCACCGCTGCAGCTGGAACCGGGCACGCAGCTGACGCTGGAAACCGAGCGGCTGTTGCCGGGGCGGCCGCAGCTGTCGTTGACGTTCCAGCGTCCCCCGCCGGACTACGACCAGCCGGACCCCGTGCTTGGCAACTGGCAGAACAGTCAGCACGCCGGTTTCCTGCGCTTCCGCACGCCCGGCGAGCCGATCAGGCTGAAAGTCGAGCATGACGGTCGGCACGCGATCTATCGGGCCATGCCGGTCAGTTCGCATGGCTCGGGTGAGGTGACGCGCGAATTTACGCCGGACGAACCCAGCGCATCGCCCACCGATTTCCAGTGGCCGCCACTGGCCTCGCCGCTTACGCTGGGTGCTGGCAACCTGCACCTGAAGATCACCGTTGTGGAGGTCGGGCCTGGCCTGCGCGGAGAAACCGCGACACTGGGCCTGGAACCGGGCCTTCAGATGAAAGTGACTGACGCGGACTATGGTTGGTTGTGGCTGCTGTTTATCGTCAAACCAGCGCTTCAGCTGCTGCTGGCACTCTATGTGGTGGTGATGCTGGCGTGGAGCTGGCGCAGGGGACGCCGTTGGTGGCGGGGCAGGGCGGAGTCGTGAAATCTTCCTGAATGCGTTAACAGCGGTGCGCTGGATCACACAATGCGTCGACAGGGGCGCCGATAGGCTTTCCCCCTCAAACGTCGACGTCGATGCAGGCACGCATGCGGATCACAACCGGAATTGAAGGACTGGACAGCATCATTGGCGGCGGGCTGCCGCAGGCGCGGCTGTACCTGCTTGAGGGGCCGCCGGGCTCCGGCAAGACCACGCTGTCCCTGCAGTTCCTGCTGGAAGGCCTGCGGCGCGGCGAGCGCTGCCTCTACATCACCCTGTCCGAGACCGCCGAGGAGCTGCGCGAAGTCGCGTTGGCGCACGGCTGGTCGCTGGACGGCCTGCACCTGTTCGAGCTGGGTTCGGCCGAAGGGGCAATGGGCAATGGCCGCCTGCAGTCGGTGCTGCATTCGTGGGAAATGGAGCTGGACGAGACGGTCAACCTGATCATGTCCAAGGTGGACAGCATCGGGCCGACCCGGGTGGTGTTCGATTCGTTGTCGGAACTGCGCCTGCTGGCGCAGGATTCGCTGCGCTATCGTCGGCAGATCCTCGCACTCAAGCAGTTCTTCGCGCCCAAGAGTGCGACGGTTTTCCTGGTGGACGACCTGACGTCCACCGGCGATGAGCGCGACGGCCAGCTGCACAGCCTGTGCCACGGCGTGGTCTCGCTGGAACGCCTGACCCTGGACTTCGGCCCTGCCCGGCGCCGCATGCAGGTGCAGAAGCTGCGGGGCGTCGATTTCGTTGCCGGCTACCACGACATGGTGATCCGTCGCGGTGGCGTGCAGATCTTCCCCCGCCTGATCGCCTCGGAACATCACGGACGGTTCGTCGGAACGCCCATCAGCAGCGGCGTGGCCGAGATCGACCGGCTGCTGGGCGGCGGTCCGCTGCGCGGTACCTCCACCCTGTTGACCGGCCCGGCCGGCAGCGGCAAGACCAACGTGGCGCTGCAGTATGTGTGGGCGGCCTGCGAGCGCGGCGAGCGCAGCTGCATCTTCGAGTTCGACGAGCGCGTGGGCACGCTGCTGGCACGCGCTTCGGCGCTGGATATCGATCTGGAAAAGCACCTGCGCTCCGGTCTGCTGGAGATCCTGCAGATCGACCCGGCCGAAGTGTCGCCCGGGGAGTTCTCCTGGAACCTGCGCAAGTCCGTGGAGGAGCGCAACTGCCGTGTGCTGGTGATCGACAGCCTCAACGGCTACGTGACCGCCATGCCGCAGGAAAAACAGCTGATGCTGCAGCTGCACGAGATGCTGTCCTACCTCAACCAGAAGGGTGTGGCGACCTTCATGATCAACCCGCAGCATGGGCTGGTCGGCACCATGTCCACCGGCAGCCTCAATGTCTCCTACATCGCTGATGCGGTGGTGCTGTTCCGATTCTTCGAAGCCAAGGGACGCATCCGCAAGGCGATCTCGGTGATCAAGAACCGCGGCGGTGCGCATGAAGACACCATCCGCGAACTGAAGATCGACGGGCGCGGCATCACGGTCAGTGCCGCATTGGCCGATTTCCAGGGCATCCTCACCGGCACGCCGGAGTTCGTCGGCGACAGCGCAGCGCTGCTGGGCCAGTCCGATGTCCGATAGCGATGAGGGCGGCACCGTTGTCCGTATCGTCGCTCCCTTCGGCCGTGATGCCGACAGCATCGCGGCGGTGCTGGCCGGCGCAGGGTTGAGGACGGGCATCGCGCCAAGCCTGGAAGTGCTGGCTGAGCAACTCGATGACTGCACCGGGCTGGTGGTGGTCACCCAGGAAGCGGTGGCACGCGGCAGCGAGGTACTGCTGCAGGCGCTGCAGCAGCAGCCGGCCTGGTCGGACATTCCGTTCATCCTGCTGCGCTCGGCGCGTTCCTACCGGCGTTCCACCCGTGAACCGTTGTTGCCCGGCTCGATCAACGTAGTGGAGATGGACCGGCCATTGGGCAGCATGTCGTTGCTCAGCGCTGTGCAGGGCGCGCTGCGCGCGCGCGGCAAGCAGTTCGTGGTGCGCGACCAGGTCACCGCCTTGGCCGATGGCCGTGCGGCGCTGGCGCGCAGCGAGTCCGAGCTGCGATTGATCGCCGATGCAATGCCGGTGCTGATCGCATTCGTGGACCGCTCGCTGTGCTTCCGCTTCGCCAACAAGGCCTATGAAAACTGGTTCGAACTGGCTACCGGCGAAGTGATCGGCACGCATGTGCGCGAGGTCATCGGCGAGACCGTATGGCAGCAGCGTCGCCCGGCGATGGAAGCCGCGTTGGCCGGTCGCGAGGCCATGTTCGAGATCGTCTGGCCACATCGCTTGTATGGGCGCCGGGACTGCGAAGTGCGTTACTCGCCCCGCCGCAATGGCGAGGGGCGCATCGACGGCTTCCACGTGTTCGTCACCGATATCACCGCGGCCAAGCTGGCCCTTGCCAGCAGCCAACAGCACGCGCACGCGCTGGAGGCGATGGTGGCCGAGCGCACCCGTGAACTGGAAGCGCAGATGGCGGCGCGCGAGGCCAGCGACGCTGCATTGCGGCAGTCACAGAAAATGGAGGCGATCGGCCAGTTGACCGGCGGCATCGCCCACGATTTCAACAACATGCTGACCGGCATCCTGTCCGCGTTGGACATCGTCCGGCTGCGCCTGGACATGGGCCGGGTCGACGACCTCGAACGTTTCCTGGACACCGCCACCGCCTCGGCCCAGCGTGCCGCGGCACTCACCCAGCGCCTGCTGGCGTTCTCGCGGCGGCAGTCGCTGGATGCGCGTCCGGTGGAGCTCAACACGCTGCTGGTTTCGGTGCAGCACCTGCTGCACAGCACCCTGGGCGAGGCGGTGCGCATCCACGCCGAACCCTCGCCGCTGCCCTTGCACGCCACGCTGGATGCCAACCAGTTCGAGAGCGCGCTGCTGAACCTGGCCATCAACGCGCGTGATGCGATGCCGGACGGCGGCGATCTGACTCTGCGTGCCTCGTCGGTAAGCGTAAGGGAAGGCCAGTACACGGCCGTGCCTGCCGGTGACTACGCACTGGTGGAGGTGGCCGACACCGGTGCCGGCATGGCGCCGGAAGTGGTCGAGCGCGCCTTCGAGCCCTTCTTCACCACCAAGCCCATCGGCAAGGGAACGGGGCTGGGCATGTCGATGGTGTACGGCTTCATGCAGCAGTCCGGTGGCCACATCGCCATCCAGTCCAATGTCGGCGAAGGGACGACGGTGCTGCTGTTCATTCCGTTGTCGGAGGCCATTGTGGAAGACGCGCCTGCACCTTCGCAGCCGATCCGGCGCGGCGCCGGCCAGTCCATCCTGGTGGTGGAGGATGACGAGCAGGTACGGATGCTGGTGACGGTGGTGCTGGAAGACCTGGGCTACCACGCCCAGGTGGTGGGTGATGCCGATGCGGCGATTCCCATCCTCACGTCGGCGCAGAGCATCGATCTGCTGGTCACCGATGTCGGGCTGCCGGGGCTCAACGGGCGCCAGCTGGCGGAGATCGCGCGGCAATCGCGGCCGGCGCTGCCGATCCTGTTCATGACCGGCTATGCGGAAAAGGCACAGGAGCGCGCGGCCTTCCTCGATGAAGGCATGGCGATGATCGCCAAGCCCTTTCTGCTGGATGAGTTCAGCATGGCGGTACGCACGGCCATGCCGGGCGGCGCGTAGCGATGCAGGTCCTGTAGAGCCGGGCCATGCCCGGCTGTCGTCGGCCTTGCGTCCCACGCATGCATGCTGAGCATGGCTTGGCGCCACCGAAGGGCTACGCGCGCAGCGAGGACTCGCGCACCACCAGCTTCACCGGAATGCTCTGGCCTTCCACCGGCTGCCGGCCGATCAGCGCCAGCAGCTTCTCCACCAGCAACTGGCCGGCCTGCTTGGTGTCCTGCTGTACGGTGGTCAGCGGTGGCGACACCGAGGCTGCCAGCGGGATGTCATCGAAGCCGGTCACCGCCACGTCCTGCGGCACCCGCAGGCCCTGCTCGCGCAGCGCGCGCACCGCGCCGATGGCGATCAGGTCGCTGGCTGCGCAGACCGCATCGATGGAACGGTCCTGGGCCAGCAGTGACAGGCACGCCTCATGCCCGGACGCCTCGGTGGTGATCGCATCATGCTGCAGCGCCGGGTCGGCGGTCAGGCCATGCGCACGCAGCGCCTCGACGTGGCCGCGATAGCGCTCCTGGAATTCCGGGTAATGGCTGGAGGCATGGCCGAGGAAGGCGATGCGGCGGCAGCCCTGTTCCAGCAGGTGGGCGGTGATGTCATGCCCGCCCTGGAAGTTGTCGCTGCCGATCGACACCCCCGGCTGGCCGGGCAGGGCCGCGCCCCAGCGCACGAAGTGGGTGCCTTGTTCCACCAGCCGCTGCAGGCGGTCGCGCGACTGGTGGTAGTCGCCATAGCCCAGCAGGATGATGCCATCGGCCTTGTTGCTGTCTTCGTAATCGGCCTGCCAGTCGGTGGACAGCTGCTGGAAGGACACCAGCAGGTCCTGCCCATGCAGCGCGCAGGCGCGGGTGATCGACCCCAGCATCGAGTGGAAGAACGGGTTGATCAGCGAGTCGTCGTTGGTCGGGTCCTCGAAGAACAGCAGGGCCAGCGTGCCGGCATTGCGCAGGCGCAGGCTGGAGGCATTCTTGTCGACCTTGTAGTTCAGCTCGCGGGCGATGCGCAGGATGCGCTCGCGGGTCTCGGCGTTGACCATCGGGCTGCCGCGCAGGGCCCGCGACACCGTGGGCTGGGAGACCCCGGCCAGGTGGGCGATGTCCAGGGAGGTGGCTTTGCCTTTGATGGTCATGGGGGCCGGCAGGGAAATGATCGGGGAATGATGCCATGGGGCGCCGATGGGCTGGCGCCGCGCGCCGGGGCAGGGCGCGCGCAGTGCCCTGCCCGGGGGGCTGCAGGCCGGATTCCGGCCATGGCCGGGGGCTTTCCCGACCCAGGTGTCGGCCGAGGGGATGGTAAGATGACCCGTTCTCGTATTCCCCCAAATTTCCCGGGGGCGACCCCAGCGCTCTGCACCCCCGCCCGGGGACGTGCTATCACTGGCGGCCTGCCCCTGGACAACGGACGAAGGTACCTATGGCGCGCGGCATCAACAAAGTCATCCTGGTCGGCAACCTCGGCAACGACCCGGACGTGAAGTACACCCAGAGCGGCATGGCGATCACCCGCATCAGCCTGGCTACCACCAGCGTCCGCAAGGACAAGGATGGCAACCAGCAGGAACGTACCGAATGGCACCGCGTGGTGTTCTTCGGCAAGCTCGGCGAGATCGCCGGCGAGTACCTGCGCAAGGGCAGCTCGGTGTACGTCGAAGGCAGCCTGCGTTACGACAAGTACACCGGCCAGGACGGCGTGGAGAAGTACTCCACCGACATCGTCGCCGATGAAATGCAGATGCTGGGCGGCCGCGGTGAAGGCGGCGGTGGCGGCGGTGGCAACTTCGCTGGCGGCGAGCGTCCGCAGCGCCAGCAGGCCCCGCGCCAGGAATACGGCGGCGGTGGTGGTGGCAACCAGCGTGGCGGCCAGGGCGGTGGTTACAACCAGGGCGGCAACCAGGGCGGTGGCTACGGCCAGCAGCGTCCGCAGCAGCAGCAGCCGCAGCAGTCGGCGCCGCCGATGGATGACTTCGCTGACGACGATATTCCGTTCTGATCGAACGCTCGTTCGCAGCAGAAAAAGAAAGCCCCGCTCATGCGGGGCTTTCTTTTTCTGCGATTCCTGCGGAGTTGTGCCTCGCAGCATTGATTTTCGTGCACCGCGACTTGCAAACAGACAATTTCCTCCCCTATGGTGCAATCGATTGCATTGCCGTGAATCGTTGCGTTTGATACCGGTTGGGAGGCCGGCAGGTGGATGTCCATCCATTCGATCAGACCGGCCCCGGGCCTCACGCGGCGCGATGCGCTTCGCATGGCGGCCGCTGCGAGCCTTGGCTTGGGGGCGGCGGGCGTTCTGCCTGCGTTTGCCGCCACGGCGCCGCTCAAGGGCAACCTGAAGCATTCCGTGGCCCGCTGGACCTTCCCGCAGCTGTCGGTCGCCCAGCTCTGCGCGACGGTGAAGGACATCGGTTTTGCCGCGATCGACCTGATCGGCCCGGAAGACTGGCCCACCCTGAAGGCCCACGGCGTATACAGCTCGATGTGCAACGGCGCGGAGCTGGGCCTTACCAAGGGCTTTGCCGGCCGTGAGTTCCACGACCAGCTGGTGGAGCGCTACACGCGGCATATCGACCTGGTGGCCGATGCCGGTTACCGCAACCTCATCTGCTTTTCCGGCAACCGCAACGGGATGGACCCGCAGGAGGGCATGGCCAATGCCGAGGCCGGCCTCAAGCGCATCCTCGGGCATGCCGAGAAACGTGGCGTGGTGCTGGTGATGGAGCTGCTGAACTCCAGGGTCGATCATCGCGACTACCTGTGCGACCACTCCGCCTGGGGCGTGGAGCTGTGCCAGCGGCTCGGCTCGCACAACTTCGGCCTGCTGTACGACATCTATCACATGCAGATCATGGAGGGCGACATCATCGCCACCATCGGCAGGCATCACGCCTGTTTCAAGCATTACCACACCGCGGGCGTGCCGGGCCGGCACGAGATCGGGGACCAGCAGGAACTCAATTACCCCGCCATCTGTCGCGCGATCCGCGACACCGGTTTCGATGGGTATCTGGCGCAGGAATTCATGCCTGCGGCACCGGATCCCGTTGGTTCGCTGCGCGAGGCCATCCGCCTCTGCGACGTCTGAAACGATATCCACCAGGTGAGAGATCCATGGCAGACAATCATTACGACGCCATTGTTGTTGGCTCGGGAATCAGTGGCGGTTGGGCGGCGAAGGAACTGACCGAGAAGGGCCTGAAGGTCCTGATGCTGGAACGCGGACGCAACATCGAGCACGTCAAGGACTACGTCAACGCGATGAAGGAGCCGTGGGATTTCCCGCATCGCAACCGGCCTACACAGGCGATGAAGGCCGCCTTCCCGGTGCTGATGCGCGACTACGCGCTGGCCGAGAACCTGCAGGGCATGTGGGCCGACGAACAGGAATCGCCGTACATCGAGACCAAACGGTTCGACTGGTTCCGCGGCTACCACGTGGGTGGCCGTTCGCTGATGTGGGGGCGACAGAGCTATCGTTTCTCCGACCTGGATTTCGAAGCAAACCTCAAGGACGGCATCGCCACCGACTGGCCGATCCGCTACGCCGACATCGCGCCGTGGTACGACCATGTGGAGAAGTTCGCCGGCATCGCCGGTACGCGCGAAGGGCTGGACGTGCTGCCGGACGGCGAGTTCCTGCCGCCGATCCCGTTGAACATCGTCGAAAAGGACGTGGCCGCGCGGATCAGGAAGGCCTTCGGCGGAACCCGGCACATGATCCACTCGCGCACGGCGAACATCACCAAGCCGATGCCCGAGCAGGGCCGCGTCAACTGCCAGTACCGCAACAAGTGCATCCTCGGCTGTCCCTTCGGCGCCTATTTCTCCACCCAGGCGGCGACACTGCCGGCGGCGATGAAGACCGGCAACCTGACCTTGCGGCCGTTCTCCATCGTCAAGGAAGTGCTCTACGACAAGGACCGCAAGCGGGCGCGGGGCGTGGAGATCATCGACGCAGAGACCGGCCAGACCTACCAGTACACGGCCAAGGTCATCTTCCTCAATGCCTCCTCCTTCAACTCGACCTGGCTGCTGATGAACTCGGCCACCGATGTGTGGGAGGGTGGGCTGGGCTCATCGTCGGGTGAGCTGGGACACAACGTGATGGACCATCATTTCGGCGCGGGTGCCTCCGGCCGGGTCGAAGGCTTCGAGGACAAGTACTACTTCGGCCGTCGTCCCTGCGGCTTCTACATTCCCCGCTTCCGCAACGTGGCCGCTGACAAGCGCGGCTACCTGCGCGGCTTCGGCTACCAGGGCGGTGCCAGCCGCATGGGGTGGTCGCGCGAGATTGCCGAGCTGAACATCGGCGCCGACCTGAAGGAGGCGCTGACCGTGCCCGGTGACTGGCGCATCGGCATGACCGGCTTCGGCGAAATGCTGCCGCACCACGACAACACGATCCGCCTGGACCGGGACCGCAAGGACAAGTGGGGTCTGCCGGTGCTGGCGATGGATGTATCCATGCGCGCCAACGAACTGGCCATGCGCAAGGACATGGCCGCCGATGCCGCCGAGATGCTCGAGGCCGCCGGCGTCAAGGACGTGGAGATGCACGACAACGACTACGCCCCGGGCAAGGGCATCCATGAGATGGGGACCGCGCGCATGGGCCGTGACCGCAGGACGTCCGTGCTGAACCAGCACAACCAGGTCTGGGATGCGCCCAACGTCTATGTCACCGACGGTGCCTGCATGACCTCCAGCGCGTGCGTGAACCCGTCGCTGACCTACATGGCACTGACCGCGCGGGCTGCTGACCATGCCGTGCGCGAACTGAAAGCGGGGAACCTCTGATGGACCGCCGCGAACTGCTGAAGATGATCGTTGCCGCCACCGGCGCGGCGATGATCGGCCTGCCTGCGCTCGGTCAGGCACAGGCTCCCGCCGCAGGGGCGAAGACGCGCTTCTCCGACGCGGAGGTCGGCACGCTGGACGAGATCGCCGAGACCATCCTGCCGCGGACGAAAACGCCGGGGGCGAAAGACGCAGGCGCCGGTGCATTCATGGCGACGTTCGTCAGCGACTGCTACACCGCCCGGCAGCAGGCGACGTTCCGTGCTGGCCTGGCCGATATCGACAAACGCGCCGGCGGCCGCTTCGTTTCACTTGCGCCGCAGGCCCGCACTGAACTGCTGCGCGCGCTGGATGCAGAGGCCAGGAAGCACGCGGTCGAGGTGACCGAAACCGGCACCGCCGAAGCAGGAGAGCCGATGCCGCATTACTTCACGATGTTCAAGCAGCTCACCATCTTCGGTTTCTTTACCTCCAAGGTTGGCGCGACCGAAGTGCTGCGTTACGTCGCCGTGCCGGGCCGCTACGACGGCGACCTGGCCTATGTTCCCGGCACGCCCGCATGGGGGACCAGCTGATGGATCACGCCATGAAGATCGCGCCGCTATTGATCGCCGCCGGCGTGCTGGCCGCGGCACCGGCGTTCGCGCAGGCCAACACCGATCCTGCGCGCGACCCGGCGAAGACCGAGGTGTGGACGCCCGTGCCTGCAACCGTGGCCACGCCGCCGGGCAAGGCGCCGTCCGACGCCATCGTGCTGTTCGATGGCAAGGATGCCTCCGCCTGGGAGTCGGAGCAGGGCGGACGTGTGCCCTGGACCGTCGCCGACGGCGCCATGACCATCGTGCCGGGCAGCAAGGGCATCCGCACCAAGCAGCGCTTCTGCGACATCCAGCTGCATGTCGAGTGGCGCACACCCGTCGAGACCAAGGGTTTCGACGGCCAGAACCGGGGCAACAGCGGCATCTTCCTGCAGGAACTCTATGAGCTGCAGGTGCTGGACAGCTACAACAACCCGACCTATGCCAACGGCCAGGCCGGCTCCATCTACAAGCAGGCCATGCCGCTGGTGAACGCCTCGCGTGCGCCGGGGCAGTGGCAGGCCTATGACATCCTCTGGAAGGCGCCGCGCTTCTCACCGGGCGGCGGGCTCATCTCGCCGGCGCGCATCACCGTGCTGCACAACGGCGTGCTGGTGCAGGACGACACCGTGCTGGCGGGCAGGACCGAGTACATCGGCCCGCCCTCGTATTCACCGCATGCGTGCGCGCCGATCCATCTGCAGGAGCACGACGCCAAGGTCAGCTACCGCAACATCTGGGTGCGCGAGCTGTAACGCTGGCGGCCTATTTCGCCAGATAGCTGGTGATGTCGTCGATCTCCTGTTGCGACAGCTGGGAGAACGGCGGCATCAGTCCGCCGCCCTTCCTGATCTTGTCCTTGATCTGCGCGGCATCCAGGCGCTTGCCGATGTCGGTGAGCGCGGGGAATGCGCCCGGCATGCCGGCGCGATCGGCACCATGGCAGGCCGTGCAGTTCGCTGTGTAGAGCTTTGCGCCGGCTGCAGGGTCGTCCTTGGACCATGCCGTGGTTGCCAGCATCGCCGCACAGAGAATCACAGCCACTTTCAGCATCGTTTTCAATCAGGACTCCTTCGCGTACTAGCGCTGCGCGCTGGCTGGCAGGCGGGGGGACAGGTGTTCACGCAGGTAGTCCGCGCCGGTCTGGATGACCTTGGCCGGATCGCGTGGCTGGTCGTGCTCGAGGATGTACCAGTGCACGCCGGCCGCTGCGGCGGCTGGCAGGATCGCGCGCCAGTCCAGCACACCCTGGCCGACGGCAGCGAAGCCGCCCTCGTCTTCGGCCTGGCCCTTGGCTGCATTGTCCTTGGCGTGCACCGCGAACAGGCGGCCGCGGAACTTGCCGAGCATCACCGCCGGGTCCAGGCCCGCACGCGCGACCCAGGCCAGGTCCAGCTCGGTCTGCAGGTACGGCCCGGCCGCTGCGAACAGCAGTTCCAGGCCGGTCCGGCCATTGAAGTCGACCAGTTCGAAGTCATGGTTGTGGTAGGCCAGGCGCATGCCCTTGGCCCGTACCTGCTTGGCGATCGCGCCCAGTTCCTTGCCCAGCGCGGTCCAGCCTGCGGCATCGGTCGGCCGATCCTTCGCGTCCAGGTAAGGCACCACCAGGGTGGTGTTGCCGATCGACCGGTTGAAGGCCACCACGCCGTCCAGGTCCTTGCGCAGCTCGGCCAGTTGCACGTGGGAGGAAATCGCCCTGATCGAATACCGGTCCAGCAACTGCTTGAGTTCGCTGGCGCTGACGCCCTGCGTGCCCACCGTTTCCACCGCATCCACGCCGGCGTCATGGACGATCTTCAACTGCTGGTCGAGCGGGCCGGCGTTGCGCAGTGAGTACATCTGCACGGCGATGGGCTTGTGCGGGCTGACGGCTTCGTGTGCCAGGACGGGCAGGGTAGCGAACAGCAGCAGGGCGAGGGTGGCAGTTCTGCGGGCAGGCGTGTTCATCATGAGATGCTCCCGGGGTTCAACCGATGGCGGTCCAGGCACGGGTCCTGGCCGAGGTGATGACGCGGTCGACGATCAGCGCCGAGCGCACGCCGTCTTCGAAGGTGGGCAGGCCATCCGGTCGCTCGCCTTCGATGGCGCGGTAGGTGTCGGCGACGAATGCCTCGAAGCAGTGGCCGTAGCCCTGCGCGTGCCCGGCCGGCAACAGCGACAGCCGGCGCTGTTCGATACTGCCGGCGCCTGGCCCACGCACGAAGACTTCCTCGCGCTGGTCGGGCTTGCCGATCCACAGCCGCTCGGCGTCTTCCTGGTTGAACGCCACGCTGGCCCTGGCACCATCAATCTCGAACCAGAGGCGGTTGTGGCGTCCGGCCGATACCTGGCTGACCGTCAACGATGCCAGCGTCCCGGCGCCGGTACGGAACATCGCTGCCGCCACGTCCTCGCTGGTGACCGCCTGCATCGCGGCACCGGCCGCTGCTGTGGTGAAGCTCTGCCCGGTGTCGGTGCTGCGTTCGGCGATCACCGTGTCGAACGCCGCGCTGACCTCGGTGAAGCGCTCGCCGCTGACCCATTCCACCAGGTCACACCAGTGCGAGCCGATGTCGGCGAACACGCGCGACGCGCCGCCCAGCGCCGGGTCCACGCGCCAGTTGTTGCTGGCCGGGTCCAGCAGCCAGTCCTGCAGGTAGCTGCCATGAATCAGGTGCAGCGGCCCCAGTTCGCCATGGGCGATGCGTGCGCGCGCCTCGCGGACCACCGGGTGGAAGCGGTAGACGAAGGGCACCGTGGCGACCAGCGCGTTGGCGGCCGCCAACGCTGCCAGCGCCCGGGCGTCTTCCAGCGTGGTGGCCAGCGGCTTCTCGCAGACCACGTGCTTGCCGGCTTCCAGTGCGGCCTGTGCCATGGGACGGTGCAGGTGGTTGGGCGTGCATACGTGCACGACCTGCACCTGTGGGTCGGCGACCACCTCCTCGATGTCCCGATAGGCACGCGGGACACCCCACGCCTGCGCCACATCGCGTGCGCGCTGCGGAGAAGAGGCGGCCACGCCACGGATGTCGGCACCCGCCAGCAGCGCCGCGCGACGGTGCACGGCACCGATCATTCCCGTGCCGACGATGGCGATTCCAGGCTTTGGCATCAGGTAGGGTCCTCAGGGCGTGGAAGGTGCGGCCGCAACCACTGGCCGGTCGCGGAACAGCAGCAGGAAGGCGATCAGCACGAGCAGCGCGACCCCTGCCGGGAACAGCCAGATCTGCTGCCAGTCCGGACCGGCTGCAGTGGTGAAGTGCTCCACCACCGCGCCGGACAGGAACGTACCGATCAGCATGCCCACGCCATACGTGGCCAGGGTGATGAATCCCTGCGCGCTGCTGCGCGCGGCCGGGCCGGCATGCGCATCGGTGTAGATCTGGCCGGTGACGAAGAAGAAGTCGTAGCAGATGCCGTGCAGCACGATGCCGATCACCAGCAGCGAGAAGCCGCCGCCCGCATCGCCAAAGGCGAACATGACGTAACGCACGACCCATGCGGCCATGCCCACCGCCAGCATCGTCTTCACCCCCAGCCGCACGAACAGGAACGGCATGGCCAGCATCAGCAGGACTTCGGAGACCTGTCCCAGCGACTGCAGGCCCGCCGCGCCGCGCACGCCCAGGTCGTTGAGATACGGGTTGGTGAAGTTGTAGTAGAACGCCAGCGGGATGCAGATCGCGATGGACGCAAGGAAGAACACCAGGTACGAGCGTGACTTCAGCAGGCGCAGCGAATCCAGCCCCAGGATCTGCCCCAGGCCGGCATCGCGCTGCCGTGCCAGCGGCGGGGTGTGCGGCAGGGTGAACGCATACAGGCCCAGCGCCAGCGACGCCACCGCCGCCATCCGGAAGGTCAGCTCGAGCCGGTGCGCCTGTTCCCAGCCCAGCCAGCCGATCAGCACGCCTGCCACGATCCAGCCGACGCTGCCGGCCACCCGCACCAGCGGGAACTGTTTCTCGGGCGATTGCATGTGCCGCATCGCCACGCTGTTGGCCAGTGCCAGCGTCGGCATGAACAGCAGCATGTAGCCCATGACGCAGGCGGAGAACATGCTGAAGCTGGTTGCGGTGGACGCCAGCCACATCAGCACTGCGCCAGCCAGGTGCAGGACCGCAAGGATGCGCTGCGCCGCGAAGTAGCGGTCAGCGATCAAACCGACCAGGAAAGGCGCGACGATGGCACCGATGGACTGGCTGAGGAAGGCCGTCGCCACCTGGCTTGCGCTGGCCTGCAGCGGGCCCTGCACCAGATAGGTTCCCAGGGTGACGAACCATGCCCCCCAGATGAAGAACTGCAGAAACATCATCGCGCCCAAGCGCGACATGGTGTGCGTCATGGCTTGCCCTCCCAGGCAGTGATGTCTCAGATCCCGAGCATGCGGCGCAGTGATCCGGGATCGGTGCCGCTGTCGGCAAAGTCGTCGAAGGCGCGTCCGGTCACGCGGATGATGTGGTCGCGGATGAAGGCGGCTCCTTCCCGTGCACCGTCTTCCGGGTGCTTCAGGCAGCACTCCCATTCCAGCACCGCCCAGCCGGGGAAGTCGTACTGGGCGAATTTCGAGAAGATCGCCTTGAAGTCGATCTGCCCATCGCCGAGTGAACGGAACCGGCCCGGACGATCGATCCAGTCCTGGTAGCCGCCATACACGCCACTGCTGGCACTGGGGTGATATTCCGCGTCCTTGACGTGGAAGATGCCGATGCGATCGTGGTAACGGTCGATGAAGCCGAGGTAGTCCATCTGCTGCAGCAGCAGGTGGCTGGGGTCGTACAGGATTTTCGCGCGGGGATGGTGGTCCACCACGTCGAGGAAGCGCTCGAAGGTCGCGCCGTCATGCAGGTCCTCGCCGGGATGGATCTCGAAGCACAGGTCCACGCCGCAGGCGTCAAAGGCATCCAGGATCGGGCGCCAGCGTCGGCCGAGTTCGGCGAAGGCTTCGTCCACCAGCCCGGGTGGCCGCTGCGGCCAGGGATAGAAGTAAGGCCAGGCCAGTGCGCCGGAGAACGTGGCATGCGCGGTCAGCCCCAGGCGCTGGCTGGCCTTGGCGGCCAGCAGCAGCTGCTCCACCGCCCAGGCCTGGCGGGCGGCCGGATCGCCACGCTTGTCCGGCGGCGCGAATCCGTCGAACAGGCTGTCATAGGCCGGATGGACGGCAACCAGCTGCCCCTGCAGGTGGGTGGACAGCTCGGTGATCTGCAGGCCATGTCCGCCCAGCATGCCGCTGACGTCGTCGCAGTACGCCTGGCTGCGCGCCGCCTCGGCCAGATCGAACAGGTGGGGCGCGCTGGTCGGCACTTGTACGCCAGAATAGTCCAGCCCCGCGGCCCATCCGGCCAGCGTGTCCAGCCGATCAAAGGGAGGTGTGTCGCCGATGAACTGCGCCAGGAACAGCGCTGGACCCTTGAGCGTCTTCACGTTGATTCGCCCTCGATGCAATCGATTGCATTATCCTAGCAGGGGCATTCGAAAGACCCGTTGTGCACTGCACAGCGAAAGGAAGAGGTAGCGCCATGGCCACCATCTACGACATCGCAAGGCACGTCGGCGTCTCCGCAGGCACGGTGTCGCGAGCGCTTTCCCGGCCGGACAAAGTGCTGCCGGCTACTCGCGCGCGCATCGAGCAGGCCGCTGCTGCGCTGGGCTACGTGCCCAACACGGTGGCCAGGACACTCAAGACCCAGCGCAGCGGCAAGATCCTGGTCACCGTGCCGGACATCGCCAACCCGTTCTTCGCGCAGATCCTGCAGGGCGCGGAGGATGCGGCGCAGGCCGTTGGCTACGCCGTTCTGCTGGGCGACACCCAGAACCTGCCCGAGCGCGAGGAGCGCTACGCGCAGATGCTCCGGCGCAACGAGGCCGATGGTCTGATCGTGCTGGGGCATCGCCTGCCGCCGACGGCGCGCGAGATTGTCCAGCAACGAGGTACCGCTGCACCGGTGGTCAATGGATGCGAATTCGATCCCGCGCTGGGCATCCCCAGCGTCCACATCGACAACGCGGCCGCCGCGCGCGCTGTGATGGAGCACCTGTACGGACTGGGGCACGAGCGGATCGCTGTGGTGGGCGGACCGCCCGACAATCCCCTGCACACGCAACGGCTGGAAGGCGTGCGCGCCGCCGGCAGGGCGCGTGGCCGCCTGCGCCACCTCAGTGTCGTGCCGGGTGACTTTTCCGTGGAGTCCGGCCATGCGGCCGCGATGGCGCTGCTGCCGCCCGCAACCGCACCCACCGCGATCTTCTGCTTCAGCGACCAGATGGCGCTGGGTGCGTTGGCAGCCTGCCGTGACCTGGGCATCCGCGTGCCGGATGACGTCTCC
The DNA here is from genome assembly GCF_002750975.1 of Stenotrophomonas indicatrix. Classification (NCBI taxonomy): domain Bacteria; kingdom Pseudomonadati; phylum Pseudomonadota; class Gammaproteobacteria; order Lysobacterales; family Lysobacteraceae; genus Stenotrophomonas; species Stenotrophomonas indicatrix. The sequence goes on from NZ_PEJS01000001.1 coordinate 805,388, forward strand.
ATCGTCGGCTTCGACGACCTGGCGTCATCGCGTTACCTCACGCCTCCGTTGACGACCATCAGGCAACCGATGCGCGAGATCGGTGAGCGCGCGGTCAACCTGCTGCTCGCCATCATCGAACAGGTCGATGTACCGCTTCAGCAGACGCTGGATTTCAGCGTGATGCTGCGGGGTTCGACGGCCCCGCCCAAGGGTCGCTGAGGCAAGGGCAGGGCGGCGGGATGCCGCGCTTTGCCCGGCTCAGGGCTTGCCGCGCCTGGCGTCCACGCTGAAGCGGCCAGGCCCGCTGCAGGCCAGCAGCAGGAAGCCGCCGGCGATGGCCAGATTTTTCAGGAACATGATCTGCTGCACCGGGTCGGCGAGCTGGTGGTGGAAGATGAAGGCCGTGACCAGGCTGAAGGCGGCCAGCACCGCTGCCACTGCCCGGGTCTGGAAACCGAGCAGGATGCACAGGGCCGTGCCGATCTCGAACAGGATGGTGGGCCACAACAGGATGCCGGGAAGACCCATCGCCGCCATGTAGCCCTGTGTTGCCGCCGGGTCGGACAGCTTGCCCAGGCCCGATACCAGGAACAGCAGCATCAGCAATACGCGGGCGGCCAGCTTCGCAAGGGAGTGAAGTGATGTGTCCACGGCAACGTCCTCAGGGTGGGCAGGGCGGGGGATGATCAACAACCATGCAGGGCGGTATGCCCTTGCCCAACCGACCGGGCGCTGCAGCAGGAGCTCCTGTCCGGCCATCGAATCCCATCACGGGTGAAGTGGATGTTGAGAGCGATGGCGCCGGCAGCTTGGGCGACCTGCGCGGTGCGTCCTTGCCTCAGCGCCGCTCGTACCAACCGCGCGATGCATTGACGATGCGCACCACCGACAGCATCACCGGTACTTCGATCAGCACGCCGACCACGGTCGCCAACGCCGCGCCGGAATGCACGCCGAACAGGCCCACGGCGGTGGCCACGGCCAGTTCGAAGAAGTTGCTGGCGCCGATCAGCGCCGAGGGACCGGCCACGCAGTGGGCAACCCCCAGGCGCCGGTTGAGCAGGTAGGCCAGCCCGGAGTTGAAGTAGACCTGGATCAGGATCGGCACCGCCAGGATGGCGATGACCAGCGGCTGCTGCACGATCTGCTCGCCCTGGAAACCGAACAACAGCACCAGCGTCAGCAGCAGGGCCAGCAGCGAGACCGGGCCCAGCGTGCGCAGCGCGGACTGCAGGCCAGCCTGGCCGCGACGGGCCAGCATCCAGCGCCGCAGCAGTGCGGCCACCAGCACCGGCGCGATGATGTACAGCGACACCGACAGCAGCAGCGTGTCCCATGGCACGCTGATCGCCGACAGGCCCAGCAGCAGCGCCACCACCGGTGCATAGGCCACCACCATGATCGCGTCGTTCAACGCCACCTGGCTGAGGGTGAAATTGGCATCGCCGCGGCACAGGTTGCTCCACACGAAGACCATCGCGGTGCAGGGCGCTGCTGCCAGCAGGATCAGCCCGGCGATGTAGCTGTCGATCTGCGCGGCGGGCAGCGCGTCGGCGAACACGTGGCGCAGGAAGAACCAACCCAGCAACGCCATCGAGAAAGGCTTGACTGCCCAGTTGATGAACAGCGTTACGCCGATGCCTTTCCAGTGCTGGCCGAGCTGGCGCATCGCACTGAAATCAACCCGCAGCAGCATCGGGATGATCATCAGCCAGATCAGCACCGCGATGGGCAGGTTGACCTTGGCCACCTCCGCCGACGCCAGCGCAGCGAATGGCTGCGGCAGCGCGTGGCCAAGCAGGGTGCCGGCCACCATGCACAGCGCCACCCACAGGGTCAGGTAACGCTCGAACAATCCCATCGGTGCCGGTGCGCTCACGCCTGGCCGTCCCCGGGCTGCACGAAACCAATGCGATCCAGCGCGTCTTTCAACGGCCTGCGGTCGGACCATGTAGCTGCGGGCAATGCCAGCAGGGCCAGCAACCGTGCCTTGACGATGGCATGGGCCTGCGCGAATGCAGCCGCCTTGTCCTCCGCGCTGCCATCGACGGCGGCCGGATCAGGCAGGCCCCAGTGCGCGCGCACGAAATCGCCGAACACCACCGGGCATGCCTCGGCGGCCGCGGCATCGCAGACCGTGATCACCAGGTCCATCGGCGCGCCGTCGGCGAACTCGTCCCACGATTTGCTGCGCAGGCCTGCCGTTGCAATACCCTCGGCCTGCAATTGCGCAAGTGCGAACGGATTGACCTCGCCGGTGGGCTGGCTGCCGGCGCTGAAGACCTCGAAGCGATGACCGGCCCACGCCCGCAGCGTGGCTTCGGCAAGGACGCTGCGGGCGGAATTGCCCGTGCACAGGAACAGGACGCGTTGGGTGGTCACGAAGCAGATCTCCGGTCAGCAGGCGCAATCAGGGGAGGTGGGGCTGCAGGCCGGATCGGGCGAGCCTGCGCAGCAGTTGTGGGTGAGGTAGTCGATCAGGCCGGTCATCGCGCTGAAGTTGGCGCGGTAGCAGACATTGCGGCCCTGGCTCTCGCTCTCGACCAGCCCGGCCTGCAGCAGCTCCTTCAGGTGGAAGCTGAGCGTGGCCGGCGGCACCTGCAGGGCGGCGGCGATGTCACCGGCCATGCGTCCGGCCGGGCCGGCTTCGACCAGCAGCCGGAACGCGGCCAGGCGGGTGGCATGACCGAGGGCAGTGAGGGCGGCGATTGCATTCTTCGTTTCCATATTTCTAGAATAGTCGAATGAATGAATCCATCGCAAGCGCCACCCTTCCGAATCTGGTCGAAGCCTCGCTTCCCCAGCCCGACCCGACCCTGCTGGGCGCCGGCCGCGCACACCCGCCGCGGATCCTGCTGTTGTATGGCTCGCTGCGCCCGCAGTCGTTCAGCCGCAAGCTGGCGCTGGAGGCCGAGCGCCTGCTGCGCCACCTCGGCTGCGAGACCCGGGTGTTCGATCCGCATGCGTTGCCCATGCTCGACAGCGTCGGCGCCGATCACCCTGAAGTGCAGCGCCTGCGCGCGTGGTCGCACTGGTCCGAAGGCCAGGTCTGGATCAGCCCGGAGCGCCACGGCACGGTCACCGGCGTGTTCAAGAACCAGATCGACTGGCTGCCGCTGGAAGACGGCAGCGTGCGCCCGACGCAGGGCAGGGCGCTGGCGGTGATGCAGGTCAGTGGCGGTTCGCAGTCGTTCAACACGGTCAACACGCTGCGCGTGCTGGGGCGGTGGATGCGCATGCTGACCATCCCCAACCAGTCTTCGGTGGCCAAGGCATGGCAGGAGTTCGACGAGAACGGGCGGATGAAGCCCTCGGCGTACTACGACCGGGTGGTGGATGTGATGGAGGAACTGGTCAAGTTCACCCTGCTCACGCGGGATCGTGCGGACTACCTGGTCGATCGCTACAGCGAGCGCAAGGGTGATCAGGAGGCGGCCGCATTGGCGCGTGCGGCAGGGGCAGTGGCCGCACGTTGATGGCACGCGGCGGCCGCAGGGACGCGCGCATGCGCGGGCGCATCACCTCAATCCACTACCATGGGCCACCCCACCAGGATGTGCCCCGATGTCCCTCGTCATCCCGACCCTGCCCAGGCCTCCCGCCGCACGCATCGCCGCCTGGCTGATGATGCTGCTGGGCATGTGGCTGGCACTGAAGCTTGGCCTGGTGGTGACCCTGCTGTCGGGCCTGCTGGTGTTCCAGCTGACCCATGTGCTGGCCTCCACCGTGGAAGGCAAGCTGCGTCCCGGCCGGGCGCGGGCTATCGCGGTGATCGTGCTGTCGGCGGTGATCATCAGCGTGCTGGTGCTGGCCGGTATCGGCGTGGCCTCGTTCTTCCGCAACGAGACCGGTGGCCCGGACGTGCTGTTGGCGCGGTTGATGGACATCCTCAACTCCTCGCGCCACCAGGTGCCGGCCCTGCTGCAGCCCTACATTCCCGAGGATCTGACGGCGCTGCGCGCCGCCGTGAACGAATGGGCCGCCGAGCACCAGCGCCAGCTGGGCGTGGCCGGCACATCGGTGGTGCAGGTGGGCGTGCGGGTGCTGATCGGCATGGTGCTGGGCGCGATGATCGCGCTGTATGACGAACTGCCGCTGCCGAAGATGGGTCCGCTGGCGCAGGAGCTGATCGGCCGCACCAGCCGCCTGGCCACGGCGTTCCGCCAGGTGGTGTTCGCGCAGGTGAAGATCTCGCTGCTCAACACCGTGTTCACCGCCATCTTCCTGCTGGGCGTGCTGCCGCTGTTCGGCGTGCACCTGCCGTTGTCGAAGACGCTGGTGCTGATCACCTTCCTGGCGGGCCTGCTGCCGGTGGTGGGCAACATCATCTCCAACACCATCATCGCCATCGTCGCGCTGTCGGTGTCGTTCTACGTGGCCGTGGCTGCGCTGCTGTACCTGGTGGTGATCCACAAGCTGGAGTACTTCCTCAACGCGCGCATCGTCGGCGGCGAGATCCAGGCGCGCGCCTGGGAGCTGCTGCTGGCCATGCTGGTGATGGAGGCGGCCTTCGGCCTGCCCGGGCTGGTAGCCGCGCCGGTGTTCTACGCCTACGTGAAGCGCGAACTGGTGGACCAGCGCTGGATCTGACCTGCCTTCACCCGGGCAGAGCGCTACACTGATCCGCACGCCAGGGGATACATCGATGGGCCGCAGGGCATCGCCAAACGGACTGCAGACCTGGCTCTGGATCCTCGGTGGCCTGTTCGTGCTGTGCACGCTGCCGCTGATGGCCATCGCGCTGGTGCAGGGCACGCAGCGCTACACCGAAGCCGAGGCCAACCTGGTCAGCCTGCAGCAACTGCGGCAGACCTTCGAACTGGCCAATCTGGTGTCGGCCGAGCGTGGACCGGCCAACAGCCTGCTCGGCACCGACAGCAGCGATGTGCAGGAGCAGCGCCGACTGGCCGCGCAGCTGGCGGTCGCACGGCAGCGGGTGGACGCAGCGACGCAGCACCTGCAGAGCGTGTTCCAGAACGACCCGCGGGTGGTGGACGAAACACCGCGCCTGCACGAAGCGCGGCGCCGGTTGCAGACTGCGCGCGCCGCGGTCGACCGGGTGGCCGCGCTGCCAAGAGGCGAACGCTCGGCAGAGGAGGTGGAGCACGCGATCAACAACATGTTCGCGGTGTATGACCGGCTGCAGGCGCTGACCTCGGTGCAGATCAGCGATCTGGTCGCGGCTGATCGCGAAGCCGCGATTCCTGCCATGCAGGGGCAGATCCTGATCGACCTGCGCGAGCACGGTGGCCGCTTGGCATCCAACGTGATGGCGCCGCTGGCCGTGCCCGGCGCGTGGCGCGAGTCGCAGGTACGCGCCGCGCAGCAGACCGAGGGCCGCCTGCTGGAGCTGTGGCGGTTGGCCGCCAGCCACGAATCGGTGTTCCGCAGCGAGCCGGCGCTGTCCCTGCACTGGGACATGGCGCGCCGGCAGTTCTTTGGCCAGTCGCTGCCGATGGTGGAACAGCTGATCGACGATGGCCGGCGCGGCGTACCGCCACCCTGGACGGCGGCCGAGTTCACCGCGCGCTACGTGCCCACCCTGCAATCGCTGGAAGCGTTGCGTGATGGCTACCTCGGCGTTTCGATCGCGCGCTTCCAGCACACCCGCAACAAGGAAGCGCTACGCCTGGCCGTGCTGGGTGCCACCGTGCTGGGTACGCTGCTGCTGCTTGCGCTGGCACTGCGCATCGCCCACGTGCAGATCCTGCGGCCGTTGCTGCAGGCGCAGGCGCAGGTGATCCAGATCGCCTCGGACACGCCGGGTGCAGAGCAGCATGCCACCCACCCGATGGCGGAAATGCAGCGCCTGTTCGATGCCATCGAGGTACTGCGGGCGAAGTCGCACCAGCGCTCGGCATTGACCCGTGAGCTGCGCGAGCTGGCCGATACCGATCAGCTGACCGGCCTGTTGAACCGGCGCTCGCTGGAGGAACGGGTACGACAGCGGCGTGCCGAGGGAAGCACGCAGGCGGTGGTGATTCTGCTGGACGTGGACCATTTCAAGGCGATCAACGATGGCCAGGGGCACGCGGCCGGCGATGACGTGCTGGTGCAGGTGGCGCAGTTGCTGCGCAGCCATCTGCGCCGCAACGACAGCATCGCCCGTTATGGCGGCGAGGAATTCCTGGTGCTGCTGGCCGATGGTGATCTGGCCAGTGGCCGGCGGTTGGCCGAGTCGCTGCGGGTGGCATTGCGTGCGCACGACATCGTGCTGGGCAGCCGTGACATCCTGCGGGTCACGGCCAGCTTCGGTGTTGCCCAGGGCGCGCTTGACCCGATCGGCTGGCACGCGCTGGTGCGCGCCGCCGACGCCGCCATGTACGAGGCCAAGGCGCTGGGCCGCGACCGGGTGCAGGTGGCGGGCAGCGGACGCGCCGCGCGCTGAGCGGGTCAGCCATTGTCCGCCTGCGCCCTGCGCAGGATGTGGCCGACCATGTGCCGGGCCACGGTGCTGGGCACCGGCAGTCCGCGCCAGCGCATCGCCCCCACGCGGAACGTGGCGCTGGCCGTGGCCAGCAAGCGGCCGCTGGGCGAGGTCAGGCGCCCGCGGGTGAAGATGATGCTGCCCTTGCTGTGCTCGATCTGCCCCCAGCCGATGATGCGCCCGGGACGGGCGGGACTGACGAAACTGGTCTTCGATTCGACCGTTACCGCCAACCGGTTGGGCGGCAGCGTTGCGTAGATCGCCGGGCCCATGCAGTCATCCAGCATCGCCGACAGGAAGCCGCCCTGGATGTTGCCCATCGGGTTGGTCAGGGCGGTGCTGGCATCGAACTCGACATTGATCTGGTCCTGTGCGGGATCGTGGCTGATGAAACGCCACCCCAGCAACAGGCCGGCCTTGGACGGAGGAAGGTCGCCGTTGATCACGCTGTACAGCAGGGACTGGGGATTCATGCGGGAAACCTCGGTGTGGGGGGAGGTCAGGCAGGTTGCAGCAGCGACAGCAGGGCCAGCAGGAATCCGATGCAGCACAGCGCGACCACGGCCGCACCGGCAGAGACCGGCGTCCTGGCACCCGTGCGCTTTCGCACGCCGGATGCGACCGCGACCGGTGGCAACGTGGCCAGCAGACAGAACAGCTGGAAGGCGACCAGCTGTGGCAGCGCGAAGTGACCACCGAAAAAGATCAGCCAGGCCAGCATCACCCCTGCGCCGGCCAGCGCGATCCAGCCCGCGCCGACCACTTTGATCAATGCCATCAGCAGCACCTGCATGCGCGGTGGGACGCCGCCCCAGGCCAGCCCGACCGCTTCACCGTGGTAGGGCATGAACTCCGAGCGTTTCAGGTAGGCCGCCGCGAACAGCGCGACGATGAAAAAGGCCAGCAGGTAGCTGCCGAACGCGAGCGAGGCGAACAGGTCCATGTGCCATCCATGCCGATGCCGAGAGGGAGCCGATGGCCAGGGCAGGCGCTGCATCCCCTGGCTGGCACATGGCCATGCGATTCTTGAACGGCGCCCTGTTAGCCGCGTGTCGCGCCGATCACGGCCCTTTCTGCATCCGGAATTAACGCGTGCAGCGTGTTGCGTGCTGCATCACAACGGTGTTGTGACCGACGTTGCGGCTTCACGCGTGCTGATGCCTTCCAGCTCCAGCCGCATGTGATCGAAATCGAGGGTCCAGGCCGGGAAGGCGGCCAGTACATCCCAGCCGAGCACACCCTGGTTGCGCACGCTCACCTCGGTTGGATCCTGAAGGGTGATCGCCAGCGACGGCAGCATCGCGCGCTGCCCGCCGATCTGCACCGTAACCTGTGGCCACTGTGCCACTGCGCGTTCGCTGCTGCCGCCGGCGCCGGCCAGGCGCTGGCGCGTTACCGCCAGGCCCTTCAGCACCTGCGGATGTGCGCGGGCGAAATGGGCCGACAGGGACGAGCTGCTGGCGCCGCTGTCCAGGTGCATGGGCACCTCGATGCCGCCGATGCGTGCGTCGACGAACAGATCGCTGCCCGCCAGCGCCAGGTTGCGCGGCAGGTCGGCCGCGCCGGCACCCGGTTGCGGTTGCAGCTGGCCATCGCCGCCGAAGCGGATCCGGCCCATCGCGCGCAGCACCGGGAAGCCGATGATCGCGTCGATGTGGTAGCCGCCGGGCATCGGCATGTCCAGCTGTGCATCGTCCAGCACCAGGAACACCACATTGCGCAGGTCCAGCCCGGCCAACTGCAGGCGGTCGGCGATGGCCACACGGGTGGCCACGGTGCGCCGGCTCGAACTGCCCACTGCGGCCTCGTCGCCGATCTGCAGGCCGAGCCGCTGCGCAGTGCTGGAGGAGATCACCGATAGATTGGCGCCGGTATCGAGCACCGATTCCTGCGCACGGCCGTTGATGAGCACCGATGCGCGCGGCAGGCCGACCTTGTCGCGCGCGAATGCCGTGGGCGCAGGCGTGTACTGCTGCACGCGCTGCGGCGGCGCGCTTGCCAGTGCAGCGGCCAGTGTCGCCAGGGTCTGGCTGCCCTCCACTGCATCGCGGTCGGCAGGGCAGCGTGCGAGCACGTGCAGGGATGCCTGCGCCGCGGCTGCGGCGCGCGCGTAGTCGGCCGCAGCGAAAGCCGCATCGGCGATGACCCGCTGCGCCAGCGCGGTATCGCAGGTGCCACCGCCGCGCTGGGCAATGAAGGCCTCGGCCAGGCTGATCGCCTGCCGCTCATGCAGTTGCGCCGCTGCCTGCCGTGCCTGTGCCAGCAACGGCCACGGCGCGGGCAGCACGGCCGAGGCATCGGCCAACGCAGACAGGTTGCCGTCGGCCGCCTCCCGCAGGCGCTCCCGCGCATCATCGGCGGAGAGCGGGCCCGCCCAGCAGGGCAGGGACAGCAGCAGGCAGAGCGCTGCCACCGACATGGCGCGGTCGCGCGGCAGCTTGGAATGTGCAGTCATCCGAAGTATCCTGTAGATGGATAAAAACTTTCTGTAAAACAGAAATTACTATGCGTGAATCAGAAAAATCAAGGCGTCTCGTCCGGGCCGCGCGCCGGCTGCGCTGGGTAGCGTGGGCGGGCGTGCTGCTGGCGCCGCTGTTGACCGTGGCAGCGCTGGCCAATACGTGGCTGGGCAGCGCCGCGCCGGTGCAGGCGGAAATGGATGCGGGTGGGTTGCCGCTGGCCTGGGCCGGTACGCTGGCGCTGGCGCAGGCGGCACTGGTGGCCGCAGCGTTGTGGCAGCTGGCGCAGCTGCTGGGCCAGGTCCGCATCGAGCGCCTCTTCCCCCTGCAGGGCAGCCGCCGCTTCGGCCGTTTTGCCGGTCTGCTGCTGCTGGCGGTGCTGGTCAATGCCGTGATGGCGCCGCTGCTGGGCGCACTGCTGTCGGCCAGCGCGCACGGCCAGCTGCGCCTGTCCATCGACGGTGCCGACCTGCTGGCCGTGCTGGTGACCCTGGTACTGTGGCTGGTAGCCCGCTTCCTCGATGCCGCAGCGCGGTACGAGGACGACCATCATTCGATCATCTGAGGCGCCGATGGGAAGCATCGTCATCCGCCTCGATGTCATGCTGGCGCTGCGCAAGGTGCGCTCGCGCGAGCTGGCGCAGCATGTGGGCATCACCGAATCGAACCTGTCGCTGCTCAAGTCCGGGCGCGTGCGCGGCGTGCGCTTCGACACGCTAGCGCGGATCTGCGAGTACCTGCAGTGTCAGCCCGGAGACCTGCTGGTCTACGACCCGGACGCCGAGGGCGATGCCCCCGGCGATGAAGAATGAGCGCGCGGCGCATGTTCATCGGTGGCGCACGCGCTGCTGCCTAGACTGGCCATTCGACCGTCCCAGGAGTACGCCATGACCCTGCGTTCCGTTGTGACTGCCACGCTGCTGGCGGGCCTGTTCGCTGGTTGCGCCAGCAGCACACCGCGGCCCGATCCGGGCGCCGATGCGCCACGTCATCCGTCGATCGCCGCTGATGCCAGCCCGGTGCCTGCCTTCACCGGCGGCGGCGCCGGCTGGTCCATCGAGATCGCCTCCACCGGCAAGGGCAACCACGATGCCACGCTCACCGTTGCTGGCCGCAGCAGCGCTGGAACGCTGCGCTACCTCGGCCAGCCGGCCGGTGCGCCCAGTTCGTTGACGGTGCTCAACGGTGAGCTGGGCAAGCAGCCCACCATCGTCGAGATCAAGCGCGAGCCCTGCCGCAACGCCGAAGGCGTGGATACGTCGGCCAGCGTGCAGGTGACTGTCGAGGGCCAACCACAGCGCCGCGGCTGCGGCTTCCTGGCCGTGTACTGACTGGCACACGCATGATCCACATCCCAGTGCTGGAGACACCGCGCCTGCGCCTGCGCGCGCAATGCCTTGATGACTTCCCGGTGTATGCCGCGTTCCTGGCCTCGCCCCGTGCGCGCGGCATGGGCGGGCCGTTCGCCGAGGTCGCCGCGTGGGGGCAGTTCTGCCATGACCTGGCCAGCTGGCATCTGTTCGGCCACGGCGCGTTGATGATCGAGCGCCGCGACACGGGCGAGTGCATCGGCCAGGTCGGCATCAACCATGGCCCGCTGTTTCCGGAACAGGAACTGGGCTGGTTGCTGTATGCCGGGCAGGAAGGGCAGGGTTTCGCCAGCGAGGCGGCGGCGGCGCTGCGTGATTGGGCGTTCGTGGTGCGCGGATTGCCGACGCTGGTGAGCTACATGGCAGCGGACAACCACGCCTCGCAGGCAGTGGCGGTCCGCCTCGGCGGCGTGTTGGATGCGCAGGCGGTGCGCAGCGATCCGGATGACCTGGTGTTCCGCTATCCGCGCTGATGCGTGACGGTCACCGCGGCGCGGGGGCGCTGCACGCGGGAATGCCAACTGCGGCCACTGCGTGAAGAAGGCGCCAGCAGCCATCCACGCATCGGTCACCGCGTCGAGCAGACGCTGGACACCCATCTGTTGAAGGAACTGCCCATGACCACGCTCACCCTTCCCGAACTGGCCAAGAAAATGGCCGGCATCGATTTCACCATGCTGCAGACCCATGCCGGCGGCCAGATCGCTGGCCGCCCGATGAGCAACAACGGCGATGTGGACTACGACGGCGACAGCTGGTTCTTCACCATGGAAAACACCGATATGGTGCGCGAGATCAGCGCCGACCCGAACGTGGCGCTGGGCCTGACCGGCAGCAAGTCGCTGCTGGGCAAGCCACCGCTGTTCGTGCACGTGCAGGGCAGGGCAGCGCTGATCCGCGATCGCGCCACGATGGCCCAGCATTGGGTGAAGGACCTGGAGCGGTGGTTCGAGCAGGGCGTGGATACGCCGGGTCTGGTGCTGATCCACGTACACGCCAGCCGCATCCATTACTGGGATGGCGAGGACGAAGGCGAGATCGTGGTCTGATCGCGGGGGCCGCACAGGGCCCCTGCACGTTGCTGCCGCAGCTCAGGAATGTGCAGGCGTGCCGGACCACGCGGCCAGTTCCGGTGCCAGCGCATGTTCAACGGCGCGGCGCAGCAGTGCCGGGGCCACGTAATGGCGATGGGCGCTGTCGATCATGGCCATGTAGAAGCGGCCAAACGCATTGAGCGTCTGCACGCGCGAGCCCAGGCTGATCTGGACCTGGCCGTCCTCGCAGAACTGCACGCGCACGCTGCTGCGGAAGCGGAGATGGCGGTCGTCTGCGCCGAGCAGCACTTCGGCACACCGGTCTTCCGCATCTACTCGGGCATCCAGCACCGGGAAACGTCCGCCGAACACGCGGCTGCGATCGGTGGACAGCAGCGACGACACCGGGCAGCCCAGCGGCGAGGTGCGCAGACGCAGTGGTGCAACCAGACGATTGCGCAGGGCCATCAAGCGGCCGACGCCCGCCGGCGGGTTGCGCAGGAACCCGTCCAGTATGTCGGCCAGCAGGGCGGAGGCCGATCGATGGCGGGTCTGCCCGCCGTGCAGGGTCAGCGTGGTCGTGTCGTTGTAGTGACCGTGCGGCAGGGCGCTGGCGAGCATTCCCGCTGAAGGCGACGACGCGCTGCTGCAGACCGGGTACGCCGGCGTCGCCCGCTCCACGAATCCGCGCAGTGGCTCCAGGCTGAAGCGACGCAGCGGCCCCAGCAACGTGCGCGTCTGCACGCACAGGCGTGCGCGCAGGCTGGGCGCTGCCGCCTGCAGTGACAGTTGCAGCAACGGCGTGGCGGCGAGTGTGGTTGCGCTGGGCCAGTGCGCTGCCGGCAGCACATCGGTCAGGCTGGGAATGTCCGCGGCGTTTGCCTGTGCCAGTGCGCGCGCCTGCGCGCTCATTGCCCCGGCCAGTTCATTGCTGTGGCACGAGAGCGCGAACAGGGCAGGGTGGGCAGGACTGTTCGAGGCGAACTGGTGCCAGGTGCCACCACCAAAGCGCACGGTGAACAGGCAATCGGGCGGGATGCGGACACGACGCAGCGACCGCAGGAAGTGCGAGGGATCGTCCGCCAGCTGCTGATCGGATGCGCTGGCAAACCGCAGCTCGGCACCGGCACTGCCGGCGATGGCGGTGAACATGCGCGGCCCGGCATGGCGGTGGAAGGGATGGCCGCCGGCACCCACCACGAAGCTGTACAGCGATGACGGATCGCCGTGCTGCAGGTGCATGCCACCCAGCCGTGCCGAGGGCTCGTCCAGCGCATCGATGAAGGCCGGGTGGTGGCGCTGGCGCTGGCTGGCATCGCTTACCAGCGCATCGCCGGCACCGATGCCGAGCTGCGCGATCAGGGTGACTTCCACCGGGCCACCACCGTCGTGTGCCGGAAGCTGGATACTCGGGAACGAACGGCTGGTGCGGGTCGAACCGGGCATCGCAGTGCTCCTCAGCGGGCGGGTGTCTTGCGGCGTGCGCGCGCTTCGCGCTTCAGCGGGCCGCCGACCGGACAGACTTCGGCAGCCCAGGAAAACAGCGTGTTGGCCAGGCGGTCGGGCACCTGCCGGAAGTACACGAACTGGCCGCGCTTCTCGCGTTCGATCAGGCCAGCGTCTTCCAGGATGCGCAGGTGGCTGGAGAGTGCCGGCTTGCTGAAATCGAAGCGCTCGGCCAGCTCGCCGGCGCTGAGTTCGCCGGCGCTGAGGTAGGCCAGGATCTGCCGGCGTGCGGTGGAGGCCAGGGCTTCGAAGATGCGGTCCATGGTTGCAGTTAACTAATTCGTTAACTGATGTTCCCCCTGGTGGCAGGTGATGTCAAGCGCGGGGGGCCGTTGCGTACTGCCTCCCGGCTTTGTCATCCTCCCCGCTGTTTTCCGTTCCGTGGAGTTCCGATGCGCCCTGCGCCCTGGCTGATCGCTGGCCTGCTGCTGCCGATCGTGGTGATGGCCCAGCCTGCGCGTGCGCCGAAGGCAACGGCGCAGGATCCCTTCAGCGAACTCTTCGACACTGCCTGCATGCAGCACATCGGCGCGCCGGCGCGGCTGCAGTCGCTGATGGATGCCAATGGCCTGACGCCGCTGCAGCCGGCCGAGGCCGCTACGCTGCTGCAGGGCCAGCCGGGCATGGCATGGATGGTGCCGTTGGCCAGTGGCCGCTACGCGGTCAGCTGGGCCGATGATGGCACCTGCACCGTGTATGCCGAGAAGGCCGACCCGGCGGTAGTGCAGAAGGGCTTCGCGCGGCTGATGCAGGCCGCACCGAAGCCGCTGCAGATCCGCTCGCTGCCCTCGCGCGGTCCATTGTCCGGCGACCAGGTGGCGATCCAGTACGGTTGGGCAACGCCGGGCGAAAGCAAGCTGCGCGTGCGCTTCCGGCTGGTCACCCGGCAGGCCGCCGAGGCCGGGGTGCAGGCGATGGCCTCGGCCACGCCGGGCGAGGCGATGCGCGAACAGGCCGCGCCGCCTGCACCGGCACCCGCCCGGTAGCGCTGCCGGAGTACACGCGATTCAGCCAACAGCCCGGGGATGTGATATATCGTTTATCGATAAATCCACCCCGGGGCGGCAGGGCCGCTCCACATCGGAGGCTGCTTGACCGCTCGTCCCGCCCGCGCCCTTCCTGCGCGCGGCTTGTTCACCCTGGCCCAGACCGCCGTGCAGGCGGTGCGCGCGATGTGCTGGCTGGGCATCCTGGCCGCGCTGCTGGCGGTGCCGCTGGTGGCCTACGACCGCAGCTGGCTGCTGGACAGCGTGCACGACGCGCAGGCCGCGGCCATGCACGGTTCGCATCTGTTCCTGCATTTCTGCGTGGGCCTGGCCGCCATCGTCGCGCTGCTGGTGTTGTGCCTGGTGTTCCTGCGCCACCTGGCGCGGCTGCTGCGTTCTGCGGCCAACGAACGCCCCTTCACCCATGCCAATGCCGTACGCCTGCAACGCATGGCCTGGCTGATGCTGGCGATGGAGGTGCTGTCCATCGTGATCGGTCTGTATGCCAGCTGGATGGGGCCGGACTTTGCGTGGATGGAAGTTGGCGGTGGCATGTCGATCACCGGCTTGGTGGCCGTGCTGATGCTGTTCGTGCTGGCGCGGGTGTTCACCGTTGGCGCAGCGATGCGCGACGATCTGGACGGTGTGATTTGATGAGCATGATCTGATGGCGATCGTCATCACCCTCGACCGCATGCTGCAGCAGCGCGGCATGACCTTGTCCGAGCTGGCCGGGCGCATCGACATCACCCTGGCCAACCTGTCGATCCTGAAGACCGGCAAGGCACGCGCAATCCGCTTTTCCACCCTCGATGCGATCTGCCGCGAACTGCAATGCAGCCCTGGCGACCTGCTCGGGCATGACCCTGCGCAGGCGCAGGATGCGGATTGAGCCTGGCTGCGCCGCACGCCTGCACCGCACCACTTTTCCCTTACTGACGAAACGGACCTGAAATGGAATGGTTGGCTGATCCCTCGATATGGATGGGCCTTGCAACCCTGGTCGTGCTGGAGATCGTTCTCGGCATCGACAACCTGGTGTTCATCGCGATCCTGGCCGACAAGCTGCCGCCGCACCAGCGCGACCGCGCGCGTGTGATCGGCCTGGCATTGGCGCTGCTGATGCGGCTGGTGCTGCTGGCTGCGTTGGCCTGGATCATGAAACTGACCGAACCACTGGTCACGCTGCTGGAGCACAGCTTCTCCGGCCGCGATCTGATCCTGCTCGGCGGCGGCCTGTTCCTGCTGTTCAAGGGCACCATGGAGCTGCACGAGCGGCTTGAAGGCCGCGAGCATCACGAGGACGGCAAGAAGGTCTATGCCAGCTTTGCGATGGTGGTGGCGCAGATCGTGGTGCTTGATGCGGTGTTCTCGCTGGATTCGGTGATCACCGCGGTCGGCATGGTCGACAACCTCGGCGTGATGTATGCGGCGGTGACCATCGCGATGGCGCTGATGCTGCTGGCCAGCAAGCCGCTGACCCGCTTCGTCAACAAGCACCCGACCGTGGTGGTGCTGTGCCTGGGCTTCCTACTGATGATCGGTTTCAGCCTGGTGGCCGAGGGCCTGGGCTACAGGATTCCGAAGGGGTACCTGTACGCGGCCATCGCGTTCTCGATTCTGGTGGAAGCGTTCAACCAGTGGATACGTTTCAACCGCGAGCGCAACGAGCAGCGCCAGCCGTTCCGCCAGCGTACTGCCGATGCCGTGCTGCGGCTGCTGGGTGCGCGCCAGGCCAATGGCCACGATGAAGATGAAACCGATGAGCGCGGCAGCACCGAAGAACGCCTGCAGCCCGCCGAGCACGAGATGATCCGCAGTGTGCTGGGCCTGGCCGACCGTCCGGTATCGAGCGTGATGACGGTGCGTGCCGACGTGCAGTGGATCGACATGGCGCGTGGTCACGACGATGTGGTCGCGCGCCTGGTGGCGTCGCCGCATACGCGGATGCTGGTGGGCGAGGGCGACCTGGACAGCCTGCGTGGCGTGGTGCAGAGCCGTGACCTGCTGGCCGACCTGCTGCAGGGCAAGCCACTGCAACTGGAAGGCAACCTGCGCGAGCCGCAGTACGTGCTGTCCAGCGCCAGTGCGTTGCAGGCCCTGGAGCTGATCCGCCAGCACCCGGTGCCGTTGGCGGTGGCGGTGGACGAGTACGGCAGCGTGGAAGGCCTGGTAACGGCCAACGACCTGCTGGCGGCGATCGCCGGTGATCTGGCCGATACCCAGGACGAGCGCTATGGCGTGGTTGCACAGGGCGAGGACTGCTGGGACGCCGACGGCGCGCTGACCCTGGACGACCTGCAGCGGCTGGCCGGCGTGTCGCTGCCGCGCAGCGCGGACTACATGACCATTTCCGGGCTGGTGCTGGAGCAACTGGGACGCCTGCCCGACATCGGCGACACGCTGGAGGTGGCCGGGATCCGCATCACCGTGCTGGCGATGGAGAAGCGGCGCATCACGCGGTTGCGGGTGGAACGCCTGCCAGAAGCGTGACGATGTCGGGGCTGGGCCCATGCCCGGCTCTATCCATTGCCATCTTCTGCCGTCACCATGGCGGGCCTGTTCGCCGTTCTGGATTGTCGTAGTGCTGAGTACGATTGGTTTTCTGATGGGCCTGTATGTGGCCTGGCGCCTGTTCTGGCCGCTGCGCCTGCCTGTCTGGTCGAAGGTGGTGCTGTCGGTGCTGCTGGTGGGCATTGCCGTGCAGCTGCGCATCGTCGCCAGCTTCTGGGGCACGATGGCCTCCCCGGAAATTCCGAAGATGGCCATTGCCACGCTGGCCACCGGTTCCACCGCCGTGCTGCTCCTGGCCCTGGCGTTGCTGGTGCTGGACGCCGGCCTGTTGGCCGCGCGCCTGCTGCGCGCCCCGCGCGCCCTTTGCGTACTGCGCAGCAAGGCGCTGCGCCCGACTGCCGCGGTGCTGGCGCTGCTGCTCAGTGCCTTCGGTGTCAGCCAGGGCATGGCCGTACCCAAGCCACGGCAGATCGAGGTGGCCATCAGCGGCCTGCCGCAGGCCTTCGATGGCTACCGTGTGCTGCAGCTCACCGACATCCATGCCAGTCGCCTGCTGACCGGCGACTGGGTGCGCCAGATCGTGGCTGCAAGCAACGCACTGCAACCGGATCTGGTGGTGATCACCGGCGACCTGATCGACGGCAGCGTGCAGGCGCGCCGCAACGATTACACCCCACTGGCGGACCTGCGTGCGCCGGACGGGGTGATCGCCATTACCGGCAACCACGAGTACTACGCGCAGTACAGCGAATGGATGCAGGCGTTCCGCGCGCTGCACATGCAGGTGCTGGAAAACAGCCACACCCAGGTGCGCCGTGGTGAGGCAGCACTGACCATCGCCGGTGTCACCGACCCGGTCGCCGCACGCTATGGCCTGCCGCTGCCCGACCTGGAGGCCGCCCTGGCCGGTGCCGACCCCAGCGCACCGGTGATCCTGCTCGACCATCGGCCACGCAATGCACGCGAGGCCGCTGCACGCGGGGTGAAGCTGCAGCTGTCCGGGCACACCCATGGCGGACAGATCATCGGCATGGACCAGCTGGTGAAGCGCGCCAACGGCGGCTTCGTCTCCGGTCGCTACGCGGTGGATGGCATGACGCTGTACGTGAGCAACGGTGCCGGCCTGTGGGCCGGGTTCCCGGCCCGCATCGGCGTACCGTCGGAGATTACGATGATCACCCTGCGCCGGGCGCCGTGATGCGGTGGGGTGTGGGATGGGGGATCGTGCGACGGCTCAGAGGATGAAGCCTCCATCGATGGTCAGGCTGCTGCCTGTCATGTAGCCCGCTTCCGGCCCCGCTACCCAACTGGCCAATGACGCGATCTCGGCAGGCTGGGCAATGCGGCCCAGGGGTACCCGCGCAGCAAGCTTTTCATCCAGCCCGGCGGTGATGTCGGTCGCAGTCGGGCCGGGTTGCAGGTTGTTGATGGTGATGCCGCTGGGGGCCAGCTCCAGCGCCAGCTCGCGCACCAGAGCGGCCACCGCCGCCTTGCTCATCGCATACAGGCTGCTGCCGGGCGAACCACTGCGCACGGCAGTGTTGCTGCCGATGGTGATGATGCGGCCACCGCCGGACAGATGCGGCAGGGCCGCCTGGATGGCCAGCACCACGCCACGTATGTTCACCGCCAGCAGCTGGTCCAGCGTAGGCAGATCCACGCTGCCGATCGGTGTGTGTCGGTACAGGCCGGCATTGACCACCAGCACATCCAACCCACCGAAGGCCTGCGCAGCGGCGGCTACGGCCTGGCGCAACGCATCGGCATCGCTGCTGTCAGCCTGGAAGGCGAGCGCGCGGCCACCGTGCGCGCGGATGGCATCAAGCGATGCCTGCGCCCCATCGGGGCGCGAGACGTGGGTGATGGCGACGTCATGGCCATCAACGGCCAAGCGTTGCGCAATGGCCGCACCGATGCCGCGTGAGCCGCCGATGACCAGTGCACGGCGGCGAGAGGAAGAGACTGTCATGTTCAAACTCCGGTTTGGGATGATCAGGCCGCTGGCAGGGAAGGACGGGCGTGGGCGCTGCGGCGCAGCGACTGAGCACGTTTGGCGATCCAGCGGACCACGAAGGCGGTGAACAGCAGTGCCGAAGGCACCGCATACCAGAAGTTCGTGGGTACACGTTTGAAGTACGAATAGGTGAACACCGCCGCGATGACCCACATGCCGGTGACGTGCAGTCGCCGCCAGGCGGTTGGACCCATGCGCCGGGCGATGCTCCGGTGCGAGGTGATGGCCATCGCCAGGATGGCCACGTAACCCATCGTTCCGGGAAGATTGGCAAGGGCGGAGCGCGCTGGCCAGAACGCCGGATTGAGGATGCCGAACGCGGTGATGGCGAAGGCATGCAGCAGGTGCGAGAACGCAAACGACAGGCCGATGATGCGGCGTTCGCGCATCAGGAAGCGGGTGGTCGGCCCGGGCAGCAGGGTGGCAAATGACGATGCCGTAAACGCGGCCAGGAACAGCAGGAACGACGTGCGGGCAGTGGCCCGGATCGCTGCGCGGCTGCCCTCGGCTAGATCCGGTTGCAGAGCGAAGGCTGCCAGCGCAAAGGCGATCAGGACTGCGGCGATGGCCATGAACAGGCGCCAGCCATGCAGCAAGGAAGTGTTGGAAACAGCCATGGTCAGACCTCGAATCAGATAGGGGTAGTGCCGGCCGCTGGCCGGCAATTTCAGAACCCGGTCAGCGCGACCAGCACGCCGGCCGCGCACAGTTCGCCCAGCAAGGGCGCGGCCACCACGCGCAGTGCATCGGTGACCACGCCATGCGCCTCAGCCAGCGCCTGCCGGGCGTCGTCCACGCGCGCACCGTCGTTGCCAAATGCCGACACCAGCGCATATGCAAGCGGTGCCAGTTCCTCGACCTGCAGGCGGTCGTCCGCCAGGCGACGCAGCAGCAGAAGCGTCGGCTCGCTGGCGGGCGCATCGTCCAGACCGGCGTCCTCATGCACCGGCCACTGGTAGCCCAGTACCCGCACCAGCGGCGACAGCGCCAGCACGTCGCTGCCCGCAGGCATGGAGTGCAACGAATGCCCGGCATCACGCGCTTCGATGTGCAGTGCCTGCTGCGTGCTCTCGTAGTGCGCCAGTTCCGCTGCCCAGCCGGGCAGCGCGAACGTGTCCTGCGCCGCCAGCCAGGCAGCGAACTCGCTGGCGATCTGCGGGAACAGCGGGGTGTGGCAGTCGTGGTACGCGTAGTAGTGCTCGACCAGGCCACGCCAGCGCGCTTCGCCCAGTTGTTGATGCAGGCGCGGCAGGCTGCCGGCCAGCAGGTTGTCCAAGCTGTCGATGCACAGGCGGCGGTAGATCGCCAGCCGCCATGCCGCGATGCCATCGGGTGCGGGCATCGAGGGATCGCGCACATGGCCGGCCCAGCGCCGCTGCAACGTGGCCAGGGACTCAGCCATGGGCCACCTCCGGCAACTCGGCGTCGGCCTGGGCCCTGCGGATCTGTTGCACTTCAGCCAGCAGTTCGGCCAGCGGCGGGAAATTGAAGTCGCGCTCCAGCAGGGTGGGGCGCACGCCGACGTGCGCATAGGCCTGGCGTAGCAGGGCCCAGACCACACCCTTCACCGGCGCGCCGTGGGTGTCGACCTTGAAGCCGTCGTCCTCGTCGAAGTGACCAGCCACATGCAGGGAGGCCACGCGGTGGGCCGGCACGCGGCGCAGGAAATCGAAGGCGTCGTAGCCATTGTTGCAAGCGTTGACGAAGACATTGTTGACGTCCAGCAGCAGGTCGCAGTCGGCTTCGGCAAGCACGGCAGTGATGAACTCGATCTCGCTCATGTCGGCAGCGGGCACTGCGTAGTAGGAGATGTTTTCCACCGCGATACGACGCCCCAGGCTGTCCTGCACCTGGGCGATGCGACCGGCAACGTGGCGTACGGCCTCGGCGGTGAACGGCAGCGGCAGCAGGTCATAGAGGTGGCCCCCGGCGGCGCAGTAACTCAGGTGTTCGCTGTACAGCTGTACCTGGTGCAGGTCGAGAAAAGCGCGGGTCTGTTGCAGCAGCGTGCGGTCCAGTGGGTCCGGGCCACCCAGCGACAGCGAAAGACCGTGGCAGGTCAGGCGGTGGCGCTCGCTCAGCTGGCGCAGCGCGGCACCGTGTGCACCGCCGACGCCGATCCAGTTGTCCGGCGAGCATTCGAGGAAGTCGATGGCATCGGCCGGCATCGCCAGCAGTTCATCGATCAGGCCTCGGCGCAGGCCGAGGCCCGCACTGGCGGTAAGCAAAGGCAGGGACATGGTGGGTACTCCGGGATGAGGTGCCGCCGCGAGGGCGGCACCGGGTGCGGGCAATCAGTCGGCAACGCGCGAGAACAGGCCCTTCGGCATCGGCTTGCCATTGGCGGTGTAGACGCTGCGCAGGTAGTCGTGCGCTTCCTGCTCGCTGATGTAGCCGTCGTGGTCGGTGTCGATGCGGTCGAATTCGGCGGCACGTTTGGCGGCCACGGCATTGAACTCGGCACGCGACACCTTTCCGTCGTGGTCACGGTCGGTCCGGGCAAACGAGGCGTCGCCGCACTTGCCTTCGCCGCACTGGCCCTCGGCTACCTTGGCCTTGCCGGCGGGCTTGCTGGTGGTGGCCTTGTTGGCGCCGCACTTGCCTTCACCGCACTTGCCTTCGGCGGCGGCGCTCATGGCCACGGCACTGATCGCCAGCGGCTGGATCGCGGCAGCCTGGCCGGCCAGCAGCAGGCTGCCGGCCAGGGCGATGCCGATGGCGCCGATGCGCGGCAGACGGGAAGCAGAGGTGTTATTGGTCGAGACGGACATGGTGATGACTCCTTGGGATGTGCACGCAGGGCGTGCGGGATGGACGCCGCTGGAAGGCGACGGAATGCGATGCGAGGAAGGGTGGGAAAGGGCGGAAGCGGATCAGGCGCTGCGGCGACGGCGCAGTACATGGGCCAGCAACAAGGCGGCGCCGAGCAGGGCACCGCCGAAGCCGACGCCGGGCAGTAGTGCGGCGACCGGCAGCAGCAGCGCGATCAGGCTGCTGCCCCAGCCGAGGCCGTCATCGTCTGCGGCGGCGTGTTGCGGGCTGGCAAGCAGACGGTCCAGGCTGAGTGATCCAGCACCGTTGAGGATCAGCGGCAGCAGCATGGCCAGGAACAGCAGCGGCAGCTTGAAGTTGCCGTAGCCCTGGTCGGTGATCGCATAGCCCCGCCAGAGTTCATCCAGGCCGTTCCACTGGTCGGGCCAGTGCACGGCGGCGATGGCCACGATGGTGAGCACCCAGAAGATGTACGCCACCGAGCGCGTGGCCAGGCCCAGCAGCAGCATCACCGCGCCCACCAGTTCCAGCCAGGTGGCCAGCTGCCAGTTGAGCGAGGCGGGCAGGGTGGAGAAGGGGAACGGGAACCGGCCTTCCAGATCGGCGAACCAGTTCTGGCCGCCCAGCTTCTCGCGGCCGGATTCAAAGAATTCCCAGGCGAGCAGGGCGCGCAGGGCCAGCGGCGAAAGCCAGCGGCCGACGGCATCCAGGCGTGGGGTGTAGAGGGAGGAGGCGGTGCTGATCATGGGTGTGTCCTGCGGGCCGGTGGTCGATGGAGGCCATTTCGGGCCACGCAGGTATCGGCAACGTGTGCCGATGCCCGGGGTTTTGTCAGCGACTGTGGCTGCGGCAGGGGTTTCGTACAGTTGGATACAAAGACGCCGCATCGGGGGCGCATCGGCGCGTTGCGCGCCCGCGTGCGGGGAGCGATATGCACCCGATGGCGCCGGGGCATGCCCAGCGGCCGAATGTATCCCACTGTAGGAACCCGCCGCCGCCCTACAGTCCGGTACAACTCGGCATCACAGCGAAACAGCAGCGATACACCGGCACGCGGAAATGGCCACTCCCAACACCGGAGTGCCACCCATGATCCGCACCACCCTGCTTGCCGCTGCCCTGGCCCTGGCCGGCGCCGCCACACCCGCCTTCGCCGTGCAGGCCGATGCCGGCGCGCCGCCCACCATCATCCTGGTGCATGGCGCCTTCGCCGATGGCTCCAGCTGGAACAAGGTCATCGGCACCCTGCATGCCTGGAAGCTGCCGGCGGTGGCGGTACAGAATCCGCTCACCTCGCTGGCCGACGACGTTGCCGCTACCCGTCGCGCGATCGCTGCCGCGCCCGGCAAGGTGGTGCTGGTCGGCCACAGCTGGGGCGGCACGGTCATCACCGAAGCGGGCGACGATCCCAAAGTGCAGGCGCTGGTCTACGTGGCCGCGTTCGCACCGGATGTCGGCCAGTCCTCCGCGCAGCAGGGCGAAGGCTTCCCGGTTGGCCCCGGGCTGACCCGCCTGCAGGAGAAAGACGGTTACCTGACCCTGCCGGCCGATGCCATCGCCCAGGATTTCGCACCCGACGTGATGAAGAAGGCCGCCGCCCTGCTGTACAGCACGCAGGTGCCGTTGAAGGCCAGTGCGCTGGGTGAGGCCGTGACCACGGCGGCATGGCGCAGCAAGCCGAGCTGGTACGTGGTCAGCCGCGATGACCGCATGCTCTCGCCGCAGCTGCAGGTCGCCACCGCGCAGCGCATTGGCGCGCAGCTGCAGTCGATCGGCAGCAGCCATGTCTCGCTGCTCTCGCACCCCGCGCAGGTGGCCGACAGCATCCTGGAAGCTGCCGGTGTGAAGCCGGCCGAGCTGCCGCTGGCCGAGCAGGGGGGCTGAGCAATGGCCACGCTTCGTGCCTATACCGTGCCGCTGCTGCTGTCCCTGCTCGGCGCCGTTGCGCTGCTGCTTGCGTGGCCAAGCCCCGAAGCCGGTGCACAGACTGCCGAGGCCGCACCCGCTGCGGGATTCAGCGGCGGTGGGCCATGGCACAACAGCCCGCCGCTCACCCTGCAGCAGCTGCGCGGTCAGGTGGTGCTGGTCGAATTCTGGACCTACACCTGCAGCAACTGCCTCAACGTGGCGCCGTACGTTCACCAGTGGCATCGCCGATACGCGGAACAGGGCCTGCACGTGATCGGCGTGCACACCCCCGAATTCGCGTATGAAGGGCTGCCGGGGAACGTGCGCCGTGCGATCCACCGGCTGGATATCACCTGGCCGGTGGTGCAGGACAACCAGTACCGGATCTGGAACGCGTGGGGTAACCGTTTCTGGCCCGCGCTGTACCTGATCGACCGGCAGGGGCGGGTGGTCTACCGGCACTACGGTGAAGGTGACTATGCGCGTACCGAAAGCGAGATCCAGCGCCTGCTGGCCAGCCCCTGAGCCGCGCTACCATGGCCGCGTCGCGCGGCTTCGCCCCTGCCTCGATCGAGAATACGATGAACCACGTACCGCACATCCTTGTCGTCGACGATGACAGCGACATCCGCCAGATGCTGGCCGACTACCTGCAGCGCAACGGCCTGCGCGTCAGCCAGGCCGATGGTGGCCGCGCGATGCGCGCGCTGATGGACACCCATGCGGTGGACCTGGTGGTGCTGGATGTGATGATGCCCGGCGAGGATGGCTTGAGCCTGTGCCGCAACCTGCGGGCCGGCAAGCACCGCGCCGTGCCGGTGGTGCTGCTGACCGCCCGCGATGATGAGACCGACCGCATCATCGGCCTGGAAATGGGCGCCGATGATTACGTGACCAAACCGTTCTCCTCGCGCGAACTGCTGGCACGCATCAACGCGGTGATCCGCCGCACGCAGATGCTGCCGCCGAACCTGCAGGTGAGCGAAGCCGGCCGACAGCTGGCCTTCGGCGAATGGCGCCTGGATACCACCGCCCGCCACCTGCTGGACGCGCAGGACACCGCCTATCCGCTCAGCGGCGCCGAGTTCCGGCTGCTGCGCGTGTTCCTTGACCACGCCAACCGTGTGCTCAGCCGCGACCAGCTGCTCAGCCTCACCCAGGGCCGCGATGCGGAGCTGTTCGACCGCTCGATCGACCTGCTGGTCAGCCGCGTGCGCCAGCGCCTGGGCGACGATGCGCGTGAGCCGACCTACATCAAGACCGTGCGCAGCGAAGGCTATGTGTTCAGCGTGCCGGTGCAGTTGCTGGGGCCGGAGGAATGAACGCCGCGGCGCGCCGCCTGCCGTGGCCGCGCACGCTGTCGGCGCGGCTGCTGCTGTTGCTGCTGGGTGGGCTGACTCTGGCCCATGCGCTGTCGTTCGGCCTGCTGTTCTACGAGCGCTACCAGTCCACCCGCAGCATGATGCTGCGCAACCTCGACGAGGACGTAGCCGTGAGCGTGGCCTTGCTGGAGCGCTTGCCCGCCAGCGAGCGCGAAGCGTGGGTGCCGCGCCTGGAACGGCGAACCTACCGCTATCTGCTGCGCCCGGCCGCGGCCGGCCCTGCGCCGGAGACTGATCGTGCGCGGCAGGTCACCAGCATCATCGATGACAGTCTGCGGCATCGATATCCGCTGCAGGCGCGGCAGGTCTCGCGTATGCCCGAGCGCTTCGAAGTGGAGCTGCGCCTGCACGACGGCACGCCGCTGACCATCGAGGTCACACCGTCCGGCCTGCCACTGGCACGCTGGTTACCGCTGGTGCTGATGGCGCAGCTGGCGCTGCTGCTGCTGTGCGCATGGTTGGCGGTGCGGCTGGCGATGCGGCCGTTGGCACAGCTGTCGCACGCGATGGAGCACCTGCAGCCCGGCCAGGACGGGCCGGCGCTACCTGAAGACGGTCCCGCGGAGGTAGGCACCGCAGCAACGGCACTCAACGCACTGCAGGCCCGCATCCGGGGGCATGTCAGTGAACGCCTGCAGATCCTGGCGGCGATCTCGCACGATCTGCAGACGCCGATCACGCGGATGAAGCTGCGGGTGGAAACGCTGCCTGAAGACGCCACCCAGCAACGGCTGCTGGCCGATCTGGACCATCTGGGACAGCTGGTACGCGAAGGCGTGGCGTACGCGCGCAGCAGCCATGTGGCCAGTGGTGAGCCGGTGGCAATGGATCTGGCGGCATTCCTGTCCAGCGTGGTCGGCGATTACCAGGACGTGGGCAAGCCAGTCAGTGGTGGCGCCCCGAGCGGCCTGATCGTGCAGACGTGGCCGCAACCACTGCGGCGGGTGGTCGGCAATCTGGTCGACAACGCTTTGCGCTATGCCGGGAGCGCGGAGATTGATGCCGGTCGCGACGAGGTGGGCAGGGTGTGGATTCGGATTTCCGATCGTGGCCCCGGTATTCCCGAAGACCAGCTGCAGGCGGTATTGGCGCCCTTCCATCGGCTGGAAAGCTCACGCAACCGGGATACCGGCGGTACCGGGCTCGGTCTGGCCATCGCCGTGCAGCTGGCGCAATCGCTCGGTGGTTCTCTACGGCTGCACAATCGCGAGGGCGGCGGTTTGCAGGCGCTGTTGCAGTTACCGGCCTGAAGTCTGGCGGGGCAGGCCATCCACGCATGGCGTGGATCTACTGCATCGTCACCGCCTTCATGACACGCTGCGGCCATGAAGGAAAGCACGCAATGACCGCAGGACGGCAGCGCTCGATGTGGGTGGCCGGCCTGTCCACGGTGGTGGAGTGGTACGACTTCACCCTGTACCTGTACTTCGCCACGGTGCTGTCGCGGGTGTTCTTCGGCGGTGGCGAAGAGGCGATGCTGGTCACCCTGGCCGGCTTCGCGGTGTCCTACCTGATGCGTCCGCTCGGTGCGCTGTGCTTCGGCCACCTGGGTGACCGGCTCGGCCGGCGCTGGATGCTGCTGGCCTCGATGGCACTGATGGCCGCGGCCATGCTGGCCACCGCGTTGCTGCCGACCGCGGCCACCGCCGGTGCGACTGCTGGCGTGCTGTTGCTGATCCTGCGCTGCGTGATGGCCTTCTCCGTGGGCGGCGAATACACCGGCGTGGTCGCCTATCTTCTGGAAAGCGCGCCGGCGCGACGACGTGGCCTGGTCACCTCGCTGGCCTCGGCGGCCAGCGAAGTGGGCGCGTTGCTGGCGGTGGCGATCTCCGCGCTCACCGTGGCCCTGCTGCCTGCGCCGCAGCTGGACAGCTGGGGCTGGCGGATCCCGTTCTTCTTCGGCGCGGCGCTGGCACTGGTGATCCTGATCGCGCGTTCGGGCATGCACGAATCGCCGGAGTTCGAACGGCAGCGGCGCGAAGGCAGCATTCCGGCTACGCCGCTGCGGCACGTGCTGCGCAACCATCCTGGTGCGGTGGCGCGCACGTTCGCGATTTCCGCACTGGGTTCGATCACCTACTACGTGGGCATTACGTATGTGCCGGCGTTCCTGCACGCGCAGGGGCACGATGAAGGTGGTGCGCTGTGGCTGTCGACGATTGCGGCGGTGGCGGTGATCGCGATCACCCCGCTGTGCGGGGCGCTGTCCGATCGCTTCGGGCGGCGTCCGCTGCTGCTGGGGCTGACGGTGCTGGCGGCGCTGCTGCCGCTGTCGATGTTCGGCTGGATGGCCTCTGCTGCGCCGTTGGGCATCGTGCTGGCAGCGGTGAGCCTGGCCTGTGTGGCCGGCGGTATCAGTGCGGTGGCGGCACCGGCCACGGCCGAGCAGTTCCCCGGCGAGGGCCGGGTCAGTGGGCTGGCGCTGGGGGTGACCATGGCCACCGCAGTGTTCGGCGGGGCGACGCCGTGGTTGGCGCAATGGTGGGTGGAACGCAGCGGTTGGGCGGCGGCGCCGGGGGCGATGATCGCGCTGGTGGCGGTGCTGGTGCTGCCGGTGCTGTGGACGCTGCCGGAGACCGTGCCGAAGACCCGCCCCGTGTCCCGGGGCGGGCAGTGAGCGCTTAGACCTTCAGGGTCTGCTCGATGTCGGCCAGCACCGCGGCCGCATCCACGCCGATGGCGATGGACTGCAGGACATGGCCGTCCCACACGCTGGGGCCGAAGCCCATGCCTTCCGGCTTGGGAATGGTCATGCCACGGGCGACGCCGTCGGTGGCCACACGCACGCTGGCGCGCTCGAACTGGAACAGCTCCGGGCGGGTCAGGGCGATGCAGGCGCAGCAGTCATGCACGACCATGCCCTTGTGGCCGGCCTGCAGATAGAAGTCGACGTAGTCCTGCGACAGGGCGCGCACAAGTTCGGCATCGGCGCCGCCGATCGCGGCCAGCTTGTCCAGGCCGTCGCGGTTCATCTCGACGCGGGTGGTCACGTCCAGACCGATCGCGGTGACCGGCCAGTGGGCGGTGAACACGATGTCGGCCGCTTCCGCGTCGCCCCAGATGTTGGCCTCGGCCGCCGGGGTGATGTTGCCGTTGACGTGGAACGCACCGCCCATCAGTACCACGCCACGCACCAGGCCGGCGATGTCCGGGGCCTGCTGCAGGGCCAGCGCCAGGTTGGTCATGCGGCCGACCGCCACCAGGGTCACTTCGCCCGGATGGGCGCGCACCAGGTCGATGATCAGCTGGTGCGCGGGACGGCTGTCGGCGGTTGCGTCCAGCGCTTCCGGCACCGGGTGGTTGCCCAGGCCGTTGTGGCCATGGATGTGCACCGGCCAGGCTTCCGGGGTGGCTTCGGGCTGCAGCGGGCCGTCGGCGCCGCGCGCGACCGGCGCGGACAGGCCCCAGGCCTGCTTCAGGTACAGCGCGTTGTGGGTGGTCGACTCCACCGAGGCATTGCCGAAGGTGGTGGTGACGCCGATCAGGTCGATCTGCGGGTGCTTGTGCAGGTACAGCAGAGCCAGCGCGTCGTCGACGCCCGGGTCGGTATCGAAAATGACTTTCAGCATGTTGTTGTTCTTCTTCTTCCGTCTGGTGCAGGGGGGCCGGCGGCCCCGAGGGCAGGCCGGCGCGCCCCACATTGTCCCATCTTCATGACAAGCAGGGCGAACCGGCAGCGGTGGTATCGTCTGCGGGCCCGAACCCGTCGCAAGGAGCTGCGCCATGCTGGCTGTGACCCTCGTCCTGATTGCCCTGGTGCTGGGGCTCAACCTGGTGGCCAGTTTCGTGGTGCTGGGCCGCGATGACCTTCCCGCCAGCAGCCGCGCCGGGCAGCTGCTGGTGGTGTGGCTGCTGCCGCTGGTCGGCGCGATCCTGTGCATGGCGATGGCAACCGCCGATGGTTCGCCCGCGCGCGCCGATGGCAGCAGCGGTGGACCGGCTGATTTCTCCGGGGGCTATTCCGGGGACAGCAACAGCCACCACAGCTACAGCAGTTCCGACTGCAGCAGTGGCGACAGCGGTGGGGGCGGAGACGGCGGCAGCTGCGGCGGCGGCGATTGAGGAGAGATTCCAAGTTGCCGGCCAGCGGCCGGCACTACCGTGACCGGGCCTCGCCGGGGTAGTGCCGGCCGCTGGCCGGCAATCCCATGAGCTCAGCTTCCGCCTTCGGTCGGCAACGGCGCAGGCACGTTCAACAATCCGCCGCTGGCCACATACGCAGCCAAGGCCTGGCCCTGGCTGAGCAGGTGGCGTTCCATCGTGCGTTCGGCGGCTGCAGCATCGCGCTGGCGGAAGCAGTCCATCAGTTCGCGGTGTTCGGCCAGCGACTGTGCGGTGCGGCCCGGCGCCAGCAGCTGGCGGCCGCGATGCATCTTCAGGATGCGGTGCAGGTCGTGGGTGATGCGGATCAGCCACGGGTTGCCGGCGTAATGCTGCACTGTCTCGTGGATGAGGTAGTTGTTGCGGTAGTACTCGGCGATGTTGCCCTCGGTGGCGGCCGCTTCCATCGCCGCGTGCAGGTCCTCCAGCTGCTGCACGCCTGCGTCATCGATGTGCTTGACCGCTTCATGCGCACATCGGCCTTCCAGCATCGCCATCACCGGGAACAGCTGGTTGAGGTCTTCCAGGGTCAGCCGGGTTACCCGTGCGCCGCGGCCGGCATCGATCTGCACCAGGCCTTCGGCGGCGAGCAGCTTCAACGCTTCGCGCAGGGGCGTACGGCTGATGGCCAGTTCCTCGCACAGCGCCGGCTCGTCGATCCACTCGCCCGGCGGCAGGCGGTAGTCGTAGATCCGCTCGCGCACGTGTTCTGCCACCTCCTCATACAGAGGGGCGCGCTTCTTCGGGGGACGCGGAGCGGGAGCGATGGTCATGCGGAAAGTGTAACGCCAGGTAGTGCCTGCCGCTGGCCGGCAACCCGTGACCGATCGACGGATCCACGAGGTTGCCGGCCCGCGACCGGCACTACCGCAGGCATTTACATCCAGCCCGGCACCACGAACACCAGCCACGCCAGCAGCGGGCCGAATGCCACCACCAGGCCGCTGTAGACCAGGAAGCGGCGGAACAGCGTTTCGCGTTCTTCCTTCGCGGCCGAGGCCACCACCAGTGCGCCGTTGGTCGAGAACGGACTGACATCGACGATGGTGGAGGAAACGGCCAGCGCGCAGATCACGCCAGCGGCACTGAGATGGCCCTGCATCAGGAATGGCACGGCCAGCGGAATGGTGGCACCCAGCACCGCCGCCGACGAGGCGAATGCGGAGACGATGCCGCCCACGTAGCAGACCAGCAGCGCGCCCAGCAGCGGGATGCCGATGCTGGAGACGCCGTGGCCGATGAAGTCCACGGCACCGGCATGTTCCAGCACGCCGATGTAGGTGA
This sequence comes from Stenotrophomonas indicatrix, assembly GCF_002750975.1. Classification (NCBI taxonomy): domain Bacteria; kingdom Pseudomonadati; phylum Pseudomonadota; class Gammaproteobacteria; order Lysobacterales; family Lysobacteraceae; genus Stenotrophomonas; species Stenotrophomonas indicatrix. The sequence continues at coordinate 835,127 of NZ_PEJS01000001.1, forward strand.
CCACGCCGCAGATCAGCAGCACGGTGGACCAGCTGATGCCGTCCACCGCACCCTTCTGGCTCTGCGGCGACAGCAGGGCCAGCACCACTGCAACGGTGATCGAAACCAGGCCGACGTTGAGGTTGTAGATCAGCGCGGCCACACCCAGGCCGAGCAGGCCGATCAGGGTGAACAAGCGCTCGCGGGTCAGGCCCACCGCATCCAGTGCCACCGGATCGTTGGACAGGGTGCCACCACCGGCTGCGACCAGCGCACCGTGGCCTTCGATGGCGAACTGCCGCGACGAAGCCTGCGGGCCGCCGGCCATCGCCAGCTCCGCGTTGCCCACCGTGCCCGCCGCAGTGATCGAACCGCGACGCAGCAGCGCGATGCCTCCGAAGGCGAAGAAGCAGATCGTGGCCATCATGAAGTTGAAGCCGAGGCTGGTCAGGAACACCGCCATTTCGGTGACTTCCAGCCCGGCCTTCTGCACCACGCCATTGGTGATGCTGCCGTACACGCTGATCGGCGAGAAGCCACCCGCCTGCGCGCCATGGATCACCAGCAGGCCCATCATCAACGGATTGATGTTGTACTGCTTGGCAAAGCGCAGCGCGACCGGGCCGATGATCGCAACCGCGGCCGGGCCCAGCGCGCCGAAGGCGGTCAGCACGGCGGTGATCACGAACATCACCCACGGGATGGCCACGATATGGCCGCGTACCGCTTTCACCGCCCAGTGCACCAGCAGGTCGATGGTGCCGTTCTTCTGCGCGATCGCGAACAGGTAGGTGATGCCGACCAGGGTCAGGAACAGGTCGCCCGGGAAGCCGGCGAGAACCTCCTTGCCCCCCATGTCGACCCAGAGCCCGCCGACGATGAAGGCCAGTGCGAAGGCGACGGCGCCCATGTTGATCGGCATCGCGGTGGCGACGATGAACATGATCACCAGACCGATGATCGTTGCAATTTGTGGAGTCATGCGCCCTCCCAGACACCTGATTCGCGTGTTGCACGGATGGAAGCCCGCCATCCCGGGGTATGGCCTGTTACGTACTGCGCGTTACGTACTGCTCAAACCCGTTACTGCAGCCGCTGCAGCGCGCTGCGGACCCACGCCGCCGCGCCGTCCAGGCTCTGGAATTCCTCGATCGCGCGTACCTCGCAGCACCGATAGGCCGGCGCGATCATGCGTGCCAGTGCGTTGCCCGGGCCCAGCTGCAGGAACACCCGCGCGCCGCGCTCGAAGGCCTGGCGCATCACCTGTGCCCATTCGATGGTCTGTGCCAGCTGCGCGGACAGCGTGTGCACCACCGCTGCGGTGTCGCGCACCGGCCGTGCGTCGATGCCGGCCAGCAACGGCAGGCGCGGCGCGTGCAACGTGGTGGCCTGCAGTGCGGCGGCAAACGGTGTGACCGCCGCCGACAGCAGTGGCGTATGCGCCGGCACATGTACCGGCAGCACGCGCACCTCGGCACCCTGTGCGTGCGCGGCAGCGGCCAGCGCACGCAGTGCCGGCAGCGTGCCGCCAACGATGAAATGATCTGTGCCGTTGGCGATCGCCACGTGCGTGCCGTGGATTTCGCACAGCGTCTGCACCGTCTGTCGATCCAGCCCCAGCATCGCCTGCATTCCGGCATCGACCGGACTGACGGCGTCCATGAATCGTGCACGCTGCGCCGACAGGGACAGGCAGGTGGTCACGTCGAAACTATCGGCGATGGCATGTGCCGCCAGTTCGCCGATGCTGTACCCGGCCACCACGATCGGGTCCGGCACGGCGCCGCGCAGGGCATGCCAGTGCGCGATGCTGGCGGCGCACAGTAGCGGCTGCGCCTGCGCGTTGTCGAAGCGGTCGTCGGCGGCCGCAGCCGCGAACACATCGCGCCCCAGCGCGTCGCTCGCCGCATCCAGTACCGCGCGTGCAGCGGCCATGCCGCGCACATGGTCGAACATCGCCGGATGCTGCGCACCCTGTCCGGGGCAGAGCAGGGCCAGGCTCATGCGCCCTCCTGCTGCAGCAGGAACCAGGCGCAGGCCAGCAGATCGGCACTGCCACCCGGGCTGAGCCGACGCCTCACGAACGCATTTCCGATGGACTGCAGGCGCACGCGCCAGTCCGGCGCGAAGGCGCCACCGGCGGAAAGGAATGTGGCCGCTTGTTGTTGCGCCCAGCGCAGGCCCTCGCTACCGCCGCGATGCAGCAGGTTCAGATCGTCCACCTGTGCCACCAGCTGCATCAGCGTCTGGCACAACGCGGCGTCGCGCGGCAGGCCGCTGTCCAGCGCATGGCGCAGGGCAGGCAGGGCCAGCTCGCGCAGCACCGGGTAGCCGGCGGCAGCCTGTTCGCGTACGCCGCAGACCCCATGACGCGCACGTGCGCGCTGTCCCGGGCTGTGCGGGTCCAGCGGCGCAGCGATGAGTGCGTCTTTCCACTGCTGAACCGCCAGGCACACCTGCGCGCCCGGCACGGCATGGTCATGCACGCGCCTGCGCTCAGCAGCGGCGGCCACCAGCAGGCCAAGGCTGAAGATCGCACCGCGATGGGTGTTGATGCCGGCGGTGGCGGCCAGCATGGCCGCTTCAGCGGCAATACCGTGATCGCGCAGCACCGTGAAGGGGGCGCCGGCGGCACCGGCCCTGGCCACTGCCGTGAAGTAGTGGCGCAGGGCGAACAGACTGCGCAGGAAAGTGCCGGCATCCATGTCGTCATGGCTGCCGCTGTCGAACGGTGTGACCAGGCCCGGCTTCGGGGCGCACGCCAGTTCGGCGTGCAGGCTGGCAATGGCCAGCCGTCCCAGGCGTGCGCTGTCGACCACCGCGTCGCGTGCCAACAACGGCTTCGGGGCGGCGATCATGCGATCGCCTCGCGCGTGGCGAACAGTGCATCACGCGCTTCCAATGCGGCTCCATCAAGGCGTTTCACCAGCACCTGGCGACTGCGGCCGGCAAGTTCGCGCCAGTTCACCGCGCCACCATCGGGCAGGCACAGCTCGCCATCAAGGCGATGCGGATGGCGGGTCTGCCATGCCAGCAACTGCGCGATCAGCGCCTCGGCCTGCGCGGCATCGGTCACCTGCCACAGCAGGTCGATGTCCGAACGCTCATGTATATAGGGCAGGGCGGTCAGCCATTGCCAGGCGAAGGCGCCGAACACACGGGCCGGCGCCAGTGCCTGCAGGTCGTGGAGTGATTCCTGCCACGGCTGTGGAATACCTGCGTCGCCTGCTGCCAGCAGCTCGCTCAACGCCGGCGGAGCGCGCATGTGCGCGACGTCGCACAGCGGTACGCGCAACGACAGGCGCTGCTTGCCTTCGGCCGGTGGCAACGGAACGCCCAATCGCAGGCGCGTATCGGCATCATCCGCGGCACGACGCGCCACCACTGCAGGGAAGCCCTGCGCGAACCAGGCGGCAAGACGCGGCTCGTACGCGGGCAGATCGGCCCGCCAATCGGCATCGGCCGACAGCCAGACCAGCGTGTGCCGGGCGGGCCGCTCAGGCATTGCCCTGGCTCACAGCAGTGGCTACCTGCGCAGCCAGCGTACGGCCACCCCGTTCGGCGCCGAGTGCAGCGCGATGGTCTCCGTCGACGGCTGCACGCAGTGCTTCAAGCAGGTGATGCGCCAGATCGCCATCCCACAGCGATTGCACTGCGCCCATCGCCACGTAGTTCTCCACGCCCGGTGCGAACACCGGCGAGGTCAGGCTGAGCGCCTGCAGTTTTTCCAACGGCTGCTTGGTCACCCGTGCCATCGCGCGCAGATCCATCACCCGCACCTGCGCATCGGGCAGGGCATGGATGAGGTCGGCCATCAGCCCGAACGACAGGAAGCCGCCGCTGACCGATTCGCCGTAGACCAGCGTGACCAGGCGAGCGCCACGGCGGCGGGCCAGGTCCAGGGTCTGTGCGAGGTGGGCGAAGTAGCCGTTGATGCCCAGCAGTTCATCGCGGCGCGCCAGCCGCTGGCCGGCGGTATCGACCAGCATCACGATGGGGCGCTGCGGATGTGCCGCGGTGCTGGCCAGCACGGTGTCGGCCAGCACCAGCGCGTGGTCCACACCGACTTCGATCCTGTCGGTGGTGCCGATCACCGTTACCTCACCGTCGTCGGTGGTCGCTGTGCCGGTCAGTATCGAATCGTTCACCGCGATCGTATGGCCACGCGGGAACAGTGCGTCCAGCAGCGAATTCAATGGCAGGCTCATGGCAGGCTCCGCTGCGCAGTGGCGGCAAGAAAGGCATCGGTTTCCAGCAGCGCCAGGCGTTCCGGGTCGGCAATGCCCTGGCGTGCCCAGATCTGCAGGCCATCGTTGCAGTCGCCCCACGCCTGTACGCGCGCCTTCAGCGCGGCGTGGCGTGCCTGCAGCGCGGCCAGTGCCGCGTCGGGGTCGGCGCTGGCGGTGTCTGGCTGCAGCGCATCCGAGGCGGCCTCGGCGAACGCGCTGATCGCATCGGGCACCAGCACCTGCGCCTGGTCGATCAGGTAGCGGTGCTTGCCACCGGTCACCCGCCACACCAATGCGCGGTCGCGCGAATCGAATTCCTCCACGCCGCGCACGGTCTCGATCACTTCGGGGCCGGACAGAGACAGCCGTCCTTCTTCGGACATGATCACCGTGCTGCAGCAGCGGGCGACGATGCCCATGCCACCGAAGGCGCCGTTGCCGCTGCCGATCAGCGCCACCACCGGTACCCCGGCGGCCCGCGCGCCGAGCGTGGCGCGCATGATTTCGGAAATGGCGATCAATCCCGCATTGGCTTCATGCAGGCGCACACCGCCGGTATCGAGCAGCAGCAGCACGCCATCGGGATGGGTGTCCGCCGCGCGGCGCAGCAGGCCGGTCAACTTGGCGCCATGCACCTCACCCACGCCGCCGCCCATGAATTCACCCTGCTGTGCGGCTACCAGCACGTGCTTGCCGTGCAGGCGTCCCTCACCGACGACGATGCCATCGTCGAAGGCGGCCGGCTGGTCCAGCTGCGCCAGATGCGGGCTGATGGCGCGCTGGGCCGGGCCGAGAAATTCGCGGAACGATCCTGCATCAAGCAGCCCGGCGATGCGCGCGCGGGCATCGGCTTCGTAATAGCTGGTGCGCTGTGCGAGCGTCATGGCTGGCCTCCGGCAAGCAGGGTCTCGACGGCCTGGTCCAGGCGCAGGCTGACCACCGCCGGTGTAGCGCCGGCATCGTTGATCGACACGCGTACATCGCGCAGGGGATGACGCTGGGCGAAGTCGGCGATCACCGCCTGCCATACCGTGCCGAAGCCACGTGCAGCGGTGATGATGCGCACGGTCATCGCACCGTCCAGCTCGGCCGGTTCCAGCAGGATTTCCAGGTTGCCCGAGGCCAGTACGCCCACCAGCACCGCATCGGTGGGGAAGCGCACGGGCGTCGTGCCGGCGAATCGATAGTCGAGGGTTTCCATGGCGTGGCCCTTACCAGTTGCGGAAGCGCTTGGGCGGGTCGTACAGACCGCCGGACCAGCGCACCAGGTCTTTCACCGAACGCGCAGCAAGAAGATCGCGGCTGGCATCGCGCACGTTGATGCCGAGATCGTCCGGGCGGCGGATCACTCCGCGGTCGCGCAGGTTTTCCACCATGGCGCGGTCGCGTCCCCTGCCCACGGCGGTATAGCCAGCCACGCCGCGGATCGCCTGCTCGCGTTCTTCCGGGCTGCGGCACAGCAGCAGGTTGGCGATGCCTTCCTCGGTCAGCACATGGCTGACGTCGTCGCCGTAGATCATCACTGGCGGCAGCGGCATGCTCGCGCGCTCGGCCAGGTCCCAGGCATCGAGGCGGTCGACGAAGGCCGGCGCCATGTGCTCGCGGAAGGTTTCCACCATCTGCACCACCAGTTTGCGCCCGCGTGGCATCTCGCCGGGCCGCGCGGCCTGCTGGCCCGCCTTGATCCAGGCGTCGCTGGCGTGGCGGCGGCCGCGGGCATCCGAACCCATGTTGGGTGCACCGCCAAAGCCGGCGATGCGGTCGCGCGTTGCGGTGGAGCTGTTGCCCTGCAGGTCGATCTGCAGGGTGGAGCCGATGAACATGTCGCAGGCATACAGCCCTGCGGTCTGCGAGAACGCACGGTTGGAGCGCATCGAACCATCGGCGCCGGTGAAGAACACATCACCGCGCGCGGCGATGTACTTCTCCATGCCCAGTTCCGACCCGAACGAGTGCACGGATTTGACGAAACCCGATTCGATGGCTGGAATCAGCGCCGGGTGCGGATTGAGTGCCCAGTGCTGGCAGATCTTTCCCTTCAGCCCCAGCGACTCGGCGTAGGTCGGCAGCAGCAGTTCGATTGCTGCTGTATCGAAACCGATGCCATGGTTGAGCCGGTTCACCCCGTACTCGGCGTAGATGCCCTTGATCGCCATCATCGCCATCAGCACCTGGATCTCGGAGATCTGTGCCGGATCGCGGGTGAACAGCGGTTCGATATGGTTCGGGCGCGGCGCCTGCACCACGAAGTTGACCCAGTCGGCAGGAATATCGACGCGGGGGAGGGTGTCGACGATCTCGTTGACCTGGGCGATGACGATGCCGCCACCGAATGCGGTGGCCTCCACGATCACCGGCGTGTCTTCGGTGTTGGGGCCGGTGTAGAGATTGCCGTGGCGGTCGGCAGCCTGCGCCGCGACCAGTGCCACACGCGGAGTGAGGTCGATGAAGTAGCGGCCGAACAGTTCCAGGTAGGTGTGGATGGCACCGATCTGGATGCGTCCTTCGGCCACCAGGTTGGCCAGCCGCACCGACTGCGGCCCGGAGAAGGAGAAGTCCAGCCTGGAGGCGATGCCGCGTTCGAACACATCCAGGTGCGAGGGCAGCGACAGCACCGACTGCACCATGTGCAGGTCATGCACCCGTGCCGGGTCGAGGTCGGCCAGCGTCTGGGCGAGGAAGTCGGCCTGCTTCTGGTTGTTGCCTTCCAGGCAGACCTTGTCGTCCGGCTCCAGCAGCGCGTGCAGCAGCTCGGCGACATCGCCAGCCGCCACCTCGTGGCCCCTGGCCCATGGCGCGGCGCGTTCCAGCCGCGCCTGGCGGCCCCGCTCCAGCGTGTCCCAACTCGGGTTCATCGACGGACTTCCGAATGGCGTTGGAATAATTACGCCATAATTACGGAGGGGTGTGCAACCCGCAGTGCAGCAAAGAAAAGGCCCGCGCGAAGGCGGGCCCATTCAGGTGGGCCACGACCGTGGGTCGTGGCGGAGCGTCAGAAGCGTGCCGACCAACGGTCGGCACCCACCCCCAACAGTGGGCACCCCCCAATGGTCGGCACCCACCGTTCCCGGGTTGCTCAGAACTTCCAGCGCAGGCTGGCCGCCACGAAGCGCGGTTCGCCGTAGTTGTTGTAGTCCAGGTTGGCCCAGTAGGTCTTGTCCAGCGCGTTGCGCACGCTCAGCGTCGCCGTCCAGTTGTCGCTGATGCGGTAGTTGGCGTTGAACTGCACCAGCGCATACGCCGGCTGGTTCACCGTCACCGTGGTGCCCACACCCACCGGGTAGGGGATGTTGTAGCCCTGCACCTTGCTCTGCCACTGCACGCCACCGCCGATGCTCAGGCGTTCCAGCGCGCCGCGCAGCTGCAGCTGGGTGTTGAGCTGCAGCAGGTTTTCGGCCGGATTGGCGTACAGCAGGTCGGTGGCCGCGCGGGTCACCTTGACGTGGGTATAGCCGGCATTGACCGTCCAGCCCGGCAGGATCTCGCCGTTGACGTCCACTTCCCAGCCGCGCGCCTTGGTGCCGTTGACGCCGATGTAGGCCGAGCTGCCGTCGCTCAACGAGCCTTCCGGCACGCTCATGTCACGCACCGCGTAGTTGTCCTGCTTGGCTTCGAACACCGCCGCGTTGGCGGTCAAACGGCCGTCGAACCACTGCGTCTTCAGGCCCGCTTCCAGGTTGGAGCCCTGCACCGGCGCCAGCAGGTTCTCGTTGCGGTCCTTGTAGTTCTGCGGGTTGAAGATCTCGGTGTAGCTGGCATAGGCCGCCACGTTCGGGGTGATGTCGTACACCAGGCCCACGTACGGGGTGATTTCATCGCTCACCTTGTACGCGCCGCTGGTGGCGGTGTAAGCGCCGGCCGCGTTGTAGGCGCGGGTCTGGGTCTGCCAGCGGCTCAGGCGTGCGCCGGCGATCAGCGCCAGCGGATCGGCCAGGCGCAGGCGGGTGGCCAGGTAGAAGCCGCTCTGCGTGGTCTTGGCCACGCGGCGTGCGCCGGTCAGGGTGTAGGTCACTTCGGAGATGTCGCCATCCCAGGTGTGCACGTTGGGAATGTAGTAGCAGCGCTCGCTGCCGCAACGAGCCCAGTCACGCGGGTAGTTCAGCGCAAGGGTGTTGGTGGTGCCTTCCAGGTCGGCCCACTGCGCGCCCACGGTCACGTCGTGCTGCTGGCCCCACAGGTTGAAGGTGCCGGTCAGGTAGGCGTCGACGTTGCGGCGGGTGTCTTCCGAATCGCCGGCGGCGGTGCGCAGGTAGATGCCCGCGCCGGTCATCGGGTCGGGATTGCCGGTGCCGTACAGGCGCATGTTCTGCACGTTGCCACGCGTGTAGGCGGTGTTGATCTTCAGCAGCCAGTTGTCACCGAAGCGCTGCTCCAGGTTGGCGAACACCGTGCTGGTCTCGCGCTGCCAGTAGCTCCACTTCGGTGCAAGGTTGGTCGAGCGCGGCAGATGGGCGAAGTTGCCCTGGCTGTCGAAGAACGGCACGGTGCCCCAGGTCGAGCCCACCGGGTTGTTGTCCTGGGTCTGGTAGCCGACGGTCACCGTGGTGCTGTCGGTCACATCGCCTTCCAGCACGGCCATGCCGGCCATCTTGTTCTCTTTGTAGCGGTCGTAATAGAAATCACGATCGGTGTAGGCGGCGACCACGCGGCTGCGGAAGCGGCCGTCGGCGGTCAGTGGTGCGGTCACGTCCGCTTCCATGCGGCGGTAGTCCCAGCTGCCGGCACTGACCGAGAACGAAGCGTCGAACTCCTTGCCCGGGCGCTTGCGCAGCAGGTTCACCGTGGCCGACGGCACACCCGCGCCGCTGAGCAGGCCGTTGGCGCCGCGGATCACTTCCACCCGGTCATAGAAGGCGGTGTCGTATTCCTGGTTGGTCGAGCCGCTGTAGGTCGGAATGCCATCCACCTGGAAATCGGTGATGGCAAAACCACGCGCGTAGTACAGCGGGCGCTGGGTGTCATAGAAGGACACGCTGACGCCGGTGACATTGCGCATCACGTCGTTGAGGCTGAACAACGATTCGTCCTGCAGGCGCTGCAGGCCGATCACCGTCGACGACTGCGGTGTTTCCTGCAGGGTGATCGGCAGGCGGGTGGTGCTCGATGGTGGCGCGGACTGCTCGGCGCGCACGCTCACCCGGTCCAGGGTCTTGGCATCGGAGGCGTCGGCAGCGACCTCGGCCAATGCCGACGGCGCAGCCAGGGTGAGGCAGGACAGCAGGGCGGCGGGCAGCAGCGCACGGCGGGGCAGGCGGCTGGGGAAAATCTGGGTCATGGCGGGCTCGAAGCGTAGAGGCGGGGAAGGGGCGGCAACAGTCGTCCAGCACCCGGGGCGGCGGCTTCGGGCACGTCAGGTCCATCTGGAGGGGCGCGGTCACTGCGCAGGACGCAAATGTAAATAATTCTTAACAACATTACAATTCGCGTCATTGCGCAGGGGCTTTCAGGCGCGCAGCAAGCGTCAGGGCGGAATCGGATCCCGTTGCCGCAGGCACTGGGCCCTGACCCTGCGAGGGGTCTCCCGGAACGGGTCAGAGCCCTCCCGTGCGGGAGGGATCCGCCCCGTCGCCGCCCGCAAACGCAGACGGCCACCCGAAGGTGGCCGTCTGCAGGCATCCGCCAAGCGCAGGCTTACAGCGCCTGCAGCTCTTCGTTGGCGTTGCGCTTTTCCTTGGCCGGGGCCGGCGCGGCCGTCGGTGCCAGTGCTGGCGTCGTACCTGCTTCCACCGGAACCTCCAGGTAGGGCAGGTGCAGGGTCTGGCTGGTCAACGTGCGGATCTCGTTGGTCAGCGCGGCACTTTCGTTGAGCTTGCGGCCGTACGAGGGAACGATCTCGCGCAGGCGGGCTTCCCAACCGGCCTTCATCTGTTCCGGGAAGGCCTTGGCCATCAGGTCCAGCATGATCGGCGGCGAGGTCGAAGCGCCCGGCGAGGCACCCAGCAGCGCAGCGAGGGTGTGGTCCTTGTCGGTCACGATCTCGGTACCGAACTGCAGCACCGCGCCCTTCAACGGATCACGCTTGATGATCTGCACGCGCTGGCCGGCGGTGACCAGCTTCCAGTCGCCCGGCTTGGCATTGGGGAAGTACTTGACCAGTTCGGCCTGGCGATCGGCATCGTTCAGGCGCGCCTGGCCCATCAGGTACTGCACCAGGTCCAGGTTGTCCTTGCCCACTTCCAGCATCGGGCCTACGTTGTTGTGGTTGACCGACGAATACAGGTCCCACCACGAGCCGTGCTTGAGGAACTTGGTGCTGTACAGCGCGAACGGCCCGAACAGGACCACCGGCTTGCCATCCAGCTTGCGCGCATCCAGGTGCGGCACCGACATCGGCGGCGAACCGGTCTCGGCCATGCCATAGGCCTTCACGCCGTGGCGCGAGGTCACGTCCTGGCCCTGGAAGGCGAGGAACTGGCCGCCCACCGGGAAGCCGGCGTAGTCCTTCGATTCCGGGATGCCCGACATCTGCAGCAGCTTCAGCGCCGCGCCACCGGCACCGATGAACACGAAGCGGGCGTGGGTGGTCGATTCGGTGCCGGCCTTGAGGTCCTTCACCGTCACGTTCCAGCTCTTGTCCGCGTTCTGCCGCAACGCGCTGACCTCGTGGTTGAGGTGCAGGCCGAAGTTCGGGCTGTGCTGCAGGCCGGCGGTCAGCTGGCGGGTGATGACGCCGAAGTTGACGTCGGTGCCCAGCGGCATCCACGTTGCGGCAACCTTCTGCTTCGGGTCGCGGCCTTCCATCAGCAGCGGTGCCCACTGCTTGATCTGCGCCGGGTCCTCGGAGTACTGCATGCCGTAGAACAGCGGGTTCTTCACCAGCGCCTGCTGGCGCTTGTGCAGGTAGGCGATGTTGTCATCGCCCCAGACGAAGCTCATGTGCGGGGTCGGGTTGATGAAGTCGCTGGGCTGGCTCAGCCGCCCTTCCTTCACCTGGTGCGACCAGAACTGGCGCGAGACTTCGAACGATTCGGCGATGCCGACCGCGCGCTTGGTCTCGATGCTGCCATCGGGCAGTTCCGGGGTGTAGTTCAGTTCGGCGAATGCCGAGTGGCCGGTGCCGGCGTTGTTCCAGCCGTCCGAGCTTTCACCGGCGACGCCGTCGAGGCGCTCGTAGACCTGGATGTTCCAGTCCGGCTGCAGTTCCTGCAGGTAGGTGGCCAGGGTGATGCTCATGATGCCGGCGCCGACCAGCACGACATCGACGGGCTTGTCGTTGTTCGCGGCGGGCACCGAGCGCTGGGTCAGCGGCCAGTACAGGAACAGCGCGGCCACCAGCAACAGCAGCACGAGCAGGGCGAGCAGGGCCTTGCCAAATTTCTTCATGGGGGCGGGATCGTTGGCGGGGAAGGGGGTCAGGATGCGCAAGAAACAGGGAAAGAGCGTGAAGAAACAACGCCTTGCAGCATTCCTGTGGCAATTTTAACCGCTTCCGGTCCGATTTTGATGCAACGCAGCATCCGACGGCTTGCGGCACCCTCACCCGGTAGCGCCGGGCCACGCCCGGCGATGCCCTCGATCACGCCAGCTCAAGGATCTCGTCACCGGCCTCATCGATCTCGCCGGTCGCCTTCCAGCCCAGGTGCCGGTAGAAGCCATGGGAACGCGAGCGCGGGTCGGCCGAGCAGGCCAGGAACAGGCGGCTGTGGCCGGCATCGCGGCTCAGGCTGACCACGTCCTGCAGCAGTTGCCGGCCGATGCCACGGTTCTCGAATTCCGGCAGCAGCGCCAGCACCAGCACCTCGCCGCTTTCGCGGTCGGCAAAGCAGTAACCGGCCATCCGTTGGCCCTCCCAGGCGACGCGGCCAATCGAATCGCCATCGGCGATACCTGCGGCCCAGCTTTCTGCGGTGATGCCCAGCTCGGCCAGTTGCGCTGCACTGAAGGCGTTCTCGCGGGTACGCCCGCGCAGGTCGATGCAGGCGGCGGCGTCATCGGGACGGGCATTGCGGTAGTGGATCGTCATCTGGGAAACCTGCGGTCGAATGGAACCGGGCGATTGTGGCCGACGCCTATGGAGATTGGATGGAGACCGGCGGCGCTCCTCACTCACTGCCGATGGTGAAGTACTCCGCCGCGAAGTAGCCCAGTTGATAGGCCAGCGTCGCTGCGGCCAGCCCCAGTTGCGCGCGTGTACTGCGCAGATGCCAGCCCAGCGCGGCGACGATGAGCATCAGCACCGTATGCAGGGGGTAGGCCTCGCCCAGCAGCCGCCATCGGCTTCCCCCTTTGATCGCGGTATCCACAAGATCCAGAAGGGTCAATATCGCGACCACCCCGAAGATCCAGCGTCGACGCTGCATCAGATAGTTGCCGTAACTTCCGTACTCGCGCAGGTCTTCGGGAAACAGCAGCGCGCACAGCAGGAACCAGGTCGCGCAGTAGGTGATCACGAACAGATAGATTTCAAACGTCCAGCGGTGTACTTCAACCAGGCGGAATTCCCACCACCAGAAGGTCACCAGCGATACCAGCGTCCACACCACCCAGCACAGGTGCAGCGCCGAACAGCCACGCCGCTGCGGGTGTTCGATGATCTGCGCCAGCCCCTTCAGCAGGGTGGTGATGGACAGGCCGAGGATGATCCCCATCACCACGCGGATATGCAGGAATACCGGTTCGGTTTCCATCGGTCAGCCCCCTCGTCGGTTGCACCGATGCTTGCATGAAAAGGGGGCGGAGGGGATCAAGGCGTTTGTAGCACAAGCGACTTGATCCTCTCCGTCCCCTCTTCAGCGCCTGCGCTGCACCAGTGCCGAGGCGGCGTCCAGCACTGCCCGGGTCAGCAGGGCCATCGTCTGCACGTCGCCTTTCCAGTGCTGCCAGTACAGCGGCACGTCTTCCCACGCGCGCTGCCGCACGTAGACCAGGCGCCCGGCGTCCAGATGGCGCTTGACCAGCGGCAACGGGTTCATCGTCCAGCCCAGCCCGCCCAGATTGGCCTGCACGAAGGCGCGGGTGGAAGGAATCCACCACGTCGGCGCGGTGCCGGGCAGGTCGGCGCCGGCCATGCGCCGGGCAAAGCGCGACTGCATGTCGTCCTTGCGGTTGAACACCAGCACCGGTGCCTGCGCCAGCGCCTGTGCGGTCACGCCCTTGGCGAAGTGCTGCTCGCGGAACTCCGGCGTACAGGTGGCGGCGTAGCGGATGCTGCCCAGCGCGTGGATCTGGCAGCCCTGCACCGGCTCGTCCAGGGTGGTCACTGCCCCCAGCACGGTGCCCTGGCGCAGCAGTTCGACGGTGTGGTCCTGGTCCTCCACCCGCAGGTCCAGGGTGGTGCCGGTGCCCTGCGCGAACTGCTGGGCGGCCTGTGGGAACCAGGTCTCCAGGCTGTCGTGGTTCACCGCTACGGGGATGCTGGCCTGCGGCAGGTCCTCGTCGGCCAGACCCATCCGGTGCAGCGCGTCGTGCTCCAGCAGGGCGGTCTGCTCGGCCAGCTGCACCAGCAACTGGCCCTCGGCAGTCGCGGTCGCAGGCGTGCCGCGCTTGACCAGCAGGCGGCCGATGCGGTCTTCCAGTGCCTTGACCCGCTGCGAGATGGCCGAGGGGGTGACGTTGAGCGACTGCGCGGCACGGTCGAAGCTGCCTTCGCGGATCACCGCAGCCAGGGCCCGCAGCTGGGCATGGTCGATGCGCATGGCGATTAAGTTCCGCTAATGTTGGTTTAGTAAGTTTAGCTCGTCTTTTCTATGTTGCGGCGCGACAATGGCGCCCGTTCCGGTGCTGTCCGCCTTCGCGAGGCACCGCTCCCCCCAAGCAAGACAAGGTAGTGAATCCCATGTTCTCGGTCATCTCCGCCAGCACCGGCCTTGGTGCCTGGTTCAGTGGTGCGGCTACCGGCATCGGCCTGTTTGCCGTGGTCGGCGCCCAGAGCGCCTTCATCCTGCGCCAGGGCATCCTGCGCAAGCACATCGTGCCGGTGGTCGCCACCTGCGCGGCCATCGATGCAATCTTCATCTTCGCCAGCGTGGCCGGCCTGCGCACGCTCACCACCGCGCTGCCGTGGCTGACCACCGCCGTCCTCTGGACCGGTGTGGCCTTCTTGGCCTGGTATGCGATGAAGTCGGCACGCCGTGCGATCGCCGGTGGCGGTGGCATGGGCGAAGCCGACAGCGATGACGGCAGCCGTCGTGCGGTGCTGATGGCGGCAGTCGGCTTCTCGCTGATCAATCCGCACTTCTGGCTGGACATGATGGTGATCGGCTCCATCGCCGAGAACTTCGGCAATGCGCGCATGGCCTTCGCGGCCGGCGTGGTCACCGCCAGCTGCCTGTGGCTGACCGCGCAGGGCCTGGGCGCGCGCCTGCTGGCGCCGCTGTTCACCAAACCCAGCACCTGGCGCGTGCTGGACGGCACCATCGCGGTGATCCTCAGCATCTTGGCCCTCACTCTGGCGGTGCGCGGGGTCCATTGACCCGGCGCACGCCCCCCGAACCCACGTCCTTACTCTCTCTCCAAGGTAGTGGCAACGACGGCACCGGCAACGGTGCCGTCGTTTTTTCTGCCCACTGGCGGCACGCCCGCTTGCCTGCCTAGAATCGAGACTGCGGGCAGGGAGTCCGTTCTCAGGGGGAAGGATGCGCAGGATTGTGCTTGCCGCGCTGCTGTGCGCGGTGGTGGGCGGGACGTCGGCGGGTACCGGCGGGGTGGACCTGGACCGCTACCTGCGGCAGGAAGCATTCGCCGACATCAAGATTTCGCCGGGTGGCGAGTACGTGGCTGCCACGGTTCCGATCGAGGCGGGTACGGCGCTGGCGATCTACCGGATCGCCGACATGAAGCTGGTCGGCACCTTCCGCCCACCCCGCAACAACCACGCCCATACCTTCGACTGGGTAAGCAATGAACGCCTGCTGGTGGGCATGGCGCAGAAGCTGGGTGTGCTGGATCGACCAGCGCCCACCGGCGAGCTGTTCGGCATCAACGCCAACGGCAAGGGGGGAGAACTGCTGGTCGGCTACCGCACCGCTGAAACCGGACTGGGCACCAACATCAAGGTCAAGCCTGCGGGAATGGTGGCGGCTTTCCTCACCGATGAGTTGAAGGACGACGATCGCAACGTGCTGGTGGCGGTCACTCCGTTCACCGACAACGCGGCCACCCAGATCGAACGCATGGACGTGAGCACCGGTCGCCGCAACGCGGTCGCGCGCGCGCCGATCGCGCAGGCCGCCTTCACTACCGATGCCCGGGGCGAAGTGCGCTTCGCTTACGGCGTCGGACCTGACCAGAAAAAGAAGCTGTATTACCGGGCCGGTGCCAGCAGCGAATGGATACTGCTGCACGATGAGGCCTTGAACCCGCGCAACGAAGCGGCCATCGGCTTCTCGGCCGACGGCCGCCTGGCCTATCTGCAGGTGGAGCAGGCAGAAGGCCCCGACGTGATCGTCAGCTGGGACCCGCAGAGCAACGAGCGGCGAACGGTTCTGCGTGATGAGCTCGCCGACCCTGCACGCATCATCCACCGCCCCGGTACGCAGGTGCCGGTAGGCGCGCTGTTCATGGGCACTACCCCACGCACGCGCTTCTTCGATGAGACCTCGGAGGATGCGCGGCTTTATCGCAGCCTGGAAACCGCGCTGGGTGCTCCGGTATACATCACCTCCAGCACCCGCGACGGCAGCACTGTCCTGGTGGAATCCTGGTCGGGCCGCAATCCGGGTGATTTCTACCTGTATGACACGCTGGGCAAGCGCGCCCGGCACCTGATCAGCCGCAGCGACTGGATCGACCCGGCGCAGAGTGCCGACGTACGCGCCATCACCTTGCAGGCCCGCGACGGCCGCCCCCTGCATGGATTCCTTACCGTGCCACCGGGGGTGCCGATGCGCGCGCTACCGATGGTGGTGGTGCCGCATGGCGGTCCGATCGGGGTCCTGGACGATGGCACGTACTCCACCGAGACGCAGATGCTGGCGGCCGCCGGCTATGCCGTGCTGCAGGTGAATTTCCGTGGCTCGGCCGGTTACGGGCGCGCACATGCGCAGGCTGCGCGCAAACAGTGGGGCGCGGCGATGCAGGATGATGTGACCGATGCCACGCGCTGGGCCATCGAGCAGGGAATTGCAGACCGTGAACGCATCTGCATCTATGGGGCCAGCTACGGCGCCTATGCGGCGCTGATGGGGACGGTGCGAGAGCCGGGTCTTTACCGTTGTGCGGCAGGTTACGTTGGCATCTACGACCTGCCCTTGATGTATGCGCGCGGGGATATCCAGAGTGACGAATCCGGGTTGATCTACCTGCGCGAGTGGTTGGGACGGCCCAAGGATCTTGTCGAACGCTCGCCGGTCAACCTGGCCGCGCAGGTTGGCGTGCCGGTGCTGCTGGCCGCCGGCCGCGAAGACCAGCGCGCACCGGTGGTGCATACCGAGCGGATGGAGGCGGCATTGAAGCAGGCCGGAACGCCTGTGCAGGCGCTGTACTACAAGAACGAAGGGCATGGGCTGTACAACCTGGCCAACCAGCGCGACTACTACGGCCACCTGCTGGCGTTCCTGTCGCGCAGCCTGGGCGGAGCAACGGCGCAGGTGACGGCCACTGGCAATGCAGAGAAGGCGCCCTGAGTCCGGCGATGGCGGCCTCGCCACTGGCGGAGCCATCGCCGGCCTGCCTAGAATCGGCGAATCTGGACAGGGTGTCCGGGCAGGGAGGGGGAAGGATGCGCAGGACTGTACTTGCCGCGCTGTTGTGCGCGGCGGTGGGCGGGACGTCGGCGGGTACCGGCGGGGTGGACCTGGAGAAGTACCTGAAACCGGAGTCGTTTTCGAACGTCAAGCTCTCGCCCGGCGGCGACTACGTTGCCGGCACCGTACCGCTGGACGATTCCACCGCGCTGGTCATCCTGCGCACGTCCGACCGCAAGCCTGCCGGCGTGTTCCGCCCGCAGGACAAGAACCACGCCAACACCTTTGAATGGGTGAGCAACGAGCGCCTGCTGGTCGGCCTGGCCGAGAAGCTTGGAGTACTCGATACGCCGCAGCCCACCGGTGAACTGTACGGGGTCAACGTCGATGGCAAGGGCGGGGAACTGCTGGTCGGCTACCGCGTGCAGGGGCGCGGGTTGGGTACGCGCATCCAGCCGAAGAAGGTGGAGGACGTCGCGGCCTTCCTCACCGACGAACTGGCGGGCGACGACCGCAATGTGCTGATCGCGGTATGGCCCTTCGCCGAGGACCCCTACACCCGGGTCGAGCGGCTTGACGTGGTCAGTGGGCGTCGCGTGCGCGTTTCCGGTTCACCCGTGCAGCGTGCCGATTTCACTACCGATCATCAGGGTGAAGTGCGCTTCGCCCACGGCGCAGCGTCGGACAACGTCAACAAGCTCTACTACCGCGCCGGGACCAATGCGCAGTGGTCGCTGGTCAATGACGAGTCGCTGAGCCACCGGATAGAAACCGCAATCGGCTTCTCCGAAGATGGCGCGCTGGCCTATCTGCAGGTCGAGCAGCCCACCGGGCCCGATGCCATCGTCAGCTGGAACCCGCAGACCGGCCAACGGCGCGAGGTGCTGCGCGATGGCGTGGTCGATCCCTACGCGATCATCTTCCGCCCGGGCACCCGCGTGCCGGTGGGCGCGCTGTTTGCCGGCGATGCACCGCGTACGCGGTTCTTCGATGAGAAGGGCGCCGATGCCCGTCAGTACCGCAGCCTTGAGGCGGCGTTCGGCGGCCCGGTGTTCATCACCTCCAGTACCCGCGATGGCGGCAAGGTGGTGGTGCAGACGTGGTCGGGCAGCAATCCCGGGGATTTCTACCTGTTCGACACCCGCGCAAAGGCGGCCGAGCATCTGCTCAGCCGCAGCGAATGGATCGATCCGAAACTGGCCGCCACCGTGCGTCCGTTCTCGCTGAAGGCGCGCGACGGACTGCCGCTGCACGGCTTCCTGACCCTGCCGCCGGGCAGCGAAGGGCGCAATCTGCCGTTGGTGGTGCTGCCGCACGGTGGCCCCATCGGCGTATTCGATGAGGGCAGCTACAGCAACGAGCCGCAGATGCTGGCAGCAGCAGGGTATGCCGTGTTGCAGGTCAACTTCCGTGGTTCGGCCAACTATGGCCGCGCGTTCACCCAGGCGGGTGCGAAGCAGTGGGGCGCGGCCATGCAGGACGATGTGACCGACGCCACCCGCTGGGCCATCGCAGAGGGCATCGCCGACAGCAACCGCATCTGCATCTATGGGGCCAGCTACGGTGCGTATGCCGCGATGATGGGGCCGATCCGCGAACCCGGGCTGTACCAGTGCGCGGCAGGCTACGTCGGTGTGTACGACCTGCCGCTGATGTTCAGTGGTGAGGCACAGTTGAGCGATTCGGCCATGGCCTGGCAGCGCGAATGGGTAGGCGATCCGAAGACCCTGGGAACCCGTTCGCCGGTGAACCTGGCCGCACAGCTGAAAGTGCCGGTGTTCCTGGCCGCTGGCGGCGAAGACACGCGTGCGCCGATCAAGCACACCGAGCGCATGGAAGCAGCGCTGAAGGCGGCCGGCTCACCGGTGGAGAGCCTGTACTACCGCACCGAAGGGCACGGTTTCCACCGGCCTGAGCACCAGCGCGAGTACTACAGCAGGCTGCTGGCCTTCCTGTCACGCAGCCTGGGCGGCAGCACCGCCAGCACCAGCGCGACCGCAGGCGCCGACAAGGCACCGTAAGACAGGCGCGCCGCGCGCTGCGGACCCGGTGCCGGGCAGGGAGATGCCCGGCTTCAAGGAGAACATCATGAAGCATGCAACGGTGCTGGCTGCATTGATGGCCATCTGCGGCGTGGGTGGGGCGGAGGCTGCGGAGGTTCCGCTGGACGGCTACGTGCGCCGCGCGGAGTTCAATGACATCCAGCTCTCGCCCACCGGCGAGTACCTGGCCATGACCTTGCCACTGGACGGCGCAACTGCCGTGGCGGTGCTGCGTACCGACACGATGGAACTGGTCGGCAATTTCCGGCCGCCACGCAACAATCATGCAGCCGAGGTCGACTGGGTGAGTGACACCCGCCTGCTCATCGGCCTGGCCGAGAAATGGGGGCCACTGGACCAGCCACGGCCGACCGGCGAACTGTATGCCATCGATGCCAACGGCAAGCGCGGTGATCTGCTGGTCGGTTACCGTGCGCGCCCGGACGAGCCCGGCTTCGTGACCGGACGGGTGGCCGAGCAGGTCGCTGCATTCCTGGCCGATCCGCTGGCTGCCGACGAGCGCAACGTGTTGATCTCGCTGTGGCCATTTGCCAACGACACCAATACGCGGTTGGAACGGATGGATGTCATCACCGGGCGCCGCGTCCTGGTCTCGCGCTCGCCGGTGCAGCGCGCAACGTTCACCACCGACAATCAAGGTGAACTGCGCTTCGCCCACGGTGCCGCCGCCGACAACGTCAACAAGCTCTACTATCGCCAGGACCGCGATCAGTGGACCCTGGTCAACGACGAAGCCAGCAGCCATCGCATCGAACGCCCGATCGGCTTCTCCGCCGACAACCGGCTGGCCTACCTGGTGGTGGAGCAGGCCCGCGGCCCCGATACGGTGGTCAGCTGGGATCCGGTCAGCGGAGAACGGCGTACGCTGCTGCAGGACGACACCGTCGACCCCACCCGCGTGGTCTACCAGCCCGGCACGCGCGTGCCGGTGGGTATCCAGTTCGTCGGCGCCGTCACGCGCACCGCCTTCTTCGATGAGCAGTCGCCGACCGCCAGCACCCAGCGCAGGCTTGAAAAGGCGTTTCCCGGGCAGGTCGTGAGCCTGCTCACCGGCACCCGCGACAACGCGCGGCTGCTGGTGAAGGTGAGCTCTGCGACCAATCCCGGCGACTATTTCCTGTACACCACCGCCACCCGAAACGCCGCGTTCCTCACCAGCCGCCATCGCTGGTTTGATCGTGACGGCGGTGCCAGCGTTCGCCCGTTCACCCTGGCTGCGCGGGACGGCCTGCCGCTGCATGGCTTCCTTACCCTGCCCAGGGGTAGTGATGGCCACAACCTGCCGATGGTGGTGGTCCCGCATGGTGGCCCGATCGGCGTGTTCGATGACGGTGGTTTCGAGCGGGAGAACCAGTTGCTGGCCGACGCCGGCTACGCGGTGCTGCAGGTCAACTTCCGCGGCTCGGGCAACTACGGCCGTGCACATACCCAGGCCGCTGCCCGGCAATGGGGCCGCGCGATGCAGGACGATGTGACCGACGCCACCCGCTGGGCGATCAGCCAAAGCATCGCCGACAGCGCACGCATCTGCATCTACGGTGCCAGCTACGGTGCGTACTCGGCCATGATGGGCGCTGTGCGCGAGCCGGGGCTGTACCGCTGCGCGGCAGGCTATGTGGGGGTGTACGACCTGCCGTTGATGTTCAAACGCGGCGACATCCAGGATCGCGCCTCCGGCGTGACCTATCTGCAGGAGTGGCTGGGTGATCCGGCCACGCTGGCGGCGGTGTCGCCGGTGAATCTTGCGGCGAGCATCAAGTTGCCCGTGCTGCTGGCCGCTGGTCGCGAAGATCTGCGTGCCCCGGTGCAGCACACCGAACGCATGGAAGCTGCATTGAAGCAGGCCGGCGTGCCCGTGGAAGCGCTGTATTACCCGCGCGAGGGCCATGGCCTGTACGCCGAGGCCAACCAGCGCGACTACTACAGCCGATTGCTTGCCTTCCTGTCACGCAGCCTTGGCGGTAGCACGGCTGCCGCCGCGACGTCTTCCGACAAGGGCAAGGCGCCCTGAAACAGACGCGGCGGCGACCGACGTGGTGGCCGCCGCGGCATCCTGCCGCCGGGCGTTACTTCACCCCATGCATCATCCGCTTCAACAGCGGCGCAGCGATGAAGGCCAGCAACGCGCAGCCCAGGCCGATCCACATCAGCAGCCAGAACAGGTGCGCATAGGCACCGGCCGCAGCGGCCATGTCCAGCGTTTCGCCTTCAGGTACGTCGATCGCCGCCAGCTTGCCGAACAGCGCGGCCAGCGTTTCGGAGAAGGCCGTCGCCAGGAACCAGGTGCCCATCATCAGGCTCATCACCCGTGGCACCGCCAGCTGGGTGACCGCCGACAGGCCGACCGGCGACAGGCACATCTCGCCGCTGGCCAGCAGGAAGTAGGCCAGCACCAGCCACCACACGCTGGCCATCTCGCCGGTGGCACCAACGTGCTGCGCGGCCAGCGCCAGCGGTACGAACGACAACGCACCGATCACCAGGCCCCAGGCCGACTTCACCGGCTTGCCCGGTTCCCAGCCACGGCGGTCCATCCAGGTCCACAACGCGGCGAAGGCCGGCGCCAGCAGCACCAGGAACAGGCCGCCGAGGTAGGTCAGCGAACCGGCGGTCTGCGGAATCACCAGGCAGTCGCGTACCAGCAGCACCAGCATCAGCGCGACGATGGCGATGAAGAACGTACGCGGCGCGGACGAGCCGGGGCGACGCTCGGACAGGCGCGCGCTGACCACGAAGCCCAGCGGTGCCAGCAGCAGCGAGAGGATCGACCACGGAAGCGGTGAACCTTCGCGGATCACCAGCGCCGGCACGATGTCCTTGGTCAGCAGGCGGTCGGTGAAGGTCACCCACGAACCATACGACTGCTCGTACATCGTGAAGAACACCAGCGCCATGAAGATCAGCACCATCAGCGCGACCATCTGCTGGCGCTGCACCGGCGTGCACTGGGTGCCGGTGAACCACGCGAACCAGACCAGCACGCCGCCCAGCACCACCAGCATCAGCATCAGTGCCAGGCTGATTTCACCGCCAAGCGCGAAGGCACCGTTGCCGGCCGCCCACATCAGCCAGGCCACCGGCAGCACGCCGATCACCGCGCACAGGTAGATCAGCCATTCGCGCGGCAGGCCCAGCACCTTCTGCTTCAAGGTCGCCGGTTGCGGCGGCTCGGCGTGGCCCTGCAGGTATTTCTGGCCCCACAGGAACATCGCCAGGCCGGCCAGCATGCCGATGCCGGCCGCACCGAAGCCGTACTTCCAGCCGTAGACCTCGCCCAGGAAACCGCACACCAGCGAAGAGAACAGGGCGCCCAGGTTGATGCCGGCATAGAACAGCGAGAAGCCCGAATCGCGGCGCGGATCGTCCTTCGGGTAGAGCTTGCCGACGATGGTGGAGATGTTCGGCTTGAGGAAGCCGACGCCCATGATGATCAGCGCCAGCGACAGGTAGGTCACGGCCAATGCCGAGGTGTCGCGCACTACTTCGCCATTGACCCGGTATGCGGCGTGGCCCTCGAAGGCCATGCCGAGGTGGCCGAGCACCAGCAGGATGCCGCCGAACAGCACCGCCCGGCGCATGCCCAGCCAGCGGTCGGCCAACATGCCGCCGAACACCGGGATGCAGTACACCAGCCCGCCGTAGGCGCCGAGCAGGTCCAGCCCGGCCTTGTCGCCGAACAGGTGGTACTTGGTGAGGTACAGCAGCAGCAGCGCCTTCATGCCGTAGAAGGAGAAGCGCTCCCACATTTCGGTGAAGAAGCAGACGTAGACGCCCTTGGGATGGCCGAGGAAGTCGTCGGAAGCGATAGCAGTGGAATTCATCGCGGAATTATAGGCGTGCGCTGCAGGCGCGCGCCGGGTAGCGCCGGGCGATGCCCGGCGGTCCTGTGCAACGCCGGGCATGGCCCGGCGCTACCGTTCACAGGTACCGCAACCAGGCCAGGTCGCGTCGGCGCGCCTTGAACCGCGCGAACGCCCGCGTCGGCGGGTACAGCACCACCGCCAGCGCGCAGGCCACCAGCAGCAGGCCGGCCACCGAGTCCAGCGCATACAGGCAACCGTGGGTCGGGCCCCAGGTCTTCAGGGCCGCCAGGTACAGCAGCTTCAGCACGTACAGGTGAAGCAGATAGAAGAACATCGGCGCTGCGCCGATATCGGCCAGCGGGCGCAGCGCACGCGCCAGCGGCGGCCACTCGTACAGCCGCAACAGCAGCAGGCCCACGCCCAGGGTCAGCAGCAGGAACTGCAGCGAGGGCGGGTACTTGGTGATGTTGAACACGCTCATCCACGTGCGCAGCGTGGTCTGCTGGTACTGCCACGGCGTGTCGCCATAGCCGTTGGCGAAGCGCAGCAGGGCGAAGGCGGCCAGTGCGCCCAGCCCGGACCACAGCAGCCGCTGCCGGCGCTGCTGCGGGTCGCTGCCGGCAGCGAACCACGGCGCCATCAGGTAGCCCAGCGCGATCACCCCGATCCACGGCAGCACGGGATAGGAGGTACGCAGGCTCAACGGCCCAGCCTCGATCCAGTCGCGCTGGTGCAGCACCTTCCACAGCACCGCCAGAGCGCCGTCGCCCTGCACCCGTACGCCGTCCAGCAGGTTGTGGCCGACCAGCAGCGTCACCGCCAGAACGGCCAGCAGCGGCCGCGGCAGCCACAGCAGGCCGGCCAGCGCGATCATGCTCAGGCCGATCGCCCAGATCACCTGCAGGTACACCGTCTCCGGCGGCCACTGGAAGGTCCAGGCGACGTTGACCAGGGTCAGTTCCAGCACCACCAGGAACAGGCCGCGCTTGAGCAGGAAAGCCGCAATGGCACGGCGCGGATCGGCATGGCGCTGGCCGTACAGCCAGGCCGACAGGCCGGTCAGCAGCACGAACACCGGCGCGCACAGGTGGGCCAGCAGGCGGCAGGCAAACAGGGCAGGGGACACCGTCGCCGCGTCCATCGGATCGCTGACCTGATGCTGCAGGAAGAACGTC
The DNA here is from genome assembly GCF_002750975.1 of Stenotrophomonas indicatrix. Lineage (NCBI taxonomy): Bacteria > Pseudomonadati > Pseudomonadota > Gammaproteobacteria > Lysobacterales > Lysobacteraceae > Stenotrophomonas > Stenotrophomonas indicatrix. The sequence goes on from NZ_PEJS01000001.1 coordinate 858,999, forward strand.
TCGCGCACGTGGTCGAGCAGCATCAGCAGCATCACGGTGCCGCGCAACTGGTCGATGGAGGCCAGCCGGGAGGAGAGAGGGGCCACGGGCGCTCAGGTCAATGGCGTGACAGGATATAACATAACAATAAATTGTTTCCAGCGCGTGCTGTCCGTTGTCGGCGAGCGCGCGCGTCGGCTCAGGGCAGGCAGACCGCAGGACTCCAGCCTAGAGCGTCGTCGTAGCGGACCTGGATCGCGTGCAGGCTGCCGTCGGCGTTCGCCTTCAGGCAGAATCGGGCGCTGTAGAACTGGGTGGCGCCGGTCCTGGTGGCCGACATCGAGACGTCGTACAGGCGTCCAGGCTTCAGCGGCATGGACGTTTGTCTTGCAACGGCGTTGGCTGGTACTTCTCCGTAGAGCACGCAGGCTCCGGGTGGAAGCGGGAGTGACGCGGGATAGACAAACTCGAAAGACCATTGCTGCCGCAGCGGTGGAGTAATCGCGTCATACACCTCCACACCAAACACCTGCGGAGTCTCACCGATACGCTTGCGCTCTTTCTTGGGAAGCCCGAAACAGGGTTTGCCAGCGTGGTCGGTGACCTCGATCGCGCCAACGCGACTCCAGGCAGATGCGTGATCGCAAAGCGGCATCAGGCAGAACAGGGTCGCGATGGCCATGACTGGCGATGTGATCGGGCGGATCCGGAGTGCATTGTTCATAGGGCGGCTCAGCGTCATGCGTCCAGATCGTGAACACGATGCATGGGCAGTTGAGACACTTCAAACTGTGTCGCCTGGAGTGCTGCGGTGGCGGCTGGCCTGGCCCATGCAGGGCAAGGAAACCGCGAGACCCGCTAGCTCCCTGGAATGTGCCTGATGCGCTTGATGCGTTGGCCGAGTTTGGCTAAAAGCGACTATCCCACTGGCCGCCCGACCGCAACCCTCCCGAACCGCACTGGACTTGCTGCCCCCTGAACGCTAGCGTGACAGGGATTTTTTGCCAGCAGGGGCTTTCATGAACCATGACGCTGCGCCCAAGCAGCTCACTTTCCGCGCGGTGGTCCTGGCCATCGTGCTGGCGGTGGTGCTGTCGGCCGCAAACGCCTACCTCGGTCTGTTCGCAGGCCTGACCATCGCCACCGCGATTCCCGCCGCGGTCATTTCCATGGGCGTGCTGCGCCTGCTGGGGGGCGGTTCGATCCTTGAGAACAACATCGTGCAGACCGGCGCTTCGGCCGGTTCGTCGATCGCCGCCGGTGTGATCTTCACCATCCCCGCGCTGGTGATCATGGGCTACTGGCCGGACTTCAAGTACTGGTGGGTGCTGGGCATCGCCGGTCTCGGTGGCCTGCTGGGCGTGCTGTTCTCGGTGCCGCTGCGCCGTTCGATGATCGTCGAAGATCCGCTTCCGTTCCCGGAAGGCAAGGCTGCGGCCGAAGTGCTGAAGGCCGGTGAGAACCCCGGCCCGGGCCTGAAGATCCTCGGCCTGTCGGCGGTGATCGGTGCGTTCGTGAAGCTGGCCGCGGAAAGCGGCATGCGCCTGATCCCAGACGCCTGGGCCACCTCGGCCTATGTCGGCAGCTCCAAGGTCACCGCCTTCATCGGCACCAACCTGTCGCCCGCACTGCTGGGTGTGGGGTACATCGTCGGCCTCAACGTCGGCATCGTGGTGGTGTCCGGCTCGATCCTGACCTGGCACATCGCCATCCCGATCTACCAGGCGTTCTTCATGAACACCGATCCGGCGCTGGCCGCCTCGATCGCCACCGCCTCGTCCACCGAAGCGGCGTTCGCCATCTGGGGCGCGAAGATGCGCTACCTCGGTGTCGGCGCGATGCTGATCGGCGGCATCTGGACCCTGATCTCGCTGCGCAAGTCGCTGCTCAACGGCGTCAAGAGCGGCTTTGCGGCCGCGCGCAAGAGCGGTGGCCCGGTGCTGGCGCACACCGAGCGCGACCTGCCGATGAAGTGGATGCTGGTGGCGCTGGTGGTGTTCACCCTGCCGCTGCTGGCGCTGTACCAGGCCATCGTCGGCCAGTGGCACGTGTCGATCCCGATGACCCTCATCATGATCGTCGCCGGCTTCCTGTTCGTTTCGGTGTCGGCCTACCTGGCCGGCCTGATCGGTTCGTCCAACAACCCGGTCTCGGGCATCACCATTTCCACCATCCTGTTCGCTTCGGCGGTACTGGTGCTGCTGCTGGGCAAGGATGGCCTGCAGCCGGTCGGTGCCTTCGGTGCGCCGCTGGGTGCGGTGGCCGCGATCATGATCGGCGCGGTGGTGTGCTGTGCCGCCGCCGTCGGTGGCGACAACCTGCAGGACCTCAAGGCCGGCTACATCGTCGGTGCCACCCCGTGGAAGCAGCAGCTGATGCTGGGCATCGGCGCGTTCTCGTGCGCGCTGATCATGGCCCCGGTGCTGAACCTGCTGGCCACCGCCTACGGCATCGGCGTCAAGTCCGAGCTGCACCCGAATGCGCTGGCCGCACCGCAGGCCAACCTGATGGCGTCGGTGGCCAAGGGCCTGTTCGGTGGCGAGCTGCCGTGGACCTTCATCGGCATCGGTGCCGTGGTCGGTGCCGCCATCATCGCGTTCGACAGCTGGCTGAAGTCGCGCAACTCGCGTTTCCGCGTGCCGGTGCTGGCCGCGGCGATCGGCATCTACCTGCCGCTGGAACTGATGGTGCCGATCTTCCTCGGTGGCCTGATCTCCTACCTGGTCGAGCGCTTCCACAAGGTGCGCGCCGATGACGAAGAGGGCCGCGACCGCGTGCACAAGCCGGGCGTGCTGTTTGCTGCCGGCCTGATCACCGGTGAGGCGCTGATGGGTATCGCCATCGCCGTGCCGATCGTGGTCAGCAGCCGTGCCGACGTGCTGGCCGTGCCGTTCCACCTGCCGGCCGCGCAGTGGATCGGCCTGGCCGTGCTGTTCCTGGTCGGCTGGCTGATCTACCGCACCGGCAAGCGCGCCGTGGCGTAAGGGATGGGGGAGTGCCGGCCAGCGGCCGGCACTACCGGTGTCCCCAGCAAACCGCGCTACGGCGCGGTTTGCCTTTTCTGGCGGCAGCTCAGCCACGGCCATGACCGATGGCCTTGGCAGGCCCGGCCGCGCAGGCCTACCATCGGTTTTTTGCCGTCCTGCGGAGACCCCGATGAAACTGCGTCATGCCCTGTTGCCACTGAGCCTGCTGGCTGCCCTGCCCAGCGTCGCCGCTGCCCGTGGCCTGGAAGTCCGCGACATGGTGGCCATGGACCGCGTCTCCGCGCCGGTATTGACCGCCGACGGCGGCACCGTGGTGTTCGCCAAGCGCAGCACCGATGCCAACCTCAAGGCCAGCACCGCACTGTTCGCGCGCAACCTGCGCACCCGCGACGCGGCACCACAGAAGCAGATCACGCCGGCTGGCTGGAACGTCAACTCTGCATCGCTGTCGGCCGATGGCCAGACCGTGTACTTCCTCAGCGCCAGGAACGGCAGCCAACAGCTGTACGCACAGCCGATCAGTGGCGGCGCCCCGCGCCAGCTGACCGACTTCCCGGTGGACGTGGACAGCTACCACGTGTCGCCGCAGGACGACCGCGTGCTGTTCAGCGCCGGCGTGTTCCAGGCCTGTGCGTCGGACCTGGCCTGCACCGAAAAGAAGCTGAAGGACGTGGAAGGCGCCAAGGCCAGCGGCAAGGTCTTCGATTCGCTGTTCGTGCGCCACTGGGATACCTGGAACGACGGCCGCCGCAACACCCTGTTCGTCGCGCCGTTGCCGGCGGCCAAGGCCGGTGCGGTCAAGGGCGCTTCGGCGCTGAGCGCGACCATCGACGGCGACGCTCCGTCCAAGCCGTTCGGTGGCAATGACGATTTCGCCTGGTCGCCGGATGGCAGCAGCGTGGTCGCCAGCATCCGCGTGGCCGGCAAGCAGGAGCCGTGGTCGACCAACTTCGACCTGTACCGCTTCGACGCCGCCGGCAAGCAGGCGCCGGTCAACCTGACCGCGTCCAACCCGGCCTGGGATGCCGGCCCGGTGTTCAGCGCCGACGGCAAGACCCTGTTCTACCGCGCGATGAAGCGCCCGGGCTTCGAGGCGGACCGCTTCGGCCTGATGGCGATGGACCTGGCCAGCGGCAAGACGCGCGAGATCGCGCCGCAGTGGGACCGTTCGGCCGGCGGCATCACCCTGTCCGCCGACGGCGCCAGCATCTACACCACCGCCGACGACCTCGGCGAACACCCGCTGTTCCAGATCGACGTGGCCAGCGGCAAGGCCACCAAGCTGATCGGCGATGGTAGCGTCACCGCCGTCGACGTGGCCGGCAACAGCGTGGCCATCACCCGCAACAGCCTGAAGAGCAACGACCAGGTGCTGGTCGGCCTGCTGCCGGCCGCTGGCGAGCCGATCGGCGCGCTGCGCGCACTGACCCCGGCCGCTGGCGAAGTGCTGAAGGATGTGAGCTTCGGCGACTACGAGCAGTTCGAGTTCAAGGGCTGGAACAACGACACCGTGCACGGCTATGTGGTCAAGCCGCACAACTACCAGGAAGGCAAGTCCTACCCGGTTGCGTTCCTGATCCATGGCGGCCCGCAGGGCAGCTTCGGCAATGGCTGGAGCTACCGCTGGAACCCGCAGACGTACGCAGGCCAGGGCTACGCTGTGGTGATGATCGACTTCCACGGCTCCACCGGTTACGGCCAGGCCTTCACCGATGCGATCAGCCAGCACTGGGGTGACCGTCCGCTGGAAGACCTGCAGAAGGGCTGGAGCGCGGCGCTGAAGAAGTACGACTTCCTCAACGGTGACAAGGCCTGCGCACTGGGTGCCAGCTACGGCGGCTTCATGGTCAACTGGATCGCCGGCAACTGGAACAGCCCGTTCAAGTGCCTGGTCAACCATGACGGTGTGTTCGACCAGCGCATGATGGGCTATGCCACCGAAGAACTGTGGTTCACCGAGTGGGAGCAGGGCGGTACCCCGTACCAGAAGGCGGCGAACTACGAGAAGTTCAACCCGGTCAACCACGTGGCTGACTGGAAGAAGCCGATCCTGGTGATCCACGGCCAGCAGGACTTCCGCATTCCGGTCGAGCAGGGCCTGGCTGCCTTCACTGCGGCCCAGCGCCAGGGCATCGAGTCGAAGTTCCTGTACTTCCCGGACGAGAACCACTGGGTGCTGAAGCCGAACAACAGCATCCTCTGGCATGACACCGTCAACGCCTGGCTGAAGCAGCACATCGGCAACTGATGACTGCAGTGCCGCCCTCAGGGGCGGCGCTCTGCTTTCTGGTAGTGCCGGCCGCTGGCCGGCAACCGCTTGCTGCTTCCCACCTGAACGAGATTGCCGGCCAGCGGCCGGCACTACCCAGAGCACCTGCATGATCCAGAACGACATCGTCGTCTTCGGCCTGATCGCCGCCACCCTTGGCGCCGTGTTCTGGACCGCTTCGCGCGAGCAGGGCCTGTGGAAGCGCTTCTATACCTTCGTGCCGGCGCTGCTGCTGTGCTATCTGCTGCCGGGCATCTACAACACGTTCGGCCTGATCGACGGGCAGAACACCAAGCTGTACAACCCGGTCGCGCGTGACATCCTGCTGCCGGCGGCGCTGATCCTGCTGACCTTGGCGGTGGACATCAAGGGCATCCTGCGGCTGGGGCCCAAGCTGGTGCTGATGTACCTGGGCGCCTCGGCCAGCATCATGCTGGGTGCGGTGGTCGCGTTCCTGGTCATGCGTGCCATCCATCCGGACACCGTCGCCGGCGATACCTGGGCCGGCATGGCGGCGCTGGCCGGCAGCTGGATCGGCGGCGGTGCCAACATGCTGGCCATGCGCGAAGTGTTCGATGTCAACGCGACCACGTTCGGCCAGTTCGCGGTGGTCGATGTGGGTGTTGGCTACGTGTGGATGGCGGCGTTGATCTTCATGGCTGGGCGCGCGGCGAAGATCGATGCGCGCAGCGGTGCCGATACCTCCGCCATCGACGAGCTGAAGGAGCGCATCGCACGCTTCCAGGCCGAGCACGAGCGCATTCCCAGCCTGACCGATCTGATGCTGATCGTGGCCGTGGCCTTCGGTGGCGTCGGCCTGGCCCATGCCATCGGCGCGCCGCTGGCGGCCTGGTTCAAGGTCCACGTCAGCTGGGCATCGCAGTTCAGCCTGGATGCGCCGTTCGTGTGGGTGGTGGTGCTGTCGACCACGCTCGGCCTGGGCCTCAGCTTCACCCGTGCACGTACGCTGGAAGGCGCGGGCGCCTCGCGCCTGGGCTCGCTGCTGCTGTACTTCCTGATCGCCTGCATCGGCATGCAGATGGATCTGCTGGCGTTGCTGGATCGCCCGTGGCTGTTCCTGCTCGGCATCATCTGGATCAGCGTGCACATCGTGCTGCTGTGGTGCCTGGGCAAGCTGTTGAAGGTGCCGTTCTTCTACTTCGCCATCGGTTCGCAGTCGAACATCGGCGGCCCGGCCTCGGCACCGGTGGTGGCCGCTGCGTTCCATCCAGCGTTGGCGCCGGTAGGCGTGCTGCTGGGCACGATGGGCTATGCCACCGGCACCTATCTGGCGTATGTGGTCGGCATCACCCTGCGCGCGCTGGCCACGTGACCCACGGTAGCGCCGGGCCATGCCCGGCGAACCGCATCGCGGCGGCAGATGTGCATGCCGCCGGGCATGGCTCGGCGCTACCGACGCGTTACGCCACCGGCAAGCCGCGTTCGATCAGCCACGCCTTTGCGTCTTCGGCGTCCTGTTCAAACCACGCCTTCGTCGACCCCAGTCGATACGTATACCCCCACGCATCCATGTCGGCCATCAGCCGCCCACTGCCGACACCGGGCAGGTGCCCGGCCAGCACGATCTGCAGGTAGCAGGTGGCATCTTCTTCGGGCACCGAATCGGTGGCGTCGGTATGCACCTGCGCGCGCCGCTCCGGCGGCAGCACGATCAGATGGCAGGCCTCGTGCAGCATCGAATGCACCGGCGTGTCATCGCGCACGTAGACGTCGCTGGCGATGATGCCCGCCTCGGGCTCGCCCCAGTAACTGCCCGGGATCGGCTCGCCGGCCGCAACGTGATGCAGCCGCAGCTCATGTGCAGCGAGCAGGCGCTGGGCATCGGCGAAGGCGATGTCGCCGACGCGGGTAACGTTCGGTTCGGGCGTGGTATCAGTCATGCGGGTCAGGCTGCCCCGCCCATGCAGGCACGGGCGGGGCAGGGGGTCAGGGTTTGTCCGGGCCTTCAGGCAGCGCCACGGAGATGTCCAGCACGTCGTGCTGGCCATCCTTGACCAGGTCCACCTTCACTGCATCGACGTCGATGTTGACGTACTTCTTGATCACTTCCAGCAGCTCGCGCTGCAGCAGCGGCAGGTAGTCGGGACCGCCACGGTGGCTGCGCTCCTGCGCGATGATGATCTGCAGGCGGTTCTTGGCGGTTTCGGCGGTGGTCTTCTTCGCTTTGAGGAAATCAAACAGGCCCATGCTTACCCTCCGAACAGCTTGCTGAAGAAGCCCTTCTTCTCGACGTTGGTGAAGCGCATCGGGCGTTCTTCGCCGAGGATGCGTGCGACGGCGTCGTCATAGGCCTGGCCGGCAGCGGATTCGCCATCCAGGATGACCGGCTCGCCCTTGTTGGAGGCATTGAGCACGTCGCCCGATTCGGGGATCACGCCGATCGCCTTCAGGCCAAGGACCTCCTCGACGTCGGCGATGCTGAGCATCTCGCCGCTTTCCACGCGCACCGGGGTGTAGCGGGTCAGCAGCAGGAAGGCCGGCACGTCCTGGCCGGATTCGGCCTTGTGGGTCTTCGAATCGAGCAGGCCGATGATGCGGTCCGAGTCGCGTACCGAGGACACTTCCGGGTTCACCACCACCACGGCGCGGTCGGCGAAGTACATCGCCAGGAAGGCGCCCTTCTCGATGCCGGCCGGGGAGTCGCAGATGATGTAGTCGAAGCCGTCGGCGGCCAGGTCCTTCAGGACCTTGCCCACGCCTTCCTGGGTCAGTGCATCCTTGTCGCGCGTCTGCGAGGCAGCCAGCACGAACAGGTTGTCGAAGCGCTTGTCCTTGATCAGGGCCTGCTTGAGGGTGGCTTCGCCGTGCACGACATTCACGAAGTCGTACACCACGCGGCGTTCGCAGCCCATGATCAGGTCGAGGTTGCGCAGGCCGACGTCGAAGTCGATCACCGCCACCTTCTTGCCACGCCTTGCCAGGCCGCAGGCCAGGCTTGCGCTGGAAGTGGTCTTGCCGACGCCGCCCTTGCCGGAGGTGACTACGATGATTTCAGCCAAAGGACTTCTCCTGATGATTCTGTTTGAGGTGCTGCATCAGTCCAGCGCAGCGATCTTGATCTGGTCCTGTTCCAGCCACACCTGCACGGCCTTGCCGCGCAGGGTTTCCGGTACATCGTCCAGTACCTTGTAGTGGCCTGCAATGGCGACCAGTTCCGCATGGAAATCACGGCAGAAAATACGTGCCGCGGTGTTGCCCTGGGCCCCTGCCAGCGCACGGCCGCGCAGGGTTCCGTAGATATGGATGCTGCCATCGGCGATGACCTCGGCGCCGGCGCCGACGGTGGCCATCACGGTCAGGTCGCAGTTTTCCGCATACAGCTGCTGCCCCGAACGCACGTTGCCCAGCTGCATGCGGCCCGGCTGTGGCGCGGCGGCATCGGCAGCCTTGCCCATCGGCGTGGCCGGAGCCGGAGCCGGCGCGGCCTTCGCTTCGGCGCGTGCGGCACGGCGCGGTTCCGGTGCGGGTGCCGGCGGCGGGGCGGGTTCTGCCTCGGCGCGCTCGTACTGGGCGCGGAACTTGGCCAGCAGCGGCAGGCCGAGCTGCTGCGAGAGCAGGTCGACCGCACTGGTGCCATAGGCCAATGCCACCGGCAGTACCCCGGCACCGCGCAGGCCATCGACCAGCGCCTGCGCCGTTGCCACGTCGGGCACCTGGCTGAGGCCGCCGAAGTCCAGGATCACCGCTGCACGACCGAACAGCTTCGGCGCGCGGCTTACCCGCTCCTGCATTTCCTGCACGAGTCGTTCAACATCGAGGGTGCGGATGCGCAGGTTGGCGATGCCCACCTGACCGATCTTCAGTTCACCGGCCTGTTCGTAATCGAAATTCACTGCCACGCTCAGGTCCCCGTCGACCGCTGTGCCTGCGCCGGCAGCTGCCGGTCGCGCGCCCATGCAACATCAGGCAGCTTGCCGCCATAGGTTTCATTCACCCACGGGAAGCTGCACAGTTCCTTGGCCAGCATGCTGGCGCGCACGTCCACCTGCGGCATGGTGTTCTGGCCCAGCTCGCGGAAGCCGAAGCTGCCGTGGAACAGCAGGGCGGCATCGGCGCCATGGTCCAGGAACACTTCACAGGTCATCTGCGGGTAGCGCAGCTCGGCGAAGCTCTGGGCGTCGGCATAGAACGCACGGCCGACGCCACCACCGCGACGGCGGCTGGCGACCACGATGCGGTCGATATAGAAGAAGGGGGTGTCCAGGTGTTGCTTGAACCAGGCGAAATTGCTGCTGTCGTGCTGGCTGTCGCTGCCGAAGCCGATCAGGAAGCCGGCCAGGTTGCCGTCGCGCTCGGCGACGCGGAAATACTCAGCGGTTGCATAGAACAGGCGCAGACGCTCGGCATCCAGGGGAAGGATGGCCAGGCCAGCATTGTTGTTCAAAGCCAGGACGGAATCGAGCTCGTGCTCGCGCACGTCGCGGATGACAATCGACATTGTGACTCCGTGGGGTAACGCGGTTGGTCCCATGTACGGACCCTGCGCATGATTATTGCATGCCCGGGGTGGGCTGCGGCATGAACAGGGGACCGCACCGAACATGACTTTATGCCCTTGGGCCCTGACGCGCACAGGCTACGATGGGCCATGCTGGCCCGACTCAACCACAATGCGATGCTGCGCTACTCCGGGTTGTTCACCTGGGGCACCGTCGGCCTTTGGCTTGCGATCTACCTGATCGATCCGGTGTCGCTGACACTGGAAAGCCTGGACGGCGAGGCCGGCTTCCGGATCATTCCCTGGGCCTCGGCCTACCTGGCCTTCGGCTTCGTGTACTGGGTGCTGACGCGCTCGCTGGGCGAAAGCCGGCCCGGCTTCTTCGACCATGCCGCGCTGATCCTGCTGACGGCCTGCGCGATCGGCGTGAGCTACTTCTCCGGCACCGCACTGGGCAGCATCCTGCTGATGGTGGTGGCCGGCCTGCTGCCCTGGCTGCTGGGCCCGCGCATCGGGGTGGTGTGGCTGGTGGCCAGCAACCTGGCCGTGCTGCCGGTCTACATCCAGCCGCTGGGCTTCCCGCCGGTCATCGCCGTGCTGCAGGCCGTCGGCTACATGGGTTTTTCCAGCTTCGTGTTCGTGATCGCGCTGGTTGCGCGCCGCCAGGCCGAGGCGCGCGAGGAGCAGCGCCGCCTGAACGCCGAGCTGCGCGCCACGCGTGCGCTGCTGGCCGAAAGCGCGCGGGTGAACGAGCGCACCCGCATTTCGCGCGAACTGCATGATCTGCTGGGCCACCAGCTGACCGCGTTGACCCTGAATCTGGAAGTGGCCGGCCACCTCGCCGAGGGCCAGGCGCTGGAGCACGTGAAGCGCTCACATGCCCTGGCCAAGCTGCTGCTGGGCAACGTGCGCGAGGTGGTCAGCCAGCTGCGCGAGACCGGCGCCATCGACCTGGCCGCTGCGCTGCGTCCGCTGACCGAGCACGTGCCGTCGCTGGACATCCAGCTGGAGATCGAGGAGCCGCTGAACGTGGAAGACCCGCAGCGGGCCCACGTGCTGCTGCGCTGCACCCAGGAGATCATCACCAACACGGTGCGCCATGCCGGCGCCCGCCACCTGTGGCTGCGGGTGTACCGTGAGGTCCCGGACCAGGTCGTGGTGGAAGCCCGCGACGACGGTGTCGGGGCGGAAACGGTCAATGTGGGCAATGGTTTGCGCGGCATGCGCGAACGCCTGCAACAATGTGGAGGCCAGCTGCAGGTGGAGACCCGCCCCGGCGAAGGCTTCCGGCTGCGGGCGACGGTACCGGCAACGGTGCTGGCGGCCCTTACCCAGGTTCCTGAAGGAGTGCGTTGATGATTCGCGTCTGCCTGGTCGACGACCAAACCCTGGTGCGGCAGGGGATCCGCTCGCTGCTGGCGCTCGACGACGGCATCGAAGTGGTGGCCGAGGCCGCCGATGGCCGCCAGGCGGTCGAGCTGATCCCGCAGATCCGCCCGGACGTGGTCCTGATGGACATGCGCATGCCGGTGATGTCCGGGCTGGAGGCGCTGCAGGTGCTGTCACGGCAGGAACAGCTGCCGCCGACCATCATCCTGACCACCTTCGACGATGACCAACTGGTGCTGGCCGGGCTCAAGGCCGGGGCCAAGGGCTACCTGCTCAAGGACGTGACCCTGGCGCAGCTGGTCGGGGCGATCCGCACGGTGGCCGATGGCGGTTCACTGGTGCAGCCGGCGGTGACCCAGCGGCTGCTGTCCGGGCTGGAGCACATGCGCAACGACTTCGTCAGCCTGGACCGGCCCGACCCGCTGACCGACCGTGAGACCGAGATCCTGCGGCTGATGGCCAGCGGTTTCTCCAACAAGGAGATCGCCAATTCGCTGGGGGTCGCCGAGGGCACGATCAAGAACCATGTGTCCAACATCCTTTCCAAACTGGGCGTACGTGACCGTACGCGTGCAGTCCTGAAAGCGTTTGAACTCCAGTTGGTGTGAGGAAAATCCTTTAGCGACAAAGACTTGGCACGCAGTCTGGGTCCGGATTCAGGGTTGCCCCCCACTTGCCCCCTACATGCCGGGTACGCGGATGCGTTACCCTTCGAATTCTTTGTGCATACAAATGCGCAGCCGGCACGGAAACCGGTGCGCCAATCCCGATAACCAATGCCCGCGAAGCCTGCTAGGATTGGCGCTTCGCTTCAATCAACCCGGCCGTGGGATCGGCCCCGGAGACTCTCTGAATGACCCGTATTATCGAGTTCCTGATCGCCTTGGGGATCGTGGCTGGCCTGTTCGTCATCATTGGCGTCTGTCTGCCGGGCGAGCGTCACATCACCGAAAGCATCGAGACCAACCGCAAGATGACGATCGTGTACGACACGGTCAGCAGTCTGCGCCGCTTCAAGGACTGGAACCCGCTGGTACTGCGCGATCCCGCCGTTGAACTGAAGCTGTCCGGCCCGGCCTCCGGCGTCGGTGCCACTCTCGACTACACCTCCAAGGACCTGGGCACCGGTTCCTGGAAGGTGACCGAAGCCGAAGAGAACAAGCGTGTTGTGATCGCCGTCGACGATGCCTCCAAGGGTCACGACAAGGTCACCACCTTCACCCTGGAGCCGACCGGCAAGGGCGGTCGCAACGTCAAGATCACCCAGGACTACTCGGTGAAGTATGGCTTCGACCTGTTCGGCCGCTACGCAGGCCTGTATGTCAGCCGCCAGATCGGCGATGACATCAAGATGGGTCTGTCGCGCCTGGCGAACATGCTGGCCACCGTGCCGAATGTCGACTACCGCACCTCCGAAGCCCCGCTGACCGATCTGGGCATCGTCGATGTCCCGGCCGAAGACCTGCTGGTCGTCACCGCCGGTAATGTCGACCGTGGCCAGGATTCCATCACCAAGTCCATCAAGGACAACCAGGAGTGGATCAAGCGCGTGATCGAGGCCAATGGCCTGGAAGCCGCCGGTCCGCTGCGTATCATCACCACCGATTTCGGTGCTGAGAAGTACGCCTTCGACATCGCCCAGCCGGTGAAGAAGAAGGGTGCCGAAGGCGTGCCGGCCGAACAGCTGACCGTCAAGATCGACGGTGGCGCTCCGGTCAAGTACGTCCGCGTTGCTCCGCACCGTTCGGCGCATGCGGCCTACACCGGTCACATGGCAGGCCTGGACGTTGCCCGCAGCGCCCTGCGCGCCTGGGCCGTGACCTCGGGCAACGAAGTCATCGACCGTCCGTACGAAACCTGGAAGGACGGCGTGGACAAGTCGTTCACCCCGGAAGCGACGTACGACATCTACTGGGCCGTCAAGTAAGCCTCGGCTGACCCGTGTAGTGCTGGACACGAAAACGCGCCGCTTCCTGCGGCGCGTTTTTTTTCATCCCGAGCCCGGTGTCGGGCATTGCGCAAGGAGCTGTCATGTTCAATTCCGAACGACGCGCGCGTAAACCGTCGTTGCTGGCCTGCCTGGGGGCGCTGCTGGCAGCCGCCTCGATCGGTCTCTCGGCCTATGCCGCGCATGGCGTGTCCGATCCGCTGGCGCAGCAGCACCTGAACATGGCGGCGTTGTACGCCTTTGCCCATGGAGCGGTACTGGCCGCCCTCGGCCCCCGCGCGCAGGGCGCGATCGCGCATCTGGCGTTGTATGTGTTGCTGCTGGGCGTGCTGCTGTTCTCCGGCAGCCTGGTGGGCGGTGCGCTGTGGCAGTGGCCGACCCGGCTGGCGCCGGTAGGTGGCACCACGCTGATGGCCGGGTGGGTACTGCTGGCGATCAACGCGCTGCGGCGCTAGCCGCAACGCCCAAGCACTGGTAGCGCCGGGCCACGCCCGGCGTCGAGCGCACCGACCCGCGTCTGCCTTTGCTTTTTTGTTTGTTCAATTCCGTGGCGGACGCACCCGGAAACTGTCCGTGGCCGGGAGGTGGGCGGCGCAGGGGCGTAAGCGCCATGGATGGCGCGCCCGAGCTTACATGGACGTACTTGCAGCGGCCCCTGCGCCGCCCACCCTCCTGGCCAGCCCGAGGACCGCAGTCGGGCAGCTGCCACGAGGGGCTCAGCCGTTGGCCGGTTTCCAGCACCAGTGCCACGGTTCGTAGACGATCCCATGCGGGTTGTCGCGCGGATAGCTCAGATGGAACCCGTGCGCCGCGGCATTGGCCTGCAGCCACGCAAACGCAGCCGTCGCCTCGAAGGTCTCCTCTGCCGGCGCATCCCCCGGTGTGCCGATGTCCAGCGCGTGACCACTGTGGTGTTCGCTGAAACCAGGGGCGGCATTGACCTTCAGGATCTGCGGCACGCTCTGCCCGCGCGCCAGCTTGCGTTCGAAAATGCCGAGCTGATACGCATGGCTGCGGAAGCCGGAGATCGCGTCCAGTGCAATTCCATCCCGGGCGGCATGCAGGCGCATCCGTCGCCAGCCCTGCGCGGCACCGCGGCGCAGCCACAACGGGCGGGCAAAGCGATCACGTCCGGCCCAGTGCAGCACGCACGGCTCGGCTTCCAGTGCCAGCCCGCTGTCGTGCGCATAGCGCTGTGCATCCAGGCCCAGCTGCTGCAGGCGCTGTTGCAGGCCAACCAGCGGCAGCCACTGGTCTTCCAGTGCAGCGCCGAACGGTCGTGACCGTGCGCCATCCAGCAGGGCCAGCGCGTCCTCCACGCCGGGCTCGCGTGGCAGGCGCGGCACCAGCGAGTGCACACCGTGCGCCAGTACTGCCGCCAGGTAGCGGCCATCGCGCTTGCGCCGCAGTACCCATTGCGCGCGGGCCAGCAGGCGGGCGTCGAGATTGCTGCGCGCGCGCAGCAGCGGCGCAGGCCACAGTTCGACGGTCTCGGTATTGATCAACAGCGGAGTGCTACGGTGCATCGATCCAGCTTACTGCCGTGGCGCTGTGGCGGCCACCTTGCGCAGCGCCTCCAGCAGGGCCAGCGGGCGCTCCAGGCTGAGCAGCAGGGTGCTGCCGCCGCGCACCGGAATCACCAGCGTGCGTGCGCGGTCGGTGACCAGGGCAAAGCCCTTGCCGCCGCCCTGCAGGCGGAAGTGCCCGGAATAGAAGCCGGGCATGCTGTAGCCGTTGGTTTTGAAACGGATGCCATAGCGGCGATCACGGCTCAGGTCGACCACCTCGGCCTGGTCCAGCAGCAGGTCGGCCACCGGCGTGCGGCGACGGTACAAGGTTGAACGCACGTCCAGCACGTTGCCTGCCAGCTCCACCCGCCGACGGAAGAACGCCCAGCCCAGGCCGATGCCCATCAGCACGATCACCGCCAGGCTCCATGCCGCGCTGCCGCCCATCAGGAAGAACGGCGGCGACAGGGTGACCTCCATCCAGGGAGCCTCGCTGCGATTGTCGTGCAGCTGTGCCCACATGCCCACGCCCAGTACCGCCAGCAGTGGCAGCAGCACCCACAGCACCCGCAGCGAAGAACTCTCGGCAACCTCGAACGGGCGTGCATCACTGCCGCTCATCGCTGCGCCTCCACCCAACGCGCAACGTCATCGATCAGCTGCCCATCCACGTGGCCCGGCTGCGCGTACTCCTTCAATGAACTGGGGCCGCTGCCGGCGATGCCGATGTGGTTGAGGGCAGGGTAGGCCTTCCATTGCACGTCCCGGCGATCGGCCAGGGCTTTTTTCCACAGTGCCCAATCCGTTTCCGGTACCTGGAAGTCGCGGCCCCCGTGCAGCATCAGCAGTGGTTTTTTCAGCGCAACCGCGTCGCCGCGTGCGTTCACCGCTTCGATGCTTTTCCAGAACGTCTGCGGCACGCCCAGTGGCAGTTCGCTGGCTGGCACAAGAGTTTCGCTGCGGGCCGCGGCAATCTGTGCGTCGAGCTTGTCCAGGAACGCGTGTTCCGCGGCGCTGATCGAGCCGTCCAGCGACAGCAGGTAGCGGTTCTGCTCCGGCAGCAGTTCAAGCAATGTGCGCGCCGGCGCGGCCCACAGGATCGCGCCGCGCGACTGTGGCCAGCGGCTGGCGCTGCGCGGGGCGAGCATGCCGCCCTGGCTGTGGCCGAGCACGAAGATCCGCTTGCCGTCGATGCGTGGGTCCGCCGCCAACGCGCTCAACGCTGCGATGGCATCGTCGGTGGTCTCGTCATCAACGTTGAAGCTGCCGCTCTGGAAGTCCTGGGGGCGGGCATGGGTGCGCTTGTCGTAGCGCAGCACGGCGATGCCCTGGGCGGCCAAGCCGCGGGCGATGTCCAGGAACGGACGGTTGCCACCGATGGTTTCGTCGCGATCCTGTGGGCCGGAGCCGTGCACCAGCACTACGGCCGGGAACGGTCCTTTGCCCTTGGGCAGGGACAAGGTGCCGGGCAGCGCACCGCGTGCCTGTGGCACGCTGAAATCGGCCTCGCTGTAGTTCGCGTCGGCCGGCGGTGGCGCTGCCTTGGCGGCCGGGGCCGGGCGCAGCAGCAGGCCAGCCACTTGGTCCTGCCCGTTCACCGCCACCTGCGCAATCACCGCGCCACTGGCGAACTGCAACGGTACTTCCACCAGGTGCAGGCCCTGCTGCTCACTGCTGTGCGCCGGGCCGCGCTGCTTCAGCTCACCCAGCGACTGCCACAGGCCCTGCAGCTTGTCGGCAGGCACGGCCGCGGCCATCTGCAGGGTCAGCATGGCTTCGGCATCGGCGGTGCGCCCTGCCTGCAGGTGATCGAGCAGGCGTGCTGCGACCTGCTGCGGTTCGCCAGCGGATGCACTGGCGGTCAACAGGGCAAGGGAAACAGCAAGCAACGAGCGGCGTGCGCTCATGGTCACAGCTCCTTCTTGAAGACCAGCAGGGCCGGGCGCATTGGCGCCGGGACGATGATGTTGACCAGTTCCCAGCCCAGCTGGCCCTGGCGGCTGAGTTCGGCCTGGATGTCGTCAGCTTTCTGCAGGCCCATCATGGATGTCTTGACCTCGACGGTCAGGTAGCTCCAGCGCTTGCTCATTCCTTGTCCTCCGGCGATGGCTTGGGTTTCGGCAGGCGGCCTGCCTTGCGCAGTGCGTCGCGCAGCACGTATTCGATCTGTGCGTTGAGGCTGCGCAGTTCATCGTCCGCCCAGCGCTGTGCGGCCGCCAGGACCTCGGCGTTGATGCGCAGCGGATAGGCTTTTTTCTCGCTCATGCAGACTCCTGGCGGGGCGGTGGGGCGCCCCGTTGCGAGGGTGGCTCAGTACAGCGAGCCGGTGTTGACGACCGGCTGCGTGCCGCGGTCCGAGCACAGCACGGTCAACAGGTTGCTGACCATGTGCGCCTTGCGCTCCTCGTCCAGCTGCACCACGCCGTTTTTCTGCAGCTCGGCCAACGCCATCTCGACCATGCCGACCGCACCGGCGACGATGCGCGTGCGTGCGGCGATGACCGCATTGGCCTGCTGCCGCTGCAGCATCGCCTGGGCGATTTCAGCGGCGTAGGCGAGGTGGCTGATGCGCGCATCGATCACCTGCACGCCGGCATCGGCCAGGCGCTCGGCCAGTTCGTTCTTCAGGTGCTGGGAGATCTCGCTGGCATGGCTGCGCAGCGCCAGCTGGCCGTCCTCGTGCTGGTCATAGGGGTAGCTGGTGGCCATCGCGCGCAGCGCCGATTCGGACTGGATGTGCACGAAGCTCTCGTAGTCGTCCACGTTGTAGACCGCTTCGGAGGCATCGACCACCTGCCAGACGATCACCGCAGCGATCTCGATCGGGCTGCCGTCCAGCTCGTTGACCTTCAGCTTGCCGCTCTCGAAATTGCGCACGCGCTGGCTCACGCGGCGCTTGCTGAAGAAGGGATTGTTCCAGCGCAGGCCGTTGTCCTTGACGGTGCCGACGTACTTGCCGAACAGGCTGACCACCGCCGCCTGGTTGGGCTGCACGGTGTACAGACCGGCCAGCGCGACCAGCGCCAGCGCAGCGATCAGCAGGCCGGCCAGGATCAGCAGCACGTTGGGCGAGCCGGTGCTGGCCTTCGCCGCGACCCCGGCCACGAACAGGGCGCCGCCGGCGAGGGCTACGCCCAGGGACCCGGCGAGCGCGCCCAGGCCGTTGAGGGAGGATAGCGACTTCTCTTTCATGGCGGTACGTCCTTGAGGGTTCGAATTGAAGATATCAAAGTGATATCACATTCGGGCTACCGTTCGTCGGCTGGGCGTGCCCGGGCACTGCGGCCGGACCGGCTAGAATGCCCACCCGCCTTCACATCGCTGCTGGAACCCCGCCATGGCCAAGCTTGGAACCCCGTTGTCCCCCTCCGCCACCCGTGTGCTGCTGCTGGGCTCGGGCGAACTTGGCAAGGAAGTGGCCATCGAACTGCAGCGTCTGGGCGTGGAAGTGATCGCTGCCGACCGTTACGCCGATGCCCCGGCCATGCAGGTGGCACATCGTTCGCACGTGATCGACATGCTGGACGCGATGGCCCTGCGCCAGTTGATCGCCCAGGAGCAGCCGCACCTGGTGGTGCCCGAGATCGAGGCGATCCATACCGAGACCCTGGTGCAGCTCGAGCAGGAGCAGAGCCTGCGGGTGATCCCGACCGCGCGTGCTGCGCGCCTGACCATGGACCGTGAGGGCATCCGCCGCCTGGCCGCCGAGACGCTCGGCCTGCCGACCTCGCCGTACCGCTTTGTCGATACCGAGGCCGAGTACCGCGCCGCCGTGGCGGCGATCGGCCTGCCGTGCGTGGTCAAGCCGGTGATGTCGTCCTCGGGCAAGGGCCAGAGCACGCTGCGCAGCGAGGCGGACATCGCCCCCGCATGGGAATACGCGCAGACCGGTGGCCGTGCCGGCGCCGGCCGCTGCATCGTCGAAGGTTTCATCGACTTCGATTACGAGATCACCCTGCTGACCGTACGCCACGCCGCCGGCACGTCGTTCTGCGCGCCGATCGGCCACCTGCAGAAGGAGGGCGACTATCGCGAAAGCTGGCAGCCGCAACCGATGTCGGACAAGGCGCTGGCGCGTGCCGAGGAGATCTCGCGCGCGATCACCGATGACCT
This sequence comes from Stenotrophomonas indicatrix, assembly GCF_002750975.1. Classification (NCBI taxonomy): domain Bacteria; kingdom Pseudomonadati; phylum Pseudomonadota; class Gammaproteobacteria; order Lysobacterales; family Lysobacteraceae; genus Stenotrophomonas; species Stenotrophomonas indicatrix. The sequence goes on from NZ_PEJS01000001.1 coordinate 877,651, forward strand.
CGGTGGCTGGGGGCTGTTCGGCGTCGAACTGTTCGTGAAGGGCGACGAGGTGTGGTTCAGCGAAGTATCACCGCGTCCGCACGATACCGGCCTGGTGACGCTGGTGTCGCAGGAGCTGAGCGAGTTCGCGCTGCATGCGCGGGCCATCCTCGGCCTGCCGATCCCGGTGATCCGCCAGAGTGGCCCATCGGCCTCGTGCGCGCTGCTGGCGCATGGCGAAGGCGTGCCGTACTTCAACAACGTCGCCGCCGCACTGCAGGTGCCGGACACCGCCGTGCGCCTGTTCGGCAAGCCGAGCGTGCATGGCCACCGCCGCGTGGGCGTGACCTTGGCGCGCGCGGAATCCATCGACGAAGCACGCGCCATCGCGCGTGACGCCGCCGAAGCGATCGGCGTCGAGCTGCGCTCGTAAAACGGTAGCGCCGGGCCATGCCCGGCGGCTTCCCATAGGGCGCGCGACGCAGCCGGAAAAGCCGCCGGGCATGGCCCGGCGCTATCGGTTTATTTCACATCCACCCATACCAGGTGGTGGTCGCTGCCATCGGCGATCTTCGCTTCGGCACTCTCATTGGCCGGCCAGAACACGCCGCTGCCGAGGTACTCGAAACCGGTCGAGGGCAGCACGTAGTCCAGGCGCATGGTGCCGGACTTCGGGCCGAAATCGCCGGTGGCATGGAACGGTGCACCCTTGCGGGTGATGCCCTTGGCCGCATAGGCCAGGCTGGTCTGCTCGGCGCCGATGCTGCGCGGGGTGGGGTAACGCAGCACGCGGGCGTTCTCGATCAGTTCGACGATCGCCTCGTGGCGGCCATCGCCATCGACCGGATCATTGTTGAGGTCGCCAAGGAGGACAAAACGCGCATCCTGGGCCAGGCCGCCGCACTGGCCCTTGTCGTCGCACAGCCACGGCTTGTCACCCTGGGACAGGTATTCCTGCCACAGGCGCAGTTCGTCATGGTTGCGCGCGGCGTTGCGCTTTTCCGGGCCATCGAACACCGGCGGGGTCGGGTGCGAGACCAGTGCGTGGACCACGCCGGCCGGGGTCTTCACCGGTACATCCCAATGCGACTTCGACGACAGCCGCAGCTGCGACCAGATGGTGTCGTTGTAGAAGCTCTTGCCGGTGCGCGGATCGACCGGGCGGATCGCGCCGGGCATCGCACTCCACTTCAGCAGCTGGAAACTGCGCACCTTGGCTTCGTCGATCGGGTAGCGCGACAGCACCAGCATGCCGTACTGGCCCGGGTGCAGGCCGTAGCCCCAGGCGTCGTTGCCGCGGCCACGGCCTTCGCCGCCGACCACGCCGTTGTTGTCCAGGTCCAGGCCACTGGGCACGCCGGTGTTCACCGGCGCCAGGTAGCGGTAGGCGAAGTGCAGCGGCTTGCCGCCACCGGGCTGGGCCACTTCCAGGTAGCGCTTCTGGAACAGGTCGGCGGCACGATGGGCGTCATCGAAGTCGAACTCGTTCAGCAGCACCAGGTCAGGGCGCGCCTGCTGCAGTACCGCGGCGATCTTGCGCGCATGTTCGCTGTCGCCTTCCAGCTCGGCGATCAGGCCGCCGGCTTCGTCCGAATACAGCGAGGTGTTGTAGGTGGCCAGGCGCAGCGCTGCAGACGGTTTTTCGGTCATCGCGGGGGACGTGGCGAAGGCGGGAGCGGCGGCGCCACAGAGCAGGGCCAGGCCGAGAATCAGGGGTTTGGCGTTCATGGGCCATATTGTGCACCTGGCCCGGTGTCAGTGGTTTGTCAGCGTCCGTCCAGTTCGTCATCGAAATCATGCCAGCGGCGGCCATCGTAGGCCTCCAGCGGGCGATAGCGCCGCTTGTAGTCCATCTTCTGGTGCTCGCGTATCCAGTAGCCCAGGTACAGATGTGGCAGGCCCTCGCGGCGGGCCCACTCCAGCTGCTGCAGGATCGCGAACGTGCCCAGCCCGCGCGCGGCATGGGCGGGGTCGAAGAAGGTATAGACCGCCGACAGCCCGTGCTCGGTCACATCGGTTACCGCCACGCCCAGCAGCTGGCTGGGCTGCCCGTCGTGGCCGGGCAGGCGCATTTCCATGAAGCGCGTGTGCGACCAGCTGCCGATCAGGAACTGTTCGAACTCGTGCGGGCCGTGGTCGTCCATGCCGCCCTTGGCATGACGATGCACCAGGTAGCGGTGGTACAGCTCGAACAGATCCTCGCGTGGCATGGCCGCGGTGATGCGCACTTCCAGATCGGCATTGCGGGCGGCGCAGCGGCGCTGGCTGCGATCCGGGGCGAAGCGGGCCACCGGAATGCGCACGGCGACGCAGGCGTGGCAGTTCGCACAATGCGGGCGATAGACCAGATCACCGCTGCGTCGGAAGCCCCAGCTCAGGGCCAGCGGGTACAGCCCGCCGAGGCGACGGTCCTGCGGGTCCAGCACCAGGTCGCGTGCAACCCGGTCCGGCCAGTACCCGCAGGGGTGCTCGCCGGTCTGGAACAGTCGCAGTTCGTCGTCTCTGTCGCCGTGTCTCGCCATGGGCACAGCATAGCTCCAGCCTGTCGCAATGGCGGCGACTGTCCGCCGGATGAATGGAATGGGCGGCTGCGTCAACCGGGGGCGTGGTCAGGCGTTGTTGTCCTCCGAGGGTGAGGTGTTCACCCCGATGCCAATCCCATTCCCAGGAGTGACCCCATGATCCGTACCCCCCTGCTGCTGGCCCTGCTGCTCGGCACCTCCGCGACCGGCATTGCCTTGGCTGCCGACACCCCGGCTGCACCGGCGCAGCGTTCGGCCAAGCTGGATACCAATGGCGACGGCGTCATCGACCGCAGCGAAGCGGCGGCCAACCCGCGCCTGGCCGCAAAGTTCGACGAGCTGGACAAGAACAAGGACGGCAAGCTCTCGCGTGATGAGCTGCCGCGCTGGAAGCATGGCCGCCACGGTGGTCGCGGCGGCGAGCGCTGGGCCAAGCTGGACACGAACAACGATGGCCGCATCAGCCGTGACGAAGCCAAGGCCGATCCGCGCCTGGCCGAGCGTTTCGACCAGCTCGACCTCAACAAGGATGGCTACCTGGACAAGGCCGACCGCGAGCTGCGCATGAAGCAGCATCGTGACGCTTGGTTCGCCGCGGCCGATACCAACAAGGATGGCCAGCTGAGCAAGACCGAGTTCGACGCCGCCAAGGGCCCGATGCACGGTGGCCCGCGCCACGGCGGCCCCCGTGACGCCGCCGCGCCGAAGCCGCAGCGCTGATTTTCAATGCAGTGATCGACGACAACGCCGGCGCACTGCCGGCGTTGTCCGTTACAGGCGGCCGCTGAGCGTCATCGTGTAGGCCAGGGCACCGATGACGATCAGGTTCACCGCCATCATGCCGGTCAGGCCGTACATGGATTCGTACTTCCAGTTGATCCCGTTACGCCCACGCCGGGCTGCATCACGCGCGAGCAGCGGCGCCATGATTCGCCGCAGCGTCACCAGGCACTGGTAGTTGACCACCACCAGGCCCAGTGCCAGCACCAGCAGCTGCGCCCACATCGGCGCCTGCAGCAGCACGGTGAACAGGATGGCCAGGCACCAGCCCAGGCTGGTGCCGGTGCTGAGGTTGACGAAGCGGCGGACCTGGACCTGCTCGGCACCGGTCTCTGCGTAGGACAGCAGGAAACGCCCACCGAGATAGCTGCCGAGCGCGCCACCGACGACGCCACCGATGATCGCGGCCCAGCTTGACGCAGGCAGCATCTGCAGCTGGCCCAGCGTGGCGGTCAACGAGCCGAGCGCGGTGCCGCCGGCAGCGCTGGCGCCACCGAGGCCGAGCTTGCTGCCACCCACGCCGACGCCGGTTCCCAGCAGGATCGCCGCGCTGGCGGTGCCGGGCGCGGCGATCATCACCATCGACACTACTGCCGTTGCGAACGCAGCACTCGGTGCGGTGCTGCGTGCGAATTCACCGAAGCGCTGCAGCAGGCCCTCGCGCACCTGCGCACGGGCACGTGACAGGCGCTTGCGTACCGCCGCGTCGCTCAGCCCGAGCAGGTCGGCCACCTGCTGCGAATGCTGGCCCTCGCGGTAATACAACAGCAGGACTTCGCGGCTGTCGGCGGGCAGGGCAGAGATGATGTCTTCGGCAGCGATTTCCTCTTCCAGCCGCTGCAGGCGGTCGGCCACGCCCGGGGTCGGATCCGCAGCCATGGTCAGCGCCACTTCGGCAGCCTCGCCGCTCAGCGGTCGGCCACGTTGTGCGCGCAGCCAGTCGCGGGCGAGGTTGCGGGTGATCTGCCGCAGCCAGGGCAGGAAGCTGCTCGCGCTGCGCAGCTGATGCAGCTGCTGCCAGCCCTTCACGAACGCTTCCTGGGCGATGTCCTCGCTGGCCTGGCGGTCGCCGGTGATGGCCAGGGCGATGGCGGTGACCGTGTTCTGGCAGGCCAGCACGATGCGGCCATAGGCATGCTGGCAACCGCCGCTGGCGGCCGGCAGTTCGCGTTCCAGGGTTTCGTCGATGCTTGCGGCGAAGATCGTCATGGCGGCGGGCTCCTGCAGGGATTGTGTCCCATGACGGAGCCGCGCGCCCGATGTGACCGGTTCGCGTCCCGGTAGCGCCGGGCCATGCCCGGCGGCGTTTCTGTCAGGCCGCTGCGCTCGCCGGGCATGGCCCGGCGTTACCTGCGCGTTACGTGGACGGCTGGATGCGGACCCGCACTTCCTCTTCTTCCGGCGGTGCCGGTGCGGTCGGCTGTGCTTGCTGCGGCTGTGCCTGCGGGGCGGGCACCGGCGCGGTTGGGGCAGGGGCACCGCGATGGCGCAGGCCGATCACCAGCGCCACCCCGGCGATCACCACCAGCAGGGCAATGCGGATGCGCCAGGCCCAGCCACGACCACCGGCACTTTCCTGCACATCATCGCGGAAGGCGAATTCGGCGGTCGGGTGGTCACGACGGGTGGTGTCGAGCAGTCGGGCGTCGCGCAGGATTTCGCGCGCACGCGGCTGGTCGTCGGCGCGCACGACCCACACCGCAGGGTAGGCGCCTGCATTGCCCAGGTCGGTATAGCTGAACTGACCCCGGCGACGGGTCTTGTACGAGCGTCCGTTGGTGACCTTCACCTGGATGTCGTGGCTGCGCAGGAGCTCGGCCACGCCTTCCACGGTTTCCACGCGCTGGCTGCTGAAAATCTGACGCATCGGTCAATCCTTGGCCGGCACGGCGGCCGCTGCTGCCTGGTCCGGAACCACGCGGATCAAGCCTTCCTGGGCGGTGCTGGCAACCAGCACGCCATCACGGGTGAAGAACTGGCCGCGGGCCAGGCCGCGCGAATCCTGCGCACTGGGGCTGTCCAGCGAGTACAGCAGCCAATCGTCGGCGCGGAACGGGCGGTGGAACCAGATCGCGTGGTCCAGCGAGGCCATCTGCACGTGCGGATGGTAGTAGCTGATGCCGTGCGGGAAGGTCGCCGTGCCCAGCAGGTGGAAGTCCGACGCGTAGGCCAGCAGTGCCTGGTGCAGCTCGGGAGCATCGCCCACGCGCTCGCTCAGGCGCAGCCAGACCTGGTGGTAGGGCGGGCGCTTGGGCGGGTTCAGTTCATCGCGGGGATACACATGGCGGAACTCGAACGGACCGCCGCGCGACAGCCAGCGCTGCACCTTGATCGGCAGGCGCTCAAGCACCTCCGCCGGCAAGGGGCGGTTCGGTTCGATGTCTTCCGGTTGCGGCACTTCGGGCATCTTGTGCTGGTGCTCGGCACCGGATTCGGCCTGCTGGAACGAGGCCGCGCAGAAGAAGATCACCTTGCCATGCTGGATGGCGGTCACCCGGCGTACCGAGAAGCTGCCACCGTCGCGGGTACGGTCGACGTCGTAGACGATCGGATGGTCGATGTTGCCGGCGCGGAGGAAATAGGCGTGCAGCGAGTGCACATGGCGACCATTGTCGACCGTGGCCTGCGCAGCCGCCAGGGCCTGGCCCAGCACCTGCCCGCCGAACACGTACTTGGTACCGATGTCGCGGCTCTGGCCGCGGAACAGGTTGTCCTCCAGCCGCTCCAGGGTGAGCAGATCGATCAGCTCGGAGACGACGGGTTCGGGCATGTCGTTCAAGGGGGCGGCCACAGCGATGAAAGAGGGGTCGATTATACCGGTGTAGGCCGGATGCCCCATCTTCGGTAGTGCCGGCCGCTGGCCGGCATCCGCAGGCGTCCCGGAAGGATCGCCAGGCTGCCGGCCAGCGGCCGGCACTACCGTTTACTTGCCGAGACGCGCCGCCAGTGCCTGCAGTGCGTTCTGCGCATCCGGGGCGAACCAGGCCTCGACGAAGCGGTCGAGCTGGATCAGGTCCGGATGCAGGGCGTCGTGCAGCTCGGCGCGGGCGATGGCACGGGTCAGCAGCATCGGCTGCCGCGGCTGCTTCAGCAGGTCCTGCAGCCAGGCCACCGCACGGGCCGCCACCAGTTCGCCATCCACCAGTTCGTCGACCAGGCCGATCTGCAGCGCCTGTTCGGCCGGTACCAGCGCGCCGGTGGCCAGCAGCACGCTGGAACGGTGCGCCCCCACGGCACGGCGCAGCAGGCGCTGGATGCCTTCCGGTGCGATCAGGCCGACCTGCACTTCGTTCAGGCCGATGGCATACGGGCGCGCCGGATCGGCACTTCGTGCCATCACCCGGTAGTCGCAGCACAGGGCCAGCACGCAGCCGCCCGCCGGTGCATGGCCGGTGATCGCCGCAACCACCGGGATGCGGCTCTCGGCCAGCGTGCGTACCGCGCCGAAGAACGCGTTCCAGGTGTCCAGCAGCTTGTGCTTGTCATCGCCATGCGAGAGCAGGTGCGGCACGTCCATGCCGCCTGTGAAGATGCGCTCGCTGCCGGACAGCACGATGCCGTGCGCGTCCTCGGCCATCGCCAGTTCGATGGCATGGATCAACTGCCGGCACAGCTCGGTGTCCAGTGCATTGACCGGCGGCCGCGCCAGCCGCAGTTCGCGGATGGGGCCATGGTTGATCACCTCGATGAGCGTCGTCATGCTGCGGGTCTCGTTGCGAAGAAGGAACCTGGGCGATGATAACCAAACCATTCGTTGGCGTACTGTTGATGATGTGTGCGGGCGCAGCATCGGCGGCGGCCGCGGTGCCGGAGTGCGTCACCGTCTCGCAGGGCTGGGTACGTCTGCCGCCCAGCCCGACGGCGACGCCCATGACTGCCGGCTATGGCGTGATCCGTAACGGCTGCTCCATCGCGGTGGCCATCATCGGTGCGCGCAGTGCGAGTTTCGGTGATGTGTCGTTGCACGAGACCCGGATCGTCGACGGGGTCAGCCGCATGCGTGCCGTCGAGCGCCTGCCATTGGCGCCGGGCGAACGCGCCGTGCTCAAGCCCGGCGGCCTGCACCTGATGTTGATGGACGGCAGGCGCGCATTGGAGGAGGGGCAGCCTGTGTGGCTGCAGGTGCAACTGGAGGGGGGCACCGAAGTCAGCACGGCCCTGATAGTGCGCAAGGCCGCGCCGTAACGCGGCGCTCGTTCCGCCGGGCATGGCCCGGCGCTACCCAGGCATCACTGCCGAATCGACATCGGTAGCGCCGGGCCATGCCCGGCGAGCGCGCAGCGCGGGGGGCTTAATCGGTAGCGCCGGGCCATGCCCGGCGAGCGCGCAGCGCGGTGAGGCTTACGACCAGTCGTACGAGAACAGCACCGTGCGGCTTTCCGGCTCGTACAGCATCACGATCGCATCGGCACCGGTTGCACACCAGTTGTAGCCGGCCACTTCGGCCACGGCGAAGAACTTGTGGCCATCGCGGGTGATGATCGCGCGCTCGGCATCGTCCGGCGCATGCCGGTCGTCGGCAGCCTCGGTGAACGCCAGTGCGAAGGCGGCCGGAATCTCCGCGGTTTCGATCCAGTTGCCGGTCGAGATCTGCCCGCCCAGCACATCGAGGTACGCCTGCTCGCCGGGCTCGCCGTCGCCATAGCGCGAATAGCTGGCCAGGCGTCCATGCTGCTGGAAGTACGCATGTGCCTTGCTGTAGCTCCCGCGCATCTCCGTGATGTGCTCCAGCGCGTCTTTGTCCTGCATCTGGTCGCCGATGAAGTAGCCCTCCTCACCGAGAAAGCGCATGCGGTTGTCGGCGGTCAATTCAAAAGCGATCCAGTTGGTGCCGGTGAACGCGTTGTGGTGTTCTTCGGTGGCTTCGCCGATGCAGCCTTCATAGGGCTCGATCGGACACAGCAGGGTCGCGGCCTGGCCGGCCAGTTCCGGGCGCAGCACGCCGAGGTCGATCTTCAGCAGCGGCAGCAGATGCTGGCCAAGCCAGGCCTGGTCATCGGGGAATACGTCGGCGGGGAAGGGGACCATGCCGGGCAGCAGGTCGCGCAGTTCGGTCTGGTGGATCATGTCAGTCCTTTGATGTGGAACGGTATCGCCGGGCCATGCCCGGCGGGCCGGTGCCGACCAAGGTCGGCATCTACCAGTTGTGTCAGCTCGACGCGTTGCGGATCGCGTCCGGCAGCGGCGCGCTCTTGCCGGTCTGCGTGTCCATCCAGACCACCACCACGTTGCCGTCCGAATACAGCTTCGACTCGTCCTGCTGGTCGACGATGCGATGACCGATGGTCACGCTGCTGTTGCCCAGGCGCTCGACGAACAGCTCGACCAGGATGTCGTTGGGCCACACGATCGGCAACCGGTAGTTGACGTTGGTGGCAGCCACCACCGGTGCGATGCGATCGGTCATCGACACGCCTTCCACGCCCAGCATCCAGCGCACGCGCGCCTCTTCCAGGTAGGAGATGTACTTGGCGTTGTTGACGTGGCCCATGCTGTCCATGTCACGCCAGCGCACGCTGATCGGAATGCGGGCCAGGATCTTGTGTTCGCTGCTCATCAGGCGTCCTTCTTCTTCTTGGTGCCGGCCGTGGCGGTCTTGCTGGCCTTGCCGGTGCTCTTGGCGGCGGCTGCCTTCTTCGCCGGCTTCTCGGGCTTCACCTTGCGCGGCGGGCGCGCATCGGGCTTGTTGGCCACGGCGGCGGGCTGGTCCGGTCGCGCGCTGGTGGACGGCAGCATCCGTGCGAGGAACTGGCCGGTATACGAATCCGGGCATGCGGCCACGTCTTCCGGCGTGCCGGTCACCAGGATGGTGCCGCCGCGATGACCGCCTTCCGGACCCAGGTCGACGATCCAGTCCGCGGTCTTGATGACGTCCAGGTTGTGCTCGATCACCACCACCGTGTTGCCCTCGTCGCGCAGCTTGTGCAGCACGCCGAGCAGTGCCTCGATGTCGTGGAAGTGCAGGCCGGTGGTCGGCTCGTCGAGGATGTACAGGGTGCGGCCGGTATCGCGGCGCGACAGTTCCTTGGACAGCTTCACGCGCTGCGCTTCACCACCGGACAGCGTGGTCGCGCTCTGCCCCAGCTTGATGTAGCTCAGGCCGACATCAACCAGGGTCTCCAGCTTGCGGGCGATGGACGGGACCGGTTCGAACAGCTTCAGTGCATCCTCGACGGTCATTTCCAGCACGTCGTTGATGTTGAAGCCCTTGTACAGGATCTCCAACGTTTCGCGGTTGTAGCGCTTGCCATGGCAGACGTCGCAGGGCACGTACACGTCGGGCAGGAAGTGCATCTCGACCTTGATCAGGCCATCGCCCTGGCAGGCCTCGCAGCGGCCGCCACGCACGTTGAAACTGAAGCGTCCCGGCGAATAGCCGCGCGCACGCGATTCGGGCACCTGTGCGAACAGCTCGCGCAGCGGGGTGAACAGGCCGGTGTAGGTGGCCGGGTTCGAGCGCGGGGTACGGCCGATCGGCGACTGGTCGATGTCCACCACCTTGTCGAACAGGTCCAGGCCATCGATCTCCTTGTACGGCGCGATCGGGTGCGAGGCGCCGTTGATCTCGTTGGCAGCCAGCGAGAACAGGGTGTCGTTGATCAGGGTTGACTTGCCCGAGCCGGACACGCCGGTCACGCAGGTCAGCAGCCCTGCCGGAATGGCCAGGTCCACGCCCTTCAGGTTGTTGCCGGTGGCGCCACGCAGATGCAGCGTCATCTTCGGGTTCGGCTTGTGCCGGCGCGCCGGGATCTTGATCGCGCGCTTGCCCGACAGGTACTGGCCGGTCAGCGAACGCGGTGCATCCAGGAGGTCCTGCAGGCTGCCCTGGCCGACGATCTCGCCGCCATGCACGCCCGCGCCGGGACCGATGTCCAGCACGTAGTCGGCCAGTCGGATCGCGTCTTCGTCATGCTCGACCACGATCACCGTGTTGCCAAGGTCGCGCAGGCGGGTGAGGGTGCCCAGCAGGCGCTCGTTGTCGCGCTGGTGCAGGCCGATGGACGGCTCATCGAGCACGTACATCACGCCCACCAGACCAGCACCGATCTGGCTGGCCAGACGGATGCGCTGTGCCTCGCCACCGGACAGGGTGTCGGCCTTGCGCTCCAGGGTCAGGTAATCCAGGCCGACGTCGACCAGGAAGCCGAGGCGTTCGCCGATCTCCTTGACGATCTTCGCAGCGATCTCGCCACGCCAGCCCGGCAGGCTGAGTTCACTGAAGAACTTCAGCGCTTCGTCGATCGGCAGCACCACCAGTTCCGGCAGCGGGCGGTCGGCCACGAACACGTTGCGTGCGGCCTTGTTCAGGCGCGCGCCGTTGCACTCGGGGCAGGCATGTTCGCTGATGTACTTGCCCAGCTCTTCCTGCACCGCCGCCGATTCGGTTTCCTTGTAGCGGCGTTCGAGGTTGGGAATGATGCCTTCGAAGCGGTGCTTGCGCTGGGTGCGGCCACCGGCCTCGGTGAAGTAGGTGAAGGTGATCGCGTCCTCGCCACTGCCGTACAGCACGGCCTGCTGCACCTTGGCCGGCAGCGAGTTCCACGCCGCGTCGGTGTCGAACTTGTAGTGCTTGGCCAGCGAGGCGATCAGCTGGAAGTAATAGGCATTGCGGCGATCCCAGCCACGCACGGCACCGGCCGCCAGCGACAGCTCCGGATGCACCACCACGCGCGAGGGATCGAAGAACTCGGCCATGCCCAGCCCGTCGCAGCCGGGGCAGGCGCCCATCGGTGCGTTGAACGAGAACAGGCGCGGCTCCAGTTCCGGCAGCGAGTAGTCGCAGACCGGGCAGGAATACTTGGACGAGAACAGGGTAGGGGTCGCAGCGGCATCGTCCAGCGATTGCACCGACGCCATGCCATCACCCAGCTTCAGGGCGGTTTCGAAGCTCTCGGCCAGGCGCTGCTTGATGTCTTCGCGCGGGCGGAAGCGATCGATCACCGCTTCGATGGTGTGCTTCTGGCGCAGCGCCAGCGGCGGCACCGCGTCGATTTCGTACAGTTCGCCATCCACGCGTACACGCACGAAGCCCTGCGCGCGCAGCTGGTCGAACACCTGCGCGTGCTCGCCCTTGCGGTCGCGGATCACCGGCGCCAGCAGCATGTAGCGCTGTTCCGGGTCCAGCGTCAGCATATGGTCGACCATCTGGCTGACCGTCTGCGCCTCCAGCGGATAGCCGTGGTCGGGGCAACGCGGCGTGCCGACGCGTGCATACAGCAGGCGCAGGTAGTCGTAGATCTCGGTGATGGTGCCGACCGTCGAGCGCGGGTTGTGCGAGGTCGACTTCTGCTCGATCGAGATCGCCGGCGACAGGCCTTCGATGTGGTCCAGGTCCGGCTTTTCCATCACGCTCAGGAACTGCCGCGCGTACGCCGACAGGGACTCGACGTAACGCCGCTGACCCTCGGCATAGATGGTGTCGAACGCCAGCGACGACTTGCCCGAGCCGGACAGGCCGGTGATCACGATCAGTTTGTCGCGGGGCAGGTCGAGGTCGATGTTCTTGAGGTTGTGCGTCCGCGCGCCGCGGATGCGGATGAAATCCATCGCCATGGGGAATCCGGTTGTGGGGGCGTGGCTGGGCCGCCGGGCCAGCGATAGGGCGGCAATCGGTCAGCCTACCGAGGTGACCAGATGGGGGCAATGGGCGACAATGCCAGCCCGGTGTCTCACCCGGTGAGACCGCCTGTCAGGCAGGGGTCAGATCCCTTTTCACCGTGTGAAAAGGGATCTGACCCCTGCCTGGGGGCCCCCGGGCCGTTCAGGGGGTTGACTTGACCCGTCCGGGCCCCTCTGCGTACAATCCCGCTCCTGTCCGCCCTCGACGGCGGCAGTCCATAGACCACAATAACTACAGAGGAAGTCTGGTCATGTACGCAGTACTGGTCACCGGCGGTAAGCAATACCGCGTGGCGCAGGGCGAAAAGCTCCGCATTGAAAAGCTCGAAGTCGAAGTCGGCAGCGAGATCAAGTTCGACAACATCCTGCTGCTCGGCGACAGCGATGGCATCAAGATCGGCGACGCCCTGAGCGGCGCTGCGGTCACCGCCACCGTCCTGTCCCAGGGTCGTGCTGACAAGGTCCGGATCATCAAGTTCCGTCGCCGTAAGCACCACATGAAGCGCCAGGGTCACCGTCAGTACTACACCGAAATCGAGATCACCGGCATTGCCGGTGGCAGCAAGTAAGGAGATAGGTCATGGCACATAAAAAAGGCGTAGGCTCTTCGCGCAACGGTCGCGACTCCAACCCGAAGTACCTCGGCGTCAAGATCTTCGGCGGCCAGGCCATCGAAGCAGGCAACATCATCGTGCGTCAGCGCGGCACCCAGTTCCACCCGGGTACCGGCGTTGGCCTCGGCCGTGACCACACCCTGTTCGCCCTGACGGACGGCAAGGTGGAGTTCACCGTGAAGGGCCCGAAGAAGCGTCGCACCGTCAGCGTCGTCTCGGTCGAAGCCTGATAAGGCTGCGTCCGGCGCCCATGCCTCGGCATGGCCGTGCTGGATGAAGAGCTCGCTGCATGAAGAGCCCCGCTTCGGCGGGGCTTTTCGTTGGAATCAATGGTAAAACGGGCATCGCCCGGTTGTCGGCCAGCGGCCGGCACTACATCAAGGTGGCGGCGTGCATGCCGCGCCCATCGCAGGCATCGAAACAATGAAACTGGTAGACGAAGCAGAAATCGAAGTGTTCGCCGGCAACGGCGGCAACGGCTGCATTGGCTTCCGTCGCGAGAAGTTCATTCCGCTCGGCGGCCCGGACGGCGGCGACGGCGGTGCGGGCGGCAGCGTGTGGATCCGCGCCGACGAAAACCTCAACACCCTGGTCGACTTCCGCCATGACCGCATCTTCAAGGCGCAGCGCGGCGAGAACGGCATGGGCCGCCAGGCCTATGGCAAGGGTGGCGAAGACATGGTCATCACCGTGCCGGTCGGCACCGTGATCATCAACGTGGCCACCGATGAAATCATCGGCGACCTGACCCAGCATGGTGATCGCCTGCTGGTGGCCAAGGGCGGCCGCGGCGGCCTGGGCAACATGCATTTCAAGAGCTCCACCAACCGCTCGCCGCGCCAGGCGCTGCCGGGTGAGCCGGGTGAGGAGCGCACGCTGAAGCTGGAGCTGAAGCTGCTGGCCGATGTCGGCCTGCTGGGCTTCCCCAACGCCGGCAAGAGCACCCTGATCCGCGCCGTCTCTGCGGCAACGCCGAAGGTGGCCGATTACCCGTTCACCACGCTGTACCCGAACCTGGGTGTGGTGAAGGTGGAAAACTACCGCAGCTTCGTGATCGCCGATATTCCGGGCCTGATCGAAGGTGCTGCCGACGGTGCCGGCCTGGGCGCGCAGTTCCTGCGCCACCTGCAGCGCACCCGCCTGCTGCTGCATCTCGTCGACATTTCGCCGATGGAAGGGGGTGTGGAAGGTGTGTCGCCGGTCGAGCAGGTGCGTGCCATCGAGCGCGAACTGGAAAAGCACGATCCGGAGCTGCTGGCCAAGCCGCGCTGGCTGGTGCTGAACAAGGCCGACCTGATGTTCGAGGACGAGGCCAAGGCCGCTGCCGAGAAGATCGTCGCAGAGCTGGGCTGGAAGGAGCCGTGGTTCCTGGTGTCCGCACTGGGTCGCGAAGGCACCTTCCCGATCATGAGCCGGATCATGGCGTTCTTCGATCGCCAGAAGGAAGACGAGCTCGAGGCGGCACGCAACGCGCAGTAATGCCGTTGTGGTTCCCGCGAAAAACCCGGCTTCGGCCGGGTTTTTTGTTGGCGGCCGAATGGGGTCGGATCCCTTTTCCTGTGGAAAAGGGATCCGACCCCGGGCATCGCAAGATTGCAGGCAACAAAAAACCCGGCCGAAGCCGGGCTTTTGCGTGCTGCCGGAGCCGGGGCTCCAGCAACCAACCGGATCAGGCGGCCTGGAGGGCCTTGATGCGGTCGTTCAGGCGGCTCTTGTGGCGAGCAGCCTTGTTCTTGTGGATCAGGCCACGCGCGCTGAAACGATCCAGGATCGGCTGGGCAACGGCGAAGGCGGCTTGAGCGCCGGCGGCATCGTTGGCGTCCAGCGCCTTGATCACTTTCTTGACAGCGGTGCGCAGCATCGAGCGCTGAGCCACGTTGCGCGCGTTGCGCACGACGGTCTGCTTGGCGCGCTTCTTGGCGGACTTGATATTGGCCACGGTGGTGGTTTCCTGAAAAATCGGTGTTATGGGAACAGCAAGCTAGCTAGTATGATGGCGTAAGAAATGTACGTCAAGTCGATTGTCAAGAGGGACGTTGAGTGAGTTCACCCAAGATGTTGCGGGGCCTGCTGTCGTTCAGCAGCATGACCATGGTCTCGCGGGTTCTCGGCCTGGTCCGGGACCAGGTGGTGACCTCGACCTTCGGCACCAACGCCATCACCGATGCTTTCTGGGTCGCCTTCAGGATACCCAATTTCCTGCGCCGGCTGTTCGCCGAGGGTTCCTTTGCCACCGCATTCGTGCCGGTGTTCACCGAGGTGAAGGAAACCCGCAGCCACGCCGAGCTGCGTGAACTGATGGCCCGCACCGCCGGCACCCTGGGCGGCGTGCTGATGCTGGTCACCGCGCTGGCGCTGATCTTCGCCCCGCAGCTGGCCTCGGTCTTCTCCAGTGGGGTGGATACCGACCCGGCCAAGCAGGGCCTGCTGGTCGACCTGTTCCGCCTGACCTTCCCGTTCCTGCTGTTCGTCTCGCTGACCGCCCTGGCCGGCGGTGCGCTGAACAGTTTCCAGCGCTTCGCGATGCCGGCGCTGACCCCGGTCATCCTCAACCTGTGCATGATCGCCGGCGCACTGTGGCTGGCGCCGCGGCTGGGTGGCACCCCGGAAAAGCAGATCCTCGCCCTGGGCTGGGCCGTGCTGGCCGCCGGCCTGCTGCAGCTGCTGTTCCAGCTGCCTTCGTTGAAGGGCATCGACCTGCTGACCCTGCCGCGCTGGGGCTGGAACCATCCGGGCGTGCGCAAGGTGATGACGCTGATGGTACCGACCCTGTTCGGTTCGTCGGTGGCGCAGATCAACCTGCTGCTGGACACCGTCATCGCCGCCAAGCTGACCGATGGCTCGCAGTCCTGGCTGTCGCTGGCCGACCGCTTCCTGGAGCTGCCGCTGGGTGTGTTCGGCGTGGCCCTGGGCACGGTGATCCTGCCGGCGCTGGCACGGCACCACGTCAGCACCGACCGCGAAGGCTTCTCGCGCTCGCTGGACTGGGGCCTGCGCATGACCCTGCTGATCTCGGTGCCGGCCATGCTCGGCCTGCTGCTGCTGGCCGAACCGCTGATCTCCACGATCTTCCAGCACGGCCAGTTCACCGCCTTCGACACCCGCATGACGGCGCTGTCGGTGTACGGCCTGAGCTTCGGCCTGCCGGCGTTCGCGCTGCTGAAGGTGGTGCTGCCGGCGTTCTACGCTCGCCAGGACACCAGGACGCCGGTGCGCGCCGGTGTCGCCGCGCTGGTGGCCAACATGGTGTTCAACTTCGCGCTGCTGGCGGTGCTGTACCAGGTGATGGTGCCCGATGAGCTGAAGGCGCAGGGGGTGATGGCGGCGCTGGGCAAGCAGCCCGGCCTGCACCTGGCGCTGGGCATCGCCAGCGCGCTGTCCAGTTACCTGAACCTGGGGCTGCTCTGGTACTGGCTGGGCAAGACCGATGTCTACCAGCGGCGGCCGGGCTGGGGCGGCTACCTGCTGCGCCTGTTGCTGGCGTGCACGGCGATGGTCGGCGTGCTGCTGGCCCTGCTGTACTGGCTGCCGGGCTTCTCGTCGATGGGCGTGTGGGAACGGATCGGCGCGCTCGGCCTGCTGGTCGGCGGTGGCGGGCTGACCTATCTGCTTGCGATGGTGGCGATGGGCTTCCGTCCGCGCGATCTGCGTGGGCATTGATCGTGGCTCCCGGCGGCTATACTTCAGGGTTACACCATTGAAGGGGCGGGCTTCGGCCGGCCGGAACGAGAGTTGATGAGCAGGCTGTTCAGAAGCGTCGAGGGCGGGGAGCTGTTCCCCAACGGAAGCGTGGTCTGCATCGGTGCATTCGACGGCCTCCACCTGGGCCATCGTGCGCTGGTGCGGCACGCGGTCGCGCGTGCGCGCGCCTTGGGTGTGGCTGCGGTGGCGGTGGCCTTCGAGCCCTTGCCGCGTGAGTTCTTCGCCCAGGGTACGCCGCCGCCGCGGTTGACCCTGGCACGCAGCAAGGTCGAGATCCTGCACGAACTGGGCGTTGATGCGATCGGCCTGCTGCGCTTCGACGCGGCGATGGCGGCGATGCCCGCTGAAACCTTCGTGCGCCAGCTGCTGGCGCAGCGCCTGAATGCCCGCGAGGTGTGGATCGGGCCGGAGTTCTGTTTCGGCAACCGTCGCCGTGGCGATCTGGCCCTGCTGCAGGCGCTGGGCGCCGAGCTCGGTTTCAGCGCCGGCGAGATCGAAGCGGTCGACCTGCATGGTGACCGCATCTCCAGCACCCGTATCCGCCAGCTGCTGCAGGAAGGCGACTTCGTCCGCGTCGGCGACCTGCTCGGTCGCCCGTACTCGATCAGCGGGCGGGTCGTGCGCGGGCGCCAGCTCGGCCGTACGCTGGGATTCCCCACCGCCAACCTGCGTTTCCCGAAGACCCCGGCACTGTCGGGCATCTACGCGACCTGGGTGCACGGGGTGTTCGACCAGCCGTGGCCGTCGGTGTCCAGTTTCGGTACCCGGCCGACCGTGGACGGCGTGGAGCCGCTGCTGGAGGCGCACCTGTTTGATTTCCAGGGCGACCTGTACGGGCGTCACATCGAAGTCGAATTCGTTGCCAAACTGCGTGACGAAGAGAAATTCAACGATCTGGCGGCGCTGACCGACCAGATGCACCGCGACGCCGAACAGGCGCGTGCCATCCTTTCCGAACATAGATTGCGAGCCACTGCGTGAGCCAGGACTACAAGACCACCCTCAACCTGCCGGCCACCGAATTCCCGATGCGCGGCGACCTGCCCAAGCGCGAGCCGGGCATTCTGGCGCGCTGGGAAGAGCAGGGGCTCTACCAGCAGCTGCGCGACAACGCCGCCGGCCGCCCGCTGTTCGTGCTGCATGACGGCCCGCCGTACGCCAATGCGCGCATCCACCTGGGCCATGCGGTCAACAAGATCCTCAAGGACATCATCGTCAAGTCGCGCTACCTGGCCGGCTTCGATGCGCCCTATGTGCCGGGCTGGGACTGCCATGGCCTGCCGATCGAAATCGCGGTGGAAAAGAAGTGGGGCAAGGTCGGGGTGAAGCTCGATGCGGTCGCGTTCCGGCAGAAGTGCCGCGAGTTCGCCGAGGAGCAGATCGACATCCAGCGCGCCGACTTCAAGCGCCTGGGCGTCACCGGCGACTGGGACAACCCGTACAAGACCCTGAGCTTCGATTTCGAGGCCAACGAGATCCGCGCGCTGTCCAAGGTCATCGCCAACGGCCACCTGCTGCGCGGCGCCAAGCCGGTGTACTGGTGCTTCGACTGCGGTTCGGCGCTGGCCGAGGCCGAGATCGAATACCAGGAAAAGACCTCGCCGGCGATCGACGTGGCCTACACCGCGCGCGATGCGCAGGCCGTGGCGCAGGCGTTCGGCGTAAGCGTGCCGGCCGACGTGGAAGTGGCCGTGCCGATCTGGACCACCACCCCGTGGACGCTGCCGGCCTCGCTGGCGGTATCGCTGGGCGCGGACATCCGCTACGTGCTGGCCGAAGGCCCGGCGCACAACGGCAAGCGCCGTTGGCTGGTGCTGGCCGCTGCACTGGCCGAGCGCTCGCTGCAGCGCTACGGCGTGGACGCGGTGGTGCTGCACGGTGAGGCCGAAGGTTCGGCGCTGGAAAACCAGCTGCTGATCCATCCGTTCTACCCGGAGCGCGAGATCCTCGTGCTCAATGGCGAACACGTGTCCGACGAGGACGGTACCGGTGCGGTGCATACCGCCCCCGGCCACGGCCAGGAAGACTACGTGGTCAGCCAGAAGTACGGCCTGCTGGACAAGTACAACGCCGGCCAGGTGACCCCGGTTGACGGCCGTGGCGTATACCTGGAATCGACCCCGCCAGCAGGCGAGGTGGTGCTGGCGGGCCAGCACCTGTGGAAGGCGCAGGAGGCGATCGTGCAGGTGTTGCGCGACAGCGGCGCGCTGCTGGCCTTCGTCGAGATCCGCCACAGCTACCCGCACTGCTGGCGGCACAAAACGCCGGTGGTGTTCCGCGCCACGCCGCAGTGGTTCATCTCGATGGACAAGGCCAACCTGCGCAGCGATGCGCTGGCCGCCATCGACACCGTCGGCTGGTTCCCGACGTGGGGCAAGGCGCGCATCCAGAGCATGGTCGACGGCCGCCCGGACTGGACCATCTCGCGCCAGCGCACGTGGGGCGTGCCGATCGCACTGTTCACCCATCGCCAGACCGGCGAGATCCACCCGCGTTCGGTGGAGCTGATGCAGCAGGTGGCCGACCGCGTCCAGGCCGAAGGCATCGACGTGTGGTACTCGCTGGACGCGGCCGAACTGCTGGGCGCTGAAGCGGCCGACTACGAGAAGGTCACCGACATCCTCGATGTCTGGTTCGACTCGGGCGTGACCCACGAAGCGGTGCTGGCTGCCCGTGGCTTCGGCAAGCCGGCCGACCTGTACCTGGAAGGTTCGGACCAGCATCGCGGCTGGTTCCAGTCCTCGCTGCTGACCGGCGTGGCCATCGACCAGCGCGCGCCGTACAAGCAGTGCCTCACCCACGGTTTCACCGTGGACGAGCACGGCCGCAAGATGTCCAAGTCGCTGGGCAACGGCATCGAGCCGCAGGAAATCATGAACAAGCTGGGCGCGGACATCCTGCGCCTGTGGATCGCCTCGGCCGACTACAGCAACGAGATGTCGCTGTCGCAGGAAATCCTCAAGCGCACCGCCGACGCCTACCGTCGCCTGCGCAACACCGCACGCTTCCTGCTGGGCAACCTGGACGGTTTCGATCCGGCCCAGCACCTGCGCCCGCTCGACGAGATGGTCGCGCTGGACCGCTGGATCGTGCATCGCGCCTGGGAACTGCAGGAGAAGATCAAGGCCGCGTATGACAACTACGACATGGCCGAGATCGTGCAGCTGCTGCTGAACTTCTGCAGCGTGGACCTGGGCTCGCTGTACCTGGACGTGACCAAGGACCGCCTGTACACGATGCCGACCGATTCGGATGGTCGTCGTTCGGCGCAGAGCGCGATGTACCACATCGCCGAAGCGTTCACCCGCTGGGTGGCGCCGATCCTGACCTTCACCGCCGATGAGCTGTGGGGGTATCTGCCGGGCGACCGTGCCGGCCACGTGCTGTTCACCACCTGGTACGAGGGCCTGGCTCCGCTGCCGGCCGACGCACAGCTCAACGCGGCCGACTTCGACCAGCTGCTGGCCCTGCGCGAGCAGGTGGCCAAGGTGCTGGAGCCGATGCGCGCCAATGGTGCGATCGGCGCCGCGCTGGAAGCGGAGATCACCATCGCCGCCAGCGAAGAGCAGGCGACCCGCTGGCAGCCGCTGGCCGATGAACTGCGCTTCCTGTTCATCAGCGGTGACGTGCAGGTGCGCCCGGCGACCACCGACGAGGTGTTCGTCAGCGCGCAGCCGACGCAGAAAGCCAAGTGCGTGCGCTGCTGGCACCACCGTGCCGACGTTGGCAGCAATGCCGACCACCCGGAACTGTGCGGCCGCTGCGTGACCAACGTCGCCGGTGCCGGCGAAGTGCGGAGCTGGTTCTGATGGCCGCCGCGCGCCCGCATCCCAATGCGCTGATCTGGCTGCTGCTGTCGGCAGTCATCATCGGCCTGGACCAGTGGTCGAAGGCCTGGGTGCTGTCGAGCCTGCCGGAATTCCAGCCGGTGGTGGTCATCGACGGCTTCTGGAACTGGTACCGCACCTACAACACCGGGGCAGCGTTCAGCTTCCTGAGCGATGCCGGTGGCTGGCAGAAGCACTTCTTCACCGTGCTGGCGATCGCCATCAGCGGCCTGATGGCCTGGTGGCTGCGTGCTACCGCCCGTGGCAACTGGAAGGCCGCCGTGCCTTATGCGCTGATCATCGGCGGTGCGATCGGCAACGTGATCGACCGCCAGGTGCATGGTCACGTGGTCGATTTCATCCAGTGGTACGTCGGCGAGCATGCCTGGCCGTCGTTCAACATCGCCGATTCGGCCATCGTGGTGGGTGCCGTCGGCATCGCCCTGTTCGGCCTGTTCGACGGCAAGTCCGCCAAAAAGGCGGATAATGCCAACCCGAAACCGTAAGCCGGCCGCTGCCGGGAGACTGAACTGATGGATGTGCTGCTCGCCAACCCGCGTGGTTTCTGTGCCGGTGTCGATCGTGCGATCGAGATCGTCAAGCGCGCGATCGAAACGCTGGGCGCGCCCATCTATGTCCGCCATGAAGTGGTGCACAACCGCTTCGTGGTCGATGACCTGAAGCAGCGCGGCGCGATCTTCGTCGAGGAGCTCGACGAAGTGCCGGACAACAACACCGTCATCTTCAGCGCCCATGGCGTGTCCCAGGCCGTGCGCCAGGAAGCGGAGCGGCGTGGCCTGAAAGTGTTCGATGCGACCTGTCCGCTGGTGACCAAGGTCCACTTCGAAGTCGCCCGTCACTGCCGTGCCGGCCGTGACGTCGTGCTGATCGGCCACGCCGGTCACCCGGAAGTGGAAGGCACCATGGGCCAGTGGAACCGCGAAGCGGGCACCGGCCAGATCTACCTGGTCGAGGACGTGGAGCAGGTGGCCACGTTGCACATCAACCAGCCGGAAAACTTCGCCTACACCACCCAGACCACGCTGTCGGTGGATGACACGCGCGGCATCATCGATGCGCTGCGCGAGCGCTTCCCGGCGATGCAGGGCCCGAAGAACGACGACATCTGCTACGCCACGCAGAACCGACAGGACGCCGTGCGCGACCTGGCCAAGCGCTGCGACCTGGTGCTGGTGGTCGGTTCGCCGAACAGCTCCAATTCCAACCGCCTGAGCGAGCTGGCCCGCCGTGAAGGCGTGGAGAGCTACCTGATCGACGGTGCGCACGAGATCGACCCGGCGTGGGTGGTGGGCAAGCAGCATATCGGCGTGACCGCTGGTGCTTCCGCACCGCAGGTGCTGGTCGATGGCGTGCTGGCGCGTCTGGCCGAGCTGGGCGCGTCCGGTATCGGTGAGCTGGACGGCGAGCCGGAATCGATGGTGTTCGCGCTGCCGAAGGAACTGCGCCTGCGCCTGATCGACTGACCGGCAGCGCTGCCGGTGGGAGCGAACCCTGGTTCGCACTGTCGGCTGTACGCCATCCACGCGTGGCGTGGATCTACCCGGTACTGCTCTGCCTTCCAGCAGATCCACGCCATGCGTGGATGCTGCCAGTCTTCGCCAACGCTCCGATGAGGCTTTGCCGCATCTGGTCGATGCGCCACTGACCATGACCTTCGGCCATGGGGCTCGGCACCTCACAGGCCTAGCATCGGGGAATCCTTTGCTGCTGGAAGTTGCCGATGAAAACCCGTGCCCTGGTGATGTCCGTGCTGTTCGCGCTGGCGGCTACGCCCGCGCTGGCGCAGACTCCGCCACCGGGTGATGCCGCCGCCCCCGGCCTGCTGCGCATCGACGTCGATGCACGCGACCTGGCCCGGCGCATCTTCAAGGTGACCGCCACCGTACCGGCCAAGCCCGGCCCGATGACCCTGCTGTACCCGCAGTGGATTCCCGGCAACCATTCGCCCACCGGCCCGATCGACAAGCTGGCCGGCCTGCGCGTCACTGCCAACGGCAAGCCGCTGGCCTGGCAGCGCGACCAGTTCAACGTGTATGCGTTCAAGGTGGACGTGCCGGCGGGCGTGAGCGAGATCGTCGCCCACTTCGATTTCCTGTCTTCGCAGGGCGGCAGCCAGGGCCGGGTGGTGATGACCCCGGAAATGCTCAACCTGCAGTGGAACGCCAACTCGCTGTATCCGGCCGGCGTGGACGCGCGCAACCTGCAGGCGCAGGCCAGCGTGACCCTGCCCAAGGACTGGGCCTACGCGACTGCACTGGAAACCGCACGCCGCGATGGCGACACCGTGGTGTTCAAACCGATTTCCTATGACCACCTGGTCGATTCGCCGCTGTTTGCCGGTGAGCATCACCAGCGCATCGACCTCGACCCGGGCGCGAAGGCGCCGGTACATCTGAACGTGTTCGCCGACGATGCCAAATCGCTGAAGCCGACCGACGCGCAGCTGAAGGCGCACCGTGCGCTGGTGCAGCAGGCGGACAAGCTGTACGGCGCGCGCCACTACGACCACTACGAATTCCTGCTTGCCCTGACCGATCGCCTCGGCGGCATTGGCCTGGAACACCATCGCTCCAGCGAGAACAGCGCCGACCCGGGCTACTTCACCGAGTGGGACAGCGACGCGTGGATGCGCGACCTGCTGCCGCATGAGTACACCCACTCGTGGAATGGCAAGTACCGTCGCGGTGCCGACCTGGCCACGGCCAACTTCAATACGCCGATGGGCGACAGCCTGTTGTGGGTGTACGAAGGGCAGACCCAGTTCTGGGGCCAGGTACTGGCCGCACGTTCGGGGCTGTGGTCCAGCGAGCAGGCGCGCGACATGCTGGCCAATGTGGCGGCCACCTATGATCGTGGTCGCCCAGGCCTGGCCTGGCGACCGCTGCAGGACACCACCAACGATCCGACCATCGCGCAGCGTCGCACCCTGCCGTACCGCAACTACCAGATGAGCGAGGACTACTACTCCGGCGGGCAGATGCTGTGGCTGGAGGTGGAGGGCAAGCTGCGTGGGCTGACCGGCAACCGGCGCAGCCTGGATGACTTCGCGCGTGCCTTCTTCGGCGTCGGCAACGGCGATTGGGACGTCAATCCGTACACCTTCGATGACGTGGTGGCGACCCTCAACGGCATCGCGCCGTACGACTGGGCGAGCTTCCTGCGCCAGCGCCTGGATGGGCACGGATCGTTGACCGGTGGCCTGGAACTGGCGGGCTGGAAGCTGGTCTACCGCGATGCGCCCAACGAGGCCTACAAGGCGCAGGAAAAGCGCGCGAAGGCAGCGCTGCTGGCCTACTCGCTGGGAGCGACGGTGCTCGACAGTGGCGTTGTCGGTGATGTGGTCTGGGACAGCCCGGCATTCAATGCCGGCCTGGCACCGGGCATGAAGGTGATCGCCGTTGGTGGCCGCGAATACAGCAGCCAGCGCTTGAAGGATGCGGTGGCTGCAGCCGCCAATGACAAGGCCCCGGTCACGCTGCTGGTCAAGCAGTTCGACCGCATCGACACGATGAAGATCGACTACCACGGTGGCCTGCAGTATCCGGTGCTGGAGCGCATCGCCGGCCGCCCGGATCGCCTTGCAGAGCTGTGGAAGGCACGATGAAGCTGCGCACGCGCGATGGGTTGATCCTGGTGGTGGCCGTGCTGGCCATCATCGGCGCCTACCTGGACGGCGACGGGCGCTGGCTGCACTGGTTGGCCAAGCCGGCGACCACGCTGCTGATCGCCGCGATCGCCTGGCAGGCGCGGCCGGCGGGCGATGCGTTCTACCGGCGTGCGGTGCTGGCCGGCATGCTGTTGTCCTGTGCAGGTGATATCGCGCTGATGCTGCCGATCGACGCGTTCGTGCCAGGCCTGGTGGCCTTCCTGCTGGCGCACCTGTGCTACATCGCCGCGTTCCGTGCCGGCCTGCGCGCGGGCCGCGGATTGCTCGCTGCCTTCGTGCTGCTTGCCGCATTCGCTTCGATCAACGTCACCGGCCTGTGGCCGCATCTACCGCTGCCGATGCGCGTTCCGGTGCTGGCCTATGTCGTGGTGCTGGCGCTGATGGCAGTGCTGGCACTGGCCCGCTACTGGAAGCGGCCACACGTCGACGCACTGGAAGCGGGCAGCGCGCGTTGGGCTGCCGCTGGCGCACTGCTGTTCGTGGCCAGTGATTCCCTGCTGGCGTGGGATCGCTTCGGCGGTGGCCTGCCGATGGCCAGCCTGCTGGTGCTGTCCACCTACTACGCTGCGCAGTACGCCATCGCCCGCTCGGTGAGATAGCCCTTTTTCTACTGCAGGTTGCCCTTGGCGTCGTAGCGCAGGCGTACGGTCTGGCGGTCGCCGGCTACTTCATCCGGTAGCCACACCAGCTTGCCGCCCTTGCGGATGACCACATACACATGGCCGACGTCGGCGGGCGTGCGCATCAGTGCATTGCGCTGTTGCTGCAGGGCCTGCGTCACCCGTGGTACGGCATCGAAATCGATGTTGGCCAGTGCAGTGCTGCTGCGGCGCAGGGTGATGGTCGGCGCGAACTGGTGCGGATTCACCGCATCGCCCTTGCGCCATTGTCCACGTTGGTAGTGATAACTATCCACGTGGCCCGGCTGCTGTGGATCGACCAGGTCGATGTCGATGCGGCCGTCGTCATGGAAGTGGATGCTGTGGAAAACGACCAGGCGTTCGCCGGCCAGTCCGGGCATCGCCTCCAGCGCCTGCCGTGCCACCTGCAGGCGCTCGCTGTCGAGCAGCAGGTTCGGCCGCGCGCGCCTTGGCAGCGGCATCGGTTCGGGCGCCGCCCGTGGCGTTGCGATGGCCGCCGTTCGCAACGGTTGTTCCCATGGGTCTTGTTGCATCGCATCCGCAGGCACGGTCGATGCGGCACCACGCAGGGTCGCGTTGACGGTCTGCAATGCGCCGCCCGCCGTGGCGGCACCGGCCAGGGCCAGCACTACGCCAGCAAAGACCAGCGGCGTGGACACGGGCCGCTTCACGGCTGCTCCATGCGCACGCTGCGGCGATCATCCGGGTCGTAGAGGATGTCGACCTGCCCGCGTGGAATGTTGGCCAGTTCGAGCAGCGCAACGAAGCGGCGCACGCTGGCCTGCTGCACGTTGCCCTCGCGGTCGAGATATTCCAGCTTGAACTCGACCTGCGGTTGTTCGTTGACGTAGGTGCCGGTCTGGCGCACGTCGAGCACCTGCGCTTCGGCGCCGATACCACGGTACTTGAGCGCTTCGCCGCGCGCGTCGATCTGCAGTGTGCCGGCCAGCAGGCGCGCCAGCAGACGCAGGCCGATCAGGTAGCCGCACAGCACCAGCGGGCAGACCAGCAGCGGATGGCCGAAGCCCAGGAACGTCCAGCCCAGTCCATCGCTCTGCAGGCGATAGGCCATGACGTACGCGGCAGCCACCACGACAATGCCGATCAGGCCGCCGATGCCGCGGCGCCACAGGCTGGCGCGGTCCAGTTCCGGTTGCGATCCTGCCAGCATCAGGTTGGGCGCGGGGCCGGGTGTAGGGCTGAGCAGCACCTCCAGCGGGCTGCCCACGGTGAAGCGCTGCAGCTGTGGCTTGCTGTCGACCACGACCAGCGTTTCGGTGATCGGGGTGCCGGACAGATTGTCGAAGGCCAGCTGCAGCCGCCACTGCGCGAAGCCGCGCACCTGCACGCCGGTCTGTTCGGCCTGCTCGATGCGTGCGCTGCGTGGCGTGCCGTCGGCCAGGATGCCGCGCACACGTTGCAACGCACGGGGTGGCGCCAGCAGCAGGTAATGCAGGAAGGCGTACAGCAGCACCAGCCATAGCGTCAGCGACGTCGCCAGCAGGGCCAGTGCCAGCCAGGGCGCGCTGCGGTCGCCCGCTTCCAGCGGCCAGCTGGTGCCGAAGTAGAGCAGGCAGGGGAAGGGCAGCGCGAAGAACAGCATGAGCGCTCCCAGGAACCAGAGGTAGGCTTTCATGACTCGCCTTCGACGCCGTGGAACAGGCGGCGTAGGGTACTACGCTCAGCGGAATTGCAGGGTCAGCAGGAAGTAGCGCCCGAGTGGATCGTCCAGCCCGGGCATCTGCCCGCCGCTGCCGACCAGGTGGTTCACCGGCCGCGTATCAAGCAGGTTGTGCACGTCCAGTGCGGCAATCACGCGCGGGCTCAGCCGCCGCGCCAGATGCAGGTTCCAGCGCAGCTGCGCCGGGTTCATGCAACGGCCCTGGTCATGCTGCTCCTGCGCGCACGCTTCACCGGCCAGCCATGCGCGGGTGCGGCCGACGCGGTTGCCTCGCAGGGCGATGTCCCAGGACGGGTTCTGCCACTGTACGTTGAGGATGCCCGCGTTCGCCGGCGTGGCATGCCCGCGCAGGTCCACCGATTCGCCATGGCCGCGATCACGACGCAGCTCCTGCTGTTTCAACGCATCCAGCGAGAACAGCCACTGCCCGTTGCGGCCGGTATCCACCCGGTACTCGCCACGCAGGACCCAGTTGCGCGAGGTGGTGCGGCCGATGTTGTCGAATGACAGGCGAAGATCACGCAGACGACCCTGCTCATCCAGTTCCCAGGTGCCGGGATTCCACAGGGCATCGCTGGGTTGCAGGGCGAGGATCTCGTTGCGCAGTTCGACGATGTTGTGGGTCAGTGACAGCGAGAACGCATCGTTGGGTGTCCAGCTGGCGGCCAGCGAGTGGCTGCGCGAGGTCTCGGCTTTCAGCCCATCGTTCTCCATCACCTCCACTTCCACCGCGCAGCCGCCATCGCGCAGCGGGCGCGCGCACGGCGGCAGGGACTCCGAGGCGGGCAGGCCATACAGGCCGAAGTAGCCCGGTGGCCGCCGGCGCTCGAAGATGCTGGGAGCGCGGTAGCCGCGGCCACTGGCCAGCAGGAACGACCAGTGCGGGCTGGGGCTCCAGCGCAGGCCGGCACGCGGCGAAAACGCAGTGTCACCGCCATCGCGGTCCAGTCGCGCGGCCACGTCCAGGCGCAGTGTCGGCGTCAACGGCAGGCCCACTTCGGCGTAAGCGGCGTTGCTCTGCCGCGACAGCCGGCGTTGCTCCATCGGCAGTCCCAGCGCCAGCTCGCCCTTGCCCAGCAGCGGATCGGGCAGCGAGGTCCAGCGCTCGCGGCGCAGATCGATACCAGTGGCCAGTTGTGCTGCACCGCCGGGCAGTGTCATCAGGGTGCGCTGCATGCCCCACCAGCCCTGCCACTGCTCGGTACGTCCGCGGTTGTGGATGGCCGGGAACAGCTCCTCTGCCAGCCCCGCCGGCAGGGTGGAAAACCCGGGCAGGAAGTCCAGCGTGCGTGCTGCTTCCAGCAGGCGTTCGCTGCGCACGGTGCCTTCGGTGCGCAGGTCCACCTGGCTGCGCTGCGCGCTGAGGCCAGCATCCCAACTGCGGCCGGCGCGCTCACGGCCCATGCCGAAACTGATGTCGCCTTCGGTGGCATGCACGCGCGGGCGCACTTCGCCGCCTTCCTGCAGGACCACGTTGAGGATCGCGCCACGGCTGAAATTGAGGGCGACGGCGGTCGGGCCCAGCTCGAAACGCTGGCGGTTGTGGCTGGCGCGTGCTTCCACGTAGGCGTAGCGTCCGTCACCGCGCTCGTGGCGATAACGCAGGTAGCCGGACAGCGTTTCCGACGCCGGTTGCAGCGAGCGCGGGCGTGCGTTGTCGAACCAGCAGCCGTCGTCTTCGCTCTGCAATGGCGGATGGCACTGCGTGGCCGGGTAGTAGTCGCCGTTGGGCATGATCAGCCCGATCGGGTACAGCGATGTTTCCGCATGCCAGTCGCGCTGGTCGCCGGCCACATGCTGCAGACGATGCAGATCGATGCCGGCGAACCAGCGGTCGCCGCCTTCGCGCACGCCGCCGGTGGCTGCCTGCACACGGTACTGATCGCCATCGCCACGGCTGCTGACACCCGATTGCAGCGTGGCTTCCGGTCCCTCGGCCTGGTCACGCAGAATGATGTTGACCACGCCGGACATCGCATCGGCGCCGTAGATGGCCGATGCACCGCCACGCACCAGCTCGATGCGCTCGACGAAGCTGAGCGGAATGCCTCCCAGATCGGTCAGCCCGCCTTCCTCCAGCGACACCATCGGATAACGCGGCAGGCGCCGGCCGTTGACCAGGAACAGGGTCGCGCGCGGGCCCATGCCGTCCAGGCTGGTGGTGGCGGCCGCGCCGACCGGCAGGTACAGCGAGTCGCCGCTGCGCGAGGTGCTCAATGGCGGGTGGCCGTTCATGCCGGGCAGGTGGCGCAACAGGTCGAACAGCGTGCCGTAGCCGCTGCGCAGGATGTCTTCGCGGTCGATCACCGTTACCGGCAGCGTGGTCTGCACGGAGGTGCGCGGCAAGCGGCTGCCGGTGACGTGGATCGGCGCCAGTTCCACCTGCACCGGCTTCGCTGGCGCGGGCGGCGGTGGCCGCCGTACCGGCTGCGCGACCACGGCGGGTGGGGCAGCGTGCCGGCGGACCACGAATCCGCCGCTGGGGGTCTGCAGGATATTCACCGGCATGCCGGCGACGAGCTGCTTCAGTGCGGCGGCCGGCGCCAGCGAGCCGGCGACGCCGCCGGTGCGCAGGCCGGTCAGTTCACGTGCGTCGAACACCAGGGCAATGCCACTCTGGCGTGCCCATTGCTGCAGGGCCGGCGGCAGGGCGCCGGGAGCGATACGGTAGTCGACCTGTCTGACGGCTTCTGCTGACGCCGCCGTTGCCGCCACACCGGGCACCAGCACAACGCACAACAGGGCCTGCAGCAGACCCCAGCGCAGCACGTCCCAGCGCAGCACGTCCCAACGAAACACATCAGGCGCCGGCATCGGCCGCCGCCTCAGTAGGTGCGGCGCAGTTCCAGCGCGCCATCCGAGCGCGGCTGGCCAGCAATGGACCACCCCAGTTCCAGGGCGGAAAGCAGTTCATGCGCGTCGCCTGCACGGAAGGTGCCGCTGACCGCGAGGTCGGCGATATCCGGGTCGGCGACCACCAGTGGCG
This sequence comes from Stenotrophomonas indicatrix, assembly GCF_002750975.1. NCBI lineage: Bacteria > Pseudomonadati > Pseudomonadota > Gammaproteobacteria > Lysobacterales > Lysobacteraceae > Stenotrophomonas > Stenotrophomonas indicatrix. The sequence continues at coordinate 906,690 of NZ_PEJS01000001.1, forward strand.
TGCTGCCATAGCGGTTCATGCGCTCGACCACAGTGGCCAGGGGCGTGCCGTCGAACACCAGCCTGCCCTGCGGCCAAGCCTCGGCGGCGGCAGTCGAGGACAGCTGCGGGCCGGGTTGGATCTTGCCGGAGGCCAGGACCTGCAGCTGCTGGCCCGGCGAGAGCGTGTGCTGCGCACTGCCACTGGTGACTTCCACCACGCCTTCCAGCAGCGCGACCTCGACCCGGCCGTCAGCCAGGCGTTCAACCTGGAAGGTAGTGCCGATATCGCGGATCGAGCTGCCGCCGGCCTGCACCCGCAGCGAGCGCGATGAAGGTTCGACCTGCAGCTGGATGCGACCGTGTTCCAGCGCCAGTTCGCGCTTGCGCCAGCCGAAGCGTGCGGTCAGCGTGGTGCCGGCGTCGAGCGTGGCGATGCTGCCATCGGCCAGGGTGCGCTGCTGCGGCAGCAGGCTGGCGTTGGCGTAGGTCAGCGGTGTGGGGTTGCCATCGGTGTACAGCATCCAGCCCAGGCCAACGGCCAGGCACACGCCTGCAGCGGCGGCGACACCGGGCAGCCAACGCCGCTGCGGCCGGCGTGCCGCACGCGCGGCGGCGGTGCGCAGCCACGGGTCGCTGGCCAGGCCGGCGCTGCGCTGGTGCAGCTTCTCGGCCTGCACCCACGCGCTGACATGTGCCGGATCCTCGGCCAACCAGTCCTCGAAGGACTGCCGTTCTTCGGCGCTGCAGTCGGGGGCGTCCAGCCGGGCCACCCAGGCGCTTGCGTGTTCAAAAAGCAACGTGTCATCCCTGTTGTCGTTGCGGATCATTCGGCATCTCCATCATTGTGGAGAGGATCGGGGCCCAGCTCCTTGCGCAGGCCCTGCAATGCACGGGCAATGTGTTTTTCCACGGTCTTGGCGGTGATGCCGCAATGCCGGGCGATCTGTGTATAGCTCATCCCGGTGATGCGGTTGAGCAGATACACCTCGCGGGCACGTTCGGGCAGCTTGAACAGTGCCTGGCGCAGCAGGGCGAGCATCTGCCCGGATTCTGCCTGACGCAGCGGATCAGGAGAAGCACTGGCGGCTTCTTCGTTGCCGTCGCGTTCGGTCAGCGACAGGTGGTTGCGCGATTGTGGCGAGCGCCCGCGGTCTGCCAAGCGGTTGCGGGCGATGCGGTACAGCAGCAGCCGCAGCTCCTCGGTGCCGTGCGCGCGGTAGCGGATCAGGCGCTCCATGCAGTCCTGGGCGATGTCCTCGGCATCCTCGGGGCCGACACCGCGGGCGCGCAGGAAAGCGCACAGCGGCGCGCGTTCCTCGCGCACGAATGCGATGAAGGCATCCGGAACCCCGGGCAGATCCGGCGCAGGACGGAGCAAAGGGGAGGGCGCGGACAGGGGAGGGCCTCGGACGACGATGACGGACGCGTCACCGAGTTTTACGCGACGGTGACCGGATGGGGAAGCCCACGTTTCTTCCGCATTTCCATTGTGAATGCATTCATGTTTTTTCTCGCCGTCGACTGGGGGCGTCGGGCCCGCTGCTGCGTTCTGCTTTCGACCCGCGTGGTGCGGGCGGAGAGAGAGAACGCAATGAAGCATTCGAAGTTGAGCATCGCCCTGGCAGGCCTGGTGGGTATCGCGACCCTGGGCCAGATGGATGACGTCATGGCAATGAATTATCACGTGCAGGGCGATCGCGTCGTGCTGAGTGGCGGTGTCACCGTCGCCGACGTCGTCGCGCTGCCGGCGCTGCTGGCCAAAGCGCAGGCCGAAGGCCGCCCGATCCGCGAAGTCGTGCTGCGCACCTCCAATGGTGGCGCGCTGATCGCGGGTGAGTGGCTGCAGGGCGTGATCCGCACCAACGGCCTGAACACCATCGTGTCCGGCCACTGCATCTCGTCCTGCTCGATCATGCAGTCCGGTGGCGTCGAACGTTACCTGGCCGGCGACCTGCCGCTGGTCGACTCGGTGCAGATCCACGCTGCCAGCAACAGTGGCAAGGTGATCTACACGCCGTCGCCGCGGATGACCGAGATCTACACCGGCAACTACGGCGGCGGCATGGATGCCGGCCTGCTGCACAAGGCCATGTACGAGGTGGTGCAGCCCAACGGCCTGCTGGTGTTCCGCGACCCGGCCCGGACCACCGGTGCTTCGGTCAGCTTCGATCCCGATGGCAGCGGCCGCAGGCTGGAGACCTTCCCCGGCCAGGACATCTACAGCAACAACATCATCACCGCCGCCGGTTACCGCGATCCGGGCGATACCCTGACGGTCACCGGTAATGTCAGCGGCGACATCAATCCAGGCTACCTGCGCACTGCGCGCCAGCTGCAGGCGTTCGTCGATGACGACTTCGCGCGCTGGAACGATACCGACTTCGCCACCACTTACATCAACCAGGCCGTCTCCATCTACAACGCCGCTGCACGCGGTCCCAACGGCATCGGCACCTTCTCGGTACAGGACTTCCTCAGTGATCCGGGCATCCAGGCCGACCTGCTGGCAAGCCTGCGCCTGTCGGAGCTGGACGCTTCCACGCTGGGCAATTCGGCTGGCGTGATCCGCGTCGCCAAGGGCGGCACCTGGCGCACCGCCGAAACCACCGGCGCCGATTTCATGCTGGTGGAGAACGGCACCATCGCCCTGGAAGGCGGCGCATTGCGCACCCCGGAGCTGCGCGTGCTGGCGGCCGGCATGGTGGTCGGCCACGGCGACATCGCCTCGGTTGCCACCGACTCGAACGCACTGCTCGATGCCACCGGCCCGTCGTACCGCGAGGACGGCTTCAACCGCCTGCGCGTGTACGGCACCCTGATGCCGCGTGGTGGTGATCTGGTCACCCACGGCTACGTCAACATCATGCCGGGCGGCAAGGTGCTGTTCGACGTGACTGAAGCCGGCGGCTCCCAGGCCGGGCGCCTGCGTGTGGGCGACTTCTACGACAGCGGCGCCAACGAGGGTGCGCTGGTCATCTCGCCGGGCGCCCACCTTGAACTGAACGTGGCGCAGGGCTTCTACGCCGGCAACTACCAGCGTGAGCTGGTGAGCGGCCCGATCTACCAGGGCGGTTTCACCGATGCGGTGCGCCTGGGTGACACCGGCTATACGGCCAGCATCACCGACGGCGAGGTGTTCCGGCCACGCCACAATTCGCTGCTGAGCTTCAACATCAACCAGACCGCCGAGGGCCTGTCGCTGACCGCCAACCCCGGCTTCGACCAGCTCGCGCAGCTTACCGGCAACAATGGCAACGATGGACTCGGTCGCGCGCTGGCCACTGCCGGCCAGCGCCAGGATGCCGGGCTGAAGCCGCTGCTGGGGGCGCTGCAGTTCGCTGACCGCGATGTGATCGCCCAGCAGGCCGGTGCGCTGCGCGGTGATGGCCATGCCAGCCTGCGCCTGGCCGACAACGCGCTGGTTGGCAGTATCGGCAGCGTGGTGCAGCAGCACCAGGCCGCACGACGCAGCGGCAGCGGTGATGCCGGTGGTTTGGCCGCACAGGCCGCGCAGGCGGCGTCGGCACAGCCGGGCATGGCCAATGGCAGTCTGTTCAATCAGTTGGCGATGCATCTGGTGGAGCCGGCGGGGACGGGCGGTGGCAGCACCAACTTCGGCGACGAAGCGCCGCGCAGCCATGGCCTCTGGGGACGGGGCTTCGGCAGCCATGGCCGCATCGATGGCGAGGGCGGCGTGGCCGGCCTGAGCCATACCGTCGGCGGCATCGTGCTCGGTGCCGATACGCAGCTGGCCGATGACCGGGTGACGCTGGGCGTCAGCGTTGCCGCGGCGGACATGTCGACCAAGGGCCGCGATGGTTCCGGGTTCACCGGTGATGTGCGCGCGCTGGATGTAGGCGGCTACCTGGATGCCACCTACTCGCGGGGTTACCTGTCGGCCTCGGTGCGCTACACCGACCTGCGCCACGACACCCGCCGCAGCATCGACGGCATCGATGGCCTGCAGGGTCCGTTGCGTGCGAAGTACAACAACGATGCGATCTCGGCCCGGCTGGAGCACGGCTTCTCGTTCACCACCGCCAAGGGCGTGGTGATCCAGCCGCTGCTGCCGGTGGTCGATTACGCGCGCACCTCGGCCACCCGTTTCAATGAAGGGCAGGGGGCCGGCGCACTGGTGGGGCGTGGTGACAGCCTGGAAAGCATCCGCGTCGGCGCGGGCCTGCAGGTGTTCAAGACCTTCGAAGGCAACAACGGCGAGCGCATCACCCCGCGCGCGCGCGTGGTCTGGCAGAAGGAACTGGGCGACACCCAGGCCCGTTACAGCACCGGCTTCGCCGCTGCGCCGGACCTGGTGTTCGGTGCCAGCAGCCAGGCCGTGGGCGAGCAGGTGCTGGCCTGGAACCTGGGTGTGACCAGCCGCGCCACCGATCGCCTGTCGGTGATGGTCGACTACGTGGGCGAGCGTCGCGACGGCCAGCTGCAGAACGGCGTGATGCTGGGCCTGGGCTATACGTTCTAAGGCAGTACCGGCACCGGCGGCCGTCGCGCCGCCGGTGCCATCCCCATCGGGGTGCGGGTGCGCTATGGTCGTGGCGGATTTCCGCGCAGGCCTTGCCATGCAGATCGCCGTTTTCAGTGCCCGTCCCTACGACCGCCGCTTTCTCGAGGAAGCCAACCAGCGCGAGGGGGCAGGGCAGGATTTCCAGTTCGTGTACTTCGACGCGGCGCTGGACGTGCACACCGCCGCGCTGGCACAGGACTGCGCCGCCGTCTGCGTGTTCGTCAACGACAGGCTCGATGCACCGGTGCTGCAGGCCCTCCATGCGCTGGGCGTACGCGCGGTGCTGCTGCGCTGTGCCGGCTTCAACAATGTGGACCTGGCCAGCGCGAATGCGCTCGGCCTGTTCGTCGCCCGCGTGCCGGCCTACTCGCCGGAAGCGGTGGCCGAGCACGCTCTGGCGCTGGTGATGACCCTCAACCGGCACACCCATCGCGCCTACAACCGCGTGCGTGAGGGCAACTTCATGCTGGATGGCCTGCTCGGCCGCACCCTGCATGGCAAGACCGTGGGCATCGTCGGTACTGGCAAGATCGGGTTGGCCACCGCGCGCATCTTCCGCGGCATGGGCTGCACCGTGCTGGGACACGATCCGTATCCCTCGCCGGCGTTCGCCGGGATCGGCGCGATGGTTGAACTGGACGAGCTGCTCTCGCGCTCGGACATCGTCTCGCTGCATTGCCCGTTGACCCCGGATACCCAGCACCTGATCGACGACGCCTCGCTGGCGCGGATGAAGCCCGGCGCGATGCTGGTCAACACCTCGCGTGGCGGCCTGGTCGATACCCATGCGGTGATCCGCGCGCTGAAGTCGCGCCGGCTGGGCCACCTGGCCATCGACGTCTACGAGCAGGAAAGCGCGCTGTTCTTCCAGGACCTGTCGGGCGAGATCATCGACGATGAGGCGTTCCAGCGCCTGATGACCTTCCCCAACGTGCTGGTGACCGGCCACCAAGGCTTCTTCACCGTGGAGGCGTTGCAGGAGATCTCGGCGATCACGCTGGGCAACCTGGCCGATTTCGCGGCGGGGCGGGAGTGCGGCAACCGGGTGGCGGCGGGTTGAGAAGCCCGGGCGGGTGGGCGTTTGACGGCAATCGTCACGACCGGATTGACCGCAGGGGCAGGGCGACCGTAAAATTGCCTGCTTCGCCGGAATAGCTCAGTTGGTAGAGCGGCGCATTCGTAATGCGTAGGTCGTAGGTTCGATTCCTATTTCCGGCACCAGTTTCAGCAAAAGCCCCGGCCTTGGTCGGGGCTTTTTGTTTGGGCGGCACGGTTCTCCGTCGGCCCTCGCCCCCTGGCCCTTCAGCTCTGCCTATAATCGGCCGCGCAGATCACCTGCACTGGTTCACCCGCACGGAGGCTTCCCATCATGTCCATTGCTGCAATCCCCGATGTTTCGCTGGTCGACAACAGTGAGCAGCGCACGCCGCTGATCCTGGTGCTGGACTGTTCCGGCAGCATGAGCGGTGGCCCCATCGAGCAGTTGAACGCGGGCCTGAAACTGCTGGAGCAGGAGCTGAAAGCCGATGTGATCGCGGCCAAGCGTGTGCGCGTGCTGCTGGTCGAGTACGGCGGCATGGACAACGCGGCCATCAGCGGTGACTGGTGCGATGCGATGGATTTCACCGCGCCCACGTTGTCGGCCAACGGCACCACACCAATCGGTGCGGCCGTGGAAGTGGCACTGCAGGAGATTGAAGACGAGAAGGCGCGCTTCCGCCAGGCCGGCGTCGCCTACACCCGGCCGTGGCTGTTCCTGATGTCCGATGGCCAGCCCACCGACGCCTGGGAAGCGGTGGCCGAGCAGTGCCGCGAGGCCGAGCAGCAGAACAAGGTCGCGGTGTTCCCGATCGCTGTCGGTAATGCTGACATGAGCGTGCTGGGTCAGTTCAGCCGCAATGGCGAGCGCGGCGTGAAGCGCCTGCAGGGCCTGCAGTTCAAGGAACTGTTCCTGTGGCTGAGCGCGAGCATGCGGGTGGTTTCCAACTCGACGCCCGGTGGCCAGGTGCAATTGCCGGCCACCGACAGCTGGTCACAAGTGCCGGTCTGACCATGGCCTGGCGCGTGATGGCCGCATCGGCCACGGGACGGTCCCATCTGGACCGCGGGCAGCCCTGCCAGGACGCCTATGCGTCGGTGCAGGTGGGGCAGACATTGGTCGCGGTGGTCTGCGATGGTGCAGGCTCCGCATCGCACAGCGATGTGGGCGCCCGGCACGTATCCAGCAGCGTGGCGGCGTCGGTTACCGGGTCCGCGCAGCTCGGCGCCGATCCACTGGCACTGCCGGTGGACGCGCTGCGCAGCATCATCGAAACCGCTGTCGACGATGCGCGCGGGCAGCTAGCGATGCTTGCGCTGAGCCAGGGCCTGAAGCTCTCCGACCATGCCTGCACGCTGGTAGGGGCGGTCGCTACGCGCGATGGCGGCTGGTTCTTCCATGTGGGCGATGGCGTGGCCGCCTGTGCGTTCAGCAATGAATCGCCCGATGCGGTATCGCTGCCTGCCAACGGCGAGTACGCCAACGAAACCTGGTTCGTTACCGGTGGCAACTGGCGCGAGCAGCTGCGGTTGACCCGCTTCGAAGGGGCCATCGATGCGCTGGTGCTGATGTCCGACGGCGTGCAGCCGTTTGCGATGTCGCGCGCGGGCGACAGCCTGTTCCAACCGTTCATCGCACCGGTGATCCGTTATCTGGCCGGCGTGGACGAGACCCACGGCAGCCAGGCGTTGCACGCGACGCTGGCCGACCCGCGCACCGATCAGATCACCGGCGACGACAAGACGTTGCTGGTCGCCCTGCCGGCCTGAGCACATGCCCGGGCGCAGCGGCGAAAAGGTCTACGACGCGCAGCGCAGGCCGCTCACCCTGGAGCGGCTGCTCAAGAGTGGCGGTGCGGGCAGCGTGTTCACCCTCAAGGAGCGGCCGCGCGAAGTGGCCAAGCTCTACCATTCGGACAAGGATGCGCGCGTCTACGAGCGCAAGCTGCAGGCGATGCTGGAGCTGCAGCCGGACCTGCCGCCGATGGAAGGGCAGGGGGCCGACCAGGTACAGATTGCCTGGCCGATGACCCTGCTGCGGGATCGCAGTGGGCGTTTCATCGGCTTCACCATGCCGATCCTGGATCTGTCGGCCACCAGCGATCTGGAACATGTGCTGCAGGAGCGCCAGGCACGCTCCGAGGGCCTGCCCACCGGATTGGGCGCGAAGATGACCCTGGCCGCCAACCTGGCGGTGATGCTGGCCGCGCTGCACCGGCGGCAGCACTATGTGGTCGACCTCAAGCCGCTGAACGTGCGGTTCTATCGCAGCACCTTGTTCATCGCGATGCTCGATTGCGATGGTTTCAGCATCCAGGGCAAGGGCGAGCGCTTTCCGGCCGGGCAGGTCACCACCGACTACCTGGCGTCCGAGTTCCAGCAGCCGGGGGTGAAGCCGGGCCAGGAGGAGGCGCAGGATCGATTCGCGCTGGCGGTGATGGTGTTCCAGCTGCTCAATTCCGGCCTGCATCCGTATGCGGGCCGGCCGCAGGGGGCGACGGTGCCCAGTGACCTGCCGGCACGCATCGCCGCCAACCTGTACCCCTACGCGCGTGGCAAGCCGCACCCGCGGATGCTGCCCTCGCCGGTCAGCGGCCATGATATGTTTCCGCCGGCGCTGCGCGACATGTTTGATCGTGCGTTCTCGGCGCAGGCACGCCGACGGCCTTCGGCGCAGGAATGGGCCACGCTGCTGCTGGACTACGCACGGCGCAACGCCGGTCAGCTGGTGGCGTGCGGCAAGGATGCGGCCCACCAGCATTTTGTCGGCATGCCCTGTGCCGCCTGCGCCCGCGCGGAACTGCTGGCCGGCAGCGCACGCGCGGCGCAGACCCGCACGCGGCAGAAACCGAACAAGGCCCGCAAGCAGCGTGCACGCACCGCCGCGCGCGTCGCCCAGGCGCAGCCGGTCACCGCGCAGGCGTCGGCGGCCAGCGGCGTTCCCGGCGTGATGTCGCGGGTGACGATGGCGGTGATCGGCACGCTGCTGCTGGGCTGGGTGATGGGCTGGGGCATGCCGGCCTACCGCCGCTACAGCGCGCTGGTAGACCCGGGCATCTGGGATGGCGTGGGGCTGGCCGTGCAGATGGCCATGCTGGCGATCGCGATCCTGCTGTTCATCCTGTTCGTGCCGATGCTGATCATGAGCAAGCGCCCATGAAGCTGCTGGGTGTACTGGCCGTGCTGTTGCTGGCACTGATCGGGATGGCGCCGTTCTGGGGCGACCTCGGCGTGCTGGTCTACAGCTCGATCGGCTGGCTCGGACGAGTGCTGTCGAGCGGCGTGTTGAGTGATGGCAGGGCGGCGCTGCGTGCTGCGCTGCTGATCGGCGGAGCGGTGTCGGTGCTGTCATTCCTGCGCGTAGCGGTGCAGGACCGGGCCGTGGACTATCTGATCGCGTCGGTGATGTTCGGCTTCCTCTCTTTCGTCGTCTTCATCGTCACCGGCATTTCCGGGGATGGCGCTACGGGCGCAGGAAGCGGTCAACAGGGGCCGAGCTCGGTACTGGTCGGCGAGGATCGCACTACGGTTCCGCGTTGGTACTCGCGCGGTCATTTCGAGCGGGAAATGCTCAACAAGGTGCACGAAACCGCGCGCACTGCTGCCCGTGGCGATCTGCCGCGTACGCAGGCGCTGATGCAGGAGCTGGATCTGTGGGCGCGCAATGGCCCCGTGCTGCGCGAAGACCGCACCGAGTACGAGCGCCTGCGCGCGGCGTACAACGAGACCATCGAGACCCTTGCCGCCCGGTCCGGCCGCCGCACGCAAAGGACGGCGGGGCTGGCCAGCGATGCGGGCGCGATGGTGGACCGGCTGACGGCGGAGGAAGCGCGCGAGCTGGAGCTGAAGCAGGTCGAGCTGCTGCAGCAGATGTGGAAGCTCTCGCCATCGAGCACCTCGGTTGCGATGCGCCTGCTGGCGACGGATCTGCAGGAGCTGGCGATCCGCTCACGGTGGTCGCCGCGCAAGCCGTTCGACCGTGAGGGCGACGCGGCACTGGAAGAGCGCCTGTGGCGCATCCACGGCACGCAGGAGGTGTTGTTCGCCTATGCACCGCTGGAGGAGCGTCTGTGGAATGCCTACGCTTCGACGATGGTCGACACGGACGAAGAGCTGGCGCTGGGCGCGCTGGTGATTGCCGGACTGATCGACCGCAGTGACAAGAACGCTTCGTCCGATCCCGCCCGGTTCGACGTGAACACGCTGCTGCTTGGCAGCGACGTGTTCATGCTCTCGACGCTGCTGGCCAGTGCGTCCGAAGACCGCATGGAGATCCTGACGGCGCGCGCGACACTGCTGCTGGGCGATGACGATCGGCAGGCGAAGGCAGGCATAGGCAATGCGCCGGACGCCGCCGACACCGCCGCAGACCCCGCTGGCCCGGCGGTGTCGGAGCCTTCGCCGCCGACGGTCCCGAAAGCGGACACCGCCAGGCAGGCGCAACGCGCGATGCCACCAGCGGGGATGCTGGTCGATCGCAAGGGCCTGGCGTTGCGTACGTCACCCTCTCTGCCGCCGTCGTCGCCACCAGCAGAGTATGGGCAGGTGCTGGTCGACCTGCCCGCCGCCGGCTTCAAGGACCTGCGCCATGGCATCCCGCTGCGCGCACCTGTGGAGGCCGACACCATGGTGACCCTGCAGGTGGATGTCTGGCAGACCGGCGTGGTTACGGCGGTGCTGGTGGAAGGCAGCAGTGGCAGCGCCCAGCTGGATGAGGCCGCGCGCCGGGGCGCACGCACCTGGCTCAGCGCGTCGAAGGTGCCCACAGGCGGCGAGCGCAGGCAGGTGACGGTCGTGTTCAAAGCGCCTGTCGCCGCCACGCCGCCGGCGGTGACCGTGGACGCACCAGCGCCGTCGGCCATGGACCCGCCGCCGCCGCAGCTGGACCCCGAGCAGGCGCTGGGCGCGCAGTTGGTGGCGATGACGCGCCGGCATCCCCCGCGTTATCCGCGTGGTGGAGGGGAGACGGTGCTGGAAGGCAGCGTCGAGCTGCTGATCACCATGTCAGCCGAGGGGCGCGTGCTCGATGTGACCGTGGACCGCAGCAGCGGACATCCGGCGCTGGATCGCGCCGCCCGTGAGGCTGCACTGCAATGGCACGTCACCCCCCGGCGGCCGGTGACCACGGTCAAGCAGATAACCCTGCGTCTCCCGGTGCAGTTCCAGGGCGGCTGACGGATCAGCCCGGGACGCGGCCGTCACCGCGCCCGTACCGGTTGCCGCAGCACCGTTTTCAGGCGAGCAGGCTCTACCTTGCGTGGGTCGCCCAGGTAGATCTCATGATGCGGCCCGGCGAAGGTCAGCCCCTGTGCCGGCATGATCCGTTCATGCAGTTCGGCCAGTGTCGGGCCCTCGTCATCGTAGGCGCCTACATGCAGCGTCTGCAGGCACAGGCCTTCCTCGTAAAGCGCCAGGCGCAGGCTCTGCGGCGCGGTACCGCGCTTGTCCGATGCCTTGGCCACCGCTTCGTTGAAACGCGGAACGCCGACGTCCAGCGGCGTGCGGATCATCATCGTCCAGCGCCACGCGTGCTTGCGCCGTGCCACGAAGCTTGACGGGTCGTCGGCCCACCACAGTCCCTCCAGCGGCGGCACCACGTAATCCCGTCCTTCGGCCTTCATCGCGAACTTCAGTGCGTAGCTGACCGAGTACAGCCACTCCACCGCATCGCGATAGGCCGGCGCCTGGTTCGGATCACCCTGGCCATCGACCATCACGAAGGACATCGGCGGCACCTCGATCCGCACGAACGAGCCGACCGGTGGCCGGTACAGCGCCTTGTCCTGCGTCTTGAAGTCGATCTTCGCCGGCGTGGTGGCGGACCGGGTCATTGCGCGGCTCCGTTGGCAGGCCCCTTCAGCTCCACCGTGTTGCCGTCCGGATCCTTGAAGTACAACGACAATCCGTCGCCCTCGGCACCGAAGTTGACTTCGGCCGGCCCCGGTACCGGTACGCCGTGGGCGGCCAGGTGGGCGACCAGCGCCGCTTCGTCGAAGGGGTGCACGCGCAGGCACAGGTGGTCGACATTGCGCCCTTCGCTGCCCGGTCCGCTGCCGCCGTGGCGACCGAGCGTGCCGTCCAGGCTGATCAGGTCGATCATCGATGCGCCCGCGCGCAGGTGCACCAGGCCCAGGTGCTCGCGCCGCCGCACCACCGCGCAGCCCAGCACCTGGCCATAGAAGGCTTCGCTGCGGGCCAGATCGCGCACCCTCAGCACCAGGTGGTCGATGCGTTCAACGCTGAAGGGTCTGTCCATGCCGGGTTCCTCGAAGAAAGGGCAGTCACAACTTGCTGAACCTGTTCAGTCGACTTTGCCGAATGAGGGGCCTCGTCGTCCTCGTGGCCGATGCTACGCTGCCGTCCCCGCGCGTTCTGCCTGCCGCAATGGCGCGGTGCGACAACGTGTCGCATCCAGATCCGGGCCTTTCCTGCGCCTGATCATTGTCAATGCCTTTCTTAAATGGTGGGTGACGGCCTAAAATTGAAAGGCTGACTCGACCCCACCTCACCTGCCTGTCTTCTGGACGGGTGGGCCCGGCTTTGGCCGGTGCGGGCAGGACGGGGAACGGCATTCCCTCGCAATTGGATCGACCGATGATTCCGTTGAAAACCCTTGGGCGCTGGTTGCGCCCGGGCCTGCTGCTCGCATTGCTGGTGATGCTCACCGGCTGCGATGCCGTGGCCATCCTCAGTCCGAAGGGCCAGATCGGCCAGGATGAAAAGACACTGCTGATCACGGCCACCGTGCTCATGCTGCTGGTCGTCATCCCGGTCATCATCATGACCCTGACCTTCGCGTGGAAGTATCGCGCCTCCAACACCCAGGCCCGCTACGAGCCGAAGTGGTCCCACTCGACGGCGATCGAGGTGGTGGTGTGGTCGATCCCCTGCATGATCGTGCTGGTCCTGGCGGTGCTGACCTGGCGGTCCTCGCACGCGCTGGATCCGTACAAGCCCCTGGAATCGGACGTCAAGCCGGTCACCATCCAGGCGATCTCGCTGGACTGGAAGTGGCTGTTCATCTATCCGGAAGAGAAGGTCGCGGTCGTCAACGAGATCAAGTTCCCGGTCAACACCCCGCTGAACTTCGAGATCACCTCCGATACGGTGATGAATGCGTTCTTCATCCCGCACCTGGGCAGCATGATCTATTCAATGGCGGCGATGGAGACCAAGCTCCACCTGATCGCCAACGAGACCGGTGAATTCCCGGGCATGTCCTCGCACTACAGCGGTGCAGGCTTCGCCAAGATGCATTTCACTGCCTACTCGGTCACCGATGCGCAGTACCGCCAGTGGCTGGACCAGGTCCGTGCCGGCGAGCAGAGCCTGGACAAGGCCTCGTTCAAGGCGCTGGGTGAAGCGAAGAATTCCGAGTGGTACCCGGTCACCTACTTCGGCAAGGTTGAAGACAACCTGTTCGACTGGGTCATCGCCAAGCACATGGGCGACAACAAGCACTACGGCATGAAGCATTCCCATGCGGGTGCGGCTGCTGCCGATGCGTCCAGCCATGAAGCGCACGAGGGGCACGCCCCGAGCGACGCGCATGATGCCAAGGAATCCGGGAAGAACCTGGATGCCACCGAAGAACACGAACACGCTGGCCATGAAGGCCACATGGGTTCGGGAGAATGAACATGTTGGGAAAACTCTCTCTTGAGTCGATCCCCCACGATCCAATCGTGCTGACCACCCTGGTCGGTGCGGTGCTGGGTGGCCTGGGCGTGATGGCCCTGATCACCAAGTTCAAGCTGTGGGGCTATCTGTGGAAGGAGTGGTTCACCTCGGTGGATCACAAGAAGATCGGCGTGATGTACATCATCGTCGCCTTCGTCATGCTGCTGCGCGGTTTCTCCGACGCGATCATGATGCGTACCCAGCAGGCAATCGCCGTCGGCGGGTCCGAGGGTTACCTGCCGCCGCACCACTACGACCAGATCTTCACCGCCCACGGCGTGATCATGATCTTCTTCGTGGCGATGCCGCTGATCACCGGCCTGATGAACCTGGCCGTGCCGCTGCAGATCGGTGCGCGCGACGTCGCGTTCCCGTTCGTCAACTCGCTCAGCTTCTGGCTGTTCGTGTCCGGTGCGGTGCTGATCATGCTGTCGCTGTGGATCGGTGAATTCGCCGCCACCGGCTGGCTGGCGTTCCCGCCGTTGTCGGGCATCGAGTACAGCAACAATGTAGGTATGGACTACTACATATGGGGACTACAGGTGGCGGGTCTGGGTACCACGTTGAGTGGTATCAACTTCTTCATCACCATCCTCAAGATGCGCACCCCGAGCATGAAGCTCATGCAGATGCCGGTCTTCACCTGGACCGCTCTGGTGACCAACGTGCTGATCGTCGCCGCCTTCCCGGTGCTGACCATCACCCTGGTGCTGCTGACCCTGGACCGTTACCTGGGTACGCACTTCTTCACCAATGACGGTGGCGGCAACGCCATGCTGTACATCAACCTGATCTGGATCTGGGGCCACCCGGAAGTCTATATCCTGGTGCTGCCGGCCTTCGGCGTGTTCTCCGAGGTCATCGCGACCTTCTCGCGCAAGGCCCTGTTCGGCTACAAGGGCATGGTCTACGCCACCGCCTGCATCGGCGTGCTGTCGTTCATCGTGTGGCTGCACCACTTCTTCACCATGGGCTCGGGTGCCAACGTCAATGCCTTCTTCGGCATCACGACGATGATCATCTCCATCCCCACCGGCGTGAAGATCTTCAACTGGCTGTTCACCATGTTCCGCGGTCGCGTGCAGTTCACCACGCCCGTGCTGTGGACCATCGGCTTCATGGTCACCTTCACCATCGGCGGCATGACCGGCGTGATGCTGGCAATCCCGGCCATCGACTTCGTGCTGCACAACAGCCTGTTCCTGATCGCCCACTTCCACAACGTCATCATCGGCGGCGTGGTGTTCGGCATGTTCGCCGGCATCACCTACTGGTGGCCGAAGATGTTCGGCTTCCGCCTCAACGAGTTCTGGGGCAAGTGCGCGTTCTGGTGCTGGTTCATCGGCTTCTATGTGACCTTCATGCCGATGTACGTGCTGGGCTTCATGGGCATGACCCGTCGTCTGCAGAGCACCGTCAACCCGGCCTACGAGCCGTTCCTGCTGGTGGCCGCTGTGGGCGCCTTCATCGTGGGTGCCGGCATCCTGTGCCAGATCATCCAGGTGGCCGTGTCGATCCGCGACCGCAAGAAGACCGCCGACCTGACCGGCGACCCGTGGGATGCCCGTACGCTGGAGTGGGAAACCTCTTCGCCGCCGGCCTTCTACAACTTCGGCACCCTGCCGGAAGTCACCGAGCTGGACGATTTCTGGGAGCGCAAGCAGCGTGGTGAAGCCTGGCCGAAGCCGGCCAAGTACACCGACATCCACATGCCGCGCAACACCGGCACCGGCGTTGTCATCGGCGCCTTCAGCCTGGTGTTCGGCTTTGCGATGATCTGGCACATCTGGTGGCTGGCCATCATCGGCTTCGTCGGCATGATCGCCACGTTCATCTACCGCACCTTCGACCAGGACGTGGACTACTGGGTCCCGGCTGCCGAGGTGGAACGCATCGAGAACGAACACCGCAAGCACCTGGAAGCCCAGGGCCTGGTGAAGTCGGAGCTGAAGGCATGAGCACCAATACCTCGACCCTGAGCCACGGGCACGCCGCACACGCGGCGGCCCATGGCCATGACGACCACGAGCACCACGACACCGGCGGCAACACCGTCTTCGGTTTCTG
Source organism: Stenotrophomonas indicatrix (assembly GCF_002750975.1). NCBI lineage: Bacteria > Pseudomonadati > Pseudomonadota > Gammaproteobacteria > Lysobacterales > Lysobacteraceae > Stenotrophomonas > Stenotrophomonas indicatrix. Next base: position 921,978 of record NZ_PEJS01000001.1, read on the forward strand.
GGTGTACCTGATGAGCGACTGCCTCATCTTCGCCTCGCTGTTTGCCACCTACGTGGTGCTGGCCGGCGGCACTGATGGCGGCCCCGGCGCGAAGGACCTGTTCGAGCTGCCGTTCGTGGCTTGGGAAACCGCGCTGCTGCTGACCTCGTCGCTGACCTTCGGCCTGGGCATGATCTCCATGCACCGCAAGCAGGTCGGCCAGATGTTCCTGTGGCTGGGCATCACCTGGCTGCTGGGCTTCGGCTTCATGTGCATGGAAGTCTATGAATTCCAGCACCTGATCCATCAGGGCTACGGTCCGGACCGCAGTGCGTTCCTGTCGGCGTTCTTCGCCCTGGTCGGTACCCACGGCCTGCACGTCAGCGCCGGCCTGCTGTGGCTGCTGGTGATGTTCGTGCAGCTGAAGAAGTACGGCCTGACCCCGACCAACAAGACCCGCATGGCGTGCCTGAGCCTGTTCTGGCACTTCCTGGACCTGATCTGGATCGGCGTGTTCTCCGTCGTCTACCTCAATGGAGCGCTGTAATGGCACATGACAACCATGCACACGACCACGCCGCCGGCGGCGAAAGCCACGGCACCGTGAAGTCGTACCTGATCGGCTTCGTGCTGGCGGTGGTGCTGACCGTCATCCCGTTCTACATGGTGATGTCGGGTGATTTCTCGCGCACCGTCAACGGTGTGGTGATCGCCATCACCGCGGTGCTGCAGATGCTGGTCCACCTGGTGTTCTTCCTGCACCTGGACCGCTCGTCGGAGAGCCGCTGGAACGTCAACGCTGCGGCCTTCACCGTGGTGGTGATCGGCATCATCGTGGTCGGTACCCTGTGGGTCATGCACAACATGAACGTGCACATGATGCACTGACGTCTTCGCGACGTTGCCACGCAGAAAGGCCGCCCCCGGGCGGCCTTTCTGTTTGTTGCGCGGTTGCGGTTGCCGTTCAATGCACCCGGAGGATGCAGTAGATCCACGCCATGCGTGGATGCAGTTGCCGTTCAATGCACCCGGGGTATGCAGTAGATCCACGCCATGCGTGGATGCGGTTGCCTCTAACCCACCTTGCGCAGGAATTCCTCGGCCTCCATCGGCCGCCCCAGGTGGTAACCCTGCAGCTGGTCGCAGCCCAGCTCGCTCAGGTAATCGCGCTGGGCCTGGGTCTCCACGCCCTCGGCCACCACCTGCAGCTGCAAGGTGCGGCCCAGCGCGATGATCGAGGACACGATGGCGGAATCTTCGTCATTGCGTTCAAGGTCATGCACGAACGCCCGGTCGATCTTCAGCTCGGTGGCCGGCATGCGCTTGAGGTACAGCAGGCTGGAATAGCCGGTACCGAAATCATCGATGGCGATGTGCACGCCCATCGCGGTCAGATCGTTGAGGATCGCCAGGCTGGCCTCGACATCCTTCATCGCCGTGGTTTCGGTGATCTCCAGGGTCAGCCGCGCCGGGTCGATGCGGTGCCGCTGCAGGACCGAACGCACGCTTTCAAGCAGGGCCGGCGAGGCGAACTGCAGCGGCGACAGGTTCACCGCCATCGTCCAATGGCTGTGTCCGCCGTCATGCCAGGCGCGCAGTTGCGCGCACGCCTGGTCCAGCACCCAGTCGCCGATCGGCAGGATCAGGCCGCTGCGCTCGGCGATGGGAATGAACACGTCCGGTGCCAGCAGGCCCAGTTCGGGGTGCTGCCAGCGCAGCAGCGCCTCGGCGCCGGTGGCCGGTGCATCGGCCGCCGGAAACTTCGGCTGGTAGTGCAGCAGCAGCTCGTTGCGCGCGATCGCCTTGCGCAGGTCCTGCAGCAGCCGCAGCTGGCGGTTGGCACTGAGCTGCATCGAGGGAATGAAGAAGGTGTAGCCGTTCCGGCCGGTTTCCTTGGTGTGGTACATCGCCGCATCGGCATGTGCCATCAACTCGCGTTCGTCGCTGGCATCGTCCGGATACAGGGCAATGCCCAGGCTGGCGGTGACCTGCAGCTCCGCCGCGTCCAGCACGAACGGTTCACCGGCCGCGGCGATCACCCGCTCGGCGACCACCGCCGCATCATCAGGTGCATCGATGGTCAGCACGATCACGAACTCGTCGCCGCCGAGGCGGGCAAGGGTGTCCTGCGGGCGCAGCTGCGCCCCCAGGCGCTGGGCCACCGCGACCAGCAGGCGGTCACCCAGCTGGTGGCCATAGGCATCGTTGACGGCCTTGAAGCCATCCAGGTCGCAGAACATCACCGCCACCGACTGCTGGCGGCGTTGCGCCTTCTCGATGGCCTGCTCGATGCGATCCTGCAGCAGCATGCGGTTCGGCAGCTGGGTCAGCGGGTCGTGCAGTGCGGCCTGGATCAGCTTGTCGTTGGCGTGCGCCAGGGAATCGGCCAGCAGGCCGGTGCGCACGCGCATCTGGCGGTCGAACAGCGAGGCCACCAGGGCGATGCCGAGCGTGGCCAGGGTGGTCACGATCACCAGCACTGCCAGCCAGCGGGGATCGATGCCGCCGCTGCCGATGGCGCCGCAGACGCTGCCTGGCGGGAAGCGCGCGGCGGCCATGCCGGTGTAGTGCATGCCGACGATGGCCAGGCCCATCACCAGCGACGCCAGCATCCGCAGGCGCACCGTGTTGCGCTGTTCCACGCGCAGCCGGAAGGCAATCCACAGCGCTGCACCGGCAGCAGCGATGGCCACTGCGATCGACGCGGCAAACCAGCCGGGGTGGTAATCGATACCGGGCTGCATGCGCATGGCGGCCATGCCCAGGTAGTGCATGGCGGCGATACCCAGTCCCATCAGCACCGCACCCGCGGCCAGTCGCTGCAACGGCAGGCTGGGGCGCGACACCAGCCACAGCGCATAGGCCGACGCGCCGATCGACACCGCCAGCGAATACAGGGTGATCGCCAGGTCGTAACCGACCGGAACCGGCAGCTTGAAGGCCAGCATCGCGATGAAGTGCATCGACCAGATGCCCAGGCCCATCGCGGCGGCACCGCCGGCCAGCCACCAGCGGGCGACCCGGCCCTGGGCCGTGGCAAGGCGGCCGGCCATATCCAGCGCGGTATACGATGCCAGCATGGCCACCAGCAACGAGATGGCGACCAGGCTCTGACTGTAACTACCAGTCATGTTGAATCCAGAGGAGGAGGGAGGGGCGCCCGCAAGGCGCACGCCCGCCACCGCTATCGGCACCGACGGGTGGGACTTGAGTGGTCGCAGCAGCTGCGACCCGGCTCGGCTATCCTGCCACGCTCGTTGCCCCTGCAGGAAATCTCCGATGGCCAAAGCCCGCACCGCGTATGTCTGCAATGAATGCGGCGCCGAATACAGCAAGTGGCAAGGCCAGTGCACCGAGTGCAATGCCTGGAACTCGCTGTCGGAAATCGTCCTTGAGAGCGCTGCGGCGGCCAAGGCGCCCGCCTCGCGCCGTGCCGGCTGGGCGGGCAAGATCGACCCGCCGAAGATCACCGCACTGAAGGACGTGGCGCAGACCGAACACAACCGGGTCAGCACCGGCATCGGTGAATTCGACCGCGTGCTGGGCGGCGGCCTGGTCGAGGGCGCGGTGGTGCTGGTCGGTGGTGATCCGGGCATCGGCAAATCCACCCTGCTGCTGCAGGCGGTGGCGAAGATGGCTGCGGTCCTGCCGGTGCTCTACGTCACCGGTGAAGAATCACTGGCCCAGGTCGCCGGCCGCGCGCATCGGCTGGAGCTGCCGCTGGAGGGCGTCAACGCGCTGGCCGAGACCGGTGTCGAATCCATCCTGCAGCACGCCACCAAGAGTGGGCCGCGGCTGATCGTGGCCGATTCGGTACAGACGCTCTGGACCGAGACGCTGACCGCCGCGCCCGGTTCGGTCAGCCAGGTGCGCGAGAGTGCCGCACGGCTGGTGCGCTTCGCCAAGGAAACCGGAACCGCCGTGTTCCTGGTCGGCCATGTGACCAAGGAAGGCGGCATCGCCGGCCCGCGCGTGCTGGAGCACATGGTTGATGCCGTGCTGTATTTCGAAGGGGAGAGCGGCAGCCGCTTCCGCCTGCTGCGCGCGTTCAAGAACCGCTTTGGTGCGGTCAACGAACTGGGCGTGTTCGCGATGGGCGACAAGGGCCTGAAGGAGGTCTCCAATCCGTCGGCGATCTTCCTTTCCGGTGCCAGCACGCACCAGCCGGGCAGCTGCGTGATGGTTACCCGCGAGGGCACCCGGCCGCTTCTGGTGGAAGTGCAGGCGCTGGTCGACGCCTCGCCGCTGTCCAATCCGCGCCGCGTGGCGGTGGGGCTGGAGCAGAACCGCCTGGCCATGCTGCTGGCGGTGCTGCATCGGCATGGCGGCGTGCTGGTCGGCGACCAGGACGTGTTCGTCAACGTGGTCGGCGGCATCCGCGTGCAGGAGACCGCCGCCGACCTGCCGGTGCTGCTGGCGGTGCTGTCCTCGCTGCAGGACCGTCCGTTGGCCGAGAAGACCATCGCGTTCGGCGAAGTCGGCCTGTCCGGTGAGATCCGACCGGTGCCCAACGGCGAGGACCGCCTGCGCGAGGCGGCGACCCACGGTTTCAAGCGCGCCATCGTGCCCAAGGCCAATGCCCCCAAGGGCGGCTCGGTGAAGGGCATGGAAGTGATCGCGGTCGAACGCCTGTCCGAGGCCATCGACGCGGCGTGACCGGGGTCGGGTCCGTGCTCGGACCTGCAGATGCGGCCGACGGCACAGCAGCGGTCAGCCAGCCTGTGCTAGTTTTCCCGGCTCGACGAAGGCGCCCTCTGGCGCCTTTCCGTGGCAAGGAGTAATCGTTTACATGCAGGACCCGATGTTCAGCACCCCCGCCGCCGAAATCCGCCGCGCCGGGGTCGATCTCAATGGACTGATGACGGTGCTGGGCAAGCACCTGTATTCCACGCCGATGGTGGCGCTGCGTGAGCTTGTGCAGAACGCGCACGATTCGATCATCCGTCGCCGTATCGAGCAGCCCGGCATCCAGAGTGTGTCGCGCATCGACGTGCAGGTCGATGTCGCCGCCGGCGTGCTGCGCATCACCGATACCGGTGCCGGCCTGACCCGGCAGGAAATCCACGATTACCTGGCCACGGTCGGTGTCGGTTACACCCGGGGCCTGCGCCAGGACGGCGAGGACGATGAAGGCCTGATCGGCATGTTCGGCCTGGGGTTCCTGTCGGCCTTCGTATTGGCGCGCCGTGTCAGCGTGCGCACCACCTCCTACCAGGCGCCGCAGCTGGGCCACCTGTACGTGTCCAGCAACGCCGAGCAGTACACCGTCAGCGAAGTGCCGGCGCGCGCGATCGGCACCGAGGTCGAGCTGGAGCTGCATCCGGACTTCCTGCCGCTGGCCAACGAAGCGCGCCTGCACGAGGTGCTGGGCCGCTACTGCGCGCTGCTGTCCGAGCCGATCTTCATCGGTGCGGCGGCCGCCGCGATCAATCCCGAACCGCCGCCGTGGCGCGGGCAGGGTGACGTAGCCCTGCATCCGGTGCAGGCACGCCGCCAGGCGCAGCAGTTCGCGGCCCGTTTCGAACACGATTTCGAGCCCATCGTGACGATGCCGCTGCAGCCCGATGGCAGCAGCGACGCCGTCGGCATGCTCTGGGTGCAGGACGGTGCCACCTACGGCACCAGCGACAACCGCAACCTGTCGGTGTTCGTGCGCGGCATGCTGCTGGACGACGATGCACGCGACCTGCTGCCGCCGTGGGCCGGTTTCATCGGCGGGGTGATCGAATCATCGAAGCTGACCCCGACCGCCAGCCGCGAGGACCTGCAGCGCGATGACCACTATCGCGCCGTGCAGCACGCCCTGCTGGAAGCGCTGATCGATGGCCTGGCCGACGTCGCGCGGCAGCAGCCCGAAGCCTGGCGCCGCGTGCTCAGCCGCCACAACGAAGCCCTGCTGGGCGCGGCGCTGTGCGATGAGCGCCTGTTCGACCTGCTGCTGGAACACGTGCGGGTGCCGACTTCGCAGGGTGACCTGCCGGCCAGCGCGTTGCCGGCGCGCGGCGCAGTGCATGTGATCCTCGACAACGGTGGTGGCTTCGAGGAAATGCTGTTCCGCGCGATGGGCGTGCCGGTCGCGCATGGTCATCGCTACGCGGTGGTGCCGTTCCTGCGGCGCTGGGCCCAGGCCAAGGGCCTGCGCCTGGTCGAACTGGGTACCGAGCAGGGCAACCGCGCACTGTTCCGCACCGACGACAGCCTTGACGATACGCAGTTGGCCTGGCTGCGCGAACACCTAGGCGACGGCGAACAGCTGCTGCCCGCGCGGTTCAGCCCCGAGGCGTTGCCGGTGGTGGTGGTGCCCGACCGCGAAGCCGAACTGAAACAGCGCCTGGAAGACGACGAGAACGACAAGCGCGTATCGATGGCGGCACTGCGGCTGGCGCGCCAGTTCACCGCGCGCATCGAGGCGCGTGCGCCGTCGCGGCTGTACCTCAACCTGGACAATCCAGCGGTGCAGGCGTTGCTGCAGGCCCAGCGCGAGGGCCACCCGCAGGCCGGGGCGGCCGCGCGCCTGCTGCGATCGCTGAAGATCATCGTGTCCGCACAGGGCCGGCCGCTGCAGCAGAGCGCGGCGACGCCGGGCCCCGATCTCAATGGTGCATTTACCGACATTGCCGGTGCCCTGCAGCAGATGCTGCGCTGAGCACCGCTACTCCCTCTCATCCAGCCTTCGCTAGACAGGAGCATTACCCCCATGGATATCTGGAACTGGGTCGAAAAACTGCAGGAAGACCTGCGCCAGGCAGGCCAGGCGCAGAACGCCCACCTGCTGACCCGCCTTGCCGATGAAGTCAGTGAACTGCAGGTCGACCGCGTCGATGCACTGCTGCCCGAAGCGCGCGCGCTGGGCAAGGCGCTGGACAACCCCTGGGTCGACGTCTATGTCGGCCATTGGGCGCTGCGCAACCGCGTCGGCAACCGCGTGGAAGGCGAAAGCGCGCTGGGCGAGTCGGTGGCGCTGTTCGAGCGCGCACACCGTGCCGATACCCTGGACTGCCCGCAGTCGATCTGCGTCACCCAGGATCTTGCCGCCTGCTACGGCAACATCGATGGTCCGGGCTGGGTGCCCGAACGCATCGAGGTCTGCGACGAGACGCTGGGCCGCATCGACCCGAGCTGGGCCTGCTTCCAGTGCCTGAGCTGCGAGAAGGCCGACGCGCTGCTGGACGACGGCCGCGGCCAGGACGCGCTGGATTACCTGCAGGTGCAGGCGGCGGCGATCCAGGCGCGCGGCAAGGAAGTGTTCGACAGCTTCCCTGAAATGCAGATCAAGATCCTGCTGGCCAGCGGCCGTGCGCAGGAAGCGCTGGCGCTGATCGAGAAGCGCGAAGCCGAAGTGGCCGCTGCGGGCGAATACGAGCCAGCCAACTGCACGGTGCCGCGCCGGCTGTCCAAGGCCTGGGCACTGGCCCAGCTGGGGCGCGATGAAGAGGCGCTGCAGCAGCTGGTGCCATGGAGCGAGCTGACGCCGAATCACTGGCGGTTGTGGGCCAATACCGCTTCGACACTCTGCAGCCGTGATGCCACCCGCAACACCTGGGATCTGGGAACGCGCTTCAACACGATCATCGAGCACTTCGCCGCCGTCGGCGCGCATCGCCTGGTGATCGAGATCGCCGCGTTGAGCCTGGAGCTGGCCCTGCAGCGCGGTGCACGCTGGGTGGCGCAGCGCCAGCTGGGTCTGGCCCGCACCCATCTGGCGCAGCTGCGCCAGGACCGCGGCGCTGCCGCGCTGGTGGCCGGTCTGGCGGCACGCATCGAAGCGCTGCCGCAGATGGCGCCGCTGCCGGTGCCTGCCGCTGAGCTGCTGGCGTGGCTGGAAGCGCAGGGCGAACAGAACCAGTCGCGCGATCCCGAGCGCGAAGCGCAGTGGCTGCTGCAGGCGCACGCCGAGCGGCCGGACGACGGCGCGCTGGCCGAGGTCGCCGCCTCGGCGCTGCACGCATGTGGCGCGAAGACGGAAGCGCAGGCGCTGCTGTGGGGCTTCGTGCGCGGCCACGCGCAGGAAGACGGCGCGGCGGCCTACACGCTGATGCGTTGGCTGGCCGAGCAGGGCGATGATGATGGCCTGCGCAGGCTGGCCGCGACCTACCGCGACAGCGTGCCGGTGTTCGCGCACTGGTGCGAGGTGCAGCGTGCACGGCGCGCGTCCGACTGGCCTGCACTGGAACAGGCCGCGCAGGCGTTGCTGGCGTTGTCGCCAGGCTCGAACGGCGCACGCGGGACGCTTGCCCGCATGTACATGGAGACCGGCCGCTTCAGCGAAGCGCAGGCCTGCTATGCGCAGCTGGTGGAACTGCTGGAAGAGCCCAGTGCCGCGCATTGGGACCATATGAGTGCGGCCAGTGCGGCGCGCGACTGGGATGCGGTGCGCCGCTCGGCGGCAGCGATCGGCATGGAACTGTCCAGCCAGCAGGGCGTGGTCGAAGAGCCCTGGGGCTGGGTGATCATCCGCAGCGAAGAAGGCGGCGAGCCGATGGAGTACTACGCCCGCCGCAGCGGCCCGGTGACCGCGCGCATCGTCGAGAACGCACCGGCCAACCGCGCGCAGCAGGTGGGGGACTGGGTGGTATTCGACGCCGGCCTGGTACACCCCGCACCAGAGGACGAAGCGGAGCGCGAGCACTTCATTCCGACCTATGCGCAGGTGCATGTGCTGGAGCGGGGTGGTTTCGCGCGCAGCTGGCTGGTCGACGGCGCGCACCCGGGCGAGGAGGCATGGAACGCTTTCGTGGAGGCAGCCGAGGCACAGGGCTGGAAGGTGTGGTCGCACAGCCGTGCGGACTACACCGTGACCGATCCGGACGCGGAAGACGGGACGTTGCCGGGCCTGTTGTTCACCGTCGCCCAGCCGCAGGACCATGCGCCGCTTGCGCTGCACCGCTTCCTGCAGCAGGCCACGGCGGATTGGGCACATCCACACTGCTGGCTGCGCCTGGCCGAGGCCTGCGACCAGGACCGCCAGCCGCATCTGGACGCGATCGAACGGTACGGGTTGTAATCCCTGCCGCGCTGCGCGCGCCGGGCATGGCCCGGCGCTACCGGGCAACACACATGGGTAGCGCCGGCCATGCCCGGCGTCCTTCCACCACCAAGGAACTGGATATGCGAAAGACAGGGATGTGGGTGATCATCGGCCTGCTGCTGGCCCCCACCGTGCAGGCCGCGCCGGCCTGCCAGCAACCGGCTGACGTGGCGCGGGCCTTCTTCGAAGCGACCACCGGCAAGGGCGACCTGCTGGAGCCGCCGCAGGCACTGGTCAGTGCGGCGTTTGCCAAGGCGCTGCATGGCGAGCGTGCCTGCCAGGTGCGCGAAGAGGGCATCTGCACGCTCGATTCCGATCCGTGGCTGGACGCGCAGGACGGGGAGATCGACAGCCCGGTGCGCTACAGCTGGAAGCAGGCCTCGGCCACGGCCGGCCAGGTCGAAATGCGCTATCCGGTCTGGGGCAAGGCCTACGTGACCCGCGTGCCGATGGTGCGCAAAGGGGAGGGCTGCTGGCAGGTCGACGACATCCTCACCAACAGCGGTCGCTCGGTGCGCAGGATCCTGGCCCAACCGCTGCCTTGAGCATCCGGGGCATCCACGCACGGCGTGGATCTACCGTGCTCCGATTGCCGGCCGCTGGCCGGCACGCCTCTAGCGCGAATGCCCGAACACCAGCTCGATCACGAACTGGCTGCCGAAGAACGCCAGCAGCAGCAACAGCATCGCCGTCAGCGTCCAATGCACGGCCTTCGTGCCGCGCCAGCCATAGCGGCGGCGGCCGATCAGCAGCACGCCGAACACGATCCACGACAGCACGCTCAGCACCGTCTTGTGCACCAGCTTCTGCGCCAGCAGGTCGTCGACGAACAGCACGCCGGTAACCAGGGTCAGGGTCAGCAGGGCGAAGCCGACGGTGATCACCCTGAACAGCAGCGATTCCAGATCGGCCATCGGCGGCAGCGCACGCAGCCACGGACGGAATTCACGGCGCCGCAGCGCACGCTCCTGCAGCCACAGCATGATCGCCAGCAGCGCGGCGACGCTCAGCGTGGCGTAGGCCAGCAGTGCCAGCCAGGCGTGGCTGGCCAGGCGCCAGCCCAGCACCTTGCTCGGTTCATGGCCGTAGCCGTGGTAGACCACCAGCAGCAGCGCGGCCAGCGGGAACACCACTACGCCCAGAGTGGACATGCGCCCGCGCGCGCCCACCAGCGAGGTCAGCCAGGCCATTCCCAGGCCGACCAGCGACAACGCGGCGAAGAAGTGCATGTCCGGGCCGCCGGTCGTGCGCATCGCCACCAGCACGTGGTAACCGCCATGCAGCAGCATCGCCGGCAGCGCCGGCCACAGCCACGCGGGCGAGGTCACCCCGTCGTTGCGACCAAGGGCGCGCACCAGCAGGGCGCTGGCGGCCAGGTAGAGCAGGACGGCGATGAGAACGATTGTCATCGTTGAAGTTTCGCATACCCCCGCGGTGCTGGCGACGGGCGTGGCGTCGCAGTCCGGCGAGCGCGGTGGACCCGTTATACTGTGGGCCTTATTGTCCCCCGCTTTCAGACAGGTTGCGCCGCATGTTCGAGTCCCTGACCCAGCGCCTTTCCGGCACCATCGAGCGCCTGCGCGGCCGTGGCCGCCTGACCGAAGAGAACATCCGCGAGGCGACCCGCGAGGTCCGCATCGCCCTGCTTGAAGCCGACGTCGCGCTGCCGGTGGTGCAGGCCCTGATCGAACGCATCAAGGTGCGTGCGGTCGGCCAGGAAGTGCTGAAGTCGCTGACCCCGGGCCAGGCCCTGATCAAGGTCGTGCGCGACGAGCTGACCGCGGTGATGGGCGCCGAAGCCAGCGACCTGAACCTCAACGTTCCCGCGCCGGCCATCATCCTGATGGCGGGCCTGCAGGGCGCCGGCAAGACCACCACGGTCGGCAAGCTGGCCAAGCACCTGAAGGAAAAGCGCAAGAAGAAGGTGATGGTGGTCTCGGCCGACGTCTACCGTCCGGCGGCGATCGAGCAGCTGAAGACGCTGGCCGACCAGGTGGGCGTGCTGTTCTTCCCGTCCAGCGCCGAGCAGAAGCCGGAAGCCATCGTCCGCGCCGCCATCGATGACGCGCGCAAGTCGTTCGTCGACGTGCTGCTGGTCGATACCGCCGGCCGCCTGGCCATCGACGAAGCGATGATGGCCGAGATCAAGGCCCTGCACGCTGCGGTCAACCCGGCTGAAACGCTGTTCGTGGTCGATGCCATGACCGGCCAGGACGCGGCCAATACCGCCAAGGCCTTCGGTGATGCGCTGCCGCTGACCGGCGTGGTCCTGACCAAGACCGACGGTGACGCCCGTGGCGGCGCCGCGCTGAGCGTGCGCTACATCACCGGCAAGCCGATCAAGTTCGTCGGTGTCAGCGAAAAGCCGGAAGGCCTGGACGTGTTCCACCCGGACCGTATTGCCAGCCGCATCCTCGACATGGGCGACGTGCTGTCGCTGGTCGAGCAGGTCGAGCAGCAGGTCGACAAGGACAAGGCGCAGAAGCTGGCCGAGAAGGTCGCCAAGGGCAAGAAGTTCGATCTGAACGACATGCGCGACCAGCTCGAGCAGATGCAGAACATGGGCGGCATCGGCGGCCTGATGGACAAGCTGCCGGGCCTGGGCCAGATTCCCGAGCACCTCAAGCAGCAGGTCAGCCAGGGCAAGGAAGTGCCGCGCATGATCGCCATCATCGGCTCGATGACCAAGAAGGAACGGCGCAACCCGAACCTGCTCAATGGCTCGCGTCGCGCCCGCATCGCCAAGGGCTCGGGCGTGACCCCGGCCGACGTCAACAAGCTCATGAAGCAGTACATGCAGATGGAAAAGATGATGAGCAAGATGGCCGGTGGCGGCATGAAGGGCATGATGCGCAGCATGAAGGGCATGATGGGCGCCATGGGCGGCCGTGGCATGCCGTTCCGCTGAGCGCGCGCTGTATCGGACGCTTGAACAACCCACGGAATCAATCAAAGGAATGTGCATGAACAAGTCGATCGTGGTGATGGCGCTGGCCCTGGGCCTGGTTGCCTGCAAGGACGACACCTCCGTGTCGCAGAAGGCCGGTAGTGCCATCAGTGGTACCGCTGCCGATTTCGTCGCCGGGCTGGGCGAGGGCGTGGACAAGCGCATGAACGTGACGCTGCAGGCCGATCCGGGCCTGGCCGCGCAGGGCCTCACCGTCACCCTCGGCAAGAGCCGTGGCATGGGCTCCAAGGACGCGGCGGTGTACGTGGTGGCCGACAAGGCCTTCAAGGGCAAGCTGGTGGCGCGTGCGCTGGATGCCGAGGGCACCGAGATCGGTCGCGCCAGCGCCGAGGAAGAGTTCGCCGCTGATGACGCGCGCTACGTGACGTTCAAGTTCAACGAAGAAATGGACAGCCAGCTGGTCCGCACCTACGCGGTGTCTGCACGCTGAGCCAGGCGGGAGCGGATCGCCCGGGGCGACGCTCCCGTCCACAGTGTCTGGCGTATGCTGGCAGCGACTCCTCCCACAGGTGCGTCGCGTGAGCCTTTCGCCGATTCTCGAACGCGCCGACGATTTCTGTCGGCGTTTTTCATTGCAGCTGCCGATCCTGCTGGCACCGATGGCCGGTGCTTGTCCGGTTCCGCTTTCCGCCGCGCTGGCCAACGCCGGCAGCATGGGCGCGATGGGGGCCGTGTTGTCGCCGGCGGCGGATATCGGTCGCTGGATGCAGGACTTCCGTGCAGCGTCCAGCGGGCCGGCGCAGGTGAACCTGTGGTTGCCCGATCCCGCGCCGGTGCGCGATGTGGCCGCCGAGGCCGCCACGCGTGCGTTCCTGGGCCAGTGGGGGCCGGAGGTTGCGGCCAGCGCAGCGGATGCCACGCCTGCCGATTTCGAGGAGCAGTTCAGTGCGCTGCTGGCGGCACGGCCGGCGGTGGCCTCGACCATCATGGGCGTGCTGTCGCCGCGTCATGTGCAGCAGTTGAAGGATGCGGGCATCGCCTGGATCGCCTGCGCTACGACGCTGGCCGAAGCGCGTGCTGCGCAGGACGCAGGTGCTGACGCGGTGGTCGCACAGGGCGCCGAAGCCGGCGGCCATCGCGGCGCCTTCGATCCGATGCGTGCAGAGCAGCAGCTGGTCGGCCTGTTCGCACTGCTGCCGCGGCTGGCGGACAACCTGGATATTCCGGTGATCGCTGCGGGCGGAATCGGCGACGGTCGCGGCATTGCTGCTGCCTTGATGCTCGGGGCCAGTGCCGTGCAGATCGGCACGGCCTTCCTGCGCACACCCGAAGCAGCGGTGGCGCCGGCATGGGCCGATGCGTTGGCCCGCAGCGAACCCGAAGACACCTGGCCGACGCGCGCGTTCAGTGGGCGCCTTGGCCGCGGCCTGGCGACTGCCTACGTGCGTGCAGCTGCTGCCGAGGGCGCACCCGCGCCGCGCCCGTACCCGGTGCAGCGTGGCCTGACTGGACCGATGCGCAAGCAGGCCACGCAGGAAAACCGGCTTGCTGCGATGCAGGCCTGGGCCGGGCAGTCGGCGTGGATGGCACCGGCAGCGCCGGCCGCTGACGTGCTGCGTGGCATGTGGGAACAGGCGCAGGCGCTGCTGCGATGACGGTGACCTGCAACGGCGCAACGGCGCGGGCCGAAGACCTGCTGCCGGCGCTGACCAACTACGGCCACTTCACCTCGTTGCAGGTGCGCGGCAACGCGGTGCAGGGTCTTGATCTGCATCTGCGGCGGCTGGCCAAGGCAACGCAGGAACTGTTCGGCAGCGGGCTTGATATCGCGCAGGTGCAGGCGTGGATGGCGCAGGCGCTGCAACAGGCCGGCCAGGTCGACGCATCGATGCGGGTCACCGTGTTCTCGCGCCGTTTCGATTTCCGCGCGCCGCTGGCAAGCGTGCCGGTGGATGTACTGGTTGCCGTCTCCGCGCCGGTCGCGCTGACCGCGCCGAAATGCGTACGCAGCGCGACATGGCAGCGAGAGCTGCCGCAGATCAAGCATGTCGGTACGTTTGGCCTGTTCGCCCAGCGCCGTGCCGCGTTGGCAGCGGGTTTCGACGATGCGCTGTTCGTGACTGCCGACGGGCAGATCAGCGAGGGCACCACCTGGAACCTGGCCGTGCATGACGGCGAACACCTGATCTGGCCACAGGCGCCTGCGCTGCGGGGAACCGCTGAAGCGCTGCTGCAGGCGGGCTGGGTGGGCCCACAGCAGACCCGGCCGTTGCGGCTGGATGAGCTGGCCGGCATGCGGGCGGCCTTCGCCTGCAACGCCAGCGGGTTGTGGGCGCTGGATGCCATCAATGGTCAGGCGCTGCCGGGTTCGCAGGCCCTGGCCGAACAGGGCAGGGCGGTGTTGGCCCGGGTGCCCTGGCAGTCGCTTTCCTGAACGAAGTGCGTTGGTGGATGCTCGCCGGGCATGCCCCGGCCCTATCGTGGAGACCCATGGCGGGTAGCGCCGGGCCATGCCCGGCGGATGCTTTCGCAGCACAGGACAGCAGGAGTTCCAATCCGTATGGGCACAGTCACCGAGCAGCATCGCGCGGTAGCGATGCACGCGCTGAAGATCATGGGCGGCGACGCACGGCCCAAGGTCCAGGCCTTTTACGATGACCGTCGCCAGCGTTCGGTCGACATCCTGACGACACTCAGCGCTCCGGAAGCGGGCCTCAAGTCGATTTCGTCCATCGGACTATCTGATTGCGCTCTACGTCATTCGAATGGTCGTGAACTGGAAACGCACGTCGAGCTTTGCGCATGTGTAACTGCCTTCTTCTGGCGTGAGGGAAAGTTTGCGGGACTGCAGCTGCCATCTCTCGCGATAAACTGGCTCCAGTGCATCGCCATCCATGAATCTGAGCGGCGCCTGATCGAGCAGATTGGCGCGGACGTATTTGATGATCTGCTGCAACGTCACGAGGTCGACGTGTTCGACATGGATCGTATCGCGCTGCCTGCATCGGGCGCCGCGTGACGCCTTTGGCATTGGCCGGACGCGGGATCAGTCGCTGAATCCATCACTTTGCTGAATGAAAGCCGCCGGGCATGGCCCGGCACTACCGGACAGGCCCGTTTTTTTTTTCGGGGTTGGCTCGGCCGGACTCTGCCGCTATAATCGCCCGCTTACCGCGCCATCCTGGCGACTGGGCAATAGGAAAAAACCACCATGGTCAAGATTCGACTGACCCGCGGCGGCGCCAAGAAGCGTCCGTTCTACCACATCATCGTCACCGACGTCCGCAGCGCCCGCGACGGCCGCAACATCGAGCGCGTTGGCTTCTACAACCCGGTTGCACAGGGCGGCGAGAAGCGCATCGAGCTGGACCTGGCCCGCGTTGACCATTGGGTCAAGAACGGCGCCCAGCCGACCGAGAAAGTTCGCAACCTGATCAAGGAAGCGAGCAAGTCCCAGGCCGCTGCGGCCTGATCCTGACGGGCCGCGCCCTGGTGCGGCCCATCTGATTGAACGCAGATGAAAGATAACGAGCGCCGCATCCTGCTTGGCAGGATTGTCGGCGCTTTTGGTGTGCGCGGCGAAATAAAGCTCGAGTCCTGGACCGAGCCGCGTTCCGCTATTTTCCGTTACCAACCGTGGATCCTGCGCAGCCCCAACGGGCAGGAATCGACGCTTGAAGGCGCCCGTGGCCGGGATACCGGCAAGCACCTGGTGGCCCGTTTCCCGGGCATCGAGGATCGCGACACGGTCGAGGCGATGCATGGCACCGAGGTCTTCGTGGCCCGCAGTGCGCTGCCGCCGCCCAATGCCGACGAGTATTACTGGGTCGATCTGGAGGGCCTGGATGTGAAGACCGTCGAAGGCGTTGCCCTCGGCCAGGTCTCGCACCTGTTCAGTACCGGCGCCAACGATGTGGTGGTCGTACGCGGTGACCGCGAGCGGATGATTCCGTTCGTCGTGCCGGAGTTCGTCAAATCCGTCGACTTCGAGGCCAATCTGGTCGTGGTCGACTGGGACCCCGAGTTCTGAGTGTGAGCATGCGTTTCGACGTCATCACCCTGTTCCCCGATTTCCTCGCCCAGTCCGCTGGGCTGGGTGTGGTCGGCCGTGCGCAGGAAAAGGGATTGTTCAGCCTGCATGGCTGGAATCCCCGTGATTACGCCGAGGGCAACTACCGCCGGGTGGACGATCGTCCGTTCGGCGGTGGCCCGGGCATGGTGATGCTGATCGAGCCGCTGCAGGCGTGCCTGCAGGCGATCCGTGAGGCCGATCCGACGCCTGCGCGGGTGATCCATCTCAGCCCGCAGGGCGCGCCGTTGACCCAGGCCAAGGTGCGGGAACTGGCGGCATTGCCGCGCATGGTCCTGCTCTGCGGCCGCTATGAAGGCATCGACGAGCGTTTCCTGGCCGCCAATGTCGACGAGGAGATTTCCCTCGGCGACTACGTGTTGTCCGGCGGTGAGCTGGGGGCGGCGGTCATCATCGACGCGGTGGCCCGGCTGCAGGAAGGCGCCTTGAATGACGCCGAATCGGCCGCGCAGGACAGTTTCGAAGGCGACCTCGGCCTGCTTGACTGCCCGCATTACAGCCAGCCGGCCCAGCATCCGCTGGGGGACGTGCCGGACGTGCTGCGCTCGGGCAACCATGCCGCCATCGCCGCCTGGCGCCGGCAGCAGTCGTTGATCCGTACCGCACAGCGGCGCCCGGACCTGCTGGATGAACAGGCGCTGGGCAAGGCCGACCGCAAGCTGCTGGCCCTGGCCCGCCAGGTCCCGGCGGAAAAGGGCAAGGTCTAGCGCCAGCCCTGCTTTATCGGCTATCATGGCCAATTACGCCGGCCCCGGCCGGTGCGCAGTACCCAAAACAAACGTGCAGCACAGTCCGGTGACTGCATGAGCCCACGCTGTCGAATGACACGCCCACCCGAACAATGAATCGGTGTAACCCATGAGCAAGCTGAACAAGTCCATCGTCGCGGAATTCGAATCCGCCCAGATCACCCGCGAACTGCCGCAGTTCAGCCAGGGCGACACCATTGTCGTCAACGTGAAGGTGAAGGAAGGTACCCGCGAGCGCGTGCAGGCCTATGAAGGCGTTGTCATCGCGACCAAGAACGGCGGCCTGAACTCCTCGTTCACCGTGCGCAAGATCTCGCACGGCTACGGCGTCGAGCGCGTGTTCCAGACCCACAGCGCCATCATCGACTCGGTCGAAGTGAAGCGCCGTGGTAAGGTCCGCGCCGGCAAGCTGTACTACCTGCGTGGCCTGGAAGGCAAGGCTGCCCGCATCAAGGAAGATCTGGCTGCTGCTGCTGCCGCCAAGGCAGCCCGTCTGGCAACCAAGGGCTGATAAACAACTTCGGTTGTTGCCGCGACGGCCGCCTTCGGGCGGCCGTTTGCGTTTGTGGTGCCGCCTCGTTAGTTTCAGTGGATGGATGAGACCGACCATCGATACCCGGCGGACATCCAGGTGGCGCTGCGCTTCCTGGACCGTTCCGGGGTGCCACGGAGGGAAGCGGCCCCCTTGCTGCACCGCATGCTGTGGCGGCTGGGTGTCGCGCTTCCGCCGCCGATACTGGCCGGTTTCCTGACCAATACGCTCCTGCAGGGCCTGCTGTTTGGCGTGTTCTGGACGGTACTGATGTGGCTGCTGTTGTGGCAGGGCAGGGCCCCGGCGCTGGAACTACTGTTGCTTGCCGGGGTGGCGGCAGGCGTGATGTTCGGCCTGGTGATGGCCACCCTGATGTGGTTCCTGCGCGGGGCCCGCAAGCTGCCCACCTGGCGGCAGTTCCGCAGCAGCCTCTGAGACCATGGCGCAGTGCGCCGTGACCGCTGCCGGGCGGCGGCGTACGCTCGGGCCTTCACCCCTCATGGCCCCTGCGATGCCCGCCAAGCGACCTGCCAGCAGTGCCGCGCCGAAGCTGCTGTCCGGCGGTAACCCGCAGATCGCCAAGGGTGAGGGCGACGCGCCCGTGCAGGCTTATATCGCTGCCATGCCGGACTGGAAACGGGCCGTTGGTGAGCGTCTGGACGCCCTGATCGAACAGGCCGTGCCCGGCGTGCACAAGGCAGTGAAATGGAACTCGCCGATGTACGGCGTTGCTGCCGGCGAGGGCTGGTTCCTCAGCTTCCATTGCTTCGCCCGCTACATCAAGGTCGCGTTCTTCCGCGGCGCGCTGTTGCAGCCTGTTCCGCCTGAACCGTCCAAGAGCGCCGACACGCGCTACCTGCACATCCTTGAGGGCGAGCCGCTGGACGAGGCGCGGTTCCTCGACTGGGTGCGGCAGGCCAGCCAGCTGCCTGGCGAACGCATGTAATCCCCCAGGTTCTTTCCCCGAACGAGACCACGCGATGGCCACGCAGAAGTCCGATCCCGCAGATGCCGCTCTCCCCGCTGCCGCCCTGATTGACGCCCGCATCGCCGAGCTCCCTGATTGGCGCGGCGACATCCTCGCCCGCGTGCGCGCGCTGATCCACGAGGCGCTGCCGGACGTGGAGGAAACCTGGAAATGGCGCGGCACACCGGTGTGGGAACACAATGGCATCCTGTGCACCGGCGAAACCTACAAGCAGGCAGTGAAGCTGACCTTCGCCCACGGCGCCGCGTTGCCGGACCCGAAGCGATTGTTCAATGCCAGCCTGGAAGGCGGCACACGCCGCGCGATCGACATCCACGAAGGCGGAATGCCCAACGCCGCGGCGCTGAAAGCACTGCTGCGCGCCGCCGCCAGGCACAACGCGGAAAAGAAAAAGCGGTAGTGCCGGCCGCTGGCCGGCAACTGCGCGATGTTTGCGACGTCCATGGAGTTGCCGGCCAGCGGCCGGCACTACCGGTGCATGTTCAACGCGGTGGAATGGTTTCCAGCGCCGCATCCGGGTCGGCCACCGGCGAAGGCGGACAGGCGGGAATCTCCGAGGGCGTGGCGAGTTCTTCGGCATGCACCGGTGTACTGATCATCTTCGCCTTGCGCCAGCCACCCCAGCGGTAATACGCCAGCGACAGCAGCATCGACACCAGCGAACCGGCCGGGAAACTCCACCAGATCGCATCGGCACCCCAGTACGGCTGCAGGAATTCGGCGAACGGCACGCGCACGCCCCACAGCGACGCGGCCAGGATCAGCAGCGGCGGCAGCACCGCGCCGGTGGAGCGCACCACGCCGGAGATCACGAAGCTGACGCCGAAGAACAGGAACGAACCGATCACGATGTGGTTCAGGTGCCGCGCGATCTGCAGCGACTCGCTGCCCTGCGGCAGGAACAAGGCCAGCGAATACTGGTCCAGCAGCACAAGCGGCAGGATCAACGCGCCGGTCAGCAGGAAGTTGAACGCGATGCCCTGGCGTGCGGTACCGCGCACGCGATCCCAGCGCTGCGCACCGACATTCTGCGCGGCCATCGACGAACACGCCGCACCGATCGCCATCGCCGGCATCTGCACGTAGTTCCACAGCTGCAGCGATGCACCGTAGGCTGCGCCGGTGTCAGTGCCGTACTGGTTGACCATGGTCATCAGCATGATCACCGACAGCGAGATCAGCACCATCTGCAGGCCCATCGGCACGCCCTTGACCACCAGCGCGCGCAGGATGGTCATGTCCAGCTTGAACAGGTGCATGTCGGCGCGGCCCAGCCACAGCGTGTGCCGCTTGTGCCGCATGTACAGCAGCAGGCCGGCCAGCGACAGCGTCTGCGACACCAGCGTGGCCCACGCCGAGCCGGCGATGCCCAGTTCCGGGAACGGCCCCATGCCGAAGATCAGCACCGGGTTCAGGGCGATGTCCAGCACCACCGAGACCAGCAGGAAGCGGAAGGGCGTGCGCGAATCGCCGGCACCGCGCAGCGCCGCACTGAGGAAGGCGAAGGCGTACAGCGTTGGCATCGCCAGGAAGATGATGCGCAGATAGGCCTCGGCCAACGGCAGCGAGGCGGCGGGCGTGCCCATCGCCGCCAGCAGCGGGTGGGCCAGGAACCAGCCGGCGATGGCGATGATCACCGACAGGCCGATGAAGAACGTGGCGCTGGTGCCGACCACGCGTCGTGCCTGGGCGATGTCGCGCGCACCGATGGCCTGGCCGATCAGGATGGTCGAGGCCATGCCGAAGCCGAACACCGAACCGATCAGGAAGAACATGATGTTGTTGGCGTTCGCGGTCGCGGTCAGTGCCGCTTCGCCAAGGAAGCGCCCCACCCATACCGCATTCACCGAGCCGTTCAGCGACTGCGCGATGTTGCCTGCCAGGATCGGCAGCGCGAACAGCAGCAGGTTGCGGCCGATCGGGCCGGAGGTCAGGTCAAGCGGCGCTTTGGCCATGGAGTGGTGATCGATTCCCGGGAGGCGCACACTAGCATCAAGCCGGTTTGCAGGATGTGGCAATGCATCAACCACAACAGGCGATGCGGATGATCGTGGCGGCCTTGATCGCAGCGACACTGGCCGCATGTTCGTCGGGTGACCGGCTGGGCGATACCCAGGTGCGGCCGACCGACCGCCCCGAGTGCCTGGTCGGCAGCCAGCGCCAGGACCTGGCGGCCGGCACGCCGGCATTGATCGGGGGCAGCGGCTGCCGCACCGACCCCGACAATCCGCGCCCCCTGAACAAGCGAACGGAGTAGTCCCCACCGATGTCCGAGCTTTCCCCGTTGGCGCCCAGCGTCCGTCTGGACATCTGGTTGTGGGCGGCCCGCTTCTTCAAGACCCGCAGCCTGGCCAAACAGGCGATCGAGACCGGCAAGGTATCCGTGGCCGGGCAGCGTCCGAAATCCTCGCGCGCAGTACGCGTGGGAGAGCAGCTGCTGGTCGATCGCGGTGAGGAACACTTCGAGATCCAGGTGCTGGGCCTGAGCGACCAGCGCGGTCCGGCGCCGGTGGCGCAGCAGTTGTATGCCGAGAGCGAAGCCTCCAAGGCCCGCCGCGCCGAACAGCGTGCGCTGCGCATTGCCGCGCGTGATGGCTACCAGGCACCGGAGCACAAGCCGGACAAGCGCGCACGCCGGTTGATCCGCGCATTGGGTGATATCGACGCGCTATGACGGCGCCGCCCGGGCGCTGGTAGTTGCCCACCTCGGTGGGCGTTGCGCCATGTGCCGACCAAGGTCGGCATCTACCGGGTAAAGACCCCGCAGCAGAGTCTGGTAGTCGCCCACCTTGGTGGGCGCAGTGCCATGTGCCAACCAAGGTTGGCAACTACCATATCCGGTCAACTGTGCAGGTCGTAGCGATCCAGCTCCATCACCCGGGTCCAGGCGGCGATGAAATCCTGCACGAACTTCTTCTCGCCATCGGCGCTGGCGTAGACCTCGGCCAGGGCGCGCAGCACGGCGTTGGAGCCGAACACCAGGTCGGCACGGGTGCCGGTCCAGCGCGCAGCGCCATCGCTGCGGCCGCGGCCTTCATAGCTTTCGCGACCGGTCGCCTTCCAGGTGGTGCCCATGTCCAGCAGGTTGACGAAGAAGTCGTTGCTCAGCGTGCCGGGACGGCTGGTGAACACGCCGTGCCTGCCGCCGTCAGCATTGGCGCCGAGCACGCGCAGGCCACCGACCAGGGCGGTCATTTCCGGTGCGGTGAGGGTCAGCAGCTGAGCCTTGTCGATCAGCAGCGCCTCACCCGGCACGCTGTAAGCGCCCTTGAGGTAGTTGCGGAAACCATCGGCAGCCGGTTCCAGCACCGCGAACGATTCGACGTCGGTCTGTTCCTGGCTGGCATCGGTGCGGCCCGGAGTGAACGGCACGCTCAGGTCATGGCCGCCGGCCTTCGCTGCCTGCTCGATGCCGACGCCACCGGCCAGCACGATCAGGTCGGCCAGCGACACCTGCTTGCTGCCCGCGCCGTTGAACTCGGCCTGGACCTTTTCCAGCGCGGCCAGCACCTTGGCCAGCTGCTGCGGCTGGTTCACCGCCCAGTCCTTCTGCGGTGCCAGGCGCACGCGTGCACCATTGGCGCCACCGCGCTTGTCCGAACCGCGGAAGGTCGAGGCCGAGGCCCACGCCGTGGACACCAGCTCGGCCACGCTCAGGCCGGTCGCTGCGATCTTCTGCTTCAGCGCGGCGATGTCCTTGGCGTCGATCAACGGGTGCTTGGCTTCCGGCACCGGGTCCTGCCAGATGAATTCCTCGGCCGGAATCTCCGGGCCGAGATAGCGCGCACGTGGGCCCATGTCGCGATGGGTCAGCTTGAACCAGGCGCGGGCGAAGGCATCGGCGAAGGCCTGCGGATCAGCAAGGAATTTCCGCGAGATCTTTTCGTAGGCCGGGTCCATGCGCAGCGACAGGTCGGTGGTCAGCATGGTCGGGCGGTGCTTCTTCGACGGATCGTGCGCATCGGGAATCACTGCGTCCGCATTCTTGGCGACCCACTGGTGCGCGCCGGCCGGGCTCTTGCTCAGCTCCCATTCGTGGCCGAACAGGATCTCGAAGAAGTCGTGGCTCCACTGCGCGGGGGTGCGGGTCCAGGTGACTTCCAGGCCGCTGGTGATGGTGTCGCCGCCCTTGCCACTGCCGAAGCTGTTGGCCCAGCCCAGGCCTTGGCTTTCCAGGCCCGCTGCTTCCGGTTCCTTGCCGACGTTGTCGGCCGGGCCGGCACCATGGGTCTTGCCGAAACTGTGGCCACCGGCGATCAGGGCGACGGTTTCCTCATCGTCCATCGCCATGCGGCCGAAGGTGTCGCGGATGTCATGCGCGGCCAGCACCGGATCGGGATTGCCATCCGGGCCTTCCGGGTTCACATAGATCAGGCCCATCTGTACCGCGGCCAGCGGGTTTTCCAGTTTGCGCGAGTGCACATCGCCATCAGCGTCGTCATCGGACACCAGCACGCCGTGGTCCTCCTGCACGCCCTCCGAGCCGTGCTTGTAACGCACGTCGCCACCGAGCCAGGTGGTCTCGCGGCCCCAGTATACGTCCTGGTCCGGCTCCCAGGTATCGGGACGGCCGCCGGCAAAGCCGAGCGTCTTGAAGCCCATCGACTCCAGTGCGACGTTGCCGGTCAGGATCAGCAGGTCGGCCCAGGAAATGGCTTGGCCATATTTCTGCTTGATCGGCCACAGCAGGCGCCGCGCCTTGTCCAGGCTGACGTTGTCCGGCCAGCTGTTGAGCGGAGCGAAGCGTTGCTGGCCACGACCACCGCCACCACGGCCGTCATCGATGCGGTAGGTGCCGGCGCTGTGCCAGGCCATGCGGATGAACAGGCCGCCGTAGTGGCCGAAGTCGGCTGGCCACCAGTCCTGCGAGTCGGTCATCAACGCCTTCAGGTCGGCCTTCAGGGCGCTGTAGTCCAGCCCGTTGAAGGCCTTGGCGTAGTCGAAGCCCGCATCAAGGGGATTGGAGCGCGTGGAGTGCTGGTTGAGCAGATCCACGCGCAGCTGGTTCGGCCACCAGTCGCGGTTGGTCGTCGCATCACCGACGACGGCATGGTTGAACGGGCACTTCGCTTCGCTTTTCATGGGTCTCTACCTGTGGGCTGGCGAATGAGGGAATCAGATCGCTTACCCACCATAGGCATCGCCTAATGATGGGTAAATTCGATTGATTCAACCGATGCGATAGTGGCCGCCTATGGCAGGCAGCGCTTGCATCGTTGTGCGCGATCAGCGCTTGAGCAGGCCCGCGCCGAGCTTGAACAGATCGCTGGCGCCGAACTGGCCATCGCCGTCCTGATCGAGCGCACCGCCGAGCAGGCTGCCGATGCCGCCGCCGGATTGCTGTGCTTCCTGCCCCAGGGCCTGGCTGAGCTGGCCGGCGTTGCCGCTCTGGGCAAACCGCTGGGCCAGGAACGACATGACGATGGGGGCCAGGATCGCCAGCAGCTGGCTGGACCTGCCGCTGTCCAGGCCGGTCTTCTGGCCCAGCACTTCGGCCGCCTGCGAGGTCTGCCCACCGAACACGTGGCCGAGGATGCCGGCACCGTTGGTGGCGTTGCCGCCGCCACCGCCCATCACCGCGCCGAGGATGCTGCCGATGTCGAAACCGCCGCCAGCACCGCCACTGCCGCCCGAACCAAGGTGGTCGCGCTGCAGGGCATTGAGGAGGGACTGCGCACCCTGCGGCTCGCTGGCGTTCTGGCCCATCGCGCCGAGCAGCAGCGGCAGCGCGCTGCCGACGGCCTGGGTAGCCTGGCTGCTGTCCAGGCCGAGTTGCTGCGAGACCTGCTGCAGGCCTTGGCCCTGCTGCAGCTGCTGGAAGAGGGATGCAGCAAGGGATTCGGTGTTCATGGCGGTCTCCGGTCTGTGAAGGACGAACCGCCCGAGCATAACGCCGTGTACACGACGGCAATGCGAAGGCTTCATGGCGGGCGTCCGCCGGGCAGGGCCGGCGGAACCTGCGGCCTGCCTTACAGCAGCGCCTTCAACCGGTACAGCGCTTCCAGTGCCTGCTTCGGGGTCAGCTCGTCCGGGTCGATCGCGGCCAGCGCCTCCTGCGCCTTGTTCGGCGGGGCGGCAAACAGCCCGAACTGCTGCGGGGCATCCAGCGCCTGCGGGGCGAGTTCGGCGGCATGGCTTTCGCCACCGCGTTGTTCCAGCTCGGCCAGGCGTCGGCGCGCCTGTGCCACGGTGGCACGCGGCAGGCCGGCCAGGGCGGCCACCTGCAGGCCGAAGCTGCGGTTGGCCGGACCGTCCTTCACTGCATGCATGAACACCAGTGCTTCGCCGTGCTCGACGGCATCCAGATGCACGTTGGCGATGCCGCTGCGGCCGCCCTCGTGCTGTTCGTCGGCCAACGCGGTCAGTTCGAAGTAATGGGTCGCAAACAGCGTGTAACAGCGGTTTTCGTAGGCGAGGTGGCGCGCTACCGCGTCGGCCAGGGCCAGGCCGTCGTAGGTGGACGTGCCGCGGCCGATCTCGTCCATCAGCACCAGTGAATGCGCGGTGGCGTGATGCAGGATGTAGCTGGTTTCGGCCATCTCGACCATGAAGGTCGACTGCCCGCGGGCAAGGTCGTCGCCTGCGCCGATACGGGTCAGGATGCGGTCGATCGGGCCGATCAGCGCACGGCTGGCCGGCACGAAGCTGCCGATGTGGGCCAGCAGCACGATCAGCGCGTTCTGCCGCATGTAGGTCGATTTACCGCCCATGTTCGGGCCGGTGATGACCAGCATGCGACGGTCCGGGTGCAGGTCCAGGTCGTTGGGCTCGAACGGCTGGTCACGCACCGCTTCCACTACCGGATGGCGGCCGCGCTCGATCTTCAGGCACGGCTCGGCCTGCAGCTCCGGGCGCGCCCAGTCCAGCGCCTGCGCACGTTCGGCGAAGGCGGCCAGCACGTCCAGTTCGCTGAGTGCGGCAGCACACTGCTTGAGCGGCTCCAGCTGGGTGCCCAGCGTGTCCAGCAGCTGCTCGTACAGGTACTTTTCGCGCGACAGCGAACGGTCGCGGGCGGACAGCACCTTGTCTTCGAACGCCTTCAGTTCTTCGGTGATGTAGCGCTCGGCGTTGGTCAGTGTCTGCCGGCGGGTGTAGTGCACCGGCGCACGGTCGGATTGGCCCTTGCTGATTTCGATGTAGTAGCCGTGCACACGGTTGTAGCCGACCTTCAGGGTGGCGATGCCGCTGCTCTCGCGCTCGCGCTGCTCCAGGTCGACCAGGAACTGGTCGGCGTGGGTCGACAGTCGGCGCAGCTCATCCAGCTCGGCGTCGAAGCCATCGGCCAGCACGCCACCATCGCTGAGCTTGAGCGGCGGCATGTCGGCGATCGCGCTGGCCAGCAGGTGGGCGCATTCGTCGTGTTCGCCGAGCGCGGCGTGCAGGGTCTGCAGGCGCGGTGAATCCAGCGGTGCCAGCACCTCGCGTACGGCCGGCAGCAGGCCGAGGCCATCGCGCAGGGTGGAGAAGTCGCGCGGCCGTGCCGAGCGCAGGGCAACGCGGGTGAGGATGCGTTCAAGGTCGCCGAGGCGGCGGAACTGTTCGCGGATATCTGCGTCCGCACCACGGTCGATCAGTGTTTCCACCGCGTGGTGGCGCTGCACCAGCACCTCGCGCAGGCGCAGCGGCCGATGCAGCCAGCGGCGCAGCAGGCGGCCGCCCATCGGCGTCACCGTGCTGTCGAGCACGCCGAGCAGGGTATTGCGGGTATCGCCGTCGACACGGGTGTCCAGCTCCAGATGGCGCCGCGTTGCCGCGTTCATCGCGATCGCTTCGCCGGCGGTTTCCATCGAGATGGAGGTCAGGTGCGGCAGGCGCTGCTTCTGGGTTTCCTCGACATAGCCGAGCAGGGCGCCGGCAGCGGCCGTTGCGCGCGGCTTGTCGTCGATGCCGAAGCCGCTCAGGTCATGCAGCTTGAAGAAGTTCAGCAGCTGGCGGCGGCCACTGTCGGCGTCGAACAGCCATGGCGCGCGGCGACGCACGCCGCTGCGCTGGCGCAGGAACTCCGGCCAGTTCTCCTCATCCGGCACCAGCAGTTCGGCCGGCTCCAAACGCGCGAGTTCGGCTTCCAGCGCGTCATCGGTGTCCACTTCGTTGACCAGGAAACGGCCGCCGGCCAGGTCGGCCCAGGCCAGGCCATAGCCGCTCTTGTTGCGCGACAGGGCCATCAGCAGGGTGTCGCGACGCTCGTCCAGCAGCGCTTCGTCGGTGACCGTGCCGGGGGTGACGATGCGCACCACCTTGCGTTCGACCAGGCCCTTGGCCAGTGCCGGGTCGCCGATCTGTTCGCAGATCGCCACCGATTCGCCCAGCGCGACCAGTCGGGCCAGGTAGCCCTCGTAGGCGTGCACCGGCACGCCGGCCATCGGAATCGGTGCACCACCGGAGCTGCCGCGCTGGGTCAGGGTGATGTCGAGCAGGCGCGCGGCCTTGCGCGCGTCGTCGTAGAACAGCTCGTAGAAGTCGCCCATGCGGAAGAACAGCAGCAGGTCCGGGTAGTCGGACTTGGCTGCGAAGAACTGCTTCATGAGGGGCGTGTGCTCTGCACTGGCCTTGGATGCAGACGGTTTCGCTTTTGAATCAGTGGTTTGCAATTGAGCTTCCTACGGTTGTAGCGATCGATCCAGGTCACTGACGGCGAGTAACGGGGTTCTTCGTTGCGCCACGGTTGCGGCGGTCACTCAAAGAGCATCAAATCGAAGTTGCGACGGATACACGGCGGATCGACCATGGATACGGTTGTTGCGGCGCAGGCAGATGCCCCGCGCCGGCGAGGCACCAAGTTTAAGCTGACCTGCCGCCAAATCTGCGAACTGAGCGTGGCCAAGGGCCCGCTCGACGGCAAGCAGGGGAGGGGGGGGCATCGCCCCTCGACCACCCGCAGACCCCGGAAAGCCTTACCGCGTCTTGGACGGCAAATGGGTCGCTTGAGTGCGGTGAAGCTAAACGGCGCGGTTGCTACGGAATACCGCTACAACGATCTTGGTCAGCAGATTCCTCGGAAGGCCGAAGGTGCTTCAGCCCTGAATCTCTACGACGAGCGCGGGCAATGGATGGGGGAATACGACCAGACGGGTGTTGCGCGTCAGCAGGTAATCTGGTTGGACAACCTTCCCGTCGGATTGCTGAGCGAGAGTGCCCTTTACTATGTCCAGCCGGATCATCTGGGTACCCCTCGCGTTGTCGTTGACCCAGCCCGTGACGTGGCGGTTTGGAGTTGGGATATGAAGGGGGAGGCGTTCGGTGCAACGGCCCCAAATGAGGATCCTGACCAGGACGGCAGTCTGTTTGAGTTTGCGATGCGCTTCCCTGGGCAGCTCTATGAAGGTGTTTCTGGTCTTAGCCAGAACTACTATCGTGACTACGATCCGTCTGCTGGACGCTATGTGCAGAGCGATCCCATCGGAATTGCGGGTGGCATTGGAACCTACGGATACGCCGAGAATTCGCCCATCCAGCTTAGTGACAGATTTGGTCTCGCTAGCTGCTATTACTCGATCCGGGATGAGCGAATGGAGTGCTTCCCGTCGACAGAAGGAAAGCAATACCTTTCGATCAGGGTTGCCTCTGGAAACAATGGGGGCGGGATGCAGTGCAAGAACAACCTGGCTTGTACAAGCCTCCAAGGACGTGGCCCTATTCCGACAGGTAAGTGGAACTGGACAAGTACCTGGACCAGCAAGCCCAATGGCCGAGCTTTGGAGCCTGCTCCAGAAACCAATACCTTTGGCCGATCCCTGATAAGGTCGCACAGCTGTGCAAACGCCTTTGGTCCGTCGCTGGGCCCGCACTTCTGTTCCGAGGGGTGCGTGACAGGTGCTGCCGCCGACCTGAAAAAGCTCAATGAGCTAATCGACGATGAGCCAGGGAGTACTCTGCAGGTGATGGATCAGTTTACGCGTCTTCCCCCAAGATTCTGGTGAGCCGATGAAAACCACTGTGCTGATTTCGTGCTTCGTCCTTTGTGTTCTATATGGCTCCTCGGTGTCCGCCCGGCCGCTGGCAGAAAGACTTGCGGCAGACATGGAGATGGCCGAACACTCTATTCTTGCCTCGCTGGTAGTGCACAAGAGTTCCGAGAGCAAGTCACTGTGCTCTCAGACGCCATATGCATGTGTAGGAGCTGACGGTGCTGAGCTTGGTCTTGCCTTGATAGGGGGCAGTAGGAGTCCGGCTGCCCCTCGGAACTTGGTTGAACTGTCCCGCTTCCGTATGGACGGAGCGCTCTCCGAAGACTACAAGTGCTACGTCGCCGCGCAGGGCAATTCAATGGTTCAGGCTGCGTCGAGGCTGGATGCCAGGAAGCTGGCAGGTCAATGCCTCTCCGAACTTGCTGCTTTCAAGCGTCGGGCGGGCGGGGCGAAATTCGACGTGGCGCCTGAGAACATCTGTAGCTCAGTCGCGGACATCCAGAGTTCCCTGCGTGACGTGGTCAGGCTCGCCAAGGCTGGTAGTGACTGCGATGGCGTCTGAATCGGTCGTTTGACATGTACTACCACAACCGGTCGCGCTGTAACGGTTGGCGTGTTCCGCAGGCGGGATGCCGCAGGGGGGAGGGGCGCCACTTCAGGCGCACACCAGTGCAACGTTCGGGTGGCTGGCGAAGATCTCCATCACGATGTCGAAGTAGGTCTGCCCCTCGCCACGTTGCAGGGCGTCCAGCTGGCGGCCGATGGTTTCGGCATTGAACGTACCCGGCTGCCGCAGCTTGTCTTCCAGCCACGCGCGCGTGGCCTCCAATCCCAGTGCCTCGCGGCTGCGGTCGATGTCGCGCCAGACCAGCGTGGCGGTTTCGTGCCCGGCCAGCGCGCCGTAACCGCCGTACAGCAGATCGTCCAGCCCATCGAGACTGGGCCCGAGCTGCCAGGCTTCGCCGGCCATGAATATCCGGTTGATCTCCGCATAGAGGCTGGGGATATCAACAATGGCGGTGCCATTGATCTGCAGGAATACGGTCATGCGCCGACTGTAGCGTGGGCCGGCGAAAGGCGTTGTGCTGAACGCCGTTGCTTTGCGACGTGGCGCGCGCCCACGCATACTCTGGATCTCTGCCTGCGGTGTTCTGTCCCGTAGTCCTGGGCATTTGAAAATTTCCCTATAGAAATCCTTCGGGCGGCCGATAGCCTATGCGCCACTTCGCGTCGGGCGCGGTGGCATGCCGTTGCATACCCCCGGCGAACCTCGATTCAAGCCATTGGGTTGGCCCTTCTCCTTTCCGGGAGCAGGACCGCTGACGCGTGGCATCAACACGTGGAATTGATTGTGCAAGCAAGGAAGATGTCTGTGCGCGGTGCGCGCCGCAGTGGTGGAGGGTTGGTGCTTCTGGGCATGGCCTTCAGTGTTGCTGCCCAGCAGGTGGGTGACCCGGGCGCGCAGGAGCTGCTGCGCCAGCAGGAACGAGAACGCGTGCTGCGCGAGCAGCAGGAGAGCCGGCCCGATGTACGCCTGGAGAGCCGCCAGGATGAACAGGGGGAGCGCCTGCCGACGCAGGAGCAGCCCTGCGTGCGTATTGATCGCATCGTGCTGGAGGGCGAGGGAGCCAAGGGCTTCCAGTGGGCATTGGCCGCAGCCGATCCGCGCGAAGATCCCGCCAGCGGCCGCTGCCTGGGCACTGAAGGCATCAACGTGGTGATGAAGCGCGTGCAGAACGCGATCATCGCGCGCGGCTATGTCACCACCCGCGTGCTGTCGGCCCCGCAGGATCTGAATACCGGCACGCTGACACTGTCGGTGGTGCCCGGGCGATTCCGCGAGGCGGTGTTCACCGAGTCGGATGGGCGGCATCCGGCCATCGCCAATGCGCTGCCGATCCGCAGTGGCGGCCTGTTGAACCTGCGCGACATCGAGCAGGGGCTGGAGAACCTGCAGCGCGTGCCCACCGTCACTGCTGACATCAAGATCGCACCTGCGGACGGCGAAGGAGCCGCGCCCGGGCAGAGCGACCTGAACATCGACTGGAAACAGCGTTCGCCGGTGCGTGCCAGCCTGACCCTGGACGATGCAGGCAGCCAGGGCACCGGCAAGCTGCAGGCCAACGCCACGCTGTCGTTGGACAACCCGCTGGGTCTGAACGAGCTGTTCTACGTCAGCGCGGGGCGCGGCGTGTTCAATGGCAAAGGCAAGGACACCAACAGCTGGACCGCGCACTACGACGTGCCCTACGGCTACTGGCTGTTCGGCGCCACGGCCAGTGCCTACGACTACAGCCAGACCGTGGTGGGCGCGTACGAAAGCTATGACTACAGCGGCCGCAGCGGCAACGCCGAGGCACGCGTGGATCGCCTGCTGCTGCGCAATGCCAAGACCAAGCTGGGCATCTACGGCCGCGGCTGGCAGCGCACGTCGAAGAACTACATCGACGATACCGAGATCGAGGTACAGCGTCGCCGTACCTCGGGCTGGGAGCTCGGCCTGACCCACAAGCAGTTCATCGGCGCGGCTACGCTTGATGCCACGCTGGCATACCGGCGCGGCACCGGCGCCTTCCATGCACTGCGCTCCCCGGAAGAGATGGCCCAGGCGTGGGATCCGACGCTGCCGTTGGAAGGCACCTCGCGGATGAAGCTGATCACGGCTGACGCGCAGTTCAGCGTGCCGTTCCAGCTAGGCAAGCAGCGCCTGCGCTACACCGCTGCCTGGCGCGCGCAGTGGAACTGCACACCATTGTCGCCCCAGGATCGCTTTGCGATCGGCGGCCGCTACACGGTGCGTGGCTTTGATGGCGAAAGCTCGCTCAGCGGCGAGCGTGGCTGGTCGCTGCGCAACGACCTGTCGCTGGGTATCGGCGGAGGCCAGGAGTTCT
This sequence comes from Stenotrophomonas indicatrix, assembly GCF_002750975.1. NCBI lineage: Bacteria > Pseudomonadati > Pseudomonadota > Gammaproteobacteria > Lysobacterales > Lysobacteraceae > Stenotrophomonas > Stenotrophomonas indicatrix. Next base: position 953,051 of record NZ_PEJS01000001.1, read on the forward strand.
ACGTCGCCGCCGACTACGGCCGCATCGGCGGGCCATCGGCGCAATGGCAATCCGGCCGGGATCTGGCCGGCATGGCATTGGGCCTGCGCGGCGGCTGGCAGCAGCTTTCCTGGGACGGCTTCGTGGGCTCGGCCCTGCATAAGCCCTCCAACTTCCCGACTGACTACACCACCTTCGGCTTCAGCCTGGCGTGGCGCTACTGATCTGGCACAAGGATTCGTGAAATGAACAGCATCTATCGCCTGGTTTTCAACCGCGCGCTGCGCGTGTGGCAGGTCGCTTCGGAACTGGTGAAAGGCGGTGGCGGCCTGGTCGGCCAGGTCGCCGGCCGGCAGACGGCAGCCGTGTCGCCGCTCGGCTTCGCGCTGATGTGCGCGTTGGGATGGGTCAGCCTAGCGCCCGTGGCTGCAGCGCAATCGGTCGGCCACATCGTGTCCGATCCCAACGCGCCCGGCCGTGAGCGCCCCACCGTGGTCACCGCGCCGAACGGTGTGCCGATGGTCAACATCACCACGCCATCGGCCGGTGGTGTTTCGCGCAACCGTTACTCGCAGTTCGATGTCGGCCGCGAGGGCGTGATCCTCAACAACGCGCGTGGCCAGGTGCAGACGCAGCTGGGTGGCTGGGTGCAGGGCAATCCGTGGCTGGCCACCGGCAGCGCCCGGGTCATCCTCAACGAGGTCAACGGCCCGGCCAGCCGGCTCAATGGCTACGTGGAAGTGGCCGGACAGCGCGCCGAGGTTATCATCGCCAATCCTGCCGGCATCCAGGTCAACGGTGGCGGTTTCCTCAATGCCAGCCGCGTCACGCTCACCACCGGCACGCCGGTGTTCAGCGGCAGCGGTTCGCTGGAAGGTTATCGAGTCAGTGGTGGGGCAATCGAGGTCAACGGTGATGGCCTCGATGCCAGCCGCGCCGACTACACCGACCTGATCACCCGATCGCTGAAGGTCAACGCCGGCATCTGGGCCAACCAGCTGCAGGCGACCCTCGGCAACAACGTGGTCAGTGCCGACCACAGCCAGGTCAACGCTGCGGCGGCCAGCGGTGAAGCGCCGACCTTCGCGCTGGACGTGGGCGCGCTGGGCGGCATGTTCGCCAACAAGATCTGGCTGGTCGGCAATGAACACGGCGTGGGCGTGCGCAATGCCGGCAGCATCGGTGCCCAGGCCGGCGAACTCGTGGTCACGGTGGATGGCCGGCTGGAGAACACCGGCGCGCTGCAGTCACTGCAGAACGTGCGCGTGCAGGCGAGCGGCGATCTGGCCAATGCCGGCACCATCGCTGCCACGCATGAAGCTGCGATCACCTCCGGTGGCACGCTGGACAACAGCGGCGGCAAGCTCAATGCACAGCGCCTGCAGCTGCAGGCACAGGCTCTGCGCAACCGTGGCGGTGCCATCGAGCAGACCGGCGTGCAGGCGTTGAGCCTCACCACAGGCAGCGTGAGCAATCGCAGCGAAGGCCTGATCGGTGCGCTGGATGCGGTGGCGTCGGGCGGCTCCGGCGGTACCCCCAGTGGCACCTCGCCGGGAAGCGGCGGAACGCCAGGTACCGGTGCGCCCGGAACCGGCACGCCCGGTACGGGTACACCGGGTACACCGGGTACCGGCACTGGCGGCGGTACGCCGGTGACGCCGGCTGTTCCGTTGGCCGCCGGTGTGCTGGACATCGCTGGCACGCTCGACAACGACGCCGGCAGCATCAGCAACGGCGGTCGTGTATCGCTGGTTGCGGGCAATGGCCTGGACAACAGCGGAGGCCGCCTTGGTGTGGCCTCGCTGCGCGCCACGGGCGATCTGAACAACGATGGCGGCACACTGCAGGTGCACGGTGACGCTGCGCTGCAGCTGGGCACGCTGTCCAACCAGAAGGGCGCGCTGAGTGTGGCCGGTACCCTGCAGCTGCAGACACAGTCGCTGGACAACCGGGCAGGCGAGCTGCGCCATGCCGGCAGTGCCGAGTCGGCCTGGACAGTGCAAGGCGCGTTCAACAACGAGGGCGGCCTGCTGGCGACCAATGCCGAGCGCTTGACGCTGGGGGCAGGTCGGGTCTTCAACGCCGGTGGCCGCATCGAGCATGCCGGTAACGGCGGCCTGTTGCTGACCACCGGCGACTGGACCGGTGCCGGCGGTCGCCTGAGCACGCTCGGTCGCCTGGACTGGACGGTGGGCAATGCGGACGTGCGCAATGGCACGCTCACTGCAGCGCAGTTCCAGATCGCCGCCGGCACGCTGGACAACCGCGGTGGCAACCTGCTGTCGCTGGGCAACCAGGGCAGCATGCTGCGCGCCGGTACGCTGGACAACAGTGCTGGTGGCACCGTGGCCGGCAATGGCGAGCTGACCGTCTCGGCGGGGACGCTGGACAACAGTAAGGGCCTGCTGCAGCAGGCCGGCACCGGCGCGTTGCGTGTACACGCCGATACGCTGCGGGGCAGCGAAGGCCGCCTGCTCAGCAACGGTGACCTGTCGCTGACCGGTGGCCAGCTGGATGTGAGTGGCGGCACCACCTCGGCGCAGAGCGTGCATATCCAGGCCGACGGCGTGCGCAATGCCGGTGGCCAGATCGTGTCGCTCGGGAATTCCGAGTTGGCGCTGGAGGTACGTGGCACCTTCGACAACCAAGGCGGGCAGGTGCTTGGCAACGCGGGCCTGCGCATCGATGCGGGCCGCATCGACAACCAGAAGGGCACGCTGCAGTCGGCCGGTAGCCAGGGCGCGACACTGACCGTGCGCGACGCACTGGACAACAGCGCCGGTGCGATCTCTGGCAACGGCCAGTTGCAGCTGCACGTCGGCAGCCTGCTCAACCAGGGCGGCAAGGTGCTTGCGGCGGGTAACAGCCTGTTGCAGGTGCAGGCCCGCGAATTGCTGGACAACCGCAACGGCGGCCGCCTGGCCGGCACGGGCGACGTGCTGCTGCAGGCGGCGCGGCTGGACAACCGTAGCGGTGCAATCGAGCACGCCGGCAGCGGCTCGCTGCAGATCCGTGCCGATGCGTTGCAGGGCGCAGCCGGGCGGATTCTCAGCCAGTCGTCGCTGATGCTTGACGGCGGCGAGCTGGTGCTGGGTGCCGGCAGCACCACTCAGGCCGAGCGCGTCGCGATCAATGCCGAACGCCTGGACAACGCCGGCGGCAACCTGAGCGCCACCGGCAGCGATGCACTGCAGCTGCGCGTGGCGCAAGCCGTGGACAACAGCGGCGGCACGATCGCAGGCAACGGCGCCCTGGATGTGCAGGCCGGTGAACTGCTCAACCGCAAGGGTACGCTCAGTGCTGCCGGTGCAGCCGACAGCACGTTGCAGGTCAACGGTACGCTGGACAACCATGAAGGCACCATCGCCAGCAATGCCAACCGGCTGACCCTCACTGCCGCACAGCTGGACAATACCGCCGGTGCCATCCGCCAGGCCGGCAACCAGGGCCTGGATATCACCACGGCCCGCCTGGATGGCAGCAAGGGCACGTTGGTCTCTGCGGCTACGCTGACCCTGCGCGCGGATGAGGTAGACCATCGCGACGCAACGCTGGGGGCTGACCGCTTCGACCTCGAGGCCGGAACGCTGGACAACGCCGGCGGCCGCATCATCGCAAGTGGCGAGGGTGCCAGCCGCATCCATGCCACCACGCTGGGCAATGCCGGCGGTACGCTGGCCAGCAATGCTGACCTGACGCTGCAGGCGCAGACGCTGGACAACAGCGCAGGCAAGATCCAGCACGCCGGCAGCGGCCAGTTGCAGGTGCTCGCACAGACCCTGCTGGGTGCGGGTGGCAGCGTGCTCAGCAATGGCACGTTGGTGCTGGAGGGCAAGACCCTCGATCTGTCGAAGGCGACCACATCGGCGCGCCGCATCGACCTCACTGCCGATAGCCTGACCACGGCCGGCGGTGCGCTCACTGCAACCGGCGAAGAGGCACTGCGCCTGCGTGTGCAGGGGCTGCTGGACAATCGCGGCGGGTCGCTGGCCAGCAATGGTGTGCTCGACGTTGCCGCGCGGCAGCTGATCAATGCGCAGGGCACCCTGCAGGGCGCCGGCAGCGGCCGTTCCACCCTGGCCATCGGCCAGGCACTGGACAACCAGAGCGGGCGCATCCTGCTGGGTGGCGCGGGCACGATCAATGCCGCCAGCCTCGACAACCTCGGCGGTACTGTCCATGCCGGCGGCAGCGAACTGGTGCTGGGCATCGACGGTCGTCTCGACAACGGCAGCCAGGGCCTGCTGTCCAGCGCCGGTGCGATGACCCTGGGCGCCGCCAGCCTCGACAACCGGCATGGCACGGTGGTGGCAGGCAAGGACCTGCTGCTGACCACGGTTGCAGGCGTGGACAACAGCGATGGCGCGATGCAGGCCGGCGAGCTGTTGCAGCTGCAGGCCACTGGCCTCGACAACCAGCGCGGCACGGTGCTGGGTGGGCAGCTGACCCTCGATACCCGCGGCCAGCGGCTGGACAACAGCGCAGGTACGCTGGGTACGCAGAAGGGTGCGCTGACGGTGCACAGTGGCGCGCTGCTCAACCAGGGCGGCCGGGTGCAGTCGGCCGCCGATCTGCGCATCGATACCGCAGGACAGACCATCGACAACCGGGACACCGCCAGCAGTGGTGGCCTGTTGGCGGCGGGCACACTGCAGCTGGACGCTGGTGCGCTGGACAACCGAGGTGGCACGCTGAACGCACAGGGCGATGCGCGGCTGCTGCTCGCCAGTGCCGACAACAGCGCCGGCGGTACGCTTGCCAGCGCGGCGGGCCTGTCGCTGCAGGCGGCGACGCTGGCCAACGGCGCCGGGCGCGTGCAGGCCGGGCGCAATCTCGACCTGACCCTGAGCGGGCACCTGGACAACACTGCCGGCGCGATCGCCGCCGGCCAGTTGCTGACCCTCACCGCAGCCAGCGTCGACAACCGCAACACCCGCGGCGGCGATGGCACCCGCGGCCTGCAGGCAGGCCAGCTGCAGTTCGGAACGCAGTGGCTGGACAACAGCCAGGGACAGATCGTCACCGATGGCGGCGCGCGGTTGCAGGTCAACGGCCAGCTGCAGAACTACGGGGGTGTCATCACCACCGGCGGCAACCTCGACAGCAGTGCCGACAGCGTTGCCAACAGTGGCGGCCTGCTGCGGGCCGATGGCAGCCAGACCCTGGTGGCGCGCGCGCTCAGCGAGGACGGCCAGGTACACGCCCAGCGCGACTTGAGCCTGACCCTGCAGCAGGGCCTGAGCAACCGCGGCGAATGGGTGGCCAACGGCACGCTGGCCCTGCATCTGTCCGGCGACCTGGACAACCAGGGCGTACTGCGTGGCGGCAACCTCGATCTCAACGCGCAGAACATCACCAACGCGGCCAACGGCGAGATCTCCAGCGAAGGCATCACCCATCTCAATGCACGCGGCCAGCTGACCAATCGCGGCCTGATCGACGGCAAGGTGACCCACCTCGAAGCCGACGTGCTGGACAACCTTGGCACCGGCCGCATCTATGGCGACCACGTGGCGATCTCGGCCGGCGTGCTGAAGAACCATGCCGAGGATGCCAACGGTGCCACCCGCGTCGGCACCGTGGCCGCGCGCGAGCGCCTGGACCTGGGCGTGCGCGAACTGCAGAACACCGGCAAGGGCCTGATCTACAGCGGCGGCGATGCGGCCATCGGTGGATCGCTGGGGGCTGATCGCATTGCTGCGGGCACGGCCGGCAGGATCGACAACATCGGTTCGATCATTGATGTGAGCGGCAACCTGGCGATCGATGCGGGCGCGATCAACAACATCCGTGAGAACGTGGTCATTACCCAGACCACCACGGTGAACGCGCCGGTGCGCATGGATCGTCCTGCATGGTGGCGCAACGGCAAGAACGGCACCGAGAACATCCGCAGTACCAGCCACTACATCGCCCAGGAGGTCTATTACCTCAACCCGGCCGATATCCTGGAAGATACGCCGCACATCACCCCCGACGGCTTCACCGTACACCGGGCGGTGGTGCGCCTTACCGCGCAGACCAGCGCGTACTTCTTTGGACGTGGCGGCCTGTATGCCGCGCTGGGTGAGCGTTCGCGCCTCAACCTGCAGGATGGCACCGTAGTGCTGTACTACGTTGGGCGCCAGGACAACCAGGCCAACCCGGACCAGGCCGGCAGTGGCGCCGACGATCCCTTTGCCGAGCTGACCCATCTGCACCCGGATTCGCCGGCATTCCGCTATGTCGATGACAAGCTGACCTATTCACCGGCCTATGGCACCTGCACCACCAACTGCGTGCAGCTGTGGACCTACAAGGACTATGCCCCGGACCAGCACCTGACCAATCCGCGCGGTTCCGGCGGCAACAACGTCAGCAGCAACGAGCAGTACCGCATCGCCACGCAGACGGTGACCGAGGATATTCTGGGGCCAGGCGTAGGCGCCGATGCGGTCATCCGCTCCGGTGGTGCAATGCGATTGCGTACCGATGATCTGCGCAATCACTACGGCAGCATTGCCGCCGGCGGCAATCTCGACATCGTTGGCCTGGGTGGCACCGCCAAGGTGGAGAACCTGGCTGCGACGCTGTATCGCACCCATGCTTTCAACAACGTGGGGCATACCTTCTCCGGCGACCTCGTCACCTGGAGCAACCCGGCGATCTCCGAAGTGACCGGGAAGATCGGCGGCAGCATCACCAGCGGCGGCACCCTGACCATCGACGTTGGCGATCTCAGCAACCTCAACCAGGGGCGCAACGCACCCAACGTGCAGGATGGCGCGGCAATGGCCAACCTCAACGTGCAGGGGCCGAAGACGCTGCCGGACGGCCCTGGCCATAACGGTGCGCAGGGACCGGGCCACAGCGGAGGGACGGGGGCGGAACGCGCGCTGGCACAGGCGGCAGATGCCGCCGGCACGCAGCAGGGCGGCACGGTCGGGGGCATCGCCGGCAATGGCGCCGCATCCGGGTCGCGTGTGGTCGCCGCCGCCGGCGGCTCGCCGGACCGCATCGCGATGGGCGCGCCGGACACCCGTGCACCCACGGCCAGCCTGTTCAACGTCCAAAGCAACGATGGCAACTATCTGGTTGAAACCGATCCGCGCTTCACCGACCACAAGACGTGGCTGAGCTCGGACCACCTGCTGGGGCAGATGGGCTACTCGCCCGATACCGTGCAGAAGCGGCTGGGTGACGGCTACTACGAACAGAAGCTGGTGCGCGAGCAGATCGGCGAGCTGACCGGCCGCCGCTTCCTGGACGGCTACGCCAGCGATGAGGCGCAGTACCGCGCGCTGCTGGAAGCCGGCGCCACCGTGGCCAGCGAATGGGGCCTGCGCCCGGGCGTGGCGCTGACCGAGGCGCAGATGGCGCAGCTGACCAGTGACATTGTCTGGCTCGTCGAGCAGACCGTGACCTTGGCCGACGGCAGTACCACCACCGCACTGGTGCCGCAGGTCTACCTGCGCCTGCGTCCGGGTGACCTGGATGGGCAGGGCGCACTGCTGGCCGGTGCCAATGTCGATATCAAACTGGCCAATGGCCTGGTCAACACCGGTGACATCGCTGGCCGCAAGCTGGTGACCATCGATGCCGGCAACATCGAACACCTGGGCGGTAGCATCTCCGGCCAATACGTCGGGTTGGCGTCGGACAAGGACATCCGCATTGCCGGTGCATCCGTGACGGCGACCGATGCGCTGTCGGTGCAGGCGGCGGGCAATATCACGGTGGCCTCCACGGTGGAAACACAGCGGGGCGGTGGTACCTACCAATACGAGACCAACCGCATCGATCGCGTCGCCGGCCTGTATGTGACCAACCCCAGCGGCGACGGCATGTTGTCGGTGGTGGCCGGCGGTGACATCAGCCTGCAGGCCGCGCAGATCCGCAATGCCGGCACCGATGGTCTTACCCAGTTGGCGGCAGGTGGGAATCTGGATGTCGGCGCGATTGCGCTGGACGAGCGCCGCGATGCCACCTTCGACGACCGCAACCACCAGCGCAGCAGCAAGACAACGCACGCTGCCACGTCGGTACAGGGTGGTGGCGATGTAGTGCTGGCTGCTGGCAAGGACATCAACCTGGCCGCCGCGCAGATCAAGGCCGGTGGTGGACTGGCGCTGCAGGCCGGTGGTGACATCAACAGCCAGGCATTGGTGGACAGTGAGAGTCGCGACTTCGCCAATGCCGGCAAGCGCAGCTCGCTGCAGGTCAGTCAGAGTGATGAAACTGTGCGGGGCAGCACGCTGCAGGCAGGGGACAATCTGCTGCTGAGCGCTGGCCGCGACGTGAACCTGACCGCCGCACTGGTCGACAGCAGCGATGGCGCAGTCAGCGTAGTCGCTGGCCGCGACGTGAATCTGCTCTCGGCCAACGAGACGCACGACTACAGCCTGGACAGCTACGAGAAGAAAAAGAAGACGCTCTCCAGCACCACCACCACGCGCAGCGTCGACAACAGCGACAGCTATGCCATCGGCACGGCGATCCAGGGCGAGAGCATCAACATCACTGCCGGTCGCGATCTGACCGCAGTCGGTGCGGTGGTCGATGCCACTGGCAACGTGATTCTGGGAGCGGGCAACAATGTACTGATCACCGCCGCAGAGGACCATCACAGCAGTGAGTCCAGCGAGAGCAAAAAGAAATCCGGCATTACCGGAGGTTTTGGCAACGGCGTGGCGTCGGTGGGCTACAGCAGCGCGAAGAACAGCAGCACCAACGCCGAGCAGTCCACCACCCAGGTCGGCTCGGCCATCGCCTCACGCGAAGGCAATGTGCTGATCAATGCCGGCAACCAGCTGACCATTGCCGCTTCGGACGTCGCCGCTGGCGAGAACCTGACGCTGGTGGGCAAGGACATCGCGCTGCTGGCGCGGCAGGACACCACGGACAGCCAATCCAGCCAGGCGAGCAAGTCCAGCGGCTTCTCGGTGGGCGTGACCTACGACCCGACCAAGGCCTACCGCAGCGCCCGCGACTCGACCACCGACGGCATGGCCGACAGTGGCTCGGCGATGGGGCGGATCACCCGCACCGCTGAAGGTGCGGCCTCCGGCCTGCGTGCAGCCACCACGTCGACCGTGGTGACCGCCGGCAGCCAGCGGTCCAACAGCGAGCAGAGCCATTCGACCAGTGACGCGCGTGTCAGCCAGCTGGCTGCCGGAGGCGATCTTACGCTGATTGCCAACGGAGGCTCGATCCTCAGCCAGGGCACGCAGATGTCGGCCGAGGGCAATGCCGTGCTGCTGGCCACCAAGGACATCGTGTTCGATGTGGCCCACAACACCGAGCGCAGCGACAGCAGCAGCCGGGGCAAGGGCTGGGGCCTGGCCAACAACACCAGTGGCCTGCCGTTTGGCACCAACAACTCGCAGAGCGACGGCAGCGGCAGCAGCGATACCATCACCGGCACTCAGTTGTCGGTGGGAGGTGGCGTACGCATGGCCACCACCGAGGGCGACATCAGCCTGACCGCGGCCAACATCGCCGCCGAGAAGGACGTGAACATCCGTGCTGCCGGTGATCTGCTGGTGCGCAGTGGGCAGGACACGGTCAGCAATGCCAATACGTCGGACAGCAAGGCGATCGGCTCGGTGCAGATTTCTGATACCGAAAAGTTCTCCGGCTGGCACCGCGAGCAGCACCAGGACGACAGCGCGCAGGTGTCACAGGTGGCCAGCAGCATCGGCAGCCTGGGCGGCAACGTGAACCTGACGGCTGGCGGCAAGTACACGCAGACGGCCAGCAACGTGGTGGCCGCCAAGGACGTGAACATCACTGCCGCCGAGATCGAGCTGCTGACCGCCGATGAAAGCGGTCACTACTCGCAGAGCGACAAGGACCTGAAGATCGGCGTGTTCGCACGGGTGAAGTCGCCGCTGATCGACCTGATCAACAACGTGGACGCGGCCCGTCAGTCCGATGACCGCCTGCAGAAGATGCAGGGCATGGCCGCCGGCGCCAACGCGTATCAAGCGGCCAGTGCGATCTCGGCGCTGTCCGGCCGTGCCGGCAGCGGAGACCTGTTCAGTGCTGAAGCCGGCATCGGCTTCAAGACGGCCAACAGCAGTGCCGATGGCAGCAGCACGGTCTCGCGCGGCTCGACCATCCAGGGCGGCGGCAACGTCAACCTGACCAGCACCACGGGCGACATCCACGTGGTGCAGGGCAACCTGAGCGCGGGCAACACGCTCAGCCTGGATTCGGCCGGCGACATCCTGCTGGAAGCGGGCAAGGCACACGTGGCAGACCGCAGCAAGAGCAGCAATGCCGGCGCCGAAGTGGGCGTTGGCGTTGTCGTGGGCGCGCAGACGGGCGTGTATGTGTATGCCGAAGCCAGCGTGGGCAGCAGCAGGTCGAACTCGGACAGCAACACCTGGCAGAACACCACGCTGACCGGCCAGAACATCTCGCTGAAGGCCGAGGGTGACACCACGTTGCGCGGCGCGACCGCCACGGCCGACCGCATCGACGTCAAGACCGGCGGCACGCTGACCATCGAATCGCTGCAGGACATTGCCGAGAGCATGTCCAAGAACAGCCAGGTGGGTGGGCGCGTGCAGGTGGCCTTCGGTAATGCGTGGAATGCCGATGGCTACGCCAGCGCAGGCAAGGCAGAGGGCAGCTACCAGGGCGTGGGCCAGCAGAGTGGCTTGTTTGCCGGCAACGGTGGCTATCACGTGGATGCTGGACACGTGAACCTGATTGGCGGCGCGATTGCCAGCACCAGCGCGGCCAACAGTGAACTGACCGCACAGACGCTGACCTTCAGCGATCTGCAGAACCAGATGGACTACTCGGCCAGCTCCGGCAGCATCAGCGGTGGTGCGGGCGGGCAGATGAAGGGTTGGGACCCGAAGGCGGGCACTACCGCCCCTCGCGGTGGCCCAGGCATGTCGATGACGGAGAACGGCAGCGACAGCAGTTCAACGCTTGCGACGCTGACCGAAGGCAACATCACCATCGGTGGCAAGCAGACCACGGCGGCGGAGCTGGGTATCAATACCGATGCCAGTGCAGCGCATCGTGCGCTGGAGGCGATGCCGGATGCCACCAAGCTGCTGGCGGACCAGCAGGCGATGGCGGGTGCGATTGGGACGGTGGTGGCTACCAGCAGGCAGGTTGCCAATGACATCCAGACCCATCAGAGCAACAAGGCCACGCAGGACTATTACGACAGCCTTTCGCCCGAAGAGCAGGTTGCGTTCGACAAACTTGATGCCAAAGCGAGAGACAAGCGGCTGAGTGACAACAGCCAGGCCTATAAGGATGCGAAGAAGTGGGGCAGTGGTGGTGACTACAGCCGGGCACTGGATGCCGTGACTACCGCATTAGTGGGAAGTGCAGGCGGACAGGCTGTCGGCCAGCTTGCGTCCAATGCGCTTGCACCTTATGCAGCCTTCTTCATTGGTAGCACATTTGATCCGAACCATGGCAAGGACCCCAACGCAACCATGCAGTTGCTGTCGCATGCGCTCTTGGGCGCGGTGTTGGCCGAGGTCAATGGTGCCGGCGCAGGGGCAGGTGCGGCGGCCGCGGTAGGTGGTGAGGTGGCAGCCAAGTTCCTGACCGACACGCTATATGGGGGCAATGCGTCGAAGCTGAGCCCGCAGGAAAAGGAGACGATCCTGGCGCTGTCGCAGGCGGTGGGTGCGTTGGCCGGCGGATTGTCGGGGCAGGATCTGGCCGGGATAGCGTTGAATGCGGGAATTGCGAAGAATTCGGCTGAGAACAACTTCCTGGGGCAGAACGATCACGCGCGAATGATTCACCTGCGCGAGAAGGCCAAGCGGCAAGGTGGGTTGGACAAGCAGGAATCCCTGGAGCTTGTACTGCTGGATGCAGGGGATCAGATGAGTGCAGGGCTGCTACGGAAGGCGTTGGCAGGCGAGAGCCTGAGTGAGTTTCAAGCGGCTGACCTCGCGACCTACATCAGCCGATATGAGTCCCAGAACGGTCCTCTTGATCTGCCTGAGCTTCAAAAGCAGTTCCAGGAGCGCGCTGGAACGCTACGCCCGGGCGAACTGCAGGGAGTCAACCCGTCGCAGGTGTACGAGCGTCCATATGCTGGTCTGGGGGACGACCAGAAAGCGTACAAGGATGCCAATTACTCGTGGGTTGAGGATATTTTCTACCGCAAGAAGGGCGCGAACGAACGGCTGTTCGAGAACGCTCTGCGCAAGTCGGGCCTGGAGCCCAGTCGCACCGAGGACTTGCTCCCATCGTCAATGCAGTTGCGGAATTACTTCGCAATCCAAGATGCACAGACGTCGAGTGCTATGGCCAGTATCGCCTTCGTGGCTGCGACCGTGGGAGACATGAGCGAGGACAACCGTCGTGCGTTGACGTTAACGATGGGGGGTATCGCAAATATCGCTGGGATAGCTATCTCAGGTAAGACGGGATTACTGCCGCAGACAGGCGGACTTGGCGTGACACGATCTCCTTCGAGAAGGCGTGTAAGTGAGGCGCCTGCGACCAACGCATTGTCTGTAGAGCAGCCCAAAAATCAAGGCGGGGATTCGGGCGGAAGTAGTACGAAGAATTTCATTCCGCCAGGTCCAGTTCGCGTCAGTGATGCGCACAGCGTGGAAACAATTGGAGCGGGCACAAGATTTGGTGGCGGGAACAGGAATACTCTAAAATCAGTGTTGATGGGGGGGTATGACATTGATGGTGACATCAGGGAGATAAATTCAGGCCAAGGGATTCTGCTGCCTGACGGTAATGTTGCCGTGTCTTCTGGTCGAGTATGGGGTGCGCATCCAGGGAGTGCCACCATGTTCCCACGGTCGGGGCCAGGTATCGTTCAACTCTCGCAGGCAGAGTTCCGTCTCTATAGAGATATGGTCCGTCAGAATGGTATGTCTTCATCTATTGAGAAGGCGTTGGATGGTATGATCTCAGTTGGTAACAATGGTGTTAGTTCGGAATCTCGTTCGAAACTGAATGAGCTATATAGGTCGCGAGATCTTGGTAAATGAGGGGGCAGAGTGGAAGGTTTTGAATTTTCTGTGGGTCGAGTTGTTGAATTTTTGGAGTTGAAGCCAATTCTTGCAGCTAGGTTGGGCTTGGATGCGTCGTCGATTCTTACTGAAGATGATTATTGGGGGAGGTCGGATTCCTCTGCCTTTGCAGGGGTTTCTATTGAGTACGTGAACGGGGGGTTTCCGACATTTGTTAATGTTTATAGTGATGCGGAGTTCTATGGTGAAGCGCTAGGTGAATTGGCGGTAGGGCTCTCGGTCGATCTGGGTTCACCTATTCTTATAGGTGACTATATTAGTGGGATTGATGTTGCGTCAGGGCGTTTCATAGTGGTTCGGCCTGATGGTAAATTCGAGTTTGCTTATGAAGCCGAAGGCGGTGAAGTCGTGTTATTCGATCCGCCGAGGATAAATGATGTCGGCTAAATAGGGTGGCGTCGTCGAATATTTGAAAAGCTGGTCGCTATGCTTGCTTGTTGAGTGGTTAAAATTTTCTATGGACATAGTCTGTGGATTATTTGGGTCGGGTTGAAGTGGCCGCGCGGACCGGTATGTATTTATGTGCCGAGGCCGGCGCAGGCAGCAGCAAGAGACAGTAATGTCTGGCAGAACACCACGCTGACCGGCCAGAGCATCCCAGGGTGGCGGCAACGTCAACCTGACCAGCACGACGGACGACATCCGCGTAGTGCAGGGCAACCTGAGCGCGGGCAACACGCTCAGCCTGGATTTGGCCGGGGACATCCTGCTGGAAGCGGGCAAGGCGCACGTGGCAGACCGCAGCAAGAGCAGCAATGCAGGCGCCGAAGTGGGCGTGGGCGTTGTGGTGGGCGCGCAGACGGGCGTGTATGTGTATGCCGAAGCCAGCGTGGGCAGCAGCAAGGCGAACTCGGACAGCAACACCTGGCAGAACACCACGCTGACCGGCCAGAACATCTCGCTGAAGGCCGAGGGTGACACCACGTTGCGCGGCGCGACCGCCACGGCCGACCGCATCGACGTCAAGACCGGCGGCACGCTGACCATCGAATCGCTGCAGGACATTGCCGAGAGCATGTCCAAGAACAGCCAGGTGGGTGGGCGCGTGCAGGTGGCCTTCGGTAATGCGTGGAATGCCGATGGCTACGCCAGCGCAGGCAAGGCAGAGGGCAGCTACCAGGGCGTGGGCCAGCAGAGTGGCTTGTTTGCCGGCAACGGTGGCTATCACGTGGATGCTGGACACGTGAACCTGATTGGCGGCGCGATTGCCAGCACCAGCGCGGCCAACAGTGAACTGACCGCGCAGACGCTGACCTTCACCGATCTGCAGAACCAGATGGACCACTCGGCCAGCTCGGGCGGCATCAGTGTTGGTGCCGGCGGGCAGATGACTGGTTGGGACCCGAAGGCGGGCAACGCTGCGCCGCGCGGGGGCTCGGGTACGCCGATGGCGGAGAAGGGGGGGGGGCGACAGCAGCTCGACCCTTGCCACGCTGACCGAGGGGAATATCGGAGGCAAGCAAATCGCGGCGGGGGAGGCCCCCACCAGCGGTCCGCGCGCTGGCGCGGTCACCACTTTTTCGTAGGGCTTCCTTGATGGCGTCGTTCTCGAAGACCTGCTCTGCCAGCTTGTAGGATTGCCTGTTCTCGGAGCATATCCAAGTGTTTGATGACGGACCTCGTGTATTCAGTGCCGTCGTACCGCTTTACTGATGAGGTTGCAATGAAATTTCCAAGCGAAAGTGACTTTCTCGAAGCATTTGGTATCGAGCCCATCGAGGTTGATCCAACCTTAGCCCTGTGTCGCTATATAAAAAAATCAAGCAGGAGTGATGTTGAGGTTGATGTTTCTTTTAGCGCTGTGATGAAATCATTTCAGGTTGTTCTGAGGCTTGCCGCGCAGGAGATGGCTGTTATTTCTTCAGAGAGCGTCAAGTCTATTGAGTTGGTCCGCGATGGTTCGGGGGCAGGAGTTCATGTTGTATTTGATATTTTCGAATCAATCTCCGAGGCTAGAGTGATGTTTGAACCCGACGTCTGCTGTCGATGGTGGACGTTGCGCAATGCTTAGATGGATGCATGCCAATGTTCCAAGGGGATGCTCGTGATCCCGTGTCAACCGCCGAAATCAGTAGGCTCATAAAGGTCTGCGTTCGACGATCCTTCGAGGTGGCAGGAGTACGAATCCATTTTTGATCCAGACTATTTCTGAGCCTGTTTTGCGATAGCGCGGTAACGACTGTGTGTTCATAAAATTTACGACAAAGGGTCTATCTATGGGTGATGCATACGAAGTGGTTATGGAGGATGTTCCGCATGACTGCGTGCTGATGGTTGTGTCTGAACTTCATGGGCTCGCTGGATCCGTTTTTCCCCTGGAAATTGACGGCATCGTCGTCGACCTTCACGCGTGGAGCCACAGCGCCCTCCGGTCCGAGGAGCGGCAGAGAAATTTCTGCCTGATTCAAAGGCTCGGCGACTTTTCTCTGGGTGGTTCTGCTCGTTTGAAAGTCCTGCTGCTCCGCGTCATCGGCTTCAACGGTGCCATTGACGTTGAGGTGTCGTTTGATGCGGAGCCTTCGGACGTCCAGATGCTGATGCAGGAGTTCCAAACTCTGTTTTTCTGCCTCAAGCGATGTTCTGGAGCGGGTGCCATCTGCGGAGGAATGGAGCCTGTAGCCGACTCGGCGACGAGAATATTCATGCATGGATGATCAGTTGGACCGCTGAGTCTGAGGGTCGCGGCGGTGAGGGGGACGTAAAGTTCCGCCTTTATTGCTTATGTATGCGAGCAGCACAGCGATGCTGCCACGAGGGCGGCTGCTCCCGCCGCTCCAAGAATCTGGAGGGATGTAGATGTGAGGACTCTTCTGTCTGACTGGTGCGCGTTCTGTGAAGGGTCGGCTGTGTTTGATAAGTCCCATTTTTTGGGGTTGTTGAAAGAGCACGGAACTGATGTTGAGCTTCGGAAGATATTTAGTTATTTTTCGTCATCGTTGGATTTGTATGCGAGGGCCGTTAGGGTTATTTCTTCCGGCAGATTGGATGGTTCGTTGTACCTGCGTCCACGATTTTCAACCTCGCGCGAGGAGATTGCTGCGCTCGGAAGTGCGTGGCTGAGAGGGCAGGAAGAGATATGCAGAAGGATAGGTGATGTTGAGATTGAAAGAACCTGCAGGCGCGTGAAGGTGGTCTTTGCTGCCGGGAGTGATCTGGATGCCGTGCTTCGAGATGATATTCCTCATCACTGGCTTTTTGATGGAATTGGTGATTCGGTAAGGCGGAGTAAAATATCTGAGTCCGACCAGGTGTATGCGTTGTTTGAAGCGCTTTATGGGTTGGCTGCCGACTATCATTTGTCATGGTATATTGGGGATTCATTGTTTGAATTGGATGTGAATTTTGATCCTTACTTTGAATTTTGGCGCATGGGAGGGCGGTGCGCGCTAACTGAGTCGGAATTTTTGGTTTCTAATCAATAATTGGTTGCGGCGAATGTGTTCATTTTCCCTGCCGCTCGCTACCCAACAGTGTGCTAGTTATGGCGCCTGCAATACTTCCCAGGCATAGCGCCTGATCAACCGTGGCAAATGGGTTCCAACGGCGGCTCCATCCTCAGCCAGGGCGCGCAGATGTCCGCCGAGGGCAATGCCGTGCTGCTGGCCACCAAGGACATCGTGCTCGATGTGGCCCACAACACCGAGCGCAGCGACAGCAGCAGCCGTGGCAAGGGCTGGGGCTTTGCCAACAACACTAGTGGCCTGCCGTTCGGCACCAACAACTCGCGCAGCGAAGGCAGCGGCCAGAGCGATACCATCACCGGCACCCAGTTGTCGGTGGGCGGCGGTGTGCGCATGACCGGTAAGATCGTCACCGTTTCGAGCGGCCCTGTTCCAGAGGTGATCGCTCCAGAACTGGGAGCCTACGCTGATTCGCTTGGTGGTCTTGGGGTAAAGACTTCGTGTGGAAACGCTATTGTTCGTTGCGCGGAACTCAGGGCGGCAAACGAATTGATGTTGGCAAACCCGCGCCTGAAGCTTGGAGATGTTAAATTCACTGGTGCCGTGAGGCCGAGGAACAATCAGACAGTCCCTTGGTGTGATAACCCGGTGTATATGGAAGCGTGTTTGAACGGATTCACCTTGATGAGGATTTCCAACGTAAAACTCCCTTAAAGTTTCCCCGGGTCGTGCCGCCACCGATATAGGGCCACGATCAAGGGAATTGAGATGCTCGCCTTACGCAACCTCCGTGTGGGATCCCGGCTTTCCGCCGGCTTCGGTCTGCTGTTGCTGTTCATCCTGGCCATTGTCGGCCTGGTGTTGTACGGAAACCATCTGAAGTCCGCCCAGTTCGAGAAAGTGGTGGGCGTGAACATGGTCAAGATGCGGTTGTTGAACGACATGCTCGATACCAACAACGCGGTGCTGATGCATCGTCGCCTGATGGTGATCAAGCGCGGCGAGGAGTTCGACAAGGATTACCAGCGGGCGCAGGAACTGAGCCGCACCTACGACAGCATCTGGGACAAGTACGTCAAAATTCCCCGCGATGCCACCGGCGATACGCTGGTGGCGCAGATCGCGGCGGCGCGCAAGGCCACCGACGTCTCCACTCAACAATTGCACGAGCGGATGAAGGCGGGCGACTACGACGGTGCAGCCACCGAGCTGCTGGCCGAGCACGGTCTGGCCACGGCCTGGAATGGAGCGATTTCCAGCCTGCTGCGGCACCAGGAAACCCTGACCGAACGCAGCCGTGAGGAATATCGCGCCACGGAAGCGTGGACGGGAACCCTGTCCATCGCCTTCGGTGTGCTCAGCCTGATTCTCGGCGCACTGGCCGCGTGGGCGATCACCCGCAGCCTGACCCGCCCCTTGGCGGGCGCGGTGAAGCTGGCCGATGGCATCGCCAACGGTCGCTTGGACAACGTCATCGATGCCTCGGGCAACGACGAGGTGACCCAGTTGCTGAAGTCCATGCAGCGCATGCAGGGGCAGCTGCAGGCGGTGATGGCCGCGCAGGGCGAGATGGCGCGGCAGCACGATGATGGCAGCCTGGGTTATCGCATGGACGAGAGCGCCTTCCCCGGCGACTACGGGCGCATGGTGCATGACACCAACGCGCTGGTGGGCTCGCACGTGCAGGTGCAGAACCGCTTGATCGAGGTGATGAAGCACTACGCACGCGGCGACCTGTCGGTGGACATGGATCGCCTGCCGGGCGAGAAGGCGGCGATCACCCA
Source organism: Stenotrophomonas indicatrix (assembly GCF_002750975.1). NCBI lineage: Bacteria > Pseudomonadati > Pseudomonadota > Gammaproteobacteria > Lysobacterales > Lysobacteraceae > Stenotrophomonas > Stenotrophomonas indicatrix. The sequence continues at coordinate 971,231 of NZ_PEJS01000001.1, forward strand.
GGCCATGGACGAGACCAAATCGAGTCTGTCGGCCATCAACGGCGAGATCCGCCGGCTGGCCACAGCCGCGGCCGCAGGCGACTTCAGCCTGCGCGGTGACGAAGCACGCTTCGAGCATGATTTCGGCGAGATGGTGATCGGGCTGAACCGGTTGATGCAGACCACCGACGAGAACCTGGTGCAGGTGTCGAGCCTGCTGCAGGCGATCTCGCGCGGCGATCTGACCGTACGCATGCAGGGCGATTTCCACGGTGTGTTCGCCCGCATGCGCGACGACTGCAACGCGACCGTCGAGCAGCTGACCCAGATCGTCGGCCGTATCCAGGCCAGTGCATCCAGCATCAATCTGGCAGCGGGGGAGATTGCCTCCGGCAATACCGATCTGTCGCGGCGTACCGAGCAGCAGGCGGCCAACCTGGAAGAAACGGCAGCGTCGATGGAGGAGCTGACCTCCACGGTGAAGCAGAACGCCGAACACGCGCGCCAGGCCAACCAGCTGGCGATCGGTGCACATGGGGTGGCCTCGCAGGGCGGCGAGGTGGTCGGCCAGGTGGTGACCACCATGAGCGCCATCGAAGCGTCGTCGAAGAAGATCGCCGAGATCATCAGCGTGATCGATGGCATCGCTTTCCAGACCAACATCCTGGCGCTCAATGCCGCCGTGGAAGCGGCACGTGCGGGTGAGCAGGGCAGGGGCTTTGCGGTGGTGGCCAGCGAGGTGCGCACCTTGGCACAGCGCTCGGCGGGTGCGGCCAAGGAGATCAAGGGCCTGATCGAGGAGTCGGTGGGCAAGGTGTCCGACGGCTCGGCGCTGGTGCGTCAGGCCGGCACGACGATGGGCGAGATTGTCGCCTCGGTGCAGCGGGTGACCGACATCATGGCGGAGATCTCTGCAGCCTCGCAGGAGCAGAGCTCGGGCATCGAGCAGGTCAACCAGACGGTGATGCAGATGGACGAAACCACTCAGCAGAACGCCGCGCTGGTGGAAGAGGCCAGCGCCGCTGCGCGGTCGATGGAAGAACAGGCCAACCTGCTGGCCGAGGCGGTGTCGGTGTTCCGCACCGGCGCTTCGGTGGCGGCGGCAGCGGTCCGTCCGATGTTGGCAGCGGTCGCTGCAAGCGTGCCGCCGGTGCGTCGCGTGACCGGGGTACCGCTACGGAATGCCCCGTCGCTCGCTGCCAACACGGGTGGGTGGGAAGAGTTCTAAGCCGGGTGGGAGACGGCGCCCATCGCGATGCTGGTCGCGATGGGCGCATTTTTGTTTCCTGAACCGATGATGGCCGTTGAGCGCCTGGAGACGTGGATTTCACCTGCAGTTGCCACGTGCAGGCAGACACTTGCCCCATACCGGAGCACAGGAGATGGCCATGAAGACCTCGACTCGATTGATGGTGCTGGGCACCCTGCTGGCGGCCTCGTCCGTTGCTGGCGCACAGAATTACGGCCCGCGTGATGAAGGGCGCAAGTTCAACGATGGCAGCCGCGTGGTCTGCAAGAACGTGGAAGTGCAGCGCAATACCCGCGATCCCAACCGCATCACCGGTACCGCTACGGGCGCCGTGGTCGGTGGTCTGCTGGGCAACCAGGTAGGCGGCGGCAATGGCAAGAAGCTGGCGACTGTCGCCGGTGCCGTGGCGGGCGGTGCAGCTGGGCGGCAGATCCAGGGCAACCATCAGCAGAAGACTGGCGACCGCGTGGTCGAGCGCCGTTGTGAGCGCGTCTATCGCTGATCCCTCCATGCGATAACCCCTTCCACACTGCTGTACCCCGAACGCCGGCCCTGTGCCGGCGTTCTTCGTTTCCGGACCCGTTCCGTGGGGCAGGGCGCATGCCTATACTGCGCCGACCTCCAGGGATGAATCGCCAGTGAACAAGTCGAGCGCTGTAGACCGTCGGGAACCGTCCGATGTTGCTGATGCAATGCCTCGCACGACAGCCAGCTACTCCCGCGTGCGTGACCGCACCGACGAGCTGGAGCTGTTCATTTCCGGCCTGCTCGCCTTCGCACTGCTCGCCGTGCCGGGCTACCTGTTCGATGCGTGGGCGCGCAGCAGCCTGCATACCGAAGGTGTCTATTTCCAGGCGCTGTGGTTCGCCTTCAGCATCGGCGTCGGCATGTGCTACGTGCTGGCGGTGGCCTTGATCATCCACTTGGCCGTGCGCGGCTACTGGATCGGCCTGATCGGCCTGAAATCGCACTTCCCCAACGGTATCGACTGGGATCGGTTGACGATGCTGGGGCCGTTCTCACGCGCGTTCCTGCAGCAGCGCGACGGCGGCCTCGACGGCACCATTGAACGCGCGGACCGGCTTGCCACCATGCTGTTCTCGACCACGCTGTTGTGCGTGCAGACCCTGGCCGGCACGCTGGTGGTAGCCATTGTCTCGCTTGGCGTGGCGATGGCCATCGGCGCCGCCTTCGGCGATGTCGATCGCATCACGCTGGGAATCGTTGCGGTGTTGATGCTCTGTCTGCTCGGTCTGGCGATGGTGCCGATGCTGCTGGAAAAGTCGATCGCGCGGCGTCGCGCGCGGGGCCTGGACACGGCACGGCAGGAGAAGCGACTGCAGTCGGTGCTGGCTGGCCTGCAGCGGGTACCCATGCTGCGCCTGCTGCAGACCATGCAGTGGACCCTGCAGAGCAACCTGCGCGGCCGCTCGTTCACGGTGATCTATATTTCGGCGGTGATGCTGGCGATGGTGCTCGCCGCCCTGCAGGTCTATGGCTCGATGACGTTCTCGCTGTTCAACCGCTACAGCGTGCTGACCGAGGAGGCAGTGAACCACGGCATGCTGGGCGCGCACTACGAATCGCTGCGCTCGGCGCACGACCAGTTGCTGCCTTATCCGATGATTCCGGCCGATACCATCAGTGCATCGCGGTTGCGCCTGTTCATTCCCCATCGGCCGCAGCGTGACAACCCGGTGGCGCGACAGCGCTGCGCCGGTGGTGCACGCAACGAAGCGCAGGGCGCACTGGCCGCGACAGCAGCGGTGAACTGCATGGCCACGCTGTGGACGGTGCAGCTCGACGGCGGCAAGGTCGACCTGCACGATTTCGTGCCGATGGAACGCCGCGACCTGGACATGCGCGGGCTGGTGGGCTATCTCCCGATGGCGGACCTGAAGCCGGGCCGGCATGACCTGCGACTGGTCTGGAACGTGGACGGCGGCGAACGCGGCCCCAGCCGTCGTCGCGAATACAGCATCCCGTTCTGGTACGCGCCGGAGCCGTAAAAGGAGACGGAGGGGATTAAGTCGATTTCTCCCTCTCCGTGCCAGCTACGACTTAATCCCCTTCGTCCCCTTTGGGCTGTGCAGACGCCAGAGGGCGAGGGCGCCGTACAGCACCAGCAGCACGGCCAGGGTGATCAGTTCGCGGCTGACCTCGGCCAGGCTGGCGTCCATCTGGTTCAGGCGCACCATCAGGTTGATGCCGGAGGTGGTCGGCAGCAGCTGCGCCAGCCACACCAGCGGGCGCGGGGTCATCACCGCCGGCCACGACAGGCTGGCCAGGAAGAACAGCGGGATCGAGGTGGCGATGATGTACTGGAAGGCGCGTTCGCGCGTGCGGAAGAAGCTGCCGACGAACAGGCCGAACGCCACCGTGGCAGCGATGAACAGGGTGCCGCCGAGTAGCTGGCCGAGCGGGTTGCCGCCACGCGGATAGTCCTGCACCCAGGCGGTGAAGCCGGCATACCAGAACAGCCCGAACAGCCCGATCAGGCCGAAGCCAAGGGCCATGCCGGTCAGGGTGGGCAGGTCGAACTGCAGGCGCCGGCCCAGCACCAGCCGGCGACCGCCGAGCAGCACGCCGATGCCCATCAGCAGCGTCTGGTGCACGATCAGTTCGGCCACGCCGGGCACGATCGCGCTGCCATAGCCTTCCTGCGTGTTGAACAAGGGCCGCTGCACGAGGGTGACCGGTGGTGCCTGTGGCGCGCCCATGAACGCGGCCTGGGTGACCGCCGCCTCACGGCCGAACGCACCCAGTGCATCGGCCACGCTGCCCAGTACCCAGCTGGCGCGGCCAAGATAGGCGCCGTTGCCGAGCAGCACCAGTTTGGCCGGATGCCCGCGCAGGATGTCGCGTTCCAGGTTGGCCGGGATAAGCACGATGCCTTCGGCATGGCCGGCCTCCAGCTGTGCGCGAGCTTCCTGCAGGTCGGCCGGTTGCCCGACCACATGGGCCACGCGCAGCGAATCGAGCTTGCGCAGCAGCTCGCGGCTGGTCGCGCTGTGGTCTTCATCGACGACCAGCACGGGCAGGTTGCCGGCCACCTGGTGGCGATAGGCGGCGGGGTAGAAGAACGAGTACAGAATCACCGCGCCGACCATCACCACGATCGCGTAGCGATCGCAGAGCACGGCCAACAGGGTCTGTCGCAGGCTGTGCCAGATCCGGCTCATGCGCCTGCCCCGGCCGGTTGCGCGGCCTGCGGCGTGCGCGCGAACGCCAGCAGGCGCCAGCCGCCGATGCCGCCAGCCACCACGATCATCAGCAGCAGCGTGGCCAGCGGCCATAGCGACACCGCCAACGGCGAGCCGATGAACTGCTGCTGGGTCTGCAGCTTGATGTAGGCGCTGAGCGGCAGCAGCAGGTGCCAGACGCGGGTGAACAACGGTGCGTCGATCACCGGGAACGTGGCGCTGGAGAACGCCAGCGCCGTGCCGATGCTCAGGCCCACGGCGGACAGGGCCGTGCCCATGTCGCGGGTAACGCCAACGAAGAACAGGGCATAGGCCGCGGTGGCCAGGTAGAACAGCGGCTGTGCGAGCAGCAGCAGAAGCACGCTGCCAGCGATGCCGTCGCCACGCAGCCAGGCCAGGTAGGCCGCGCCCAGCGCGCCGTACAACGAGAACAGCAGCACGTAGGGCAGCACCTTGCCTGCAATGGCCGACCATGGTGCATGGCCCAGCCAGGCGGGCAGGGTACCGTCGCGGATCTCACGGCCGAGGCTGCCGGCCACGGCCAGCGCCAGTACCAGCGACAGTACCGCCGGGAAGATCAGTGGCAGCAGGAACAGCTCGTAGCTGCGCGCCGGATTGAACAGGATGTCCGACTGCACCGCGATGGGTGCGGCACGCAGCTTGCCCGGCCCGACCTGCAGGCCGATGCGTTCGCGCAGCAACCGCGCGTTCCACGCAGAGACCGCGTCGCCGATATCCCGCGCGGCGGACTGGCCGGTGGTCATGTAGGTGGCGTTGTAATAGGAAAACACCGTGCCCTGCCGGCCGCGCAGCGCCTGGCGGGTCACATCGCGCGGCACCAGCACCACCGCGAACACCTCCAGCCGACGCAGCTGCGCGCGCGCCTCATCCATATCGACCGGTTGGCTTGCGATGCGCACGCCGGGGCTGGCGTCGAGCATGCGCAGCAGCAGGCGGCTGTCGCTGCTGTGGTCAAGGTCGACCACGGCAATCGGCACATCGCGCATCACCGATGCGGAGAACATCCAGGCCATCACCACCAGCATCAACAGTGGCAGCACGGTGACCAGCGCCAGGTCCGCACGGCTGCTGCGCAACCGGCGCAGTTCGCGCTGCCATGAGCTGCCGAAGCTGCTGCGGCTGGTGTTCAGTGCTGCGGCCATGCGAACAGCACGCTCATGCCGGGGCGGAAGCCCTCGATGCGGCGTACCGGGCGCACGCGCACTTCGAAGCTGCGCACGTCATAGCCCGATGACTGGCGGGTCGTGCGCCAGGTGGCGTAGTCGCCTGCGGGATTGATGAAGTAGACCTCGAACTCACCGTCCTTGCCGAGTGCCGGCACGCTGCCCTGCAGCTTGCTGCCGACCTTCAGGCCCTGCATCTGCGATTCGCGCAGGTTCATCGACACCCACATGCGGTCGATGTCGACCAGAGTGAACACCGGGTAGCCGGCTGGTACCAGTTCGCCCGGGTCGGCCATGCGCTTGTTGATCTCGCCGGCCACCGGCGCGCGGCCTTCCACTTCAACGCGCGCGGCGTTGACTTCCGCCACCGCGCCCTGGGCCTGCTGCACCTGGCCCTGCGCGGCACGCTTGTCCTGTTCGCGCGCGCCGGTCAACGCCATGTCGTACTGGGCGCGTGCGGCGCGGGCCAGTTCGCGCGAGCTGGTGGCCTGGGCCGCCGCTTCATCGCGCTTCTGCCGGGTCATCACCCCTTCGTTGAACAGGTTCTGCACGCGCCGGTAGGTGGCATCGGCAAGCGTGGCACCGGCCTCGGCGCGCTTCCAGTTGGCTTCGGCTGCGCGGATGTCTTCGCTGCGTGCGCCTTCGGCAGCCTTGTCGGCCACCGCCTGCGCCGCAGCCAGTGCGCCGTGCGCCTGCTGTTCCTTGGCTGCCACTTCGGGGCTGTCGAGCAGGAACAGCACCTGCCCGGCCTGCACGCGATCGCCCTCGCGGACCTTCAGTTCGGCCACGCGCGCGGTGATCTTGGCGGACACGTTGAGGGTGTCGGCGTCGGCCATGCCCTGGATCTGGTCGGCGGGGCTGCGCCAGGCCAGCCACAGGCCCAGCGCCACCGCCACCAGCAGCACCACCAGCAGAATCGGCCCCAGCCGGCGCTTGCCCGGGGGCGTCGTTGCTTCGTCGTGCAACACATCACTCATGATCAATTACCTCGTCTGCACGCCGCCGATGGTCTTCGAAGCGGTCCATCTGTCCACTCACCTCGAGCAGTTGTGCCAAGGCGATATCGTATTGGTAGGCGGCCTGCGCACGTTCGACGCGGGCACCGCCAAGACCGAGCCGTGCGTCGATCACGTCCAGCGAGGTGGCCTGGCCTTCGCGGAAGGCCAGCTCCTGCAGGCGCAGGTTCTCGTCGGCCTGGACGATGCTGCTGTCCAGCAGCACGAACTGCTGGCGTGCGGTTTCCAGCTCGTTCCAGGCCTTGCGCACACCCAGCGCGACCTGGTTCTCGGCCTCGCGCAGGCCGGCCTCAGCCTGTTCCTGCTGCGCGCGTGCCGCACTTATCTGTGCCGGCCGTGAGTTCGGCGACAGGAAGGTGTACTTCAGGCCGATGCCGAACGCCCAGTCCGGATCGGTCAGCATTTCGTCGCGGCGGCGGAAGTCGTACTGGCCGAACAGGAATACCGTTGGCTTCAGCTTGGCCTGCTGCACGCGCACGCCCTGTTCGGCCTGCGCCACGATCGCCCGCAGGCGGGCGATCTGCGGCTGCCGTGCCTGCGCGGTACGCTCGAAGGTGGCGACCGGTTCCAGCGGCGCGCGCTGCACGAACAGCGGCGACAGCGGCTGCACATCGCCGCCACTGCGCAACAGCGTGGCCAGCGCAGCCTTCAGCGTGGCCAGATCATTGAGCGTCTTCTGATACTCGCGCTCGGCCTTGTCGCGGGCGACGGTGGCCTGCAGGCGCTGCGCACGCGTGGCGAAGCCTTCGCGTTCCAGTTTCTCGGCATCGGACAGGTGGCGGTTCAAGCCATCGCGCACGTCGCGGCGCACGACCACTGCCTGTTCGGCCAAGCGCTGACCGAAGTAGGCCTGGGCCAGTTGCACGGTCAGCGACTGCCGCTGCGCTTCGCGCTCGGCGCTGGCCTGTTCGCTGGCCGCGCCGGCAGCACGCTGCGCGGCCGGGATCAGGCCGCCGGTGTACAGCGGCAGCACCGCAGTGACCACCGGCCGTGTGCGCCAGTCGCGCTCGGTGAACGACAGCGGTGAGTCGATGCCAAAGGCTTCGGCCACCGGCGCCAGCGAGCCCAGCGGCAGGGTCAGGGTCTTCTGGAACTGCAGCCGCCGCACTTCGCCGGTGATCTCCGGCAGGCGCAGCAGGCGGGTGGCCTCGTGCAGGTCTTCCTTGTTGCGCACGCCGGCATCAGCAGCGGCCAGCGCGTCGGAGACCTGTTCCAGACGCTGCCGCGCCTGTTCCCATTCCAGTGCAGGAGGCGCGCTGGTCTGTGCCGCTGCAGCCAGCGGCAGGCTGGCCAGCAAGGCCAGGCCGGCAGCGCCGAGCGCGCGATGCATCCTTGTCCGTGGGCAGCTCAGGCGCATGCCGTTCCTGTAGTGAAGAAGTGGGCAAACGGTAGTGGTCCGCGCGTGAAGCCGGGGTCTGCGGTGGTCTGGATCATGCTCTTTTCAACGTAGGGTATTGCCCGCGGCGGTACGCAGCGCGTGGGTGATGTGTTGCAACGTGCTCGAACGCACGGCGGCATGCTGCCAGAACAAGGGTACGTCGAGCCAGCGACGCGGTTCCAGCACCACTATCTGTCCGGCCTCTGCCGCTGGCGTGACCAGGGCCTCCGGTGCCAGGCACCAGCCAAGCCCACGCGCGGCAGCATCGACGAAGCCGGTGGAGGAGGGCAGGTAGTGTACGGGCGGTTGCATTCGCGCGCGGGTGAGCCTGCGCAGGAAACGCCATTGCAGTTCATCCTTGCGGTTGAACACGATCATCGGCGCCGAGGCCAATGCTTCGGCCTGCATGCCCGCGCTGAAGTGGCGGCGCGCAAATGCCGGTGAGGCGATGGCGCGGTAGCGCATCGCGCCCAGCGAATGCACGTTGCAGCCCTTCAGCGGCCTGCGTTCGGCGGTGACCGCGCCAAGCACGCTGCCAGTGCGCAGCAGTTCCAGGGTGTGGTCCTGGTCGTCCATGCGCAGGTCGAACAGGTAGCCGTGGCGCTGGTGCAGCTCGGCGATGGCGGCGACGAACCAGGTGTCCAGCGAATCGTCGTTGACCGCCAGCGGAATCGGCGTACGGGTGGCATCGCTGCCGCGTTCCGGCAGCAGTTCGGCAAGCGCTTCAGCCTGCAGTGCCTGCATCGGCCGCACCCGCCGCAGCAGCACTTCGCCGGCAGCGGTAGGCCGGCACGGGGCCTGGCGCACCACCAGCACCTGGCCCAGCCGGTCCTCAAGCGCCTTGATCCGTTGCGACAACGCCGACGGGCTGATCGACAGGCGGCGTGCGGCGGCCTCGAAGCTGCCTTCTTCGAGCACGGCGGTGAAGGCGCTCAACTGCGGATGTACCAGGTCCACGCGGTGCCTCTTCAGTTTTTCTGCACAGGATAAAGAAAAACCAGCTGGCCTTAACGAGCCCGTTGGTCGCACCCTGCGCCTCTTTTCAAGGTGGAGAGCGTCGGATGTGGATTGCTGCGGCATTGGCCGGCCTGTTTTCAGGTGCCGGCCTGATCATCGCCATCGGCGCGCAGAACGCCTTCGTGCTGCGGCAGGGGCTGCAGCGCCGCTACGTGGGCATGGTGGTGCTGGCCTGCATGGGCGCGGACATCGCGCTGATCCTGGCCGGGGTGGGCGGCATGGGGGCGCTGGTGCTGCAGTGGCCGTTGCTGTTGCAGGTGCTGCGCTTCGGCGGGGCCGCTTTCCTGCTGTGCTATGGGCTGCAGGCCGGGCTGCGCGCGTGGCGCGGTGGCAGCGCGCTGGCCGCGGCCGATGCCAGTGGTGGCAGCCGGCGGCAGGTGCTGCTGGCCTGCCTGGCGTTCACCCTGCTCAACCCGCACGTGTACCTGGATACGATGGTGCTGCTGGGCAGCCTGTCCACGCGCTACCCGGGTGACCTGCGTTGGGTGTTCGCAGCGGGCGCCTGCGTGGCCAGCGTGCTCTGGTTCTGCGGGCTGGGGTTCGGCGCTCGGTTGCTGCAGCCGGTGTTCCGCAACGCGGCAGCATGGCGGTTGCTGGATGCTGGCGTGGCGGCCTTCATGCTGTGCCTTGCGCTGCTGTTGCTGCTGCGCCCGCTCTAGGCCGCATCCACCGCGCACAACGGGGTTTCACCAGGGCGCAGGGTCAGCACGCGCACGCCGTTGCCGGTTACTGCCACCGTGTGCTCGAACTGCGCCGACAGCTTGCCGTCGCGGGTGTACACCGGCCATTCGTCCGGCTGCTGGCGGATCGCCGGCTTGCCCTGGTTGAGCATCGGCTCGATGGTGAACACCATGCCTTCCTCCAGCTCCATGCCGGTGCCGGCATGGCCGTAATGCAGGATCTGCGGTTCCTCGTGCATCTCCTGGCCGATACCGTGGCCGCAGTACTCCTTGACCACGCTGTAGCCGTGGCTGCGGGCGTGGCGGGCGATGGCGTGGCCGATATCGCCCAGGCGCGCGCCGGGCCGCACGGCGGCGATGCCTTTCCACATCGCCTGGTAGGTCACCTGCACCAGCTTGCGGGCGGCGTAGTCGGCATCACCCACAACATACGTGGTGCTGGAATCGGCAATGTAGCCGTTCTTCTCCAGCGTGATGTCGAGGTTGACGATCTGGCCATTGCGCAGCACGTCATCGGCCGACGGCATGCCGTGGCAGATGACGTTGTCGATCGAGGCATTGAGCACGTACGGGAACCCGTACTGCCCTTTGCTGGCGGGCCGTGCCTGCAGCTCGTCGACGATCATGCGTTCGACGATGTCGTTGATCTCCAGCGTGCTGCGGCCCTGCAGCGGCAGCGCGTCGAGCATGGCGAAGACCTGCGCCAGCAGTCGCCCGGACTCGGCCAGGCGGTCGATCTCGTCGGGGCGCTTGATCATGGCCATTGGCTCAGGCCCGCCCGGGGGCAAGCAGCTGCGGCTGCACACCGGCGGCGCGCAGTTCACTGGCGACGACGTCCTGGAAGCTCAGGGTCGGGTTCATCTCGCACAGCATGCCGACCCGGATCCAGAACGTGGCCTGGGCGTTGATCGAGCGGTTGGAGACGGTGCAGGCACGGCGCAGCTGGTCGTGCAGGGTGTCATCGATGTTGACGATGCCCATGGGCGTTCTCGATTGGGAATATATGAAGCGTATACGAAACGTATATTACCGCTCAAGCGCGTGGCATTCAGCCAGCGTCGGTGGCGAAGCGCAGGCGGTTGCCATCCGGGTCGACGATCAGCATCTCGCGGCTTCCCCAGTCGGTATCGTGTGGCGGCTGCTCGATGGGTACTCCCGCAGCGCTGAACGCGCGGTGCAGGTCATCGACGTCGGTGACGATGAAATACACCGCACCGCCCACCTCGCAGTCGCCGGTGTGTTCGGTCAGGAAGATCGTCTGGCCTTCGCGGGTGAGCTGGGCGAACAGCGGGAAGCCGGGTTCGAAGCGGTGCTCCCAGTCGACGATGAAGCCCAGGCCCTGCACGTAGAAGGGCAGGCTGGTATCGGCATGGCGCATGCGCAGCTGCGGGATGACGGTCTGGGGCATGGCGAGGGCTCCTGGGGCAGACGTCCAGTGTAGTGCCGGCCGCTGGCCGGCATCTTCGTGAGCCCGGGAACAATGAGGTTGCCGGCCAGCGGCCGGCACTACCGACTCTGCCTGGGTCTGGCAGGTGCCAACCTTGGTTGGCACATCGTGGTACAGCTACCGGCCAGCGGCCGGCACTACAGGGCGGGGTCAGCAGGCCGTCGGAACGGCGGCCATCGCCGCCAGCAGTTCGCGGTTCACCTGCTGGTGCTGCTGCTGCCAAGCCGGAAGATCATCGGCGCTGACGTCGGGCTGCCCATCCAGCGATGACAACCAGCGCTTGAAACGGCTCTGGTAGTTGGCAAGTGACACCTCGCCGGTGATGTCGCTGCCCACCAGTCCACCGGTGCGCAGGGCCTCGATCACCATCAGCGCGTGTTCAAGCTGGAAGCGGCCCTGGTCCCAGTTGCTGCGCGCGACATCTTCAGCGAACACGTCCTTGTCGATCGACAGGTAGGTCGGTTGAGGGGCCTGCGCCTGTTCGGCGGCGAACGCGGCGACCAGGGCCTCGGGATGGTCGAAGTGGCGGAAGGCAGCTGCCATGCCCACGCGGCTGGCCCAGCCCACATCCACATCCATGCACCAGTAGGTCAGCCGCCGCCCCAGCAGCGGCCGCCAGTGGTTCTCCCACGCATGGCCCAGGCCGATATCGGCGGAGGTGATGCCCAGCACATGCACATGCGATACCTGCGGCAATGCGGCGGCAGCATTGACCCAGGAACCGCAGTGCATGCCGAAGGGAAAGCGCATGTTGTCCGGATGGTTGTCCAGCACCACCAGCTGGAACGGGGCACGCGTGTGCAGGTGCTGCAGCAGCGGCAGGCTGAGATGGTGGAAGTCGCCGCTGCCGAGCATGACCGTGCCGAGCTGTGCCGGCAGCGGCCGAAGAACTTCAGTGGCGAAGCGTGACAGCGTGGCGTTGCGGCAGGCAAAGCGCAGCGGGTCATGCCAGTGCTGCAGCGCAAGCGTGCGTGCCTGTGGCAATGGCAGTACGCCACCATCGAGGTCGAGGATCAGCGGCGCACGCAGTTGCATCGGTCAGCCTCCTCCATCCGGCTCAGCCTGCAGGTGCGGGGCCAGCCTGCGCAGGACGGCGCGCAGCAGCGGCGAACGCGCATGCACCGCGTGTACGGTGGAGGTGAAGCGGGCACCCAGTTCGGCCTTGATGCGTGAATCGGTCCAGCCGGCAACGTAGTGGCTGAGGCCGTGCTGCAACGCGTATTCCAGGTTGTGCATCCAGCTGACCGAGTACAGGTTGTGGTCGCGCGACTGCGGATAGGACAGGCCGATGTACTTGTCCACCAGCTTGCCGGCATGCACGTAGCACAGGTTCCAGCCGATCAGCTCGCCGTTGTGGCGGTAAAGGAACAAGCGCCCCTGTCCCTGCGTGTCTGCCAGCAGGTGCTGGAAGAAGGGTAGCTCGAGCCGGTCGAAATGCACGGCGCTCTGTGCATACACCTGCAGGTACAGCGCATGCAGTTCGGCCTGCAGCCGCGGTTCGGCAAGGGCAGGGTCACCGGTGGCGATGCAGTCGATCTGCAGGTTGCTGCGTGAGCGCAGCTTGCGCCGGATGTTCTTGCGACGCGCTGCGGACAGGCGTGCCAGATAGGCGTCGATTCCATCGAAATCGATCGCCACCCATGCCAGCGGCATGCCTTCCAGCGGGATGAAACCGCGTGCTTCCAGCGCCTGCAGGAAGGCATGGCTGTGTGCGTTGGCGGCATCGTCCAGCAAGGGCGAATCGATCGCCAGATCCTTGACCACCAGCAGCCGGCTGTCACCGACGCCATGGCGCAGCACGTCGTCGGCCAGTGCCGCCGCAGAAACATGCCCCGGCAGCGGCGTGTACTCGGTGCTGGTGGCACCGATGAACCGTGTCTGCCAGGTCAGCCAGGGCCGCCACAGGCGCGACAGCGGCAGCCCCAGCAGGCGCGAGCGCAGTGCATCGTCCAGGGTTGTGGTCAGATCCAATGGCGCACGGAAACTGGGCAGGCCGCTGGGCAGGCGGCTGGCATCGAACCCCAGGGGCGGGTGGGCCAGGAAGCCCTCCAGCAGCGCGGCCGGTTCCAGCGCGGTGCTGGATACACGCGGGATCACGTCCATGCGGGGCACGGGAACCGACAGCGCATTCCCGCTCAGCCCTTGGCCTTGGTCAGCAGCTGGTCCAGCAGGGTGATCGCCAGGTCGATCTCTTCGTAGCTGATGTTCAACGAGGGCGCGAAGGTGATCACGTTCTTGTACCAGCCACCCACATCGAGCACGAGGCCCATGCGCTTGCCGTCGTGCAGCAGGTCGCCGGCCAGGCCGATGTCGACCATGCGGTCCAGCAGTTCACGGTTCGGGGTGAAGCCATCGGCAGCGCAGATTTCCGCACGCAGTGCCAGGCCGAGGCCATCGACATCGCCGATTTCCGGATGGCGCTTCTGCAGGCCGCGCAGGCCGTCGAGGAAGTAGGCGCCCTTCTCCGGCACGGTGCGCTCGTAGTCCATCTCCTTGCCCAGCTTCAGCACTTCCAGGCCCAGGCGCGTGCCCAGCGGATTGGAGTTGAAGGTGGAATGGGTGGAGCCCGGCGGGAACACGGTCGGGTTGATCAGCTCTTCGCGCGCCCACAGGCCCGACAACGGGTTGAGGCCATTGGTCAGCGCCTTGCCGAACACCAGCACGTCCGGGGTGACATCGAAGTGTTCGATGGCCCACAGCTTGCCGGTGCGCCAGAAGCCCATCTGGATCTCATCGACGACCATCAGGATGCCGTACTTGTCCAGCACGCGCTTGAGGCCCTTGAAGAAGTTGCGCGGCGGAATGACGTAGCCGCCGGTGCCCTGGATCGGCTCGACGTAGAACGCGGCGTACTCGGCCTGGCCGACCTTGGGATCCCACACGCCGTTGTACTCGCTTTCGAACAGGCGCTCGAACTGGTGCACGCAGTGGTCGGAGTACTCGTCCGGGGTCATGCCCTTCGGGCGACGGAACGGATACGGGAACGGGATGAACATCGCGCGTTCGCCGAAATGGCCGTAGCGGCGGCGGTAGCGGTAGCTGGAGGTGATCGACGAGGCGCCGAGGGTGCGGCCGTGGTAGCCGCCTTCAAACGCGAACATCAGGCTCTTGCCGTTGCGCGCGTTGCGGACGATCTTCAGCGAATCCTCCACCGCCTGCGCACCACCCACGTTGAAGTGCACGCGGCCGTCGAGGCCGAACTTCTCGTGCATGTCCACCGCGATGGTCTTGGCCAGCTGCACGCGCGTCGGGTGCAGATACTGGCTGGCGACCTGCGGCAGGGTATCGATCTGGTCCTTCAGCGCATTGTTCAGGCGCTGGTTGGCGTAACCGAAGTTGCACGCCGAATACCACATCTGCAGATCGAGGTACGGGGTGCCGGCGGCATCGAACATGTAGCTGCCTTCGCAGCGCTGGAAGATCTTCGGCGGATCAACGTAGTGCACGGTGTCGCCGAAGGAGCTGTAGCGTGCTTCGTCTGCCAGCAGCTGTGCATCGGTGATGGCGGCATCGGCGTTCTTGTCAAAAATATTCATCGGTTCGATTCCGGAGAGGGCATTCAAAGGAAGCAACGGGCGGAGCGATCAGGCGGTGGCGAGCAGCCGCGGAAGCGAGGGCTGAAGCAGGCTGCCGTCGAGAAGGCGCGGGAGCAGCGCAGTAGCGTCGTGGAAGGTGTCGATGGCGGCGTGGGGAATGCCGGCGTCGGTGCAATGGGCGATCAGGCGACGCTTGGCGAACACGAAATCGGCGTGTTCGGACACGCAGAAATCGGAGGCGCCATCGCCGATCATCAGCACGCGGGGAGCTTCGTCAGCACGCGCCTGCGCCGCGCAGGTGCACTTGCAGGTGCCGCTGCGGCAGCCTTCGGCCTGGTACGGAGATTCAAGCTGCCAATGGCCGTCAGACCAGCGCAGGTGGTTGGCCACCACAGGCAGCGGCGGCAGGCCGTGGTTGGCGAGGATGCGATGGATTGCGTAGTCCAGGCCGTCGCTGACGATGCGCAGTGGCAGGCCCAACGCCTGCGCGCGATTGACGAAGGCGGCGAAGCCCGGATCGATCCGTACCTGGTCCAGGTGTGCATCGAGGGTGGCCGGATCCAGCTTCAGCAGGCGGACCTGGCCCTGCATGCATTCACGCGAACCGATCTCGCCCGAGCGCCACTGGTCTTCCAGCTGCTGCCAACCGGGCTGGCCGAAGTTTTCCAGCAGCGAATCGATGACGTCCTCGAGGCTGATGGTGCCATCGAAGTCACACAGGATGCTCCATTGCATGGGCAGCTCCGTCGATGAAGAGAGGCCTTGGCACGATGCCGGCGACGGGGTCAATGTAGGCAGGCCGTCTTTCTCGTTCCTTTCCACCTGAAAGCCCGAACGGAGGCACTCGGGAAGCGTTCAGCCAGTGAGCGCGAAGCAGGCTTTGCCCGGCTTCAGCCTCTACTGGCCAGCCAGTACCTTCACGATCTCGCAGGCGTCTTCGTGGGTCAGCCAGGGGCTGTTGCCCACGGTCAGGGAGCGGGCGGCGAAGTCGCGGGCATTGGGTACGTCCGCGTCTGCGACGACGCCTCGCAGATAGGCATAGTCCGGCAGGGCGTGGATGAACATGCGGCTGACACCCAGGCCGCGCTGCCACAGCGATGAAAGCGCTTTGTCGCGTGCACGTTCGCTGGGCAGCAGCAGCATCAGCATCGGCCAGGTGCCAAGAGTGCCAGGCATCCCGTCCACCACTTCAACGGCAGGCAGCGATTCCAGCTGCACGCGCAGCTGCAGCGCGCGCAGGCGGGCGGCCTGCAGGAAGGCGGGCAGGCGCTGTGCAGCGTGCGCCCCGACGTTCTGCCGCCAGCGGCTGACGCGATGCTGCGGAATAGCCAACGGAAACACATCACCCACCGCAGCTTCCAGGTCGCCACGGCGCAGGGCACGCCGCAGCGGATTTCCATACACCAACGACAGCAGGGAAGGGCGGTAGCAGGCCGCCAGGCCCAGCAGCTGCAGGCTGCGCCTCAGCTCCCAGCGCGGGTTGAAGGGCGTGTGTCCTGCGGCCTGCTCGATCAATGCCGCACGCAGTTCTTCATCACGTGTCAGCAGCAGGCCGCCCTCATGCAGGCTCAGGCCCTTGCCGGCGGCCAGGCTGAAGAAGCCGATGTCGCCGCGCAGGCCGACGCTGTTGCCGGCCACGCGTGCACCCAGTGCCTGTGCAGCGTCCTCGATCACCCACGCACCGACGCGGTGCGCAATGGCACATGCGCGATCAACATCGGCGATGCGCCCGCCCAGATGCGTGGGCACGATCGCCAGCGTGCGTGCATCGGCTGCGGCGTGCAGCGCCACCGGGTCGAAATCGAAATGGTCGCGGCGGGTATCGCACAGGTGTATGCGCAGGCCGAGGCTGTGCACGGCAATCGGTACCAGCGGACAGGTATAGGCCGGCAGGATCACGGTATCGCGCTGCGGCGCGCGCCTGCGCAGGGTGCGCAGGGCAATCAGCAGGGCATGGGTGCCCGAGCAGGTCAGCTGCAGCGGCGGCGTGCCCAGCTGCCCGGCGAGAATCGTGCACAGGTCGCCGCCACCGGGAAGGAAATCGCTGGCCTGCAGGGGCAGGCCAGCGGTGGGAGGCAACTCGCGCGACAGCAGGCTCACGGGGCTGCTTCGGTAACTGCATGCGGATCATCCGCCTCGGCACGGCCCAGGCAGATGATGCCGGCCACGATCAGCACCGCACCGATCAGGTGATGCAGCGTCAACGGTTCGTGCAGCAGCCACGCCGACAGCAGCAGCACGCTGATCACTTCCAGGTGCGAGGCCGCGAACGCAGGGCCGATCGGCGCGTGCCGCAGAAGGCTCATCCAGGTGAAGAACGCGCCGACGTAACCGAGCATCGCGCCGTATACCCAGGGCTGTGACAGCACGCGCAGAAGCCATGCGCTGTTGGCCTCGACCGGCAGCGCGGCGTCGCCGGCGTACTTGAAGCACAGCTGGGCGAGGGTGTCGAAGGCCATCAGCAGCGGAAACCCGACCAGGTACAGCCGCCTCATGTTCCGGCTCCGACCACGGCAACGCCAGCGCTGACCAGCAGCATGCCGGTCACCCGCAACGGCGTCAGCCGCTCGCGGAACAGGATGCGGCCGGCCACCATCAGCGCGACGATGTTGATCGAGCCGAGCAGCACGCCCTGTGACAACGGCACCAGCGACAGGAAAGCGATCCAGGCGACGAATTCGAGCACATAGCAGGCGATGCCCAGCCACAGCCAGGGACGGCCGAACATGTGTTTCCAGCGCTGCAGGCCTTCGCCATCCTGCGGGTCGCTGGCGGCAGCCTTGAAGGCCAACTGGCCGCCGGTATCGAGCACCACGTTGACCAGCCACAGCAGGGTCGCAAGCGATCCCATCTCAGGCGACCGCCTGCAGCACGCCCGCACGTTCGCCGATGTCGCTGAAGAAGCGCGCGCTGCGGCGGATCACCTCGCGCCGTTCGCGATCGATGGTGATCATGTGGTAACTGTCTTCCAGCACCACCAGTTCGGTCGGGCCGCTGACGCGCGAGATCACCAGTTCGGCATTGCCCATGCTGGCCACGTCGTCCTCGCGGGCATGCATCACCAGGCATGGTGCCGTGACCTGATGCAGGTGACGGCGCGTCCAGGTGCTCAGTGCACGCATTTCGGCCAAGGCATGCCACGGGTTGCCTGGCAGGCCGGCAGCGGCACTGTCACCAGAGAGCATGGCGGCGCTGACCTGCGCACGCAGGCGCTCGTCGCGCAGGCCGTACGGCGGCTCTTCCATGAACATGCGGTCGCGGCCGATGCCCAGGCGCTTGAACCACGGCAGCAGGAACGAGAAGCGTGCGACCGCCGGAATGTTCCAGCCGTCGTAGCGGAAGGTGGCGCCGTACACCCCCACGCCGGAGACCCAGTCCGGCCGCCGCGCGGCCAGCGCCAGCGCCAGCACCGCCCCCATCGACAGCCCGCCGACGAACAGCTGGTCGACCTTGCCACGCAGGTCCGCCGCCGCGTCTTCCACGCCCTGATACCACTGTTCCCAACGGGTCTGCAGCAGGTCCTCGACGCTGCCGCAGTGGCCGGGCAACTGCACGCCATGCACGCTGAAGCCCGCGTTGTTCAGCCCTTTGCCCAGCATGCGCATTTCGGCGGGCGTGCCGGTCAGGCCATGGATCAGCAGGACACCCTGCGGGCCACCGGGAAGAAAGAACTCATGGGATGCAGGCACCAGTCGGCTCCAGCGCGGCAGTCGGGAAGGTCAGCATCGCAAGCGCGATTTTCGGCAACCTTTCAACGGTCCGTCTGGATCAAGGGCCCTTCAGCAACGGTATGGTGATGGACACCTTCAGGCCACCGCCGGGACGGTTGAGGTAGCCCAGGCGTCCGCCCAGGTGCTCGACGGCCTCATGGGCGATGGCCAGGCCCAGGCCGGTGCCGCTGGCTGCAGTGCCGGGCGCACGGAAGAAGCGCTCCCCCAGCCGCGACATCACGTCCTCGGGCACGCCCGGGCCATTGTCTTCGACGTACAGCTCGACATCGTTGTCGTCCAGGGCCTGCACGCCGACGGTGACGGTCGCCTCCGCGCCGGCGTAGCGCAGGGCGTTGTCGATAAGATTGTCCAGCGCCTCGTGCAGCAGTGCGCCGTTGCCCAGTATCCGCACCGGCTGCTGCGGACCCAGGTAGCCCAGGTCGATGCCATCGCGGATCGCTTCGGGCACGCGCATGCCCACCCATTGCGGCACCAGCTCGGACACATCCAGCGCCTCCACCGTCTCCGGCACGGTCTGTGCCCGGCTCAACGCCAGCAGCTGGGTGCTGACGCGGGCGGTGCGCTGGTTGAGCCGGCGGATGTTCTGCAGCGCTTCACGCACGGTCTCTGGATCGCCGTGCGCCAGGGCTTGGTCCACGTGCAGTGCCATGCCCGCCAGCGGCGAGCGCAACTGGTGGGCGGCATCGGCAATGAAGCGGTTCTGCAGCGTGATCATTTCCGCCTGCCGCGCGAACAGGCCATCGATGGTGCTGATCAGGGGCTGGATTTCCTCGGGCACGTCGGCATCGGAAATCGGTGCCAGCTCGCCGCGGCGCTGGGCCAGGCGCGAGGTCAGCGGGGTCAGGATACGCAGGCCGTGGGTGACGCCGAACCAGACCAGCGCGGCCATTCCCAGCGCCAGCATGGCCATCAGCGGAATGACGATCATCAGGATTTCGCGCGCACGCTGGCGGCGGTCGGCCATGCTTTCGGCCACGGTCACCGCCAGCTGGTCCTGCGGATCGTTCATCGCCTGGGTGCAGACCGTCGACATGCGCACCTGCTGGCCGTTCAACTCGCCTTCGTACAGCGCCGGGTGCGTGCCGCTGCAGTCCTGCGAGGGCGCATAGGCGCTGAAATCTGCGTTGCCGGCGATGGTGCCCAAGCGGCTGCTGTCGACGTTGAAGTAGCGATGACCGTCGGGGTCGTACTCGATCAGAAAACGTGCCTGCGGAGACAGGTCGCTGCTGACCGGCATCGTGCTGAGCATCTGTGCGAACGACACGGTGTCATCGGTCAGGTTGCGGTCGTGGATGCGGTTGGAGTAGTCCAGCGCCACGTAGTAGGCCAGCAGCGTGTTGAAGGTCAGCAGGCCCAGCATCGGCAACGCCAGGAAGGCGAGCAGGCGCCGGCGCAGGCTGGGCGGTCCGCTGATCACGCGCTGGCGTCTTCCAGCATGTAGCCCAGCCCGCGCACCGTGCGGATGCCCATGCCGCCCGGCTGCAGCTTGCGGCGCAGGCGGTGCAGGGCGATGTCCAGGCCGTTGTCGGTCAGGTCCTGGCCCCAGTCGCACAGGGCCTCCACCAGCTGCGCGCGCGAGACGATGCGCTCGGCACGCACCGCCAGGGCGGACAGCAGGCCGAACTCGCGCGCGGTCAGTTCCAGCGTCTGCTCGTCTATCCACACCCGGTGGCCGGTCAGGTCCAGGCGCAGCCGGCCGATGCGCAGGTCGGGGTTGCCGTTGCTGGTGACCCGGCGCAACTGCGCGCGCACGCGTGCTTCGAATTCGTCCAGGGCGAAGGGCTTGACCAGGTAGTCGTCGGCTCCCAGGTCGAGCACGCGCACGCGCTCGGCCAGGCCATCGCGTGCGGTGACCACCAGCACGGCCAGGCCATCGCCGCGCTGGCGCAACCGCTGCAGCACATCGCGGCCGTCCAGCTGGGGCAGGCCAAGGTCCAGCACCAGCAGCGCGTACTGGGTGGAGTTCAGGGCGGCATCGGCATGCGCGCCGTTGTCCACGTGGTCGACCACGTGGCCCTGCCGGCGCATCGAGGCGCACAGGCCAGAGGCGATGTCCGGATCGTCTTCTGCGATGAGTACGCGCATGCGCGGGGCTCCTGGGGGCGGATGGGCCGCCCGCTGGACAGGGCGGGCCTCTCGGCTGCCGAGGGTAGCGGCAAACGGGGTGGAGGTGGCAGGCGTGGGGGGGCCAGGCGCACCCGGCGCTGGCCGTTCGTTCAGTCCTGCAGGCCAGGCTGGCCCTTGGCCAGCGGCACCCGCGATCCGTCCAGCAGGCCGCGGCTGAGCGTGCCGTCCTCGATGAACAGCAGTTCGCCGTTCTCGCCATTCTTGATGCTGCTGTCGATGGCAATCACGCGGCCGTCGTGGAAGCTGCTGACGTGTGGCATCGAGGTGTGGCCGACCACGATGCGCTTGAGCTGGAGACGGTCGAGCACCGCCTGCACGCCCTGGCTGTCCAGGCGCCCGTCGAAGTAGCCGCGGTACCAGATTGGGCTGGTCTTGCCGTCGTACAACGGTGCGGTGGCGGGGTCTGCCTTCACCTCGGCCTTGGGAATGCCCAGCGAGGCCTGGTAGGCGGCATTGGTGTGGGCCGGGTCCAATGCCATCTGCACCGCGTCGGGCGAGATGCCGCCATGCAGGAACAGGGTATCGCCGATCTGCAGCAGCACCGGCCGCGTGCGCAGCCACTGGCCGATCACCGAGTCGGCACCATACAGCTGCGGATAGCTGCGACCGAGCAGCTGCGCGCTGCGCAGGTATTTCGGATTGACGTAACGCAGGTCGTCGTACAGCACCATGGTCTCGTGGTTGCCGAGCACGAAATGCACCGCGCCACCGGCGGCGGCCGCCTGCTGCTGCAGGCCATACAGCAGCCAGAACGCTTCGGTCACCTGCGGGCCGCGATCGAACACGTCGCCGGCGATCACCAGCGTATCCGTGCCCAGTGCCCAGCGGTCCTGCGTGTCGATCACCCGGTTGGCGCGCAGCAGGCGGACCAGCAGCGCGTACTGGCCGTGGATGTCGGACACGGCGACGATGCGTGGCACGGCCGGCAGTATCGATGCCGACGGCGCGTTCGGCGGCAGCACATGCACCGCATGCGGGTAGCCGCAGCGCGCGGCAACCTCAGTGCCATCGGTGCCGGCCTGCACGCTGTGGGTTTCCACCTGGTCCTGGCAGATCCACTGCGCTTTCAGCTGCGCGCCCTCACGGAACAGGTAAGGGCCGTCGCTGTCCACGTGCTCTGCAGGTGCTGCCACGTCGCGGGCAGAGGCCAGTGGTGCGGCCAGCAGCAGGACCAGTGGCAGCAGGATCGACAGGGTTCGGGCGTGGTTCGGCATCGGCGGCATCCAGCGGCAGGAGACGAGCGATGCTAACCCCCCACGAACGCCACCGGTGTGCGCGAACGGGCGGATCAGGCCCGGCCGCCTCCCCCCTTGAGCTTGCGCACGCGGGTATCGGCGGGGCGCACGGGCTGGCCGTCACGGCCATGGGGTTGCATGTAGGGCAGTGGCCGGCGGCTGCTGGATTCGATCAGTTGCGAGTGCGCTTCGCCAGCAGCGAAGCAATGCCGTTCTCCCCATTGGCGCAGGGCCACCAGCAGCGGGAACAGGTCCTGGCCGGCCGCGGTCAGCACATAGTCGTGGTAGGCGCTGCCATCGGCGGCGGGCTGCTGCACCAGCAGCCCCGCCTCGACCAGGCGCCGCAGGCGGTCGCTGAGGATGTTGCGCGCCGCGCCCAGGCTGCGCTGGAAATCGCCAAAGCGACTGACGCCATCGAAGGCATCGCGGATGACCAGCAACGCCCAGCGGTCGCCGAGCAGATCGGCGCTGCGGGCCACGGGGCAGGGGCTGTTGGCGTGCATGGCGGACTCCCTCGATTGTGGTTGCAGTTTAAAACTAGTGGCGCTACTGTGCACCTGGTTTCAAAATGCAACCACACTGATGATGCCTTCGCTGTCCCGCCCCGTGTTGGGCCTGCTCGCCATTGCTGCCGGTGCCAGCGTGGCCAATGTCTATTTCGCGCAGCCGCTGCTGGAGCGCCTGGCCCACGATTTCGCCCTGGATGCCGCCGTGGCCGGTGCAGTGCTGGCTGCCACCCAGGCCGGCAGCGTGCTGGCCCTGCTCGGGCTGCTGCCGTTGGCCGACCGTGGCGACCGCCGTCGACTGCTGCGGGTGCAACTGCTGGCGCTGGTGGTGGCGCTGCTATGGCTGGCCGCCGCCCGCAGTACCGCGTGGTTGCTGTCGGGCATGCTGCTGGCGGGTCTGCTGGGTACCGCGCTCACCCAGGGACTGATCGCCTACGCCGCCAACCTCGCTGCACCGGAGCAACGTGGGCGGGTGGTCGGCATGGTCCAGGGCGGCGTGTTCATCGGCCTGCTGTCGGCACGCGTGGTCTCAGGTGCGGTAGCCGCCGTAGCGGGATGGCGCGCGGTGTACCTGCTGTCGGCATTGCTGATGGCGGCGCTGGCACTGCTGCTGTGGCGGCGCCTGCCGCACGTGCCGGTGCCCGCAATGCCGCCGTCGTGGCGCAACCTGCTGCGTTCGATGGCCGATATGCTGCGGCAGGATCGCGCGCTGCGCGAACGCGGGCCGCTGGCATTGTTCCTGTTTACCGGTCTCAACGTGTTCTGGGCCGCGGTGCCACTGCCGTTGTCGGCGCCGCCGTTGAACTGGTCGACCGCCGCCATCGGCGCGCTGGGCCTGGCCGGCATCATCGGCGCACTACTGGCAGCGCGGGTCGGGCACTGGATGGATCGTGGCCTTGCCCACCGGGTGAGCTTGGGGGCACTGCTGCTGATGCTGGTCGCCTGGGTGCCGTTGCTGGGCCTGCCGTACTCGCTGGCCCTGTTGCTGCTGGGCGTAGTGGTGCTGGATCTGGGCGGGCAGGCGTTGCATGTGTCCAACCAGGCCCTGCTGCTGCGTGCACCGGCCGAACAGCATGGACGCCTGGTGGCGCTGTACATGCTGTTCTATGCCGTGGGCAGCGGTGTGGGGGCTGCGGCAGGCACCTGGACGCAGGCGCGCTATGGGTGGCCGGCGGTGTGCGCGCTGGGCGCGGGCATCGCGCTGCTCGCACTGACGTGGTGGGCGACGTGGCGCATACCGCGCAAGGACGCTGCGTAGCGTCGAGACCGTCCGACGCCACGTCACGCGCGCTGCAGGCTCAACGTTGCAGCGCGCGTCGTCCCGGAGCTTCCGGCAGTGCGTCGTCGGCCACCACCACCCGGTTGCGGCCCTGTCGCTTGGCGGCATACATCGCCGCGTCGGCGCGCGCCATCAGCCGCTCGTAATCGGGATGCCCATCGTGTCCGGCCACGCCGATGCTCGCGGTCAGCGCCAGCGTCTGTCCGTTGGGCAGGGTGATCGGCGACTGTGCGATCTGCCGGCGCAGGCTTTCGGCGATCACCTCCGCCTGTGACTCGCTTGCCGCCACCAGCACCACCACGAACTCCTCGCCGCCGTAGCGGAACAGGTAGTCGCTGCCTCGGGTCTGCTGGCCGAGCAGAGCTGCGACATGCTGCAGCGCGCGGTCGCCGGCGTCATGGCCGTGGCCATCGTTGATCGCCTTGAAATGGTCCAGGTCCAGCAACAACAACGAGAACGGCGTGTGGTTGCGCGTGGACAACTCGATCTCACGGCGCAGCACGGTCGGCAGGAAGCGCCGGTTGAGCAGGTTGGTCAACGCATCGCTGCCCGCATCCAGTTCACCGATGCGTTCGAACAGCAGGGTCATCAGGTTGCGGATGGTGGCCAGGTCTTCGCGGATCATCGGCAGGGCGGTCAGCCGCCGTGCCGGATCTTCATCGGTGGCGCGCTGCAGGCGGCTGTCGATGCGGGCCATCAGCTGGCCCACCTGCTGCGTCTCGCTGCTTTCGCCGAAGCTGGGAATGCCCTTGTGGGTGAACCACAGGCCGAATTCCGAGCTCGCCAGACTGGCGTTGTCGGCACCGGTCGCATGGCCGGCGAGGGTGTACAGCAGGCTGTTTTCCCAATCCAGCAGCAGGGCGCGCTGGCGCTCGCGTTCGGTGCTGACGTTCTGCACCAGCGAGAACAGCCGGTACGCCGCATCGGTGCGCGAAGAGCGCTCACGGGCGTGCGTATAGGCCAGCGTCATGCCTTCCATGGCGATGTCCATGATCGCGCTGAGGCAATCGATGGCGGCGAAGGCGGTGTCGTTGTCAGCGGCATCGGCGCGCAGGCGGATGAACAGCTCGTGCTTGAGTACGCGCGCACCGCGGGCCACCAGGTCCACCGGAATACCGACCCGAGCGTGCACATCGCCGATCACCCGTTGTGCGGCGACGGTAGCGGCAATGCCATCCGCATCGGTGGTCAGCAGCTGGGCCAGCCAACGCTGCATCGCCGGTTGCAGGCGCTGCTTGACCTGTTCGTGGGACAGGAAGCGGCGCGCACGCGTGTCCTGCAGCAGCACTTCGTAGAAGCGCTGCGCCAGCGTCGGCGGTGCATCGGCGGCCACGGCATGCAGCAGCGCGGCGGCGGCGGGGCCGGCCAGCAGCAGACACTGCTGCCAGGCCTGGGCCAGCGGTTGGCTGGCTTCGTCCAGTTGGGGTGTATCCACGTCGATCTCTAACGGCGCACAACAGACCACGGTATCGGCCGCAGCTGTCGACGGTTGATGGCAGGGAAGCCGGCCAGTTTAAGCGCCATGCAGGCCGAAAAACGCGGATGAAGCACATGCCGGCCGATGCCGTAATGCGTTGACGCATTTGAGAATCACTCGCATTTATGAAAAAATGACGGCAGGAACCGGCATGCGGGCATTCCGCAGTGATCGTTCCGCCTCCCCCGTCGCCGCCTCCTGCCCTATGCCAGAGGCTTCCGTTGCCCTGCCAGAAGGTTCAGAACATGCCTGCAAACACTCTTTCACCGCGCCCGCTGGCGCTCGCCGTCGCTGCACTGCTGGCCACAGCTGCCGTCACCGCCCATGCGGAAACCGATGCCACCGATATCGACACCGTGCATGTCACTGCCTCGCAGATCGCGCGGCAGGCGCTGGGCACTTCCACCATCACCGCCGAGGACATCGCCAAGCGGCCGCCGGTCAACGACATCGCCGAACTGCTGCGGACGATGCCCGGCGTCAATCTGACCGGCAACAGTGCATCGGGCCAGTACGGCAACAACCGGCAGATCGATCTGCGCGGCATGGGGCCGGAAAACACCCTGATCCTGATCGACGGCAAGCGCGTGGGTGCACGCGACGCGGTGCGCATGGGCCGCAGTGGCGAGCGCAACACGCGCGGCGATACCAACTGGGTGCCGGCGGAAATGATCGAACGCATCGAAGTGCTGCGCGGCCCGGCAGCGGCACGCTATGGCTCAGGTGCCTCCGGTGGCGTGGTCAACATCATCACCAAGCGCCCGACCGGCGACCTGACCGGTGCGGTTGACCTGTACGGCCTGGTGCCCGAACACAGTGCCGAGGGCGGCAGCGAGCGCCTCGGCCTGCAGCTGAGCGGGCCGATGACCGACACGCTGTCGTTCCGGTTGTACGGCAACCTCAACAAGACCGATGCCGATTCGCTGGATCTCAACCGCGACTTCGCCACCGGCGCCAATGCGGTACCGCCGGCGGGCCGCGAAGGCGTCAAGAACCGCGACGTCAACGCGCTGCTGCGTTGGGACGTGACCGCCAACCAGGTGGTCGAGTTCGAGGCCGGTACCAGCCGCCAGGGCAACATCTATGCCGGCGATCGTGCGGTCAGTACCACTGGTACCTCCACCGGTGTCGACCTGGCCGCGCTGGCCGAGCAGCAGGCCGAGACCAACCGCATGTATCGCACCACCGGCGCGATCACCCATCGCGGACGCTGGGGCGATGTCAGCTCGCGGCTGACGGCGGCGGTGGAAGGGGTCAACAACTCGCGCATCAACGAAGGACTGGCCGGCGGCCCGGAAGGCAGCTTCAATGGCGCCGACTGGTCGACCTCGCGCCTGCGCAACTACCAGTTGGACGGCGAAGTCAGTTTCCCGACCACCCTCGGCGGTGCCGAGAACGTGTGGACGCTGGGCTTCGAGTACCTCGACAGCCGGTTGACCGATCCCTATTCGATGAGCCAGTCCAGCAGCAGCGGTGGCGGCATTCCGGGCCTTTCGGCCGATCGTGCACGCGGCAAGTCCGATGCACAGACCACCGCCGTCTACGTGGAAGACAACATCTACCTCGGTGAGCGCTGGATCGTGACCCCGGGCCTGCGTTTCGACCATCACAGCCAGTTCGGCAACAACACCAGTCCGAGCCTCAACGCGCAGTTCCGGCTCAACAGTGACTGGGTGGTCAAGGGCGGCATCGCACGCGCCTTCAAGGCGCCGAACCTGTACCAGTCCAACCCGGACTATCTGTATTACACCCGTGGCAACGGCTGCCCGAACGCGTTGCCGAGCCTGGGCGCCGGCTGCTACATGCAGGGCAATGCGGATCTCAAGGCAGAGACCAGCCTGAACAAGGAACTGGGCGTGGAGTGGGCACCGCAGAGCGGCTGGCAGGCCTCGTTGACCTATTTCCACAATGACTACAAGGACAAGATCCAGGCCGGTTACACCCAGATCGGCCTGACGGCCGACCGCAAGGGCCGCATCTTCCGCTGGGAGAATGCACCCAAGGCCATCGTGCAGGGGCTCGAGGGCAACCTGGTGATCCCGCTGCTGGGCGAGCAGGGCGACCGCCTGAAGTGGAGCAACAACTTCACCTACATGGTGGAGAACGAAAACAAGAGCACCGGCCAGCCGCTGTCGGTGATTCCCAAGTACACCGTCAACACCATGCTGGACTGGCAGGCCACCGAGCAGCTGTCGCTGCTGCTGACCGGAACCTTCTACGGCAAGCAGGAACCGGCCACGGCCAACATCAACAACGATCCGCGCTGCACCGCCAACTGCGATGCGTCCACCGTGCTGCAGACCCGCGGCGCGTACAACGTCTGGGGTGTGAGCGCGCGCTACAAGGTGACCGACACGGTCAGCGTGGGCTTCGGCGTCAACAACCTGGCCGACAAGCGCCTGTTCCGCGAGGCCAACAGCAGTGACGCCGGTGCGGCGACCTACAACGAACCCGGCCGGGCGTACTGGGCCAGCCTGCGTTTCGGCTTCTGATCATCAGGCGGTGGTGCCGGTCGTTGGCCGGCACCCTCCCGCTTCGCGCCAGCCGTCCATGCCTGCAATGTTATAAACACCGTGATAGTTTCCCGACACCCGCCGGCGTAGCCTGACTCCCATCGCTAAGGAGCTGTTGCCATGGGTCACGACCACGATCACCTGCCATCCGAGATCCGCCACGAGAAACCCTTGTGGTGGGCGCTCGGCCTGACCTCCACCTTCCTTGTCGTGGAGGTGGTCGGTGCATTCTGGACCAACAGTCTGGCACTGCTGTCCGATGCCGCGCACATGGCTACCGACACCCTGGCGCTGATGATCGCGCTGGTGGCCGTGCGGCTGAGCCGGCGCCCGCCGGACGCGCGCCGCACCTACGGTTATGCACGTCTTGAAGCACTGGGCGCGATGATCAACGGCGCAATGCTGTTCGTGGTTGCCGGCTACATCCTGTGGGAAGCCATCGGTCGCTTCCGCCAACCGCAGGAGATCGCCTCCACCGGCATGCTGGTGATTGCAGCGGTCGGCCTGGTGATCAACATGATCTCCATGCGCCTGCTGCAGGCCGGCAGCGGCGAGAGCCTCAACGTGAAGGGCGCCTACCTGGAAGTGTGGGCCGACATGCTCGGCTCGGTGGCGGTGATCGCCGGCGCGCTGTTGATCCAATGGACCGGCTGGAAGCCGATCGACCCGATCCTGGCCGTTCTGATCGGTTTGTGGGTGCTGCCGCGCACGTATGTGCTGATGCGCGAGGCCATCAACGTGCTGCTGGAAGGCGTGCCCAAGGGCATGGACGTGTCCAGGGTCCGCGACCGCCTGTCCGACCACGACGCAGTGCTGGACGTGCATGACCTGCACGTCTGGGCGCTGGCGTCCAGCACGCCGGCACTGACCGCGCACATCGTGATGCGCGAAGGCGACGACGCCGACCGCCTGCGGCGCGAACTCGGTGATCGCCTGCACGATGATTTCGGTATCGAACACGTGACCCTGCAGATCGAAGCCGACCACTGCGGCGAAGCCTGTGGCCAGCCGTCGGCGACGAAGGACGACGATCACGCTGGGCACGATCATGCAGCTGCCGATGCGCAGGGCCATCGCGGTCACGTGCATCGCTGAAGCGGGTGTGGCGGCCGGTGCCCGGCGCTACCTCTGTTCGTCGCGCCGCGAGGCCAGCCGATCCGCCAGCCGGGTCGGCTCGGGCAGGCGATAGCCGTGCAGCGTGCGCTGCACCCAGGCCAGCGCGGTATCGGCACTGACCCGATGCCCGCCGGCGACGAACAGCGGCTTGCAGCGCAGCTTGCTGCGCAACACCCAGCCGAGCTGCTCGCCGCCGTCCAGCAACGGCGTGTGCGCGCCGGCCTCAGGGTCGGGCTCGATGAAGCGGCCCACCAGCTTCGATTTGGCCACGCCGATGCTCGGCAGGTCGGTCACCACGCCCAGGTGTGCGGCAATGCCCAGCCGGCGCGGATGGCTGATGCCATGGCCATCGACGAACACCAGGTCCGGTGCGCGCGGCAGCAACGCCAACGCAGCCAGCAGCGCCGGCAGTTCGCGGAAGCTGAGCAGGCCCGGGATATAGGGCATCACGGTGGGGATGCGGGCGATTTCCTGCGCCACCGGCTGCAGGGTGTCCGCGTCGAGCAACACGGCCGCAGCGCGGGTGATCGCGCCGTCTTCCTCGAAGCCGACATCCAGCCCGGCCAGCCAGCGCACGGTAGCGGGCAGCCGATCCTGCCGCTGCACGCGGGTCGCCAGCTGCATCTGCTGTTCGCGGGCGGCGCTGACGCTGCCTTCCCAGCGCCCGGGGTCGATCAGTGCATTCATCGGCCACAGGATGACATCCACACCGCCACGGCGCGGTGAGCGGGCGCCGGGGCTACAATGGCCGCCTGCCTTTCCTCGCGTTGGAGACCCTGCAGTGACCCGTAAACTCGTACTGTTGCGCCATGGCCAGAGCCAGTGGAACCTGGACAACCGCTTCACCGGCTGGGTCGATGTCGACCTGACCGAGCAGGGGCGCCGGGAAGCGGCTGCCGCCGGCCGCCTGATGCGCGAGGAAGGCCTGCAGTTCGACGTCGCCCACACCTCCGTGCTGAAGCGTGCCATCCATACCCTGCAGGGCGCGCTGGCCGAGCTGGAGCAGGACTGGCTGCCGGTGAACAAGTCCTGGCGCCTCAACGAGCGCCACTACGGTGGCCTGCAGGGCCTGGACAAGGCCGAGACCGCCGCCAAGCATGGCGAGGACCAGGTCAAGGTGTGGCGCCGTTCGTACGACATCCCGCCGCCTGCGATGGACCTGGAAGATCCGGGCCACCCGATCCACGACCGCCGCTATGCCGGGCTGGATCGCAACGCGCTGCCGGGCACCGAATCGCTGGCCACGACGCTCGACCGCGTGCTGCCGTACTGGCACGACGCCATCGCGCCGCAGTTGAAGGATGGCAAGACCGTGCTGGTCACCGCCCACGGCAACTCGCTGCGCGCGCTGTACAAGTACCTCAACAACGTCTCGCGCGAGGAAATCCTCGAGCTGAACATCCCGACCGGCATTCCGCTGCTGTTCGAGTTGAACGACGACCTCACCGTGAAGTCGTTCCGTTACCTGGGTGATCCGGAAGCGGCACGCAAGGCCGCCGAAGCCGTGGCCAACCAGGGCAAGGCGCGGTAGATACCCACCGTTGGTGGGTATTCCCCTGCTGGGTGTGTGCGGACCAACGGCCCGCACCTACCCGGTTGCGACCACGGGCGTTCCCCCTGTGACCTTTGGCCGGTCCCCACCATCGCCGCAGCGGCTACGCTGGACGATTCGCCGTTGGAGACACGCCATGAACGTCCGTAATCTGGTCCCGCTGGGCCTGACCATCGCCATCGCCGCTTCGCTCGCCGCCTGTGGCAAGAACGAGACCGCGCCCGCTGCCGACGCCGCCAAGCCGGCGTTCGACCAGTCGCAGATCAAGACCGCGCTGATCAGCCTCAACAGCGCCGATCTGGATCCGTCCATCGCCGCGTGTACCGACCTCAACGGCTTCGTCAACAGCAAGTGGCTCAAAGCCAACCCGGTGCCGGGCGACCAGACCACCTGGGGCAGCTTCGAAATCCTGCGCGAGCGCTCGCTGGAAGTGCAGCACGCGCTGGTGCAGCAGGCCGCCGCCAGCCAGGCCAAGGCCGGCTCGGTGGAAGCCAAGATCGGTGACATCTGGAAGACCGGCAACGACGAAGCGAAGATCGAGGCCGCCGGCCTGGCGCCGCTGCAGCCGACGCTGGACAAGATCACTGCGCTGAACGACACCGCCGCCATCACCCAGTACCTGCGCGACAGCCAGGCGCAGGGCCAGGGCGTGCTGTTCTCGCTGTTCGCCAATGCCGATTACAAGGATTCGGCCAACGTCATTGCGTACGTCGGCCAGGGCGGCCTGGGCCTGCCGGAGAAGGGCTATTACTTCGACGACGCGCAGGCCAGGATCCGCGACGCCTACGTGGCCTACATCGCGCAGGTGCTGACGCTGTCCGGCGTGGACGCGGCGCAGGCTGCCGAACAGGCCAAGGCGGTGATGGCGTTCGAGACCCGCCTGGCCAAGGCCTCGATGTCGCGCATCGAAATGCGTGACCCGGCCAAGCGCTACAACCCGCTCAGCGCCGCCGACGCGGACAAGCTGACCCCGAACTTCAGCTGGACCGCGCTGTTTGACACCCTGAAGGTGCCGGCCGCGCAGAAGTTCTCGCTGGCCCAGCCGGGCTTCTTCAGCGAAATGGACAAGATGCTGGCCGACGTGCCGGCCGCCACCTGGCAGTCCTACCTGCGCTTCCACACCATCGACGACGCCTCGCCGTACCTGAGCAGCCAGTTCGAGAAGGCCAACTTCGAGTTCTACGGCAAGACCCTGCGCGGCCAGCAGGAAATGCAGCCGCGCTGGAAGCGCGTGCTGGAGTCGGTGAACGGCGGCATGGGCGAAGCCCTCGGCCAGCTGTACGTGGACGCGGTGTTCCCGGCCGAATCGAAGGAGGCCATGCAGCACCTGGTGCAGAACCTGTCGGTGGCGCTGAAGGCGCGCCTGGAGCAGCTGCCGTGGATGGGCGAGGAAACCAGGAAGAAGGCACTGGAAAAGTGGGCCAGCTTCACCCCGAAGATCGGTTACCCGGACAAGTGGCGTGAGTGGACGGGCCTGCAGACCAACGGTGACAGCTACCTGGGCAACATGCAGGCAGCGCGTGCGTTCAACTACCGCTACATGCTGGACAAGATCGGCAAGCCGGTGGACAAGACCGAGTGGGGCATGACCCCGCAGACCGTCAATGCCTACTACAACGCCACCAAGAACGAGATCGTGTTCCCGGCGGCGATCCTGCAGGCACCGTTCTTCGATGCCAAGGCCGATCCGGCGCTGAACTACGGTGGCATCGGCGCGGTCATCGGCCACGAGATGATGCACGGCTACGACGACTCGGGCAGCCAGTTCGCCGCCAACGGCAACTTCGACAACTGGTGGACCGACAGCGACCGCAAGGCCTTCACCGAACGTACCGACCAGCTGGTCGCGCAGTTCGACGGCTATGAATCGGTGCCGGGCGTGTTCGTGAAGGGCAAGCTGACCCTGGGCGAGAACATCGGTGATCTGGGTGGCCTGACCGTGGCCTACGATGCCCTGCAGATGGCGCTGAAGGAGAACCCGAAGGCGAACGTCGAGGTGGACGGTCACAGCCAGGACCAGCGCTTCTTCATGAACTGGGCCACCGTGTGGCGTCGCAACTTCACCGACGGTGAGCTGCGCGTGCGCCTGAACACCGATCCGCATGCACCGGCGAACTTCCGTGCCAACGGCGCGCCGTCGAACATGCCGTCCTATGCCGCCGCGTTCCAGTGCAAGGCCGGCGATGCGATGGTGCGTGCGGACGACAAGCGCGTGGTGATCTGGTAAGCGATCGCCGGTAACGCGTGAAGCAGAAGGCCCGGCGAATGCCGGGCCTTCTCGTTGCAGTCGGCTAGAACAGGCGGCAGATCAGCCCGGGCACTTCAGGTACTGAGACAATGTGGCCTGCCATGCGCTGGCCGGGTCGAAGCCTGGCACCAGGCCACCGCCCTTGCCGGTGAAATTGGACATGCCATGGGCCAGCATGTAGGTCGGGGTGTACGAGGGCGGCCCCATGCGCTTGCTGAAGGTGCAGATGCCAGCGACGTAGGCTGGCGCCTTGTCGGGGCTCAGCTGCGCCTTCAATGCGCTGTCGAAGCGGCCGAGATTCTCCTCGCCCATGGCCGAACCGGCCATCGCCTTGAGCGCGTTGTAGGCAGCGTGTCCCGTCTCGTCTGCGACGCGCTGGCGATCGAAATGGGCGAACACGCCGGCGATGTTGTAGAGATCGATGGCGTCCTGCATGCGTCCATCCTGCACGCAGCGGGGCAGGGCATTCATCAGGGTGGCAGGTGAGGTGCCAGCGGTGACCTGGTTGCGCGACAGGCATGCGGCGGCTGGCGCGGTGCCATCCTGCTGGGCCTGCGCGAATGGCGCCAGGGCCAACAGCAACAGGCCCAGCGGTGCGGCGATACGGGTGTTTCCTTTCATGGGTGATGCTCCTCGTAAGCAGGGCCGTCTGCGGCCGACCCTCAGCTTGCGGGGATCGCCGCGGCTGCGCAAGCGAGGCGCCGTCCAGCCGGTGAAGGCTCAGGCCAGCGCCGGCTCGTTCCTGAGCATGCCGTGGAAACGCTGCAGCACGTAGGGATCGATCAGGCCACCGGCCTGCTCATCGAGGATCCGCAGCACCGTCTCGTGCTCCATCGCCGCGCGGTAAGGGCGCACGCTGGTCATTGCATCGTAGGCATCGGCAATGGTGACGATGCGGGCGCCAAGCGGAATGGCCTCGCCGTGCAGGCCATCGGGATAGCCGCTGCCATCGAACGCTTCATGATGGGCACGGATCAGTCGCGCGACCGGCGCGGCATCACTGCGGCCGGTGGCCAGGAAAATGTGCTCGCCGCGCACCGGGTGCTCGCGCATGATCGCGCGCTCTTCGTCGCTGTGCCGGCGCGGGCTCAGCAGTACCTCGTCGGGGATGCCGATCTTGCCGATGTCGTGGAAGCGTGCGGCCAGGCCGACCTGCGCACAGGCGTCCTCATCCAGGTCGCAGTGCAGGGCAAGGTGCTGCGCAAGAAGGCCCACGCGGTCACAGTGGTGGCGGGTATAGGCATCACGCATCTGCAGCGACATCGACAAGGCGTCGATCAGGCAGGCCTGCGCGTGCAGGAGGTCGGGAGGTCTGGGCTGGGGCATCGGAACTGGCGGCGCGGCGAAGCTGCGCAGAAAACGGAAAGGCCCGCGAGAGCGGGCCGGGGCGGCGCATAGGGTACCCGCATCGGTGTCACGCGGGGGGCATCGACGGTCCCGCGTGGGGCTGTGCGTTCAGTCGCATGCAGCATTTGGCTCCGGCCGCATCGCAACCGGGGCTGCGCGGATCAGCCGGTGGTCTGCAGGTGGATGCGATGGGCTTTGGCGAAGGCGTCCTGCGCGTCGCTCAGGGTCTGCATGTCTTCGTCCATTCTGGTCACGGCCTCATCCAGCGTCTGCAGCAGCGGGGTGACCTGTTCTTCGCTGTAGCCATCGGGCAGGGCAGCCAGCTGTTCCATCACGGCGAACATGTGTTCGGTGCTCTTCAGGGAATCGAGCAGGTTCTGGTGCAGTGCGTCGGCGTCCTTGCCATGGGTGAACTGTTGGACGAAGACCAGTCGGTCGGCGATTTCCTTGTGCGCGTTCTTCAGGCCGAAGCGATGCTGCTGCATGCTCTTGCCGTCCTGCAGCGAGGCATGGAAGGACTCGCCGTTCGGGCCGTTGGTCCATTGCTCGACCATGCTGACCGTGCCGTTCCAGCTGGCGACATTCTCATGCAGGTAATCGCGGTTGCTCATGCCGCTGTGGCAGGCCGCAAGCAGGCCCAGGCTGGTGGCGAGCAGAAGGGGGGCGAAACGATTCACGGCAACACTCCTTGTCGCGGGCGCAGGAAACGGAAAGGGTGCCGGTCTGCCGCCCGCGGCGGACCGGCACCCTGCAGATCGATCAGCGCAGGGCCAGGGTCAACAGCAGTGCCCGCGCGGCATTGAAGCGGTCTTCGGGCAGCGGCAGCGGATGCTTGACGCGCAGCTTGTCCGGACCGTCCATGGCATAGAGGTTCGGTTGTTTCTGGATCAGCTGGATCACCGCCATCGGATCGATGTTCGGCTTGGATTCGAACACGATGCGGCCACCGTTCTCGCCCAGGTCCAGCTTGCGGATGCCCAGCGAGCTGGCCTGCAGCTTCAGCTCGGCAATGGCGAACAGGTTCTTGGCCGCATCCGGCAGCAGGCCGAAGCGGTCGATCATCTCCACCTGCAGTTCGCGCAGCGCATCGCTGTCGCGCGCGCTGGAAATGCGCTTGTACAGCGTCAGGCGGGTGTGCACGTCCGGCAGGTAGTCGTCCGGAATCAGCGCCGGCACGTGCAGCTCGACCTCGGCGCCCCGCGCTTCTTCGCCGGCATCGATGTCGGGCAGATGGCCCTGCTTGATGCTGCGCACTGCGCGTTCCAGCAGCTCGGTGTACAGGCTGAAGCCCACTTCGGCCATCTGCCCGCTCTGGTCCTCGCCCAGCAGTTCGCCGGCGCCGCGGATTTCCAGATCGTGGGTGGCCAGGGTGAAGCCGGCACCCAGTTCGTCCATCGAGGCGATCGCTTCCAGGCGCTTTTCCGCATCCGGCGTGATCGAGCGACGGTCGGGTACGACCAGGTAGGCATAGGCGCGGTGGTGCGATCGACCGACGCGGCCACGCAGCTGGTGCAGCTGGGCCAGGCCGAAGCGGTCGGCACGGTTGATGATGATGGTGTTGGCGTTGGGGATGTCGATGCCCGATTCGATGATCGTGGTCGACAGCAGCACGTTGAAGCGCTGCTTCTGGAAGTCCAGCATCACCTTTTCCAGCTCGCGCTCGGGCATCTGCCCATGGGCGATGCCGATGCGCGCTTCGGGCACCAGCTCGGACAGCTCGCGCTGCATGCGGCCGATGCTCTCCACGTCGTTGTGCAGGAAATACAGCTGGCCACCGCGTGCCAGCTCGCGCTGGAAGGCTTCGCGCAGCAGCGCGTTGTCCCACTGGGTGATGAAGGTCTGCACCGCCAGCCGGTTCGGCGGCGGGGTGGCGATGATCGACAGGTCGCGCAGGCCGGCCATGGCCATGTTCAGCGTACGCGGAATCGGCGTGGCGGTCAGGGTCAGCAGGTGCACGTTGGCGCGAAGTGCCTTCAGCGCCTCCTTCTGGCGCACGCCGAAGCGCTGCTCCTCGTCGACGACGACCATGCCCAGGTCCTTGAACTTCACGTCCGGCTGCAGCAGGCGATGGGTACCGACGATGACGTCGATGGTGCCGGCGGCGACCTTCTCCAGCTCGGCCTTGATCTCCTTGGTGCTCTTGAAGCGCGACAGCACCTCGACCTTCATCGGATAGTCGGCGAAGCGGTCGCGGAAATTGCGGTAATGCTGTTCGGCCAGCAGCGTGGTCGGCACCAGCACCGCCACCTGCTTGCCAGCACTGGCCGCTGCGAACGCGGCGCGCACGGCAACTTCGGTCTTGCCGAAGCCCACGTCGCCACAGACCACACGGTCCATCGGCTGGCTGCTGGCCAGGTCACGCAGGGTGGCGTCGATGGCGGCCAGCTGGTCCGGGGTTTCCTCGAACGGGAAACCGGCGGCGAACGGCTCGTACATCGCGCGGTCCACCTGCAGTGCCAGTCCGGCACGCGCCTGGCGGCGGGCCTGGATCTCCAGCAGTTCGGCGGCCACATCGCGCACCTTCTCGGCGGCCTTGCGCTTGGCCTTGCTCCACTGCTCGCCGCCCAGCGAATGCAGTGGCGCGGTTTCGGCGGACGCGCCGGAATAGCGGCTGATCAGGTGCAGCTGTGCGACCGGCACGTACAGGCGGTCGCCCTTGGCGTACTCGATTTCGAGGAACTCGCCGGGCATGCCGCCGACGTCCATCGCGATCAGTCCGCGGTAGCGGCCGACGCCATGGTCCTCGTGCACGATCGGCGCGCCTTCGGTCAGCTCGCCCAGATCGCGGATGATCGCTTCCGGCTCTCGTCCGGCGCGGCGCGTGCGACGGGTGCTGCCGGCGCGCTCGGGGAACAGCTGGCGTTCGGTCAGCACCGCGATGTGCGGCGCGTCCAGGGCGAAGCCGTCTTCCAGCGGCGCCACGGCAATGGCGAAGCGTTCATCGCTGGCCAGGAAGGACAGCAGGTCGGCCACCACCGGTGGCTTCAGCTCGGCGGCCTGCAGCACTTCCAGCAGGGCCTCGCGACGGCCCGGCGAATCGGCGGCGATCAGCACCCGGCCAGGGTAATGGCCAAGGAAGGATTTCAGCGCGTCACCGGCCGGTGCTTCGCGCGCGGCCACCGGCAGCGGCGGCAACGGCTGGTCGCCCAGCGCATGCGCCTCGGCGATGCGGGCGTGATCGGCCGCCCATACCTCGATGCGCGGTGCGTCGTTCAAACGCTCGCGCAGCAGGTCCGGCGACAGGTACAGCGCCGACGGTGGCAGCAGCGGCCGTTCAACGTCATGGCGGCGTTGCTCGTAGCGCTCGCCGGTCTGCGTCCAGAACGTCTCTGCCGCTTCAGCGGCGCCCACGCAGACGACCGGCAGGCTGCCGGCAGGCAGGTAGTCGAACAGGGTGGCGGTGCGCTCGAAGAACAGCGGCAGGTAGTACTCGATGCCGGCCGGGGCCAGGCCCGATTTCAGGTCCTGGTACAGCGAACTGCGTCGGGTATCGACGTCGAAGCGCTCGCGCAGGGTCGCCAGCACCCGGGCGATGCTGGCGTCGTCCATCGGTACTTCGCGGCCGGGCAGCATGTGCACCGCCTCGACCTTGTCCAGCGAGCGCTGGCTTTCCGGATCGAACGCGCGGATTGAATCGATGTCCTCGTCCAGCAGTTCCACCCGCAGCGGCTCGTCGGCGCCCATCGGGTAGACGTCAAGCAGGCCGCCACGCACGGCGAAATCACCCGGGTCCATCACCTGCGGCACGTTGCGGTAGCCGGCGCTTTCGAGGCGACGCTTCTCCGCTTCCAGGTCCAGGCGCTGGCCGACTTCAAGATTGAAGCTGCCGCCGATGACATAGCTGCGGGGAGCCAGCTGCTGCAGCAGGGTCTGCACCGGCACCACCACCAGGCCGCGCTTCAGCGTGGGCAGGCGGTGCAGGGCCGACAGGCGCTGCGAAATGATGTCCGGGTGCGGGCTGAAGCGATCGTAGGGCAGCGTCTCCCAGTCCGGGAACGCCACCACCGGCAGGCTCGGGTCGCCTCCCAGCAGGGTATGCAGATCCGCTTCGATCTGGTTGGCACCGTGGTTGTCACGGGCCACCACCAGCAGCGGTGCGTCATGCGTGCGCGCTGCCTGGGCCAGATACCAGGCCAGGGCAGTGGGCGAGGCGGGGGCGCGCCACCAGGCGCGAAGCTGGCCGGCACGTGGCAGCGGCGGGGCGGGGTATTGAGTACGCGACATGAACCGCGGATTTTAGCAGAAGCCCCTGCCAGGCCCATGATCGTTACGTGACCGGGGTAGCGCCGGGCCGTGCCCGGCGAGCGCAGCGGTCGGATCAACATCGCCGGGCAGGGCCCGGCGCTGCCGTCAGTTGTCCAGTTCCAGCACCATCCGCACCAGGCCTTCGGCCCCGTTCGGATGGGGGACCGGCTTGAAGCCCAGCGAGGCGGCCAGCTGCTTCATCGGCTCGTTCTCGGCGGCGACATCGCCATACAGGCGGTCCAGGTACTTGCCGCGGCCCCATTTCACCAGCTTGCGCATCAGCTGGCGGCCCAGGCCCTGGCCGATCAGGAAGCGGCTGATCAGGATCGCGTACTCGGCTTCCCGGGTACCGGGGATGATCGAGGCACGGGCCACCGCGCCGACCACGGCCTCACCGGCCGGCAGCGACTCGGCGGCGACCAGGGTGATCTCGGTCTTCGGGTTGGGATGGGTCAGGCGCTGGGTGGTTTCCGGTGACAGCTCGGTCACCGATTGCAGGAAACGGTCGCGGATTTCTTCCGGCCCGAACAGGCTGAAGGCGGCCTGCAGCGGCGCGCCATCTTCGGGGCGGATGGGGCGGATCAGCAGCTCGTGGCCGCTGGGAGCCTTGAAGATCTCATGCCAGGGCGGCATGCGGTTGCGAGTGGCCATACCGGGTGATTCCTTGGTGGTCCATCGATTGTGTCATCACCGGGGCTGCATTCCGTGAACGAAAGGCTCACGG
The DNA here is from genome assembly GCF_002750975.1 of Stenotrophomonas indicatrix. Taxonomy (NCBI): domain Bacteria; kingdom Pseudomonadati; phylum Pseudomonadota; class Gammaproteobacteria; order Lysobacterales; family Lysobacteraceae; genus Stenotrophomonas; species Stenotrophomonas indicatrix. The sequence continues at coordinate 1,010,020 of NZ_PEJS01000001.1, forward strand.
TCGTACAGCCTCGTGAAGGCCCCTATTCGGCCGTCTTCAGCCAGTCCAGGCGGGTGCTGGCACCGGGTTCGCCCAGATGCTGGCGCAGGGCCGGCAGGGCCGGGCCGACCACGCGGTCGAACTGCCAGGGGGCATTGAGCACCAGCATGCCGCTGCCGTTGAGGCGCAGCGGGGAGTCGTCCGGGCGGACCAGGAACTCGATGGTCATCGCCGACTTCACCGGCAGTGCGGTGGCCTTGCGCAGGAAATGCAGGATGGTGCGGCGCTGCTTGATCGGGAACCAGACCGCACAGGTGGCCTGCGGCCAGCGCGCCAGGGTCTCGGCCAGCGCGGCAAGGATCGCCTGGTACTCGGCGTCCTGGGCTTCGTAGGGCGGGTCGATCAGGACCAGGCCGCGGCCGATCTTGGCACCGTTGGCCTTGGGCGGCAGCAGCGAGCGCAGCAGCGCATAGCCGTCACCGGGGTGCACGCCGACGCGGCTGTCATGGGCGAACAGGGTCTTCAGCGAAGCGGCCTCATCCTCCTGCAGCTCGCACACCGCCATGCGGTCCTGCGGGCGCATGGCCTGCGCGGTGAGCAGCGGCGAGCCGGGGTAGGCGATCATCGCGCCGACCGGATTGTCGGCCTGCACCGCCTTGAGGTAGCGCTCGACCACCTCCGGCAGCTTGGGCTGGGCCATCAGCCGCATGACCCCGGATTCGACTTCCAGGGTCTTGCGGCTTTCTTCGCTGGCCAGCAGGTAACGGCCGGCACCGCCGTGGGTGTCGAGCACGAAGAACGGGCTGTCCTTGCGCTTGAAGCTGTCGATCAGGGCCAGCTGCACGATGTGCTTGAGGACATCGGCGTGGTTGCCGGCGTGGAAGGCGTGGCGATAGTTCATGGGCGGCAGTGTACGGGGCAAGGGCCGCAGCGGCTATGCTGCGCGCCATGACAGCCCCTGTTACCCATGTCCTGGTGGTCGAAGACGAAGCGGCCATCGCCGAAACCGTGCTCTATGCGCTGCGCAGCGAAGGCTACGCCGCCAGCCATTGCCTGCTGGGCGGGCAGGCGCTGCAGCAGCTGCAGGCCGGCGATATCGACCTGGTGGTGCTGGATGTCGGCTTGCCGGACCTCAGTGGTTTCGAGGTCTGCCGCCGGCTGCGGGCCCTGCCGGGGCCGGTGGCGCAGGTGCCGGTGATCTTCCTGACCGCCCGCAACGACGAACTCGACCGCGTACTGGGCCTGGAGCTGGGGGCGGACGACTACATGGCCAAGCCGTTCTCGCCGCGCGAGCTGGTGGCGCGGGTGCGTGCCCGGCTGCGGCGTGCCACGCCCGCTGCGGTGGCCCCGTCCGCCGAGGCCGGCTGGCAGGAGCACGGTGCCTTCGCCATCGATCGCGATGGCCGCCGCATCCGCTTCCAGGGCCAAGCGCTGGACCTGACCCGCTACGAATATGCGTTGCTGGAGGCGCTGCTGCAGCGCCCCGGCGCGATCCTCAGCCGTGCCCAGTTGATGGACCGTGGCTGGGACAGCGCCGCCGACAGCGCCGACCGCACCGTCGACACCCACGTCAAGACGCTGCGCGCCAAGCTGCGTGCGGCCGGCGCCAGCGGTGAGCCGATCCGCACCCATCGCGGCCTCGGCTACGCCCTGGAGGTCTGACGCGTGCGTCTGGTCCTGAAACTGTTCCTGGGGTTCTTCCTGATCGTTGGCATCGCTGCGTTCTTCGTGATGCGCGTGTTCGTCAACGAAGTGAAGCCGGGCGTGCGCCAGGCGATGGAATCGACCCTGGTGGATGCGGCCAACGTGCTGGCGGAAATGGCCGCCGCCGACGTCAAGGCCGGCACCATCCGCAACGGCACCTTCACCCGCAACCTGGCCAAGGCCCGGCAGCGCGACCTGAAGGCGATGGTCTGGCGCTTCCCCAAGCGTGCGCTGGACTACCGGGTGACGATCACCGACGCCAAGGGCATCGTGATCTACGATTCGCTGGGCCGCGACGTGGGCCGCGACAATTCGCGCTGGAACGATGTCTACCGCACCCTGCGCGGCGAATACGGTGCGCGCTCCAGCCCGGAAACGCCGGGCGATGACAGCAACACGGTGATGCACGTGGCCGCGCCGGTGTACGACCCGGTCGACGGCAGCACGCTGATCGGCGTGCTCAGCCTGGCCCAGCCCAACCGCAGCATCGATCCGTTCATCGCCGCCAGCCAGCGCGCCATCATCGAGCGCGGTGCGTGGCTGATCGGTCTGTCGGCGCTGGTGGGCGTGCTGGTGACGATGTGGCTGACCAACGGCCTGGGCCAGCTCAGCCGCTATGCGCGCGCGGTCAGCGCCGGTGAACCGGTGCCGCCGCCGAAGCGGCGCAGCGACGAGATCGGCGATCTTGGCCAGGCGCTGGAGACCATGCGGCGAAAGCTGGAAGGCAAGGCGTACGTCGAGCAGTACGTGCAATCGCTGACCCACGAGATGAAAAGCCCGTTGGCGGCGATCCGCGGTGCCGCCGAACTGCTGCAGGAGCCGATGGCCGACGCCGACCGTGCGCATTTCGCACGCAGCATCGTCGACCAGCAGGAACGGCTCACAGAAACCATCGACAAGCTGCTGGCGCTGGCCGAGGTCGAGCAGCACGGCTGGTTGCAGACCCGTGATCCGATCGCCTTGCCGGTGCTGCTGCAGGAAGCCGCGGCGGCGGCGCAGGTGCGCGCGCAGGCCGCAGGTGTCCAGCTGCATATCGAGCAGGTCCCCGACCTGCGCGTGCAGGGCGATGGCTATCTGCTGCGGCAAGCGCTGCACAACCTGATCGACAACGCCATTGCGTTCTCGCCGCCCGGGGCACAGGTGCAACTGGATGCCCAGCTGGACGGGCAGGGCGTACGCCTGCAGGTTGCCGACCGTGGCGCGGGCATTCCCGACTACGCACGCGAGCGCGTGTTCGAGCGCTTCTATTCGCTGGCCCGACCCGGCACCGGCCGCCGCAGTTCCGGCCTCGGCCTGCCCTTCGTGCAGGAAGTGGTGCGCCTGCATGACGGCCGCGCCAGCCTGCAGCCGCGCGAAGGCGGCGGCACCGTGGCCAGCCTGTGGCTGCCGCTGGCGATACCGGGCCAGCGTCTGCGGCGCTGACTTCACACCCACTTCAAATTCGCCACAAACCCTGCTCACCGCAGCCGTCCATCCTGCAGTCCTCTCCAACGAGGACGGACGATGAAATCCCTGAAGATGCTGCTGCGGTTCGCCATTGTCGGCGGCCTGATCCTGCTGCTGCTGATCCCGCTGTTCCTGATCCGCAGCGTCATCACCGAGCGCAGCGCCTATCGCGAAGAGGCCTACTCGCGGGTGGCCGAAAGCCGTGCCGGTACCCAGCGCGTGGTCGGGCCGGTGCGCGTGGTGCCGTGGTCCAAGCGCGAGCAGGTGGAAGTGGTCGATGCGCAGGGCAACAAGAAGACCGAGCTGCAGACCACCCAGGGTTACTGGTTGCAGCCGCCGGCCACCCTGCAGATCAGTGGCGAGCTGCTGCCCAGCCAGCGCTCGGTCGGCCTGTTCAAGGTGCCGGTGTACAGCTGGAATGGCCAGCTCAAGGCGACCTTCAGCGAGGACGACTACCCGGAGCACGATGGCATGACCTATGGCGAGGCCTACATCGCGCTGGGCGTGTCCGATGCGCGTGGCCTGGTTGGTACGCCGAACCTGCGGGTTGATGGACAGCAGGTCAAGCTGCTGCCGGGCGTGGCCGGCGCATCCGCACTGGGCCGTGGGCTGCATGCACCGATCGCCGGCATCGCCCGCACCGGAGGCACCCTGGCGGCCAGCAGCGTGGAACTGGAACTGCAGCTCGATGGCAGCCGCTCGCTGTCGGTGGTGCCGGTGGGCGATGACAACCAGATCGCGCTGCGGTCAAGCTGGCCGCACCCGTCGTTTGCCGGTGCGTTCCTGCCGAACGAGCGGCGTGTGGATGCGCAGGGCTTCGATGCACGCTGGGCCGTGTCCTCGCTGGCATCGGACGCACAGCAGCGACTGCGCGAGGGCGATGACCTGGATGCGCAGGCGGTGCAGGTTTCGCTGGTCGACCCGGTCGATACCTATACCCAGGCCGACCGCGCTTCCAAGTACGGCGTGCTGTTCGTGGTGCTGACCTTCGTTGGTTTCATCCTGTTCGAACTGATCAAGTCGCTGCGCATCCACCCGCTGCAGTACCTGATGGTCGGGTTGGCGCTGGCGATCTTCTTCCTGCTGCTGATCAGCCTGTCCGAGCACATCGCCTTCTGGCAGGCCTACCTGGTTTCCGCGCTGGCCTGCATCAGCCTGCAGGCGGTGTACCTGGCCAATGTGCTGGGTCACTGGAAGCGGGGCCTGGGCTTCGCCGCGATGCTGACGGTGCTGTACGGCGCGCTGTATGGGCTGCTGGTCTCGGAAAACAATGCACTGCTGATGGGCTCGCTGCTGCTGTTCGTGATCCTCGCGCTGGCGATGTGGGTGACCCGTCGGGTTGACTGGTACGCCCTGGCCGAACAGAAGTAAGGAGCACGCCATGGGCTGGCGCCAAGGATTGCAGCAACGGGCACGACAGGGCATTCCCGCGCTGTTGGAGGTGGATGCACTGCTGCAGGCCCATGGGGTACTGGCGGCCTTGCCGGGGGCACGGATCGCGCCCGGCCTGGTCCGCTTCCAGCTGGCCGCCATCACCTGCGAAGGATTGCAGCGGCGCGGGCTGGACTGGTTGCGGGAGGCGCGGCACGGACGCGGCGCGCTCGCCGGCAAGGTGCCCCGTTACCGGCCATGGAAGGCCGGGGCGGCGGCGTTGTCGGAGATCGGCATCGACGGGCTGCCGGCAGACTGGCCGGAACATGCGGCGGTGTTTGGTTGCAGCAGCATCGACCAGCGACACTGGCTGCTGCTGTTGCCCGAACGCGCGCAGCTGTGGCTGGGGTGGAAGGGGTGACAGCGGAAGGCCCATCCACGCGTGGCGTGGTTCTACGGGGCCTCTGGTGGGTGCGGACCTTGGTCCGCACCGCTCTTCGGTGGGAAGGCGCCATCCAGGCATGGCGTGGATCTAGCAGATGCCCATGACCGATGGGACGGGGGCCGGGCGCCCCGGCTGGCTAGACTCGAGCGGATGATGATCGAGCCGAAGGGCAGGGGTGCGGCGTGTTGACGTGGAGCGGGCTGAAGTGGGGCGTGCTGGCAGTAGCGCTGGCGATGGGTGGCAATGCGGTGGCGCAGCAGCGCGAGCCGGTGGACCTGGACATGGTCGGCAAGATCCGCCAGCAGGCGTTCCACAAGTCGCAGGTGATGGATACCTTCAGCTACCTCACCGAACGCATCGGGCCGCGCCTGACCAATTCGCCGGCGATGGGGCGTGCCAACGCCTGGACCCGCGGCAAGTTCAGCGAATGGAAGCTGGACAATGTCCATGACGAAGCCTTCGACGAATTCGGCCGTGGCTGGGAATTCACGTCGGCCAGCGTCGAGATGCTGGGCGATCGCGTGCAGCCACTGCATGCGCTGCCCAAGGCGTGGACGCCGGGCACCAACGGCCCGGTCGAGGGCGACCTGCTGCAGGTGGACATCAAGAAGCCCGAGGACATCGAGAAATATCGCGGCAAGCTGCGTGGAAAGATCCTGCTGCTGGGCGAGGCACGCGAATACAAGCGCGGCACGGACGCCGATTCGCACCGGCACGACGCCACCTCGCTGGAAGGCCTGCAGGAATTCACCCTGCCCAAGGACAAGGACGTGGCCGCCGACCGCGCCAAGCGGGTGAAGGAATACCAGGAGAAGCAGGCGCTGGCGGCGAAGGTCAACGCATTCTTCGTTGAAGAAGGCGCGCTGGCCTCGATCAGCATCAGCAGCTGGGACAACGGCATCATCCGCGTGGCCGGTGGCGGCTCGCGCAAGGCCGGTGAAGCGGTCGGCATTCCCGAACTGGCGATGATCGCCGAGCACTTCAATCCGCTGGTACGCGCGCTGGAAGCCAAGCAGAGCGTGCGCTTGCGCGTGGATGTGGCCGCACGCTTCACCGACGAGGCCGACCAGCCCGGCTACAACACCCTGGCCGAGATCCGTGGCAGCAGCAGGCCGGACGAGGTGGTGATGATCGGCGCGCACCTGGATTCCTGGCACAGCGGCACCGGCGCGGCCGACAACGCCGCCGGCGTGGCGGTGATGATGGAGGCCATGCGCATCCTCAAGGCCAGCGGCGCCAAGCCCAAGCGCACCATCCGGGTTGCGCTGTGGAGTGGCGAGGAACAGGGACTGATCGGTTCGCAGGCGTACGTGGCCAAGCACTTCGGTCGATTCCCCGAGCCCACCGACCCGGCGCAGAAGGCGCTGCCGGCCTCGCTGCGTGAACCGACCGGTGCCCTGCAGAAGACCCGCGACTACGGCAAGTTCCAGGTCTACTTCAACATGGACAACGGCTCGGGCCGCTTCCGTGGCATCTACGCACAGGAAAACCTGGCGGCGATGCCGATCTTCGAAGCCTGGCTCGCCCCGTTCCATGACGTGGGTGCAACCACCGTGGCCACCCGCAACACCGGCAGCACCGACCACATCAGCTTCGACCGCATCGGCCTGCCGGGCTTCCAGTTCATCCAGGACAAGCTGGACTATTTCAGCAACGTCCACCACAGCCACCTGGACACCTGGGACCACGCCGAACCGGAAGACCTGAAGCAGGCCGCCGCCATCGTCGCCTCCTTCGCCTACCACGCTGCCATGCGCGAGCAGCCGTTCCCGCGCAAGCCCGAGCCCTGAAAATGGGACGGAGGGGATCAAGTGGTATTTCCCCTCCGCTGCATCGGCGTTCTCCCGGGAGCGCGGCAATAGCGACTTGATCCCCTCCGTCCCCTTTTTCCGCAGGGGGCGGAGGGCTGGTAAAATCGGGGGATACCCGTTCCTCGAGCCCTCCATGACCTGCCGCACCCGCTTCGCCCCCAGTCCCACCGGCTACCTGCATATCGGTGGCGCCCGCACCGCGCTGTACTGCTGGCTGGAGGCCCGCCATCGTGGCGGCGAGTTCGTGCTGCGCATCGAGGACACCGACCGTGAACGCAGCACCCAGGGTGCGATCGATGCGATCCTGGAGGCGATGGAGTGGCTGGGCCTGGACTACGACGAAGGCCCGTTCTACCAGACCGAGCGCGTCGCCCGGTACAAGGAAGTGGCCGAGCAATTGATCGCCGACGGCAAGGCGTACTACGCCTACGAGACCCGCGAAGAGCTGGACGCCATGCGCGAGGCCGCGATGGCCAGGCAGGAAAAGCCGCGTTACAACGGCGCTGCCCGCGAGCAGGGCCTGCCGTACAGGGACGACCCGAACCGCGTCATCCGCTTCAAGAACCCGCTTGAAGGCACGGTGGTGTTCGATGATCTGATCAAGGGCCGCATCGAGATCGCCAACAGCGAGCTGGATGACATGGTCATCTTCCGTCCGGACGGCTACCCCACCTACAACTTCGCGGTGGTGGTGGACGACTGGGACATGAAGATCTCCGAAGTCATCCGTGGCGACGACCACATCAACAACACCCCGCGCCAGATCAACCTGTACGAAGGCATCGGCGCACCGGTGCCGAAGTTCGGCCACATGCCGATGATCCTGGACGAGCAGGGCGCCAAGCTGTCCAAGCGTACCGGCGCGGCCGACGTGATGCAGTACAAGGACGCCGGCTACCTGCCTGATGCACTGCTGAGCTATCTGGCCCGTCTGGGCTGGTCGCACGGTGACCAGGAACTGTTCAGCCGCCAGGAACTGATCGACCTGTTCGATGTGAAGGACTGCAATTCCAAGGCCTCGCGCCTGGACATGGCCAAGCTGGGCTGGGTCAACCAGCACTTCCTGAAGACCGAGGAGCCGGCCGCGATCGTGCCGCACCTGGTCTACCAGCTGCAGAAGCTGGGCCTGGATGTGGCCGCTGGCCCGGCGCCGGTGGACGTGGTGATCGCCCTGCGCGAGCGCGTGCAGACCCTGAAGGAAATGGCCGAGAAGGCCGTGGTCTGGTACCAGCCGCTGAACGAATACGATGAAGCGGCCGTGGCCAAGCACTTCAAGGCCGGTGCGGAACTGCCGCTGGGCAAGGCCCGCGAGCTGCTGGCAGCCCTGCCGGAGTGGACCGCCGAAGCCGTTGGCGTGGCCCTGCACGATGCAGCCGCCGCGCTGGAAATGGGCATGGGCAAGGTCGCCCAGCCGCTGCGCGTGGCCATCACCGGCACCCAGGTCAGCCCTGACATTTCCCATACCGTGTACCTGGCCGGCCGCGAGCAGGCCTTGAAACGCATCGATGTGGCCATCACCAAGGTAGCAACGGCCTGAGCCCTGCGGCCCACGCCCGAACTGGAGAACGCGCATGTCCGCCAAAACCGCCTGTACGGCCCCGCACCACCATGTCCACGACGCTTCGGATTTCGTGGCGGTGGTCGAGCGTGTCTCGCGCGAGCGCGGGCTGCGCCTTACCCCCATCCGCGCCAACGTGCTCAAGCTGATCGCCGAGGCCGGCAAGCCGGTCAAGGCCTACGAGCTGCTGGAGTGGGTGCGCAACGGCAAGGGTGTGGGCGCTGACGCCCCGCCCACCGTGTACCGCGCGCTCGACTTCCTCATGGCCAATGGCTTCGTGCACAAGCTGGAATCGGTCAATGCCTTCGTGGCCTGCCACCACCCCAGCAGTGCGGCCCATTCGGTGCCGTTCCTGATCTGCAACAGCTGCCACAGCGCGGTGGAACTGGAAGACCGCGAGATCGTGACCCAGCTCGAAAAGCGGGCCAAGGAGCTCGGCTTCCAACCGCAGGCACAGACATTGGAAGTACACGGACTCTGCGCCCGCTGCGCAGGTTGATGCGAGGGTAGTGCCGGCCGCTGGCCGGCTTCCTCGGGATCTGACCCCATTTCACAACAATGTAGCCGGCCACGGCTCGACTCCACCGGGCCGGCGCCCTAGTCCATCGGCTTGGACGCGGTATCCACCCGCACGATCACCGACATGCCCGGCCGCAACCGCGCCGCCAGTTCCTGGTCCCCGTTGATCGAGATACGCACCGGCAGCCGCTGGACCACCTTGGTGAAATTGCCGCTGGCATTGTCCGGGCGCAGCACGCTGAACTCCGATCCGGTGGCCGGCGCGATCTGTTCCACGCGTCCGCGCAGCACCTGGCCCTGGAACGCATCCACCGAGAACGAGGCGGGCTGCCCGATCTTCATCTGCCAGGTCTGGCCTTCCTTGTAGTTGGCCACCACCCACAATGTGTCGGGCACCAGAAACAGCAGCTGCGAACCGGCCGCCACGTACTGCCCCACGCGCACGCTGGCCTCGCTGATCTGCCCATCGCGCGGCGCATGGATCACCGTATTGGCCAGGTCGATGCGGGCCAGCTCAAGCTGTGCCTGCGCGCTTTCCACCTGCGCTTCCAGGCTCTTGCGCGAGACCTGGGTCGAGACCAGGGTTTCTTCGGCGATGCGGATCTGCGCCTGCGACTGCTGCACGCTGGCCTGCGCCGAGGCCTGGCTGGTGCGGAACTTGTCGCGGTCGTTGATGGACACCAGCTGCTGCGCCGCCAGTTCCTCGTAGCGCTTGGCCTCGTTGCGCGAGCGCTGCAGCTCGGCCTGGCCGGCCGACAGCGTGGCCCGCGCCGCAGCAATCTGCGCGCGGTTCTGCGCCTGCGACTGGTCCGAATTGGCCAGGGCCGCGCGCGCGCTGTCCAACGTGGCCTGCGCCTGCGCCACCCGCTGCGCGTAGATGCGGTCGTCGATGCGCAGCAGCGGCTCGCCCTGCTTCACGTGCTGGAAGTCCTTCACCAGCACGTCGGTCACATAGCCGTTCACCTGCGGCGCCATCACCGTGATCTGCCCGCGTACGTAGGCGTTGTCGGTCACCATCACGCTGCTGGTGAACGGCCACAGGTGCCAGGCGCGCAGGATCAGCGCGATGCCCAGCAGGGCCACCACCACCATCACCACCACGCTGCGCGAACTCGGCTTGAGGTACTTCGGCGCGGCGGCGGGCGCGGCAGGCGTCGCCGCCGGTGCCGCATCGGTGGGCGGCGGCGGGGTGACGTTCTCGGCAGCGTCGGTGTCGTCTGGACGGGGCGGGACGGGAGGCATGACGGTGGACTCAGCGCGGTGCCGCGGTCGCAGCCGCAGCGGGGGAGGAAGGATGGCGCTTGCGCCATTGTTTGCGTACGGCGGTACGCAGCGACAGCAGCAGCAACCAGCACAGGAAACCGATTGCCAGCCAGCCGCTCAGGGTGAACACATCGTTGAACCCTCGCACGTTGGCTTCGCGGCGGGTGGTCTGCGCCAGCTGCGCGCTGCCCTGGGCACTGCGCAGCACCGGGTCGGTGATCTGCGCTGCGTACAGCTGTTGCTGGATGCGCAGGCGCTGTGCCACCACCGGGTCGGCTGGATCGAGCTGGCTCGTCAGCGCGCTGGAATACAGCTGCTCGCGATGCAGCTGGAACGTTCCCAGCACGGCCGAGCCGGCCAGTCCGCCCAGCGTCTGCGTGATCGACAATGTCACCAGGAAGGTGATCATGTGGTCCACGCCTTGTTTCAACGCGGCGGAAATGCCAAGCATGATCAGCGGGCCCATGAACATGCCGGCGCCCACCGACGCCAGGAACTGGCTGATGTAGAAGTCATGCGGGCGATCCAGGCTGGTGCGGTGCTGGTCGAAGAACGCGGCGGCACCCAGCAGCAGGATCGCCATCAGCAACTGCGCAATCAGGCGCTTCGGGCCGAAGGTCAGTGACGCACCGGCGATGCCGGTGACCACGCCGGCCAGGATCACCACGAACAGCGGCCGCATCTGGTCCGGTCCCATGCCCAGCGTGCGCATCAGGTTGACCACGCCGTAGGACTGTTCAGTGGTCAGGAAGCGGATCAGGAAGGCGCCGACGATGAAGTGCATCACCGGCAGGGTCGACAGCCAACGGATCTGCAGCAGCGGGTTGCGCCGGTAGTGTTCGATGATCAGTGCGGTGGTGGTCAGCACGATGGAGGCGATCAGCGCCCAGCCCAGCCACGGCGTGTTCAACCACCAGCGCGTGTAGCCCTGGGCCAGCACCACCACCAGCAGGGCGACGGCAGGCGCGAGCAGGGCGAAGGTGAGGAAATCCAGCGGTTCGAAGGCCTTGACCTGGATGCCCGGCGGCAGCTTCAGCACGACCACGGCGGCAAACGCGCACAGCGCCAGCCCTGCTTCGAACGAATACAGCTGGTGCCATTGGCCGGTATCGACCAGGCCGGGCGAGACGATCCAGGCAATCGGCACCGCCAGCTGCGACAGGCCGACGCCGATCACCAGCAGGTTGCCGGTGAATCGCCGCGGCAGCGCCTGCAGCATGTACAGCGTCCCCAGCGTCGAACAGGCCGCGCCGGCGAAACCGCTGGCGGCGCGGGTCAGCATGGTGGTCTCGAAACTGCCGACGAACAGGTGCAGCACCGCCAGCGCCGCATACAGCCCCAGGCCGATCTCGGCAAACAGGCGGATGCCGTATTGCTGGCGGAACTTGAAGGCCAGCAGGTTGGCGGTCACGTTGACCATGGCGTAGGCAGCCACCAGCCAGCTGCCCTGGGTGGGGGTGAGCGCCAGTTGCCCCTGCAGGAAGGGCAGGTTGGCCGTTACCAGCGCATTGCCGAGGCCACCGGTGATGGCCACCAGCAGCGACACCAGTGCATAGGCTGCACGCCGATAAGGCGGGTGCCAGGGCATCGACGCCGAACCAGGCATGGTCGGCTTCTCGTGCTCCTCCCAATCCGGAACCGGCTTGAGGTACGGCTGCACCATCAGCGTTCCCCGCTGGCTGCTCCCTGGAGTCCCCCGCGCAGCAGCTGCAGGGCACGCCCGGCCAGCTGGGCGCGCTCATCGCGGGTCTTGCCGCGCAGGGCCGCCCCCAGCATGCCCGAGATCAGTGAAATATCCGTCTTTTCCAGGTCGGGCCGGCACAGGCCAGCGGCCTTGGCGCGGGCGATGGGGGCTTCCAGCAGGTCGCGCACGGTCTCGCGTGCGGTGCGCATGGCCGGCACGTCCGAATCGACCGCGCGCCAGTAATCGGCCAGTGCCGGCGAATCGACGATGCGCTGGGCCATGCCTTCGAACACCTCGAACAGGGCGTCGTCGCGGTCGCCAAGCTGCTCGACCTGGCGGCGGATGCGGTCGACCGTGCGCTGCAGCAGCGCCTGGATCAGCGCGGTGCGGTCAGGAAAATTCCGATACAGGGTGGCGCGGCCGACTTCGGCACGCTCGACCACCAGGTCCAGCGGCGCGGTGACGCCGTGTTGGCCGAACACATGGTCGGCAGCATCGAGGATGAGGGCTCGGCGGGCAGCGGCATCGGCACGTTGGGTGGTCATGGCTTCATTTTCGGACACAAATGTCCGGATGGCGAGAGACGAATGGCGACGGGATTGTCCGCTTGTTGTCGTACGCACATCTTTGTGACGGATGCGTGAGGGTCGATCGAGGTCATCAAAAAAGACGGGGGGCCAACCTGGCCCCCCGGGAGAGAACGACAGCATGCCGCCGTCAAAGTCAGTAGATCCACACCATGCGTGGATGCACGTCAGTAGATCCACGCCATGGGTGGATGCACTTCAGTAGATCCACGCCATGCGTGGATGCCTCATCAGAAGAACGCGCGGATCCCGAAGGCGACACCACGACCCGGCAGCGGCGAGTAATCCTTCAGCAGCGAGGTATGCGGACGCACTTCGCGGTTGGTCAGGTTGCTGCCATCCAGGAACAACTCGTAGCTGTTGCTGTCGCTGCGGTCCCAGCGGTAGGCCAGGTGCGCATCGACCAGGGTGTAGCCGTTGCTCGGCTCCTCGTTCTGCGCAACGTCCTTCTGCCGGCTGTAACGCACCGCGCCCACCGAGGCACGCCAGCCATCCTTCGCCCAGCGCAGGTCGGCGCCGACACGGGCCGGGGCGATGCGCGGCAGGTAACCGGTGTTGGCCAGTTCCACGCTGTAGTTGTGGTTGTGGTCACCGTGCGGCACGGCGATGTCCAGGGTGCGGCTGCCGTTGCCGTCCAGCTTGGCCTGCACGTAGTCGCCGAACACGCGCAGGTCCCAATCGCCGGCGCCGCCTTCGAACAGGTGCACCAGCGCTTCGGCTTCGGCGCCCTTGAACACCGCGTCCTGCTGGGTCCAGGTGCGCACCGGCAGGCTCTCGGTGATGCCGGTGTCGGCCAGGTAGATGAAGTCCTTGAACCTGGTCTGGTAGATCGCGGCAGAGAAGTCCAGGCGCTCGCTGTGGGTGTGGATGCCCAGTTCGATGCGTTGGCCGCGCTCGGTCTTCAGGTTGGCATCACCGATTTCCAGCGAACGGGTGGCGATGTGCGCGCCGGCGGCGTACAGCTCCTCATTGGTCGGTGCACGCTCGGAGCTGTCCACGCCGATGCGCAGGTCGACCGCATCGTTGAGCTTCCAGATACCGGCGGCCGACAGGTTGGTGGCGTCGAACTTGCGGCGGCGGTAGTCGCCGGTCGGGTCCAGCTTGACCTGGTCGTGGCGACCGCCCAGTTCCAGCTTGAACGGGCCGAACTGCTTTTCCTGCAGAACGAACAGGCCGATGTTCTTGGTTCCGGTATCGGGCACGAACGCTTCTTCGCCCTTGGCGCCGAAATCGCTGTTGCCGAACTGCAGGCCGAAGGCGCCGTCCCAGCCGCCGATCTGCTGCTGCACCGCTTCCAGGCGGCCTTCGATGCCGCGGTTGGTGAAGCGGGTGGACGGCGTGCCGGCTTCCAGCTCCACGTGTTCGTAGTCGGTGTAGGCCACGCGCGCGTTGACGTTCTTCAGGAACGATACCGGGTTGTAGATGCCGGCCTTGGTCTCGAAACGGTTCTGCACCATGTCGATGCGCACGTCGTGCTCTTCACCTTCCTCCTCCTCGCCATAGTCGTGGTCGTGATCATGGTCGTGGCCATCGCCGTCGGCATGCACGTGGGCGCCGTTGGGGATGCCGTAGTTGGTGCGGTAGGTGCTGGCCGAGGCGCCGAAGTAGCCGCCTTCGCCCAGCCAGGTGGCGCCGACGCCACCGGCGCGGGTGCGGATGGAACTGTTGTCCAGGCGGCCGCGACGCGGCTCTTCGCCTTCCTCGCCCGCGTGGTCGTGGTCATCGTGGTGGTCTTCCAGGCCGTCGATCACCGCGTAGCCCGGAATGCGGAAATCATCGCCATTGCGCACCAGGCCATCCACGTGCAGCACGACATTGCCGCTCACGCCGTCCAGGCGGAACATGCCGCTGCGTTCGTCGTTGACCGAATTGCCACGCAGCTCGGCACGGCCGCTGAGCGGACGATCCGGCAGTTCGCGCGCAATGCGCCCATCGACCACGTTCACCGCACCGCCGATCGCGCCGCTGCCGAACAGCAGGGTAGCCGGGCCTTTCAGCACTTCGATCTGGTCGGCCAGGAACGGCTCGATGCTGGTGGCATGGTCGGCGCTGACGGTGGAGGCGTCCATGTTGCCCATGCCGTTGGACAGCACGGCCACGCGCGGACCTTCCTGGCCACGGATGATCGGGCGGCCGACGCCGGGGCCGAAGAAGGTGCTCTGCACGCCGGGCAGCTTGGCGACGGTGTCACCGAGGGTGCCGGCCTTCTGCTCGTCCAGGCGCTCACCGGCCAGCACTTCGACCGGGCGCGCCAGCGATTCGGCATCACCCTGCAGCGGCGATGCCGTGACCTGCACCGAGGACAGCTCGGTCAGGTGGCGGTCACGATGCGAATCATCGTCGGAGGCCGCAAAGGCGACGGAGGGCAGCAGCGCAGCAAGCGCCAGGGCCAGGGAATGAGGCTTGAGGCGAGGGTGACGGGAGGGCATGGGCGGTCCTTTGTTACATTGTATCAATCGGGTGGCGCACGAACCCCGTCGGCGGGACAGGGGGAGGGGAACCGTGCGGGTCGGGAAACGATGTTATATTATTCCATAACGATTCGCCGCCCTGCTGGAAGTCATGCCCTTGCCCTCACGCCTGCGCCACCTGCTCGATCGCTTCGGCGCCACCGGTTCGATGCTGTGCGCGGTGCACTGCGCGGTCATTCCGCTGCTGCTGGCCGCTGCCCCCTCGCTTGGCCTGTCCTTCTGGCTCAGTGATGGCGTGGAGAAGGCGCTGGTGGTGTTCGTGACCCTGCTGGGCTTGTTCAGCCTGGTCTGGGGTTACCGGCGGCACGGCGCGCTGCGTGCGCTGGCATTCCTGATTCCCGGCCTGGTCGCGTTGTGGGCCGGCGTGCTGTACGACCCGCTGCACCACAACGCGGTGCCGCACGCGGTGGTGATGACCCTGGGCGGCCTGCTGGTCGGCATCGCGCACCTGGTCAATCTGCGCTTGAACCACGGCCACGTGCATGACGCCAGCTGCGCGCACTAGGCGCTCCGTGGTAGGCTTTCCGATCGTGCGCGGGGGCGCCCAGCAAGGCGGCCCCGCCGAACCCGTGTCAGTACGGGGTAACCAGATTTCACATTTGAGGAGTTGAAGACATGGGTAAGGGTGACCGCAAGACCGCCAAGGGCAAGCGCTACAACGCCAGCTACGGCAACGCCCGTTCGCACACCGCGAGCAAGGTCGCCGTAGGCGCCGCCGCCCCGGTTGCCAAGAAGACCGTGGCCAAGGCTCCGGCGAAGAAGGCTGTGGCCAAGAAGGCAGTTGCCAAGGCCGGCTGATCCGCCGACCGACCGGTCCAAAGAAAAACGCGGCGCTCGGCGCCGCGTTTTTTTTTGACCATGGCCAGGGCATGGCGCCGCGATCAGCGCAGGGTTTTCTGCAGCGTCTGCGCGTTGCCATCGTTGGCCGCTTCCGGCACCTGCAGCAGGTGCGCCAGCAGCGGGTAGACGTCGACATTGTCGAAACCGTCGATCACCAGGCCTTGCCGGAATGAAGGGCCACGGGCGACGAACACCGCGCGCATCGACGGCAACGCGTTGTCGTAGCCATGTGAGCCGCGATCGGCGTGCTCGCGCTTGGCGATCTTCTCGCGCGTCAGCGCGTCCCAGCCTTCATCCATCTGGCAGATGATGGCCGGCACGCGCGGATGGGTGCCGTAATGCCAGCGCGCCGGCAGATTCTCCTTCTTCCAGCATTCGTAGTGTGCGTGGCGACCGAGCAGGGCACGCTCGGCCTCTGCTTCGCGTCCCACCTCCGGCGTGAAGCCGACCGACTGGCCTGCGCTGACGTTGCGCGCGATGGCAGGGTCAACCATTGATTCGAGGGCGATCACCTGGCCCTCCGGCACCGACGCCATGCCGTGATCGGAGACCACGATCACGTTGGTGCTGTCGGACAAGCCGTGCTGCTGCAGGCCATCGAGCACCTGGCCGATGATCCGGTCGGCATGCACGATGGCCTCGGTGTACTGCCTGGATTCGGGGCCAAAGTTGTGGCCGGCCTTGTCCACGTGCTCCATGTACAGCGTGGTCAGGCGCGGCGCATCGGCATCGGTCTGCGACAGCCAGTCGAGCACCGTCTGCGCACGCTGCTCCAGCGGTTCCTTGGCATCGTAAATGCGCCACTGGCTGGGCCGTGTGCCCTGGATCTCGGCTTCGCTGCCCGGCCATGAGGTGGTGGCGGTGCGCACACCGACCTTCTCGGCACCGACCCAGATCGGTTCGCCGCCCCACCATCCGCTGGTGGTCACCGCAGTGCGGTCGTGCAGCGCGAAGCGACCGAGCGCGGCATCGTCCATGCTGTTGTTGATGATGCCGTGGTGGTCCGGACGCAGGCCGGTGACCAGTGTGTAGTGGTTGGGGAAGGTGAGCGAGGGATAGGAGGGCGTCATCCAGCGCGCACGCACGCCCCCATCGATGATCCGCTGAAGGTTCGGGGTGAGGCCGCGATCCAACGCATCGGCGCGCAGGCCGTCGATGGAGATCAGCAGCAGCTTCGGCGGGCTGGCGGGCGGCGTATTCGCCTCCGCAGCAGGTGCAGCGATGGTTGTCGAAGGCGAAGGCGTGGTGGTGCATGCGGCCAGGGGCAGCAGCAGCGCCAGCGTGCAGGTCAGGCGTACGGAAGTCATCCGGTCATGATAATCCGCAGCAATGACGTACCCAAGACACGCCATCGCGCCTGTGGCGCGCTGGCGTGTCCACGCATTTCACCGTATCCCCGCGCCTTTGGCGCGCCCCCTTGAACAACAAGGGGGCTCTTCTCCAGACAGATTACGGATGCTTCCATCCACGCATGGCGTGGATCTACCGGAACGAATCAAACCGTCACCGGGAACCTGTCGAAGGCGGGGCGGTGTCGGATTGCGGGGTGTCCGCGGCATGGATGCCGCGGCCAAGCCTACAAGGACGTACTTGCGGCGACCCCGCAATCCGACACCGCCCCGACCACCCACGGATAGCCCGCTTTGGACGTTGATGTTGACGTTGATGTTGCTCTGGCTTGTAGCGGGTGCAGGGCGCAGCCCTGCCTCCAACCCTCATGCAAACAGCGGTGCCTGTCGCTGCTCCAGCCGCAACAACGCTGCCTTGGTTTCCAGGCCGCCACCGAAGCCGGTCAACGTACCGTTGCTGCCGATCACGCGATGGCACGGCAGCACGATCGGCAACGGATTGCGGCCATTGGCCGCGCCGACCGCACGGGTCGCCGTCGGCTGACCCAACTGCTGCGCCAGCTGCAGGTAGCTCCAGGTCTGGCCGAAGGGAATCAACGCCAGCGCGTGCCAGACGCGCAGTTGGAACGGCGTGCCATGCGGTGCCAGCGCCAGGTCGAAACCGCTGCGCTCACCGTGCAGGTACTGCAGCAACTGTTCGCGCGCCTCCGGCAATGCGCCGGGCGCGTAATGCCAGTGCTCGCGGCCGCGCGCAGGATGGCGGTTTTCCGGGAACAGAACGTGGGCCAGGCCATTCTCATCCCCGGCGATGGTCAGTTCACCAATCGGTGTATCGAAGCGATCGAACAAGAGGTTCATGAGGGTTCTCCAACGAAAGTGCCGGACAGGTGCCACAGATGCAGCACGGCATAGGCGCGCCATGGTCGCCATGATTGCGAACGGGCCTCGGTGGCACGTTCGCTGAGGCGCTGGCCCTGTGCGTGGCCCAGCACCTGCTGCAGCACCAGGTCACCGGCGGGGAAGGCATCAGGCTGGCCGAGCCCGCGCAGGGCAATGTACTGCGCCGTCCACGGGCCGATGCCGGGCAGGGCCACGCAGCGGGCGACGAATTCCTCCAGTGCCTGCCCCGGCCCGAAGTCCAGCTGGCCGCTGGCGCAGGCTGCGGCGAGGGCGCGCACGGTGGCGGCGCGGCTGCGTGGCAGGCCGATCGATTCCAGCGGCGCGTCGGCCAGTACGTCCGGCGCTGGAAACTGACGGTCGAATTCGGACGGCATGCCGGGCAGGTGCGCACCGTAGGCATCGACCAGCCGGCGCGCGAACGTGGTGGCCGCGGCCACGCTGACCTGCTGGCCCAGTACCGCGCGCACGCCCACCTCGAAGCCGTCCCATCCGCCTGGCACGCGCAGGCCGGGACGCTCGGCGATGCCGCGCGCCAACAGAGGTTCGTCGCCCAGCGCGGCGTGCACCTGCTGCAGGTCGGCGTCCAGGTCGAACACACGGCGCACGCGGCGCACGATGTCCGGAATCAGGCGTGGGTCGACCGCGCCCAGTTGCAGGCGCAGCTCGGGCCGCTTCGGGTCGGCGGTGACGCGCAGCAGGGCGGGGCGCTCGGCTGTGCCCAGCACGCGCTGGTAACTGTCTTCACCGATCAGTTCGATGCCGGGCAGGCTGCGCTTGCGCAGGAAGGCCAGCATGCGGGGGAAATCCAGCGGCGGTCGATAGCCCAGGCGCAGTACCAGCCCGCCATCGTCGGCGGCCAGGGGATGGTGTTGGCGGCGCAGTACGGTAGGCGCCATGCCGCAGCCCTGCAGGAATGCCGTATTGAAGCGGCGCAGGCTGTTGTAACCAGCGGCCAGTGCCACGTCGGTCACCGGCAGCGTGGTTTCGGTCAGCAGCTGCTTGGCCAGCAGCAGGCGATGGGTCGCGTGGATCTGCCCTGGCGTTGCGCCCAGCCGTTCGACGAACAGGCGTTGCAGCTGGCGTGCGCTGAGGCCGATCTTTCCCGCCAGCTCGGCCACCGGCTGGTCCTGCAGGAAGCCAGCATGGATCAGCGCCAGGGCACGCTGCACGGCCTGTCCGGCCAGCGCCTGTTGTGCCAGCGGGGCCAGCTCGGGGCGACAGCGCAGGCAGGGGCGATAGCCGGCGGACGCAGCGGCCGCTGCCGTGGGGAAATAGGTGATGTTGCGCGGCTTCGGTGGTGGCGCCGGGCACACCGGCCGGCAGTAGATGCCGGTGCTGCGCACGGCGGTGAAGAACACGCCGTCGAAGCGTGCATCACGGGCCAGGCGGGCGCGATCGCAGGCGGCAGTGTCGAGGGCGAGTGCGGTATCCATGGCGCCAGTCTAGGCGCCTGCGGGCGGTAGTACTCGCCATATTCGGACATGGATGCTGGAGGGGCCTGGCCGGGCTGCGCCCGGCACCCGCAGAGGCAACGGCAACGGCAACGGCAACAGCGGGCTATCCGTGGGATGGCGGGGTGGGTCCGGTTGCAGGGGACGCTGCAAGTACGTCCCTGTAAGCTTGGCCGCGGCATCCATGCCGCGGACACCCCTGCAACCGGACCCACCCCGCCTTCGACAGGTTCCCGCTGCTGTTGGTGGGTGTCGACCTTGGTCGACATGTAGATCCACGCCATGCGTGGATGGGAAGGGGGAAGACACTGGAATGGGAAATGACGGTGCGTGAGGGTCAGAACAGGTTCAGTGGAGGGCGCTGAATGCGCGTCGTGGACGGGTAGACTGTGGTTCTTGCCTGTCTGAATCCGGTTGCCCGATGTCCGCCAAACTCCGCTGGTTGCCCCTGTTGTGCCTGGTCCTGGCGGGCTGCAGCCAGTTGGAGAACCCGGGCAACGTCACCGCGGCCGACAAGGCCACGCGGGCCCCGGCCAGTGATGGTGAAAACATGGTGTCGATCAATGCCGCCGATGCGCCGCCACCACCGGCACAGGCGCGCAGCCGGGCTGATCGGCCCTGGCCGCAGGCGCAGCTGGAAAACGGCAAGGCCTGGGTCAGCTGCACCACCGATTACGCCGGCGACGGCGGCGATGGCATTGAACTGGAAGGCCTGCAGCGCGAACAGCTGAAGCAGGCGCTGGCGCCGTGCGCCGAGCGTGGCCTGCTGCGCGTGCGCTACAACGGCAAGATCAACCCCGGGTTTGCCGAGATGATGTGGCGGCTGGCCGTGGTCGCCGACGAGCTGCAGATCCACAAGCGCATCCTGGATCTGGATTCCAGCGGTGGCCAGGTGGAATCGGCCATCGTTGCCGGCGACAGCATCGGCGAATCCGGCTGGACCATCTGGGTGCGCGAGGGCTCGATCTGCCACAGCGCCTGCGTGTTCGTGCTGGCTGCCGGCGACAACCGGTTGTTGACCGGCAAGGTCGGCATCCACCGCATGATGCGCATCAGTTCCAAGGCCACTTCGCGCGCGGAACTCAACCGCGAGCTGCACGAGGTCTATGACAACGTGAAGGATTATCTGCAGCGCAATGGTGTGGCGGTGGGTGTGGCCGACCTGATGATGACCGTGCCCAACCGCAGCCTGCGCCTGCTGACTGCCGAAGAGCTTCGCCAGTACGGCCTGGACGGGACCAACGCCGTGCAGGACGACCTGGAGCGGATCAAGCAGATGCGTACCTGCGGCGACGACTTCGTGCAGCGCAAGGATGCGTTCCTGGTGGCGTTCGACCAGCAGTGCAAGCGCGACGGTGCCGACATGGAATCGATCAACAGCTGTGGCCAGTCGCTGAAGCAGCGCTTCGGCTTCCCCGACCCGGTGTGCCCGGAGGAAAGCCCGCTGTCGGAGATCGACGTGGCTACGCTGCCCCCGGCACCGCCGGAGCAGCCGCCGGTGGCCGAGCAGCTGCCCGCGGCATCGGCGGCACCGGCGGCGCAGGCCGAGGCGGGCGCGGTGGAAGGCAGCGTCCAGGCGCGCTGACGGTCCACTCACTGCGCTGGCGTAGACTGCGGTTCTTTCCATCGAACCGGCGGTGTCCATGAAGCGCGTGCTCCTGCTGCTGTCCCTGTTGCCCCTGGCTGCACTGGCGCAAACGCCGGCGCCGGCCACGCCCGCACCGGCCCCGGCTCGCCCCGCGCCGAGCGCACCGACGGCCGCGAAGCCGGCGACCGCTGCCACGCCGGCGCTGAGCCCGGCCCAGCAGGCGCAGGTGCAGAAACAGGACGCGGAGATGGGCAGTGCCGCATTGAAGGCCGCGCAACTGGTCGACGCCAATCGGGCCGGTGAGTTGTGGGACGGCGCCTCGGCGGTTGCCCGCCGCGCAGTGCCCAAGGCGGCCTTCGTCAGCCAGCTTGCGGCAGACCGCACGCGTCTTGGCGCGCTGGCCGGGCGTGGCCAGCCGACCATCACCCGCGTGAAATACGCTGCAGGTGCTGCCGTGCCCGAGGGCCTGTACATCAACGTCAGCTTCCCGACCCGTTTCGCCAACAGCGCGCAGCCGGTACGCGAGCTGGTGTCGTTCCGCTTCGACGAAGACCAGACCTGGCGCTTGGCCGGATACAGCCTGCGCGCCTCCAGCCCCTGACGGAGATCGAAGATGGCTACCGAACTGACGATGCTGGCGTGGGCGATGCTGCTGGGTTTCGTCTACATCTTTGCCGCCTCCACCGTGGTCACCCGCGAGCGCGGGATGAAATGGAATGCCTCCGCACGAGACGACTCGTCCAAGCCGCTGAGTCCACTTGCGGGGCGACTGCAGCGGGCGCAATCCAACTTCTTCGAGACCTTCCCGTTCTTCGCCGCCGCTGCGATTGCGGTGGTGCTGGCCGGGCGTGGCAGCGACACCACCGCGCTGGCGGCGCAGGTCTACTTCTGGGCACGCGTTGTCTACCTGCCGCTGTACGCAGCCGGCGTGCCCTATGTGCGCAGCCTGGTCTGGCTGGTGTCGATCGTGGCGATCCTGGCGATGGTGTTCGCGCTGCTGTGACGCGCAGCTGATCCAGATCAAGGCCGGTCAGGCACGCAGCGCTATGCTGGCCGCGACTGGATCAACGGCAGGAGGCGCGCATGCGCAGGATGGACGTGGTGGTGGTCGGTGCCGGACCGGCAGGGCTGTGCTTTGCGCGCGCGCTGGCCAGCACTGGCCTGCAGGTGGGGCTGGTCGAGGCACAGCCGCGCCAGGCCCTGTCCGAGGCGGCCTTCGATGGCCGCGAAATCGCCCTGACCCATGCCTCGCGGCAAAGCCTGGAACAGCTTGGCCTGTGGCAGCGCCTGCCCGAAGCCGAGGTTGCCGAACTGCGCGACGCGCGGGTACTGAACGGAGGTTCGCCCTTCGCGCTGACCTTCGCCAGCAGCCAGGTCGATGGCCAGCCGCTGGGCTGGCTGGTGCCCAACCATTTGATCCGCCGTGCGGCCTGGCAGGCGGTGCAGGGCCAGAACGGGCTGGAATTGTTTGATGGCCGCAAGGTGCAGGCGGTACGCGCCGACAGCCAGGGCCACGTGGTGCGCCTGGACGATGGCAGCGAGCTGCATGCGCGGCTGCTGGTATGTGCCGACAGTCGCTTCTCCGGCACCCGCCGCATGCTCGGCATCGGTGCGCAGATGCGTGACTTCGGCAAATCGATGCTGGTCTGCAGGATGCAGGTCGAGCGCGATCATCACCACACGGCCTGGGAATGGTTCGGCTATGGCCGCACGATGGCGCTGCTGCCGCTCAACGAAGGCCAGGCATCGGCGGTGATCACCCTGCCGCCGCGGCAGATCGAAGCACTGCTGGCGATGGATGAGATCGCGTTCGGGGAGGCCATCAGCGGCTTCTTCGAACACCGCCTGGGACGCATGCAGCCGGTGGCCACGCCACAGGCCTATCCCCTGGTCGGGGTGTATGCGCACCGCTTTGTCGGCGAACGTTCGGCACTGATCGGTGATGCCGCAGTGGGCATGCACCCGGTCACCGCACATGGTTTCAACCTGGGCCTGGCCAGCGCGCAGCGGCTGGCGCAGGGCATCGCCGAGCGGCAGCGACGTGGAGCGGACATCGCCGCGGCCGGCATGCTGGGCCGCTACCAGCGCGGGCATCGGCTGGCGGCGCGGCCGCTGTATGAAGCGACCAATGCGATTGCCAGCCTGTATACCGACGACCGTCGTCCGGCGCGCCTGTTGCGGGCGGCCGGGTTGCGGGTAGCGCAGGGGGTGGCACCGTTCCGGCAGTTGATTGCCGCCCACCTGACCCAGCGCGTGGCCTGACGGCCACGCGGTGACTTACGCGGCGGCCAGGACGCGGATCTGGCTGTCGTTGAACTCGACCACCTGGCCTGCGCGGATCTTGCAGGCCTTGCGCAGCTCGACCTCGCCATCGACCAGCACCAGGCCTTCGCTGATGACCATCTTGGCTTCGCCGCCGCTGGTGACCAGGTCGGCCAGCTTCAGCAACTGCTTGAGTTCGACGTAATCGCCGTCGAGGTCGAATTCGAGGATCTGCATGGAACGGGTTTCCTGGGGCAGGCGCTGCAGGACAGGGCCCGCGGCGGTAAAATGGGCGCCTATTGTGCGCCACGGCGGGCCGTAACGGCATGCCGTTGGCTTCCTGTACACCTTGTTCAGGCACAGTGCGGTATCATTCCGCTCTGAGCGAGTAAAACCTCAGCTCCAACCGAGCAGCGCCAGGGCACGCGATAAGAAGGGCGCCCAAAGCGCGGAATCCCCCTTTTTTTTCGCCTGCCATGCTCGTGGCAGTGCCTTCGGAGTTCCCCATGTCCCAAGAAACCCAAGCGCAGCTGCAGTTCGCGCAGCTCGGCCTGTCCGATTCTGTCATGCAGGCTGTCACTGCCATCGGCTACGAAACGCCGTCGCCGATCCAGGCTGCCACCATCCCGGCGATGCTGGAAGGCCGCGACGTGCTGGGCCAGGCCCAGACCGGTACCGGCAAGACCGCGGCCTTCGCGCTGCCGGTGCTGTCCAACATCGACCTGCAGCAGATCAAGCCGCAGGCCCTGGTGCTGGCCCCGACCCGCGAGCTGGCCATCCAGGTTGCCGAGGCGTTCCAGTCCTATTCCTCCAAGATCCCCGGTTTCCGCGTGCTGCCGGTGTACGGCGGCCAGCCGTACGGCCAGCAGCTGACGGCCCTGCGCCGCGGCGTGCACATCGTGGTCGGTACCCCCGGCCGCGTCATCGACCATCTGAACCGCAGCACGCTGGACCTGTCCGAGCTGAAGACGCTGGTGCTGGACGAAGCCGATGAAATGCTGCGCATGGGCTTCATCGACGACGTCGAAGCGGTGCTGAAGAAGCTGCCGGAGAAGCGCCAGGTGGCGCTGTTCTCGGCCACCATGCCGCCGGCCATCCGTCGTATCGCGCAGACGTACCTGAAGGACCCGGTCGAAGTCACCATCGCGACCAAGACCACCACCTCGGCCAACATCCGCCAGCGCTACTGGTGGGTGAGCGGCATGCACAAGCTGGACGCGCTGACCCGCATCCTCGAAGTCGAGCCGTTCGACGCGATGATCGTCTTCGCGCGCACCAAGGCCGGCACCGAAGAGCTGGCCAGCAAGCTGCAGGCCCGTGGCCTGGCCGCTGCCGCCATCAACGGTGACATGCAGCAGGCCCAGCGTGAGCGCACCATCGCCATGCTGAAGGAAGGCAAGCTGGACATCCTGGTCGCCACCGACGTGGCCGCTCGTGGCCTGGACGTGGAACGCATCAGCCACGTGCTGAACTACGACATCCCGTACGACACCGAAAGCTACGTTCACCGCATCGGCCGTACCGGCCGTGCCGGCCGCAGCGGTGAAGCAATCCTGTTCGCCACCCCGCGCGAAAAGGGCATGCTGCGCCAGATCGAGCGTGCGACCCGCCAGCCGATCGAAGAAATGCAGCTGCCGAGCGTGGAAGCGGTCAACGACAACCGCATCAACAAGTTCACCTCGCGCATCACCGAGACGCTGGGCCAGGGCGGCCTGGACTTCTACCGCCAGCTGCTGGAGCGTTTCGAGTCCGAGCAGAACGTGCCGGCCATCGAGGTGGCCGCCGCACTGGCGAAGATGATGCAGGGCGATACCCCGTTCCTGCTGCAGCCGCCGGTGCGTGCACCGCGCGAAGAGCGTGCGCCGCGCGAGCGTTTCGAGCGCACCGAGCGCCCGGAACGTGGCGACCGCAACGAGCGCGGCCCGCGCTTCGAGCGTGGCCCGCGTCGTGACGATGCCGAGGGTGGCTTCGAGCAGCGCCCGCGCCGTGACGTGCCGCCGCGCGGTGCACCGGAGCAGGGCATGGAGACCTACCGCATTTCGGTCGGCCACCAGCATGGCGTGAAGCCGGCCAACATCGTCGGCGCCATCGCCAACGAAGCCGGCCTGGAAAGCCGCTTCATCGGTCGTATCGACATCCACGACGACTTCTCGCTGCTGGATCTGCCGGCACAGATGCCGTCGGACGTGCTGACCCACCTGCAGAAGGTCTGGGTGTCCGGCCAGCAGCTGCAGATGCGCCCGTTGGCCGCCGGTGAAGAGGTCAATCCGGCGCCGCGTCCGTTCAAGCCGCGCTTCGACAAGCGTGGTCCGGGCGGTCCGGGTGGCCCGGGAGCTCCGCGTCGCAGCGGTCCGGGTGGCCCCGGCGGCGACCGCGACAGCCGTCCGCCGCGTCGTGATGGCTTCAACAAGCCACGTGGCCCGCGCAGCTTCTAAGCCGCGCTGAAGTAGACGAACAACGCCAGCCTCCGGGCTGGCGTTGTTGTTTGCATGGCGCCAGGGCGGCCCGGCCGCCGCTGCCGATCACCGGCCGGGTCCGGTTTCGCATGGCCCACACATCTGCGGTTCTAGGCTGGCGCGGTTCCGTAGGAGATTGTCACCGCAGCACATTCGGGGGATCCAGGATGGGTAGAAGTGGCATGGACCAACAGCGTCGACGGGTACCGATGACCCGCGGGCTGGGACTGCGATTTGCGCTGTTGACGGGCATGGCGATCGGCTTGGTCGCGCTGTCGGCTGTGATCCAGGAGCTGCAGGCGGCATCGACCGCATGGATCGCAGGGCAGGGCTACTGGTCGCGGGGGCAGCAGGACGCCACCGCAGCGCTCAGCCGTTACCTGGCGCGTGGCCATCTGCAGGATCTGCAGGATGCCCAGACGGCACTGCAGGTTCCGTTGGGTGACCTGCAGGCCCGCAAGGCGCTGGAGCAACCCGAACCGGACGAGGCGAAAGCCCGCGCCGGTTTTCTGCGTGGGGGCAATGCCCGCGCCGACATTCCGCGGCTGATCTTCTCGTTCCGCCATGCGCGCAACGTCGGAGCCTTCCGCGAAGCCACCTGGTTGTGGCGGCAGACCGACGCAAACCTGCTGGCCATGCAGTCGCTGGCGGAGGAACTGCAACGGCGCCATGGCTCGGGGCCGCTGGACGAGGCGACCGTGGATGACTACCTGCATCAGCTGCGTGGCATCGACCACCAGCTGCGCGGGCAGGCGCAGGCGTTCTCGCAGGCACTGCTGCGCATGGCCCGCGCGGTGCGCATCGCGACCCTGGCCGTGGGCGGCCTGTCGGTCCTGCTGATCAGCCTGATGGCGGTGGCTCTGGCGCGCCGGGTGGGCAAGGACCTGACCGAGCATGAGAGCCGCTTCCGGGCTGCCTTCTACCAAGCCAACGTCGGCATGCTCAAGCTGGATGCCGGCGGCCGGGTGGTGGAGGCCAACCAGGCGATGGCCGACATTCTCGACCATCGTCGGGACGTGCTGCTGCAGATGTCGCTGGCCGAGCTGCTGATGGAGGGCGAGCTGGTGATCGATGAGAGTGGCCACATCGACTGGGAGCGCCAGCTGCGACCGGGCGAGCTGCGCTTCCGGCGCCGCGATGGCAGCCTGGTGTGGGGGCGCTGGAGTGGTACCGGCGTGCGCACTGCCAGCGGCCGCCTGTCGGTGTTCGCCATCGTCGAGGATGTCAGCCAGAACCATGCCCTGGCACGTGAGATAGAGCACCACGCCAGCCATGACCCCCTGACCGGCCTGATCAATCGTCGGGAGATCGAGCGCCTGCTGGAAAAATCGCTGCTGCAGGTCCGCTCCGACGGTGGAACCCATGCCCTGGGCTACATCAACCTGGACCACTTCAAGCTGGTCAACGACAGCTTCGGCCACGCGGCCGGCGACCAGATGCTGCGCAGTTTCGCCGAGTACCTGGTCGGCGCGGTGCGCGATGGCGACTGGGTCGGCCGCCTGGGGGCGGACGAGTTCGCGGTGTTCCTTGCCCGCGCCAACCAGGATGAAGCCAAGCGTGTGCTGCAGCGGTTGATCCGCAACCTGGGCCAGGCCACGTTCCCGGTCAGCGAGGGCAGCCCCCAGTTGAGCTGCAGTGTCGGCGTGGTCGAAGTGACAGCCGAGGCGCCGGACGTGAACTGGTTGATGAGCGCGGCCGACAGCGCGTGCTATGCGGCCAAGCAGGCCGGTCGCAACCGCGTGCATTGCTTCAACGAAAACCGGCTGGCGCTGGAGGAGCGACGGCTGGAGGCCGAACGCCTGCAGGGCGTCAGTCGCGCCATGGCCGAGAACCGGATGCTGTTGTATGCGCAGCGCATCGCCAAGGTCGGCGATCCGTCGTACCTGCACTACGAGGTGCTGGTGCGCATGCGTGACAGTGAAGGCGTACTGCACCTGCCGGGCCAGTTCATGCCTGCGGTGGAGCGCTACGGCATGGCGGTGGTACTGGACCGGCACGTGCTCGGCCTGCTTTTCCGCCACCTGCAGGTGTGCCCGGCGCACGTACGGCAGCTGGGCCTGTGCAACGTCAATGTATCGGCCCAGTCGATCGCCGAGCCGGGATTCCTGGCCTTCGTCTGCGACCTGCTGGAGCGCAACCGCGCGCTGGCGTCCAAGCTCTGTTTCGAGATCACCGAAACGGCGGCCATCGGTAACCTGAGCCAGGCGCGTGCCTTCATCGACGCGGTCAAGGCGCGCGGCTGCCGGGTGGCGCTGGACGATTTCGGCTCGGGCCTGTCCTCGTTCGGTTATCTGCGGCAGCTGTCGGCGGACATGCTGAAGATCGATGGGGCGTTCGTGCGCGACATGGACACCGATCCGGTCAGCCGGGCCAGCGTGCGCGCGATCAGCGAGCTGGGCCGCGAACTGCAGATGGAGGTGGTGGCCGAGTGGGTGGAGACCACCGAAATTGCCGAGGCGCTGGCCGGGATGGGCGTGCAGGGGCTGCAGGGTTATGCCATTGAACGGCCGCAGCCGCTGGAACGGCTGACCCTGGCTGACCTGCGACCGATGCGGTTGGCCGGTACGCAGGGGCCATCGGCTGTCGGCTGAAGGTGCTGCGGCCGGGCGGCGCCCGGCACCCGCTGTAGTGCCGGCCGCTGGCCGGCAACGTCAGCAGCAACAGCAACAGCTGCATTCCGTGGGATGGCGGGGTGGGTCCGGTTGCGGGGGACGCCGCAAGTACGTCCCTGTAGGCTCGGTCGCGCCATCCATGGCGCTCACGCCCCCGCAACCGGACCCACCCCGCCTTCGACAGATCTCCACAATCTGTCGGGATGGCATGACTTGCTCCTGGTGGGTGTCGACCTTGGTCGACACGTAGATCCACGCCATGCGTGGATGAAATCCAATCCATTCATTGATTTCGAAACGGTATGAACATCCATCCACGCACGGCGTGGATCTACCAGATGGCGGGACACTGTCAGGGGTGGGGCGGTATGGGCAGGCAGGACCGTTGGCGCCATGGGCCCGAGGCATGCCCTCGGGCGGATTGGGCAGGACGCCCAACCCCGGTCTTGCCGTGTGCGCAGGACGGCGCACACGAGCAAGGCGCCATCGAGCCCCATGGATGGGTTTACGGCGTGTCCTGCCTGCCCATACCGCCCCGCCCACCTCGGTAGCCGCTTTCGCTGTTGCTTCGGCTCCGGCCTCTGCGGGTGCCGGGCGGCAGCCCGGCCAATACCCCCGCCACTTTGGTCTACACATCGGTGGTGCATTCCGCTGCGATAATGCCGCCAGGGGCGACGCGCAATGGGCGCGGACGTAAGCAGGAACAGGACGTGGCGTGGGCGGCAGGCAGGTGCGTTTGGAAACAGGGGCGGTGCTTGTCCTGCTGCTGGTGTGGTTGGCGTTGCCGTGGCTGGGCCATGCGCGCAGCGTCGACGCTGGCCGCGATTACCTTCTGGTCGGCACCGCGACAGCCGAACCTACGCCCCATCGCGCGTGCACGCCGGAGATGCTGGCCGGGCCGCGCCAGCAGACTCGGGTGAATGCCCCGCCAGAAGGCTGGTCCGGCGAGCCGCAGGCGCTGGATGTCTTCAACATCTTTGCCGGCGAAGTGCGGCTGCAGCACGGTGATCGTGAGATCTGCGGCAACATGCAGGATGCGCGCACCCGCGATTCGCGCTTCCGTGCGGGCATCGGCATGGTGGCGGTACCCGCTGCCGGCAGCCACGAACCCTTCCTGGTCTCCTGGCAGACGCCGCTGAAGGCGCGCTGGGTTCCCACATTGCAGCTGGGTGCGCCCAGCCCGGTGCAGCAGAACGACACTGCCCGGCTGCTGGTGCGCGCCGCATGCATCGCCGTGGCAATCGCGCTGGCGCTATCGGCACTGATGGCCTACCTGACCACCCGCGACCGCAGCTTCCTGATGTATATCGGTGCCACCTTGGTGCTGGTGCTGTGGCAGTCGATCCTGGGCGGCCTCAGCGGCTATCCCGAGCCTTGGCTGCGCGTCGGCGGGCGCGGTGACTGGTGGCTGCTGGCGCTGACTGCAGCGACCCAGGCACTGGTGTTGCCGGCGCTGTGGCGCCTGAACGGCGGTGACCGCGTACTGCCACGTTCGCGCGCGGGCCAGCAGCTGGTGTTGTGGTCCCTGCTCACGCTGGCGGCACTGGTGCCGTGGTTGCAGCGCGATGGACTGGTCGTGGTCGCACAGGTCCTGCAGTGGAGCTTCATTGCCGGCTGTGCGCTGTCGTTGGCGATGGGCATCTGGGCCCGGTTGCGCGGCGATGTCTGGTCGCTGGCCGGACTGGCCGCACTGGCGCCGATGCTGATGCTGATCGTGGCCGACGCCGCCAGCGCGCACTGGTTGATGGAATACCGGGTGGAGGCCCTGCAGCTGGCGGTCACCTGGCTGCTGATGATGGCGGCCTATGCGCTCAACCTGCGCCTGGGCCGGCTGCGCCAGCAGCGCGATGAAATGCGCCAGCTCGCCGAGACCGACATGCTGACCGGCCTGCCCAACCGCCGTGCCGGCCTGCAGCAGCTGGCCCAGCATCTGCAGGGCGGCGAGCGTGAGAGGGGGCCGCTGGTGATCGGCTTCCTCGATATCGATCTGTTCAAGGACATCAATGATCGCCATGGCCACGAGATCGGCGACCAGGTGCTGGTGGCCGTGGCCCGCGCGCTTCGCGCCGCTGTCCGCAGCGAGGACCAGGTGGTGCGGATGGGGGGTGAGGAGTTCCTGCTGCTGTTGCCGGGCATGCCGCGTGAGGTTGCGGCCACCCGCCTGGAGCGCCTGCGCCAGCGCATCACCGAGACCTGCCGGGACCTGCAGGTGCCCGCTCTGGAGGTGACCGCGAGCATCGGCATGGCACAGTGGCGACCGGCGGAAGATGACCTGGCCGCGCTGCTGCGGCGCGCCGATCACGCCATGTACGTGGCCAAGCGCAGTGGCCGCAACCGGGTGTTCGATGGCGAAACCGAAGATCCGTTGACCACGGCATGAGGCGGGAAGGGCGGTGATGCCGGATAATGGGGCGATGACCAGCCGACTCAACAAATACATCGCCGACACCGGCTTCTGCTCCCGACGCGAGGCCGATCGCCTGATCGCCGCCCGCCGGGTCACCGTCAATGGCCATGCCGCCGGCACCGGCGCGGTGGTCGGTGAGGATGACAAGGTGCTGGTCGACGGCCAGCCCCTGCGCGTGCGCACTGCCCGCAAGCCGGGCGCCCGCCGCCACGTGTACATCGTGCTGAACAAGCCGGTGGGCGTGACCTGCACCACCGAAAGCACGGTGAAGGGCAACATCGTCGACTTCGTCGGCCATGAACAGCGCATCTTCCCGATCGGCCGCCTGGACAAGGAGTCCGAAGGCCTGATCCTGATGACCAGCAACGGCGACATCGTCAACCAGATCCTGCGCGCCGAGAACGGCCACCAGAAGGAATACCTGGTGGCAGTGAACAAGCCGGTCACCGACGAATTCCTGCGCGCGATGGCCCGTGGCGTGCGCATCCATGACCAGATGACGCTGCCGTGCAAGACCTCGCGGATCGCCAAGTTCGGTTTCCGCATCATCCTGCAGCAGGGATTGAACCGGCAGATCCGGCTGATGGCGGCCGAGTTCGGCTACCGCGTGACCCAGCTGCGCCGCGTACGTATCGACAACATCAAGATCGGTGCACTGAAGCCGGGCCAGTGGCGCAACCTGACCGAGCAGGAGCTTCACGGCCTGTTGCCGCAGCAGCAGGACTGGTAAGCAACGGCCGGTAGTGCCGGCCGCTGGCCGGCAACTGCACGGTGCTGGCAATGAACATCAGGGAGCCGACCAACGGCCGGCACTACCGGAATGCAGATTGGCCGCCCGCATCCGCTAGACTTTGCGGCGCCCTGCCGGAACGTGACGCTGCATGATCAAGCCCGACAAGCCCGCCAACGAAGCGCTGCGCCTGGAGGCGCTGTACCGCTACCGGATCCTCGATTCCGAGCGCGAACGCTCGTTCGATGACCTGGTGGCCATCGCCAAGGCGGTGTGTGGCACGACCATGGCGGCCGTGACCCTGATCGACGTCGAGCGCCAGTGGTTCAAGTCGATGCAGGGCATCGACGCGACCGAGAACCTGCGCAGCGAGTCGATGTGCGGCCACGCGATCCTGCAACCGCAGGAAATCATGGTGGTTGAGGATGCATTGCAGGACGTCCGCTTCCACGACAATCCGGTGGTGACCGGCGACCCGCATGTGCGCTTCTATGCCGGTGCGCCGTTGATCAGCAGCGACGGCCTGCCGCTGGGAACCCTGTGCGTGTTCGACGCGCGGCCGCAGCAGCTGGCGACCGACAAGGCCGAAGCGCTGGCCGCGCTGTCGCGGCAGGTGATGGTGGTGATGGAGCTGCGCCGTTTCGCCCTGGATATCCAGCGGCACATGCTTGAGCGCAACGATTACGAACGCCTGCTGTCGGAGTATCACGATGTGCTGCTGGCCCAGAATGCCGACCTGGCCGAACAGAGCCGTACCGACGCCCTGACCGGCCTGCCCAACCGGCGGGCACTGGCAGCGGCGCTGGACGAGGCGGTGATTGCCGTCGATGGCCGCGACCGGCAGACCTGCGTGGCCCTGCTGGACATCGATCATTTCAAGCACATCAATGATTTCCAGGGCCACGCGACCGGCGACCGGGTGCTGGCCGAACTGGGGGCGCTGCTGCGCTCGCACTTCGCCGGTGGGGGTCTGGCCGCGCGCTATGGCGGCGAGGAATTCGTGGCACTGATGCCGGACGCGGACCTGCGTACCGCCGAACTGCAATGCGAGTTCCTGCGGGTGGCCGTGTCCAACCTGCCGCTGGGCTTCCCGGTGACCATCAGCATCGGTGTGGCACAGCACCAGCCCGGTGAAACGTCTGACCAGACCCTGGCCCGTGCCGATGCCGCGCTGTACCGGGCCAAGGGCGCCGGCCGCAACCGGGTGGAAGTGGCGCCCTGACCGCCCGCGCGGCTGCGGTGGATCCACGCCATGCGTGGATGGCCCGGGCCTTTGCGTGCAGTCGCAGCCATTGCGATACCCGTACGGCACCCTCAACGTCTCACCGCAAGGACGTCGACCATGCTGCAGACCCTGGCCATCGCCAATTACCGATCGCTGCATGCGCTGGTGCTGCCGATGCAGCGGCTCAACGTGGTCACCGGCGACAACGGCAGTGGCAAATCCAGCCTGTACCGCGCGCTGCGCCTGCTGGCGGAAACCGCGCAGGGCGGTGTTGCAGCGGTACTGGCGCGGGAGGGGGGATTGGGCTCGGCGCTGTGGGCCGGTCCGGAAAAGATCGACCGCCGCGTGCTGGCCGGTGACATCCCGCTGCAGGGCGGGCCGCGCCAGGAATCGGTGGGGCTCAAGCTGGGCTTCGCCACTGATGAATTCGGCTACGCCATCGACCTCGGATATCCGCCACCGAGCCGATCAGCTTTCGCGCTGGACCCGCAGATCAAGGCTGAAGCGATCTGGGCAGGGCCGTTCCTGCGCAGCGCCAATCTGCTGGTCGACCGCCGCGGTGCGTTGGTGCGGCAGCGGCACGCACGCGGCTGGGACCTGGTGGACGACCGTCTTTCGCTGTTCGACAGCCTGTTCACCCAGGTGGGCGATCCGCAGCGCATGCCGGAAGCCATCACCTTGCGCGAGTACATCCGCCGTTGGCGCTTCTACGACCACTTCCGCAGCGATGCCGATGCACCGGCGCGACAACCGGCGATGGCGACCCGCACCCCGGTGCTGCACCACGACGGCCGCGACCTCGCCGCCGCCTGGGTGACGATCCTGGAAGTCGGCGATCCGCAGGCGCTGGCGCGGACGATCGAGGATGCATTTCCGGGAGCGACGGTCAGCTTCGAGGAACTGGATGGCCGACTCGCGCTGCGCTTCCACCAGCCCGGTCTGCTGCGTCCATTGTCGATGGCCGAATTGTCCGACGGCACGCTGCGGTTCCTGTTGCTGGCCGCGGCCCTGCACACGCCACGGCCGCCGCCGCTGCTGGTGCTCAACGAGCCGGAGACCAGCCTGCATCCGGACCTGCTGCCGGCGCTGGCACGGTTGATCATCGCCGCCAGTGCACGCAGCCAGGTCTGGGTGGTATCGCACGCCACGCGCTTGATTGCCGCGCTGGAACAGGCACCGCAGTGCCATTCAATGCACCTGCACAAGGAACACGGGCGTACGCTGCTGAGCGGGCAGGGCCTGCTGGATGCACCGGCCTGGCATTGGCCGCAGCGCTGAGACGGGTGCCGCGAAGATCCACGCAATGCGCGGACGCGCTCAATCGGCGATGTTGCGCGCTTCGGATGTTCCGAGGATTTCCGGATGCTGCACGCGCTTGCGGCGGTTGAGCAGCGGATGCAGGAACACGGCACCGACGATGATCGCCACGCCCAGGTAGAACCACGGGGTGACTTCATGCTGCTCGCGCAGCAGCACCACGGCCAGCAACACGGCGTAGACCGGTTCCAGGTTGGTGACCAGCTGCACGGTGTAGGCGCTGAGGTGGCGCAGCGCGACCAGGGCCAGGGCGAACGGCAGCAGCGTGCAGACACCGGCCAGCACCAGCAGCAGGATGCCGTCGTGCAGGTCGGGAACGATCCACAACGGGCTGGCCAGCGCTGGCAGCAGGTACGGCATCAGCGGTGCCAGCAGGGTCAGGGTGAGCGTGCCCGCGCCAAGTTCCAGCGCGGTGACCGTCAGCGGATCGGCATGGCTGACCATGCGCTTGTTGAGCGAGCCGAACACTGCCACCAGCAGGGCCGAGAGCGCACCGATCAACACGCCCAGGCGCATGCCGTCGGGCACGCCACCCACCACCAGCGCCACACCGGGCAGCACGGCCAGGCCGAAGGCCAGTTCGCGCAGCTGGAAGGGACGCTTGGCCACCCAGGGCTCGATGATCGAGGTGAACACCGGTGCCAGGGCGATGCAGGTGGCGGCAACCGAGGCATTGGCCAGCTTCACCGCGCCGTAGAAGGTCAGCCAATGCAGGGCCACCAGCGCGCCGATACCGGCATAGCCGGCGACCAGCCGCAGCGGCAACGTGCGCAGCCCGCGCCAGACCCGCGGCAGCAACGCCAGCATTGCCACCACCAGCAGCATCCGCCACCACACCAGCGGCAGCGCCTGCAGAGTGATCAACTTGCCGAGGATGGCGGTGACGCCCCACAGCAGGACACAGAAGTGGATCTGCCAAAGCGCTTTGCGGGTGTCGGGTGTGCTCATCGGCGTATTGTGAGGCAAGCCGCATCGGCGGGCGATGCCTGTGGCATGCTCGCGGCGTTGCCACGAGGGAGCCGTGCATGCCTGCTGCCCGTTTTCTTCTGCTGCG
The DNA here is from genome assembly GCF_002750975.1 of Stenotrophomonas indicatrix. NCBI lineage: Bacteria > Pseudomonadati > Pseudomonadota > Gammaproteobacteria > Lysobacterales > Lysobacteraceae > Stenotrophomonas > Stenotrophomonas indicatrix. The sequence goes on from NZ_PEJS01000001.1 coordinate 1,045,049, forward strand.
CGGCTGGGCGCTGCTGACCGCGCTGGTCGCGGCAGCATCGCTGCTGCTGCAGTTTGCCCTGCTGATGCGCGGCATCGGCGCCAGCCTGGGACCCGGCGTGGCGAGCCTGCGCTTCTTCAGCTACTTCACCATCCTCAGCAATCTGGCCGTGTGCCTGGGCTGCCTCTGGCTCTGCAGCGGCCGCGCACTGCGACCTACGGTAGCCGCCACCCTGGCACTGTGCATCGGCGTGACCGGCCTGATCTATCTGCTGGCGCTGCAGGGGCTGTGGCAGCCAACTGGCCTGCAATGGTGGGCCGATGCCGGATTGCACTACGTGGTGCCGATGCTGTATCTGGCCGGTTGGGCGGGGCTGCTGCCACATGGTGGCCTGCGCTGGCGTGCGTTGGGTGTGGTGCTGCTGGTGCCGCTGGCCTACCTGGGCTGGGCGATGCTCACGGCCTCGTGGCTGGGCAGCGCACCGTATCCGTTCCTGGAAGTACAGCGGATCGGTTCGCGTGCATTCGGCCTCAGCGTGCTGCGCGTCGGCGGGGTGTTCGTGCTGGTCTGGACACTGCTGTGGGCAGTGGACCGCTGGCGCCGTCGATGACCCGCTGCAGCGCCATCGCCGCCGCCGGATTGCGCACCTTGCCGGCGCCGATGCACAGCAGGTAGACCTCGCGCGGCGCGGCAGGGGACGGTGCGGCCAGGCAGGGCAGGTCGTCCACCGCCTCACCCCGGGCCCAGCACCGCGCGCGCGTGGCCCAGCGCTGCTGCATCGGCTGGGGAAGACCTTCGGCCAGTCTGGCCTGGCTGCGTTTGATCCGTGCATAGACGAAGCCCGCGGTGATGTCGCCATGCAGCGGCGATTCGTCGCTGTCTTCGATCACCAGGGCCACGCCATGCCGGCGCGCCGCTTGCACCAGTTCCGGCCCATGGACGCTGGCGTTGCGCACCTCCAACGCATGCTGCAACCCCGTTCCATCCAACTGCCTGGGCAGCTGTGCCATGAAGGCATCCAGCGCTGCGGCATCGGCCGGGTGCTGCGGGTCGAACTGCCAGAGCAACGGGCCCAGCCGGTCGCCCAGCGCGACGGCCGCCTGCAGGAACGCGCTGGCCGCCTCGATCGTGGACGACAGGTCGCGACGCTGCACCAGATGACGCGGGGCCTTCATCGAGAACCGGAAACCTTCCGGCGTCTGCGCTGCCCACTGCGCGCACTGGGCAGCTGTCGGGGTGCGGTAGAAGGTGCCGTTGATCTCGATGCAGCGCAACGCACGACTGGCATAGGCCAGCTCTTCGCGCTGGATCAGTCCTGGCGGATAGAAGGCGCCCCCACGCCATTGCGGGAACACCCAGCCGCCGATACCGCAGCGGACCGGCGCTGCAGACGCTTGCCGTGCCGTCATTGCGTGTGTTCCGCCCGCCACGGATCGTAACTGCCGAACCACCACAGGTAGCCCTCCGGGTCGGCGCAGGCATAGCCACGTCCACCGTAGCCCTGGTCGGCAATGTCGATGACGATGCGCGCACCGGCAGCCTTGGCCCGGGCATAGTGGGCGTCGACATCGGTGACGATCACGCAGGCACTCTGGGTCTGCCGGCCGCCGACTTCATCGGGCATCACCGCCAGCTTGGCCCATTCGCCGCTGTTGCTGGCAGATCCGAGCATGATCATGCCCTGGCCGAATACCAGCTGCGCGTGATGCACCGTATTGCCGTCGGCATGCACGGCCTGCGCGTGGAAACCGAACGCGCGCTGCAGCCAGTCGATGGCCGCCAGCGCATCGCGGTAGCGCAGGCACGGAATGATGGTGGAGCCGTTGCTGCTCTGGCCGTTCGCAACCATGGTACCCCTCCTATGGCACAGGGCAGGCTGCACCCGGGGCCGTTACCATCGCGCGAAACCCCGGTGACGGCCTGCACATGGCCGCTACCCCTGTTCGGAGATGGTGCTGGATGAAAACCTGGATCGGAGGAGCCGTGCTGCTTGCGTGCACGACCATGGCCAATGCGGCGACCCCGCAGCAGCTGCAGGACCTGGATGCGACCGTGGAGCGCGTGCGCGCGCAGTTCGACGTGCCCGGTATCGCCGTGGCCGTGGTCAAGGACGGGCAGGTGGTGCTGGAACGCGGCTGGGGCGTGCGTGAGCTGGGCAAGCCGGCGCCGGTCGAGGCCGATACCCTGTTCGCCATCGCCTCCAACACCAAGGCCTTCACTGCCACCTCGCTGAATCTGCTGGCCGAGGACGGCAAGCTGAAGATGGACGACAAGGTGATCGACCACCTGCCATCGTTCCGCATGTCCGATCCGTTCGTGACCGGGCAGATGACGATCCGAGACCTGCTTTCCCACCGCAGTGGCCTGAGCCTGGGCGCGGGCGACCTGCTGTTCTGGCCCACCACCTCCTACAGCAATGCCGAAGTCGTGCAGCGCCTCGGCCAGGTGCCGCTGAAGGGCGGTTTCCGCGAGCGCTATGCCTACGACAACATCCTGTATGCGGTCGCCCAGCAGGTGATCGAGCACGTTTCAGGCATGAGCTACCAGCAGTTCCTGCAGACACGCATCTTCGACAAGGTCGGCATGGCCGGCACGCGCTACAACGCCGATCACCTCAAGGCCGGCGACAATGCTGCGGTCGGCCACGCCAAGTACGATTTCAAGGACCTGCGCACCGTTGCACCGTTGACCTGGTCGAACAATGCCGGTGCCGGTGGCATCTATTCCAGTGCCCACGACATGGCGCGCTGGATGCAGGTGCAGCTGGCCGAAGGCAAGCTGGCCGATGGCACTGCGCTGTTCACCGCCAAGAGCCAGCAGCAGATGTGGCAGATGATCACGCCGCAGACGATCCCGGCGCCGAGCGTGCCGGAGCTGGCACCGGCGCGGGCCAACTTCGCCGGCTATGGCGAGGGCTGGAGCCTGAGCGACTATCGCGGGCAGAAGCTGGTCTGGCACACCGGTGGCTGGCCGGGCATGGTTTCGCGGCTGACCCTGGTGCCGGGCGAGAAGCTGGGCGTGGTGGTGCTGACCAACCAGGAAGTGGGTGCGGCCTTCAATGCGATCACGCTGAGCGTGCTCGATGCCTACCTTGGCGGTGAAAAGCACGACTGGGTGGATGCCTATGCCAAGGGCGTGGCCAAGGGCCAGGACAAGGCCGACGAAGCGTGGGCCAAGCACCAGGCCGAGCGTGACAAGGGCAGCAGGCCGTCGTTGCCGCTGGCCGGGTATGCGGCCACCTACCGCGACCGCTGGTATGGCGACATGGTGGTGACGGCGGAAGGCAAGGGCCTGCGCCTGCGCTTTGCGAAGACCGCACAGCTGAGCGGCCGCCTGGAGCACTGGCAGCACGACACCTTCATCGTGCGCTGGGACGACCGCTCGCTCAATGCCGATGCGTTCGTCAATTTCAGCCTGGACCCGGATGGAAAAGTGCGCGAGGTGCGCATGCAGCCGATCTCGGACCTGACCGATTTCAGCTTCGATTTCCAGGACCTGCTGTTCACGCCGGTGAAATGACGCCGCCGGGCGCGGCGCTACCGTTTGGCCGAGCGGACGGGTAGCGCCGGACCACGTCCGGCGAGCGCGTAGCGCGGTTGCAGGCGATCCGCCGGGCATGGCCCGGCGCTACCCGGAACCGGTAATGATCGTCGGCCGGCGTACACACGCGGCGTGGGATACTCCGCCGGCTATCGATGGCGAGGGAATGCGATGTTCCGTTGGTTTGAATCCCTGATTCCGGTGTTTCCGCCCATTGACGGGCGCATGCCGCCGCGCACCGTGGTGCCGTTCTACCTGCATTACCTGCGGCCGGTGTGGCCGGTGCTGCTGGCCACTCTGGTCGCCGGCCTGCTGCTGGCGCTGGTGGAAGTGGCGATGTTCGATTTCCTCGGCCGCATCGTCGACATGGTTGCCGAGCAGCCCGGCGCGGACTTCTTCCAGCGCCATGCCGATACGCTCGGCTGGATGCTGTTCATCACCGTCATCGCGCGCCCGATCCTGGTCGGCCTGCACAACCTGCTGGTCAACCAGGCCATCGTGCCGGGGCTGAGCAATCGATCGCGCTGGCTGATGCACAACTACGTGGTGCGGCAGAGCCTGAGCTTCTTCCAGAACGACTTCGCCGGCAGCATGGCCAACCGGGTCATGCAGACCGGTACCTCGCTGCGCGAGTCGGCGGTGCAGATGGTCGATTCGCTGTGGTACATCGTGGTCTATACCGGCACCGCGCTGTACCTGTTCGCGCAGGCCGACTGGCGGTTGATGGTGCCGCTGATCCTGTGGCTGCTGGCCTACGTGGTGATCATGATCTACTTCGTGCCGCGCGCGAAGGAGCGGGCCTGGATCGCCTCGGAGGCGCGCTCCAAGGCGATGGGACGCATCGTCGATGGCTACACCAACATTCCCACGCTGAAGCTGTTCGCCCACGGCGGCCGCGAGCAGGCCTATGTCGCCGATTCGATCCAGGAGCTGGCGGTCAAGCACCGCGCGCAGACCCGGATCACCACCGGCATGGACCTGACCATCGCCATCGTCAATGGTTTCCTCATCGCCGGCACCTGTGGCCTGGCACTGTGGCTGTGGAACGGCGGACACATCACCGTCGGCGCGATCACCCTGGCAACCGGCCTGGTGATCCGCATCCACAACATGTCCGGCTGGATCATGTGGACCATCAACGGCATCTTCGAAGACATCGGTACCGTGCAGGATGGCATCACCACCATCGCCCAGCCGCTGACCGTGCAGGACCGCGAGGATGCGGTGCCGCTGCAGGTGACTCGTGGCGGTGTGCACTTCCAGGATGTCCATTTCCATTACGGCAAGAAGGGCGGCGTGATTGCCGGCCTGGACCTGGTGGTGAAGCCGGGCGAGAAGATCGGCCTGGTCGGCCCCTCCGGTGCCGGCAAGTCGACGCTGGTGAACGTACTGCTGCGGCTGTACGACCTGGAAAGCGGTCGCATCCTGATCGATGATCAGGACATCGCCTACGTCACCCAGGAAAGCCTGCGCCAGCAGATCGGCGTGGTCACCCAGGACACCTCGCTGCTGCACCGTTCGATCCGCGACAACCTGCTGTACGGCCGTCCCGATGCGACCGACGCGCAGCTGCGCGCGGCCGTGGCCAAGGCGCGCGCGGAGGCCTTCATCGACACGCTGGTCGACGGGGAAGGGCGTCGTGGCTACGACGCGCATGTCGGCGAGCGCGGGGTGAAGCTGTCCGGTGGCCAGCGCCAGCGCATCGCCATTGCCCGTGTGCTGCTGAAGGACGCCCCGATCCTGGTGCTGGACGAGGCGACCTCGGCACTGGACTCGGAAGTGGAAGCGGCCATCCAGGACAACCTGGACGAGCTGATGGGCGGCAAGACGGTGATCGCGATCGCCCATCGCCTGTCGACCATCGCGCGCATGGACCGGCTGGTGGTGATGGACCAGGGCCGGATCGTCGAGACCGGTAGCCATGCCGAGCTGATCGGGGCCGGTGGACTGTACGCGCGCTTGTGGGCACGGCAGACCGGTGGTTTTGTAGCCGCGGAGCAATGACCAACACCGCACGGTGGATGCGCAACAGTAGATCCACGCCATGCGTGGATGCTGTGCCACACGGATAAAGAAACGGCCCGGGTTTCCCCGGGCCGTTCCCATTCAACTCACACCCGATCCCTCACTCGATCGGCTGGTCCAGCATCAGCTGGCGTGCGAAGCGCACCGGCGGTGCGCCGTAGGACAGCATCTGGTCGTGGTAGGCCTTCAGGTTGAACTTGTCACCCAGCTTGTCCTGCATCGCCTTGCGGGTGTCGAAGTGTTCCTGCGCACCGACGAAGTAGGTCGGCAACTGAGCCGAGGTCAGCTGCGCACGCACCCACTTGCCCGAGGCTTCGCTTTCCTGCTGGAAGGCGTCGTGGGTCATCAGGTGCATCGCCTTCTCGCGATCCCAGTTGTCCACGTGCACACCCTGGTCGAGGATCGCGTTGGAAATCGTGCGCAGGTAGAACTTCAGCTGCACCAGGTGGAACAGCGGGTCGTTGTTGAGGTACCCCTGCTCCTGCATCATGCGCTCGGTGTAGACCGCCCAGCCTTCGGCGAACAGGCCCGAGCGCAGCACCGCGCGCAGGGTGGAGGGGAACTTGGCCGAATGCCAGCCTTCCAGATAGTGGCCCGGGGTGCCCTCGTGGATGCTCAGCAGGTGGATCATGCGCGAGTTGTATTCGCGCAGGAACGAATCGACCTGCTTGTCGTTCCAGTCGTCCGGAATCGGCGAAACCGCGTAGAAGGTCTTCAGGTTCTTGTCCAGCGGGCCCGGCGAATCGCAATAGGCCACGGCCACGCCACGCTGGAATTCCGGCATCAGGATGATGTCCACCGGCGCGTCGGGCAGGGTCATCAGGTCGTGCTCGCGGACGAACGCAGTGGACTGCTCCAGTGCGGCCTTGGCGTCGTCGACCACCTTGTCGCGCGCCGGCTTGTCAGCGTAGGCCAGCTCCAGCGCGGCCTCGATCGCCTTCTGCTGCTGTTCGTCGGTCGGCTGCGCCGGCATTTCCGGTGCGCCCGGCTTGTCCTTCAGCACGGTCTGCGCGATGCCGTACATGTCCTCGCGCACGCGCTTGAGTTCGGCGCGTGCACGCTCACCGATCTCCTGCCGCGACAGCGAGGAATTCAGCGCGAACTTGAGCTTCTGGTCGTACTTTTCCGCACCGATGCGGAAGTCACCCTTGGCGTTCGGCACCAGGGTCTTGTCCAGCCAGGTCTGCTGTTCGTCCACGGCCTTCTTCAGGCCGTCGATGGCGGCCTGCAGGCGCTGCTGGTCGGCCTGCGGCAGCTCGCCGATGTGCGGGGTGATGAAGGTATCGACGATGCTGAGGATGCCCTTGTTCTGCTTGGCCACCGTCTCGGCATGGATCTTCGGCACGCGCGCCGGATCCAGGTTTTCGCGGGCCTGGGCGAAGATCGCCGGCAGTTTCTCCATGCGCGCGGTGGCGGCCTTCAGGCGCTCGGGCAGCGGCGCGAACTCGCGTGCCATCAGGCCGTAGATCGCGCTGCCGGCAACGCCGTTGTACAGCTGCGGATCCCACTTGCCGGACTGCATGACCTCGGCATTCCAGATTTCCGACTGCAGCTGGTTGCGCAGGATCGCTGCATCCACCTGGTTTTCGCGGCCCAGCTTGGCCACCTCGATCTTGTCCAGCTCGCCCAGCAGGCCCTTGTAGGCGTCCACGGTCTTCTGCTGGCCGGCCGCGCTCAGGTCGTCGATCTCGCTGTCATAGCGGTGGTCGCCGATCTGGGTGGCGCTGACCGGAGACAGCTGCATCCAGGTATCCAGGGCGCGCTTGGACAGGTCGGCGAAGGCGGCGTCGACCGCCGCATCACCAGCCTGCTGGCTGGCGGCCGGGGTGGAACCGTTGGTCGGGGCATCGGCCGGCTGGCAACCGGCGAGGGCGGCGACGAGGGCGAGGGCAAGAAGATGCGGGCGCATCGGCATTCCTGTACGGGGTCAATCCTCGAGCATAGGCCCCCGGGGCTGCTTTGTCCCCGTGCCATAGGATTACCATGGGTGCATACAAGGACTCTCCAGCGGAGCGCGGGACATGGAATACCAGGGAAGCTGCCATTGCGGCAGGATCGCATTCACCGTGCAGGCCGACGCCCCCATCAAGGACGTCATCGACTGCAACTGCTCGATGTGCCGCCGCCGCGGCAGCCTGCTCTGGTTCGCCCCGCGCGAGGCGTTCCAGCTGGGCACCGATATCGCCGACGTGGCGACCTACCAGTTCAACACCCATAACATTGATCACCATCACTGCCGCGAGTGCGGCACCGCGCCGTACAGCGAGGCGGTGGACCCGCGCAGTGGCCAGCCGATGGTGGCGATCAACGTGCGCTGCCTGCCACAGGTCGAGCTGGGTGGGCTGTCGATCACCGCGTTCGACGGAGCCTCGCGATGACGGCGCCTCGCGTGTGGACGCGCGTGGTTATCATGCCGGCATTGCTGCTGGTGCTGGCGGCCTGTGCCAAGAACGGTGAGCGAGCGCAGGAGGCCGGCGCAGTCGCTGCCGATGCCGATGCCGCTGTCGCTTCGCCGGAAGGCGCTTTCCTGGCCTACGAGCACGATGTGCAGGTGCAGCTGGAAGCAGCGCAGATCGCCCCGCGCATCCAGCAGGTCGCACAGGCGTGCCAGAACGCGAAGTTCGGTGAGTGCGCGGTGCTGCAGGTGGATCAGCGCAGTGGCGAACAGCCCAGTGGCGAAGTCAAGGTACGCATCGCGCCGAAGGGCGTGGAATCGCTGATCGGCCTGGCCGGCGAGGGCGGCAAGCTGCAGGCGCGCAACACGCGTGCCGAGGACCTGGCCCAGCAGGTGGCCGACACCGCGCTGACCAAGGCTCGGCTGGAGAAGGAGCACGCGCGGCTGCTGTCCTACCAGGACCGCGGCGATCTGAAGATCGAGGATCTGATGGCGATCACCACGCGCCTGTCGGAGATCGAGGCGGGTGTGGAGCAGGCCAACAAGGTCGCCGCCCAGCAGCGCAGGCGCATTGATACCCAGCTGGTGACCATGCACTTCGACACGACGTCCGGCCAGCGCAGCCGCAGCGAGATCGGCGAAGCGTTGAGCGAGTCGGGCAGCATTCTCAGCACCAGCGTGGCATTCCTGATCCGTGCCGCGGCCGCTTTGCTGCCGGTGGGCGTGGTAACGCTGGTGATGGCCTGGATCGTCCGTGCGCTGATCCGTCGCCGACGCCGCAAGCCCTGATCGAACCGCGCCCCGTATTCGCCGGGCATGGCCCGGCGCTACCGACGTGCCTCGAGCATCGGGTAGCGCCGCGCCATGCTCGGCGGACGCTCAGCCTTCGTCGGTCTCGTATTCGACGAACACATCCAGTTCCAGCGCCAGTTCCTGCACCGCATCGCGCACTTTCTGCGCGGTGCTCTCGTTGCCTACTTCCACTTCCAGTTCGTGGGTGCCCGGGCCGATGTCGTCGGACAGGCCGGCCGAGCTGGAATCATCGTCATCCATGTGCGGCATCAGGTCGTCGGTCTCTTCGACGTGTTCGATGCCTTCCAGGCCGAGCAGCAGGTCGCTGATCGCGCGGGCATCATCTTCGGTTCCGGTAATTCTCAGTCGCAGCAGGGCCATGGCGGAAGCACGTTGTGGGGTTCGCCTGCAGCCTAGCCAGCGCTGGGCAAAGATCGGGTGAGGGCGCAGTCAGCCGGGTGTGCTCGGGCGGCCCAGCAGACTGTCCGGCAACGCCGGTACCGGCGTGCGCTCATCCGCTGCCTGGCCCAGCAGCCAGTCGATGAACAGCCGTGCGGCGGGGCTGGGCGGTCGCCCTTCGGCATGCACCACGTAATAGGCATAGCGTGCCTTCAGTGCAGGGCCAGGCAGGCGTACCAGCTCATAGCGCTGCAGGTACGGCTGGGCGACGTGGGTGCGCGCCAGCACCGCGCCCATGCCGTACACCGCCGCGCGCATCGCATCGGTACTGTCGGCAAAGGTGTGCATTGCCGGCAGCGGTGACGGCGGACGCACGCCGGCATGGCGGAACCAATCGCGCCAGCCTTGTGGTGACAGATCGCTCAGCAGCGGCAGCTCGGCGATGCGTGCCGGGTCCTGCAGTGCTTCGACTCCCGGCAGCGCGGGGGACGCGACGGGAAACAGGTTGTCGTCCATCAGGTGCTGCGCGTGCAGTCCGGGCCATTGGCCCAGTCCGTAGCGGATGCCGACCTCCGGGCCGTTCTCGTCGTAACGGTCCAGGCCACTGCCGGTGTGCAGCTCGATGCGGATGTGTGGATGGGCCTGGGTGAAACGCGGTAGCCGTGGCAGCAGCCAGCAGTACGACAGCGAGCGCAGCGTCGCGATCCGCAGCGGCACGCTGTCCGCGTCCGGCTGCAGATGGTGGGCGACGGCAGCGACATCGGTGAACGCCGCGCTGGCGGCGTCGGCCAACTGCCGGCCTTCGGCGGTCAGGCGTACCCCGCGTGCATGGCGCAGGAACAGGCGCGTGGCCAGCACCTCTTCCAGGCGCCGCACATGGTGGCTGACCGCGCTGGCGGTCAGATGCAGTTCCTGCGCGGCCTGGGCGAAGTTCTGATGGCGCGCAGCGACCGCGAAAACGGCCAGGGCGGGAAGCAGGGAAGGGCGTAGCAGCATGTCCAGCCTCAAACCATATTTGTGGCTGGCAGCGATACTACGCGCTTGTGCAGCGGGCGTCTGCGGCTGATCCTGTGTGGCCGGAACAGCGCCACGATGACGAACGGACAGAGCACATGAATGCGATACCCCAAGCGACCGAGCGTGATTGGCGCACACCGCTGGAATTGACCCTGCTCGGCGCGATCTGGGGCTGCTCGTTCCTGTTCATGCGGGTGGCGGTGCCTTCATTCGGGCCGTTCGCCCTGGTCGAGGTACGGCTGGTGCTGGGCGCACTGGTGTTGCTGCCGTTCCTGTGGCGCGCACGCGCGCAGTTCCCACCGCGCCGCTGGTTGTGGTTGGCGCCGATCGGCCTGGTCAATTCGGCGTTGCCGTTCGTGCTGTTCGCTTACGCCGCAGAGCGTGCGCCGGCTGCGATCGGTGCGATCTGCAATGCGATGACGGTGCTGTTTGCCGCACTGATCGCCTTCCTGTTCTTCGGCGAGAAGATCGGTGTACGCCGTGCCGGCGCGCTGCTGGTGGGTTTTGCCGGCGTGGTGGTGCTGGCCACGGCCAAGATCTCGGGGCTGAGCATCGGCACGGCCGTACTTGCCGGTGCCGCCGCCTCGCTGCTGTACGGCTTGGGCGTGAACCTGGTGAAGCGGCACATGACCGGTCTGCCCTCGGCTGCTGCAGCCGCTGCCACGTTGTCGTGCGCCTCATTGTGGTTGTTGCCGATGGCGCTCACTCATCTGCCGCAGGGTCCGATCCCAGGCAAGGCATGGGGCGCGGCGATCGCGCTGGGCGTGGTCTGCACCGGATTCGCCTTCCTGATGTTCTATCGCCTGATCGGCCGCATCGGCCCGTCGCGCGCGTCAACGGTGACCTATCTGGTTCCGCTGTTCGGCGCTGCGTTCGCCTGGTTGTTCCTGGGCGAGCCGGTGACGCTGCAGATGCTGATTGCGGGTGCGTTGATTCTGGGTAGCGTGGCGGTGAGTCAGAAGGGCTGACGGCGCCGACGCAGCGTCGTCCGACACACTGGTAGTGCCGGGCGCTGCCCGGCAGCCTTTTCCCGCGCCTGCGGGGAGGCGTCACTTTCTTTGCTCGTGCAAAGAAAGTAACCAAAGAAGCACGCCGCCAGGTCGCGAGCCGGTGCTGCGCACCGGTGCCCTGCGCTCCTCGGTCCGTCGAGGGACGGCGCGCAGAAGTCAGCCGACCAACAGTCGGCTCTACAGGACATCGGCGCCTCTTCGCCCTCGCCGGACCTGCGGTGCTCGGCTCGCTCAAGGCGGACTGGAAGGTCAAGACCAACAGCAAGAGCATCCACGCATGGCGTGGATCTACTGGGTGCAGCTGCGGCCTTTGATCTGGGTCCGCCTTGAGCGAGCCGAGCATCGCAGGGGACCGACGTGCGCAGCACGGCGGCTCGCGACCGGCGGCGCGTTTCTTTGGGTTACTTTTCTTTTCGCGCGAAAAGAAAAGTGACGTCCATGAACGATGAAGCGCCTTCAGCACGCGCCACGCGCAGGAAGCCAGCCTCCTACCGCACCGGCACCGGAATATTGCACAGGTCGATATGCCCCGCCGGGCGCTTGTAGAAATCATCCACGCGGTTGCGCCGCGCTTCCACCGTATCGGCGAAGGTCTTTGAATCCGTGCGCAGCACCTGGATCGGCGTGCGCTCGGCCGCAGGCACGTCACTGGCGCGGCGGATCGACACGATCGGTGTGCGCAGCTTCGGGTCGGTGTAGAAACCCATCGGTGCCGGTCCACGCTGGATCGCACTGAGCAGTTCCATGCCCTTCAGCACGCGGCCGACCAGGGTGATGTTGCGGTCCAGCTGGCGCGGCGATTGGCCAGTCACCACGTAGAGTTCTGCACCGATGCTGCTGTCTTCCTCGTTGCTGCGGCCCGCACCCAGCATGCCGTAGCAGTGCGCCAGCCAGGCCTTGCCGGCCTGCGGGTCCTGACCGACCGGGAAGCCGTCGACGAAGCCGGTCTGCGCTGCCCAGCCATCGCGATCCGGCAGCACGCTCACCTTCAGGCCGGCGCTGGCGCGCTCGAACTCGGCCGGCAGCTTGCGCTGCGCGCTGCCGAACGGCTTGGCCTTGGCGGCATCGTCGGCGTCGGCATCGCCGAACTGCACCACGAAGTTGTCCTGCGAACGGTAGATGCTGGTGCCGTCCCAGAAGTGTTCGTGGGCGAAGGTCTGGATGTTGGCGACATGGCGCGGGGCGAACTGCGGCGCCAGCTCGATGATCACCCGCCCGGCCGGCAGGTCCATGTACAGCAGGTTGGCCGGGTCCGGCGTGCGCCAGTCGCTGGCCGCCGAGGCATCAAGGATCTGCTGCGGGCTGCGGTAGGGTGTGGCTGCGCTGGCCATTGCGGGCAGCAGGCAGGCCAGGGCGAGGGCGGTCAGGGCAAGACGGCGACGGTGCGGCATGGGATCCCCGGAACATGAACGAGGCGTCGATTCTGCGCGAGTCGCTGCTGTTGCGCCAATCCTGCAGACTGGCTGTCGCGCCGCCCCTGCGGCACGATGTGCTTCCTTTGCATGGACGCACGAAATGCCAATGCTGGATCCAGGGGCCAAACTGCAGGCGATGGTCGATGGCTATCTGAAAGGCAATATCGATGACGGCGAAGACGGTGTCGGCTGGCTGCATGCACAGTCGCCACGGATGCTGGTCGATATCGATGGCCGCCGGCGCAGTTGGTGGGCGCCGCGGAGCAGTGAGCTGCTCGAATGCCTTCGGGTCAGTCCGCAGGCACCCGCCGCAGTGAAGGCGGCTGCGTTGTTTCTCGCCGGCGCGGACGGCAATGGTCGCACGCGTCAGGCGGCGCTGCAGCGGATGGACGCCCTTGCAGGGCGTCTGACGCTTTCCAGTGCGTTGCTGCGCTGCAATGACTGGGTCCCTGAGGTGCGGGTTGTAGCCCAGCAGGTGGTGGAAGTTCTGCTGTCCCGCTGCAGCATCGACGACGTGCTGGCAGCGTGGCCGCTGGCGGTTCGCTTGCAGGATGCGCAACGGGTGGATGCCGATTGGCGCAGGGATACGCTGGAGGGCTGGCTATCGGCGCCCTCGCAGCGGGCAGTGCTGGGTGGACTGCTCGTCCATCGTGACTCACTCACGCGGCTGAGCGCCCATGCGATCGCCTTCGATGTCCACCCGGAGCGTGTGGCGATCCGTGCGCGTGCGCTGCGGGACAGCGATCCGCGCATTGCGCGCATGGCCTTCCAGGACCTTCTCGATGAGGGCGACCCATCGCAGGTGGTGGAGCAGTGCAGCATCGCGCTGACGGCTCCCTCCAGCCAAGTGCGCGCGTCGGCCCTGCGTACGTTGGTGGCGCATGAGGTGGAAGGGATCGACGTGTTTGTCGAGGATGCACTGTTCGACCGTGCACGGGCCGTCCGCAGTCTGGCGGCATTCCTGGTGCGGCAGCGCCACGCAACGCCGGCCATCGAGTTGTGGCGCAGCGCATTGGCGCAGCAGACAGCGGGGCGCTGGCGCGTGGCGCTGGAAGCGCTGGCCGACCATGCCGTCGCTGAGGACGTTGCACTGTTGCGGTCGCTTTATCCACGGGTGACGGCGCGCCATCGGCGGAATTGCGTACGAGGCTGGATACGGGCCGAGGGCGGCGCAGGGCTGGCGTTGCTGCGCGTTGCGCTGGAGGAGCCGGGGCGAAGCATCCACGAACTGTTGACCCACGCGCAGGCGGACTGGGTAGCCGAACTGGACGCCCCCCGGCTGCTGGCGTTCTGCCACGACGGTCCTTCCCCGGTGGCTCAGACCGGGCTGCTTCGGCTGCTGCCCCACGTGCCGTTGTGGCAGCATCTGGAACTTCTGCTGGATGCGGTCCCGCAGAGGCAGGACGAACGTGCATGGCATCTGCGCCTGGTGGAGAACTGGCTTCGAGTGAGCGAGGGTTACTCACCGCTGTCGGCAGCGCGCAGACAGGCCCTGCTGACCCGCCTTGAACACGGTGGGCACGACCTCTCCAATGCAATGGCACAGCGGCTGGCTGAGGCGGTCCGCCAAGCCTGATGTGGCCGGTACCCAACCGGCAGAGTGACTAACGACACATTCGCTATACCGAACTTCGCACTACTGTGGACTTCAACGTAGTGGAGGGCCGGTCATGTCCGAGGACGATGTCCACCTGAAGAAGTTCCAGAAGGAGCTCAGCGCCGGCACCGTGTCGCTGGCCCTGCTCGCAGTGCTGGCCCGCGCCGGTGAGCCGCTGTACGGCTACCTGATCGCCAAGGAGCTGGAACGGGTGGGCGAGGGCGTGCTCAGTGGCAAGCAGAGCGCGCTGTACCCGGTGCTGCGCAACCTGGAGGGCGCCGGCCTGCTGGAGAGCCATGTGGAGCCGTCCAGCAGCGGGCCGCCGCGCCGCTACTACCGCATCAATGCGCGTGGCCGGGAGGTGCTGCAGCAATGGCGCCAGGCCTGGCGCGACACCCGTGATTCCGTCGATTCCGTGTTGGAGGGGGTACCGCAATGAACGACCTGGACCTGGCAGGCAACCGTCTGCCCAGCACCATCCCGCAGTACCTGGCGCAGCTGCGTGCCGCGCTGGCCGGTGCCGATCCGGCGATGGTGCAGGATGCCCTGTACGACGCCGAGGAATACCTGCGCTCTGAACTGGCGGCGCAACCCGGCCGCAGCGAAGCCGAGGTCATCGCCGACGTCGCCGGCAGCTACGGCGCACCGGACGAGGTGGCGGAGATCTACCGCGAAACCGAGCTCACGGTGAACCGCGCGCTGCGCACGCCGCGGGCCGACACCGGCCCGGTGCTGCGTGCAGCGGCCGAGGCCAGCGGTGCTGCACCGGCGGCACAACCAGCAGCGCCCGTGCAACGCTCGCTGCTGGCGCGTTTCTTCGGCGTAGTGACGGACCCGCACACCTACGGCGCGCTGTTCTACATGCTGTTGTCGCTGGCCACCGGCATCTTCTTCTTCACCTGGGTGGTCACCGGTCTGTCGCTGTCGCTGGGCCTGCTGATCCTGATCATCGGCGTCCCGCTGACGGTGCTGTTCTTCGGCTCGGTGCGTGGACTGGCGTTGCTGGAAGGGCGGCTGGTGGAAGCGCTGCTGGGCGAGCGCATGCCGCGCCGGCCGCAGTACACCGACCGCAGCCGCAGCTGGCTGCAGCGTATCGGCGACATGTTCACCGATGGCCGCACTTGGCTGACCCTGCTGTACTTCGTGCTGATGCTGCCGCTGGGCATCATCTACTTCACCATCGCGGTGACCCTGCTGTCGCTGTCGCTGGGCTTGATCTGGGCACCGGTGGCGGCGATCTTCAGCGGCGACATCCCCGGCATCTACATCAACGACGTGAACGTGCTGCCGATGGCAGCCTCGCCGCTGGTGGCGATCGTGGTAGCAGCGGTGGGTGTGTTGCTGCTGCTGCTGACGATGCACCTGGCACGCGGCATCGGCAAGCTGCACGGCATGCTGGCCAAGAACCTGCTGGTGCGCTTGTAAGGCAGCGATCTGTTCTCTGGTGAGTGCCGACCTCGGTCGGCACTTCGCCATGGTAGGTGCCAACCTTGGTTGGCACGAACCATCAGGTGTCAGTACGCTTGAAAGAGCGCCAACCAAGGTTGGCATCTACCGAAAGCGCCAACCAAGGTTGGCATCCACCAGGGACGTGCTACCCCGCCTTGCGGCGCAGCGGGGTGACGTTGCTCTTCTTCTTCGTGGCCTTCGATGCCGGGGCTTCGGCATGCGCGGCGAAGAAGTCACGCACCTTCGGGTACACCACTTCGCGCCAGCGGCGGCCGCTGAAGATGCCGTAATGGCCGGCACCATCCACGATGAAGTGTTCACGGCGTTCGGCCGGTATACCGCTGCACAGTGCCTGCGCCGCTTCGGTCTGGCCGAGGCCGGCGATATCGTCCAGCTCGCCTTCGATGCTCAGCAGCGCGGTATCGCGGATTGCCGACGGGTCGACCTTTTCGCCATTGACCACCCACTCGCCACGCGGCAGCAGGAAGTCCTGGAACACCACGGAGATGGTGTCCAGGTAGTACTTGGCCGGCATGTCCAGCACCGCGTTGTACTCGTCGTAGAAGCGACGGTGCGCGTCGGCATCCTCCAGGTCGCCCTTCACCAGGTCGGTGTAGAAATCCCAGTGCGAGCTGAAGTGGCGGCTGGGATTCATCGACAGGAAGCCGGCGTGCTGCAGGAAACCGGGATACACGCGGCGGCCGGCACCGGGATAGCTGGCCGGCACGGTGTGGATGACATTGTTCTCGAACCACGACAACGGGTTCTGCGTCGCCAGGTTGTTGACCGCGGTCGGGCTGCAGCGCGCATCGATCGGGCCACCCATCATCACCAGCGTGCGCGGCGTCGGTTCGCCGCGGCTGGCCATCAATGAAACCGCGGCCAGCACCGGTACGGTCGGCTGGCAGACACTCACCACGTGCAGGCGCTCCACGCCAAGGTGGCGGATGAACTCCTGGATGTAGGCGATGTAGTCGTCCAGCCCGAACTCGCCCTCGCTGCCGGGCACCATGCGCGCGTCGACCCAGTCGGTCACATAGACGCGATGGTCGCGCAGCAACGTGCGCACGGTGTCGCGCAGCAGCGTGGCGTGATGACCCGACAACGGCGCCACCACCAGCACGAACGGCTGGTTGAGCATGGTGTGCAGCTGGTCGGCTTCATTGCTGTGGCGCTTGAAGCGCAGCAGCTTGCAGAACGGCTTGCTGAGTTCCTCGTGCACCACGATCGGCACGCGCTCGCCCTCGACCTCGATTTCGTTGATGCCCCATTCGGGCTTCTCGTAATCCTTGCCGATGCGATGGAACAGCTCATTGACCGCCGCCAGGCGATCAGCGCCGGGCATCTGCGACCACCAGTGTCCCTGGTTGGCGAAGAACTTGGCGTTGGCCTGGGCCTGGTGCACCCAGGGGGCGAGCAGGTTGCGGGTCAGTTCGTGCAGTTGATAGAGCATGCCGACCGAATATGTATGGTCTTATGTTGCCGCGCAGCATAGCGCATCCGACTGTCCCGGACGTTAAGCAGACGCACTGGCCGTATTCAGCGGGCCGCCTGTTCCAGCGCAGTGGCTTCGGTGGCCAGTGCTGGCCCCAGCCAGAGGTGGGACCCGACTGCCTGCAGGCCTTGGCGCGTCAGCTCGCGCCGGTACCAGCGGGCCGGGCGCGACTGGAAGCCGTCATGGTCGCCCTCGAATTCATCTTCGGCGGCAAAGGTCTCCAGGAAGGCCACCCCTGCGGTCAGTTCGGCCAGCCCGGCCAGGCCCGCGCGCAGTTCGCGGTTGGGCACGTAATGCATCACGTCCGAACAGATCAGCAGGTCGACCGGGGCGCAGGGGCGCAGCCAGGCGAAATCGCCGAAGCTGGCCAGGTGCAGGTTGCGGGTGCGGCCGTAGCGGCGCACAGCGTACTCGCTGCTGTCGAAACCGAGGTATTCGACCTTCGGACGCAGTTTCAGCAGCGGTGCGCGCCACGCACCTTCGCCGCAGCCGATATCCAGCACGCTGCGGATCGGTCGTTCCAGGTAGTACTCGGCCGTCGCCACGGCGAGGGCGACCTTGCGCGCCAGGCGCGCGCTGCCGCCGATGTCGGCGTGCCGGTACCAGCGCTGGAAGTAGGCGGCGTCGTAGGTCTTGTCCATGGCGTTCGGGTGCAGTCGTGAAATCGGCGCCTATCGTACGGCGTTGCAGCACGTCATGCGTCGATGTGTCGCGGCGGTTGCACGTGAGGTGGCCTCGTCAGCGCATGCGAGAATGGCGGACATCCACGCCAGCCGCCGGAGCGAGCGCATGCAGAGCTATTACTGGGTCAAGACCTTCCACATCGTGTTCGTGGTGGCATGGATGGCCACGGTGTTCTACCTGCCGCGCATCCTGGTGAACCTGTCCGAGACGGCGGGGCAGCCGGCGGTGGTCGAGCGCCTGCAGCTGATGGGCATGCGCCTGTATCGCTTCGGCCATTCGATGTTCGGCCTGGCGTTCGTGCTCGGCCTGGTGCTGTGGCTGGGCTACAAGGTGATTCCGGATTTCCCGACCATGGTCGCCCCGGGTGGCGCGGGATGGCTGCACGCCAAGCTGGGCCTGGTGGTGGTGCTGCTGGCGTACTTCATCTGGATCGGGCGGCTGCTCAAGGGCGTGGCCAGGGGCAGGGCGCTGCCGTCGTCGCGCGCGCTGCGCTGGATCAACGAGATCCCGCTGCTGGCCTTCATCCCGATCGTCTGGCTGGTGCTGGCCAAGCCGTTCTGAGATATGGAGCTCTCGAACATGTCACTTTCTTGCTCGTGCAAGAAAGTAACCAAAGAACACGCCGCCAGGTCGCGAGCCGGTGCTACGCACCGGTGCCCTGTGCTTCTCGGTGAATCAGGGGACGGCGCCGAACTCGCTGCGCTCAGACATCGGCGCCTCTACGCCCCTGATTCCCCTGCGATGCTCGGCTCGCTAAAAGGCGGACCCAACGTCAAACGCCGCACCTGCACCCAGTAGATCCACGCCATGCGTGGATGCTTTTCGCTCCGCTTTCCCAATCCGCCTTCAAGCGAGCCGAGCACCGGAGGTCCGGCAAGGGCGTAGAGGCGCGGATGTTTGAGCGTAGCGAGTTCCGCGCCGTCCCTTGGCGGACTGAGGAGCGCAGGGAACCGGTGTGCAGAGCACACCGGCTCGCGGCTGGCGGAGCGTTTCTTTTGGTTACTTTTCTTTTCGCGAAAAGAAAAGTAACGCCTCGAGCACAGGCTCAGGCCGCTTCGTAAGTACCGTAGCTGCGCAGGCGCTTGTAGCGCTGGTCCAGCAGCTCTTCGGTGGACAGCGCATCCAGCGCGTCCAGCTCGTTCAGCAGCACGGCCTTCAGTCGCTTGGCCATCTGCGTCGGGTTGCGGTGGGCGCCGCCGGTCGGCTCGCGCACGACCTTGTCGACCAGGCCCAGGCCCTTCAGGCGCGGCGCGGTCAGGCCCAGCTGCTCGGCAGCATCCTTGGCCTTGCCGGCATCCTTCCACAGGATCGAAGCACAGCCTTCCGGGGTGATGGTCGAGTACACCGCGTATTCCAGCATCACGGTACGGTCGCCCACGCCCAGCGCCAGTGCGCCACCGGAGCCGCCTTCACCGATCACGGTGCAGATGATCGGCACCTTCAGTTCGGCCATTTCGATCAGGTTGCGCGCGATCGCTTCGGACTGGCCGCGTGACTCGGCATCGATGCCCGGCCAGGCGCCGGCGGTGTCGATCAGGGTCAGCACCGGCAGGCCGAAACGCTCGGCCATCTTCATCAGGCGCAGCGCCTTGCGGTAGCCCTCGGGCTTGGGCATGCCGAAGTTGCGCTTGATCTTTTCCTTGGTGTCGCGGCCCTTCTGGTGGCCGATGACCATCACCGACCGGCCATTGATGCGGGCCAGGCCGCCCATGATCGCCTTGTCGTCGGCGAAGGCACGGTCGCCGGCCAGTTCCTGGAACTCATCGCAGATGATGCGGATGTAGTCGGCGGTGTACGGGCGCGACGGATGGCGGGCCAGCTGCAGCACCTGCCACGAGGTCAGGTTGCGGAAGATCTGTGCGGTGCGCACGCGCAGCTTGTCCTGCAGCGCATGCACTTCGGCCTCGACATTGACCGCCGGCCCGGCACTGGCGTTGCGCAGTTCCTGGATCTTGGCTTCCAGGTCGGCGATGGGTTGCTCGAAGTCGAGGTAGTTCGGATTCATCGGAAGCCGTCGTGTAAAGAAGAGGGGAATTCTAGCCGAATGCGCAGGAACGGCCCGTACGCCTTCGTCTGGAAGCCGACGGTAGCGCAGTGGGGGCCGGCGGCGCCAGTCGGTCCGCCGGCCGCCGGTTCAGGGCAGGACCAGCGCGCTGCGGGCCATTTCGGTACTGCGGATCGTCACGAAGTCGTTGTAGGCCTGGTTGGCCGCCACCGGCAGCTTCGCGCCCAGCGTCATGGTGGCCTGGGTGAAGGCCATCTGCGCCTGGAAGTCTTCCTTGCGCAGGGCCTTCTGCTCGCTGGCCGTGGTGGCCTTCAGCCAGCGGGCATAGATGTCGCGCACCGGACCGGCATGGGCCTCGAAGGCCGGGTCCAGCGCGGGCAGCGCCGGCGCCGGTTCCAGCGTGTAGGCCGGGGCCACGTAGCCGGCGGGCTGCTCGCGCTTGTAGGCACCGGGTTCGCCCATGCTGGCCTCGATGTAGGTGATGAACTCCGGCGCGGTGAAGATCTTGGTGCTGATCCGGCCGCCGGTCGAGTCCACGTGCGCAACCACCTGCTCCTCGGGGAACGGCTCGCGCACGCCGAAGTTCCAGGTCTTGTCGATGAACAGGCCGTGGTGCTTTTCGAACGGTCCCTTGAACTCGACGCCGCCCAGCTCGATGCCCAGGCCGCTGACACCGAAGTTCTTCAGCTTGTCCTCGCCGGTTACATAGATCTCGCGCGCCGTCACGTACTCGCTGAGGCTGGGATTGATCAGGCCGCCGCGGCCGTCGGCGTAGACGATGAAGCGCACATCGCCCAGGCGGTCGGTATGCAGGTGATGCTCACCGGCAGCCAGGCTGATCGGTCGCGACGCGTGCGCGGCCACCGGCAGGTCCTTGCCATCGATGCTGATCGCCAGCGGCGCATCGGTCGGGTTGTCGATCTCGAAATCGACCTTGGAGGAACAGCCGGCCAGCGCGAGCGCGGCCATCATCGGCAACAGCAGGTTCTTCATTACGGGCAATCGTCCTTGACGTATGCAGCGGGAAAGCGGAAACGGGGTGGGGCCAGCCTCAGCTGGCCCATGGCGGGCTGTAGCGCACCTTCAGCGTGCGCACGGCCGGTTCGGCGCGCAGCGCCTCCATCAGCTTGGAATCGACGCGCACCGCGCTCTGCCCGGAAACATCGAGCATGCCGGCGATGCCGCCATCGGGGCCCTTCAGCAGCAGGTCCAGGCGCAGGGGCGTGCGGCCGGGGCGATGGCGGTCGAGCAGGGCGTCGATGCGCTCCCACACCGGCCGCTGATGGCGCAGGTCCAGCCGCAGCGACAGGCGCGTGGCGTAGTTCGCACAGACCTCGTCGAAGTCCCAGCACTGGCGGATGCGCAGTGCGAAGCCGCCATTGAATTCGTCTTCGCGCAGGCCGCCCTTGACCACCAGGATACGATCCTTGGTCATCAGGTGGCCGAACTCGGCCATGGCATCGGAGAACGCGCTGCATTCGACGCGGCCACGGCCATCTTCCAGCTGGATGAAGATCTGGCTCTCGCCCTTGCGGCGCACGCCGACCACCTGGCCGGCAAGCACGGTCTGCACTTCCGGACGCCAGCGCTTCTCGCCGCCACCGCTGTTGCTGTTGGCACTCCAGATCTTTTCCACCGAGCCGAGGTCGGTACCGACCAGGTCGCGCACGTCATCGCGCCACGGGTCGAACGGGTGGCCGCTGAGGTAGAAGCCCAGCGTGTCGCGCTCACCGTTGAGGCGTTGCAGCAACGGCCATTCGTCGGTTTCCTGCAGCTCCAGGTGGATGGCCTGCACGCCCGGCTCGGGGCCGCCGAACAGCGAGTTCTGGCCGGACGCACGCTCGCGCGCCATCTGTTCGGTGGCCTTGATCACTTCCGGCAGCTGCAGCATCAGCGAGGCACGGTTGTGGCCCAGCTCATCCAGCGCACCGCAGTTGATCATTGCTTCCAGCGTGCGCCGGTTGAGCTTGGCCGAACCGATGCGGGTGCAGAAGTCGAGCAGGTCGGTGTAGTCGCCGCCGCGAAGGCGTTCCTCCACCACCGCTTCGCAGGCACCCTGGCCGACGCCCTTGATCGCCCCCAGGCCGTACTGGATCGTGTCCGGCGTGGACGCTTCAAACATGAAGGCGGACTGGTTCACCTTCGGCGGCAGCACGGTCAGGCCGAGGTTGCGTACCTCGTCCAGGAAGCCGACCACCTTTTCGGTGTTGTCCATGTCCGAAGACAGCGTCGCGGCCATGAACTCGGCCGGGTAATGGCGCTTGAGCCAGGCCGTCTGGTAACTCACCAGCGCGTAGGCGGCGGCGTGCGACTTGTTGAAGCCGTAGCCGGCGAACTTCTCCATCAGGTCGAAGATCGCATCGGCCTTCGCTTCGCCGACGCCGTCCTTGGCCGCACCTTCGCGGAAGATCTCGCGGTGCTTGGCCATTTCCGCCGGCACCTTCTTGCCCATCGCACGGCGCAGCAGGTCGGCGCCGCCCAGCGAGTAGCCGCCGACGATCTGCGCCATCTGCATCACCTGCTCCTGGTACACCATGATGCCGTAGGTGTCGCGCAGGATGCGCTCGGTGCGCGGATCGGGATACTCCACGTCTTCGCGCCCGTGCTTGCGGTCGACGAAGGAGGGAATCAGGTCCATCGGGCCGGGTCGGTACAGCGACACCAGCGCGATCAGGTCTTCGAAACGGTCGGGCTTGGCGTCCTTCAGCAGGCGGCGCATGCCCGAGGATTCGAACTGGAACACCGCGCCGGTATTGCCCGAGGCGAAGATGTCCTTGTAGGTGGGCGCATCGTCCAGCGGCAGCTGGGTGATGTCCACCGGCGGAATGCCGGCGCGCTCGTGGCGCTTGTTGATCGCCTTCACCGCCCAGTCGATGATCGTCAGCGTGCGCAGGCCGAGGAAGTCGAACTTCACCAGGCCGACTTCTTCAACGTCGTTCTTGTCGAACTGGGTGACCGGATTCTTGCCGCGGCCGTCTTCATCGTGTTCGGCGAACAGCGGGCAGAACTCGCTCAACGGCTCGGGCGCGATCACCACGCCACCGGCGTGCTTGCCGGCGTTGCGGGTCAGGTCCTCCAGCTGCCGTGCCAGGTCGATCAGGTCGCGGACGTCGTCCTCGCTCTGGTAGCGCTGGATCAGCTCGGGCGAAGCCATCTCGCTGTCCTTGCCCTCACCCATCGCATCCTTCAGCGAGATGCCGAGGATGTTCGGGATCAGCTTGGCGACGCCGTCGACCAGGCCGTAGGGGAAGCCGAGCACGCGGCCGGAGTCGCGCACCACCGCCTTGGCCGCCATCGTGCCGTAGGTGATGATCTGGCTGACCCGCTCGCGGCCATATTTGCGCGCAACGTAGTCGATCACTTCGTCGCGGCGGTCCATGCAGAAGTCGATGTCGAAGTCGGGCATCGACACGCGTTCGGGGTTGAGGAAGCGCTCGAACAGCAGGTTGTACGGCAGCGGGTCCAGATCGGTGATCTGCAGTGCCCACGCCACCAGCGAGCCCGCACCCGAACCACGGCCCGGGCCGATCGGAATGCCCTGCGCCTTGCCCCACTGGATGAAGTCGGCCACGATCAGGAAGTAGCCGGGGAAGCCCATCTTGATGATGGTGTCCAGCTCGAACTCGAGGCGGTCGCTGTAATCCTGCGCGGTCATGCCGGGCGCGATGGGATTCTTTTCCAGGCGTGCGGCCAGGCCCTTGCGCGACTCGCTGCGGATCCAGCTGTCCAGCGTCTCCTCGTCGGGCACCGGATAGTCGGGCAGGAAGTAGGTGCCCAAGCGCATCTCGATGTTGCAGCGCTCGGCCAGCGCCAGCGTGTTGTCGATCGCATCGGGGATGTCGGCGAACAGCGCGCACATCTCTTCGGCCGACTTCAGGTACTGCTGGTCGCTGTACTCGCGCGGGCGCTTGGGGTCATCCAGTACGCGGCCGGTGGAGATGCACACGCGGGCTTCGTGCGCGCTGAAATCGGACGGCGACAGGAAGCGTACGTCGTTGCTGGCGATCACCGGCAGGCCACGCTGGCCGGCGGCCATCAGCGCGAACTGGTTGAAGCTCTCTTCGCCATCGCGGCCGGTGCGGGTCAGCTCCAGGTGCAGGCCGTCGCCGAACACGCGCTGCCAGTCGGCCAGCTGCTGCTCGGCCAGATCGTGCTTGCCATCCAGGGCCAGGCGCCCGGCCAGACTCTCACGGCCGGCCAGGGCGAACAGGTTGGCGTTGCCGGCCTTCAGCCAGTCCGGATGCACCGCCACGCCGCCCTCGGGGCGATGGCCTTCCATCCATGCCCGGGTCAGCAGACGCGACAGGCTCAGGTAGCCCTCGCGGTCGCGGCACAGCAGGGTCATCCGCCACGGGTCCTGGCCTTCTTCGGCGATCATCACGTCGGCGCCGGCGATGGGCTTGATGCCCACGCCTTCGGCGGCCTTGTAGAACTTGACCAGGGCGAACAGGTTGTTGAGGTCGGTCACCGCCAGCGCAGGCAGGCCGAGTTCGACCGAGCGCGACAGCAGGTTGGCCTGCTTGGCCTTCTTCGGGTCAGCCTGGTCCGGCTTGGCCGGCACGCGGATGGTGGAGTCCGCCAGCGAGAACTCGGTGTGGACGTGGAGATGTACGAAGCGGGAGTTGGACATGCCGGACCAGGTTGGAGCGCGCAGGCCCCGGGTGCAGACGCGGGAATCGTCGCCGGGGTCGGGAAGCGCTGGAGTGCCCGGTCAGGGTAGCGAGGGCAGGGGGTTGCGACAAGGACTTGACGGTGCGCGATATCGCCAATGCCGCCGGGCATGGCACGGCGCTACCGGGGGCGTTCATGTTGCCGTGGTAGCGCAGGGCCATGCCCGGCGAACGTTCAGGCGATCGCGATGGCGGCCGCCCCAGCCGGCGGCGCCTCCAGGCACTCGCGCACCGGGGCGAAGCTGCGCCGGTGCTCCGCGCATGGGCCGTGTTCACGCAGGGCGGCCAGATGCGCCGGGGTGCCGTAGCCCTTGTGCTGGTCGAAGCCGTACTGCGGGTGGCGTGCGTGCAGGTCCAGCATGTAGCGGTCGCGCGAGACCTTGGCCAGGATCGAGGCCGCCATGATCGCGCGGTCGATGCCATCGCCGCCGACCAGCGCCTGCGCCGGCAGCACCAGCCCCTTGGGTACCACGTTGCCGTCGATGCGGGCGAAGCCGGCCACGTGGGCCACCGCCGCGACCACATCGCGCATGCCCTGCAGGGTGGCCTGATAGATGTTCAGGCGATCGATGGCTTCCACGTCCACCAGCACCACGTGCCAGGCCAGGGCGCGGTCGAGGATGCGGTCATGCAGCTGCTCGCGGCGGGCCGCGGTCAGCTGCTTGGAATCATCCAGGCCGTTCAGTCGTGGCCGCTGCGGGTCGAACACCACCGCTGCCACCGCGACGGGGCCGGCCAGCGGTCCGCGTCCGGCTTCGTCGACACCGGCGATGCGGTGGCCGGGGTCGATCACCGCGGCACCATCGAACAAGGCCAGGCTGGCGGCTGCGGCGTGGCGGCGGCTCATGCCTTTTCCTGGCCGCGCACCAGCAGCTCGCCAACGGCATCGGCTGCGCGCGCCGATGCATTGCGGCGCAGCCGTTCATGCAGGCGCGCGTAGGTGCCCTGCAGATCGGCGATCCGCTGCGGATGGTCGAACCATTGCTGGATGGCGGCGGCCAGTTTTTCCGGCGTGCAGTCGTGCTGCATCAGCTCTGGCGCCAGGTCCTGGCCGGCCAGGATGTTGGGCAGGGCGAAGCGGTCGACCTTGATCAACCCCAGCGCCTTCACCAGGCGGTACGTCAGTTCGTTGACCCGGTAGCCGACCACCATCGGGCGCTTCACCAGCATCGCCTCCAGGGTGGCGGTACCGGAGGCCAGCACCACCACGTCGGCGGCGATCATCGCATTGCGTGCCTGGCCGTCCAGTACATGCGAATAGGCCACCGGCAGCGCCGAGCGTGACAGCTGCTCTTCGATCAGGCGCCGGCAGGCCGCATTGGCCGCCGGCACCACCACGTGCAGGCCGGGAATGCGCTCGGATACCTGCCAGGCGGCCTCGAAGAAGGCTTCGCCGAGCTTGGATATCTCGCCCAGGCGGCTGCCGGGAAGCACGGCCAGCACCTTGGCCGAGGCGGGCAGGCCGAGCTCGATCCGGGCCGCTTCCCGGTCGACGTGCAGCGGGATGTCATCGGCCATCGGATGGCCGACGAAGCGCGCGTCGATGCCGTGTTTGGCGTAGATCGGCGGTTCCATCGGGAACAGGCACAGCACCAGGTCGGCGCTGCTGCCGATCTTCTCGGCACGCTTCTCGCGCCATGCCCACACCGAAGGGCTGACGTAGTGCACGGTGCGCACGCCACGCTGTTTCAGCCAGCGTTCGATGCCCAGATTGAAGTCCGGAGCGTCGATGCCGATGAACACATCCGGTTGCCACTCCAGCGCACGCTGGCGGAAGGCCGAACGCAGCTTGAGCAGCCGCGGCAGATGGCGCAGGACTTCGGTCAGGCCCATCACCGCCAGTTCGCTGGCATCGTGCCAGGTCTGGCAGCCGGCGCTGCGCATGGCATCGCCGCCGATGCCGGCGAATTCGGCATGCGGGAAGCGGGCCTTCAGTTCGCGCACCAGGCCTGCGCCGAGCAGGTCGCCGGAGGCTTCACCGGCGACCAGGGCGATCCGCAACGGGCGCTCGCTGAGCACCCGGTGTGCAGGCACGCTGCCGGCCATCGAGGCCAGCGAAATCACCTCGGCGCCGGCCGGCGCCTGGCCGGTCGCGCTGCTCATCGCAGCAGGTGCCTCTCGGTGTGCTCGATGAAGTCCAGCATCGACTTGACGTCGTCACTGTCGCGCGCCTGTTCGGCCAGCTGTGCCTTGGCTTCGGCCAGCGGCAGGCCCGCCACGTACAGCGTGCGGTAGGCACGCTTGATGGCGGTGATGCGTTCGGGATCGAAGCCGCGACGCTTCAGGCCCTCGCTGTTGATGCCGCGCGGGCGGCCCAGCGAGTCGGTGCCGACCATGGTGAACGGCGGGACGTCGCCATTGGTCAGCGCGCCCATGCCGAGGAAGGCATGTGCACCGATGCGGCAGAACTGGTGCGCACCAGCGAAGCCGCTGATGATCACGTAGTCACCCACGGTCACGTGCCCGGCCAGGGTGGTGTTGTTGGAGAACACGCAGAAGTTGCCGACGTGGCAATCGTGGGCCACGTGCGTGTAGGCCAGCATCCAGTTGTCATCGCCGATGGTGGTGATGCCACCGCCGCCGCCAGTGCCACGGTTGAGGGTGACGAACTCGCGGAACACGTTGCGGTCGCCGATCACCAGTTCGGTGCGTTCACCGCCGTACTTCTTGTCCTGCGGTTCGCCGCCGACCGCGACATGGCCGATGAAACGGTTGTCGCGGCCGATCCGGGTCGGGCCATGGATGCTGCAGTGCGGACCGACCTCGGTGCCGGCACCGATCTCGACGTCCGGCCCGATGATCGTGAACGCGCCCACGCGGACATCGTCGGCCAGGCGCGCCGACGGATCGATCACGGCAGTGGGGTGGATCAGGGGGGAGTTGTCGCTCATCTCGGACCTCCAGCCAGGGTCATTCGCGGGTGCCGGCGCACAGCACCTCGGCGCAGGCGACGACTTCGCCGTCGACCTTGGCCACACAGTCGTACACGGCCATGTTGCGGATCACGCGCTTGATCTCCACGTGCATCTCCAGCACGTCACCGGGCACCACCTGCTTGGTGAAGCGGGCCTTGTCGACCTTGACCATGTAGAACAGCTTGGACTGCGCATCGCGGCCCAGCGTCAACTGGGTCAGCACGCCGCCGGCCTGGGCCATGGCTTCGATGATCAGCACGCCGGGCATGATCGGCTGGCCCGGGAAGTGGCCCTGGAAGAACGGCTCGTTGATGCTGACGTTCTTGGTCGCGACGATCGTGCGCTTCTCGTAGTCGATCGACACCACCTTGTCCACCAGCAGGAACGGGTAGCGGTGCGGAAGCAGCGTCTGGATCTGCGCCATGTCCGGCAGGGTCTGGGTGTGGCTCATTCTTTCTCCTTGCTCACAGACAGGATGCGACGGGCCAGTGCATCGAGCTGCTTGAAGCGCGCGGCATTCTTGCGCCACGTGCGGTTGTCGGTCAGGGGCGTGCCGGAGGAATACTCGCCCGGCTCGGTGATGGAGTTGCGGACCACCGATTTGCCGGTGATCACGACCTTGTCGCAGATTTCAAGATGACCGACGACGCCAACGGCGCCGCCGAGCAGGCAGTAACGGCCGATCTTGGCGCTGCCGGCAATGCCGGTGCAGCCTGCGATGGCCGAGTGGGCGCCGATCTGCACGTTGTGTGCGATCTGCACCAGGTTGTCCAGGCGGACGTCCTCGGCCAGCACGGTGTCTTCCAGCGCGCCACGGTCGACACAGGTGTTGGCGCCGATCTCGCAGTCGTCGCCGATGCGCACGCCGCCAAGCTGCGGCACCTTGATCCATTTGCCAGCGTCCATGGCCAAGCCGAAGCCATCGGCGCCCAGCACGGCGCCGGGATGGATGCGCACGCGCTTGCCCAGCTTGACGCGGGTGACCAGGGTGACGCGGGCGATCAGTTCACAGCCGCTGTCGAGGGTGCAGTCTTCGCCGATGATGCTGCCGGCGCCGATGATGCAGTTCTCGCCGATGACGCTGCGTGCGCCGATGGTGACGAACGGACCGACGTGGGCGCTGGCGGCGACCTGCGCCTGCGGATCGATCACTGCGCTGGGATGGATGCCCGACGGGCGGGTCGGGGCGATGTCGAACAGCGCGCCGATCTTGGCAAAGGTGGTGTAAGGGTCCTTGGCAACCAGCGCGGTGCCGGGAGCCGCGTCGGCATCCTCGGCGCGCAGCACTACGATGCCGGCCTGGCTGTCGGCCAGCTGGGCGCGGTAGCGCGGATTGGCAAGGAAGGTCAGCTGGCCGGCACCGGCATGGGCGAGGGTGGCCACGCCATGGATGGCGGTGCCTGGGTCGCCATGGACCTGCAGGCCGAACTGATCGGCGAGTTGCTGGGCGGTGTAGGTAGGAGTATTCACGGCGGGAGTTTAACGTGTGACGCCATTGCGGTCATGCGGGAGCGGTTCTGCGGCCAACGGCGGGGCCCCTCGTGGCTGGCAGAGTGAGGCCCGAGGCCCGAGGGCCGGGTCGGACGGGTGGGGCCCGCGAGGGACGGCGCAAGTACGTCCCTGTAGCCTTGGTCGCCGCATCCATGCGGCTCACACCCTCGCGGGCCCCACCCATCCGCCCTTCGACGGTCTGGCGCGAGTGCCAGCCACGGAAAAACAGAAAAAATCAAAAGCAGTTCGGCTGCCGCGCCCGCGCGGGCGCCCGAAAACAAAAACGCCGGGCAGAGCCCGGCGATTCGTACCCCGTCTGGTGGAGAGCCGCCCTTTGTTAAGGGGGGCGCGCCGCTGGGAATCGCAGGAGCGATTCCCAACGTTGCTATGCAACGGCCCGAAGGGCGCATGCCATGGATGGCATGCGTAGCGGCGCGGGGCATAGGGAGCAGGATAGGCCCCGCGGTTTGCATCGCAAACCGTGGGAACGTTTGGGGGCCAGTTAGAACTGGCCACCAAACGTAAATTGCAGACGTTCGATCTCGTCGCCGTCCTTCTTCTTCAGCGGGAACGCATAGCTGATCGAGATCGGGCCGACCGGGGCGCGCCACAGCAGGGCTACACCAGTGGAGACGCGCAGCTCGTTGGCCTTGAAGTTGTCGGTGCCGTTGTAGACGTTGCCGAAGTCGACGAAGGCCGACACACGGGCCGACGGGCTGTCGAACAGGCGCGGGAAGTAGGCTTCGACCGAACCGACGGTCTTCAGCGAACCACCCAGCGGCTGGCCGTTCGGGTAGCCGTTGGTGACTTCGCGCGGGCCGAGGGTGTTGTCCTCGAAGCCACGAACCGAGTTGGTACCACCGGCGTAGAAGTTCTCGTAGAACGGCAGGCCCGACGCGGTGACGGTGCGGGTGGTGCCGTCGCCGTTGTCGATCACGCGGGTCTTGTCGTTGCCGTAGGCATCGCCGTAGCCGATTTCGGCGCGGGTGTTGATCACCAGCGAGGGGATGATCGGCCAGTACTTGCTGATCTGGTAGTTCAGCTTGTAGTACTCGATGGTCGAACCCGGCAGGGTGGTTTCCAGGCCCACGCGCTGGTAGGTACCGCGGGTCGGCATGAAGTAGTCGTTGCGCGAGTCGCGGGCCCAACCCAGCTCGGTGCGCCACGCATGGAAGGTGCGGCTGCCGACGGCATCGATGTAATCGATGATCGACTTCGGGGTCGAGCCCGCGTACGTGGTGATCTGGTTGCTGTCGATGCCGAACATCAGCGAGACGGTGTCGGTCTCGGTAATCGGCACGCCGAATACCACCTGCGCCGAACCGTTGGTGCTGTTGTACTGCGCGGTGTTGAAGTCGGAGTAGTCCAGTTCGCGCCAGGACAGGTTGTAACCCAGCGAGACGCCGTCATCGGTGAAGTACGGGTTGGTGTAGCTGAAGCCGTAGCGCTGCAGGTAGCTGCTACGCGAAGCTTCGACCGACACGCGGTTGCCGCCGCCCAGGAAGTTGTTCTGCGACAGCTGCACCGAGGTGGTCATGCCGTAGGACTGCGAATAGCCCAGGCCGAACACGAAGCTGCCCGAGGTGGTTTCCTTGACGTTGTAGACGACGTCGACCTGGTCGTTGCTGCCGCTGACGGGCGGGGTTTCCACTTCCACCGCCTCGAAGTAACCCAGGCGCTGCAGGCGGATCTTGGAACGGTCGATCGCGGCCTGCGAGTACCAGCTGTTCTCGAACTGGCGCATTTCGCGGCGCATCACCTCGTCGGAGGTGCGGGTATTGCCCTTGAAGATGATGCGGCGGACGGTCACGCGCGGGCCCGGCACGACCTGCATGTTGACCGCCACGGTCTGCTCGGCGCGGTTGGTGGTCGGAATCGGGTTCACCTTGGCGAAGGCATAACCGATGTTGGACAGCGAGTTGGTGATCGAGTCGGAGCTGAATTCCAGCAGCGCACGCGAGAACGTGTCGCCGGATTTCTGCACGACCATGCGCTCGACGTCTTCCTGCGGCAGGATCGTATCGCCGCTGACCTTGATCTCGGAGATCTTGTACTGGTCACCTTCGGTCACGCCGGCGGTGATGAACATGTCGCGCTTGTCGGGGCTGATCGACACCTGCGTCGAGTCGATGCTGAAGTCGACATAGCCGCGGTCCAGGTACCAGGAGTTGAGCTTCTCCAGGTCGCCGGACAGCTTTTCCTTGGAGTACTGGTCGTCACGGCGGTACCACGACGCCCAGTTGTGCTCCTTGGACTCCCAGTATTCCAGGATGTCCTTGCTGTCGTACTTCTCGGTGCCGACGATGTTGACGTGGCGGATCTTGGCCGCCTTGCCTTCCTTGATCGCGATGGCGATGTCGACGCGATTACGGTCCAGCGGGCTCACGGTCGGGGTGATGTCGACGGTGTATTTGCCACGATCGTTGTACTGGCGGCGAAGTTCCTGGGTCACGCGATCCAGGCTCAGGCGATCGAAGGTGCCGCCTTCGGTCAGGCCGATGTCGGACAGACCCTTGAGCAGCTGGTCGGACTTGATGTCCTTGTTGCCGGTGACGGTCAGCTTGTTGATCGCCGGACGTTCCTTGACGGTCACCACCAGGATGCTGCCCTGGCGATCCAGCTGCACGTCTTCGAAGAAGCCGGTCTTGTACAGGGCGCGGATGGTCTCGCCGACCTTGCTGTCGGTGACCGTCTCGCCACGCTCGACCGGCAGGTAGGTGAACACCGTACCGGAGCTGATGCGCTGCAGGCCGTCGACGCGGATGTCGCTGACAGTGAAGGGCTCGGCTGCCTGGGCCAGGGCGGGAGCGCCGGTGACGGCGGCGAGGGCGAGGGCCAGCAGGCGGCGATTGGGGAGTCGCGTCATGTCACGTCCGGTAGGAAGGTCGATTTCATTGGTAAGGGATGCCGACGCTGTAGACGGCAAAAACATGGAAAAGTTCATCGCGGGACCAGGCCGAGGATGTCGTTGTAGAACGCCAATCCCATCAGCCCGGCCAGCAACGCCAGGCCGATGTATTGGCCGGCGGCGACGGCACGCTCGCTCAGCGGGCTGCCCTTGACCAACTCGATAAGGTAATACAGCAGGTGGCCGCCGTCCAAGATGGGGATCGGCAGCAGGTTGATGATGCACAGGCTCAGCGACAGCAGGGCGAGGAACTGGATGAACCAATCCACGCCACGTTTGGCCGAAATATTGGCGACCCGGGCAATGGTGACCGGGCCGGAAACGTTCTGCAGCGAGGCTTTGCCGGTCACGATCCGGCCCATCATGGCCAATGAATCGGCGGCCATCCTGCCGGTTTCGCGCACCGCGACCGTGACCGACTGCAGCGGGCCGAACTTGAGCAGGGTGTCGTAGGCGGGGCTGTAGCTCTGGGCAAAGCCGGCGCCGATCTGCCAGATGGGCTGGCCCTTGCCGTCCTTGCCCTGACGCGGGGTGATCTCCAGCGCCAGGCGCTCGCCACCACGCAGCACCTCGATCATCGCCGGGCCACCCCGGCGGCCGAGGCTGCCCACTTCGCTGATGGCCTGCTCGACGCTGTCGATGCGCTGGCCGTCGATCGCCACGATCAGATCGCCGGCCTGCAGGTGACCCTCTGCAGCCGAACCCTTCACGATGTTGTCCACCAGCGGTGGCTGCAGCCACGCACGCCAGTACACCCCGGCCAGGATCGGAACCCGGCGTTCATCGAAACCAGCCGGCAGCTGCGACAGCGGCAGGGTGCGCGAGCGCAGCTGGTCTGCTGGGTCGAGCACCTCCAGGGTCACATCGCGACGGTCCATCGCCGCGGCGGTCAGGGCCATGCTGGCCTCACCCAGGGTGATCACATCGCGGCCGTCCACGCGCAGCAGGCGGTCACCACTGCCGAGCCCGGCCGTGGCGGCCATGCCGGTAGCGCGGCCGACGGTTGCCGAATAGTCCTGCTTGCCGATCACGAACATCGCCCACAGCAGCAGGATGCACAGCAGCAGGTTGGCGATCGGGCCGGCCGCGACGATGGCGATGCGCTGCCACACGGTCTTGTGGTTGAAGGCCTGGCCGCGCTCGTGCGGATGGACCTCGACTTCGCGTTCGTCGAGGAATTTCACATAGCCGCCCAGCGGGATGGCGGCAATGGCGAACTCGGTGCCATGGCGGTCGCGGCGCGACCACAGCGGACGGCCGAAGCCCACCGAGAAGCGCAGCACCTTGACCCCGCACAGGCGCCCGACCCAGTAATGCCCGAATTCGTGGAAGGTGACCAGCAGCCCAAGGCTGACGATCATCCACCAGACCGATCCGATGAAGTCAGTCATGCAGGTTCACATTGGCGGACACGGGCGGCGGCGTCATACGGGATGGGTGCGCTGTTCAGGTGGCGGCGATGGCGTTCAGGGTCAGCTGGCGGGCCCGCTGGTCGGCGGACAACAGAACCTCAAGTGTATCGGCTGGTTCGGTCGGCAGTGTTGAAAGAGCGTTAGCAACCAGCGTCGGAATGGTCAGGAAGCCTATGCGGCCCTGAAGAAACGCTGAAACAGCCTCTTCGTTGGCGGCGTTCAGCACCGCCGGAGCGGTGCCACCGGCGCGCATCGCTTGCCACGCCAAGGCCAGGCAGGGGAAGGCGTCGGTATCGGGAGCCTCGAAATCCAGCCGGCCCTGGGCGAGCAGGTCCAGCCCGGACACGCCCGATTCGATCCGTTGCGGCCAGCCCAGGCCTACGGCCAGGGTGGTGCGCATGTCCGGCAGGCCCATCTGCGCCAGCGTGGAGCCGTCAACGAACTCCACCAGCGAATGCACCAGGCTCTGCGGATGCACCAGCACCTCGATGCGTTCGCCGGGGACGCCGAACAGGTGGTGGGCCTCGATGACCTCCAGGCCTTTGTTCATCAACGTCGCCGAATCGACCGAGATCTTCGGCCCCATCGACCACTTCGGATGCGCCACGGCCTGGGCCGGGGTGACCTGCTGCAGTTCGGCGCGGCTGCGCCCGCGGAATGGGCCACCCGAGGCGGTCAGCAGGATGCGGCGCACGCCGGCACCGTCGAGGCTGGCATCACGTGAGCGCAGGCACTGGAAGATCGCGCTGTGCTCGCTGTCGATCGGGATGATCTCGGCGCCGGCACGTTCGGCGGTACGGGTCAGCAGTTCGCCGGCCAGTACCAGCGATTCCTTGTTGGCCAGCAGGATGCGCTTGCCGGCCGCAGCGGCGGCCAGGGTCGAGGACAGGCCGGCGGCGCCGACGATCGCGGCAACCACGGTGTCGCAGGCGTCGCTGGCCGCCAGCTGGTCCAGCGCGGCATGGCCGGCGTGGGCCTGGGTGGCCAGGCCGGCTTCGCGCAGGCCGTCGCGCAGTTCGGCATACAGGGTTTCATCGGCGATCACCGCATGCGCGGGCCGGTGCTGCCGGCACAGGGCCAGCAGCGCCTGTACCTGGCGGCCGGCGGCAAGCACGGTGGCCTGGTACCGCAGCGGATGGCGGGCGATCACGTCAAGCGTGGAGGCACCAATCGAGCCGGTGGCGCCGAATACGGCGACCCGGCGCAGGTCTGCAGCAGCTTCCATGGTCAGAACCCGAAGATTTCCTTGCCCAGTGCGAACACCGGGATGGCCGCCAGCACGCCGTCGACGCGGTCGAGCACGCCGCCGTGGCCGGGGATCAGGTGGCCTGAATCCTTGGCGCCGGCATGGCGCTTGATCAGGCTTTCGAACAGGTCGCCCAGTACCGAGGCGAATACGGCCACCACCGAGGTAACCAGCAGGCCGGGCAGGTGCGCGGCATCGATGCCGGCCAGCCAGCCCAGGCCGACGGCCACCGCAACGCCGGCGATCAGCCCGCCGACGAGGCCTTCCCAGGTCTTGTTAGGGCTGATCCGCGGTGCCAGCTTGTGCTTGCCGAAGTGACGGCCAGCGAAGTAGGCGCCCGAATCAGCGGCCCAGACCAGTGCCAGCGCGGCCAGCAGCCACAGGTGGCCCTGATGGCCGGGCGGGTCGCCGCCGGCATGGATCAGCACCAGCGCAGCCCACGCCGGCACGATGGCCAGGGTGCCGGCCAGCAGCTTGAGGATGCGCGCCGGACTGCCAGGCTGCGCGCCGAAGTTGAAGAAGCGCAGCCACACCAGCGCGCCCAGCCACCACGCCACGCCCACCAGGGTCGCGATCTGGAACAGCACAAGGGTGCCGGCATCGGCCCACACCAGCAGCACCATCAGCACCAGGTTGAGGACCAGCAGCACGGTGCGGGCGAGGGTGTCTTCGACGTCGGCCAGCTTCAGCCATTCCCACAGGCCGATCAGCAGCACGGCAGCGGCGGCGGCGGCCAGCCATTGCGTGGGCAGCAACAGGATCGCGGCAATGGCGACCGGCGCCATGATCAGCGCGGCGAGGACTCGGGTCTTGGTCATGGGCTGGACGTCTCGGTGGCCAGGGCGGCGATCTGGGCGCTGGTCAGGCCGAAGCGGCGCTCACGGCTGGCGTAGGCATCCAGCGCGAGCTGCAGCTGCGCGGCATCGAAATCCGGCCACAGCGCTTCGGTGAACCACAGCTCGGTATACGCCAGCTGCCACAGCAGGAAATTGCTGATGCGGGTATCGCCGCCGGTGCGGATGAACAGGTCCGGTGGCGGCAGGTCGGCCAGGGCCACCTGTCGCCCCAGCAGGGATTCGTCGATCTGCTCGGGAAGCAGGCGGCCGGCTGCAACTTCAACAGCCAGTGCGCGTGCGGCACGGGCGATGTCCTGACGGCCACCA
This sequence comes from Stenotrophomonas indicatrix, assembly GCF_002750975.1. Classification (NCBI taxonomy): domain Bacteria; kingdom Pseudomonadati; phylum Pseudomonadota; class Gammaproteobacteria; order Lysobacterales; family Lysobacteraceae; genus Stenotrophomonas; species Stenotrophomonas indicatrix. The sequence continues at coordinate 1,080,656 of NZ_PEJS01000001.1, forward strand.
TAGCTGGCGGCGATCGACAGGGTCAGTGTGCTGTTGTCGGCGGTGCGCTGTTCGGCCAGCTGCATGCGGCTGACCAGGGCAGCACCGAAGCGCTCGCGTTCGCCGATGAAGCGCACGCGCACGCCGCGCCGATGCAGCTCGTCCACTTCGCGGTCGAGCGCGCCGAGGAACAGCTTCATCAACGCATCGACTTCTTCCTGCGGCCGGCCCCAGTTCTCGCTGGAGAACGCGAACAGGGTCAGCGCCGGAATGCCCAGTTCCAGGCAGCGCTCGATGGTGCGGTTTACCGCGCGCGCGCCGGCTCGATGGCCGATCACGCGGGGGCGACGGCGCTGCTGTGCCCAACGCCCGTTGCCATCCATGATGATGGCGACGTGGCGCGGGAGGGCGGCCGGCAGGGGAGGCGGGACTGAAGGCATCGACTTCAGACCGACATCAGTTCCTTTTCCTTGTCGGCGACGACCTTGTCGATATCCTTGATGTTGGCATCGGTCAACTTCTGGATATCGTCTTCGCCGCGCTTCTTGTCGTCTTCGCTGATCGCCTTGTCCTTCAGCAGCTTGGCGATTTCCTTGTTCGCATCCTGGCGGATGTTGCGCACGGCGATCTTGGCGCCTTCGCCTTCCTTCTGTACCTGCTTGGCCAGTTCCTTGCGGCGCTCTTCGGTCGGCGGCGGCAGGTTGACGCGGATCGAGGTGCCGATGGTGTTCGGGGTCAGCTCGATGTTGTACAGGCCCTTCTCGATCTCCTTGATCATGCTCTTGTCGAAGGGCGTGACCAGCAGGGAGTGGGCGTCGGCGTTGGAGACGGACGCTACCTGGTTCAGCGGCGTGCTGGCGTTGCCGTAAGCATTGACCGTGACACGGTCCAGCAGGGCCGGCGTTGCGCGGCCGGTGCGGATCGAAGTGAGGGTGTGCTTAAGAGCGTCGATGCTCTTGGCCATGCGCGTCTGCGCGTTGTTCTTGATGTCGTTGAGCATCGCCAGGGTCCTGGATGTAACTGGAATCGGGCGATTATAGGCGAATACGGGACGCCGCCGGGCCTGAATCGGCCCGGAGATCGCCTTGCGCTCAGCCTCAGGCCGGATCGCGGCCCTGGACGAGGGTGCCGATGTTCTCGCCGTGCAGGATCTTCAGCAGCTCGCCCGGCTGGCCCATGTCGAACACGCGCATCGGCAGGTCGCTGTCGCGGGCCAGGGCGAAGGCGGCGGTATCCATCACTTCCAGGCCACGGCGGATCACTTCGTCGTAGCTCAGGCTGTCGAAGCGGACAGCGTCGCTGTACTTGTTCGGATCCTTGTCGTACACGCCATCGACCTTGGTTGCCTTCAGCAGCAGGTCGGCGCCGATCTCGATCGCGCGCAGGGCGGCGCCCGAGTCGGTGGTGAAGAACGGGCTGCCGACGCCTGCGGCGAAGATCACCAGGCGGCCCTTTTCCAGGTGGCGGATGGCGCGGCGGCGGATGTAGTCCTCGCACACGTCGTTGATCTTGATCGCGCTCATCACGCGGGCCTTTGCGCCCACTTTTTCCAGCGCATCCTGCATGGCCAGCGCGTTGATGACCGTGGCCAGCATACCCATCTGGTCGCCGGTGACGCGGTCCATGCCGCCAGCGGCCAGGCCTGCACCGCGGAAGATGTTGCCACCACCGATGACCAGGGCGACTTCGGCGCCGGCCTGCTGGGCCTCGACGACTTCACGGGCCAGGCGGTTGATGATCTTGGGGTCGATGCCGTAGTCCTCATCTCCCATCAGCGCCTCCCCGGAAAGTTTCAACAGGATGCGGCGATAGGCGAGCTTGGACATAGGGACCTCGGGTGCGTGGAAATCGCGGGCGATTCTACGCGCAAGCGGCGCGCGGCCAAAGCGTTTTGTGCACTGCGGCGCAAAATACCGGTGTGCCCCGTGCATCCGGGGCGCACCATTCAGCCCAGCTCGGCGCCAGCGGTGGCAGACAGTTCATCATGCCCCAGTTCGCCGGGAGAGCGTGCGATGACCCGGTTGCGACCCAGGTTCTTGGAGCGGTAGAGCACGTCATCGGCGGCGCGCAGCAGGTCCTGCACGCCGGCAAAGCGCTCGTAGCCGCCCTGGGTGGCCACGCCGGCCGAGAAGGTGATGAACAGCGGGCCACCTTCCAGTTCCGCCATCGGGGTGGCGACGATGTTCGCCAGTACCCGGCGGATCACGTCCAGGGCCACCGATTCACTGGTATTGGGCAGCAGCGCGACGAACTCCTCGCCGCCGAAGCGGGCCACGGTGTCGCTGTTGCGCAGCTGTCCCTGCAGCTTGCCGGCAAAGGCGCGCAGCACCTCGTCGCCGGTCAGGTGGCCGTGCGCATCGTTGATCTTCTTGAAATCGTCCAGGTCGATGAAGGCCACCGACAACGGCCAGCCATGGCGGCCGGCGCGCAGGAATTCCTGTTCCAGCACGGCTTCGAGCTGGCGGCGGTTGAGGACGCCGGTCAACGCGTCGCGATGGGCCTGGTCGGCCAGGCGCTTGGCGCGGGCCTCGAATTCATCGGCGCGGCGGCGGGCCTGGTCGGCATCCTGCAGTTCGCGCAGGTTGCGCAGGGTGGCCAGTTCCTGGGCGTGGTCGATCAGTTCACGCACGCGTGCCGGCGAGTTCAGGCCGTTCTCGAACAGGCTGGCGATGTCCGGCAGCGCTTCGCTGATCCGCGCCAGCACCTGGTCGAAGCGGGCGCTGTCCATCTGCAGGCGGTCGTGGACCTGCTGCAGGGCGCGTTCGCGTGCGCCATCGGCGTCTTCATCCAGCCAGATGTCGGCGACCGCGCCAGACAGCTGTACGCAGGCCTGGAACGGATTTTCGGCGGTGCCTTCGTCTTCGCTGTGGCGGATGCTGTCCACCAGGTAGCGCGGCAGGCCCCACTCCTCGGCCACCCATGCACCGACGTCGGCGTGGCTGCAGCCGAGTTCCTGGCGCTCGCGCGCGATCAGGTCGGGGTTGTCGCGCGCTTCGCACAGCAAGGGCAGGTAGCGTTCGGATTCGGCCTGGGCCAGGCACAGCACGCCCATGTCCTGCAGCAGTCCGGCCAGCATCAGCTCCTCCAGCCTGCGCAGGCCGCGCGCTTGGCCGAGCTGGCTGGCCGCCAGCGCGCTGAGGATGCTGCGCTTCCAGGCGCGTTGGCGCAGGTCGTGGTCGGCGCCGCCTTTGCCGGTCAGGCCCTGGGTGACAGTGAAGCCCAGGGCGAGGCTGATCGTAGCGTTGAGCCCGAGCATGGTCAGCGCCTGGCCGAGGTTCTCGATCCGGCGCCGGCTGGCATACAGCGGTGAATTGGCGATACGCAGCATGCGCGCACTCAGCGCCATGTCGATGGCGATGATGTCCGCAGCGGTAGCGATGTCCGCCTCCGGGTCCTGGGCCAGTTCGATGATGCGCAGGGCAATACCGGGCGGCGAGGGGAGGTTGCGGCAAAGCGCCAGTGCAGCTGTCAGCTCGGGAGGCATGTCGGGTCGTTCAATTCCATTAGGACAAGAATACCTAGGAATGCATCACAGTCTGCGAATTTCGTTCCTGTTATGTGACTGCAGGTTCCCTGTGCCGAGTATCGGCTTGATTCGCGTGCAACGCAAAGGTGTCGGTGTGCGCACCAACGGTGCGCACCCACAGATTCGGCCACCCACAGGTGAAGGGCACCCACAGGCCCACCGGCATAAAAAAAGAGCCGCGGTTTCCCGCGGCTCCTTCTGGTTTCATTACAGCCGTGAGGCTGGAATCAGACCTGCATCGCCTTGGCAACTTCGGCGGCGTAGTCTTCCACCACCTTCTCGATGCCTTCGCCAACGACCAGCAGCTGGAAGCCAGCCACGTCGGCGCCGGCGGCCTTGACCACCTGCTCGACGGTCTTGTCGCCGTCCAGGACGTAGCTCTGGCCGTACAGGGTCACTTCGCTGACGATCTTGTTGATCTTGCCGCTGATGATCTTTTCCAGGATGTCGGCCGGCTTGGACTTGTCCTTCTCGGACATCTTGGCCAGTTCGATTTCCTTTTCCTTTTCCACGAACTCGGCCGGCACATCGGCAGCCTTGTTGTGCGGCGGCTTCAGCGCGGCCACGTGCATGGCCAGGCCGCGAGCCAGTTCGGCGTCGCCGCCGATCAGGTCGACCAGCACGCCGACCTTGCCGTTGGTGTGGACGTAGGAACCGACGTTGCCGGTGGTGTCCAGCTTGACCAGGCGACGGATCTGGATGTTCTCACCCAGGGTCTGCACGGCGGTCGCGCGGGTTTCTTCGACGGTCTGGCCGGTCGGCAGGGTGGCCGACTTCAGGGCTTCCACGTCGGCGGCGCCCGATGCCAGTGCAGCGGCAGCGACGGAATCGACGAAGTTCTTGAAGTTGATGTCGTTGGCGACGAAGTCGGTTTCCGAGTTGATCTCGACCAGCACGGCCTTGCCGCCGTCCTGGGCCAGGCCCAGACGACCTTCGGCGGCCACGCGGTCAGCCTTCTTGTCGGCCTTGGCAGCGCCGGACTTGCGCAGCGCTTCAGCAGCGGCGTCGATGTTGCCGCCGGCCTCGGTGAGCGCCTTCTTGCATTCCATCATGCCGGCGCCAGTGCGCTCGCGCAGTTCCTTGACCAGGGAAGCAGTGATTTCCACGGGATTACCTCACGAAAGAAAGGGGTTGGGCCGGCATGGTGGCCGGCCCGTGTGACAGTTTCCTGTCGTCGCGCCATCGGCAGCGGACAGGAAAGGTGGGCGCGTGGCGCCCACCGGGGCCTGGATCAGGCCTGGGCTTCGCCCTTGTCGGCAGCAGCCTTCTTGGCCGGAGCGCGGCGAGCCGGCTTGCCTTCTTCGGCCGGAGCGTCGGCGAACTCTTCTTCACGGACGGTGGCAGCGTGCGGTGCAGCAGCCTTGCCTTCCAGCACGGCGTCAGCAGCGGCGCGTGCGTACAGCTGCACGGCACGGATGGCGTCGTCGTTGCCCGGGATCGCGTAATCCACCAGCTCCGGGTTGTAGTTGGTATCGACGACGGCGATCACCGGGATGCCGAGCTTCTTGGCTTCCTTGATGGCGATGTCTTCGTGGCCGATGTCGATGACGAAGATCGCGTCCGGCAGACGGTTCATGTCCTTGATGCCGCCCAGCGAGGCTTCCAGCTTGTCGCGCTCGCGACGCAGGCCCAGCACTTCGTGCTTGACCAGCTTCTCGAAGGTGCCGTCGGATTCACCGGCTTCCAGTTCCTTCAGGCGGGCAACCGACTGCTTGACGGTACGGAAGTTGGTCAGGGTGCCGCCCAGCCAGCGCTGGTTCATGAACGGCATGCCGCAACGCTCGGCTTCTTCGCGGATCGACTCACGCGCGCTGCGCTTGGTGCCCAGGAACAGGATGGTGCCGCGCTTCTGGGCAACCGACGAGATGAAGTTCATCGCGTCGTTGAACAGCGGGACGGTCTTTTCCAGGTTGATGATGTGGATCTTGCCGCGGGCGCCGAAGATGTACGGAGCCATTTTCGGGTTCCAGTAGCGGGTCTGGTGGCCGAAGTGGACGCCGGCTTCCAGCATCTGACGCATGGTGACCTGGGGCATTGCAGAACTCCTGATGGGGAACCGGCGATTCCGCCCGCGGGATAGGTATGCGGGACGCGTGGAAGCGCTGAAGGTTCCGGGGTTGGGCTTCCCTGTTGCCTCCGTGGCCGAACTCCTTGCGGAGCACCCCGGCACGGATGGGGGCAGCAGGTGTGGATTCACCGGTGACGTCCGGTGTGGACGGTGTCCCGCGCACGGGGCGGCAGGACATCCGGGCAATTATAGCCCGCTTGGCTGGCTCGCTGCAATTGCGGGTGCCCGCGCCGCCAGGATCACCTCTGTGCCGTCCTGCAGGCGGGCATGGAACCTGCCGCCTGCATAGCCATCGGCGCGCGGCGGCAACTGCCACTGGCGCTGGCGCGCCGCCAGCACGTAGCCGGCAAGGTCGGGCAGCAGCAGGCTGCGCTGGCCGCCAGCCGTCTCATAGGCAAGGTCGCTCAAGCGCGCGTGCCGGGTGCCATTGTTCAACAGTCTCAGCATGAATTGCGACCCGTTGACCACCAGCTCTGGCTGCAGGCAGGGGGACGCTGGGCCGACCGGTTCGCTGCGGAACAGGGGCAGTGAATAGCGCGGCATGGCCGGTTCTGCCGGTGCCAGGATGATACGGAATGCCTGTTCAGCGGCCACAGGCGCGGACGACGCCGGCAGCAACCACACGCGCTGGCGGGCGCCGGCCGGCAGGTCCAGCAAGGTCGGACTGGCCAGCACCTGCCCGCTGCGTTGCAGGTGTTCGGCATCCTGTTGCTGGTCCCACGCCCAGATCTGCACCTGGCCGCGCCAATGCCCGGGGCCAGGATTGTGCAGCCACAGCTCGGTCCGCCCCTGCGCAGCCGGCAGGTGCAGGGTGGTCGGCACCAGTTCCAGCGCCTGCGCCTGCGCGGCAATGGGCAGCACCGCGGCCAGCAGAAGCAGTAGCCGGCGCATCAGTAGTAAGTGGTGGGCGGTTCGGGCAGCGAATGCCCCTGTTCGTCCTGTGCTGGCGGGGCCAGTTCACGGACCTGGGGCGGCAGGTGACCGCCGTCGCTGTGCTGCTGTGGCACCGGGCAACGTGGGCCGCCCTCCGTGCCGACGCAGCCTTCAACCACGGTCAGGCGGATCTGCATTGGGACGGGCGCCGGCTCGGCCCACGCTGTCGTGCTGGCGATGGCCATCACTCCGATCAGTACTGCCCGAACCACCTGCGATCCACCGTGTTGTCGACTTGATGCGCGGTATCGGCCGACAGGGGGGATTCTGTAGAGCGGGCTCCCCTCAGTAGGTGATCGTCACCTGCACCAGGTCGTTGTAGGTGCCCGCCGGAGGCTGTCCGGCAACGGGAGGCACACGCCCGAATATGTTCAGTGTCTGCGCGCTGCCAGTGCCGACGCCGCTGAAGGTGTCCACGGTGAGCGTATTGCCCCAGCGCTGGCTGCGCGCAGCGTCCCGGTACAGCTCGTAGGTCAGGTAATAGCTGTTGCCGCCGATGGTGGTGCGCATGCGCCGGGTGGTGGTAAGGGCCGGGTTGTTCTGACCGTTGTTCAGGCCGACCTGGTAGGCGGTGCGCTTGAGGCAGGTCAGGGTGAGGGTGGCGGTCTGGTCGATGTTGGCGGGAATGCCGCCGGTGACGTTGCCGAAATTCATTGTGGTGGTGAGGTAGCTGCCGCATTGCGGCAGCACGGTGGCAGTGGCATTGAAGGTGAAGGCATTGCTGGCGGTGTTGGTGCCGGTAGCGCCGCCATTGCAGGTGGCCGGTACGGTGGCGGTGCCCAGCAGCACCTCGTTCCAGGCCCAGGTGAGCACCACGTTGGCCCCGGTGAAGGTGCTGCTGTAGTTGCCGGAGGCCAGCACCTGGTTGGCCGGGATCTGAGCGAACAACTGCGTGCTACGGCTGCCGGAGCCGCCGATCAGCGGCACGTTGTAGGTCATCGTCAGCTCCTGTGCGGGAGGTGTGCCGCGCGGTGCCAGGCCGGTGACTTCGCTGTAGTTGGCGACGTTGTAGATCTGGAAATTGAGCGGATCACTGCTGCCGTTGACCATTGTCCGCCACGGCGAAGTACTGGTGCCGCCGGTGCCATTACCCAGGCCGATGCAGACGCGGATGCCGGTGGTGGCGATCAGGCTGAGTGCGGCGGTGGAGCAGTTCACGGTGATGTTCAAGGTGCCGGTGGTGGCGCCTGCCGCACCGCTGCTGACGTTGCCGAAGGGCAGCAGCGCGTCGGCGGTGGCGGTGCAGGTCGCGGCCGCGCGTGTCGGTGCACTGGCGATCAGGCCGGCCAGAAGCAGCAGGCCGAGCAGCATCCTCCTCATGGCGCCACCTCCGGCACGCATTGCAGCGGGGCCGGGCGCGCGCTGGCCCCGACGGCGACCACCTGCGGTGCCGGCACGCGGACCCGGCACTGGCCACCGCTGCTGGTGATGTACAGCACGCTGCCGGGTGCAACGTCCTCCAGGTACAGCAGGCCGTCGTAGCCGACGGTGGCCTGGCGGCCATCGGGCAGCTGCACTTCGCTGCCCACCTCCAGCGGTTGCCCCCGCATGTCCTGCAGGATCAGCCGCAATGACACGCGCGAACGCAGGTTGAAGGTCAGGCCGGTGCCGGCGCGCTGGCGGGGTGTCACCCAGTCCTCGATGCGATCAGCGCGCATGTCCGCCGGCAGGTCCAGGGTGTCGATGGAGACGCGGTTGCGCTGCCAGGACAGCAGCGGGCTGATCAGCAGCAGGCCACGCTCGTCGGTGGCACCGATCAGGCGGTTCTCAAGCCGCACCGGCACACCGCCAACGCCATTCGTGCTGACCACGGCGAAGGCATCGGCGACTTCGCGGGCGGCGAAGGTGTGCCCGGCCATCCACACCAGGCTGCCGCTGGCGCTGCCATAGGCGTAGTTGAGGCCCGCCTGGCGGGAGGCACCGAAGGCGTAGCGGCCGACATCGTTGAGGATGCCGACTTCGGCCAGGCCGCCGCTGCCGCCGTCGCCGTGGCGGACCTGCGCGCGCCAACCGATACCGCCTGCGCTGCCGTCGCCCGGGACCGGCTGGGTGACATCGGCGACCCAGCTCTGGCGGTCGCCATTGCGCTGGCTGGACAGGCTGGCCTGGCGGTTGTTGCCCAGGCTTGCGGTCAGCGACAGGTAGACGCTGCGGTCATCACTGTCGTCCAGGTTCTGGTTGACCGACAGGTAGGCCGACCAGCGCGGGCTCCAGCTGCGTGACCAGAACAGGCTGGCATAACGGTTGTCATCGCCATCGGGGTAGCGCAGGCGAAGGTAACTGGCGCTGAGGGTGCCCAGGCGCAACAGGTCCAGGCCGACCGTGGCCTGCTCGCTGATGCTAGGCGGCAGGTTGGCCTGCAGCGCGCCCAGGTCGCGGTAGTCGCCGTGGCTGCGCACGCTGCGCAGGTTGAAATTGAAGCGCCGGTTGTTCCAGCTGTACCCCAGCGCCCACTGTCCACCCTGCAGGCCCTGGTAGCGGCTGTGGGCATAGGCGGCATTGAGCACGCCGGCGCCGCCCAGCAGCCACCAGCCACCCACGCCGGCCTGGGCCAGGCCGCCGCCGCCCTCGGCATGTGCTTCGCCGGTGAATGTGTCGCTGACGCCGCCGCGCCAGCTGGCGCTTGCCACGGTACGGTCGTCGTAGGCGAAGGAGCGTTCGCCGAACTGCTCGCGCAGCTGGCCGACGCCGAGCGACCAGTCCGACAGGCCCTTGGCCAGCAGCTGCTGGGTGCCGTAGAAGCTGAAATCCAGGGTCTGCATGCGGCCGAAGGCATCGGTAACCACCACCTGCGCGCTGCCGGTGCCGCTGATGCCCGGTTGCGCCGCCAGCTGGAACGGCCCGACCGGTACCTGGCCGCTGTACTGGCGCAGGCCATCGACATACAGCTCAACCGTGGATGGCACCACCGCCTGGCCGAGGAAGGCCGGAGTCGGGGTAAGAACGCGATACGGCTGCAGCCCGTAATTGCGACCGATCTGGATGCCGCCCAGGCGTACCGGCCGGCTCCAGTCGACAAACCCGCTGTAGAAATCGCCCACCTCCAAAGTCAGCGCCTTGTCCGGGAAGTCCAGCGTCCAGCGCGTATCGAGGCGTACGCTTTCGCTGCGCCAGTGGCGGTCGCCGGTCTGGTAGCGACGGCTGACGGCGGTGTTCTCGAAGGTGCCGGTACCGATGCCGAACACTCGCAGTTCAGAGCTCAGGGTAAGGTTGCCGAGGCTGTCGACACGGCTGCCGTACAGGTCGTAATTGAGCAGGACGCCGGGCGAGGCGCTGCCGCGGGAAGCGCGGACCTGCGGGCGGCTGAGCACGGTCGTGGGCAGGGTCAACTGGTCCAGTGGTACGTCCAGCGCGAGGGTCTGCAGGTGCGCGTCATAGCGCACCACCGCACCGCTGATCTGGTCGAGGTATACCGGGGCAGCGCCGCTGGCGTTGAAGCCAAGCTGGCGCAGGATCTCGGGGCTGGCCTGCAGGCGGCCACGGTTGTCGGTGAAGGGCAGCAGGCCGCGCGGCGTGCTGTTGAGGGTCACGTCCAGGTACAGCGTCTGGTTGGCCGTGAGTGGGGTTGGTGGCGGCAGCAGGGCATCGGCGGAGACCCCGGAGACATCGGCTGCATGAGCCGCCGGGGACAGGGCCGCACCGAGCGCTGCGCTCATCAGCGCCTCAGCGAGCCGGTGGTGGCGGCAGCGACGTCTGTTCCGACTCGCCATTGAGCTTGGCCGTGATCTGGTCGTTGTCGCGGTCGATCGCCGTGCGCTCCAGCGGCCAGCGCATGACCTGGCCGGGCAGTACATAGCCCAACAGGCCGGGATGGACGATGCGCGGCCGCTCCGGGCTGCCCAGGGCGAGGTCGGCGATCTGCGCATAGCTGTTGCCGGTATTGCCTACTTCCACGCCGTTGCGACCGTCGTCCAGCCGCACCAGGCGGGCGTGCAGCTGCGGTGCCAGCTGGCTGCCAGCGCCGGGTTGCACGAATACCGGGATGGAATAGCGCAGCACGAACTGCATGCCTTCGGTGCGCGTGGCCAGATCGGGCACCTCGTCGACGATCAACCGGTAGTACTGCTGCGCAGCCGGTGCGTCGGCCACGGCGCGCATGACCCGTACCAGCTGCTGCTGGCCGGCGGCCAACTCCTGCATCGGTGGCGTGGCCAGCAGATCTTCGGTGGGCAGCAGCTGTTCGTTGCCGTCCTGCTGCACCCAACGGAATACCCGGACCTGCAGCTTCACCGGCGAGGTGCCGCTGTTGGTCAACCACAGTTCGCCGGCGCGCTGGCGTGCCTCCAGCTGCAGGCTGGTGGGCGCGACCTGCAGGCTGGTCGCCGAGGCCGCGGAGACCCAAAGAAGCAGGCTGAGAACGAGCAGCGCCACGCCGGTGGCGCGCCACGGGCGGGATCCGGCCATGCGGGCGTGCTCCATCAATAGGTGATCGTGGCGGTAACGGTATCCAGGTAGTTGCCGGTCGCAGCGTTGGCCGTGCTCAGGTTGAGGATCTGGCCGTAGACGATGTAGGGCACCGCCAGGCCGGTGCCGATACCGGCCTGGGTGTTGGTGCCCGTGGTGGCGCCCCACACCAGGGTATGCGCGGCATCCTGGTAGAGCTGGTAGCCCACGTAGTTGTTGGCCGTCACTGCCGCGTTGGTGTTCTTCATCCGCCGCGTGGTGACGTCATTGGCCGTACCGGCATTGGCACCGGCGTTGAGCGAGATGGTGTACGGGGTCAGCGCCGAACACTGTGCGGTTACGGTGCCCTGGCCCAGGGTCGGGGTGGCGGTGGTGGAGGCGGCGGTACCGAAATCGACGTTGGTGGCGGCGGCCGCAGTGATGGTGCAGGCCTTGGTGACCACCAGGGTGACGTTGAACGTAGTGGTGTCGGCGGCGGCGGCCGGGCCAGCCACCAGCAGGGCCAGGGCCCAAGCCCAGGGGGAACGAACGGTGGATCGCATGGACAACCTCCCTGACCCGAAGGTCCGTTGAACAGCGCGAAGTCGGCACGTTCGGCGCCGATTTGACGACAGTGGGGCCAGCGTAGGCACCGCAAGTGTCTGTATTCCGTGAGAAACAGGCGATCGAAAGGGTGTGGCCCATCACGCTTTCACCTTCCTTGCCGGATCCGTGCATGCCCCGGATCGCCAGTTGGGTGGCGTTCGTTCAGATTGCGGCCGGATCGGCGATAATGGGAGCCATGAGCGTGAATATCAAAACCCCGCAGGAAATCGAGATGATGCGCATCGCCGGCCGCCTGGCCAGCGAAGTGCTCGACATCGTCACCCCCCACGTCAAGCCCGGTGTCACGACCGAGGAACTGGACCGCATCTGCCACGACCACATCGTGAACGTGCAGGGCGCCATTCCGGCCAACGTCGGCTACCGCGGCTTCCCCAAGACCGTGTGCACCTCGGTCAACAATGTCATCTGCCACGGCATTCCCAGCGAAGGGAAGGTCCTCAAGGATGGCGACATCATCAATATCGACGTCACCGTCATCAAGGACGGCTGGCATGGCGACACCAGCCGCATGTACTTCGTCGGCACCCCGTCGGTGATGGCCAAGCGCTTGGTCGACGCCACCTATGAAGCGATGTGGCGCGGCATCCGCGCGGTGCGCCCGGGCGCAACCCTGGGCGACGTCGGCCATGCGATCCAGAGCTACGCCGAAGGCGAGCGTTTCAGCGTGGTGCGCGAGTACTGCGGCCACGGCATCGGCAAGGTCTACCACGATGAGCCGCAGGTGGTGCATTACGGCCGTCCGGGCCAGGGCCTGGTGCTGCAGCCGGGCATGACCTTCACCATCGAGCCGATGATCAACGAGGGCACCCGCTACAACAAGGTGCTGCCCGATGGCTGGACCGTGGTGACCAAGGACCGCAAGCTGTCGGCACAGTGGGAGCACATGATCGCGGTCACCGAGACCGGCGTGGACGTGCTGACCCTGTCGCCGGGCGAATCGCAGGTCTCCTGACGATGCTGCCGGCGAGTTCGCTGCTGGACACGCCGGCCGCGTCGCTCAACGACCCGGACTGGGCTGCTGCCGCGCGCGACGCGCTGCAGCAGGCCGATACGCGCCTGTACCGCCGCTTCGACCAGGGCGACAACATCGAGCGCCTGCTGGCCTTGCGCGCGCGCGCGGCCGATCACCTGATCCGCCATGCGTGGCAGCGCTGCCTGCCGGCCGACAGTGGCCTGTCGCTGTTTGCGGTCGGTGGCTATGGGCGCGGTGAACTGTTCCCGCGCTCGGACATCGACCTGCTGGTGTTCGGCGATCCGCAGGCGCAGCTGGCCCATGAGGAAGCGCTCGCGCGCCTGTTCGCGCTGCTGTGGGATTGCGGCCTGGCGGTCAGCCACGCGGTGCGTTCGGGCGGGCAGTGCAGCGAGGCTGCGGCCGACCAGACCGTGCTGACGGCGTTGATCGAAGCGCGCCCGCTGATGGCCGATGAGGCGGCGCGGCGTGCGCTGCGTGCGGCAGTGGATGACCGCGAACTGTGGCCGCCGCGTGCGTTCTTCCTGGCCAAGCTGGAGGAACTGCGCAACCGCCACCAGCGTTTCGGCGACACCGCCGACAACCTGGAGCCGGACCTGAAGGATGGCCCCGGCGGCCTGCGCGATCTCAACACGCTGGGCTGGATGGCGCTGCGTGCGTTTGGCGTGCGCGATCTGGAAGCGCTGGTCGGCCTGGGCCACTTGGGCGCTGACGAGGCCGCGGCGCTGAAGCGCGAACGTGCGGTGCTGGCGCGACTGCGCTTCGGCCTGCACCTGGTGGCGCGACGCCCGGAAGAGCGCCTGCGCTTCGATTACCAGAAGACCCTGGCCGCGCGCCTGGGCTTTGAAGACGACGCCGAGAGCCTGGGCGTCGAGAAGATGATGCAGGGCTTCTACCGCGCCGCTTCGGTGGTGCGGCGGATCAGTGATCGTCTGCTGCAGCGTTTCGAGGAACAGTTCGATGGCGAGGCACAGCCTGAGCCGCTGACCGTGGGGTTCGCGCTGCGCCGTGGCTACCTGGCGGCCAACGATGCCGACTGGCCGAATGCTGACATCGGCCAGGTCTTCGCGCTGTTCGCCAGCTGGGCGAACAATCCGCAGATCCGTGGCCTGCATTCGTTGACTGCGCGCGCGCTGGCCGAATCGCTGCCGTTGCTGCCTGCCTATGACCAGGCAGACCCTGATGCGCGCGAACAGTTCATGGCCCTGCTGCGTGGCCAGCGCCCGGTCGACACGCTTTCGCGCATGGCGCGGCTGGGCGTGCTCGGGCAGTGGATTCCCGCATTCGCCCAGGTCAGCGGGCGCATGCAGTTCGACCTGTTCCATGTCTACACCGTCGACCAGCACACGCTGATGGTCCTGCGCAACATGGGGCTCTTTGCCAGCAGTCGCGCCGATGAACGTTTCTCCATCGCCCACGAAGTCTGGCCGCGCCTGCGCAAGCCCGAACTGCTGCTGCTGGCCGGCCTGTTCCACGACATCGCCAAGGGGCGCGGCGGCGATCATTCCGAACTGGGCGCGGTCGATGCACGGGCGTTCTGCCACGCGCAGGGGCTGAGTGGTTCGGATACCGAACTGGTGGCCTGGCTGGTCGAACAGCACCTGCGGATGTCGGTGACCGCGCAGAAGCAGGACATCGCCGATGCGGACGTGATCCATCGCTTCGCGACCCTGGTCGGCAGCCGCGACCGCCTGGATTACCTCTATCTGCTGACCTGCGCCGACATCGCCGGCACCAGCCCGAAGTTGTGGAACGCGTGGAAGGACCGGCTGCTGGCCGATCTGTATTTCGCTACCCGCCGCGCGCTGCGCGAGGGCCTGGAGCATCCGGTGCCGGCCGCCGAGCGCGTGGCCGAAGCGCGCGACAGCGTGCGTGCGCTGGTGCGCGAGCAGGGCTACGACGATGCCACCATCGACCGCCAGTTCGCGGTGATGCCTGACGAAGGTTTCATCCGCCTGCGCCCGGAACAGTTGGCCTGGCAGGCGGCCGCACTGGTGCCGATCAAGCAGGGCCAGACGCTGGTGAAGGTACGCCGGATCAGCGTTGACGACCCGGCGCTGGAAGTGTTCGTGCACTCGCCGGACCGTGATGGCCTGTTTGCCGCGATCGTGATGACCCTGGACCGCAAGGGTTACGGCATCCACCGCGCACGCGTGCTGGATGGTCCGTCCGAGACGATTTTCGATAATTTTGAAGTCAGCCCGGCCGATACGTTTGCCGATGGCAGCAGCGCCAACCTGGAAGCTGCACTGCGCGAGGCGCTCAGTGGCGACCTTGCGCGGCTGCGTCCCTCGCGCCGGGTGGTGCCACGCCAGCTGCGCCACTTCCGTTTCGCCCCACGCATCGAGTTCCGCGATGAACCCGGCGCGACCCGCTTTGCCCTGGTCGCGCCCGACCGCCCCGGCCTGCTGGCCGACGTGGCGTTCGTGCTGCGCAACCAGGGACTGCGCGTGCAGGACGCGCGCATTGCCACATTCGGCGAACGCGCCGAAGACACCTTCGTGATCAGTGACGAACACGACCTCCCCCTGACTGAATCCGCCCGGCAGCAGCTGCATGACGCAATGCTGGCCTGCCTGGACCCTGATCGAAACGCCGGAGACCCCGCCTGATGGCCACCAAGCCTGCAAAGAAGACTGCCGCGACTGCCAAGAGCGCTGCGGCCAGAAAGACTACTGCCGCTGCCCCGGCTGCGAAGAAAGCGGCACAACAGCCGAAGGCGGGCCAGACCGCAGCGGTGAAGAAGGCCGCCGTGCCGAAACAGGCTGCAGCGAAGAAGGCGCCGGCAAAGAAGGTCCCGGCCAAGACCGCCGAAGCTGCGCGCGCCGAGAACATCGCACGCAAGTCGCTGCGCAAGCCGGCCGGGCCGGGCGTGGAAGAACTGAAGTTCGGCATCGAAAGCGCCTTCGAGCGCCGCGCCACGCTGACCCTGCACGAACTGGAAGGCTCGACCCGGCCGCTGGTCAACCGCGTGATCGATGGCCTGGAAAGCGGCGAGTTCCGCGTCGCCGAACCCGATGGCCATGGTGGCTGGAAGGTCAACGAATGGCTGAAGAAGGCGGTGCTGCTGTATTTCCGCGTCAACGACATGGCCGTGGTCGATGCGCGCCCGGCACCGTTCTGGGACAAGGTCGAATCGCGCTTTGCCGGCTATGACGAGGCGAAGTTCCGCCGTGGCGGCGTGCGCGTGGTGCCGGGTGCGATCGCCCGTCGCGGCACGTATTTCGGCAAGGACGTGGTGCTGATGCCGAGCTTCACCAACATCGGTGCCTACGTCGGCGAAGGCACCATGGTCGACACCTGGGCCACCGTCGGTTCCTGCGCGCAGATCGGCCAGCACTGCCACCTGTCCGGTGGTGCCGGCATCGGTGGCGTGCTCGAGCCGCTGCAGGCCAGCCCGACCATCATCGAAGACCATTGCTTCATCGGCGCGCGTTCGGAAGTGGTGGAAGGCGTGGTCGTCGGCCATCACAGCGTGATCGGCATGGGCGTGTTCCTCAGCCAGAGCACCCGCATCTACAACCGCGCCACCGGCGAAATCAGCTACGGCTACATTCCGCCGTACAGCGTGGTGGTGTCCGGCTCGCTGCCGAGCAAGGACGGTACCCACTCGCTGTACTGCGCGGTGATCGTCAAGCAGGTCGATGCCCGCACTCGCAGCAAGACCAGCGTCAACGACCTGCTGCGCGGCCTGGCCGACTGACGGGGCCGCACGCATGAGCACCACCGTCTACGGTCTGAAGAACTGCGATACCTGCAAGAAGGCGACCAAGTGGCTGGACCGCTTCGGCGTGCCGTACACCTTCGTTGACTACCGCGACAACAAACCCAGCCCGGAAACGCTGCTGGAATGGGCCGCCCAGCTGGGTGGCCTGGCGGCGATGGTCAACCGGTCCTCCACCACCTGGCGGCAGCTGCCGGACAACCGCAAGGCCGCCGATTCGGAGGCGGAATGGAAGCTGCTGCTGCGCGAGTACCCGCAGTTGATCAAGCGGCCGCTGGTGGTGACTGCCGACGGCAAGGTCAGCCAGGGTTTCAGCGACAACGGTTTCAAGGCGCGCTTCGGCGTGGGCGGCGCGTGAGCGCCGTCCTCGACCTGGCCTGCGATCTGATTGCACGGCCGTCGGTGACCCCGGACGATGCCGGTTGCCAGGAACTGATCGGCCAGCGTCTGCAGGCGGCCGGTTTCACCTGTGAGCACCTGCGGCTGGGCGAGGTCGACAACCTGTGGGCCACGCACGGCAGCGGCGCGCCGGTGCTGGTCCTGCTGGGCCATACCGACGTGGTGCCGCCGGGCCCGCGCGAGGCGTGGCAGAGCGATCCGTTCGCGCCACAGATCCGCGATGGCGTGCTGTACGGTCGCGGCACCGCCGACATGAAAGGCAGCGTGGCCGCGTTCGTGATCGCTGCCGAACAGTTCGTTGCGGCCCATCCGCAGCACACCGGTACGCTGGCGGTGCTGCTGACCAGCGATGAGGAAGGCGATGCGATCGATGGTGTGCGCCATGTCGCGCGGCTGTTCGCCGAGCGTGGCCAGCGCATCGACTGGTGCATCACCGGCGAGCCGTCCTCCACCGCCACGCTGGGTGACCTGCTGCGCGTGGGACGTCGCGGCAGCCTGTCGGCCAAGCTGCGCGTGCAGGGCGTGCAGGGCCACGTGGCCTACCCGGACAAGGCGCGCAATCCGATTCATCTTGCCGCGCCCATGCTGGCCGAACTGAGCGCACGGCGCTGGGACGAGGGCTATGAGAGCTTCCCGTCGACCAGCCTGCAGATCTCCAACATCCATGCCGGCACCGGTGCCAACAACGTGATTCCCGGTGAGCTGGAGGTGGATTTCAACATCCGCTACAACCCGCACTGGGATGCAGCGAAGCTGGAAGCGGACATCACCGCGCTGCTGGACCGCCATGGCCTGCAGTACACGCTGAAGTGGCACCGCAGTGGCGAGCCGTTCTACACCCCGGAAGGTACGTTGCGTGCAGCGGCGCGCGCGGTGCTGGCCGAGCACACCGGTCGCGCACCGGAAGAGAGCACCGGTGGTGGCACCTCCGATGCGCGCTTCATCGCACCCCTGGGCGCGCAATGCATCGAAGTCGGCCCGGTCAACGCCAGCATCCACCAGGTGGATGAGAACGTGCGCGTGGACGAGCTGGAAGCACTGCCGGGGCTGTACCAGCGACTGGTGGAGCGGTTGCTGGTGTGATCTGCGTCGCCGGGCATGGCCCGGCGCCACCGGGGTGAGCGTGCGGATGATCGTGGGTAGCGCCGGGCCATGCCCGGCGAGCGCAGCGGCGCGCGTTACTCCGAAAAACTGAAGAACGGCGGTTCGACCGCTTTTTTCCAGTAGCTCGGCGCCGCCATGTAGAACTGCTGTGCTTCCGCCTTGGCAAACCAGGCGGCAGCAGCGTCAGGGTTCTTGTCCACGCCCGGCGCACTGCGGCCCAGCAGCAGCC
This sequence comes from Stenotrophomonas indicatrix, assembly GCF_002750975.1. NCBI lineage: Bacteria > Pseudomonadati > Pseudomonadota > Gammaproteobacteria > Lysobacterales > Lysobacteraceae > Stenotrophomonas > Stenotrophomonas indicatrix. Next base: position 1,098,598 of record NZ_PEJS01000001.1, read on the forward strand.
CGGCGAAGTACTGGCCGAACACATTGCCCTTCTCGCCGGCGCGCTGGTACAGCTGAAGCGCACGCGCCGGATCGCGCGGCAGTCCCACGCCCTTCTCCAGCAGCGCGCCCAGGTCCACCTGCGCTTCGGCATCGCCGCGCTCGGCGCGACGCTGGATCTGCGCAACCAGCGGATGCACGCTGTCGCCCTGCGCGGCCACCGCATCCGGCAGTCGCGACGATGAACTCGGATAGCGCTGGTAGATCATTCCGCGCAGGTCCCAGCGCAGCGCCTGTTGCGCGTCGCCACGCTGGCGATAGGCCTTGGCGAGTTCGTAGAACGCATAGGGATTGCCGTGATAGGCCGCCGCCAGATAGGCGCGTTCGCCACGCCGCCAGGACGCGCGCAGCACCGGCGCAGGATTGATGTGGGGGCTGTCGGCATACCGCAGCGTGCCGGAGATCCAGATCCGGCCCAGTGCTTTTTCCGCCTTGGTGTTGTGGAAGGTCCAGGGGGTGACCGCTGCGGCACGCTCGTAATAGGCGATGGCGCGCGGATCGTTGAAGCGCTCGAAGGTTTCCGCGGTATCAAAGGCTCCCTCGAAGCTGCCGTCGGTTCCGCGTTGTTCCAGGCTCTGCTGCTGAGCCGGCGGAAGGAGCGAGGGTGGGGGCAGGGTCTGGCAGGCGGCCAGGCCCAGGCAGATCAGGGCGGCCAGAGCCGCGTTGCGTCCGTTGCGGTGTTGCATTTCCATTGCACGTTTCACGGCGGGCCATTATGCGCGCTGCGGAGTGGTTGCCAACGCAACGGTTGCGCCGTGCCGGAAAGCGGGGTAGGGTCGGTGCCATGTCGATCCGCCTGGCCACCGCCGTCAACAACACCAACCGCAATAATCTGCGTGCGAATAATCGTGCGCGGCCGATGCGGGACTGCGCCCTGGGTAGATAGACAGCAACATACGCCCGGACACCAGAAAACCCGCATCGGCCGATGCGGGTTTTTTTGTGCCCGGGCGCAGCCCCACCCGGGCCTGGATGGCCGGTCGAACACCTTTCCCCCGTGTACTTCCCCACAACAGGAGTTCCACCCATGTGTTCGATCTTCGGTATTTTCGGCCTGCAGGCCGGTGACGATCTTCCTTCCCTGCGCCGCCATGCGCTGGAGCTGTCGCAGCGCCAGCGTCATCGTGGCCCGGACTGGAGCGGTGTGTACCTGGACGAGGGCGCGCTGCTGGTGCACGAGCGCCTGGCCATCGTCGATCCGGCAGGCGGCTCGCAGCCGCTGCTGTCCGAAGACGGGCAGCTGGCGCTTGCGGTCAACGGCGAGATCTACAACCACCAGCAGCTCAAGGCCGGACTTGCCCAGGCCTATGCCTTCCAGACCGGCTCGGACTGCGAGGTGATCAACGCGCTGTACTGCCAGGGCGGGTCGCCGGCGCAGTGGCTGGAGCAGCTCAACGGCATCTTTGCTTTCGCTTTGTGGGATCGCAGTGCGGGCCGTGTACTCATCGCGCGCGACCCGGTCGGCGTGGTGCCGCTGTACTGGGGCCATGATGCGCAGGGGCGGTTGCGCGTCGCCTCTGAAATGAAGGCGTTGGTCGATACCTGCGCCGACGTCGCCCAGTTCCCACCGGGCCATTACTACGACAGCGCCAGCGGTGAGCTGGTGCGCTACTACCAGCAGCCGTGGCGCGAGTACGACGACGTGCAGGGCCGCTCGGCCGATCTCGCCGAGCTGCGCCAGGCCTTCGAACATGCGGTCGAACGCCAGTTGATGAGTGACGTGCCGTACGGCGTGCTGCTGTCGGGCGGGCTGGATTCGTCGCTGGTTGCCGCCGTGGCAGCACGTTATGCGCGTCGTCGCATCGAAGATGGCGGGCAGAGTGAAGCGTGGTGGCCGCGCCTGCATTCGTTCGCCATCGGCCTGAAGGGCTCGCCGGATCTGGCCGCTGCTGCGGTGGCCGCCGAAGCACTGGGCACGGTCCACCACGGCTTCGAATACACCTTCGAAGAAGGCCTGGACGTGCTGCCGGAGGTGATCCGCCATATTGAAACCTACGACGTCACCACCATCCGCGCCTCCACGCCGATGTTCCTGCTGGCGCGCCGGATCAAGGCGATGGGGGTGAAGATGGTGCTGTCCGGCGAAGGCAGCGACGAGATCTTCGGCGGCTATCTGTACTTCCACAAGGCGCCGGACGCGCGCGAATTCCATCAGGAACTGGTGCGCAAGCTCGATGCCCTGCACAACTACGATTGCCTGCGCGCCAACAAGTCGATGATGGCCTGGGGCGTGGAGCCGCGCGTGCCGTTCCTGGACCGCGAGTTCCTCGACGTGGCGATGCGATTCGATGCCGCGCACAAGATGGTCGGCGCCGGTTTTGGTGGTCGCCGCATCGAGAAGGCGGTACTGCGCGAAGCCTTCCAGGGCTACCTGCCGGACAGCATCCTGTGGCGGCAGAAGGAGCAGTTCAGCGATGGCGTCGGCTATGGCTGGATCGATGGCCTGAAGGCGCACGCCGAAGCACAGGTCAGCGACCGCGTGTTGGCTGCGGCCGACAAGCGCTTCCCGCACAACCCGCCGCAGACCAAGGAGGCGTACTACTACCGTCACCTGTTCGAGCAGTTCTTCCCCAGCCATGCGGCGGCTGAAACCGTGCCGGGCGGCAAGTCGATCGCCTGTTCCTCGCCGGCAGCGATCGCCTGGGATGCCAGCTTTGCCGCCGCCGCCGACCCGTCGGGCCGCGCCATCGCCGGCGTGCACGAGCAGGCCCTGGCCTGATCGGCCGCGCCGAGCGGCAGCCACACGGGGAGCGCCGGGCCATGCCCGGCGAGCCCTGCAGCGCATGGGCGGCGAGGGACGTATCATCAGCCCCCTGCACATTGGGGAATGTTCATGGACGTACAGACCGGAGGCCCCGTGAGGCCGACGAAGTGGGCTTGGCGCTACCTGGTGTGGGCCGGCGTGCCGCTGCTGGTCGGCCTGCTGCTGGCGCGCTATGCGGGCCCCGGGCTGCCGACGGTGGCCAGCAAGGCCGAAGCCGTGGTCGGCAGTGACTGGGCACATCACCTGGCCTCGCCGCTCGGCCTGTTCCTGCTGCAGCTGCTGGTGTTGCTGCTGGTCGCCAAGGGCGCCGGTGCGCTGTTGAAGCGCTTCGGCCAGCCGGCCGTGATCGGCGAAATGGCCGCTGGCCTGATGATGGGGCCGCTGTTGCTGGGCAGCCTGCTGCCGCAGGTGCACGGTGCACTGTTCCCGGCCGCTTCGCTCGGGCCGCTGGGTATGCTCAGCCAACTGGGTGTGCTGATGTTCCTGCTGGTGGCCGGTGCCGAGCTTGATCTGGGCGCGCTGCGTGGGCGCCGTAGATTCGCCTTCACCGTCAGCCACGCAGGCATCGCGGTGCCGTTCGTGCTTGGTGTGGTCCTGGCCATCTGGCTGTACCCGCAGCATGGCCCGCAGGGCGTGGGTTTCACCGCGTTCGCGCTGTTCGTCGGTATTTCGATGAGCATCACCGCTTTCCCGGTGCTGCTGCGCATCCTCGCTGATCGCGGCATCACCCACACCCCGCTGGGGCAGACTGCCATCGCCTGCGCGGCGCTGGGCGATGCGACCGCATGGTGCCTGCTGGCGCTGATCGTGGCGGCAGCGCAGGCCACCGGCTGGTTGCCGGCCAGCCTCAACCTGCTGTGCGTGGTGGCGTTCATCGCGCTGATGCTGGGACTGGTGAAGCCGTGGTTCGCCCGCCAGACCATCGCGCCGGGTCGCGAAGGGCGCTGGCTGCTGGGCATCCTGCTGCTTTCGCTGGCCAGTGCGCTGGTCACCGAAGTGCTCGGCATCCATGCGCTGTTCGGCGCCTTCGCTGCAGGCGTGGCGGTGTCGTCCAACGCGCAGCTGCGGCACCTGCTGGTGGCCAGGGTCGAACCGTTCGCGGTGACGCTGCTGCTGCCGCTGTTCTTCGCCATGACCGGCCTGCGCATGCGCGCCGACGCGTTGCAGACCAGTGACATCGCGTTGTGCGTGGTGGTGATCGCCGTGGCCACTGTGGGCAAGCTGTTGGGCACCTGGAGCGCGGCGCGCAGTACCGGCATGGCCTCGCGCGAAGCGTGGCGACTGGGTGCACTGATGAATACCCGCGGGTTGATGGAGCTGATCGTGCTCAACCTGGGCTACGAGCTGGGCCTGCTGGGCGACCGCTTGTTTGCGGTGCTGGTGATCATGGCACTGGTGACGACCGCGATGACCGGGCCGCTGTTGAACCTGATCGAGCGCCGCAAGGCCTGACGCGGTGAATCCCGCCGGGCATGGCCCGGCGCTACCATATCGTTCGGATCCACTGTGCGCGGGCTCGTTGCTCTGGTAGCGCCGGGCCATGCCCGGCGAGCAATTACCTGGCCGGTATCAGCGTCAACGTGTGCTGCGCCTTGCCGGGCAGGAACGGGGTGGGGCGGCCATGCACCCAGTCCTCATGTCCGGCGCCCCAGTACGGCGACAGCGGATGGCCGCTCTGCCCACCCGGCATGTGCACGATGCCATCGCCCTCGTGTCCGGGCGAGACCACCATGCGCTGCGAGGCGCCGAACGCCGGCGTCTGTACACGCGGCATGTCACGGTCGCCGGGCAGGGGATCGGCCGGCATGCACAACCAGCGGCTGGCGAAGGCGGGCAGGGCGCGCGCGACCGGATGGCAGATCGCTGCGGTATTGCGCTCGCCCCAGCTGCGGTGCGCCAGCGGCCCCTGCGCGGACAGCTCCGCTTCGGTACGGCGCGCCGCATCGGCCAGCAGTGCATCCCAGCTCGTGTAGGCGGGTGGCAGCAGGTTGGCCGGGCGTTGCTGCAGCATCGGCCAGGCCACGCCTTCCAGCTGCGCCAGGCGCGGTGCCAGGAAATCCTCGCCCAGCGGTGCCCGGGCCGGTGCCAGCAGCGCATCGGTCAACGTGTCGAGTACCTGTGTGCGGAACTCGCGCACCACCCGGTAGCTGACCGAATCGATCGCGGCGCGCCCGTCCCAATGGCTGCTGGCCGTGCCCAACCGCTTCAGTGCCGGATCGTCGCTGTGCTCGACCACCTGGTGCAGCAGCACCCACCAGCGCTGCAGGAACACCGCGCGGTCGTCGAGCTGGATCGCCAGCAGGTCGTGCTCGTCGAAATGCTCCTGCGTGGCCAGCAGGTCGCGGATCTGCCGTCCGCGCGCGCCGAGGTCGTAGCCGCCATTGCCGACCGTGGCCAGCGTCGCCTCGTCCACCACGCGGCTGTTGGCCGTCCACAGCCGATGCGAGGCGGGGTCGACCAGGCTCGGCGCGGCGTCGCTGCGGATCGGCCACGGTGCGCAGCCCGGGTTGCGGTGATTGTCATTGAAGCCCAGCGGTGTACAGCCCGGGCCACGGTCAGGCCGCGCGCCGATCAGGCGCCACGCGATACGCCCGCTGCGGTCGCCGAGCACCAGGTTCTGCGCGGGAATGCCGGCATGGTCGGCAATCTGCAGGGCCTGGTCCAGATCGGCGGCCCGTGCCATGTCGGCGAAGTCCATGCGCACCGCGCCCGGCAACTGCGCGACCCAGCGCAAGGCGTCGCCGCTGCCATCGGCGTGGGTGTGCAGGATCGGTCCCCACGCGGTTTCGCGCACCGGGAAACGCACGTCGGCACCGCCGGCAACGACGATCCGTTCCTCGTGCACGGTCACTGCAGCGTCCGCTGGCTCGGTGCGGAAGTCGGCAGTGTCGATATAGCTGTTGGTGAAGCCCCAGGCCACGTGGCCGTTGCTGCCGACAATCACCGCCGGCACGCCCGGCAGCGAGAATCCGCTGACGTCGACCTGGCCACCCGCGGCCTGTGGATCGGGGTAGCGCAGGCGCACACGGAACCACAGGCTGGGAGCGCGCAGGCCCAGGTGCATGTCGTCGGCGACGATCGCACGGCCATCGGCGGTCAGCGCGCCGGCCACGGCGAAATTGTTGCTGCCGACCGCGTCGGCATCCTCGGCAGTCGCGCCGGTCGCGGCCTTCAGCGTGCGCAGGTCAAGCTGGCTGGCATCAGGCAGGGGGGCGTTGCCACGGGCAGCGCCGGCCAGCGGCGCATCCCACTCGCTGCCGTCGTGCGCCAGCAGCGCATACAGTGCTGGCGGCACCACCGCGCGGATGCGCTCCAGGGCCAGTTCGGACTGGTTGCTGGGGTCCTGCAGGTCGGCGTACATGGCCAGGCCTGCCAGCACGCTGTCGCTGGCCTGCCACGGTTGGGGCGCCTGCCGCAGCAGCAGGTAGGCCCATGGCCGTACCGCCAGGCTGCCCAGGCCCTGGTTGACCCCGTCCACATAGGCGCGCACGGCCGCAGGGTCGCTGCCCAGTGCGTCCTGCAGATGGGCCTCGGTGCGCGCGCGCAGGCGGTGTACGCGCATGCGCTTGTCGGCTTCGATCGCCTTCGCCCCGAACAGGGCGGACAGTTCACCCGCGGCACTGCGCCGCATCAGGTCCATTTCGAAATAACGTTCCTGCGCGTGAACACGGCCGAGCGCCCGCAGGGCATCAGCCTTGTTGCCGGCGGTGATGGTGACCACCCCCAGCGCATCGCGCTCCACGGTGACCTTGGTGGCCAGCCCGGGCAACGGGCGCTCGCCGTCCAGTTCGGCCAGGCTGCCGCGCAGCAGCAACCACAGGACCAGCACCGCGAGCAGCACGATTGCCACCAGCACACCCAGAATCCACCGCCACGTACGACGCATTGCAGGTCCTTTCCGAGCAGGTCGGCCGATTGTAGCCGCAGGCGCAACTGCGACTGATTCCGATTAGATCACCGTATTTCCAGATGGGGCACCATGGGCGCCATCGATTCACAGGAGCTCCCCCCATGAAAGGCAACCCGGACGTCATCGCCTGCCTGAAGGAACTGCTGCGCGGCGAACTCGCCGCCCGCGACCAGTACTTCATCCACTCCCGCCGCTACGAGGACCAGGGCCTGTTCGCGCTGTACGAACGCCTGAACCACGAGATGGAGGAAGAGACCCAGCATGCCGACGCGCTGCTGCGCCGGATCCTGTTCCTGGGCGGCGACCCGGACATGCGCCCGCATGCCACCGAGCCCGGCAAGACCGTGGAGGAGATGCTGCGCAAGGACCTGGACACCGAGTACGCGGTGCGCAACAACCTCGCCGCCGGCATGAAGCTGTGCGAGGAGAAGGGCGACTACGTGAGCCGCGACATGCTGCTGGCGCAGTTGAAGGACACCGAGGAAGACCACGCTTGGTGGCTGGAGCAGCAGCTGGGCCTGATCAAGCGCATCGGCCTGGAGCTGTACCAGCTGAGCAAGATCGACGGCAGCGGCGCCCCGGCGCACTGACCCCGATTGCCGTAGCGCCGGGTCATGCCCGGCTCTACCAGGAGCGCAAAGCAACGTCGCCCGCCAGCACCGGAGCACCGCCAGCCAGCCTTCGCCCGCCAGCTGCTCCACCGCCCGCCAGCCGACAAACAAAGAAGCCGGGGAATGCCCCGGCTTCTTTGTGTCTGATGCTCCGATCCCGGTAGCGCCGGGCCATGCCCGGCGGGTTCCCGGTTGCCGGGCAAGGCGTGTCAACCAAGGTTGACACCTACCGTCATTCGACCGACAACCCTTCCACCTTCTGCCAGCCACGCGGCAGCAGATGGCCACGGGTGGCGCGGGCGCCCAGATAGGCGTCGAGCTCGTTGAACTTCAGGCCCATGGTGCGCTGGCCGCTGCGGACCTGCAGGGTCTGGCCGGGGCTGATTGCCACGATGGCGACCACGCGTTCGGTGGCGAGCTTGGCCTTGGGGATCTCGATGATCTTGTTGCCCTTGCCCTTGTCCAGTTCCGGCAGGTCGTTGGCGGCGATCGCCAGCAGGTTGCCCGAACTGGTCACCGCGACGATGCGGTCGGTAGCGACGTTGGCCACCACCGATGGGGTCAGTACCGACGAGCCCGCCGACAGGTTCAGCATCGCCTTGCCGGCCTTGTTGCGACCGATCAGGTTCTCGAAGCGGGTGACGAAACCATAGCCGTGGGTCGAGGCCAGCACGAAGCGCGTATCCGGTTCGGCGCTGGCCAGGGTCACGAAGCTGGTGCCCGCAGCTGGCGAGAAGCGGCCGGTCAGCGGCTCACCGTTGCCGCGTGCCGAGGGCAGGGTATGCACCGGCGTGGAGTAGGCGCGGCCTTCGCTGTCCAGGAACGCGACCTGCTGGGTGCTGCGCGCACGCACTGCACCCTGCAGCGCATCGCCATCGCGGTAGGACAGGGTCGAGGCATCGATGTCGTGGCCCTTGGCGGCGCGGATCCAGCCCTTCTCGGACATCACCACCGTCATCGGCTCGCTCGGCACCAGCTCGGTCTCGTCGATGGCCTGCGCGGCCTGGCGCTGCACCAGCGGCGAGCGGCGCTCGTCGCCGAACTTCTTCGCATCGGCCTGCAGCTCGTCGCGGATCAGCTTCTTCAGTTTGGCCTTGCTGTCGAGGATGCTGAGGATCTTGTCGCGCTCCTTGGCCAGTTCGTCCTGCTCGCCGCGGATCTTCATTTCTTCCAGGCGGGCCAGCTGCTTCAGCTTGGTTTCCAGGATGTACTCGGCCTGGTCTTCGGACAGGCCGAAGCGTGCGATCAGCGCCGCCTTCGGTTCGTCCTCGGTACGGATGATGTGGATCACCTCGTCCAGGTTGAGGAACGCCACCAGCAGGCCTTCCAACAGGTGCAGGCGACGCTCGACCTTCTGCAGGCGGTGCTGCAGGCGGCGGGTGACGGTGCTGCTGCGGAATGCCAGCCATTCGCTGAGCAGCGTCTTCAGGTTCTTCACCTGCGGACGGCCGTCCAGCCCGATCACGTTGAGGTTGACGCGGTAGCTGCGCTCCATGTCGGTGGTGGCGAACAGGTGCCCCATCAACTGCTCGGCGTCGACGCGGTTCGAGCGCGGCACCAGTACCACGCGCACCGGGTTGGCATGGTCGGACTCATCGCGGATGTCTTCCAGCCACGGCAGCTTCTTGGCGCGCATCTGCGCGGCGATCTGCTCGATCACCTTCGACGGCGACACCTGGAACGGCAACGCGGTGACCACCACGTTGTGCGCTTCCTTGATGTAGGTGGCACGCGCACGCACGCTGCCGTTGCCGGTCTCGTACATGTTCCGCAGATCGTTGGCCGGGGTGATGATCTCGGCGTTGGACGGATAATCCGGACCCTTCACGTGCTCGCACAGGTCGCGCACGCTGGCATCCGGATCGTCCAGCAGGTGCAGCAGCGCGCTGACGATCTCGTTGAGGTTGTGCGGCGGCACATCGGTGGCCATGCCCACGGCGATGCCGGTGGTGCCGTTCAGCAGCAGATGCGGCAGGCGTGCCGGCATCCAGGTCGGTTCCTGCAGGGTGCCGTCGAAGTTCGGTGCCCAGTCGGTGGTGCCCTGGCCCAGTTCGCCCAGCAGTACTTCGGCGATCGGGGTCAGCTTAGATTCGGTGTAACGCATCGCCGCGAACGACTTCGGATCGTCGCTGGAACCGAAGTTGCCCTGGCCTTCGATCAGCGGATAACGGTACGAGAACGGCTGTGCCATCAGCACCAGCGCTTCGTAGCACGCGCTGTCGCCATGCGGGTGGTATTTACCGATGACGTCACCGACGGTGCGTGCGGACTTCTTCGGCTTGGACGCGGCATTCAGGCCCAGCTCGCTCATCGAATAGATGATGCGGCGCTGCACGGGCTTCAGGCCGTCGCCGATGAACGGCAGGGCGCGATCCAGGACCACGTACATCGAGTAGTCGAGGTAGGCGCGTTCGGCGTACTCGCGCAGCGGCAGTTGTTCGAAACCGTGGAACACGGGGCGGGCAAGATCGGTCATGCGGCGTTGTTACCTATGTCGGGAGGCGGTGACGGCGGTCGCCGCTCTCAATCCAGTGATTATCCGGATGCGGCGGGGGATGCCAAGCCGCGTGCAGGGTCAAGGCCCGGTTCCAGGCCGTGGCCGGCCCGTGCCAGGTAGCGTCCGGGCGGTAGCCCGAAGTGTCGCCGGAACACGGTGACGAAGGCGCTGGCGCTGCTGAAGCCCAGTGAGTGGGCGATGTCAGCCACGCTGCGACCCTCGCTGAGCTGCCGCAGCGCCTCGGCCAGCCGCGCCTGCTGGCGCCATTGCGCGAAGCTGAGGGTGGTCTCGTCGCGGAAATGGCGGGTCAGGCTGCGCGGCGACAGGCCGGCCCAATGCGCCCACTGCGCCAGGCCGCGCTCGTCGGCCGGGTCGGCCAGCAGCTGCGAGGCGATCTTCAGCAGGCGCCGGTCGCGCGGCATCGGCAGGTGCATGCGCTGGCGCGGCGCGGTGCGTATCTCGTCCAGCAGCACGTTGATGATGTGCTGCCGTTCGCTGGTGCTTTCGTAGTCCTGCGGCCAGTCACAGATGCGTTCGGCCACTGCCTGCGCCAACCGCGAGATGCCCAGCACGCATGGGTCGGCGGGCAGTTCGGCGCACAGCGGTGCGGCCAGCACCATGCCCCAGCCGCGCAGGGGGCCATCGATGTGGACCGTATGCGGCTCGGCCGGCGGCATCCAGCCCGCCGAGCCTGGCGCCAGCGACCAGGTGCCATGCGAGGTGCGGGTGGTCAGCAGGCCGCGTTCGACGCAGATCAGCTGCGCGCGGACGTGGTGATGCCAGTCCACTTCGCGGGCCAGCCCCTGCGGGCTGTCGAAGCGGAAGGCGATGACCGGCGGGCCGTCATTGCGCTCGAACCAGTCCAGTGCTTCTTCGCGCAGCAGGGTGGCAGGGCCGGGTTCTCCCGCCTTCACGTGGGCCGGGGGTGGCTTGAATGTGACATTCATTGGCTGGATTGTACTACCGGGCCAGTTGGGGGCGCCATTAAGGTGGCGCCTTCACCTGATCCAGCCCACTGCTGCAACACAGCATTTGATGCCAGATCGAATATTTCCATTGAGAAATATTTTTTTTGGAAGAGAATGCTCCCCCATGATCTGTCCTGCAACCACTCCCCCCAGCTTCGGCCTGCTGCTGCGCCAGGTGCGCGACGGCCTGGTCCGCCAGCTCGACGCGTCCATGGCCGAAGAAGACCTCGGCATCGGCTTCACCCACTACATCGGGCTGAAGGTGCTCTCGAACATGGCGCCATGCACGGCCAACGAGCTGGCCCAGGCCATCGACCAGGTGCCCAGCGCGGTCACCCGCCTGCTGGACAAGCTGGAAGCGCTCGGTTGCGTGCGCCGTGAGCCGCATGCGCAGGACCGGCGTGCACTGCAGATCGTATTGACCGATGAAGGCCGCGCGCTGTGGGCGCGGTTGAAGCTGCGCGGCGACGCGGTGATGGATTACGCCCTGCGCGATCTGTCCGCCGACGAACGCACGCAGCTGCTGTCCCTCCTGACCCGAATCCGCGATTCCCTGACAACCCCATGAACCCGATCCCGCATCCCACTCTCCGCCGCTCCGGGCGCGCGCTGCTGGTTTCAGCGCTGGCCCTGGCCTTGGCCGCCTGCGCAAGCAGCCGTGGCCTTGACCCGCAGGGCCACGTGCTCGACGTGGACAGCCTGCACAGCGAACGTACCCTGGCCGACAGCGACCTGAGCGCCGCCGGCTTTCCTGCCCAGGACTGGTGGAAGGCACTGGGCGATGCGCAACTGGATGCGCTGATCGCCGAAGGCCTGGCCGGCCATCCGAGCCTGGACGCCGCCGACGCGCGCCTGCGCCAGGCACAGTCGCAGGTCGGCACCGCGCGCGCCGATCGCCTGCCCAGCCTCTCCGTGTCCGGTGGCTACACCGGCCTGCGCCTGCCCGAATCGATGGCTGGCGATGAAATCGGCGGCCACTACGCCGGCAGCAGCCAGATCGCGTTCGACTTCAGCTACGGCATCGACCTGTGGGGCGGCAAGCGCGCCGCCTGGGAGGCTGCCGTGGATGGCGCCCACGCCGCGACTGTCGAAGCCCAGGCCGCGCGCCTGAACCTGTCCACCGGCATCGCCCAGGCCTATACCGACCTGGCCTACGCCTGGCAGCTCAACGACGTGGCCGAAGAAGAACTGGCGCGCTCGCAGAAGTCGCTGCAGCTGACCCGGCAGCGTCGTAGTGCCGGCATCGACAGCGATCTGCAGGTGCGCCAGGCCGAAGCCCGCGTGCCGGCCGCACAGCAGCAGTTGCTGGCGGCGCAGCAGCGCATCGATGCCGGGCGCACGGCGCTGGCCGCGCTGGTCGGCAAGGGCCCGGACCGCGGCCTGTCGATCGAACGCCCGCGGGCGATGAACCCGCTGGCCCTGCAGCTGCCGGGCGTGGTGCCCAGTGAACTGCTCGGCCGTCGCCCCGACATCGTCGCCGCGCGCTGGCGGGTGGAAGCGGCCGACAAGCAGATCAAGGTCGCCAAGACCCGGTTCTACCCGAGCCTCAACCTGACCGCGCTGGCCGGCGTGGTCGCACCGAATGTCGGCGACCTGCTGCAGAGCAGTTCCAGTTTCGCCTACATCGGCCCGGCGCTGAGCCTGCCGATCTTCGAAGGCGGCAAGCTGCGGGCCAACCTGGCCAACACCGATGCGCAGTACGACCTGGCCGTGGCGAACTACAACCAGGCGGTGCTCGATGCACTGCGCGACGTGGCCGACCAGGTCAACGCGGTGCGCTCACTGGCGCAGCAGGCGCAGTCGCAGCAGCAGGCGGTGGATACCGCACGCGCTGCGTTCGACCTGGCCCAGCAGCGCTATCGCGCTGGCATCGGCAGCTACCTGGACGTGTTGACCGCGCAGTCCACCCTGCTGCAGTCGCAGCAGCAGCTGGCCGGCCTGCAGTCGCAGCAGCTGCAGACCTCGGTGCGCCTGAGCAAGGCGCTCGGCGGTGGTTTCCAGCCCAGTGACGCTGATGCCGCACCGCTTGCTTCCCATTCCGATTCCTCGCATTCCTGAAGACGCCTGCCATGAGCCAGACCCAAGACACTGCGGCCCCCGCCGCCCCCAACCGCCGCGGCAAGCTGTTGCGCGGCCTGTTCGTGATCGTCGTGCTGCTGCTGGCGGCACTGGCGCTGTGGTACTTCATGTTCGGCCGTTGGTTCGAAGAGACCGACGATGCCTACGTGCAGGGCAACCAGGTGCAGATCACCCCGCTGGTGGCCGGTACCGTGGTCGCCATCAACGCCGATGACGGCATGCGCGTGGAGCGCGGCCAGCTGCTGGTGCAGCTGGACCCGGCCGATACCTCGGTGGCCCTGCAGCAGGCCGAAGCCAACCTGGCCAAGACCGTGCGCCAGACCCGCGGCCTGTACCGCAGCGTCGAAGGTGCGCAGGCAGACTTGAACGCACGCCAGGTGACCCTGAAGCGCGTGCGCGACGACTTTGCACGCCGCAAGGACCTGGCCGCCACCGGCGCCATCTCCAACGAAGAACTGGCCCACGCCCGCGACGAGCTGGCAGCTGCCGAAGCGGCCGTGGCCGGTTCGCGCGAGACCGTCGAGCGCAACCGCGCACTGGTCGATGACACCGTGATCGCCACCCAGCCGGATGTGCAGGCTGCCGCGGCGCAGCTGCGCCAGGCCTTCCTCAACAATGCACGTTCGGGCATCGTCGCGCCGGTCACCGGCTATGTCGCCCGTCGTTCGGTGCAGGTCGGCCAGCGCGTGCAGCCGGGCAATGCGCTGATGGCGGTGGTGCCGACCGAGCAGATGTGGGTCGAAGCCAACTTCAAGGAAACCCAGCTGCGGCACATGCGCCTGGGCCAGGAAGTGGAGCTGAAGTCGGACCTGTATGCCGGCGACGTCAAGTACAAGGGCCGCATCGACAGCCTGGGCCTGGGCACCGGCTCGGCGTTCTCGCTGCTGCCGGCGCAGAACGCCAGCGGCAACTGGATCAAGATCGTGCAGCGCGTGCCGGTGCGCATCGCCATCGATGCCAAGCAGCTGGCCGAACACCCGCTGCGCATCGGCCTGTCGATGAAGGCCGAGGTGAGCCTGCGCGACCAGAAGGGCGAAGTGCTGCCGAGCGCAGCCGCCAAGGGCACGGTGTTCGACACCGACGTGTACGCCAAGCAGCTGCACGATGCCGATGAGGTGATCCACACGATCATCCAGGGCAACCTGCCGCAGCAGTCCAAGGCGAGCTGAGGTCGGCCATGTCCGCACAAGCTCCAGCTGCGCCCGGCTCTCCGGGCGCACCGGCGGCGCCGGGTGCGGCCGCTGGATTCCTGCCACCCAGTGTGGCCCTGTGCACCGTGGGCCTGGCGATGGCCTCGTTCATGCAGGTGCTCGACACCACCATCGCCAACGTCTCGCTGCCGACCATCGCCGGTAATCTTGGCGCCAGTTCGCAGCAGGCGACGTGGGTCATCACCTCGTTCGCGGTCAGCACCGCGATCGCGCTGCCGCTGACCGGCTGGCTCAGCCGTCGCTTCGGCGAGCGCAAGCTGTTCGTGTGGGCCACGCTGGCCTTCGTGATCACCTCGCTGCTGTGCGGCCTGGCCCAGAGCATGGGCATGCTGGTGCTGTCGCGTGCGCTGCAGGGCTTCGTCGCCGGCCCGATGTACCCGATCACCCAGTCGCTGCTGGTCTCGATCTATCCACGGGAGAAACGCGGGCAGGCGCTGGCGCTGCTGGCGATGATCACCGTGGTGGCGCCGATCTGCGGGCCGATCCTCGGTGGCTGGATCACCGACAACTACAGCTGGGAATGGATCTTCCTGATCAACGTGCCGCTGGGCATCTTCGCTGCGCTGGTGGTGGGCAACCAGTTGAAGGGTCGCCCCGAGCACGTCGAGAAGCCGAAGATGGACTACGTCGGCCTGGTCACCCTGGTGATCGGCGTGGGCGCATTGCAGCTGGTACTCGACCTGGGCAACGACGAAGACTGGTTCTCGTCGATGAAGATCGTGGTACTGGCCTGCGTGGCCGTGGTGGCGCTGACCGTGTTCCTGATCTGGGAGCTGACCGACAAGGACCCGATCGTCGACCTGAAGCTGTTCCGGCACCGCAACTTCCGTGCCGGTACGCTGGCGATGGTGGTGGCCTACGCGGCGTTCTTCAGCGTGGCCCTGCTGATTCCGCAGTGGCTGCAGCGCGACATGGGCTACACCGCGATCTGGGCCGGTCTGGCAACAGCCCCGATCGGTGTACTGCCGGTGATCATGACCCCGTTCGTGGGCAAGTACGCATCGCGTTTCGACATGCGCATGCTGGCCACCATCGCGTTCGTGGTGCTGTCGATGACCAGCTTCCTGCGCTCGGGTTTCAACCTGCAGGTGGACTTCCACCATGTGGCCGGCGTGCAGTTGATCATGGGCATCGGCGTTGCACTGTTCTTCATGCCGGTGCTGCAGATCCTGCTGTCGGACCTGGATGGTCGTGAGATCGCGGCCGGTTCGGGCCTGGCCACGTTCCTGCGTACGCTGGGCGGCAGCTTCGCGGCGTCGCTGACCACCTGGCTGTGGGCACGTCGCACGCAGGTGCATCACGCGGACCTGACCGAGCACATCTCGGCCTATCAGCCGGGCATGCAGGACCAGGTGGCGGCGATGGGGCAGGGCGACCTGCAACATGGCGCGGCGGTGCTGAACAACATGATCAACCACCAGGCATCGCAGATGGGCTTCAACGACATCTTCTTCCTGCTGGGCTGGATCTTCCTGGCGATCATCTCGTTCCTGTGGCTGGCCAAGCCGCCCTTCGGTGCGGGCGCGGGTGCTGCCGCCGGTGGCGGGCACTGATCGATCGCTGTTGCTGAAAAACAAAACCCCGCCGGAAGGCGGGGTTTTTGTTTGCAGTGCATCCACGCATGCATGCGAATTCCAGTAGATCCACGCCATGCGTGGATGCACTGCCGCGCAGGCGATCGCGTTTCGAATGCCGGACATGAAAAAACCCGCTTGCGCGGGTTTGATCATTGTCTGAGTCATGGTGCCCAGGAGAGGACTCGAACCTCCACGAAGTTGCCCCCGCTAGCACCTGAAGCTAGTGCGTCTACCAATTCCGCCACCTGGGCGACTCAGGAGGAGAATTTTGCAGGAAGGCTGGATATGTGTCAACACCATTTCACACATTTTTTTCTGCACCGGCTTCCGCGTGCACATCCAGATGCAGCAGCAGGCTGCGCATCGGTGGCGAGAGCGATTTCCAGTCGGCGAACGCGGCGCACAGCCGGCGTTGTGCCCACGCGTTGCCGAGTGCAACGGCGACGATGCCGGTGGCCCGTCGATGCTGCCGCGCGATCGTGCGCGGCGCGATGCCCACGCCGATGCCATGGCCCACCATCGTGCACAGGCCTTCAAAAGTTTTCATGCGGATGCGCACGTCGAGCGTGCGTCCGGCCTCTGCCGCCAGTTCTTCGATATAGGTCTGCAGCGCATTGCCGTCGGCCAGGGCAACGAAGGTCTCGCCCAGCACATCGCTGAAGCCGAGCGAGCGCCGCGCGGCGAAGCGGTGGCCGGCCGGCAGCAGCATCATCAGCGGGTCTTCGGCAACGACATGGCGGTGCAGTCCATCGGCGGGAACGGCATCACTGATGATGCCGGCCTCTGCCTGGCCGGCACGGATCGCGCGCACGACTTCATTGCTGGTGCGTTCGTGCAGTTCGACGCGCAGGCGAGGGCGCTCTGCCAGCCATGGGGCCAGCCGCGCGGGCAGGTAGTTGGTCAATGCCGCGGTGTTGGCGTACAGGTGCAGCGTGCCGCGCGCACCGTGGGCGAACGCCTGCAGTTCGCCGCGCAGCTGCGCCTGCTGCTGCAGGATCAATCGCGCGTGATGGGCCAGTGCGGCACCCGCTTCGGTGAGGCTGATGCCGCGCGGGTGACGGGTCAGCAGCGCGGTGCCGGCGTCGGTTTCGATGGCGCGCAGGCGTTCGCTGGCCGATCCCAGTGCCAGATTCGCCTCTGCAGCGCCGGCGGTGATGCTGCCGGCTTCGGCCACCGCCAGGAACAGGCGCAGATCGGCAATGTCCAGACGCATGTCGTTTGCTCCGCTCGGCCCTGCCTTCGGCTGGTCCGAAGGCGCAGGCGGGAAGACCGCATTGTGCGCTGAAGTGCCGCCGGCTCCAATGAAGGCATGAACGAGACGATGTACTTCTATGGGTTGCTGGTGGTGGTGTTCCTGCTGGCCGGCGTGGTCAAGGGCGTGACCGGCATGGGCCTGCCGACCGTGGCGATGGGGCTGCTGGGCGGCGCGCTGTCGCCGGTGGCGGCGGCCTCGATGCTGTTCATTCCCACCTTCGTCACCAATGCCTGGCAGTTGCTGTCCGGGCCATCACTGGGCCGCACCCTGCGGCGGCTGTGGCCGATGATGCTGGCCGTGGTGGTGGTGACGCTGGGCTCGGCCGCGCTGCTGGTACGGGTGGATCGTGATGCCTCGCGCGCCGCGTTGGGCGTGGCGCTGGTCGTGTATGCGCTGTACGCACTGGTGGCGCCGGTGTTCCGCGTACCGCAGCGGCGCGAGCGCTGGCTGGGGCCGCTGGTCGGGGCGGTGTCCGGCGTGGTCACCGGCGCCACCGGCGTGTTCGTCATGCCGGCGGTGCCCTACCTGCAGTCGCTGGGCTTGCAGCGCGAGGAGCTGGTGCAGGCGCTGGGCCTGGCGTTCACCGTATCGACGATCTCGCTGACCACCGGCCTAGTGCTCAACGGGGCGTTTGGCGTGCAGCAGCTGGGGTTGAGCGCGCTGGCGGTACTGCCGGCGCTGCTGGGCATGTGGCTGGGGCAGGTGATCCGCCAGCGCATCAGTGCGCGCGTGTTCCGTGCCTGCTTCCTCGGCTTCCTGCTGTTGCTGGGCCTGGAGCTGATGCTGCGTTCGTGGTGGTGATGCCGACCGGACGCCAGACAAGAAAAAACCCGCTTTCGCGGGTGTTTTTCATTCTCGACATGGTGCCCAGGAGAGGACTCGAACCTCCACGAAGTTGCCCCCGCTAGCACCTGAAGCTAGTGCGTCTACCAATTCCGCCACCTGGGCGTCGAGGAGGAGAATTATGGGGTGCCGTGACGGAGGTGTCAACACCCTTCTGAAATTCCTGCGTCCAACGCGCTCAGTAGATCCACGCCATGCGTGGATGGATGCGGCAGCCGGATTACAGGCAAAAAAAATCCCCGCCGAAGCGAGGAGTTTTTTCGTTGGTGCCCAGAAGAGGACTCGAACCTCCACGGTTTTACCCGCTAGTACCTGAAACTAGTGCGTCTACCAATTCCGCCATCTGGGCGTTCCAGAGGCGCAATTGTGAAGATGAACACGCAGGCTGTCAACGATTTTGTGAACGTTTTTCACCCGATTGTTCAAAGACGGGTGCTGACCCGTTCTGCACGCCCACAGCGGCTACCATGGAGGGCGATGACTACCAAAAAACCAAGTAAGGGCGGGAGCAAGTCCCGCAGTGAAGCCCCCAACAAGGGCACCAAGCAGGGCACTGCCCGCAACAACAAGCCGGGCAAGCCGTTGCCGGGCTGGCTCCCCGCACTGGCCGAAGGCGGTGCACCGCCTCCGGGGCGTGGCCGCCGCAACGCCGAGCCGCCGGGCCCGGCAACGGGTCGCAAGCTGCCACCGGCGGGCAAGGTGATCGATGATCCCTACGCCTCCCGAGAAGCGGAAAAGTACGAACAACCCATTGCCAGCCGCGAGGCCATCCTGGCCCTGCTGGAACGCTGCGAAGGGCCGCAGACGGCTGAGGAACTCGGCGCGCGCCTGGGCCTGACCGCACCGGACCGTGCCGAAGCGCTTTCGCGCCGTCTTGGCGCCATGGTCCGCGACGGCCAACTGGTGCAGAACCGCCGCGGCGGCTTCGCGCCCATCCAGACGTTGAACCTGGTCACCGGCGTGGTGATCGCCAATCCGGAAGGGTTCGGCTTCCTGCGCCCGGTCGAGGGCGGTGACGATCTGTTCCTGCCGCCCTATGAAATGCGCAAGGTGATGCACGGCGACAAGGTGCTGGCACGTGTCACCGGCATTGACCACCGCGGCCGTCGCGAAGGCAGCATCGCCCGCGTTCTCGAGCGCGGCATGACGCGCCTGATCGGCCGCTTCAGCGTCGAGATGGGCATCAACTACGTGGTGCCCGATGACAAGCGCATCCAGCGCAACGTGCAGGTACCGCCGGACCAGACCGGCGGCGCGAACGATGGCCAGCTGGTCGTCTGCGAACTGACCCAGGCACCGGACAGCCGCCGTCCGCCGATCGGTCGCATCATCGCCGTGCTCGGCGACAAGCTGACTGCCTCGCTGGTGGTGGAAACCGCGATCCACGGCCACGAGCTGCCGTTCGAGTTCCCGCAGGAGGTGCTGGACGAAGCTGCCTCGGTACCGCTGGTGGTCGAGCCGGCGATGATCGGCGACCGCGTCGACCTGCGCAGCACGCCGCTGGTGACCATCGATGGCGAGGACGCCAAGGACTTCGACGACGCGGTGTACTGCGAGCCCAACGCCGATGGCTTCCGCCTGGTGGTGGCCATTGCCGATGTCTCCAACTATGTCCGTCCCGGCACGCCGCTGGACGATGAAGCACAGAAGCGCGCCACCTCGGTGTACTTCCCGGGCTTCGTGGTGCCGATGCTGCCGGAAACGCTGTCCAACGGCATCTGCTCGCTGATGCCGAAGGTCGACCGCATGTGCTTCGTCTGCGACATGCAGATCGACCGCGAGGGCCAGGTAACCGGCTCGCGCTTCTACGAAGCGGTGATGAATTCGCATGCGCGCCTGACCTACACCCAGGTGTGGCAGGCGGTGGGCGAGGACGATGCTGGTGCCAAGGCCTTCATCGGTGACCTGTTGCCGCAGGTGCAGCGACTGCACCAGCTGTACAAGGTGCTGTCCAAGGCGCGCAGCAAGCGTGGCGCGATCGAGTTTGAAAGCAGTGAAGTCCGCTTCGTACTCGACAACCGCGGTGAAGTCACCCAGGCCGGCATGCTGGTGCGCAACGATGCGCACAAGCTGATCGAGGAATGCATGATCGCGGCCAACGTGGAGGCGGCCAAGTACCTGCTGTCGCGCCACGTGCCCGCGCCTTACCGCGTGCACGAGAAGCCACCGGAGACCAAGTACGCCGATCTGCTGGAATTCCTCAAGGAGTTCAAGCTGAGCCTGCCGCCGTGGTCGAAGGTGCGCCCGGGTGATTACACCAAGCTGCTGAAGAAAATCCGCGACCGTCCCGATGCCACGCTGCTGGAATCGGTGCTGCTGCGCAGCCAGAGCCTGGCCGTGTACAGCCCGGACAACAACGGCCATTTCGGCCTGGCGCTGGAGGCGTACGCGCACTTCACCTCGCCGATCCGTCGTTACCCGGATCTGCTGGTGCACCGGGCGATCAAGCATGCGCTGTCGGGCAAGCCGCTGGACAAGTTCACCTACACCGCCCGCGAGATGGCAGCACTGGCACTGCAGTGTTCCGAGCGTGAGCGTCGCGCCGATGAGGCCGAACGCGAAGTGGATGAGCGTTACCGCGCGGCGTGGATGGAAAAACACGTCGGTGGCCAGTTCGACGGCGTGATCAGCGGCGTGACCAGCTTCGGCCTGTTCGTGGAGTTGGCCGACTCGAAGGTTCAGGGCCTGGTGCACGTGACCCAGTTGCCGCAGGACTATTACAAGTTCGACGCGACCCGCAAGACGCTGACCGGCGAGCGCCGCGGCAGCAGTTACCGGCTGGGTGACCAGGTGCGCATCCTGGTGCTGAAGGCCAGCATGGAAGAGCGCAAGATCGACTTCCGCCTGGTCGAGCACAAGGGCGAGGAAGAGGAAGCAGGCCCGGCCCCGCTGCCCGAGCGCGGCAAGCCAGCCAAGCGCGCGAAGAAGAAGTACTGAAAGGTGTGCCGACCAACGGTCGGCACCTGCCACGCCGGCGCCGACCATCCCGGTAGGCGCCGGTCCCGGGCGGCACGTCCCCATCGGTAGGTGTCGACCTTGGTCGACACGAGGTTCCGGAGGAAAGCAGCAATGCAGGGCCAACCCGAATACAGCGGCGGCTGCCAGTGCGGCGCGATCCGCTTCCAGGCGCGGGGCGAGCTGACCGACAGCTCGATCTGCCACTGCCGGATGTGCCAGAAGGCCTTCGGCGCCTACTACGCGCCACTGGTGTCGGTGCGCGGTGTGCAGTTCAGCTGGACCCGTGGCCAGCCGCGCTATTTCCAGTCGTCCAACGTAGTGCGGCGCGGCTTCTGCGCCGACTGTGGCACGCCATTGACCTATGAAGCCCCCGATGGCGTGGCGGTGGCCGCCGGTGCGTTCGACCAGCCTGAACGACTGCCGCCGACCCTTCAGTACGGCGTCGAGCGCAAGCTGCCCTTCGTCGATGGGCTGGGCCGGCTGCCGGCACGCCGTACGGAACAGGACATGGCCGCGCTGGAATTCCTGGCCACGGTCGTTTCCCACCAGCATCCCGACCACGACACCCCGCACTGGCCGCCGCGCACGCGCGGGTAGCGCCGGGCCTGGCCCGGCGGGGGCGACGGACAACGGTTGCCGGGCATGGCCCGGCGCTACCGGCCAGCCGCCGCAGCGCCGCGTCCGCCGATGCTCTACCATAGCCACCCCCTTTCCGGTCCTGCCCGCATGAGCAAGAACAGCCAGTGGATCGTCGGCGTCAACGCCGTCGCCTCCTCCATTGAGAACGACGCCGAGAACGTCCGCGAAGTGCTGGTCGAGGCCGGTGCGAAGAACCCGCGCCTGGTCGAAATCGAGGAAAACGCCCGCCGCAAGGGCATCGACGTGCGCAAGGTCAACAGCCAGGCGCTGGACGGCGTGGGCGGTTCGGTGCGCCACCAGGGCGTGGCCGCACGCTATGCCGCCGCCCGCACCTACAACGAGAACGAGCTGGAAGGCCTGGTCACGGCTGCGGAAGGCAAGGCCCTGCTGCTGGTGCTGGACGAGGTGCAGGACCCGCACAATCTCGGCGCCTGCCTGCGCTCGGCCGCCGCTGCCGGCGCCACCGCCGTGATCATTCCCAAGGACAAGTCGGCCACGGTCAACGCCACGGTGCGCAAGACCTCGGCCGGCGCTGCCGACCTTATTCCGGTGGTGGCGGTGACCAACCTGTCGCGCTGCCTGAAGGACCTGCAGAAGCAGGGCGTGTGGATCTACGGCCTGGCCGGTGAGGCGACTGCGTCGCTGTACCAGCTGGACCTGAAGGGCAACATCGCCCTGGTGCTGGGCGGCGAAGCCGACGGCCTGCGCCGCCTGACCCGCGAAAACTGCGATGGCCTGGTCAAGATTCCGATGCCGGGCGAGATCGAGAGCCTGAACGTCTCGGTTGCTGCCGGTGTCAGCCTGTTCGAGGCCGTGCGCCAGCGCGGTTGATCGGCAGCTGCGGAGACCCGATCGGGGTCAGATCCCTTTCCCACGGGAAAGGGATCTGACCCTTTTTTCTGATCTGCCGTGTCGACCAAGGTCGACACCTACCGGGCAGGCGGTAGTCGCCAACCTTGGTTGGCGCTCCGGATGCCTTACCCCGCGCTGCCTCCCAGCGCCTTGAACAGCGTCACGTCGTTGTTCAACTGGCTCTGCCGCACCCGTGCCAGTGACAGTTCCGCGTCGCGCCGGGTCTGCTGTGCTTCCAGCCAGGTGCGCAGATCGGTGGCGCCCACGCGATAGCGCACTTCCTGCGCACGTTCCACTTCCACCGCTTCATCGTAGGACGCCTGCGACGCGGTTACCTGGCGCAGCAGCTGCTCGCGTGCGGACAAGGCGTTGTCCACCTCCGACAGCGCGGTGTACAGCGTCTTGCGGAAGTTGGTGGCGGCGATCTGGTAGTTGGTGCCGGCCACGTCCGTATCCAGCTGCACGCGCTGCAGGTTGAGGAAGGGCAGCGACAGCCCAGCTCCCAGCGTCGCCACCGGATTGCGCAGCACATCGCCCAGCGAGGTGGCGCTGGAACCCAGGCTGCCGGTAAGACTCAGTGCCGGGTAGTACTGGGTGGCGGTCACCCGGATCGTCTTCAGGCTGTTGCGCAGCCGCAGTTCGGCCGCGCGCAGGTCGGGCCGGCGGCCGAGCAGGTCGGCGGGCAGGCCTTCGGCAATGCTCGGGCTCTGCGCCTCCAGCAGGTTCTGCGGTTCGTCCTGCTGCGGCCACGGCGTGCCATCCAGCAGCACGGTCAGCGCGTTGCGCACCTCCACCCGCTGTTGTTCCAGCGCGCTCTGCCCCGAACGCTGCGACTGCAGGTTCTGCAGTGCCTGGCGTACTTCCAGGCGCGAAACCGCACCGGCATCGAAGCGCGCCTGTACCAGTTCGTGCGTGCGCTGCAGCCGCTCAAGGTTGGCCTGGCCGGTGGCGATGGACTGGTTGAGGTAGGCCAGTGCCCAATACTGGTTGATGACATCGCCGATCACCAGCAGGGCGGTGTTCTGCCGGTCTTCTTCGCTGGCGTCGGCCTCCCAGCGGGCGATGTCGCGCTGGGTGCGCAGGCGGCCCCACAGATCGATTTCCCACCCCAGCGACACGCCGGTGGAATAGCTGCGGCGCCAGTCGTCGGCCTGGTCGGTGGCGCGGCTGCCGCTGCCGCTCACGCCGGACGACGAAGGCTGCGGCCACAGCGCGTTGCTGGCCAGCCCGGCCTGCAGGCGTGCACGCTGCACCGCCAGCCCGGCCGCACCGAGGTCGCTGTTGGCGGCAAGCGCCTGCGCGACGAGGCGGTCGAGGCGCTCGTCGCCGAAGCCGGTCCACCAGTTGTCCTGGCGGACGTCACGGGCCGGGCTGTCCAGGCCGCTGCGCGGGTCGTCGGCCGGCGCGTTGAGGGTCGCATCGCCACGACCATAGGTGGCGGCAACGCTGGGGTCTTCGACCGGATAGCGGCCCACGGAAGCGCATGCGGAGAGTGCAAGCAGCACGGCGCCGGACAGCAGCAGGCGCGAGGGAGCGGGGAAGGGCAGTCGGGTCATCATCTTCATTCGCGGGCCAGGGCCTCCACCGGGTCGAGCTGGGCGGCACTGCGTGCCGGCAGGAAGCCGAACGCCACGCCGATCAGGGTCGAACAGGCGAAGGCGGCAATGATGGAAGCGGTGGAGAACAGCACCTGGAAATCGCTGGCGAAACGGCCGATCAACACGCCCATCAGCAGTGCCAGGCCGATGCCGAGCAATCCGCCGAGCAGGCATACCAGCACCGCTTCGATCAGGAACTGCTGGCGGATGTCGCTCTGCCGCGCCCCCACCGCCATGCGCACGCCGATCTCGCGGGTGCGCTCGGTCACCGAGACCAGCATGATGTTCATCACGCCGATGCCACCGACCAGCAGCGCGATGGCGGCAATGGCGCCGATCAGCAGGGTCATCGTGCGCGTGGTCTGTTCGATGGTGTCGCGGATCTCGGCGCTGTTGCTGAGGAAGAAGTCCTCGGTGCCGTGGCGCATGGTCAGCAGCCGGGTGATCGCTTCCTGCGCCGCATCCATCGGCGTTTCATCGTTCACCCGCACGGTGATGCTGGAAACGTGGCTCTGCCCGAGCATGCGCGACATCACCGTGGTGTAGGGCACGAACACGCTCAGGCTGGTGCTGCCGCCGAAACCGAAGCTCTGCTTCTTGGCCACGCCGACCACCCGCACCGGCACGTTGCCAAGCAGGATCACCTGGCCGATCGGATCGCTATCGGGGAAGAACTGGGTCCGGGTGTTCTCATCGATCACCGCCACCTGGCCCAGCCCCTTCACCGCGTCGGTGTCGAAGAAGCTGCCGCTGAGCAGGCTCACGCCCTTCACCCGGAAGTACTGCTCGCCGACGCCGCTGATCTGCGCGGTGGCCGACTGGTTGCGGTAGCGCGCGGTGACCGAACTGGACACGCTGGGGGTGGCGCTGTCGACGTAGCTCTGCCGTGACAGGGCATCGGCATCGCTGGCCTTGAGGGTCTGCACCCGCGCCGAACGCATGTCGCCGAAGCCGCGACCGGGGTAGACGTCGATGGTGTTGGTGCCCAGCGCGCTGATGTTCTGCAGGATCTGCTGCTGCGAACCGTTGCCCAGTGCCACCACCGAGACCACCGAAGCGATGCCGATGATGATGCCGAGCATGGTCAGGAAGGTGCGCAGGCGATGGGCGTTCATCGCCAGCAGGGCCATCCGGAACGCTTCGGTGAATCGGTCGCGGGCGGCCTGCCAGCTGCTGCCATGGGCCACGCCAGCGCTCGGCTCGCGTTGCGCACGGTAGCTGGGCGCGGCCGGATTGGCACGGTCGGCGATGATCTCGCCGTCGCGGATCTCGATGATGCGCTGTGCGTGCTCGGCCACGCTCATGTCGTGGGTGACGATGATGATGGTGTGGCCTTCGGCATGCAGTTCGCCGAGGATGGCCATCACCTCTTCGCCGGATTTCGTGTCCAGGGCGCCGGTCGGTTCGTCGGCCAGGATCACCTCGCCACCGTTCATCAACGCGCGCGCGATCGACACGCGCTGCTGCTGGCCACCGGACAGCTGCCCGGGTTTGTGGTGCATGCGGTCGGCCAGGCCCAGCCGCTGCAGCAGCTGCTCGGCACGCGCGGTGCGCACCGGGCCGGGGCTGCCGGCATACACCGCCGGCACGGCCACATTGCCGCGTGCGTCGAGATCACCCAGCAGGTGGTAGCGCTGGAAGATGAAACCGAAGTGCTCGCGGCGCAGCTCGGCCAGCTCGTCGGGCGCCATTTTCCCTGTCTCGCGGCCCGCCACCTGGTAGCTGCCACGGGTCGGGCGGTCCAGGCAGCCGAGGATGTTCATCAACGTGGACTTGCCCGACCCGGATTGGCCGACGATCGCCACCATCTCCCCGGCATGGATGTCCAGGTTGACGTCGCGCAGCACGGCGATGACATCTTCACCGGCCGGGAATTCGCGTCGAAGGTCGCGCAGGCGCAGCAGTGGCGCCGTCATGCTCATCGGCGCCCCATGCCCGGGCCGCCGACCCGCATCTGCATGCCGCCACGGTTGCCGCCGCCAGCGGCTGCCGCAGCGCCGCCTTCGCCGACCACCACGCGCTCGCCTTCCTTCAGGCCGGACAGGACCTCGACGTTGGCGCCGTTGTTGATGCCGACCTTGATCTTGCGCGGCTGCGGCTGGCCCTTGTCGTCGACCACCCGCACGATGCGATCGCCATCGCGCGACTTCGGTCCCAGTGCAACGGCCGGCACCATCAGCACGCCCTTGGCCTGCTTGAGCAGCACCGATACCTGTGCGGTCATGTCGATGCGCAGGGTGCCATCGGGGTTTTCGACGTCGAACAACGCGTTGTAGTAGACCGCGCTGCTGGAGCTGGAACTGGACGAGCTGCTGGAACTGGACGAGCTTTCGTTGGCGATCGACGCCGGTGCCGGATTGATCTGCCGCAGCGTGGCGTGGTACTTGCGGTCCGGGTCACCCAGCGTGGTGAAGTACACCGGCATGCCGGCCTTGATCTTGACCACGTCGGCCTCGGACACCTCGGCATTGACGGTCACCACGTCCAACCGTGCCAGCATCACGATGGTCGGCGCGGTCTGGTTGGCGTTCACCGTGCGGCCTTCCTCGGCCACTACCGCCACCACGGTGCCGTCCATCGGCGCGACAATGCGGGTATACGCCAGGTTCGCACGGGCAGTGCCCAGTTCGGTTTCGCGGCCCTTGATCTGCGCCTCGTAGGACTGCAGCTGCGCACGCGCGGTCTTCAGCTGGGCCTCGGCGGCGTCGTATTCCTGGCGCGAGGTGGCTTCGGCAGCCAGCATCTGCTGCTGGCGTGCGAACTCCAGTTCGGCCTGGCGCAGGGTGGCCTGCTGCACTGCGCGCTGCGCGGTCACCTGGTCCAGCGAGGCCTGCGCGTTGAGCACCTGGTTCTGCTGGGTGGTGGCGTCGATCTCGGCGATCAGGTCGCCTTCCTTCACCGTATCGCCCAGCTGCACCTTCAGCGACTTGATCTGGCCGGAGGCCTGCGCGCCGACGCTGACCAGCTTGTAGGCGTCGATCACGCCGGTGGCTTCCACCGTCTGCTCGATGTCGCCGCGGCTGACCGGGGTGGTCGCCAGCGCCGGTGCGGCCGGCTTGCGCAGCAGCCACCAGGCGGATACAGCGGCGATCAGGACAATCAGGGCGATCAACATCAGGCGACCCTTGCGGGTCGCGGGCAACAGGCGGGAGATCACGTGGCGGCTTCACTCTGGGGGCCGCAGCGGCGGCGTTGGTGGGCATTGTGAAGATCGAGCGACGCTGTGCTCAATCCTCGGGGTGTGTCTCTATGTAACACTGTCTGCGAGACTGCGTATCGGCAGGTATCCCGCACTGCGGGGGATACAGTGGTACGCATTGGCCTGGATGCGGTTCAGCTGCCGACACGGGATGATTCGCGACATGGAGACTGAAAACCCGATGCACCGTTTGCTGATCGTCGATGACGACAACGATATCCGCACCCTGCTGGCCGAGCAGCTCGGCCGTGCTGGCTACCAGGTCAGCACCGCCGCCGATGGCACCAGCATGCGCCAGCTGCTGGAACGCGAACACGTGGACCTGATCGTGCTCGACCTCAACCTGCCGCGCGAGGATGGCCTGACCCTGTGTCGCGACCTTCGCGCGCGCTCGAACACGCCGGTGATCATGCTCACCGCGCGCGCCGAGCCGATCGACCGCGTACTCGGCCTGGAAATGGGCGCCGACGACTACCTGGCCAAGCCGTTCGAGCCGCGTGAACTGCTGGCGCGCATCCGCAACGTGCTGCGCCGTACCGAAGCGCTGCCGGCCAACCTGGAACCGCTGGCGGTGCGCCGTGCGCGTTTCTCACGCTGGATCTTCGACCTGGAGCATCGCCACCTGGTCGATCCGGACGGGCGCGTGGTGGTGCTGTCCGGCGCCGAATTCCGCCTGCTGCGGGTGTTCATCGCCCATGCCAACAAGGTGCTCTCGCGCGAGCAGCTGGTGGCCCTCAGCAGCGGCCGCAACTACGAAGCGCAGGACCGGGCGATCGACCTGCAGGTCAGCCGGCTGCGCAACAAGCTGGCCGATGACGGTGGCCCCGATGGCCTGATCAAGACCGTGCGCAACGAAGGCTACGTGCTGGCCTCGGCCGTCAACCTGGAATAAGCCGCGATGAAGCGCCTGCGCCACTTCCTGTCCTCGATGGTCGGACGGCTGTTCGTGATCCTGCTGCTGGGCATGAGCGTGGCCGCGATCGGCGCGACCATGCTGGCCAGTTCCAAGCGGCAGCAGGAATTCGAGCGGCAGAACCTGAACCGCATCGCCGACCGCCTGCAGGGCTACATCAACCTGCTCGACGGCAACCCGGAGCTGCGCGAGCGGCTGCTGGAGATCGGTGGCCCCAGCGTGCGGGCACTGCAGCCCGGCGCGCGCATCGGGCGGGCCGACAAGGCGCTGATGGAAGTACTGGAAGACCGCCCGGGCCCGGTGTCGCGGGCGCATGTGCACTTCGCCTCGTTCCGTTCGTGCATTCCCAAGCTGCAGGACCTGCTGCCGCCACCGCCGCCGGGCCACCGCAAGCCGCCACACGAACGCGATCCCACCTTCATCCCGCCCAAGTGCCGGGCGGTGGACGTGGTGCTCAACGACGGCACGTTGCTGAAGCTCGCCCTGGATTCGCCGGCGATCGCGCACAACGGCATCCTCGCCGTGGACCCGCTGTTCCTGACCCTGCTGGTACTGGCCATTGCCGTGCTGGCCTACGTGGTTGCACGCATGGCCAGTGCGCCGCTGCAGGAGCTGGCGGCCGCCGCCGAGGACCTGGGCGATGACCTGCAGCGGGCACCCTTGCCGCTGCGCGGGCCGCGTGAGGTGCAGCGCGCCGCCGAAGCCTTCAATGCCATGCAGCATCGGCTGCAGCGCCACCTGGCCGAACGTACGCAGATGCTGGCGGCGATCACCCACGACCTGCAGACGCCGCTGACCCGGCTGCGCCTGCGCCTGGAAAACGTGACCGACGAGACGCTGCGCGAGCGCCTGATCGGCGACCTGGCTGCGATGCAGGCACTGGTACGCGAGGGCCTTGAACTTGCCCGAAGTGCGGAGAGTGCCGAACAGCGCGCCGCGCTGGACCTGGATTCGCTGCTGGAGAGCATCGTCGAGGACACTGCCGAGGACGGCGCCGACGTCGTCTTTGAAGGCCGCAGCGGCGCGGTGCTGATGCTGCGCCCGCTGGCGATGCATCGCTTGTTCTCCAACCTGGTGGACAACGCGGTGATGTATGCGCAACGCGCCCGGGTACGTGTCGAGCGCGGCGAGGGCACGATCACGGTGGTCATCGCCGATGATGGCCCCGGGCTGGCCGATGACCAGCTGGAAGCGGTGTTCGACCCGTTCGTGCGGGTGGAGACATCCCGTTCGCGCGAGACCGGCGGTGCCGGCCTGGGCCTGACCATCGCCCGCGCGCTGGCCGAGAAGGACGGGGGGCGCCTGTGGTTGCGCAACCGCCCCGAAGGTGGGCTGGAAGCGGTGGTGCAGTGGTCGACCAGCGCCGAGGCGCGCTAGCGGCATCGATCCCGGACCCGGCCCGGTTGCGCCGGGCGGCCCGGGCGCGGTGACGCCGGTGACAGGGTTTGCCCTATCATCTGCGTACTTCCCCATTCTTCGTCCGATGAGCCTGCCTGTTCCTGCCGGCATGCCGCCCTGCGCGGTGCGGCTGTCCCTGTTCGCGTCTGCTGCCGCCACCGGCATCCGCAGCTGGCCGCCGCCGCTGCGCTGATGGGCGGACAGGGGGCGGGCAGGCGCCGGGCGGGGCGCCACGCGGAGAACATCGGTCGCCTGCTGCAGGTGGGTGTGCTGTGGCTGCTGCTGGCGATTGCCACGCCACTGGCCGCGCAGAGTGGCGCGCCGCCGTTGCGCGACTACGCCATCGACGTGTGGACCTCGCGCAATGGTCTGCCGCACAACTCGCTGCGGGACATCGCGCAGACCCCGGAAGGCCACCTGTGGTTCGCCACCTGGGAAGGCCTGGTGCGCTACAACGGCCTGGATTTCACCGTGTTCGACCGCAGCACCCGGCCGGGGCTGCGCGACAACGGCATCGGCGCGCTGCTGGTCGATCCGCAGGGCGGTCTGTGGATCAGCGATTCGCGCGGCAATGTCAGCCACCGCGGCAGCGACGGCCAGTGGCGGGTCTGGGAACATCAACCGGATACGCCGCAGGTGCTGATCCAGTCCATGCAGATGGACAGCCAAGGGCGCCTGTGGCTGTTGTACGAGGGCAAGGGCATTGGCTATCTGACCCCGGACAAGGGCATCGTCTACCAGCGCCCGCCGCCGGACCTGCCGCTGGCGATGAGTTTCACCAAGATGGCGGTCGATGCGCAGGACCGGGTCTGGATCGGCACCCTCGACGGCCTGGTGCTGCGCGACACCGCCGGCGTACTGCAGCGCGCGCCAGCAGCGTGGGGCGTGGACAAGGGCCTGTCGTGGCCCTATCGCGCACCCGATGGCACGCTGTGGATCGTCGCGGGCGAGCGCCTGTACCGGGTGGAGGATGATCGCCTGGTGCTGGTGCACCGGCTGCCTGGCCAGCTGCATTTGACCGCCATGCTGCAGGACCGCCATGGCGACCTGTGGCTGGGCACCGAGAACCAAGGGCTGCTGCGCATCTCGGCACATGGCCTGGAGCGCCTGCCGGCGGGTCTGAACCTGCCCGGCGGGCGCGTGGTCAGCCTGCGCGAAGACGCCGAGGGCAGCATCTGGGTGGGTGCCAATGGCGGCCTGTACCGCCTGCGCGAAACCCTGTTCAGCAGTTACACCGAACGCGATGGCCTCAGCGGCGACTACGTGCGCACGGTGCTCGAAGACCGGGACCGCCACCTGTGGGTGGGCAGCGCCAGCGGCCTGGACCTGCAGACCGGCGACGGTCGATTCCGTGCGATACCGCTGCACAACCGCGGTGGCAAGGCGCCTTCGGTGCTGAGCCTGGCGCAGGATGCCGGCGGCGATCTGTGGGTGGGCACCTTCGGCGACGGCATCTACCGCTTGCACGCCGATGGACGGCTTCGCCACAACTACGCGGCGGCCGATGGCCTGCCTGGCGGCAACATCCGTGCGATCAGCATCGCGCCTGACGGCGTGGTCTGGGCGGGGACGCAGAAGGGCGTGGTCCGCATCGAGGGTGACCAAGTAACCGTGCCCACCGTTGCTGGCATTCCGGGAGGCCTGACCACCGCGCTGGAACACGATCACCAGGGAAATCTGTGGATCGGCACCATTGAAGGCGTCCGCGTGCTGCGCGGTGACCGGGTGCAGTCGATCGACCTGGCGCCGCTGGGCGGGGGCCGCAGCGTGTTCGGCTTCCACCAGATCGGCGATGCGATGTGGATCAGCAGTGACCGTGGGCTGTACCGCTGGCAGGCGGGGACGCTGGCACGGGTGGGCCTGGAGCAGGGCATGCCGGTGGACGCGGTGTTCCAGCTGGTGCCCGACCGACTGGGCAACGTGTGGATCAGCAGCAACCGCGGAGTACTGCGCACCGACATGGCCACGCTCAACGCCGTGGCCGACGGACGCGCGCCGCGGGTCACGGTGGAGCGTTACAACGAGATCGACGGCATGGCCAATGCGCAGGCCAACGGCAGCTCCGGTCCCTCGGCGATCCTGCGCCAGGACGGCACGTTCTGGGTGGTGACCGCCGGTGGCTTGAGCACGGTCGATCCGCAGCGGCTGCAGCGTTTCCGTGAACGTCCCGCACCGCCTGCGGCAATCGAGAACGTACAGGTCGACGGTGCGCCGGTGCACTGGGAGGGCCCCGAGCGCAACCTGATTCCCGGTGGGCGACGGCTTGCGGTGAGCTACGTGGGCCTGAGCTACCTGATGTCCGACCGCATCCGCTACCGCACACGGCTGGAGGGGCTGGACAACGGCTGGGTGGAACGTGGCCCGCAGCGCAGCGTGGAATTCGTCGGCCTGCCGCCGGGCGATTACACGCTGCACGTGGCCGCCGCGCACCCGGGTGGCAGTTGGGGGCATCAGGAAGCAGTGTGGAGCTTTACCGTCGAGCCATTCTGGTGGCAGCGGCACAGCGTGCAGGCGCTGATCGGGCTGGTGCTGCTGTCCGCGCTGGTGGCGCTGTACCGCTTCCTGCTGCAGCAGTACAAGGCCAGCAACCTGCGCCTGGCACGGCGCGTGGACGAGGCCACCTTCGACCTGCAGGCGCAGACCGTGCACCTGCAGGCGCTGAACCAGGAGAAGACCGAGCTGGCCGAGCGCCTGGCGCGGCAGGCCGAGGCGTTCGAACGGCAGGCCCGCGAAGACGCGCTGACCCGGCTGGCCAACCGTCGCGGCTTCGACGAGGCGCTGGCCCGCGACTTCGCCCGCGCCCAGCGCAGTGGCCATCCGCTATGCCTGGTGGTGCTGGACATCGACCACTTCAAGGACGTCAACGACCAGCACAGCCACAGCATCGGTGATGCGGTACTTGTGGAAGTGGCCCAGGTGATCGCCGCCGCCAGCCGCGATTCGGATCTACCGGCACGCACCGGCGGCGAAGAATTCGCGCTGCTGCTCAATGACACCCGGCTGGAGGAGGCGGCGCAGCTGTGCGCGCGCCTGCGTGGCCTGTTCCATGACCACCCGGACTGGGCCGGCATCCCCGGCCTGCGGGTGACCTTCAGCGCCGGCCTGGTGGAACTGGACGGCGACGACCGCACCCCGGCACTGCTGTACCAGCGCGCCGACCGCGCGTTGTACCGCGCGAAGAGTGACGGCAGGGATCGCACGAGCATCGGTTGATCCAATGCAAAGCATCCACGCATGGCGTGGATCTACTGGCATTGCCGTACCAACAGTCGGCACCCATCGAGCGCAGCGACCCGCTGTTGCTCCCGCTTTTCTGATCTTCCCGTGGCGCCCGGGAAACTGTCAAAGGCCGGGCAGGGTGGGGTCGCGGGGGTATCCGCGCCATGGATGGCGCGGCTAAGCCCCCAAGGATGGGTTTACGGCGTCCCCCGCGAATCCATCCTGCCCGGCCTCACCCGCAATGCCGATTCGCCACGAGGGGCTCCGCCGTTGGCTGCTTCACCGCGGCCAGGCGTTGGCGATCGTGCAGAACAACCGCGCCGTCTGCTCGGTGTCATACACCGCGCTGTGTGCCTCGTTGGCATCCCAGCCCAGCCCGGCCGCCGTGGCCGCGCGTGCCAGCACCGTCTGGCCATAGGCAATGCCCGCCAAGGTGACCGTGTCGAACACGCTGAAGGGGTGGAACGGGTTGCGCTTGTGCCCGGTACGGGCCACCGCGGCGTTGACGAAGCCGAGATCGAAATGCGCGTTGTGGCCGACCAGGATCGCGCGCTGGCAGCCGTACTTCTTCATCGCTGCACGCACCGGAGTGAAGACGTGGTCCAACGCCGCCTTCTCTTCCTTGGCCAGCCGGAACGGATGGTCGAGGATGATGCCGGTCACTTCCAGCGACTTCGGGTCGATCTCCAGCCCCTCGGCCGGCACCACATGGGCGCTGGCGGTCTGGCCAGGGTAGAGCAGGCCGTTCTCGTCCATCTCGATCGGCACGGCGGCGATTTCCAGCAGCGCGTTGCGCTGGCTGTCGAAGCCGCCGGTTTCAACATCCACCACCACCGGCAGGAAGCCGCGGAAGCGTTGTGACATCGCGCGCTGCGCCTGGGGTACGTCGGAAACAGGGAGGGCGGCAGGTGCGGAAGTGGGGTCGGTCATGTACGGATTCTAGCAGAGCGACCCTGAGCGCCCGGGATCCCGGTAGGTGCCAGCCTTGGTTGGCACCCTGCGCGCCGACCAGGGTCGGCATCTACCGGACGGCGCGACGCGCGCCGACCAAGGTCGGCGTCTACCGGACCGCGCGACGTGCACCGACCAAGGCGCCCGGGATCCTGGTAGGTGCCAACCAAGGTCGGCGTCTACCGGACGGCGCGACGTGCGCCGACCAAGGTCGGCATCTACCGGACGGTGCGACGTGCGCCGACCAGGGCGCCCGGGATCCTGGTAGGTGCCAACCTTGGTTGGCACCCTGCGCGCCGACCAGGGACGGCGTCTACCGGAGCGCAGGCCGCGCCGTGGGGCCCGACGGATACCAGCGCGCCAGCACTGCATCCACGCTCAGGCGCCCAGCACCGGTGAACAGCAGCGGCAACAGCATCGCCATGAACAGCAGCGGCAGTTTGAAGTTGCCAAAGCCCTGATCGCTGATCGCATAGCCCATCGCCAGATCGCCCAGCGAGCTCCATTCGGCCGGCCAGTGCACCGCGTACGTTGCCACAGCCGTCAGCACCAGCAGGCTGGCGGCGGCAAAGCGGGTGCCGAAGCCCAACAGCAGGCACGCTGCGCCCACCAGTTCGAACCAGGTGGCCAATTGCCAGTTCAGCGCAGCGGGCAGCTGGTCGAACGGAAACGGGAAAGCATCCTGCAGATCGGCGAACCAGTTCTGCCCGTGCAGCTTCTCGCGCCCGGATTCGAAGAATTCCCAGGCAAGCAGCAGGCGCAGGCCAAGCGGGGCCAACCACGGGGCGAAACGGTCCAGCTGGCCGCGTGCGGCGGCCAAGGGCGGGGTCTTCATCGGTGTATCTCCTGGAAGGGACGTCAGGGTGAAGCGGGGAGCGGACCGATCACACCAGCACGCAGGAACTGCTGCAGCAGGTGCGCGCCAGGGGCGGCCAATGTCCCAGGATCGAGGTGGTGCAGGGCGGCCAGTTGCTGCAGCTGTTGTTGGCCGGTGGCCCCGGGGGACTCGCCGATCAGGGTCAGCAGATGCACCGCCAGGCTGGTCAGTGTGGCAAATCGCACCGCGCCATCGGCATCGCGCCGCACCAGCAGGCCGGTGGGCTCTGCCGGTGGTTGCGACGGTGCATCTTCGCTACCCAGCTGATGCACCGGCCAGCGGTACAGTAGCGGCCAGGCCAGCGGTGAGCGGCGCAGCGGCACCTGCAGCGGATCGATGTCGCCCGGTTCCGGCAGCGGATCGGCCTGCAGCTGATACAGCGCGGTCTCCACCCACTCGTAGTGGGCCAGTTCGGCAAGCGCCGGATGCGGCAGCTCCGGCTGCACCTGCAGCCACTGCACGAACTCGGCAGCCAGTTCGGTGAACAACGGGGTGTGGCAATGGTGGCTGGCGAAATAGTGGCGCACCAGTGCACTCCAGTCCGGTTCGCCCAGCAGGCGCACGCAGACCGGGAAGCCGTTGCTCAACAATCCCAGCAGATTGTTGAACAGCAGGCGTTCGTACACGGCCACCCGACGCGGGTCCATGCCGGGCGGCGCCGGTACCTGTGCCGGGTCGCGCAGGTGCGCGGTGAACGCGTGCTGCTGCGCACGCAGGCGTTCGGGGGCGTCAGCCATGGGCGGCTCCGGCATGCGCGGCCTGCAGGCGGTGGATGGTCTGCAGTTCGCCCCGCAGCTCGGCGTAGGGCGGGAAATTGAAGTCGCGTTCGAGCAGGGTAGGGCGTGGGCCGATGCGGGCGTAGGTGCGTGCCAGCAGGTCCCACACCGGGTCGATCACCGGGCTGCCGTGGGTGTCGATCTTCAGGTCCGGCGCCTCGTCCAGGTGCCCGGCCACGTGCAGGCAGACGATGCGTTGTGCGGGCAGGCCGGCGATGAAGGCATCGGCGTCGTAGCCGTGGTTGCAGGCATTGACGTAGACGTTGTTGACGTCCAGCAGCAGGTCGCAGTCGGCCTCGGCCAGCACGGCAGTGGTGAAGGCCAGTTCGTCCATCGTCGGGTCCGGCGCCAGGTAGTACGACACGTTTTCCACGGCGATGCGGCGACCGAGAATGTCCTGCACCCGGGCGATGCGGGCAGCGGTGTGGCGTACCGCTTCATCGGTGAATGGAATCGGCAGCAGGTCGTACAGGTGGCCCTCGTCGCTGCAGTAGCTCAGGTGTTCGCTGTACAGCGGCACTTGATGCTGGTGCAGAAACGCACCCACCTGCGCCAGCAGCTGGGTATCCAGGGGCGCACTGCCGCCCAGTGACAACGACAGGCCGTGGCAGCTCAGCGGATGGCGCGCCGCCAGTTCGGCCAACGCGTCACCTGCGGGACCACCGACACCGATCCAGTTCTCCGGCGCGCATTCGAGGAAATCGAAATCGCCGGCCGGTGCATCGCGCAGGTCCTGCAGCAGGGCACGGCGCAGGCCCAGGCCCACGGCCGCCGCAGGAAGCGGCGACCGCGGGTGGACGACGCCGGCGCGGACGTCAGTGCTTGCCACCGCACTTGCCTTCGCCGCACTTGCCTTCGGCCGACTTCTTGTCACCGCCGGTCTTGGCCTTGGTGTCCGCACCGGCCGCTGCCTTGCCCTTGTCGCCGCCGCACTTGCCTTCAGCACTCTTGCCGTCGGCGCCACACTTGCCTTCGGCATGCTTGGCCGCATCGGCGGATTTTGCATCGGTCGCCTTCGCGTCGGTGGCCTTGGCCGCCTGGCCGGCCACCAGGTAGCCCTGGGCGAGGTCGGTCATGCTCAGGGCCGAGGCGGAGGCGGTCATGCCGAGGCCTGCGGCCAGGGCGGTGGCGGTCAGCAGGGACAGCGTCTTGTTGGAGGTGCTCATCGGTCGTGCTCCTGGGTGGTGGGCGGGTGCCCGTGGTGAAGCGATGGTGCAGCGATCCTACTCAACGAATCCTCGCCGGGAATTCAAATTTTCGTGAGAAGTATTGCAGCGCCAACAAAAAGGCCGCCGTCACGAGGACAGCGGCCACCCTGGAGTCGAATCCGGTGTTGCAGTGCAGTATCAGATATCGCCCGCGCTGGAGGTCTCGTCGCGCTTCTGGCGCGGCGGCAGCGGCTGTTCGCCGTGCACCAGGAACCACACGTTCTCGGCGATGTTGGTGGCATGGTCGCCCACGCGCTCCAGGTTCTTGGCCATGAACAGCAGGTGGGTGCACGGGGTGATGTTGCGCGGGTCTTCCATCATGTAGGTGAGCAGCTCGCGGAACAGCGCGGTGTACTGCGCATCCAGGCGGGCGTCGTCCTCGCGCAGTTCCAGCGCGGCATCGGCGTCGTTGTCGCGGTAGGCGGCGATGGCGCGGCGGACCTGCTGTGCGGCCAGGCGGCCGAGGGCGCGCAGGCCCTGGATCTGCGGCAGCGGCGGCACCTTGCCCAGCGCGATCGAGCGCTTGGCGACGTTGGCCGCGTAGTCGCCGATGCGTTCGATATCGGCCGGAATGCGCAGGCCGGCGAGGATCTCGCGCAGGTCGCGGGCCATCGGGCCACGCAGCGCCAGGCGCATCACGTCGTGGCTGATCTGCTGTTCCAGCGAATCGATCGCTTCGTCGTTGGCGATGATGCGATGGGCGGCGTTCTCATCGCGCTTCTCGATGACGTCCATCGACGCCTCCAGCTGGGCGACGGCCATCTCGCCCATGCGCACGATTTCGGCCACCAGGCGCTGCTGCTCTTCGTCGTAGCTTTTGACGATGTGGTCGTTGGGAAGGTTCATGTTCTGCAATCCAGGTAGAGCCAGGCGGGCCTGGCTGGGACAGGTGACGAAGCGTCAGCGCCGATCAGCCGAACCGGCCGGTGATGTAATCCTCGGTCTGCTGCTTGGACGGCTGCGAGAAGATCACTTCGGTGCGGTCGTGTTCGATCAGGTCGCCCAGGTACATGAAGGCGGTGTAATCGGACACGCGCGCGGCCTGCTGCATGTTGTGGGTGACGATCACGATGGTGTACTCGTGCTTGAGCTCTTCCACCAGCTGCTCGATGCGGCTGGTGGAAATCGGGTCCAGCGCCGAGGTCGGCTCGTCCAGCAGCAGCACCGACGGGCGCAGGGCCACGGCACGGGCGATGCACAGGCGCTGCTGCTGGCCACCGGACAGGCCCAGCGCGCTCTGGTTGAGCTTGTCCTTCACTTCGTCCCACAGCGCGCCCTGGCGCAGCGCGTGCTCGACACGGTCGGCCATGTCCGCCTTGGACAGCTTCTCGTGGTGGCGGATGCCGTAGGCCACGTTCTCGAAGATGGTCATCGGGAACGGCACCGGCTTCTGGAACACCATGCCGACCTTGCTGCGCAGGCGGTTCATCGGGTACTTCGGCGACAGGATGTTCTCGCCGTCGAGGATCACCTCACCGCGCGCTTCCAGCTTCGGGTACAGCGCGTAGATGCGGTTGAAGATGCGCAGCAGGGTCGACTTGCCGCAACCGGAGGGACCGATCAGCGCGGTCACGCGCTTTTCCGGGATCTCCAGGTTGATGCCCTTCAGGGCGTGGAACTTGTCGTAGTAGAAGTCCAGTCCACGCGCGGCGAGCTTGACCGGGGCCGGAGCGTGCAGGTTCTCGTGCGAGGCCGGCACGACGATGCGCTGCATCGGCACGGCGTTGGAAAGGTCGTTCATGGCGGTATCCACGGAAAGGTCAGTCATGGGAGATACGGTTGCGCAGCAGGATGCCGCGCGCAGAGAGGCTGACCAGCAGCACGAACACGGTCAGCACCAGCGCGCCGGCCCAGGCCAGCACCTGCCAGGATTCGTACGGGCTGCCGGCGAACTGGTTCATCACCACCGGCACCGAGGCCATCGGCTGGAACACGTTGCTGTTCCAGTACTGGTTGCCGAAGGCGGTGAACAGCAGCGGTGCGGTCTCGCCGGAAATGCGGGCCAGCGCCAGCAGGATGCCGGTGATGATGCCGGCCGAGGCACTGCGGTACAGCACCTGCACGATCACCTTCCACTGCGGAATGCCCAGCGAAAGCGCGGCTTCGCGCATCTGCGAAGGCACCAGGCGCAGCATCTCGTCGGTGGTACGCACCACCACCGGCAGCACGATGAAGGCCAGCGACAGTGCACCGGCGAAGGCGGAGAAGCTGCCGCCGGTCTGCATCACGTACAGGGTGTAGACGAACAGGCCCAGCACGATGGACGGGGCCGACAGCAGGATGTCGTTGACGAAGCGGACCACGGTGCCGGCCTTGCGGGCGTTGCCGTACTCGGCCAGCCAGGTGCCGGCCAGCACGCCCAGCGGGGTGCCGATGCCGATCGCCAGCGCGCACATCACCGCACTGCCGAAGAAGGCGTTGGCCAGGCCGCCTTCCTGCATCGGCGGCGGTGTCATCTTGGTGAACAGATCCACGTTGATGCCGGCCAGGCCCTTGGAGGCCAGGGTGAACAGGATCCAGCCGAGGAAGAACAGGCCGAACAGCGCGGTGGCGCAGGACATCGCGATGGCGATGACGTTGCCGATGCGGCGGCGCAGGTACAGGGAGTCAGCGGTGCTGGACATCAGTTGCCCTCCTTGCGGGACAGGCGCATCAGCATCAGGCGGGCGATGGCGAGCACCACGAAGGTGACGATGAAGAGGACGAAGCCGAGCAGCAGCAACGCCGAGCGGTAGGTTTCAGTGGCTTCGCCGAAGTCGTTGGCGATCAGTGCGGCGATGGTGGTGCCCGGTTCCAGCAGCGACGGCGACAGGCGCACGCTGTTGCCGATCACGAAGGCCACTGCCATCGTCTCGCCCAGAGCGCGGCCGAGGCCGAGGAACACGCCACCGATCACCGCCGAGCGGGTGTAGGGCAGCACGATGTCCCAGCTCACTTCCCACTTGGTGGAACCCAGCGCGTAGGCCGATTCCTTCAGGCGGGTCGGCACGGTCAGGAACACTTCGCGCATCACCGAGGAGATGAACGGGATGACCATGATCGCCAGCACGAAGCCGGCGGTGAGCATGCCGATGCCCAGCGGCGGGCCTTGGAACACCGGACCGATGATCGGCCATTCGCCCAGGGTTTCATTGAGGAACGGGGTGACGTACTCGGTCATCACCGGCACCAGCACGAACAGGCCCCACATGCCGTAGATGATCGAGGGAATGCCCGCCAGCAGTTCGATGGCGGTACCGACCGGGCCACGCAGCCAGCGCGGTGCCACTTCTGTGAGGAAGAAGGCGATGCCGAAGCTGACCGGTACGGCGATGACCATCGCGATCAGCGCGGTGACCAGGGTGCCGTAGATGGGGGCGAGGGCGCCGAACTTGTTTTCGACCGGATTCCAGTCGGAGGAGAAGAAGAAGCTCAGGCCCTGCATCTGCAGGGCGTGGCGACCACCCCACAGCATCGAC
This sequence comes from Stenotrophomonas indicatrix, assembly GCF_002750975.1. Lineage (NCBI taxonomy): Bacteria > Pseudomonadati > Pseudomonadota > Gammaproteobacteria > Lysobacterales > Lysobacteraceae > Stenotrophomonas > Stenotrophomonas indicatrix. The sequence goes on from NZ_PEJS01000001.1 coordinate 1,138,397, forward strand.
AGTGCGGCGCAGGCCAGCGCGATCAGGACGAAGATGACGGTGCCGACCAGCACCCATCGGAACAGTTTGTCGTTGCGGGCATCACGCGTGTCACGCGTGGACGGGGCGGCTACAGGCTGGGCGATGGCATTCATGGGGACGGCAGGGCCAGGAAGGGGCGGGGCAGCACGATGTGCAGGAGACGGTGCCCGCACGTGGCGGGCACCGTCGGGTCCATCACTTCAGTTCGGTCGCCCAGTAGGCTTCGATCTGCTTGACCAGCTCGGCCGGCAGCGGCACGTAGTGCAGTTCGTTGGCCTGGGTCTGGCCGCTTTCGAAGGCCCACTTGAAGAAGGCCAGCGCATCCTGGTTGCGCTTGGCATCCTTCGGCTTCTTCTGCATCAGCATGAAGTTGGTGGCGGTGATCGGCCACGCCTGCTCGCCCGGGGCGTTGGTGATGACCAGGTTGAAGTCCTTGGCGCTGGCCCAGTCGGCGCTGGCGGCAGCGGCGGCGAAGGTTTCAGCGTTCGGCTGCACCCAGGTGCCGGCGGCGTTCTGCAGCGAGGTGTACGGCATCGCGTTCTGCAGGGCATAGGCCAGTTCGACGTAGCCGATCGAGCCCTTGATCTGCTTCACGTAGGAAGCAACGCCTTCATTGCCCTTGCCACCCACGCCGTCCGGCCACTGCACCGAGGTGCCTTCGCCGACCTTGCTCTTCCACTCCGGGCTGACCTTGGACAGGTAGTTGGAGAAGTTGAAGGTGGTGCCCGAACCATCCGAACGGTGGACGATGGTGATCTTGCCGTCCGGCAGGGTCACGCCCGGGTTGGCGGCGACGATGGCCGGGTCGTTCCAGGTCTTGACCTTGCCCAGGAAGATGTCGGCGAGCAGGGCGCCACTGAGGCGCAGCTTGCCGGCTTCCAGGCCGTCGATGTTGACCACCGGCACCACGCCGCCGATGGCCGACGGGAACTGGGCCAGGCCAGCCTGGGCCAGCTCGTCGCTGCTCAGCGGCTTGTCGGAGGAACCGAAATCGACGGTGCCGGCCTTGATCTGGGCGATGCCACCACCGGAACCGATCGACTGGTAGTTGATCTTCGCGCCGGTGGCGGTGTTGTAGTCGGCCGACCACTTGGACACCAGCGGGAAGATGAAGGAGGCGCCGGCACCGGAGACCTCAGCGGTCACCTTGTCGCCGGCAGCGGCCGGAGCAGCGGCGCCGTCAGCGGCCGGCTGCTGTGCGGCCTGCTTGTCGCCACCGCAGGCAGACAGGCCCAGGGCGATGGCCAGGGAAAGGGCGGCAAGGCTGGCCGAGTGCAGTTTCATGGTCACTCCATAGCGGGGTAGAGCCGACGGTGTCGGCGGATGCGGCTATGAAATGATGTTTTTGTTACAGCCGTATGACGTCCATGACAGAGGTGTCCTGGATCACGTTCTGGCAAGGGTTTCGCGGGATTCACGGTTGGCTACCGGGTCGGCTGACAGCCCCAACTGCGCTTCTGCGCGGTCCCCGGCGCGGCGGAGGGCCGGCCCATCGCCGCAATGCCACATTCGAGGAGGCGCAGCGCCTTCACGACCAACCGCAACAGACTACCCTGCAAAAAAGAAGAGCGCCGGACCCCGAAGGATCCAGCGCCCGGTTGGGGCCGGCGGGGGAGAGAGGACCCGCCGGCCCCGTTCCTGCGGGGGAACGCCTTGCAACGAACTCAGTACTTCAGGTTCTGCGTCCAGTAGGTCTCGATCTGGCGCACCAGCGCGTCCGGCAGCGGCACGTAGTCCAGCTGCTTGGCCTGCGCATCGCCATTCTTGTAGACCCAGCGGAAGAACTCCTGCGTGGCCTTGGCGCCCGCCACGTTCTTCGGCTGCTTGCGCACCAGGATGAAGTTGGTGGCGGTGATCGGCCATGCATCAGCGCCCGGGGCGTTGGTCATCACCAGGTAGAAGTCACGGGCGTTGGCCCAGTCGGCGCTGGCCGCAGCGGCCGAGAACGAGGCGTCCGACGGCTGCACGATCTTGCCGGCCGCATTCTTCATCGCCGCGTAGGACATCTTGTTCTGCAGCGCGTAGGACAGTTCGACGTAGCCGATGCCGCCCTTGATCTGCTTCACGTAGGCAGCAACGCCTTCGTTGCCCTTGCCGCCGATGCCGGCCGGCCACTGTACCGAAGTGCCTTCACCGACCTTGCTCTTCCACTCCGGGCTTACCTTGGACAGGTAGTTGACGAAGTTGAAGGTGGTGCCCGAACCGTCCGAACGATGAACGATCGTGATCTTGCCGCTGGGCAGGGTCAGGCCGCTGTTCAGTGCGGCGATGGCCGGGTCGTTCCAGGTGGTGATCTTGCCCAGGAAGATGTTGGCCAGGGTCGGGCCGTCCAGCTTCAGCGCGCCGGGGGCGACGCCAGCAACGTTGATCACCGGCACCACGCCACCGATCACCGACGGGAACTGGGCCAGGCCGGCGGCAGCCAGCTCTTCCGGCTTCAGCGGCGCGTCGGACGAACCGAAGTCCACGGTCGCTGCCTTGATCTGGGCGATACCACCGCCGGAACCGATCGACTGGTAGTTGACCTTCTTGCCGGTGGCGGTGCTGTAGTCGGCCGACCACTTGGACATCACCGGGTAGATGAACGAGGCGCCCGCGCCGGTGACATCGGCGGCGTTGGCGGCGAACACGGACGACGCTGCCAGAATGGCGACGGCGGCGCGCGACTTGAAGGCGTGGATCACGGGAGAGACTCCTGGGGTGGTCGAGGGGCGGCTGCCCGACGTTTCGGTGCACATTCCATAACGGTTCCATGACACACCCGCGTCTGTCATATGACGCGAACGTGACAGCCGTCATGGCGGTGCCCAAGCCCGCCCTTCAGAGCCCGCGCAGCGCCTCCGGAACGGCATAGCGACCGTCGCGGGGCTGCAGTGTCCAGCGCTGTACGGGTGCCGTCGTGTCGGTGGCATGGCAGTCGTCACCGGCGGCGACGCTGATCGTATCGGTGCGTTTTTCGCGCACCACGATCGGCGCCAGGCCAGCGGCATTGGCACTGCCCATCTCCAGCGTGCGCTCGAAGCGGCTGAACTCGCCGGCGCACCGCGTATCCCATTCGCCGCGACTGCCGCTGACGGCCAGCGGGGCAAGCACCCGGCGCAGCTGCCGGCCCTCGCGTACGAACAACTGCAGCTCGGTCTGCGCGAACGGGTTGGGGCCTGAGCTGCCGTTGTAGTCCATGCGCACGCCGAACGCGCGGGTGGCCGGGTCCAGCTGCCAGCGTGCCGTGTCCAGGCGAAGTCCGGTAAAGCGCAGCGCATCACTGCTGACCGCATCGGCCACGCGGGTCCAGGCCAGCGGCTGGCCACTGGCGGTATCGATCAGCAACAGGTCCAGGTCGCCACCGCGCACGTCTTCCGAGGCGGGGGCGGTCCATTGCGCGACGGCCAGCAGGGTCGTGCCGGGCTGTGCGGGCCACGCGCGGCAGGCCGTGCTGTCCGCATCGGTGAAACGTGCCGTGACCGGCAGGGCGCCGGCCGGCAACTGCCGATACGCGGCCTCGCGCACGGCCTCCGCATCGTCACAGGCGAACGCAGTGGCGGGCAGGGCAGCGAGCAGGACACCGCAAAGCAGGCGGCGCAGGCGGAGCGAAGAAGGCATCCCGAAGGTCCTTGTCGACAGGGCAGGGCATCATCGCGCGGCCACCGCCTGCCCACAACGACGAAGGCACGGCCTGGGCCGTGCCTTCGTTCGAACGCGTGCTTCCGGACTTACCAGAAGAACTGCGCGCGGGCTTCCAGGATGTTCGGATCGTCGTTGACGAAGCCGCGGGCGGTCGAGCTGTACTTCTTGCTGTCGACCATCACGTAGTTGAGCATCAGCTTGAAGTTCGAGCGCCAGTACCAGTTCGCGCCGACGGTCCAGATGTCCATCTTGCCGCCGAGCACGCCATCGACGATCGGCGGACGGCCGGCCACCGGGTTGGCGGCGAGGTTGCCGTCGTTCAGATCCATGTGGTCATAGCGCACGCCCAGCTGCCACTGGCCGCCGGCCGGGTTGTTCGGCAGGCCGGTACCCGGAGTGCCGCCCTTGTAGCTCCAGCTTTCGCCGGTGACATTCCACACGCCGCTGACGTAGTAGCCGTCGGTGGTGTAGTTGTCATGGGCGTAACGCTTGGCCTTGCTGGTGTAGTACTCGGCCTGGGCCTTGAACGGGCCCTGGAAGTACATCGCTTCGGCGCCGATGGTGCTGACGCGGTCGGTGTCGGTCATGTTGCCGCCATCGACCAGGCGCGCGGTGGCCAGATCGGCGTTCGGGCGGGCACGCACGCGCAGGGTGTCCGCGTCGGTGTCGTAGTCGACGTAGCTCAGGCCGAAGTGCAGGACCTGGCCCTTCTCGTTGATCGGGGCCCAGGTGCCACGTGCGCCGTAGCCGCTGCCGTGGGCCAGGTTGCGGGTCAGTTCGCGGCCGAAGGCGCTGGCGGTGACCGACCAGTTGTCCTGGCCGTAGCTGTAGGCACCGCCCAGGCGACGGGCGACAGCGTAGGTGTTGGTGACCGCAGCTTTGGAGATGAAGTCGTTGTTCTTGGTGCTGGACAGTTCTTCCAGGCTGTTGGGCTGCTTGAACTGGCCGACCTGGATGAAGTGGTTGGCGTTGCCCAGCAGCTTGTACTTCACGTTGGTGTCGAGGAACTTGTCGGCCTTGGCGTCGTAGCCCACGACCCATTCCACGTTGCCCGGGCCCTTGCCCTTCAGCACCAGCTCGGCGCGACGCAGTTCGAATTCGCTGTTCTTGCCGTTGCCGGCGTCACCGCCGTTGAGGTCCACGACGTCATTGTCGTACCAGTTTCCGTCGGCCTGGACCAGGCCTTCGAAGGTGATTTCCGAACCGCCGATCACATCGATGGCGACTTCGGCGTGGGCGGCCGGCACGTACAGCGCAGCAGCCACGGCGATCGTCAGGAGCTGGTGATGCAGTTTCATGGAGAGGAGCCTTGCAGGCAGGTGGGAAGATGCGCGCAGGCTAAAACGTGAAGATTGCGTAAATGTGACAGTTCGCGCACGGCGGCGATCCGCCGCAGGCCCCGTCACGGCTGGGCCTGCCATTGAAACCGGTTACGTATGACGCGCGGATTGCGCCCCGGTTGCAGTAGATCCACGCCATGCGTGGATGGATTTTCCAGCCGATCCACGCCATGCGTGGATGGCGCCGTCATTCTGCGGGGGTCTTGTCCTTGAACCGGCACAGGTCGGCAATCACGCAGCCCGGGCAATCCGGTTTGCGCGCTTTGCACACGTACCGACCGTGCAGGATCAGCCAGTGGTGCGCGTCGAGCAGGAACTCGGCGGGAATCGCTTTGACCAGTCGATCTTCGACTTCGCGCACGTTCTTTCCGGGCGCAAGTCCAGTGCGGTTGGCGACACGGAAGATGTGCGTGTCCACCGCCATCACCGGTTCGCCGAAGGCGGTGTTGAGCACCACGTTGGCGGTCTTGCGGCCGACACCGGGCAGGGCTTCCAGTGCGTCGCGATCGCGTGGCACTTCGCCACCGTGCTTCTCCAGAAGCAGCGCGCAGGTGGCGATCACGTTCTTCGCCTTGGCGTTGAACAGACCGATGGTGGCGATGTACTTCTTCAGTCCCTCTTCGCCCAGGGCGAGGATCTTCGCCGGCGTGTTGGCAACCGGGAACAGGCGTCGGGTGGCCTTGTTGACGCCGACGTCGGTGGCCTGTGCAGACAGCGCGACCGCCACCAGCAGTTCGAACGGCGAGCTGTATTCCAGCTCGGTCTTCGGATGCGGGTTGAGCTCGCGCAGGCGGGTGAACATTTCCACCACGTCGGCACGCGGCATCGTACCGCCGCGCCGCGCAGGTGCGCGCGCGGTCTTCTTCGCGGTCGCCATTACTGCTCCTTGCCGGCGGCGCGGGCCTTGGCCCGGGCGAGGATGGCGGCCGCGGCAGCAGGCAGGGCGGGTTTTACGTCCGGTGCCGGCGCGGGCGTCCGGCGCGCATCACGCTCGGCCTCGCGGCGGGCCAGGCGCACGGCGCGTGCGCGGAAACGTTCGCGCGCCGCCCATGCACGCTGCAGTTGCAACTGCATCTGGCACAGGCGGTCCGGCAGGTCCGGATGATCGGGCAGCAGCCGCTCATCGCCAGGGCGCACCACGTAGTCCATCAGTCCAGCCTGCAGCGCACCATCGGGATCGTCTGCCTGGACCCGGGCGAACAGCAGCACGGGGTTGGGTCGGGATGCCATGGCGTCAGCGGTTCTGGAAGGCGGGGGGGCGGCGCTGCAGGAAGGCGCTGGTGCCTTCGCGCATGTCCTCGGTGGCGAACAGCAGGCCGAACTGCGCACTTTCGTATTCCAGGCCGGCTTCCAGGCTGCATTCGCCGCCCACGTGCACCGCGTCGAGCAGGCCACGCAGCGCCAGCGGCGCCGACTGTGCCAGCTGCCGGGCCAGGGCCTGCACGCGGGCATCGAGCTCGGCGGCGGGCACCACTTCGTTGACGATGCCCAGGGCCAGTGCGCGCGCGGCGTCGATCGGGGTGCCCAGCAGGCACAGTTCCAGCGTGGCCGCGCGACCACACAGGCGCAGCAGGCGCTGGCTGCCGCCGAAGCCGGGAATCAGGCCGAGATTGATCTCCGGCTGGCCGACCTTGGCCGAATCAGCGGCGATGCGCAGATGGCAGGCCATGGCCAGTTCCAGCCCGCCGCCCAGCGCAAATCCGTTCACCCGGGCGATCACCGGCTTGGGCATGCGTTCGATGCGGCGCATCAGGGCCTGGCCGAGCAGGGAGAAATCACGTCCCTGAACCGCGCTCAAGGTGTTCATTTCCGCGATGTCGGCCCCGGCCACGAACGCCTTGGGGCCAGCCCCGGTCAGCACCACCACCCGTACTGCCGGGTCGGCGGCGGCGTCGCCAAACGCCTCGGCCAGGGCCTGCAGGGTGGCGGCATTGAGGGCGTTGAGCTTGTCCGGGCGTTGCACGGTAATGGTGCGGACGGCGCCATCATCGCTGACGTCGACCGGGTGGGGAGCGGGGGCCTCGACCACGGGAAACTCCTGGAACGTTAAAAAAAAGTGAGATTGAACTCTGTAAACGCAGACAGGTCATAGCCTGCGTGGTGAGTAGCGGTTACACGTTGTGGCCGTTATCCTAACCCGTCGCCTCAGGGCGGCGCAGAACGTCCCTGAGTTACCACCCCTGGAGAACTGTTTGATGAAGTTGCGTTCTATCGCGGTCGCCGTCGCGGCCCTGGCCCTGACGGGCAATGCCTTCGCCCAGGACATCGCGTCCGAGAAGGGCAAGCTGAGCTACTACTTCGGTTACGACTACGGCAACAACCTGGCGGAGCTGACCGGTCGCGGTGAGCAGCTGGACATCAACTCGGTGGTGAAGGGCCTTCAGGACGCCTACGCCAAGAAGCAGCCGGCCATTACCGCCGAGCAGCTGAAGCCGGCCGTTGAAGCGTTCCAGAAGCGCGAGCAGGGCCGTGCCCAGGCCGCCAAGGCCGAGTACGAAAAGGCTGCTGCCGAAAACAAGACCAAGAGCGATCAGTTCATGGCGCAGAACAAGGCAAAGGCGGGCGTGCAGACCCTGCCGAGCGGCGTTCAGTACCGTGTGATCGAAGCCGGCAAGGGTGCCAAGCCGACCCAGGCCAGCACCGTGCAGTTGGAAGTGGCCGGTCCGTTCCCGTACGGCCAGCGCCCGACCGAAGCCCGCCCGGCCCAGCAGATTCCGTCGATCAAGGTCAGCGAAGTCGAAATGAAGGCCATGCGTGAGACCCTGCTGCAGATGCCGGCAGGCTCGAAGTGGGAAGTCTCGCTGCCGCCGGATCAGGCCTACGGCGCCGACCCGCGCACCCCGTTCCCGCCGAACGTGGCTGTGCAGTTCGAGATCAAGCTGATCAGCGTCAAGTAAGAAGAAACAGCGTCAACATCAACGCGCCGGTGAACCCACCGGCGCGTTTTTGTTTCTGCACCACGCTGCAGCTGTGCGGGGCCCATCCCAAATTCAGCCCATTCGCGCTACTGTTGACCGGTGCAAATAATGGAAGAAACGGCGCGTGCTGTCGCAAGCCCCTGCATCAACGTCTGCAAGCTGGATCGCAACCGGCTCTGCGCCGGGTGCGGGCGGCATATCGACGAAATCGCACGGTGGTCGTCGATGAGCGACAGCGAACGCAGCCACATCCTGCAGCGTGTGCTGCCCCTGCGCCAACAGCTGCAGCAGTCGCTGCGAGGTTCGTTGGCCGATCATGAGCGGCTGCTGCGCGCGCTGCATCCGCTGGCCGAGCCGCCGGCAGGTGACGGCTGGAACCGCAGTGAACTGGATGACCTGCTGCCCCCGGGCCCACCGGTCGAGGCGGCGGTGTTGGCTGGCATCGTGCCGCGCGCCAACGGTGCGCAGGTGATCCTGACCCGGCGTACCGAAACCCTGCGGCAACATGGTGGCCAGGTTGGCTTCCCCGGCGGCCGCACCGAGCCCGATGATCGCGATGCGCTGGCTGCCGCACTGCGCGAAAGCCAGGAAGAAATCGCGTTGGCGCCGACACAGGTGCAGGCACTGGGATATCTCGATCCGTTCGTGACCATCACCGGCTACCGGGTGACCCCGGTGGTGGCAGTGATCGATCCGGATTTCGTGGCGGTCCCGCAGCCCAGCGAAGTGGCCGAGGTGTTCGAAGTGCCGCTGGACTATCTGATGGCCGCCGACAACCTGCGCCAGGTAGAAATCAACCATCGCGGCCGCGTCCGCCATGTCCTTGAATATGGCTGGCCCGGCCAGCGCATCTGGGGCGCCACCGCGGCCATCCTGTACAACCTGCGTCGCCGCCTGGAGCAAGTGCAATGAAGCCGATCGACCCACCGTGGACCACCCTTGTCGATGTTGCGACCCTGGCTGCGGCCTTGGGCGATGGGGTACGCGTGGTCGATGCCCGCGCGACCGCCAGTACCGTGCGCGTGGTCGACGCGCGTGCATCGCTGGCCGACCCGCAGGCGGGCAACAGCCTCTATACGCAGGGACACATTCCCGGCGCAGTGCATGCCGATCTCAGTCGCGACCTGTCCGATCTGACGCGGGTGGGTCATGGCCGCCACCCGTTGCCCGACAGCGATGCGTTCGCCGCACGACTGGGGCAATGGGGCATCGGCACCGACACGCAGGTGGTGGTGTATGACGGCAGCGATGGCAGCATGGCCGCCGCGCGCCTGTGGTGGCTGCTGCGCCTGATCGGGCATGCGAACGTGGCCGTACTCGATGGCGGCATCGCCGCCTGGCAGGCCGCCGGCCAGCCGCTGGCGACCGGCAGCAGCCAGGTCACCGCGTTGCCCGCGTATCCGGGGCGCTTCGATGGCAGCCAGGTTGCCAGCGCGGACGAGATCGAATCACGCCTCAAGCATGCACCGGGCTGGCTGGTCGATGCCCGCGCGGGCGAGCGGTTCCGCGGTGAGGTGGAGCCGCTGGACCCGGTCGCCGGCCATGTACCGGGCGCGGTCAATCGCCCGTTTGCGTTGAACGTGCTGGACGGCCGCCTGCGCGATGCACAGGAACTGCGTGCCGAGCTGCAGGGCGTGATCGGCAACCAGGACCCGCAACGCGTGGTGCTGATGTGCGGTTCGGGCGTGACCGCCTGCCACCTGCTGCTGGCGATGGAAAGCGCGGGCCTGTCCGGCGCACGCATCTACGCGGACTCATGGAGTGGCTGGGTCAGCGACAGCAACCGCCCGGTCGCCACCGGCGCCTGAGCAAAGCCGGTTGGTCGATTTGACGTTCATCTACGCATGGCGTGGATCTACTGGCCACCGGTTCATCTCTGGGGCAGAGCCCCCTGAGTCAGGGGGCGGCCGCGAAGCGGCGGGGGTGTGGGAGCTGGTAAGTGGGGCCCGCGGTTCGCGCAGCGAAGCGTGGGAGCGACAGCGCGTATGCGATGGCGTGTACCCAGGGCGCAGCCCTGCCCATCATCCCAACCCCTGCAACGGCACCTTCGCCAGCACCCGCGCCCACGGGAACAACGGGCCCGGATCACGCTTGCGCGCCACGGTCACCGCCGGGTCATCACTGGCCGGCACCTGCTCCAGGTCCAACTGGTCATGTCCGGCAATCCGCCGCAGCGACGGGTAACGAGCCACCAGTGCCTGCAGCAACCGTTCCAGCGCCAGCAGCTGCGCTTCGGTGTACGGCTCGTCCATCGCCTGGTGGCGGCTGTCGAGCCAGTGCGGGTAGCGCCCCGAATTGACCAGTTCGATGCCTACGGTATCGGCATTCATGCCGCGCACGTGGTGGGCGATGCGCTCCGGCGCCACGTACTGCACCACGCTGCCGTCGCGGTCGATGTAGAAATGCCCGCTGTTGCCGGCGCCGCTGTCGTACAGCACGCGCTCGCCGTACTCCCGGGCGGTCGCCAGGTCGGGCAGTTCGGTGCAGTGGATCACCACCATCGCCAGGCTGGATGGATCGCGCAGTGGCAGGCGGTCGTGGTAGGGCAACGGCTGCAGCTGCAGGCCGGGCAGGAGCGGTTTGGGCATGCGGCGATGCTAGCATTGCCGGATGAAACTGCCTTCCCTTCTGCTGTCGATCCGCTCCGTGGGAGCGCACGCATGAGCCGCGGTCACTGCATCCTGTCCCACGGCTTCGAGAGCGGCCCGGAGGCGACCAAGGTCACCGCGCTGGCCGAAGTCGCCGAGCGACTGGGCTGGACCCATGAGCGCCCCGATTACACCGACCTGGACGCGATGAGCCAGGTCAGCCGCGTTGGCGATGTGCGCACCCGCCTGCAACGCCTGATCGAGCGCTCGGCCGCTGCCGCTGCGCAGGGGCCGGTGGTGCTGGCCGGCTCCAGCCTGGGCGCCTACATCTCTGCCATCGCCTCGCTGCAGGTGCCGGTGGCCGGCCTGTTCCTGATGGTGCCGCCCACCACCATGGGCCCGATGCCGGCGCTGGATGCCGCGCCGGTGCCGACCACGGTGATGCAGGCCTGGCATGACGAGGTGGTGCCGGCCGCCGGAGTCATCGCCTGGGCGCAGGCGCGCTCGGCGCAGCTGCTGCTGGTGGACGATGGCCATCGCCTGGAGCACCACGTGGAAGCCTCTGCGCAGGCCTTCGAGCGCCTGCTGCGCCAGCTGTGAAGCCCGGGCGCACGGCGCGCCCGCCCGCATTGACTACAATGGCAGCCCCGCCGCCCCCGGCGCGGGCCTGCCGGCCGTGCCTACGGCCCTCCCTTCCGAATGGCCCGGCCCCCTGCCGTGCCTGACCACCTGCGAACCGATCCCGTGAAATTTTTTGTCTCCTGCGCCAAGGGCCTGGAATACCTGCTTGCCGATGAGCTGTCGGCCCTGGGCCTGGAAAAGGCCACTGCCACCATCGCCGGCGTCAACGCCGATGGCGAACTGGAGCAGGCGCTGCGGATCGTGATGTGGTCGCGGCTGGCCAGCCGCGTGCTGTGGCCGATCGACGAATTCGAATGCCCGGACGAGCAGGCGCTGTACGACGGCGTGCGTGCGCTGCCGTGGCACGAACACATCAAGCCGGAGATGACCCTGGCGGTGGATGCACATGTGTCCGGCGACAAGATCACCCATGCCCGTTTCGCCGCGCAGCGGATCAAGGACGCCATCGTCGACCGCATGCGTGACGAAGGGCTGGAGCGCCCTTCGGTCAACACCGACCTGCCGGACGTGCGCGTCAACCTGTCGCTGCGCAAGGGCCGCGCCTCGCTGTCGATCGACCTCGGCGGCGGCCCGCTGCATCGCCGCGGCTGGCGCGGTGCGGCGCATGACGCGCCGTTGAAGGAAAACCTGGCTGCCGCGCTACTGATGCGCGCGCAGTGGCCGCGCCTGCACGCTGCCGGTGGCGGCCTGCTGGACCCGATGTGCGGCAGCGGCACCCTGCTGATCGAAGGCGCGCTGATGGCGGCCGATGTAGCCCCCGGCCTGATGCGCCATGGCAGCCTGCCGCCGAGCCGCTGGCTGGGCTTCGACAAGGCCGCCTGGAAAACCATCCAGAGCGAAGCGCGTGATCGCGAAGCGGCCGGCCTTGCCGCGCTGAAGCCGGTCATCCACGGCAGCGACATCGACCCGGTGGCGATCCAGGCCGCACGCGAGAACGCCGAAGTTGCCGGCGTCGCCCATGCCATCCGCTTCACCCGCGCCGATGTGGCTGACCTGCCCACCCCGGAGCAGGAGATCGGCGCGGTGGTCTGCAACCCGCCGTATGACGAGCGCCTGGCCGCCGATCCGGCGCTGTACCGCAAGCTGGGCAATGCCCTGCAGAAGGCCGTGCCGCAGTGGCGCGCCAGCCTGCTGTGCGGCAATGACGAACTGGCCTTCGCCACCGGCCTGCGTGCGGGCAAGAAATACCAGATGTTCAATGGTGCGCTGGAATGCGCACTGATCGTCTGCGATCCGATCGCGGTGCCGGGCCGCGACCCGGCACAGGTGCGCGAGCTGAGCGAAGGCGCGCAGATGGTGGCCAACCGCCTGCGCAAGAACCTGAAGAAGTTCAAGAGCTGGCGCGCGCGCGAAGGCGTCACCTGTTTCCGTGCCTACGATGCCGACCTGCCGGAATACGCAGCGGCCATCGACGTGTACGAGGAAGATGGCGGCCAGCGCCGCACGTTCCTGCATGTGCAGGAATACGCTGCACCGGCCGCGATTCCCGAGAACGACGTGCGCCGCCGCCGCAATGAACTGCTGGCCGCTGCGCGCGAGGTGTTCGGCGTGCCGCCGGAACAGGTATCGATGAAATCGCGTGAACGTGGCAAGGGCGGCAGCAAGTACGGCCGTTTCGAGCAGCGTGATGAGTTCCTCGTGGTGCGCGAGAACAACGCGCTGCTGCAGGTGAACCTGTTCGACTATCTCGATACCGGTCTGTTCCTCGACCATCGCCCGCTGCGCCGGCTGATGGCCGAGCAGGTGCGCGGCAAGCGCTTCCTCAACCTGTTTTGCTACACCGGCGTGGCCAGCGTGCAGGCGGCGGTGGCCGGTGCGGCCAGTACCACCAGCGTCGACCTGTCGGCCACCTACCTGCAGTGGTGCTACGACAACCTGGCCCTGAACGGGCAGGGCGGCAATCAGCACCTGCTGGTGCAGGCCGATGCGATGGCCTGGCTGGAAGGCGATCGCGGCCAGTACGACGTGATCTTCTGCGACCCGCCGACGTTCTCCAACTCGGCCCGCGCCGAGGACTTCGACGTACAGCGCGAGCAGGTGAAGATGCTGCGTGCGGCCGTCGCGCGACTGGCGCCGGGTGGCGTGCTGTACTTCTCCAACAACTTCCGCCGCTTCAAGCTGGAAGAGAACGCCATCGCCGAATTCGCCCAGTGCCGCGAGATCAGCGCCAGCACCATCGGCCCGGATTTCGAGCGCAACGCGCGCATCCATCGTGCGTGGGAGCTGAAGCGCCTGGCGTGACGCGTCGCCGGGCATGGCCCGGCGCTACCCACGTGCGCGCAGAACGGTAGCGCCGGGCCATGCCCGGCGAGCGTGGGTCCGGTAGATCCACGCCATGCGTGGATGCGGTCCACCGCACGGGTTACAACAGCGCCACCACCAGCCCGATCACCGGCAACGCGATCGCCAGCGGCGCGATCCATTTCGGCCGGTACGGGTACAGCGCGAACGCCAGCACGATTCCACCCAGGGTGAGCGCGCCGAGCCACAGCACCGGGCCCATCGCCCAGCCGTGGTCGACCACGCACAGTGCGAAAGCCACCGTCAGCAGTACCCAGCCCAGCACCCGCCATTGCGTGCGCCGTGCCGGTGATGCCGCGGATTTGCCGTGCAGTTCCTGCTGGTGCTTTTCCATCGCCAGCGACAGCGCGGTGAACGCTGTGAACGACAACCCCAGTACCAGCAGCATCATGCGCTGGCCTCCGCTTCCACTGCATCGGCCGGTGCCCTCGTCGCTGCAGCGGCCGCCGCGCGTTTCTTCTTCTCGGCGGCAGTCAGCGGCGGCGTCCAGCGTTGCATGCGCCAGCCGCACAGGGCTAGCATCGCGCCGAAGGCGATCATCGACAGGTCGAAACCGGCCAATGCCCAGTCACCGTTGAACAAGGTGACGCCCAGGTGCGCGTGGGTGGTCAGCGCGTTCACTACCGGAATCAGCGCGAACGCGGCCGCGCCGATGTACAGCTGCCACGCCCACATCATCCGCTTGGGCCAGATGAAGGCTGCCAGCAGCGAGGCGCCCCACGCGTAGAAGAACACGTTCGCTTCGGCGTTGGAGCGCTCGGCCAGGCCCAGCGGCAGCAGGCGGTTGCCCCAGAAATAGGCGGCGAAGGCGATCGGCAGACCGGCCACGGCGCCGATGTTCAGTGCATCGACCAGGCGCAGGCCGAAGCCGGTGCGACCGCTCTTGGCATGCTTCGGCCGCTCCTTCACCGCCCACAGCACCACGCCGCTGGCCACCATCAGGCAGCCGGTCAGGCCGGACAGGAAGAACAACGCGCGCAGGCCCCAATCGGCAAAGCGGGCCAGGTGCAGGCCATACAGCACGCCACGGGTGGCGGTGGCGCCACCGGAAGGCGGCGTTTCCTGCAGCAGCGCGCCAGTGACCATGTCATAGCGCAGCGCCGGGGTATCGATGGACAGGCGTTTGCCATCGCGCTGGCGGATGTCGATCACCGCATTGGCGGCACCGGGATTGGCAACGCTGAAACCGGCGACCTCGGTGCCGTGCCAATGCGTGCGGGCGCTGTCCAGCAGCTGCCGCAGCGGCAGGGGGGCTGCCTTGCCTTCGGCGGGCGCGGTGACCTCGGGCAGGCCACCAAAGGCCTCCGCGTAGAACGCATCCTGGTCGGTGCCGTAGGCCACGTTCACTCCCCACGGCAGGTACATGATCATCAAGGTGACGATGCCGGTGTAGGTGATCATCGCGTGGTAAGGCAGGGCCATCACCGCGCTGACGTTGTGGAAGTCCAGCCAGGAACGCAGGCCCTTGTCCTTCCGGAAGGTGAAGAAGTCCTTGAAGATCTTCTTGTGGGTGATCACGCCGGTGATGATGGCCACCAGCATGAACATCGCGCAGAAGCCCACCAGGTAGCGCGCCCACAGCACGGGAATGTAGTGCAGGTCGAAATGCAGGCGGTAGAAGAAGTCGCCGCCACGTGTCTCGCGGGCCTTCAGCTCGGTGCCGGTGTTCGGGTCCAGGGTGGCATCACCGAAGGCGCCGCGTCGGCCCTTGCTGGGGTCGGCCAGCTCGGCCGGCAACCGCCAGAACATCTGCATGGCCGGATTGCGTGGCTGCGGCAGGGTGACGAACCAGCTCTCGGCCTGTGGTGCGTTGGCCAGCAGGTAGTCGGCCGCGCGCTGCGCCGCTTCGTCGGTGCTGACCGTGCTGCGCGGCAGCTCCGGGCGCATCCAGCGGCTGATTTCCTCGCGGTAGTAGCTGGCGGTGCCGGCCATGAAGATCAGCAGCAGCAGCCAGCCGACCAGCAGGCCGGTCCAGGTATGCAGCCAGGCCATGGATTGGCGGAATCCATTCTTCATGCCCACGCCCCCAGCAGGCGCGAAATGCCGGCCAACAGCAGGGTGGGGGCAAGAATGCCGACCCAGGCACGCAGCGCACTGCGCGTGGCGAACGCCCACAGCGCGGCGCAGGCGGCGACCAGGATCGCCAGCAGCATGCCGGTCAGCACGGCCTGGCCGCGCGCGCCCGGCAGCGCCAGCGCACAGAACACCGTGGTCATCGAGGCAAGCGCGTAGCCGCCTAAGATGGCGGCAAGGGATCGGGACAGCACGCCCCATCGCGGGTTGGCGAAGAAGGTGCTGAGGCGGGGGCTGGCGGTTGCGGGCGAGCGGTCCACGGCGGTCCTGCAGGTTGAATGAAGAGAAGGACGGCGCACCGAAGCGCGCCGGGGTTGGCCATCCGTGGCCGGGTGCCGGTCGCAGAACCGGCACCATCCATCAGGTCATCAGAGTTTCCAGCGCAGCGTCACGCTGACGTTGCGGGGTTCGCCCCAGTACACGCCCTGGTAGAAGCCGACGTTGTTGTAGTACTTCTTGTCCAGCAGGTTGCTGATGTTGAGCTGGGCGCTGAAGTTCTCGTTGAAGCGGTAGCCACCGGCCAGGTTCAGCAGGTAGAACGCGTCCTGGGTGATGCGCGCACTTTCGGTGCGGCCGGTGGTCAGGTAGTCGGCCGTCGGCTTGGTGCTGTTGTTCCAGATGCGGCTCTGCCAGGTCACGCCACCGCCCAGCCAGAAGCGGCCTTCGATGCCGCCCGGCCGCCAGCTGGTGTTGAGGCGGAAGGTTTCCTGCGGGGTGGTGGTCCGTTGCAGCACACCCGCGGCGTTGCGGATCCGGGTACGGGCGAAACCGGCCGAGATGTTCCACTGCTCGCCGATGCTGCCCTGGGTTTCCAGTTCCCAACCCTTCACCTTGTTGCCCTTGCCGGTCGAGCGATAGGCCTGGCCGCCATCGGGCAGCGAGTTCAGCGGCACCGAATCATCGATCTCGGCCACGTTGTCCTGCTTGCCTTCAAACACGGCGGCCGAGGCGTTCAGCAGGCCACCGAAGAATTCAGCCTTGACGCCCGCTTCGTACATGTCGCCGACCACCGGCTCAAGGTAGTTGCCGTTGCGGTCGCGGTAGTTCTGCGGCTTGAAGATGTCGGTGTAGCTGACATAACCGCTGAACATCGAATTGAAGTCGTAGACCAGGCCGGCATACGGGGTCAGCGTGTCGTCGGGCTTGTAGCCGGTGCGGGTGGTGCGGTTGCGGTTGCCGTTGGTGTCGTAGCCGTAGCCCCACTGGCGGGTTTCCCAGCTGCCATAGCGGGCGCCGACCACGGCCAGCAGCGGGTCGGCCAGGCGCAGGCGCGCGGCGATGTAGGCGGCGCGCTGGCGCAGCTCGTTTTCCGAGGAAAGACGGCCGTAGCGTGTTACCGGCAGGACCGGCACCTTGCCGGTCCAGTTGCGCCAGTCGGGAACCTGCATGTAGCCCGGTGCGCTGGTGTCGAAGCTGGTCGCTTCGGATTCGCCCTTGCGCACGGACTGGCCCAGCCCGAACACCAGTTCATGTTCACGGCCGAACAGCTGGAAGGGGCCGCCGACGTTGACGTCGAACACGTCCATCGTGCTGTGTTCGTTGAAGTGCGAGACGTAGGCGGTGACGCCGGTGCCGTCCGCGCGCGGGTAGCCGGCTGCGCCGTACCAGACGCTGCCATCGGTATCACGCACGGCATGGCTGACGTTGCCCTTCAGCGACCAGCCGCTGCCCAGCTGCTGTTCGAGGCGGGCGAAGGTGGTCTTTTCAATGATCGGCCATTCGCTCCACGACGCCGACAGATTGGTCGAGCGCGGCAGGTTTGCCGGGTTGCCGTCAGCACCCCAGTAAGGCACCACGCCCCAGGTCACGCCCGTGGTGTGCGGTGACTGGTATTCATAGCCCAGCTCGAACAGGGTGCTGTCGGTCAGGTCGGCCTGGACGATGCCGTAGAACACGTCCTTGTCGAGCTTGTAGACATCGCGGAACGAATCGCTCTGCTGCTTGGCCGCGACCACGCGTGCGCGGATGCGCCCGTCCCACGCCACGGGACCGCCCAGGTCGGCTTCCAGGCGCTGGTTGCCCCAGCGCCCCACGGTCAGGTTGCTGCTCATCTGGAAGGTGTCGGTGGGGCGCTTGCGCACCATGCTGATGGTGCCGGACGGATCACCGGCGCCCGTGGTCAGGCCGGTGGCGCCGCGGATCACTTCGATGCGTTCGTAGATGACGTTGTCGGTGTTGGTCTTGATCGACCCACCGAAGGTGTTGAGCATCCCGTCGATCTGGAAGTTCTCGATCGTGTAGCCACGCGAAACATAGCTGATGCGCTCGCTGTCGGTGACCGACACGCTGACGCCGGTGACCTGGCCCATCACGTCGGACAACGAGAACAACCCCATGTCATCCAGCCGTTGCCGGGTGATGACGGTGACCGACTGCGGCGTCTCGCGCAGCGACAGATCCAGCTTGGTCGCGCTGCGGGTGTTCTTCACCGTGTAGCCGTTTGCGATCTCGCCGTCAGCGGTCACCTTCACCGTGTCCAGCGTGCGCGCATCGGCAGCGAGCGGTGCATCGGCGTGGGCCAGCGGAGCGATCATCACAGCGGTCAGGGCCAGGGCCAGCAGGGTTGGGCGGGGAGTAATCAGGGGAGAAGCCATCGGTGCGATTCCATGCAGGACAAAAAACAGGCGATGGCAAACGCACCCATGGCAGCCATGCGCTCCGCGCACGTCACCCAGCGTGATTCCCATCGACGGCGCGCCACCTGCGGCAGGCAGGCGACCCAGTGGTCGGGGGATGTACACGGGCGAAGGGGCGGGTGGGCGCGTGCTTCCGTGCCCCGCTTGGCTAAGCGTACAACCGATCAGTAAATGATAGGCATTCGCATTTCGTTAAGCAAGTGTGACAGCCCCATTCGTCCCCCGAACATGTGGATCCAGGCAGATCGAGGGAAACGGTCGAAGGCGGGGCGCTGTGGGTTTGCGGGGTGTGAGCCGCATGGATGCGGCGACCAAGCCCCCAGGGATGGGTACACGGCGGCCCCGCAAACCCACAGCGCCCTGCCATCCCGCAGGAAACCAGCTGTGGCTGTTGCTCTGGCTCCGGCCTCTGCGGGTGCCGGGCGCAGCCCGGCCGGGAACGCCCCTCAGAACCGGAACAGCACCGTAGCCGCATGCAGCAGCAGCCCGATCAGCCCACCCACCAGGGTGCCGTTGAAGCGGATGAACTGCAGGTCGCGGCCCACGCTCAGTTCCAGCTGCTCGACCAGATGACGTTCGTCCCAGCTCTTCACCGTCTGCGCGATATGGGTGGTGACGCCCTCGCGCAGGCGCCCGGTGAGCCGCTGCGCGCCTTCCAGCAGGTGCTGGTTCAATGCCTCGCGCAACGCCGGGTCCGATTGCAGGCTGTCACCCAGCGAGGCCAGGCTGCGCTGCAGATGACCGACCAGTGCCGAATCCTCGCGCTGCAGATCGCCGCGCAGGCTGGCATGGATGCGCGACCACAGGCCCTGCACGTAGTCCTGCAGGGCAGGGTGGTCGATCATTTCCTGCTTGAGCTGCTCGATGCGCTCGGCCAGTGCCGGGTCTTCGCGCAGGCGCTGTACGTAGTTGCCCAGCCATTGTTCGTAGTCCTGGCGCAGAGGGTGCTGCGGCTCGGCCAGCACCTGCTGCAGCTCCTCAAGCACCGCGCGCGCCAGGCGTTCGGCAAGGCTGTCGCCGATCTCATCGATCGGCTTGACCCAGTTCACCGTGCTCGACAGCGTCGGCCATTCGCGCTGGATGTAGCGCACGATCAGCTGCGAGGCGCGTTCCTTCACTTCCGGCTGCTCCAGCCAACGCCCCAGCCGTTGCAGGCCTTCGTCCAGCACGCGCTGGTGGCGGCCGTCGGCGGTCAGCAGGCCCAGCAGTTCGCCGGCGGTGGCTGCGGCGTTCCACTGCCGCAGCTGCTGCACCACGAAGCTGTGCAGCTGCCGCCGCACCGCCGCTTCATCGAAGAAGTCCAGCGCCTGCAGCGCCCAGCCACGGGCCATGTCGGCCAGCATCCGTGAACGCGCGGGATCGGCCAGCCAGCTGCCGAGGCGGCTGGCTGGATCGAATACCTGCAGCTTGGCCAGCAGCACCGTCGGTTCCAGGAACTGGTCGCGCACGAACAGGGCCAGGCTGTCGCCGATGCGTTCCTTGCTGCGCGGAATGATCGCCGTATGCGGAATCGGCAGGCCCATCGGCCGCCGGAACAGGGCAACCACCGCGAACCAATCGGCGAGCGCGCCAACCGCGGCGGCCTCGCAGAAGGCCGAGACCCAGGCCCAGATGCCACGCTCGCCCTGCCAGTGGCTGACCGCGAAACCGGCCAGCATCAGCAGCAGCAGGCCAAGGGCGAGGGTTTTCAGGCGCCGCAGCTGGGCGCGGCGCGGATCGATGGCAGACGTCATGCCCGAAGTCTACCCGCAGGCCGGTGAGTACCCGGTAGTGCCGGCCGCTGGCCGGCAACCCATGGACGTTGGAAGCACCTTGCAGCTGCCGGCCAGCGGCCGGCACTACCGGGGGATGCTCAGAGCGTTTCCAGCTGCCTGCGCAGGTGAGCCAGCTGTGCGCGCAGGGTGTCGTTCTCGCGGGTCAGGGCAACCACGCGGCGGCGCAGCGCCGGGGCATCCTCGCCAAGCTGCTCCAGCGCGGCCAGCACCTCGGCATCGCGGCTGGCGATCTCATCCTCGTTGGCCTCTTCGAAGTCCATTTCCGCCGACTCCGGTTCAGGCTTCGGCGCACGCGGCTTGCGCTTGGACTCACGCACGCGCTTTGCAGCCTGCTTCAGTTCATCCTTGCCACCGGCAGCCGCCGCGCGCTGCTCTTCTTCCGGCAGGTCGGCCACGGCGGCGGCGGCGCTGATCGAGATCATGCCGGCCTTCACGGCTTCCACCACCTCGGCCGCAGCCTGGGCGTGGATGCGCTCGATCATGCCTACCTGGCTGGTGCTCAGCTTGGCTTCGCGGGCCAGTTCGGCGCGGCTGATCTTCGGCGCCGGTTCCCACGGCGGGCTGTCTTCGCCGGCCTCGTCGGCAGGCTCGGCGGTGCCGTCGCTTTCGCGCTGCAGCTGCGCCTGTTCGACCTGCTTGCGCGCGGACAGGATGTCGCGCTTGCGCAGAGCCAGCACGCCGCGCTGGAAATCGGAAACGCTGCGCCGGCCCAGGTGCTGCTCGATCATCCACAGGTGCACGTCTTCCATGCTCTGGAAGCGGGTGTTCTGCACGGTGTTGAACGGCAGTCCATGCTTCTGGCAGATGCCGAAGCGGTTGTGTCCATCCACCAGCACGTCGCCCCACAGTACCAGCGCATCGCGGCAGCCTTCGGCGAGGATGCTGCGCTCCAGCGCCTCGTGTTCGTCGGCGGTGAGCGGGTCGATGTAGGCCTTGAGTTCTTCTTTGACGACGATGTTCATGGGCACGGCAACAGGCAGGAGCGGAACCGCCCATTGTACCTGCTCGCCAGCACCGCCCTGGCCTCAGGCGGTGGCCCGGATCATCTCGCCCAGGGTCCCGGTGATCCGGTCGATCTGTGCCTTGTCCACGATCAGCGGCGGTGACAGCGCGATGATGTCGCCGGTGCAGCGCACCAGCAGGCGCCCGTCGTGGAAGCAGCGGCGGAACACCTCGTAGCCACGGCTGCCGGGGGCATCCTTGCGCGGTGCCAGCTCCACCGCACCGACCAGGCCGAAGTTGCGGATGTCGATCACGTTCGGCAACCCCTGCAGGGCGTGCAGGCGCTCCTGCCAGTATTCGCCCAGCTCGATCGCGCGCTCGAACAACCGTTCCTCGGCGTAGATGTCCAGCGTGGCCAACGCCGCCGCGCAGGCCAAGGGGTGGCCCGAATACGTATAGCCATGGAACAGCTCGATGGCCTGTGGCGGACCCTGCATGAAGCTGGCATGCACGCTGTCGCCGACCAGCACGCCTCCCAGCGGCACCGCGCCGTTGCTGGCGCCCTTGGCGAAGGTCAACAGGTCCGGAGTGACCCCGAAACGCTGTGCGGCGAACGCCATGCCAACCCGGCCGAAGCCGGTGATGACCTCATCGAACACCAGCAGGATGCCGTGCTGGTCGCAGATCTCGCGCAGTCGTTGCAGATAGCCCGGCGCCGGCAGGATCACCCCGGCCGAGCCGGCGATGGGTTCAACGAACACCGCGGCAATGGTGGACGGATCGTGCAGGGCGATCAGCCGTTCCAGATCGTCGGCCAGCTCGGCGCCCTGGCGTGGCAGGCCCTTGCTGAACGCATTGCGTGACAGGTCCAGGGTATGCCGCAGGTAGTCCACGCCGCCGAGCTGCAGGCCGAACTGGCGGCGGTTGTTGGGCAGCCCGCCCAGTGCCATGCCGCCGAAGCCGACCCCGTGGTAGGCCTTCTCGCGGCTGATGAAGCGCGTGCGCTGTCCCTCGCCGCGCAGGCGGTGGTGGGCCAGCACGATCTTCATCGCTGAATCCACTGCCTCCGAACCCGAGCTGGTGAAGAACACGTGGTTCAACCCGGCCGGGGCCAGTGCCGCCAGCCGCTGCGCCAGGGCGAAGGCCGGCGGCGAACCCATCTGGAAGGCCGGCGAGTAATCGAGGGTGGCGGCCTGCTCGGCGATCGCGTCGACGATGCGTCGGCGGGCGTGCCCTGCATTGCAGCACCACAGGCCAGCGGTGCCATCGAGGATGGCGCGCCCATCGACGTCCTCGTAGTGCATGCCCTCGGCACGTACCAGCATGCGCGGCGCGCCCTTGTACTGGCGGTTGGCAGTGAACGGCATCCAGTACGCGTCCAGTGAATCGGGGCGCTGGGTGGCCAGGTCGTGCAGGTCGCTTGCAGGGGTTTTCATGCCGGCTCCGTCGGGTCCGATGGTTGCGACTCTAGCGCAGCCGCGTCACGGTTCTGTCGGCAGGCATGGCCCGGCGCTACCGTTCGGGCCTCGACCTTGTGGCAGCGCCGGGCCATGCCCGGCGAGCGCGCAGCGCGGTCGATCACGGTGGGGTCGCGGCCGCGCCGGTATAAACAAGGATCGTTGATTGCTGGAGCGACCCATGGCCGACTTCCCCGACCGCAGCCACTGGCAGACCCTGCGCAGCCGCGTGGCGATTCCTGCGCAAGCGTTCATCGATGGCCGCTACGTGGATGCCGCCAGCGGCGCGCGCTTTGATTGCATCAGCCCGATCGACGGGCGTGTACTGGGTGCGGTGGCCGACTGTGATGCACAGGACGTCGAGCGTGCGGTGGCCTCGGCGCGCTGCGCGTTCGAGGCAGGCCACTGGTCGCAGGCCAGCCCCGCCCATCGCAAGCGCGTGCTGCTGGCGCTGGCCGCGCTGGTGGAGACGCACGCCGATGAGCTGGCCCTGCTGGAAACGCTGGACATGGGCAAGCCGATCCGCGATGCGCGTCGCATCGATCTGCCCGGCGTGGTGCGCTGCCTGACCTGGACCGCTGAAGCGGTGGACAAGCTGTACGGTGAAATCGCCCCCACCGGTCCGCGCGAGCTGGGCCTGGTCACGCGCGAGGCCGCAGGCGTGGTGGCGGCCATCGTGCCGTGGAATTTTCCGCTGCTGATGGCGTGCTGGAAGATCGCGCCGGCATTGGCGATGGGAAATTCAGTAGTGCTGAAACCCTCCGAGCGCTCGCCACTGAGTGCGTTGCGGCTGGCCGCACTGGCGGCCGAAGCGGGATTGCCGGACGGCGTGCTCAACGTGTTGCCCGGTCACGGCTCACGCGTGGGCGAGCCGCTGGCCCTGCACATGGACGTGGACGTGCTGGCCTTCACCGGCTCCACCGCTACCGGCGCCAGGCTGCTCGAATACGCGGGGCGCTCCAACCTCAAGCGGGTCTGGCTGGAATGCGGTGGCAAGAGCCCACACGTGGTGTTCGCCGACGCGCCGGACCTGGATGCGGCCGCCAAGGGCGTGGCGCAGGGCATCTTCTTCAACCAGGGCGAAGTCTGCACCGCCGGTTCGCGGTTGCTGGTGCAGCGTTCGATCCGCGATGACTTCGTGCACCAGGTGATCGCCTACGGCCAACGCATGCAGCCCCGCCATCCGCTGGAGGCCGATGCACCGATGGGCGCGCTGGTCGATGCCGCGCACGTGGACAAGGTACTGGCCGATATCGCCCGGGCCGAAGCCGATGGCGCGCGCCTGCTGCTGGGCGGCCAGAGGGCCGAAGTGGAGGCGGGCGGTTGCTATGTGCAGCCGACGGTGTTCGACCAGGTACGCCCGGAACAGGCATTGGCCCGCGAGGAAGTGTTCGGCCCGGTGCTGGCGGTGCTCGGCTTCGATGACGAAGCCGAGGCCGTGCGCTTGGCCAACGACAGTCGCTATGGACTGGCCGCCGGCCTGTGGACGCGGGATCTTGGACGCGCCCATCGCGTAGCCCGCCAACTGCGCGCGGGCAGCGTGTGGGTGAACGGCTGGGACGGCGGTGACATGACGGCACCGTTCGGTGGCTACAAGCAGTCCGGCAACGGCCGCGACAAGTCGCTGCACGCCTTCGACAAGTACAGCGAGATCAAGGCCACCTGGATCCAGCTGTAGACCGCGCTACCGGCAGCTTGCACTGACCTGCAGCACCGCCTCGCGCAGCAACTGCCGGTCCACTTCCTCCACTGCGTTCTGGAAGTAGTGCATGTCCTGCTGGCCCAGCGTGCACGGGTCAACCATGTAGTCCGGTGGCCAGGTGCCGAGCATCTGGGCAACACCCTGCAGGATCTGCTCGGGCGTCATTTGCCGGTGGATCCGGAAAGGTGGGCGATGGGGCGCGAACGCCGCATGCACCTCACGGCGGCCGATCAGCTTTGCGGCCACACCCTCGGCAGTGATGCCATCGCCACCATCGATGCTGCCAGCCGGCAGCCTCAGATTCAGTGGTTGGTTGCGCGCAGCCGCGCTGCGTTGCCGATCGACATGCGCTGAGCGCTGCTTGGCCTGCGCAGTAGGAAGCGCGGGGGCGTGCGGAACCTGGTGCGGCGCAGCCGCCGGCCGTGATGCATCGACAACCAGACGGCTCATCGGCGGCGCTTCCGGCGGCAGCCAACGCAGGCTGATCCGCGAATTGTCGTGTGCGATCAAGGCGATGCGCCCCGCATGCAACAGCCACCACAGCATCAGCAGATGCACCAGCAGCACCACCAGCCATGCAGCCAGGCGAGGCAGCAGCGGGGAATCGGAGCACGACTGCGGGGCGGCAGAACCCATCGGTGAAGCATCCATGCAGGGACCGGTGGTGCAGCGTAGCGGCCCCCGGGAAAGAATTCGTTGGCGTCGGTGTCGCCTGAAACCATTGCCCCGGCGGGGCGGCCAAGCGTGGCAGAATCGGTCGATCCGCCGTTACCCGCCTTGCCGATGTCGACGATCACCGCTGCCGCGCCACCCGTGAATTCTCCCCGCCGTGTCCTGCTGGCCAGCCTGATCGGCACCACCATCGAGTTCTTCGACTTCTACATCTACGCCACCGCCGCGGTGCTGGTGTTCCCGCACCTGTTCTTCCCGGAAAGCAGCGACCAGGCCGCCTTGCTGCAGTCCCTGGCCACCTTCGCGGTGGCGTTCATCGCACGCCCGGTGGGCTCGGCGGTGTTTGGTCACTTCGGGGACCGTATCGGCCGCAAGGCCACCCTGGTGGCCGCGCTGCTGACCATGGGCCTGTCCACGGTCGCCATCGGCCTGCTGCCCACCCATGCGCAGATCGGCCTGTGGGCGCCGGCACTGCTGGCGCTGTGCCGCTTCGGCCAAGGCCTGGGCCTGGGCGGCGAATGGGGTGGGGCGGTGCTGCTGGCCACCGAGAATGCGCCGCCGGGCAAGCGCGCCTGGTACGGCATGTTCCCGCAGCTGGGTGCACCGATCGGCTTCCTGCTGTCAGCCGGCATCTTTCTGCTGCTCGGTCGCTTTCTGGGCCAGGACGATTTCCTGCAATGGGGCTGGCGCATTCCGTTCGTTGCCAGCGCGCTGCTGGTCGGCCTTGGCCTGTGGGTGCGGCTGAACATCCACGAGACACCGGATTTCAAGCGCGCGCTGGAGCGCAAGGCGCCGGTGCGCCTGCCGATGTGGACGGTGCTGCGCGACCATCCGCTGCCGATGCTGCTGGGCACGCTGGGTGCATTCGCCACCTTCGTGCTGTTCTACCTGATGACGGTGTTCAGCCTCGGCCATGGCACCGCCGTGCTCGGCTACAGCCGCGAGCAGTTCCTGCTGATGCAGATGGTGGCGATGCTGTTCTTCGCCGCCGGCATCCCGCTGTCGGCGCGCTACGGTGATCGCTGGGGAACGCGCCGCACGATGGCCATCGCCAGCCTGCTGATCATCGGCTTCGGTGTGCTGTTCGCGCCTTTGTTCCAACCCGGCAGCCCGTGGCTGGTACTGACGTTCCTGTGCCTGGGCCTGTTCCTGATGGGGCTGACCTACGGCCCGTGCGGCACGTTCCTGGCCGAAATCTATCCGGTGGAAGTGCGCTACACCGGTGCCTCGCTGTCGTTCAACCTGGCCGGCATTCTGGGCGCAGCCCCGGCGCCGTACCTGGCGACCTGGCTGGCCGAGCGTTATGGGCTGGTCGCGGTCGGCTACTACCTGTGCCTGACCGCAGTGATCACCCTGTGCGCGCTGCTCGCCCTGCAGCGCCGCCAGCGCTGATCAGCCGAAGAAGCGCTTGAGCGTGCGGCCCAGCCACCCGCCGCTCTGGTGCTCGCGGGCAAACTGGTTCAGGTGCTGCTTGACCTGTTCGGCATAGGCCTGGTCGTCGCCGCGGATGTGGTTGAACAGCCAGCGCGAGAGCATGGTGCGCAACTCGTCACTGATGTCCTCACCGGCCTGGAAGCGCATGCGGTATTCCGATACCCGCTTGATGAAGACCTCATGCACACGCTTGTGCGCGGCACAGAACGGGTAGCCGGCCTCCTCCATCAGCTCTTCTTCGAATGCGAAGTGCGACATGGTGTAGTCCACCACCTCGTCAATGACTTCGCCCACCGCTGCCCGCTGCAGGCTGGTCTGCGCCACGTGCAGGTGGTTGAGCATCTCGATGATGCGGCGGTGTTGCTGATCGATCACATCGATGCCGATGTTCAGATCGTCCTGCCAGACCAGTAGTGCCATCCCCGGCTCCCCTTCATGCTGATGTCGGGGCCGACTGTAGAGGCACCGCCCATGGGCGGCGTTGATCTGGATCAAGGCATGCCAGTCAGGACAGCGCAGCCTCGCGCGGGCGCAGCGGGCTGGCCACCGTGGTGCAGCTGACCCGGTTGCGGCCTCCGGCCTTGGCCAGGTACAGCTGGCGATCGGCCTCGGAAATCAGCCGGTGCAGCGCGTCACGCTGCGGCCGCAGGCAGCACAGGCCGATGCTGACCGTCATGCGCAGCGTGGCACTGCCGATGTCCACTTCCAGCGCGGCGATGCGCTGGCGCAGCTCCTCGAAATAGAGCAGGGCTTCGTCCTGTTCCATGTCCGGCACCAGCAGGCAGAATTCCTCGCCGCCGAAGCGCGCGATCAGGTCCTGGCTTCGCGCGTGGTCGCCGACAGCACGGGCTACCGCACGCAGCGCATCGTCACCCGCTTCGTGGCCGTGGGTGTCGTTGATGTGCTTGAAATGGTCGATGTCGATCATCGCCACCGCCACGCACTGGCCATGCAGCTGCAGTTGCGGCAGCTGGCGCTGGCTCTGTTCCAGGAAGCAGCGGCGGTTGGGCAGGCCGGTGAGGAAATCGCGGGTG
Source organism: Stenotrophomonas indicatrix (assembly GCF_002750975.1). Taxonomy (NCBI): domain Bacteria; kingdom Pseudomonadati; phylum Pseudomonadota; class Gammaproteobacteria; order Lysobacterales; family Lysobacteraceae; genus Stenotrophomonas; species Stenotrophomonas indicatrix. The sequence goes on from NZ_PEJS01000001.1 coordinate 1,165,556, forward strand.
GCGAGGTCCTGCAGCGTGCCGATCAGTTCCAGCTGGTCCACATTCTGCGAGACACGGCAGAAGAACTCTTCACGCGAGAAGGGTTTGCGCAGGAAGTCATTGGCGCCGTTCTTCAGGAAGCGCGGAATCAGCGACGCATCGGCATTGCCGGAAATGCCGATCACCGCCACCTTGTCGCGCGAGCGCAGGGTACGCAGGCGGCGGGTGAACTCCACGCCCTGCATGCCCGGCATCTCCTGGTCGACCACGGCCAGACGGATCGCCGGGTGCGCCTCGATCGCTGCCAGGCCTTCGCTGCCATCGGCAGCCTCGTACACCTCATGACCGTACATGCGCAGCAGGGCGGCGGCATAGCCGCGTGCGGACGGCGAGTCGTCCACCACCAGCGCGGCGATGCGCCGGTTGCGTTCCAGGCGCTGCACCAGCCAGACCAGATAGTCGATGCTGCCCGGAGTGTTCTTCAGCACGTAATCGATGATCTGCTGCTGCAGCACGCGCTTGCGCAGATCCTCGTCGTACACGCCGCTGACCACCACGGTCGGCAGGTTGCGCTTGAGGAAGAACTCGACCACCGCGTCGCGGTCGCCATCGGCCAGCACCAGCCCGGTCAGCACCAGGAACCAGCCGCCTTCTTCACTGAGCAGGCGATCAGCTTCGGCCAGCGAGCTGGCCACCACCACCGGCAGCTCCAGGCGCTGTTCGATGGCTTCGCGCAGCATGCCGGTGAAGGCACGGGAATTTTCCACCAGCAGGATGCGCTGCGGCAGCGGATCGGCCAGGTCGCCATCGACAGCGGCCTGCGGCAGGACGGGCATGATGCGGTGGCTCACGTGGGAGGGCTCGGCACCGATAGCGGCGGTTTCAGGTGCAACTTTAGCCGCGCAGGACAACCGGCACGCAGCGGGTGTGTCAGGCCGACGTTGGAATCTGCGGCTGCACACTGGAAATCGAGTCGTATACCGCAAGGCGGAGCCGATTGCTGCGGCAATGTACCGCGCCACCGTAGGCCTGAATCCGTCCGCTCAGGCGCTCGACGGCCTGGTGGGTCGTGTCAGTGGACAGCGCACAGCCACGGTCCAGCAGTGCGACGACCGCGACGATGCCACGGCGGCTACCGGCCGTGCCACACCGGGTCCGTACACAGATCTGGCCCGCCTCCAGTTCCAGCAGCAGCGAGACCGCCTCGATCAGGGTGCGGTAGATCACCAATTGCAGGTCTACATTCAGGATGAACGGGTTTCCGGTCAACCTGGGTCGATTGACCCGGTGGGTATTGCTCCAGATCCTGTACGCGCCACCGCCTTGCAACGCGACATACAGCCCGACCTGTTCCAGTCCAGTGGGGTAGACCAGGCTGGCTTGTTCCCGGAACAGTCGTGAATGCACGGACGATGCATGGTGCAGGCTGTTTGCAACCGCGTGGTGACCCTGGGACTTCAGCCAGCTGACCATCTCGCTGAGCGAACTGTCCATGCCCTCACTCAGATGCTTGAGACGGATGGCCCGCTCGCGTAGCTCACGCTCGCTGGTCTGGTGGGAGCTGCGTGTCAGGCGCAACGTGGTTTCCTCTGCCAAGCCTCGGGACCGGGCGCGTTGATGGTGATAGCTGATGCTGGATCCCAGCGCGAGCAGAGCGACACTCATCACCGCCATGTTCTGTTGGGTTGCGAACGTGCCCAGGTCGAAGGAGGAGGGGAGGCCAGTGCTGGGCGTCGCGGCATGAAGCGGGAGGTTCAACAGCGGAATTGCAATGGCTGCACCACGCCAACCATGCATGAAGGTCAGGGCGATGGCGGGCAGGGCCGCTATCAGTACAAGGTGTTTGCGGGCGACATGGGCGCTGCTGCCTGTCAGCTGCATACCCAAGCCCAGTATCAGCATCAACAGGATCGCCACAGCGGTGGGCGCGACAAGGCGGGTGCGCCAGCTGGGATCTGCGTGCCGCAGGCCCCACAGGAAGGCCAGCGGGACCAAGGTGATGATGGCGGCGAAGTGGCCAAAGATTGCCCGATCGACCGCGTCCAGCAGGTTGCTGGGCGGCGGATTCGTCCAGAGGGCATATGAAATGCCCAGATTAAGACCCGGGACGAACAGCGCTGTGCAGAACGACAACGACAGCAGCCAGAGGCCGGTGGCGGCCTCGGATGGTGTTCTCATCCGATGCAGATAGATCACCAGCATCGCCATCGGCATCAGCAGGGTCGATGCCAGGATGACCCAGTCCAAGCCGTAGGTATCGATCATGGGAAGGCGCAGCTTGGCGAAGTAGATGTACTCGCCGAGCAACAGATAGGGCCACAGGCGCATCGGGACGATCAGCAGCGCAGCCGCCCGGATACCTGCTGGCAGGAAGAACTGGTCCAGCGAGAACTGGCGCGAGACGAGGCAGCTGGCAGCGTAGACGGCGGCCAGCGCAAGTCCGACCGGTCGAATGCGGAAGCTCACCTCGAAGGCATTCTTCAAACGGTCCAGAAAAGCCTCCTTGCCATCGCTAAGCTACCGCCGACCCGGTAATGAACACTATCCATGGATGAGTGCAGACGCAATCGGCACCATGTTTTCCCGCCAAGGAAGTAGGGCCGGGGGGGCGTCGGGTGCACATATGGGACTAAATCGTCCGGATTATTCAGCCCTCACTGTGTTGGGGCTGGAAGACGTTACTATCGCTGCGAAGTTGTTTGCTCTCACCCCGACCAGGAGGTCATTGTGCGATCCATGATTGTTGGTGTGGTAACCAGTGCAGCAGTGTTTGTCGCAGCTCCAGTTTTCGCGAGTGATAGAGGAGGCGGTGACTACCACGGAAAACCCTTGGCAAGTGCCGCAGTTTCGACGGAGGGCCTTGGTGAGACCCATCCCGCCGCTGCAGACATCAGCGCCGATCCCGCGTTGCAGGTGTACGCTTTCCAGCGCGATGGCGTGGTCTATCTGCAGGTCAACGATCTGGCCGGGCAGGTAAAGGTGATCATCGGCAACGCCGGTGATGCCTACTTCGCATTGCCCGCAGGCAAGTCTGCGGCGCGTGTTTCGCTTCCCGGTCAGCGACTCACTGTTCCGGGTGCGGCACGGCGTTTCGAGGTATATCGTGCGCAGGATGTGGTGCTGGTGCGGTACGCGAGCAGCGATGGCGACATCTGGTCCATTGAAGCACCGTAGTACTCGGCTTCAAGATGCTGGACGTGCAGGCGGCTGAAGCCGCTTGCACGTTTTCGCCTCAACACCGGTGGCGGTACATGCATGCTCCGGAATCAGAAGCCGGCGGGGCCTGTCAATCACGCCTTCGCGCGTGAGGCATCCGCTTCGAATCCCGAAATGCTGTTTCTTCCATTTGACGTGAAAACTTCCAGAGGGGCGGCCGTGCCCGTTTCCTTCATTGCCAGCATGATGCGATTCCGGGTGCATTTCAGTGCGCCCCCGTAGGCCAGCGTTCTCCCGGCCAAACGTTCCATGGCTGCGGCGACAGTTGCGTCGGAGAGGTGTCGCTGTTGATCCAGCAAGGAAACCGTCATCAGGATTCCACGATGCGAACCGATACGTCCGCAGCGTGCCCGCACGTGGATCTGCCCTGCTTCACCCTGGATCAGCAATGACACCGCGTCGATCACCGTGCGGTAGGCGGCTAGTTGCAGGCCGACGCTGAGTTGGCAGGGGTCGCCAAGCAGCGCCGGATTGGCGACACGGGCCGTCTTCTCCCACGCTTCGCGGACGCCTCCTGCCCTCAATGCAACATAAAGCCCGAGGTGCTCCAGAGCCGTCGGATAGATCATGCTTGTCTGCTCGCGCAGCTGGCGCGAATGGATCGACGCCACATGCACAAGACTCTCCGCAATCGAAAGATGGCCCTGAGCGGAAAGCCAGTTGATCACCTCGTCAAGCGCGTGATCAATGCCATCACCCAGCCTCCTTAGATGCAACGCACGTTCGCGAAGGTCAAGCTCACTGGCGACATGTGAGCTCCGCGCGAGTCTTATGGCATTTCTCTCCCCGATCTCCCTGAGTCGATAACGCCGATAGTAGTGGGTGATCCGGGAGCCAAGTATGAGCAGCGCTGCGCCGGTGACGGCCATGATCTGCTGGGTAGCGAATGACGCAGGGTCGAACGACTCCGGGTGAGTGGCGGGTGTGGTCAGACCGATGATCATGTTCAGGGTCGGCACGCCGATGGCGGCGCCCCGCCATCCATACACGCATGTCAGAAGGACCGCAGGAAGTGCCATGAGAAGTTGCAGAGACACTTTCGTCGTCACTGCATCAGCTGGCACATCCGCAGCTGACAGGCCGAGCACGACCATCAGTGCGAGGGCCCCCGCCATCTGCGCGACGTCACGCTTCCGTACCTGTACTTCGGCCTTCCCTCGAGACCAGAGCAGCACAAGTGGCGCGAACGTCAGGATACCGATGAAGTCACCCACCACCAGGCGGACGATGCCGGTCAATAGGGGGAAATCGGGTGGTGTCGGCCAGAGGAAATTTGCAAGAAGCAGGTTGATCAGCGTGACGGATATTGCGGCGAATGCGGCAACCGATATGAGCCAGGCATTCTTTACTGCCGAGATCACGTTGCGGTGAAGATGGACGATCGTCATGACGACCGGCATCTGGAATGCCGAGCCAAGAATGACCCACGTCAATCCGTACCGATCGATCATCGGCACGCGCATCTGCGCGAAGTAGGCATACTCGCCCAGCAGGAGATAAGGCCAAAGCCGAGGTGGGCAGAGCAGTACCGCAGCAACGCGTACGCCGGCGGGAAGATAGAACTGATCAAGCGAGAGCTGCCGTGTGGCCCAGCAGGCAATCGCGTACAGCACAGCCAAGGCAAGTCCTGCCGGATGGATGCGCAACTTCAGCTGCAGGCCTTCATTCCACCAGTTCAATCGCACTACCCCTTCACAGTACGTTCCCTGTCAGCATCCATTCGCCGCGGGACCCGGTTCTTAGCGACGGTATCGACACGCGTTCGATTATGCAATCGCCTCAGCGCTCGGCCCGGCAAGTGAGAAAGTCATCACAGGAATACCGGCGGCGACGAGTTTCACAGTTTTCGGCGGGCGGTAGATTCAGCTCGCTTCCTGATCAGCTCACCACAACGCATCCCGCAGCTTGTACCAGGACATGGCCGCCACCAGCAGCGGCATGCGCAGCAGGCGTCCGCCGGGGAAGGGGGCATGGCGCAGGCGCTGGAACACGTCCAGCCGCTCGCTCTGGCCAACGATGGCTTCGGCGATCACTTCACCGGCCAGCCCGGCCGCTGCCACGCCGTGGCCGGAGAAGCCCTGCGCGAAGTACACATTCCCATCCAGCCGGCCCCAGTGCGGGGCACGGTTGCGGGTGATGTCCACATAACCGCCCCAGACCTGCTGCAGCGGGATGTCGGCCAGTTGCGGGAACACCTCGTGCATGCGCCGCTGCATCACCCGGTGCAGGCCCGGCGGCGGCAGCGCGGAATAGCTGGCGCGGCCACCGAACAGCAGGCGGTGGTCATGGCTGAGCCGGAAATAGTCCAGCGCCCAGGCCGTATCGGAGACCGCCATGTTGTTGCCGATCAGGGCACGGGCGCGCTCGGCCCCCAGCGGTGCGCTGGCGCCGATATACGTACCGACCGGCATGATGCGCCGCTCGAGCTCAGGCACCAGCCCCTGCAGCAGGGCGTTGCCGGCCACCACCAGCTGCGGCGCGCGCACGCTGCCGTGGTCGGTATGCAGCACCGCATGTGCGCCGCGTTGAATGCGCGTCACCGGCGATTGTTCGTGGATGACCACCCCGGCTGCGCGCGCGGCATCGGCCAGCCCGCGGGCGTAGGCCAGCGGATGCAGGTGGGCGCTGAGCGGGTCGAACATCGCCGCGCGGTAGCGCGGACTGTCCAGTTGCCCACGCAGGGTATCGCGCTCCCACCACTGCATCGGGTAATCGTAATGTCGCTGCAGGTGTTCGCAGTTGGCGCGCAGGTCGCGCTCGTGGCGTGCGCGGATGGCAACGCTGGCGTGGCCCTCCACCCAATGGCAATCGATGCCATGCCGGTCGATGCGCGCACGCATCGCCTGTACCGCCTCGCGCGACCAGTCGAACAGGCGGCGCGCATCCTCGTGGCCGAGCTGGCGTTCCAGCTCGTCCACTTCGCAGCCGTAGCCGACCAGCGCCTGGCCACCATTGCGGCCCGAGGCTCCCCAGCCGATCCGCTGCGCTTCCAGCACCACCACCCGCTGGCCGCGCAGGGCCAGTTCCAGTGCGGCGGTGAGGCCGGTATAGCCGGCGCCCAGTATCGCCACATCGGCATGCAGTTCACCGCGCAACGGCGGCAATGCGGGCGGTTCGGGCAGGCTGCTGGCGTACCAGCTGGGCGGGAAGGCGGCGCTCACCGGCGGCCTCGCAGAAGCGGGAAAGGGCGTCGGAGCGGAGGAGGACGGTCGGGCTTCACGCCGATAGTTTGGCCCAAGCCGGGCGCCCGTGGTGTGAGGGCAGCGGCTTGCCGATGCCGATGCCGGGCGCGTACCTTGATGCCACGCCAAGGAGTTTCCCCATGCGCCGCCTGCCCTGGGTGGGCCTGCCCACCGACAGCACCGTGCTCGGCCATCATCGTTTCGCGGTGGCCGGGGAAAAATATGTGCATGCGTTGGTTGACGCTGCGCAGGCAACACCGCTGGTGCTGCCGAGTGTGCAGCCGCCGCTGCCGGCGCGCGATTGGCTGCAGGGCCTGGATGGCCTGCTGCTGACCGGCGCGGTCAGCAACATCGAGCCGCAGCATTACGAAGGCGGGCGCACCTGGAACGGCAACCGGCATGACCCGGCGCGCGACGCCACTGCGTTCGCGCTGCTGCGCGAGGCGCTGGCGATGGATCTACCCGTGCTGGCGATCTGCCGCGGATTCCAGGAATTGAATGTGGCGCTCGGTGGCACGCTGCATCCGCAGGTGCATGCGGTGCCTGGCCTGGCAGACCATCGCGAAGATCCACAGGCGCCGGTGGAGGTGCAGTATGGGCCGGCCCACGCGATCACCCTGGCCGATGGGGGGTGGCTGGCGCAGTGGTGTGCCGCCGATCGGGTGCAGGTCAATTCCGTGCACGGGCAGGGCATCGCACAGGTTGCCGAAGGCCTGCAGATCGAGGCCTGGGCCGATGATGGCCTGGTCGAAGCAGCACGCAGCCCGCGCCATCGATTCGTGCTCGGCGTACAGTGGCACCCGGAGTGGCGTGTCATGCAGACGCCGTTCTATCACGCTATTTTCCGTGCGTTCGGCCAAGCTTGCCGGCAGCACCAACAGAATCGACTGGAATCCCCATGAGTTCCCGAACGCGCCCGCGCAAGACGGCCACGCCTCCGCCCCCGCAGGAAAGCAGCCTGCTGCGCTGGCTGAAGGAGCGGCGCATCACCGAGGTCGAATGCCTGGTTCCGGACATCACCGGCAATGCGCGCGGCAAGATCATCCCGGCCGACAAGTTCTCGCACGATTACGGCACGCGCCTGCCCGAAGGCATCTTCGCGACCACGGTCACCGGTGAATTTCCGGACGATTACTACGACCTGACCTCGCCGTCGGACTCGGACATGATCCTGCGCCCCGACCCGGACACCGTGCGCATGGTGCCGTGGGCGACCGACCCGACCGCGCAGGTCATCCATGACTGCTACACCAAGAACGGCGAACCGCATGAGCTGGCGCCACGCAACGTGCTGCGCCGGGTGCTGGATGCATACACCGAGCTCGGCCTGCGGCCGGTGGTCGCGCCCGAGCTGGAATTCTTCCTGGTGCAGAAGAACACCGATCCGGATTTTCCGCTGCTGCCACCGGCGGGCCGCTCCGGCCGCCCGGAAACGGCACGGCAGTCGTACTCGATCGACGCGGTCAACGAGTTCGATCCGATCCTCGACCTGATGTACGACTACTGCGACGCGATGAAGCTGGACGTGGATACGCTGATCCACGAATCCGGCGCGGCGCAGCTGGAGGTCAACTTCACCCACGCCAATGCGATGGATCTGGCAGACCAGGTGTTCCTGTTCAAGCGCACCATGCGCGAATCGGCGATGCGCCATGGGGTGTACGCGACCTTCCTGGCCAAGCCGATGGAGAACGAGCCGGGCAGTGCGATGCACATCCACCAGAGCCTGCTGCGCATCAGCGATGGCCAGAACGTGTTCACCGGCGAGCACGGTGGTGAGGATTTCAGTCCGCTGTTCGCCCATTACCTGGCGGGCCTGCAGAAATATGTGCCGATGGCCATGGCGTTCTTCGCGCCGAACGTGAATTCCTACCGGCGCCTGGTGTTCGGTGAGGTCTCGCCTAGCAACGTGCACTGGGGCTTCGACAACCGCACCTGCGGCCTGCGGGTGCCGCTGGATACGCCGGAGAACATGCGGGTGGAAAGCCGCTTTGCCGGCTCCGATGCCAACCCTTACCTGGCGATGGCCGCGACCCTGGCCTGCGGGCTGCTCGGCATCCGTGAGCGCCTGGCGCCGGATGCGCCGGTGACCGGCAGCGCCAAGGAACTGGGCTACGACCTGCCGCGTTCGCTGGGTGAAGCGCTGGACGGGCTGGAGCAGTGCAGCGAGCTGCAGGCGCTGCTCGGCGAGCGCTTCTGCCGCGCCTACACCTCGGTCAAGCGCAAGGAATACGAGACCTTCTTCCGCGTGATCAGTTCGTGGGAGCGCGAGTTCCTGCTGCTGAACGTGTGAAGGCCGCGAATAGAAAAATCCCTCGCCGGGGGGTAGGCTGGCACCCGTCGCCGGCCCGGCCGGCCCCCCTTTCTGCATTCTGGAGCACCCGATGAAGCTGCGTATCCTCACGCTCGGCCTGGCCTCCGCCATGCTTTCCGCCTGTGGCGGCGGCAACGGCGGCGGACAGGACAGCCAGGTCCTGAACGTCTACAACTACAGCGACTACATCGCCGAAGACACCATCCCCAACTTCGAGAAGCAGAGCGGGATCAAGGTCACCTACGATGTGTTCGACAGTGACGAGATGGTCGAGACCAAGCTGCTGGCCGGCAACAGCGGCTACGACGTGGTGGTGCCGACGCTGAACTTCTTCGGCCGGCAGATCCAGGCCGGCGTGTTCCTGCCGCTGGACAAGTCGAAGATCCCGAACCTGGCCAACCTCGACCCGGCGGTGATGAAGCGCATCGCCACCCAGGATCCGGGCAACCAGTACGGTGTGCCGTACATGATCGGCACCACCGGCATCGGCTACAACGTGGACATGCTGAAGGAGCGCTTCGGTGGCAGCACCGACATCGCCAACAGCTGGGACCTGGTGTTCAAGCCGGAAAACATCAGCAAGATGAAGGACTGCGGCGTGACCATCCTGGACACGCCGGCGGACATGATTCCGATCGCGCTGCACTACCTGGGCCTGGACCCGCACAGCGGCGATCCGGCCGATCTGCAGAAGGCGGCGGACCTGCTGAAGTCGATCCGCCCGTACGTGCAGAACTTCCACTCCTCGCAGTACGTGGGCTCGCTGGCCAACGGCGGCACCTGCCTGGTGGTGGGCTGGTCGGGTGACATCATCCAGGCCCGCGACCGTGCTGCCGAGGCCAGCAATGGCGTGCACGTGGCCTATTCGATCCCGAAGGAAGGCGCGCCGCAGTGGTTCGACATGCTGGCCATCCCGAAGGATGCCAAGCATCCGGAAGCGGCTTACGCGTTCATCAACTATCTGCTGGAACCGAAGGTGGCCGCGGCCAACACCAACTTCATCCACTACGGCAACCCGGTGCCGACCGCGACCCCGCTGGTGGACGAGGCGATCCGCACCGACCCGACCATCTACCCGCCGGCCGACGTGGCCGCGAAGATGTTCACCTATTCGATCAACACGCCGGAGACCGACAAGCTCTACACCCGGCTGTGGACCGAGGTGAAGACCGGTCGCTAAGCGTTTCCGGTAGCGCCGGGCCTTGCCCGGCAGCTGCCTTGCCCTGGGTCGGAGCCGGTACTGCCGGCCCGGCCAAGGTGCCGCAGGATGGCGGGCAACAGGTCGCGCGCATCGCGACCGCCGTTGCACAGGAATGATGAGCTCATCCGCTGCAGGTTGTGCATGCCGATGAAGAACAGGCCAGGCTGCGGGGAGACACCGAACTCGCCGAGCGGGTACCCGTGTTCGTCCAGCACGCCGTCCACATGCAGCCACGGCCATTCGGCGACGAAGCCCGTAGCGAGGACAACCGAGCGGATGCCGGCAGCGTTCAGATCCAGCTCGCGCGGCGAGGCGTCCGGCTCCCAGTGCAGGTACACCTCTTCGGGAATGTAGCGGGCATCATCGGTGCGCGGTTCGGGCCGCGTGGCGTAGTACCCGCTTGCCAGTGAATCGAGATAGGCGTACTCGGACCGCGTCGACTCGACCGCGGTGCGCAGCTGTGGGCGGACATCGGCGAAGCGGGCAATGTCCGCGTCGAAGCCCTGCAGGCGGCCCAGCAGCGTGATGCCCTCGCGGTGCATCGCCAGCAGGCTGATCGAGCTGCCCAGGCCTGCGCGTCCCTTGCCGGAAATCAGCGGGAACTCTGCGGTCCGGGCCTTGCGCAGCGCGTCCGGCTCCCCGGCGAGTACCCCGGCCGATTCACTCACATGCTGGTGGATGCGTCCGGCCATGTCCCACCAGGTCATCGAATCCTTGCCGCGCAGCCGGCGCGTATGCGAATGGCGCTCGGCCAGCGACCAATACACGGTGCGGCCGCTGGCGCGGAGATCTTGGGCGATCTGCGCGCCGGACTGGCCGCCGCCGATGACCAGCACCGCGCCGTCGGGAAGCTGCCGGGAATTGCGGTAGTTGCTGGAGTGCAGTACCGCCAGCGCCGGCCCGGGCGCAAAGGGAACGCGGGGCATCCGGGGACGGCCGTATTCGCCGGTGGCCACCACCACCGCAGCGGCCTGGATCGGCCCGCGGCTGGATTCGATGGCGTAGCCGCCCGCCTTGGGCGTGACACGCAGGACCGCGCAGCCTTCGTGGATCGGGAGTGACCTTTCGCTGGCGTAGTCGCGAAGCCGCTGGATCACTTCCGGTGCGGCCATGAAGCCCTCCGGGTCGTCGCCCGCATAGGCGTGGCCATGCAGGGCCATCGTCGCGTTGGCGGTGTTGGTCTGGAAGGAATCCCAGCGCCGCCGCCAGCTGGCGCCCACGGTATCCGCCTCCAGTACGCGATGCTGGATGCCGGCCTCCTGCAGGACCGCGCTGAGTGACAGCCCGGCCTGGCCGGCGCCGATGATGGCCACCTCCAGCCGATCGGCTGACGAGGGCTGGGGGGCGGGTGGGGCGAAGACAGAAGTGTCTGCGGATGTCACGCGTGTTCGTCCATGGTCGGCCTCGATCCTGGGGATTGCGACGGGGTAGTGGCGGGCGATCAAGGCTCCCGGTTCTGAAAAACGTTGCAGATTCGGCGCGGCACCCGCAGGCCAAGGCGGAAACACCAGGCAACGGCCACGCAGGGGGGGCGCGTGTTGCGCCTGGAGTGCGCCATTTGCGGGCCAAACCCGACACCGGTCCGGTACTCCAGGACGGCCAGCGGCGCCTTCCCGCCCGCCGTCGTCATATCCCCATCGGCCCCCGGCCGGTAGAATGGCGGCCGCTGTCCACCGCCCGCTCCCGGAGCCCCCATGCCCGTTGAAGCCCAGCCGGAAGCCGCCGTCGTCGAAGCGAGCGGTGTGCCCGGCTATCTCTCCATTCGTGATCTGCGCAAGGAATTCGATGGCTTCGTCGCCGTCGACGACGTCAACCTGGACGTCCGCAAGGGCGAGATATTCGCGCTGCTCGGTGGCTCCGGCAGCGGCAAGTCGACCCTGCTGCGCTGCCTGGGCGGCTTCGAGACACCCACCAAGGGCAGCATCACCGTCGATGGCCAGCGGATGGATGCGCTGCCGCCGTACCAGCGGCCGGTCAACATGATGTTCCAGTCCTATGCGCTGTTCCCGCACATGACCGTGGAGCAGAACATCGCCTTCGGCCTGAAGCAGGACGGACTCGGCCGCGAGACCATCGCCAAGCGCGTGGGCGAGATGCTCGACCTGGTGCAGATGGGCCATCTTGGCAAGCGCAAGCCGCACCAGCTGTCCGGCGGCCAGCAGCAGCGCGTGGCGCTGGCGCGGTCGCTGGCCAAGGGGCCCAAGCTGCTGCTGCTGGACGAACCGATGGGCGCGCTGGACAAGAAGCTGCGCTCGCAGATGCAGCTGGAGCTGGTCAGCATCATCGAGTCGTCGGGCGTGACCTGCGTGATGGTCACCCACGATCAGGAAGAGGCGATGACCATGGCCACCCGCATCGCGGTGATGGACGCCGGCTGGATCCAGCAGGTCGGCAAGCCCGATGAGGTCTACGAGCAGCCGGCCAACCGCTTCGTCGCCGAGTTCATCGGCTCGGTCAACCTGTTCGACGGGGTGATCGACGAGGACCTGCCCGAATACGTGACCGTGCGTTCGCCGCTGTTCCCGGCGCCGGTCTACATCGCCCATGGCATCACCTGCTATGAAGGGCAGCCGGTGGCGTTCGCGCTGCGCCCGGAGAAGGTGATGATCGGCAAGGACGAGCCGGAAGGGCACACCAACAAGGCGCAGGGCGTGATCGAGGACATTGCCTACTTCGGCAGCCATTCGGTCTACCACGTGCGCCTGCCCAGCGGCGCCAAGGTGCTGGCCAACTTCGCCAACTCGCAGCGCTGGGCCAGCGATGGCCTGACCTGGGGCGACCAGGTGTGGGTGCACTGGCGCGACAACGACGGCGTGGTGCTGACCTCATGAGCGCCGCCGGCCTCAAGCGCTGGCTGCCGGGGCTGCGTGCCACGGTGATCGGCATTCCGTACCTGTGGCTGCTGCTGTTCTTCGCCGTGCCGTTCCTGATCGTGCTGATGATCAGTTTCTCGCACAGCCGGGTCGGCTCGCCGCCGTACACCTGGCTGCTGCAGTACGTCGATGGCGGGCTCTCGCTCAAGCTCAACCTCGAGAACTACCTGGCGCTGTTCCGTGATTCGATCTATGCGCAGGCGTTCCTGAGCTCGATCAAGATCGCCGCGATCTCGACCTTCCTCACCCTGCTGATCGGCTATCCGATGGCCTATGCCATCGCCCGCCTGTCGCCGGCCGCGCGCAACGTGGCGATGATGCTGGTGGTGCTGCCGTCCTGGACCTCGTTCCTGATCCGCGTCTATGCATGGAAAGCGATCCTGGACCGCAACGGCCTGCTCGACCAGTTCCTGCAGTACACCGGCCTGCAGTCGCTGATGACCTCGATGGGCCTGCCGAAACTGCAGCTGATCGACACCCCGACCGCGGCCTACATCGGCATCGTGTACTGCTATCTGCCGTTCATGGTGCTGCCGCTGTACGCCAACCTGGTCAAGCATGACCACCGTCTGCTGGAAGCAGCCTACGACCTCGGCGCCAAGCCGTGGCAGGCATTCCTGCGCATCACCCTGCCGCTGTCGAAGGCGGGCATCATCGCCGGCTGCATGCTGGTGATGATTCCGGCGATCGGCGAATTCGTGATCCCGGAAATGCTGGGTGGCTCGGAAACCCTGATGGTCGGTCGCCAGCTGTGGAACGAGTTCTTCAACAACCGCAACTGGCCGGGCGCCTCGGCGATGGCGGCGGCGATGATCCTGTTGCTGCTGGTACCGATCCTACTGTTCAACCGATCCCAGCAGCGCCTGCTGGAAGGGAAGCAGGCATGAGCCCGCGTAGCGCAAAGGGCCTCGGGCTGGGCGTGCTGCTGCTCGGCTTCGCCTTCCTGTACCTGCCGATCCTGTTGTTGATGTTCTATTCGTTCAACAGCTCGCGGTTGGCCATGGTCTGGGCCGGGTTCTCCACCCGTGCCTACAGCGACCTGTTTGCCGACCGCGCGCTGATGGATGCGATGTGGACCAGCCTGGTGGTCGCGTTCTGGACCGCCTGTACCGCCACCGTGCTCGGCACGCTGGCGGCGATGGTGATGACCCGCTTCAAGCGTTTCCGCGGCAAGCCGTTCTTCGGTGCGCTGGTGACCGCGCCGCTGGTGATGCCGGACGTGATCCTCGGCTTCTCGCTGATGGCGCTGCTGGCCTCGATGGGCGCGATACCGGGCTTCCCGGCGCGTGGCCTGGCCACCATCTGGATCGCCCATGTCACCTTCACCCTGTGCTTCGTCACCGTGGTGGTGTCCTCGCGCCTGCAGGAGATGGACCTGTCGCTGGAAGAAGCGGCGATGGATCTCGGCGCGAGCCGGCTGACCGTGTTCACCCGCATCACCCTGCCGATCATCGCCCCGGCGCTGGTGGCCGGTTGGCTGCTGGCGTTCACCCTGTCGCTGGATGACGTGGTGGTGGCCAGCTTCGTTGCCACGCCGGGCTCGACCACGCTGCCGATGAAGGTGTTCGCCTCGGTTCGCATGGGCATCAGCCCGAAGATCAATGCGCTGGCCACGCTGCTGGTGTCTGCAGTGTCCATTGCTGCGGTGATCGGCTGGTACATCAATGCGCGTGCGGAGAAGCGACGCCAGCGCGACCTGCAGCTGGCCCGCCAGGACAACGGCTGAGCCGGCAACATCCGGCTCACGGCGGCCGGCGCACAATGGGGGTCTACCTGATGGAGACCCCCCATGACCGTCGAGATCATCAACCCGGCCACCGGCCAGGTGACCTACCGCCATGAGCTGATGGATGCCGCTGCCATCGAGCAGCGCCTGCAGGCCGCAGCCGAGGCGTTCCCACGCTGGGCCGAGCGCTCGCTGCAGGATCGCGGGGCGATCCTCAAGCAGATTGCCGGCCAGCTGCGTGCGCGCGGCGATGACCTGCAGCAGGCCATGACCAGCGAGATGGGCAAGCTGAAGGCCGAGGCCCTGGCCGAAGTGGAAAAGTGCGCGACCACCTGTGAGTTCTATGCCGACCATGCCGCCGACTATCTGAAGCCGCAGCTGATCGACACCGAGGCCCAGCGCAGCTACGTGCGCTATGAACCGATCGGCTGCGTGTTCGCGGTGATGCCGTGGAATTTCCCGATCTGGCAGGTGTTCCGCTTCCTGGCCCCGGCGTTCATGGCCGGCAACGTGGCGCTGCTCAAGCATGCCAGCAACGTGCCGCAGTGTGCCGACCTGATCCTGGCGGTGTGCCGCGATGGTGGCCTGCCGGACGGTGTGTTCGACGTGCTGCACATCGACAACGACCAGGCTGCCGACGTACTGCGCGATGCACGGGTGAAGGCAGTCACCCTGACCGGCAGCGAGCGGGCAGGGCGCTCCATCGCGTCCAACGCTGGCAGCCAGTTGAAGAAGTCGGTGATGGAGCTGGGCGGCAGCGACGCCTTCGTGGTGCTCGATGATGCTGACCTGGACAAGGCGGTTGCCGCCGCGGTGAAGTCGCGCTTCGACAACAGTGGCCAGACCTGCATTGCCGCCAAGCGCTTCATCGTGGTTGAAGCGGTGGCCGATGAATTCACCCGGCGCTTCGTCGAAGCCGCAGGCGAGCGTCAGTACGGCGACCCGAACGAGCGCGGCACCACGCTGGCGCCGATGGCCCGTGCCGATCTGCGCGACGAACTGCACAAGCAGGTGCAGGCCAGCGTCGCCAAAGGCGCGCGGGTGCTGATCGGCGGCGAACCGATCGCCGGTTCGCACGCGGGTTACCCGGCCAGCGTGCTCGACCAGGTAGGGCCGGGCATGCCGGCCTATGACGAAGAACTGTTCGGGCCGGTCGCTGCGGTCATCCGGGTCAAGGATGAAGCCGAAGCGCTGCGCGTGGCCAACGACACCCGCTTCGGCCTCGGCGGCAGCGTGTGGACGCGTGACCCGGTGCGTGGCGAGTCCTTCGCCCAGCGCATGGAATGCGGCGCGGCCTTCGTCAACGCCATCGTCAAGAGCGATGCGCGGTTGCCGTTCGGCGGCAGCAAGGAATCAGGTTTCGGCCGTGAACTGGCCGACCACGGCATCCATGAGTTCATGAACATCAAGACCATCTACGTGGCTTGATGTTCACCCAATGCGCCACGACAGGTACGCTAGGTGTCGACCGTCGTGGCCTACCGGTCCGGTGGGTATCGACCGTTGGTCGATACGCCCTACAGCCACTTCACCCGCTTGAACAGCCGGTACAGTCCAACGCAGATGCCACCGACAGCGACGATCATCAGCGGGTAGGCCCACGGCTGGTTCAATTCCGGCATGTGGCTGAAATTCATGCCATACCAGCTGGTGATCAGCGTCGGTGCGGCCAGCAGCGCGGCCCATGCACCCAGCCGCTTCACCGTCTCACCCTGGGCCAGCGTCACCAGTGACAGGTTCACGCTCAGGGCCGTGCCCAGCATCTCGCGCAGCGTGTCGATGACATCGCTGATGCGCACCGCATGGTCGTGCACGTCGCGGATATACAGCTTCACTTCGTCCGGGAACAGCTCGCCCTGGTAGCGGCGCAGCTGTGCCAGTACATCCTGCAGTGGCGCCACCGCCATCCGCATCTTGTTCAACTCGCGCTTGAGCTCATACAGGCGCACCACCGTGCTGCGCTTGTAGCTGTCGGCGAAGATGTCCTTCTCCAGCAGTTCCAGGGTGTCGCGGAAGCGGTTGGTGATGGGCAGGTAATTGTCGACCACGAAGTCGGCCACGGCGTACAGGCAGTACGAGGGGCCCATTTTCAGCAGCTGTGGTTCGCGCTCCACGCGCGCGCGCACCGGTGCGTACGAGAGCGAGGCGCCATGGCGAACGGTCACCAGGAACCGTGGGCCGAGGAAGGCGTGGGTCTCGCCGTACTGGATGCGCTCGTCAACCATCTGCGCGGTGGTCACCACCACGAACAACGAGTTGCCGTAGGCCTCCACCTTGGGGCGCTGGTGCGCGTTGCGCGCATCTTCGACGGCCAGGTCGTGCAGGCAGAATTCTTCCTGCAGCTTCAGCAGTACATCTTCGTTCGGATCGTACAGGCCGACCCAGACGAAACCATTGTTGCTGGCGATGACATCGCTGATGGCATCCAGGCTGATGTCGTGACGTTTGCCGTCGTCATCGTAGTGGACGCAGTTGATGACGCAGGTGGGATTGGCTGCGGCGGAGGCGGCAGCAGGGGCGGGCAGTGGGGCGGGCAATGACATGCCCGCCATCGTGCGTCAGTGCTGCGTTTCCGACAAGTGAGGACGGCGCCCCAGCACCCAGGCCAGCGCCGCGTGGACCGGCAGCAGCAGCACGATCCACTGCACGTTGTACTGCGCCTGCAGGCTCAGCCAGTGCAGCACCAGGGCAGCCACGGCCTGCACCGCCACCAGCCACAGCACGATCCTGAACATGCGGCCGGGCACGCGCCGCCGCAGCAGGCTGATCGCCCCCGGCAACAGCAGCACGCACAGCGGCGACAGCAGCAGCAGGTTGCGGTTGGCCCAGGCAGCGTAGTGCGTGCTGAAGCCCCACAGGAACACCAGCAGGCCACCGGCGATGGTGCACAGCAGCCAAAGCGGCAAGGCCAGGCCGGCCAGCAGGCGCGTACGCCTGCGCAGCGCCAGCACGCCGACCGCAATCACCAGGCCACACAGCAGCCACGACCACCAGTGGCGCGCGAATTCCTTCGGTTCGGGATCGATGCGGTGCGGCAGCAGTTCCTGCTCGGACTGCACCAGCGGGCGGCCGTCGCTGTTGCGGGCCTGCCGCAGGGCATCGGCCAGGCGCATCGGCACGAAGGCTTCCTGCCAGCGCGACAGCGGCTGGTCGGCAAACGGACCCAGGCCGATATCGAAGCCCAGCCACATCCACGGGGCCGGGGACGCCAGCCGTACCGACTCGCTGCGATAGGTGTTGCCACGCGAACGGCCCGACAGCTGTGAATGCAGCCCGCCGCCCAGTGCCTTGTCCAGCGTGTCGCGCACCATCGTCGCGCAGTTGGCGGTGTAGTAATCGTAGTGGTAGCGCGCGTTTTCCGGCTTGGCCCGTTCGGCCAGGTCGGCGGCCAGCGAGCGTGCCTGGTCAGGGGTGATATCCAGCCACTGCACGCTGGCTCCGCGGCCGGTCTCATCGTAGTACGACAGGTCCTGCTGCAGTGGCAGCGCCACCAGGTAATACATCATGTCGCCACGCACGAAGCGGCCGATGAAATCCTGTTCGGACGGATCGAAGTAGCCGAAGTTGTACGAGATCGCCTCGCCGCTCACCGGGTCCAGCACGACGATGGCATCGTGGCCGAAGCGCTCGAAGAACACGGTGCCGGGCTGCATGGTGACCACACCAACGCGCGGGGCAGGGGCATCACTGGCCGTCGAAACGGCCGGTGGCGCCGCCTGCGCGAACGCGGTCAGTGGCAGGGTCGTGGCCAGCACGCACAGTGCCAGCCACACCGTCAGGATCAGGCCACGGTGCTTCAAGCGTCGTCCTGCGCGTCCGGTGCCAGCACCGTTACATGGAAGGCCTGGACCCGGCGCGCATCGGCGCGGGCTACACGGAACATGAAGCGGTCCAGCGCCAGTTCGTCACCGACTTCCGGCAGATGACCCACCGCTTCGGTCACCAGGCCACCGATGGTGTCGTAGTCCTCATCGGAGAAGGTGGCACCGAAGCGTTCGTTGAAATCGCCGATCGGCGTGAGCGCATCCACCACGTACTGGCCATCGGCCTGGATGGCGATCTGCGCCGAGAAATCCTCGGCTTCGTCGTGCTCGTCGTCGATCTCGCCGACGATCTGCTCCAGCACGTCCTCGATGGTGACCAGGCCGGCGACACCGCCGTACTCGTCCACCACGATCGCCATGTGGTTGCGCGACAGGCGGAATTCCTTCAGCAGCACGTTGAGCTTCTTCGCTTCCGGAATCAGCACCGCCGGGCGCAGCAGCTCACGCACGTTGCCCGGACCGTTGTCGGCAACCACGCCGCGCAGCAGGTCCTTGGCCAGCAACACGCCGAGGATGTCGTCCTTGTTCTCGCCATGCACCGGGAAGCGCGAATGGCCGGACTCGACCACCTGCTTCATCAGCTCCAGGAAGGGCGCCTCCACCGGCAGCGAGACCATCTGCGAACGCGAGATCATCACGTCGCCCACGGTCAGCTCGGCCACCGAAATGGCACCTTCCATCATCTTCAGGGTATCTGCGGCGATCAACCCTTCTTCCTGCGCGGTGTGCAGGACAGCGACCAGCTCGTCGCGGGTGTGGGGTTCGCCGGAAAAAGCAGACGTCAGGCGTTCAAGCCAGCCGCGCTTCTTTTCACTGTGCTCCACGAAGGAGCTACTACTGTCGTCTTCTGACATCTCTGGAAAAAAGGCACCCGGCAGGCCGGGCGATGACTCCAGTCTAGCAGGATGTGGGGGCCTGTCAGTGACCGTCGGCCGCTGGGGCGGTGGCGGCCGGGCCCTCGTCCTCGGCCGGCAGGTCCAGGCTGTAGGTGCAGCCGGCCAGGGTCCTGCCCGGGTGACTGGCGACGGTGGATACGCTGAGGATGATCGACTCGATCTGCGCCTCCCCGGTCTTCGGGTCGGTCACATCGCGGCTGACCAGCTCGCGCCCGGCCATGAACTTGCCGTCCTGGTCGTAGCCGATCTCCAGGGCCAGCTGCTTGGCCAGCGGCCGCGGATCGGCCTGGTCGAGCACGGCCATGATGCTGGCGCCGGCCACGGCCACACGCTCGGTCTGCTGGCCGAACACGGTGATCGGGCTGGCCAGGCGGTACTCGCTCATGAACTGGTTGCCCTGCGGCAGCGGCTGCAGGCCATGCGCCACGGCCTTCAGCGGATCGGCCAGCAGCGGTGCCAGCGCGGCGTGCTCGGCGACGCCCTGGCGGCATTCGATCAGGGCAGGCAGGTCCAGTGGCGCGGCGGAAGCGGTTGGGGCGACGACCAGCAACATGGGCAGGAGACGCAGCGGTGACATGGCGGGAGCACCCCGTCGGCAGGATGGAAGCGGTGCATGGTAACGACGATGCAGGCGGGCGGCGAGCAGGGAGCGTGGGTCAGGGTGGGTACCGTTGACTGGAGGCGGGCTGCCAGCGGACCCTGACCGGGAAGCCCAATTGCGCTTCCAGGTGATCACGAACGGTGGTCACCGTTGCCCGGGCCTCGTGGCCCTCTTCCACATCCAGCACCAGCTCGCCGGTTCTGACGTCCAACGCCAGAGCGTCCAGGTGCGGGATCTGACTGCGGATCCAGGGGTGTTGCGCCCGCATGCGGCGCTGCATCTCCGCCTCCGTCAGCGCGGCGCCGGTGCGGAAGTGCACGTACTGCGGGCCATCTGCGCCGCCATGTACCTCATCTGCTACCGGTTCATCACCGGTCAGTCGCACCACGACGTGCCAGCCCGGATCGTTGTCCACCCAGATACCCGCCAGCCGCGCCGCGTGCCTGGCTTCCAGGCGCTCGATCAGCGCCCGTTGCTGGGCGGTGGCGACGGCACTGCGGGCGTCCTGCTCGCTGCTGCCGAAAAAAGCGCGCAGCTCGGCGACCTTGGCACTGATGTCGGTCTCACTGTCGCTGGCGGGAAACGGTGAGGGCCGGTCAGGATCGGGCATCAGGCCTGCCCCGGACTGCAGCAGGGTGGAGAGCAATAGTGCGGACATCAAGGTCATTGGTGCTCCCGAGGCAGCATCACCCGTTGCAAAGGGCGGTGTCAGCCCTGCGGTGTCCGGTGCAGCAGCGCCCGCACACGTCGTACCGAACGATTGGCCACAGTGCGCAACGCCATCGCCGGCAGGGTCAGCATCGCCGAGAGCAGTGCCACGTGGACCAGTTGCATCACTGCGCGGACCGCAACCGGCAGTGCACCCGGTTCCAGCAGCCAGTCCGGCAGGTTCGTGCTCGCCAGGTGGATGGTGCTCATGTACACCACTGCGAGCAGGAACAGCGCCCACAGCTGCGCACGCGTTGCGTAAAAGAACGGCTGGCTGCCGCTTGCGCGCCCGAGGCGCTGCTGCAGGACCACGCGCCAGCTCACCGGTGCGGAGAGCGCGCCGATCAGGATCAGCACCATCGCGGTCATCCAGATCGCCGACGTACTGCTCACCGGCCCATTGCCGCTGAGCAGGTGCGGCCCGACCACACCCACGGCTACGCCTGCCAGCAGGCTGGTGGGCGACAACAGGGCCAGTGTGCCCAGCAGCCAGTGCCGGCCGTCGGGGTGGTTGGCACTGACGCGGCGCACCACGTTGGCGGTCACGACCAGCAGCAGGGAGAAGATTGCACTTCCGGCCAGCAGCGGCCCCATGTCGCCCATCATCATCCATGTCTCCGGGGAGGTTGCAGGCGCAGGATAGCGCTGTCCCCGGCTCAGCGCTCGCCCGCGTACGGGTCGTCGATGCCGAGCTCGGCCAGGATTTCGCGCTCCAGCTGTTCCATCGCCTCGGCTTCCTTGTCGTCCTCGTGGTCCCAGCCAAGCAGGTGCAGCACGCCGTGCACGGTCAGGTGCGCGTAGTGGGCGTTGAGCACTTTGCCCTGCTCCTCGGCTTCACGCGCCACCACCGGTGCGCAGATCACCAGGTCGCCCAGCAGCGGGAACTTGACGCCCTTGGGCAGG
The DNA here is from genome assembly GCF_002750975.1 of Stenotrophomonas indicatrix. NCBI lineage: Bacteria > Pseudomonadati > Pseudomonadota > Gammaproteobacteria > Lysobacterales > Lysobacteraceae > Stenotrophomonas > Stenotrophomonas indicatrix. The sequence continues at coordinate 1,186,979 of NZ_PEJS01000001.1, forward strand.
CCCTCCGGCACGTCGGCCGGGAAGCTCAGCACGTTGGTGGCGTAGTCCTTGCCCCGGTAGTGCCGGTTCAACGACTGGCCTTCCTTGCTGTCGACCACGCGGATGGCCAGGTCGGCCTCGCGGATGCGGCCCTTCAGCGCAGCCGCCACCCACTTGCGGAAGCTGACGGCAGAGGGCAGCCCGGCACGGGGCAGGGCGTAGTTGACGGCGACATCCAGTCGTACGGGACCACGGGTCATGGAGTCGCTCCAGGTTGGATCTCATGCAGGTCGCGGCGGTCGTAGGCACTGACGATGCGCGCCACCAGCGGGTGGCGGACCACGTCGCGGGCTTCGAAGAAGGTGAAGCTGACGCCCTCCACGTCGCGCAGCACGTCGATCGCATCGCGCAGGCCGGACTTCACATGCTTGGGCAGGTCGGTCTGGGTCAGGTCGCCGGTGACCACGGCGGTGGAACCGAAGCCCAGACGGGTCAGGAACATCTTCATCTGTTCGATGGTGGTGTTCTGCGCTTCGTCCAGGATCACGAACGCATCGTTGAGCGTGCGGCCGCGCATGTAGGCCAGCGGCGCGATCTCGATGACGTTCTTTTCCAGCAGCTTGAGCACCTTTTCCACGCCCAGCATTTCATACAGGGCGTCGTACAGTGGGCGCAGGTACGGGTCGACCTTCTGGCTCAGGTCGCCGGGCAGGAAGCCCAGCTTCTCGCCGGCCTCGACCGCCGGACGCACCAGGATCAGGCGCTGTACGCGCGATTCGTTCAGTGCTTCCACCGCGCTGGCAACGGCCAGGAAGGTCTTGCCGGTACCGGCCGGGCCGATGCCGAAGTTGATGTCGTGGCTGACGATCTGGTGCAGGTAGCGGCTCTGGTTGGAACCCCGCCCGCGCACGGTTCCGCGCTTGACCTTGATCGCCACGTCCTGCGCTTCATAGGAGCGGTCGGCGATCTGTTCGATGTTGGCCGCGTTCAGCCGCAGGTGAATGGCGTGGTTGTCGAAGGTGGTCTCTGCGGCTTCTTCGTACAGCGCCTCGATCAGTTTCTGCGCCTCGGCGCTGGCCTCGGCCGGGCCGCTGATGCGGAACACGAAGCCGCGGTTGGCGATTTCCACGCCAAGCTTCAGTTCGATCTGGCGAAGGTGGCCGTCGAACGGGCCGCACAGGTTGGCCAGCTGCGCGTTGTCTTCCGGCGACAGGGTGAAGTCTCGATGCTCGATGCTTTTCATTGCTTGGGGTGGGGCGGGGTCGCCGTCCACCGCGATGGAGTCAGGGACGACAAGGGTAACGCGCAAGCCGGCATGACGACAGTTCTCCACACCGGGTGTGGACCGGCGCCGAAGAAACCTGTGGATAGACCTTCGCAGGGCTTGTGCCACAAGGAAGATGATGTCGTGGTGAAAATTGTGCCAGTGCCTGCAGGGTTTTCCACATGCGGTGTGGACGGTGTTGCCACGAACCTGTGGATAGGTGGCAGCGAGCCTTGCGGCAGTGGCCTTGGCAGCGACTGATCAATTATTGGCCAGCGCTGATCTGGATCATTGCGGGTGCACAGGGGGCATGGCACCGTGGCGCCATCGCAGGAGGTGGCGCATGGCCGTGGGCACGTGGGTGCGCAGGATGGGGTTGCTGGGCAGCTGCCTGCTGGCGGGGTGCGGCGAAGCACCACCAGCAGCACTGGGTACGCTTGAATGGGACCGGATCAGCGTGCCCGCACCGGCGGCTGAAGTGATCAGTACCGTTGACGTGCGCGAGGGGCAGGCGGTCAAGGCGGGCGCGCTGCTGATGCGCCTGGACCCTGTCCGTGGCGCAGCCCAGCTCGACGCCGCACAGGCCGAAACGGCCCGCGCGCAGGCACAGCTCGAGGAACTGCAGGTGGGCCCGCGTGCGGAGCAGATCGCCCAGGCGCAGGCACAGCTCACCGCGCTGCGCGCGCAGGCGGCGGAAGCCACCGCTTACTACCGCCGGGTGCAACCGCTGGCCCGTCAGCGGTTGGTGGCTGCCGCTGATCTGGACCGGGCCCGCGCGGCCGCCGACAACGCCGTGGCCAGCGTGCGTGCTGCCGAACAGGCGTGGCTGCAGCTGCAGCGCGGCAACCGTCGTGAGGACATCGCCCAGGGCCAGGCCGCCTCCAGGGCGACACAGGCACAGGAGGTCGTGCAGGCCGTCAACCTGCAGAAGCTGCAGCTGCGCGCGCCGCGCGATGGCGTGGTCGATGCGTTGCCCTACAGGCAAGGCGACCAGGCACCGATCGGTGCACCGTTGGTGGTGATGCTGGTGGGCGAACGGCCGTATGCGCGCGTATACCTGCCGCAGCCGTTGCGCCTGCAGGTGAAGGTCGGGCAGGCCGCGCTGGTGCAGCTGGACGGCGCCAACACCGTACTGAAAGCGCATGTGCGGTCGATCCGCAGCGAACCTTCCTTTACCCCCTATTACGCGTTGACTGGTGATGACGTCTCGCGGTTGAGCTACCTGGCCGAGATCGAGATCGACGACAGTGCCGACATGCAGGCGCTGCCCGCCGGGTTGCCGGTGCAGGTGCGCTTCTGAACCCGGTCGATGACATCGCCGTGCGTGCGCGGGGCCTGAGCCGCCGTTTCGGCGACCTGCTGGCGGTGGACAACGTCGATCTGCAGGTGCCGCGTGGGCAGGTATACGGCTTCCTAGGCCCGAACGGCTCGGGCAAATCGACCACCATCCGCATGCTGTGCGGGCTGCTTGAGCCGAGCTCGGGCGAGATCGACGTGCTGGGCCTGGCGATCCCGGCGCAGGCCGAGGCGTTGCGCCGCCGCATCGGCTACATGACCCAGCGTTTTTCGTTGTACGAAGACCTGTCGGTGCGGGAGAACCTGGAATTTCTTGCCGCCATCCAGGATCTGCCACGCGCGCAGGCGCGGCAACGGGTCGATGCGCTGCTGCTGCAGTATCGCCTGCAGGACCGCCAGGTGCAGTTGGCCGGCACCCTCAGTGGTGGGCAGAAGCAGCGGCTGGCGCTGGCCGGTGCGGTGATCCATGCGCCGGAACTGCTGTTCCTGGATGAGCCGACCAGTGCGGTCGATCCCGAGTCGCGTCGCGATTTCTGGGAGGCGCTGTTCGAACTCGCCGATGCCGGCACCACGGTGCTGGTGTCCACCCATTACATGGACGAGGCCGAACGCTGCCACCGGCTGGCGATCCTTGATCGCGGTGCCCTGGTAGCCGATGGCACGCCGGCCGAACTGTGCGCGCAGCTGCAGGGTCGCACCCTGGCCGTCACCACCGCGCAACCCCGGCAGGCCAGCCGCGCGCTGGCGGCGCTGCCGGGCGTGCTCAGCGTGGCGCAGATCGGCACCGAACTGCGCGTGCTGTGCAGCGAGGGCGCGGCCGATACCCGCGTGTTGGCGCAGGCCCTTGCCGACGCCGATCCGCAGGCCAGCATCGAACCGGTGGCGCCCAACCTGGAAGACGTCTTCGTTGCCGCCACCCGTGGCCGTGGTCGGGAGCCGGCGGCATGAGCCTGCGACGGCTGTGGGCGATCATGCTCAAGGAGCTGCGCCAGCTGCGCCGCGACCGGATCACCCTGGCGATGATCATCGGCATCCCGGTGATGCAGCTGCTGCTGTTCGGCTATGCGATCAACCTCAACCTGCGGCACCTGGATGCCGGCATCGCCGACCAGGCCAACAGTGCGGCTTCTCGCGCCCTGGTGCAGGACATGGTTGCCACCGGTGTGATCGCCCCGCGCGCACAGGCCTATACGCCCGACCAGCTGATGGAGGCGTTGCGACGGGGCCGGATCAGCGTGGGCATCGTGATTCCCGCCGATTTCGAACGACGCCGCTACGAAGGCCGCGAAGCGGTGCAGGTGCTGGTCGACGGCAGCGATACGGTGGTGCAAAGCGCGGCGATCCAGTTGGCGCAGGTACCGCTGGACACGCGGCCGACCAGCAACACGCGGCCGCTGCGCGAAGGCAGCATCGCCAGCGGGCCGGTGAGTGTCATCAGCTTCTATAACCCGCAACGACGGTCAGCGGTGAACATCGTGCCTGGCCTGATCGGGGTGATCCTGACCATGACCTTGGTGATGTTCACTGCAGTGGCGGTGGTACGCGAGCGCGAACGCGGCAACATGGAGCTGCTGATCGCCACGCCGGTATCGCGCAGCGAACTGATGGTGGGCAAGGTATTGCCCTACGCGGCGATCGGTCTGCTGCAGACCACCCTGGTGCTGCTGCTGGGCACGTGGTTGTTCGAGGTCCCGATCCGCGGCAGCCTGCTGGATGTCTATCTGGCCGCCGTGCTGCTGGTGCTGGCCAACCTGGCGCTGGGCCTGTTGATTTCAACCCGGGCGCGTTCGCAGTTCCAGGCCATGCAGATGACCCTGTTCCTGTTCCTGCCCTCCATCCTGCTGTCGGGCTTCATGTTCCCGTTCGCCGGCATGCCCCGGCCGGTGCAGTGGCTGGCTGAAGTATTGCCGCTGACCCATTTCCTGCGCCTGGTACGCGGCATCATGCTGCGCGGTGCTTCGCTGTGGGAGCTGTGGCCGGACGCGCTGGCGCTGCTGGTGTTCATCGTGGCGATGATGACCCTGGCCATCCTGCGCTTCCGCAAACGCCTGGATTGAAGCATGCCGACCAACGGTCGGCATCCACCCCGGTAGGTGCCGACCGCTTGCCGGCATCAATTGCGGTGGGTGCCGACCGTTGGTCGGCACGCCTCAATTCCTCGGTGGGTGCCGACCGTTGGTCGGCACACCTCAATCCCTCGGTGGGTGCCGACCGTTGGTCGGCACGCCTCAATCCCTCGGTGGGTGCCGACCGTTGGTCGGCATCAATTGCGGTGGGTGCCGACCGTTGGTCGGCACACCTTATTCCGTCACCACGCGCCCGCGCAGCGAGTTGGTCATCGCTTCGGTGATCACCACGTCCACGAACTGGCCGATCAGGCGCGGGTGCGCCGGGAAGTTCACCGAACGCATGTTCTCGGTCTTGCCGGTCAGTTCGTTCGGGTTCTTGCGCGAAGGGCCTTCCACCAGCACGGTCTGTACGCTGCCGACCATCTTTTCGGAGATCTGCGCGGCATGCGCGTTGATCCGTTCCTGCAGCCGCGACAGGCGCGCATGCTTTTCCGCGTCGCTGATCGTGTCTTCCAGGTCTGCAGCCGGCGTGCCCGGGCGACGCGAATAGATGAAGGAGAAGCTGTGGTCGAAGCCGATATCCTCGATCAGCTTCATGGTCTTCTCGAAATCAGCATCCGTCTCGCCGGGAAAACCGACGATGAAGTCCGAACTGATCGAGATATCGGGGCGCACCGCACGCAGCTTGCGGATCTTCGACTTGAATTCCAGTGCGGTATAACCGCGCTTCATCGCTGACAGCACGCGGTCGCTGCCTGCCTGCACCGGCAGGTGCAGGAAGTTGGCCAGCTGCGGCACGTCGCGGAACGCGTCGATCAACGAATCGCTGAACTCCAGCGGATGCGAGGTGGTGAAGCGGATGCGACCGATGCCGTCGATCTCGGCGATGGTGCGGATCAGCAGGCCGAGGTCGGCGAGCTCGCCATCACCATAGGGGCCACGGTAGGCGTTGACGTTCTGGCCGAGCAGATTGATCTCGCGCACGCCCTGTGCCGCAAGCTGTGCCACTTCCACCACAACGTCTTCGAACGGGCGGCTGACTTCGGTACCACGCGTGTAGGGCACCACGCAGAACGAACAGTACTTGGAGCAGCCTTCCATGATCGACACGAACGCCGACGCGCCATCGGCACGCGGTTCGGGCATGCGATCGAACTTCTCGATTTCCGGGAAGCTGATGTCCACCTGCGGGCGCTGCTGATCGCGACGGGCGCGGATCAGTTCCGGCAGGCGATGCAGTGTCTGCGGGCCGAACACCAGGTCGACGAACGGCGCACGCTTGATGATCGCCTCGCCTTCCTGCGACGCCACGCAACCGCCTACGCCGATGATGACCTCGCGGCCCTGGTTCTTCAGGCTCTTCCAGATGCCCAGCTGGCTGAACACCTTCTCCTGCGCCTTTTCGCGGATCGAGCAGGTATTGACCAGGATGACGTCGGCGTCTTCCGGGCGATCGGTCAGTTCCAGGCCATCGCTGGCGGCGAGCACGTCGGCCATCTTGGCCGAGTCGTACTCGTTCATCTGGCAACCGTGGGTCTTGATGTACAGCTTGCCCTTCACGTGGTCGGGCTTGCGCGGACCAGAGGGCAGGGCAACGAGCGGAGTGCCGCCCTGGGCGGCGGGCGGAAAGACGTCTGGCGTCCCGGTCATGGCGCTTAATCCATTCGGGTGGCGGGAAAGGGGGCGATTCTACCCGCATCCCAGGGCGTGCGTCCGGCGCAACGCCGGCGGCGCCGCGCTGGGCGCTCGCGGGGCATGGCCCCGCGCTACCTGCATCCCGTCCCGTTCTGTAGCGCCGGGCCCGTGCCCGGCGAGTGCTCTTACGCCGCGATCAGCTCCGCATCGATCTGCCGCGAACGATCAAACGCGGTCATCGCGCTCATCCGATCGATATAGGCGGCCGTCGCCGGTGCTGGCTGCACCAGGCCGAACGCACTGGTCCATGCCAGCGCATTGCCCCACAGCACGTCGGCCGCACTCATCACCTCGCCCAGCAGGTACGGTCCCTGCGCCAGCTGCGCTTCGATCACCTGCAGCACCGTATCAGCATCGTTGTAGGGCGACATCAGGCGCGGCGGCGGCTCGCGATGCATGGCCTTGTCGATCATCGCCGGCTCGAAACAGGCGCCATAGAAGGCCATCCAGCGCAGGTAAGGGCCGCGCAGGGCGTCGCCGATCGGCGGTGCCAGCCCGGCTTCCGGATACAGGTCGGCCAGGTACAGATAGATCGCCACCTGCTCGGTCACCAGGGCGCCGTTGTGGACGATGGCCGGCACCTTGCCCATCGGGTTGATAGCCAGATAGGCCGGGGCCAGGTTGGCACCGGCCTTCAGGTCCAGCACCTGCATGCGGTAGTCGGCGCCCAGCGCTTCGAGCAGGGCGACAGCGCCGCTCGAGCGTGAACGGGCGGCGTGGTAGAGGGTGATCTGGCGTGACGTCATGGCATTGCTCCCTGCAGGTGGTGGTGAAGTGGGGCCCATGCTGGGGCACAATTGCGGACGACTTCTGTCCGCGATCCGTCATGCGCCATACCGCCCATCGCCTGCTTCGCCTGATTTCCCTGCTGCAGGCCCGCCGTCACTGGTCCGGCGCCGAGCTGGCCGAGCGCATGGGCGTGGATCGGCGCAGCATCCGTCGCGATGTCGAGCGCCTGCGTGAGCTGGGGTATCCGGTACAGGCCTCGGCCGGTGTAGGTGGCGGCTACCGGCTGGGCGCCGGTGCGCCGGTGCTGCCGATGCTGCTGGATGAGGAGGAGGCCACCACACTGGCGATTGCCCTGCGCGCGGCGTCGGCCACGGTGTCCGGCATCGACGACACCGCCCGCGGCCTGCTGTCCAAGCTCGACCCGCTGGTGCCGGCGCGTCGCCGCCAGCAGGCCGGCGAAGTACATGCCGCCACCGCAACCCTGTCCGACCTGCCGTCCACCGACGCGCGCCTGCTCGGGCGACTGGCCCAGCATTGCCGGCAGGCCGCGCGGCTGGCCTTCGAATACCGCAGCGCGCAGGACGCGGTGACGCAACGCGAAGTCGAGGCCCAGCACCTGGTCAACTACGGACGGCGCTGGTATCTGCTGGCCTGGGACCTGGGGCGGCAGGACTGGCGCACGCTGCGCGTGGACCGGATGGGCGCAGTGCGTTCGCTGCCAGAGCCTGGCCTGCATCGGCGCACTCCGGCGCCGCCGGATGTGATGGTGCGGCAGGCGGTCAGCCAGGCGCCGTTCGCGCTGCAGGCCGTCCTGCGCCTGGCCGGCAGCGAAGCGGAGCTGACCGGGCGCATTCCGCCCTGGTGCGGCGTGCTGGAGGCCGACGGGCCAGCGCATTGCCTGTTGCGGATGGGCGCGGAGAGCCGCGGCATGATGCTGGCGCAGATCCTCAGCCTGGATCGCCTGCCGGTGGCGATGTGGACCATGCCGGCCGAGCTGCGCGAGGAGCTGGCCCAGCGCCTGGCCGGGCTTGGCCAGGTCCTGGCCGTGCCCGCCGTCACGGTCTGAGCCGGCGCCCTTGGCAAGCCGCAGCGAAGCTGGGACACTCGCGGCCATGAAGGGGAGACTGGGGATAACGGCGATCATCATCGCTGCGCTGACCGCTGCGCCGGCCAGCGCCGGTACCCTGTACAAGTGCCTCGGCGCCGACGGTGTCACCAGCTATGTCAGCAAGCGGGTGGCCGGTGCCCAATGCAGCACCATCAGCTACACCCGCAGCGCGGGCAGGGCAGCGCGCGCTCCCGTTGCCACGCCGGTGCCGGCGCCGCTACCAGCACCTGCGGCACCTGCTGCAGTGGTGGCCAGCGCCGAGCGTAATCCGGTCGCGGTCGCCGCCGCTGCGGCCAGTCCCGCTGTCGCAGCGACCCCGGCACCCGCAACGACCTCTACGCCGGCCAGTCCACGCGGCGGCAGGATGGTCAGCGGACAGGTCTATTCGTACATGCAGGACGGGGTGCGCCACTACACCAGCGCACGCCCGACCCAGGTCGCCAACCTCGGCCCGGTGCGGACCATCCGCTACAGCTTCATGGAGCGCTGTTACGCCTGTGGGGTCAATCCGCGCGTCGATTTCGGCAGCGTGCGCCTGAACACCACGGCCTTCCAGAGCGAGATCACCTCGGCGGCACGCGAATTCGGGGTGGAAGAGGCCGTGGTACGCGCGATCATCCATGCCGAGTCGGCCTACAACCCGACCGCACTCAGCCGTGCCGGCGCCCAGGGCCTGATGCAGCTGATGCCGCCCACCGCCGCGCGTTTCGGCGTCAGCGATTCCTACGACGCGGGGCAGAACATCCGTGGCGGTGTGCAGTATCTGGCGTGGCTGTTGAAGCGTTTCAATGGAGACCTGACCCTGGCCGCTGCCGGCTACAACGCGGGCGAGGGCGCGGTCGATCGCCATCGCGGCGTGCCGCCCTACAGCGAGACCCAGTATTACGTGCGCCGGGTCGGCCAGCTGGCCGAGCGCTATCGCACGGTGCTGAGCAAGCAGTAGGTGCCGATCGTTGGTCGGCACACCTTTGAACAGGTAGTGCCGGCCGCTGGCCGGCAACCCCGCAAACTATGTTGTTGCAATGCGTTGTGTGGCGCGCAACGGTTCCGCTACACTCGACCGAGATTCAATGCGGCTCTGGCCCCCACCGGAACCGCTGGCAGCCTTAAAGCTACCTAATCAATATCGGAGTGCCGGATGGCCAACGATGGGGTACACGATCCAGTCAACACCGGACGTCGGCGTTTTCTTACTGCCACCACAGCCGTGGTGGGCGCCGTCGGCGTCGGATTCACCGCAGTTCCTTTCATCAAATCCTGGAACCCCAGTGCCCGCGCCAAGCTTGCCGGCGCACCGGTGGTGGCCGACATCAGCGCCCTGCAGGAAGGCCAACGCCTGATCGTGGAATGGCGTGGCCAGCCGATCTGGATCGTCAAACGGTCCAAGGCGATCCTTGACGCGCTGCATGGGCTGGATGGCCGCTTGAAGGACCCCGAGTCCGGCGAGAAGGACCAGCAGCCGGAGTACGTGCTCAAGCAGAACCCGGAGCTGCGCTCGATCAAGCCCGAGATCTCGGTGCTGGTCGGTCTCTGCACGCACCTGGGCTGTTCGCCGGAAATGGTGGGTGAAATCCGCCCCGAGCCCTACGACCCCCAATGGAAGGGCGGCTATTTCTGCCCCTGCCACAAGTCGCGCTTCGACATGTCCGGCCGCGTCTTCAAGGACGTGCCCGCACCCATCAACCTGAAGGTGCCCGCGCACCACTACCAGGACGACAACACCATCATCATCGGTGTCGATCCGCAGGGGGCTGCCTGATGTCCAACATCCTCAGCCGTACCGCCACCGGCGTGGCCGACTGGGTCAATGCCCGCGCGCCGGGGTTGATGCCGATCTACCGCAAGCACGTCAGCGAGTACTACGCGCCGAAGAACTTCAACATCTGGTACTACTTCGGCTCGCTGGCGCTGCTGGTGCTGGTCAACCAGATCGTCACCGGCATCTTCCTGACCATGCACTACAAGACGAATGCCGCCGAAGCATTCGCCTCCATCGAATACATCATGCGTGACGTGGAGTGGGGCTGGCTGATCCGCTACATGCACTCCACCGGTGCCTCGCTGTTCTTCATCGTGGTCTACCTGCACATGTTCCGCGGGCTGCTGTATGGCAGCTACCAGAAGCCACGCGAACTGGTGTGGATCCTGGGCATGCTGATCTACCTGGTGTTGATGGCCGAAGCCTTCATGGGCTACGTGCTGCCGTGGGGCCAGATGTCGTTTTGGGGCGCCAAGGTGATCATCTCGCTGTTCGGCGCCATTCCGGTGATCGGCAACGGCCTGACCGAATGGATCATGGGCGATTACCTGCCCAGCGACGCCACGCTCAACCGGTTCTTCGCACTGCACGTGATCGCGCTGCCGCTGGTCCTGCTGCTGCTGGTGGTGCTGCACCTGGGCGCGCTGCATGAAGTGGGATCGAACAATCCCGATGGCGTGGAGATCAAGAAGGGCCCGAAGGGCAACCGCTGGTCGCCGAACGCGCCGACCGACGGCATCCCGTTCCATCCCTACTACACACTCAAGGACGGCGTCGGTGCGGGCTTCCTGCTGATCATCGCGGCCTTCATCATCTTCTTCGCACCAGCCTTCGGTGGCCTGTTCCTGGAACACGACAACTTCACCGAAGCCAATCGCCTGGTCACCCCCGAGCACATCAAGCCGGTCTGGTACTACACGCCGTACTACGCGATGTTGCGGGTGGTGCCCAACAAGCTGGGTGGCGTGATCGTGATGTTCTCGGCCATCGCCATCCTGTTCCTCGTGCCCTGGCTGGACCGGGCCAAGGTCAAGTCCTACCGCTACCGCGGCTGGCTGTCGCGCGGCCTGCTGGGCATGTTCGTGGTGTGCTTTGCGTGGCTGATGGTGATCGGTTCCGGTCCTGGTACCGATGCACACGAGACCTATGTCGGGCGGGTGCTGACCTTCCTGTACTTCGCCTTCTTCATCACCATGCCGATATGGACAAGGCTGGACAAGACCAAGCCGGTACCGGAAAGGGTGACCACGCATGACTGAGCGCTGGATGGTCCGGCTGGCCCTGGCGGCCGCCCTGATGCTGGGCAGTACCCTGGCCATGGCCGCCGAGGGCGGCACCAAGCTCCTGCAGGCCGGTAACGACCTGGGTGACCGGGCGTCGCTGCAGCGCGGCGCCCAGTTGTACATGAACTACTGCAGTGGCTGTCATGCACTGAAGTACCTGCGCTATTCGCGGATGGGCGAGGACCTGGGGCTGAGCGAGGAAGAGGTGATGAACAACCTCAACTTCACCGGCTCGGCGATCGGCGATCCGGTGCCGGTGGCGATGCCCAAGGAGCAGGCCGAAAAGTGGTTCGGCAAGATGCCGCCGGACCTGAGCCTGATTTCCCGGGTGCGCGGCAGCGACTGGATCTACACCTACCTGAAGTCGTTCTACCTGGACAGCAGCCGCCCGCTGGGCTGGAACAATGCGCTGTTTGCCAACGCATCCATGCCCAATCCGTTGTGGGAGATGCAGGGCCTGCAGCATGCGGTACATGGCAAGGCCGAAGCAGCGGGCATGGACCCGCCGGTGACGGGCCTGCGCATTGAAAGCCCGGGTTCGGTCGATGCGGCGCAGTACGACCAGGCCGTGCGCGACATCACCAACTTCCTTGAATACGCCGGCGAGCCGGCTGCGCTGAAGCGGCAGCAGCTCGGTGTCTGGGTGATCCTGTTCCTGGCCCTGCTGACCTTCCTGGTGTACCTGTTGAAGAAGGAATACTGGAAGGACGTGCACTGATCCAGGGCCGGCCATCGCAACGGGCCTATTGGCTTTTGTGATGGTCGGTTGCACACTCGGGGAGGAGTCGACCGTCAGCACGGTGCTGGCGGCGCCGATACGGCAGGCGGTCTCCTGTCGTAGGAGAGCCTTTGATGGCGGCGAGCGTACGCATGCGCAATACACTGACGCTGTTTTCCTCGAACGACGATGTACTGTGCCACCGTGTGCGCCTGGTGCTGGCGGCCAAGGGCGTGAGTTTCGACTTCGTACCGGTGGATCCACAGAACCCGCCGGAAGATCTGATCGATCTCAATCCGTACCACTCGGTGCCGACCCTGGTCGAGCGCGAGCTGGTGCTGTATGCCGCGTCGGTGGTCAGCGAGTATCTGGACGAGCGCTATCCGCATCCGCCGCTGATGCCGGTCGACCCGCTGTCGCGCGCGCGCATCCGCCTGGCCATGCTGCGTATCGAACACGACTGGGTGCCGCAGGTGCAGGCGATCCAGCTGGGCAACAAGACCCAGGCCGAGGCAGGGCGCAAGCGGCTGAAGGAACTGTTGACGGCCTCGCTGCCGTTGTTCAAGGCCAGCAAGTTCTTCCTCAACCCGGAAATGAGCCTGGCCGACTGCGCGATGGCCCCGATCATCTGGCGCCTGCAGTCGCTGGATGTGCCGTTGCCGAAGGACGGCAAGGCGATCGAGGACTATGGCAACCGGATCTTCCGCCACCCCGGTTTCGTCCGCAGCCTGACCGATCAGGAAAAGAAACTGCGCGATCTGCCGGGCTGATCCGCCATCCGCTTTCCCGTCTGCACGCCGACCGGCGTGCAGGCGATCCGCCCCGGCCGGGGCGTCGGGCGCTACACTTCACGCATGACCGAAGACTTCTTCCACATGACCAGCCACCGACCGTACCTGTTGCGGGCCCTGGTGGAATGGATCAATGACAACCAGCTGACGCCGCACATCCTGGTCGACGCCGGCGTTCCCGGCGTGCAGGTTCCGCCTTCAGCCATCAAGGATGGCCGGGTGGTGCTCAACATCGCCGAACGCGCGGTGGTACGGCTGGTGATCGACAACGAGTCGGTGAGCTTCTCGGCGCGCTTCTCCGGCACCAGCTATCCGGTGCAGGTGCCGATCAGCGCCGTACTGGCGGTATATGCCCGCGAAACCGGGCAGGGCATGGCCCTGCCGGATGACATTCCCGGTGGCGAGCCGGCGCCGGCCAGTGATGAGCTGCTGCACGACGATGAGCAGACGCCGCCGGACGACACGCCGCCCGCTGGTCCGCCGCCGAAAGGCCGTCCGACCCTGCGCGTGGTCAAGTAATGGTGGGGCCGACCGTTGGTCGGCACACCTCTAGCCCCTACACATCCTCGGCCTCTTCGTTGTCCGCACGGATCTGGCTGATCCGCGCCGCGCCCGGGCCGGTGAAGGAAACCAGCTGGTCGCCGCGCAGCACCATGCGGCCGACATGGCGATCGATGCCGTCGTAGGAATACTCGAACTTGAAGGTGCGTTCGAAGCCGAGGCGTCCGTCTTCCCCGCGCGACAGGCGCAGGCCCGTGGCGTGCACCGCCTGGTCCAGCCACTGCACATCGGCGGCACGGCAGGCGTTGCGGCCCAGCTCGATCGCACGTTCGGCGGCCGAACGCGCTGCGTTCCAGAAGAAGTAGACGATACCGCCGGCAATGAGCAGGAACAGCAGGGTGGGCATGGCATCAGCCGTCAGGTGTCGATCCGCCAAAGATGGCGACGAATGGCGACCGGATCAAGCGGCATCTGCTCAGCGATTGCTGCCAGGCTCCGTTGCCGGCTGCAGCGGCACCGGTGCCGGCGCAGCGGGTATCGCCGGCGGAAGCGGTGCGACCCGCGGCGCAGTGGCATTCAACTGCAGCAGCGCGGCCCAATCCTGCCGGTTGAAGCTGCATTCGTCCTCACGGCCCGGTGTGCAGGTCGGGTCGATGCCGGTGGTGTCGCGCTCGCGCGGCGGTGGCAGCTTGATCGTGCCGGTGCGATCCAGTTGCAGCAGGCGCATCGCCACGGTGTTCATGACATTGCCGCCCACCAGGTAGAGCGTCTGGTCGCCACCGAGGTTGGCCGCCACCACCACTTCGCAATGCGATTTCCAATGGCCGACCGAGCCGTTGCCCAGGGCCTGCACCAATCCGCTGTAACTGAGCGTGCTGCTGCGGTCGCGCAGGAAGCACAGCAGATCGCCCGGCGCAGGCTTGGCGGTGGCCGGGTCCACCAGGCGGTAGGGCACGCCGGAAGGGCCTGCCTGGTAGGCGGCGCGGATGTAGTCGATATGGCGTGGGGAAGCATGGAAGCCGGGTACGCCGGCACGCACCATCACCCAGGAAATGAAGGCCGCCGACCATGGATTGTCGATCAGGAAGGCGCGGCAATCGCTGTCGGTGTAACGCGTGCCCAGCGGCGCCAGGCAGCTGCTGGCGCCGGGCTGGCTGCCCAGTGCGTTGAGCGTGCCGCTTTCGCGCCAGTAGCCGGTGACCCGTTGCCAGGCGATCAGGCCGTTGTCGGCCAGATGATCGCCTTCGGCCTCGGTGACACTGAGGCTGGCGGCGCGGCCGTCGCGGTCGATGAAGGGGCGATACCAGAGCCGATGCTCGTTGCAGGCGGTGTTGCGGATGGCGACCGCCAATGGGCTCAGGCCGAAACGCGGTGGGACATCGCAGGCTTCGACAGCGGCGGCCGAGAAAGGCGTCGCGGCCAGCAGCAGGCAGGCAGGCAAGAGCGTCCGGCGCATGCGCGGTTCCTGTGGGGGATGGCCGCAGCGTCGCAGCGCCGTTGTGAACGCCGGGTGTGAGAACGGTGGTGCCGGCCGCTGGCCGGCAACATCACGATCCGCGAATCCACCCTCAACCCGGTGGCGGACCCAGTTTCAACGACAGGTCGATTGCCTGCACGTGTTTGGTCAGGCCGCCGATGGAAATGCAGTCCACGCCATCTTCAGCGATCGAGCGCAGGCCGCCGAGGCCGACGCTGCCGGACACCTCCAGTGGAATGCGGCCTTCGGTGATGCGCACCGCTTCGCGCCGCAGTTCCGGACTGAAGTCGTCCAGGAGGATGCGTTCACAGCCGGCTTCCAGCGCCTGCCGCAGCTGTTCCAGGTCCTCGACCTCGACCACCAGCGGCAGCTGTGGCCATTGCTGGCGGGCGGCCGACACAGCGGCAGCCAGTGAACCGGCCGCGCGGATGTGGTTCTCCTTCAGCATCACCGTGTCGTACAGGCCGAAGCGGTGGTTGTCGCCACCCCCGCACCGCACCGCGTATTTCTGCGCCAGGCGCAGGCCGGGCAGGGTCTTGCGGGTATCAAGGATGCGCGTGCCTGTACCTTCCACCGCAGCCACGTAGCGGGCCGTGGTGGTGGCAGTGCCGGACAGGGTCTGCAGGAAATTCAGCGAGGTGCGTTCGGCGCTGACCAGGCTGCGGCTGCGCCCATGCAGCAGGGCCAGCACGGTGCCGGCGCTGACGCTGTCGCCTTCGGCCACCCGCCACTCGATCTGCACGTCCGCATCGAGTGCGCGATGGGTGGCATCGAACCACGCACGGCCCGCGATCACCGCATCCTGCTTGCACAGCAGGTAGGCGCTGTCGGGCTGGTCGGGCAGCAGGGCGGCGGTGACGTCACCGCTGCCCAGGTCCTCGGCCAACGCGCGGGCGACATCGGCCGCGACGACGGCTGGATCCGGCGTCGGCAGCGCGCTCATGCGGCCGGGAAGTCGGCGATCTGTGCGGTCGGGATGGCTTCTTCGGCCAGCAGCACCGGGATGCCGTCGTCGACGCGGAACACCTGCTTGCGGTCGCGGGTGACCAGGGCTTCGCGCAGCGGCTGCGCCAGCGGGTTGCCATCGGCGCGGTTGACGGAACCGGCGGCGATCGCCCGGTTGAGGGCTTCCAGGCCCTTGCCATCCAGCAGGGACAGGGGCTGGCGGGTGTCGGGCGATACCAGCAGGTCGAGCAGCTTGCGATCCATGGTTCTTCGTCTTGCGTGGAAGATGGCTAGAATACGTCTTTAAGGCAGGTGACGGCCAATGACCCCCAACCCGATCGCGCCGCTTGTCGGCATCGTCATGGGTTCCCGCTCCGACTGGGAAACCATGCAGCACGCCGCCCAGAAGCTTGAAGCTCTGGGTGTTCCGTTCGAAGTGAAGGTGGTGTCCGCGCATCGGACGCCGGATGTGTTGTTCAGTTATGCCGAGCAGGCCGGTTCGCGCGGGCTGCGCGCGATCATCGCCGGCGCCGGCGGTGCCGCGCATCTGCCGGGCATGATCGCGGCCAAGACCGCGGTGCCGGTGCTGGGCGTGCCGGTGCAGTCCAAGGCCCTCAACGGCATGGATTCGCTGCTGTCGATCGTGCAGATGCCGGCCGGCATCCCGGTCGCCACCTTCGCCATCGGCAATGCCGGTGCGTCCAATGCCGCACTGTTCGCCGCCGCGATGCTGGCCAGCGACCAGCCGGCCATCGGCCAGGCGCTGGACAGCTTCCGGGCGCGCCAGACCGAAGACGTGATGGCCCACGACGATCCGCGCCAATGAGCCTGACCGTCGGCATCCTCGGCGGCGGCCAGCTCGCCCGCATGATGGTCCTGGCCGGTGCGCCGCTGGGACTGCGCTTCGAACTGTATGATCCGGCGGCCGACGCCTGCAGTGGCCCGCTGGCACCGCTCACCGTGGGTGCCTTCGATGATCGCCAGGCACTGGCGGACTTCGCCGCCAAAGTCGATGTGATCACCTTCGATTTCGAGAACGTGCCGGCGGACAGCGCGCAATGGCTGGCCGACCGCGTGTCGGTCTACCCGCCGCCGTCGGCGCTGGCGGTGGCCCAGGACCGGTTGAGCGAGAAGACCCTGTTCCAGCAGCTCGGCATTCCGCTGCCGGCCTTCGCCGATATCCGCAGCCGCGACGAGCTGGCTGCCAGGGCCGCCGAATTCGGCCTGCCGTGCATCCTCAAGACCCGCCGCCTGGGCTACGACGGCAAGGGCCAGTTCCGCCTGCGCAGCGAAGCGGACATCGATGCGGCATGGCAGGCCCTGGGGGCGCAGGTCGAGCGCACCGGCCTGATCCTCGAGGGCTTTGTCGCCTTCCAGCGCGAAGTCAGCGTGGTTGCCGTGCGTGGCCGCGATGGCGGCTTCCAGGCCTGGCCGGTCACCGGCAACTGGCATGTCGACGGCGTGCTGTCGGCCAGCGTGGCACCGGCGGTGCTGTCCGCTGCCGAGCACGAAGCAGCGATCGGCTATGCCCGTCGTGTTGCCGAACACCTGCAGTACGTGGGTGTGTTCGCGCTGGAACTGTTCTGCCGCGACGGTGAACTGCTGGCCAACGAGATGGCGCCGCGCGTGCACAACTCCGGTCACTGGACCATCGAAGGCAGCGAAACCTCCCAGTTCGAGAACCACCTGCGTGCGGTGCTCGGCCTGCCGCTGGGCAGTACCCGCATGCTCGGGCATGCCTGCATGCTGAACTGGCTGGGGGCAATGCCCGACCCGACGCCGGTGCTGCAGCAGGCCAGTGGCCATTGGCACGATTACGGCAAGGAATCGCGTGACGGCCGCAAGGTGGGGCATGCCACCCTGCGTGATGATGATGCCGATGCACTGGCCGATGCGCTGGAGCAGGTAGGCCTGGAGCTCGACCGCCAGGCCCAGGTGGCCCCTGCGGTACACGCGCTGCGTAACGGCTGACCGAAGGCCTGCCGGCCGTCGGCCGGCAGGCGCCGCTGAACCCGGTAGTGCCGGCCGCTGGTCGGCAACGCCCACCAAGGTGGGCATCTACCAGAGCGGGGCCGACCAGGATGGGCATCCACCACGGCCAGGCGTGATGCCGGTAGCGCCGGGCCATGCCCGGCGGATGCGGATGCCCGTCGGTCTCAGCGCAGCTGGCTCTCGGCGAATTCCCAGTTCACCAGTTGCCAGAATGCTTCCAGATAGCGTGCACGATCATTCTGGTAGTCGGTGTAGTACGCGTGCTCCCAGACATCGCAGCAGAGCAGCGGCGTGCTGTCGCCGGTCAGCGGCGTACCCGCATTGCGGGTGGCCTGCAGGCCGAGCTGCCCGCCGGGGTGCTGCACCAGCCACACCCAGCCGGAGCCGAACAGGCCAAGCGCGGTTCGATTGAACTCTTCGCGCAGACGCTGGCCGTCGCCGAACTGGCGCTTGACCAGTTCGCCCAGGCGGCCCTGCGGCTCGCCACCGCCGCGCGGGCGCAGGCATTGCCAGTAGAAGCCGTGGTTCCACGCCTGGGCGGCGGCATCGAACAGCGCGCCCTGGGCGTGGCGGACAATGTCCTCCAGTGTGGATTCTTCCCATTCGGTGCCGACAATGGCGGCATTGACCGCGTCGACGTAGGTGCGATGGTGGCGGCCATGATGCAGTTCCACGGTCTGTGCCGACAGGTGCGGCTGCAGGGACGAGGGCAGGTAGGGCAGGGCGGGCAGTTCGACGGGCATGGACAGGTTCGTGGCCAGGGGGCGGCGGCAGCCGGTACCATCGGCTTACAATGGCAGCTACCGTGGGCAGTCTAGCCGACCATCACGGTTGGTTTGTCCGGCGAAGCAAGGAGTGAGGTGTGGCGGTAATGCAGCAAATCCAGGCCGAGGTGGATCGTTACCCGCTCGTGCTGTTCATGAAGGGCACCCCGCAATACCCCATGTGCGGCTACTCCAGTCGCGCCGTGCAGGCCTTGATGGCCGCAGGCGCCGTTGCGCTGCGCACGGTCAACGTGCTGGAAGAGCCCGAGATCCGCGCCAACCTGCCGCGCTTCTCCAATCTGCCTACTTTCCCGCAGCTGTTCATCAACGGCGAGTTGATCGGCGGCTGCGACATCGTCATGGAACTGTTCGAAGCCGGCGAGCTCAAGCGCATCGTCGAAGAGGCTGCGCAGGGATGAGCGCCTGGCCATCGACGTCACCGGCAGACGGGGCGCTCGATGGCCGCCCGTTGCAGGACCGTGTGATGCTCATTGCCGGTGCGGGCGGCGGGCTCGGCAGCGCTGCCGCTGTTGCAGCCGCCGAGGCGGGGGCGACCGTGGTCCTGCTGGGGCGCAAGCCACGAAGGCTGGACCGGGTCTACGCCCAGGTGCAGGCGGTTGGGCCGGAGCCCCTGCTGTACCCGTTGGACCTGGAAGGTGCCGGTCCCGATGACTATGCCGAACTGGCCCAGGCGGTGGCGCAGGAGCTGGGGCGCCTTGATGGCCTGCTGGTCTGCGCGGCCCACTTTCCCGGCCTGACCCCGTTCGAGCTGGCCGACCCGGCCAGCTTTGCCCGCGCCGTTCACGTCACCCTGACCGCCCCGGCCTGGCTGGCCCAGGCCTGCCTGCCGTTGCTGCGCCAGCGTGAAGACGCGGCGCTGGTGTTCACCGTGGATGCCCCTGAGCGGGTGGGGCAGGCGTACTGGGGCGGCTACGGTGCCGCCCAGCACGGCCTGCGCGGGCTGATCGGCAGCCTGCATGACGAGCTGGCCCGCAGCCCGGTGCGGGTGAGTGGCCTGTATCCCGGGCCCTTGCGTACCGCCCTGCGAGCGCGGGCCTATTCGATCGATCAGGACCCGGCCGCATGCGGCCCCGAGGCCGCCGCTGCAGCGGCCGTGACCCTGTTGTCCGCTGCTGGACTGGCGTGGCGCGGGCAGGTGCTCGATGCGGGCAATCCGCCATCGACGAGTGAAGGCGTTCGTAAAGCGGAATGAAGATTCCGTCACGATAGCGTTGCGATCCGGTGCCGTTTGTCGCACAACCGTCACATTGAAAGCGTAGCGTGTTAATCTAGTGTTAACCGTTGCGGCAGCTGCCGTTCACGGTAGGGAACCCCAGATAAATGTCCGAACAGCCGCCCGCAAGGCTGCTTGGATGCGCTTTTTTTCCGCCATCGCCAACTCGCATCGAGGCTACCGAACAATGACTCACCCATTCCGGATGTCCAAGCTCACCCTTGGTCTCGTGGCTGCGCTCGCCGCCGCTCCCGCCTTCGCCCAGAGCACCTCTGCCGGTGTCGGCGGCCAGGTCGTGTCCAATGCGGGCGCGCCTGTTGCTGGTGCTGAAGTCACCATCACCCACACCGAATCGGGCACGGTTTCGCGTGCGACCACCGATGCGTCGGGTCGTTACAACGCGCGCGGCCTGCGCGTGGGTGGTCCGTACACCATCACCATCACCAAGCCGGGTGAGGGCACCAAGACCGAAGAGGGCGTGTACCTCAACCTGAACCAGGTCAACACGGTCAACGCCAACCTGGCCGGCGATGTTGCGGCCACCAATTTGGATGCCGTGAACGTCGTCGCGACCGCGGGTGGCCTGGACATCTTCAGCGCCAACAAGATGGGCACCGGCACCAACGTGACCCGCGAAACGATGGATGCGTTGCCGTCGGCCAACCGCAACATCCAGGACTACGTCCGCCTCGACCCGCGCATCTCGCAGGTCAGCAAGGCTGACGGTGCGATTTCGGCCGGTGGCCAGAACACCCGTTACAACGCCATCCGCATCGACGGCATCAGTGCCTCCGATCCGTTCGGCCTGGGTTCCAACAACCTGCCGACCGAGCGCCAGCCGGTGTCGATGGACGCGATCCAGGAAATCAACATCGACCTGGCCAACTACGACACCACCATCGCTGGTGGTACCGGTGCGGTGATCAACGCCGTGACCAAGTCGGGCACCAATGAATTCCACGGCACCGTGTACGGTTCGTACCGCGACAAGGACATGGTCCGTTCGCGCCTGGAAGGTGACCGCCAGGACTTCAACGGCTTCGAAGACGAGAAGACCTATGGCATGACCTTCGGCGGCCCGATCGTCAAGGACAAGCTGTTCTTCTTCAGCAACTACGAGAAGTACGAGCGTTCGGCCGCCGGCATCAGCCTGAGCGACACCCCGATCGGCAAGGGCACCATCACCCAGCAGCAGATCACCGATGTCCAGAACTACCTGGGCAACCTGGGTTATGACCCGGGCAGCCTGGCCGCGCCGAACAGCAAGACCGAGATCGAAGAGTACGCGGTCAAGCTGGACTGGAACATCAACGAGAACCATCGTGCCGCCCTGCGCTACAACAAGATGGAGCAGAACGTCGTTCGCTTCCCGCAGGTCAGCAGCAGCGCGATCTCGCTGAGCAACTTCTGGTACCAGCAGCCGACCGAATACGAAACCTGGATGGGCGAACTGTTCAGTGACTGGTCCGAGAACTTCTCGACCGAGTTCAAGGTCTCGCACAAGGATTACTCGGCCAACCGCGTGCCGCTGGTCGACATGCCGCAGATCCGCATCCGTTCGGGCAACGATTCGCTGTACGTCGGTACCGAGCAGAACACCCACGTCAACATCGTCGAGTCGAAGGAACTGAGCGCCTTCGGTGCCGGCACCTGGTACGTCGGTGACCACACCGTCAAGTTCGGCTTCGATTATTCGAAGAACGAGCTGATGAACTTCTATGGCCGCAACCTCAACGGCGTGTACGAGTTCAACAGCGTCAACGACTTCCTGGCGGGCAAGGCGGCGCGTTACCAGCTGCGTGCGCCGCGCGCCGATGGCAGCCGCAGTGATATCCCGGCCGACTTCACCCTGAAGAACACCGGCGTGTTCGTGCAGGACACCTGGGCGATCAACTACAACCTGAACCTGATGTTCGGCGTGCGCATCGACATGCCTGACTTCAGCAGCCAGCGCCTGTACAACGCGCGCATCGAGCAGCTGTATGGCTTCAACAACACCAAGCTGGTCGACAAGAACCTGGTGCAGCCGCGTGTCGGCTTCAACTACACCTTCGACAGCGAGCGTCCGACCCAGCTGCGCGGTGGCGTGGGCCTGTTCGGTGGCGCCGCCCCGAACGTCTGGCTGGCCGGTGCGTACCAGAACACCGGTCTGAATTACATCGAGTATGACCAGCGCAACCCGCCGGTGGGTTCCTTCACCCCGGATGGCAACAACCCGTACGTTCCGGCCGGTGGCCCGGCGACGGCGCGCCAGAACGTGGACATCATCGCGCCGGGCACCCGCCTGCCGTCGGTGTGGAAGGCCAACCTGGCGTTCGACCATGAACTGCCGTGGTACGGCATCGTGGCGTCGGCCGAACTGCTGGTGACCAAGGTCAAGGACGGCATCTACTTTGATCGCCTGGACGTGTCCGCGCCAACCATCTACGGTCCGGACGGCCGTGCGATCTACTGGAACGCCCAGGGTCGCAATCCGGCCAACAGCCGCATCGCCGATGGCACCAACTTCGGCATGACCACCGGCACCAATGGCGCGGGTGACCGTGCCAACCGTCCGAGCGACATGGGCGACGTGCTGGTCATGCGCAATACCGACAAGGGCCGTGGCAGCCAGGCGACCTTCTCGCTGGCCAAGCCGCTGACCGAGAATTGGGGCTGGTCGCTGGGTTACACCTACACCCAGTCGAAGGAAGTCAGCCCGCTGTCCAGCTCGCAGAACACCTCGAACTGGAACAACACGCTGATCTTCAATGCCAATGAAGACGTGGCCTACAATTCGCGTTACGCGATCAAGGACCGCATCACCGGCACCCTGGAATGGAAGCACAACTTCTTCGGTGACAACGCCACCCGCATCGGCCTGTTCTACGAAGGTCGCTCGGGCCGTCCGTACAGCTACATCTTCTACAACGATGCCAACGGCGATGGTGCAACCACCAACGACCTGTTCTACGTGCCGAATGCACCGGGCGACGTGCTGTTCACCGGCGGCGTGGCGATGGAGAAGAGCTTCTTCGACTGGCTCGCGAAGAATCCGGAGCTCGAGGCCTACCGTGGCAGCGTCGTCCCGGCCAACCAGCACCGTGCCAAGTGGATCAATTCCTTCGACGTCCGCATCAGCCAGGAGTTCCCGGGCTTCGTGAAGAGCCACAAGGGTGAGATCGCGCTGGACATCATGAATGTCGGCAACCTGATCAACAAGAAGTGGGGTCTGATCGACGATTACGGCTTCTACTCGACCCGCCGTGTTGCCAACTACGCCGGTATCGATCCGGCCACCGGCAAGTATGTGTACTCGTTCACCGGTGCTGACGATTCGTCGATCCAGGAAAACAACAACGACAAGGGCAACACCGGTGTGTCGCGCTGGTCGATGCAGCTGACCCTGAAGTACAAGTTCTGATCCGTCAGAGCCTGATGCAGTAAAAGGAAGCGGCCGGGGAAACCCGGCCGTTTTCCGTTCAGGCGAAAGTCCTTGCGGGAGGTGGTGCATCGGCGTAGCATCCAAGCACGTGCGCGGCGCAGATGCCGCCGAAGCGGTCCCGGAGCGGCGAACGCGGGACGCACCTATCCAACGGTCGGGCTTCCCGGCCGTTTTGCTTTTTAAGGGGGCGGCAGTACAGTCGGACACCTTAAAGGAAGCAGAAAAGTGGATATGACAACGAATGAAAAGGCAGCGCGGACGCTGCCGGTGCAGGACGCGCGGATCTACCCGCGTGGTGGCCTGGATGTGCTGTCGCGGGCCGAGGTTGCGCGCCTGCGCGACGCCTCCAGTGGTGGCATGCACGAGCTGCTGCGCCGCTGCGCGCTGGCCGTGCTGACCAGTGGCAGTGCCTCCGATGATCCGCGCGCCGCGCGCGATCTTTACCCCGATTTTGATATCCAGGTCGCACAGCAGGATCGCGGCGTGCGCATCGACCTGGCCAATGCGCCGGCGATGGCATTCGTCGATGGCGAGATCATCCGCGGCGTGGCCGAGCTGCTGTTCGCGGTGGTCCGTGACCTGGCGTACATGGCGATCGAGATGGGCCCGGCCTACGCGGCCGAGCTGGAGTCGTCCGAGGGCATCACCAATGCGGTGTTCGGGCTGCTGCGCAACGCACGCATCCTCAACCCGGGTGACCCGAACCTGGTGGTCTGCTGGGGCGGTCACTCGATTTCGCGCGACGAGTACCTGTATACCAAGCAGGTCGGTTACGAGCTGGGCCTGCGCGGCCTGGACATCTGTACCGGCTGCGGCCCGGGCGCGATGAAGGGCCCGATGAAGGGCGCCACCATCGCCCACGCCAAGCAGCGCCGGACCGTGACGCGCTACATCGGCCTGACCGAGCCGGGCATCATCGCCGCCGAGTCGCCGAACCCGATCGTCAACCACCTGGTGATCATGCCGGACATCGAGAAGCGCCTTGAGGCCTTCGTCCGCATCGGCCACGGCATCATCGTGTTCGCCGGTGGCGTGGGTACCGCCGAAGAGATCCTGTACCTGCTCGGCATCCTGCTGCGCGAGGAGAACAAGGACCTGCCGTTCCCGCTGATCCTGACCGGCCCGACCGTCGCTGCGCCGTACTTCGAGCAGATCGACCGTTTCATCCGCCTGACCCTGGGCGACGCCGCGGCCGAGCGCTACGAAATCGTCATCGGCGACCCGGTGGCGGTGGCCAAGAAGATGTCGGCCGGCATCAAGCGCGTGCGTGAGCATCGCCTGGCGCAGAAGGATTCGTTCTTCTTCAACTGGTCCATCGAGATTCCGTGGGAATACCAGCAGCCGTTCGTGCCGACCCACGAGGCGATGGCGGCGCTGGACCTGCACCACGGGCGTGCGCCGCACGCGCTGGCAGCCGATCTGCGCCGGGCCTTCTCGGGCATCGTCGCCGGCAACGTGAAGGAAGACGGCATGCGCCGCATCGAGGAGTTCGGGCCGTTCCAGATCCATGGCGACCCCGACATGATGCAGGCCCTGGACGCGCTGCTGCGTGCCTTCGTCGAGCAGCGCCGGATGAAGATCTCCGGCGAATACCAGCCCTGCTACCAGGTGCTGGCGTAAGCGAGGCGAGGGTGGCTGGACGGCGCGGCGGGGACCGCGCCGGACCGGTGGGGGAGGGCGGGATGTCAAGGGTTTGACGCCCGTCGCCCGGATCTGACCGTTCATCCTGCCGCCGCTTGCCGGCGGCAGGCCGGTGCGCCATCGTGGTCACCAACACGCTGGGGAGCGTCCAATGTCTTTGCGCCGGCAAAACGGCTTCACGCTGATTGAGTTGATGGTCACCCTGACCGTCTTCGTGATCCTGGCGTCGATCGCCTATCCGAGCTTCCGCAGCATGATTCGTTCGAACCGGCTGGCAACTGCCAACAACGAAGTGATCGCGTTGACCAACCTTGCGCGCAGCGAGGCCATCCGCAACAACCGTGGTGGTGGCCTCTGTGGCAGTACCGATGGCCAGGCGTGTGACGGTGAATGGTCCAAGGGGCTGCTGGCCTGGTCCGATCTCGACGCTGATGGCGTGCTGGGCAGCAATGACAGCGTGCTGCGTTTCTCCCTGGGCAACCCGCAATTGAGCGTGGTTGGTCCCCCGGGAGCGACCATCGCCTTTGACGGCCGTGGCCGTCGCAAGGCCGCGGACGATCAGACGGTTGTGCTGTCCCCGGCGTCCTGCAAGGCCGGCGAACAGCGCAGCACATTGACGATCAACAAGTCCGGCCAGGTCCGGGTGACCAAGGGAACCTGCTCATGAATCGCCGCAACCTTGCCTCTCCGCGTTCGTCCCAGGGTGGCTTCAGCCTGATCGAAGTGATGGTGGCGTTGTTGATCCTTGCGTTCGGGCTGCTCGGCTTTGCCTTGCTGCAGACCACGAGCGTGCGCTTCGTACAGAGTGCCAATTACCGGACCCAGGCGACCAACCTGGCCAACGACCTGATCGAACTGATGCGCGCCCAGCGCACCGATACGCTTGCCGGCGGGGCCTACTCTTCGGCCTCGTTCGCTGCCGGAGCGGTGACGGCCAATGGTGCTTGTACCTGGCCGACCGGCGCGGCGGTGACGCCGAAGACCAACGTGGCACGCTGGCAATGTGAGGTTGTGAAGACACTCGGTGAAAAGGCCAGTGCAGAGGTCCAGTTTACCCAGAGCACCGGCCGGGTCAGCGTGGCCATTACCTGGGGTGATCAGCGTTGGGATCCGAAGGAGCCCGACAGCCTCACCACCTTCGGCCTGACCACTTTCCTGTGAGCGCGTCCATGAGTCCGTCTTCACGAGCCCGCGGCCTGTCGCTGATCGAACTGATGATTGCCATGGTCATCGGTCTGGTCCTTCTGCTGGGCATCACGCAGATCTTCATCGCGTCCCGCGCGGCTTCACGCCTGTCCGAGGGGGCTGCCCGGACCCAGGAGAATGCACGTTTCGCATTGGACTTCCTGCAGCGTGACCTGCGCATGGCGGGTCACTTTGGCTGCGTGAACGACCAGGCGCATGTGATCAAGAACACCGGCGATGTCCGCTACAACCTCGGTATCGCCGCCGGCAGTGGAGATCCGCTGGATTTCTCGGTGCCGGTGCAGGGGTATGAGGCCGCAGGCACCGGCCCGACCAATACACTGACCCTGGGGCGCACGTGGAGCGCGGCGATATCCGTGCCCAAGAGCATCATCAACCTGAAGCCGGCGCCACTGCCCGGCAGTGATGTGCTTGTGCTCCGCCTGTTGAGCCCGGAAGGGGCGGTTGTGACAGGCGTCGGTGTGGATGGCACTACAACCACGGTGACGGTGTCCAGTGACGGCATGGCGCGCCTGAAGGCGGGTGCCGCCGGCACTCCGACCGTGTTCGCGCTGGCCGATTGCACCCGCGCCGATGTGTTCCCGGCCACCATCAGTGGATCCACCGTCAAGATCGAGAAGCTGGATCTGACCGGCTATTCGGTCAGCAACGCGATGACGATGCTGTATCGCGCCGATGGCCTCGTGTATTACATCGCCAGCAACGGCAATAATGAGCCTGCCCTGTACCGCGCCCGCGCCAACGGAGCCGGTGGCTACGGTGACGGTGAGGAGCTGGTGGAGGGCATCGAGAGCATGCAGCTCCTGTACGGCCTTGACGCAACGCCGGATATTTCGCTTTCCACTCCGCCCAGTGGCCGCATCGTCGACCAGCGTGTTGCCAGTGCCGTCAGCACCGCGACGGATGCGACCGCTGTTGGCGCATGGCGCCGCGTCGGCATGGTACAGGTGGGGCTGCTTGCGCGCAGCCCGCAGCGGGCGTCGGCGCAGGCTCCGGGTTCGGCAGCTACCTACCTGGGGGTGCTTGGTGTGACCATCGCGCCGGGCGATCCCTATGACCAGCGCCACCGTGGCGCCTATGAAGTTTCCGTTGCGTTGCGCAACCGCCTGTTCGGGAATTGACGACCATGCGCTCCATCAAGCTGTCTTCGCGCCACACCTTCTCTGCCCCTGTCCGGCAGCGTGGTGCCGTGCTCTACGTCGCGCTGATTCTGCTGATCATGCTGGCGCTGCTGGGCGTGATAGGCATGCAGGTGGCCGGCATGCAGGAGCGCATGGCATCGGGCTACCGTGCAGGCAACGTGGCCTTCCAGAGTGCCGAGGGCGCCGCCCGCAGTGCCGAGAATGCCGTGGAGAAGATTGCCAATCGCCAGTCGCCGGGTGACAGCCCGACGGTTACCTCGGCCGACATCGATCAACGCTGCGACGATGGCTTCGATCCATCGGACTGGGTCGCCAAGACCAAGCTGGGCAGCAAGCCGGCAGTGAAGGTCCGGCAGATCCAGGGCTGCATCCAGGGAGAGGGGGCGCTGGACATGGGCAAGCCGTTGGAGGCCGCAACACCGGTCTACCAGATCACGACATACGCCGGCGACACGGCCACCGACGCGACATCGCGCTCGGCGGTCGACACCGTATTCAAGCTGTGAGGGTGGGGAACCCATGAACACGCGAAATCGCAGGATCCTGGCGGGCGTAGGCCTTGCCGTTGTCGCCGCTGGCGGCTATCTGGTGCATACCCTGATGGCCGCACAGGCGCAGGGTGTGTTGGCGCAGGAGCCCTTGAACGTGCAGGTGCAGACCCCGCCTGCGTTCATCATGGCCGTGGATGACTCGAATTCGATGACCTTCGAGCGCATGTTCCCGGGCGGTGACGGGCGGTTGATCTTCAACACGTCGACTGGCAGCTTCTTCAACAACAATGGCAGCTTCTACAGCGTTGGGCAGGACTGCAACTCCGGTTCAGTCGATTGCTATCTTTACCTTTACGCGCACAACAACTACAACGAGCGCTATTCGTATGGTCGTGCGATCCCGCCGCTGGATATCTTCGGCTTCGCCCGCTCGCACGTCTACAACGCCAGCTACTACAACCCGTCAGTCAGCTACAAGCCGTGGCTGAGGGCCGATGGAACCCGCTGGAACCCTGCCAGTACCACGGCGGCGCGTGTCGACCCGCGCTCCGGATTTGCGGGGTATGACATCACGTACAACATGACCAGTGTCCGTTCAAGCAGCGGTGAGGGATTCCAGTTCGTCGACGGGATGAAGATTCCCGATCTCACGGGAACCGACAATGCGTATTACCGCAACAACGCCTGGCGCACCGCTTCGCGTGACATCGGCTCTGCCGTGCAATATGGCGTGCAGTACTTCCCGGCGACCTTCTACCTGCCGGAGAATTCCCCGGCGCCGTACGGATACAAGTCGGGCGATGCGAATCGACCGGTGATCCAGGGGGCCTGTGGGCCCAAGTGCAATCTGCGCCGCTATCAGATCAAGAAGGACAACTACAGCATCGATGGTGCCTACGATACTGCGGTGCAGAACTTCGCCAATTGGTTCCAGTATCACCGGAGCCGCACGTTGGCCATTGTCGGTGCGTCCACCGAGGCGTTGTACGGCGTCGACAACATGCGGGTGGGTTACTTCACGATCAATGACCTGAAGAACGTGAAGATGCATGATCTGGTGACCAACCGCGCCGATCTCTATCAGCAGATCTACGGATTGAAGCCGATCAGCGGTACGCCCAACCGTCGTGCTGTGGAGTATCTGGCCGAACAGTTCCGCCGTACCGATGACGGCGCGCCCGTCATCCGCGCCTGCCAGCGCAATGGCGGCATGTTGTTCACGGATGGCTACACGAATTCCAAGAACTATCCGAATGGCTCGTTCGCCAACGCGGACGCGGTCAATACCGTGAATCTGCCGACACTGCCCTTCGCCGACAATTACAGCAATACGATGGCCGACATCACTGCGGCCTATTACTCGGGCAGCAAGACGCCGCTTCGTTCCGATACCGGCTTCCCCAAGGGGCAGGTGCCGGTGGACGAGCGCTGCGGCACGTTGTCCCAAGGCAGCGCGGAGTGGAAGCGACTGGACTGCCAGGCCGATCTGCACATGAATTTCTACGGTGTCACGCTTGGTGCTCAGGGGCGGATTTACGGCGTGAATGCTGCCGCCACGGCGGATCCGTACAAGAATCCGCCGAACTGGAACGGCAGCCCTGATCCGTCGACGGTGGACGATGGAACGGTCATCGATGAGATCTGGCACGCCGCGCTCAACAGCCGTGGTGAATTCATCAATGCGCAGACGCCTGCCGATGTAACCGAGGCGATGCGACGTGTGTTGGCCTCGATTTCCGGCGGCAAGTCGTCGTCGGGAACCATTGGCATGACCGGCGCCCGCATTGGCGCAGGTTCGCTGTCGGTGACGCCAAGCTATGACATCCGCAATGGTGCGACCGATTGGTCGAGCAAGCTGAAGGCGTCGACCGTGAAGATCAACAGTGACCAGGTCGCTGTGTTCAGCGAGGCCTGGGAGGCGTCAACGAAACTCGCTTCAACGGGTCGCCGCATCGTGGCCAACAAAGCGGGTACGCTGGTTGACTTCGGTTCGGCCGACATCAGCCTGGCCGATCTGTGCAGCAAGCCGGATGGCAAGTACGCAGAGATGCTGGTGTGCTCGACTGACAAGCTGAAGTCCATTGATGCTGATATCGACACGGCCATCCGCTATCTGAAAGCGGATACGACGATGGAAAAGCGCAGCGGCGGCAAGTACCGCGACCGCACCACGCCGCTGGGCGATATCGTCAATTCGGCGCCGGTGGTCAGTTCGCCTACCGATGACTACGGCTATCGCCAGCTCGGCGACGATTATGCCGTCAGCTATGCCAAGTACCTGGACACCAAGGCGAAGAGTGGTCGTTACACGGTGTACGTCGGTGCCAATGACGGCATGCTGCATGCCTTCGATGGTGGCATGGGGGCGTCGGGTGAGATGGACAGTACGGGAGGGACCGAGCGCTTTGCGTACATTCCCTCAACCTCGCTGGGCCACATGGCCAACCTGCTGTTCCCGTACAAACCGGATACCGCTGATCAGACCTTCCGCCATCGCTATTTCGTCGACGGTGCAATCACCATCTCGGACATGCTCGTCGGCAGCACCTGGCAGACGGGACTGGTCGGTACGGCTGGCGCTGGTGGTCGCTCGGTATTTGCGCTGGACGTGAGTGACCCGGCAGCGTTTACCACGCGTCAAGCGCTCTGGGAGATCAGCGACTTGAACATGTCGTTGGCCGAGGGCGTGCGCAACAACATCGGCTTCGTGCTGGGCAAGCCGGTGATCGTACCGGTGAAGGAAGGCAAGACGGTTGCATGGAAGGCGATCTTCGGCAACGGCTATAACAGTGCCAGCCGCAAGGCCGTTCTGTTCGTCGTGGATATGGCGTCCGGCGCCACGCGGATGATCGAGGCGGTAGAAAGCAATGCCTCGGGAGCCAATATCTCCGGAGACAATGGGTTGGGCAACGTGGTGGTGGTGGATCGCTGGCGTGGCGACAGCCAGGACCTGCGCGGTCGCGATGGTCTTGCCGATACCGTCTACGCCGCCGATCAGCGTGGCGCCATCTGGAAATTCGACCTCACCGATAGTTCCGACGCGGCGCTGACCGTTCCCGTGTTCACCACCCAGGTCAGCCAAGACACCAGCGCGCGGAACTTCCGCCAGCCGATCACGGGCGGCATGACCGCTGCGACCGGTCCATCGGGTGGCGTGATGCTGTATTTCGGTACGGGCAGCTTCTCGTTCTACAGTGACAAGGACGACACCTCGCGACAGGCGTTGTATGCGGTCAATGACATTGGCGGGAAGAGGGTCACATCGACCTTGACCTCGGCCAATCTGGCGCCCTATACCGCGGATGCTCCGGCGACGGGCGCCGAGGCGCGCAGGATTGTGGCAGGGACTGCGCCGGCCAATGCGCGAGGGTGGATGATCAACCTGCCTGCGAGCAACGGTGAACGGTTCGTTGGTAATCCACTGCTGGTCAGCGGCATCATGTTCATGCCGACCTATGTCCCCAATCTGGAAACCGTTGGCTGTTCGACGAGTGGTTCGAACTGGCTGTTTGGTCTTTCCTCGCTGACCGGTGCGCCTGCCCTGGAGAATGTCCGGACCGGTTCACCCACGGGTGTCAAGCCGGCGTCGGGTACAGCGGGCCTGTCGTTGAAGACCGAGGGAACCGCGCCGGTCAAGGACGTATCCCTGTCGGTCATACCGCGTCTGGGTAGTGGCAAGGAAGGTCCGCCCGGGGGCAGCTCTTGCTGGATGGTGGTAGGCGCCGCCGGCAGCCAGTCGCTGTATCTGCCTTATCCCTGCGGTCGCCAGTCCTGGCGGCAGCTCCAGTGACCCCTGTGCGAGGATCCACATCCATGCAGTCTTTCCGTGCGCCTCATCGCTCAGCGGGCTTTACGTTGATCGAATTGATGATCGTGGTGATCGTCATCGGCATCCTGGCGGCCATCGCCATTCCTTCGTACCAGCAGTACGTACTTCGATCACACCGTGCAGTAGCCAAAGCGGACTTGGCCGAGTACGCGCAACGTGCGGAGCGCTATCACTCCAGCAACAATTCCTACTCGGGCTACGCCCTGCCCAGCAAGGTCTCGCCACGCGAGGGCGGGGCCACGCGATACGACCTGAGTTACAAGGGCGATGGTTCCACGTTCACGATCACGGCGTCTCCCTCGGGTACGCAGGTCAAGGACAGCTGCGGCAAGCTGACCCTCGACCAGGCCAACCGGAAGACCTCGGAAGGAGCGGTTTCCGATTGTTGGTAGTGGGTGTTGATCTTCCAGGATTCGACCAGTACAATGCGCCTCCCCGCCCGAATAGCTCAGCCGGTTAGAGCACTTGACTGTTAATCAGGGGGTCGTTGGTTCGAGTCCAACTTCGGGCGCAAGATACTGCAGAAGCCGCGAGAAATCGCGGCTTTTTGCTTTTCTTTGCTCTGTTCAGCACGGCAGATCGCGGTTGCTGCGTTCACTGCGGGTACGCCCGCCATTGTTGACCACCAGCTTGCCGTGCAGGTGTCTGCCAGCGCAGATGCGCAGGGTCAGATTGGCGCCGGGGCTTCGCCCATCCGCCTGGAAAAACAGGAGCGGCCGTCCGCTGCTGGCGTGTGCCAGGATCGAGACATCGTCGCGGCCACGGTGATGGGCCAGGATGGCTTCCGGCGTTGCTGGTGAGCCCCGCCGCAGGCCACTGCGATAGATGATCCAGCCGGCACTCCAGTCGTCCGTGCACTGATGCCCGTCTTCGCTGGCGCACACGCCGATCAGTTCACGCCGGATCAGCGCTTGGCTGCGCGCGCTGGAGAGACTGGCATGCAGCGTCAGCTGCAGTGCGTCGGCCCGGTGGCGCAGCAGTGTTGACTGCAGCGTCGGCCATCCTGCCGCCAGCAATACCGAAAGGACGGCAATAATCGTCACCAGTTCAATCAGTTGCATGCCAAGGGCGGGGCCGGGGACAGGGGGGCGTTTCAAGGGCGCGGTCATGGAGCGAGCGTCGCCCCTTTCAATGGGGGTCGCCATCGGGCATCCCCCTGCCGGTCTCCCCGGCTTCCCCTCAGCCGACCGTCACCGGACGCCCCCTATACTTACCTTCCCCGAGACCTGGCAACACCATGAGCGACAGTTTTCAACTTGTCTCGCCGTATTCGCCGGCGGGAGACCAGCCCGATGCCATCGCCAAGCTGACCAGCAATTTCGAGGCCGGCGTCGCCAAGCAGACCCTGCTGGGCGTCACCGGCTCGGGCAAGACCTACACCATCGCCAACGTCATCCAGCAGGTGCAGAAGCCGACGCTGATCATGGCGCCGAACAAGACCCTGGCAGCGCAGCTGTACGGTGAGTTCAAGGCGTTCTTCCCGCACAACGCGGTGGAGTACTTCGTCAGCTATTACGATTACTACCAGCCGGAAGCCTACGTGCCGTCGTCGGACACCTTCATCGAGAAGGACAGTTCGATCAACGAGCACATCGAACAGATGCGGCTGGCGGCGACCAAGACCCTGCTGTCACGGCCGGATGCGATCGTGGTGGCGACCGTGTCGGCCATCTACGGTCTGGGTGCGCCGGAAGACTACCTGTCGCTGCGCCTGATCCTGTCGAAGGGCGAGCGCATCGACCAGCGCGACCTGATCAATCACCTGACCCAGCTGCAGTACACGCGCAACGAATACGAGCTGCAGCGCGGTACCTTCCGCGTGCGCGGTGAAGTGATCGACGTGTTCCCGGCGGAGTCGGACAGTGAGGCCCTGCGCATCGAACTGTTCGATGGCGAGGTGGAAAAGATCACGATGTTCGATCCGCTCACCGGCGAGACCATGCGCAACCTCATGCGCTTCACCGTGTACCCGAAGACCCACTACGCGACTACGCGTGAACGGGTTCTGGCGGCGGTGGAGACCATCAAGGTCGAGCTGAAGGAGCGGTTGGAGCAGCTGTACGCGCAGAACAAGCTGGTCGAGGCGCAGCGCCTGGCCCAGCGCACCCAGTTCGACCTCGAAATGATGGCCGAAGTCGGTTTCTGCAACGGCATCGAGAACTACTCGCGGCATTTGACCGGCAAGAACGCGGGCGAGCCGCCGCCGACCCTGTTCGATTACCTGCCGGCTGATGCGCTGCTGGTGATCGACGAATCGCACGTGACCATTCCGCAGATCGGCGCCATGTTCAAGGGTGACCGGTCGCGCAAGGAAACCCTGGTCGAGTTCGGCTTCCGCCTGCCGTCGGCGCTGGACAACCGTCCGCTGCGCTTCGAGGAGTGGGAGGCGCGCTGCCCGCGCAGCATCTATGTGTCGGCGACACCGGGTCCGTATGAATTCCGCGAGGCCGGAGAGGACATGGCCGAGCTGGTCGTGCGCCCGACCGGGCTGATCGACCCCGTGGTGGAGATCCGCCCGGTCGGCACCCAGGTCGATGACCTGATGAGCGAGGCCAACGAGCGGATCAAGGCCGGTGACCGCGTGCTGGTCACCACCCTGACCAAGCGCATGGCCGAGAACCTCACCGAGTACCTGACCGAGCACGGCATCCGCGTGCGCTACCTGCACTCGGACATCGATACCGTTGAACGCGTGGAGATCATCCGTGACCTGCGTCTGGGCAAGTTCGATGTGCTGGTCGGCATCAACCTGCTGCGCGAGGGGCTGGACATGCCCGAGGTCTCGCTGGTGGCGATCCTGGATGCGGACAAGGAGGGCTTCCTGCGCTCGACCGGCTCGTTGATCCAGACCATCGGCCGTGCGGCGCGCAACGTGCGCGGCAAGGCGATCCTGTATGCGGACAAGATCACCCGTTCGATGCAGGCAGCGATCGATGAGACCGACCGCCGCCGCACCAAGCAGGTCGAGTACAACCTGGAGCACGGCATCACTCCGCGCTCCGTGGCGCGGCCGATCGTCGACGTGCTGGAGGGCGCACGCTCGGACGCCGCCGAGAAGGAGTCCCGCAAGGGCAAGGGCAAAGGCCGTTCCGGGGTGGCAGAGGACACGATCGACTACCGTTCGCTCAGTCCGGCGCAGCTGGCCGCTCGCCTCAAGGCCCTGGAGCAGCGGATGTACCAGCATGCCAAGGACCTGGAATTCGAGGATGCCGCCCGGGTGCGCGACCAGATCAGGCAGCTGAAGGAAGCCAGCCTGGGCTGAACGCGGTAATGCGGCTTTTCTTCACAAAAGTATTGCGCTTGCCGGTCGTCGTCCGTAATATACGCGGCCTGCACCGACGCAATCGCGGCGCTGCAGAAGCAACAAACGGGCGGTTAGCTCAGCGGTAGAGCACTACCTTGACATGGTAGGGGTCACAGGTTCGAACCCTGTACCGCCCACCACGAAGTCCCCCAGGGGGCTGTCGTGAGCATGAAAAGCCCGGCCCTGGCGCCGGGTTTTTACGTAGAAGCACCAGCCTGCGGGCTGCACGGAATATTTGGGCGGTTAGCTCAGCGGTAGAGCACTACCTTGACATGGTAGGGGTCACAGGTTCGAACCCTGTACCGCCCACCACCGGTTCCCGGCATGGCCGGAGCAGCGGTGGAAACGATGAAAGCCGGCCCTGGGCCGGTTTTTTTGTGCCTGCGATCCGCGCTCGTTTCAGCCTGGCCGGCTTGCTGCCAGCGTCAACCGCGTTGCTCGACACTGGCGCTGCGCTGCAGCTGCCAATGACCATCCACGCGCTGCCACAGTTGCAGCATTCCCCGGGCGTGCGATTGCCCGCGCTGTTTACCGTCGGCATCACCGTGCACGCGAGCGTGGGCCACCTGCAGTACGCGATCCGCACTCAGGCGCAGGATCTGCACGCTCTGGCTGTCCGTCTGGCCGTAGCTGGCAGGCGCGCGGGCGGCACGTTGGGCGTCGGCCTGCAGGATCTGCATCCGCAGCGAATCGCTTCCGGTACCGCCGTCGCGGTTGCACAGACCGGCCATCAACAGCAGCAGGGCAAGCATCGGCATGGCACGGTGCTCCGGAGAAGGGAGCCCAGCGTTGCACTGCGGCCTGCGCTGTGAAACCGGTATCCGACGAAGACCGGAAAAGTGCGCGCCAACCAGAGCCAGCAAGGATGAATCCGTGCCCGGCCGGGGCGGCGGCAGAACACGATAATGAAAAAGGGCCGGGCCACCCGTGAAGGCAGTCCGGCCCGTTTGCCCGTAAGTGACCCCGTTGGCCGGGAAGCCTGGGCTCAGGTCACGACGTGGCTGGAACCATCAGGCGGGCTCAGAGCGGATCGCAGCACAGGCGAGGGCCGGACCAATGCCCTGAGCCGCCATACGGACAGCCCGGGGTGAATTCACAGCCCGGTGCGAACCCGGCCTTGGCCGGAGTGGCGAAGGCCTGCGCGGCACCGAATGACATGGCGGCCACCACGACGAGGCCGGCAATGGACGAGAACAGCTTCTTCTTTCCGATCATCTGTATCTCCTTTGCAGCGCTTCGAGGCGGGTTACATGGGGTCGCAGCAGACCAGCAGGCCGTGGGAGCCTGCGTTGCCATAGGGGCAGCTCGGATGTTCCTTGCAGCCCGGCGCGAAGCCGGTCTTCACCGGAGTGGCGAAGGCCTGCGCGGCGCCGAATGACATGGCGGCCACCACGACGAGGCCGGCAATGGACGAGAACAGCTTCTTCTTTCCGATCATGTGTATCTCCTTGGAATGGCGATGGAACATGAAGTCACCGCGTGCGGGGCGGTGTCGAAGCGGGATCAGTTGGCGACGCAGCAGATGCGCGTGCCGCCGGCGCGGCCATTGCCGCCGAACATGCATCCGGGGGTATCCACGCAACCCGGTGCAAAGCCGGTCTTCACCGGTGTGGCGAAGGCCTGTGCGGCCCCGAATGACATTGCAGCAACGATGACGATACCGGCGACGGACGAGAACAGCGTTTTCTTCCCGATCATGTGTATCTCCTTCAGTTGGTGTGGCTTCCCGGATTCATTGCGTTGGCGACGGCCTGCACCGTCCCGGTGTCGAGCTGGCCGACATGCTTGTAGGCGATGCTGCCATCTGCGGCCAGCACCATCAGCATCGGTGTCAGCGTGGCGCGGTAGCGCTTGGAGACTTCGCCCTGATCGTCGACGGCGATCGGAAACGCCAGCGCGTGCTTGCCTGCGTAGTCGGCAAGCTGGTCGTACGGTGGCAGGCCCACGCCCACCAGCTCGGCACTGCCTCGCGCAGCCGCGATCTGCTGCAGTTGTGGCACCGAGGCCAGGCAGTAACGGCAGGCGGTAGAGAAGAAGTAGAGGATCTGCGGCACGCCGCGCGCGCCACCGATATCGACATGGGTCTGCTGCGTCGTCCGCAGGGTCAACAGTTCAGGCCGGGTGCCGGTGGCAAGACCATGCGCGTCCAGCTGCGTCTGCTGCAGCTGCGCCGCCATCTGTTCGTTGACCTGCCGCAACTGGCGGTTCTGCCAGGAGAGCATGATGACCAGTGCGGCCAGCAGCAGGGCGACTACGGGAAACAGTGCACGCTTGAGCATCGATCATCCTTGAACGCCGCGTTGCATCGACCATACCGGAAACAGCAACAGGAATGTCAAGCTTTTGTATCATCGGTGACGCAGTTCCCAAACCTCAGGACGCCACCATGAGTGACCATGCTCCCGTTTCCCGGCCTAACCCGATCATCGAACTGCTGTTCGGCGGCAACATGCTGGAA
This sequence comes from Stenotrophomonas indicatrix, assembly GCF_002750975.1. Taxonomy (NCBI): domain Bacteria; kingdom Pseudomonadati; phylum Pseudomonadota; class Gammaproteobacteria; order Lysobacterales; family Lysobacteraceae; genus Stenotrophomonas; species Stenotrophomonas indicatrix. The sequence goes on from NZ_PEJS01000001.1 coordinate 1,224,078, forward strand.
GGCACCTTCAAGGCCGTGATCTGGGTCGCACTGCTGTCTGCGGTGCTGGCCTGGACGACCTTCCGCTGACGGAACGCTCAGGCCGCAGTGAAGGCCTGGCGAAGGCTGCGCAGCGTCGCCTGGCGATGTTCGGCCGCACACGGCTCGCCCATTTCCAGCTCCTGCAGGCGCAGGCCGACCAGCGTCATCGACAGTGCGTATCCGCGCGCAGCATCGGCAGCGCGTGACAGGCCAAGTGCACGTCGGGTCAACGCGTCCACATGATCCATGTCCGGCAGCAGACCCAGGTAGGCGCGCTCGGCGCTGTCCAGATCCGGCGCGCGCAGGATCGCGTTGGCATCGGCGGTGGGGGTGACAGCGGCCATGCGGGATCCTTGTGGTCCGTGGGGCGGATGCAGGTTCGGTCAGAACGCGCGCATCAGCGAGATGAAAGCGGAGGTCTGGCTGCTGCGCCGTGCCATCGGGCTGTCTTCGACGGCATCACCGAACCACTGGTTGGCGACGACGCCGGTCGCGCGCCATTTCGTACCCAGGGGCGTGCTGACCGCGATCTGCAGGCTCGGCGAGGTGGCACTGCCGGGCTTGTAGGCCGCCAGCCCGGAGCGCAGTGCTTCCTCGTCGCTGATGCCGTAGTAGTAGTCGAGCAGGCGGGCGCTGGAATGCACCACGCCCACGCGCGGCACCCAGGTGAAGCGGCCGGCCTGGATCGGATAGCTGTAATGCAGGCTGGATTCAACGCCGCCGCCGTGTCCGCTCACTTCGCGCTTCACGCTGGCCGCCACCGCGCCCCAGTCGGCGCTGTAGTCGGCGTTGATGCCGACCATCGCCGACATCTGCCGGCTGTGCAGGCGGCGCAGCTGCGGATCGTTCACGTCGTCGGTCTTGAAGCGCAACGTGTAGGGCGTCGCCACCGCCGACAGGCGCAGGCCGTCGGCCTTGTAGAGGTTCATGCCAAGCGAACCGGGGCTGGCGAAGAAGCGCTTGCCCTGCCAGGACAGCGCCGGCAGCACCAGCGGCTTGTCGTCATAGTGCGCGTAGGCGCCAGTGGTCGCGCCGAAGGTGATGCCGGCCTGTACCCCCGGAGCCTGTTCCTGCGCGGAGGCCAGCAGCGGCGTGGAGAGAGCGACGGTGCACAGCAGGGGGCGCAGCAGGGCGGGGGACAGTGAGGTCATCGATGTAGTGCGTTGCAGGGATGGCGATGCATGCTGCGCGCGCAACATTGTCGGAACATTGCGCAGGCGCAATCTGCTGGCATCGCCGCCACCTGCACGCCGAAGGCACTATGATCGGCACCGTTTCCGGTTGCCGAGCCCCCGATGCGCATTCTCCTGGTCGAAGATGACCCCGATCTCTCGCGAGCCCTGCAGTCCGGGCTTGAGCGCCAGGGTGTGGTCGCCGACGTGGTCGGCAGCCTGGCGGAGGCTGCGCTCGCCCTGCGTGAGCCGGTGCATCAGCTGATGCTGCTTGATCGGCAGCTGCCCGATGGTGATGGCGTGGGCTTCGTGGCGACTGCCCGTGCGCTGCGGCCGAACCTGGCGGTGATCATGCTCACTGCCAAGGGTGGGCTGTCGGACAAGGTGGAGGGGCTGGATGTCGGTGCCGATGACTACCTGGTCAAGCCGGTGGCGATCGAAGAGCTGATGGCGCGCATCCGTGCCGTCTCGCGTCGACCGTCGGCGATGGTGACCCCCCGGTTGCGGCTGGGCCGGCTGGAGTTCGATTTCGAATCGCTGCAGGCGCAGGTGGACGGCCAGCCGGTTGCACTGCCGCGGCGGCAGGTGCTGGTGCTGCAGGCGCTGGCGATGCGGCAGGGGCGCACGGTCACCCGCAGCGCGCTGGAATCGGCGGTGTACGGATTCGATGATGAGATCCAGTCCAATGCGCTCGATGCGCATATTTCAAAGCTGCGCAAGGCGCTGCAGCAGGCCGGGGCAGGCGTGGAGATCCACGTGATCCGCGGCGTCGGCTATCTGCTGGCGGAGGCCTGAGATGGCACGACCGATTCGTTCGATCACCCTTGGACTGGCGTGGCGGCTGTTCCTGGCGCAGGCCTTCACGGTGTTGTTCGCCGTCGTCGCGCTGATCCTGACCTGGGGCGACAAGGACACCTGGGGCATGGACATGTTCATGGCCGAGAGCGCAGCCAATGCGGTGCACAGCGAAGGCGGCCGTCTGGTGCTGGACGAAGCACGCTGGCAGAAGCTCGATGCGCGTGCCGGTGGCAACCTGTGGTTCGCGGCGGTGGACGATCGCGGTGCATGGCTGCAGCGCGGCACGCTGCCTGCCATCCACGCGCCGCTGCTGGCCCGCCTGCCGACACTGGGTGCCACCGAGCTGGGTTCGCTGGTACCGCCGTACCTGGATGTGGCGCGCGTGATGATCCGCAACGAAGACGGCCGCCGCATCACGGTGATGGTGGGCGGGGCGCCGAAGGGCGGCCTGCTGGATGGCGCATTGATGGTGCTGCGGCTGATCGGCCTGTGGTTCTTCCTGCCGTTGATCGTGGTCACGCTGCTGGTGATGCCGACGGTGATCCATCGCGCCATGCGTGGCGTGCGCCGGTCCGCGCAGCAGGCCAAGGAGTTGGATATCGGCCAGCCCGGTGCGCGCCTGGACGCGCAGCTGGTATCGACCGAGGTCGCGCCTCTGGTCGAAGCGTTCAACGATGCGATCGACAAGGTGCAGCAGGGCTACGCAGCACGCGATAAATTCCTGGCCGACGCCGCACATGAGCTGCGGGTACCGATTGCGGTGGTACAGGCGCGCTTGTCGCAGTTGCCGCAGGGGGAGCTCAAATCGCAGCTGCTGACCGATGTCGCCCGTCTCGGCAACGTCGCCGAGCACCTGCTCGACCTGCAGCGCCTGGACCGGAACGTCGCAGCCTTGCAGCGCCTGGACCTGGCGCATGTCGTGCGCGAAGCGGCCGCCGACCTTGCGCCTCTGGTCGTTGGTGCCGGCTACGGCTTTGAAGTGGATGCGCCGGAGACGCCGGTATGGATCCACGGCGATGGCCTCGCCCTGGGGCGGGTGATCGCCAACCTGGTGCACAACGCCATCGTCCATGGCGGCGGGCGCGGCACCATCTGCGTGCGTCTGGACCGGCAGGGCCTGCTGGAAGTCAGCGACCAGGGCGCCGGCGTGCCGGTCGGTGACCGCGAGGCGATCTTCGAGCCGTTCCACCGCCTGCGTGCTGCTGGCAGTGGCAGCGGCCTCGGCCTGCATCTGGTCAAGGAGATCGTGCAGCACCACGGCGGCACGGTGAGCGTGGGCGAGGCCGTTGGGGGGGGGGCGAGCTTCCGGGTCAACTTCCACCGCGGCAGCGTGCGTCGCTAGCCGGGCGCTGACAACGCCACACGGTGTTGCCTGATGGCTGGGTGAGGCCGCGCCTCGGCACGCTGTGTCGATGGCAGCCGATCGGACCTTGTCGCCCTTGTTTGGCCCCGCGTGCGCTGCCGCTCTGGTTGCCGGTGCGTTGGTCTGCGTGCTGCTGCCGGTGTTGCCACCGCTGTGGGCTTCTGTTGCGGCGACCGTCGTGGCCGCGTTGGGCTGGGTGGTGCGCTGGCGCGGACGCGCGGCGGCTGCGTTGTTGTTCGGCTTGGCCTGGACTTGCTGCCACGGGTATTGGGCAATGCAGACGCAGCTGCCGGCCGGTTCTGCTGCGCAGGATGTGCTCGTCCGGGGGCAGGTCATCGATCTGCCGAAGGAAACGCCTGCACACACCCGCTTCGAGTTCCGGGTGGATGCGTCCGATGCGATGCCGACGCTGCGTGGAAAGCGGCTGCAGGTGCTCTGGCACGCGCCACGGGGTGGGCCGACCGAGGCCGAGGTTGATCAGAGACATCACCTGCACGCCGGAGCTGACTGGCGGCTGTCGCTGCGCGTGCGACCGCCACGTTCACGCATCAACCCGGGGGGCTTCGATGGCGAGCGGCATGCGCTGCTGCGTGGGCTGGCAGGAAACGCCAGCGTGCGCGACTCGAATTCCACGCGACGGCTGCGCCCTGCGCATGGTCTACCTGCGTGGCGCGAGCGCACCAGTGCCGCCATTGCCAGGCAGATCGCACACCCGTCGGCGCGGTTCATCCAGGCCTTGGCACTGGGCGATACGCGTGGCCTGTCCGACGTCGATTGGGCGCAGCTGCGCGCGCTGGGCCTGACCCACCTGATCGCCATCTCCGGCTTCCATGTCGGTCTCGTCGCGGGCTTCGCCGCATTGCTGTGTTCTGCGCTCTGGCGATCCTGGCCGGGGCTTGCCCGGTTCTGGCCACGACCGCAGGCGGCGGCCTGTGCGGCGGCGGTGGCAGCAGCCGGCTATGCCGTTGTTGCAGGCAGCGAGCTGCCGACCGTGCGTACTGCGCTGATGATCGCGGTGCTGGCCCTGGCGCGCGTTGCCCGCCGTCCGGTGACGGTAGCGCAGGGGCTGGCGCTGGCCGCGCTGGCGATGCTGCTGCCGGCACCGCTGTCGGTGCTGTCTGCGGGCTTCTGGCTCAGTTTCGGTGGGGTGCTGTGGTTGCTGTGGTGCCTGCCGCAGGGGCGGCCGAAGGGGTTCGCCGCGATGCTGCGCGGCGCTCTGGCAGGGCAGGGGGTGGCCAGCGTCGCTCTGCTGCCGCTGGCGGTGGCACTGTTCGGTGGCAGCGCACGGCTGGGGCCGCTGGTGAACCTGCCTATCATTCCACTGTGGAGCCTGCTGGTGGTGCCTCTGGCTCTGCTGGGAACCGCTCTGGAGGTCCTGCGCACCGGGGCAGGGCAGTGGCCTTGGCGCACGGCTGCCTGGGTGTTCGAGGCCAGTTGGCAGCTGCTGCAACCCTTGGCCGAGCACCCGCAGGCGATGTGGTGGCTGGCGCAGGGGCCGGCCTGGGCGTTGCCGGCGGCCTCGCTGGGGGTGTTCTGGTGGCTGTTGCCACGCGGCGCCGGGGCCGGGCTTGCCGGTTCTCTGCTGTGCCTGCCGTTGCTGTGGCCGGCACGGTCGGGGCCGCGGCAGGGTGAGCTGGAACTGGTGGTGCACGATGTCGGCCAGGGCGCGGCGGTGCTGCTGCGGACCGCCCGGCACGCACTCTGGTATGACGTCGGCCCGCCAGCCGGCAGCGAGGGCGAGGAGCGGATGCTGCTGCCGACGTTGCGGGCGTTGGGACAGGAGCCGCCGGCACAGCTGATGATCAGTCACGACCACCTGGACCACAGCGGCAACCTCGCCGCGCTGCGCCAGCAACTGCCGGGACTGCACGTCCTGGCTCCACCGGGCAGTGCGATTGCCACGACCGGCAGCTGCCAACAGGGCCTGCGCTGGCAATGGGACGGGGTCGATTTCCAGGTGCTGCATCCGCCCGCCGCGTTCCCTGCCGTTGGCGGGAAGGGCGCCGACAACGAAGCCAGTTGCGTGCTGCGGGTTGCTGGCGCGCACGGGGTAGTGCTGCTGCCCGGTGACATCGGCCGGCAAGGCGAACAGGCGCTGCTGGCGGGCGCTGCCGATATGCTGCGTGCGGACATGGTGCTGGTGCCCCATCACGGCAGCGGAGGCAGTTCCACGCCGGACTGGGTGAAGGCGGTGGCGCCGCGGCTGGCGCTGGTCTCGGCCGGGCACCGGAACCACTTTGGCCACCCGAAACGTGACGTGGTGCGGCGCTGGCAGGCGGCGGGCGCCGAAGTGCTGTCCACCGCCGAGTCGGGCGCGATCCGCGTATGGCTTGGCGCACAAGGCCTGCAGCTGCGTGAACAGCGTATCCACGCCGCCCGGTGGTGGGATGCCGCTGGGCGAGCTCGGTCGGCTGCTATCCTATCGCCGATCGAACAAGCGGCCGCTGGGCCGGAGGGTTGAAACGTGTGGGAACTGGTCAAGGCCGGTGGCTGGCCGATGGTGCCGCTGCTGCTGTTGGGCGTACTGGCTTTGGCGATCGTCCTGGAGCGTTTCTGGTCCTTGCGGCGTAACGAGGTGCTGCCGCCTGGCCTGGGCCAGGAGGTCCGCAACTGGGCCGCGCGCGGCAAGCTGGACCCGGCGCACCTGCAGACCCTGCGTGCCAATTCACCGTTGGGTGCCCTGCTGGCCGCCGCGCTGGAAGCGCGCAACCGCCCGCGCGACCAGATCCGTGAGCGCATCGAGGACACCGGTCGCCATCTGGTGCACCGCATGGAGCGTTTCCTCAACGCGCTGGGTACCATCGCCTCGGCTGGCCCATTGCTGGGCCTGCTGGGCACCGTCGTTGGCATGATCCAGATGTTCCTGGGCATCCTCGACCACGGCGTGGGTGATGTGAACCAGCTTGCCGGCGGTATCGGCAAGGCACTGGTGTGCACCGCCACCGGCATGATCGTGGCGATCCCGGCGCTGATGTTCCACCGCTTCTTCAAGGGCCGCATCCACGGCTACGTGGTGGAGATGGAGCAGGAAGCCAGCGCGCTGCTGGATACGCTGGACGGTCGCCCCGGGGTGATGACCCCGGCCCCTGCTGCGCGCGCGTCTTCCGCCGCTACGGCAAAGGCCTGATCGATGCGTATCGGCAACGACCGGTCCCAGGATGAGCCGCATATCGACCTGGTGCCGCTGATCGACGTCATCCTGGTGCTGATCATCTTCTTCGTGGTCACCACCACCTTCGATGCGCGATCGACGCTGCAGGTGCAACTGCCGACCGCCAGCCCGCAGCAGACCAACGAGCCGCCGCGCTCGCTGAGCGTGCTGATCAACGCTGACGGCCGCTACTTCGTCAACGATCAGGAAGTGCTGCGCAGCGACGTCGAGTCGGTCAAGCAGACCATTGCGGCCGTCGCCGGCAGCGACCGCGAACAGACCGTGCTGCTGCGTGCCGACGCGCGCACTCCCTATCAGGCCGTGGTCACCGCGCAGGACGCGCTGGGCCAGCTCGGCTTCCGTCGTATCGCCATTGCAACAGCGCCAGAGGTGCGTCCATGAGTTCCCATCACGCGCCAGTGTGGCCGATCTACAAACGACTGCTGGGCTATACCCGCACCTACTGGGTGTTCATGATCGGCGCGGTCATCGCGATGGTGGTCGAAGCCCTGGCCGGCTATCACTTCACCAAGCTGATGGAGCCGCTGGTCAACCGCGGGTTCGTCAACCCCGAGCCGCGCATGGCGGTGATCCTGCCGCTGACCATTCTCGGCCTGTTCCTGATGCGCAGCGTGGCCACCTGGGTCAGCGACTACACGCTGGCCAAGACCGGCCGCAGCGTGGTCCGCGACCTGCGTGAACAGGTGCTGCAGAAGTACCTGCACCTGCCGTCCTCGCATTTCGATGCCGAGGCGACGCCGGTGATGGTCAGCCGCCTGAACTTCGACACCGAACAGGTCACCCAGGCCAGTGCCGACGCGCTGAAGACCGTGGTGGCCGATACCCTGACCATCATCGCCATGCTGGCGGTGATGCTGCAGATGAGCGTCAAGGTGACCCTGGCGATGCTGGTGGTGGTGCCGCTGATCGGCGTGATCGTGTCCTACGTCGGCAAGCGCTACCGGCGCATCAGCCGCGGCATCCAGGACGGCATGGGCACCATGGCGCAGACCGCCGAGCAGTCGCTGGCCGCGCAGCAGGAAGTGAAGGTGCACGGCACCCAGCAGCACGAGATCTCGCGCTACTCGCGCCTGGCCAACCGCATGCTGGCGCTGAACATGAAGGTGGAAGTGACCCGCGCGGCGGCCTCCAGCGTGGTCCAGTTCCTGGCGGCGCTGGCGCTGGCAGTCATCGTCTGGGTATCCACCCGCGAGGCACTGGCCGGCAAGCTCAATGCGGGCCAGTTCATGGGCCTGATGACGTCGATGATGGCCATCATTCCGTCGCTGCGGCGGCTGACCAGCGTGCAGACTTCGATCTCGCGCGGTGTGGCTGCGGCCGAGCGCCTGTTCGGCATCATCGACATGCCGGTCGAGCGCGACGAGGGCAAGCACGCGGTGCAGCGCGTACGCGGCGAACTGGCCTTCGAGCACGTCATGCTGCGTTACCGTGAAGACAGTGGCATCGCCCTGGACGACATCAGCTTCGTTGCCAGGCCGGGCACGGTCACCGCCATCGTCGGTCGTTCCGGCAGCGGCAAGACCAGCCTGATCCGGCTGGTGCCGCGCTTCTACGAACCCAACGGTGGCCGCATCCTGCTCGACGGCGTTGCCCTGGATGAGTACCCGTTGGCCGATCTGCGCCGGCAGGTGGCCATCGTCGGCCAGAAGGTCATGCTGTTCGACGACACCATCGCGGCCAACATCGCCTACGGCATGGATGCCACCGACGAGCAGATCCGTGCAGCTGCCGAGGCGGCCAATGCCTGGGAGTTCATCGCACGCATGCCGCAGCAGCTGCAGACGCCGGTAGGCGAGAATGGCGCGCTGCTGTCCGGCGGCCAGCGCCAGCGCCTGGCGATCGCCCGCGCGATCCTGCGCGATGCACCGATCCTGATCCTGGACGAGGCTACCGCGGCGCTGGACAACGAATCCGAGCGCCTGGTGCAGGATGCGCTGCAGCGCTTGATGCCCGAGCGCACCACGCTGGTGATCGCGCATCGCCTGTCGACCATCGAGCATGCCGACCAGGTGCTGGTGATGGACCATGGCCGCATCGTTGAACGCGGCACCCACCAGGAGCTGCTGTCGATGGGCGGCCTGTACCAGCACCTGCACAACATGCAGTTCCGCGAAAGGCAGGACTGATGGCGGGCAAAGGTACCCAGACCCCGCCGTACTGGTACGACGGCAGCCCGGCTCCGTGGCCGATGCGACTGCTGGCGCCGCTGTATGCCGGCGTCACCGCGCTGCGCCGGCGCCTGTACCGGCGTGGCTGGCGCAAGCGCCATGCGCTGGCGGTGCCGGTCATCGTGGTTGGCAACATCACCGCCGGCGGCACCGGCAAGACGCCGCTGACCATCGCCCTGGTCGAGCGCCTGCGGGCCGCGGGCTGGAAGCCCGGTGTCGCCAGCCGCGGCTACGGCCGTGAGCAAGCGGACAAGGCACGTTGGGTGGAAGCCGATACGCCGACTGCCCTGGGGGGCGACGAGCCGGTGCTGATCGCCTGGAAGACCGGCGTGCCCGTACGCGTGGACAGTGACCGCGTGGCAGCGGGCAAGGCATTGATCGCCGCCGGCTGCGACGTGATCGTCTGCGATGACGGCCTGCAGCACTACCGGCTGGCGCGCGACATCGAGATCGAGGTGGTTGATGCCCAGCGCCGCTATGGCAATGGCCGGATGATTCCCGCCGGCCCGCTGCGCGAGCCGGTCAGCCGCGCAGCGGAATGCGATTTCCGGGTGGTCAACCTGGGCCAGGCGGATGGAGCGGCGGCTGCCCAGGCCTGTGGCTTCGGCCAATGGCCGATGGCCCTGCACATCGACAGTGCACAGCCGCTGGCCGGCGGGCGCGCACGTCCCCTTTCGTACTTCGCGGGCCAGCGCGTGCATGCCGTGGCCGGCATCGCCCATCCGCAACGCTTCTTCGACATGCTGCGCGCGCGTGCGATCGGCGTGGTGCCGCACGCCTTCGCCGACCATCATGCTTACCAGCCGCAGGATCTGTCCTTTGGCAGCCAGTTGCCGGTGCTGATGACCGAAAAGGATGCCGTGAAGTGCCGCGCGTTCGCCAATGACTGGCAGTACGCGGTGCCGCTGCGTGCCGAGATGCCTGCTGCTTTCTGGATCGCGTTGACCGATCGCCTGGACAAGCTGCGACCGAACTGAGGGGCCGTGCGGCGCTTGCAAATGCACGCCGCCGGCCGCATTCCTGCTGTATCGCGCCTGCCGAGTACCGCCCGCATGACCGACTTCGTTGTTGCCATCCCGGCCCGCTATGCCGCTTCGCGGCTGCCGGGCAAGCCGCTGCGCCTGCTGGGCGGAGAACCCATGGTGCTGCATGTGGCGCGCCGCGCGCTGCAGGCCGGCGCAGGTGAGGTATGGGTCGCGACCGACGACCAGCGCATTGCCGACGCATTGTCCGGCCTGGCGGAAGTGAAGGTGGCGATGACCGCTGCCTCGCACGCCTCGGGTACCGATCGCCTAGCCGAGTGCGCGCGCATCGCGGGCTGGTCCGATGACACCGTGGTGGTCAACCTGCAGGGCGATGAACCGTTCGCGCCGGCTGCCGGCATCCGCGCCGTGGCCGAGGCACTGGTGGCGGGCAGCGCACCGATGTCGACCCTGGCCACGCCGGTCGAGGATGCCCACACGTTGTTCGACCCCAACGTGGTCAAGCTGGTGCGCAACGTGCGCAACGAGGCCCTGTACTTCAGCCGTGCGCCCATCGCCTGGCATCGCGATGGCTTCGCCCGCAGCCGCGACACCCTGCCCGAAGGCCATCAGTGGCTGCGCCACATCGGCATCTATGGCTACCGTGCCGGTTTCCTGCAGCAGTTCGCCTCGATGCGGCCGGGCACGCTGGAACAGGTGGAATCGCTGGAGCAGTTGCGCGTGCTGGAAGCAGGCTACCCGATTGCCGTGGCGATCTCGCCCGAACCCTTCCCGCCGGGCATCGACACCCCTGAAGACCTGCAGCGCGCCGAAACGCTGCTGCAGGCGATGGCCGCGCGATGAGGCTGCTGGTCGTCTGCCTCGGCAACATCTGCCGCTCGCCGATGGCCGAAGGCGCGCTGCGTGCCCGCCTGGATGCCTCGGCGCTGGCTGGGCGGGTGCAGGTCGATTCGGCCGGTACCGGCGACTGGCACGTGGGCCAGCCACCCGATCGGCGTGCCATTGCATGCGCGGCCGGGCATGGCGTGGACCTTGGCAGCCTGCGCGCGCGGCAGTTGCAGCGGCAGGACTTCGATGCTTTCGATTGGATCCTGTGCGCCGACGAGGCCAATCTGCGTGATGCCGCTCGCCTTGCTACCGCCACCCAGCGCGAGCGCCTGGCGTTGTACCTGCCGTGGTCGGGCGGGCAGGGCGAACGTGCGATTCCCGATCCCTATACCGGTGGCAGCGATCATTTCGAACAGGTCTGGTCGCTGGTCGACGCTGCTGCCGAACGCACCGTGGCACGCCTGTTGCATCACGCCGACTCCGGCATAATCGGGTCATGAACATCCAGCCCGTCCCGGACCTGCCCGAGTTCGCCGCCTGGCTCAATGCCGCGCCCTGCACCCTGACCGAACTGCGTGGCCGGCCGGTCGCGCTGTTGTTCGTCAACGCGGCTTCCGCATGGAGCGCGCAACGGCTGGCCGAGTTCAGCCAGTGGCTGTCACGCCACCCCGGCAAGCTGCAACCTCTGGTGCTGCAGGTGCCGCGCTTCGACTTCGAGCGTGATGCCACGGCTGCGCTGAAATTGCTGCGCCGCCAGGGCCTGACCATGCCGGTGCTGCTTGACGCCGATTGGGATGGCTGGCGCCGCTTCGGCGTCAGCGCCTGGCCGACCATGGTGCTGCTGGACGCGCAGGGTCGCGAACAGCAGCGCTTGATCGGCCAGGGCGTGCCCGGCGAGCTGGAGCGGGCCCTGAATGCCCTCTGCGAGGGTGCGCCGTCAGCCCCTTCGCGTGGCGGCAGCGAGCTGCACCCCGAACCCCGCCAGGCGCTGCGATTCCCGATGGGTCTGGCAGTGAACCAGGAACGGTTGTACATCGCCGACAGCGGCCACCACCGCATCCTGGAATGCAGTCATGGCGGCCGCGTGCTGCGTCAGTTCGGCTTGGGTACCGCCGACTTCATGGACGGCAACCTCGCCGAAGCCGCTTTCCACCGGCCGCAGGCGCTGGCGCTGGAGCGTGAGTCGCTGTACGTGGCCGACACCGGCAACCATGCCGTGCGCCGCATCAACCTGCTGACCGGCCTGGTCGACACCCTGTGCGGCAACGGCCGTCCGGGCGCCCCCGTGGAAGGGCCGGTGACGCAGCCACGGCAGGTGTCGCTGGATCATCCGGTGGGCCTGGCCATCGCCGAAAACCAGCTGCACGTCGCCATGGCCGGCGACAACCGCATCTGGAGCTACCACCTCGGCCAGCGCAGCCTGCAGTGGCGCGCCGGCAGCGGCGCCATCGACGAGCGCGACGGCAGTGGCCATCTGGCCGCGTTCGCCCAGCCCACCGCCGTGGCCGTGGTCCAGCAGGTGCTGTACGTGGCCGATGCGCTGGGCTCTTCGATCCGTTCATTGCAGCTGCGCGGTGACCTGGTGCAGACCCTGGTCGGGCAGGGCACTTGGCGTTTCGGCGAGGACGATGGCCCGCGTGCGCAGGCCAGCCTGCAGTTCCCGCAGGCGATCGCATTGAGCCCGGATGCCCCGTTGTTGTGGATCGCCGATACCGGCAATGGCCGCCTGCGCACGTTGCGCCTGGGCGGCGGCGAACTGACCACCCAGCCCTTGCCGCGGCGCCTGCATGGCCCGGCCGGCCTGGCCGTCGGTGCCGGCGCGGTGTGGATCGCCGAAACCGATTCCCACACCGTACTGCGCCTGGACCCTGACAGCGGCGTGCTCAGCGAAGTGCCGATCAGCGAATGACCGTTGTTCCTGTCCCGACCTTCGATGGCAAGGCATTCGCGGCCCAGCTGAGTACCGCCCCGGGCGTGTACCGCATGTACGCGGCCGACGACACGCTGTTGTACGTCGGCAAGGCCCGCGCGCTGCGCAACCGCGTGGGCAGCTATTTCAACGGCAGTCCGAAGAACGCGCGCATCATGTCGATGCTCTCGCAGATCGTGCGCATGGACGTGACCGTAACGCGCTCGGAAGCCGAAGCGCTGCTGCTGGAAAACCAGCTGATCAAGTCGCTGTCGCCGCGCTACAACGTGTCCCTGCGCGACGACAAGACCTATCCGCATGTGCTGCTGACCCGCGAAGACTGGCCGCGCATCGCCCTGCATCGTGGTCCACGTGCCATTCCTGGGCGCTATTTCGGGCCGTATCCCGGCGTCACCGCGGTGCGCGAGACGCTGAACCTGATGCACAAGCTGTTCAAGCTGCGCAGCTGCGAAGACAGCGTGTTCCGCAACCGCTCGCGGCCCTGCCTGCAGTATCAGATCGGACGCTGCAGCGCGCCGTGCGTGGAACTGGTGCCAGCAGCGGACTACGCCGAGTCGGTGCGCCGCGCGGCGATGTTCCTGGAAGGCAAGAGCGATGAGCTGACCCGGGAGCTCGGCGAGCAGATGCAGGTGGCCAGCGAAGCGCTGGAATTCGAGCAGGCCGCGCGACTGCGCGATCTGATTACTTCATTGCGCAGCATGCAGACCCGCCAGTACGTGGACGGCCGCGCGGCCGACCTCGACGTACTGGCGGTGGCCATGCAGGGCTCGCAGGCCTGCGTGATGCTGCTGGCCTTCCGTGATGGCCGCAACCTGGGCACCCGCCCGTTCTTTCCCCGCACCAACGGCGAGGAAAGCCCGGATGAAGTGCTGGCGGCCTTTGTCTCGCAGTACTACATCGAATTCGATCCACCGCGCGAGATCCTGCTTGACCGCGAAATTCCCGATGCCGATCTGATCGGTTCCGCACTGTCGGCCTCGGCCGAGCGCAAGGTGCAGCTGAAATGGAACGTCCGCGGCGAGCGCGCCGGCTACCTGGAATTGGCCAGCCGCAACGCGCAGTTGACCCTGGCCACCGAGATCAACAGCCGCACCGCGCAGCACGCGCGCAGCGAAGCGCTGCGGGTGATGCTGGGGCTGGCCGAACCGGTAAAGCGGGTGGAGTGCTTCGACATCAGCCACACCATGGGCGAAGCCACCGTGGCCTCCTGTGTGGTGTTCGATGCGGCCGGCCCGGTGCGTGCGCAGTACCGCCGCTTCAACATCAGTGGCATCGAGCCGGGCGATGACTACGCCGCGATGCGCCAGGCGATCGATCGCCGCTTCCGCCGCGCGGTGGAGGAGCAGGGCGTGCTGCCGGATGTGCTGCTGATCGACGGTGGCGCCGGCCAGCTGGCACAGGCCCAGGCGGCGCTGGCCGATCTGGGCGTGGAAGACGTGCTGCTGGTGGGCGTGGCCAAAGGCGTGGAACGCCGTGCCGGCCACGAAGCGCTGGTGATGCCCGATGGCCGCGAACTGCGCCCGGGTGCGGCCGATCCCGCCCTGCAGTTCATCCAACAGGTGCGCGATGAAGCGCACCGCTTCGCCATCACCGGCCATCGCGGGCGCCGGCAGAAGGCCCGGATGACCAGCAAACTGGAAGACATCCCCGGCATCGGGCCGCGACGGCGCGCCAGCCTGCTGAAGCATTTTGGCGGTCTGGTCGGCCTGAAAGCGGCCGGAGAAGCGGAAATTGCCAAGGTGGAAGGCATCAATGACGCCCTCGCAGCGCGCATCTACGCTAACCTGCACGGGTTGGCCGCGCCGGATCCGGCCGAGTAGAGAGAGAATAAAGCCGCATGACGTTGACCCTGCCCACCTGGCTGACCCTGTTGCGGATCGTGATGATCCCGGTGCTGGTGCTGGTGTTCTACCTGCCCTACACCTGGACCAACTTCGCATCGGCGGCGATCTTCGGCCTGGCCGCGATCACCGACTGGCTCGATGGCTGGATCGCGCGTCGCTACGGCCTGGAGTCGGCGTTCGGCGCCTTCCTCGACCCGGTCGCGGACAAGCTGATGGTGGCGGTGGCGCTGTTCCTTATCGTGCAGGGGCATCCGACCCCGTGGATGGCGTTCTGGGCGGCGGTGATCGTCGGCCGCGAGATCGCGGTGTCGGCGCTGCGCGAGTGGATGGCCGAACTCGGCCAGCGTGCCAAGGTGCGGGTGGCGATGATCGGCAAGGTCAAGACCACCGCGCAGATGGTCGCGCTGCTGTGCCTGCTGTATTCGGTGGCGCCGAACGTTCCGGTCGACGACATCTGGATGGGCCCGCCGGTATTCCATATCGGTGACTGGACCCTGGCCATTGCCGCGGTGCTGACCCTGTGGTCGGGCCTGCAGTACCTGCACGCCGCCTGGCCCAGCCTGCGTGACGACGAGCGCGCCGCGCGCGAGCGTTCGCGGCAGAAGAAGCTGGGCAACTGAGCACCGGGGTCGGATCCCTTTCCGAAGGAAAGGGCTCTGACCCCATCGCTGCCATCATCCACGCATGGCGTGGATCTACTGGGCATGCTTGCACTGTGTGGGGCTTCGCGTGATCCCTCATCCACGCATGGCGTGGATCGCCTGGAATGTGTCCTGCGGTAGATCCACGCCATGCGTGGATGACGCATTCCATGACCTCTCGATCTGCCTGAAAAAAAGGCCTTGACGCGTTGCGCAGAACAGGTAGAATTTCGCCTCCCAAGCGGGAATAGCTCAGTTGGTAGAGCGCAACCTTGCCAAGGTTGAGGTCGCGAGTTCGAGTCTCGTTTCCCGCTCCAGATTCAAGAAAAGCGCTCCCGAAAGGGGGCGTTTTTCGTTTGGCCGGAGCGGCTTCATCCCCACTTCACCGCCACTCCATCGCCTCACCATGCGCCGATCCCACGCTGTACTCCCGGATCCAGCAAGGTGATGCCGCGATGCCTCACACTCCCCCTGCCAACGACTACGACGTGGTCATCGTCGGCGCCAGCTTTGGTGGTGCCGCCTGCGCACTTGCCGCCGCTCAGTACGGCCTGCGCGTCTGCGTGCTCGAGCGCAAGGCCGACCTTGGCGAACGCCTGCACACCACCGGTATCGTGGTGAAGGAGGCGATGGAACAGACCTGGCTGGGGCGCATGCCCGATCATCTCGTGCAACGCGTCGCACGCGTGCGCCTGTATGCGCCGAACCTGCACAACGTGCTGCTGACCGCACCGGGTTACTACTTCCTCACCACCGATACGCCGAACCTGATGCGCTGGCTGGCCAGCGAACTGCGTGCCAGTGGCGTGGACCTGCGGCTGCAGCAGTCGTTCACCGACGCCTGCCGCGACGGCGACGCGTGGCAGGTTGAAGGGGTGGGGCGCACGGCCTATCTGGTCGGCGCTGATGGCGCACGATCACGTGTTGCCCAGCGTACCGGCCTGGGCCAGGTGCGCGACAATCTGTATGGCGTCGAGCGCGAGTTTGCCGGCGTGCAGCTGCCGCAAGGCGATGCCTTGCACTGCTTTGTCAGCCGCCGGTTCGCACCCGGCTACATCGGCTGGGCCGCGCAGAATCCCACCGGCGTGCAGGTGGGATTGGCGCTGCGGCATGATCCCGCACATGCACGCGCGCCGGATATCGAGGGATTCCTTGAACACGTGCGCGACGTTGTGGGACTTCCGCACTCGGCCCAGGTTGCCGGCACCCGCGCGGGCCTGGTGCCCTGCGGGTTGCCGGATGGCCCGATCACTGCGCCGGGCGTGATCCTGACCGGTGATGCGTCAGGTGTCGTCTCGCCGCTGTCGGCCGGCGGCATCCACTCGTCATGGCGGCATGGCTGGGCGGTCGGTGATGCGATCGGGTTGCACCGGCGCGGCAAGGGGCCGGCCGCAGAGCAGGTGGCGCGTCAGGCCGCCCCCACCTTTCACCGCAAGCGCATGCTGCGCTGGGCAATGGACCACCTGCAGCGGGACTGGCCGGTCAATGCGCTGCTGCGTACCGGCCCGATGCGCCGGCTGGCCGAGCAGATCTACTTCCATCGGCGGGGCGTGCGGATGTGATCCTGAAGCTGAACGCTGCTTCATGAGGGGGCAGCAGAATCCTGTTGACGCCGTGCAGCAATCCCGACACAATAGCGCTCCTTCGACGCAGGTCGAACGGAATCTGCGGGAATAGCTCAGTTGGTAGAGCGCAACCTTGCCAAGGTTGAGGTCGCGAGTTCGAGTCTCGTTTCCCGCTCCAGATTCAGAAAAACGCTCCCGCAAGGGGGCGTTTTTCGTTTGCGCACCGGAAAGGGATTGCGATCGCGCTAGCGCGGGCTGCCTCGGCCCGCACCGCACCAGGTTCGCACGTCCGCACGATCGAAGCCGGCGCAGGCGTTCTTCCGCGTGATGTACAGATACGGGGCGTCGGCCTGATAGGTGAAGTGGTAGTAGTAGTTCCGGTCCTGGCCGTACAACCAGTAGTTCGACGAGCCCTCGTTGATCACGTAGGGCTCGAAGGAAAAGATCGACGACTGCGCGGGAATGAAGTTGCTGCGGTCCATCAGCAGCATGGCCGCGTTCGACGCCAACGGAGTGGTCAGGCAGATCGCCGTCGTGCCCACGATGAGCACGGTCGCGAAGATGCCGAGCGTGCGGCGAAGGGCGGATTTCAAGCGTATTGCCTGCCAGTGGAAGCGTTCAGGACAATGTGCCGCAGCGCCCGCGGACAGTCCAGCGTTCAGCTTGGCGGCGCCGATGAAAGGCTGTGGAAAGGCCGAGGGTTCGCAATGCATGCACCGCACACGCGCTGTAACGCACCTCCGACCGATTCTCCATGTCCACTCCACAATCGCGGCGTAGCCTCCTCGGCTTCTCTCTCCACGAAGGCGGGCGGGTGGCCAGTCGCATCACTTTCCCGGCAGCGTTCGCGCGCCGGTATGGCGTCGTCCCGCGCATCGTCCTGGGTACCGGGGCGCTGCTGACCAGCATGATGCTGGTGGGCTGCATGTCGGTGCCGGTTCCCGATCTGCCTGATCGCGTGCCAGCAGTCTGGAGTCAGACCGCCGCAGGGCAGGGCGTAGCGGTCGACGCGCGGCAGTGGTGGAAGGTGCTGGCCGATGCGCGCTTGAACGCGCTGGTGGACGAGGCCGTCGCCGGCAATCTGGACCTGCGCCAGGCCACCCTGCGGTTGCAGGCGGTACGCCTGGTGTCGGGCACCTCCGATGCGCGCTTCCGTCCGGAAATCTCCGCCAGTGCCAAGCAGGTGCAGGACGCCGCCGCAGTCGACACGTACTTCCACGCCGGCGTTGAAGCGATCTGGGATCTTGGCCTGTTTGGCGCAGCGGAGAGTGCCCGTCTAAGCGCGCAAGCGGCCAACGGAAATGCCGAAGCACTGCGCGATGCGGCGCAGGTGGCGGTCATCGCTGATGTGGTGCGCAGCTACCTGGATCTTTCCGTCGCGCAGGCGCAGGTGGATCTGCTGGGCAGGCAGCAGGCCGTTGACGCACGTGGCGAGCAACTGGGCCTGGTACGGCAGCGCCTGCATCTGGACGAGCCCGGTGAACTGGATCGTCTGCGCGCGCGGCGGGCGGCCACGCGCGCGGCCATTGCGCAGGCGAATGAAAACGCGGGCAACGCCTCGCGCGCGTTGGCACTGCTGCTGGGTCGCGATGGTCCGGATCCGGCCTGGAATGCCTACCGCACGCCACCGCAGCTGAGCGCCTTCACCCTGCAGCAGGTACCCGCCGATCTGCTGCGCCATCGCCCGCAGATCCTGCTGGCCGAGGCCGATGTGCTGCAGGCTGCCGCCGAAAAGGGCAGTGCACGCGCGTCGATGTTCCCGAAACTGAGCCTGGGCGGTTCCATCCTTTACGCCTACAACCTGACCCAGAATGCTCGCTCCAATTCCGATTCCAGCCCATCGATCGGTCCCTACATCGATATCCCTCTGTGGGATTGGGGCCAACGTCGCGCGCGCTATCAATCCGACGACAAGCAGCTGGATGCAGCCTTGCTGGGGTATCGCAAGGCAGTGCTGCAGGGCGTGGCGGAAGTGGAGGGTGCACTGGGCAGCCTGGCCCGCCAGGACAGCAGCATCCAGTCGCTGCAGGTGGCCGACGAAGCAGCCCGGCAGCAGGTCGTACGACAGGCCCGGCAGGTGCAGCTTGGTCTTTCCAGTGAGTTCGACGGGTTGGAAACCCAGCGTGCCGCGCTGTCCGCGCAGGCCGACCTGATCGGCGCGCAGGGTGCTCGCGTACTTGCATTCGCATCGCTCTATCGCGCAGTGGGCGGTGCTCCCTTGCCAGTCGAGCCTGAAGGCGACGCGCAATGATCGCGCTTGCCCGCAAGACCCTGGTTTACGAGTGGCGCCGTTTCCTGCCGGTAGTGCTGGCCATGTGTTTCGCCGGCGTGCTGCTGATCGTGCAGGCGGCGCTGGTGCTGGGCATCTTCGGCACCGCCGCGATCTACGTGAAGGCATCCAGCGCCGATGTCTGGGCGGGCTTTGCCGGCACGCAGAGCGTGAACTACGGTCATGCGATCAGTGCAGATGTAGAGAATCGCCTGCGGATGGACCCGGATGTCACCCGCGTCGAACCCTACGAGTGGGTCGATGGCGAGTGGCGCTCCAGCGCACAGGGTGCCGGCAACGTGTCGGTGTATCTGTCCGGCATCTCCACGGCAGGCGACGCGATGATGTTCTCGCGCATCCTGTCGCCCGATCTGCGTGCGCGGTTGCGCGAACCCGGTGCGGTGATCGTCGACAGCGCGGACCTGGATACGCTGGGCGTCGATCTGCACCGCAACCGCGCGTGGATCAATGGCAAGGCCGTGCGTGTGGTTGCCGCGCAACCCGGCCTGCGTGGCCTTGGCGGCGTCAACGTGCTGGCGTCGTTGGATACCGCGCGTGCCATCGCCGGAACCGATCCGCATGAAGGCAGCACCTATTTCGTGGCGGGCACGCGCTCACCGGAGCTGGCCGCGCGCGCGCGCGATCGACTCGGTGCATCGACGGGCCGCGCCACGCCCGTCGAGTTCTGGACAGCGCCGGAGTTCGCCAGTCGTTCGCAGCAGTACTGGCTGTTCGATACCGGCGCCGGCATCGCAGTGCTGTTCATGGCGGTCATCGTCTGCTTCGTCGGCGCGGTGATCACCAACCAGTCATTTGCCGCAGTGGTGGCCGGGTCGGTACGCGAGTACGCCACCCTCAATGCGCTCGGCGCAGGCCGCTACGCGCTGGCCCGTGTGGTGTTCGAACAGGCCGTGCTGATCGGTGGTGTCGGCATGCTGCTGGCCGCAGCTTTCAGCGCGGTGGTGCTGATGGCCGCGCAGACCCAGCGCGTACCGGTACAGCTCACGCCGATGGTGGTTCTTGGCTGCGTGGCGCTGGTCGCGGTGATGGCCATGCTGTCGAGCATCATGGCGGTGCGCAGCGTCGTCCGTTCCGATCCATCGCTGCTGTTGCGTTGAGGGGCCACCGATGACGAATGCTCCCATCGCGATCCCGACCCTGCGTGCCGACGCACTCGAAAAGGGCTTCGTGTCCGGCGATGTGCATGTGCCCGTGCTGCGTGGCCTGTCGCTGGACATCTATCCCGGCGAATTGACCTTGGTATCGGGCCCCTCCGGCTGCGGCAAGAGCACGCTGCTGTCGCTGATGTCCGGGCTCTCAACGCCTGATGGCGGTCGCGTGCATGCGCTTGGCCAGGACGTCAGCCACATGACCCGCAGCGAGGTGGAGCGCTTCCGTCTGCACCACGTCGGTTTCGTGTTCCAGGGCTTCAACCTGTTCCCGGCGCTGACGGCGCTGGAGCAGGTGCAGCTGCCGTTGGGCTATCGCGGCATGCGCAACCGCGACAGCGAGCCGTTGGCGCGGCAGGCGCTGGACGAAGTCGGCCTCTCGCACCGCAGCCACATGCGCCCGGCACAGCTGTCCGGCGGCGAGAAGCAGCGCGTAGCCGTCGCCCGTGCGTTCGCCAAGTCACCCACGCTGATCTTCGCCGATGAGCCCACCAGCGCACTGGACGCCGAGAACGGCCAGCGCGTGATCGACATCCTGCACCGCTATGCACGCGCGCATCAGGCCACGGTGTTGTGTGTAAGCCATGATCCACGCCTGATCCGCCATGCGGATCGGGTGATCGCCATGGAAGACGGCACGGTCCGCGATGACCGCCGCCAGAACGAAACCGTAGAGCCCAGCCCATGACCAGAATGCCGCCGTTGTTCTCCCTCAGCTTCTCCTTGGGCGCGGCATTGCTGCTGGGTGCCTGCAGCAAGGATGCACCCGTACCCGCGCAGCCGACCGCTGCCACGGCCGCCAGCGCGGACAACGTCGCCGTCGCGCGCGGCATCATCGATGTGGAAGGCGGGCTGATTGCACTGGTACCAGCGATGGATGGTTCGGTCAGCACCGCACCGGTGAAGGAAGGGGCGGTGGTGCGCAAGGGCGATGTCCTGCTCACCCTGGATGGCGCACTGCTTGAACAGGAGGTGGGCATGGCCAATGCCGATCTCGCGCTGGCCACCGATCGGCTGAAGGGCAGCCAGGCGCAGCTGCGCGAACTGGAGCGCAACGCCACCCGCCTGGCCACCGGCGCCAGTGAAGGCGTGTCGTCCAGCCAGCAGGCCGACGCAGCGAGGCAGCAGCTGGCCGGCGTCCGCGCCGATGTGGATGTGGCCGGAGCGCAGGTCGACCTGGCCCAGCACAAGCTGGAGCACGCCAGGCTCAAGCTGCGACAGATGTCGCTGACCGCACCGGACGCCGGCATCGTGGTCGGCCAAGTGCCGGGCGTGGGTGCGTTCGTGCAGGCCGGCAAGCCGGCGATGTCACTGTTGCCGGCTCGACCGTTGCAGGTGCGTGCCGAGCTGAGTGCGGCCTACGCCGATGCCGTGCAGGTTGGCATGCGTGCGACGGTGGTGATCGATAGCGATGGCGCAGAGGGCAAGCCACTGCCGGTGGCACGTGTGGTCCGCATCAGCCCGGTGTTCGCGCAGGCACGATTGCCCGAAGACGCAGGGCGCGGCGTGGCCAAGGTGGTGGAGTGCGTGCTGGAATTCGAGAGCGCCGCCAAGGCGCGCGTCGGCCAGCATGTGCGGGTGGAGTTCCACAGGTAGGGGCGTGCTTCGCTAGGGATGTGCGCGTCGGGTCTGTTTCCCGGTCAGCGCCCGCCACGCACTGGCCAGCGACACCACGCACAGCGCCAGCAGCACAGCCAGGTCGAGCAGCAGCAGGCATAGCAGATGCATACCCTGCACCGGCGCCTGGTGCAGGGCAGCGGCCAGCCACGGGAACGACCAGGCCAGCAGCAGCACCAGGGCGATCAGCAGCCGCAACCACACGCGCCCTGGTTTCCAGGGACGCACGATCAGCACGGTGACCAACAGTTCCGCTCCGGCCAGTACAGCGAACTGGATGACCGCGCCGGTGGGGTAGGGCAGGGTTGCGCCTTCGAAGTGGCGCAGCATCCAATAGTCCGGGGTGAAGCCCGCATTGATCAGTGCAGCAATCACCGCAAGCCAGGCCAGGGCGACAAGGCTCCAGCACAGGCGGGCGAAACGAGGTCTCGTGGGCGGGTTCATCGGTGCTGCGGACTGTTGACGGCGTGAAGGAATTTGGACACAATAGCGCTCCTTCGACGCAGGTCGGAGAATCTGCGGGAATAGCTCAGTTGGTAGAGCGCAACCTTGCCAAGGTTGAGGTCGCGAGTTCGAGTCTCGTTTCCCGCTCCAGATTGCACAGGGCCCCGGTTGGGGCCTTGTTTTTCTCCCGCCACGGCAAGGCGGGGCACGTTGAGCCACAAGGCTCTTCGCGCAGTCAGAAAAGTGAAAACTGTTGTGAAATGGCTGGTGTGTGTCCCGGGCTTCCGGTACCATACGGCTTATGCGGGAATAGCTCAGTTGGTAGAGCGCAACCTTGCCAAGGTTGAGGTCGCGAGTTCGAGTCTCGTTTCCCGCTCCATGTTCCGACAGGCCCCATCGCGGGGTTTTGTCATGTCAGGGCGTCGTTCCTGATCGCAGTACGTTGGCCTCATGGCAGAGTGGCTATGCACCGGATTGCAAATCCGTTTACAGCGGTTCGATTCCGCTTGAGGCCTCCAATTGAAAAGCCCTGACTCCGGTCAGGGCTTTTTCTTTGCGCGTCCCCTGGCGCCAGCAGGGGTACCAAACTGCACATGCGACCCGGCGGGACCGGCTGCTAACGTCGCCGCACTTCTCTTCAGCGGTGGTGACTGCAGTGCGGAACCTGGCCATCCAGCAGGCGGTGTACGTTCCCCTCGGCGCCATGCTGGCGCTGATCGCTTTTGCATTCACCGTGCCCGGCTACCACCCGCTCTCCCAGCATCTCAGCGAGCTGGGCCTGATGCAGGGGCTGCCAGCCAAGGCGGTGCAGGTCGGCGCGGTGGTCAGTGGCTCGGCCATCATCGTCTTCAGCCTTGCATTGCTCGCGCAAGGTCGCCGTTTCGCGCTCACTGTGCTCACCTCCATCCTGTTCGGGGTGTCCATGGTCAGCAATGGCGTCTTCACCACGGGCAGCCCGCTGCATGGCCTCTATGGCATCGGCATCTTCTCGATCCTGACCCCGCTGCTGTTCCTGGCCGAGCTGGGCCCTGCTGCGTCGACGCGGATGGCCTGGATTGCGCGTGCCATCTCGCTGCTGGGGATGGCCTATCTGTGGCTGATGCTTTCCGGATTCGACCCGGAGCCCTATCGCGGCCTCACCCAGCGCATCGCGCTGCTGCCGGCGTTCGGCTGGTACACCTTCGCCGCGCTGGAGCTGAGTCGATCCCGGCGCTGATTGGCCTGGCGCGGTGGCATTTGCCCGCAGGTACGATCAGTCGTAGCGTATGGCCAAACGGGGCCGCAGGGCCCGGGACAGGAGGTCTGGCATGAACATGAAATCTGGCATCGTCCTGGCATTACTGCTGGTCGCGCCGCTGGCATCGGCACAGGTCTACAAGTGCAAGGGTGCGTCCGGTGAAACCACCTATTCACAGCATCCGTGCGGTGCCGGCGCAGAACCGATGAAGCTGCGCTCCAACCGCGCCGCAGCGGAATCGGCTGGCGAGCTTGCCAACCGCACCGCAGTCTATCGCACTGCCGAATTGAATGACGCCGGCATTGTCGAGCGCAACTGCCTGCAGAGCGAGCAGTCGCGCATCTACGGCCCGCTGGAATCGCGCAGCCAAGCGGTCAATCAGCAGGTGGCCGATCTGAACCGGCAGCTGGCTGCAGCGAGCAGCAATCTCGCCGGCGCCACCAGCGAATCCGGCATCCGTGCGCAGATTTCCAGTCTGCAGCAGTCGTTGAGTTCTGAACGGACCTCGGCCGACAGCCAGATGACGACAGCCCGCGAGCGCTGCTCGAGTGCGCGTCGCGACCGCGAAAAGGAGGTTCGCGAGAAGTACTCCAACGCGCCAGCGTCTTCTCCCTGATGCAGCTGTCATGCAGTCAGCGGCAAAGGATCGTCAGCGCGGAAATTGCGCGCCATCGGCGTGGTGGTACCCACATAGTGGCGGAACAGGTAGATCAACGGTGCCCAGCGCCGCACGTCGATGTGCTGGGTACCGGCAACGGTGATCGCCTCGTGCGCATGCACCCGGCAGATCCGTCCTTCGACGATCATGAAGCCCTGATCCTGCGTTCCGCTGGGCCGGTGCGAGGCGAGCAGCGCGACCTCCACCTGCAGCGGGCATTCGGCAATCGCCGGCGGTGCCACCTGCACCGAGTCGACGCGGCTGAAGCCGCCCAGTGCGAACTTGTCAGACACATGCACGTACCCCATGGCACGCTTCGATTCCGGCACCGGGGTGCGAGCGGTGGCGCGGGCGATGGCCTCGACCTGCACCGCCTGCGTGGCATCTGCGAAGTTCAGTACGCATTCGCCGCGTGTCAGAAGGTTGCTGCAGCCTTGGCCCTGTTCGCCGATACCGAGCACCACGCGGTCGCCCAGCGCCCAGAATGACGAAAGCGGGCTGATGTTCGCACTGCCGTCTTCATTCAACGTGGTCATCAGCACCACCGGTGTTCCCGGGTAGAGCGCGGAGGGGGTGATGCAGCGGCGTTGGAAATCTTCCGGTGGCATGCCTGAGCTCGTGGGGTGCGGGCGATGACTGTGCACTGTGCAGGGGCGCGCATGCTTCGATCCGGGTCGAAGGATGCGCGGAAAGCGGCATGCCACAATGCGGCCATGGTCCAGACGTCCCGCTCCTTCATCCATGTCGGCACGCTGGTCGGTGACCATGCACGCGCGGCCATGCTGTTGACGTTGATGGATGGCCGGGCGCACACGGCGTCCGAGCTGGCCGGCGTGGCTGGCATCTCGCCGCAGACGGCAAGCAGTCATCTACGGCGGTTGCTCGACGGCGGCATCCTGGCCGTGGAGGTGCAGGGACGCCACCGCTATCACCGGATTGCCTCAACCGAGGTCGCCGACATGCTGGAAGGCATCCTGCGTTTCAGCGATCAACGGCTACCGCTTTCTCCACGAAACGTACGGGTCGATGCCGGCTTCCGTAGGGCGCGCACCTGCTACCGGCACCTGGCGGGTGAATACGCTGTCGCCATCTGTGACCACCTGCTGAGCACCGGAGCGATTACCGCGGCGGCAGACCACTGGCAGATGACGGCTCATGGCGCTGACGTCCTGCGCGCGGTGGGTCATCCGCTGGAAGCGTTGATCGCGCGATCGCCACAGGTGACGCCCGCGCGATACTGCCGCGGCTGCCTGGACTGCACCGAGCGGCGCCCGCACATGGCCGGCATGGTGGGTGAAGCACTGCTGGAGAGTTTCCTGCAGAACCACTGGCTGCGTCGCCTCGCGGGGCGGCGCGACCTGCAGGTCACACCTGCCGGGCAGGAGGCATTCCGCAGGCTGTTCGACGTACGCGCCTGAAGCCCGCCGCGCGCCGCCGGCAGTCTCAGCCGGCCACGACATTGCGACGGGGTATGGTCGGAGTCCTGGTCTTCGGGAGCAGCAATGGCAGGCAAGGACATGAGGGGCCGCATGCACGATGCGGCTGGTCGGCAATGAGCAGGTCAACCGCAGATGTGCGCTGGCTTACTTTCCGGCTGAAGAACGGGCAGTCCATCGGCCCCGATCAACTGAAGGATGGCTGGGTCGTCGCCTCGGAGAGCCGTCATTGTGATGTGCGCCGGGAGAGTATCGAGGGCGCTGGCGTGGTCTATGCCCTGTATGGCCCGCCGGATCTTCCGTCTCCGCGCCGCGCCGAACTGCGCATGCGCGACTTCCTCATGCGCTCCGGCTACACCTTCACCATGGGTACGCTCGGCCACTGATGCTGTCGGCTGCTCAGTAGGGAGCCGCGGCTGCCTTCAACGCCTCGACCACCTGTGAATCCGCAAAGCCGCAGTGGCCTTCGCCCACCGCAGGCAGTACGCGCGGCAATGGCGTGGCGCCAGCGTGCTCGGCCAGTTGCGGATACACCGCCTGCATGCGCG
The DNA here is from genome assembly GCF_002750975.1 of Stenotrophomonas indicatrix. Taxonomy (NCBI): domain Bacteria; kingdom Pseudomonadati; phylum Pseudomonadota; class Gammaproteobacteria; order Lysobacterales; family Lysobacteraceae; genus Stenotrophomonas; species Stenotrophomonas indicatrix. The sequence continues at coordinate 1,249,941 of NZ_PEJS01000001.1, forward strand.
GCACGATGCTCGGGTCGTTGTTGTTGAACTGGATCACCAGCGGTCGCTTGAGCGCGCCGGTCAACGCCAGCTTTTCGCGCACGTATCGCTGTGCCGGCGCAGCAGGTGCCAGCCGCTGCACGCCCGCGTTGAACGCCTTGTCGTCACCGAATCCGCGGTAGACGGACGTAACGTTGCCGACCGGCATGCCGCCGGCGCGCGTGGCCAGTTCGTGCAGGATCATCGCGTGCAGGCTGATCGTGCCCGGCAATGCCTCCACGCTTACCTGCAGCCGTGCAGCCAGTTGCGCAGCGACGGCCGGCCGGGTCTGAAGCGCGGCGGCGATGCCTTGATAGAGCTCCATCTGCGGCAGTGCCGCAGCTTCCGCCGATGCCAAGCCCTGCCGAGGCAGTCCCTTGGGCTCGGGGACGAAATAGTCGAACGCCACCAGGGTGGTCAGCAGGTCATTGGCCAGTTGTTCGCCGGGCAGGTTGGCCCCGCACAGCGAAACGCCGCCGTTGTAGTGCTGTGGCAGGCGTTCGAGGGTGGCGATGGCCACCGCACCGCCCATCGAAAAGCCGAGAATCCAGGTGCGACGCACGTCCTTCAATTCGGACAGGGCGTGCGCGCGCAGGCGCTCCATGTCCACGATCGCATCTGCCACCGCCCAGCCCTGCCTGGCATAGGCGCTCTGCGCCACGGCATAGCCCGCTGCAAGCAGGCTGGCGGTGCTGTCGTTGGCCGGCATCGGTGATGGCTGCGGCACGCCCACTGGTTCATAGCCATGCGCCAGCATCACCAGTTCGCCGTTCCAGCCGGCGGGCACGTCCAGGCGCCAGCGCGCGCCCTGCAGTTCACCGCTGGAGGTGCGTGGCGGGGCGGGCGGCGCGGCGGCCTGCGACACGTGCGGAAGCAGCAGGACCAGTGCCAGGACCAGCCGGTGGAAGGTTCGCATCATGGTCTTTGCCCTGGCCGGTGCGGTCTGCGCGGAAGGTGCCGCCTGTATAGCGCTGCCCCTGCACGGTGGCTAGCCCCTGACGCAATGCAATCGAATTCGATACGATCTGCCGTATCTGCTCCCTTCCATTTGATCTGGGGTCCCGCCATGGTCGATCGCCTCGCCATCCTGCTCGAACGCTTCGCGGTCACCGCCTCGGTGTTTCATGCCGGCGCGCTGTGTGGCATCAACAGTCTCGAAGGAGAGGGCGAGGCCGGCCAGCTGCACCTGGTGCGGCGCGGTCCGTTGCAGGTCAGTCATGGCACGCAGACGGTGCAGGTCGACGTTCCCAGCCTGCTGCTGTATCCGCGCCCGCTGCCGCATCGCTTCCACACCGATCCTCAGCACGGCGCCGACATGGCCTGCGCCAACCTCCATTTCGAGGGCGGCAGGCTCAACCCGATCAGTGCCGCGCTGCCCGATTTCATCTGCCTGCCGTTGGCCGAACTGTATGGCGGCCATGCCGCCCTGGAGCTGTTGTTCGAGGAGGCATTCGAGCAGCGCTGCGGTCGCACGGTGATGGTCAACCGCCTGTTCGAGGTGGTGATGATCCAGGTGCTGCGGCAGTTGATGGAGGGGGGCGAGATGCGCGGCGGCCTGTTCGCCGGGCTTGGCCATCCACGGCTGCGGTTGGCGCTGGTGGCCATGCACGAGGCCCCCGCCCAGGCCTGGACACTGGAAGATCTGGCCGACGTTGCAGGCATGTCGCGCAGCGTGTTCGCCGCCAGTTTCCGCGAGGCCATGGGAACCACGCCCGGGCAGTATCTGCAGGGCTGGCGGGTAGGCCTGGCGCAGCAGGCGTTGCGGCAGGGGCGGCCGTTGAAACGGATCGCCGACGAGGTTGGCTATGGCAGCGAGGCCGCGTTGTCTCGGGCGTTCAAGGCACACACCGGGCAATCGCCACGGCAGTGGCGCGGACAGGCGCGCGCTGCTGCCGGCTGACTGTTACCCCAGCGCGAGCCGGGTCAGCTTCATGCCGGCGAACAGCCCGGCCAGGCCCAGGGCTACCGAGCCGCCGGCGTACAGTGCGGCCAGGCCATGCTGGCCCCGCTGCAGCAGCAGGCCGGTTTCCAGCGAGAAGGTGGAGAACGTGGTGTAGCCACCAAGAATGCCGGTGGCCAGCAGCAGGCGCAGTTGCGGCGACGCGCCGTTGCGCAGCGCAAACGCCTCCACCACCACGCCCATCAGCACGGCGCCGCTGATGTTGACCAGGAACGTCGACCAGGGCCAGGTGCTGCCGGCGGCCACGCGGGCGCCGATCAGATTGCAGGCATGGCGCAGGCAGGCGCCGACACCGCCGCCCAGGAATACCAGCACATAGTTGTTGAACGTCTGCATTGCTTGCCTCGAGTGCGTGTTCGCAGGTTCGACGGCGGACGCAATGGCGGGCACGGCCTGCCATCGACGAACGCCGGGTTCGTCTCAGCAGGAGCCATCAGCCATCTCAGGCGGTTATCGGGGGAGCCCCATCCCCATCGACGGCCATGCTACCAGCCCGCGATGGGTCAGGGCAGGGCAGTCATCACCACGCGTGCGACCTTGCCGCGGCTGACGCCCTCCATCAGCAGGTCATGGGCCATCAACCCCAGCGTGGCCTCGCGACGGTAGCCCACCTCAAGTCCGCGCTCGTCAAGGATGTGGGCGACCAGCTCATAGGCCGCTTGCCAGACATCCAGATGGGCTTCGCTGGGCATGTGCATGTAGGCCGTGCCGCGCTCGCCGACTCCCCGTCCCAGCGGGCCAAAGAGCAGCTCGCGTGGGTCCAGCTTCACCGCATCGGCAATGCGGAACAGCTGTTCGGCTTTCACGTGGTTGGCCTTGACGTGGTCATTGAGCCAGTTGCTGACCGTTGCCGTCGTCGTTTCGGCGGCACGCGCCAGGTCGGCAGGGCGTGCATGCCCGGCGTCCTTCATGGCGACCGCGAGTCGTTGTCCAAGAGTATTCATCTATGCAAGCCAGCTTAACGCGTGGAAGCGAAAGAGGCCTTGGCGCAAGAATAAGTTTGATGATGAAAGGGATCGAAAATGGACGAATTCTGGAGCAAGCGGCAGGTCCGCACGCGGCTGGGCTTTTCCACCGACGCAGAGCTCGCCAGGTTGTTTGGAATCAGCAGATCCGCTGTCTCGCAATGGCCCAGAGGCTTTCCCATCCCGCCGCTGAGGCGCTACATCCTGCAGCAGCGATACCCTGCGTTGTTCCCGATGGATGACGACTCGCACGACGAAACCGCATGAGATGCGTCGATGGTTGTCGCAGACAGGCCGCCAAGATCGATTTGCTAAGTATGCTTAGCAACATAGACAGAATCGATCGACGTATCCCCAGCGATGGTCCGATCTGTGATGGATACCTTGGTTCGCCGGCTGGCTTTGTCGACATCGGCACGGACGTTTCGGATCCCGGTCGCTACGGCCTTTCATGAACGATTAATAATTTCAATCGCGAAAGTCGCGGCCTGTAATTGACGTGTCGTGAAATCTATGACTAATTGGCATCAACCGGCTGTGAAGGCCGGGAGTCTTTCAGTAGCTCGCAAGTGAATCGGTCGACCGTCAACGATGCAGAACAAGTCCAACGGAGGTCGTATGGAATACGGCATGCATGGCTTGGCTGAACGGGTACGCCGCGAACTGGAAGCCAGTTATCACAAACACGGATGCGGTCCGGCGTTCTGGGATACCTACCAGCAGGTGCTTGATCGTCTGGTTCCGCAGGGGACCGGGCGAACCGATGTCACCAATGAAATGGCGCTGATCATCGAACAACTGGGCATCGTCCGCCGCGCCCAGCTGGTACCGCCGCGCCCGGGCGACCCGGGCTGATTCAGAGCAGGCGCCAAGCGCCGCACACCAGCAGCGCCAGCAGCAACGAAGCCAGGGCCGTGGTGCGGGGGCGCCACCACCGGCGCGGCTGGCCTGCCATCACCTGCGGGCTGCAGTAGCGCACCAGGCTTGGGCCGAAACCGGCCTGATGCTGCTGCTGCGTGCACGCTTCCAGGCAGGCACCGCAGGCCAGGCAGTCGGCCTGTGGGCCATGGCGGATGTCCAGCTGCATCGGGCACGCGCGCACGCAGGCCATGCAATCGAGGCAGTCGCCCAGCCGATCCGCGCTGAAGGTGGGCATCGGTCCGGCCAGCAGCGGATGCGCGGCACGGAAGACATAGTCCTGCGCGGTGGTGGGATCGAGCAGGCCGCGACCGCGGCCGAGCACGCCGCCCAATGCCGGCGGGCGGGCGCCGCGCGGCTCGCCGCGGCGTGGGTCATACAACATGCGCGGGGTGTGCGGGTCGGTCAGCAACGGCTGCATGCGCGCGAACGGACAGAGTGATCGGCACACCTGCTCGCGCAGGAACCCGGCATTGCCCCACGTGGCGCCGGCATAGAACAGCACCCAGAAGGTCTCCCAGCCACTCCATGCGCCATCGAACGCGCCGGTGACCAGTTCGCGGATCGGGCTGAACAGCCCGACGAACGTGATCCCGGTCCACAGCGACAGCAGCAACCAGGCCAGCTGGGTGGCCGGCCGCGCCAGCTTCGCCGGCATCACGCGGGCCAATGCCTGCGCGATTCCGTCGAACGCTCGTGTCCATAGCGTCTGCGGGCAGGCATGTCCGCACCACACGCGACCAGCCAAGTGGGTGAGCAGGGCCAGACCCACCGCCATCACCGCCAGCAGCCCCAGCAACACACCGATGTCATCCGGCCACAGGGTCCAGGCGAACAGGTCGAAGCGGCGCGCGTTGAGGTCCAGCAGCAGGGCCTGCCGTCCATCCCACTGCAGCCACGGCAGCGCATGGAACAGGACCAGCAACGCAAGGCCCAGGGTGCGGCGCCAACGCCATGCGCGCAGGGGCGAGGATGCGGTGATGCTCATCCCAGTGGCAGCTCCTCATCCTCTTCGTTCGGCATCGGCCGCAGCAGGTAGCCGGTCACCGCGCTGGAAAGTGCGGTGACCGCCCAGAACATGAAGAAACCTGCGGTGTAGCCCAGCTCACGGCTGATGGCCGTACCCGGGAAGCTGATCGCCTGCAGCCGCAGTGGATCGACGAAGGCGAAGAACACCACGCAGGCCAGGCCGGCGGCGATGAAGCTGGGCCACAGGACTGCACCCCAATGCTGGATACGCCGCTGGCGGCTGGAAGTCGGTGTGTTCATGCGGGTTCGGGTTGAAGAAGAGGGCGGCGCGTATACTTCGCCGTGGTTGGCGCAGCATCCGCAGGGCATGCTTCCTGCAAGCGTGCCAGCCTAGGTGCGCCGCAGTGCGCTGACATTGATCTGGATCAACAGCGGTGGTGGCGGCATGCGGCACACTGCCGATCCGCACTTGGTGCCCTGATGAACGCAACGCCCACGACAGCCCTTCCCATTGCTTCGCCAGAGTTGTGCAGCGAGGAGGAAGTGACCCGGTTGGTCCATGATTTCTATGCGCGCGTGCGTGAAGAGGAGCGTCTGGGGCCGGTATTCGAAGGGCATGTGCGCGACTGGCCGGAACACCTGGCCCAGCTCGTCGATTTCTGGTCGGCGATGCTGCGCGGGACCCGCAGGTTCAAGGGCTCGCCGATGTCCAAGCACATGGCGATCGATCTGGAAAAGGATCTGTTCGACCGCTGGCTGGTGCTGTTCCACATCACCACGGCCGAATGCAACAACCCGCCCATGCAGGCGCTGGCCGACGATGTGGCCGCCCGCATCGCCGACACCTTCTGGCGCCGCTACCAGATGCTGCGCTGGCCGCAGGTCATGCTGCCGGTGCTGGGCGTGCCCACCAAGGATTGATCTGGGTCAAGGCGCACCGGCAGGCTTAGGGCGATGCTGGCGCCATGGACACGTTCTCTCCCGCTGCCGGTGGCCTGGCCTGGACCTTCGATCCCGATCTGCTGCGACGGCATGACCGTCCCGGCCCGCGCTACACCTCCTATCCCACCGCGCCGCACTTCCATGACGGCTTCGATGCACCCGCGCTGCGCCAGGCGATCGCCGACAGCAACCCGTTGGCGCGCGCGTTGTCGTTGTACGTCCACGTGCCATTCTGCTCCAGCCCCTGCTTCTACTGTGGCTGCAACCGGGTGATCACCCGCGACCGCGGGCGTGGCCACAGTTACGTGTCACGCGTGCTGGCCGAGGCGGACCTGCTGGCACCGCAGTTCGCCGATGGTCGTGAAGTGATCCAGCTGCACCTCGGCGGTGGTACGCCGAATTTCCTCGATGCCGATGCGATGACCGCACTGGTCGAGGGCCTGCGCCGCCGCTTCGATTTCAGCGGTTCGTCGCAGCGTGATTTTTCCATCGAACTGGACCCGCGTTTCATCGACACCAGCGATGTGGCGATGCTGGCCCGGCTGGGCTTCAACCGCGCCAGCCTGGGCGTGCAGGATTTCGACCCGCAGGTGCAGGAATCGATCAACCGGGTGCAGGGCGTACGGCAGACGCTGGATATCCTGCGTGCGTGCCGCGACAGCGGCATGCGTTCGATCAACGTCGATCTGATCTACGGCCTGCCAGGGCAGAGTCTGCAGGGCTTCGGCCGCACCCTGGAACTGGTGCTGGCGCTGCGTCCGGATCGACTGGCGGTGTATGGCTATGCGCATCTTCCTCACCTGTTCCGTGCGCAGCGACAGATCGACGAAAGCCGGATGCCTTCGCCGGAAGACAAGCTGGCGCTGCTGGGCCTGGCGGTGGAGCGCCTGTCCGCAGCCGGCTACCAGTACATCGGCATGGACCACTTCGCATTGCCGGAAGAAGATCTGTCGCGTGCCCAGCGCGCCGGCCAGCTGCATCGCAACTTCATGGGCTACACCACCCACGCAGACACCGATCTGCTCGGCCTTGGCGTAAGTGCGATCAGTCACATCGGTGCCACCTACAGCCAGAATCCGCGTGACCTGCCGTCGTGGGAGAGCGCGGTGGACCAGGGACAGTTGCCGGTCTGGCGCGGCGTCGCACTCAGTGCCGACGACCAGCTGCGCGCCGAGCTGATCCAGCAGTTGATGTGCCAGGGTGAGGTGGATGGAATGTCACTGGCCCAGCGCCACGGCATTGATTTCGAGACCTACTTCGCCGAAGACCTGCAGGCCGTGCAGCGCCTGCAGCAGGATGGCCTGGCCGAGTACCGCGATGGCGTGGTGCGTGCCAGCGAGCCCGGGCGGCCGTTGCTGCGCCTGCTGGCGATGTGCTTCGATCCCTATCTGCGCGCTGCGCAGGAGCAGCCGCGTTACTCGCGGGCGATCTGAGCGCGGGCCTCAGCGCTTGCCGACGCCGCGTTCGGGATGGCGCGCGGCCATGCCACCACTGGAGGTGGTGTTCCAGTTGCCGCTCAGGTCGCGCACGCTGGTGGAGTAGGAGCCGTCGCTGTACTCGGTGCGCCACCTGCCGCTCAGGTCACGCTTGCTGACCGAGTAGCTGCCGTCACTGTACTGGGTGCGGATGTTGCCGCTCAGGTCAGTGCTGCTGTTGGAGTAGCTGCCATCGCTGTGGGTGGTGCGCTTGCGGCCACTCAGATCCGTGGTGGTGGTCGAACGGCTGCCGTTGCTGTGCTCGGCGGTCACCCGGCCGGACAGGTCGCGCTTGATGCGGCTGGACGATCCGTCACTGTTGCGGATATCCAGGCTTCCGTCGAGATTGCGGTGGCTGTCCGAACGACTCTGCGCCGATGCCGGTGCGTTGGCCTGGGCGAGCATCGCGAACAGCGCCAGCGATGACGCGATCCCTATCCACTTCATGGCTGATCTCCTTGTGCGCGGTTCGGCGGCCGGGGCGTTCGATTCTGCCATGCCGGCTTGGAGCCGTCTTGATCGCAGCGACGTCAGCCGAATGGCCGCATCGCTTTCAACGGGCTGCTGTTGAACCAGCGGTGCGTTGGCCCATTGCGGGGGCGTCGATGCTTGATTGGGTGGTGCCCGGAGCCGGAATCGAACCGGCATGGGGTTGCCCCCGGCGGATTTTAAGTCCGATGCGTCTACCAGTTTCGCCATCCGGGCCTGCAGCGCGCGCCGATTGTAACGGAATCGCCGCCGCTGCCGCCGGCTAACGCGGCTTTTACGCAGTCGGGCGCGGGGCTGGGTACAGTCCGCCAACGTTCCCGGGAATGGCGATATGCGTGCACGTGGCAGGCGATGGATCGGATGCAGTGCCGTGCTGGGACTGATGCTGGCGATAGGCCCGGTCGCCGCGCAGCAGGTGCCTGCGCCCACCGGGGCGGTGGTGGACATGGCGACGGTGCAGGTGACCGGCGAACAACCCGGCCCCGGCCTCTGGAAGGTCACCGCTCCACAGGGGAATGTGCTGTGGATCCTGGGCACGGTCTCGCCGTTGCCGAGCGGTGTGCAATGGCGCTCCGACGAAGTCGAGCGGACCATTGCCAGCGTCGACCATGTGTTGGGCGATCCGGGTTTCGCCCTCGATGCGAAGATCGGCGTGTTCAAGGGTCTGACCCTGCTGCCACTGGCATTGAAGACCGCGCGCGATCCGCAGGGGCGCACGCTTGACCAGATCCTGCCGCCGGCAACGCACGCGCGCTGGCTCGGCCTGAAACAGACCTACCTGGGCAATGACCGTGGCGTGGAAAAGGACCGTCCGCTGGTGGCCTCCGGCCGCTTGTACCAGGCTTTCCTCAAGCGCAACGGCCTGCGCGATGGCAAGCAGGTCAAGGAAGCACTCGGGCGCGCGTACAAGGCGCACGATCTGAAGCCGGAAGACGTGCAGGTCAAGCTGAAGGTCGACGATATCCGTGGCACGTTGAAGGAGCTGCAGGCCACCGAAGTCGATGACCGCGCGTGTTTCGAGCGCACGCTCGACACGGTGGAATTCCAGGCACCGGTGCTGCGCGAGCGCGCCAACGCCTGGGCGCTGGGGGATGTCGCAGCACTGCGCCGGCTGTCGGGTTCGGCGATGGCCCAGACCTGCCGCGAACTGCTGCAGGATTCGGCCTTCGTGCGCCGGCGCGGCTGGAGCGATATGCCGCAGCAGGTACGCACGCGCTGGCTGCAGGGCGTGGATGCGGCGCTGAGCCGTCATCCAGGCACCTTCGCGACGGTGCCGGTCAGCCTGCTGCTGGGCGAAGGCTATCTGGATGCGCTGATGCAACGCGGCTATCAGGTCGAGTCGCCGCCGGAATAACCAACGCTTGAAGTCCTCGTGCTTCCTGTCATATTCCTCTGCACTCAGGAGGGGAGTGATGGACATGCCGTTGCATGCGTACGCCTATGTCAGCACGGCCAGGGAGGGACTGGACGTGCCCGAGCTCGATGCATTGCTGGCCGATGCGACCGCGTTCAACCGCATGGCCGGGGTGACCGGGGCGCTGATGTTCGATGGCAGCCGTTTCCTGCAGTACATCGAAGGCCCACGGGATGGGCTGGCTTCGGTGCATGCGCGGATCGGCAACGCGCGTCGCCACGGCAGCATCATCCAGCTTGCCGCAGGCCCGATCCCGAGCCGCTGGTTCCCGCGCTGGACGATGGCCAACCGGCACGTGGATGCGGCGACGCTGGGCAGCATCGTGGCGGCCCCGTGGCATGGTTTCAGCCTGGGGCAGGAGCCTCCGGAGCATGGCTTCTGCCTGTTGTTGCGGGCCTGGACGGGGCGGCACGGCGAACTCGAGCCGGCTGCCGTCAGCCTCGGATCCTGATCCGGGCGTGGTCTGGCGCCGCTGCCGCGGTTAACCTTGTCGGCACGTTTGCCTGCTCCCGGATCCTCGCATGACCCAGTGGACACCATCGCCGCCTGTTGGACGCCGCGCATGAGTGCGCCGATCGGCGCAGCACAGAGCCCGTCCCCGGCCATCATCGGCCTGGGATATGTCGGGCTGCCGTTGGCAGTGGCGTTCGGCCGCCAGCTGCCTACCCTGGGGTACGACATCGATGCTGCGCGCATCGCCGAACTGGCCGGTGGGCAGGACCACACGCTGGAAATGGAGCCGGACGAACTGGCCAGCGCGTCGCTGCTGCGTTACAGCAGCGATCCGGCGCAGCTCGACGCCTGCAACGTCTACATCGTCACCGTGCCCACGCCGATCGATGCCTACGAGCAGCCTGATCTGGAGCCTTTGCGCTCGGCGACGCGACTGATCGCCAGCCATCTGCGCGCCGGTGATCTGGTGATCTACGAATCCACCGTCTACCCGGGTACCACCGAAGAAGTCTGCGTGCCGCTGCTGGAACAGGGCTCGGGGCTGCGCTTCAACGAGGATTTCTACTGCGGCTACAGTCCCGAGCGGGTCAGCCCGGGTGACCGCCAGCGGCGCCTGGCCGACATCCGCAAGATCACCTCCGGTTCAACGCCGGACGTGGCTGCGGTGGTCGATGGCCTGTACCAGCGGATCATCACCGCCGGTACGTTCCCGGTGCCGTCGATGCGGGTCGCCGAAGCGGCCAAGGTGGTGGAGAACATCCAGCGCGACGTCAACATCGCGCTGGTCAACGAGTTGGCCCTGATCTTCGATCGCCTCGGCATCGACACCCAGGATGTGCTCGACGCCGCAGGCAGCAAATGGAACTTCCTGCCGTTCCGGCCGGGGCTGGTGGGAGGCCACTGCATCGGCGTGGACCCGTACTACCTGCTGCACAAGTCCGAAAGCATGGGCTACCACCCCGACCTCATCCACACCGCCCGGCAGGTCAACAACCGGGTGGGCGAGCATGTGGCCAAGCGCGTGCTGGCGATGCTGGCCGAACGTGGCCGCATGCCAGCACACTCGCGCATCCTGGTGCTGGGCGTGACCTTCAAGGAGGACTGCCCGGACCTGCGCAACAGCCGCGCGCTGGAACTGGCCCAGCGGCTGGCCGGCAGCGGCGCGCAGGTGGACGTCAGCGATCCGTGGGTGGGGCCGGCTGCCATGGCGGATGAAGGCGTGAACTGGCTGGCCGAGCCGGTGCCCGGCAGCTACGACGCGGTGGTCCTGGCGGTGGCGCATGAGAGCTTCAAGGCGATGGACGATGCCCATATCCGCAGCCTGTTGGCGCCCGGTGGGCTGGTCTATGACGTGAAGTCCGCCTGGCCGCGCAGCGTGGTCGACGATCGCCTGTAGGTGCTTGCGCGGTAGACTCGGGGCAGTTGCAACCGAGGAACGCCATGCACCGGTATATCGTCTACCTGCTCGCCATCCTGATGTTTCCGATCTGCCTGTGGCTGGCCACGATCTGGCCGGCCTGGTACTGGGGCGTCGGCATTACAGCTGCGATGGTGGCGCTGGGGACCTGGGACCTGCTGCAGAAGCGCAGCACCCTGCGCCGCAACTATCCGGTGATGGCGCACTTCCGTTATGGCCTGGAATCGATCGGCCCGGAGATCCGCCAGTACTTCGTGCAGAGCGATCTGGAGGATGTGCCGTTCTCGCGGCAGCAGCGTGCGCTGATCTACCAGCGCGCCAAGAACCAGATGGACACGGTGCCCTTCGGTACCCTGCGCAGCACATATGCGGTGGACTACGAATGGATCAACCATTCGCTGGCGCCGACCACCATCGCCAAGCATGATTTCCGCGTGCTGATCGGTCCGAACTGTGCCAAGCCCTATTCGGCCAGCGTGTTCAACATCTCGGCGATGAGTTTCGGTTCGCTGTCGGCCAATGCGATCCGCGCATTGAACGAAGGCGCACGCCTGGGGGGGTTCTACCACGATACCGGCGAAGGCTCGATTTCGCCGTATCACCGTGAGATGGGCGGTGACCTGGTCTGGGAGATCGGCTCGGGCTACTTCGGGTGCCGTGACGAGAAGGGCGGCTTCAGCGAGGAACGCTTCGTTGCCAATGCCAACCACGATCAGGTGAAGATGATCGAGATCAAGCTGTCGCAGGGTGCCAAGCCTGGCCATGGCGGGGTGCTGCCGGCGCCGAAGGTCACCGCCGAGATCTCGGTGACGCGTGGCGTGCCGATGGGCGTGGACTGCGTGTCGCCATCGCGCCATTCGGCGTTCTCCACCCCGGTTGAACTGCTGCAGTTCGTGGTCCGCCTGCGTGAACTGTCCGGTGGCAAGCCGGTTGGTTTCAAGCTGGCCATCGGCCACCCATGGGAATGGTTCGGCATCGCCAAGGCAATGCACGAGACCGGTCTGCTGCCTGATTTCATCGTCGTCGATGGCGCCGAAGGCGGTACCGGCGCGGCACCGGCCGAATTCGTCGATCACGTGGGGGTGCCGATGCACGAAGCGTTGCTGCTGGTGCACAACACCCTGGTCGGCCTGGACCTGCGCGAGCACATCCGTATCGGCGCTGCCGGCAAGATCACCAGCGCGTTCGATATCGCCCGCACCATTGCGATGGGCGCCGACTGGTGCAATGCCGGGCGCGGTTTCATGTTCGCGCTGGGCTGCATCCAGTCGCTCAGCTGCCATACCGACAAGTGCCCGACCGGCATCGCGACCCAGGATCCGGCACGCTGGAAGCATCTGGATGCACCGGACAAGGCCACGCGCGTGTACAGCTTCCACGAGCACACCCTGCACGCGCTGAAGGAGTTGCTGTGCGCGGCGGGCTTGAACGATCCGGCCGAGCTCGGCCCGGAACACATTCTGCGTCGGGTGTCGCCGGTCGAGATCCGTTCGCTGGCCTCGCTGTATCGCTACCTGGAACCGGGCGAGCTGCTGCACAAGGTGCCCGACCACGCGGTGTTCCATTCGTTCTGGGCGGACGCACGCAGCGATTCGTTCCAGCCGCCACCGAAGATCCAAGCGCTGCGGGCCAGCAAGTCGCGATGACCCGCGTTGCAGGACCGAGCCCATGCTCGATTGCACGAAAACCATCCATGCAAGGAGGCTGCATGCAGTTCAGGACGGGTACCGACGATGATGTGGGCACGCTGTGGGCCCTGCGAACGCGCTGCGTGCGTGAGCTGTGCAGCAGCCACTATCCGCCGGAGGTGATTGCACCCTGGTCGGCATCGCCGCCGCCGGTGCAGTATTCGCGGCTGCTGGGGCAGGGCGGCTGCGTCGTAGCCGAGGATGACCGGGGCAATGTGCTGGGGTTCGGTGTGTTCGATACCGAGGGCAACGAGATCGATGCGCTGTTCGTTGATCCGGATCGGGGCGGGCAGGGTATCGGCCAGGCGCTGATGCAGCGGTTGCTGGCCCTGGCCGACCCGACGCGGGAGGTGGTGCTGTCGGCCTCGCTCAACGCCGTGCCGTTCTACCAGCGGCAGGGCTTCGTCGCCGAGCGCGAGGAACTGTATCCGCATCCCAGTGGCGTGGCATTGGCGTCGGTGAAGATGCGCCGGCCGGGGTGAAATTTCCGGCGCTATCGCGCGTTGATCAACGCGTGGCCAACCACGCGGTCACGCCCTCTGCCGCACGCAGCCCGCTGGCATAGCACGCCGTCAACAGGTAGCCGCCGGTCGGTGCTTCCCAGTCCAGCATCTCTCCGGCGCAGAACACGCCGGGCAAGGCACGCAGCATCAGGCCCTCGTCCAGCGCGTCCAGGCGCACGCCGCCGGCGGTGCTGATCACCTCGGCCATCGGCCGCGGGCGCAGCAGGCGCAGTGGCAGGCGCTTCAACGTGGCGATCACCGCGGCCAGATCGTTGCCGGCATCCTTGCCCAGTGTTTCGAACACCAGTGCGGTCTTCACTGCGTCCAGTCCAGCCTGGCGACGCAGGTGCTCGCCGAAGCTTCGCCCCTTGCGCGGCTGCGAAAGGTCGGCCAGCAGCCGTGCCTCGTCGCGGCCCGGAACCAGGTCCAGCCACAGCGTGGCGTGGCCGTCGCGGTTGAGGGTTTCGCGCAGATCGGCCGACAGGGCGTAGATCAGGCTGCCTTCGATCCCGTACTCGCTGGCCACGCACTCCCCTTGCAGGGTGTGCGGCTCACCGTCGAGGCCATGCCAATGTGCGACGACCGGCTTCAGTGGTGCGCCCGCATGGCGCTGCGCGAAGAACGGTGTCCACGCAATATCGAATCCACAGTTGGCCGATTGCAGCGGCGCGATGTCCACGGCGCGGGCCTGCAACGTCGGAACCCATGCACCGTCACTGCCCAGCTGTGGCCAGCTTCCGCCGCCCAGTGCCAGTACGGTCGCATCGGCGCGCACCTCCAGTTCGCCGTTGTCGGTGGCAAAACGCAGTGCGCCGTCGTCGCTCCAGCCCAGCCAGCGATGGTTGACGTGCAAGCGCACGCCCTGTTCCTTCAGCCGGCGGACCCAGCCGCGCAGCAACGGTGCCGCCTTGCGGTCGACCGGGAACACCCGGCCGGAACTGCCGACGTAGGTCTCCACGCCGAAGCCAGCGGCCCAGTCGCGCAACGCCTGCGCGTCGAAACCATCCAGCCAGCGGCCGACGCGGGTTGCCTGCTCGCGGTAGCGGCTGTCGAACAGTGGACGTGGGTCGGAATGGGTGAGGTTGAGCCCACCCTTGCCGGCGATCAGGAATTTGCGGCCCGGCGAGCCCTTGGCCTCGTACAGATCGACATCCAGGCCTGCCGCGCGCAGCCGCTCGGCGGCAAACAACCCGGCCGGGCCGCCGCCGATGATGGCGATGCGGCGCGACGGGCGGACGTCACTGTTGGACATTGAGCAGCTCGACGTCGAACACCAGCGACGAACCTGCCGGAATCGGGCCGACCTGGCGGTCGCCATAGCCGAATTCCGGCGGAATCATCAGCGTGCGCTTGCCGCCGACCTTCATGCCGGCGACGCCTTCATCCCAACCGCGGATGACCTGGCCTGCGCCCAGTGTGAAGGTGAACGGCTCGCCGCGCTCGACCGAACTGTCGAAGGTCCTGCCGTGCTTGTTGTCGGCGCGCTCGTCGTAGATCCAGCCGGTGTAATGCACGCTGACCTTCTTGCCCGGCACGGCCTCGGCACCACTGCCCAGCTGGGTGTCGATGCGCTCGAACGTGGCAATGGTGCCTCCCGGCGGCGGGCCGGACGGCTCCGACGAGCAACCAACGGCGGCGAGGGACAGCAGCAGGGGAAGCAGCAGGCGGCGCATCAGGCGTCTCCAGGGGCGATGAGTCGAGGGCGGCAAGGTTAGCGCATCGGCGCCGGGTATCATGGTGGCATGGCAAAACTCCTGCTCAATCTGCGCAATGTCGGCAACGACGAATATGCCGATGTCTGCACGCTGCTGGACCAGCACGGCATCGCTTGGTACCGCACCGAACCCAGTCCGTGGGGCATCTCCAATGGTGGCCTGTGGCTGCGCGAGGATGCGGACCAGCCGCGTGCCAAGGCGCTGATGGCCGACTACCAGGCGGCCCGCGGCGTGCGGGTCCGTGCCGAGCGCGAACAGGCCCTGCGCGACGGCACTGCCGAGACCTTTGGCAGCCTGTTGCGCCGCCGCCCTGTGTTCGTGGTGCTGGTGCTGCTGGGCATGGCGGTGGCGGCGGCACTGGTGCTGCTGCCGTTCATGCTGCTGCGGGGGTAGGGGTCCGGCCGGGTTGCACCCGGCACCCGCAGAGGCCTTCAAGCAACATCACAAGCGGCTTTCCGTGGGATGGCGGGGCAGTGTGGGTTTGCGGGGCCGCCGTGAACCCATCCTTGGGGGCTTGGTCGCCGCATCCATGCGGCTCACACCCCGCAACCCCACACTGCCCCGCCTTCGACAGTTTCCGGCGTCTGTAGATCCACGCCATGCGTGGATGAACGGTGGAGGCTGATGCGGGGGCGGTCAGGCGCTAAAATGGCGGGATGATCGCCAATACCGCTGCCTATCATTTCGCCGTCATCGACGCCCCCCAGGCCCTGTGCGACCAGCTGCAGGCGCGTGCCGAGGCGTCCGGCCTGCAGGGGACGATCCTGGTGGCGGGCGAGGGGCTGAACCTGTTCCTGGCGGGGGCGCCGTCCGCGATCGATGGCTTCTACGCGGAACTGCGTGCTGATGCGCGCTTCGCCGATATGCGGGTCAAGACCAGCTTCAGCGAGCACCAGCCGTTCGCGCGGCTGAAAGCCAAGGTCAAGGACGAGATCATCAGCTTCCGTCGTGACGATGGCCAGCCGCTGGACTACCCGCGCGCGCCGGCCATCGATCCTGCCACCGTGCAGCGTTGGCTGCGGCAGGGGCATGATGATGCTGGCAAGCGCGTGGTGATGCTCGATACGCGCAACCTGCAGGAGATCGAGTACGGCACCTTCAAGGATGCGCTGGTACTGCCCATCCACAAGTTCACCGATCTGCCCGAGGCGCTGGCGCCCCATCGTGAAGCGCTGAAGGACAGCACCGTGGTCAGTTTCTGCACCGGTGGCATCCGCTGCGAGAAGGCAGCGCTGTGGATGCTCAACGACGGCATGGACAACGTGCTGCAGCTCGATGGCGGCATCCTCGGTTACTTCGAGGAAGTCGGCGGTGAGGGCTACGAAGGTCGTTGTTTCGTGTTCGACGAACGGGTGGCGCTGGATGCCGAACTGAAGCCGTTGCTGGACGAGCCGTTGCCCGGGCCACGCCCCAGCGCGTTCTGACCCTTCCACATTGGCCTGCGGGCCTGAACCGGCCAGGCAGGAATCAGCGTCCCGCCACCGGCACTGGCCGTGAGGGCAGGGCGACCCCATCAAACGGGGATCTTGTGACGGAAAACCGCCTGATGATCCCGTTGTCGATTCTCGACCTGGCCCCGGTCTGCGAGGGCAGCGATACCACTGCCGCCTTTGCCAACATGCTTGAGCTCGCCCAGCATGCCGATGCGCTGGGCTACCGCCGCTACTGGCTGGCCGAACACCACAACATGCCTGGCATCGCCAGTGCCGCCACGGCGGTGCTGATCGGCCATGTGGCCGGTGGCACCCAACGCATCCGCGTCGGCGCCGGCGGCATCATGCTGCCCAATCACGCGCCGTTGCAGGTGGCAGAGCAGTTCGGCACCCTGGCCTCGCTGTACCCCGATCGCATCGACCTGGGCCTGGGCCGCGCGCCGGGTACCGACCAGCCGACCGCCCGCGCCCTGCGCCGCTATTTCGACAGTGCCGACCAGTTCCCGCAGGACGTACGCGAGCTGCTGCACTACTTCGAACCGGTGCAGCCTGGGCAGGCGGTGCAGGCCGTACCGGGTGGCGGCCTGCGGGTGCCGACCTGGATCCTCGGTTCCAGCCTGTTCGGGGCACGCATGGCCGCCTCGATGGGCCTGCCGTATGCATTTGCCTCGCACTTCGCCCCCGATTCCATGGATGAAGCGCTTGCGGTGTATCGCCGCGAATTCCGCCCTTCGGCCACGCTCAAGCAGCCGCACGCGATGCTGGCGTTGAACGTGGTGGCCAGTGACAGCGAGGCCGAATCGCGGCGGTTGTTCACCAGCCAGCAGCAGAGCTTCGTCAACCTGCGTCGCGGCCGTCCGGGCAAGATTCCGGCGCCGATCGATGACATCGAAGCGTTCTGGGAACCCCACGAGAAGCTGGGCGTGGAGCGGGCACTGGCGTGCACCGTGCTGGGTGATCCGCAGCAGGTCGCCGATGGCATTGCGGCGTTCGTCGAGCGCCATCAGCCCGACGAACTGATGCTTACCGCCAACCTGTACGACCACCGCGCGCGCCTTCGCTCGTTCGAACTGGCAATGCAAGCCTGGCATGCCCGCCACGCGGGCTGAACAATTGCGTCACGGCAATTTGCGGTGCGGACGCGTCTGATGGGGACTCCCACTTCCGGAGTCCCCCATGGACGAATCGCGTACCGAGCACATTGCCCAGCTGGCTGAACTGATCAAGGACGTGGAGGTGGCGATGTTCACCACCCGTGGTGTCGATGGGCGCCTCTACAGCCGTCCGCTCGGCACCCAGCAGGTCGCCTTCGATGGCGACCTGTGGTTCGCCACTGCGGCCGACAGCCCGAAGGTGGCCGAGATCGCGCTCGACCCGCGGGTCAACGTGGCCTATGCCTCGCCATCGAAGAATACGTATGTGTCGGTAGCCGGCGTGGCACGGATCATCGATGACCGCGCGAAGGTCGAAGAGCTGTGGTCGCCGGCGATGAAGCTGTTCTTCCCCGGCGGCCCGGATGACCCGAGCCTGCGCTTGATCCACGTGCGTGCAGAGACCGCCGAGTACTGGGACGGACCGGGCACGCTGCTCGGCTCGGCGTTGAGTTTCGTGTTGTCGGCGGTGCAGGATGAGCCGGCACGGTTGGGCGACAACGGATTCATCGATCTGCGTTGATTGCAGTAACCCGCCGGGCCATGCCCGGCGAGCGCAGCGGCAGGCGCTCAGAACCAGCGCTGGAACAGGTCGACGGTGTAGCCCACCAACTGCCCGGAACTGAAGCCGAAGAAAGCGATCGCCACCAGCGCAGCCACCCAGTTGAACAACATCAGCGCGCCGTCGCGTTCAAGCAGGGCCAGCGCGAACAGCAGCAACTGGAAGCCGAACAGATAGTTGGTGAACGGAATCGGCAGCGACAGCAGCAGGCCCAGCAGCACCAGCAGCAGGCCGCTGAAGGCGTGGGCGGGAGCCGGGGTCAGCAGTTGCGGCATGCGCGGCTTGAGCATGCGGTCGAGGCGGCGCAGGGCACCATCGATGCGATCCAGGAACCGGTGCATGGTGCCGCGCTTCGGCCCGCGACGGGCAATGAAGCCGGGCAGCCAGGGCCGGCGCATGCAGAACAGCATCTGCAGGCCGATCAGGATCACCAACGGACCGCTGACTGCGCCGCCCAGCCCCGGGATGGGGATGAAGGCCGGCAGGATGGCGACGAACAGGAATACACCAAAGGCACTCTGCTGCAGATCCTGCAGGATCTGCCCCAGCTTCATGTGCTGGGCCGGGTCACCGAAGGCGAACATCGCCAGCAGGGTCCGGATGCCCTCGTTGCGGTACTCCGGCGATGCAGCGCCGGGGCCGGCGTCAGGCGGTGAGCTCATCGGCCTGCTCGTCGGACAGGGTGCGAAGCAGCAGTTTGTCCACGCGCGCACCGTCCAGATCGACCACCTCGAAGCGCCAGCCGGCCCAGTCGAAGTACTCGCCCGCGTGCGGGATGCGGCCGAAGAAGTGGATGCACATGCCGGCCAGGGTGTAGTAATCGCCATCCTCGGCGTCGGGCAGGTCGTTGCTGCCGATCAGCTCGCGCAGGTCCTCGATCGGCAGCGAGCCGTCCACCAGCAGCGAGCCGTCCTCACGGGTCACCACCAGCGCGTCCTCGTCGGCATTTTCCGTTGCCTGCAGGCGGCCGACCACCGCGCCCATCAAATCGCTGATGGTTACCAGGCCCTGGATCTCGCCGTACTCGTCCACCACCAGCGCCATCGACTGCTGTTCTTCGCGGAAGATCTCCAGCAGCTTCATCGCATGGGTGGATTCGGAGACGTACAGCGGTTCGCGCAACGTCTGGAACAGCGCGTTGTCGCCGCGTGCCATCCGCGTGGCCAGCGATTTCAGCTCAAGCACGCCGACCACGTCCATGTCGTTGTCGCGGTACACCGGGTACCGCGAGAACTCGTGCTCGGCCATGATCTCCAGGTTCTTGTCCAGGCCACCCAGCGTATCCAGCCAGGCGATCCGGTTGCGCGGGGTCATCAGGCTGTCGGCGGTACGGTCGCCCAGGCGCATCACGCGGTTCATCATGTCGCGCTCGTGGCTGTCGATCACGCCGGCCTCGTGGCTCTCGGCCACCAGCATGCGGATCTCCTCTTCGGTCACCGACGCGACCTCGTCCTTGCCCAGGCCGAACAGGCGCAGCACCAGCTGGGTGGTCTTGGACAGCAGCCAGACGAAGGGGAAGGCAAGCTTGGCCAGCCAGCTCATCGGCAGCGCCACCAGGCCGGCGATGTCCTCCGAGCGGGTCAGGGCCAGGCGCTTGGGCACCAGTTCGCCGAAGATCAGCGTGATGAAGGTGATGAAGGTGACTGCAAGGGCCTTGCCGATGCCGCCGGCGTAGGCGAAGCCCGGCATCAGCCCCTGGATCCAGCCGCCGATGGCTTCACCCAGTGCCTCGCCGCCGAGGAAGCCGGTCAGCACGCCGATCACGGTGATGCCGATCTGGACGGTGGACAGGAAGGCTTCCGGCTTCTCCGACAGCTCCAGGGCCTTGGCCGCGCGCTTGGAGGTGCCGGCCAGCTGCTTCAGCCGGCTCTTGCGCGAGGTCATGACCGACATCTCGGACATGGCAAAGAAGCCGTTCAGCAGAACAAGCGCGAAAACAATCAGGATCATTTCAAACACGGGCATCGTCCCCGGTTGGTGGCAGGGAGGGCGGGTGCTTGCGATGGCGGCAGGCGCTCAGGAACGGGGTCCGGCGCGGCGCTGGGGGATAAGGGTCGTCGTCCATAAGGTGCGCCCGAAGGCGCGCTGGCATCTTAGCAAAGGGCCGTGGCTGGGTGGCAAATGCCTGTTCAGTTTTGGGCGTCCCGACCCCCGGAAAGGGGCAGGGATACCCGTGATGGTCATCTAGCCGTCATAATTCGCACTGGTGCCGTCCTTCCCGCGACGGCTGACAGGTTTCTCAATGTTCTCTCTGCAGACCATTTTCGGTTCCGGCAAACAGTTCTACACCCTGCTCGATGAGGCTGCCGTCGCGGCTTCCGATGCCGCCAAGGCACTGCATTCGATGCTGCGCGACGCCGATCGCCAGCCCGCCCTGGATGCCTTCAAGCTGGCCCGTCTGCGCGAACGCGCGGCCTCGGACAAGATCAGCCAGGCGCTGGTGGACAGCTTCATGACCCCGATCGAGCGCGAAGACATCGAAGCGCTGGGCTCGGCCCTGTACAAGATTCCCAAGCAGATCGAGAAGTTCGCCGATCGCTATTCGCTGGCCACCACCCACCTGGAACACATCGACTTCGCGCCGCGCGCGGCGATGCTCGAGCAGGCCGCTGGCGTGGTGGTGGAGATGGTCGCCGACCTGCGCCACATGAACCTGGACCGGATGACCGCGCTCAACGAGCGCCTGCGCTCGCTGGAAAACGAGGCCGACCGTCTGATGCTCGAGCTGTACCGCGACATCTACTCCGGTCGCCTGGACAACCTGCAGATGTTCCTGCTCAAGGAATTCTTCGAGATCCTGGAAAAGGCCATCGACCGCTGCCGCGAGGCCGGTGTGGTGGCGTACCAGATCGTGTTGAAGAACAGCTGACGGGCCGGTACCGATGCTCACCCTAGTCCTGGTGGTGATCCTGGCCGCGCTCGTCTTCGAGTTCATCAACGGCTTCCACGATACCGCCAACTCCATCGCTACCGTGGTGGCAACCAAAGTACTGTCGCCCGGTTGGGCGGTGATGCTTGCCGCCTTCATGAACCTCATCGGTGCCCTGACCGGCACCGCGGTCGCACTGACCATCGCGTCGGGCCTGCTCAACACCAACGTGGTCGACGTGACCCCGCAGGTGATCCTGTGCGCGCTGCTCGGCGGCATCATCTGGAACCTGATCACCTGGTGGAAGGGCCTGCCGTCCTCGTCCTCGCACGCGTTGATCGGTGGCCTGTGCGGCGCCGGCCTGGCTGCGGCCCACAACAACTGGGACGCGCTGATCTGGTCCGAACGGCTTGGCAGCTGGGCGCAGAACAAGGGCCTGCTGTGGAAGGTGTTCGTGCCGATGATCACCTCGCCGATCGCCGGCTTCCTGCTCGGCATCGCAGTGATGGTGCTGTTGTGGGCGCTGATCGCAGGCCTGGCCAAGATCGGCGGCGCGATCGGCCGGCTGGCACGTCCGCGCATCGTCAATGCGTTCTTTGGCAAGGCACAGATCGCTTCGGCGGCCTACATGGGCTTTGCCCACGGCCACAACGATGCGCAGAAGACCATGGGCATCATCGCGATGACCCTGATCGGTGCCGAGGCGACCGGCGCGTTGAACGACCTGCCGTCGTGGCTGGCCTTCATGCATCCGGACGCGCACGCCGGCGACGGCATTGCCATGTGGATCGTGCTGACCTGTGCGGTGGTGATGGCCGCCGGTACCGCCTCGGGTGGCTGGAAGATCATCAAGACCCTGGGCCACAAGATGGTCAAGCTGCACCCGATCCACGGCTTCGCCGCAGAAACCAGCTCGGCCACCGTGCTGACCCTGGCGGCGCACTTCGGCATGCCGGTATCGACCACCCACAGCATCTCCACCGCGATCATGGGCGTAGGCTTCGCCAAGAACCCGCGTTCGCTGCGCCTGGGCGTGATCGAACGCATCGTCTGGGCCTGGATCCTGACCATCCCGGCGGCAGGCGGCTGCGCCTACCTGATCCTGAAGCTGTTCGAGCTGCTCGGCTGGACCTGAGTTCCACGCCAACGCTGCAAACAAAAAGCCCGCCGGATTCCGGCGGGCTTTTTCATTTCATGAAGCATCCGGTTTCCGTTATCCACGCATGGCGTGGATCTACAGTGTCGACCAAGGTCGACACCTACCAACAGCAGCAGGAAGTCGACACCCACCAACAGCAGCCGGAACCCGTCGAAGGCGGGGTGGGTCCGGTTGCGGGGGTGTCCGCGGCATGGATGCCGCGGCCAAGCCCCCAAGGGTGAGGGCGCTTTGCTTGCGAGGCACTGCTTCGCAAGCGCCCGAACGCACAGCCGCCAGCGGCTGGGCCGGTCTGGGGGTTTACGGCGTCCCCCGCAACCGGGCCCACCCCGCCAACCCACGGAAAGCCCGCTTTTGACGTTGCCGTTGCCGTTGCTGTCCGCGGGTGCCGGGCCGCAGGCCCGGCCGACAACCCCTCAATTGCGCTGGAACAACGCCTGCACATCCCTGCGGAACGCCGCCTGGCTGTCAGCCCGGCTGTAGAACATGTGCCCGCCCGGATAGCTGCGCACCTGCACGCGGTCCGGGTTGCTGCCCATCGTCGGCATCTGGTCCACCGTCAGGATCGAGCCCATGAACGGGCAGGACAGGTCATTCCAGCCGTGCACGATCAGCACCTGCAGATGCGGGTCGATCGCCACGGCCTGGCGCAGCTGGGTCACCGCGCCCTCGCGCAGGTCACCATTGCGATCCCACAGACGGTTCACGTCGTAGTTCAGTGCCTGGTAGCGCGCATCCACCTTCCAGCCGACCTCACGGGTAACGAAGTCGACCATCGCCGTGGTGGTCGGGGCGATGATGCTGTCCAGCAGCGGATCGTTGGCGCGCTGCTCCGGATCGTTCGGGAACGGATCGAACGCAGTGACGTTGGAATCGTAGCGGCTGCCCAGCGTGCCCTTGTCGCGGAACACCTCACGCAGGTAGGCCTGGGTTTCCAGGCGACCGCCGGCGCGGCGCACGAACTGCGGGTCCAGGCCGGTCAACTCGGCTACCCGGCGCAGCATCGCCTCGGTCGCCTGCGGATCGCTGCGGCCCTTCATCAGCGCGGTGGCGTAGTCACCGCGGGTGTACTCGACCACCTCGCGCATCGCCGCGTCGGTCAGCTTGCCCTGGCGTTCCAGGTGCGCGGCAGCGATCGACGGCAGGGTCTGCATCCACGCCATCGGCGAGACATCGGCGTTGTCTTCCAGGGTCGGGCTCAGGTAAGGCGACACCAGCACCAGGCCGTTCATCGCCACGCCCAGGCGCGTCTGCAGGAAGTGGGTGATGCGCGGGCCGCGATAGCCGCCATAGCTCTCGCCGGTCAGGTACTTGCGCGAGGCCATGCGCTGGTTGCGCAGCAGCCAGTCGTAGATCGTGCGCGAGAGGTATTCGACATCGGCACTGGGCGTATACAGCTGCTTCTTCGCTTCCTCATCGCCGATGCGGGCGCGGCTGAAGCCGGTACCGACCGGATCGATGAACACCAGGTCGGTGAAGTCCAGCCAGGTGCCGGGATTGTCGTGCAGCTTCGCCGGCGCCGATGCGCTGTCGCCTTCCGAACCGAAGGTCACCACCTTCGGGCCGATGGCGCCCAGGTTGAGGTACACAGAAGACGCGCCGGGGCCGCCATTGAGAGCGAAGGTCACCGGCCGGTCCTTGCCCGGCATCGTGTAGGCGGTAAACACCACATCGGCGATCACCTTGCCCTTCGCATCGCGTACCGGCAGGGTGCCGACGGTGGCGGTGTAGTCGAGGGTGCGGCCCGCCAAACGCATGCTCTGGCGAGCCGACGCATCGGCCGGCAGGGGAGTGGCTTCGGTCTTTTCTTCTTTCGTTTCGGAGGCGCCGTCAGCAGCAGGCGCGGCCAGCACGCAGGCAGGGGCGATCAGCAGGCCGACGCAGAGCGCGGCAGAGTGCAGCAGAAACTTCATGGCACCGGAACGGCAGCGGAAGGGACCCCGATGCTAGGGCGGGGTGCCGCGCACCGTATGTGTCCAAAGGCATGGGCCGGCGTTGTGGCCTGATCCGGTCAAGCGACGGTGGCTGAGCGCACCGCGTCGTCGGCCAGCAGCCCATACACGGCCGAGTCGGCCAGTTCACCCTGGATACGCCAACGCTGCCGCAGCAGGCCTTCGCGGTGGAAGCCCAGGCGTTCGAGCACGTGTGCCGAGGCGCGGTTGCGTGGATCGATCTCCGCTTCCACCCGGTGCAGTTGCAGGGTGTTGAACAGATAGGCCAGCACCTGCTGCAGCGCTTCATGCATGTAGCCGTGGCCCTGCCTGCCAGGTGCCAGCAGATAGCCGATTTCCGCGCGCGCCGCGTCCCGATCCAGGGCAAACACCACGCAGATGCCCAGCAGCGGGCCGTCCACCGATTCGCGCAGGGCCAGCTTCAACTGCGTACCGGTGGCCTGTGCAGCCAGGTCGTCGTCGATCTGCGCGCGTGCTTCGGCCGGACGCGTCCACGCCGGGTGGTTCCACCAGTGCATCACATCCGGGTCGGACTGCAGGGCGAACAGGGCCGCGGCGTCATCGCGGCGAATGGGGCTCAGCACCAGGCGCGCGCTGTGCAGCGGCAGCCCGGGGAACAGCAGTGAGTTGGCGGGCAATGGGGTCGTCCACGCGGATGAACGCGCATTATGGACCCGCAGGGTTTGCCGATGGCGGCCGATCCAACGGCCCGGTAATGCCGGCCGCTGGCCGGCAACCCAGGTATCCCGCTGGTTCACGAAAAGCAGCCGGCCAGCGGCCGGCACTACCACCGGTCCGGGAATCAGACTTCCAGCGAAGCCAGATCGCCCTTGCTCTCCAGCCAGCCCTTGCGGTCCGACGCGCGCTTCTTGGCCAGCAGCATGTCCATCAGTGAATGGGTCTGCTCGCCATCGTCGATGGTCAACTGCACCAGGCGACGGGTGTCCGGATGGATGGTCGATTCACGCAGCTGCGGCGGATTCATCTCGCCCAGGCCCTTGAAGCGGGTCACGTTGATGGCGCCCTTGATCTTCTCGCGTTCGATCTTGTCCAGCATCGAGCGCTTTTCTTCCTCATCCAGGGCGTAGAACACCTGCTTGCCCACGTCGATGCGGAACAGCGGCGGCATCGCCACGAACACGTGGCCGGCATCGACCAGCGCCGGGAAGTGCTTCAGGAACAGTGCGGTCAGCAGCGTTGCGATATGCAGGCCGTCGGAGTCGGCGTCGGCCAGGATGATCACCTTGCCGTAGCGCAGGCCGCTGATGTCTTCCTTGCCCGGGTCACAGCCGATGGCCACCGCCAGGTTGTGCACTTCCTCCGAGGCCAGCACGCTGTTGGAGGACACTTCCCAGGTGTTGAGGATCTTGCCGCGCAGCGGCAGGATCGCCTGGAAATCCTTGTCGCGGGCCTGCTTGGCGCTGCCGCCTGCCGAGTCGCCCTCGACCAGGAACAGTTCGGTGCGCGACAGGTCCTGGCTGATGCAGTCGGCCAGCTTGCCGGGCAGGGCAGGGCCCTGGGTGACCTTCTTGCGGACGACCAGCTTCTCGGTCTTCAGGCGCGCACTGGCGCGCTCGATGGCGATCTGCGCGATCTTCTCGCCCAGCTCCACATTCTGGTTCAGCAGCAGGCTGAACGCATCGTGCGCGGCACCTTCGACAAAACCGGCGGCCTGGCGCGAGGACAGGCGTTCCTTGGTCTGGCCGCTGAACTGCGGGTCGGTCATCTTCAGCGACAGCACGAACGACACGCGGTCCCACACGTCTTCCGGGGCCAGCTTGACGCCGCGCGGCAGCAGGTTGCGGAAGTCGCAGAACTCGCGCAGCGCTTCGGTCAGGCCGGTGCGCAGGCCGTTGGCGTGGGTGCCATGCTGTGCGGTGGGAATCAGGTTGACGTAGCTTTCCTGCACCAGCTCGCCTTCCGGCAGCCAGGCCACGGCCCAGTCCACGATCTCGGTGTCTTTCTTCAGGTTGCCCACGAACAGATCAGCCGGCAGCGACTCGCGATCGCCCAGCTCCAGCTTCAGGTAATCGCGCAGGCCGTCTTCGTAGTACCAGGTGTCGACCTCGCCGGTGGCTTCGTCGGTCAGCTTGACGGTCAGGCCCGGGCACAGCACGGCCTTGGCGCGCAGCAGGTGCTTGAGCGCACGCACGGCGAACTTGGGCGTATCGAAGTACTTCGGGTCCGGCCAGAAGCGCAGGCGGGTACCGGTGTTCTTCTTGCCGACGGTGCCTACCACTTCCAGCGGCGAGGCGCGGTCGCCGTTGCGGAAGGTGATGCGGTGTTCGGCACCTTCGCGCTTGATGTGGATTTCCACCAGGGTCGACAGCGCATTGACCACGCTGACGCCGACGCCATGCAGGCCGCCGGAGAAGGTGTAGTTGTTGTTGTTGAACTTGCCGCCGGCATGCAGGCGGGTCAGGATCAGCTCGACGCCCGGGATCTTCTCTTCCGGATGGATGTCCACCGGCATGCCGCGGCCGTCATCGCTGACCTCCACGCTGCCGTCCTTGAACAGGGTGATCTCGATCGAGCGGGCATGGCCGGCGAGGGCCTCGTCCACCGAGTTGTCGATCACTTCCTGCGCCAGGTGGTTCGGGCGCGCGGTGTCGGTATACATGCCGGGGCGGCGCTTGACCGGGTCAAGGCCGGACAGGACTTCAATATCGGCGGCGTTATAGCGGGCGTTCATCTGTCTTCGAAAGCGTGGAGCGACGGGCAAGTGTGCGGTCTGGACCGGGAATTTGCACGCCTGCGGTTCAGCCTCGTTGGCGGGGAGGGGGTAAAATGGCAACCGCTGGAACCGAACACCGGCGCCCCCCACATCCGAGCCATACCGCGAGGAGGACTCCATGAAGAAGTTGCTGACCATTGCGATCCTGGCTGCCGCCGCTGTTGCAGTGCCGATGGTGCTGGCGCAGAACGCCGGCCAGCCTGCTCCGCAGCAGGGTGACCAGGCCGACAAGGCGCAGTCCGAAGCCGAGGCCAAGGCCAAGCGCCGCGCGCAGGCCAATGCCGAGATGAAGGCCAAGGGCCAGCCGGTGCCGCAGCAGGAAGAAGAGGAAGAGGCACGCAAGAAGAAGTAATTCTTCTGCCCCTCCGAGGCCCTTGCCACAAGGGTTTCCCCCTCGAACGCCCCGCCCAGCGGGGCGTTTCTTTTTGCCGATGGCGCCATCTGCCCCTTGGGTTGGCGGCCATCTATCTGTAAACTATGGCTTTCCGGGAGTAAGTGCGTGTCCACCATTTGCGAATGGGCTGGCACGGCCAAGCGTGGCCTCCAGCAAAGCGGGTCGCAGGTGACGGTCGAAGTGACCGGCACGGCCGCCCCGACCTCGCAGGGTGGTTCCCCGCTGGCGCATTGCGCTGGCCGGGCCCGCACCTCCCTCGCTGCTCCAGCGAACCGGAAAACCCCCTTTCTGCTCCACGCCCGCCCCCCGGGCAGGCGTGGCGCTGCCGTTTTCCATTTCCAGACAGGATGCTTGCAGCCATGACTCCCTTGATTTTCGTAACCGGCGGCGTGGTGTCCTCGCTCGGCAAAGGTATTGCCGCCGCGTCACTGGCCGCCATTCTCGAAGCGCGTGGCCTGAAGGTCACGATGATGAAGCTCGATCCGTACATCAACGTCGACCCGGGCACCATGAGCCCGTTCCAGCACGGTGAGGTGTATGTCACCGACGACGGCGCCGAAACCGACCTCGACCTGGGCCACTACGAGCGCTTCGTGCGCACCCGCCTGAGCCGCAAGAACTCGGTCACCACCGGTCGCATCTATGAGGAAGTGATCCGCAAGGAGCGCCGCGGCGACTACCTGGGCGCGACCGTGCAGGTCATTCCGCACATCACCGACGAGATCCGTCGCTGCATGGACGAAGCCACCGAGGGCTTCGACGTGGCCCTGGTGGAGATCGGCGGCACCGTCGGCGACATCGAGTCGCTGCCGTTCCTGGAGGCGATCCGCCAGGTACGCACCGAGCGCGGCCCGGAAAAGGCGCTGTTCATGCACCTCACCCTGGTGCCGTACATCGCCGCCGCGGGTGAACTGAAGACCAAGCCGACCCAGCACTCGGTGAAGGAACTGCGCTCGATCGGCATCCAGCCGGACGTGCTGCTGTGCCGTTCGGAACAGCCGGTACCGGATTCGGAGCGTCGCAAGATCGCCCAGTTCACCAACGTCTCCGAGCGCGCGGTGATCAGCGTGCCCGACGTAGATGTGCTGTACCGCATTCCGATGGGCCTGCACGCACAGGGCCTGGACGAGATCGTCATCAACCAGCTGAAGCTGGCCGACAAGGCCGGCCCGGCCGACCTGTCGATGTGGGAAGACGCCGTCGATGCCACCCTGCATCCGCTGGATGCGGTGACCATCGCGGTGGTCGGCAAGTACATCGACCACCAGGACGCCTACAAGTCGGTCGGCGAAGCGCTCAAGCACGGTGGCCTGCGCCAGCGCACCAAGGTCACCCTGAAGTGGCTGGAAGCGCAGGACCTGGAAGGCAGCGACATGTCCGCGCTGGCCGATGTCGACGGCATCCTGGTGCCGGGTGGTTTCGGCGACCGTGGCTTCGAAGGCAAGGTGCTCACCTCGCAGTACGCCCGTGAGCACAAGGTGCCGTACTTCGGCATCTGCTACGGCATGCAGGCTGCGGTGGTCGACTACGCGCGCCACGTGGTGGGCCTGGAAGACGCCAACAGCACCGAGAACGATCGCCAGTCGCCGAACCCGGTGATCGGCCTGATCACCGAATGGCGCACTGCCACCGGCGACGTGGAAAAGCGTGACGACAAGAGTGACCTGGGCGGCACCATGCGCCTGGGCCTGCAGGAGCAGCGCCTGAAGCCGGGCACGCTGGCCCGCGAACTGTACGGCAAGGACGTGGTCGCCGAGCGCCACCGCCACCGTTACGAGTTCAACAACCGCTACCGCACCCAGCTGGAAGACGCCGGCCTGGTGATCGCCGGCAAGTCGATGGACGACACCCTGGTGGAAGTGGTTGAACTGCCGCGCGACCAGCATCCGTGGTTCCTGGCCTGCCAGGCGCACCCGGAATTCCTGTCCACCCCGCGTGACGGCCACCCGCTGTTCATTGGCTTCATCCGTGCCGCGCGCGAGCGCAAGGCCGGTGGCAAGCTGCTGCAGGAAGTGCGCGCCTGACTTGTCATGGGGGCCGCCGGCCCCCATCTTGCTCGCTTCAACCCCAGCGCACCGGCACTGCCGGTGTAGCGGACAACAAGGAAACGCCATGAAACTGTGTGGATTCGAGGTCGGGCTGGACCAGCCCCTGTTCCTGATCGCCGGCCCCTGCGTGATCGAGTCGATGCAGCTGCAGCTGGATACCGCCGGCAAGCTGAAGGAAGTGACCG
The DNA here is from genome assembly GCF_002750975.1 of Stenotrophomonas indicatrix. Taxonomy (NCBI): domain Bacteria; kingdom Pseudomonadati; phylum Pseudomonadota; class Gammaproteobacteria; order Lysobacterales; family Lysobacteraceae; genus Stenotrophomonas; species Stenotrophomonas indicatrix. The sequence goes on from NZ_PEJS01000001.1 coordinate 1,279,351, forward strand.
ACAGGCTCGGTGTGAACTTCATCTTCAAGTCCAGCTTCGACAAGGCCAACCGCACCTCCGGCACGGCCTTCCGTGGCCCGGGCATGGAAGAGGGCCTGAAGGTGCTGGCCGAGGTCAAGAAGCAGATCGGCGTGCCGGTGCTGACCGACGTGCACGAATACACCCCGATGGATGAAGTGGCCTCGGTGGTGGACGTGCTGCAGACCCCGGCGTTCCTGGTCCGCCAGACCGACTTCATCCGCAAGGTGTGCTCGGCCGGCAAGCCGGTCAACATCAAGAAGGGCCAGTTCCTGGCGCCGTGGGACATGAAGCCTGTCGTCGAGAAGGCCAAGGCCACCGGCAACGAGCAGATCATGGTCTGCGAGCGTGGCGCCAGCTTCGGCTACAACAACCTGGTCAGCGACATGCGTTCGCTGGCGGTGATGCGCGATACCGGCTGCCCGGTGGTGTTCGACGCCACCCATTCGGTGCAGTTGCCGGGTGGGCAGGGCACCAGTTCCGGCGGCCAGCGCGAGCATGTGCCGGTGCTGGCGCGTGCCGCGGTTGCCGTGGGCATCTCCGGCCTGTTCGCCGAAACCCATCCGGACCCGTCCAAGGCGCTGTCCGACGGCCCCAACGCGTGGCCGCTGGACCAGATGGAAGCCCTGCTCGAGACCCTGATGGAGCTCGATGCGGTGACCAAGAAGCACGGCTTCTCGCGCTTCGCGTGAGTCAGCACCCGCAGGCGGCGCTGGAGATCCAGCGTCGTCGCCGGCGCTGGCGGCAATGGCCGTGGGGCCCGATTGCACTCGGCCTGGCATTGCTGTCGGTGTCCGGTGTATTCGCCATCGGCATGCTGTTCGGTGCCGGCATGCGCCCGTCGAGTGCCGGCGGTCCGGTAGTGAACCTGATGCCCTTCGTCATCGCCCTGGCGGTGGCCGAAGTGCTGACCATTTCCGCAGGGCTTTTCGCCGCAGTGCTCGGCTGGCGCCTGAACCGGGGCAGGGTTACCGCTGCACTGGCGATGGTCCTGCTGTCGCTGTGGGCGGGCATCCTGCTGCACGATCTTCTTTGATGAATACGATGCCTGAACCCTCGCGCAGCTGGCCGTGGGGCCTGGTCGCCCTGTTGCTGTCGGTGCTCGCCTGGGGCGGCTTGCTCGTGGGCGTGCTGGCCTTCGCCGCCAGCTTCCGTCCGCCGGGGGATGGCAACAACGGCGTGCAGGCCATGCAGTACTGGATGCTGGGCGCGCTGGTCACGCTGGTGCTGTCCTTCGTGGGCAGCCTGGTGGCGATGGTGATGGCCTGGCGACGTCGGCGCGGGCCGGTGTGCGCGACCATTGCCGGTGCCCTGCTGGTGATGCTGGTGTCGCTGCTGCTGATCGTGATCGGGTCCAGCTGGGGCTGATGCCCATCACGCCATTTGGCAAGTGAGGGGTAGCCGGGGATAATCACGCGGCATTCGTTTTTGTCGCCCCCTCTCCATACAGGTAACCGGCCCGACCATGAGTACGATCCGCAGCATCCATGCCCGTGAAATCCTCGACAGCCGTGGCAACCCCACGCTGGAAGCCGAAGTCACCCTGGAGGACGGTTCGTTCGGTCGCGCCGCGGTTCCCTCCGGCGCATCGACCGGCACCAAGGAAGCGGTGGAGCTGCGTGACGGCGACAAGACCCGTTACCTCGGCAAGGGCGTGCGCAAGGCCGTCGACAACGTCAACGGCGCCATCGCCAACGCACTGAAGGGCTTCGAGGCCACCGACCAGGCCGGCCTGGACCGTCGCCTGATCGATCTGGATGGCACCGAGAACAAGGGCCGCCTGGGTGCCAACGCACTGCTGGGTGTTTCCATGGCTGCCGCGCACGCCGCCGCTGCCTCCAGCAAGCAGGCACTGTGGCAGTACCTGGCCGCCAAGACCGGCGCGACCCCGTCGCTGCCGGTGCCGATGATGAACATCATCAACGGCGGCGCGCACGCCGACAACAACGTCGATTTCCAGGAGTTCATGGTGCTGCCGGTCGGCTTCACCTCGTTCTCCGAAGCGCTGCGTGCCGGTACCGAAATCTTCCATTCGCTGAAGTCGGTGCTGAAGGGCCACGGCCTCAGCACGGCGGTGGGCGACGAAGGCGGCTTCGCGCCGGACTTCCGCAGCAACGTCGAAGCGCTGGACACCATCCTCGAAGCCATCGGCAAGGCCGGCTACACCGCCGGTGAAGACGTGCTGCTGGGCCTGGACGTGGCCTCCAGCGAATTCTTCGAGAACGGCAAGTACAACCTGGTCGGCGAGAACAAGCGCCTGACCTCCGAGCAGTTCGTCGACTTCCTGGCTGACTGGGCCGCGCAGTACCCGATCATCACCATCGAAGACGGCCTGGCCGAGAACGACTGGGCGGGCTGGAAGCTGCTGACCGATCGCATCGGCAAGAAGGTGCAGCTGGTCGGCGACGATCTGTTCGTCACCAATCCGAAGATCTTCCAGGAAGGCATCGATTCGGGCACCGCCAATGCGATCCTGATCAAGGTCAACCAGATCGGTACCCTCAGCGAAACGCTGGAAGCGATCGCCATGGCCGACCGTGCCGGTTACGCCGCCGTGGTCTCGCACCGTTCGGGTGAAACCGAGGACACCACCATCGCCGACATTGCGGTGGCGACCACCGCCACCCAGATCAAGACCGGCTCGCTGTGCCGCAGCGATCGCGTGGCCAAGTACAACCAGCTGCTGCGCATCGAGGAAGCCCTCGGTGCCGGCGCGCGTTACGCTGGTCGTGACGCGTTCGTGTCGCTGAAGCGCTGAGCCGATGCGCGACTGGCGCTGGCTGCTGTTGTTGCTGGCCCTGCTGCTGGCATGGCTGCAGTACCGTTTCTGGTTCGGCCCGGGCAATTCGGGTGAAGTGATGATGCTCGAAGCCCAGGTCGCCAACCAGGAGCGGGACAATGACGGTCTGCAGCAGCGCAACGATGCGCTTGCTGCCGAAGTGAAGGACCTCAAGGAAGGCCAGTCCGCCATCGAAGAACGCGCGCGCAGCGAGCTGGGCATGATCAAGCCCGGCGAGAAGTTCTATCGCGTCGTGGAAGATGCACCGACGCGTCCGGCGCAGCCTGCGCCGGTTACGGCCCCGGCCGGTGACCATCCGGCGGACGTGCCATGAGCGCGGCGATCTGGGTGGTAGTTCCGGCCGCAGGGCGCGGCACGCGTTTTGGTGCGCCGTTGCCCAAGCAGTACCTGCAGGCGGGCGGGCAGACCCTGCTCGCCCACACCCTGGACGCACTGCTGGCACACCCGGCCGTGGCCGGGGCGATGGTGGTGATCGGTGCGGACGATGCCGATTGGCCGGGCTGGAGCGAATGGGCCGGAAAGCCGGTGCTGACCTGCACCGGTGGCGCCACCCGCGCCGCCTCGGTGCTGGCGGGGCTGCAGGCCCTGCCGGACAGCGTGCGTGCCGATGAATTCGTGCTGGTGCATGACGCGGCGCGTCCGAACCTGTCGCAGGCCGATCTTGGCCGCCTGCTGGAAGTGGGCCGCACCGATCCGGTCGGCGCCATCCTGGCCGCGCCGGTACGCGACACGCTCAAGCGTGCTGGTGATGATGGTGGCATCGACGGCACCGAGCCGCGTGAGCGCCTGTGGCGTGCACTGACGCCGCAGCTGTTCCGCCGCCACCAGTTGATCCGCGCACTGTCCGAGGCCGCTACCGCCGGTGTCGATGTGACCGACGATGCCATGGCCATGGAGCGCCAGGGCCAGCGCCCGCTGCTGGTGGAAGGCAGCGAGGACAACTTCAAGGTCACCACGCCGGCCGATCTCGATCGTTTCGAATTCGTACTCTCCCGCCGCGCCGGCTGACCGCCCGCGCGGCCCTGCTGCAAGGGCTGCATCCATGAGCACCTCCCCGTTCCCGCCCGTCCGTATCGGCCAGGGTTACGACGTCCATGCCTTCGGTGAAGGCGACCACATCATGCTCGGTGGCATCGCGGTGCCGCACAGCTGCGGCGTGCTTGCGCACAGCGACGGCGACGTCATCCTGCACGCGCTGTGCGACGCCATGCTCGGTGCGATCGCGCTGGGCGACATCGGCCAGCACTTCCCGCCCACTGACGACCGCTGGAAGGGCGCGGACAGCAGCGAATTCGTGCGCCATTGCGATGGCCTGCTGCGCGAGCGCGGCTGGCGTGTCGGCAACACCGACATCACCGTGATCTGCGAACGGCCCAAGGTCGGCCCGCATGCGCTGGCCATGCGCGAGCGCATCGGTGAACTGTTGCAGCTGCCGTTGGATGCGGTGAGCGTCAAGGCCACCACGTCCGAGAAGCTGGGCTTCACCGGCCGTGGCGAAGGCATCGCTGCGCAGGCGGTCGTGCTGCTGGTGGCCGCATGATCCCGTTGCCGCTCGCGTTCGGTGCACCGCTGCTGCAGGCGCGCATCCGCACCACGCCGGAAGATTTCCAGGTCGATGAGCTGCCCGCTTTCGAAGCGACCGGTGAAGGCGAGCATCTGCTGCTGCATATCCGCAAGCGTGGCGCCAATACGGTGCACGTGGCCAAGGTACTGGCCAAGTGGGCAGGCCTGCCGGAAATGGCGGTCAGCTATGCCGGCATGAAGGACCGCAACGCGGTCACCACCCAGCGTTTCAGCGTACATCTGCCCAAGCGCGTCGCGCCCGATCTGGCCGAGCTGGCCAGTGACGAGATCGAGGTGATCGACTCCACTTGGCACAACCGCAAGCTGCAGCGCGGTGCGCTGGCGGGCAACCGCTTCAGGCTGGTGCTGCGCGATGTGCAGGGTGACGCGGCGGCAATCGACGAGCGCCTGCAGCAGATCGCCGCGCGTGGCCTGCCGAACTGGTTCGGGGAGCAGCGCTTCGGTCGCGATGGCGGCAACGTTCCCGCTGCGTTGGCGATGTTCGGTGGCCGGCGCATGCGCAAGGACCAGCGTTCGCTGCTGTTGTCGGCGGCGCGTTCGGCCTTGTTCAACCGCGTGCTCGCTGCACGCGTGGAGCAGGGCAGCTGGGACCAGCCGCTGCAGGGCGAAGTGTGGATGCTTGATGGCAGCCGCAGCGTGTTCGGCCCCGAGCCCTACAGCGACGTGCTGGCCGAGCGCCTGGCACGTTTCGACATCCACCCCAGTGCTCCGTTGTGGGGCGAGGGTGAGCTGCGCAGCAGCGACGCCGCCCGTGAGCTGGAACTGGCAGCGCTGGATGATGACGAATCAAAGGCGCTGCGCACCGGCCTGGAAGAGGCGCGGCTGAAGCAGGAGCGGCGCGCGCTGCGGCTGCGTCCGGCGCTGCTGCAGCGCCAGTGGCTGGCCGCTGACGTACTGGAGTTGTCCTTCGCGCTGCCGCCAGGCTGCTATGCCACCGCGGTCCTGCACGAGCTCGGGCCGGTCGAGGACGCGTCGCAGGCCTGACGGAAATGGTGGCGGAGGCGAAGAGCATCCACGCATGGCGTGGATCCACTTTCCTCCACCCGCCACAGTAGATCCACGCCATGCGTGGATGCGTTACCTCAGCGCCGCGCCAGCAGCACCAGCATGGCGCCGGTCCCGCCTTGCCCGGTCGGGGCGGAATGGAACGCCAGCACGTCGTTGCGCAGGCGCAGCAGGCGGTCCACCAGGTTCTTCAGCACCGGCGCACTGCCATCGGACTGCAGGCCCTTGCCGTGGATGATGCGCACGCAGCCGTACTCGTGGGCGTGCGCCTCCAGCAGGAACTGGCGCAGCATCATCTCGGCCTGCGCGGCGGTGGCGCCGTGCAGGTCCAGTTCGTCCTGCACCGAGTACTGTCCGCGCTTCAAGCGCTGGAACAGGCGTGGCGGCAGGTTGTCGCGCCGGTAGCTGGCAACGTCGCCCGCTTCCAGCGGGGCGTTGTCGCGCAGCAGCCGGGCGAACTCACCGGCGGCCTCTGCGTCGTCGCGCTCGGCCATGCGCGCACGCGGCCTGGGCCGCGGCGCAGCAGGGGCGGGCTCCACTTCCTTGCGCAGCGGCGTCACTTCGCCGATGGCGGCACGGAACAATGCAGCCGGATCTTCGTCTTCAGGGTGCGACATGCGCACAGGTTAAACCGCCTGCGCGGGTCTGCCTATGACCGTTGGATGTCGGCCGTGACCGCAGACAGGGTAGGACCCAGCGCCCGCTTGCGGCACAATAGTCGGCGCACTTGCGGAGCTGCCGCCTCCCTGGAGGAGACGGGCCGGCTTCGCCCACGTTGCAAGGTGACGGGATCGAATTCTTGGAAAATCAAGCGGTTAAATCGAAGATGCGCATCCTGGTCAGCAATGATGACGGTGTCGACGCGGCGGGCATCCGGATGCTTGCATCCGTGCTGCGCGAGGCCGGGCACGAAGTCACGGTGGTCGCACCCGACCGCGACCGCTCCGGTGCCAGCAATTCGCTGACCCTGGATCTGCCGATCCGGCTCAAGCGCATCGACCACTACACCGTGTCGGTGGCCGGCACGCCCACCGACTGCGTGCACCTTGCGCTGACCGGCCTGCTCGAATTCGAGCCTGACATTGTCGTGTCCGGTATCAACAATGCCGCCAACCTCGGCGACGACGTGATCTATTCCGGCACCGTCTCGGCGGCGATGGAAGGTCGTTTCCTCGGCCTGCCTGCGGTGGCGGTGTCGCTGGTGACCCGTAACCACGACCCCAAGCATTTCGAGACGGCGGCGCGTGCCGCAGTGGAGATTGTTGCCCGCCTCAAGGCCGATCCGCTGCCGGCCGACACCATCCTCAACGTCAATGTGCCGGACCTGCCGTGGAGCGAGGTCAAGGGCTTCGAAGTCACCCGCCTGGGCAACCGTCATCGCGCCGAAGGCTGCATCGCGCAGAAAGACCCGCGCGGCAACGAGGTGTACTGGATCGGTCCGGCCGGCCGCGAGCAGGACTCCGGCCCGGGCACCGATTTCCATGCGGTACGCACCGGCCACATTTCGATCACCCCGATCCAGGTTGACCTGACCCGCTACCAGGCACTGGAAAAGGTCGCCAGCTGGGTCGGTGGCCTCAGCGCCGCGCTGGACCGGCCGGCATGAGCCCACGCCTGCGCCTGCAGCCGGAAGCAGTCGGCATCGGCATGACATCGCAGCGCGTGCGCGACCGCCTGGTCGACCGCCTGCGCGAAGCCGGCATCGTCGACGAGTCGACGCTGAACGCGATCCGGGTGGTGCCGCGCCATCTGTTCATCGATGAGGCCCTGGCCTCGCGCGCATATGAAGACACCGCGCTGCCGATCGGCCACGGCCAGACCATTTCCCAGCCGTGGGTGGTGGCGCGGATGACCGAGGCCGTGCTGCAGGTGGCGCCGAAGAAGGTGCTCGAAGTGGGTACCGGCTCGGGCTATCAGGCCGCCGTGCTCGGCGCGCTGGGGCTGGAGGTCTATACCGTCGAGCGCATCGGTGACCTGCTGCGGCAGGCGCGCAAGCGGTTCCGCGCGCTGGGCATGAACATCCGCACCAAGCACGACGACGGCCGCGTGGGCTGGGCCGAGCATGGCCCGTTCGACGCCATCGTGGTTACCGCCGCCGCACCGGCACTGGTCGATGCGCTGGTTGAGCAGCTGGCTGCAGGTGGCCGTCTGGTCGCCCCGGTCGGTGGCGCCGGCGCACAGTCGCTGGTGCAGCTCGACCGCAAGGACGACGGCAGCATCGAACAACGCGTGCTGGCGCCGGTCACCTTCGTGCCGCTGCTGTCTGGCATGCTCGATTGAATCCACGGAGCAGGGTTGCATGAAGATTTTCGGGCCGCTGTACGAGCGGGCAATGAAGTGGGCTGCGCATGAGCGCGCGCCGACTTATCTGATGGTGCTGAGCTTTTTCGAAGCCATCATCTTCCCGGTGATGCCGGAAGTGATGCTGGCGCCGATGTGCGTGGCCCAGCCCAAGCGCGGCTGGTGGTTCGCCACCCTCAGCCTGGCCGGCTCGATGGTCGGCGCGCTGATCGGCTACGCGCTGGGCCACTATGCATTCGAAGCGGTCAAGCCGGTGTTCGAGGCGCTGGGCATGCTGCCGGCGATCGAGCAGGGCATTGCTACCGTGCAGGCCAAGATGGTGGAGTCGCCTTGGGCGGTGTTCACTTTCCTGGTGCTGGGCGGCTTCATGCCGATTCCGATGAAGGTCTTCACGTGGGCATCGGGTATCGTCGGCGTGCCGATGCCGCAGTACCTGTTGAGCATGTTGATCGGTCGTGGCAAGCGCGTTTTCGTGCTGGCTGCGGTCATCCGTATCGGTGGTGCGCGCGCCGAAGCAGCGCTGCGCCGATGGATTGAACCGCTGGGCTGGATCGCCACCGCGTTGGTGGTGGTGCTGATCGCCTGGCTTGTATGGAGGTCGAAGTTCGCATGAGTGCAGATCGTCTGAGCAAGGGAGTGCGCATCGGCGCGCTGGCGTTGCTGGTATCCACCCTGGCCGCCTGTGGCACCGCCACCGTGGTCCGGCCCAGTGGCGGCGGCAGCAGTGGCGTCAGCACGCCGAAGACGTCGGTGCCCAAGCCGGGGCAGACGGTGGTCGTGCGCAAGGGCGACACCATCTATGCGCTGGCCCGCATCCACGACATCACGCCGGCCGACCTGATCGCCTGGAACAACCTGGACAATCCGTCGACCATTTACCCAGGGCAGGTGATCCGCCTGTATCCGGCCGGTTCCGGTGGCGGCCGTGCGCCGACCACCGTGGTCACCGCGCCGCGTCCGGCTGGCAGCACGTCTGGCGGCAGTACCGCGCCGACGCCGGGTCCGGCCGGTCCGGTCAAGAGCAACATCGCCTGGCGCTGGCCGGCCGATGGCGCAGTCGTGGGCCGCTACGTGGCCGGCGATGCAACCAAGCAGGGCGTGGACATCGCCGGCACCAGCGGCGCGCCGGTGAAGGCCACGGCCAATGGCGTGGTGGTGTATTCCGGCGCCGGCCTGGTCGGCTATGGCGAGCTGATCATCATCAAGCACAGCGACCAGTGGCTGTCGGCCTATGGCCACAACCGCAAGCGCCTGGTCAATGAAGGGCAGAGCGTGAAGGCCGGCGAGCAGATCGCCGAGATGGGCCGTACCGGCGCCAACCGGGACATGCTGCACTTCGAGATCCGCTACAACGGCAAGCCGGTCGACCCGCAGCAGTATCTGCCGGCGCGCTAGCGCGGGCAGATACGGGTAGCGCCGGGCCATGCCCGGCGGCTGTACGCCGCAATGCAGCACTGCCCGAGCATGGGCTCGGACGCTTGCATATGCGCAACGTGTGTTTCAGGTAGCGCCGGGCCATGCCCGGCGGCCTCGGGCCTCAGCCTTCCAGGATGAAGGCGGCCGCCACCTTGCGGCCTTCGCCGGCAAGGATGTTGAAGGTGCGTGCGGCAGCCGGATTGTTCATCACTTCCAGTCCGATGCCGCGCGACAGGCAGGCGGCCATGACAACCGCCGGCGGGAACGCCTGGCGCTCTCCGGTGCCGAGCAGTATCAACGCCGGCTTCAGTGCCAGGATCGGCTCCAGGTCAGCCACCTGCAGCGCCGCGACATCGGTCACCGGCCACTGTTCGACCAGCTGGTCCGGGGTCAGGTAGAAGCTGTTGCCCAGAACGCGATCATTGACCCGTGCCGAGCGACCGTCAGCGGCGCGCAGGCTGTAGGCGTAGTCGGGCAGTTCGTGGTTCAGCTGCATGGCAGGGTCCGATCAGCCGCGCGGCAGCACGATCTGGCGGTGTTCCTTGCTCGGGCGATACAGCACGGCAACATGGCCGATACGCTGCACCAGCGCACTGTCGGTGGCCTGCACGATCTCGCCGATCATCACGTCGCGGGCGTCACGGTCTTCGGCGGCAACCTTCACCTTGACCAGTTCGTGGCGTTCCAGCACTTCGTTCAGCTCGGTCAGGAAGGCCGGAGTGACGCCCTTGCCGCCGGTCTGCAGCAGGGCCTTCAGGTCGTGGGCTTGGCCGCGCAGGAAACGGGTCTGGGAAGGGGTCAAGGCAGTGGGCATGCAGAAAACACGGTTGAATGGGACGATCAGGGTATCATGGCGACCCCATCAGCCCCTATTTCCAATGGCTACCCGCAGCAAAAGCAGCCAGCGCTGGCTCAAGGAACACTTCTCCGATCCCTTCGTGAAGAAGGCCCAGGCCGAAGGCATGCGCTCCCGTGCGGCCTACAAGCTTGAAGAACTGCTCGAACGTGACCGCCTGCTGAAGCCGCACATGGTGGTGGTCGACCTCGGCGCGGCCCCAGGTGGCTGGTCTCAGCAGGTGCGGAGACAGATCGGCGATACCGGCCGCGTGCTGGCCCTGGACATCCTGGACATGCCGCCGCTGGCCGGCGTGGAGTTCCTTCACGGTGACTTCAGGGAAGAAACCGTCCTATCGCAGTTTGAAGCCATGCTCGGGGATCAGCCGGTAGACCTTGTGCTGTCGGACATGGCCCCCAATAAGAGTGGTGTGGACGCGGTCGACCAGCCGCGGATGATGCACCTGGCGGAGCTGGCCATGGATTTTGCCGACAACCACCTCAAGACTGGTGGGGCGTTCCTGATCAAGCTGTTCCAGGGCGAAGGCTTTGACGACTACGTGCGCGACATGCGCCGCCGCTACGACAAGGTCTCCATCCGCAAGCCGGAAGCCTCGCGCAAGCGCTCTCCCGAGGTGTATGCCTTGGGTCAGGGAAAACGCGCCCACATGAAGTAAGCTCGACCCCGTAAGTTCGACCCCAACGCAACGCCAGCACTAAGAGGAACACCGGAGCCAATGAGGATGAACGACTTGACCAAGAACCTCCTGCTATGGGTGGTCGTCGCCGTCGTGCTGATGGTGGTCTTCCAGAGCTTCTCGCCCAAGACCTCGGGGGCCGGGGCGCAGGGCGCTTCGTACTCGCAGTTCCTGGACCAGGTGGACACCGGCAACGTGCAGAAGGTCGCCTTCGGCGGCGATACGCGCGGCGGTACCAGCCAGATCACCTACACCACCCGTGGTGGACAGTCGTCCACCATCACCGCACCGTTCGATCGCGACCTGATCAACGTGCTGCGCACCAAGAACGTCGAGATCGTGCAGGAAGAGCCGTCCAGCGGCATCTCCCTCGGCGCGATCCTGATGAATTTCCTGCCGGTCATCCTGATCATCGGCTTCTGGCTGTTCATCATGCGGCAGATGCAGGGCGGTGGCGGCGGTGCCAAGGGCGCAATGTCCTTCGGCAAGTCGCGCGCCAAGCTGCAGGGCGAAGACCAGATCAAGGTCACCTTCGCCGACGTTGCCGGTTGCGACGAGGCCAAGGAAGAGGTCGGCGAACTGGTCGACTTCCTGCGTGACCCGTCCAAGTTCACCAAGCTCGGCGGCAAGATCCCGCGCGGCGTGCTGATGGTCGGCCCTCCGGGTACCGGCAAGACGCTGCTGGCCAAGGCCATCGCCGGCGAAGCCAAGGTGCCGTTCTTCTCGATCTCCGGTTCGGACTTCGTGGAAATGTTCGTCGGCGTCGGCGCCAGCCGAGTGCGCGACATGTTCGAGCAGGCCAAGAAGCACGCGCCGTGCATCATCTTCATCGATGAAATCGACGCCGTCGGTCGCCACCGTGGTGCCGGCCTGGGCGGCGGTCATGACGAGCGCGAGCAGACCCTGAACCAGCTGCTGGTCGAGATGGACGGTTTCGAAGGCGGCGAAGGCGTGATCGTGATCGCCGCCACCAACCGTCCTGACGTGCTGGACCCGGCGCTGCTGCGTCCGGGCCGCTTCGACCGCCAGGTGGTGGTTGGTCTGCCGGACGTGAAGGGCCGCGAGCACATCCTCAAGGTGCACATGCGCAAGCTGCCGCTGGCCGACGACGTCGTGCCGATGGTGATCGCGCGTGGTACCCCGGGCTTCTCCGGTGCCGACCTGGCCAACCTCTGCAACGAGGCCGCCCTGTTCGCCGCTCGTGGCAACGAGAAGGAGGTCCGCATGGACCACTTTGATCGTGCCCGCGACAAGATCCTGATGGGTGCCGAGCGCCGCTCGATGGCCATGAGCGAGGAGGAGAAGACCCTCACCGCCTACCATGAAGCCGGCCATGCCATCGTTGGCCGCCTGGTGCCGGAACATGACCCGGTTTACAAGGTCACGATCATTCCGCGCGGCCGTGCGCTGGGCGTGACCATGTACCTGCCGGAAGGCGACAAGTACTCGATGAACCGCGTGGCGATCCAGTCGCAGCTGTGCTCGCTGTACGGTGGCCGCGTGGCGGAAGAACTGATCTTCGGTACCGACAAGGTCACCACCGGCGCTTCCAATGACATCGAGCGTGCCACCAAGATGGCCCGCAACATGGTCACCAAGTGGGGCCTGTCCGAGCAGCTCGGCCCGATCGCCTACGGCGAAGAGGACGATGAGGTGTTCCTGGGCCGTTCGGTGACCCAGCACAAGAGCGTGTCCAACGACACTGCCCGTCGCATCGACGAGGAAGTGCGCAACATCCTCGACAAGGCGTACGCCCGCACCACCGAGCTGCTGACCGAGAACATCGACAAGCTGCATACGATGTCGCAGCTGCTGCTGCAGTACGAAACCATCGATGCGCCGCAGATCGACGCGATCATGGAAGGTCGTGATCCGCCGCCGCCGATGGGCTGGAACAAGTCCAACAAGGATGGCGGCAACAACGACAAGGGCGGCGATGCCCGTCCGTTGCCGCCGATCGCCGGTCCGGCCGAATCGATCTGACGGCCTGCCGTACGCAATGCAAGACGAGGCCGGGGCAACCCGGCCTTGTTGTTTCCGGGCCCCGGCCCATCCGATCCTGACAGTCCGCTGGAGTCCGCATGTCCGCCCCCAAGCCTGAACCGATTTCCCACACCGCCGAGATGGTGATCGCCACCGTAGTCGGCGTCGCTGTCGGCCTGACCGTGGACAATCTGCTGCTCGGCTGTGGCGTGGGTATCGCGGTGGGTATCCTGCTGAGCATCATCAAGACGCTGTACGTGGACCGGAAGCGTCGCCGGCAGCGGTGAGGTTTGCCGGCAGGGCGCAGCCCCGCCTCCGACAATTTCCCGCTGCTGTTGGGCTGCTGTTGGTAGGTGTCGACCTTGGTCGACACGGTAGATCCACGCCATGCGTGGATGCTCTTCGTTCAATTGTCGAGAGCGGCCGGCACTACCGCCTCTGCGGGTGCAGGGCGCAGCCCTGCCGCCTTAAACTAACCTTCGTTGCCCGCAGGATCTGCCATGTTCGACATCTCGCCCCAGCTCGATTGCGCCGGCCGCATCCTGCGCCTGGACCGTGCCCGGGTCATGGGTATCGTCAACGTCACCCCGGATTCGTTCTCCGATGGTGGTGCCCATGACACCACCGAGGCGGCGGTCGCGCATGGCCTGAAGCTGGTGGAGGAGGGCGCCGACCTGCTCGACATCGGCGGCGAATCGACCCGTCCGGGCGCGGCGCCGGTGTCGATCGACGAGGAACTGCGTCGCGTCGTGCCGGTCATCGAGCAGCTGGCAGCGCGCACGACGGTGCCGATCAGCATCGATACCTTCAAGCCGGAGGTGATGCGTGCCGCGGTTGCTGCAGGCGCCGGGATGATCAACGACATCTTCGGCCTGCGCCAGGACGGTGCGCTGCACGCGGCGGCGGACGCAGGCGTGCCGGTGGTGCTGATGCACATGCAGGGCGAACCGGGTCACATGCAGACTGACCCGCAGTACGACGATGTGGTCGCCGAGGTCCGTGGCTTCCTGGTGCAGCGGCTGTTCGCCGCGGAGATGGCCGGCATCGCCAAGAAGAATCTGGTGATCGACCTCGGCTTTGGCTTCGGCAAGACCACGGCCCACAACATGACGCTGCTGGCCCGCTCGGAGCGTTTCCTTGAACTGGGCGTGCCGATGCTGGCCGGGCTGTCGCGCAAGCGCAGCCTGGGCGAGCTGACCGGTCGTCAGTCACCGGCAGAGCGTGTCGCTGCGTCGGTGGCCGCACACCTGATCGCCGTGCAGCGCGGCGCCCGTATCGTGCGCGTGCACGATGTGGCAGCGACGGTCGATGCATTGAAGGTTTGGCAGGCGGTCGAGGCGGTACCTGCCGTGCGGGTGGACGCCAAGCCGACCCTCCGCTGGCCGGACGAAGACTGATGGCAGTGGATCAGCGGCCGCTGGCGATCGCCGTGATGGGGCCGACCGCCAGCGGCAAGACCGCCGCCGCGATCACGCTGGCGCAGCAGCTGGACGGTGAAATCGTCAGCGTTGATTCGGCGCTGGTCTATCGCGGGCTGGATATCGGGTCGGCCAAACCGGATGCGGCCGAGCGCGCACAGGCACCGCACCACCTGCTGGACCTGCGTGATCCCTGGCAGACCTATTCGGCGGCCGAGTTCGCTGCCGACGCCGCCCGTGTGGTGGCCGATATTGTCGCCCGAGGCAAGACTCCGATCCTGGCCGGCGGCACGGGCCTGTACTTCCGCGCGCTGTTGCAGGGTCTGTCGCCGATGCCGGAGGCCGACCCGGCGATGCGTGCCGTGTTGAGCGCCGACGCCGCCGAGCGAGGCTGGGCGGCGCTGCACGCCGAGCTGGCCGCCGTTGACCCCGCCGCCGCAGCACGCATCCATGCCACCGACCCGCAACGCATCCAGCGGGCGCTGGAGGTCTACCGGCTGACCGGCACGCCGATCAGTGAATGGCAGCGCCGCCCCGGGGTGGCCCCGTTGCCGGTGCGCACGTTGAAGCTGATTCTGGCGCCGCGCGACCGCGCCGTCCTGCACCAGCGCATCGAGGCCCGCTTTGACGCCATGCTCGCGCAGGGCTTCCTCGACGAAGTGCGCGCCCTGCGTGCATTGCCGGAAATGCGGGCGGTGGCCGCACCGCTGGACCTGCCCGCCGTCCGCGCGGTGGGGTATCGCCAGGCCTGGGAGTACCTGGACGGGGACGGGGACGCGGCCCGCTTCCGGGACAAGTCCATTTTCGCCACCCGGCAACTGGCCAAGCGCCAGCTTACCTGGCTGCGCGGCGAGCTTGATGCGCGCTGGTTCGACCCCCATATGGATGGGGAGCGCCTCGCAGGCGCGGTGTCGACCTTCGTTGCACGCTGAACCGACGCTGGCCGTGTACCATCATGGGCCGGAAAGCGGCTCGGGGGTCGCGGCAACCGCCGGCTACCAATAAGAACAATAATCAGGAGTGTGCAATGTCCAAGGGGCAATCGCTGCAGGATCCTTTCTTGAATGCACTGCGGCGCGAGCGCGTGCCGGTTTCGGTGTACCTGGTCAACGGCATCAAGCTGCAGGGCACGATCGAATCGTTCGATCAGTTCGTGGTCCTGCTGCGCAACACCGTCAGCCAGATGGTCTACAAGCACGCCATTTCCACCGTGGTGCCGGCGCGCAACGTCAAGGTCGGCCCGGGTGGTGGGTACGTGCAATCAGGTGAGGATGGTCAGGCGGGTGATGAAGCAGACGAATGATGTTGGAGCGGTGAATGTTTGACCGCTCGAAAAAGGGCGAACACGCCCTGTTGATCCAGCCGCATTTCGGCAAGCTGGAAGACGATGTGCTGGAAGAATTCGGTGATCTGGCCCGCTCGGCCGGGGCCAGCATCGCGGTGACCATCACCGCGCGGCTGGATCGCCCCAACCCGTCGACCCTGATCGGCAGCGGCAAGCTGGATGAGATCAAGGCCGCCGCCGAAGCCACCGGCGCAGACCTGATCCTGGTCAACCACGCGTTGAGCCCGGGCCAGGAGCGCAATCTGGAGCGTTTCCTCGAGCGCCGGGTGATCGACCGTACCGGCCTGATCCTGGACATCTTTGCCCAGCGTGCGCGCAGCCATGAAGGCAAACTGCAGGTCGAGCTGGCCCAGCTGCGGCATATGTCGACACGGCTGGTGCGCGGCTGGACCCATCTGGAGCGCCAGCGTGGTGGTTCGATCGGCCTGCGCGGCCCGGGTGAAACCCAGCTGGAAACCGATCGTCGCCTGCTGCAGAAGCGGGTTGAACAGCTGCAGAAGCGGCTGGAAAAGGTCGAAGTACAGCGCACCCAGATGCGTCGTGCGCGTGTGCGCAGCGAACTGCCGCGCGTCGCCCTGGTCGGCTACACCAATGCCGGCAAATCGACCTTGTTCAATGCGATGACCGGCGCCGAGGCCTATGCGGCCGACCAGTTGTTCGCCACCCTGGATCCGACCGTACGCCGGATCGCCGTGCCCGGTGGCAACGTCGTGCTGGCCGATACGGTTGGTTTCGTACGCGACCTGCCGCATGACCTGGTGGCGGCCTTCCGCTCGACCCTGTCTGAAGCGCGGGAAGCGGATTTCCTGCTGCACCTTGTCGATGCCGCCGATCCGCACCGCGAGGAGCGCATCGCCCAGGTCGACGAAGTGCTGACCGCCGTCGGTGCCGGCGACCTTCCGCAGTTGCTGGTGTTCAACAAGATCGACCGCATCGAGGGTGCCGACGTGCGCCACGACGGCCAGGACGGCGTGCCGGATGAATCACGGCGTGAGCGGGTGTGGATTTCCGCACGCGACGGGCAGGGCATCGAGCTGTTGCAGGCCGTGCTCGGCAAGCGGTTGGGTCTGCAGCACGTCACCGGCGAGTTGCGCCTGCCACCCAGTGCCGGCCGCCTTCGCGCTCGCCTGCACCAATTGGAAGTGGTGCGCAGTGAAGAGGCTGATGAAGAAGGCTGGCTGTTGCAGGTCGATCTTCCCATCGCCGAGGCCGAGAAGCTGGCGGCCAGCGCCGATGGCGAGCCGATCCGGGCCCTGCTGCCGGAGAAGCTGCCCGAATGGTGAGGCAGTGCCGGCCGTTGGCCGGCATGTCCTGCGGCCGCGACACCACCCTGCCATCTGCGGTACAACGTGCAGGTTCTTCACTTTTCAGCTACCCCGATGGCCTTCCCGACCGACGCCGAACTCAATGCCCAGGCCGCTGCGCTGGGCCAGCGCCTGCAACAGGCTTCGCTGCAGCTGGTGACTGCTGAAAGCTGCAGCGGCGGCTGGATCGCCAAGTGCATGACCGACATCGCCGGATCCTCGGCGTTCTTCGACTGCGGCATGGTGGTCTACAGCTACGAAGCCAAGCAGCGCCTGCTCGGCGTGCGCGCGCAGACGCTGGAGCAGTTCGGTGCGGTCAGCCGCGAAGCCGTGCTGGAGATGGTGTCCGGGGCGCTGGTCAATTCCGGTGCCGGCATCGCGGTGGCGGTGACCGGTATCGCAGGGCCGGGCGGTGGCAGCCCGGACAAGCCGGTCGGCAGTGTCTGGATCGGCTGGAAGCGCCGTGGCGGCTATGCCCGGGCCGAACTGTTCCAGTTCGATGGTGACCGTGAAGCCATCCGCCGGCAGACCGTAGCGGCGGCATTGCACGGCATCGACGCCCAGCTGTGACATGCTGCTCCGGCAATCAACCGGAGTAGGCAACGATGTGGGAGACGCTGGGCACCGTCCGTGACCTTGGCCGGCTGCAGGAAATTGCCGCCGTCCTGATCCGCTACGGCTTCGGCGACGTCGTGCGGCGCATCGGCCTGGCCACGGTACTGGAACGTGCCGGCCGCCTGCTGCACTGGAACGAGGAGCGGCAGGAAATGCTGCGGATGACCGCGCCGGTGCGCGTGCGCAGCGCCCTGCAGGATCTCGGGCCGACGTTCGTGAAGCTGGGCCAGGTGCTCGCCACCCGCGTCGACCTGCTGCCGCCGGACTGGATCGCCGAACTCTCCGAATTGCAGAACGCGGTCCCGGCATTGCCCTACGAGAAGATCCGCGAACAGCTCGAGGCCGACCTCGGTGCGTCTCCGTCGCAGGTGTTTGCCTTCCTTGATGAAACCCCGATGGCGGCTGCTTCCTTGGCCCAGGCCCATCGGGCGCGGTTGCATGATGGCCGCGAAGTGGTGCTGAAGGTGCGCCGCCCTGGTATCCGTGACGTGGTTGAAGCCGATCTGCGCCTGCTGGCACGGCTGGCCGAGATCGTTGAGGCTCGGCTGCCGGATCTGCGGCGCTACCGGCCCGCCGAGGTGGTGCAGCAGTTCACCGTGTCGCTGCGCCGCGAGCTGGATTTTGCCGCGGAATGCCGCAACGCCGAGCGCATCGCGCGCAACTTCGAGGGGCGTGACGACATCCTGATTCCGGCGGTGCACTGGCAATGGACCTGCGAAAGCCTGAATGTCCAGGATTTCGTCGACGGCATTGCCGGACGTGATCTGGCCGGTGTCGATGCGGCCGGCATCGACCGCCGTGAACTGGCCCGGCGTGGCGCCGACATCGTATTGAAGATGGTGCTGGAGGACGGCAGTTTCCATGCCGATCCGCACCCGGGCAACATCATCTACCTGCGCGATGGCCGCATCGGCGTGATCGATTTCGGCATGGTCGGCGCGTTGTCGGAGGTGCGCCGCTTCCAGGTCGCGCAGCTGCTGCATGGTCTGGTTGAACAGGATCCGCAGGGCGTGGCCGATGTGTTGCTGGACTGGGCCGGCGGCGTGGAAGTGGACGAGAACCGGTTGCAGCATGACATCAGCCTGTTCGTCGACCAGTACCGCGGCGTGCCGCTGAAGGACCTGCGCATCGGCCTGATGCTGGGCGACATCACCCAGCTGCTGCGCAGCTACAACCTGACCCTGCCGGCAGACTTGGCGCTGATGATCAAGGCCTTCCTGACGCTGGAGGGCATGGGCCGCCAGCTCGACCCGGATTTCGACATGGCCAGCGCCGCGCGCCCGTTCCTGGAGCGGGTGGTGCTGCAGCGCTATGCGCCGCGGGCGCTGTTCAAGCGTGGCCGACGCAGCCTGCTCGGCATGATCGACTTCGCCGGTGATTTGCCGCGGGACCTGCGCAAGCTGGTCCAGGCGGCGCGCCGTGGCCGGCTGCAGCTGAAGGTCGAGACCAACGCGCTGCAGGGCTTCGGCGACCAGGTCAACCGCGCCGCGAACCGGCTGGTGATGGGGATCGTCACGGCAGCCTTGATCATCGGCTCCTCGATCGTGATGCACAGCGTAGGAGGCGTTTCCAGCCGTTGGCTGCTGGCGCTGGGCGTGTGCGGTTTCATCGGCGCAGGGTTCTGTGGGGTGTGGATCCTGTTCTCGATCTGGAGAAGCGGCAAGCACACGTAGTGTGCGTACTGCGGCGGTTCCCGCCGGGAACCGCGGCATCGCGCGGCGATTCCTGTAGCGCCGACCGCGGGTCGGCTGCTTTTGCCTTTGCCGCCCCCAACCAGCCACGCCGCATTCCCGGTAGCGCCGGGCCATGCACCGCGGCTTTCGCTCCTGCCGGAATCGCCCTCGGCACTTGCAGTCCTGGGTGTTAGTAGTAATACTACTAACCATGGACCTGACCGACACCCAGCAGGCGATCCTGCAGTTGATCGCCGAGCGTATCGAGAGCGAAGGCGCACCCCCTTCGCAGACTGAAATCGCGCGTGCCTTCGGCTTCAAGGGCGTACGCGCAGCGCAGTATCACCTGGAGGCGCTGGAGCAGGCCGGGGCGATCCGTCGCGTGCCGGGCCAGGCCCGCGGCATCCGTCTGGTGCAGGCACCGCCGGTGGAGAAGCTGGCCGAGCCGGGCCTGCCCGACAGCGTCCTGCGTCTGCCGATCCTGGGTCGGGTTGCTGCGGGTCTGCCGATCGGCGCCGACATCGGCTCGGATGATTTCGTGGTGCTGGACCGGGTGTTCTTCTCGCCGGCACCGGACTACCTGCTGAAAGTGCAGGGCGATTCGATGATCGACGAAGGCATCTTCGATGGCGACCTGATCGGTGTGCACCGGACCCGCGATGCCCATTCCGGGCAGATCGTGGTGGCCCGCATCGATGACGAGATCACCGTCAAGCTGCTGAAGATCGCCAAGGATCGCATCCGCCTGCTGCCGCGCAATCCCGATTACAAGCCGATTGACGTGCTTCCGGACCAGGATTTCTCGATCGAGGGCCTGTACTGCGGGCTGCTGCGACCGAACCGTTGACGATTCATCCTGCAATTCCCGCGGTCTTTTGTGGCGATTCTCTGGTTCTGCTGAGGTTGGTACGGATGTCCGATAATTTTTTTCCGAACGCCGGGCAGAATCTCAGCCTGTGCGATACGCCAGCCTTAAAGTGAACCCATGGCCAAGAAGACTTCCAAAGACAGCACCTCCAACGACGTGACCTCTGCAAGGACCAATCCGATGGACGAGAACAAGAAGCGCGCCCTCGCTGCAGCTCTGGGCCAGATCGAAAAGCAGTTCGGCAAGGGCTCGGTGATGCGCATGGGCGACCGCGTGGTCGAGCCCGTCGAGGCGATCCCGACCGGTTCTCTGATGCTGGATATCGCATTGGGCATTGGTGGCCTGCCCAAGGGCCGCGTGGTGGAAATCTACGGTCCGGAATCCTCCGGCAAGACCACGTTGACCCTGCAGGCCATCGCCGAGTGCCAGAAGCTGGGTGGCACCGCCGCCTTCATTGATGCCGAACACGCGCTGGACCCGATCTACGCAGGCAAGCTGGGCGTCAATGTCGACGATCTGCTGCTGTCGCAGCCGGATACCGGTGAGCAGGCGCTTGAAATCGCCGACATGCTGGTGCGCTCCGGCTCGGTGGACATCCTGGTGGTCGACTCGGTCGCCGCGTTGACCCCCAAGGCTGAAATCGAAGGTGAGATGGGCGACCAGTTGCCGGGTCTGCAGGCGCGTCTGATGAGCCAGGCGCTGCGCAAGCTGACCGGCAACATCAAGCGCTCGAACACCCTGGTGGTGTTCATCAACCAGCTGCGCATGAAGATCGGCGTGATGATGCCGGGCCAGAGCCCGGAAGTGACCACCGGCGGCAACGCGCTGAAGTTCTATGCCTCGGTACGCCTGGACATCCGCCGTATCGGCGCGATCAAGAAGGGCGACGAGATCATCGGCAACCAGACCAAGATCAAGGTCGTCAAGAACAAGCTGGCGCCCCCGTTCAAGCAGGTCATCACCGAGATCCTGTACGGCGAAGGCATCAGCCGCGAAGGCGAGCTGATCGATATGGGTGTCGAAGCCAAGCTGGTCGAGAAGGCCGGTGCCTGGTACAGCTACGGTGAAGAGCGCATCGGCCAGGGCAAGGACAACGCCCGTGGCTATCTGCGCGACAACCCGCAGGTTGCCGCCAAGCTTGAGGCTGAGCTGCGCGAGAAGTTCCAGCCGACCGAAGCCGTCCGTGAGGAAGGCGAAGACGAAGGCGACGACGAGTAAAGGCTTGCTGTGGGGCAGGGCGGCGCCGTCAGTGACGTCGCCCTGTCCTGCAGATTCGGTTTCCCCGACGGGGGACGCGCCAGGGACGGCGCATTTGATTGAAGGCGAGAATGAACGATTCCGACGCCCCGGCACCCGGCCGTAAGCGCCGCGTACGCGAACAGACGCCTGTCCAGCGCGCCTTGGGCCTGCTGGTCCGTCGTGAGCACTCGCGCAAGGAGCTGACCCGCAAGCTGACGTCCCGGGGCATCGAGGACGAGGTCGCGCAGGCGGCGGTCGACAAGCTGACCGAGGCCGGCTGGCAGGACGACACCCGGTTTGCCGAGAATCTGGTGCGCATGCGCGCCAATACGGGTTATGGCCCCATCCATGTACGTGCCGAGCTGGGAACCCACGGGCTGGACAGCGAGCAGATCACTGCTGCGATGGATACCTTCGAGGGCGACTGGACGGAGAATGCCCGGGATCTGGTCCGTCGCCGCTTTGGTGAGGCCGGTCCGCAGGACCTCGCGCAGCGCCGCAAGGCCGCCGATCTGCTGGCCCGCCGGGGCTTCGATGGCGACAGCATCCGCCGCGCGACCCGCTACGATCCGGACGACTGAGACTGATGGCGCCGGGCCTGATACCCTTTGGGGTTTCGGCGGTCCGTTCGACCCTGGCCACTGCGGCCGGCGGCACGGGCCCCGGCCCGCAGACTGCCAGCCCCCATGAACGCATCCGCCAAATTCACGACATCCCAGATCCGCAGCGACTTCCTTGAATTCTTCAAGGGCAAAGGCCACACCATCGTGCCGTCGGCGCCGCTGGTGCCGGGCAACGATCCGACCCTGCTGTTCACCAACTCCGGCATGGTGCAGTTCAAGGACGTGTTCCTGGGCGCGGAAAAGCGCAGCTACGTGCGCGCGGCCGACGTCCAGCGCTGCCTGCGTGCCGGTGGCAAGCACAACGATCTCGACCAGGTGGGCTACACCGCCCGCCATCACACCTTCTTCGAAATGCTGGGCAACTGGTCCTTCGGCGATTACTTCAAGAAGGATGCGATCGCCTGGGCCTGGGAGCTGTTGACCCAGGTCTGGAAGCTGCCGGCCGAGCGCCTGCTGGTGACGGTCTACCAGACCGACGACGAGGCCTACGCACTGTGGCGCGACATGATCGGCATTCCGGAAGACCGGATCGTCCGCATCGGCGACAACAAGGGCGCGCCGTTCGCCTCGGACAACTTCTGGCAGATGGCCGATACCGGTCCCTGCGGTCCGTGCACCGAGATCTTCTACGATCACGGTGACCATATCGCCGGTGGCCCGCCGGGCTCGCCGGACGAGGACGGTGACCGTTTCATCGAGATCTGGAACCTGGTCTTCATGCAGTTCGATCGCCAGCAGGACGGCACGCTGATGCCGCTGCCGGCACCGTGCGTGGACACCGGCATGGGCTTGGAACGCCTGGCTGCGATCCTGCAGCACGTGCATACCAACTACGAGATCGACTTGTTCCAGGCGCTGATCCGCAAGGCATCGGAGCTGACCGGAACCGCTGATCTGGAAAACAAGTCGCTGCGCGTGATCGCCGACCACATCCGCGCCTGTTCGTTCCTGATCGTCGATGGCGTGCTGCCGTCCAACGAAGGCCGCGGCTACGTGCTGCGCCGGATCATCCGCCGCGCACTGCGACACGGCTGGATGCTGGGCGTGCGCCAGCCGTTCTTCAGCAAGCTGGTGCCGACCCTGGTCGAGCAGATGGGCGAGGCCTACCCGGAACTGCCGGCACAGGCCGATACCGTGGTGCGTGCCCTGCAGGCAGAAGAAGAGCGTTTCGCCGAGACGCTGGACTCGGGCATGAAGATCTTCGACGACGTTGCGGCCAAGGTCAGCAATGGCGTGATCCCGGGCGTGGACGCGTTCCGCCTGTACGACACCTACGGCTTCCCGCTCGACCTGACCCAGGACATCGCCCGCGAGCGTGACCTGACCGTGGACATCGACGGCTTCAACGCCGCGATGGAGACGCAGCGCGAGACCGCGCGTGCCGCCGGCAAGTTCGGCGGTGGCGTGACGCTGTCGGCCGATCTGGTCGCCACGCTCAAGCCGACTGTCTTCCTGGGCTATGACCGCCTGCAGGCCGACGGCCTCGGCGTGGTCGCGATCCTCAAGGATGGCCGCCCGGTGGACGCTGCCCAGGCCGGTGACGAGGTCATCGTGCTGACCAACCAGACCCCGTTCTACGCCGAGTCCGGCGGCCAGGTCGGCGACACCGGCACCTTGTACGCTGCCGGCGTACAGCTGCAGGTGAGCGATACCCAGAAGTTCGCGGGCCAGTTCCATGGCCA
This sequence comes from Stenotrophomonas indicatrix, assembly GCF_002750975.1. Classification (NCBI taxonomy): domain Bacteria; kingdom Pseudomonadati; phylum Pseudomonadota; class Gammaproteobacteria; order Lysobacterales; family Lysobacteraceae; genus Stenotrophomonas; species Stenotrophomonas indicatrix. The sequence continues at coordinate 1,302,757 of NZ_PEJS01000001.1, forward strand.
CGTCGGCAAGATCACCCAGGGCAGCCTGAAGATCGGTGACGTGCTGTCCGGCCAGGTCGATGGCGAGCGCCGTGGCGCGACCATCCTCAACCACTCGGCGACCCACCTGCTGCATGCTGCCCTGCGCGAAGTGCTGGGCACCCACGTGCAGCAGAAGGGCTCGCTGGTGGCGCCGGACCGCCTGCGCTTCGACTTCTCGCATTTCCAGCCGATCAGCGCCGAGGAACTGGCGATCATCGAGCGCAAGGTCAACCAGCAGGTGCGCGCCAACAACGCCGCCGAAGTGCACAACATGGGCATGCAGGAAGCGCTGGACTTCGGCGCGATGGCCCTGTTCGGCGAGAAGTACGGCGAGAACGTGCGCGTGCTGAAGATGGGCGACTACTCCACCGAGCTGTGTGGTGGCACCCACGTCAACCGGACCGGTGACATCGGTCTGTTCAAGATCACCTCCGAAGGCGGTGTCTCGGCCGGTGTGCGTCGTATCGAGGCCGTCACCGGCCAGGGCGCGCTGGACTACGTGGATGCCGAGGAGGCCCGTCTGGCCGAGGCCGCCGAGCTGCTGGGTGGCAGTGCTGCCGACGTGGTCGAAAAGATCCGTGCGCTGGGCCTGCGCCAGAAGCAGCTGGAGCGCGAGCTGGAGGCCGTGAAGGCCAAGGTAGCCGCCGGCGCCACCGCCGACCTGTCCGGCCAGGCCGTCGAGGTCGCCGGCGTGAAGGTTCTGGCTGTCCGCCTGGAAGGCTTCGACGCCAAGGCCCTGCGCGATGCCATGGACCGCCTGAAGCAGCAGCTGGGCGACGCGGTGATCGTGCTGGCCGGTGCCCAGGACGGCAAGGCGGCGCTGGTCGCGGGCGTGAACGGCAGTGCAATGGGCAAGGTCAAGGCCGGGGAACTGTTGTCCCATATCGCCGGTCAGATCGGGGGCAAGGGCGGCGGACGCCCGGACCTCGCCCAGGGTGGTGGCGAGGACGGGCCCGCCCTTGCTACCGCGCTGGCTGCGGTCGTCGAATGGGTCAGCCCCCGCCTGTGATGAATCCCTGCCGTCCCCCTCCTTGTAGGAGCGGGACGGCTGACGGTACCATTGCGAATCTTTTCCCTTTGTCGTGGGCGCGCTTCTTGACGGAGCGTCAAGCCGGTGGGGGATACCCTTCCACACGGTTCCATGGAGACTTAAAAAAATGTTGATCCTGACTCGCCGCGTCGGCGAAACCCTGATGATCGGTGACTCGGTCAGCGTCACCGTGCTTGGCGTCAAGGGTAACCAGGTGCGTATCGGCATCACTGCGCCGAAGGACGTCGCCGTGCATCGCGAAGAGATCTACCAGCGCATCCAGCGTGGTGACGAAGCCGGCAGCACCGGTGGTGAAAATTCTGCGGAATAAGGCTTTACCTTCGCGCGTGATTAACGTTATGATTCACGCCCCGCTGAGGTGCAACGCACCAGACGCGGAGAAAACCCCGGAGCGATGCCCGAGCGGCTGAAGGGGCTCCCCTGCTAAGGGAGTATAGGGTCAAAAGCTCTATCGAGGGTTCGAATCCCTCTCGCTCCGCCAGATGCAAAAGAACGCCCGCAGATCCTGGATCTGCGGGCGTTTTCTTTGTGCGTCGCGTTGACCTGCGGCCCACGATCGCGGTGCCAGGTTCGCACCATGACCGCCGAGCGGAGCACGCGATGACCAGTGCGAAGAAGGCTACCTTCCTGCAGCGACGTCTGGCGTTTCCGTGACGGCAGGATGGCTACGCTCCGGGCCTTTGTTGTCGACCCCGGATCAGCTGCCTGATGCAGCCAGCGCCAGCCAAGGCCCGGCCAACGGGCCGCAGCTGGGTATGATCGACGCACCATGACGCCGCCTGATTCCCCGCAGGACCCGCTGCAGCGCTTCCATCCCGCGACGCAGGCCTGGTTCCGTGCCGCGTTCGACGCCTCCACGCCGGTGCAGGATCAGGCCTGGTCGTCGATCGGTGCCGGGCAACATACCCTGGTCATCGCGCCAACCGGATCGGGCAAGACACTTGCCGCATTCCTGCATGCCATCGACCAGCTGTTCGCCGAGCGTGATCGGCAAGCGCGCGCAGCGCCGTTGGCCAAGCCGGTGCGACGAACCCGCGTGCTTTACCTGTCGCCGATCAAGGCGCTGGGCAGCGACGTGCAGCGCAACCTGCAGGTGCCGCTGCAGGGCATCACCGACGAGCGCGCCCGACGCGGCGAGCCGGCGGTGCAGCTGACCGTCGCATTGCGTACCGGCGATACCTCCAGCAGTGAACGTGCAGGCCTGGTGCGGCGGCCGCCGGACATCCTGATCACTACGCCCGAGTCGCTCTACCTGATGCTGACCTCGCAGGCACGCGAGATCCTGCGCGATGTGCAGACCGTCATCCTCGATGAAATCCATGCAGTGGCCGGTGGCAAACGCGGTTCGCATCTGGCGCTGAGCCTGGAACGGCTGGATGCGCTGCTGCACGAACCGGCGCAGCGCATCGGCCTGTCGGCCACGGTGCGGCCGGTCGACGAGGTGGCGGCGTTCCTGCGCGGCGACCGCCCGGTGAGCGTGGTCCAACCCGGCTCGGCGCGGCAGCTGCAGATGCGCATCGTTGTGCCGGTGGAAGACATGTCCAGCCTGGCTACGCAGGGCACGCCCAGGGAGCGCGACGGCGGCGCGCGGATCGGCTCGATCTGGCCGCACGTGGAGGCAAGCATTCTCGACAACGTGCTGCGCCATCGCTCGACGATTGTCTTTGCCAATTCGCGCGGCGTAGCCGAAAAGCTGACCGCACGCCTGAACGAGCTGCACGCCGGACGCAGTGGCGAAGACGGCGCAATCCGTGGAGATTCGGGTAACGGGTTGGCCTATGGCTCTTTCACCGGCAGTACGGTCAACCGGGTCTCCGCTGCGCCGGCACTGATTGCACGCGCGCATCACGGGTCGGTCTCCAAGGAGCAGCGCGGCGAGATCGAGCAGGCGCTGAAATCGGGTGCACTGCGCTGCGTGGTGGCCACGTCCAGCCTGGAGCTGGGGATCGACATGGGGCTGGTTGACCTGGTGATCCAGGTGGCCGCGCCGCCGTCGGTGGCCAGCGCCCTGCAGCGCGTTGGTCGCGCCGGCCACCAGGTGGGTGGCATGTCCCGCGGTCTGGTGTATCCGCGTACGCGGCGCGACCTGATCGATGCCGCCGTGGTGGTGGACAGCATGCTGGCCGGACGCATCGAGGCCATCGCTCCGCCGCGCAACCCGCTTGATGTGCTGGCCCAGCAGACGGTGGCGGCGGTGGCGATGGAGCCGTGGCAGGCCGATGCCTGGTATGCGCGGGTACGTCGTGCCGCGCCGTACCGCTCACTCCCGCGCAGTGCCTTCGACGCCGTGCTGGACATGCTTTCCGGCCGCTATCCGTCCGAGGATTTCGCCGGCTTCCGGCCGCGGCTGGTATGGAACCGGCAGAGCGGTGAGCTCAGCGCTCGCCCTGGTGCGAAGCAACTGGCGGTTACCAGCGGCGGCACCATTCCCGACCGTGGCATGTACAGCGTGGTGCTGCCTGAAGGAGAAGAGCGGGCCGGATCGCGCCGCGTCGGTGAGCTGGACGAGGAGATGGTCCACGAGTCGCGGGTGAATGATGTGATCACGCTGGGCGCGACCTCATGGCGGATCGACCAGATCACCCACGATCAGGTGGTGGTGACGCCTGCACCCGGACGTTCGGCGCGCCTGCCGTTCTGGCGTGGCGAAGGTGTGGGCCGCCCTGCCGAACTGGGACAGGCCATCGGCGCGTTTCTCGCCGCGTTGGAGGCGCACATCGATAGCAGTGACACCCCTGCGACGGCGCTGCACGCACGCCTGCAGGCCAGTGGCCTGGACGCCAACGCGATCAGCAACATGCTCGGCCTGGTCGCCGAGCAGCGGCAGGCCACGGGCGTGCTGCCCACCGATCTGCGCCTGGTGGTGGAACGTTGCCGCGACGAGCTGGGCGACTGGCGGGTGATGCTGCATTCGCCGTATGGCCGCCGCGTGCATGATCCGTGGGCATTGGCGGTGGCAGCACGATTGCGCGAACGCTGGGGCATCGACCCGGCCGTGGTCGCCAGCGACGATGGCATCATCGCGCGGATTCCCGACAGTACCGGGCGCGTTCCGGGGGCGGACATGTTCGTGTTCGAACCGGAGCGGTTGCGCCGTACGATCACCGCGGCGGTCGGTCATTCGGCACTGTTCGCGGCGCGCTTCCGCGAGTGTGCCTCGCGCGCACTGCTGTTGCCGCGTCGCACGCCGGGGCGTCGATCGCCGCTGTGGCAGCAGCGCCTGCGCGCCGGCCAGTTGCTGGAAATCGCGCAGGCCCATGCGGAGTTCCCGATCCTGATCGAGACCGCCCGCGAGTGCCTGCAGGATGTCTACGACCTGGATGCGCTGGACGCGCTGATGCAACGCGTTCAACGCGGCCAGGTGCAGTTGCTGGACGTCGCGACCGAGGTGCCTTCGCCGTTCGCGGCCAATCTGCTGTTCGGCTATGTCGCCGAGTTCATGTACGAGGCGGACGTGCCGCTGGCCGAGCGCCGCGCCTCGGTGCTGTCACTGGACAGTGGCCTGCTCGCCGAGCTGCTGGGCCAGGTAGACCTGGGCGAACTGCTGGATGCGGGGGTGGTCGATCAGGTTGAACGTGAACTGCAGCGGCTGGAACCTGCGCGCAGGGCCCATGGCATGGAAGGCGTGTCCGACCTGCTGCGCGAGCTGGGACCGTTACCTGCATCGGACCTGGCGCTGCGCCTGTCCGATCCGGAATTCGTGGAAGTGCACCTGGCAGCGCTGCAGGCGCAGCAGCGCGCCATCCCGGCTTCAATTGCCGGCCACACGCAGTGGGTCGCCGTGGAGGACGCCGCACGTGTGCGCGATGCGTTGGGTACGGCGCTGCCGGGCGGGCTGCCCGAGGTGTTTCTTGCAGACATGCCCGATCCCCTCGGCGATCTGCTGGCCCGCCACGCACGTACGCATGCGCCCTTCACCAGCAGCGCGCTGGCCAAGCGGTTCGGGCTGGGTGTGGCGGTGGTCGACGGCGCGCTGGAAAGGCTGCAGGAGCAGGGGCGGGTGCTGCGTGGCAATTTCGGCGCAGCGCGGCGACAGCAGGGAAATGAGCGGGTGCATCCGTCGCCGGACGTAGTGCACGAATGGGTCAGCGAAGATGTGTTGCAGCGTCTGCGCCTGCGTTCGCTGCAGGCCGCACGTGAAGCCACCCGGCCGGTGCCACCGGCAGCCTATGTGCGCCTGCTGCTGGAGGGGCAGGGGGTATTGCTGGAAGGCGGCGCCGGGCGTGCCCGCAATGGTGCCGTTGCGGCCATGCTTGAGGGCAGCGACGGCGTTGCCCGTGTGGTCGAGCAGCTGGCGGGGTTGCCGCTGCCGGTTTCGGTCTGGGAACACCAGGTCCTGCCGACCCGGGTGCGCGACTACGCACCGGCCCTGCTTGATGAGCTGCTGGCGACCGGCATGGTGCTGTGGGCCGGGCACGGGCGGCTGGGTGACGACGACGGCCTGGTGTCGCTGCACCTGCAGGACCATGCCGCCGAAACGTTGCCGCTGCTGCCGGAAGCGGATCCGGCGCTACGTACACCGATGCAGGACGCCATCGTGCAGGTCCTGGCCGATGGCGGCGCCTACTTCGCGCGGCAGCTGGCCACGCAGGTGCAGTCACGCCTGGCCGGCAGTGCGGCGGCGGCCGAGGACTTCCAGCTGGCGCTATGGCAGCTGGCCTGGAGGGGCGAAGTGAGCAGCGACCTGTGGTCGCCGTTGCGGGCCCTGGTCGGTGTGCGCCAGCAGCGGGCGCGCGTTGCGTCGGCCTCGCGGCGCACGCGGGGTTTCCGCTTCATGCCGATGCTGGACGCGCGGGCCACGGCGCTGGACCCGGCCATTGCCAGCGGGCCGACCCTGGCGGGGCGATGGTCGTTGCTGCCCCGCGAGCGCAGCAACGACACCGTCCGGGCGCTGGCGCTGGGCGAAAGCCTGCTTGATCGCTACCGGGTGGTGACCCGGGCGGCGGCAATGACCGAAGCGGTAACCGGTGGGTTCCCTGCACTGCAGCCTGTCTATCGAGGCATGGAAGATGCTGGGCAGGTCCTGCGCGGCCGCTTCGTGGCGGGGCTGGGCGGAGCACAGTTTGCAGATCGCGGCACCATCGACCATCTGCGCGAGCTGTCCGAGCGTGTGCCGCGTGAGCTGTCGGTCGTCGCGCTGTCAGCGCTTGATCCGGCCAATCCCTTCGGCAGCCTGCTGCCGTGGCCGCAGCCGGTGGCCGGTGCACGTCCGCTGCGGCGTTCCGGTGCGATGGTGGTGATCGGCAACGGCCGGTTGCTGCTGTACCTGGCGCAGGGCGGGCGGCAACTGTCCAGCTGGATCGAGGGCGGGGCAGAGGATGCGGCCAATACTCTGGTTGCCGCTGCACAGGCCCTGGCGGTGGCATTGCGCCGGGGGCGGCGCCTGTCCTTCACCCTGGAACGGATCAATGATGTGCCGGTGCATCGCGGCGCGCTGGTGGACGCGCTGCGGGCCGCAGGCTTCAGCAACGAACCGCGCGGGCTGGGATGGAACGGCTGAGCGCGGCGGAATCACCTCGATGAATGCTCACTCCGTGGGGCCTGGCCCCGGATCGGACTGCCGGACTGTGATGCAGTTCGTTACGCGCCTGCCCCGGTGGCTGCAGAGTCCGGGTAGTGTGGCGATCGTGCACGTTGCGCAGACGGTTCTTCACTCGACAGGAGACTCACATGAAGCTGTTTTCTGCTGTGCTGCTGTCCCTTCTTTCGCTGCAGGCATCGACGGCGCAGGCGGCCGACGCTCTGCCTTCGCCCCTGCTCGGCCGCTGGTCGCTGGAGATCGCCACTTCCGCACTCCCTGAGGCACAGCGGCCGCAACAGGTCGTGCTGGAATTCAAGGATGCCGGTGCGGGCAGGTGGAGCTCGCACGTGGACATCGTCCTGCATGATGGCAAGACCATGAAATCGGACGGTACGCTGGCACTGGATGGCACGCCCGCGGCGTTGACCGGCAGCTACGGCGCCAACCAGGCAACGCTGAAACTGCCAGCGCCGAACACGCTGGTGATGCAGCTGGTCGATCATGGCGCGCCGGCATCCACCCGCGTGTACACGGTGGCCGCCGATCGTTCAACGATGACCGAGACCAAGGCCTTCTTCGGCCATGACGGCACGCCGATCCTGCAGACCAACCTGTTCAAGCGGTTGCCGTAGTGATGTGATGCAGCGGCACCCACAGAAGCGTGCTCTGCGGGTGCCGTTGCTGTTCTGTCATGCTGCGGCGGGATCGCGCTTGCCGGTGTCGATGCCGTACCGGTCGATCGCCTGCTGCAGCAGGCCCCGTTCCACATGCCCGTCGTCGGCCAGGGCCTTCAGTGCCGCCAGTACGATGAAGTGACGATCGACTTCGAAGAACGTGCGCAGCGATTCGCGAGTATCCGAGCGGCCAAAGCCATCGGTGCCGAGTGCGATGAAGCGCCGGTCGTTGATGAAGGGGCGGATCTGGTCGCCGACGATCTTCATGTAGTCGGTCGCCACCACCACCGGGCCGGCATGGTCCTGCAGGCACTGCTGCACGTAGGGAACGCGCGGCTCGTCGGCCGGATGCAGCAGGTTCCAGCGCTCGGCAGCCAGGCCATCACGGCGCAGTTCGGTCAGGCTGGTGGCACTCCAGACATCGCTTGCGATGGCGAAATCCTGCTGCAGCAGATCGGCGGCGGCCAGCACCTCCCGCAGGATCGAGCCACTGCCCATCAGCTGCACGCGAGGCTGTGCCGTGCTGTCGGCAGCGGCGGGACGCAGCAGATAGAGCCCCTTCAGGATGCCGGCTTCGGCGCCGTCAGGCAGTGCAGGGTGCGGGTAGTTCTCGTTGAGCAGGGTGATGTAGTAGTAGATGTCTTCCTGGTCCACATACATGCGGCGCAGGCCGTCGTGGATGATCACTGCCAGTTCGAAGTTGTAGGTCGGGTCGTAGGACACGCAGCTTGGAATCACCGAGGACAGCACGTGGCTGTGGCCATCGTCGTGCTGCAGGCCTTCGCCCATCAGGGTAGTGCGGCCGGAGGTGGCGCCAAGCAGGAAGCCACGGGTGCGCGCGTCGGCCGCTGCCCAGGCCAGGTCACCGACGCGCTGCAGGCCGAACATCGAATAGAAGATGTAGAACGGAATCGTGGCCAGGCCGTGGTTGCTGTACGCGGTGCCCGCTGCGATCCACGAACAGATAGCGCCGGATTCGTTGATGCCTTCCTGCAGGATCTGGCCGTCCTTGGACTCCTTGTAATAGCTCAGCTGGCCGGCGTCCTGCGGGGTGTACAGCTGGCCCAGGAAGGAATGGATGCCGATCTGGCGGAACAGCCCTTCCATGCCGAAGGTACGCGATTCATCGGGCACGATCGGGATCACCAGCCTGCCCAGTTCGGGATCCTTGAGCAGGGTGGTGAGGATGCGTACGAAGCCCATGGTGGTGGATTGGCCACGATCACCGCTGCCCTGCAACTGCACGTTGAACGTGGACAGCGGCGGCAGCGGCAACGGATCGACCTGGGTCAACCGTGCCGGCAGCTGGCCGCCCTGCGCCTGGCGACGCTGTGCGAAGTAGAGCGCCTCGGCGCTGCCCGGTTGCGGGCGCAGGTAGGGCATCTCTTCCAGCTGCCCGTCGCTGACCGGCAGATCGAATCGGTCACGGAACGCACGCACCGCGTCGGCGCTCATCTTCTTCAGCTGGTGGTTGATGTTCTGGCCTTCGCCGGCCTCGCCCATGCCGAAGCCCTTCACCGTCTTGGCCAGCACCACGCTCGGGCGACCGCTGGTGTTCACCGCCTGCTGGTAGGCGGCGAATACCTTCTGCGGATCGTGGCCGCCGCGTGCCAGTGCCCAGATCTCGTCGTCGCTCATGTGCGCCACCAGCGCCAGCAGTTCCGGGTAGCGCCCGAAGAAGTGTTCGCGCACGTAGGCGCCGCTCTGCGACTTGAAGGTCTGGTAGTCGCCATCCACGCACTCCATCATGCGCTGGCGCAGCAGCCCGCTGTGATCGCGTGCCAGCAGCTCGTCCCAGCCGCTGCCCCAGATCACCTTGATCACGTTCCATCCCGCGGCGCGGAAGGTGCCTTCCAGTTCCTGGATCACCTTGGCGTTGCCACGCACCGGTCCGTCCAGACGTTGCAGGTTGCAGTTGACCACGAACACCAGGTTGTCCAGGCGCTCGCGCCCGGCCAGCGAAATGGCCGCCAGCGATTCGGGCTGGTCCATTTCGCCGTCACCAAGGAAGGCCCAGACCTTTCGGCCCTGGTGCTGCTTCAGCCCCCGGTATTCCAGGTAGCGCATGTAGCGGGCTTGATAGGCCGCCGTCAGCGGGCCCAGGCCCATCGACACAGTGGGAAACTGCCAGAACCCGGGCATCAGCCGCGGGTGCGGATACGAGGACAGGCCCTCGCGTCCGGCTTCGCGGCGGAAGTTGTCCATCTGCTCGGCACTGATGCGGCCTTCCACGTACGCCCGGCCGTAGATGCCCGGGGCCGAATGACCCTGGATGTAGATCATGTCGCCGTCGAAGGTTTCGGTCCGTCCACGGAAGAAGTGATCGAAGCCCACGTCATACATGACTGCTGCGGACTGGTAGGTGGCGATGTGGCCGCCGACGTTGGAATGCCTGCCGGCACGCAGCACCATTACCATGGCGTTCCAGCGGATCATCGCGTTCAACCGCCGCTCGATGGCCAGGTCACCCGGGTAGGCGGGCTGGCGTTGGGGGGGAATCGTGTTGGTGTAGGCGGTCCACGCGCGGGTGTGCAGGTCGCCATGCTGCTGCACATCGAGTGCATCGAGCTGGTCCAGCAGATAGTGCGCGCGGGGGCGGCCGCCGGCCTCGATCACCGCCTGCAGGGACTCGCGCCATTCGCGGGTTTCCTGCGGATCGGCGTCGAGAGGGAAATGTGCCTGGTTCATGCTGCGTCTCCAGAGAGCGCCGGTTCTGCACCTGCACGGCACCGCCGGCAGGGCGACAGCTCTGGAGCGGAGTCGCGCCGGCAGGTCCGTAGCGCGGGGGCGGCCGTGGTGGCTGCCGAGGAGACAAGCGTAGGCGCCGTATCGGCTGACCGGTAGACGGGCGACGATTGGGTCTGCGCGAACCTTCGCTTGGCCATGCGGCGTTGCAATGCGGATGTCATCCTTGGTGTGCACCCTGCTGGGTTTTCCAGCCTCGGGGTGGTTGGTCGGTTGTGAACAGCGTCAGGATCTGGGAGAAGAGCTACGCCTTGCGGCGCCGCCTGCTGCGTGGCTTCTTCCTTCGGCGTGGTTCACAGGCTGCCGATGCCGAGGACCTGGCCCAGGAGGTCTACCTGCGGCTGCTGCGCAGTACCGGCGAAGATGCCCAGGCGATCGAGAACCCCGAAGCCTATCTGTTCGCGGTGGCGGCCAACCTGGCGCGTGAACAGGCACGCTCGCGCTCCGGCCTGCCACAGATCGAGGACGTCGACCTGCTGGCCGAGGTACTGCGCAGCGAGGAGGACATCGAAGCTGATTTCGAGCGGGCACAGCGCTGGAGCGGAATCCGCGGCGCCATCGCGCAACTGCCGCCGACAACGCGGCGGGTGATGGAGCTGCACTATCGCGATGGGCTGGATTGCCGGCAGGTGGGGGCACAGCTGGATGTGTCGGTGCACATGGTGCGCAAGCACATCGGCAAGGGACTGGATGCCTGCAGGAAGGCGCTCGGCGCCGGGAAGGATGGATGAACCGGCAGGAGCCTGCAGCGATGGATGACGAGGTGGCCGAGCAGGCCGCGCACTGGTTCCTGTGCAACCGCGAGGGTGACCTGAGCGCCGCTCAGCGCATCGAGTTCATGGCATGGATGAAGCGCTCTCCCGAACACATACGCGCGTACCTGCATGTCCTGCACGTGCACCGGCAGGTAGGCGCGGTGATGGTGGCGTACGGACAGGAGCAGGGGGACAGGGCCGCATTGCCGGAGCTGCCGGCAGCGGCGAAAGTCGTGCCGTTGTTTGCCGTACCGGTGCCCGTGCCGCGCGCCGTGGTCGCATCGCGATCACGCCGGCCACTCTGGAGGCGGGTGGCTGCGGTGGCCTGCTGCCTGTTGCTGGTGGCCGGACTGGTGCCGTGGCTGATGCCTCGCGAACAGATGCTGATCGCCGGCCACGCGCAACTGCGTGAGGTGGTGCTGGCTGACCGGACGCAGGTGCGCCTGAACGCAGACAGCCGTCTGCGGGTGAACATCGGCTGGTTCAGCCGTCGGGTTGAACTGCTGAGCGGCGAGGCCACGTTCGATATCGCAGCGGATCACCGGCCGTTCGAGGTGCAGGTTGGCGATCTGCGGATCCGCGACATCGGCACCGTGTTCGATGTCTCGCGCCGTTTGCAGAGTACGCGCATCGGCGTGGTGTCCGGCGAAGTGGAGGTCTGGACCGCCGGCAGCGGGCAACGACGGCTGGCGCAGCTGCCTGCCGGGAAGGTGGTCCAGGTCGATCACCACAGCCATGCGGTGCAGCCATTGGAAATACCGATGTCCATGCTGCTCGACTGGCAACAGCGCCGGGTGTCGTTCCGCGATGAGCGGCTGGACGAGGTGGCGGCTGCCTTCAACCGCCACAACCAGGTACAGGTGCGGCTGACCGATGACGCGGCGCGCGCGGCGCGCCTGTCAGGCAGCCTGGAGGCGCACCGGGTCGCAGCGCTGCAGGCATTCCTGCAGCGGGACGAAGGCTTCGTCATCCGCCGCGAAGCGGACACGGTATGGGTGTCCAGCCGTTGATCGCGGTTCGGCGAACGGTTGTCAGAAAAAATTCATCGAATCGGCGTTCTCCACTTCCGCCGATGCCGGCTCTTACTTGGGAGAAGCCGCCGTCGCATGCCGATGCGGTACCAGCAGTCCTCTCTCCTCCAAGGAACCGTGATGCGCAAGAAGCTCTATCTGTCGGTGGTACTGGCCTTGTCTCCCTGTCTGGGTGCGCATGCACAGGCGGCATCGGCCAATGGGCTTGAGACCCGGGTCACCGCAGCGATCGCCGCGCAGCCGCTGAGCCAGGCGCTGGAGCAGCTGTCACGCAGTTCGGGCGTGCAGTTCCTGTATGCCGGCGCGGGCGCTGCACCCATGGCGGGCGCGGTACCGCGAGGAGCCACCGTCAAGCAGGCGCTGGACACGCTTCTGGCCGGCACCGGCCTGCGCTACACGGTGGTGGACGGCAACGTGATCGCCATCGACGCGGCACCGGTCTCGCGGGAAAGCCGGCAGGCCGCACCGGCATCGCGCCCACCGGAAGCGGTGGTGGCCCCGACCCTGGGCACGGTCAAGGTGATCGCCGCCCATGAGGTCATCGACCAGAAGAAGACCTCGCCGGTGATCAAGGATTCGGTGATCTACGACGAGATGGACAGCTATGGCGATGAGACGCTGGCCGAGAGCCTGATGGCCGCGCCCGGCCTGAGTGCGGTGGAAGATGCGGGCGAACCGCGTTACGTGACCGTGCGCGGCGTGCAGGCCAATCTCAACTACACGACCATCGACGGCATCGCGATCGCAAGCGTGGGCGGCAGTGGCTCCGGCGAGCGCATGAACAACCTGCAGCTGATTCCCAGCGACATCGGCACCCGCACCGACATCTACAAGAGCTTCAGCGCCGAGCAGGCACCGGACGCCATCGGTGGTGTGATCGACATCATCAGCCGCAGCGCCTTTGACCGCTCCGGCAAGTACGTGTTCGCCGATGTGGCCGGCATCCATTCCACGGCCGAGACCAATGTGGGGCGCAGCGCGGGGGGCGACCACAAGACCCTGGGCCACTTCGGCAAGAGCGCCAAAGCGGTTTTCTCCAATCAGTTCGGCGGCGATGATCAGTTCGGCATCGTCGCGGTCGCGCGCTATGAACAGCGCTCGCGCAACAGCGTCAAGCGCTGGGTGGAATCGAACTACTACTACAACGATGCCGGCAAGTACCTCACCGATGGAACCACCGGCCCCGACGAGGCGAAAGGCTGGAACGGCCTGCGCGCGCCGGGCAACTTCAGCACCGGCACCTACACCAACTACATCACCAACTTCGGTGGCTCGGCCAAGCTGGAATGGAAGCCATCGGACGACCCGTTCTATGCCTCTCTCCTGCTGTACTCGTACCGGTTCTACGAGAACTCGACGATGAACAAGACCGATCTGTATGGCAACGCCAAGTTCCCGGTACGCAACCAGAGCGAGGACGGCGGCACCACCCAGATCAACAGCATCTACATCAAGAACCGCCACGACCGCTGGGACCGCAGCAACCGCGGCGCGATCGCCAGTTTCAACTGGGATATCGGTGACCTCTCGCGGCTGACCCTGCGTGCCGGCCACACCGAAGAGACCTTCCACAACAACCAGGTCTACTGGGGCGTGCGCGCCTACCCGAGCAACCTGTTCGTTGACTATGCCAACGACAGCCATGGTTTTCCGAACGCCGTGGGTGTTTCCGATTCCAGCCTGCTGACCAGCTCGGCGTTCAAGCTCAATCCGGCGCAGGCCTATATCTCGCCGCGCGACGCCAAGGAAAGCATCGACAACCTGCGCGCCGACTTCAGCTACAACATCGATGCCGATGCACGCGGTTTCGGTCTGGCTGCCGGTGCCGAGTATCGCCACCTGAAGATCTGGCAGGACATCGATTTCGATTACTACAAGACCAGCGCGACCTTGAATGACTATCTGTACCCGGGTTCGACCCTGCTTGGCAGCGTTCCCGGTTTCCCGTTGATCGACAACCGCAAGTGGCATGACGAGCTTTACCCGAAGCTGGGCAACAACGATGCGGCGTACCCGAATGCCGACTTCACCAGCGATTACAAGTACGTGGAAGACATTGCCAACGCCTACGTGTCGGCGCATTACGCCTGGGATCGGCTGCTGCTGATCGGCGGCCTGCGCTACGACCACACCACCTTCGATGCGCTCAGCCCGTTCAGTGAGGATGGTGGCACCACCTACACATCGGCATTCCGCAAGAGCAGTGGCGGCTACAACAACCTGCTGCCGTCGCTGAACGCCACCTTCAAGCTGAGCGAAGACCAGCGCCTGAGGTTCTCCGCCAGCCGCACGCTGGGCCGGCCGACGCCCAGCAACATCGCCCAGGCCACCAGCACCAGCTGCGGCGACGACGAGCTGGGCGGAGGCTTCTGCACCATCAAGCAGGGCAATGCCTCGCTGCAGCCGCGCCGCTCGACCAACCTCGATCTTGCCTGGGACCTGTACTTCAACGGCAACAACGGCCTGGTCTCGGTGGCGTTGTTCGACAAGGTCATCAAGGACGACATCTACACCCTGACCACGTTCGAGAACGTCGGCGACATCCGCTACCGGATCACCCAGCCGATGAACACCGATGAGTCGACGCTGCGCGGTGTCGAGTTCGCGGTAGCCAACCGCAACCTGCAGTGGGGCCGCCACCGCTTCGACATGTACCTCAATGCCACCCGCCTGGACGGGCAGACCAACTACCGCATCAGCGACGGCAGCGAGCGCCGCCTGGACCGCCTGCTGTACCAGCCGGACTGGTCGGTGAACGGCTCGGTGATCTGGCGCATGCCATGGAAGAGCTCGCAGCTGCGCGTATCCGGCACCTACCGCAGCCGGATGCTGGTCGACTTCGGCGATACCCAGTGGCTGGATTCGTACTACGACCCGTACATGACCTTCAACCTGGCCTTCAGCCACAAGGTCAGCAAGCACGTGACGCTGAAGTACGAGGCCAAGAACCTGTTCAACACCCAGCCGACCTACAGCACCGGTCCGAACGGGCGCTTCCGCACCGAGATCGATGACTACGGCCGCTTCTTCTACTTCCACATCATCTACAACTGAAGGCGACCGTCTTGGATACGATCAATCGCAGGCGTTTCCTTGCCCTGTCCGGACTTTCCGCATTGGGTGCGTGGGCCGGAACGGCCCGCGCGCTGGCCGCGCAGAACGATGTGGCAGCGCTGAATCCGCGCAATCTGCTCGCATCGCCGCGCTTTGCCAGTACACCGTTCACTCTCGGCGTGGCGTCGGGTGATCCGTCGGCCGACGGCGTGGTGCTGTGGACGCGGCTGGCCACCGAGCCACTGGTGTTCGGCGGCGGCATGCCAACCCGGCCGATGGCGGTGGCATGGCAGCTGGCCGCCGACGAGAGCATGCGCACCGTGGTGCGGCAGGGCACCGCCCTGGCCCACCCCGAGCTCGGCCACGCGCTGCACGTGGAACTGGACGGCCTGCTGCCGGGGCGGCCGTACTGGTACCGCTTCACCGTGGGAGGCCATGCCAGTGCGATTGGCCGCACCCGCACCCTGCCTGCGGCCAACGCGCGGGTCGACCGCGTGCGCTTCGCGGTGGCCGGTTGCCAGCACTACGAGGAGGGGCACTACAGTGCATGGCGGCACATTGCCGAGGAGCCGCTCGACTTCGTGTTCCATTACGGCGATTACATCTACGAGGGCGAAAGCCAGCCTGGCGTGCGCAGGATGAACGGCCAGCCGTTCACCAACCTGCGCAACCATGTTGGCCCGCAGACCTACACGCTCGACGACTATCGCCGGCGCTACGCGCAGTACAGGACCGATACGGACCTGCAGGCCGCGCACGCCGCGTCGCCGTGGTTCGTCACGTTCGATGACCACGAAGTGGACAACAACTGGGCCGGCGCCGAGGACCAGGACGGCACGCCCAGTGAAGTGTTCCTGCTGCGCCGCGCACAGGCATTCCAGGCGTACTACGAGAACATGCCGCTGCGTGCTTCGTCGTTCCCGCGCGACGGCCATATGCAGATGTACCGGCGCGCGCGCTATGGCACGCTGCTGGACCTGCACCTGCTCGATACCCGCCAGTACCGCAGCAAGCAGGTGGACATCGCGCAGCGCGGGCAGGTGGAATCTCCCGAACGAAGCATTGTTGGCGCAAAGCAGGAGCAATGGCTGTTCGACGGCCTGGCCGACGCCGCGCCGCGCTGGCACACCATCGCCCACCAGGTTTCGCTGGGCAACTACCTGCGCGAGAAGGACGGCGTGGTGCAGGCCTCCGACGACCAGTGGTCCGGTTATCTATCCAGCCGCCGCCGCCTGCTCGATCACATCCAGAAGGTGGGCTTCGGCAACGTGGTAACCGCCTGTGGCGATGCGCACCGCCACTATGCCAGCGACCTGGTGCAGGACAATGCCGATTCCGGGGTGATTTCCAGTGAGTTCCTGGCCACTTCGATCACGTCGGGCGCGGACGGGCAGGGCGTGGATGCCTATGCAGAGAACCAGCTGCGGCACAGTCCGCACCTGAAGGCGACGACGGACAAGCGTGGTTATGTGCTGTGCGACGTCACCCGTGATGCCTGGATCGGTGACATGAAGACGCTCGATACGGTCATGCAGCCGAACGGCGCGCTGCAGAGCTGGAAGCGCTATGCCGTGGAGCACGGTCGGCCGGGGTTGCAGGAGGCCTGAGCGGGATGTTCCACCCTGTGGAGCCGAGCACGCGCCCGGCTCCACAGAATCACTTTCAGCCGTGATCGAAGCGCAGCGGTTCGCTGCCCATGGCAGGGTCGCTGGTGCCAGGCCGGCCGTCTTCGGCACGTCCGGCGAGGCGTTGCTCGACGCCCTGCGAGCGCACGATCAGGTCGTACCAGCCTGCGGTTGGTGCGGGATCCCAGGCCAGTACGGTTTCCGCGCCGGCCACCAGCTGCAGTTCGCGGGTGGGCATGTGGCCGGCGTAGGCGCCGGCCTGCACTTGGACCTTCCGCGCTGAAGGCGATGGATTGCGCAGTGTCAGGCGCATCTGGCCGTCCGCGCGCTCCACGTGCGCGTGCAGCGGCGCGAGCGTGCCATCGCCGCGATAATGGCGATGGAATCCATTCGGTCCCAGCAGCCAGAGATCGTAACGACCCTGCGCATCCAGCGGCCAGCGATCCTGCAGCGGGGCACCTGGTACCACGGTGTAACGGCGCGGAACGGCGTCCAGGCGCAGGCGGTCGTAGACATGCAGCACGGCCGCGGCGCCATCGCTGGCCAGCTGCAGGGTGAGACCAGCGCCATCCACCGATGTGGCCTGCACGTGCGGCCGATAGGGCAGTGCCCGTGCAGGACGTACGCCGGGCTCCTGGCGGGCCGGATGCAGGCCATCGGGCAGCGCGGGCACGGTACGGCCGGGCAGGGCGGCGGCGCGCGCGGCGACAGCGGTGACATCGGGCAGCGCCTTGGCAAAGGGGCGGGTGTCGCGCTGGGCGAAGTCGAAGGCGTTGCTCAGATCACCGCAGACCGCACGCCGCCACGGCGAGATGTCCGGCGCGGCGACGCCGAAGCGGCGCTCGATCAGACGCAGCACCGACGTGTGGTCGTACACCTGCGAGTCGACCCAGCCGCCGCGGCTCCACGGTGAAATCACATACAACGGTACGCGCGGGCCAAGCCCATAGGGGCGCCCACGCAGCTCGGCGGCATCGTATTTCTGGTCGCCTGGTGCCGGGTGGCGGTGGTACTCGCCTTCGGTACTGACCGCCGACGCACCGGCCCAGCCGGCACCAAGCGGGGAGGGCGGTGCCGGTGGCGGCACATGGTCGAAGAAGCCATCGTTCTCATCGAACATCAGCAGCAGGGCGGTACGGCTCCACACCTCTGGATCGGCGGTCAGTGCATCCAGCAGGCGCGCAGTATAGGCGGCGCCCTGCGCGGGGCTGGACGGACCGGGGTGCTCGCTGCCGGCTGCGTCGGCAATGATGAAACTGACCTGCGGCAGGCGCCCGCTGATCGCGTCCTCGCGCAGCTGCGCCAGGCCACGGGTACTGACGCCGCGCGCGCGCAGCTCCGGGTCATGCCCCGGGGCGCCGCGGTACGCCTGGCGGAAGGTCTCGAACCCGGCAAGCGGGTTGTCGGTGAAGTTGTCGGCCATGTCCTGGTAGATCTGCCAGGACACGCCGGCCTGCTGCAGCCGCTCGACATAGCTGGCCCAGCGGTACGAGTCCGGATGGCCGCCCAGCTCGGGGAAATTGTCGTGCGAATTGGCGATCACCGGGCCGCCTGCCTGGCCCTGGGCGTCGTTGTGGCCGGTCCACAGGAACACGCGGTTCGGGTTGGTGCCGGCCTGCATCGCGCAGTGGTAGGCATCGCACAGCGTGAACGCATCGGCCAGGGCGAACTGGAACGGCATGTCGCTGCGCTGGAAGTAGCCCATCGAATGGTTCTGCTTGGCCTTGGGCCAGTGCGCCATGCGCCCGTGGTCCCATGCCTGCTGTGCATCAGGCCAGGTGTGGGGCGTGCCTTCCACCCGCATGTAGCCGAAGTGCGCAGCGGTATCCAACGGAAAGGGGGCGATGGCGCGTTGTCCGCTGGCGTCGGGCTGCAGCCACAGGCTGCGCGGGCGGTCGCCACCGGGCAGCGGCGATGCCGGGGCAACGAAACGGTCACCGAAGCCACGCACGCCCGGCAACGTGCCGAAGTAGTGGTCGAACGAGCGGTTCTCCTGCATGAACACCACGATGTGCTGCAGGTCCTGCAGGCTGCGCGTGCGCGAAGCAGGGGCGATCGCTGCTGCCCGGGCGATGCTGGGCAGCAGCGGCGAAAGGCCGGCGGCGACGCCGGCCTGCAACAGTCGGCGTCGGCCGGTATCAGTCACAGGGTCACACTCACAGGTCCACGCGGAAGGAGATGCCGACGGTGCGCGGGGCGCCGATGAAGGCGTTGTCGCGGCCGTCCACCCCTGCAAGATAACGCTTGTCGGTCAGGTTGCTCACCACCAGGTTGGCGCCCATGCCCTTCAGGCGCGGCGACAGGCCCTGCAGGTCGAAGCCGATGTTGGCGTTGAACACGGTGGCCGAGGGCAGCTTGTTGACGTTGGCCGCATCCAGGTAGCGTTCGCCCAGGTAGCGGCCGGACAGGCCGAAGTTCCAGTTCTCACCCTGCCAGTCGGCCGATACCACCAGGATCTGCTCCGGCTGGCCGATCACCTTGGCGCCATCGACGATGCCCAGCTGCGTGTCGCGCGCGTCGTTGCCGCTGCCCAGGTACTTGGAACGGTTGTAGGTATAGGCCGCATTGATGCGCCAGCCATTGTCCCAGCCGTAGCCGAAGGCCGCTTCCAGGCCGTTGCTCTCCACGCCGCCGAAGTTCTCGTAGACGCCATCGGTCTCGCCGAGGTAGTCGATGCCGCTGACCAGGCCGGCCGGCAGGTAGACGATGCGGTTGTCGAACTTGATGTTGTACAGGGTGACCGAGGCGGTCAGCGGCCACCGGCTGATGCGCATGCCCAGTTCGATGTTGTCGGCGGTCTCCGGTTCGACGTTGCGGAAGCGCTGGGGATCGGTTTCACCCAGCACCCCGGACGGGATCGCGGCGAAGTTCTGCGAGTAGCCGGCGAACAGTTCCAAGCCCCCCACGCCCGGGGCCCAGGTGAAGCCGGTGGACAGCAGCGGATCGGACTTCGAGTCGGACTTCACATTCTCGGCGGCGCCGATCACGCGGCGGCGGGACTGGTCGACGAAGAACTGCTTTACGCCCAGGCGCGCGCTGAACGGGCCGAAGCGGGCCACGTCCTCGACGTAGTACATCTGCTCATCGACCTTGTACTTGTCCTCGAACTGCACCCAGTAGGGCTGGTGGTCGAAGGCGATGTCCTGGCCGACGTTGAGCAGGCGGTGCCAATCGCGGCGCACGGAACGGTCCAGCTTCTCCACCCACAGCCCGCCGCGTACGGTGTTGTCGATGGCGCCGAAGGTCTGCCGCCATTCGACGTCGGCGGTCACGCCCACGCGATCGTTGTCGTAGTGGGAATGGCGGTAGGACTGCGCGCCCTGCACGTTGCCGGCGTAGCAGTTGGGGTCGTACTCGGCGCTGAAGCCGAGTCGCGGCGTGCAGCTGGCCAGGCGCTGGGCGGAACTGCCGTCGGGGTTCACGAAGTAGATCTGGCCGCGGTTGCTGCCACCGTAGACCGTCCTGCCGCCGAGGTACTCCGACTGCGGGCGACCGGCACCGTCGTCGTTGACGTCGGCCAGGTACGGCGGCAGCCAGTCACCGCGGCCCTGCATGCGGTGCCCGTAGGCGGCCATCGAGGCCTTGAAACCGTTGCCGCCATCGAAGGCTGCGCGCAGGTAGCCGAACGTGTTCTCGCGCAGTGCGCGCGAACCGGAGCGGTAGTTCTGGTCCAGGTACGGAATGCCGGTCAGGGTGCCGACCAGGCCGTCGCGGTCGGGGTTGGTGGCGAACCCCTTCGGCGAAACACTGGTGTACTCCGGCTCGTCGGCATCGTTGTAGGACAGGTAGCCAGTCAGGGTCCAGCGGTCCAGCTCGGTGATGAACTTGCCGGCGATGTTGTCGTTGCTGGTGTGGCCGGTGCCATCGATCCAGTCATGCACGCGCGCCGACGATGCGCTGATCCACGCGCGGGTGTGTCCTGCAAGCAGGCCGGTGTCGTAGCGCACGTAATACTTGCGCGCTTCATTGTCACCGGCACCCACCACCATGCGCAGTCGCTGCTCCTGCAGCGGGTCGCTGGTGAGGAAGTTCAGGGTGCCACCGAGTGCTTCGTTCGAGCGCGAGGAGATATCGGCCGTGCCCTGGCTCACTTCCACCGTTTCCAGGTCGAGCGTGTCGATGTAGCGGTTGGCCAGCGAGCCGCCGCCATAACCGGAACCACCATTGGGCAGGCCATCGATGGTGGTGCCGATCTGCTGGGTGTCGCGGTTGGTGACAAAGCCGCGCATGCTGATCTGCGTGCCCCACACCGAGGAACCGGTGGCATCGGCTTCGCTGACGACCACGCCGGGCACTTCGTTGAGCGCGCCATTGACGCTGCTCAACACGGTCTGCCGGTTCAACGTTTCCTGGCGCACCGAGGTCTTGGCATAACTGGTGGCCTGGCCGATCACCTGTACCTGGTCCAGGGTCCGCGCGTCGGCGCTTCGCGTATCGGCCACATCGCCCTGCGGTGCTTCAGCCAGGGCATCCAGTGCGGGAGCAATCAGCAGGGCAAGCAGCGAGATACGGGGAAAGCGCGCAATCGTTCGCATCGAAACCGGACCTTCAAGGGAGGAAAGTCCGGGAGTGTCGGCAGCGCCGATGACATGGCGGTGACGCGCAGATGCAGGGAGTGTGTTGTGTGACGGCCGGCAAGACCGGGGCGTTGCTCAGTAGCGCGCGTCCTTCGGTTTCGGATCGCGCGGCCAGTCCTTGGCCTTGCCGGCGAAGTCCGGGCGCGGCTGGTTGATGAAGTAGCTGGCGATATCCACCGCGTCCTGGTCGGGCATCACCTGCTGGCCCAGTGGCGGTTCACGGGTCGTTGCCGGCGGCATGTTGTGCTTGACGAAGCCTGCGGCCTTGTACAGACGCGCCATGCCGGCACCGATGTTGAAGCTGCGCTCGCCCCACAACGGCGGGAACGCGATATCGCCGCTGGCGTCGCGCCGGCCTTCGCCGTTGTCGCCGTGGCAGGCGGCGCACTGCGCGGCATACAGCGCCTGTCCACGTATCGGGTCCGGTGTCAGCGTGCTGTCGATCGGCCCTTCGCTGGGCGCGGCCACGCGCGCACCCTCCGGTACCGGGCGGCTCAGCCACGCCATGTATTCCAGCATCGCACGCATCTCCGGCGCGTCCTTGGCCAGCGGCTTGCCGTTCATCGAACGCTGCAGGCAACCGTTGATGCGCTCGGCCAGGCCGATTTCCCTGCCCGGTCGCGGCATGTAGCGCGGGTAGCTGCCGCCTCCGGTGTTCAAGTAGTGGTTGCCGAACGGTCGCTTGCCCTCGGCCATGTGGCACGAATTGCAGTTCAGATCATTGCCGACGTTGTCCGGCAGAAGGCGTGCGGTCTCGTTGAGCAGGCGACGGCCGAACATCACCGCGTCGGCGTTGCCGAGGCTGGCGATCTCCTCGGCACTGGGCACGTGGTACTGGCCCACCACCTGGCCGTGGCTGTCGAGGATGTCCAGGGTCCTCGCGACTTCCGCGTCCAGGTCCGGGTACAGGTGCTGGTACAGCAGCGTGCCAGCACCGGCCAGCAGCACCACAACGACCGCGCTGGCGATCAACGCTGTCGAACGCTTCTTCGAACGCCTCATTGCGCCGTCTCCTGCGGGACCACATGCGCCGGCTTGTCACGCACCACCCGGCGCATGCGCGCTACGTCCAGTTCAGTGACCGCGCTGGCCTGGTTGCCCCAGCTGTTGCGGATGAAGGTGAGGATGTCGGCGAGCTGCGCATTGGGCAGCTGCTCGAAGCCCGGCATGGTGAATGCCATGCGGTCGTGCGCGGTATGTGGCGTGCGCCCGCCGGTCAGGGTTACCTGCACCAGCGAGCTGGGATCATCGGCGAAGACGATGGAGTTGCCCGCCAGGGCTGGGTAGACCCGTGGCATGCCGCGGCCATCTGTGCGATGGCAGGCCTGGCAGTGTTCGGCGTAGGCCAGCGAACCGGCCACCCGGTAGTCGCCGCCGCGCAGTGCGGCGGTAGTGGTGTCGGTGCCCGGCGTCCACTGCGCGCTGCGCCCTTCGCGGGCCGGCAGCTGCTTCAGGTACCGCGCCATCGCCAGCAGATCGGCGTCGGACAGGTACTGCGTGCTGTGCTCGACCACATCGGCCATGCCGCCAAAAGCTGCGGAGCGATCGGTGCGGCCGGTACGCAGGAACTCGACGATTTCGGCTTCGCTCCAGTTGGCCAGGCCGGTCTGTTCATTGCGCAGGTTCTTCGCGTACCAGCCTTCCAGCACCGAGCCGGACAGGAACTGGCGGCTGCCATCGTCGGCCATCGCCTTTTCCTGGAAGGCCAGCCCGCGCGGGGTATGGCACGCGCCGCAATGGGCCAGGCCTTCAACCAGTTCGGCGCCGCGCTGCTGGCCGGCATCCAGGGTGGGATCAGGGCTGAAGCTGCGCGGGCGTGCGAACAACAGCTGCCACCAGGCAAGCGGCCAGCGCATGTTTGCCGGCCACGGAATCGTGCTGTCGGCGTTGTCCTGCCGGACCGGCTGCACCGCACCCATGAAGTAGGCATACAGCGCCTTGATCTCGGCATCGCTGGCGATCACGTACGAGGCGTAGGGCATGGCCGGATACAGCGGCTGGCCGTCATGGCGGATGCCACGCCGCACCGCGCGCTCGAAATCGGCGTAGTCGTATGCGCCGATGCCGGTCTCCGTGTCCGGTGTGATGTTGGTCGAGTACAGCGTGCCCATCGGGGTCTGCATGCCAAGGCCACCGGCGAACGGCCTGCCGCCCGGTGCGGTATGGCAGGCGGCGCAGTCGGCAGCACGCGACAGGTACCGGCCCTGTTCGATCAGGGCCGGGTCGTGGATGTCGACCTCGGCGTGTTGCGGTGGGGCGAACCAGTACGGTGTACTGCGGGCGATGCCGTAAGCGGCGGCCAAGGTGGCGGCCAGGGCAATGGCGAGCTTGAACGGGGTGCGCATGCCGGCACTGTGGCCATTCGTGCGATGGCGTTCATTGATCCGGATCAATGCTTTGGCCGGTCGCGACATTGTGACAAGCTGAATCGATCCTGCGCTGTCATCAACCCGTCATCCAGCTGCGATAGATAGCGCTGGGCGTGGCCGCTAACCTGCCACGCTGTCGCACTTTTCCCCTGACTGCCCATGAAGCGCCTGCTGCTGCTTTTGCTGGCGTGCGCCGGCCTGTGGCTGGCTGCATGCTCTTCCTCGATGACGGCCTCGTCCACCTCGCTCAGCGACCGCCTGATCGCGCCCGGTGGCGTCTCGACCCTGCTTGATCAACCGCGTATCGCCGCAGCTGTGGCCGCGCTGCCGAACCGGCATGGCTTCGCCGCGGGCCGTGATGGCGTGCCGATCTTCTGGCGTGCTTTCGATGCGGGCGACTACGGTGCGCGCTACCACTACCTGCCGCAGCAGCACCAGAACGGCCTGCCGCTGGATACCGGGTTGAGCCTGTCCGTACCGCAGCCGTTCCGCGCGCAGGCACCACGCGGCACCGTGGTGCTGCTGCACGGCTGGATGATGAACGGTGATTCGATGCTGCCATGGTCGCTGCAGCTGGCCGAGTCGGGCTACCGCGTGATCACCCTGGACCTGCGCAACCATGGCCAGTCCGGCGCCGGTCCCTCCGGCTACGGCACCTACGAGTCGGACGATGTTGTGGATGTCATCGCCGAACTGCGCGCGCGCGGCGAAGTGACCGGCCCGCTGTACCTGTTCGGTGTTTCCTACGGCGCTGCCACCGCATTGTTCACCGCCGACAAGCTGGGCGACCAGGTCGCCGGCGTGGTGGCGATGGAATCGTTCGCCAATGCCGGGGTTGCGATCCGCACCATGATTCCGCATCTGATGGCCCTGCAGCCGGAAGGGTTGAAGGCACAGGCCATCGCTTCGTATGCACGCTGGCGCTACGGCAGCCAGGACATCAACCAGGTGGTGGCCGCCGCCAGCCGCCGCATCGACGTGGATCTGGACAAGGTGGATGTTGCCCGCGCGCTGGCCGATACCCGCGCCTGCGTGCTGCTGCTGCACGGGCAGGGCGACCAGCACATTCCGGTCAGCCAAGGCCGCGCGTTGGCGCAGGCCAATCCGCGTGCGCACTACATCGAGATGCGCGGCGAAGATCACATCACCCTGCCGCTGCGGCTGGACCTGCTGGCCGGGGTGGTCGATGACTGGATGGCGCGCGACGAGCACCATCCGAAAGCCGCGTGTCCGGCACCGCAGTTGCCGGACCAGGCCGAATGGCTGGTGCATGGCGTCGACACACCCGCAAAAACCCCAGCACGCGGCTGAGCTTCAGGGCAGGCGGCGGGCCAGCGAACGTGCAGATGCCGCTACACCCAGCAGCATCGCTGCCACGCACAGGAAGGCAAAGCCCAGGCTGGTGGCATGGGCGAGCGCGCCGATCGCTGCGGGGCCTGCAAGAATGCCGGCATAGCCCAGCGTGGTGACTGCGGTGATCGCAATGCTCTCCGGCATCGCGCGCTGCTGGCCCGCCATCGAGAACAGGGCGGGCACGATGTTGGCGCAGCCCAGGCCCACCAGCACGTAGCCAACCAGCGCCATGGCGAAGGAGGGCACCAGCGTGGCCAGCGCGAAACCGGCCGCAGCGGTGATGCCGCCAATGACGATGGTACGGGTTCGGCCGAGGCGCTCGACGATGCCATCGCCGAACAGGCGCATCGCCGTCATCGCCAGCGTGAACACGGCAAAACCGGCACCGGCCTGGTCGCGCGGCACGTGGCGTATTTCGGCCAGGAACACCGCGCTCCAGTCCAGCATCGAACCCTCGGCCAGGAACACCACGAAGGCGAGCACGCTGATGAACAGCACCACGCCGTGCGGCAGGGCCAGCATCGGGCCGTCATGCAGAATGCGCTGCGGGCGCCAGTGCGGTGCCGACAACAGGGCCACCAGCAGCATCGCCGCCACGGCAACCAATGACGCCAGCCACAGGGGCGTGCCGAGAACCAGCAGGCCGGTCATGCAGCCGGCGCCGATGAAGCCGCCGATGCTGTAGAACGCGTGGAAGCCGGACATCATCGGCCGCCCTGCATCGCGCTCGACGGCCACCGCCTGCATGTTCATCGTGCAGTCCATCGCCCCCACACCCGCACCGAAGACGAACAGCGTTGCTCCCAGTGCCAGCGGCGTGGGGGCGAGCGTCAGCAGTGGCAGGGCGAGCAGGATCAAGGCCGTGGTCGCGATCATCAAGCGGCGCGAGCCCAGGCGCGCGGTCAACGCACCGGCCAGTGGCATCGCCAGCAGCGAGCCGAGGCCAAGGCACAGCAGCAGCCCGCCCAGGCTGGCGTCGGACAACCCGGCCTTGGCCTTGGCGAAGGGCACCATCGGTGCCCAGGCAGCGGTGGCAAAGCCGGGAATGAAGAACGCAGCGCGGGTCGCGTGCTGCTGGGCGCGGGGAGAAGAGGGCGTCATGCGCGAGGAAGGCTCCAGAGGATCGCCTTCATGAAAACGTTTTCAGAAGCCATCGGCAAGTGCCATGGATGACATCGGGCGACGCATACGAATGCAGTGGTCCGGATGCGTCACCGTTGATTAACGCCATCAGTGGAGAGTAGCCCGACGGTCGGCATTCCGCCCGGCCGCCGCCGGAGATCAGCGCATGAGCACCACACCGACCATCCTCCTCGTCCATGGGTTCTGGGGCGGGGCCGCACACTGGGGCAAGGTCATCCTGGAGCTGCACCGCAAGGGCCACGACCAGGTGAAGGCGGTCGAACTGCCGCTGACCTCGCTGGTCAACGACGCAGAGCGGACGCGCAGGATGATCCGCCAGATCGATGGCCCGGTCGTACTGGTCGGGCACTCCTACGGGGGCGCGGTGATCACCGAAGCCGGCAACCAGCCGAATGTGCAGGCGCTGGTCTACATCGCCGCATTTGCGCCGGACAGTGGTGAGAGCCCCGGTGGCATCACCCAGCAGCACCTGCCCGAAGCGGCGCCGAACCTCGCCCCGGACAGCGATGGCTATCTGTGGCTGCGTGCCGACAAGTTCCATGAGAGCTTCTGCCAGGACCTCAGCGCCGACGAAGGCTGGGTGATGGCGGTGACCCAGAAGGCGCCGCTGGCCAGCACCTTCGGCGATGCGATCAGCGATCCGGCGTGGAAGCACAAGCCGAGCTGGTACCAGCTTTCCAGCCAGGACCGGATGATCGCGCCACAGAACCAGAAGGCCATGGCCGAACGCATGCAGCCCAAGCGCCTGCTGCAGCTGGAGGCAAGCCATGCCTCGCTGGCCTCGCATCCCTCCGAAGTGGCAGCACTGATCCTGGAGGCCGTGGCTGCCGTCGACGGCTGACTATCGCCAGGCAGCAGTCCCAGGTCAGGCACTGGCGCCACCCCACGACAGCGGGGGCGCAGGAGAGTAAACTCCTGCGCCGGCCGCCCTTGGCCGCATTTCCCCCTTCCCCTCGAGCCGCCGCCAGAGGATCCCACCCCTTCGTGGAGGTCCCGTCGTGTCGTCTGTGCCTGTTCGTTTTTCCGTGCTGTCCCTGCGTCGCCGCCCATTGGCGAAGGCCCTTGCCAATGGTCTTCTGCTGACCACACTGGCCACTGCCGGCGCCGCCTCGGCGCAATCGGCGCCGGCTGAAGAAGAGGGCAAGACGCCCTCGCAGACGCTGCAGACCGTACAGGTCACCGCCAACCAGCTGGGCACCATCACCGAGGGCAGCGGCGCGTACACGCCGGGTACCATCGCCACCGCCACCCGCCTGGTGCTGACCCCTCGGCAGACCCCGCAGACCATCAGCGTGATCACCCGTGCGCAGATGGACGACTTCGGTCTGGATGGCATCGATGACGTGATGCGGGTGACCCCGGGCATCAGCATCGTCACCTACGACAGTGAGCGCACCGAGTACTACGCACGTGGTTTTGCCGTGCAGAACTTCCAGTACGACGGCATTCCGATGTCACGCGACTCGGCGTACTCGGCCGGCAATACGCTCAGCGATACCGCGATCTACGACCGCATCGAAGTGCTCAAGGGCGCCACCGGCCTGCTGACCGGCATGGGCGACCCCGGCGCGACCATCAACCTGGTGCGCAAGAAGCCGGGCAAGGAATTTGCTGGCAGTGCGACGCTGGGGGTCGGCCGCTGGGACGACTACCGTGCCGAAGTCGATGTCGGCGGACCGTTGACCGCCGATGGCCGCGTGCGCGGGCGCGCGGTAGGTGCCTGGCAGGACAAGCATTCCAATCTGGATTTCTACCAGCGCACCAGCAAGGTCGGCTATGCCGTGCTGGAAGCCGATCTGGGCGAACGCACGCTGCTGACAGTCGGTGGCGACGTGCTGGAGAGCGATCCCAAGGGCTCGACCTGGGGCGGTATTCCGCTGCTGGACAGCCAGGGCAATTTCAACGACATGCCGCGCTCGTTCAACAACGGCACCCACTGGAGCGGTTGGCGCCAATACGTGCGCACCGGCTTTGCCACGCTGGAACATACCTTCGACAACGACTGGGTAGCCAAGCTGCAGCTCAACCATCAGGTCAACGGCTACGATGCGGCACTGGCCGGTGCGGCCGGTGGCAATCCCGATCCGGTCACCGGCGAAGGCGTCTCGTTGTGGCTGGGCAAGTACGTCGGCAAGACGGTCAGCAACGCGGCCGACTTCTATCTGAGCGGCAATTTCGGCCTGTTCGGTCGCCAGCATGAACTGGTGGTCGGCGGCAGTGCCTCGCGCAAGCGCTGGACCAACACCGGCTATTCGCCGCAGCCCGGGTACCCGACCGCCGTTGCCGACTACAACAGCTGGAAGGGCGACATCCCGGAGCCGGAATGGCAGCGCGGTTATGGCAACAATGAGGTGACCCGCGAGAACGGCCTGTACGTGGTCGGTCGCTTCGACGTGGCCGACCCGTTGAAGGTGATCGTCGGCAGCCGCCTGGCCAGCTACCGTTCGCCGCAGACGCGCGAGACCGGCGTGTTCGTGCCTTATGCCGGCGTGGTCTACGACCTTGGCCAGCACTATTCGGTCTACGCCAGCTACAGCACCATCTTCAAGCCGCACAGCGAACGCGACGAACAGGGCAAGGCACTGGATCCGCTGGAAGGCCGCAGCTATGAAATGGGCCTGAAGGCGGAGTTCCTCGATGGCCGCTTCAATGCCAGCGCGGCACTGTTCCAGCTCGACCAGGACAATTTCGCCCAGCCTACAGGCGGCAAAACGCCCAACGGAGAAGATGCCTATCGCGCACTGATGGGCGTACGCACCAAGGGCTACGAACTGGAGATGTCCGGGCAGTTGGCCGAGGGCTGGCAGGTGCAGGGCGGCTTTGCGCACAAGATCGCCCGCCAGGCCGGCAGCAAGGTGACCACGCTGGAGCCGGAAAACCAGTTCAGCCTGCACACCAGCTACCGCCTGCGCGGCGACTGGCAGGGCCTGACTGTCGGTGGCGGTGCGCGCTGGCAGGACTCCACGTTCGGCGACATCACCAACCCGGCCAGTGGCACGTCGGTGGTTCATCGCACCCAGCCGTACTGGCTGCTGGATGCCATGGCCCGGTACCAGTTCAACGATCGCCTGTCGGCCACGGTCAACGTCAACAACCTGCTGGACAAGCGCTATTACACGATCTTCAGCTGGTACAGCACCTACACCTGGGGCGAGCCGCGCAACGTGCGGCTGGCAGTGACGTACAAGTTCTGATCGCGTTGCAACAGGACATGCCCGCGATGCCGGATGGCATCGCGGGCATGCTGGTTACAGCTTCAGGTCGAACACCAGCACTTCGGCGTCGTTGCCGTTTTCCAGGGTCAGCTGTGCCTCGTCGCTGACCTGCAGTGCGTCACCCGCTTCCAGGGTGATGCCATTGACCTGCAGCTGGCCACGCGCCACCTGCACATACGCGCCGCGGCCGGCAGCCAGGGCGTGGTGCAGCTTCTGCTCGCCATCGAGGATGGTGGCGAAGATGCGCGCATCCTGATGGATGTGCAGCGAACCATCGGCGCCATCCGGCGAGGCGATCAGGCGCAGCTGGCCGCGCTTGCTCTCCGGCGTGAAGTGGGTCTCCTCATACGACGGCGCGATGTTCTCGGCCTCCGGGAAGATCCAGATCTGCAGGAAATGCACCGGATCGCTGGCCGAATGATTGAACTCGCTGTGGCTGACGCCGCTGCCTGCGCTCATGCGCTGCACGTCGCCGTAGCGCAGCACCGAACCGGTGCCCATCGAGTCCTTGTGTTCCAGCGCGCCGCCCAGCACGTAGGAGACGATCTCCATGTTGCTGTGGCTGTGGGTGCCGAAACCCTGGCCGCCGATCACCTTGTCTTCGTTGATGACCCGCAGCGGGCCGAAGCTCACATAGCGGGGGTCGTAGTAGCTGGCGAACGAGAAGGTATGGCGCGAGGACAGCCAGCCATGCTCGGCCAGGCCACGGGTAGCGCTCTTGCGGATCTGCAGCATGATGGAATCTCCTTGTTCGATGGTTTCGATGGGGCGGGGTGGGCGGGTAGCCGCTGTGTTTCCCCGTTGAAGAGAAGTATCCGCTTGCACCTTGGGTTTGAAAAACGGATAGTTTTGACAGCCATCATCGAAAATTTCGAATGCTCAAGCTCAGCCTCGATGCCCTGCAGATCCTGGATGCGATCGACCGCCGAGGCTCCTTTGCCGGCGCCGGCAAGGCCCTGCACAAGGTGCCTTCGACCATTTCCTACACCGTGGCCAAGCTGGAAGAGGATCTGGGGGTGCAGCTGTTCGACCGGATCGGCCCGCGGGCGGAGCCGACCGAGGCCGGGCGCGCGCTGCTGGAGGAGGGCAGGCACCTGCTGCGTGCGGCCCGGGAGCTCGAGCTGCGGGTGCGGCGGGTGGCCTCGGGCTGGGAGGCGGAATTGACCCTGGCGGTGGATTCGGTGTTCCCGACCTGGCTGCTGGGGCCGGATATCGCCGCGTTCCGCGAGGTGGCGGCGCCTACCCGGCTGCGCCTGTTTGGCGAAGCACTGTCCGGTACCTGGGAAGCGCTGCTGGACCGGCGCGCCGACCTGTTGGTCGCGGCTCCCGGTGAGGGTCCCAGTGGCGGGGGCTACGTGGTCGAGCCACTGGGCAGCGTTGATTTTGTGTTTGCGGTGGCGCCCGGGCATCCGCTGGCGTCCGTACCGGGTGTGCTGGGCCGCGAGCAGTTGGCGCCGTATTGCGCGATCGCCGTGTCCGACTCGGCGCGGCGGCTGCTGCCACGAACGGTGGGCCTGTTGATGGGCCAGGAGACGTTGACCGTGCCGGACATGGCCAGCAAGTTGAAGCTGCAGTGTCAGGGGCTGGGATTCGGCTTCCTGCCCGAGCCCTGCGCGCGCGCGGCGGTGGCGCGCGGCCAGCTGGTGATCCGCGAGGTCGAGGAGCACAAGCCGGAAGAGACCTTCTGGTTGGCCTGGCGCACCGGCGAGGATGGCGCGGCCCTGCGCTGGTGGCGCGAGCGTCTGCGGCGGCCGGAGCTGCTGGCGCAATGGTGGCAGGCGATGGCAGAGGGGTAGGGTTCGGCAGGGCTGCGCCCTGCACCTGCAGTAGTGCCGGCCGCTGGCCGGCAACCTCAACAGCAACAGCAACAGCAACAGCAACAGCAGAAGCTGGTTTCCTGTGGGGAGGCGGGGTGGGTCCGGTTGCGGGAGACGCCGTAAACCCGTCCATGGGGGCTTGGCCGCGGCATCCATGCCGCGGACACTCCCGCAACCGGCCCCCCCCCGCCTTCGACAGATTTTCGCGATCTGCCGGAATGGCTTGGCCTGCTCTTGGTGGGTGTCGACCTTGGTCGACACGTAGATCCACGCCAGGCATGGATGTCCTTCGTTCAACTGTCGAAATATTCGAATTCAAAGGAGTCATCCACGCACGGCGTGGATCTACCGCAGATCGCGGTGATCTGTCAGGGGCGGGGCGGTATGGGTAGGCAGGACCGTTGGCGCCATGGATGGCGCCATCGAGCCCCCATGGATGGGTTTACGGCGTGTCCTGCCTATCCATACCGCCCCGCCATCCCACGGAATGCCAGCTGTTGCTGTCGCTTGCGCAGTGGCTTCTGCAGGTGCAGGGCGCAGCCCTGCCGAAAAACACACATAAAAAAACAGCAGGCCGAGGCCTGCTGTTTCGGTGTAATGGTGCGCCCGGAGAGATTCGAACTCCCGACCGCCTGGTTCGTAGCCAGGTACTCTATCCAACTGAGCTACGGGCGCCAATTACATAAACTTGTTGTGTTGATCGTGTGTGGTGCGCCCGGAGAGATTCGAACTCCCGACCGCCTGGTTCGTAGCCAGGTACTCTATCCAACTGAGCTACGGGCGCGCGGTACACAATCAAATTTTACTGCACTTCCAGCGGCGGATGCTGAAGGTCTGTCGAGTGGTGCGCCCGGAGAGATTCGAACTCCCGACCGCCTGGTTCGTAGCCAGGTACTCTATCCAACTGAGCTACGGGCGCCCTGCGACAGGAGCGGAATTATGCGGATGTCGGCGCGAGTCGTCAACGCTTTTGTGAAAATTTTCACCCAACTGAATGAAAAACGCCTCTGCGACAGCCTCCGGGTGTTTCATCCACGCGAAGTGATCGGCCTGCGTACCCAGCTCCTGCGCAGAAAGCACGCGTAATTCCGAGGCGACATTCGGCAGTTTCGCCAGCAGCGCCTGCATTGATCCGCTTGGCGCCAGCCAATCGTCTTCCATCAGCACCGCCTGCGCACTGCCGTGCACGCGCGCCATCTGCGCATCCAGGTCCTCGTCCATGCCTGCGGCGGCATAGTGATTGCTCAGCCCTACGCGTGCCCAGTCGGCGATCAGTCCGCGTGCTTCGGTGCCGCCGAAACCCAGCCGGCGCCCGTGCAGCACGCCCTGGCGCCGCGCGATCCACGGCAGGAAGCGATAGATCAGTGGCAGCAGCCAACCGCGTGGTGGCGGGAACGTGCGCCAGAACGGTGTGCCGCTGGCGGCCAGCCACAATCGATCGAACGCCTGTGGCCGTCGTCCGGCGTGCACGCAGGCCAGCTGCCCGCCCAGGCTGTGGCCACCGATGATCCATGGCAGTACCTCCTGCGCGTCATCGGCATCGGCGAGCAGGGCCTGGCTGGCCGGCAGATCGTGGTCGAGAATCTGCCGGTAGCCCCAATCCTGGCTGCGCGACGGGCGCAGCGAACTGCTGCCATTGCCACGCCATTCGTGCAGGTAGACCGCCACGCCCCTGGCTGCAAGTGCCTGCGCCAGTGGTACGTAGTGGCGCGCGGCCACGCCCAGCGCCGGCAGCCACAACAGCCGTGCCAGCGGCTGTGCGGGCACGCAGGCGATCACGTCGAAACGGTGGCCATCGCCGCTGTTCACAGTG
This sequence comes from Stenotrophomonas indicatrix, assembly GCF_002750975.1. Lineage (NCBI taxonomy): Bacteria > Pseudomonadati > Pseudomonadota > Gammaproteobacteria > Lysobacterales > Lysobacteraceae > Stenotrophomonas > Stenotrophomonas indicatrix. The sequence continues at coordinate 1,335,521 of NZ_PEJS01000001.1, forward strand.
AGCGCGCGTAGCGAATCGCTCATGCGTGGGGCGCCGCGCCGAAGTGGTCCAGTACCAGCACCTCGCTGCGACCGGGCGCATAGCCCTGCTGCAATCCGCGCGCTACGTAGTCGATGCCGGCTTCGCAGGCATTGGCCAGGCTCAGCCCGTTGCAGAGCTGCGCGGCGATGGCCGAGGCCAGCGTGCAGCCCGTGCCATGCGCATCCAGTGGCAGGCGGGCATGGATGAATTCTTCGCTGCTGACGCCGTCGAAGTAGCGGTCGACCACGCGGTTGCCTTCGTGCAGGTGCCCGCCCTTCAGCAGCACTGCACCGGCGCCCAGATCAAGGAGCGAGGCGGCGGCCCGCTCTGCGTCGTTGCCATTGGCGATGCTGCGGCCGACCAGCAGCTCCGCTTCGGGTGCATTGGGGGTGGCCAGGGTGGCCAGTGGCAGCAGCCGTTGGCGCATTGCCTGCAGCGCGCTGTCCTCCAGCAGGCGCGCACCGCTGGTGGCCACCATCACCGGGTCGAGCACCACGTGCGGTGGTCGATGGCGTTCCAGTGCATCGGCCACCGCGTGGATCACCTCGGCGTTGGCCAGCATGCCCAGCTTCACCGCGTGGATGTCGAAGTCGTCGAAGCAGGCTTCGATCTGCGCGCGCAGGAAGTCGATCGGTGGCACGTGCACGGCGCGGACGCCGCGGGTGTTCTGCGCGGTCAGTGCGGCAATCACCGACAGCCCATGCACGCGATGCGCGGCGAAGGCCTTCAGGTCAGCCTGGATGCCGGCGCCGCCGCCGGAGTCGGAGCCAGCGATGGTCAGGGCGGAAACAGGGGTGGTCGGGCTCATGCAGCGATTGTGCCGTGCTGCCTTGCCAGGGGGTAGTGCCTGCCGGGCTGCGCCCGGCACCGGCAGAAGCCGGGGCAACAGCAACAGCGGCTCTGGATTTCTGCGGGGGAGGCGGGGCGGTGTCGGATTGCGGGGACGCCGCAAGTACGTCCTTGTAGGCTTGGCCGCGCCATCCATGGCGCGGACACCCCGCAATCCGACACCGCCCCGCCTTCGATAGCTTCCTGGTGACGGTCAGTAGATCCACGCCATGCGTGGATATCGCGGAAAAGATCGGATGGACAACGTAGATCCACGCCATGCGTGGATGACGCCATGCTCAACGCCGCCAGCGTGCCCACTGCTGGTAGGACACATAGCCCAGGCCGGTCAGGCCGGTCAGCAGGGCAGGGGCCAGCAGGGCGTCGTACTGCCAGCGCACGAACAGCCAGGCGCCGATCACGCCGCCAGCAAGGAAGCCGCTGATGATCAGGCCGCTCAGGGTCAGGCGTCGTACCTGCAGCGGCAGTCCGCGCAGCAGGTGGCCCAGGCCGATGCCGAGATCGGTGAACATGCCGCTGAGATGAGTGGTGCGTACGACGGCACCACTGAAGGTGGTGGCCATCGCATTCTGCAGTCCGCAGGCCATCGCGGCCGCCAATGCGCCCCATATCTGATGCTGCTTGAACAGCGGAATGGCCGCCAGCAGCAACAGCGATTCCAATGCCAGCGCCACGCCGTAGTGCCGGCCGAGCTGCAGTGCGCTGTCCTGGATCAGCAGTCCGCTGACCATCGCGCCCAGCGAAAACGCGATCAGCAGACCCCACAAATGGCCGACCGCGCGCCAGTCACCTTGCGCCAGTGCCATGCCGAGCTGGCTGGTGCTGCCGGTCATGTGGCTGACCGCCTGGTGTTCAAAACCGAGGAAGCCAACCACATTGACCATGCCGGCCACGCACGACAGGGCGACCGCGCCGATCCAGACCCAGGTGGGCAGGCGGATTCCCATGGCAGGCCCCTCAGGGCCCGCCGAAGCCGCCGTTGAACTGCAGCTCGCTGAAGGTCCCGCTGGTCGGGTCGAAGACCGCGCCCCAGAACTGCGCGCCGCCATCGCAGACCCGCACCGCCTCGCGGGCGGGCCGCAGGCTGTTGTCTTCAGGCAGATGGAACGCGTTGATGTAGATCACCTGCTTTCCGTCCAGCTCGATGCCGACGTACTGGCGATCGAAATCCAGCACGTGTGGCACCTGCGCTTCCAGCGATGCCAGCTTCGCTTCCAGCTGGTCCACCTGCTGCCGGCTCGGTGCCCAGTAGCCGCTGACCCGCCCGGCCTCGCGGCCGGGGCTGGGGCGCGAGCAGGTGTCGAGCACCTGCGCGGCGATGATCGGGCGGGTGACCACCCAGGACTGGCCACTGCGTTCTGTGGTCGGCACGCTGGCCGGTCCCTGCGTGGTCGCGCAGGCACCGAGCAGCGTGGCAATGGCGACCGCCAGCGATGGCAGCAGCAGACGGGTGCAGCGGTTCACAACACCTCCGAGGCGTAATCGGCCAGCCGCGAGCGTTCACCGCGACGCAGCGTGATGTGCGCGCTGTGCGGCCAGTTCTTGAAGCGGTCCACGGCGTAGGTCAGGCCCGACGTGGTTTCGGTCAGGTACGGGGTGTCGATCTGTTCGACGTTGCCCAGGCAGACGATCTTGGTGCCGGGGCCGGCACGGGTGATCAGCGTCTTCATCTGCTTGGGGGTCAGGTTCTGCGCCTCGTCCAGGATCAGGTAACGCGACAGGAACGTACGGCCGCGCATGAAGTTCATCGAGCGGATCTTGATGCGGCTGGCGAGCAGGTCATTGGTGGCCTGGCGGCCCCAGGTGCCGCCTTCCTGGTTGTGCGTCAGCACTTCCAGGTTGTCGGTCAGCGCGCCCATCCACGGCGTCATCTTCTCTTCCTCGGTACCGGGCAGGAAGCCGATGTCCTCGCCGACGCTGACGGTGGCGCGGGTCATGATGATCTCGCGGTAGCGCTGTTGGTCCATCGTCTGCGCCAGGCCGGCGGCCAGTGCCAGCAGGGTCTTGCCGGTGCCGGCGGTACCGAGCAGGGTGACGAAGTCGATCTCCGGATCCATCAGTGCGTTGAGTGCGAAGTTCTGCTCGCGGTTGCGCGCGCTGATGCCCCACACGGCATGGCTGCCGTGGCGGAAGTCATCGACCAGCGACAACACCACCTTGCCATCGCCGACGATCCTGCTGACGCGCAGCTCGACTTCGTCTTCGCCCGGCAGGTACACGTACTGGTTCGGGTACCACTCTTCGCCGTCCTGGGCGAGGATTTCGTAGTGCGTGCGGCCCTTGTCGCTCCAGCTGCGCAGATCCTCGCCGTGGCGCTTCCAGAAGTCTTCCGGCAGCTCGGTGGCGCCGGTGTAGAGCAGGCTGAAATCGTCCAGCGCGCGGTCGTTCTCGTAGTCTTCCGAGACGATGCCGGCGATGGCCGCCTTGATGCGCAGGTTGATGTCCTTGGAAACGAACACCACCGGGATCTCCGGCGTTTCTTCCTTCAGCGCCAGGATCGCGCCGAGGATGGCGTTGTCCGGGATGACCTTGCCAAAGCTCTTGCCCGCGTCGAAATGGCTGGTCTGGAAGCGCAGCAGGCCCACGCTCTGCTTGCCGCGCAGCTGCAGGCCCTGCGGCCGCTGCAGCGGAATGCCCTCGGCCAGGTTGTCCAGGCCCGAAGCCTGCACCAGCTCGTTGAGGAAGCGGCTGACCTGGCGGGCATTGCGGCTCGCTTCGGTCGTGCCCTTCTTGCCGTTGTCCAGCTCCTCGATCACCTGCATGGGCAGGTAGACATCGTGCTCCTCGAATTTGAACAGCGCGGTGGGATCGTGCATCAGCACGTTGGTATCCAGCACGTAGATGCGCTTGCCTCGGGTCATCATCGGTTCCTGGTTACGGACAGGGAAAAACCACCACGGCCTGCTGCAGGGCAGGGTGGTGGCGGACAAAGTGGGCGATGGGACTCACTTGGACTGATTGGCCTTCAGTTCGGCGAGGACGGCGTCGGCATGGCCGGCGACCTTGACCTTGCGCCATGACTGCACGATGCGGCTGTCGGGGGAAATCAGGAAGGTGCTGCGCTCGATGCCACGTACCTGCTTGCCGTACATGTTCTTCATCTTGATCACGTCGAAGGCGCTGCACAGCGCTTCGTCGGCATCACTGACCAGCGGGAACGCGAAGCCCTGCTTGGCACAGAAGTTGTCGTGGGACTTCACCGAGTCGCGCGAGACGCCAAGCACGACCGCGCCCGCTTTCCTGAAGTCGGGCAACAGTGCGTTGAAGTCGATGCCCTCGGTGGTGCAGCCCGGGGTGCTGTCCTTGGGGTAGAAGTACAGCACCAGCCACTGGCCGGCGTAATCGCCGAGGGTGGCCTGGGCGCCGCCGGACAGCGCCAGCGGCAGGGAGAGGGTGGTGCTGTCCAGGGTATCGCCGTTGTTCATGAGGTCCTTCTGTCGAGCCTGGGTTCTTTCTACGACAATTGCATGAAACGCCACGCGCCCGTGAGGAGCGCGCGAAGAATCAGGGTTTCAATCAGAACTTCATCGGGTCCATGATCGCGTCCAGGTTCAAGTGGTCGCAGAACTCGAGGAAATCATCGCGCAGGGCGGCGATATGCATGTTGGCCGGCACGCCGATGGTGACCTGTGCGCTGAACATTTCCGCACCGGTCTGCATGGCGCGGTAGCGCGTGCTCTGCAGGGTCTCGATGGTGATGCCCTGGCGGTCGAAGAAATCGGCCAGCTGGAACAGGATGCCCGGCTTGTCGGCGGCGATCACCTCGACGATGTACGGCAGCAGGTTGGACTGCGCCTGCTTGGCTTCGGTGCGATACCACACCAGCTTCAGGCCTTCCTCGCGCTCGAGCCGGGTCAGCATCGCTTCCAGCTTGGCGACCGAATCCCAGGAGCCGGTGGCCAGCGCGGTCACCGAGACATCGCGGCCCACGGTGGCCAGGCGTGCATCCACCAGATTGCACCCGCTGTCGGCGATGCGGCGGGTGACGGACAACAGGGGGGACTCCGGATGCGTCGTATAGGCGTTGATCAGGAGGTGGTTTTCGCTCGGCGCTGGGCGCGGGGTGGTGTCGGTCAAGGCGATTCCGGGTAATGCATGCGTTAGTCTGAATGCCCGCCAGAGGCGGGGATCCACCGGTGTCCAGCATACTTGCCCGTGCTTTCGCGCCGCAAGTAACATTCAGAACGCCCGCGCCCTTCCGTGGCGGACGTTTTCCCTCCCCAGCCAAGAGCAGCACGTCCTTGTCCCTTTCCGGCCTCATCACCGCGCTGGCGACCCCCTTCCGGGCCGACGGCGCACTCGACCCCGACGGTTGGCAGCGCCTGCTGCACCTGCAGCTGGAGGGCGGCGTCCAAGGCGTTGTCGTTGCCGGCTCCACCGGCGAGGCAGCCACCCTGTCCGATGCGGAGTACGACCAGCTGCTGGCCAGCGCGGTCGAACGCATTGCCGGCCGCGTTCCGGTCCTGGCCGGTACCGGCCTGTCCGGCACCGCCAAAACCATCGAACAGACCCGCCGTGCTGCCGCGCTTGGCGCCACCCACGCGCTGGTGGTCACCCCGCCGTACGTGCGGCCGACCCAGGCTGGCCTGATCGCGCATTACCGCGCGGTCGCCGACCAGGCCGGAGTGCCGGTGGTGCTGTACAACGTGCCTGGCCGCACCGGCTGCGACATGCTGCCGGAGACCGTGGCCGAGCTCGCCAGCCATCCGAACATCGTCGGCATCAAGGAAGCGGTGGGCGACACCGGCCGCGTGCGGGCACTGCTGGACCTGCGCAGCTCGACCTTTGCCGTGCTCACCGGCGATGACGGCACGGCCGCACGTTCGATCCAGGCCGGCATGGACGGTCTGATCTCGGTCGGTTCCAACGTGCTGCCCGGCGCCTATCGCCGGATGTGCGACCTGGCCGCTGCCCGCGACCACGAAGCCGTTGAATCCTGGGACGCTCGCCTGCAGCCGTTCCATGACTTCTGCGGTGTCGAATCCAACCCGATTCCGGTCAAGGCGCTGTTGCGTCGGATCGGCATCGGTCACGATCTGCGCCTGCCGCTGCTGCCGCTTTCGGCCGCACACGCGCCTGCCGCCGACCATCTCGCCGGCGATATCGCCGCCCTCGAAGCCCTTTCCAGCCACTGACCTTCCGTCTTGGTCTGATCCAGGAGATTCACATGCGCCAATCCGTTTCCGCCGTCCGCGTGCTGTCCTTCGCGCTCCTTGCCGTGGCCACCGCAGCCGGCACCACCGGTTGCTTCAAGCGTGGCGTCAAGGGCGACTACGCTCTGGCCCCGGAAGTGCGTCCGCTGGAAGTGCCGCCGGACCTGAACCTGCCGGCAGGCGCCGGCAACAACCAGGTGCCGACCCTGAGCTCGGCGACCAAGCCGGCCACCCCGGCCGCCGCTGCCCCCGCCGTCAGCGCCACCGGTTTCACCATTGCCGGCAGCAAGGATGAAGCCTTCGCCAAGGTCGGTACCGCGCTGGAAGGCGTGGAAGGCCTGACCATCGCTACCCGCGCGCAGCTGCTGGGTTCGTACGACGTGGCCTATGAAGGCAGCAACTTCCTGGTCCGCGTGGTCGCCGTCGACGCCGGCGCCTACATCTCCGCGGTCGACCCGCGTGGCCTGCCGGCCACCGCCGAAGCCCCGGTGAAGCTGATTGCCGCGCTGAAGGCCAAGCTGGCCCCGTAATGGCCGGTTGGGCGGGTGCGGACCCTGCTGGTTCGCACCTGCCGTGGTAGAGGCCGACCCTGGTCGGCGACTTTGTCCCAACCAAGGTTGGCAGCTACCAGGGCCAGAACAGAAAAGGGCGCCTTGGGCGCCCTTTTCATTGCCCGCTGGTTCGCACCTGCCGTGGTGGAGGCCGACCTTGGTCGGCGCTTTTGTGCCAACCAAGGTTGGCAGCTACCAGGGCCAGAACAGGAAAGGGCGCCTTGGGCGCCCTTTTCATTGCCCGCTGGTTCGCACCTGCCGTGGTGGAGGCCGACCTTGGTCGGCGCTTTTGTGCCAACCAAGGTTGGCAGCTACCAGGGCCAGAACGGAAAAGGGCGCCCTGGGCGCCCTTTTCATTGCCTGCTGGTTGGTACCCGTTGTGGTAGGGGCCGACCTTGGTCGCGCCTTTGCGCCAACCAAGGTTGGCAGCTACCACGGCCATGGTGCCTGCGCCTCAGCGCTCCAGCAGCTTCAGCTTGTCCGGCTTGCCATCCCACTCACCGGCGTCGGCCGGCGGGTCCTTGCGCACGGTCAGCACCGGCCATTCCTTCGCCAGTTCTGCATTGAGGGCGACGAAACCTTCCTGGCCGGCGGGAACATCGTCTTCCGGGAAGATCGCGTTGACCGGGCACTCGGGTTCGCAGAGGGTGCAGTCAATGCACTCGTCCGGGTCGATCACCAGGAAGTTCGGGCCTTCGTGGAAGCAATCCACGGGACACACTTCCACGCAATCGGTGTGTTTGCACTTGATGCAGTTTTCGGTGACGACAAATGGCATGGGTAGAGGGCGAATCGCTTTCTGAACCTGCCAATTCTAGAACAGGTTGGCCCCCGGTGTCGGTTGCCGTGTGAAAGTGGGGCGGATGGGCGGCCCGGAGGCCCATTTGGCGGCGTGCCCGCCCTGTGCGACGCTGCCAGGGCCGCCGGCCCGCTTCGGTCGGCTCCCTTCCCTGCAGGATCCTTCATGTCGCCAGTCCAGCCCGGTGCCGCCTCCAACGGCGGTGAGAACACTGCCTTCATCGTCCTGATCAGTTGCGCCGCCACCCTCGGCGGGTTCCTGTTCGGCTTCGATAGTGGCGTCATCAATGGCACCGTCGATGGCCTGCGCCAGGCCTTCAACTCCAGCGAGGCCGCGCTCGGCTTCGAGGTCGCCTCGATGCTGCTGGGGTGCGCGATCGGGGCGTTCGTGGCCGGTTGGCTTGGCGATCGGCTGGGACGTCGCGGCGTGCTGATCGTGGCGGCCGTGATGTTCCTGGTGTCGGCGCTGGGCGCCGGCGCTGCACATGCCTCCTGGTTGTTCGTCTGCGCACGCGTGCTCGGCGGGTTCGCTGTCGGTGCGGCCAGCGTGATGTCGCCGGCCTACATCGCCGAAGTCGCCTCTGCGCGCTATCGCGGCCGGCTGGCGACCGTGCAGCAGATGGCGATCATCTGCGGCCTGTTCGCAGCGTTCCTCAGCAACTATCTGCTGGCCCGTGCGGCGGGTGCGTCGACCGAGCCGCTCTGGCTGGGGCAGGAAGCCTGGCGCTGGATGTTCTGGATGCAGGCACTGCCGTCGCTGCTGTTCCTGCTGTTGTTGCTGGTGATCCCGGAAAGCCCGCGCTTCCTGGTGATGAAGGGCCGGCAGGCGCAGGCGAGGGCGGTGCTTGGCCGGTTGTACGGCGAACGTGCCGCGGTGAACAAGCAGGCCGAGATCGAAGCCAGCCTGTCCCAGGACCAGCACAAGCCGCGATTCGGCGACCTGCTCAACAAGGCCACCGGCAAGCTGCGCCCCATCGTCTGGGTCGGCATCGGCCTGGCGATGTTCCAGCAGCTGGTCGGCATCAATGTGGTGTTCTATTACGGCGCGGTGCTGTGGCAGGCGGTGGGTTTCTCGGAAAGCGATGCGCTGCTGATCAACGTCCTGTCCGGTGCGCTGAGCATCGGCGCCTGCCTGCTGACGGTGATGCTGATCGATCGCATCGGCCGCAAGCCGCTGCTGTGGGTCGGTTCGGTCGGTATGTCGGTGGCCCTGGTGCTGATGGTGGTGGCCTTCGCCAGCGGCAGCCTGGCCGAGGGGCGCCTGCAGCTGTCCGACGGCATGGGGCGGCTGGCGCTGGTAGCGGCCAACGTCTATGTGGTGTTCTTCAACATGTCGTGGGGCCCGGTGATGTGGGTGATGCTGGGCGAGATGTTCCCGAACCAGATCCGCGGCCCGGCGTTGGCCGTGGCCGGTGCGGCGCAGTGGACGTCGAATTTCGCGATCACCGTGACCTTCCCGATGCTGCTGGCCGGCATCGGCCTGGCCGGTGCGTACGGCATCTACACCGTGGCCGCGATCCTCTCGATCATCTTCGTCGTCCGCTACGTGCGCGAGACCAAGGGCAAAGAGCTGGAGCAGATGGAAGGCTGATGGCTTGGCCTGAATTTCAGCGCCTCCCTGTTCCGAGGGGAGGCGGCAGGCCAGCCGCTCCAGGACACGCCGTATACCCATCCATGGGGGCTCGATGGCGCCATCCATGGCGCCAACGGCCCTGGAGCGGCTGGCCTGCCGCCTTTCGACAGATCGCGGGTGGCGGACACACGCAAGCGCGTCCGGGCTGATCTGCTTCGGAGGAGCGAGGCTGTTCTTGATCTTGCCGCCGGCGCGGGAATTGTCAGGAGGGGGCGGGCCACCCTGTCCTGGACCGTTGGCGCCATGGATGGCGCCATCGAGCACCATGGATGGGCTTTTGCGTGTCCAGGACAGGGTGGCCCGCCCCCTCCCTCGCAGGAACAAGGAGGCGCTCAAGCGACCAGCCCAGTCGGCGACACGATTCCGGAAAACAGAAAAGCCCGCACAAGGCGGGCTTTTTCGGTTCCTGCTGCGGCGACTGGTGCTCCCTAGGGGACTCGAACCCCTGTTTTAGCCTTGAGAGGGCCACGTCCTAACCACTAGACGAAGGGAGCAGTGTGTCGCTGCCGGTGCAGGAGCGCTAGTATATGCACCTCGATGCCATTGGGCAATCCCGAAACTTCAACCGGAAGCGCCAACATCATTTCCTCTGCTACATCACCGTTCAGCCTGCGCGTCATCCCGCGCGACCAGCACACGATCTCCCGCAAGGACATCAGCCCGAACGCTTTGCGCGTGCTTTATCGACTGCGCGATGCCGGCTTCGGCGCCTACCTTGTCGGCGGCGCGGTGCGCGATCTGCTGGTCAATGGCCAACCCAAGGATTTCGACGTGGCCACCGATGCCACGCCCGAACAGGTCAAGCAGTTGTTCCGCAACTGCCGCCTGATCGGCCGCCGTTTCCGCCTGGCCCATGTTGTGTTCGGCCGCGAGATCATCGAAGTCGCCACCTTCCGTGCCAACATCGATGACGGCAGCGGCGACCGCGAGATGGAAAACGGCATGCTCGTGCGCGACAACGTGTACGGCAGCATCGAAGACGACGCCATCCGCCGCGACTTCACCTGCAATGCCCTGTATTACGCCATCGAGGACTTCTCGGTGCGTGACTACACCGGCGGCTTCGAAGACGTGCAGGCACGCCTGATGAAGCTCATCGGCGACCCGGTGCAGCGTTACCAGGAAGACCCGGTGCGCATGCTGCGTGCGGTCCGCCTGGCGGCCAAGCTCGGCTTCCAGATCGAAGAGGGAACCGCCGCACCGATCCCGCAGCTGGCCGGCCTGCTCAACGAAGCCGCACCGGCGCGTCTGTTCGAGGAAGTCCTGAAGCTGTTCCTGTCCGGGCATGGCGTTGCCAGCTTCGAAGGACTGGAACGCTACGGCCTGTTCGACGTGCTGTTCCCGGAAAGCGCCAAGGCGCTGAAGTCGAACCGCACCGGCGCGCTGCGTCGCATGCTGGTCGAGGGCCTGGCCAACACCGATGCACGCGTGGCCAATGACGAGCCCGTGTCGCCGGCGTTCCTGTTCGCGCTGCTCCTGTGGCCGGCGTATTGCCGCGCACAGGCAACGCTGCTCAAGCAGGGCGTGGCACCGGAAGAGGCACAGCGTCGTGCCGCCGACCGTGTCACCGTGCAGCAGCTGAGCACCATTGCATTGCCGCGCCGTTTCTCGCTGCCGATGCAGGAGATCTGGCTGCTGCAGGCGCGCTTCAGTTCGCGCCAGCGCAAGCGCGTGATGCGCACGCTCAGCCACCCCCGTTTCCGTGCCGCCTTCGATTTCCTGGCCCTGCGCCAGGTGGCATCGGCAGAGCACGAAGCCGACGTCGCGTTCTGGCGCGAAGCGCAGGCGCAGTCCGGGCATGAGCTGGATTCGTCGCTGGATTCCCTGCACAGCGATGCCGGCGATGAGGAGGGTGGAGCGCCGCGCAAGCGTCGTCGTCGCCGTCGTCGTCCCGATGGCGCAGCTGCCGGTGCTGCCGAGTAATCCATGACCGGTGCCTGGATCGGGCTGGGCGCCAATCTTGGCGACGCAGCCAACACCGTCCGCGCGGCCATTGCCGCGCTGGACGAGCTGCCCGGAACCCGGCTGAGGCAGGCCTCGCGGTTGTACGCGACGCCGGCATGGGGCAACGAGGACCAGCCACCGTTCGTCAACGCAGTGGCCTCGGTCGACACCGATCTGCCCGCCGTCGAGCTGCTGCAGGCCATGCTCGCGCTGGAGCAGCGCTTCGGCCGCGTACGTGATCCCGCCGTGCACTGGGGGCCGCGTGCGCTGGATCTGGATCTGCTGCTGTTCGGCGAGCAGGTGCTGGACCTGCCCGAGCTGAAGGTGCCGCATCCCTACCTGCACGAGCGTGCGTTCGTGTTGGTGCCATTGGCCGAAATCGCCGCCGATCTGGCCATTCCCGGCCACGGTCGCGTACGGGATGCAGTGATGCGGGTGGATGCCTGCGGGATCGCGCCGTTAGGGTGATAATGCCCGGGTTATCTCCCCCGGTTATCAGCACATGAGCACCCACGCAGACAGCAAGCCCTGGACCGTTCCCGCCCTGGCCGAGGCCAAGCGCAATGGCCAGAAGCTGGTCATGTTGACCGCCTACGACGCAGGCTTCGCCCGCACCTTCGATGCCAATGGCGTCGACCTGATCCTGATCGGCGATTCGCTGGGCATGGTCGTGCAGGGGCACGATTCGACCCTGCCGGTGACCGTCGCCGACATGGTCTATCACACCCGCGCAGTCGCCCGCGTGCTGCAGCGTGCGCTGCTGATCGCCGACCTGCCGTTCGGCGCCGATGCCACCCCGGAACGCGCGCTGGATGCTTCGCTGCAGCTGCTGCAGGCGGGTGCGGAGATGGTCAAGATCGAAGGCGCCGGCTTCAAGGTCGACATCATCCGCTACCTGGTCGAGCGCGAGATCCCGGTCTGTTCGCACCTGGGCCTGACCCCGCAGTCGGTGCTGCGCCTGGGTGGCTTCAAGATCCAGGGTCGTGGTGATGCCGCGCGCCAGCTGGTGGACGATGCCAAGGCCGTGGCTGAAGCCGGTGCCAGCATCATGGTGCTCGAATGCGTGCCGACCCCGGTTGCCGCCGCCGTCACCGCCGCAGTGCCTGTGCCGACCATCGGTATCGGTGCCGGTCCGCAGTGCGACGGCCAGGTGCTGGTGCTGCACGATTTCCTCGGTCTGGACAGCGGCCACCGTCGCCCGAAGTTCGTCAAGGACTTCCTGGCTGAAGGCGGTTCGGTGGCCGGCGCCACCCGTGCCTACGCCGATGCCGTGCGCGATGGCAGCTTCCCCGACGAAGAACACGCGTACGCCCAATGATCCAGACCTTCAACGAACTCGGTGCGCTGCGCGCGCAGATCGCGCAGTGGAAGGGCGAGGGCCTGCGCGTGGCGCTGGTGCCGACCATGGGCAACCTGCACGGCGGGCACCACGCGCTGGTCACCCTGGCAAAGCAGTACGCCGACAAGGTGGTGGCCAGCATCTTCGTCAACCCGACACAGTTCGGGCCGAACGAGGATTTCAGCCGCTATCCGCGCACCCCCGAAGCCGATGTAGCCGGGCTGGAGCAGGTGGGCTGCGATGCGGTGTGGCTGCCCAGCGTCGAAGCGATGTACCCGCTGGGCGTGGACAAGACCACGCAGATGCATGCGCCTGGCGTCAGCGAGGTACTGGAAGGCGCCAGCCGCCCGGGCCATTTCGATGGCGTGTGCACGGTGGTGGCGCGGCTGTTCCTGCAGGTACAGCCGGATGTGGCCGTGTTCGGCCGCAAGGACTACCAGCAGCTGGCGGTCATCAAGCAGATGGTGGCCGAGCTGTCGTTCCCGATCCAGATCGTCGGTGCCGAGATCGTGCGTGATGAGGATGGCCTGGCCAAGAGCTCGCGCAACCAGTACCTCAGCGCCGAGCAGCGCCCCTTGGCGACCACCCTTCACCGCACCCTGCTGGGCATGCGCGAAGGCTATGTGGCCGGGCATGCGCGTGAACGCATCGAGGCCGACGCCGTCGCTGCGCTGCAGGCAGCGGGCTTCCAGGTGGATTACGCGGTACTGCGCACTCCGGAGCTGGCCGAGCCGAGTTTCGATGGCGGCGGCCGCGTGGCCCTGATCGCCGCGCGCCTGGGCACCACCCGGTTGATCGACAACCTGGAGTTCTGAACCGCCCCGCGCGGTTGTGCAGGGCGCCCGCAGTGGGCGCCCGTGTTCGCCGGGCAAGGATGACCTGCCGATATGACCTCGTTTCCAGCCAGCCCCGGCCGCCGCGCCGTGGCGGCGATCCTGGCGGTGTTCGCCGCCGCGCTGCTGCCTTCGCTGGTGATCGGTGGCCTGATCGCCGGTCTCAGTCTCGGCCAGGAAGTGGCCACGGCCGCGCTGGCGGCCGCATTGATGTTCGTGCTGGCCTTCGCCCACGCCGTGGCGGTGCTGCTGCCGATGGGCCTGATCCTGCTGTCTTCCGGCCGCCTGCGCTGGGTGTGGTTCGCGCTGGTCGGGGCAGGGCTGGGCGCGCTGGCCATGGCCACTTGTGCCTGGCCCGACGGCTCTGGCGGCGCTCTGATGAGCCCGCTGTCCTCTGCGGGCAACTTCGACTGGGCCAGCTATGCCTTCTCGGTACTGGTGGCGGCCGGATTCGGCCTGATGGCCGGACTGGCGTTCCATGCCGTGTTCCGGGCCGTGCTGGCCGGTGCCGCGGCGCCATCGCCGGGCGCACAGCAGCGCACCGGCTGAACGGTCTTCAGCATCCTGCGGCCGCTACCTGACGGTTGCCGCGTGGGTGCTAGAATCCGCTCTTTCCTTTGCCGTTGCAGCGCCCCCATGCACCTGTCCCTGCTCAAGACCAAGATCCACCGCGCCACCGTCACCCATTCCGAGCTGAACTACGAAGGCTCCATCGCCATCGATGACAACCTGCTGGCTGCCACCGGCATCCGTGAGTTCGAGCAGGTGCACATCTGGGACGTGACCAACGGTGCGCGCTTCTCGACCTATGCGATCCGCGCCGAAGCCGGCAGCGGCGTCGTCTCGCTCAATGGTGGCGCCGCGCGCCACGTGCAGGTCGGTGACATCATCATCATTGCCGCCTTCGCCAGCATGACCGAGCAGGAAGCCGACAGCTTCAAGCCGAAGCTGGTGTACGTGGATGGCAACAACCAGATTTCCCACACCAACGACACGATCCCGACCCAGGCCGCATGACAACGAACAACGGATTCGACTCGCTGCATTCCCACGCCCAGCGCCTGAAGGGCGCAAGCATTCCCGGCCTGCTCGCCGCCGAACCCGGCCGTGTACAGGACCTGGCGCTGCGGGTCGGTCCGTTGTATGTCAACTTCGCCCGGCAGAAATACGATGCCGCAGCGTTGCAGGCGCTGTTGGCGCTGGCTGCCGAACGTGATGTCGGCGGCGCCATCACGCGCCTGTTCCGTGGCGAGCAGGTCAACCTGACCGAAGGCCGCGCTGCGCTGCATACCGCGTTGCGCGGTGATGTAGTCGATGCGCCGGTGGCGGCCGAGGCCTATGCCACCGCGCGCGGCATCCGCCAGCGCATGGGCGTGCTGGTGCGCGCGCTGGAAGACAGCGGCGTGACCGATGTGGTCAGCGTCGGCATTGGCGGTTCCGATCTCGGCCCGCGACTGGTCGCCGATGCGCTGCGCCCGGTCACAGGCGCACGCCTGCGCGTGCATTTCGTGTCGAACGTGGACGGCGCCGCCATGCAGCGCACGCTGGCCACGCTGGATCCGGCGAAGACCGCCGGCATCCTCATTTCCAAGACCTTTGGTACCCAGGAAACCCTGCTCAACGGCCAGATCCTGCATGACTGGCTGGGCGGCAGCGACCGTCTGTACGCGGTCAGCGCCAATCCGGAACGCGCCGCCAAGGCCTTCGCCATTGCCGCCGAGCGCGTGCTGCCGATGTGGGACTGGGTGGGCGGCCGCTATTCGCTGTGGTCGGCCGTCGGTTTCCCGATCGCACTGGCCATCGGCTTCGAGCGCTTCGAGCAGCTGCTGGAAGGTGCCGCGCAGATGGATGCGCATGCGCTGGACGCACCGTTGGAGCGCAACCTGCCGGTGCTGCACGGCCTGACCGACATCTGGAACCGCAATCTGCTGGGCTACGCCACGCATGCGGTGATGACCTACGACCAGCGCCTGGCGCTGCTGCCGGCCTACCTGCAGCAGCTGGTGATGGAAAGCCTGGGCAAGCGCGTGCAGCGCGATGGCCAGCCGGTCACCACCGACACCGTGCCGGTGTGGTGGGGCGGTGCGGGCACCGATGTGCAGCACAGCTTCTTCCAGGCGCTGCACCAGGGCACCAGCATCATCCCAGCCGATTTCATCGGCTGCGTGCACAACGATGATCCGTATACGGTCAACCACCAGGCGCTGATGGCCAACCTGCTGGCGCAGACCGAAGCACTGGCCAACGGCCAGGGCAGCGACGATCCGCACCGCGATTACCCGGGCGGCCGCCCGAGCACGATGATCCTGCTCGACGCGCTCACCCCGCAGGCGCTGGGCGCCTTGATCGCGATGTACGAGCACGCGGTGTACGTGCAGTCGGTGATCTGGAACATCAACGCTTTCGACCAGTTCGGTGTCGAACTGGGCAAGCAGCTGGCCAGTGGCCTGCTGCCGGCCCTGCAGGGCGAGGATGTCCAGATCAATGATCCGCTGACCCGTGAGTTGCTGGCTCAGCTGAAGGGCTGAGCGCGGCGCGCCGGATGCGTGCGTCGATGCACTGGCGCGACCTCGTTCGACGAAGGCAGCCCGAGGTGTGGGCGGGTCTGCACCTGACCGTGCAGGCCCCCGTGCGCCCTGCGCTTGTGGTTTCGGTCTGCCCGCCGGACCGCATACGGGTGGGTACCGAGGAACGCCCCATGTTGTGGGCGAGGGTGGAGCCCGACTACTTCGGCGTGGACCTGCTTCGCAGCGCCTCCCCGGCCTCGCCGGCGATCATTCCACCGATCACGGCTGCCGAGGCGCGGGCGTTGCATTCGGATGATCCGGTGCGGACTGCCGCAGCGTGGGCACGTCATTTCGCACGGGCCCTTACCCGTTCGGATCGATCTCCGCTGGCACAGGGCGAATGGCTGCTGCAGCCGACGCTGCATGGCCTGGAGCGTGCGCGGATGCCGCTCACGCTCGCGTCAGATGCGCTGGCCCGACCGGCGGTCGATACCTTGGACTGGTCGAGCGTGACGCACGGCGAATGCCTGCCTCCTGTCCTGCTGCGGGCACCGTCACTGGCCACGGATGGGCGGGTCAAGGCCTGGGCCAGGCAGGCCCGGGCAGGATCACTGCCACCGGTGCTGCTGATGTGGATCAGTGGCCTGCAGGCACACGTGGTGCTGGACGGACACGACCGGCTGCAGGCCGCCGTGCAGGAGGGCGCAGATGTGCCGGTGCTGGTTCTGCTGCGTCATGGCGAGCGGTGCGTGGATGAGCAGGGCCTGGCGCGGGCTGACATCATCGTCGAGCGGTCTGGCGGCGCGGACATGACAGTCGAGGCCCGCAACCGACTGCTGCTCGATCTGTATAGCCCTGCGCGCGACGTCCTGCCCAGTCGGGCAGATCTGATGCGTGGTGGGGTGGATCAATGGGTTGCAGAAGTGGACGCCGAGGCCAGGCAGGGCGAGGATGTCCAGATCAATGATCCGCTGACCCGTGAGCTGCTGGCGCAGCTGAGGGGCTGACGCGGGCGGGGAATGCCGCCGGGCATTGCCCGGCGCTACCCTTCGTCATGCCGGTAGCGCCGGGCCATGCCCGGCGAATACGACGACGCATCACCGGCTCGGATCGCGTTCCGGGCTCGGCCGCTTGGCCAGCTTGCGCTGCAGCGAACGCCGGTGCATGCCGAGCAGCCGCGCGGCCGCCGACACATTGCCGCCGGTTTCATGCATCGCCTGCTGGATGTGTTCCCACTGCAGGCGGCTGATCGGGGTCATCGCATCAGGCACTTCCATCTCGCCGTCATCGGCGGGGCCATCGTCTTCCTCGCCCAGCGCACGCAGGATCATCGGCACCGTCGATGGCTTCGGCAGGTAGTCGTCGGCGCCCAGCTTGATCGCCTCCACTGCGGTGGCGATGCTGGCATAGCCGGTCACCAGCAGGATCCGCATGTCTGCGCGCAGCGCGCGCAACGGCTGTATCAGGGCCAGCCCGGAATCGCTGCCCAGCTTCAGGTCGATCAGCGCGAACGCCGGCGGATGCTGGCGGGCCAGTGCCAGCGCGCTGGCGGCATCCTGTGCGGTCTGCGTCTCCAGCCCTTTGCGGGCCAGGCTGCGCTGCAGGGTGCGCAGGTAGAGTTCGTCGTCGTCGACCAGCAGGCCAAGGGTGGAAGCAGTCATGGTCATTCCTCGCGGGGGGCCAACGGCAGGCGGAAGCCGACGCGGCTACCGGCCCCTTGGGCCGGGCGCATCCACATCTCGCCGTCCAGGCGTTCGATGGTGGCATGGGACAGGGCAAGACCGACGCCCATGCCTTCACTCTTGCTGCTGCCGAACAGCTTGCCCGGCAGCACGGCGGCGCGGGCGTTGAAGCCATGGCCGTAGTCGCGCACTTCGCCGATCAGGTCGTCGCCTTCGATGCGCAGGCTGAGATCGACGCGCGGTCGGCCGGCCTGCTCGCCGGCATCGGCCGCGTTGTTCAGCAGCACCATCAGCAGGTGGCCGACGCCCGGGTCCAGCGGCAGGCGCAGGGGTGCGTCGTCGTTGCGATGCAGGTCGATGGTCGGGCGCACCAGCCGCCATTGCTCCAGCACCTGCTGGGCCGTGGAGTGGGCGCGCCCGGGGCCGTCATTGGAGGCCGGGGCGGCCAGGGCCAGCACGCGCTCCCGGCACTGCACCAGCAGTTCGCGCAGGGTTTCCATGTCCTCGCGCACTTCCGGTTCTTCGCTGCGTTCGGCCACGTCGTCGGCGAGCAGGGTCATCGTCGCCAGCGGCGTGTTCAGTTCATGCGCCACCGAGGCTGCATGCGTGGCCAGGGCGACGATGCCCTCGTTGCGCGCGAAGCGTTCGCGCAGTGCCGACAGTTCCAGCTCGCGCTCGCGCAGCGCGATCGCCAGCCGGGTAGAGAAGATCAGTACGACCGCAGCGGACAGCAGGAAGGTGGCGATCACGCCCCAGCGATTGAGGTCCAGTGCGTTGAAATAGCCCGCCGGCAGCGGTTGCCCGAACAGTCCGCTGGCGGCGTAGCCCAGCAGGCAGGCGCTGGCCACGGCCAGGGCCCAGCGCAGGGGCAGGGCGAAGGCCGCCAGGGCGATCAGGATCAGGAACAGCGAGCCGAACGGATTGGCGATGCCGCCGCTCCAGCTGACCATCCATGTGAGGATGATCACGTCCACCAGGATGTGGCCGAAGGCGGTCAGCGGCGCGGTATCGGCCGGCTCCGGGCGCAGCTGCGTATACAGGTTGAATACGGCGAGCACGGCAACGCCCGACCACAGCGGCAGTTGCGGCAAGGGCAGTCCCAGCACCCAGGTCGCAACCAGGATGGTGGCCGCCTGGCCAGCCACGGCCAACCAGCGCAGGCTGCACAGGGTTCGGAGAAACGGGGCGTCGGGACCGGTCATTCGCGCCCATCGTATGCGTTCGCGGGGACGGCTGCCTGCGACAATCGGCCGCAGCCGGACTGTCGCCTGAATGCGACACACCCGGAAGGTCGGGGCGGGCGTTAGAATGCCCGCATGCATGACGCCGTCACCCGCCCTACAGCCCCCTCCGATGCCACTTCCTGGCCCCGTCGCCTGACCCAAGCGGTCCAGATCGGTGGAGTCACCGTGGGCGGTGGCAAGCCGGTCGTGGTGCAGTCGATGACCAATACCGACACGTCCGATGTGGCGTCCAGCGTCAAGCAGGTCGCTGAGCTCTGGCGTGCCGGCTCGGAAATGGTGCGCCTGACCGTCAACACGGTCGAAGCGGCCGCGGCGATCCCGCGCATCGTCGACAAGCTGGCGATGATGGGCATCGACGTACCGCTGATCGGCGACTTCCACTACAACGGCCACCAGCTGCTGACGGCCGAGCCGGCCTGCGCCGAAGCACTGGCCAAGTACCGCATCAACCCGGGCAACGTAGGCTTCGGCAAGAAGAAGGACCTGCAGTTCGCGCAGCTGATCGAGTTCGCCATCCGCTACAACAAGCCGGTGCGCATCGGCGCCAACTGGGGCTCGCTGGACCAGGCCCTGGCGGCCAAGCTGATGGACGAGAACAACCACCGCGAACAGCCCTGGGACGCCGGCCGCGTGCTGCGCGAGGCGCTGATCCGTTCGGCACTGGATTCGGCCGAGCAGGCCGTCGAGCTGGGGTTGCCGCGCGATCGCATCATCCTGTCGGCCAAGGTCAGCGGCGTGCAGGAGCTGATCGCGGTCTACCGCGACCTGGCCCAGCGTTCGGACTTCGCCCTGCATCTGGGTCTGACCGAAGCCGGTATCGGCAGCAAGGGCATCGTCGCCTCGGCGGCGGCGCTCAGCGTGCTGCTGCAGGAAGGCATCGGCGACACCATCCGCATTTCGCTGACGCCCGAACCGGGCCAGTCGCGCACGCAGGAAGTGATCGTCGCCCAGGAACTGCTGCAGACCACCGGCCAGCGCGCCTTCACTCCGCTGGTCACGGCGTGCCCGGGCTGCGGCCGTACCACCTCGGAATTCTTCCAGGAGCTGGCCAAGGTGGTGCAGAACCACGTGCGCGAAAAGATGCCGCTGTGGAAGATCCAGCACCCGGGTGCGGAGAACATGACCCTGGCGGTGATGGGCTGCGTGGTTAACGGGCCGGGTGAGTCGCGGCATGCCAACATCGGCATCTCGCTGCCGGGCACCGGTGAAGCACCGTCGGCACCGGTGTTCGTCGATGGCGAGAAGAAGGTGACCCTGCGTGGCGAGAACATCGCCCAGGAATTCGTCGCCCTGATCGATGATTACGTTGAACGCACCTATGTCCGAAGCGCCGGGTAAGCCGACGATCCTCGCTGCACCGGAGCCCGCCTCCGGCTTCCGCCACTGGATGGCGCGCAATGCTTGGCGGCTGCTGCTGCTGTTTGCCGGCGTGCTGCTGCCGCTGGCCGGATTCGTCGCCCTGGCCGACGAGGTGCACGAGTTCGAATCCTTCCATTTCGATGCGCCGCTGCTGTGGCAGATGCACGGCCTGCATTCGCCGTGGCTGGACCATGTGTTCGTGCTGCTGTCGAAGCTGGGCTACGAGTGGTTCCTGATCCCGGCCGATGTGCTGATTGTCGGTGCACTGGCCTGGCACCGGCGTTGGCGTGAAGCGACCTTCGTGGCCGTGAGCTTCGTAGGGTCGGCGCTGCTCAACATGGGCAGCAAGCACTTCTTCCAGCGTGACCGGCCCAGCCTGTGGGAATCGATCGCGCCGGAATCCACGTTCAGTTTCCCCAGTGGCCACGCGATGGGCTCGATGACCCTGGCGGTCACCCTGGTGCTGCTGGCCTGGAATACCCGCTGGCGCTGGCCGGTACTGCTGCTGGCGCCGTCGTTCAGCCTGCTGGTAAGCGTTTCCCGGGTCTATCTGGGGGTGCATTACCCCTCCGACATCCTCGCCGGGTGGTGTGCCGCGCTGGTTTGGGTGGTAGGGTGCTATCTGGTCATGTTCAGCCGCCGTCATCCATGGCGACGGCACGGTTCGCCGCCAGCGACGGCCAGCGAAGCGATCACGCAAGGGGAGTGACGTGGATGCCCTCCCAAGGGCGTCTACCTGAGGGACGGGTTGTTTCGTTGTAACGGGTTCTGCAGGGCAAGGGGCACGATCAGTGCGTGAAGAATGTGATGCGCAAGGCAGAACGCCGGAATTGCGCAACATCCGCGCTTGCAGTGGTCAGGTGCTCCTGCCTAGGTTGACCCGTATTGGCCGCATTCGAAGAGGTACGTGAATGACGATTCGAGTCTACCTGGTGGATGACCATGCGTTGGTCCGCACCGGGATGAAAATGATACTGTCGAGTGAAACCGACATTGAAGTGGTGGGCGAGGCCGAAACGGGCGAAGACGCGCTGCCCGCGATCCGCCAGCTGCAACCGGACGTGGTGCTGTGTGATCTGCACCTGCCCGGCGTGAGCGGGATGGAAGTAACCGAGCGCATCGTCCGTGGCCACCGCAGCACGCGGGTGGTGATCGTGTCGGTGCTGGAAGACGGTCCGCTGCCCAAGCGCCTGCTCGAGGCCGGCGCCGCCGGTTACATCGGCAAGGGCTGCGATGCGCAGGAACTGCTGCGTGCGGTGCGCGACGTAGCTGCCGGACGGCGCTACCTGGGCACGAGCATCGCGCAGAACCTGGCGTTGTCCACCGTGGAAGGCAACGGCTCGCCGTTCGACAACCTGTCGCCGCGTGAGCTGGAAGTGGCATTGCTGCTGACCCAGGGCCTGCGCCAGGAAGATATCGCCCGTCGTCTGAGCCTGAGCGCGAAGACGGTCAACACGCACAAGGCGCGGTTGTTCGAGAAGATGGGAATCCACGACAACATCGCGTTGGCGCGGATGGCCAGCCAGTACGGGCTGGTGGATCCGGCACGGCCGCTGTAAGGATTTCAGCCAACGGCTGAGCCCCTCGCGGTGGTGGGACGGAGTTCGTGGGGTTGGCCCTGCGGAGGGATCGCGCAGGGGACGCCGTGAATCCATCCCTGGAGGCTCGGGCGCGCCATCCATGGCGCTTACGCCCCTGCGCGATCCCTCCGCAGGGCCACGGACAGGTTCCGTGCGCTGCCACCGCAGAATGAAGAAGGGAACGGAAGGAGCGGGTCGCGCGCTTTGCGCGCTTGGGGCGGATCCCTTTCCCGGCGGGAAAGGGCTCTGACCCCGCAGTGCGTCAGTTGCCGCGTACGCGCTTGACGATCTTCGCGGCCTGCGCGGCGCTTTCGCGCACCTTGTCCCACTGGCCGGCCTCGATCCAGCTGCCCGGCACCATCCACGAGCCACCGATGCAGACCACGTTCTTCTGCTCCAGGTACTCGGCGGCGGTGTTCTCGGTGATGCCACCGGTCGGGCACAGCTTGAGGTCGGCGATCGGGCCGGCTACGCCCTTGATCATCGCCAGGCCGCCCACGGCCGTGGCCGGGAACAGCTTGCACACGCGGAAACCGCGCGCGTAGAGCGCCAGCAGTTCGGTCGGCGTCGCCGCACCCGGTACCACCGGCAGCGGTGCCGCAGCCAACGCATCGGCCAGCCCCGGCGGCGTGCCCGGGGTCACCAGGAAATCGGCGCCCGCATCGATCGACTGCTGCATCTGCTCCACCGTCAGCACCGTACCGGCGCCGACCACCACATCCGGCAGCTCACGCTTGAGCATCGCCAGCGCTTCCATCGCCACCGGCGTACGCAGCGTCAGCTCGATCGCCGGCAATCCGCCTTCCAGCAGCGCCGCGCTGACCGCACGTGCCTGGTCCAGCGTATGAATCGTCACCACCGGCAGGATGCCGGCCGCATGCAACAGCTCCGCCGCCCGCACCTGATGTTGTTCGATACCCATAGCTCTGCTTCTGCCTTTGCTTTCGCTCTAGTTGTGCTTTCAATGATCACTTCGCGGCGTATCGGCGCCGGAAACTGTGATGCGGCGGAGGGCAGGGCGTCGCCAGGACCGTTCGCGCCATGGATGGCGCGATCGAGCCTACAGGGATGTATTTACGGCGTGTCCTGGCGACGGCCTGCCCTTCGCCGCCCCCTGGAAACCAACCGCCGCCACATACCCGCAACGCGCTTCAATCCCTCAGGCGTCCTTCGTCTCATGCGGCGCCGCCGCCGCAGCAGCATCGTGCCCCAGCTCATACTCCGCGTCGTAGTCCCACGGCCCACCGTCAGCCGCCGCCGGACCACACGAAATCGAGATCGCGCCCTGATCGGCCGGACCCACCACGCGCCGGTTGATCGCGAACAGGTTGCGGCCCAGGTCATTGGCGGCCGGCGCCGTATTCGGCGCATGTGTACGCGCGGCCCATTCGGCTGCGTCCACCAGCACTTCAAGCGTGCCGGCCTCACCATCCAGGCGGATGATGTCGCCCTCGCGCACCTTGCCCAGCGGACCACCGCGTGCAGCTTCCGGCGTCACGTGGATGGCGGCGGGAATCTTGCCCGACGCACCAGACAGGCGACCATCGGTGACCAGCGCCACACGCCGGCCCTGGTTCTGCAGCAGGCCCAGCAGCGGCGCCAGCGAATGCAGTTCCGGCATGCCGTTCGCACGCGGCCCCTGGTAACGCACCACCGCCACGAAATGCTCGGGCAGCAGGCCGCCGGCGTGCAGCTTGTTCAGCACCTGCGGCGCATCAACCACCACGGCCGGCGCTTCGATGGTGCGGTACTGCGGCTTCACTGCCGACAATTTGATCAGCGACTTGCCGAGGTTGCCGCGCAGCAGGCGCAGGCCGCCCTGGCTCTCGAACGGGTTGTCGACACCGCGCACCACTTCTTCATCGGCGCTGCGTTCCAGGCCCGGCAGGTACACCAGCTTGCCATCGCGCAGCTGCGGCTCGCGCGCGTAGTCGGCCATGCCGCCACGGGCAACGCTGACCAGGTCGCCATGCATCAGGCCGGCCTTGATCAGTTCACCGAACACGAACGCCGGGCCACCCGCTGCAGCGAAGCGGTTCACGTCGGCTTCGCCGTTCGGATAGACGCGCGCCAGCAGCGGGATCAGCTGCGACAGCTCGTCGAAGTCGTCCCAGGTCAGCACGATGCCGGCCGCACGTGCCACCGCGATCCAGTGGATGGTGTGGTTGGTCGAGCCGCCGGTGGCCATCAGCGCGATGATCGCGTTGATGATCGCGCGCTCGTCGATGATCCGGCCCAGCGGACGGAAGTCGTCGCCCAGCGCGGTGATGTCCAGTGCGCGCTCGGTGGCTTCGCGGGTCAGTGCATCGCGAAGCGCTGTGTCCGGATTGACGAACGATGCGCCCGGCAGCTGCACGCCCATCGCTTCCAGCAGCACCTGGTTGGAATTGGCGGTGCCGTAGAAGGTGCAGGTGCCTGCGCCGTGGTAGGACGCCGATTCGGCTTCCAGCAGTTCTTCGCGGGTGGCTTCGCCGGCGGCGTAGCGCTCGCGCACTTCGGCCTTCTGCTTGTTGGGAATGCCCGGCGTCATCGGGCCGGCCGGCACGAACACCGCCGGAAGATGGCCGAAGGCGAGGGCGCCGATCAGCAGGCCCGGCACGATCTTGTCGCACACACCGAGGTACACGGTGGTATCGAACATGTCGTGGCTGAGCCCGATCGCAGTGGCCTGGGCAATGACATCGCGCGAGAACAGCGACAGCTCCATGCCGCCACGGCCCTGGGTGACGCCGTCGCACATCGCCGGCACAGCGCCGGCAACCTGTGCCGTCGCGCCCAGTTCGCGGGCCACCGCACGGATCTGTTCGGGATAGGTCTCGAACGGCTGGTGCGCCGACAGCATGTCGTTGTAGGCGGTGATGATGCCCAGGTTGGCCGTCACGCCGCCGCGCAGGCGGCTCTTGTCGGTGCCACCACAGGCGGCGAAACCGTGGGCGAGGTTGCCGCAGCTGAGGCGGCTGCGGAACGGGCCATCGCGCAGGGAGGCGTCGATCGCTGCCAGATAGGCGGCGCGCGAAGCGGCGCTGCGGCGGATGACGCGCTCAGTGATGGCTTGCAGTTGCGGATGGAGGCTCATTGGCTACCGGCGTTCGAGGTGGCGAGAGGCAAGCGGCAGCAAGGCGCCGCCGCCGACATCAATCAGCCCAGTGGACGCGCAGGCGCGCGCCTTCCAGGTTGATCGCGTTGAGGATCGGATACTGCTGCGGGTCGTTGCTGTCCAATGCCTGGCGCAGCACCTGCAGCTTCTGCTTGCCGCGCAGCAGCAGCAGACGCTGGCGGCACTGGGCCAGGCCGCGCGGGGTCAGGGTGATGCGCAGCGGCCACTGGTTGGCACCGGGGCATCCGGTGGCATCCAGCGCGGCGTACGGCAGGGTGCTTTCCAGCGCGCGGGTCAGGTCCTTCGAGCCCGGGAACAGCGAGGCGGTATGGCCGTCGTTGCCCATGCCCAGTGCGACCAGGCTTGGCGCCTGGCTGTGCTGGGCCTGCAGGTTGGCGGTGTACACGCATTCGGGCAGCGGCTTGCCGATCCGCACCAGCGGATCGAAGTGCGCACCTTCGGCACGTGTGAGCAGGTTCTCGCGCACCAGCCATGCATTGCTGTCGCGATCCTGCGGCGACAACCAGCGCTCGTCGGCCAGGCTCACTTCAACGCGGTCCCAATGCACGTCCAGCTCGGCCAGCGCCTGGTATACCGGGGCCGGCGTAGTACCGCCGGACAGCAGGATGCGTGCGCGGCCCAGTTCGGTGATGTCGTGGTTGATCGCCTGCGCCATTTCGGCTGCAACCGCTTCGATCCAGCCATCGGCATCGCCATGGTTGATGAAGTCGATACGGTCGTCCTGGAAGATGGGGGTCATGCGGCAACTCCTGGTGCGTCACGTTCGGCGTCGGCAGCATAGGCAGCGGCGCCCAGCAGTCCGGCGTGGGGATGCATCACGGCCAGCGATGGCACCCGCGCCATGATCGAAGAGAACCGGCCCTTGTGTTCGAAGCGCTGGCGGAAACCGGAGTGCTGCAATGAATCGAGCATCTTCGGAGTCAGCCCACCGGTCAGGAACACACCATCCCAGGCGCCCTGGGTCAGCACCAGATCACCGGCAATGGCGCCGAACACCGCGCAGAACACATCCACGGTACGCATCGCCTGTGGATCGCCGTGCAGGGCGCGGGCGGTCACGTCCACCGGTTGCAGTTGGCCCGGGTCGATACCCGCCATCTCGCAGATTGCGCGATGGATGTTGACCAGGCCGGGGCCGCAGATCAGCCGCTCGTTGGAGACACGCCCGAACTGCTCGGACAGGATCTCCAGGATGCGGATCTCTTCCGGCGTTCCCGGCGGGAAGCTGACATGGCCGCCCTCGGTTTCCAGCGGGTAACAGCGGCCGTGGCGAAGGATCAGGCCGCCGACGCCGAGGCCAGTACCTGGGCCGATCACTGCGTAGTTGCGCGGCTGACCCGGCTTGCCCGGAACCCAGGCGGCACCGCCGACCTGGACCACGTCATCGGGTTGCAGCAGCGAAATCGCCATCGCCTGCGCGGCGAAGTCGTTGATCAGGTGCAGTTCGTTGAAACCAAGCATCGCGGCCGTGCGGCTGCGCGAGATCACCCACGGATGGTTGGTGATGCGGGCTTCGTCACCATCGACACGACCGGCGACTGCGAACACGCCACGGCTTGCGGTGGCACCGATCTGCTCCAGATGGTGGCGCGCGGCATCACCCAGCGACGGGAACTCCGCCACGGCGTACTCGCGGATGCTCTCTTTCAGCAGCGGGGCGTCCTGCGAGGTGTCGGCAAGGGCGAAGCGGGCATTGGTACCACCGATGTCGGCGACCAGCACGGGCTGCGAGCTGGCACTCATTCCGACGCTCCGCTATCTGGCGCATCCACGCCCTGCGGCAGGAAGTCGACCGCGTTGGCCGGGCCCCACTGGCCGGCAGGGTAGGGTTCCAGCGGCAGGTTGGCCGCCTTCCAGGCATCGGCAACGCTGTCGATCCAGGCCCAGGCGGCACGCACTTCGTCATCGCGCACGAACAGGGTGTGGTTGCCGTTGAACGCGTCCAGGAACAGGCGCTCGTAGGCGATACGGCGATGCAGGCCGGTCGGCACCGACAGCTCCAGCTCCAGCGGCTGCAGTTCCAGCGCGCCCCATTCCGGCCCGGCCAGGCTGCTCATCAGGCCCAGTTCGATGTTCTCCTGCGGCTGCAGCTGGAACACCAGGCGGTTCGGTGCGGCCTGCGCACGCTGCGGACGCTCGAACAACCAATGCGTGACCGGCTTGAGGGTCACCACCACGCGGGTGGTGCGCTCGGGCAGGCGCTTGCCGGTGACCAGGTGGAACGGCACCCCGCTCCAGCGCCAGTTGTCGATGTGCGCGGTGACACCGGCGAAGGTCTCCACGTCGCTGCCTTCCGGCGGCTGGTAGGCCTGTGCGGGCTGGCCGTTGATGCTGCCGGCGGTATAGCGGCCGCGCACGCTGTCACGCGCGGCGTGCTTGGCATCCAGCGGGCGCAGTGCGCGCAGCACCTTGACCTTCTCATCGCGGATGCGGTCGGCTTCCAGCGACGCCGGCGGCTCCATCGCCACCATGCACAGCAGCTGCAGGATGTGGCTCTGCACCATGTCGCGCAGGGCGCCGGAGCGCGCGTAGTAGGCATCGCGGCCATCCACGCCTTCGCTTTCGGCGACCAGGATGTGCACCGATTCGATGTAATTGCGGTTCCACACCGCTTCCAGCAGCGTGTTGCCGAAGCGCAGCGCGATCAGGTTCTGTACCGCCGCCTTGCCCAGGTAGTGATCGAGGCGGAACACGCGGTCTTCGTCGATCCACTGGCCGATGGTGGTGATGATCTCCTCGGCGCTTTCGCTGTCGCTGCCGATCGGCTTCTCCAGCATCAGGCGCGCGGGTGCGGCCAGCGCGCCGCCCTTGGCCAGGCCCTCGCAGGTGGAGATGTACAGGCCCGGCGGGATCGCCAGGTAGCTCACGCAGCGGCGGTCGACCAGGTCGGACACGGCAGCGGCGACCGAGTCGACGTCGCGCAGGTCCACCGAGCGGTAGTCGATGCGGCGCAGCAGGGAGGCGATGTCCCCCTGGCTGGCCATCGGCATCGCCTGCTGCAGGCGCGGGCGCAGGATGTCATGGAAGGCTTCGGTGTCGTGGCCCGACAGGGCCAGCGCACGGATGCGGAAATCCTCCGGCAGCAGGCCGTCGCCGAGCAGGCGCAGCAGCGAAGGGAACAGGTAGCGCTGGGCCAGATCACCTGTGGCACCAAACAGGAAGAGTGTGTCGTGCATCGCTCGAGTTTCAGATCCGGGTGACATCGTTGTCAATCGCTTCATGGCTGGGTTCGGGGGACATCCGCGCAACTGCCTGTCCGAGGCTCATCTGGATCGGTTTTCCGGGTTGGCGGAGCACCGTTCCAATCGAAACCACTACAGCGGCAACCCTTCGTTCGGTCGACGATGCAGGTCGGCGCGCACCGACTGTCGGATAGTGCCACGTGAAAACGTTTACATGGCAGAATGGGCAACTGTATTCGATTGCAGTGGTCGCCGTCATGCGGCAACCGCGCAATCATCACTGCCATCGGGAGGGCCGAGGCAGTCCCAAAAGACAGCCCGGCGTCGGGCGGACTGGATGAGTGAAATGGCAAAAGTGCAGTTGCAGGGTGTGCGCAAGGTCTACGACAACGGCCAGGTTGCAGTGAAGGACGCCACCTTCGAGGTCGCCGACGGCGAGTTGATGGTGCTAGTCGGTCCGTCGGGGTGTGGCAAGTCGACCCTGTTGCGGATGGTGGCCGGGCTGGAAGAGATCAGCGGCGGCACGTTGACCATCGGTGATCGCGTGGTCAACGACGTGGCGCCGAAGGATCGCGACATCGCGATGGTGTTCCAGAGTTACGCGCTGTATCCGCACATGACCGTGGCCGAGAACCTGGCCTTCGGTCTGAAGCTGCGCGGGCACGACAAGGCGACCATCGACAAGCGCATCAGCGAAGCCGCGCAGACGCTGGGCCTGACCGACATGATGGACAAGCTGCCCAAGGCGATGTCCGGTGGCCAGCGCCAGCGTGTTGCCCTGGGCCGTGCGCTGGTGCGTGAGCCGGCGGTGTTCCTGCTCGACGAGCCGCTGTCCAACCTGGATGCCAAGCTGCGCCACAGCGTGCGCACCGAGATCGCGCAGCTGCACCGCAAGCTGGGCACCACCATGATCTACGTGACCCACGATCAGGTCGAGGCGATGACCCTGGGCCAGCGCATCGTGGTGCTGAAGGACGGCATCATCCAGCAGATCGATACGCCGATGGCGCTGTACGACCGCCCGGCCAACCTGTTCGTGGCCGGCTTCCTCGGCAGCCCGGCGATGAACGTGCTGCGCGGCACGCTGCAGGGCGACGCTGGTGGCGTGACCGTGGTCGATGGCCAGTGGCGTGCCCCGTTGGGGCAGGCGACGATCGATCCGGCGTGGCTGCAGAAGCCGATCGCCGTGGGCGTGCGTCCCGAGCACCTGCAGCCGGCAGATAGCGAAGACACGCATGCGTTCACCGCGCGCATCGAAGGCATCGAGCCGGTCGGCAACGAGATCTTCGTCAACATGAGCAGCGGCCAGCACGCGCTGACCATGCGCGTGGCGCCGCAGTCGCTGCCGGGCGTGGGCGAGGACATCCGGGTGGCGATCCATCCGCAGGGCCTGCATTTCTTCAACCCGGAAACCGGCGAGCGCCTGTAACCGGTAGTGCCGGCCGCTGGCCGGCAACCTCAACCCGGCCTGGTTGCCGGCCAGTGGCCGGCACTACCTTCCTTCGCCGAAGGCGTGCGGACCAACGGTCCGCACCCACCGTGATCCCCAGTAGATCCACGCCATGCGTGGATGACATGCGTGGATGAAATGCCGGATCGGCGCCTCAGCGCGCCAGGCCGTCCAGCAGCGGCATCCGCTGCGCGACCGCGTTGCCCACCTGCAGTTCGCTGTCGCCGGTCTCCAGCGGCAGCACAGCCAGTGCCAGATCGCCGGCCACGCTGGCCAGGGTGCCGAGCGCGACCCCGTCCTGCTGCACGCCATCGCCTGCCTGCGCAGGTGCAGCGGTATGCAGCAGCTGCACCGCGCGCTTGGCCTTGCCGAGGAAATGGGTGCGCGCGACGATTTCCTGGCCGGGGTAGCAGCCCTTCTTCACGCTGTAGCCGTTGAGGCGGTCCAGACCCAGCTGCTGCGGGGTCCACACCTCGCGCTGGCTCTCTGCCAAGCGTGGCAGGCCAAAGCGCAGGTCGGCCTGGCGCCAGGCCAGGGCGAAGGCGGCATCTTCGGCTTCGTCGCTGGCCGGGAAGGCCTCGACCGGGCCGATGCGCAGCGTACGGGGAAGTGCGTCGCTGCCCAGATCCAGCTCCCAACCCTGACTGCCGACCAGCGCGATGGCGGCGCCAGCGGCGGCTTCCGGCGCAGTAAAGGCACCGGCCACGGCCAGGTCCGCATGCACCTGCAGTTTCACTTTGCGGCGGAACACGAAGCGCTGCAGTTGCGACGCAATCGCATCGGCATCACCGTCGGCGAGCACCAGCAGCACATGGTCATCGGCCAGCCGCAGCAGCTGGAACACCGCCAGGGTGCGGCCTTTGGCGCTCAGCCACGCGCTCCACTGCCAGTGCAGCAGGGGCAGGGCGGTCACGTCGCTGCTGAACTGGGCATGGGCAAAAGCCACTGCATCCACGCCCTGCAGGCTCAGCAATTGATGGCCGGGCAGGCGCGGATATGCGACGAAAGCAGGGGGAAGGTTGTCAGGCACGTGAACGAGGTCTAAAATTTGTGCGTTGCGAGACCCATCATGATAGGCCAAACAACCCCCACTCCCGACGCCGAAGCTGAAGCCCCGCTGGTTCCCCCGGTCCCTGTGCCCGTGGAACAACCAGAGGTGGAAGAGGAATTCGGTGGCCGCGGCGGACTTGATCCGGTGCGGTATGGCGATTGGGAAAAAAACGGACGCTGCATCGATTTTTGATCAGCATTGAGCCAACGCGGCCTTATGCCGCCCAGCCGAGACAACGAGCCCAGCGAATGGCGACCAGACAACGTCCCCTTTCTCCGCACCTTCAGGTGTATCGCTGGCAGATTCAGATGGCCACCTCGATCCTGCATCGAGCCACTGGCGTCTTTCTGTCTGTTGGTGCCCTCATCATCGCCGGAGGCCTGTTGGCTCTGATGATGGGGCCCGAATCCTGGAACTGCTTCACCGGCCATGCCGGGGCCTGGTATGGCCGCGTGTTCCTGTTCGCGTGGACATGGTCGTTCGCCTATCACCTGTGCAATGGCATCCGCCATATCGTGCAGGACTTCGCGATCGGATTCCGCATTGCCACCTTCATCCGCAGCAGCTGGATGTCGGTGATCGGCAGCCTGCTGATCACCCTGGCCGTGTGGGCCTATGTGCTGTTCGGAGGTGCCGCATGAGCAAGTTCCGTACCCCGTTGAAGGGCGTGCGCGGTCTCGGTTCGGCCAAGACCGGCACCGAGCACTTCGTGCATCAGCGCCTGACCGCCGCCGCGCTGGTGGTGCTGGGCATCTGGTTCCTGGTGTTCGTGCTGGGCCTGCTGGGCTCGGATTACGTGACCGCCACCGCCGCGATCGCCAAGCCGTGGAACGCCGTTCCGCTGATCGGCCTGCTGATCGCCATGTTCTGGCATGCCCAGCTCGGCCTGCAGGTCGTGCTGGAGGACTACATCCACGAATCGCTGCTGGCCCTGGTGCTGCAGACCGCGGTGAAGTTCGTTGCCGTGCTCGGCATGATCGTCAGTGTGTTTGCGGTGGGCCGCATCGCCCTCGGCGTTGCCTGAGCCCAGGCGCCAAGACAGGAATCCAGACTAGATGTCCGCTTACAAGATTACCGAACACAAGTACGACATGGTCGTGGTGGGCGCCGGCGGCGCCGGCCTGCGTGCCACGTTCGGCCTGGCCGCCAAGGGCCTGCAGACCGTGTGCCTGACCAAGGTCTTCCCGACCCGTTCGCACACCGTTGCCGCCCAGGGCGGTATCTCCGCCGCGCTCGGCAACATGGGCGAGGACGACTGGCGTTACCACTTCTTCGACACCATCAAGGGTTCGGACTGGCTGGGCGACCAGGACGCCATCGAGTACATGTGCCGTGAAGCGATTCCGGCGATCATCGAGCTCGAGCACTACGGGGTGCCGTTCAGCCGCACCGCCGAGGGCAAGATCTACCAGCGTCCGTTCGGTGGCATGACCACCCAGTACGGCGAAGGCCCGGCGGCGCAGCGTACCTGCGCGGCGGCCGACCGTACCGGCCACGCGATGCTGCACACGCTGTACCAGCAGTCGCTGAAGCACGACGCACGCTTCATGATCGAGTACTTCGCACTCGACCTGATCTTCGATGACGAAGGTGCCTGCCGTGGTGTGCTGGCGCTGGACATGTCCGACGGCACGCTGCACCTGTTCCGCGCCCAGGGCGTGGTGCTGGCCACCGGCGGCTACGGCCGCGCCTACTTCAGCGCCACCTCGGCGCACACCTGCACCGGCGACGGTGGCGGCCTGGCCATGCGCGCCGGCATCGCCATGCAGGACATGGAGTTCGTGCAGTTCCATCCGACCGGCATCTACGGCGCCGGCTGCCTGATCACCGAGGGTGTCCGCGGTGAAGGCGGCATCCTGCGCAACAGCAGCGGCGAGCGCTTCATGGAGCGTTACGCACCGCACTACAAGGACCTGGCTTCGCGCGACGTGGTCAGCCGTTCGATGACCATCGAGATCCGCGAAGGCCGTGGCGTGGGCGAGCACAAGGACCACATCCTGCTCGACCTGACCCACCTCGGCCCGGGCGTGATCGACGACAAGCTGCCGGGCATCGCCGAGAGCGCGCGCATCTTCGCCGGCGTCGACGTGCACAAGCAGCCGATCCCGGTGATTCCGACCGTGCACTACAACATGGGCGGCATCCCGACCAACTACCACGGTGAAGTGGTGCGCAAGGACGGCGAGAACCCCGATGCGGTCGTGCCGGGCCTGTACGCCATCGGCGAAGCCGCCTGCGTTTCGGTGCACGGTGCCAACCGCCTGGGTTCGAATTCGCTGCTGGACCTGGTGGTGTTCGGGCGTGCGGTGGCCAACCGTTGCGCGGCGACGATCACCCCGGGCGCGGCGCACAAGACCCTGCCGGCCGACGCCTGCGACAAGGCGCTGGGCCTGCTGGACAAGCTGCGTCACGCCAACGGCGATACCCCGACTTCGGTCATCCGCGATCGCATGCAGCGCACCATGCAGGCCGACGCGGCGGTCTTCCGTACCAGCCAGACGCTGAAGGAAGGCTGCGAGAAGATGGACAAGATCTTCGATTCGTTCCAGGACGTGAAGGTCTCCGACCGTTCGCTGGTCTGGAACTCGGACCTGATCGAGACCTACGAGCTGAACAACCTGCTGCTGAATGCAGTGGCGACGATCAACTCGGCCGAGCAGCGCAAGGAAAGCCGCGGCGCACACGCGCACGAGGACTTCCCGGACCGCGACGACGTCAATTGGCAGAAGCACACCCTGGTCAGCGTGGACGAGAAGGGCAAGTGCAGCTTCGACTACCGTCCGGTGCACATGTACACGTTGACTGATGACGTGTCCGTGGTGCCGCCGAAGCCGCGCGTGTACTGATCCGACCCCGCCTAACATGCAATCCGCGCCCTCGGGCGCGGGCCGCCTGAGCCAACGAGAGCAGCCATGGCCGAGTTTTCACTCCCCAAGAATTCCAAGATCACGAAGGGCAAGCACTTCCCCGCCAAGACCGGCGGCAAGAACGTGCGCACCTTCAAGATCTACCGCTGGAGTCCGGACGACGACAGCAATCCGCGCACCGACACCTATGACGTCGATCTGGACGCCTGCGGCCCGATGGTCCTGGACGCGCTGATCAAGATCAAGAACGAGATCGACCCGACCCTGACCTTCCGGCGCTCGTGCCGCGAAGGCATCTGCGGTTCGTGCGCGATGAACATCGACGGCACCAACACCCTGGCCTGCACCCGAGCCATCTCGGACTGCGGCAAGAAGGAAGTGCCGATCTACCCGCTGCCGCACATGAACGTGGTCAAGGATCTGGTTCCGGACCTGACCCACTTCTACGCGCAGTACGCCTCGATCAAGCCGTGGATCCGCACCCAGACCCCGGCACCGCCGGACCGTGAGCGCCTGCAGTCGCCGGAAGACCGCAAGAAGCTCGATGGCCTGTACGAGTGCATCCTGTGCGCGTGCTGCTCGACCAGCTGCCCGAGCTACTGGTGGAACGGCGAGCGTTACCTGGGCCCGGCGATCCTGCTGCAGGCCTACCGCTGGATCATCGATTCGCGCGACGAGGACACCGGTGCGCGCCTGGACGATCTGGAAGATCCGTTCAAGCTGTACCGCTGCCACACCATCATGAACTGCGCCCGGACCTGCCCGAAGGGCCTGAACCCGGCGCTGGCGATCGCCGAGATCAAGAAGCTGATGATGGAACGCCGCGCCTGATACGGTGCCGGGTAGTTGCATGACCCCAGCAGAGCCACGCCATGCGTGGCTTTGCTGTATCTGGAGAAACACAATGGATGAAGAAATCCTGCTGAAGAAGCTGCGCTGGCGCTGCCGGCGCGGCATGCGCGAACTGGACCAGTTGTTCGGTCGCTACCTGGACCGCGAATGGAGCAGTGCGCCGACCGAAGACCGCGAGGTTTTCCTGTTCCTGCTCGATTGCGAGGACGATAAGTTGTGGCGCTGGTTCATGGGCTACGAGGCCTGTCCGCATGCACACGCCGTCCCCCTCATGCACAGGATCCTCGCCCTCAAGCCTTGAGTGGCGCCCGTCGCGGCTGCAGGCCGGCGCCCAGCTGGCGGTACTGCTGGCCGCGCCGTGGCTGCTGCATGCTTCGGATCTGCCATCCGCGCATCTGCTTCCGGCGTTGATCGGGGTCTGGGCGCTTGGCCTGGCTGAGCTGGCCTGGCGCCTGCGGCGGCGCCCTGTCGTGCTGCAGCTGCCGCCCCTGCCAGAGCTGCTGCGGCTGGACGGCGGCGATATTGCCGAGCCGCGGCTGGTGGTGCGCGGGCCCTGGCTGCTGCTGCACTGGCGGGAGGGCTGGCGTCGCAGGCGCCTGTTGTTCTGGCCGGACGTGCTTGATCGCGCACAACGACGTGAACTGCGACTGGCCGTGGCCGCACGAAGCGTTTCCCGTCGGCCCCGGTCGGTGGCACCATAGGCTGAATCGACTGGCGTGCCTGCATGTTCAAACCCATTCCCGTGGCCATTGGCCTGCGCTACCTGCGCGCCAAGCGCCGCAACGGCTTCATCTCCTTCATTTCGATGGCATCGATCCTGGGCATCGCGCTCGGGGTGACGGTGCTGATCACCACATTGGCGGTCATGAGCGGTTTCCAGAAGGAAATCCGCAGCCGCCTGCTGCAGATGACCGCGCACACCACCATCAGCCGCGACGGCGAACCGATGCCGGACTGGATGCGCGTGGTCGATGTGGCCAACAAGGATCCGCGCGTGGCCGGTGCTGCGCCGTATATCGAGATCCAGTCGATGATCAGCGGCCCGCGCGTGCAGGGTGCGATCATCCAGGGCATCGACCCGGCACTGGAACCGAAGGTGTCGGTGATCGACAGGAAGGTCACCAAGGGCAGCTACGGCAGCCTGACCCCGGGCAGCTTCAACCTGTTGCTGGGCAAGGAACTGGCCGTCTGGCTGGGCGTGGACGTCGGTGACCAGGTGCTGGTGACCTTCGCGGAAGTGCAGGGCACGCCAGCGGGCGCGGTGCCGCGGATGAAGCGCTTCACCGTCAGCGGCATCTTCGAGGCCGGTTACAACGAGGTCGATCGCGGTGTGGGTTTTGCCAACATGAAAGACCTGGAGCGCGTACTGCGTTCCGATGGCGCCACCGGCGTGCGCCTGAAACTGCATGACATGGACCGCTCGCTGGAGGTGGGCGTGGACCTGGCGCAGAACCTCGGCGGTGCCTATCGGGTCAGCGACTGGACCCAGCAGAACGCCAACCTGTACCACTCGCTGCGCATGGAAAAAGTGGTGATGGGCATCCTGCTCTCGCTGATCATCGCCATGGGCGCGTTCAACCTGGTGTCCTCGCAGGTGATGCTGGTGACCGACAAGCAGGCCGACATCGCGATCCTGCGCACCCTCGGCCTGACCCCGGGCGGGGTGATGCAGGTGTTCATGGTGCAGGGCTCGCTGATCGGCATCTTCGGCACCCTTGCCGGCCTGATCGGCGGCATCACCCTGACCCTGAACCTGGAACGCATCCTCGGCGCCATCGAGTCGGTGTTCAACGTCAAGCTGCTGCCGGAGGATGTGTACTACATCACCGGCCTGCCGACCGACATGCAGACCAGCGACATCGTGGTGATCACCCTGGTCGCGCTGCTGATGAGCTTCCTGGCCACTCTGTATCCCGCCTGGCGGGCAGCACGCACCCAGCCGGCGGAGGCCCTGCGCTATGAATAAGGTCTTCAACCGTGGCGATGAAGTGATCCGTGCCGAAGGGCTGGGCAAGACCTACGCCGAAGGGCGCATGCAGACACCGGTGTTCGATGGGCTGGACCTGACGGTGACTGCAGGTGAGACGGTTGCGATCATCGGTGCCTCCGGTGCCGGCAAGAGCACGCTGCTGCACCTGCTGGGCGGGCTGGATACGCCCACCGCTGGCGAGGTCTATGTCACCGGCCAGCGCATGTCGGCGCTGTCGGACACCTCGCGCGGCCTGCTGCGCAACCAGGCGCTGGGTTTCGTCTATCAGTTCCACCACCTGCTGCCGGAATTCACCGCGCTGGAAAACGTGATGATGCCGGTGATGCTGGCCGGTACCGCGGTGGCCGAGGCCAGCGCGCGTGCGACTGCGCTGCTGGAATCGGTCGGCCTCGGCCATCGCCTGGACCACAAGCCCGGCGAACTGTCCGGTGGCGAACGCCAGCGTGCTGCGGTGGCGCGCGCGTTGGTCAATCACCCGGCCTGCGTGCTGGGCGACGAGCCGACCGGCAACCTGGATGACCGCACGGCTGCGACTGTGTTCGAGCTGATGCTGGAGCTCAACCGTGCGCGGCATACCAGCCTGGTGCTGGTGACCCATGACCGCTCGCTGGCACGGCGTCTGGACCGGGTGCTGGAGCTGCGCGAAGGGCGCCTGCACGCGCTGGCCCACGCCGACGTCTGAGCGGCCGGCCAAGCGCCAACCAAGGTTGGCGACTACCGGATTCGATGCAGGGCCTGGTCGGCTGGGGGCCGCCGACCAACGGCTGAACCAGGCTGCCGGCCGTTGCGCCGGCGCCACCCCGGCGGGTGCATGATCGGCACAGTTCCCCCGTGGAGATGGCCATGAAGACCCCACTGTTGATCGCCGGGCTGTGCCTGGCTCTGGCTGGCTGTGCCACCACCGGCCGCTTGGGCAGTGCCGAGAAGCTGGAGCTGTATCGTGCCCACGCCGGCGCACCGCAGAAGGACATGCAGTTCTTCGGCAGCCTCAATGGCTGGACCGAGCTGGGCGACAGTGCGCTGGCGGTCTGGACGCGTCCGAGCGAGGCCTACCTGCTGGAATTGAATGGTCCCTGCCAGGATCTGTCGTATGCGACCGCCATCGGCCTGACCAGCCGGATGAACCGCGTCTCGGCGCCGTTCGACAAGGTGCTGGTACGTGACCCGACCGCTGGCCCGCGCATGCCGTGCTTCATCAAGACCATACGCAAGCTCGACGTGAAGGCGCTACGCGCCTCCGAGCAGGAGCTGCGCCAGGCGCAGGTGCAGGAGCGCGAGGAATCCGCGAAGTAGGGCGGTAGCGCCGGGCCATGCCCGGCGGATGGCTGGACGCCGGGCATGGCCCGGCGTTACCGGCAGGTCAGGCTTCGGGGGTGAACCCGGCGGGCTTCTCCGCGTCCTTCTCGAACAGGAACTTCACCAGCTCCGTCTCCAGGAAGGCGCGATGCTCCGGCTTTCGCGGGGAAAGGCGGTTCTCGTTGATCAGCATGGTCTGGTGTGCCAGCCATGCGGTCCACGCCGGCTTGCCGATGTGGTTGAACACACGCTGGCCCAGCTCGCCCGGGTAAGGCACGAAGTCCAGGCCCTCGGCATCGCGTTGTTCGTACTGGCAGAAGACGGTTCGGGGCATGGCACTCACTCGTGGTTGCGGGATTTTGCGGAAGTTCGCTTCGGGCTCTTGATGGGCGCGCCCTCAAGCAGTTTGCGGATGGGGGCAGGCAAGCCCAGTGCAGGCAGTTCGGCGGCGTCAACCCAGCGCAGCGTGGGTTCTTCCACGCGCAGGCCGTGCACCTGCCGTGACAATACCTGCAGGTGCAGCTTGTAGTGGCTGAAGGTGTGCTGCAGCACAGGCAGTTCCTCGGCATCTTCCAGCGAACCATCGACGTGGACGTCGAACCAGTCCTGCAGCTCGCTGCCCGCATCGGCCTGCGGAAGCGTCCACAACTGTGCCCAGATGCCGGTGTCCGGCCGCTTCTGCAGCAGTACGCGCTGCTGCTTGTCGCGCAGCAGCAAAGCCACCGCCTCGCGTTCGGGCAGCGTCTTGCTTGGCTTTGCGGTTGGCAGCTCGGCGGTGCGGCCTTCGCGACGTGCCACGCAATCGGCCTGCAGCGGACAGATCACGCAGGCCGGTCTGGACCGGCTGCAGACCGTGGCACCGAGGTCCATCTGCGCCTGGGTGTAGTCGGCCATGCGTCCAGCCGGCACCTGGGCGACCTGCGCTTCGGCGATGGCCCACAGCTGCTTCTCGATGGCGGGTAGGCCAGGGAAGCCCTCGACGCCGTGGTAGCGGCTGAGCACGCGCTTGACGTTGCCATCGAGGATCGCGAACGGGTCGTTCCAGGCCTGGCTGAGGATAGCGCCGGCGGTGCTGCGGCCGATGCCGGGCAGATCGTGCAGGGCATCGAAATCACGCGGCAGGTCGCCGCCGTGCTCGACGACGCAGCGCTTGGCGGCGGCGTGCAGATTGCGTGCACGGGCGTAGTAGCCCAGGCCGGCCCACTGCGCCATCACCGCGTCGTTGCTGGCGGCGGCAAGGTCGGGCAGGGTAGGGAAGTGCTGCAGGAAACGGTGGAAGTACGGAATGACCGTGGCCACCTGGGTCTGCTGCAGCATGATCTCCGACAACCACACCCGGTACGGGCTGCGCGGATGCTGCCAGGGCAGGTCGTGGCGGCCGTGGTCGTCGAACCAGTGCAGCAGGCGGGCAACGAAGCCGTGCTCAGGGTCGGACGTGGCGCTGGCGTTCGGCTGGCGGGGCATCGGTACTCCAGGGGGGCAGCCACCCATGGGGTGGCTCTACCGGGTTGCAGTAGAGCCACGCCATGCGTGGATGCGGACGCGTCAGGCAGTGCCCAGCGCTTCGGGCAACAGGGCGTCGACGAAGGCTTCCGGATCGAATACGCGCAGGTCCTCCGGGCGCTCGCCGATACCGGCAAAACGGATCGGAATGCCGAACTCGCGGGCCAGCGCGAACACCACGCCGCCCTTGGCGGTACCGTCCAGCTTGGTCACCACCAGGCCGGTCACCTTGACCGCGGCATTGAACTGGCGCAGCTGCGAAAGCGCGTTCTGGCCGGTGGTGCCGTCGATCACCATCAGCACTTCGTGCGGCGCGTTCTCGTCGATCTTGCCGAGCACGCGGCGGATCTTGCCCAGCTCGTTCATCAGCCCGGACTGGGTGTGCAGGCGGCCTGCGGTATCGGCGATCAGCACCGAGGTGCCGCGGGCCTTGCCGGCCTGCAGCGCATCGTAGGCCACCGAGGCGGCATCAGCGTTCTGCCCCTGCGCGACCACGGCCACGCCGTTGCGCTCGCCCCAGATCTGCAGCTGGGCGACGGCGGCAGCGCGGAAGGTATCGCCAGCGGCCAGCATCAAGCTGTGGCCCTCGTCCTTGAAGCGCTTGGCCAGCTTGCCGATGGTGGTGGTCTTGCCGACGCCGTTGACGCCCACGGTCAGCACCACGAAGGGCTTGGCGTTGCGGTCGATGACCAGCGGCTTGGATACCGGCTGCAGGATCGCGATCAGGTCCGCGCGCAGTGCCGCCAGCAGGGCATTGGCATCGATGAACTCGCGTGCCTTCATGCGCTTGCGCAGGTCGGCGATCAGGTCGGTGGTGGCGGCAACGCCAACGTCGGCGGTCAGCAGCGCGGTCTCGATCTCGTCCAGCAGATCGTCATCGAGCTTGGGGTTGCGCGAGAACAGGCCGCCGAAACTGCGGGCGAACGCACTGTTGCGCAGGCGCTCGCGCCAGCCGGGCTTGCCCGCCGCAGCAGCCGGGGCATCGACCAGTACCGGCAGGTCGGCGGCGGGGGCGGCTGGTTCCTGCGCCGGGATGACCGGGGCCAGCGGGGCGAGCACCGCGGCGGCGGCGGCCGCTTCGGCTTCGAAGTTTTCCGGCGCCAGCACGCGTGCGGGCGCGGCTTCGGGGATGGATTCCTGCGCCGCTTGCAGTGTTGCTTGCGGGGCCGGCGCGGTTGACGTTGCGGGCGCAACGACCTCGGGCGTGGCAGCTGGCACAGGCGCTTCCACCGTCGGCGGGGCTACCGGTGCGGCCGGGGCCTGCTCGGGTGGCGCGGCCGACGGGAATGCCGCCGCCAGCTCTTCAGCCGAGTAGTGCTGGGTCTTGGGCGCGTCCGGTGTGGCGGCGTCCTGGGGCTTCTTGCGGCGGAAAAAACTGAGCATTGGCAAAAGGCGCTGAAATCAGAGGGATATGCTACCACCCGGGCCTGTATGGCCGGCGTGGACTCAAGGTCGCAGCTACGCGGCCGTTAACCGGTCCGGAGGGCTGCGTTGGGTGGCCTGGGAGACCGCCGATGAACGATGTGACAGGTGTTGCGCTCAGCGGGATGCGTGCGGCCCAGCAGGGCGTGCAGGTGGCCGCACACAATGTGGCGACCCCGGATGCGCCACGACTGCAACTGCAGCGCGATGCCGCAGCGCAGGGCGGGGTGGACACCCGCGTGACGTCCCATGGCGACACCGATCCGACCGCACCGCTGGGCGACCTGTTGGCTGCCAAGGCCGAGGTGGTGGCCTTCGCCGCCAATGCCGCGCTGATCCGTCGCGAGGACCAGATGCTGGGTTCGCTGCTGGATCGGCAGGCCTGATCCGACCGCATCTGGGATGGGTCTGATCCGACCGGCTCTGGTGCGTGTCTGATCCCACCTGCTCTGGTAGGTGCCAACCTTGGTTGGCACGCTTTTGCAGTCAAGCCATGCTCGGCAGCTTTTCAAGCGCCAACCAAGGTTGGCATCTACCAGGCCAACAGCAGCGCCAATCAAGGTTGGCATCTACCAGGCCAACAGCAGCACCAATCAAGGTTGGCCTCTACCGGGGCAATGGCGGTGCCAACCGAGGTTGGCACCGCCAGGCTGGGCGATCCCGGCATCGGTCAGGCCGACAGCTCCAGCAGCAGCTTGTTCAGACGGGCCACATAGGCACCCGGGTCCTTCAGGCTGTCGCCGGCGGCCAGTGCGGCCTGGTCGAACAGCACCCGGCCCAGGTCGTCGAAACGTGCGCCATCGGCTTCGGCATCCAGTTTGGCGATCAGCGGATGACCCGGGTTGATCTCCAGTACCGGCTTGCTGTCGGGCACCTTCTGGCCGCTGGCTTCCAGGATCTGGCGCATCTGCAGGCCCAGGTCCTGTTCGCCGATGGCCAGCACCGCCGGCGAATCGGTCAGGCGGTGCGACACGCGCACTTCGGCCACGTCATCGCCGAGCACGTTCTTCAGGCGCTCGACCAGGCCCTGCTTGTCCTTCGCCGCGGCTTCCTGCTCCTGCTTGTCCGCTTCGCTCTCCAGCGCGCCCAGGTCGAGGTCGCCGCGGGCGATGTCGACGAAGCCCTTGCCGTCGAAATCGGTCAGGTAGCCCATCAGCCACTCGTCGATGCGATCGGTCAGCAGCAGGACTTCGATGCCCTTCTTGCGGAACACTTCCAGGTGCGGGCTGTTGCGCACCTGGCTGTAGCTCTCGCCGGTCAGGTAATAGATCTTGTCCTGGCCTTCGGCCATGCGGCCGATGTAGTCGGCCAACGAGACGGTCTGTGCATCGGCCTCGCCACGGGTGGAAGCGAAGCGCAGCAGGCCGGCGACCTTCTCACGGTTGTTGTAGTCCTCGGCCGGGCCTTCCTTCAGCACCTGGCCGAATTCCTTCCAGAACGTGGCGTACTGCTCGGGCTTGTCGCTGGACAGCTTCTCCAGCATGTCCAGCGAACGCTTGGTCAGTGCGGCCTTCATCGAATCGATGACCGGGCCGGACTGCAGGATTTCGCGCGAGACATTCAGCGACAGGTCGTTGGAATCGACCACGCCCTTGATGAAACGCAGGTACAGCGGCAGGAACTGTTCGGCCTGGTCCATCACGAACACGCGCTGCACGTACAGCTTCAGGCCCTTGGGCGCATCGCGGTGGTACAGGTCGAACGGCGCGCGGCCCGGCACGTACAGCAGCGAGGTGTACTCCAGCTTGCCTTCGACCTTGTTGTGGCTCCACGCCAGCGGGTCGCTGTGGTCGTGGGCGACGTGCTTGTAGAACTCGGTGTACTCCGCATCGCTGATCTCGGTGCGCGGGCGGGTCCACAGCGCGCTGGCGCGGTTGACGGTTTCCCACTCGATCGCGGCGCCTTCTTCGCCGCCTTCCTTGGGCATCTGGATCGGCAGGCCGATGTGGTCGGAGTACTTCTTGAGGATGCTGCGCAGGCGCCAGCCGTCGGCGAAGTCGTGCTCGCCGTCCTTCAGGTGCAGGACGATGCGGGTGCCGCGCTCGGCCTTGTCGATGGTAGCGACATCGAAATCGCCTTCGCCACGCGAGGTCCAGCGCACGCCTTCATTGGCGGCCAGGCCTGCGCGGCGCGAAGTGACTTCCACTTCGTCGGCGACGATGAAGGCGCTGTAGAAGCCGACGCCGAACTGGCCGATCAGCTGCGAGTCCTTCTTCTGGTCGCCGGACAGCTGGCGCAGGAAGTCGCCGGTGCCGGACTTGGCGATGGTGCCGAGGTGGGTGATGGCATCGGCGCGGCTCA
This sequence comes from Stenotrophomonas indicatrix, assembly GCF_002750975.1. Taxonomy (NCBI): domain Bacteria; kingdom Pseudomonadati; phylum Pseudomonadota; class Gammaproteobacteria; order Lysobacterales; family Lysobacteraceae; genus Stenotrophomonas; species Stenotrophomonas indicatrix. Next base: position 1,378,046 of record NZ_PEJS01000001.1, read on the forward strand.
TGCCGATCCCGTTGTCTTCGATGGTGATGGTGTGGGCGGCCGGATCGAAGCTGACGCGCACGCGCAGCTCGCTGTCGCCTTCCAGCAGCTCAGGCTGGGTCAGGGCTTCGAAGCGCAGCTTGTCGGCGGCGTCGGCGGCATTGGATACCAGCTCGCGAAGGAAGATCTCCTTGTTGGAGTACAGCGAGTGGATCATCAGCTGCAGCAGCTGCTTGACTTCGGTCTGGAAGCCAAGGGTTTCGGTCTGGGTCGTCTCGGTCATCGGGTAGGGCTCCATGTGCGGTGCCGCGCAAGCGCGTGCGGCCTCGCCAAGGGGTAGGGGTGATTGTCCCGAAATCAAGGGGTTGGTCGGCCGGGCTGCGCCCGGCACCGGCCGAGGCCAAAGCAACAGCAACAGCGGGCATTCCGTGGGATGGCGGGGCACTGTGGGTTTGCGGGGACGCCGTAAACCCGTCCATGGGGGCTTGGTCGCGGCATCCATGCCGCTCACACCCCGCAAACCCACAGTGCCCCGCCTTCGCCAGATCGTCGCGACCTGCAGTAGATCCACGCCATGCGTGGATGAAATCTCTCAGATATCGAAATCCCCCAAGAGCCGTTTGACAGATCGCAGGAAACTGTCGAAGGCGGGGTGGGTCCGGTTGCGGGGGCGTGAGCGCCATGGATGGCGCGACCGAGCCTCCATGGACGGATTTACGGCGGCCCCCGCAACCGGGGCCACCCCGCCAATCCGCAGGAAGCCAGCTTTTGACGTTGCTTCGGCCGTTGCTTCGGCCTCTGCGGGTGCCGGGCGCAGCCCGGCCGAACTACAATCCCGCTCATGCTGAAATTCTCGAATGAACCTCGCCAGGGGCGCCTGTGAGCGGCCGCGGTGGCAACGAAGGCCAGGTGCGCATCATCGGTGGGCGCTGGCGCAATACCCGACTGCCGGTTCCGACCCTGCCGGGCCTGCGGCCCAGCAGCGACCGCGTGCGTGAGACCCTGTTCAACTGGTTGATGCCCAAGCTGGGCGGGGCGCGCGTGCTGGACCTGTTCGCCGGCAGCGGCGCGCTGGGGCTGGAGGCGGTCTCCCGGGGGGCCGCGCATGCCACCCTGGTCGAGCGCGACCCGCAGCTCGCGCGCAACCTGTCGGCGGCCGTGGCCAGACTGCAGGCGGGTGACGTCGTGACGGTCGCCCAGGCCGATGCGCTGCGCTGGCTGCAGGCCGCGCCGGCACAGCAGGCGGATCTGGTGTTCATCGACCCGCCGTTCGCCGATGGCCTGTGGCAGGACGTGCTGGCCCAGCTGCCGCGGCACCTGGCCGCCGATGCCTGGCTGTACCTGGAATCGCCGGCCAGCCACGTGCCGGTGCTGCCCCCGGAATGGCTGCTGCACCGCGATGGCGGCACCCGCGAGGTGCGCTTTGCCCTGTACCGCCGCGCCGCTGCTACACTTTGACCTCATCTGAACATCTGCTACCGCCCATGACCGTGGCCAACCGCCGCATCGCCGTCTATCCCGGCACGTTCGACCCCATCACCAATGGTCATATCGACCTGGTGAGCCGGGCCGCGCCGCTGTTTGAAAAGGTCGTGGTGGGCGTGGCGCAGAGCCCCTCGAAGGGACCGGCCCTGCCGCTGGAACAGCGCGTGCAGCTGGCGCGTGGCGCCCTGGGCCACCACAGCAACGTCGAGGTCATCGGCTTCGATACGCTGCTGGCCCATTTTGTACGTTCGGTGCAGGGCGGTGTGCTGCTGCGCGGGCTGCGCGCGGTGTCCGACTTCGAGTACGAATTCCAGATGGCGAGCATGAACCGCCACCTGATTCCGGAGGTCGAGACCCTGTTCCTGACCCCGGCCGAACAGCACAGCTTCATCTCGTCCTCGCTGGTCCGCGAGATCGCACGCCTGGGTGGCGATGTGTCCGGCTTCGTGCCGGCTGCCGTGCTCGAGGCGCTGCGCAAGGTCCGCGAAGCGAAGTCGGCCCAGTCGTAAGCCCTGACCAGCAGTAGATCCTGTAGCACCACGCATTCCATTACGCACACCAACACGCAACATTCCGGGAGGAAACCCATGAACAACACCATGCGCGCGATGCTGATCGCTTCGTTTGCCCTGGCTTTCACCGCCTGCAAGAAGGAAGAAGCCGCTCCGGTCGACGAAGCCAAGCAGGCGCTGGTCGCGCCGGCCAAGGAAGACGACGCAGGCTGGAAGAAGTACCTGCAGGAAGTGGCCATCCAGAACATGGGCAACATCACCAACAGCCCGTTCCTGTACTACCTGTCGCCGGAATCGGATCCGGACTTCCAGGCCAAGTACGAGCGCCAGACCGAAAGCGCGACCCAGGCCGTGGCCCGTGGCGTGCAGCCGGGCAACATGCTGGCCTTCGGTTCGTCGGCCTCGGGCAAGATGGCTGACATGATCCAGACCGTGTTCAAGGATGTCTCGCCGGATTCGATGAAGGGCGTGCGCGTCGTCTTCATCGGCCAGTCCGCCGACAACGCCCGCGTGCAGGCCGTGGTCCAGCCGACCGGTGCCGAGTACATTTTCGTCGAAGCCAAGTAAGACCGAGCCGAGGCGGTCGTGCTTCGGCACGGCCCGGGCGGCGCCCTGCGATGGGCGCCGCTGATGACCTGACCAGCCCGCGCGCCCGCGCAGGCCGGTCCTTGTCCCAAGGCGCGGGCGTGGAGTATCGCCATGTCGCTGAAAATCAATGAGCTCTGCGTCAACTGCGACGTATGCGAGCCGGCCTGCCCGAACCAGGCCATCACGATGGGTGAAACCATCTACGTGATCGACCCCGCCCGCTGTACCGAGTGCGTGGGCCATTTCGACGAACCGCAGTGCGTGGTCGTCTGCCCGGTCGAATGCATCGACCCCGATCCGGACATCGTCGAAACCGAAATCGAGCTGCTGGCCAAGTTGCGCCAACTGCAGCACGATCATCCCGAACTCTATGCGGAGCCCCCATCCGAATGAAGTCGTTCGCCCGCCCCCTGTTGCTGCTCGGCCTGCTGCTGAGTTCCGTCGCCTGGGCTGATGCCCCGGTCCGTGCCGAGCGCCCCGATGGCGCGGCCATCGCCAGCGGTCACGCCCTGGCCACCCAGGCCGGTGTCGACATCCTGGCCCAGGGCGGCAACGCCTTCGACGCGGCGGTGGCGGTGTCCTCCACCCTGGCAGTGGTCGAGCCGATCAGCTCCGGTCTCGGTGGCGGCGGCTTTTTCCTGCTGCATGATGCGGCCACCGGCAAGGACGTGATGCTGGACGCGCGCGAGACCGCGCCGGCCGCGGCCACGCCGCAGGCCTTCCTCGACAAGAAGGGTGACCTGGACCGCGACCGCTCGGTCAACGGCCCGTGGTCGGCCGGCATTCCGGGCCTGCCGGCGGCGCTGGTCGAACTGTCGGCCAAGCACGGCAAGCTGCCGCTGTCAGCGTCGTTGCAGCCGGCGATCCGCATCGCGCGTGAAGGCTTCCCGGTCTATGACCGCATGGCCAAGGGCTATGCCTCGCGCCGTGAAGTGATGGAGCGTTATCCCGGTACACGCGAGGTCTACCTGCGCAATGGCAAGCCGATCGCCACCGGTGACCTGTTCAAGCAGCCGGAACTGGCGCAGACCCTGGAGCGCCTGGCGGCCGGTGGCTTCGACGGCTTCTACAAGGGCCAGACCGGCAAGCTGCTGCTGGCCGGCGTGAAGCAGGCGGGCGGCAAGTGGACCGCCGAAGAGCTGGCCGGCTACCGCGTCAAGCAGCGTGCGCCGATCGTCTTCAACTACAACGGCTGGAAGATCACCACCGCACCGCCGCCGTCCTCCGGTGGCATCGCCCTGGCCAGCATGCTGCAGATCCTGGAAGGCTGGGACATCAAGCAGATGGATGCCGCGCACCGCACCCATCTGGTGGTCGAGTCGATGCGTCGTGCCTACCGTGACCGCACCTTCTTCCTCGGCGATCCGGATTTCGTGCAGATCCCGCAGAAGGTGCTGGCCAGCAAGGATTACGCGCAGGGCCTGCGCGCCACCATCCACCCGGAAAAGGCGACCCCCAGCGACCTGCTGTCGGGCAACCCGACGCCGCTGGAGGATGACGAGACCACCCATTTCTCGATCATCGACCGTGATGGCAACCGTGTCGGCGCCACCCAGACCGTCAACCTGCTGTACGGCTCGGGGCTGATTCCGAAGGGCACCGGCGTGCTGCTGAACAACGAGATGGACGACTTCGCGCTGAAGCCGGGAACGCCCAACGCCTTTGGCGTGATGGGCTACGCGGCCAACGCGCCGAAGCCGGGCAAGCGCATGCTCAGCTCGATGACGCCCACCTTCATGGAAAACGACGACAAGGTGATCGTGCTGGGCACGCCCGGTGGCAGCCGCATCATCACCATGGTGCTGCTGGGTATCCTGGGCTACGACGCTGGCCTGGATGCGCAGCAGGTCGCCGCGCTGCCGCGCTACCACCACCAGTGGCTGCCGGACCTGATCGAAGCGGAAAGCAATGCTTTCGACGCTGGCACCATCAAGCAGCTGCAGGCGATGGGCCACAAGATCGACCTGCCGGGCGAGGTCGCTGCCGGTGGCCGTGGCTCCAGCCATGTGTGGGGCAACCTGCAGACGGTGGAGTGGGACCGCAAGGACAACAAACTGTTTGGCGGCAGTGACCCGCGCAACCCGGTCGGCAGTGCCCAGGTTGTGCCGGCTCCCTGATCCGGCGGCAGCGCCGGGCCATGCCCGGCGGACGCAAACCTGAGAACCCCGCCCGCAACGGCGGGGTTTTTCATTTTCCCACTAGCGATTATTTAACGAGCGGCCACCGATAATTGCGTCATGAAACTATGGTCGATCCGCGGTAATACCCAACGCTTGGATGGCGGTGCAATGTTCGGCAACGCGCCGCGCGCGTTGTGGGAAAAGTGGGCAGCACCGGATGAGCTCAACCGCATCGAGCTGGCCTGTCGTGCGTTGTTGGCGAGCCCGCTGGAAGGCAAGACGGTGCTGTTCGAAACCGGCATCGGTGCGTTCTTCGAGCCGCGCATGCGCGAGCGCTATGGCGTGCAGGAAAGCCAGCATGTGCTGATCGATTCGCTGCGCGAAGCCGGCTTCGAGCACGAAGACATCGACGTGGTGGTGCTCAGCCATCTGCACTTCGACCATGCCGGCGGCCTGTTGGCCGCGTGGCACGAAGGCCGTGAACCGGAACTGCTGTTCCCCAATGCGACGTACGTGGTCGGTGCGCAGCACTGGCAGCGCGCGCTGCAGCCGCACCCGCGCGATCGCGCCAGCTTCATTCCAGAACTGCCGGGCCTGCTGCAGGCCAGTGGCCGCCTGGAAGTGGTGGACGGCGAGTATTCGAAGGTGCTCGGCCACAGCGTGCGTTTCAGTTACAGCGACGGGCACACGCCGGGGCTGATGCTGGCCGAGATCGTCGGGCAGGCATGCGCAGGCGAGGGGGCGCACGGCGGCGTGGTGTTCTGCGCCGATCTGATTCCGGGTCGCTCGTGGGTGCACGTGCCGATCACCATGGGGTACGACCGCAACGCCGAGCTGCTGATCGACGAGAAGCGACAGTTCCTGGAAGACAAGCTGGCGCGCAACGTGCATCTGTTCTTCACCCATGATCCGCAGGTGGCGCTGGCGCAGGTCGGGCGGGATGAGAAGGGACGTTTCGTGACGCTGCATGAGCAGGGCGAACTGAAGGCGCGCGCGCTGGGGTGAGGTTGGCCGGCAGGGCTGCGCCCTGCACCCGCCGAGGCCGGAGCCGGAGCAACAGCAACACCGGGCTATCCGTGGGGTGGCGGGGCGGTGTCGGATTGCGGGGACGCCGCAAGTACGTCCTTGTAGGCTTGGCAGCCGCATCCATGCGGCTGACACCCCGCAATCCGACACCGCCCCGCCTTCGACAGTTTTCCGGTGACGGATGGGACGCCCGTTGGATCTTTCGGGGTCCGATCCCGTTGCTGCGCAATGGGCTCTGCCCCCATTCGACGGACAGGTTCCAAGTGACGGTCAGTAGATCCACGCCATGCGTGGATGGGGCCTTTCTTCGCTGTTTTTACGATGCCTTGAGGCAGCTGCTCATGAAGGTCTTGCGGGCGTCGCCGGCGAGCTTTTGGGTGGCGGCGTCTGCGTTGCACTTCTTCATGCGCTCCTGCGGCGTGGCAGGGGTTGCCGGTGCGGCTGCGTGCGAGCTCAGGCATGCGCTCTGCGCGGACTTGTAGGCGTCGCCTTTCAGCCCTTTGTTCTTTGCCGAACAGTCGGCCATGCGCTGCTGCTGTGGGGTGGCTGCGTTGGCGGCAATCGGGAGGCCGACCAGCAGGGCGGCGGCGAGCAGCAAAGAGGCTTTCATGGTGGCTCCAGGGCGGGGCGGGTGCGCGGAGCATTCGCCCGTTGCCGCAAAGCCGGCGTGAAGGTGCCTGGAGCAGGTGGAGCACTTCCTTTCGAAAGCGCTCCGACCCGGTCGATCTCAGCCCACGCGGGTACCGAAGATGCGGTCGCCGGCATCACCCAGGCCCGGCAGGATGTAGCCCTTGTCGTTGAGCTGCGCATCGATCGCGGCGGTGTAGATCTCTACGTCCGGGTGCACGGCCTTCACCGCTTCGATGCCCTCCGGCGCGGCAACCAGGAAGATGCCCTTGATCCGGCGTGCGCCGGCGCGCTTGAGCATGTCGATGGTGGCGATCAGGGTGCCGCCGGTGGCCAGCATCGGGTCGAGGATCAGCGCGTCGCGCTCTTCCAGGCGGCCGGTCAGGCGCTCGAAGTAGGGCACCGGCTGCAGGGTTTCCTCATCGCGCTGCAGGCCGACCACGCTGACACGGGCGGCCGGAATCAGCGACAGCACGCCGCTGAGCATGCCCAGGCCGGCGCGCAGGATCGGCACCACGGTGATCTTGGCGCCGGCGATGCGCTGCACGGTGACCGGGCCGGACCAGCCCGGCAGGGTGTGCGGCTCGGTTTCCAGGTCGGCGGTGGCCTCGTAGGCCAGCAGCGTGCCCAGTTCGTTGGCCAGTTCGCGGAAATCCTTGGTGCTGAGCGCGGCGTTGCGCATCAGGCCGATCTTGTGCTGCACCAGCGGGTGGCGCACTTCGACGATCTTCATGGGAGGGTCTGGCAGAAGGGGAGGCCCCCATTTTAAGCGGAATGCGCGGTGGTGCCGAGCCGGGTCCGGCAGGCCAGGCTCCACCGGTGTCATGCCCATGCAACTTGCCGGACATACCGTGCTGACCCAATCTTTACACCGTTGGGGATAGCTGTGCAGAAGAAGAACACGTTGGGCCTGGCAATCAGCCTCTCGCTGCTGGTGACGGCCAGCCCGTCGGTGCTGGCGGCCGAAAACGCCGCCGCTGCCGTGGCAGGGGGTGCCGCCGCAGCGACCGATCTGGACCGCATAGAAGTGCGTGCGCAGCTGGAATCGCAGGTACGCGCCGTCGACCTGAAGCGCAGCAGCGATGCCATCGAAGACGCCGTGTCTTCAGACGCACTGGGCCAGTACCCGGACAAGAACGTGGCCGAGTCGCTGCAGCGCCTGCCGGGCATCAGCGTGACCCGAGACCAGGGTGAAGGCCGTTTCGTGGTGGTGCGTGGCCTGGATGCCAACCTCAACAGCGTCAGCGTCGACGGCATCGCCATCGGCACCCCGGAAGATTCCAGCCGCGCGGCGCCGCTGGATGTGATTCCGTCCGATTCGACCGAGCGCCTGCGCGTGGTCAAGTCGCCCACCCCGGACATGCCGGGCGACGCCATCGGCGGCGCGATCCTGGTTGAATCGGCCTCGGCCTTCGATCGTGACGGCCGCAGCCTGCGTGGCAAGATCGAAGCCAGCCACCAGCAGCTGTCCGGCGAAACCAGCCCGAAGGCGGCCTTCAACTACAGCGAAGTGTTCAACGACACCTTCGGCGTCGCGCTGGGCGTGAACTACCAGAAGCGCACGTTCGAATCGGACAACACCGAAGTGGAGTACGACGGCGAAGACGATGCCGCACCGGGCGACGTCACCGCGATCAACCTGCAGCACCGCAAATACGAAATCGAGCGCAAGCGCATCGGCGCCAACCTCAACCTGGACTGGCGCCCGAACGAGGACAGCAAGTACTACCTGCGTGCGCTGTACAGCCAGTTCGATGATGCCGAAACCCGCCAGCGGGTGATCTTCAACTTCGATGACGCCAAGATGGTGAAGACCGGTACCGACCAGTACCGGTTGGACGGCATGCCGAAGGATTCCATCGACAAGCGCATGCGCTACCGCACCAAGGAAGAGAACACCTTCGCGGCCAGCCTGGGCGGCGAGAACACGCTGACCAACGCCGTGGTCGATTACAAGGTTGGTTTCACCCGCACCGAAGAGCGGGTGAACGATGAAATGGAGGCGCGCTTCAAGCTCAACGGCAAGGCCTTCAACGGTACGCTGGACCAGAGCAGTCGAATGCCCAGCTACAGCTTCGACAATCCGCAGTGGCTGGACAACGCGAACTACGCGTTCGACCGCTTCGTGATTTCACCCAAGCAGGTGAACGACAAGGAGCACAGCGCACAGGTCAACGTCCGCTTCGACGGCGACAGCAGCAGCATCAAGTTCGGCCTGCTGGGGCGCTGGCGCGACCGCGACGTCAACGTCGACGAAAGCGAACTGCGCGTCGGCCCGAAGGTTGCCCTGTCCAGCTGGACCACCGGCTCCCCGGATCACCGCCACGGCACCCTGGGTGACGGCATGGATTCGGACGCGATGCGCGCGTACTGGGCGGCCAACCGTGGCCAGTTCAGTGCCCGTCCGCAGGATGTCGGCGCCAACGCGATGACCTCGCTGGAAGAGGACTACACCGCCAGTGAAGACATCTTCGCCAGCTACGCCATGGGGACCTGGGATGTCGGTGCGCTGCGCATCATCGGTGGCGTGCGTGTGGAGAACACGCGCTTCAGGGCCGAAGGCAACCAGGTCGATGTGGCGGCCAACGGCCGCAGCTACACCGTAACCCCGCGCGTGGCCAACAGCAGCTATACCAACGTACTGCCGGGCCTGCACCTGCGCTATGACGCGGCCGATGACTGGGTGCTGCGCGCCTCGGCCAACAAGACCGTTTCGCGCCCGTCCTTCGGTGATATCTCGCCGCGCGTCGGCTACAGCCGCGGCGACGAGGAAGTGCGGCTGGGCAATCCTGAGCTGGACCCGTACGAGTCGAAGAACATCGACCTGTCGGTGGAGAAGTACCTCGGCAGCACCGGCATCGTTTCGCTCGGTCTGTTCCACAAGTCCATCGACGGCTATATCGTCGAGACGGTGCGCACCAATGATCCGGCCTACGGTGGTTTCGACGTGACCCAGCCGATCAATGGCCGCAAAGCCACCGTGCGTGGTGCGGAGCTGAACTGGCAGCAGCAGCTGGCCTTCCTGCCCGCCGGCCTGGACGGTCTGCTGGTGGGCGCCAGCGGCACCTGGCTGGATACCGGATTCGACGCTGGCATCGAGGATCGCGCCGGTGAGGATTTCACCCTGCCGCGTGCCTCCAAGCACGTGTACAGCGCCCACATCGGCTATGAAAAGTACGGCCTGAGCACCCGTCTGGCGGCGGTGTACCGCAGCGAGTACCTGGACAGCATCGGCAAGGGCCGTGCGTTCGACATCTACGTCGCGCCCAACACCCAGCTCGACTTCTCGCTGGACTACAAGTTCAACGCGAACGTGAGCATGTATTTTGAAGCGCAGAACCTGCTGGACAAGCCGTTGGAGCTCTACCAGGGCACGCGCTCGCGCACCCTGCAGATGGAAGAGTACGGCCGCACCTACGCCGTGGGCCTGAAGGTGGCGCTGTGATGACGCGTTGCATCACCCTGATGGCGGCCTCGCTGGCAGCCGTTCTTGCCGCCGGCTGCACGCCGGCCGCGGACAAGGCGCCGGCAGCGGCTGCAGCGACCGGCGCTGTGGCACCGGTCGAGCGCAACGTGGCGACCATCGCCGAGGCCTTCCTGACCCCGATGACCCCGGCCGACAACATCGATTCGCCCGCGTCGTGGCAGGCGCCGGATGGCAAGACCTGGCTGATCGCCACGGCCAAGGCCACCGACAAGCTGGTGGTCTACGACGGCAGCAACGGCCAGCACCTGCGCGACGTCGGCAGCACCGGCACCGGCCTGGGCCAGTTCGATCGCCCCAACGGCATCGCGGTGATCGATGACCTGCTGTGGATCGTCGAGCGCGACAACCACCGTGTGCAGGTGCTTTCGCTGCCGGACTTCACTCCGTTGGCCACCTTCGGTGCCGACGATCTGCGCAAGCCCTACGGCCTGTGGGTGGACCGCCGTGCCGATGGCTACAGCGTCTACGTCACCGACTCCTGGGACAACGGCGAGGACGCACAGGGCAAGGACATCCTGCCGCCGCTGGCTGAGCTGGACAAGCGCGTGCGCCAGTACCACGTGTCCCGCGATGGCACGAAGGTGCAGGCAACACTGTCGGCCAGCATCGGTGATACCAGCGAAGCCGGCGCGCTGCGTGTGGTCGAATCGATCTGGGGAGATCCGGCCAATGATCGCCTGCTGATCGCCGAAGAGGACGAAAGCTACGCCAGCGAATTCAAGGTCTACACCCTGGCGGGGCGCTTCACCGGCACCACCTTCGGCCGCGACGTGTTCAAGGCGCAGGCCGAAGGCGTGATGCTGCGCACCTGCGGCAAGGACGGCTGGTGGATCACCACCGAGCAGGGCAAGCAGCGTAGCGTGTTCCATCTGTTCGACCGCCATACGCTGAAGCCGGTGGGTGCGTTCCAGGGCAATACCGTGGCCAACACCGATGGCATCTGGATGATGCAGCAGCCAACGCCACGGTTCCCGCACGGCGCCCTGTATGCGGTGCACGATGACCAGGGTGTGGTGGCCTTCGACTGGGAGAGCATCGCCAAGCAGTTGGCCCTGCCGCTGGAGTGTGGCTCGTGAGCGCGCGCTTGGTGCGCCTGCTTGCGATCGGGCTGCTGCTGGCATTGCCATCGATGGCGATGGCTGCGGCCGAGCCCAATACGCAGGTGCCGTCGGGCAGCCGCTACTACGCGGCCACACCGGTGCCGGACCGCATCGTTGCCTCTCCATCGGTCGACCCCAGCCACGGCTTTGCAGTGGCCTGGCGCACCGATGGCAGCGTGCAGTCGCCGCTGCTGGAAATCGCACGGGCCGACGATTCGCCGGCCATCGAGGGCATCGTCCAGGTGCGCGCGAAGACCCAGGTGCTGCAGACCGAGAACGGCCTGTCGCATCATCATCGCGCCGACATCGACGGTTTGCAGCCGGACACCCTGTATGTCTACCGCGTACAGGGCAATGGCAGCTGGAGCGCGTGGAACCAGCTGCGTACGATGGCCGCTGCCGACCAGCCGCTGACCCTGCTGTATTTCGGCGATACCCAGAACAAGAACGTCAGCCATGTAAGCCGCGTGGTGCGGGTCGCACAGAAGGCCGCGCCGGATGCGCGGATCAGTCTGTTTGCCGGCGACCTGGTCAGCGGTGGCGACAACATGGACGACAGCGAATGGGGCGAATGGTTTGCCGCCACCAGCTGGCTGGCACAGGAGACGCTGGTGGCGCCGGCGATCGGCAACCACGAGTACTTCGAGGAATTCGAGGACACGCCACAGGAGCGCCGTGTGCTGGGCCGCCATTGGCCGGTGACCTTCGCCCTGCCGGGCAACGGTGCCAGCGCGGCGGCGGGTACCAGCTACTGGTTCGACGCACAGGGCGTGCGCGTGGCCGTGGTCGATGGCACGTCGGCGCTGGATCTCGGTACCGCCAAGGCGCAGGCACAGTGGTTGGACAAGGTGCTGTCCGGCAACCGGCAGCCGTGGACGATCGTGCTGCTGCACCAGCCGTTCTATTCGCCGCGCGAGGGCCGCGAGAATGCTGCCCTGCGCAAGGTGCTGCTGCCGGTGGTGCGCCGTCACAAGGTGGATCTGGTACTGCAGGGGCATGACCATACCTACGGCCGTCGCGGCGAAGGGCAGGCGGCAACACCGCAATACGTGGTGACGGTGGCGGGACCGAAACAGTACCGCCTGTCGGACGAAGCACGCAGGACGATGGACCCTGTGGGCGAAGACACCCAGCTGTTCCAGGTGTTGCGCATCGATCCGCAGCGCCTTCGCTACGAGGCCCGCACGGTGACCGGGCGCCTGTACGACGCCTTCGAGCTGAAGCGCGATGACAATGGCGGAAAGCAAAGGGTGGAGCAGCAGGAGGGACGGATCGCGCCGCGTGACTGCGCGCGTGCCCAGACCGCCAAGGGCCGCACCGACCGGTGTTGGGAGTGAGGAACGACCGATGAGCACGCGCACGCGCCTCGTTCCGATGGCCGCCATTGCCGTTGCCCTGCTGCTGGTGGTGGGCGCGGTGGCTGCTGCCGATACCGTACTGCACCCGTTCCTGGCCGCTCAGCCGGAGCAGGTGCCGCAGGAAAGAACGACGGACGGGTGATCAGCGAAGCGATGCAGCAGTCCAGAAGTGGATCCACGCCACGCGTGGATTGAACCTTTCCGTGCACCATCCACGCATGGCGTGGCTCTACTGCATTGCGTCCAGGAACAGTTCTGCTTCATCCGTGCTGCCCAGCACCAAAGCGACAGCGCGCAGCGCCGCTTCGCGATGAACCGGACGGATCCCGCCATCATCGTCATCGCTGTACAGATCCTCATCGGCATCGAGGTAAACGCTGCCGGCCGCAGCCAACGCGGCCATCAGGGTCGGCACGTCGGCGGCGAACCCGTCGGCGTCCCAGTGGCCCGCACCATGACGGGCGAACAGTACGCGGCCGTCGTCGATGTCGAGGATGAGGGGATCGGCGCCACGGTCGGCGATCACCAGCCACTGCGCCGGCCAATCGCTGATCGGTTCGCCATCGTTGCCGTTCCAGCGATAGCCTGCCTGGTAGGCCCACAGGCGCTGCAAGGGCGGTATCCACACCTCAAGGCCTGGAATGGTGATGCCGCAGGGGCCTTTTGCAGGATTGAATACCTCGCCGAACGGGCCGACGTGTGCATAGAACCTGGCCAGCACGTCCGGCAGCGGGAACGGCCCCTGCCACGCGTCGGCGGATTGCGATTGCAGGGGGCCGAAGCGGGCAAACGTGGCGCGAAGATCATCCATGACGTGGGCCGGGCGCAAGCGGAAGAGCGCGCAGCCTAGCAGGGCCGGTCGCACGCATCGCCTTCACCGTCACTGGCTATCATGGCCGCCCAGCAACTGAGAGGCAGTGCACGTGTCGGTAGCGTTGGTATGGTTCCGTCGGGACCTGCGGTTGCAGGACAATCCGGCGCTGCAGGCGGCGCTGGAAGCTGGCCACGATGTGGTGCCGGTGTACATCCACGCGCCGCACGAAGAGGGCGAGTGGGCGCCGGGCGCGGCCTCCAATGCATGGCGCCATCGTTCGCTGGCAGCGCTGGACGCCGACCTGCGTGCACGGGGTTCATCGCTGGTGCTGCGTGCCGGTGACAGCCTGCCGGCCCTGCAGGCGTTGATCGAGCCGACCGGCGCTGAAGCGGTGTACTGGAACCGCAAGTACGAACCGGCGACGCAACCGCGCGATGCCGCCATCAAACGCACGCTGCGCGAGCAGGGCATCGATGCGCAGAGCTGCAACGGCAGCCTGCTGTTCGAGCCCTGGGACATCGCCACCCAGCAGGGGCAGCCCTACAAGGTATTCACTCCGTACTGGCGCAACGTACTCAGCCACTGGCGTTTGCCCGCCTTGCAGGCCGCACCGGAGACGCTGCCGGCGCATACGGTCGACAGCCTCGCGCTGGATACGCTGCAGCTGGCGCCCACGCTTCACTGGGATACCGGGTTCTGGGAACACTGGCAGCCGGGCGAGACCGGTGCGCTCGAGGCGTTGTCCGTGTTCGAGGATGGTGCGCTGCGCGGCTATCGCGAGCAGCGCGACCTGCCGGATCGGGTCGGTACCTCGCGGCTGTCGCCGCACCTGCATTTCGGCGAAATCGCGCCGTGGCGCATCGCCCACGCGCTGGAAGGCCTGCGCAGTGCCGGTACCGATGCTGACATCGATGGCTACCTGCGCCAGCTTGGCTGGCGTGACTTTGCCCATCACCTGCTGCACCACTTCCCGAAGACGCCCACCGACAACCTCAATCCACGCTTCGATCGCTTCCCGTGGGCCAGCCCCAGTGCCGCCCAGCTGCACGACTGGCAGCGCGGCAATACCGGCGTCCCCATCGTCGATGCTGGCCTGCGCGAGCTCTGGCATACCGGCTACATGCACAACCGGGTGCGGATGATCGTCGCCAGCTACCTGTGCAAACACCTGCGTGCGCACTGGCAGCACGGTGCGCGCTGGTTCTGGGACACGCTGGTGGATGCCGACCTGGCCAACAACACAATGGGCTGGCAGTGGGTGGCCGGCACCGGTGCCGACGCGGCTCCGTATTTCCGCGTGTTCAATCCCGTCACACAGGCCGAGAAGTTCGATCCGCAGGCGCGCTACATCAGCCGCTGGGTGCCTGAGCTGGCGGCGCTGCCGGTGAAAGCGCGGTTCGCTCCATGGCAGCATCCGCACCTGCTGGCCGAACGCGCGCCGGGCTACCCACGCACGCCGCTGGTGGACCTGGCGGCTGGCCGGGATGCCGCTCTGGCCGCCTACCGTCAGTCGGCGGCGGGGTAAAGCGCTGGCTGAGCGGTCCAGACAGCTAGCTGAACACGTCCCTGTCGACCGGTGTGATCATCATCCCGACATCGCGTCCGGCTGTTTATCCTCGTTGCCGCCCGCAAGCCGCCGGCCCGACCGGAAACCAAGGAGAACACCATGATCCGCAACACCACCCGCAACGTCGCACTGGCCCTGATGAGTGCGGCCGTCCTGTCGGCCTGCGCCACCGGCGGCTCCTATGTGCAGAGTGATCCGTACGGCAACCCGACCGAGCAGCAGAACCGCACCGGCCGCAATGCCCTGATCGGTACCGCCATCGGCGTGGCCGCGGGCCTGCTGTCCGGCGACAGCGCGACCGAGCGTCGCCAGCATGCGCTGATCGGCGCGGGCATCGGCGCACTCAGTGGCGCCGCGGTGGGCCAGTACCAGGATCGCCAGGAGCGCGCGCTGCGCGAGCGCACTGCCAACACCGGCATCGACGTCGAGCGCCAGGGCGACAACATCATGCTGAACCTGCCCGACGGCATCACCTTCGACTTCGGCAAGTCGGCACTGAAGCCGCAGTTCTACGGCTCGCTCAATGGCGTTGCCGGCACCCTGCGTGACTACAACCAGACCATGATCGAAGTGGTCGGCCACACCGACAGCATCGGCAGCGACGCGGTCAACAACCGCCTGTCCAAGGAGCGTGCTGATTCGGTGGCGCAGTACCTGATCGGCCAGGGCGTGCAGAGCGTGCGCATCGAAACCCTGGGCGCTGGCAAGGCCTACCCGATCGCTGACAACAGCACCGATGCCGGCCGTGCCAAGAACCGCCGCGTCGAGATCCGCGTGATTCCTCTCAAACAATAACGCGCAGCGTTATCGCTGTTCCGGCGCAGCCGGAACGAAAATGCCGCCCTTGCAGGCGGCATTTTCTGTAGGTGCCGAGTGTGCTCGGCACGCCGATAGCCCATGTGGAGAGCCGTGCCGGCCAAGGTCGGCATCTACCGGAGGCGATCCAGGAGCAGGGTACAGGCGGCATCGCTGCAGCTTACGCCGCCGAAGCAGCCACCTTCTCCAGGATGCGCTTGCCGCTGCTCGCCAGCGCCGCTTCTTCCTGTTCCTGCTGCTGCCGCGCCAGCTTCGCACCGGGGCACTGCGCCAGCATGTAGTTGGCGTCGAAGTTGAGCTTCTCCACCAGGAAATCGACGAACGCGCGTACCTTCGGCGAGACCAGCCGGCCACCGGCGAACACCGCGTTGAAATCCACTTCCGGACCGGTCCAGCCGGCCAGAACGCGGCGCACCATGCCCGACTCGACGAACGGCTTGGCCATCACGTCGCCGGTCAGCAGCAGACCTTCGCCACACACCAGCGCGCCATTCAGCGCAGACATGTCGTTGGCCGTCATCAGCGGCGTCACCGGGAAGTCGCGCAGCTCGCCACCGTTCTCGCCCAGCTGCCAGGTGAAGCGTGGCGAATTGCCGGTGTGGTACGGCTTGCGCATGGCCAGGATGCGGTGGAACTGCAGCTCTTCCGGATGCAGCGGTTCGCCGTAGCGCTCGATGTAGGCCGGGCTGGCGAACACCTGCGTGCGCAGGCTGCCGAGCTTGCGCGCCACCAGGTTGGAATCGGGCAGGGCACCCACGCGCAGGGCAAGATCGGCCTCACCGGCGATCAGGTCCAGCTTCTCGTTGCCCATGTGCATGTCCAGGCGGATTTCCGGGTACTGCGCATGGAACTGGCCCAGCAGCGGTGCGATCCAGGTGATGCCGATCGAATAGGGCACGGTGAAGCGCAACCATCCGCGTGGACCGGACTGCAGCTGGCTGACCGCGCTTTCGGCTTCTTCAAGTTCGCGCGCGATGCGCTGGCAATGCTCGTGATAGATCGAGCCGGCTTCGGTGAGGCCGAGGCGGCGCGTGGTCCGGTGCAGCAGGCGCGCACCGAGGCGCGTTTCCAGTTCCTGCACTTTGCGGCTGACCGTAGTCTTGGGCAGGCCGAGCGATTTGGCAGCCGCGATGAAGCTGCCTTGCTCGACCACTTTGACGAAGATCAGCGTCTCGTTGAGATCGTGGGACATGGTCAGGGATCCTGGACGTCGGGGATGGGGCAATCGTGACAGAACGATTGGACCGGGGACGGGATGATTATTCCCCTTAATCAGGACTAATCAAGTAGGGGTTTGAGGTCTATCGTGGCGCCATTCGCTAATTGGAGCCCGTCCGCCATGAGCCTGCGCAACATTCTTGCCCGCTTCCGGATTGCCGGCCAGAACGCCCTGGACCTGGCAATGACCGTTGAATCCCGTCCCAGCTCCTTGGTTAACAAGGATTTTCGGGAGTTTACCGCACCCATGCGTCAGCAGCGTGGCGGTGCCTTGCACCTTGCCTCGCACAAGGGTGACCGACTGCGCCGGATCGGGACTATCCCGGATTTGGGAGGAAATGTCCCGTGAATGGGATTCTGACGCCCGAGGTCCTGGTTCTCGGCGGCACCGGTGCCGTGGGCCAAGGTGTGGTCGGTGCATTGCTGGAGGCCGGCAGCCCCGTGCTGGTGGTCGGCCGCGATCCCGGCCGCCTGGCGGCGTTGCACGAGCAGTTCGCCGATGAGCCGGGCCTGCAGACGATGCTGGGCTCGCTCAGCGACGACAGTTCGGCACGTGCGCTGGCCGAACGCGTGGCGCAGCGCCCGCGCCCGCTGGCAGCGGTGGTTGCCGCGATGGGCGGCCCGTACAACCGTGGCCGCGTGGTCGAGCGTGGCGGTGACGCCCTGTCGGCGGCATTGCAGGCGGACCTGATGCCGCATGTGCACGCAGTGCACCACCTGCTGCCGCTGCTGCAGGACAACGTGCATGCTCGCCGCTACGTGATGATCGGCAGCCCGGCCGGGCTCAAGCCCTGGGCAGGCTATGGCGAGACCTCGATCACCACCGCCGCGCTGCGCATGTACGCGCAGGTGGTGCACCAGGAAGCGCAGGCCGTAGGCGTACGCGCGCAGATGCTGGAAGTGTGCAGTCCGGTCTGCACGCCGGCCAACGCTGCCAACGCCTGTATTGAATGGCCGAGTTCACTGCTGGTCGGTCGCCGCGTGGTGTCCCTGCTCGACGGGTGCCGCGACAACCGCGCAATCGTCCGTTGCGACAGCAGTGATGCCGAACTGCCACGCGGCCTGCTGCATCTGGAAATACCGCCGCTGTGGCGCGACACCGCAGGCGTTGCTTGACCTCGACTTTGGTTGAGGTCGCAGGATACGCCGCCGAAAGTTGATAGCAATTCTCAAATAGCTGTACCACCCCTCCGTACGGATGCATGCCATGACTTCCCCCTATACCACTCCACATCGTTTCGGTCATCGCATCGCGATGGCTGGCGTGTCGATCCTCGCTGCCGCCGTCCTGGCGGCCTGCAGCGGTGGCCATGCCGAAGAAGCCGGCGCGCCGCCCCCGCCGCAGGTCTCAGCTGCCCCCGTGCTGCTCAAGCAGGTCAGCCAGTGGGACGAGTTCAGCGGTCGCGTCGAGGCCGTGCAGAGCGTCGAGCTGCGCCCGCGCGTGTCCGGCTACATCGACAAGGTCAACTACGTTGAAGGCGAAGAAGTGAAGAAGGGCGCCGTCCTGTTCACCATCGATGCCCGCAGCTACCAGGCCGAGTACGACCGCGCCAACGCCGAACTGGCCCGTGCGCGTACCCAGGCGGTGCTGGCCCGCAGCGAATCCGAGCGTGCCAAGCGCCTGGCCGAACAGCAGGCGATTTCCACCGAGACCGCCGAACAGCGTCGTGCGGCCGCCGACCAGTCCGGTGCGGCGGTGCAGGCTGCGCAGGCCGCGGTGGATGCCGCCCGCCTCAACCTGGAGTTCACCAAGGTGCGTGCGCCGATCGACGGCCGGGCCGGCCGGGCGATGGTCACCGCCGGCAACCTGGTCACCGCCGGTGACAGCGCCAGCGTGCTGACCACGCTGGTCTCGCTGGATACGGTGTTCGTGTACTTCGATGCCGACGAAAGCACCTTCCTGCGCTACGCGCAGATGGCACGCAAGGGCGAGCGCCCGAGCGAGCGCGACAGCGAGCTGCCGGTGAAGATCGGCCTGTCCGGTGAAGAAGGCTACCCGCACTCGGGCAAGGTCGACTTCCTCGACAACCAGGTGACCCGCAGCACCGGCACCATCCGCGTCCGCGCACTGCTGGACAACGCCGATCGCCAGTTCACCCCGGGCCTGTTCGCCCGCGTGCAGCTGCTCGGCAGCGGCCAGTTCCAGGCCATGCTGATCGACGACAAGGCCGTGCTGACCGACCAGGACCGCAAGTACGTGTACGTGGTCGACAAGGATGGCAAGGCCCAGCGCCGTGACATCCGCCTCGGCCGCACCGCCGAAGGCCTGCGCATCGTCGAGCAGGGCCTGGCCGCCGGTGACAAGGTGATCATCGATGGCGTGCAGAAGGTCTTCATGCCCGGTATGCCGGTGCAGGCGAAGGCGGTGGCGATGCAGCCCACCGCTGCGCCGGCGCCGGGTCGCGATGCAACTGCCGCACTGAACCACTGATCCGCGTCCCCGCTTAGCTGCCGGTGCCAGCGGCAGCCGTCACTGCCTTCGCCAGATTGGCGAGGGGCAGGGCGGCTGTTGCCCGCCGACGGCCTTTTCCAGGAATTCTTCCATGGACTTTTCCCGTTTCTTCATCGACAGGCCGATCTTCGCGGCGGTGCTGTCGATCGTGATCTTCGCCGCAGGCCTGATCTCGATTCCGATGCTGCCCATCGGTGAGTACCCCGAAGTGGTGCCGCCGTCGGTGGTCGTACGCACGGTCTACCCGGGCGCCAACCCGAAGGTGATCGCCGAAACCGTGGCCACCCCGCTGGAGGAGGCCATCAACGGCGTTGAGGGCATGATCTACCTCAAGTCGGTGGCCGGTTCCGACGGCGTGCTGCAGATGACCATCACCTTCCGCCCGGGCACCGACCCGGACGAAGCGGCGGTGAAGGTACAGAACCGCGTTGCCCAGGCCCAGGCGCGACTGCCCGAGGACGTGCGCCGGCAAGGCGTGACCACCCAGAAGCAGTCACCCACCTTCCTGATGGTGGTGCACCTGACCTCGCCCAACGGCAAGTACGACACCCTGTACCTGCGCAACTACGCCCGCCTGCACGTCAAGGACGCGCTGGCACGTATCCAGGGCGTCGGCGACGCACAGATCTTCGGCGGTGGTGACTATGCCATGCGCGCCTGGCTGGACCCGGACAAGGTGGCCGCGCGCGGCCTGACCGCCAGCGATGTGGTGCGCGCCATGCGCGAGCAGAACGTGCAGGTCTCGGCCGGCCAGCTCGGCGCCGAGCCGATGCCCAACAGCCAGTTCCTGACCCTGATCAATGCCCAGGGCCGCCTGCGCAGCGAGCAGGAGTTCGGCGACATCGTGCTCAAGAGCGGCACCGACGGTGAAGTGGTGCGGCTGGCGGACGTGGCCCGGGTCGAACTGGGTGCCGGTGACTACACGCTGCGCTCGCAGCTGGACGGCAAGAACGCGGTGGGTATCGGTATCTTCCAGGCCCCCGGCGCCAATGCGTTGGAAATCCGCGATGCGGTGATGGCCAGCATGGACGAGATGCAGAAGACCATGCCGGCCGACGTGAAGTACGAAGCGGTGTATGACACCACCATCTTCGTGCGCGACTCGATCAAGGCCGTGGTCTCCACCCTGCTGGAAGCCATCGCGCTGGTGGTGCTGGTGGTGATCCTGTTCCTGCAGACCTGGCGTGCGTCGATCATCCCGCTCATCGCGGTGCCGGTGTCGATCGTCGGTACGTTCGGCGCGCTGTACCTGCTGGGCTTCTCGATCAACACGCTGAGCCTGTTCGGCCTGGTGCTGGCGATCGGCATCGTGGTCGATGACGCGATCGTGGTGGTGGAAAACGTTGAGCGCAACATCGAAGAAGGCTTGACCCCGCTGGCCGCTGCGCATCAGGCGATGCGCGAAGTGTCCGGGCCGATCATCGCCATCGCGCTGGTGCTGTGTGCGGTGTTCGTGCCGATGGCGTTCCTGTCGGGCGTCACCGGTCAGTTCTACAAGCAGTTCGCGGTCACCATCGCCATCTCCACGGTGATCTCGGCGATCAACTCGCTGACCCTGTCGCCGGCCCTGGCGGCCCGCCTGCTCAAGCCGCATGGCGCGCCGAAGGATGCCCCGACCCGCATCATCGACCGTCTGTTCGGCTGGGTGTTCCGTCCGTTCAACCGCTTCTTCAAGTCCAGCTCGGAAAAGTACGAGCGTGGCGTGTCGAAGATCCTCGGTCGTCGTGGTGCGGTGTTCGTGGTGTATGCGGTGCTGCTGGTGGGTACCGGCTTCATCTTCAAGCTGGTGCCGCCGGGCTTCATTCCGACCCAGGACAAGCTGTACCTGATCGCCGGCGTGAAGCTGCCGGAGGGTTCGTCGATCGCGCGTACCGATGAAATGCTGCGCAAGGTCGCCAAGATCGCCCAGGAAACCGACGGTGTGGCTCACACCATCTCGTTCCCCGGTCTGAATGCCCTGCAGTTCACCAACACGCCCAACACCGGTGTCGCGTTCATTCCGCTCAAGCCGTTCAGCGAGCGCCATGGCCGTACCGCGGCGCAGATCAATGCGGAGATCAACCAGAAGATCGCAGGTCTGCAGGAAGGGTTCGCCTTCGCCATGATGCCGCCGCCGATCCTCGGCCTCGGTAACGGCAACGGCTACCAGATGTTCATCCAGGACCGTGGCAACCTCGGCTATGGCGCGTTGCAGAACGCGGTGCAGTCGATGCAGGGTGCGGTTGCGCAGACCCCGGGCATGGCCTTCCCGATCACCAGCTACCAGGCCAACGTGCCGCAGCTGGATGCCGAGGTGGACCGTGTCAAGGCGAAGGCCCAGGGCGTACAGCTGACCGAGTTGTTCGATACGCTGCAGACCTACCTGGGTTCGGCCTACGTCAACGACTTCAACCAGTTCGGACGTACCTGGCAGGTGATCGCGCAGGCCGATGGCCAGTTCCGTGACAGCGTCGAGGACATCGGCAAGCTGCGGACCCGCAACGACCGTGGCGAGATGGTGCCGATCGGCTCGATGGTCACCGTCAAGGAAACCTACGGTCCGGACCCGGTGCTGCGCTTCAACGGCTACCCGGCCGCTGACCTGGCCGGTGAAGCCGACCCGCGTGTGCTGTCCTCGGCCGAAGCGATGAACAACCTCACCGCCATCGCCGCCAAGGTGCTGCCGGTGGGCATGGCTACCGAATGGACCGACCTGAGCTACCAGCAGGCGACCCAGGGCAAGGCGGCCTTCATCGTGTTCCCGGTGGCGATCATGCTCGCCTTCCTGGTGCTGGCCGCGCTGTACGAAAGCTGGTCGCTGCCGCTGGCGGTGATCCTGATCGTGCCGATGACCCTGCTGTCCGCGCTGTTCGGCGTGTGGATGACCGGCGGCGACAACAACGTGTTCGTGCAGGTCGGCCTGGTGGTGCTGATGGGCCTGGCGTGCAAGAACGCGATCCTGATCGTCGAGTTCGCCAGAGAGCTGGAAATGGGCGGCAAGGGCATCGTCGAAGCGGCACTGGAAGCCTGCCGCCTGCGTCTGCGCCCGATCGTGATGACCTCCATCGCCTTCATCGCCGGCACCGTGCCGCTGGTGCTGTCGCATGGCGCTGGCGCAGAAGTGCGCTCGGTGACCGGCATCACGGTGTTCGCCGGCATGCTGGGCGTGACCCTGTTCGGCCTGTTCCTGACCCCGGTGTTCTACGTGGCACTGCGCAAGTTCGTCACCCGCAACGGTGGCGGCCAGCTGGTGCAGCACGGCGAGCCGACCATCCACCACTGACATGGAAAACAGCGGCGCCGGCAACCACCGGCGCCCGCTTCCCCCTACCAAGGCAATGAATCCATGAACACCCATCAGAACAAGATCGCGCTGGTCACCGGCGCAACCCGCGGCATCGGCCTGGAAACCGTGCGCCAGCTGGCACAGGCCGGCGTGCACACGCTGCTGGCCGGGCGCAAGCGCGAAACCGCAGTGGAACTGGCGTTGAAGCTGCAGGCCGAGGGCCTGCCGGTGGAAGCGCTGCAGCTGGACGTCAATGATGGCGCCAGCATCGCCGAGGCGGTCGAGCAGGTGCGTCAGCGCCATGGTCGTCTGGACATCCTGGTCAACAACGCCGGCATCATGATCGAGAACCCAGCGCAACTGCCGTCGGAGCAGTCGCTGGACACCTGGCGTCGCACGTTCGAGACCAACGTGTATGCGCTGGTGGCGGTGACCCAGGCCTTCCTGCCGCTGATCAAGCAGGCCAAGTCCGGCCGCATCGTCAACGTCTCCAGCATGCTCGGCTCGCAGACCCTGCATGCCGATCCGACCTCGGGCATCTACGACTTCAAGATCCCGGCCTACAACGCGTCCAAGGCCGCGGTGAACAGCTGGACCCTGGCTCTGGCCCATGAACTGCGCAGTACGCCGATCAAGGTCAACACCGTGCACCCCGGCTACGTGAAAACCGATATGAACGGTGGCAACGGCGAGATCGAAATCGCCGAGGGCGCGCGTTCCAGCGTGCAGATGGCGCTGATCGGCGAGTCCGGCGCCAGCGGCAGCTTCACCTACCTGGGCGAGGTGCTGCCATGGTGATCCGCACCCTGGCGATGGCCGTCTCCAGCCTGGTGCTGGCGGGCTGTGTCAGCGTCGGCCCCAACTACAAGGCACCGGTGCAGGAGCCCGTCGTCCTGCAGGGTGCACAGCAGCCGGTCTTCAGCACCACCTCGCCGGTGGCCAGCTGGTGGGCGCAGTTCGATGACCCGGTGCTTGAAGAACTGGTGCACGGCGCGCTGTCGGACAACCTGGACCTGCGCGTGGCTGTCGCCCGTGTCAGCCAGGCCCGTGCCGTGTTTGTCGAGAGCCGCTTCGACCAGGCGCCACACGTTACCGCTGGCGGCAGCTACGACCGCCGCAAGCAACCCGATCCGCAGCTGGGTGGGCAGCGGGTGTTCAGTGAAAGCTACCAGCTCGGCTTCGATGCGGGCTGGGAGCTGGATCTGTTCGGCCGCAAGCGCCGTGCTGCAGAGGCCGCGCGTGCCGACCTGGACGCCGAGCAGGCCAACCTTGCCGACGCGCAGGTGCTGATCGCTGCCGAAGTGGCACGCAACTACTTCGAACTGCGTGGCACCCAGAAGCGCATCGCGGTGGCCCAGCGCACCCTGGTCAACCTGCGCGATACGCAGCGGCTGACCGAGGCGCGCTGGGAACTGGGTGCCGGCAGCGAACTGGACGTGCAGAGCAGCCGCGCACGGTTGAAGGCCATCGAGGCCGACATCCCGCTGCTGGAAGTGGCCGAGACGCAGTCGCGCAACCGGTTGGCTGTCCTGCTTGGCCAGCGTCCGGAAGTATTGACCGCCATGCTGGCGCCGCACGAAGTGCCGGCGTTTGCCAAGGCACTGCCGCTGGGTGATACCCGCGAACTGCTGCGCCAGCGTGCCGACGTGCGCGTGGCCGAGCGTCGCCTGGCTGCCGCCACCGCGCGTGTCGGCGTGGCCACGGCCGATCTGTTCCCGCGGCTGTCGCTGTCCGGTTTCGTCGGCTTCCTCGGCGGCGATGCCAGTGGCCTGGTCAACGGCAACAACAAGGCCTGGTCGCTGACCCCGTCGTTGAGCTGGGCGGCATTCGACTTCGGTACGGTCAAGGCACGCCTGCGTGCCAGCAAGGCCGAGGCCGAGGGCGTGGCCGCGCAGTACGAACAGGCGGTGCTGCTGGCGCTGGAGGACACCGAGAACGCGTTGACCCGCTACTCCAAGCAGCAGGCGCGGTTGGCCATCGTTGTCGAGCAGGCGCAGGCGGCACGGCGTGCCGAATCGCTGGCGCAGATCCGCTACCGCGAAGGGTCGGAGGACTTCCTGACCCTGCTGGACGCGCAGCGCACGCAGCTGGTGGCCGATGATGCACTGGCGGCCGCCGAATCAGAGGTCAATGTCAGTGTCGTGGGTGTGTACAAGGCACTCGGTGGCTGGGGCCAGTCACCGCAGGCGCCGAGCGTGGCGCAGGCGCGCTGATCGACAGGGGACGGAAGCATCTGCTTCCGTCCCTTTTTTCATCATGGCCAGTGGTTGGCCGGAGCATCGTGATCACGCATGCGCACGATGCAGAATCGATGACCGGTGGGCGCTTCCATCACCCACCAGCGTTTGACGAAACCGACCCGGCGGGCACCGAGTTTTTCCAGCCTTTCGGCTTCGGCGTCGATGTCGTCGCTTTCGATATCCAGATGCACCCGCGACGGGTGATCGACCCGCTGCACTTCCACGTTCAATCCCGCCGGCGCGCCCGTCAGATCGGCATACTCTGCGTCGCCTTCAGCACGGGCGGGCTCGGCCTGCAGGCCCAGCGCTGCGGCCCAGAAGCGCGCGCTGTCTGCGGCGGGTGTGTCCTGGCAATCGATGATGAACCCGGCCAGTCGGCTGCGATGGGTCATGCGTTGTCTCCGCTCAACGAGGATGCTGGCAGGGTAGCGCGTGGGCCGCCGTGGACGTTCTCGCCGCTGTGACGTTTCTGACTCTGCCGGAAGTGCCGCCCGCCGTGTAACTAGTGGGAAAACCACGGGAGGACAGGACATGGGCGAACAGAAGCAATCGGCGCAACGGACGCTGCTCGGTGATCCCGGCCTGCCGGGGGCCGGGCTGTCGGTCGGCGTGGTGGTGTTGCTGGTACTGGCAGCGATGGCCGCGGTGATCGGCTTCGTGCGCCTGCCCGATTCAATGCTGGGTGTTGGCCTTGTCGGCATTGCGGTGTTCCTTGCCGTCGGCGCACGCATCTGCCAGGCGCGCGACCAGCACCAGGCGCTGTACCGCCTGCTGGGCAAGCGACCGTCGCCGTAGCGAGGGTCGCTGCATTGTTCAGTGCTTCGGCCAGTCCAGCTCAACGACCAGCGGGAAGTGGTCGGAGGGCAGTACGCCGTCGATGCGGCGGTCATCGGTCAGGAAGCTGCGCGCGTGGAAGCCACGTACCAGCACCCAGTCCAGCTCGGCGGTCGCCGTTCCTGTGAAGTTGTGGAAGGTCAGGCGCGGACCCTGCGGCGACTTGACCTGGCGACGGGTGTCCTGAAGCACCCGGGTGAAGGCCTGATAGGTGCCGCCGCCGGGCTCGCTGTTGAAATCACCGGTCAGTACCACCGGCAGGTCGGAAGGCAGCGCGGCCACGCGCGTGGCAATCAGTTCGGCTCCCTTGATCCGGCGCGGCTCGTCCTCGTCGCGGTAGGGCAGGTGGGTGTTCATGAAGTAGAAGCGACGGCCATCATCCAGGCGGCGGAACACGGCCCAGGTGACCATGCGCGGGAACAGGTTGCCCCAGCTGATGCTGCCTGCGACCTCGGGCGTATCGGACAGCCAGAAATTGCCTGACTCTTCCACCGCCAGCACCTTGCTGTCGTAGAACACGCCCATGTGTTCGTCGCCACTGCCACCGCGGCGGCCTTCGCCGAACCAGCGATAGTCGGGCAGATGTTCGGCCAGGTAATTGGCCTGCTCCAGCACCAGCTCCTGGGTGCCGATCACCGCCGGATGCGCCTGCTGGATCACCTTGACCATGGCATCGCGGCGGTCTTCCCAGCGCTTGCCAGGGTCGGTGTCGGCAGGGGTGCGTACGTTGAAGGACATCACCTTCAACGGCGCGGGCGATGCTGCCCAGGTGGCGGCGGGCAGTGCAAAAGCCAGGAGTGCGCAGAGCGCGGACGTGCGGAAGCGAGACAACATCGTGGAATCCCTCCATTCCATGAAAGCGGTTTCATGGAGGATGCCATGGAAGGCGAGGGCAGCGGTATGCCGGGATGGGCGGCTGCAAGGGCCGGGCGGACGGCGTGCGACCGCCCGGCTGATACCGCTGGGCGATCAGGGGGCGTACATCATCCCGTTCTCGTCGCGGTTGTAGTGGTCGCTGGCCACGCGGGTGCCATCGTCATAGACCACGTACAGCGTGCAACGCTGGTGGATGCCGAAGCCGGCCCGGAAGGGCACGCACTCTTCCTGCAGGCCGACTTCTTCGGCGGCATTTGCCGGTGCCGAAGGCACCAGCGCGGCAAGCGCCAGCACGGCACCGAATGAACACGCGAACAGTTTCTTGTGCAGCATCATCGATCACACTCCTTGTAGTCGTAGTCGGTGTCCAATGCAGTTCAGTCTGCCGGGAGGTACCACTGGCCGTTCTGGTCGATCCAGTACACCGACGTGAAAACGGTGCCATCTGCCAGCGTGCGGGTAACTGTGCAGCGTTGATGCACAAGGTTTGGCCCCAGTCTTACGGGCACGC
The DNA here is from genome assembly GCF_002750975.1 of Stenotrophomonas indicatrix. NCBI lineage: Bacteria > Pseudomonadati > Pseudomonadota > Gammaproteobacteria > Lysobacterales > Lysobacteraceae > Stenotrophomonas > Stenotrophomonas indicatrix. Next base: position 1,404,921 of record NZ_PEJS01000001.1, read on the forward strand.
AATCGGTCGTCGATCCGGGAGACCCGGCCGCGTGGCTGCTTGCCGGTACCACACTGCCCACTGCCAATATCAATGCGGCCATCGAGGCCAGTTGCAGTTTCATAAGCATCATCCTTGCTTTCTGCAATCGCGCACATGCGCCTGGCCTGTTTAACATGCGACCGCAGTAGCCGGAAGTGCCGCGCCTGCGCTCAGTCCCCGATCTCACCGCGCCGGCTGGCCGCGCGCACTGCCTGCGCCGTGGTCGCCACGCCGAGCCGCTGGCGTGCTCTGCGCAGGTGGTTTTCCACCGTGCGTGTGGACAGCCCCAAAGTCGCAGCAATATCGGCCTGGCGACGACCAGCGGCAACCCAGCGCAGGACCTCACGCTCGCGGGCGCTGAGGGTGCCGGCAGGCACAACCGCCGGGGCGACAGACAGCCGATGCGCCATACGGAAGGCGGCGGTGCCAATCAGCTCCAGCAGCAACCGTGCCGATGGAGATGCGTCGATCGTGCGTCCTCCCCAGCTGACTGCCCTTTCCAGGCCGGTCGCACCGAACACCGGCACCTGCAGGCCGTGCAGTCCTTCGCCGCGCGGTTGCCGCACGACCTGGTAGCGCTCGCCGCGCACGCCCTGCTGCTTGCTCCAGAAGAACGGCGCATCGCTGTCCAGCACATGGCGATTGACCGGGCACGCATGCAGGTAGTGCGCTACGCCACTGCTGGCGCCCTCGCCGAACCAATCGCCATCGATCCAGTACAGGCGCTGCGCGCCTCGGTCCAGATCGGTGCCGGTAGCGAACATCAGCGTGCGGTCATAACCCAGCGGCGCACCGACGCCGCGCAGTACGGTACCGATGGCTGCCAGCGAACGTGCACGTTCCAGCACCAGCAATGACTGCACGACGGTATCCATGCCGGTCAGCGTGCAGCCAACGCATCCAGCAGGGTGCGCGCAGCCAGCTTGCCCAGCGCATTGCCCGCCAGCGGGCTGTCGCCGGTCAGCAGCAGGCGGTCCTGCATCACGCTGCCATCGATGCCCTCGTTGACGATCTGCACGCCCTGCTGGGCCAGGCGCTCACCGAAGAACCACGGCAGTTGACCAGGCATGTAGCCGATATCCGGGGTCTGCCGGTCCATCGCATCGGGGAAGGCGCAGATCCGATGACCGCGGAACAATGAATCGCCACCGGCTTCATCCACGCCGGCCGCCAGCAGCGCGGCAGGGCCGTGACAGAGGGTGATGATGTGACGTTGATTGTCCACCGCCCACTGCAGGGTGGCCTTCACCGCGCGGCTTTCCGGCAGGCCGATCAACGCACCGTGACCGCCGGGAATGAACACCGCGGCATAGTCCGAACCGGCATCGAGCGCGGCCGCCACGTCGTCCAGGTGCAGAGGCTGGCGGAAGCGGGATTCGTAGCGTTCGTACAGGCCGCCGATCTCGCGGTCTTCGCGTGGGAACGCCCACCATTCAAACTTCACCGGGTTGCCCGACAGCGTCGCCACGTCGATCCCGAAACCGGCCTTGTGCAGGTGATACATCGGCAGCAGCGTCTCCACCGGATGGTTGCCGGTCGAGAACAGGTGGCCGTTGGCGGTCGGCAGATAACGTTCGTCGGCGGCGATCATCAGCACTTTCCAGCGTCCGTCACGGCGGGCATCGGGATAGTCCGCGCCGGACAGATCGGTGGTTGCCGAAGTGAACTGGGACAGCGAGTACGGCGACGGGAAAAACGCATCGCGCTCGGCCGGATCGGGGCTGGGCTGACGGCTGGGCTCTGACGTGTTCATGCGGACCTCCTGCGGAAGAGAGTGGTCACCTTAGCCAGAGCGATGCGTACGCACGATGAGGGATTTCCCCCAATGCGATCAGGCAGGGTGCGCTTGCTGAACCCGCTGGTAGGCGTCGTCCAGCATTGCCAGGAAAGCCTGTCGCTGCGCGGCATCAAGCACCACCGCGCGTTCGAACGCATCCACGCTCGCACTCCAGTCCGCCAGTGTGTCGTCGTTGTAGAGGGCCTGATGCCGTTCCCATGCTCCGCCTGCCTTCAGGTACAGCCACTTGTCGAACAGGTGCAGCGGGCTGCCGTTGTCCAGTTGCAGGGGGCGGGTGGTCCTGGTGTGGGCCAGCACGCTGCGCAGCGCAGGTGAATCGTGAAGCTGGCCTGCCCAGACGTGGTTGCCAAGATGTTGCTCGGCAAAGCGCAGGATCGCCTGGTGATCATCCTCCAGCCCGGCCTCGTAGAGTGCCTGCGGCACCCGCAGGTGCCGGCGATCGAACAGCCACTTCAGTACCAGCGTTGCCGCCTGCGGGGTGGTGTTGTGTTCATTGCCAGGGTCGAAATCATGATGGCCGATGAACTCGCGGTCCTCATGCAGATTGAGCTGGATGGTGTCCACGCGCTGCCTGCGCTTGCAGAACCAGAGCTTGATGTCGACGTCCCCGGTAAGCGGCTTTTCAAAGTAGGCGGTGTCGCCGAATTCTTCCAAACGGCTGTTGAAGTACGCCAGGCAGTCCTGGAGCGTGGCTGATGGCTGCACGTATCCGTCCCAGAAGCCTTCGGGCTTTGGCGGATTGCCCTTGGGCCGGCGACTGAACAGGGTGGCGGACTTGAAGTGGCTCAGCAGGCTGCCACGCGCTCCGACGGTGGGCGGATAGAAGCGATCATTGATGATGTCGAAGGCAAAGTAGAACTCCATGTCGTGGAGCTTGTCCTTGACCGATTTCTGCCCCTGGTTCGCGCTGATCGTGGTCGGGGGCTTGCCGATGCCGTGCTGCGCGAACCATGCCTGCAGATGAGCATCCGAGCCCTTGCTGCCGAGCAGCTCGACCAGTGTTGAGATATGCATTCCATTGCCTCGTTGTCGGTGGCCCGGACGGGAAAGCGCGGGCCATGGTTGCTGTAAGTCGTGCGCTACTTCGCCGGCAGAGGATGAGCCTCCATGTCCTCATGCAGGATGCGGCGAAGTTCGACGATGGCCGGCGTGGCTTCCTGCACGCTGTGACCGGACACGATCACCTTTTCCGAGACGGCCTTCGGCAGGTGCGAGCTCCAGTAGGGAACCAGTCCATCGTCGGTCTTTTCCAGCGGGCCTTCGGCCTGGGTCCGTGCGATGATCGAGTGGTAACGCACCTTCGGCGATATCGGCAGATCGGCCACGGCCTTGACGAAGGCATCGTCCTTGTCCAGGTTCTGGATGCTGTTCATCTGGTAGCCGTGCTTGTCATCGTTGCGCTCAACCTTGCCGTCGTTTGCCAATGTCGCGACATCCTCCAGCACGGTCAGCGGCAGGCGCACGAAGCGGCCGAGCCAGCGCCCCAGGCGCGTGCCGGCAACATCGGTGCCGCGATGGGGGGTAGCGATGAACACCACCCGTGAGATTTCCGGTTCCGGCTGGAATGTCAGCACCGGCGCGCCCTTCGTACGCAGCAGTTCGCGCTGCGCCGGGGTCATCTGCGCAGTCGCCAGCAGGGTGTCGACCAGATGGTCGCCGGAGGAGGACACCATCAGCCGCGAAATCACCCCGCCCATGCTGTGTGCGACCACCACCATGTCGTGCGATGCGAGCGCCTTTCCGGTTGGGTCGAAGTGCTGCAGTGCCTCATGCAGGATCCGCCGGATCTCATCGTGGCTGAGGGCGATCGGCATGTTGGTCGGGTAGTAGAACTGCCAGATCTGGAAGTCGCCGCGGATCTCATCGTCACGCATCAGTTCGTTGGCCACGTTGACCCACGCCTCCGGGCTGCTGGCCAGGCCATGGATCATCAGCAGCACGCGGCGGTCCGGATCGTACGGCTGCATCATGAACAGATGCGGCTTGTCGATGCCGCCCTTGCCGCCGAACAGCGTACGCAGCGATTGCCGGCTGAAGTTGGAGCGGGCCAGCCACAGCGCGTAACCGGCGGTGAAGTTCGCCGCCAGTGGCACCTGTTCGCCGTGCAGTTCCACCACCGCTACCTGGTAGGGGTCGTGGATCTCCAGTTCCGGCTCGTCGTCGTGCAGCACTTCCCACAGGTTGTTGCCGGAAAAACGCAGCAGCACGGTCATCGACGGCGACGGCATCTCGCTCCAGTCGCGCTCGGCCGTCGTTGCGGTACCAGCGGCGGCGGCCGCCAGGCCGGTGCTGGCCGGGTCTGCCATCACCGCCACCAGTTCGGCGCCGAAGCCATCGCGGCGATGCACGCTGCGCAGGGTGCCGGTGAAGGACATCGATGCGGCCGGTACCAGTTCCAGCGGCTCGCGGGTGTCCGCTGCCGGGCCATCGTCGGCAGGCGCCAGTACGAAGGTCCAGCGTCCCAGCTGGAACCGCCCGTTGTCGTTGCGCACCTGCTTGCTCGAATAGGCTTCGAACAGCAGCACGGCTGATTCCTGCACGGCCAGGTTGTAATAGTCGCGCACCTGGGTCTGGCGGTCTTCGAAGCCACGCTGGTTGGCGGTGCGTTCGGTGAAGAAGAGATATGCATAGGATTGCCGCGCGATCTGCATCCACGCATCCAGGCGCGGCTGGAAGGTCGGGTCAGGCGGGGCGGTCGCGGCCTTGCTGCGGGCCACCGACGCCGACTCGCGCTTCGGCGCCGGCATCGTCATCGCGTACTGCACCCACAGTTCGGCCAGCGCCGAGCGCTTGTCTTCCTCGCGCACGACGATGCTGCCCTCCATCGCCTCGATGCAGGGCAGGCCGGGCTTGGCACAGGCGCCCTCGTCCAGGCCAGCCACGCGCAGGGTCTCCATGGTGGCCGCGCTGAGCTTGCCGCTGGTGAGAATGTCACCGCGCTTGAGCGCGATGTACTGTCCTGGCGTGACCGTGCCCACCTGCACCGATGGGCCGAACTGGCGCAGCGTCGCGCACCCGCTCAGGGCGAGCAGGGCAACGAGGACGAAGGTGGTGCGGATGACGCCGATGCCTGTTCTTTCCATGTGAACTCCCTGCGCTGGCGCCACTCTAGCGGCAGGCGTGTCAACGCGGAAGCAGGCCTGCGGCAGCGCCGGACCGTGCCCGGCGAACCCCGCCTGTCAGCCGGTCTCCCCGCAGATCATCCCTCGATCAGGCAGGTCACCGCAGCCGAATAACCTTCGTAGTCGTCACCGGCACCCACATGCAGCGTGTGCGTGGCATCAATCTTCTTGAGGTAGGAAGGCGCTTCGGTTTCGGCCGCGTCGTTGACCGTCGTCACTCCCCAGGATCGGGCCAAACGCTGGTGATCAACGCCCTGCAGATACAAGTGCAGGCTCTTGTAGGGCTTGGAAATGCTCACATCCGCGCTGGCTACGGTGCCTCCGAACAGCGCCACCGGCTTGCCCTTGGGCTCGAACACGCTGCCGGGGTCGCGGCTCAGGCCGGCGGCATGGAATGCCTGCTCCACCTGCGCTTCAGTGAAATCGGAACCCGCCTTGCAGGCCAGCAGGGCTTCCAGTGCGGTGGTGCTGGTTGCCGGAGGTGCGGCAACAGCAGCGGTTGTCAAGGCCAGGCCCAGCATCAGGGCGATAAGCGGCTTGTTCATTGCAGATCCTTCTGTATGTCGCGGAGCAGCGGAGGCGCCGGCACCAAGTCCGGGAAGACAGGCTGAAGTGTGGGGCAGGGTAGTGTTGTCGGCTAGGCCCCCTCGCTGGGTTGCCAAGCGATTCCCCGATCAAGGGCATCCAAGGCCAGTTGCGCCCATTGGCGTACCTCTTCCAACGGATGCTGCAGCTCAGCCCGCAGGGTCGGACCGACCGTGCTGTCGCCTGATTCGCCGAGCAGTTCCAGCAGCTTTCCGCGCGAGTAACCATCATCCACCGCCGGCAGCCGGGCAAGCAGGTGCGGCACCGCAATGGCCGCGGCCGGGCGAGGCCCCCAGTAGGCGTCTTCATAGGTTGCCGGATCCTGATCAAGGATCTGGTCGAGCCAGGAGACAACGTCGATTCTGTCGAGATCCATGGCGGCCCCTCCCGTAGCCAGGGATTACACCATCTGCACGCCAGAGGCGTCGGTTTCCACTGTGATCATTTCCACCAGTGCCCATAGGCCCGTGAACAGCACGCCGATCAAGAGCCAGCCCAACAACAGCGTGATCAGTAGTTGGCAGACCGCGCGTCCGTGGTAACCGGCGTAGAAGTTGTGGACGCCGAAAATGCCCAGGAACAGGGCGAGCAGGATGTAGATGGCCCGGTTCCTGGCGATAGGCATGGATTGCGATACCGGTGCCGCATAGACAGCGTCGCTTGGCTGCTGAGTGGCCGGTGGGGCAGCTGCATCGCAGGTCGGGCAGAGCGCCGTATCGCTGCGTGCCTTGCAGTTGCATTCGGAGCTGTTCATCAACGCCACGGTGCTTCTCCTTGTCGAGGCAGCGGTTCTGGACCTGATGCGGCCAACAAAAAAGCCAGACCCCAATCGACGGGAGATCTGGCTTTTCGTGCCCCGAAGGGCGGTACAAATGGTGGAGGTGGGCGGAATTGAACCGCCGTCCGAAGGCACTCCATCCCCAGCACTACATGCTTAGCTCACCGTTGAATCTCATCCCCGAGCAGCACGGTGTGCAAAGCGCACCCGGGAACCAGCCTGTTGTGTTCTTGTGCCGGACTGACAGGCAGCCGCCCAGCGCGATTCCATGATAATGACTCTACGCTGCGAGCATGGACACAAGCAGTTTCGAGGCTCCGCCTAAGTCGGCAGAAAGTCACGCACCGCAGTTTTTAGGCTGCGAGGGCGACCGGAGCGTAGTTGTCGTCGTTGGCAACTAGAGTTTTGCAGCTGGATTTACGAGGAAAGCTACCCCCTCGGCATGCGCCAGGCGACTTCACAACCCCCGTCGAAACCAATGCACCCCCGGTTTCTTCAAGTTCTGCAAGGTACGAGGCCTGTTCCGTGTCGCCACGGTCAGTACCTGCCCAACGCTGCGCATGCTACGCCAAAAAACCTGAACAGTCACCCGCTTCCGCAGGTCGCTTGTTAGCATCGGCGGTTCCGATAGTCGCCCAGGGAATGGACCGCATGCAGCTCGAAATCGCCGTGACCGACGCCCCCAGCCCGCAAGCACTGGAGCTGATTGCCGATGGCCTGGATCAGTTCAATCTGCAGGCGGCCGGCCATGCCGATCGACGCACCTTGGCCGTGCTGGCCACCGATCCGGCCAGCGGCGAAGTGGTGGGTGGCTTGAGCGGGCGCACCTCGCTGGGCCTGTTGTTCATCGACCTGTTCTACCTGCCGCCCGCACACCGGGGTAATGGCCTGGGGTCGCAGATGCTTGCCGCTGCCGAAGAGGAAGCACGCCGGCGCGGCTGCCGTTCCGCCGTGCTCTACACCATCAGCTTCCAGGCGCCGGACTTCTATGTGAAGCATGGCTGGACCGTATTCGGCCAGGTCCCGTGCGATCCGCCGGGGACCAGTCGCGTGTTCCTCAGCAAGGATCTCCGCGCGGCGTGAATGGCAGGCGTCGGCCGGTCGCGACGTCAATCCGCAACATGTTGTAGAGCGTCCGTCATAGCGGATTGCTAACGTCGTGGGCACGAATTTGCGACACACTGGCTACGACCATTCCAGCCAGGACAGATACGGAGACGGCCGGTGACCGAAGCAATGCAACAGCGCAGCCTGCGTCAGCTGGTTGGCCCGGTAGGGGCCGATTACCAGCGGCGGGCACTGCCGCCCGGCTGGGTCTGGGCGGTGCTGGCGGTGTTGTTGGCTGCAACCTGGGCAACCGAGTTGCCGGCCACGGCTGCAGCTGCGCTGATCGCCAGTGCGGTGGTGGTGCATTGGCCTCGGCGTGGCCGCTTCCATTGGCTGGGCTGGCGGCTGCCGGCCCTGGCGGTACTGGCCGCACTCCTGTGGGGTCCGGATGTGCTGTCACAGTGGTTCGAACATGGCCTGGCCTTGACCCTGATGTCGCTGGCCAGTCTCAGCATTGGCGTGCACGTGTGGCAGTCGCGGCAACTGGCGCGGCAGCTGCAGGCCTCCGCCGACGCGCTGGACGACGCCCAGTTGCTGGCCCTGCTGCCCGTCGATGCGGCGCGGCTGGCACAGCAGTGGCGTGCCGGTGATGATCGCCATGCTCCGGAGCTGTCGGTGGTGATGCACCTGGCAGTGATGCACGCGGCGCTGTCACCGCGTCTGCGCGGGCAGGGCATGCTGGCGGGTTGAGTCGTTGCCCGAAACGGTGGGCGACGCCCCGCGCTGGGGCAGTCTGGCGCAGTCCTTCGAAAGCCGACGGAGGTGCCGTGGGCTAAAGGACTGGCAGCACCTTGCGCAGATAGATCCGCTCGTGGCCCGGCGGGCAGTCGTGGAGCCGTCCGAACACTTCATAGCCCTGTCTCAGGTAGAAGTGTTCGGCCTGCCAGTCGAAGGTGTCGAGCATCACCCCGCACGCACCAGCGTCACGGGCCTGGGTCTCGGCATCCGCCAACAGGCGCTGGCCGATGCCACGCCCGCGAAGTTCCGGGTCGACCCACAGGACATGCACCTGCAGCCAACCTGCGCAGACATCGGCAAGCAGTCCGCCGCGCAGTTCACCTTGTTCATCGCGCCAAGCCAGCCGGACCGGCACGTCTTCGAAGTCGAAACCGCTGCTGGCGCGGTTGAACGCAGACAACCGCGCGCACAGCTCGCGCGCGTCTTCAGCATTGGCCGTCGCAGGAGCGCCGGCGCGCTCCATCAGGCGTCGCGGTTGCCGCGACGCATTACCCGCTGCTTCTCGATCGCCCAGTCACGATCCTTGGCGGCATCGCGCTTGTCGTGGGTCTGCTTGCCCTTGGCCAGCGCCACTTCCAGCTTGATCTTGTTCTTGCTCCAGTACATGGCGGTGGGCACGATCGTGTAGCCATCACGCTCGACCTTGCCAACCAGCTTGTCGATCTCGCTCCGGTGCAGCAGCAGCTTGCGCTCGCGCCGGTCGTTGGCCACCACGTGGGTGGAGGCCTGGATCAGCGGGGTGATCTGCGCGCCGATCAGGAAGATCTCGCCGTCCTTCACATAGGCGTAGGCGTCGACGATGTTGCCGCGGCCAGCGCGGATCGACTTCACTTCCCAGCCCTGCAGGGCCAGGCCGGCTTCGAAGCGGTCTTCGATGTGGTACTCGTGACGGGCACGCTTGTTCAACGCGATGGTCTTGTTGGCCGTCGCGCTCTTTGCTTTATCCTTGCCGGTGTTCTTGCTCATTTCCGTATTGTCTCCGATTCGGGCCCGCCCGGTCGATTGCCGAAGCGTCCTGTATTCATGCCTACTATCCGCCGCAGTGCCCTGGTCGAACATTCGGCCGCGCGCATGTTCGATCTGGTCAACGACGTCCAGGCCTATCCGCACCGCTTCCGCTGGTGCTCCGACGCCCGCATCCTCGAGCAGGGCGAAGACCGGCTGGTCGCTCGCCTGGACCTGGGCCTGGGTTCGTTCAGCACCTGGTTCCAGACCGAAAACACCCTGCAACGCCCGCACAGCATCGACATGCAGCTGCGCGAGGGGCCGTTCAAGCAACTGCACGGCCGCTGGGAATTCCACGCTCTGGCGGAAGATGCCTGCAAGGTCACCCTCACCCTGGACTTCGAGCCGAGTTCACGCCTGCTGGGTCCGGCGCTGGCCATCGGCTTCCAGGGATTGGCCGATCGCATGGTCAACGATTTCGTCCGCGTCGCCGACGAGGGCTGAACGATGATCGAGGTCGAGGTCGTGCTGGCCTGGCCACACCAGGTGCTGTCGCGCCGGCTGCAGCTGGAGGAGGGAGCGACCGTGGCTGATGCCGTGGCAGCGGCCCGGCTTGAAGGCAGTGCCGACTGTCCTGCCGCCGCCGTGCATGGCGTACTGGCGCAGCCGCATCAGGTGCTACTGGATGGTGATCGCGTGGAGCTGCTGCGTGGCCTGCAGGCCGACCCGAAGGACAACCGCCGGCGACGCGCGCGCGGCGGTTGATCCCCAAGGCCCGTCCGGAGGACGGGCAGGGTGGCTCAGCGGCCGCCCTTCTTCTTCTTGTCCTTCGGCAGATTGCGGCCGAACTGGCGCACGGTCTGCTGGGCAAGGGCCTTGTCGTTGGCCGGGAAGTAATCGCCTTCCCAACGGGTGACCACATCATTTTCGAAGTACACGACGAAATTCTTCACGTCGGTACGGCCCAGGCGGTTCACGCGCTCGGTCGAGGTGTAGTCCCAACGCTGGGCGTGGAACGGATCCGGCACCGACGGGGTGCCCAGCAGGGCAGTGACCTGCTGCTTGCTCTGCCCGACCTGCAGTTTGGCAACGGCATCTTCCCGGATCAGGTTGCCCTGGTAGATGGGTTGCTTGTAGATGATGCCGCACCCGGTGGTGGACAAGGCGACGGCGGCGACCAACAGGAGATTGCGCATCGGGACTGGCGGTTGGGGAAATCAATCCGATGATACACTCCCGGCGTGCCACCGCGACCCAATCCGAGGCAGCTGGCGCTAAATCGCCAATGAACGGAGACCTATGGAAACCCACGACCTGCGTAAAGTCGGCCTGAAGGTGACCCATCCGCGGATGCGGATCCTGGCGCTGCTCGAGCAGCGCAATGCCCAGCACCACATGACCGCCGAAGACATCTACCGCCAGCTGCTGGAGCATGGCGACGAGATCGGCCTGGCCACGGTGTACCGGGTGCTGACCCAGTTCGAGGCCGCCGGCCTCGTGCTCAAGCACAATTTCGAAGGCGGCCAGGCCGTCTACGAACTCGACCGCGGCGGCCACCACGACCACATGGTCGATGTGGACAGCGGCAAGATCATCGAGTTCGAAAGCACCGAGATCGAAGACCTGCAGCGCAAGATCGCGGCCGATCACGGCTACGAGCTGGAAGAGCACTCGCTGGTGCTGTACGTGCGCAAGAAGCGCAAGTAGGCCTCGCAGCCAGCTGATTGCGACGAAACCCCGGGCATGCCCGGGGTTTTTGTTTGTCTGGCCTCAGCGTCGCGGTAGATCCACGCCATGCGTGGATGGCCCCATCAGGACGTCCAGATCCACCGCCTCGGCCATCGCCCGGTTCCCCGCATCGCCCGGGTGCAGGTGGTCGCCGGAGTCGTAGGCAGCCGCCATCCGTGAGGGATCGGCCGGATCGCGCAGGGCCGCGTCGAGGTCGATCACCGCGTCGAACGGGCTGTCCGTGCGCAGCCAGGCGTTGAGCTGCTGGCGCAGGGCGTCCTTGTCCGCGGCGTAGTAGTCGTCCAGCGGGGTGCCGGGCAGGGCGCCGGCAAACGGGGTCAGGGTCGCGCCGAGGATGCGCAGGCCGCGCGCATGGGCGCGCTGGGCCAGATCGCGGTAGCCGGCCTGCAGCTCGGCCAGGCTGGGCCGGGCCTGCGCGCGGGCAAAGGCCGTGCCCGGCCAGCTGATGTCGTTGATGCCGATCAGCACGATCACGCTGGCGACACCGGGCTGGTCGAGCACGTCACGCTGGAAACGCTTGCGGGCCGATTCGCCCATGCCATCGCGCAGCAGGCGACCGCCGGATATGCCGGCATTGACCACCGCTACACCTTCTGGTGCCAGCCGCGCGGCGAGGTGATCGGTCCAGCGCTGGTCCTGGTCGAGGCTGGCGGTGGCGCCATCGGTGATTGAATCGCCGATCACCACCACGCTGCGCGCGATGGCCGGGGCCTCGACTTCGATAGCCGACAGGAGCAGGCGGGCCGTGGTGCTGCTGGCGTCCCGCAGCGCGGGTCGTTGATGCTGGTCGCCCGGCGCAATCCAACTGGTCTGCCGCCCGTCCCAATGGAAGGTCTGCAGCGGCGTGCGGTCGGGCAGGTAAACGCTGACCTGCACCGCCTGCCGATCAGCGGTGGGAAGGGGGAGCGGATCGCTCAGGCGGTCCTGCCCGGGCGCAATCACGACCCCGGGCTGGCCGTCGAAGCGCAGCGGCTGCGGCGTGTCCCCGGTATGGGCGGCGATGCTGGCAGCGCCGATCCGCAAAGGTTGGGTGCCGTAGGCATTGCTCAGGCGGATCCGCAGGCGCGACCCGCCCAGACTGATGCGAGCGCTCTGGCGAAAGGTCTGGTCCTGCAGTTGGCCGGGAATGAGGGTAGGAAACAGGAAATCGCTGCCCCACACCGGCTGCGGGCTGGCTTGCCAGCTGGCCACCCAGTGCGGGGCAGGTGACGCGGCGGCGGCGCCGGACAGGACAAGCAGGGCGGTAGCGGTCAGTTGGCTCAGGCGATTCATCGGGATGACCCGGTGGGAGGGACGGTCATGGTGCGTCCAGGCTTATCTGTGAACTAGACTGCGCATGGACAATCATCTGTGAATCGAATTCATTGACATGGCACGCACCGACATCAACCGATCCGGCGAACTGGAAGTGTTCGTGCGGGTGATCGAAACCGGCGGCTTTTCCGCCGCCGCCCGCAGCCTGGAGATGACGCCGTCGGCGGTCAGCAAGCTGGTTGCGCGGCTGGAGCAGCGGCTGGGTACGCGCCTGCTGCAGCGCTCCACCCGCCAGTTGCAGCTGACCCCGGAGGGCTGCGCGTTCTATGAGCGCGGCCTGCGGGTGCTGGCCGATCTGGAAGAGGCCGAACGCTGTGCCAGCGCCCACGCCGAGCCGCGTGGGCGGCTGCGGGTCAATGCCAACGTGCCGTTCGGCCAGCACTTCCTGCTGCCACTGCTGCCGGAATTCCTGCAGCGCCATCCGCAGGTCGGTGTGGACCTGACGCTGACCGACGAGGTGATCGATCTGCTGGAGCAGCGCACGGACGTGGCGGTGCGGGCCGGTCCGTTGAAGAGTTCCAGCCTGGTCGCGCGCCGGCTGGGTGCAACGCGGATGATGATCGTGGCGGCACCGGCCTATGCGGCACGACACGGACTGCCGGCCAATGCCGATGCGCTGCTGGCGCACAACCGGTTGGATATCGGCCATGTACGGTCGGTGCAGGGCTGGCCGCTGCTGCAGGATGGCCAGCAGTTGCGGGTGCTGCCGAGCGGGAATGCGCGCACCAGCAATGGCGACGCGCTGCGTCAGCTGGTGCTGGGTGGGCTGGGCCTGGCCCGGCTGGCGGCGTTCCAGGTGCAGGCCGACATCGCGGCAGGCCGGTTGCTGCCGGTGCTGGAGGACGCCAACCCGGGCGACCTGGAAGAGGTGCACGCGGTGTTCCTGGGGCAGGGGGGCTACCTGCCGCTGCGGGTGCGCGCGTTCCTTGATTTCCTGGTGGAGAACGTCGACCTGACGCAGCCGCGGGGGTAGTGCCGGCCGCTGGCCGGCAGCGTCATGACTTCGTCCACGTGCGTTGGGTTGCCGGCCAGCGGCCGGCACTACCAGGCGTCAGGCCTGCAGTAGATCCACGCCATGCGTGGATGAATGCCCGCGATTCACGCGCGCCAACAGGCGTGCAGGGGCCTATACCTGCAGCAGCTTGCGCGCGGCGGCGCGGGCTTCCTTGCTCACTTCCACGCCACCCAGCATGCGCGCCAGCTCTTCCTCGCGGGCCTTTGCGTCGAGCTTCTCCACCGCGCTCTGGGTCATGCCTTCCACCGGTGCCTTGCTGACCCGGTAATGGGCGTGGCCCTTGGAGGCGACCTGCGGCAGATGGGTCACGCACAGCACCTGGCGCTTTTCGCCGAGGGCGCGCAGCTTCTGGCCGACGATATCGGCCACCGCGCCACCGATGCCGGAGTCGACTTCGTCGAACACCATGGTCGGCACTGCATCCAGGTCGAGCGCGGCTACTTCGATGGCCAGCGAAATACGTGACAGCTCGCCACCGGAAGCGACCTTGCGCAGCGCACGCGGTGGCTGGCCGGCATTGGCAGCCACCAGGAACTCGACGCGCTCGGCGCCCTGCGGGTCCGGCTTGCCGTTGTCCTGCGGCTCCAGCTCGATCAGGAACTGGCCGCCGCCCATGCCCAGCTCGGCGATGATGCCGGTGGTGGTGGCCGACAGCTCGGCAGCAGCGGTGCGACGGCTGGTGGTCAGTGCTGCAGCCTCGACACGCCAGGCCGCTGCGGCCTTCTCAATTTCGCCGGCCAGACGCTGCAGGCGCTCGTCGGCGCCGCGCAGCTGTTCCACTTCGGCGTGCATGCGCTCACGCTGCGCACCCAGCTCATCCATCGGCACGCGGTGCTTGCGGGCCAGGTCGTGCAGGCGGCCGAGGCGGCGCTCGTTCTCCTCGAACTGGTCTGGATCGGCGTCCAGGTCGTCATGCACCCGGTCGAGCAGGGCCAGCGCCTCGTGCAGCTGGATGGAGGCGCTGTCGATCAGGGCATCGACGTCGCCCAGGCGCGGGTCATGTTCGGCCACCCTGGCCAGTTCATGCCGCACCTGCTGCAGCAGGTCCAGCGCCGAGTGGCCTTCGTCGCCGTTGAGCTGGTCCGAAGCTGCCTGGCAGGCGGCCAACAGGGCGCTGGCATGCGCCTGACGGCGATGGCTGGCGCCGAGCGCGGTGATCGACTCCGGCTCCAGATCCTCACGGTCCAGTTCGCGCAGCTGGTGTTCGAGGAAGCCGATGCGGTCACTCACGTCGCCCTGTTGCGACAGTGCCAGGGATTCATCGACCAGCGCCTGCCAGGTGGCGGCAGCGCGGCGCACCTGGCGGCGTTCGCTTTCGTTGCGGGCATAGGCGTCCAGCAGGGCCAGCTGCGACGGGCGCGTCAGCAGGGCCTGCTGCTCATGCTGGCCATGGATTTCAACCAGCAGGCCGGCGAGGTCGGCCAGCTGCGCCAGGGTGACCGGGCGGCCGTTGATCCACGAGCGCGAGCCGCCGTCGGCGCGGATCACGCGGCGCAGCTGGCATTGGTCTTCATCGTCCAGCTCATTGCTGGCCAGCCACTGGCGGGCGGCCTGCAGCTGGTCCAGCGCGAATTCGGCCGACAGTTCGGCCCGGGCCGCGCCATGGCGGACCACGCCGCTGTCGGCGCGCAGGCCGGACAGGAAGCCCAGAGCGTCGACCATCAGCGACTTGCCCGCGCCGGTCTCGCCTGAAACCACGGTCATGCCCGGCCCGAACTCCAGTTCGGTGGCGCGGACGACGGCGAAATCCTTGATTGAAAGATGTCTGAGCATGGGTAAGGGGGTGTCTGCAGCCGCGCAACGCTAGCACGCGCGGCGGGGTCGTCCAATGACTTGCCAAGGGGATGCGTCGCCATTATCTAATGTCCCTGTCTCACAGGTTGATTCCATGCACGGTTCTCCCGACCAACTTGCCCCGCGCGCGCGGCACCTGCTGCGCACGCTGATCGCGCGCTACATCCAGGATGGCGAGCCCGTGGGTTCGCAGACGCTGGCGCGCGTGGCCGGTCTGGAGGTCAGTCCGGCCACCATCCGCAACATCCTCGGTGACCTGGAAGACCTGGGCCTGCTGGCCTCGCCGCATACGTCGGCGGGCCGGATTCCGACCGCGCATGGCTACCGGGTGTTCGTCGACAGCCTGTTGCAGATGCAGCCGCCGGGCGAAGGGGAGCTGGCCCGACTGCGTCAGGAGCTGGCCGGAGGCGGCAGTACCCAGGCGCTGCTCGGCAGTGCGTCGGAGCTGCTGTCGGCGATGAGCCACTTCGTTGGCGTGGTCAGCGCGCCGCGCCGCGAGCAGTTCGCCTTCCGCCAGATCGATTTCGTGGCGCTGGACGGGCGCCGGGTGCTGGCGATCCTGGTGTTTGCCGACAATGAAGTGCAGAACCGGGTGATCGAGACCCGCCAGGACTTCGCACCGGGGCAGCTGGAGCAGGTGGCCAACTACCTCAATGCCCACTTTGCCGGGCTGCCCCTGGCCGAGATCCGTACCCGCCTGCTGCTGGAGCTGCGCGACGCCCGTTCCGAGCTGGAACAGGTGCTGGCGCACAGCGTCGAGCTGGCCGAGCAGGCCCTGCAGCCGCCGGCCGACGACATGCTGGTGGCCGGCCAGACGCGTCTGATGGGGGTGCAGGACCTGTCCGACCTGGAGCGCCTGCGCGAGCTGTTCGAGCTGTTTTCCAGCAAGCGCGAGATCCTGCAGCTGCTGGAGCGGACCATCCAGGCCCCCGGCGTGCGCATCTTCATCGGCGAGGAAACCGGCGTGGTACCCCTGCAGGGCGTCTCGCTGGTCACCGCGCCGTACACCGCCAACGGCCAGGTACTGGGCGTGCTGGGCGTGATCGGGCCGAAGCGGATGGCCTACGACCGCATGATTCCGCTGGTCCAGGCCACCGCCGATGTGCTCGGCGCGGCCTTTTCGCCGGGCGGGCGAACTCCGGGTGCATCGGACGCTTGAAACGCAGCATCCCGCCCACACTAGGGTGGGTGGAGGCGGAGAGTGACCGCCAGGGACCCAGACATGAATCAAGATCAGCCAGACATCGCCGCCCAGCAGGCCGCCGCCGACGCAGCTGCCGCCGAGGGCGTCAACGAACAGATCGAACAGCTCCGTGCCGAAGTGGAGCAGGTCAAGGCCGAAGCGCTGCGTGAGCGCGCCGACCTCGACAACCAGCGCAAGCGCGTGGCCCGCGACATCGAACAGGCGCGCAAGTTCGCCAACGAGAAGCTGCTGGGCGAACTGCTGCCGGTATTCGACAGCCTCGATGCCGGCCTCAAGGCCGCCGGCGACGATGCCCATCCGCTTCGCGAGGGCCTGGAGCTGACCTACAAGCAGCTGCTGAAGGTCGCTGGTGACAACGGCCTGGTGCTGCTGGACCCGACCGGGCAGCCGTTCAACCCGGAACACCACCAGGCGATCAGCCAGGTCGCTGCCCCCGGCGCCGCCCCGGGCAGCGTGGTGACCGTGTTCCAGAAGGGCTACCTGCTCAACGAGCGCCTGCTGCGGCCGGCGCTGGTGGTGGTTGCCGCCGATTGACCGCGGGCGCCGGGCCTGGCCTGGCGCGGGTTTTCCCGCCGCGACCGGGGCATCGGCACGACCGACGCTGAACGTGTTGGGCGAACGGAAACACAGCGTTCGGGGGATGGCTTGAATGTTCCACGAGCCTCCCCCACATCCCATTCATCCACCGGCCGAACGGCCGGACTGACAAAAACAACATCCTTCAAGGAGTCTCCCCCATGGGCAAGATCATTGGTATCGACCTCGGCACCACCAACTCGTGCGTGGCGATCATGGACGGCGGCAAGGCCCGCGTCATCGAAAATTCGGAAGGCGATCGCACCACCCCGTCGATCGTCGCCTACACCAAGGACGGCGAAGTCCTGGTCGGTGCCTCGGCCAAGCGCCAGGCCGTGACCAACCCGAAGAACACCTTCTACGCGGTGAAGCGCCTGATCGGCCGCAAGTTCACCGACGCCGAAGTGCAGAAGGACATCGCGCACGTCCCGTACAGCATCCTGGCCCATGACAATGGCGATGCCTGGGTGGCCACCAGCGATGCCAAGAAGATGGCACCGCAGGAAATCTCGGCCAAGGTGCTGGAGAAGATGAAGAAGACCGCCGAGGACTTCCTCGGTGAGAAGGTCACCGAAGCGGTCATCACCGTGCCGGCCTACTTCAACGACAGCCAGCGCCAGGCAACCAAGGACGCTGGCCGCATCGCCGGCCTGGACGTCAAGCGCATCATCAACGAGCCGACCGCGGCCGCGCTGGCCTATGGCCTGGACAAGGGCGACAACAAGGATCGCAAGATCGTTGTGTACGACCTGGGCGGCGGCACCTTCGACGTCTCGGTGATCGAGATCGCCAATGTCGACGGCGAGAAGCAGTTCGAAGTGCTGGCCACCAACGGCGACACCTTCCTGGGTGGCGAAGACTTCGACAACCGCGTCATCGAGTACTTGGTTGAAGAGTTCAACAAGGACCAGGGCATCGACCTGCGCAAGGATCCGCTGGCCCTGCAGCGCCTGAAGGATGCTGCCGAGCGCGCCAAGATCGAGCTGTCCAGCGCCCAGCAGACCGAAGTGAACCTGCCGTACGTCACCGCTGACGCGTCGGGTCCGAAGCACCTGAACATCAAGCTGACCCGCGCCAAGCTGGAGTCGCTGGTGGAAGAGCTGATCAGGAAGTCGATCGAGCCGTGCCGCGTTGCGTTGAATGACGCCGGCCTGCGTTCGAGCGACATCAGCGAAGTGATCCTGGTCGGCGGCCAGACCCGCATGCCGAAGGTGCAGCAGGCTGTCACCGAGTTCTTCGGCAAGGAACCGCGCAAGGACGTCAACCCGGACGAAGCCGTGGCACTGGGTGCTGCGATCCAGGGCGGCGTGCTCGGCGGCGACGTCAAGGATGTGCTGCTGCTGGACGTGACCCCGCTGTCGCTGGGTATCGAAACCATGGGCGGTGTGTTCACCAAGATCATCGAAAAGAACACCACCATCCCGACCAAGGCCTCGCAGGTGTTCTCCACCGCCGAGGACAACCAGTCGGCCGTGACCGTGCACGTGCTGCAGGGTGAGCGCGAACAGGCCCGCTTCAACAAGTCGCTGGCCAAGTTCGACCTGTCCGGCATCGAGCCGGCCCCGCGCGGCCTGCCGCAGGTGGAAGTGTCCTTCGACATCGACGCCAACGGCATCCTGCACGTGTCGGCCAAGGACAAGAAGACCAACAAGGAACAGAAGGTCGAGATCAAGGCCGGTTCGGGTCTGTCCGAGGAAGAGATCGCACGCATGGTCGCCGACGCGGAAGCCAACCGCGAAGAAGACAAGAAGTTCCAGGAGCTGGTGCAGGCCCGCAACCAGGCCGATGCCCTGATCCACGGCACCCGCAGCGCGATCACCGAGCACGGCAGCAAGGTTGGTGGCGAAGTGATCGGCAAGGTGGAAGCGGCCCTGGCCGATCTGGAAACCGCGATGAAGGGTGACGACAAGGCGCAGATCGAAGCCAAGTCGAAGGTGCTGGAAGAAGCTGGCCAGTCGCTGTTCGCTGCGGCTTCGGCCGACCAGGGCGGTGCCGCCCCGGGTGCCGACGCCGGCAATGCGGGCAAGGCGCAGGATGACGTGGTGGACGCCGAGTTCACCGAAGTCAAGGACGACAAGAAGTCCTGATCCGGACCGACACGGGACGCTGGTTGCCAGTGTCCCGTTGTCGTACCAGGGTCCTGACCGCCCTCTGGCGTGTCGGGGCGCCCGACGCAAGAGCGGACCTGGTTCCGCTCTTCCGCTTTGACGAATCCCGACTTTCCGGAATGCGATCCACGATATGAGCAAGCGCGATTACTACGAAGTGCTGGGCGTTGCCCGCACCGCCACCGACGAAGAACTGAAGAAGTCCTACCGCCGTTGCGCGATGAAGTTCCACCCGGACCGCAACCCGGGTGATGCGGCGGCCGAAGCCTCCTTCAAGGAGTGCAAGGAAGCCTACGAAGTCCTGTCCGACGGCAACAAGCGCCGCATGTACGACAGCCATGGCCATGCCGCGTTCGAACACGGCATGGGCGGTGGTGGCGGTGGTCCGGGCGGCCCGGACATGAACGATATTTTCGGCGACATCTTCGGCAACATCTTTGGTGGTGCCGGCGGTGGTGGCCCGCGCCAGGCGCGTCGCGGCGCCGACATCGGTTACGTGATGGAGCTGGACCTGGAAGAAGCGGTGCGTGGCGTCGAGCGCCGCATCGAGATTCCGACCCTGGCCGAATGCGGCGACTGCGATGGCAGCGGCTCGGAAGACGGCAAGGTCGAGACCTGCAACGTCTGCCATGGTCGTGGCCAGGTGCGCATCCAGCGCGGCATCTTCGCCATGCAGCAGGCCTGCCACAACTGTGGTGGCCGTGGCCAGATCATCGCCAAGCCCTGCAAGACCTGCCACGGCAACGGCCGTGTCGAAGAAGACAAGGTGCTGTCGGTGAAGGTGCCGGCGGGCGTGGATACCGGCGACCGCATCCGCCTGGCGGGTGAGGGCGAGGCCGGCCCTGCGGGGACGCCACCGGGCGATCTGTACGTGGAAGTGCGCGTGCGCGAGCACCACATCTTCCAGCGCGACGGCGACGACCTGCACTGCGAAGTGCCGATCCGCATTTCGCAGGCCGCACTGGGCGATACCGTGCGCGTGGCCACCCTCGGTGGTGAAGCGGAAATCCGTATCCCGGCCGAGACCCAGACCGGCAAGCTGTTCCGCCTGCGCGGCAAGGGCGTGCGGTCGGTGCGCAGCCGCAGCGAGGGTGACCTGTACTGCCGCGTGGTGGTGGAGACGCCGGTCAACCTCACCAGCGACCAGCGCAAACTGCTGGAGCAGTTCGAAGCCACCTTCAACGGCGAGGATGCGCGCAAGCATTCGCCGAAGTCGGCGACCTTCATCGACGGCGTCAAGGGCTTCTGGGATCGGATGACGTCCTGATCCCTTGAGGGAAATGTTGAACGACAGCGCCGGGCCATGCCCGGCGTTTTCGTTTCCGGCGCAGCAGGCGTGCCATGCGTGGACGCGGTGCGACGGATCAACGGAAGAATGCCGCCGGCGTCTGCCCCAGCTGGCGCTTGAACATGCTGGTGAATGCACTGGGGCTGTCGTAGCCCATCGCCAGCGCCACATCGATCACCTTCTCGCCGCGGGCCAGCCGTTCCATCGCGGCCAGCAGGCGCGCCTGCTGCCGCCACTGGCCGAAGGTCATGCCCAGTTCGCTGGCGAAGTGGCGCTGGATGGTTTTCACGTCGATCGCCAACGCCTGCGCCCAGTCCTGCAGGGTCGCCTCGTCGCCGGGATGTTTCTGGATGTGCTGGCAGATCCTGTGCAGGCGCGGGTCGACGGGCTCGGGCAGGTGCAACGGCAGTACGTCCATGCGGCGCAGTTCGTCGAGCATCAGCCGCACCACGCGGCCATCGCGGCTGTCTTCTTCATGCGGCCCGTCGATCAGGATGGCTGCCTGCAGCAGTTCGCGCAGCAGCGGTGCCACCTGCACGGCAAAGGGCTCGGCGGGCAGCTGCGGGGCGAATGACGGTTCGATGTACAGACTGCGCATGTGCACCTCGGCGATGCAGTCCACGGCATGGGCCATGCCCGCCGGCATCCAGATGGCGCGGGTGGAGGGCACCACCCAGCGGCCGACTTCCGAGCGCACCACCATCAGCCCGGACATGGAATAGACCAGCTGGTGCCGCCGGTGCTTGTGCGCCGCGATGTGGGTGCCGGCGCGGTAGTCGCGTGCGCGGCAGGTGACCGGGCGATGCACCGGCACCTCGTTCCACGGCGCGGTTTCGCGGATGGGGCAGGGGGTGTCCTTTTTGCGATAGGCCATGACCAGAACGCGGCAGAAGGGAGCGGATGCCCACCGTAGCATGCACGGCTCGCCCCCATCCTGACCGTGCGCAATGTCGACTCTGGCTTCTCCCGCCGTATCCGCCCGCCCCGTATCGCCCGGAGTGCTGGCGGCAATCTCCAGCTCCCACATGGTCAACGACATGATGCAGTCGCTGATCCTGGCCATCTATCCGGTGATCAAGGGCGGCTTCAATCTCAGCTTCACCCAGATCGGCCTGATCACGCTGACCTACCAGCTCACCGCCTCGATCTTCCAGCCGCTGGTCGGCCTTGCCACCGACCGGCGGCCGGCCCCGTACTCACTGCCGATCGGCATGGCCTCGACCTTGTGCGGCATGCTGCTGCTCGGCTTTGCGCCCAACTACGCGATGGTGCTGCTGGCCGCCGCGCTGGTCGGCATCGGCTCGGCCATCTTCCATCCGGAAGCCTCGCGCATCGCCCGCCTCGCCTCCGGCGGCCGTCATGGCCTGGCGCAGTCGGTATTCCAGGTGGGAGGCAACTTCGGCACGGCGCTGGGGCCGCTGATCGCCGCAGCGGTGATCGTGCCCTATGGCCAGCATTCCGCATCGTGGTTTGCCGGTGCAGCGTTGATCGGCATTGCCCTGCTGACCTATGTCGGTCGCTGGTACTCGCTGCATCTGGGCGCGCCCCGGCCAGCAGCACATGGTGTGACTGCCGCGCGCCATCCGCCGCGCACGATCGCCCGGGTGCTGGCCATCCTGCTGGTGCTGATCTTCAGCAAGTACTTCTACATGGCCAGCATCGGCAGCTACTTCACCTTCTACCTGATGCATCATTTCGGCATTCCGGTGGCGCAGGCGCAGCTGCATCTGTTCGCCTTCCTGGTGGCGTCCGCCGCGGGTGGATTCTTCGGCGGTCCGCTGGGCGATCGTATCGGTCGCAAGCCGATCATCTGGGCCTCGATCCTGGGCGTGGCACCGTTCGCGCTGATGCTGCCGCATGCCGACCTGCTGTGGACGACGGTGCTGGCGGTGCTGATCGGCTTCGTGCTGTCTTCGGCCTTCTCGGCGATCGTGGTCTATGCGCAGGAAATGATGCCGCACCGCATTGGCATGGTGTCCGGGTTGTTCTTTGGCTTTGCCTTCGGCATGGGCGGCCTCGGCGCAGCGGTGCTCGGTCTGCTGGCTGACAAGACCAGCATCGAATTCGTCTACCAGCTGACCGCGTTCCTGCCGTTGCTGGGCATCGTCGCGGCCTGGCTGCCGCCGTCCAGGCCTGCTGCGCACTGAGGGGTGTTCTTCGGCAGGGCTGCGCCCTGCACCTGCAGAGGCCAGAGCAACGGCAACGGCAACGGCAACGGCAAGAGCGTGCATTTCGTGGGATGGCGGGGTGGGTCCGGTTGCGGGGGACGCCGTGAATCCATCCCTGGAGGCTTGGCCGCGGCATCCATGCCGCGGACACCCCCGCAACCGGACCCACCCCGCCTTCGACGGATTTCCGCAATCTGTCGGGATGGCATGACTTGTTGTTGGTGGGTGTCGACCTTGGTCGACACGTCGTGGATGCTCTTCGATTCGAATTCGAAATATTCGATTCCGATGGAGATTCATCCACGCATGTCGTGGATCCATAACCATCCGTCACCGGGAAACTGTCGAGGGCGGGGCGGTATGGGGCTGCAGGACCGTTGGCGCCATGGATGGCGCCATCGAGCCCCCATGGATGGGTTTACGGCGTGTCCTGCAGCCCCATACCGCCCCGCCAAACCACAGAAAAGCCAGAGCCGGCTGTTGCTGTTGCCTCGGCTTTGGCTGTGGCTGTTGCCTCTGCAGGTGCAGGGCGCAGCCCTGCCGAAAACCCCCTTGGGCGTAGAATGCGGGCATGAGCGAATCCCTCGACAACCACCTGGTCCACGGCCGCCGCCAGCGGCCCGACGGCCCTTCGCCGATCGATGTCATTTCGGTCCAATCACAACTGGTCTACGGCCATGCCGGCAACAGCGCCGCGCTGCCCCCGATGCGTGCGCTCGGCGTGCGCGTGGCCTCGATCCCGACCACGCTGCTGAGCAATGCGCCGTTCTACGAGACCACCCGTGGCCGTGTGCTGCCCAGCGACTGGTTTGCCGATCTGCTGCTCGGCACGCATGAACGGGGTCTTCCACAGCGGGCGAAGATGCTGGTCTCCGGTTACTTCGGCAGCGCTGCCAACGGTGCGGCCTTTGCTGATTGGCTGGACGAGATCCTGCCGGCATGTCCGCAGCTGCGCTACTGCCTGGACCCGGTGATCGGCGATACCCACACTGGCCCCTACGTGGAGCCGGGACTGGAAGCAATCTTCGCTGAGCGCCTGCTGCCGCATGCATGGCTGGTTACCCCGAATGCCTTCGAACTCGGTCGCCTGACCGGCATGCCGGCGCTGGCCGAAGCCGATGCCATTGCTGCTTCGCGCGCGCTGCTGGCACGGGGGCCGCAGTGGGTGCTGGCACACAGCGTCGGCGGCAATCCGGGCGAACTGGTGACGCTGGCTGTGGGTCGCGAGGAAACCTGGCGCTGGACCTCGCCGCTGCTGCCGGTGGATGTGGCAGGCACCGGCGATGTGCTGATGTCGCTGATGGTGTCCTTCCTGCTGCGCGGTGAGCCGATGCAGATGGCCATCTCGCGGGCCATCGCCGGCACCCATGCGGCGCTGGAGGCGACCCTGGCCCACGGCTTCGAAGAGTTCGACGTGATCGCGGCCGCACCGGCGGCACTGGCCGACGGCATGCGCTTCCGCGCCGAACGGCTGGCATGAGCGATCTGCACGAACGCACGCCGCGCACGGTCGGCATCGTCGGCAATGCCGGCGCCTATGGACGCTGGCTGACCCAGTTCTTCGAACAGCACATGCAGGTGCGCGTGATCGGCCACGATCCAGCCGATCCGGGTTCGCATGCGCCGGAGCAGTTGCTGGAACAGGCCGACGTGCTGGTGTTCTCCGCACCGATCCGGCACACGTCCACGTTGATCGCCGAGTACGCGCGCCTGTCGGCGGGCCGCGAGCAGGAACGCTTGTGGCTGGACGTGACCTCGGTGAAGGAAGCGCCGGTGCAGGCGATGCTGGCCTCGTGCGCCGAGGTGGTGGGCCTGCATCCGATGACGGCGCCGCCCAAGGCGCCGACCCTGAAAGGCAGGGTAATGGTGGTCTGCGAGGCGCGACTGCAGCACTGGCGGCCCTGGGTGGACGCGTTGTGCCTGGCACTGCAGGCTGAGTGCGTGCGGGCCACGCCGCAGCACCACGACCAGATGATGGCGCTGGTGCAGGCGATGGTGCATGCGACGCACCTGGCCCAGGCAGGTGTGCTGCGCGAATACCAACCGCAGCTGGGCACGCTGGCGGCGATGCTGCCGTACCGATCGGCTTCGTTCGAACTGGATACCGCGATCATCTCGCGCATCCTGTCGTTGAATCCGGCGATCTACGAAGACATCCAGTTCGGCAATCCCTATGTGGCGCCGATGCTGCAACGTCTGATCGGCCAGCTGCAGACGCTGCAGGTACAGGTCGGGCAGGGCGACGATGCTGCGCGGGGCGCGTTCCGCGATCACCTGCTGGAGGCCAACAGGAGTGCCTTCGGCGATCAGGCGCTGGCTGCGGGCAACTACACCTTCGAGCGCGTCGGCTATCTGCTGGCCGACCTGACCGAGCGCAATGCACTGTCGGTACATCTGCCTGAAGACCGCGCCGGTTCGTTGCGTGAGCTGCTGAACGTGTTCGAGCAGCATGGCATCAGCCTCGCCTCGATCCACTCCTCGCGCACGCCTGCCGGCGAAGTGCATTTCCGCATCGGTTTCGTGGCCGGGAGCGAGCCAAGGGCTATCGCGGCAGCCGCGGCCGAAGTGGATGCCAGCGGGATCGGCCGGGTGCTGGCGTAACGCCATTCATCCACAGGGCGTGTGGATGGCTTCTGCGCAAACATGTGGATAACCCGCGGCAGGCCTTGGCGTGCAAGGCTGTCAAGATGGTTGGTCAAAAAATGACCAACCTTTTTTCTGTCCCGAACAGCAGTAGAGCCGGGGCATGCCCGGCTCTGCGGTGGATCGCTAGATCGACAACCTGACCTCACCGCCGCTGGTGGTGAACTCGCGGCCGTTGCGCACCAGCTGGCGGCCGTCATCAAGCTCATAACGCGGCGTCGCTTCGGAGCCATGCCCACTGCCGCTGGCCTCGGGCTTGAACTCGATGATGATGTGGCTTTCGCCATTGCTGTCGACAGCAGGGAACTGACGGAACGACATGCCTGGCCTCCTTCAGTGGTTCTTCGCTACGCCGACAGAGTGATCCGGCCGGTGTTAGCCGGCCGTCATCAATCGATGAACTGCAGGCGTGCAAGCTCCGCATACAGGCCGCCTTCAGCCAGCAGCTCCGCATGCGTGCCCTCGGCCACGATACGGCCATGGTCCATCACCACGATGCGGTCGGCCTTCAGCACGGTCGCCAGCCGATGGGCGATGACCACCGTGGTGCGCCCGGCCATCAGGCGTTCCAGCGCCTGCTGCACGCCATGTTCGCTCTGTGCATCCAGCGCGCTGGTGGCTTCGTCGAGCAGCAGGATCGGTGCGTCCTTCAGCAAGGCGCGGGCGATCGCCACGCGCTGCTGCTGGCCACCGGACAGGCGGGCACCGCGCTCGCCCAGTTCGCTGTCGTAGCCCTCTGGCAGCGCACGCAGGAAGGCGTCGGCCTCGGCGGCACGGGCTGCGTCCTCCACCTCGGCGTCACTGGCCTCCAGCCGACCATAGCGGATGTTGTCGCGTGCGCTGGCGGCGAACAATGTCGGCTGCTGCGGCACCAGCGCCAGCTGCGCGCGAAGCTCGGCCGGATCGACCTCGCGCACATCGATGCCGTCCACGCAGATGCGGCCGCTTGCCGGATCGTGGAAGCGCAGCAGCATCGACAGCACCGTGCTCTTGCCGGCGCCTGACGGGCCGACCAGGGCGACGGTTTCACCCGGCCGCACGTGCAGGTTGAAATGATCCAGCGCGGCCTGGTCCGGTCGCTGCGGGTAGTTGAACACCACGTCGTCGAAATGGATCTCGCCACGCAGAGGCTGTGGCAGCGCACGCGGCTTGGCCGGCGCACGGATCTCGATGTCTTCCTGCAGCAGCTCGCCGATGCGGCCCATGCCGCCGGATGCGCGCTGCAGCTCGTTCCACACTTCGGCCAGCGCACCGACCGAACCACCACCGATCAGTGCGTACAGCACGAACTGGCCCAACGTACCGGCACTGAGCCGCCCGTCGATGACGTCGTGCGCGCCCAGCCACAACACCCCGACAATCGCACCGAACACCAGCAGGATGGCGCTGGCGGTCACCAGCGACTGCGCGCCGATGCGCCGGCGCGCGGCACGGATCGCATCGCCCAGCGCATGGTCGAAACGGCCGCGTTCATAGGGCTCGCGCGCATGCGCTTGCACGGTGCGCACCGCGCCCAGCGTTTCGCTGGCCAGGCTGTTGGCATCGGCAATGCGGTCCTGGCTGCTGCGCGCGATGGTACGCAGCTTGCGCGCGCCGATGATGATCGGCAGCACTGCCAGCGGGATGCCGAGCAGCGACCAGGCGGCCAGCCGCGGACTGGTGACGAACAGCATCGCCAGGCTGCCGACCACGGTGACACTGCTGCGCAGCGCCACGGACATGGTCGAGCCGACCACGCTGCGCAGCAGTTCGCTGTCGGCGGTCAGGCGCGAAACCAGCTCGCCGCTGCGGCTGCGGTCGTGGAAGCCGGCGCCGAGCTGGATCAGGTGCGCGTACAGCCGGCTGCGCAGATCCGCCACGACCTTCTCGCCGAGCAGCGAAACAAAGTAGAAGCGCGCCGCCGTCGCCAACGCCAGCACCACAGCGACCAGCATCAGCAGAGCAAAGGCACGGTTGATCTGGCCCCCGCTGCTGAAGCCGTGGTCGATCATCTGCTTCACCGCCGGCGGCAGGCTCAGGGTCGCTGCCGAAGAAACGGCCAGGGCCAGCAGCCAGGCGCTGAACAATCCGCTGTGGCGGCGCACGAACGGCCACAGTGTGCGCAGGCTGCCGAGGCGGCGCAGCGGCGGGGAGGCCGGGTCGGTCGCCGGTGCGTCCTTGTCAGTCATCGAGGGTCATCTTGGATACGGATACGATCACGGGTGGCGTCGCGCAGGCGGATTTTCAATGCGTCGACCTGCTCTGCGGGCAATTCAACCCGCAATCTCACGCCATTGGCATCGAACTGTTCATCGCGCTTTTCGGCCGCGTGGGCCGGCAGCGCAGCATGCAGCGCGCCCAGGTCCTCGAATCCAGCCACCAGCTGCAGCCGCGCCATCGCCACCAGTGGCAGGCGCGGCGCGGTGCGCAGGCATTCGGCAGCGGCGCCGCCGTAAGCCCGGACCAGGCCACCGGCGCCCAGCTTGATGCCGCCGAACCAGCGGGTGACCACCACCATCACCCGGTCGAATCCCTGGCCATCGATGGCGGCCAGGATCGGGCGGCCCGCGGTGCCGGCGGGCTCGCCGTCATCGCTGGAGCGATAGTCCTGGCCGTGCCGGTAGGCCCAGCAGTTGTGGGTCGCATCGGCTACCGATACGTCCTGCAGAAATGCCATCGCCGCAGACGCGCTCTTGATCGGCGCGGCATGCGCGATGAAGCGGCTGTGCTTGACGTCCAGGGTGTGGTTGACCGGTTGGGCGAGGGTGTCGGGCATTCCCTTCATTCTACGGGCTTGCCGCCGACGTGTTTCAGTCGTCCAGCAACGGTCGCACATCCTTTGGCAGGCGCGCCTCTGGATAGGTCTGCAGATAACGCTCCAGGCTCGCCCGGGCCAGGTCGCGCTGGCCGGCGTCGCGGCGCTCGCGGATCTTCTGCAGCCATTGCCGGCGTGGCAGCCCGGCATCGGCCTGCACTTCGGCCTGTACCGCGTCCGCAGTGAGGTTCGCGTCGCTTGCGCGGCGCATGACGCCAGGCGCGGTTCTGCCGGCCGCGTCCTGCTTGGCCGCGGTGAGCGCGACGCGGTCTTCGGCCGTGGCCTGTGCGGAGGACATTGATTCGGCCGCCGCCGCAGTGGCCTTGCGCGCCCTCATCGTCGCGGCAGGGGCCGCAGGCGCAGGTGCCGAATAGGCTTCGGCCCCGGGGGGCGCTGCCGCTGGCATCGGAGGCGGTGCAAACGCTGTGTCTGCTGCAGGCGCAGGTGGCGGTGCCGGCGCCATCATCGGCGCGGGTGCTTGCCGGGGTGCGGCAGGCGCGGGTTTCACCACCTCCGCGATGGCTGGTGCCGGAGCCGGTGCTGCCTTGGCCGCCGAAGGTGCTGGTGCTGCGGCCGGTGCAGGTACCGGTGCGGCTTCGGTGGCCGCGACATCGGCGGCCGCGCTGTCGTAGGCCGTGCCTTCGGCGCTCGCATCGGCCGCCATTTCCTGTGCAGCCGGCGCGGTGGCAACTGCCTCGGCAGGGGCCGAGGGCGGCTCTGGACGCATCTGCCAGGCGATGCCAACGGCGAACACCGCCGATGCGGCCACGCCGAATACGGCCGGCCAGCGGCGGCGCGGGCGCGGCGTGCGCGGTGCCACCGGCGCTGGGGCCGCCTCGCGTGCTGGCGTCTCCACGGCCGCACGCGCAGCGGCGAGGATCGCCGCGTCCAGTGCCGGCGGAGGGCCCTGTTCGGTGCGGCGCCCAAGCAGGCGTGCCAGTTCGCGTTCTTCCGGCGTCAGTGCATCGTCTCGGTTCATGCGTTCAGTCCCGCACGCAGCTTGTCCATCGCATAGCGCAGCCGCGATTTCACGGTTTCCCGGCCAACGCCGGTGATCTGGCCGATCTCCTCCAGGCTCAGTTCCTGTTCCAGCCGCAGCTGCAGCACTTCGCGCTGTTCTGCGGGCAGTTCTTCCATCGCCAGCTGGATGCGGCGACGTTGCTCGAATTCGGACAATTCCGCTTCCGGTGTCTGCCCATCTTCCAGCGCGGCCAGGCGCAGATCGGCATCGGCCGGTGCAGGGGGGCGATGGCGGGCGGCGCGCCAGTGGTCGTTCAGGCGGTTGTGGGCGATGCGGAACAGCCAGGTGCTGAAGGCGGCATCGGCCTGCCAGCCTGCACGCGCGCTGATCACCCGCTGCCAGACGTCCTGGAACATCTCCTCGGCAAGCGCGGTGTCGCGCAGCTGCCGCAGCAGGAAGCCGAACAGGCGCTTGCGATGACGGGCATACAGGCTTTCGAACGCGTGCACTTCACCGGCGGCCCAGGCCAGCATCAAGGCTTCATCGGTTGGCAGGGCGCTGGCATCCACGCCGTACAGGGTAAGCCCTGCAGGCGGTGGCGCATAGCCAGCGATGGGGTGGGACAGGGCGACAGTCACGGCAGGAACCGGGAGGGGATCGAAAGGAAAAACGCCCGACGGCACGTTTCGGGGTTGCCGGGCTTCCATTGCCCCCCGGGTGGCGCGTTATGCTCGGTAATTCAGGGGAGGCGGCGCTCAGGCGGCGCCAAGAGAACGTCATTTGTCCACCGAAGCCGACCGCGCGCTGGAAGCGTCAAACAACGAGCCTGTGCTGAGCGCAGCGCTGGTGCGCGCGCTGCATGCGCTGCTGCCGGAAACGGCGATCGTGCGCGTCGGCTGGGACGATCCGCAGCTCGGCAGCGGGCAGGGCGGTTGGCCGATCGGCGGCGGCGAGGAGGACATCTGGCAGCCACTGGCCGACCACGCTGAAGGCCGCCATGGCTGGGAATACGACGGCGCCCGGCTGCTGCTGTCGGTACGCGGCGCGATGCCTTCCCCGGCCTGGTGGGGGCTGGCCCGGCAGGCCATGGAGCTGGCCCTGCAGCGGGGCCGCCAGGCGGGGCAGATCAAGGCGCTGGAAGAAGCTGAGCGGTTGCAGCAGG
This sequence comes from Stenotrophomonas indicatrix, assembly GCF_002750975.1. Classification (NCBI taxonomy): domain Bacteria; kingdom Pseudomonadati; phylum Pseudomonadota; class Gammaproteobacteria; order Lysobacterales; family Lysobacteraceae; genus Stenotrophomonas; species Stenotrophomonas indicatrix. The sequence goes on from NZ_PEJS01000001.1 coordinate 1,434,791, forward strand.
CCCTGTTCCAGATTGCCGACCTGGCCGGTGCCGACCTGGAAATGAGCGAGATGCTGCGCCACGTGCATGGCGTGCTGGGCACGCTGATGTACGCGCAGAACTGCTACATCGTCGAGTATGACGATGCCCGCCGGCAGATCCGCTTCCTGTACTTCGCCGACCAGGTCGATGATTTCGTCGCCGATCCTGCCCAAGGCTACGACATCGACCAGATGCCGCGCAGCCTGACAGTAGCGCTGCTGCGGCATGGCCGGCCGTTGAGCGGGCCTTCGCGCGAACTGCTGGCGCGGGTAGACCAGGAGCACGACCCGCAGCGCGGCCCGGAGAGCCTGGACTGGCTGGGCGTGCCGATGCTGCGCGATGGCCGGGTGTGTGGTGCGATCGTGGTGCAGAGCTACGAGCATGCCGACCGCTACGGCGAGGCCGAACGGGCCCTGCTGGGTTTTGTCGCCCAGCACGTGCAGACCGCCATGGACCGCCGCCAGGCGCAGGTGCGGCTGGAGCAGCAGGTGGAACGGCGCACGCAGGAACTGCAGCGCGCCAATCTCAGCCTGCAGGATGAAGTGGCCGAGCGCCGCCGCGCCGAGCAGTTGCAGACAGCGCTGTACAACATCGCCGAAATGGCGATGTCGGCCGACAGCCTGGCGCAGTTCTACGGGCAGGTACACGGCGTGGTCGGGCGCTTGCTGGATGCGCGCAATTTCTATATCGCGCTGGTCAATGCCGAGGGCGATGGGCTGGATTTCGTCTACTCGGTCGACGAGCACAACGCGAGTCGTGCACCGCGCGCGTTCAGTCGTGGCCTGACCGAGTACGTAGTCCGCCATCGTCGGCCCCTGCTGGCCTCGCGTGCGCAGATCGATGCGCTGCTGGAAACCGGCGAGGTGCGCGAATCCGGCGCACGTTCGCAGTGCTGGCTCGGCGTGCCGTTGCTGCGCGACGACGAAGTGGTCGGTGCGATCGTGGTGCAGAGTTACACCGAGCAGATCGCCTTCAGCGTGCATGACCAGCGCCTGCTGATCTTCGTTGCGCAGAACATCGGCACCGGTCTTGCGCGCCAGCGCGATCAGCAACGACTGCGCTCGGCGCATGCCGAGCTGGAAAAGCGGGTGGAGGAGCGCACCCGCGAGCTGGGCGAGGTGAACGAAAAGCTGCTGGGCCAGATCGGCGAGCGCCTACGCGCCGAGCAGCGACTGACCCACCAGGCGATGCACGACGCGCTGACCGGACTGCCCAATCGCCTGCACCTGCTGGACAGGCTGCAGGATGCGCTGGCGCTGGCCCGGCGCGAAGGTGGCCCGGTGTTCGCGGTGCTGTTCCTGGACCTTGACCGCTTCAAGCTGGTCAACGACAGCATCGGTCACGCCGCCGGCGATCGCATGCTGGTGGAAGTAGCCAAGCGCATCGTGTCCATGGCCGGCGACAATGATGTGGTGGCGCGCCTGGGCGGTGATGAGTTCGCCGTGCTGCTGCACTGTCCGGAGGGCCTGGCGCAGGCACTGGATTTCGGCCAGCGGCTGTTGCTGGCGCTGCAGGAATCGATGTGGATCGCCGGTCGCGAGCTGTTCCCCTCCGGCAGCCTGGGCATCGCCTTGTGGAACCCGCGCTATCGCACCGGCGAGGAACTGCTGCGCGACGCCGATGCGGCGATGTACCGGGCCAAGGCCCAGGGCCACGACCGCTGCTCGATCTTCGATGAGGAAATGCGCGAGCAGGCGCTGCGCAGCCTGGATCTCGAGGCCGACCTGCGGCGGGCGATCAACAACCGTGATTTCGTGCCGTTCTACCAGCCGATCGTGCGCCTCTCCGACGGCGAGGTGGTCGGCCACGAGGCCCTGCTGCGCTGGAAGCACGAGCGCCGTGGACTGCTGCTGCCAGGCGCGTTCCTGGAACTGGGCGAGGAAAGTGGCCTGATCGAACAGGTCGACTGGCTGATCTATGAGCAGGTCATTGCCGGCCTTGCCGACGGCGGGCGTGGCTATGTGTCGGTCAACGTGTCGCCACGGCATTTCCGCTCCGCCGAGTTCAGCGGGCGCCTGTATGGCCTGCTGGAGGCGAGCAACGCGGACCCGCGGCGGCTGCGCCTGGAAATCACCGAGGTGGCGCTGCTCGACGACGGTCCACACACGCTGCGCATCCTGAAGGGCCTGCGTGAACGCGGCATCCAGGTACAGCTGGATGATTTCGGTACGGGCTTCTCGGCGCTGTCCTACCTGCACCGTTTCCCGATCAGCACGTTGAAGATCGACCAGAGCTTCATTGCCGGCCTGCACGGCCCGGAGGCACAGAGCACGCGCGCGCTGGTCGAAGGCGTGCTGTCACTGGCACGCACGCTGGGCATCGAGACGATCGGCGAAGGCATCGAGACCGAGGCGCAGCGTGACACGCTGTTCGAGCTCGGCTGCGACTACGGTCAGGGCTACCTGCTGGGCCGGCCGGCACCGTGGACGCGCGCGGCAGCCTGAGCCACCGCGCACGTAGTCTTCAACGCAGCGCCGCGCGGCGCTTCTCGTCGATCCACTTCGAGGCCTGGGCCGGTTGGTAGTTCTTCATCCAAGCCAGCAACTCTTCGATGTCCGAGCCGTACCACAGGTCCTGGCGCTGCTCGGGGTGCAGGAAGCGCTCTTCCACCATGCGATCGATCATGCCGATCAGCGGCGCATAGAAGCCGTCCACATCAAGGAACGCGCAGGGCTTGTTGCCGATGCCAAGCTGGCGCCAGGTCAGCATCTCGAAGATCTCTTCCATGGTGCCGAAGCCGCCGGGCAGGGCGACGAAGCCATCGGACAGATCGAACATGCGCGACTTGCGCTCATGCATCGAACCGACGATCTCCAGTTCGGTCAGGCCGCGATGGGCCACTTCCCAGTCGGCCAGCTGGCGCGGAATCACGCCGGTGACCTCACCGCCGGCGGCGAGCACGGCATTGGCCACGGTACCCATCAGACCGACATTGCCGCCGCCGTACACCAGGCGCATGCCGTCGCGGGCGATGCGATCGCCCAGCGCGATGGCGCGTTCGGTGTAGACCGGCTTGCTGCCAGCGTTGGAACCGCAGTACACACAGATCGACTTCATGGATCTTCCTGTCTTGGCCGGAAACGAAAACGCCCCGCGGTCAACCAGTGAAGCCGGTCGCAGGGCGGGGTGTCCGGGCAATTATGAGGCTTTGCCGTTGTTCTCTGTAGCGCCGGGTCATGCCCGGCGGTCTTTCGTTCAGATCACGGCCAGCCCTTCAGCCGGGCAGCGCCCGGCTCTAGAAGGGTCTGGGATTACGCAGCGGCCGCCTGTTCGCGGCGCGGCCCTTCACGCAGTGCGCGGCCCACCATGCCTACCAGCAGGTCCAGCTCGCTGCTGTCCATGCCGAAGTGCGGGGTGAAGCGCAGCGAGTTCTCGCCACCATGGATCACGTTGATGCCGTGCTGGCGCAACCATTCCTCGGTGGAATTGGCGCCATAGCACTTGAACTGCGGGGCCAGTTCGCAGGAGAACAGCAGGCCGGTGCCCTGCACCTTGGTGATCAGGCCGCCCAGTTCGTTCTTCAGTTGCTCCAGCTTGCGCACGGCCTCGGCACCGCGCTCGGCGATGTTGGCGCGGACCTGCGGGGTCAACTGGGCCAGGGTGGCGCAGGCCACGTCCAGCGCACGCGGGTTGCTGGTCATGGTGTTGCCGTAGATGCCCTTGCGGTACAGCTGCGCGGCGTGCTCGGTCACGGCCAGCACCGACAGCGGATACTGCGCGGCGTTCAGTGCCTTGGAGTAGGTTTCCATGTCCGGCGCGTCCAGGCCTTCGAAGCCCGGATAGTCGACCACCGACAGCACGCCATGGGCGCGCAGGCCGGCCTGGATCGAGTCCAGCAGCAGCAGGCTGCCGTGGGCGCGGGTCAGTTCGCGGGCCAGCGCATAGAACGCCGGCGGCACGGAGCGGCCCGGGTCACCTTCGCCCATCACCGGCTCCAGGAACACCGCTTCGATGAACCAGTTGTTGTGCGCGGCATCCTCGAACACCTTGCGCAGGCCGGCCTCGTCGTACGGGGCGACGGTGATCACCGTCTCCTCGCCACGGTAGCTGGCCAGGTGCTGCATGTAGGTCTTGCGGCTGGAATCGGAATACAGCGCCGGTCGGTCGGTGCGGCCGTGGAAGCTGCCCTTGATGACCACGCGCTTGATTGCCGCACCGGCATGGCGGGCACCCGGGTCGGTCTGCAGCTTGGCGTTGACGTCGGCGATGCGTGCGGCCAGCCCAACCGCTTCAGAGCCGGAGTTCAGGCACATGAAGCGCGTGAACGGGCAGCCGCCACGACGGTGGCCGATCTCGGCCCGCAGGGCGGTGATGAAGCGCTGCTGGGACAGGCTGGGGGTCATGATGTTGGCCATCACCTGCGGCCGTGACATCGCTTCCATGACGGCGTCCGGGGTGTGGCCGAAGCCCAGCATGCCGTAGCCGCCGGCGTCGTACAGCACCGCGCCTTTCAGGGTGACCACCCACGGACCGCGCGCGGCCAGCGCCACGTACGGGGTCACCGCATCATCGGCGTAGAAATTGACGAAGCCGTCCTGCATGGCATCGATCTGCGCCTGCTCATCCTGTGCCAGCAGCGGCCCCAGCTCAGCCTGCACGCGCGCGAATTCGGCAGCAGCGGCATCGACCGCGGCGACCAGCTGCGGGTGGTTGGCGGCGAGGGCGGTCAGGGTTGCGTCATCCAGGCCGTTGGTGAGGCGGGTGCCGGGCTGGGTGCGGAGGGGGGCGAGGCGTTCGATGAAGCTCATTGCAGATCTCCTGAAACGTTGGGTCGCACGGGCCTTCAAAAGCAAAACGCGCGTCTTCACGCGCGCTTGGGGCGGGCTCGTGCAGCGGACTTCCTCGTCGATGCTAGCACTTGTTTTTTTGCGCGATAACCCCGCAAAAGACTGCTGCATAGCAGCATTTTGCGCGACGTTCGGCCTCGCTCGTGCCGGCTCGCAGACGCTGGACGTACAATGCGCGCCATTGTCGACCTGTTGCCGTCCACTGCCTTGAAGAAGTCCGATTTCCATTACGAACTGCCGGCCGAACTGATTGCCCAGGCCCCCTTGGCCGAACGCTCGGCGAGCCGCCTGCTGCTGGTGCCACCGGCGCCGACCGCCTTCACCGACCTGCAGGTGCGCGACCTGCCATCGCTGCTGCAACCGGGCGACCTGCTGGTGTTCAACGACACCCGGGTGATTCCGGCGCGCCTGTTCGGGCAGAAGGCCAGCGGTGGCCGCGTGGAGATCCTGATCGAGCGCCTGCTCGGCGGCCAGCAGGCCCGGGCCCAGGTTGGTGCCAGCAAGTCGCCGAAGGCCGGCAGCCGCATCGCCCTGGATGCCGGTGGCGAAGCCGAAGTGCTGGGGCGCGACGGCGAGTTCTACGTGCTGCAGTTCCATGTGCCGGAATCGCTGGAGCAGTGGCTGCTGCACGCCGGCCGGCTGCCGTTGCCGCCCTACATCCAGCGCGAGCCCGGTGTGGACGACCGCGAGCGCTACCAGACCGTGTTCGCGCGCGAAGTGGGCGCCGTGGCGGCACCGACCGCAGGCCTGCACTTCGATGAGGCGCTGCTGGCAGCACTGAAGGACAAGGGCGTGGATTTCGGCCACGTCACCCTGCACGTGGGCGCAGGCACGTTCCAGCCGGTGCGCGCCGACGACCTGAAGGACCACGTCATGCACCGCGAGTGGCTGAACGTCGGTGCCGAGCTGGTGCAGCAGGTGCGACGCACGCGTGCGGCCGGTGGCCGGGTGATCGGCGTGGGCACGACCGTGGTGCGCGCGCTGGAAAGCGCGATGCGTGAGGGCGAGCTGCTGCCGTTCGCGGGCGAAACGCAGATCTTCATCACCCCCGGCTACCGGATCCGCAGCGTCGACGCGATGGTGACCAATTTCCACCTGCCCGAGAGCACCCTGCTGATGATGATCTCGGCGTTTGCCGGCAAGGAGCGCGTGTTCGAGGCTTACCAGCACGCGATCGAGCAGCGCTACCGCTTCTTCAGCTACGGCGACGCGATGCTGCTGTTCCCGCAGGCGGGTTAGGGGCGAGGTGGGTAGCGCCGGGCCATGCCCGGCGGGCAGCAGTTGCGGGTCATCCGCCGGGCATGGCCCGGCGCCACCGGAGCAGGAAGGGCGGTTTTGGGAGACAATGGGCGACTATTTGCCCGAACGACCGCTCCATGTCCCGATTGCAGTTCCAGCTCCAGACCCGTGATGGCCGCGCCCGCCGTGGCCGCCTGACCTTCCCGCGTGGCACGGTGGAAACGCCGGCCTTCATGCCGGTGGGGACCTATGGCTCGGTCAAGGGGATCCTGCCGGACCAGGTGCGTGCGCTGGGCGCCGAGATCATCCTCGGCAACACCTTCCACCTGTACCTGCGGCCGGGCCTGGACATCATCGCCGACCACGGCGGCCTGCACGGCTTCTGCCGCTGGGATGGCCCGATCCTGACCGACTCCGGCGGCTTCCAGGTGTTCTCGCTGGCCCACCGCCGCAAGATCACCGAGCAGGGCGTGACCTTCGCCTCGCCGACCGACGGTGCCCGGGTGTTTCTGGGCCCGGAGGAGAGCATGAAGATCCAGAAGGTGCTCGATTCGGACGTGGTGATGATCTTCGACGAGTGCACGCCGTACCCGGCCACCGAGGACGTCGCCCGCCGGTCGATGGAACTGAGCCTGCGCTGGGCCCAGCGCAGCCGCAACGCGCATGACGAGCTGGGCAACGATGCGGCCCTGTTCGGCATTGTCCAGGGCGGGGTGCACACCGACCTGCGCAGCCGTTCGGCCGAGGCCCTGCAGGGGATCGGCTTCGACGGCTATGCCATTGGCGGCCTGGCCGTGGGCGAGCCGGAAGACGAGCGCAACGCCATGCTCGACCATCTGGATCCGGAGCTGCCGGCCGACCGTCCGCGCTACCTGATGGGCGTTGGCCGCCCTGAAGACCTGGTCGAGGGTGTCGCCCGTGGCGTGGACATGTTCGATTGCGTGATGCCGACCCGCAATGCGCGCAACGGCCACTATTTCACCTCGTTTGGCACCGTCCGCATCCGCAATTCGCAGTACGCGCGGGACATGGACCCGATCGAGCCGGGCTGTGGCTGCGTGGCCTGTGCCGGCGGCTATACCCGCTCGTACCTGCGCCATCTGGACCGCTGCAACGAGATGTTGGCGCCGATGCTGGGCACCCAGCACAACCTCTTCTATTACGAAAAACTGATGGCCGACATCCGTGCAGCCATCGAGGCGGGAACCTTCCTGGCCTTCCGCGAGTCCTTCTACGCAGCACGCGGGGCGGTAGCGCCGCCCCTGTAAACCCGTAGCACCCCCTGCCAAACGGCCCAAGGACGAACGCCCGGGGCCGTGGCATACTTCAAGGCTGACCCAGATCCGCGGTCGACACCTCGTGCCCGTGAAACGGCCGAAGCGCCGCCCAACCAAAGGACCAACGATGAACCTGCTTGCCTTCCTGATTCCCGCCGCCCACGCCCAGGCCGCTGGCGGCCAACCGCAGGGCATGGGCCTGACCACGCTGCTGTTCCCGATCATCCTGATCGCCATCATGTACTTCCTGATGATCCGCCCGCAGATGAAGCGGCAGAAGGAGCACAAGGCCATGCTGGAGAAGATCAAGCGCGGCGACGAAGTGCTGACCAACGGCGGCATCGCCGGCAAGGTCACCGATATCGGCGACAACTTCGTCACCGTCGAAGTGGCCGAGAACGTGCGCATCCGCGTGCAGAAGGGCGCTGTCGGCAGCGTGCTGCCGACCGGCACCCTGGATTCGGCCAAGTAAGCCACTCCCTTTCTGAAGCACAACCGCGGCGCCGGGGATGGCGCCGCGCGGGACCCAAGCAATGCTCGAATTTCCACGCTGGAAGTACGTCGTCATCGTGATCGTACTGGCGCTCAGCACGCTGTACGCACTGCCCAACATCTACCAGAAGGACCCGGCCATCCAGATCACCGCCAACCGTGGCGGGCAGATCGACGATGCGCTGCGCGACCGTGTGCTGGCCGACCTGAAGAAGGCCGGTGTCACCACGATCGGTGCAGAGAAGGAAGGGGACAGCCTGATCGTCCGCTTGTCGGACCTGAAGTCGCAGTCTGCCGCCAGCGATGCGCTGCGTGACAGCGTGGGCGAGAACTACACGGTTGCCCTGAACCTGGCCTCGACCGTGCCGGACTGGCTGGCCAAGCTCGGCGGCCGCCCGATGGTGCTGGGCCTGGACCTGCAGGGCGGCGTGCACTTCGTGCTGCAGGTCGACCAGAAGGCCGCGCTGGACAAGCGCCTGGACGCCTACACCGAGGACGTGCGCAGCACCCTGCGTGATGCGCGCATCGCCTACCAGTCGGTCGAGCGTCGTGCCGACAACACCATCGTCGCCAACCTGAGCCCCTCGGCCGGCGAAGACGCCGGTACCCGAGCCCGCGCCGCGCTGGCCAAGGCGCAGCCGACCCTCGGCTATGACGTCAGTGGCAACCGCATCACGGTCTCCATTCCGGAAGCGGAAATCACGCAGATCGCCAACGGCGCCATCGAGCAGAACATCAACACGCTGCGCAACCGCGTGAACCAGCTCGGCGTGTCCGAGCCGATCATCCAGCGCCAGGGTGCTGATCGCGTGGTGGTGCAGCTGCCGGGCGTGCAGGACACGGCCGAAGCCAAGCGCATGATCGGTGCCACCGCCACCCTGGAATACCGGGCCGTGGTGGAAGGCAACGCGCAGGACGCCATCGCGTCGGGTCGTATTCCGCCGGAAGCGAAGGTCTACCAGCGTCGTGACAACGGCGGTCCGGTGCTGCTGAACAAGCGCGTGATCGTCACCGGTGACCAGATGGTGGCCGCGCAGGCGGTGACCGACTCCACCAGCGGCACCCCGGCAGTCAGCGTGACGCTGAACAACGTCGGTGGCCAGCGCATGTTCGACTTCACCAGCGCGAACGTGAACAAGCCGATGGCGGTGGTCTACACCGAGCGCGTGCCGACCGTGACCGTCGTCGACGGTGAGGAAGTGCGTGGCTTCAAGGTCAACGAGGAAGTGATCTCGGTGGCCAACATCAACGGCGTGTTCGGCAAGAACTTCCAGACCACCGGTCTGCAGAAGAAGGAAGCCGAGGACCTGGCCAAGCTGCTGAAGTCGGGCTCGCTGGCTGCGCCGATGGACTTCGTCGAAGAGCGCGTGGTCGGCCCGAGCCTGGGCGCGGAGAACGTCAAGAACGGCATCACCGCGGTGGTCTATGCGTTCATGTTCACCCTGGTGTTCTTCACCATCTACTACCGCATGTTCGGCCTCATTACTTCGATCGCGATGCTGTTCAACCTGCTGATCGTGGTGGCGGTGATGTCGCTGTTCGGCGCGACCATGACCTTGCCGGGCTTTGCCGGCCTGGCGTTGTCGGTCGGTCTGTCGGTCGACGCCAACGTGCTGATCAACGAGCGTATCCGTGAAGAACTGCGTGCCGGCGTGCCGGGCAAGACCGCGATCGTGACCGGTTACGAGCGCGCGTCGGGCACCATCCTCGACGCCAACCTGACCGGCCTGATCGTCGGTGTGGCGCTGTTCGCATTCGGTACCGGTCCGCTGAAGGGCTTCGCGCTGACCATGATCATCGGTATTTTCGCTTCCATGTTCACCGCGATCACCGTATCGCGTGCACTGGCGACGCTGATCTACGGCCGTCGCAAGAAGCTCCAGAACGTGGCCATCTGACGGGACGACACGCACATGAAACTGTTTCCGCTGCACATCCTCCCGAACGATACCAAGATCGACTTCATGCGCTGGCGCCATGTCGCGATGGTCGTCACGATCATCGTGTTCCTGGCCTCGATCGGCATCATCGGCTTCAAGGGCTTCAACTACGCTCTGGACTTCACCGGCGGCACCCTGATCGAAGCCCGCTTCGAACACGCGGTGGATGTCGAGGACGTCCGCAGCAAACTTGAGCAGAACGGCTTCGATGGCGCCCAGGTACAGAGCGTCGGTGGCAACACCGACCTGCTGATCCGCCTGGCCCCGCACGGTGAGCACGCTCCGGGTACCGGCGGCGCTTCGGCCGAGGACAAGGCGACTGCCGCGGCCGTGGTCAAGGCGGTCTCTTCGGCTGACAACCAGGCCACCGTGCTGCGCAACGAGTTCGTTGGCCCGCAGATCGGCAAGGACCTGGCGATGAATGGCCTGTATGCCACCATCTTCATGCTGGCCGGCTTCCTGATCTACATCGCGGTGCGTTTCGAATGGAAGTTCGCGGTCACCGCGAGCATCGTGGCGATGTTCGACCTGATCGTGACGGTGGCCTACGTGTCGCTGCTGGGCCGTGAGTTCGACCTGACCGTGCTGGCCGGCCTGCTGTCGGTGATGGGCTTTGCGATCAACGACATCATCGTGGTGTTCGACCGCGTCCGCGAGAACTTCCGCAGCCTGCGCGTGGAGCCGATGGAAGTGCTGAACCGTTCGATCAACCAGACGCTGTCGCGTACGGTGATCACCGCGGTGATGTTCTTCCTGTCCGCACTGGCCCTGTACCTGTACGGTGGCAGCTCGATGGAAGGCCTGGCCGAGACGCACATGATCGGTGCGGTGATCGTGGTGCTGTCCTCGATCCTGGTGGCGGTGCCGATGCTGACGGTCGGCGCGCTGCGCGTGACCAAGCAGGACCTGCTGCCCAAGGCCAAGGACGTCGAGGCCCTCGCGCGCCGTCCGTAAGCCTCTGCTGCACGCAGTACACAGAGAACCCCGCGCAAGCGGGGTTTTTTGTTGGCAGGGCTGCGCCCTGCACCCGCAGAGGCCCTAAAGCAACGGCAACGTCAAAAGCCACAGCGGCACTGGCTTTCTGCTGGCTGGGCGGGGCCGTATGGGTTGGCAGGACACGCCGTAAACCCGTCCATGGGGGCTCGATGGCGCCATCCATGGCGCCAACGGTCCTGCCAACCCACACGGCCCCACCCCCGACAGATTCCTGCGGCTGTTGGTAGGTGTCGACCTTGGTCGACACATCTGTCAGATATCGAATGAACTCATCCGTGTCGACCAAGGTTGACACCTACCAGGCCCGGACGCTGTTCCAACAGATCGCGGGAAACTGTCGAAGGCGGGGTGGGTCCGGTTGAGGAGGCGTGAGCCGCATGGATGCGGCGACCGAGCCTACATGGACGTACTTGCAGCGTCCCCCTCAACCGGACCCACCCCGCCAACCCACAGGAACCCGGCTTCTGCCGTCGACGTTGCCTCTGCAGGTGCAGGGTGCAACCCTGCAGAACAAACTCCACCCTACGCCGCCGTCGGTTGTGCAATCTTCCCCCGCGCACTACGATCCTGCGGTTCGCGCGCACGCGCGCGCCACGTATTCCTGCTGAGCGCCCCGCGCGCCGCACCTGCCAACCCGAGGTCTTCATGGTCATCAAACCGCGCGTCCGCGGCTTCATCTGCGTCACCACCCACCCGACCGGCTGCGACGCCGCCGTCAAGCAGCAGATCGACTACATCCGTGCGCGCCCGCCGATCCAGAACGGCCCCAAGCGCGTGCTGGTGATCGGCGCCTCGACCGGCTACGGCCTGGCCGCGCGCATCACTGCCGCCTTCGGCAGTGGCGCGGCAACCCTGGGCATCTTCTTCGAGCGCCCGGGCAGTGAAACCAAGCCGGGCACGGCGGGCTGGTACAACTCGGCGGCGTTCCACAAGTACGCCGACGAAGCGGGTCTGTATGCCAAGAGCATCAACGGCGATGCGTTCTCCGATGAGGTGAAGGCCAAGACCATCGAGATGATCAAGGCCGATCTCGGCCAGGTCGACCAGGTGGTCTACAGCCTGGCCGCACCGCGCCGCAAGCATCCCAAGACGGGCGAGATCATCAGCTCCACGCTGAAGCCGATCGGCGAGCCGATCACCCTGCGTGGCCTGGATACCGACAAGGAAGTGCTGACCGAAACCCATCTGCAGCCGGCCACCCCGGAAGAGATCGCCGGCACCGTCGCGGTGATGGGCGGCGAGGACTGGCAGATGTGGATCGACGCGCTGGCCGATGCCGGCGTGCTGGCCAACGGCTGCACCACCACGGCCTTCACCTATGTGGGCGAAGAGATCACCCAGGCGATCTACTGGAACGGCTCCATCGGTGCTGCCAAGAAGGATCTGGACGACAAGGTGCTGGGGCTGCGCGAGAAGCTGGCCAGGATCGGCGGCGATGCGCGCGTGTCGGTGTTGAAGGCGGTGGTGACCCAGGCCAGCTCGGCCATTCCGACCATGCCGCTGTACCTGTCGCTGCTGTTCAAGGTGATGAAGGAAAAGGGCACCCACGAAGGCTGCATCGAGCAGCTCGACGTGCTGTACGACATCCTGTACGGCGCCAAGGCCGATGGCGTGGCGGTCGATCGACTGCGCCACGACCTGGTCGATGGCGATGGCCATACCGTTGCGCTGATCGATGAGGAAGGCCGCCTGCGCGCCGACTACAAGGAAATGGCCGCTGACGTGCAGGGCAAGGTGCTGGCGCTGTGGCCGCAGGTGACCAACGAGAACCTGTACGAGATCAGCGACCTGGCCGGCTACAAGGCCGATTTCCTGCGCCTGTTCGGTTTCGGTGTCGAAGGCGTCGACTACGAAGCCGACGTCAACCCGGACATGAAGATCGACAACCTGGTCGATCTGACCTGATCAACGGAGAAGGCCGGCGCAAGCCGGCCTTCTTTATGGGTAGCGCCGGGCCATGCCCGGCGAGCGCAGCGGTCTGCGGGCCACCCGCCGGGCATGGCCAGGCGCTACCGGTGAGGTGTCAGCCGAACTCGAAGTTCATCGCCGGCGCTGCCGGGCCGACGAAATCGCCCTGCACGTAGTCCACGCCGGCACTGAACAGCAGTGTCATCGAGTTGGCGTCGCTGACGAACTCGGCGATGGTGCGGATGCCCGCTTCCTGCGCGCGTGCGGTTATCTGGCTGACCCGGTCGATGTTCTCGCGGGTGGCGGCCAGGTCGCTGGTGAAGCCGCGATCAAGCTTGAGGAACTGCGGCTGGAAGTGGGCCAGCAGCTGGAACGAGTCCAGACCCGAGCCGAACTGCTCCAGGCCGATCCGGCAGCCGAGCGGTGCCACTTCCGCCAGGAACTGCTGGGCACTGCGCAGGTGGGTGAACACCTTCGATTCCGGCGCATGCAGCCACAGGCGTTCGCCCGGCACGCCGTGTGCCTGCAGCTGCTGGCGCAGCGTGGCGATCATCTTCGGATCATCGAACGATTCCGGCGTCACCTTCACCAGCACCTGGGTGGGATGACCCTCGCGGGCACGCGCGCCCAGCACCGCGATTGCCTGCGACACGACCCAGCAATTGATGTCCGCCAGCAGGCCATGTTCTTCGGCAATGCCGAGGAAGGCGGTCGGGCTCAGCAGCTCTCCGTTGTGTTCCAGCCGCAGGTAGGCTTCATACAGCTCCAGCGACTCGCCCTGCAGGTTCAGCACCGGCTGGTAATGCAACTGGAAGCCATCGCCTGCCAGGGCTTCGCGGATACGTGCGACCCAGCGCTGCACGCGCTCTTCCTCCACGCGATCAACAGCGGCCGGGTCGAAGATGCGGCAGGTATTGCCGAGGGCGGCTGCGGCCTGCGTGCATTCACTGGCGCGCGCCAGCACCTGGCCGATGCTGGCGATCTTCTCGCCCACCTGCACCCCGCCAATGCTGACGGTCACCGTGGCCGAGCGCGCGCCGATGCTGAAGACGTGTGCGGCGTAGGCTTCGCGGATGCGCTCGGCCAGTGCCACGGTCTGCGCATAGGGGCCGGACTGCAGTACGGCGAAACTGTGTTCGCCGAAACGGGCCAGCTGCGCATCGTCGCCAACAACGTCGGCCAGCAGGGCGGCGAGGGCGCCGATCAGGGCGTCGGCCGAGGCCAGTCCGATATCCGGGAGCAGGCGCGCGTAATGGTCCGGCTCGACCATCAGCAGGCCGAACTGACCTTCGCTGCGCCCAGCCTGGGCAACCGCGTCCTCGACCTGCAGCATGAAGGTGGGGCGGTTGAGCAGGCCGGTGACCTGGTCGCGCTGGCGCAGGTCCTCGACCTCGCGCGCCAGCTCCGGGTCGAATTCCATGCGCCGGCGGAACACCACCTGCAGGCAGGATTCGCCCTCGTAGGTGGCTGCGGTGAATTCCATCGTCGCCGGGAAGGCGCTGCCGTCCTGGTGGCGGGCGTCCAGCTGGTACTGTGGCGGAGGCGCTTCGCCGCGGCTGAGTGACTTCAGCAGCTGCTTGAAATCATCCACGTGCTGGGCGGCAACCATGTCCAGCAACGAGATGCCTTCGACCTCCTCGAAATCCTCGTAACCGAACATTTCCAGGTAGGCATCGTTGGCGCGGATATGCATGCCTTCGTGGACATAGGCAATCGGCTCGCGCGAAGAGGCGATCAGCGCGTCGCAGCGACGCTCGGTCTCGCGCATCTGCGCTTCGATCCGGCGCAGGCCGCGGCGCGCCTGCAGGTCGACCCACTGGTCGCGGACCACCGCCAGCAGGTGTTCGGCGCGCTGACGCAGGGCGAGGGCGCGCACTCCGTTGCTGCTGGCCTGTACCAGTTCGTCCTCGTCGATGCGTTCGGCCAGCAGCACCAGCGGGATGTCCTTGCCGCTGGCGGCGATGTGCTGGGCCACAAGTGGCAGCGGAATGCTCTGCGAGGGCGCAGCCAGCACCAGGTCGATCGCCTGGCTGGCCAGCACCTGCGACAGCTCGGCCGAGTCCTGCGGGCGCCATGGGCGCACGGCGATGCCGCTGTTGCGCAGGGTGCTGACGATGGCTTCGGCGTTCTCGCCGCTGTCATCGACGATCAGCAGGCGGATGGTGATGTCGTTCGCGTTCTGCATGCACTGCTCCCCAATCTGCAAATCTAGATACACGATGCGTGGCGGCGCGTCCATGCGCGCAACGGTTGCGTGCACGGAACGGCGATGCGGTTCACACCACGCCGCCGGCCGCGTGCCCACTGGCCCAGGCCCACTGGAAGTTGTAGCCGCCCAGCCAGCCGGTCACGTCCAGCACCTCGCCGACGAAATGCAGGCCGGGTACGCGCTTGGATTCCAGCGTCGAGGAAGAGACCTCGTTGGTATCGACGCCGCCCAGGGTGACTTCGGCGGTGCGGTAGCCCTCGGTGCCGCTGGCCACCAGTGGAAACGCTGAAAGCACCTGTGCGGCCTTGCGCAGGTCCGGCTCGTCCAGCTGGCGTACCGGGCGGTCGGGCAGCCAGTGCTCGCACAGGCGCTGCGCCAGCCGCTTGGGCAGCACATCGCCCAGCACCGTGCGCAGTTCCGCGGCGGGGCGTTCGCGTTTCATCTGGCGCAGCCATTCGGCGGCATCCTGGCCGGGCAGCAGATCCAGCGACAGCGCGTCGCCGGGCTGCCAGAACGAGGAAATCTGCAGGATGGCCGGGCCACTGACGCCACGATGGGTCAGCAGCATGAAGTTGCGGAAGCGGGTGCCGTTGCTGCTGGCCTCGACCGGCAGGGCGACGCCGCTGAGCTCGGCCAGGCGCTCCTGGTGGGTGCCGCTGAGGGTCAACGGCACCAGGCCGGCGCGGGTGGGCAGCACCTGGTGGCCGAACTGGCGCGCGATCTCATAGCCGAATCCGGTTGCACCCAGGCTGGGAATGGACAGGCCGCCGGTGGCGACCACCAGCGAGGCGCAATGGAACAGGCCGTGCGTGGTGTGCACGCGGAAGCCGTCAGTGCCGTGCTCGATGCGCTCCACGCTGCACTGCGTGCGGATCTGCACGCCGGCCTGCTGGCATTCGTCCACCAGCATCTTCACGATCTGCTTGGACGAAACATCGCAGAACAGCTGGCCCAGTTCCTTCTCGTGATAGGCGATGCCGTGGCGCTCGACCATCTCGATGAAGTGGTAGGGCGAGTAACGCGCCAGTGCCGACTTGCAGAAATGCGGATTGGCCGACAGGAAGTTGGCCGGGGTGGTGCCGGTGTTGGTGAAGTTGCAGCGGCCACCGCCGGACATCAGGATCTTCTTGCCGATCTTGTTGGCGTGGTCGATCACCTGCACATGCCGGCCTCGCTGGCCCGCCGTGATCGCGGTCATCAGCCCGGCAGCGCCGGCACCGATGACCAGCACGTCGCAGCGGATCGTGCTCATGCCTTGGCGCGCTTTCGCCAGTTGGGGATCACGTCCAGCTGCATCTGATCATTGAGCAGCTGCACTTCGGCGTCCTGGATCAGCACGCTCCAGCGCATCGCACGCTGGATCTGCTGGCCCCACAGATCGACGAAGCCGCCGTCCAGGTCGACCACCGACAGGTTGTCGAAGCGGGCCAGGCCCTTGCCCTGCTTCTGCCACCAGATGTCCGATGCATTGCCGCCGTAGTTGACCACCTGCACCTGCCGGCTGCGGTTGCTGGCCTTGCGGATGCGCGACTCGTCCGGATGGCCGAGGTCGATCCACTGCAGGATGTCGCCGGTGTAGTCGTGTTCCCACAGGTCCGGCTCGTCGTCGGTGCTCAGGCCGCGGCCGAATTCCAGGCGGTCGCCAGCGTTCAGCGCGAAGGCGAGCAGGCGCACCATCAGGCGTTCGTCGGTTTCGGACGGATGCTGGGCCAGGGTCAGGTTGTGGGTCGCGTAGTAGCCGCGATCCATGTCGCTGATCTGCAGTTCGGCCTTGCGGATGGTGGCGGTGAGGGCCATGAAGATCCAGAGGGGTAAAGACCGTCAATGATAGAGGTTTGCCCCGGGGGTGTCCGGTATGGGGGGTGTCGGCAGGGCCTGATCGGTGGCACGCTGGCCGCCCTGATGCTTCTGGCGTGTCCTGTCGTATGTCCCTGCCCAGCCGACTTCAGCTGCCGCCCGGTGACTGGGTTTCCCTGCTGGATGGCCTGTGCGCGCGCTTCCCGCGCATCGACCGGCTGCAATGGGAGAGTCGCTTCGCACGCGGGCGGATACAGGACGCACAGGGCAGGGCGCTGGCGCCGGACATGCCGTGGCAGGTGGGGCTGGAGATCCGCTACTTCCGTGAAGTGGCCGATGAGCCGGTGATTCCCTTCGAAGAGAACATCCTGCATTGCGACGCGCACCTGCTGGTGGCCGACAAGCCGCACTTCCTGCCGACCGCGCCGGCCGGTGCTTTTGTGCGCCAGACCCTGCTGGCACGCCTGGTCGAGCGCACCGGCAACGTCGACCTGGTGCCGTTGCACCGACTGGACCGGCTGACGGCCGGCCTGGTGCTGTTTTCCACCCAGCCGCAAACGCGCGACGCGTACCAGAGGCTGTTTCGTGAGCGCCGCATCGAGAAGACCTACGAGGCGCTGGCGCCGGCCTTGCCGGACCTGCGGTTTCCGCTGGAGCGGCATAGCCGGCTGCAGCCGGGGGACTCGTTCTTCCGTATGGCTGAAGTTCCCGGCGAGCCGAATGCGCTGACCCGTATCGAGGTCATTGATGCGCACGGCCCGGTCTGGCGCTATCGGCTTGCGCCCGAATCCGGGCGCAAGCATCAGCTGCGCGTCCATATGGCCGCGCTCGGGGCGCCGATCCTGGGGGACGAGTTTTATCCGCAGCTGCACGTGCGGCCAGAGCGTGCGGCCGAGCCGCCGTTGCAGCTGCTGGCGCAGGCGTTGGCCTTCGATGATCCGTTGACCGGCCAGCGACGCAGCTTCCGCAGCACGCGCACCTTGTGCGTTCCCGGCTGACGCACAGCCGGATTCACCTGCCCGGTCGTTGCGCCAGCCAGCGGTCCAGCTCGGCAGCGAACAACTGGCGGTCACGCGCGCCGAGCGGCGGTGGCCCGCCGGTCTGGACGCCGGCGCCACGCAGTTCTTCCATGAAATTGCGCATCGACAGCCGCTCGGCCATGTTGTTGGGGGTGTACAGCTGGCCGCGCGGGTTCAGGGCCACGCCCTTCTTCTCCAGCACGAGGGCCGCCAGGGGGATGTCCTGGGTGACCACCAGGTCGCCGGCAGCCATCCGTTCGACAATGGCGCTGTCAGCCACATCCAGTCCCTGCGGAACCTGGATGGAGCGCAGCCAGCGCGAAGGCGGGGTGCGGATCCACTGGTTGGCGACCAGGGTCAGCTCCACGCCGACCCGTTCAGCTGCGCGGAACAGGATGTCGCGGATGACAACAGGGCAGGCGTCTGCGTCCACCCAGATGCGGGGGAGCAGGGGTTCAGCGCGGGTTTCAGCTTCAGTCATTTACCCAGTGTAGGGTAGGAAAAACCTGAATGGGGGCCCGGGTTTAGCCTCGATCTGGTGCAACCCCTTGCCCTGTCTAGGGGCTGGCCGTTTGACGCTGAATATCATGGCTATCGCTTTTTGCTCAAAACACGCGTATCGTCTGGCCCACTGTGTTTGCTAGGGTCACCGTGAATCGTGGCCTGGTGCAGTTGATCTCACGATCCGCTCATCGATCCGCTTTACCAACGCCTGCAACTCAGTCTCGGCCCCGATACCCGGTGGCTGCGATTTTTTTCAACATGTGTTTCAGGAGTTAGTAAATATGTCTGATCGTCAGACCGGCACTGTCAAGTGGTTCAACGACGCCAAGGGCTTCGGCTTCATCACCCCGGAAAGCGGCCCGGACCTGTTCGTGCATTTCCGCGCGATCCAGGGCACCGGCTTCAAGACCCTGCAGGAAGGCCAGAAGGTTACCTTCGTCGCCGTCCAGGGCCAGAAGGGTATGCAGGCTGACCAGGTGCAGGCGGTCTAATCCGTCTGCTACCGTTTGGTAGCCAGAACGCCGGGAGCGAAAGCTCCCGGCGTTTTTCGTTTGCGTCGCACGACGGGTTCAACCCGCAGCCAGCGCCCGCTCCAGCAGCTGGGTTATTTCCTGGTACTCGGCGCGTTCGGCTGCCGGAATGCGCGACAGGATCTCGCGCAGGACATCAACCACCTCCGGACCCACCGGCACTTCCATCCATTGCAGGTGATAGGCCGCCAGTATCCGGCTGTCGTCATCGCTGGAATGGAGCTGACTGAACAGCAGCGGCAAGGCTTCGGGCTTCATGCATTCACCCAGCGCGTCGGTGCAGCGTTGCTGCCAGAACGCGGGTTGCGCTGCGATCATCTTCTGCAGGCGCTGCCAATCGTGCGCTTCGAATCTGCGCAGGACGCCCTTGGCAACGTGCTCGCAGATGTACTGCGTCCAGTTGTGGTCCTCGGATTGCCCGAGGTAACCAAGCAGTGCATCGAACGGCGGGGTGTCCATGCTGGCAGGCCTTCCACGGCCGGGCAGGGTAGCAGACACCTGCATGCACCAGGCCGCGCTACCATCGGGCACCTTTCTGCGGAAGCCGCCCATGCGCATCGTCCATCATCTGGAAAATTCCCGTTCGCTTCGCGTGCTGTGGATGCTGGAAGAGCTGGGGCTGGACTACGAACTGCGACGCTACCCGCGCGACCCGAAGACCCTGCTGGCGCCGCCGGAACTGCGCCAGGTGCATCCGCTGGGCAAGGCGCCGGTGCTGCAGGATGGCGACCTCATCCTGGCCGAATCCGGCGCCATCCTCGACTACCTGGTTGACCGCTACGACGTGCATCGCCAGCTGTCGCCGTCGCCGGTACCGGCCGAAGGCAAAGAGCGCATCGATTACCGCTACTGGCTGCACTATGCCGAAGGTTCGGCCATGCCGCCGATGCTGCTGACCCTGGTGATCAGCCGCATCCGCAGCGCGCCGATGCCGTTCTTCGCGCGGCCGATCGCCCGCAGCATCGCCGACAAGGCCGAGCGCGGTTTCATCGGCCCGCAGCGGCGCCTGCATCTGGACTGGATGGAACGGCGCCTGGCCGAAAGCCCGTGGTTTGCAGGCGAACGCTTCACCGCTGCGGACATCCAGATGAGCTTCCCGATCCAGGCGGCGGCCGCACGCGGCGGCGGGCTGGACGACAAGCCGGCATTGCGTGGCTTCCTCAAGCGCATCGGCGAGCGCCCGGCCTACCGGCGCGCCGAGGCGCACGGCGGGGCATTGCAGGCCCTGCGCGGCGATTGAGGATGGCCGTCGCCGCCCCCATGCTTTGCCCATGGATACCACTGCCCCCCAGTTCGACAACCGCCTGCTGAATCTGCTGCCGGGCGATCCCGAGTCCGGTCCGCGCCGGCGCGAAGTGCTGGGTGCGGCCTGGTCGCCGGTGATGCCGACGCCTGTCGCAGCGCCGGTGCTGCTGGCGTGGTCGCCGGAGGTTGCCGGGATGCTGGGGTTCGATCCTGCGCAGGTCGATGACGAAAGCTTCGCCGAGGTGTTCGGCGGCAACGCGTTGTACGCGGGCATGCAGCCGTGGGCGGCCAACTATGGGGGCCATCAGTTCGGCCATTGGGCCGGTCAGCTCGGTGATGGCCGCGCCATCTCGCTGGGCGAGGTGATCGCCCCCGATGGCCGGCACTGGGAGCTTCAGCTGAAGGGTGCCGGGCCGACGCCGTATTCGCGCGGCGCCGACGGCCGTGCGGTGCTGCGCTCGTCGATCCGTGAATTCCTGTGCAGCGAGGCCATGCATCACCTGGGTGTGCCGACCACGCGCGCCCTGTCGCTGGTCGGCACCGGCGAAGACGTGGTGCGCGACATGTTCTACGACGGTCATCCCCGTGCGGAGCCCGGCGCGATCGTCTGCCGGGTATCGCCCTCGTTCCTGCGCTTTGGTTCGTTTGAACTGCCTGCTTCACGTGGCGAGACCGCACTGCTGAAGCAACTGGTCGAGGCGTGCATCGCCCGCGATTTCCCGGAACTGACGGGGCAGGGCGAAGCGCTGTATGGCGACTGGTTCGCACAGATCGCCGTGCGTACCGCAGAGATGATCGCGCACTGGATGCGCGTGGGCTTCGTGCATGGGGTGATGAACACCGACAACCTCTCCGTGCTCGGCGTGACGCTGGACTATGGCCCCTATGGCTGGGTCGAAGACTTCGACCCGGACTGGACCCCGAACACCACCGATGCGCAGGGACGCCGCTATCGTTTCGGCACCCAGCCGCAGGTGGCGTACTGGAATCTCAACCGGCTTGCGCAGGCGCTGTCGCCGTTGTTCGCCGACGTGCAGCCGCTGCAGGCAGGGCTGGCCGCTTACCAGGCGACCTTGGTCGCCTGCACCCGCCGCGATGTTGCGGCCAAGCTGGGGCTGGCCGCGGCCGACGATGCCGATCTGCAGCTTTACCAGCGCTGGCAGCAGCTGATGCAGGACGGCGGCATGGACATGACCCTGGCATGGCGTACGTTGATGCGCATCGATGCCAACGCACCCGATGCAAGCGTATTGGCCGAGGTCTTCTACGACGCCGAGCGCCAGCACGCGGTGCAGGAACCTCTGCAGCAGTGGTTGCACGAGTACGCGGCGCGGCTGCGTGCCGATCCGCTGCCGGCAGCCGAGCGTGTCGTGAAGATGGGTGCGGCCAATCCACTGTATGTGCTGCGCAACTGGCTGGCACAGGAAGCGATCGACCGCGCCGAGCAGGGCGAGCTGGGCGGTGTGCATGCCCTGCAGGACGTACTGCGTGATCCGTACACCGAACGCCCGGGGCTGGAACATTACGCCGGCAAGCGGCCGGCGTGGGCTGACGACCGCGCAGGCTGTTCGATGCTGTCCTGCAGTTCGTAGGGTTTTCCTTTGCAGGGCTGCGCCCTGCACCCGCCGAGGCCGGAGCAACGGCGCTGCGGGCGACCACCGCCCAGCAGCAACAGCAACAGCGGGGATCCTGGGGGATGGCCGGGCACTGTGGGTTTGCGGGGACGCCGTAAACCCCCAGACCGGCCCAGCCGCTGGCGGCTGTGCGTTCGGGCGCTTACGAAGCAGTGCCTCGCAAGCAAAGCGCCCTCACCCATGGGGGCTTGGTCGCCGCATCCATGCGGCTCACACCCCGCAAACCCACAGTGCCCCGCCTTCGATAGTTGGCCGCGATCTGCCGGATCTGCCCCCGATCTGTTTCGAGATCTGTTGCTCTGGCTCCTGGCAGTGCAGGGCTGCAAGCCCTGCAAACACCTCGCCTACAACGATGGTAGTACCCATTCAGTGCGATATTCGCACACGCAGTCGATTACCGCACTTGAATGGTGCAGTGCGATAAATCTACTTTCATTTCCGCAGTTTCATAGCAGTCCAAGCGATCCACCCCTGGCGGGGCGAGGGCAGCAGCCGGTCCGGTGCTGATGCCAGGTGCAGGGGGAAGGCCGCCGGATTTTCCTTCCTCTGCGCGGAGTGATCGCATGCGCCGTCGTCTGTCCATTGTTTCCCTGTCCCTGCTTGCCGTGCTGCCGTCGCTGGCGCTGGCCTACCAGGCCGAACCGCCGCGCGAGGCACTGCAGGTGCTGCGTGTGGACCGCTACGCCGACGACGCCAACGCCGGCTCGCTGCGCTGGGCGATCACCACTGCCAATGCGGCGCCGGGTCGCTACCGCATCGAGATCGCGGCCGTGGGCGCTGCGCCTTACGTCATCACGCCGGCCACGCCGCTGCCGGAGATCAAGGGGCCGGTACAGATCATCGGCACGTCCTGGGAACGCGATGGCCAGTACGTCGCCATCGATGGCTCGGCCTACGTGACCGGCACCGGTACCGATGCCTGCCCCGGCGCCGAGCCGGGGCAGTCCGGCACCAACGTGCGCACCACCACGCTGCCGGGCCTGGTCCTGCGCGATACCCAGGGCGTGGAGCTGGCCGGCCTGGAGATCCGCAATTTCTGTATCGGCGTGCTGGTCAACCGCTCCAGCCACAACGAGATCCATGACAACCGCATCGTCGCCAACAAGGGCGGTGCCGGCATCATGCTCACCGGTGATGACGGCAAGGGCCAGTCCACCGCCACCACCACCGTGCACAACCGCATCGTGCGCAACGTATTCCTCGATAACGGCGACGGCCTGGAGTTGACCCGCGGCGCGGCCTGGAACCTGGTGGCCGACAACCTGTTCCAATCCACCAGGGCCAACCCGGAACCTTCGCAGGGCATCGAGATCCTGTGGGGCAACGACAACAGCGTGGTCCACAACCGCTTCGTCGATTACTCCGATGGCCTGCAGATCAACTGGGGCAACCGCAACTACATCGCGGCAAACACCTTCACCGGCAATTCGCTGGGCCTGAGCATCACCGGCAGCGGCAACGTGGTCGACGGCAACACCATCAGCGGCAATGGCATCGGCATCGGCGTGCGCCCGCAGCCGGTCAGTGCGCCGAACCGCTTCACCGGCAACCGCATCTACGGCAACGGCCTGCCGATCGAGCGCTGCGAAGCCGGCGGGGCCTGCGTGAAGGGCCAGCCGCGTGGCACCATCGTGTTCGGTGTGCCGGGCCTGGAGCACGCCAGCTTCGTCGGCTCCCGTGGCCGTGGCGTGGACAACGATGCGTCCAAGCGTGCGCGCATCTGCACCGCTGCCGGCCAGGCCGGCTGCCAGCCGCTGCCGAACCTCGGCCAGGCCGCGCCGCAGCTGACCGCAGTGCAGGGCAAGGGTGCGCAGCGCCTGCTGACCGGTCGTTTCCAGGGCGTGCCTGATGCCCGCTACCAGGTGGAAGTGTTCGGCAACCGCGCCGCCACCGGCAGCGAGGCCGAGTGGGTGCTGGGCAGTGTGGAAGCACGTACCGACGCGCAGGGGCAGGGCAGCTTCACCTTCCCGCTCGGTGCAGGGACCGACGCTGCCGCTGCCGGCAGCCTGACCGCCACAGTTACCTCGGCGCAGGGCGCCACCTCCCCGCTGAGTGCGCCGCTGTCGCTGCGCTGATCACCTCCACGAGACCGCGATCATGAATCCTGCGAAACCTGTTTCCCTGGGTATGCTGGCCGCCCTGCTGCTGCCAGCCGTGGCCAGCGCGCAGTCCAGCAACCGCTACGAAGGCAAGACGCTTACCGGCGACTGGGGCGGCACCCGCACCGAACTGTTCGAGCGCGGCGTTGCCTTCCGCGGCGACTACGTGGGCGAGGCCATGGGTGTGGTCGATGGTGGCTACGGCGAAACCGGCGCGCGCTATGCGCAGCAGGTGCGGGTGGGCGTGGACCTGGACATGGGCAAGCTGGCCGGCTGGGACGGCGGTGCGTTCCACTTCACCCTCAACGATCGTCGTGGCCGCAGCACCTCGGTGGACTTCGTCGGCAACCGCTTCCCGATCCAGGAGGCGTATGGCGGCCAGTACACGCGGCTGACCGAGCTGAGCTACGACCAGACCTTCAATGCGGGCCGGTCGTACTACAAGCTGGGGTACTACGCGATGGGCAACCAGTTCGGCCTGCACAGCCTGCTGACCCACTTCGTCAACGCCGCATTCTGCGCCCACCCGCTGGCGATGTCCGGCAACAGCGGCTGGTACAACTATCCGATGGCACGCTGGGGTGGTGAGTTCGCCCAGCAGATCAGCCCGGCGGTGAACGTGCGCACGGGCTGGTTCCAGGTCAACCCGAATCTGGGCGGCAACATCGAACGCAACGCATTCCGTCCGTTCGTTTCGGGCACCACCGGCTCGCTGTTTCCGGTGGAGGTGACCTGGACGCCGGCCAAGGGCAGCCGCTACGCCGGCGTCTACAAGTTCGGTGGCTACTACGACACGTCGCGCGTGGACAAGCGCGGCCTCGATACCTCGCCGACCACCGGGCGCCACGGCGCCTACGTGCTGGCCGAACAGCGCCTGACCCAGGAATCGGCCGACCCGAGCCGCGGCCTGACCGGCTTCGCGCAGTACATGGTGTCCGACACCGATACCGCGCAGATCAAGCGCTGGTACGCGCTGGGCGGCGTCTACCAGGGCATCGGCGCGCGTGCGCAGGACAGCATCGCGCTGGGCTACGTCGGCGCTGACATCAACCACCGCCTGGTCGATGCGCGGCGCGCCACGTTGGCCGCCGGGGGCGTGCCCACCGATTCGCCGCTGTACAACCTCAGCCAGGCCGAGGAGCTGTTCGAGCTGTCCTACAGCTTCCAGGTGAACCCCTGGCTGATGATCCGCCCGGACGTGCAGTACATCGTCAACCCGGGCACGTTCAATTACAGCGGTACCGACAACGCCTGGGCCGTGGGTGTCCAGGCCAAGGTGACCTTCTGATGGCCGCGCGCTCCTTCCATGCTGTGGTGACTGTGATGAAAATTCCGCTCGCTTCCGTTGTCCTCGCCGGCGTGCTCGCCTCCTCCCCCTTGCTGGGCCTGGCCGCGCCGCCACCGGCGGTGCTGCAGGTCGGCCAACTACGCATCGGCGAGGGCAGCCCGCGCACCATCGTACCGATCACCGGTGCCACCGCAGATGTCGCTCTGCAGCAGGCCGCGGCCATCGCCGCCAGCAGATCCACCGACATCGCCGAATGGCGCATCGACTACCTGGACATCGCCACCGATGGCAAGGCGCTGGTCGCGCTGGGCAAGCGCATCCAGGCCACGCTGGGAGGCAAGCCAGCCATCGTGACCTTCCGCACGAAGGCCGAAGGGGGCGCCAAGCCGATCAGCGATGCCGACTACGGCAAGCTCTACGCCGCGCTGCTGCGCGGTGGTGTCGCCCAGCTGATCGACGTGGAGATGTTCCGCGATCCGAAGGTGGTGCAGGCGCTGGTGGCGCAGGCCCACAAGGCTGGCGTGAAAGTGGTGATGTCCAGCCATGACTTCCACGCCACGCCACCGCGCGAGGAAATCGTCGCACGCCTGCTCAAGCAGCAGGCCCTTGGCGCGGACGTGCTGAAGATCGCGGTGATGCCGCGCGACGCTGGCGATGTGCTGGCATTGCTCGATGCCACCTGGCAGGTGCGCCAGCAGAGCGACAAGCCGCTGCTGACCATGTCGATGGGCGGCACCGGCGTGGTTTCGCGCCTGGCCGGCGAAACCTTCGGCCAGGCCCTGACCTTCGGCATGATCGGCACCCCGTCGGCACCAGGCCAGGTCGAGGTTGAGCGCCTCCAGGACGTCCTGCAGGTCATTCATGCATCCAGCCAGGCCGGTCACTGAGACCTTCCCCGCCGGACGTTCCACCGCACCACGCTGTTGTAGGAAACCGCACCATGAGCCACGCCTCCGCCGCCGCACCGTCGCTTGTCCTTGAACGGATGAGTCCCTTCCAGTGGACCGCCATCGCCATCTGCGTGCTGTTGAACATGCTTGATGGCTTCGATGTGATGGTCATGGCCTTCACCGCGCCGCATGTTTCGGCGGACTGGGCGCTGTCGGGCAAGGTACTGGGGCTGATGCTCAGTGCCGGCCTGGTCGGCATGGCGCTGGGTTCGTTCCTGCTGGCACCGCTGGCCGACCGCTGGGGGCGGCGGCCGATGATCGTGTGCTGCCTGCTGATCCTCACCAGTGGCATGGCGCTGTCCGCGCTGGCCGCCGACGCCTGGCAGCTGGGTGCGCTGCGCGTGTACACCGGCATCGGCATCGGCGGCATGCTGGCCGGTGTGGGGGTGATCACCGCCGAGTACGCCAACGCCAAGTGGCGCAGCACCGCAGTCGCGCTGCAGGCCACCGGCTACCCGATCGGTGCGACCGCTGGCGGTCTGCTGGCTGCGTGGATGCTGGAGCACTGGGCCTGGCACAGCGTGTTCCTGGTCGGCGCAGCGGCATCGCTGCTGTGCATTCCGCTGGTGCTCAAATGCCTGCCCGAATCGCTGGATTTCCTGGTCGCGCGTCGCCCGGCCAATGCCTTGCCACGCTTGAACGCGCTGCTCTCGCGCATGCGCATGCCAGAGCTGCAGGCGCTGCCGCCAGCGCCGGTGCGCGACGGCCAGCGCCAGGGTTATGCCGCGCTGTTCGTGGGTGACCTGCGCCGCGTCGCGCTGCTGATCGCACTGGCGTTCTTCCTGCACATGTTCGCGTTCTATTTCGTGCTGAGCTGGACGCCGAAGCTGCTGGTCTCGGCCGGCGTGTCGGCGCAGCAGGGCATCACCGGTGGCGTGCTGTTGAACCTGGGCGGCATCGTTGGCGGCAGCCTGTTCGGCTGGCTGGCCTCGCGCTGGTCGCTGTCCAGGCTGACGGCCGGCGCGCTGCTGCTGGCGATGGTTTCGATGCTGGGCTTTGCGGCCTTCAGCACGCAGCTGGGCGTGGCCTTCCCGCTGGCCTTCGTGATCGGTGCGGCACTGTTCGCAGCGATGGCCGGCCTGTATGCGGCCGCGCCGGTGGTGTTCGCCGCCGAAGTGCGGACCACCGGCCTGGGCTGGGCCATCGGCATCGGCCGGGTCGGTGCGATCCTCTCGCCACTCACGGTGGGTGTTCTGGTCGATGGTGGCTGGCAGCCGTCCTCGTTGTACGTGCTGTGCGCTGCGCCGCTGCTGCTGGCGGCATGGGCGTGCCTCGGCCTGCGCGTGGGCGTGGGTCAGAACCGGCGTTGAACCGATGGCCGGAGCACGTCACTCAATGTTCGATTATCGAAT
This sequence comes from Stenotrophomonas indicatrix, assembly GCF_002750975.1. Lineage (NCBI taxonomy): Bacteria > Pseudomonadati > Pseudomonadota > Gammaproteobacteria > Lysobacterales > Lysobacteraceae > Stenotrophomonas > Stenotrophomonas indicatrix. The sequence continues at coordinate 1,462,078 of NZ_PEJS01000001.1, forward strand.
CGAATGGCCGAATATCGCATTGACCGGGCGACGTGCCATGGCGACCATGTCCGGGTCATGTTTTCCCTTCGCAGTGGCCCTGCAGCGTGGCGGTGATGACCGCCGGCAGGCAGGGCAAGGAGCAATGCAGTGATCGACAAGAGCGTAGCCAGCGTGGAAGCAGCGGTGGCAGATATCCATGATGGCGCGACCGTGATGATCGGCGGCTTTGGCACTGCCGGCATGCCCGACGAGCTGATCGATGCGCTCATTGCACAGGGTGCGCGCGAGCTGACCATCATCAACAACAATGCCGGCAACGGCGATACCGGCCTGGCTGCGCTGATCAAGCACAAGCGCGTTCGCCGCATCGTCTGCTCCTTCCCGCGCCAGGCCGATTCGCAGCACTTCGACGCGGCCTACCGCGCCGGCGAGATCGAACTGGAGCTGGTGCCGCAGGGCAACCTGGCCGCGCGCATCCATGCGGCAGGTTCCGGGCTGGGCGCGGTCTTCACGCCCACCGGTTATGGCACCGAGCTGGCCCAGGGCAAGGAAACGCGCGAGATCGACGGTCGCCACTACGTGCTCGAGTACCCGCTGCATGCCGATTTCGCGCTGATCAAGGCCGACCGCGGCGATCGCTGGGGCAACCTGGTGTATCGCCGGACTGCACGCAACTTCGGCCCGCTGATGGCGATGGCCGCACGCTGCACCATCGTGCAGGTGCGTGAGGTGGTGCCGCTGGGCGAACTGGACCCGGAGGCCGTGGTGACCCCCGGCATCTTCGTGCAGCGCGTGGTGCCGGTGGCCGCAGAAGGAGTGCAGGCATGAACAAGCTCAGCCGCGAACAGATGGCCGCGCGCGTGGCGCGCGATATTCCCGAAGGGGCCTACGTCAACCTGGGCATCGGCCTGCCGACCACGGTGGCCAACTTCCTGCCGGCGGACAAGGAGATACTGCTGCAGTCTGAAAACGGCCTGTTGGGCATGGGCCCGGCGCCGGCGCCCGGCCAGGAAGACCCGGACCTGATCAATGCCGGCAAGCAGCCGGTTACCCTGCTGACCGGTGGCTGCTATTTCCACCACGCCGATTCGTTCGCGATGATGCGTGGCGGCCACCTCGACATCTGCGTGCTCGGTGCCTTCCAGGTCTCGGCGCACGGTGACCTGGCCAACTGGAGCACCGGCGCCTCCGATGCGATTCCCGCCGTGGGCGGTGCAATGGACCTGGCCATCGGGGCCAAGCAGGTGTTCGTGATGATGGACCTGTTCACCAAGCAGGGTGAAAGCAAGTTGGTGGCCGAATGCAGCTATCCGCTGACCGGCCTGCGCTGCGTGTCGCGCGTGTATACCGATGTGGCGGTGTTCGACCTCGGCGCCGACGGCGCGACCGTGCTGGAAATGGTCGAGGGCGTGGACATCGATCAACTGCGTGAACTGACCGGCCTGCCGCTGGCACTGGCCGAGGGAGCCTGAAATGCCGATGCACGAGACCTATATCGTCGATGGCATCCGCACCCCGATCGGCCGCTACGGCGGCGCGTTGTCCGGTGTGCGCGCCGACGACCTCGGCGCGATTCCGCTGAAGGCACTGCTGGCGCGCCACCCGCAGCTGGACCCGGCGCTGGTGGAGGACGTCTACCTGGGCTGCGCCAACCAGGCCGGTGAGGACAACCGCAACGTCGCCCGCATGAGCCTGCTGCTGGCCGGCCTGCCGGTGAGCGTGCCCGGCAGCACGATCAACCGCCTGTGCGGTTCGGGCCTGGATGCGATCGGCACCGTAGCCCGTGGCATTGCTGCCGGCGAGCTCGGCCTGGCCATTGCCGGCGGCGTCGAATCGATGTCGCGCGCGCCGTTCGTGATGGGCAAGGCAACCTCGCCGTTTGCCCGCGACCAGCAGATCGAAGACACCACCATGGGCTGGCGCTTCATCAACCCGCGCCTGCGTGAACTGCACGGTGTGGAGACCATGGGCCAGACCGCCGAGAACGTGGCTGAGCGCTACGGCGTCAGCCGCGAGGACCAGGATGCGTTCGCCCTGCGCAGCCAGCAGCGAACGGCCGCCGCGCAGGCGCGCGGCTTCTTCGACGGCGAGATCGTGGCGGTGGACGTACCGGGCCGCAAACGCGGCGAAACCGTGACCGTCGAGCGCGATGAACACCCGCGCGGCGATACCACCGCCGAAGCACTGGCCAAGCTGAAGCCGCTGTTCCGCCAGCCGGGCACGGTGACCGCCGGCAACGCCTCGGGCATCAACGATGGTGCCGCCGCGCTGCTGCTGGCCTCCGGTGCGCAGGTGCAGGCGCTGGGCCTGACCCCGCGCGCGCGCATCCTCGGCTTTGCCAGTGCCGGCGTGGAGCCGGCGATCATGGGCATGGGCCCGGTGCCGGCCAGCCAGAAGCTGATGGCACGGCTGGGCCTGGCCATCGCCGACTTCGATGCCATCGAACTGAACGAGGCCTTCGCCTCGCAGGGGCTGGCCTGCATGCGCCAGCTGGGCCTGGCCGACGATGCCGCGCACGTGAACCCCAACGGTGGTGCCATCGCGCTGGGCCATCCCCTGGGCATGAGCGGCGCGCGCCTGGCGCTGACCCTGCTGCGCCAGCTGGAGGCCAGCGGTGGCCGCCGTGGCCTGGCCACGATGTGCATCGGCGTGGGGCAGGGCGTGGCCCTGGCCATCGAGCGCGTGTGAACCATCCCCTGATTCCGTAATCTCAAGACAGCTGCGGCTTCCGGGCCGCTCGCCAACAGGAGTACGCCATGAGCGATCCCACCCCACTGCGCGGCTACCGCAAGCCGTATCCCGGCAGCCAGCCGCCGCGCGTCCACCTGCCGTATGCCTCCACCGCGCTGCGTGGCCCGGGAACCGACCCGATCGCGATCCCGGTGACGCTCTCGGAAGTGACCGGCCCGAGCATCAACCGCATTACCCTCGGTGAGCATGCCGCCGACCTGACCGCCGGCTTCCCCGGCCAGCCGCAGGGTGAGCGCATCATCGTCAGCGGCCGCGTGCTGGACGAGAACGGCCGCCCGGTGCGCAACACCGTGGTGGAGGTGTGGCAGTGCAACGCCGCCGGCCGTTACCTGCACAAGGGCGACCAGCACGACGCGCCGCTGGATCCGAACTTCAAGGGCACCGGCCAGGTGCTGACCGACAGCGAAGGCCGCTACCGCTTCACCACCATCAAACCGGGCGCGTACCCCTGGCGCAACCACTACAACGCCTGGCGCCCGGCACACATCCACTTCTCGCTGCATGGCGAAGGCATCGGCCAGCGCCTGGTCACGCAGATGTATTTCCCCAATGATCCGCTGCTGGCGTTTGATCCGATCTACAACTGCGTGGACGACGCCAAGGCGCGGGAGCGCATGGTGTCCTCGTTCGATTGGGAAAACACCGCCAACGAATTCGCGCTGGGCTACCGTTTCGACATCGTGCTGCGCGGTCGCAAGATGACCGTCTGGGAGTAACACCATGAGTTTCCAATCCACTCCATGGCAGACTGTGGGCCCGTACTACCGCCTGGGCCTTGAACCGCTGTACCGCACCGACATCGCCCCGGCCACCGCGCAGGGTGAGCGCGTGGAAGTGCAGGGCCAGGTGTTCGATGGCAATGGCGTGCCGGTGTCCGATGCCGTGCTGGAAATCTGGCAGGCCGACGCGCAGGGCATCTATGCCCATGGCGAAGACCCGCGCCGGGACGACCACGACCCGGCCTTCGACGGCTGGGGCCGCGTGCCCACCGACGACCAGGGCCGCTTCGCCTTCACCACCGTCAAGCCGGGCCGCGTGCCGGGCCTGCGTGGCGAGCCGCAGGCGCCGCACCTGGTGGTGCTGGTGTTCATGCGCGGCCTGCTGCAGGCCACCCGTGCACGCATCTACTTCAGTGACGAAGCCAGCAACGCCGAGGACGGCATCCTCGCGCTGGTGCCGGCCGAACGCCGCCACACCCTGGTCGCACAGGCGCAGGGCAAGGGCCTGTACCACTGGGACGTGCGCATGCAGGGCCCGGACGAGACGGTGTTCTTCGCATACTGATTGCGGCGCGCCCGACGCGCCTTCCGGCCACTCCACGCCCGCGTGCGGCGGGCGCGGGTAAGCTGTGATTACCCAGGATGGACTGCACCGATGAGCCACTTCCCAACGCTGCTGGGCGGTCTGTTCGGCGACCCCGCCGTCGACGCCGTGTTCCGCGATGAAGCACGCCTGCAGGCGATGCTCGATGTCGAACGCGCTCTGGCGCGCGCGCAGGTGCAGTGCGGGGTGATTCCCGCAGCCGCGCTGGCACCGATCGAAGCGGCCTGCAGTGCCGATCTGTATTCGTTGCCGGCGCTGTCGGCAGCCACCGCACTGGCTGGCAATCCGGCCATTCCACTGGTCAAGGCACTCACCGCGCAGGTCAAGGCGAACGATGCCGAGGCCGCGCGCTGGGTGCACTGGGGCGCCACCAGCCAGGACATCATCGATACCGGCGCGGTGCTGCAGCTGCGCGCGGCAGTCAGCCAGGTGCAGGCGCGCCTGCGCGTGCTGTGCATGGCGCTGGCGCGGCTGGCCGAGGCCGAGCGCGGCACCGGGCTGCCCGGACGCACGCTGCTGCAACAAGCAGTGCCGGTGACCTTCGGCCTGAAGGCGGCCGGTTGGCTCGACGCCCTGCAGCGCAGCCAGCGCAGGCTGGATGCGTTGGCCGCAGACACCCTGGTGCTGCAGTTCGGCGGTGCCGCTGGCACCCTGGCCTCGCTGCAGACGCGCGGGCTGGACGTGGCCGAAGCCCTGGCTGCCGAGCTGCAGTTGCCGCTGCCGGCGTTGCCCTGGCACACCGCGCGTGACCGCATTGCCGAGTTCGGCAGCGTGTTCGCACTGCTGACCGGCAGCCTCGGCAAGATCGCCACCGACATCGTGCTGCTGATGCAGTCCGAGGTGGCCGAAGCCTTCGAGCCGGCGGGCGAGGGCAAGGGCGGTTCCTCGGCAATGCCGCACAAGCGCAATCCGGTGGGCTGCGTGGCCGCCATTGCCGCCGCCACGCGCGTGCCGGGCCTGCTGTCCACGCTGTTCACTGCCATGCCGCAGCCGCACGAGCGCGCAGCAGGCCAATGGCACGCCGAATGGGACACCGTGCCGGAGATCGTGCGCCTGTGTGCGGGCAGCCTGGCCCAGGTGGATGTGGTGGTGCAGGGCCTGCAGCTGGACCGCGAGCGCATGCGCCAGCACCTGGACAGTCACGGCGGCCTGCTTTACGCCGAAGCCGTTGCGGTCACCCTGGGCGAGCGCATCGGCAAGCCCGCCGCGCATGCCTTGGTTGAACAAGCGGCCAGGCAGGCGCTTGCGCAATCGCAGCACCTGCGCGTGGTGCTGGGGCAGATGCCCGAAGTCACCGCGCAGCTTTCCGCCGCACAACTGGATGCCCTGTTCGCCGCAGACAGCTGGCGCGGCATGGCCGATACCTGGATCGACCGCGTGCTCGCGCGCGGCTGATCCTACGTTCAACGCTGGAGCACGCATGCCATTCCTCGACCTTCCGCAGCATCGCCTGCACTACCAGACCGAGGGCCGCGCCGACGGGCAGTGGCTGACCTTCTGCAATTCGCTGGGTACCGACCTGGGCATGTGGCAGCCGCAGGTGGATGCACTCGCCTCGCAGTACCGCATCCTGCGCTATGACCGTCGCGGCCATGGCCAGTCCAGCACGCCGCCGGGGCTGTACAGCGTGGCCGAACTGGGCGCTGATGTGCTGGCCCTGTGGGACCACCTCGGCATCGCGCGCAGCCATTTCTGCGGGCTGTCGATCGGTGGCCTGACCGGGCAGTGGCTGGGCGTGCATGCTGGCAATCGCCTGCGCACGCTCACGGTGGCTGCCACCGCAGCGAAGATCGGCACGCTGGACGGCTGGCAGGCGCGCATCGCCCAGGTCCAGCACGATGGCCTGTTGCCGCTGGTCGATGGCACCCGCGAACGCTGGTTCACCGCCGCTTTCGCGCAGACCCATGCCAGCCAGGTGGAAGACATCCTGCAGCGCTTCCTCGCCACCAGCGTGGCTGGCTATGCCGGCTGCTGCAACGCCGTGGGCACGGCCGACTTCCGTGATGCGCTGGGCTGCATTGGCGTGCCGTTGCTGGCCATTGCCGGAGATGACGACCCGGTATGCGCCCCGGCCGAGCTGCAGGCAATCGCCAACGGCGTGGCCCATGGCCACCATGCCGCCGTGCCGGGCCGCCACATCTGCAACCTGGAATCGCCGCAGGCGTTCACCTCCGCACTGGCCGCGCATCTTTCGGCGCAGCACTGATCCCGCACAACAGGTAGACCACGATGGACGAACAGGAACGCTACGAAGCCGGCCTTGCGGTGCGCCGCCAGGTACTGGGCGAGGCACACGTCGAACGCTCGCTGCAGGCGCGCACCGGGTTCACCACCGAATTCCAGGAATTCATCACGCGCACGGCGTGGGGCACGGTGTGGACGCGCGAGGGCCTGCCGCGGCATACGCGCTCGCTGCTGACCATCGTGATGATGGTGGCGCTGGGCCACGACGAGGAGTTCAAGCTGCATATCCGTGCCGCCCGCAACAACGGGGTGACGCCGGAGGAGATCAAGGAAGCGCTGCTGCAGGCCGCGATCTACTGTGGCGTGCCCGCGGCCAACCACGCGTTCGCGCTGGCCAAGCCGATCCTGGAAGAGCAGGCCGCAGAGCGCTGACGCCGAACATCCGCCGGGCATGGCCCGGCGCTACCAGCGCGCGGTCCCGGAAGCGCCGGGCCATGCCCGGCGGCTGCACCTCAATTCAACAACGTGCCCAGCCGCTGTGCGGCCTCGCGCAGGCGCGGCAACAGCTGGGTCTGCATCACGCCCAGGCCGATACGGCCCGCCTGGGTGCCGATGTTCAGCGCGGCCACGACATCGCCGCTGCGCGAACGCACTGGCACGGCGATCGAGCGCAGGCCGATCTCCAGTTCCTGGTCGACCAGCGACGCGCCTTCGCGGCGCACCTTTTCCAGCAGGTCGAGGAAGTCATCCATGCGGGTGACCGTGCGTTCAGTGCGCGGCCGCAGCGGGTTGCGTTCCAGGTAGCCTTCCAGCGTGTCGCGCGGCAACGAGGCCAGCAGCACGCGGCCCATCGAGGTGCAGTAGGCCGGCAGGCGGCTGCCTGCGCGCAGGCCGATCGACATGATGCGTACGGTTTCCGCGCGCGCCACGTACAGGATGTCATCGCCATCGAGCACGCCCAGCGAGCAGGATTCGTGCACGGCATCGCGCAGGGCATCCAGCACCGGTTGTGCAGCAGCGGTCATCGACGACGACGCGACATAGGCGCCGCCCATGCCCAGCACGCGCGGCAGCAGCACGAAGCCGCGGCCCTGTTCACCCACGTAGCCGAGCTTTTCCAGCGTGTACAGCACGCGCCGTACCGCTGCGCGGGAAATGCCGGTATCGCTGCTGATCTGTGACATCGTCACTTCGCGCGGGTGCTGCGAGAACACGCTCAGCACGGCCAGGCCGCGGCCGAGCGACGTCATGAAGTCCGGATCGCCCTGGTTGTCCTGGATCTGCTGCATCAGCTCATGGGCCAGGCCACGATCCTGCGGTGGGGCAGGGGGGCGCTTGGGTCGACGGCTGGGAGGAACGGCAGGCATGGCAGCAGCTTTCATCGGGTTCGACCTCGCATGGTAAGGGCTCGAACCAGCAACCGGTACCCACGCGGCGCAGCCTGCGAGGCTGCGCCGCGTGGCGCCGGTCACTTGCGCTCGGGCAGCGCGTAGGCGATCACGTAGTCGCCACGGTCCGGTGACTGGCGTGCGCCACCGGCGGAAATCACCACGTACTGGCGACCGGTCTTCGGCGAGACGTAGGTCATCGGCGTGCCTTGGCTGCCAACCGGCATGCGGGCCTTCCACACTTCCTCGCCGGTGCGGCTGTCATAGGCGCGAAGGTAGTAATCCTGCGTACCAGCGAAGAACAGCAGGCCCGACTGCGTGGCCAGCGAACCGCCCAGGGTCGGCATGCCGATCGGAATCGGCAGGCCCATCTTGATGCCCATCGGCCCGGTGTCCTTCACCGTGCCCACCGGCACCTGCCAGACCAGCTGGCGGGTCGCCAGGTTGATTGCCGACATGGTGCCGAACGGCGGTTTCTGGCAGGGAATGCCCAGCTTGGACAGGAAGCGGTCGCGCAGCGAGCCGTACGGCGTACCGGTCTGCGAGGCCGCTCCCATTTCCACGCCACCGTCGCCGCTGGTCATCTGCGCGCGCGGGATCAGCTTGGTCCACAGGCCCAGGCGCATGTCATTGACGAACAGGTAGCCGGTGGTGGGGTCGACCGAGGCGCTGCCCCAGTTCATGCCACCCAGCGAACCGGGCCATTGCAGCGCGAGGTCTTCGCCCGGCGGCGTGTACATGCCGTCGTAGCGGAACTGCTTGAACTGGATGCGGCACAGCATCTGGTCGATCGGGGTGGCGCCCCACATGTCCGACTCGGTCAGCGTCTGCGCGCCGATCTGCGGCAGGCCAACCGACAGCGGCTGGGTGGCGGCATAGCGTTCGCCCTGCGCATTGCCCTGCGGCGCGGGGATGTTGCGCACTTCGCTGATCGGCACGCCGGTCTGGCGATTGAGCATGAAGATCTGCCCGGCCTTGGTGATCTGCAGCAGGGCCGGCAGCGTGCCGCCCTTGCCGTCGGGCACGTCGGTCAGGGTCGGCTGCGCGGGCAGGTCGTAGTCCCACAGATCGTGGTGCACGGTCTGGTAGACCCAGCGCTCCTTGCCGGTGGCCACGTCCAGCGCAACCACCGCCGAACTGTACTTGTCATCCTGCGGGGTGCGCTCGCCGGCCCACTGGTCCGGGGTGGTGTTGCCGGTGGGCAGGTAGACCAGGCCCAGCTGCGGGTCGTAGGCCATCGAGGTCCACACGTTCGGCGTGGCGCGCGTGTAGTGGGTCGACGGATCCAGCGGCACGTCCGGGGTTTCCCTGGAAAGATCCCAGACCCAGGCCAGTGCGCCGGTGCGCACGTTGTAGGCACGCACCACGCCGGACGGCTCACCCACTTCGATGTTGTCGGCCACACGGCCACCGACCACGATAAGTTCGCCCGCCACCAACGGTGCGGCGGTGAGCGTGTAGAAGCCCGGCTTGATCTCGCCCATGCCGGCCTTCAGGTCGACCACGCCGTTGCTGCCGAAGTCCGGGCACAGCGCGCCGGTCTTCGCATCCAGCGCGAACAAGCGCGCATCGATGGAGGTCATCAGGATGCGCTTCTCGCACAGCGCCGGGCCCGTGCTGGCCGTTTCGGCGGCCGGCAGCGGCGCAGGTGCCGGAGCGGCTGCATCTGCCGCAGACGGTGCCGTGGTTGCGTCGAAATAGCCCAGACCGCGGCAGCGTTGCCAGTTCGGCGCGGTGGCCTTGGGGTCGAAGGCCCAGCGCTGCTTGCCGGAATCGGCATCGATGGCGATCACCTGGTTGTGCGGGGTGCACAGGAACAGGGTGTCGCCGATCTGCAGCGGGGTGTTCTGGTCCTCGGCACCGAAACCGTTGCTTTCCGGCACATCGCCGGTGCGCGCCGTCCAGGCAACCTGCAGTTCCTTCACGTTGGCCGGGGTGATCTGGTCCAGCGCGGCAAAGCGGGTGCCGGCGGTGGTGTTGCCCCAGTGCATCCAGTCGCGCTGTTCAGCGCCCTTGGCCACCGGCACCACCGGCGGCGTGGTGCCCTGCGCGGTCTGTACCGGGCGCGGCTGGAACGCCGACACCGCAGTGCCCAGCAGGCCAACCAGCAGCACGGCGGCCACGCCATAGGCGCCGCGGCCGGCAACCTGGCCTCGGCTGCGGCGCAGCACCGGCCAAGCCAGGGCGACCAGCAGGGCCAGCACCGCCGGCATCACCAGCCGCGACACCAGCGGCCAGAAATTCCAGCCGGCATCCACCAGTGCCCACAGCAGCGTGGCCAGGAAGGCCAGGCCGTACAGCAGCGCACCGTTCGGCCGGCGCATCGCCAGCAGTACGCCGGCTACCGCCGACACCGCACCCATCAGCAGGAAATACCAACTGCCCCCCAGCTGCACCAGGCGTACACCGCCGACCAGCAGAGCCAGGCCGAACAGGGTCACCAGGATGCCGAGCAGGACCACCAGCACACGGCACAGGGCCGGAACTCTCGTCGTCTCGTCCACGTTGCATGAACCTCATTGCGAAAAACCCGCGCGGAGGCGGGGAAAGCCCCGCGCGCGCCAGGCGTGGCGGGGGCCAACGGCATCCCGGGCGGCTGCGGGCCGTGACGGCGGGCAGGCGTCGGCCTGCTTATGACGCAGGCTGGGTGAATGACCGGTTAGGGCGATTATCGCACGCATGTGCGATTTTGGCGTGATGCCCCACGGCGCCATCGGTGGAACGCAGCGGCGCAGTGGTGCCTGGAACGGGCAGGGCAGGGGCGAACCGGTTACCCTATGCCGCCATACATGCTGGTAGCTGCAATGACCGACGCCACCGTGGCCGTCCCCGCCTGGGCCTCACGCCTGCGCGACATCGCTGATTTCCCGAAGCCGGGCATCCTGTTCAAGGACATCATGCCGCTGCTCGCTCACAGCGAGGACTTCCGTGGCGCGATCGTGGCGATGGCCGATCGCTGGCGCGATCAGAAGCTGGACGCGGTGGTCGGCATCGAATCGCGCGGCTTCATCCTCGGTGCGGCCATGGCGCTGGAACTGGGCGTGGGCTTCGTGCCGGTGCGCAAGCCGGGCAAGCTGCCGGGCAAGGTGCTGCGCGAGGAATACACGCTGGAATACCGCAGCGACTGCATTGAAGTGCATGCCGACGCGCTGCCCGCCGGTGCGCGTGTGGCGATCATCGACGACGTGCTGGCAACCGGCGGTACGCTGGTTGCTGCGTTGTCGCTGGTGCGCCGCCTGGGCGTGGACGTGGTCGGCGCCGGCGTGCTGGTCGAACTGGATGGCCTGGGCGGCCGTGGCCGCTGGGAAGCGGATCTGCCGCTGCACACCGAACTGGTGTTCTGATTGCGTCGCCGGGCATGGCCCGGCGCTACCTGCTTGCCGTGGGTAGCGCCGGGCCATGCCCGGCGGATGGCCTGCCCGTTACATCATCCGCACGCGGAAACGGCGGCCCTTGATCTTGCCCGCTTCCAGCTTCGCCACCGCCTTGTTGACCTGCTCGCGGGCGATCGCCACGTAGGAACGGGTCGGGAAGATCGCGATCTTGCCGATGAACTTGGCCGACAGGCCGGCATCGCCGGTGAGGGCGCCGAGGATGTCGCCTGCGCGCAGCTTGTCGGTCTTGCCGCCATCGATGCGCAGGGTGCGCATCGCCGCCTGCGGCAGCTCGGCCGGGCGCGACGTCGCCAGCGGCGTCTTCTGCCAATCCAGCGGCTCGCCGCGCTGTGCTTCGATGGCGTCGGCGCGGTTCTTTTCGCGGCCCGCCACCAGACTGATCGCCAAGCCACTGGCGCCGGCACGACCGGTACGGCCGACACGGTGCTGGTAGCTCTCGACGTCGGTCGGCAGCTCGTAGTTGATCACCGCGGCCAGTTCTTCCACATCCAGCCCGCGTGCGGCGACGTCGCTGGCAACCAGCACGTTGCAGCTGCGGTTGGCCAGGCGCAGCAGCACTTCCTCGCGGTCGCGCTGTTCCATGTCGCCATGCAGGGCGAGCGCGGAGAAGCCGAACTGCTGCAGCGAGTTGGCCACTTCGTCCACGTCCTTGCGGGTGTTGCAGAACACCACGGCCGATTCGGGTGTGTACTTCAGCAGCAGGCCGGCCAGTGCCTTCTGCCGGTGTGCCGGTTCGACTTCGCAGAACAGGTGGCGGATGGCCGGGGCCTGGTCGGCGCCTTCCACAGTCACTTCCACGGCATCGCGCAGCAGGTCGCGGGCCATGGCGCGGATGGTGTCGGGGAAGGTTGCCGAGAACAGCAGGCTCTGGCGATCGCGGTGGGTACGGCCGGCGATCTCACGGATCGGTTCCTCGAAGCCCATATCGAGCATGCGGTCGGCTTCATCCAGCACCAGCGTGCGCACGGCGCCCAGATTCAGTGCGCGCTTGCGCGCCAGTTCCTGCACGCGGCCGGGCGTGCCGACCACCACGTGCGGGTCGTGGCTTTCCAGCGACGCCAGCTGCGGGCCCAGCGGCGTGCCGCCGGTCAGCAGCAGCAGCTTCAGGTTGGGGATGCCGGTGGCCAGCTTGCGGATCTGCTTGGCCACCTGGTCGGCCAGCTCGCGGGTGGGGCACAGCACCAGCGCCTGTACGCGGATCAGGCTGGGGTCGATGGACTGCAGCAGGCCAAGACCGAAGGCGGCGGTCTTGCCGCTGCCGGTCGGGGCCTGGGCGATCACATCGCGGCCATCGAGGATGGCGGGCAGGCTCTGCGCCTGGATCGGCGTGAGGGTGGTGTAGCCGAGGGCATCCAGGCCGGGCTGCAGGGCCGGGCTCAGCGGCAGGGTCGAGAAATCAGTCATGGCGCATTGTACCTGCGCGCGCGCCCGGTCCCGCCGTCGTTCACGATTGTGGGGGCGCCCGGTAGCGGGCGACCTTGGTCGGCACCTTGGCCGAACGTTCCCTCAACCCAGCCCGATGACCACCAGCCGCGCAGCCATCGCCTGCAACTGCTCCGGGGTGGCCGGTTTTCCAGCGACCCGGGACTCCAGCAGCAGCTGGTGGAACCACGGGTTGGCGTGCCGCGTGTCGACGTCGAACGAACAGGTTGCCTGCACGCCCATCACCGCCTGAACGATCTCGACCAGCGTGTCTTCGGCTTCATCGACATTGCCCCGCCCATATCGATCATCCAGCAGGCGCAGCGGGATCTGCAGCAGGGCGGGGGAGACTGGCATGCCTCAAGTCTAACGATCCACGTTGCCCTCAGCCCAGCACCGCCAGCACACCCTGGTGGATCGCCAGGCCACCCAGCAGCAACCAGGCGAACAGGATCGATGCCAGCAGCAGCGGCTTCAACCCGGCCTGGCGCAGCGCAGACACATGGGTGGTCAGGCCCAGCGCGGCCATCGCCATGGCCAGCAGCACGGTATCCAGCTGCACCAGCCCGGCCTGCACACCCACCGGCAGCAGATGCAGCGAGTTGAGCCCGGCAACTGCCACGAAACCGAACGCGAACCACGGCACCACGATCCGGGCCTTGCCACCGTCCGCCGCCGCCTTGCCACCACGGGCCAGCCACAGCGACAGTGCGATCAGGAACGGTGCCAGCAGCATCACCCGCACCATCTTGGTGATGACCGCGGTATCGGCGGCTGACTCGCCCACCGCACGTCCGGCAGCCACCACCTGTGCCACTTCATGCACGGTGGCGCCGGTGAACAGGCCGTACTGCCGCGCGTCCATTGCCAGCCAGCCGTGCGACTGCACCAGCGCATACAGCGCCGGGTACAGGAACATGGCCAGCGTGCCGAACACCACCACCGTCGATACCGCCACCGTCACCTGCGCAGCGCGGCCGCGCACCACCGGCTCTGCGGCCATCACCGCCGCTGCACCGCAGATCGCGCTGCCGGCACCGATCAGCATGGCGGCCTCGCGCTCCATCCTGAACACCCGTACACCCAGCCAGCACGCCAGGCCGAAGGTGCTCGCCACCACCAGCACGTCCATCAGCACGCCGGCGACGCCGACGTGGCCGATGTCCTGGAAGGTCAGCCGCAGGCCATACAGCACGATGCCCGCACGCAGCAGCCAGTGCTTGGAGAAGCCCACGCCCGCCGCGCTGGCGGGGGCCAGTCGCGGGTACACGGTGTTGCCGACCACGATGCCGGCGACGATGGCGACGGTCAGCGCACTCAGGCCATGCGCCTGCAGCCAGGGCAGCTCGGCCAGGTACAGCGACGCCGCCGCCACCAGGCCGACCAGCAGCAGGCCGGGCAGGCGTAGTTGCCAGCGCTGGCGCAGGGCGGGCAGGGACCAGGGGGACAGGGCAGGCGCGTTCATGGCGGGTGGGATGCGGGAGAGAGGCGTACAGCCTGCATCCATGTGATCGACCCGTAAAACGAATAATATCGGTGAAACCTACCCATAACACAGGTAATGGACATGCGCCTGACGCTCCGCCAGCTGCAGGTCTTCGTTGCCATCGCCGACCAGGGCAGCACCACCGCCGCAGGCCAGGCCATCGCGCTTTCCCAGTCCGCCAGCAGCGCGGCCCTGCAGGAGCTGGAAGCGCACTTCGGCACGCCGCTGTTCGACCGCATCGGCCGTCGCCTGGCGTTGAACGGCCACGGCCGGGCCTTGCTGGAGCCGGCGCGCGCGCTGTTGGTCAATGCCGCCGATCTGGAGCGGCAATTGGCGGCGGGCGGTGACCCGTCCCAAGGCGCGCCGCTGCGGCTGGTGTTGGCGGCCAGCACCACCATCGGCAACTACCTGCTGCCGCCGCGTATCGCCGAGCTGCTGCGGCAGGCACCGCAGGCCGAGGTCGATCTGCGCATCGACAACAGCGCAGGCGTGGTGGCGGCCGTTCAACGGCTGGACGTGGATGCAGGACTGATCGAAGGCCCATGCCACGAACGCGGGCTGCAGGTGACCGCCTGGCAGCAGGACCCGCTGGTGATTGTGGCGGCTGCGGATGCGCCCCCGCGCTGGTCCCTGGATGAACTGCGCGCAGCGCGCTGGCTGTTGCGCGAACCCGGCTCAGGTACCCGCGAGGCTGTCGAACAGGCATTGCTGCCGCATCTGCGCGGCTTCGCCCAGACCCTGCAGCTGGGCAATACCGAAGCCATCAAGCAAGCCGCCATCGCCGGCCTCGGCCTGGCCTGCCTCTCGCGCCACGCCCTGCAAGAACCCTTGGCCCTCGGCCGCCTGCGCGTGCTCGAGACCCCGCTTCCTATCCTGCAGCGCACCCTCTGGCTGGTACGCCACCCCGGCAAGCAGTGGTTGCCGGGTTTGCAGGCGTTGCTGGGGGAAGTGCAGTAGCCGGGATCCATCTTCCACAGCGTGAATTCCACGTAGGGGTCAGAGCCTATTGCGCAGCAACGGGATCCGACCCCGTGCCGACCAACGGTCGGCACCCACCAACAGCAGCGGAGATCTGTCGAAGGCGGGGTGGTGTGGGGCTTCAGGACCGTTGGCGCCATGGATGGCGCCATCGAGCCCCCATGGATGGGTTTACGGCGTGTCCTGAAGCTCCACACCACCCCGCTATCCCTCCAGCAAGTCTGGGTTGGCTGTTGCTGTTGCTGCGGCCGTGGCCTCTGCGGGTGCCGGGCGCCGCCCGGCCAGGCCCCGCAACCCGCTACAATGGCCGGATGCCTCTGATTACTCTGCAAAACGTCGACTTCAGCGTCGGCGGCCCGCTGTTGCTGGAAAAAGCCGAACTGTCGATCGAGCCGGGCGAACGCATCGCCCTGATCGGCCGCAACGGCGCCGGCAAATCGACCCTGCTCAAGCTGCTGTCCGGCGACCACAAGCCCGATGACGGTGAAGTGCGCGTGCAGCAGGGCGTGCGCGTGACCCGCCTGGAGCAGGAGGTGCCGCATGGCGCCGCTGGCAGCGTGTTCGACGTCGTCGCCGACGGCCTGGGCGAACTGGGCCAATGGCTCGCCGAATTCCATCACCTCAGCCACGCCGACGTGTTCGATGGTGAAGCGCTGGGCAACGTCCAGGCCAAGATCGATGCCGCCAACGGCTGGGGCCTGGACCAGCGGGTCAGCGAGACCCTGACCAAGCTCGACCTCGATGGCGACGCGGAGTTTGCGCGCCTGTCCGGCGGCATGAAGCGCCGCGTGCTGCTCGGCCGCGCGCTGGTCTCCAGCCCCGACCTGCTGCTGCTGGACGAACCGACCAACCACCTCGACATCGAAGCCATCGACTGGCTCGAAATGTTCCTCAAGAACTGGAACGGCAGCGTGGTGTTCGTCACCCATGACCGCCGCTTCCTGCGTGCGCTGGCCACCCGCATCGTCGAGATCGACCGCGGCCAGGTCACCAGCTGGCCGGGCGACTGGGCCAACTACGAGCGCCGTCGCGAAGAACGCCTCAACGCGCAGGCCCAGGAAAACGCACGGTTCGACAAGCTGCTGGCGCAGGAAGAAGTGTGGATCCGCCAAGGCATCAAGGCACGCCGCACCCGCGACGAAGGCCGCGTACGCCGCTTGAAGGCGATGCGCAACGAGCGTTCCGCGCGCCGCGACCTCAGCGGCAACGTCAAGATGGAAGCGGCCCAGGGCGTGAGCTCGGGCAAGAAGGTCATCGACATCAAGGACATTTCGTTCGCCTTCGGCGATCGCACGATGGTCCGCGATTTCTCCACCACCATCCTGCGTGGTGACCGCATCGGCCTGATCGGCCCCAACGGCAGTGGCAAGACCACGCTGTTGAAGCTGCTGCTGGGCGAACTACAGCCGCAGAAGGGTGAGGTCAACGCCGGCACGAATCTGCAGGTCGCGTACTTCGACCAGTACCGTGCAGTGCTGCGCGAAGACTGGAGCGCGATCGAGAACGTGGCCGAAGGCCGCGATTTCCTCGAGTTCAACGGCAAGCGCAAGCACGTGCACGCCTACCTTCAGGACTTCATGTTCACCCCTGAGCGCGCGCGCGCGCCGATCACCCGCCTGTCCGGTGGCGAACGCAACCGCCTGCTGCTGGCCAAGCTGTTCGCGCAGCCGTCCAACCTGCTGGTGATGGACGAACCGACCAACGATCTGGACGTGGAAACCCTGGAGCTGCTGGAAGAGCTGCTGGGCGAATACAACGGCACGTTGCTGCTGGTCAGCCATGATCGTGACTTCATCGACAACGTGGTGACCTCCACGCTGGTGATGGAAGGCGATGGCGTGATCGGCGAGTACGTGGGCGGCTACAGCGACTGGCAGCGTTACGCGGCCAGCGTGGCCGCTGCGCCTGCGGTTGCTGCCGCCAAGCCGGTGGTCGCCGCCCCGGCGGCTGCTGCGGAACCGGCAGCGCCCAAGCGCAAGCTCGCCTACAAGGAAGCGCGTGAGCTGGAACAGTTGCCGAAGACGATCGAAAAGCTGGAAGGCGATGTCGAAGGGCTTACCTCGGCAATGAACGATCCGTCGTTCTACACGCGCAGCAGCGCCGAAGTGACCGCGCACACCCAGCAGCTGGCCAAGGTGCAGGCTGAACTGGATGCCGCGTACGCACGCTGGGAAGAGCTGGAAGGCTGATCGCCGGCCGGATTCAGTAGATCCACGCCATGCGTGGATATCCGGATACGTGCGGACCAACGGTCCGCACCCACCAACCAACGGTCCGCACCCACTGGGGCGGGCCGCCGGTCATTTGACCCCGTGCAGATCCCGCAGCTGGCTCGGCCGGCTGCCGAAGTACGCGGCCAGATCGGCGATGTCCTGATCGCTCAGGTCCTTCGCCTGCGGTGTCATCAGCGCATGCTGGCGATCACCGGCACGGTAGGCCTGCAGCGCATGCGCCAGGTAATCGCCGTATTGACCACCCAGCTTCGGATAGGTCGGATCGATCGGCGCATTGCCGTCGGCACCGTGGCAATCGATGCAGCTCTGGCTGGTCGCCTTGCTCTTGACCTTGGCGCGGGCCTCGCCGGCGGCTTCACGCCCGGCAGGCAGGCCCGCGGAGGAAGACGATCCGTGCTCGCCGCTGGCGTGGCCGGGATCGCCGGCGGATTTCTCGCTGTTCTCCACCTGTGACTGCGAGCAGGCCGCCAGCAGCAGGGCGACGGACAGGGCGATGGCGTGACGCAGTGGATGCGCGGCTTTCGACATGGGCGGGCCTTACTTGACGGTGGACAGGTAAACAGCGAGATCGGCGATCTCCTGTTCGCTGAAACTCATCGACTGCGCCTGCATCGTCGGATGCCGGCGCTTGCCCTGGCGGTACTCGGTCAGGGCCTGGGTCAGGTACTGCTCGGTCTGGCCACCGATCTTCGGTACCCGGTAACTGGGGTAGGCGTTCTTGTAACCGGTGATGCCGTGGCAACCCTGGCAGGTGTAGGCCAGCACACGGCCATTGTCGAAACTGCCGGTGGGCGTGGCAGCCGCCGGCACAGGGGCCGGAGCCGGTGCCGGGGCGGGTGCTGCAGGAGCAGAAGCAGGTGCGGGCTGTGCGGCGGCCCCGAGGGGCAGGAGGACGGCCAGAGCGAGACAAGCGGCGAGCGGCTGCGGGCGCATGGTGTCTTTTCCGGGGATTCGGGTCTGGTCGTTCCGGCGTGGGGTACGGAACGACCTGAGTATAGCCTCAGGTTTCATCTAGCTGAAATGGGGTCGGCCCGACCGGCGGCGTGAAGACACCATGACCTTTGGGATATGGTGTTGCCGTGAAGTGGTGCATTACTTTGCTACCACACCTGCCCACGCATCCTCCAGGGATCTGACGATGTCGCACCAAACCTTCCTGCCCGGCCCCCGCAGCGGACTCTGCGCTGCCGCGCTGCTGCTCTCCACCTCCCTGCTGCTGAGCGGTTGCGCCGCTGGGCCCAACAACGAGGCCAAGGCGGCCGAGACCAAGGACGAGAAGAAGGTCGACGCGGTGCCAGTCGAAGTGGCCGTGGCCAGCCATCGTGCGGTGGCCGCCAGCTACACCGGAACGGCGGCACTGGAGCCGCGCGCTGAATCGCAGGTGGTCGCCAAGACCTCGGGCGTCGCGCTGGCGGTACTGGTCGAGGAAGGGCAGCGGGTCAGCGCCGGGCAGCCTCTGGTGCGGCTGGATCCGGACCGCGCACGCCTGGCCGTTGCCCAGAGCGAGGCGCAGATGCGCAAGCTGGAGAACAACTACCAGCGCGCACAGAAGCTGGTCGGCCAGCAGATGGTCAGCGCTGCCGATGTCGACCAGCTGCGCTACGACCTGGAAAACGTGCGCGCGCAGTACCGCCTGGCCACGCTGGAACTGTCCTACACCACCGTGGTCGCACCGATTTCCGGCGTGATCGCCTCGCGATCGATCAAGACCGGCAACTTCGTGCAGATCAACACGCCGATCTTCCGCATCGTCGACAACTCGCGGCTGGAAGCCACCCTCAACGTGCCCGAGCGCGAGCTGGCGACCTTGCGTGCGGGCCAGCCGGTCACGCTGTCGGCCGATGCGCTGCCGGGCCAGACCTTCACTGGTGTGGTGGACCGTATCGCGCCGGTGGTGGATTCGGGCAGCGGCACCTTCCGTGTGGTCAGTGCTTTCGATGGCGCCGCGCAGTCGCTGCAGCCGGGCATGTTCGGCCGTATCCGCATCGACTACGACCAGCGTGCCGATGCACTGGTGGTGCCGCGCCTGGCGCTGCTGGACGATGGTGAGCCGGCAGTGTTCCGCGTGCGCGGGGGCAAGGTCGCGCGGGTGCCGGTCAAGCTTGGCTACGCCGAAGGGCCGTGGGTGGAAATCCGTGAGGGACTGGCGGCGGGTGACCAGATCGTCACCGCCGGCAAGGTCGCCCTGCGCGACGGCACCGCGGTGCAGGTGATCGCCGATCCGAAGGCCAAGGCGAAGACCGTAACCGCCTCGGCCAAGCCGGCAGAGAAGGCCGGGAGCACGCAATGACCGCGCCCGGCCACGATCACGGTGCCTCGCCCGGGAGCGATGGCGCCGCCGCAGGCATGCGTGGCGGCCTGGTGGAGTTCGCCACCCGCCGCCGCGTCACCATCGCCATGTGCACGGTTACCCTGCTGCTGTTCGGCCTGATCGCACTGGGCAACCTCAAGGTCAACCTGCTGCCCGACCTGAGCTATCCGACGCTGACCGTGCGCACCGAGTACACCGGTGCGGCGCCGACGGAAATGGAAACCCTGATCACCCAGCCGGTCGAAGAAGCCGTGGGCGTGGTCAAGAACCTGCGCAAGCTGAAGTCGGTCTCGCGCACCGGCCAGAGTGATGTGGTGCTCGAGTTCGCCTGGGGCACCAACATGGACCAGGCCAGCCTGGAAGTGCGCGACAAGATGGAAGCGCTGAACCTGCCCCTGGAAGCCAAGGCGCCGGTGCTGCTGCGCTTCAATCCCTCCACCGAGCCGATCATGCGCCTGGTGCTGTCGACCAAGGCCGCGCCTGCGACCGACGAAGAAGCGATCCGTGAACTGACCGGCCTGCGTCGCTATGCCGACGAAGACCTGAAGAAGAAGCTGGAGCCGGTTACCGGCGTGGCGGCGGTGAAGGTTGGTGGTGGCCTGGAAGACGAGATCCAGGTCGACATCGACCAGCAGAAACTGGCCCAGCTCAACCTGCCGATCGACACCGTCATCAAGCGGTTGAAGGAAGAGAACATCAACATTTCCGGCGGCCGCCTGGAGGAGGGCTCGCAGCGCTTCCTGGTGCGCACCGTCAACCAGTTCGCCGATCTGGAAGAAATCCGCAACCTGCTGGTCACCACCCAGTCCGCCAACGGCAGCGCGGCCGACTCGGCGCTGCAGCAGATGTTCAACATCGCTGCCTCCACGGGCTCGGCTGCAGCCGTCGCCGCCGCTTCCGCTGCACAGAGCGCTTCCTCTGGCGGCGCCTCCAGCCTGGTCGCCAACGGCGTGCCGGTGCGCCTGAAGGACGTGGCCACCGTGCGCCAGGGCTACAAGGAACGCGAAGCGGTCATCCGACTGGGCGGCAAGGAGTCGGTCGAACTGGCGATCTACAAGGAAGGCGACGCCAATACCGTGGCCACCGCCGAAGCGCTGCGCAAGCGTCTGGAGCAGATCAAGGCAACGTTCCCGGCCGATGCCGAACTGACCACGATCGAAGACCAGTCGCGCTTCATCGAGCACGCCATCGCCGACGTCAAGAAGGACGCGGTGATCGGTGGCCTGCTGGCGATCCTGATCATCTTCCTGTTCCTGCGCGACGGCTGGAGCACGTTCGTGATCAGCCTGTCGTTGCCGGTCTCGATCATCGCCACGTTCTTCTTCATGGGCCAGCTTGGCCTGAGCTTGAACGTGATGTCGCTGGGCGGCCTGGCACTGGCCACCGGCCTGGTGGTGGATGACTCGATCGTGGTGCTGGAGAGCATCGCCAAGGCGCGCGAACGCGGCCTGGGCATCCTGCAGGCGGCGATCGCCGGTACCCGTGAAGTGAGCATGGCCGTGGTCGCCTCGACCCTGACCACCATCGCGGTGTTCCTGCCGCTGGTGTTCGTCGACGGCATCGCCGGCCAGCTGTTCCGCGACCAAGCGTTGACCGTGGCCATCGCCATCGCGATTTCGCTGCTGGTGTCGATGACCCTGATTCCGATGCTGAGCTCGCTGAAGGGTCGGCCGCCGCTGGCCTTCCCGGAAGAAGCCGCAGCCGAGCCGTGGCAGCCGCAGAGCCGCTGGCAGAAGCCGGTCGCACTCGGCCGTCGTGGTGTGGTGGCGACGATGCGCTGGAGTTTCTACGCGCTGGCATGGCTGGTGGTGCGCCTCTGCCGTGGCGTGGCTGCAGTGGTCGGCCCGGTGATGCGCAAGGCCAGCGACATCGCCATGAAGCCGTACGCGGGTGCCGAACGTGGCTACCTGCGGCTGCTGCCGGGTGCGTTGGCCCATCCCGGCAAGGTGCTGGGGCTGGCCGCACTGGCATTCGTCGGCACGATGGCGCTGGTGCCGATGCTCGGCGCCGACCTGATCCCGCAGCTGGCGCAGGACCGTTTCGAAATGACGGTCAAGCTGCCGGCCGGCACGCCGCTGAAGCAGACCGATGCGCTGGTGCGTGAGCTGCAGTTGGCGCATGGCAAGGGCGAAGGCGTGGCATCGCTGTACGGTGTCAGCGGCAGCGGTACCCGCCTGGATGCCAGCCCGACCGAGAGTGGCGAGAACATCGGCAAGCTGACCATCGTGATGGAAGGCGGCGGCAACCCGCAGACCGAAGCGGAGATCACCGAGCGCCTGCGCGACACCATGGGCCAGCACCCGGGTGCGCAGGTCGACTTCGCGCGGCCGGCATTGTTCAGCTTCTCCACGCCGCTGGAAATCGAACTGCGTGGGCAGGACATGGCGACCCTGGAAGTGGCAGGCCAGCGCCTGGCGGCGCTGCTGCGCGGCAATGTGCACTACGCCGACGTCAAATCCACCGTGGAAGAGGGCTTCCCGGAAATCCAGATCCGCTTCGACCAGGAGCGAGCCGGTGCACTGGGCCTGACCACGCGCCAGATCGCCGATGTGGTGGTGAAGAAGGTGCGCGGCGATGTCGCCACCCGCTACAGCTTCCGCGACCGCAAGATCGACGTGCTGGTGCGCGCGCAGGAAACCGATCGTGCCAGCGTGGAGAGCATCCGCCGGTTGATCGTCAATCCGGGCAGCACCCGTCCGGTCACCCTGGATGCGGTTGCCGACGTGGTGGCCACCACCGGCCCCAGCGAGATCCATCGTGCCGACCAGACCCGGGTGGCCGTGGTCTCGGCCAACCTGCGCGACATCGACCTGGGCGCGGCCATGCGCGAAGTACAGCAGATGGTGTCCGAACAGCCGCTGGGCGCTGGCGTGGGCCTGCACATCGGCGGCCAGGGCGAGGAACTGGCACAGGCGGCGAAGTCGCTGATCTTCGCCTTCGGCCTGGCGATCTTCCTGGTCTACCTGGTGATGGCCTCGCAGTTCGAATCGCTGCTGCATCCGTTCGTGATCCTGTTCACCATCCCGCTGGCGCTGGTCGGCGCGATCCTGGCGTTGATGCTGACCGGCAAGCCGATCTCGGTGGTGGTGTTCATCGGCCTGATCCTGCTGGTCGGCCTGGTCACCAAGAACGCGATCATCCTGATCGACAAGGTCAACCAGCTGCGCGAGGCCGGCGTGGCCAAGCACGAGGCACTGGTGGAAGGTGCGCGTTCGCGCCTGCGGCCGATCATCATGACCACCCTGTGCACGCTGTTCGGCTTCCTGCCGCTGGCGGTGGCGATGGGCGAGGGCGCCGAAGTGCGCGCACCGATGGCGATCACCGTGATCGGTGGCCTGCTGGTGTCGACCCTGTTGACCCTGCTGGTGATCCCGGTGGTGTACGACCTGATGGACCGCCGCGGCGATGCCTACTACCGCGAACGCGGTCGCAAGCATGCCGGTGAGGGCCTGCACGGTGCCGAGGGCAGTGCGTCGGGTGCGGAGGAACCGGCATGAGCGTTGCCGAGTTCTCCATCCGCCGCCCGGTCACCACCATCATGTGTTTCGTGTCGCTGGTGGTGGTCGGCCTGATCGCCTCGTTCCGGCTGCCACTGGAAGCGCTGCCGGACATCTCCGCACCGTTCCTGTTCGTGCAGATTCCCTATACCGGCTCCACCCCGGAAGAAGTCGAGCGGACCATCATCCGGCCGGTGGAGGAGTCGCTGGCGACGATGACCGGCATCAAGCGCATGCGGTCGTCGGCGACCTCCGAAGCTGCGTCGATCTTCATTGAGTTCAGTGACTGGGATCGTGATATCGCCATCGCCGCTTCAGATGCGCGCGAGCGCATCGACGCGATCCGCAGTGACCTGCCTGACGATGTGCAGCGCTACAACGTGTTCAAGTGGTCCAGCAGCGACCAGCCGGTGCTGAAAGTGCGCCTGGCCAGTACCACCGACCTGACCACCGCCTATGACATGCTCGACCGCGAATTCAAGCGGCGTATCGAGCGGATTCCGGGCGTGGCCCGGGTCGAGATCACCGGCGCGCCACCGAACGAGGTGGAGATCGCGATCGATCCGAACCGCCTGAACGCCCACGGCCTGAGCATCAACGAGCTGAGCGATCGCCTGCGCACGCTGAACTTCTCGATCTCGGCCGGGCAGATAGACGACAACGGCCAGCGCGTGCGCGTGCAGCCGGTGGGCGAGATCACCGACCTGCAGGAAATGCGTGACCTGGTGATCAATGCCAAGGGACTGCGCCTGGGTGACATTGCCGATGTGCGGCTGAAGCCGGCGCGGATGAGCTATGGCCGCCGCTTGGATGGCAATCCTGCCGTCGGCCTGGACATCTACAAGGAACGCAGCGCCAACCTGGTGGACGTCTCGCGCGGCGCGCTTGCCGAGGTTGAGGCGATCCGCGCGCAGGCATCGATGCGCGACGTGCAGATCAAGGTGATCGACAACCAGGGCAAGGCGGTGACCTCGTCCCTGCTGGAGCTGGCCGAGGCCGGCGGTGTCGGCCTGATCCTGTCGGTGACGGTGCTGTTCTTCTTCCTGCGCCACTGGCCGTCCACGTTGATGGTGACCCTGGCCATTCCGATCTGCTTCACCATCACCCTGGGCTTCATGTATTTCGCCGGGGTCACGCTCAACATCCTGACCATGATGGGCCTGCTGCTGGCCGTGGGCATGCTGGTCGACAATGCCGTGGTGGTGGTCGAGAGCATCTACCAGGAACGTGAGCGGCTGCCGGACCAGCCACGCCTGGCCTCGATCATCGGCACCCGCAACGTTGCCATCGCGCTCAGCGCCGGCACCTTGTGCCACTGCATCGTGTTCGTGCCCAACCTGTTTGGTGAAACCAACAACATCAGCATCTTCATGGCGCAGATCGCGATCACCATCTCGGTCTCCCTGCTGGCCTCGTGGCTGGTGGCGGTCAGCCTGATCCCGATGCTGTCCGCACGCATGGCCACGCCGAAGCTGGTGCACTCGCAGACCGGCGTGATCGCGCGCCTGCAGCGCCGCTACGCGCAGCTGCTGGACTGGTCACTGCGCCATCGCGGCTGGAGCCTGCTGGGCATCCTGCTGGTGGTGCTGGTCAGCCTGGTGCCGATGAAGCTGACCAAGATCGACATGTTCGGTGGCGACGGCGGCAAGGACATCTTCATCGGCTACATGTGGAAGGGCGCCTACACCTACCGGCAGATGTCCGAGGAAGTGGCCCGTGTCGAAGGCTGGATCGAGCAGAACCGCGAGCGCCTGCACGTGCAGCAGGTCTATTCCTGGTACAGCGAACAGGAAGGCAGTTCCACCGTGGTCACCCTGGACGAGAAGTATGCCAAGGACATCAAGGCGCTGCAGGAAGAACTGCGCAAAGGGCTGCCGAAATCCGCGCGTACCGACTACTTCGTCGGCAACCAGGGCGGTGATGGCGGCGGTGGCGGCAACCAGGGCGTGCAGGTGCAGCTGGTTGGCGACTCCAGCGCGATGCTGCAGGAGATCGGCCAGGAAGTGCTGCCGCTGCTGGCACAGCGCGCCGAGCTGCGCGATGTGCGCATCGACAACGGCGAGAAGGGCGGCGAGCTGAAAGTGCACGTCGACCGTGAGCGTGCAGCGGCGTTCGGATTCAATGCCGAGCAGGTTGCCAGTTTCGTTGGCCTGGCGCTGCGTGGTGCGCCGATGCGCGAGTTCCGTCGTGGCGACAACGAAGTGCCGGTATGGGTGCGCTTCGCCGGTGCCGAACAGAGCAGCCCTGAAGACCTGGCCGGTTTCAGCGTGCGCACCGGCGATGGCCGCAGCGTACCGCTGTTGAGCCTGGTCAGTGTCGACGTGGGTTCCTCGGCGACCCAGATCGGCCGCACCAACCGCCAGACCACGTTGACCATCAAGGCCAATCTGGCCGAGAAGATCACCGCGCCGGACGGCCGCAAGGCCATGGAAGCCGTGCTCAAGCCGATGAACTTCCCGGCCGGCTACGGCTTCACCTTCGACGGAGGCGACTACGGCGATGACAACGAGGCGATGCAGCAGATGGTGTTCAACCTGCTGATCGCGCTGGTGATGATCTACGTGGTGATGGCTGCGGTGTTCGAATCGCTGCTGTTCCCGGCGGCGATCATGAGCGGCGTGCTGTTCTCGATCTTCGGCGTGTTCTGGCTGTTCTGGATCACCGGCACCTCGTTCGGGATCATGTCCTTCATCGGCATCCTGGTGCTGATGGGCGTGGTGGTGAACAACGGCATCGTGATGATCGAGCACATCAACAATCTGCGCCGGGGCGGGATGGGCCGTACCCAGGCGCTGGTGGAGGGCTCACGCGAGCGTCTGCGCCCGATCATGATGACCATGGGCACGGCGATCCTGGCGATGGTGCCGATCTCGCTGACCGATACACAGATGTTCGGCAACGGGCCGGAGTACTCGCCGATGGCGCGTGCGATTGCCGGTGGCCTGGCGTTCTCTACCGTGGTCAGCCTGCTGTTCCTGCCGACGATCTACGCGGTGCTTGATGACCTGCGCAATGCGGTGGTGCGGCTGATCCAGCGCGCTCGCGGCCGCGAGGTCGTGGCGGGAACCCCGGTGTAGGTGTAGCGGTCGAGCTTGCTCGACCGTAGGGGCGGAAACGTGTTGTGGTGGGGGGAGACCGGTCGTAGTGGGGCGGTCTCCCCTTTTTTTTGCCGGGCATGGCCCGGCGCTACCATCGCCGTGGATGTAAATGACGTGCCAACCAAAGTTGGTACCTACCGGTAGCGCCGGGCCATGCCCGGCGGGGCAGCGATCAGCTCGCCACCTTGCTCCAGACCTTGCCTGCAGTCAGCCACAGGCCCAGCATGCTGCCCAGGTTGGTCAGCATGAAGGTCAGCACCACGCGGGTGACACGGTTGCGGTACCAGCCCTTCAACGACTGTGCATCGTCACGCAGCTTGAGGAAATCCTCGTAGGTCGGCTTGCGCAGGCGCGCTTCCACCAGTGCCGCGAATGCGCCGGTGGGGATGCTCAGGCGGAACGGCTTGAACGGCGCCACCACGATCGCGGTGAGGATGCTCAGCGGGTGGCTGCCGGCCACCAGGCAGCCCAGGCCAGCCAGGCCGCCGGTATACATCGCCCAGGTCGCCAGTAGTTCGGTGCCCACGCCCAGTCCACCACGATAGAAGCCGACACCGATGCCGGTGGCCACGATGGCGAGGATCGCCAGGGTGAACCACGGGATGTTGCGCTTCTTCGGCACCGCTTCCAGCTGCTCGCGCAACGGCGCAGGCGCCTCGGTATCGGTTTCCAGGTAACGCGCCAGGCCGGCCAGATGGCCGGCGCCGACCACCGCCAGCACTTCGCGCTGCTGCGGATCATGCGCTTCGCGCAGGCGCGTGGCCATGTAGCGGTCGCGCTCGCCGATGATGGTTTCGTACAACGCCGGGTTCTCGCTGGCGAACTCGCCGAAGCTCGATTCCAGCATGTCGCCCTGCTTCAGCTTCTCGATCTCGTCTTCGCCGACATCCTCGGACGAGAACAGGCCGGCGCCAAGCCCGGCCACCAGCTTCAGCTTGCCGAAGAAGCCCAGTCGCTGCGAAGCACGGCGGAATGTCAGGCCGACTTCGCGGTCGATCAGGTGCACCGGCAGGTTGCGCTCGCGCGCCAGGTCCACCGCACGCTTGAGTTCCGCGCCCGGCTCGATGCCGAGCTGTTCGGCCAGTCGGCGCTGGTAGGCCGACAACGCGAGGTTGGCGGCGAACAACGCGACGCGGCCCTTGCGGATCACTTCCACCAGGTCCAGTTTGGCCAGCGTGTCCGGGTCGCTCAGCGCCTGCAGGCGCTGCGGGTCCAACTCGACGGCCACCGCATCGAATCGTCCGCTGTCGATGGCTTTCTCCACCGCCTCGACGCTGGCATGGGAGACGTGGGCAGTGCCCAGCAGGGTGTAGCGCACGCCATCGCGCTCGACGACGCGCACTGGCTGGCCGGCGAACAGATCGTCGCCGGTTTCGGGAAGGGTTTCGGTCATGGAATCATTCATTGGAAGGAGCGGAATCGGCGCCATCGCCGAGCGCGCGCTGCATCTGTACGGTGTCCAGCCAGCGGCCGTGCTTGCGGCCGAGGCCACGGAACACGCCCACCAGCTGGAAACCGAAGCGTTCGTGCAGCTTGATGGAGGCCGTGTTGGTCGGCTCGCCGATCACCGCCACCATCTGTCGATGACCGCGCGCGGTGCACGCATCGATCAGTGCCTGCAGCAGGCTGGTGCCGACGCCACGGCCCTGGAAACGGGCATCGACGTAGACCGAGTTCTCAACGGTCCACTGGTAGGCGATACGCGTGCGGTAGGTATTGGCATACGCATAGCCGGCAACCTGGCCGTCGACCTCGGCCACCAGGTAGGGGAAGCCGCGGTCGATGATGTCGCGCATGCGGCGCAGCATCTCGGCCTGGTCAGGGATCTCGTACTCGTAGGTATTGACGAAGTCGGTCACTTCCACCGCGTAGATCGCGGTGATCGCAGCGATGTCGGCAGGGCCGGCATCACGGATGAGTACGGCCATGCGCGGACTCCGGGTCAGTCGATGTAGCGCTTGAGCAGATCGCCGTAGGCGTCGATGCGACGATCGCGCAGGAACGGCCAGATGCGGCGCACGTGTTCGCTGCGCTGCAGGTCGACCTCGCACATCAGGATGGTCGCGTCGGTGCCGGCTTCGGCCAGGAACTCGCCCTGCGGGCCCAGCACGTGGCTGTTGCCCCAGAACTGGATGCCCGAGGCGCCCAGCGGCGAAGCCTCGTGGCCGACGCGGTTGCAGCTGAGCACCGGCACGCCGTTGGCTACGGCATGGCCACGGTGGCTCAGTACCCAGGCGTCGCGCTGGCGGGTCTTCTCGTCCTGTACATCGTCCGGGTCCCAGCCGATCGCGGTGGGGTACAGCAGCAGCTCAGCACCGGCCAGCGCCATCAGGCGCGCTGCTTCCGGGTACCACTGGTCCCAGCACACCAGCACGCCGAGGCGGCCGACCGAGGTGTCGATCGGCTTGAAGCCGATATCGCCCGGGGTGAAGTAGAACTTCTCGTAGAAGCCCGGGTCATCGGGAATGTGCATCTTGCGGTACTTGCCCAGCAAGGTGCCGTCCTTCTCGAAGACCACGGCGGTGTTGTGGTACAGGCCGGCAGCGCGGCGCTCGAACAGCGAGCCGACCAGCACCACGCCATGCTTCTTGGCCAGCGCGCCCAGGCGCTCGGTGCTCGGGCCCGGAATCGGCTCGGCCAGGTCGAATTCATCGACCGATTCGTGCTGGCAGAAGTAGGGACCGTTGTGCAGTTCCTGCAGCAGCACCAGCTTCGCGCCCTGCGCCGCGGCGTCGGCAACACGCGCTTCGATCACCGCCAGGTTGGCGGCGGCATCACCGTGGTTGCGCTCCTGGATCAGGGCGACGGTAAGGGGGCTGCGCGAGTTCATGCGGGGCGATCCTGCGGGGGAAAACCCGCATGTTAACGCGGATGCGCCACGACAGCGTGTTGGCTGCTGAATGGTGCACGCAACCGGTAGCGCCGGGCCATGCCCGGCGGATTTTCCAGATGCCGCCGCGCTCGCCGGGCATGGCCCGGCGCTACCGGGTGGTTTATGCCTTCAACAGCCCAGCCGGCAGCTGCATGGTGATGCAGTGCAGGCTGCCGTTCTGCCAGATCAGCGAGCGGCACGGCACCTGCACGATCTCGCGGCCAGGGTGGGCCTGTGCCAGCACGTCGCGGGCCAGGTCGTCGGCCGGGTCGCCATAGGCCGGCATCAGCACTGCGCCGTTGACGATCAGGTAATTGGCATACGAAGCAGCCAGGCGACGGCCTTCATCGATCACCGGCTGTGCCCACGGCAGCGGGAACAGGCGGTACGGCTTTCCGTCAGCCGTGCGCAGTGCGGCCAGCTCGGCGCCCATCGCCTGCAGCTCGGCGTAATGCGAGTCGCTGGCGTCGTCGCAGGCCTGGTAGACGATGCTGTCGGCCGAGGCGAAGCGTGCGAGGGTGTCGATATGGGCGTCGGTGTCGTCGCCTTCCAGATAGCCATGATCCAGCCACAGCACGCGCTCCTGCTGCAGCCAGTCGGCCAGGTCGGCGCTCAGGCTGTCGCGGTCACGGTCGGGATGGCGCTCGTGCAGGCACTTCCAGGTGGTCAGCAGGGTGCCTTCGCCATCGGTCTCGATGCCGCCGCCCTCCAGCGCGAACGGAATGCTGCGCACCGTCGCGTCGTTGAACACGCCGGCCTGGTCGAGCGCGCCGACCAGCTGGTCATCCAGGGTTGCGTCGAACTTGCCGCCCCAGCCGGTGAAGCGGAAGTCCAGCAGCTGGAAGCTGCCGTCGGCACGGCGCAGGGTGATCGGGCCCGAATCACGCAGCCAGGTATCGTCGTAGGCGGCGGTGGTGAAGTGGACCTTGTCCATGTCGATGCGGTTGGAGCGCAGCCGCATTTCGGCGTAGGTCTCCACGTCATCGTCGGCCACGCAGATCAGCACCGGCTGGAAGCGGGTGATCGCCGCAACCAGGGCGATGTAGGTCTCTTCCACCTGGCCCAGGCGGTCGGCCCAGTCGGTGTCGGCGGTGGGCCAGGCAATCAGGACGCCGCTCTGGGCTTCCCATTCGGCAGGAAAACGAAGGGTCTGGTTCATGGTCTCGCTACACGCGCCCGCCGGTGGCGGGCATGGGGGTCAACGGATCGGCGGCTTGGGGCCGATTTCGTTCGGATCCGCCTGGTTTGCCACCACGTCGATCACCTTCTGCTTCTCGAAGTAGACGGTGAACTGCGGGTACACCCAGCGGTGGATGGTCGGCCATTGCCGTTTCTGCCCGCCGCGCGGCTGCAGCTGCTCTGCCGGCGCGCCGAACTGCGACTGCACCTGCTGCATGCTCTGGCCGCGGACGGGCAGGGCGCCGGCCGGCTTTTCGCGGGCGCGGTCGACAAGCAGGGTATCGGCCATCGCCGGGGTGGCGGCAGCCAGGGTGGCCAGTACGGCCAGGGTGCACAGGTAACGCGTCATCTCGATCTACTCCCCAGTGGTCAAGAACAGCGATTACAGCAAAAACGACAGGAAAAAACCGCATAAACAAAAAACCGCCCGAAGGCGGCTTTTTGCATCGGGTCGGCCCCGCGTGGGGCCAGCCGCGGTCACAAGGACCGTTGGGCTTAGCGCTGACGCGCCTTGAAACGCGGGTTCGACTTGCAGATGACGAAGATCTTGCCACGACGACGCACGACCTTGCAGTCACGGTGACGGGCCTTCGCCGACTTCAGGGAGGACAGAACTTTCATGGCATACCTCGGCGTAAACAGTAGTTGTTCGGGTGGAGCGTGGCCGCGATATGCGAAAGACAATCGGCAGTGGACGCTCGTTCAAGCCCGCCATTCTACCGGGCTTTTCCCCATGGTTTCAAGTGGTTGCACAAAAGGCCCGTTGCGGGGTGTCTGGCAGGGGCTAGAATGCCCCCTTCACACGCGCAAGGACCCCCATGAATCCACTCGTTCCCGTCCTGACCATCGACGGCCCGTCAGGGGCCGGCAAGGGTACCATCAGCCGCATCGTGGCGCGCCGGTTGGGCTGGCACTACCTGGATTCGGGTGCTCTGTACCGCGCGGTCGGCGTGGCGGCCAGCTGGGCCGACATCGACACCTCCGATGCTTCCGCGCTGGTGCGCTGCACCTTTGATACGCATGTCCAGTTCGTCGAGCAGGGCGATGGCATGCGGGTCCTGGTCAATGGCACCGACGCCACCGACGAGCTGCGGCTGGAGACCACCGGGGCGCTGGCGTCGGCGATTGCCGCCATCCCCGAGGTCCGGGCCGCCCTGAAGGAGCGCCAGCGCGCATTCAGGATGGAGCCGGGGCTGGTTGCCGACGGCCGCGACATGGGTACGGTGATCTTCCCGGACGCCCCCTACAAGGTCTTCCTGACCGCCAGTGCCGAGGAGCGCGCCGAGCGCCGGCATAAGCAGTTGAAAGACAAGGGGGTTTCTGTTAACTTTGAAGACCTCCTGCGCGAGATCATGGCCCGCGACGCCCGTGATGCTCAGCGTACCGTGGCGCCCCTGAAGCCGGCAGACGATGCTGTCCTCATCGACACCACAGGCATCGGCATCGAAGATGTCGTTGCCAGAGTGATGGATCTGCTTCCGGTTCCGGCTGCCTGATCCGTTCGCGCGGGAGCTCTGCCAGCAGCATCGGTGGAGGTCGCGCATCTGCAGTGCTGTAAAAGCTCCGTCGCGCAATGATGCGTGGCGGTTTTCCTACTTCCACACACGACCTGCATTTCCGGGGTCGACCAACAGGCGGGCGGTAGCCATTCCCTGAAGGGAAGCCAACCGACCCATGTGTCCAACAGAGTAAATCTAATGACCGAATCATTTGCCGAACTGTTTGAAGCCAGCCAGGCCAACCTGGCCAAGCTGAAGCCGGGCGCCATCGTCAGCGGTACCGTTGTTGAAGTCCGCGGCGACGTCGTGGTGATCAACGCCGGGCTGAAGTCCGAAGGCATCGTGCCGATCGAACAGTTCCGTAACGACGCTGGCGAAATCGATGTTGCCGAAGGCGACATCGTCAAGGTCGCCCTCGACTCTATCGAGAACGGCTTCGGTGAAACCGTCCTGTCGCGCGAGAAGGCCAAGCGCGCGATGGTGTGGGACGAGCTGGAAGAAGCGTTGGAAAAGAACGAAACCATCACCGGTCGCATCAGCGGCAAGGTCAAGGGTGGTTTCACCGTGGACATCAAGGATGTCCGCGCCTTCCTGCCGGGTTCCCTGGTCGATGTGCGCCCCGTGCGCGATCCGGCCTACCTGGAAGGCAAGGAGCTGGAATTCAAGCTCATCAAGCTTGACCGCAAGCGCAACAACGTCGTGGTCTCGCGCCGCGCTGTCGTCGAAAGCGAGCACTCGGAAGAGCGCGAGCAGCTGATGGACAAGCTGCAGGAAGGCGCGATCCTGAAGGGTGTCGTCAAGAACCTGACCGATTACGGCGCATTCGTGGACCTGGGCGGCATCGACGGCCTGCTGCACATCACCGACATGGCATGGAAGCGCGTGCGCCATCCGTCCGAAGTCGTCAATGTCGGCGACGAGCTGGACGTGCGCGTGCTGAAGTTCGACCGCGAGCGCAACCGCGTTTCGCTGGGCCTGAAGCAGCTGGGCGAAGATCCGTGGGATAACATCGCCCGTCGTTACCCGGCCAACAGCCGCGTGTTCGGCAAGGTCTCCAACGTCACCGATTACGGCGCATTCGTCGAAATCGAGCCGGGCGTCGAAGGCCTGGTGCACGTTTCCGAGATGGATTGGACCAACAAGAACGTCAACCCGTCCAAGGTTGTGCAGGTCGGTGACGAAGTTGAAGTCATGGTCCTGGACGTCGACGAGGAGCGTCGCCGCATCTCGCTGGGCATGAAGCAGGTTGCCGCCAATCCGTGGGAAACCTTCGCTGCCACCCACAAGAAGGGTGACAAGGTGTCGGGCCAGATCAAGTCGATCACCGACTTCGGCATCTTCATCGGCCTGGACGGCGGCATCGACGGCCTGGTTCACCTGTCCGACATCAGCTGGGCGACCACTGGCGAAGACATCGTTCGCAACTTCAAGAAGGGCGACAACCTGGACGCAGTGGTCCTGGCCGTCGATCCGGAGCGCGAGCGCATTTCGCTGGGCGTCAAGCAGCTGGAGCAGGATCCGTTCGGCCAGTACATGGCGACCAATCCGAAGGGCTCCAAGGTCGAAGGCGTGGTGAAGGAAGTCGACGCCAAGGGCGCGATCATCGAGCTGTCCGACGGCATCGAAGGCTATGTTGCAGCTCGCGACATCGCCAACGAGCGTGTCGACGACGCGACCCAGCACCTGAAGGTCGGCGACAAGGTTGAAGCCAAGTTCGTGGGCATGGATCGCAAGGGTCGTACCCTGCAGCTGTCGATCAAGGCCAAGGACGACGCGGAAATGCGCGAAGTGCTGGAGGAATACCAGTCCTCTTCGGCTTCCAGCGGCACCACCCAGCTGGGCGCGCTGCTGCGTGCACAGCTGAACGGTAACAAGTCCGAGTAATATCGGCCTTACGCTGTTCGTTGTTTCCTGGACGGCCCGGGCACTGCCCGGGCCGTTTCAGGCTGAGATGCCCCTGATGTGAGCCGGTAATGACCAAATCCGAACTGATCGAAATCCTTGCGCGCCGGCAGGCGCACCTGAAGGCCGATGATGTCGATCTGGCGGTCAAGTCATTGCTGGAAATGATGGGGGGCTCACTGTCGGCCGGCGATCGCATCGAGATCCGCGGCTTCGGCAGCTTTTCGCTGCACTACCGTCCGCCGCGCCTGGGTCGCAACCCGAAGACCGGCGAATCGGTTGCCCTGCCGGGCAAGCATGTCCCTCATTTCAAGCCAGGCAAGGAATTGCGCGAGCGGGTCAGCAGTGTGCTGCCGCTGGACGCAGATCCGGCCTGAGCCATCCGTCGCGCGACTTCGTGCGAATCCCACCACGAGTCGGATAAGCTACGGCCTCCTGCCAATGGAGCTGTCGCATGAAAGTTTTTCGTCTGCTGGTCCTGCTGGCGGTTCTGATCCTTGGTCTGATCATCGGTGCGGTCAACATGACGGCCATGTCGATCAACCTGCTGTTTACCCAATTGAACACGTCCGTCGGCGTGGCGCTGATCGCCGCCCTGCTGATCGGTGTCGTGGTCGGCGCTGGTCTGGTGCTGGTAAGCGTGGTCATTCCGCTCTACAGCCAGCTGCGACGTGCCAACAAGTCGGCGGCTGCGCCGTCGGCGCCGGTGGCCCCCTCCCAATCTTTTGATGGACGTTGATCGACGATGGAATTCGTTTCCGAGTGGTTCTGGTTCTTCCTCTGCCTGCCGTTGGCGGCCCTGGCCGGCTGGGTGATCGGACGCCGCGGCGGTCAACGCCACGGTGACAACCAGGTCAGCCACCTGTCCAGCACCTATTTCCGTGGCCTGAACTACCTGCTCAACGAGCAGCCGGACAAGGCCATCGAACTGTTCCTGCACATCGCCGAGCTGGACAAGGAAACCTTCGAGACCCAGGTCGCGCTGGGCCATCTGTTCCGTCGCCGTGGTGAAGTGGACCGCGCGATTCGCCTGCACCAAGGCCTGGTCAACCGCCAGGACCTGAGCGACGCGCAGCGCGTGCAGGCCCTGCTGGCACTGGGCGAGGACTACATGAAGTCCGGCCTGCTGGACCGTGCCGAAACCGTGTTCACCGAACTGGCACAGCTGGACCAGCGCGCGCCGCAGGCGCTCAAGCACCTGATCGGCATCTACCAGGCCGAGCGCGACTGGGAAAAGGCGATCGACAACGCCACCCGCTTCGAAGATGTCACCGGCGAGCCGATGGGCAAGCTGATCGGGCAGTTCGAATGCGAGCTCGCCGAGCGCTTCCGTGGTGCGGGCAAGCTGGAAGAGGCGAGGGCGGCCATCGCCCGCGCCTACCAGGCCGATGCCATGTCGGTCCGTGCCGGCATCATCGAGGGCCGCCTGGAAACCGATGCCGGCAATGCCGAGGCCGCCGTGCGCGCCTTCGAGCGTGCCGCCCGCAACGATCCGGAGTACCTGCCGGAAGTGCTGCCGGCGCTGATGGACAACTACCGCAAGGTCGGCGACCTGGGCGGCGCGCGCGCCTTCCTGTCCGAGATGACCGAGCATTACCGCGGCATCGCCCCGGTGCTGGCCCTGACCCGCCTGATGGAAGAGCAGGAGGGGGTTGCGCCTGCGCGCGCCTACCTCGGTCGCCAGCTCAAGGACCGCCCGTCGGTGCGTGGCGAATCGGCCCTGATCGACCTCACCCTGGCCGAGGGCGCAGATTCCACCGCGACCCTGCACGACCTCAAGCACATCACCGACCAGCTGCTGGTGCGCAATCCCGCCTACCGCTGCACACGCTGCGGATTCGGCGCGCGTACCCACCATTGGCAATGCCCCAGCTGCAAGGAATGGGGCACGGTCAAGCCGCTGTTGAATTACGCGGTGCTCTGAACCATGCCGTGGCTTGTGATGGCCGCGCTGCTGGGCCTGGCCCTGCTCAGCGCGGCATTGACCTGGGCGGCGCGCGTGTATGCGCTGCGCAGGCAGCTGCTGGATCAGCCCGGCGAGCGCCGCAGCCATAGTGTCGCCACCCCTCGCGGTGGCGGCATCGCCATCGTGATCAGTCTGCTGGTTGCCGCGGCCGTGGCCGCTTTTTTCTGGCCGGACGCCGCGCCCAGCCTGGCTGTTGCCAGCCTTGGCCTGCTGCTGGTGGCCGGCATTGGCTGGTGGGATGACCATCGGCCGCTGCCAGCCATGCGCCGGCTGCTGGTACATTTCCTTGCCGCCCTGTTGCTGGCAGGGCTGGTCAAGATGCACGGCGGCAGCTGGCTGTTGAGCCTGCTGGTGCTGTTCTTCACCGCCTCGCTGATCAACATCTGGAACTTCATGGATGGCATCAACGGGATTGCCAGCAGCCAGGCCGTCATCGTTGCGCTGGGCTTTGCCACCGTGCTGCCGTGGCCTTATTCGCTGGTGGCCGTTGTTCTCGGCTTGGCGTGCGTGGGTTTTCTGCCATTCAATTTCCCGCAGGCGCGGATCTTCATGGGTGATGTGGGCAGTGGCGCGCTGGGCTACGCCGTGGCCGTCGTGCTGGCGGTCGCCGCACTGTACACCGACATCAACTGGATCCTGCTGTTACTGCCGTTGTCTGCATTTCTTGTGGACGCGGGCTTCACGCTGTTGGCGCGCATGCTTTCAGGCCAACGCTGGATGGAACCCCACACCCAGCATGTCTACCAGCGCGCGGTGCAGGCAGGAGCCAGCCATGCCCTGGTGACAGGGATGTACTTTGTTTTGGGCCTGTTCAGTATTACAGTGTTCAATATCTGCACCAATTTGCAGCCGAGGTGGGAGGCTGCCGTAGCGGTCGCGTGGTTTGCCGCGCTGACCCTGCTGTGGCTCCTCCTGCGCAATGGATTGCGCCACCGATAAGGAATTACTCGATCTATGTCTTCACCCTGGCGGGACAGAATCCTCGGCCTGATGCCGCGTACGGCCATCGTCTGCCACGACTTGTTCATGGTATGGGCCTGTTGGCAGCTGTTGCATGCAGGTCGTTACTCGATCCTCGCCGATGCTCCCGCATTGCCGTTGTGGAACGTGGATACGACGCTGGTACTGGCGCTGCAGGGACTGGTGTTCTGGCGTATCGGCCTTTATCGCGGCCTGTGGCGTTTTGCCAGCGTCAGCGACCTGCTGAACATCTTCAAGGCCAGCTTCATCGGCCTGATCGCCATTGTTCTGGTACTGGCCTGGAAGCGCTTCGACGGCGTGCCGATGTCGGTGCTGGTGATCTATCCGTTCGCGCTGTCGGCGCTGCTGGGCGCGCCACGCCTGCTGTACCGGGCGTGGAAGGACTATCAGTCGCTGCAGTCCGACTCCACCGCGCGCCGGGTGCTGATTCTCGGCGCCGGCCAGGCCGCCGAGACCCTGGTGCGCGACCTGCGCCGGTCCGGCAATTTCGAGCCGGTCGGCCTGCTCGATGATGCGCCGCACCTGCGTGGCGCCAAGCTGCAGAGCCTGCCGATCCTGGGGACCCTGGACGACGCACCGGCGGTGGCCCGCGAGACCGCAGCCAAGCTGCTGGTGATCGCCATGCCCTCGCTGGATGCGGTGGGCATGCAACGCGTGGTGGCCATCTGCGAGAGCACCGGCATTCCGTTCCGGACCGTGCCCAAGCTCAGCGACATCCTGCAGGGGCAGTCGCTGCCGGGCCAGTTGAAGGAAGTGGCGATCGAAGATCTGCTCGGCCGCAAGCCGATCATGCCGGACTGGAACCTCATCCGTGGCTGGTTGGGCGGGCGCACGGTGATGGTGACCGGTGCCGGTGGCTCGATCGGGTCCGAGCTGTGCCGCCAGTGTGCGCGCCATGGTGCCGGTCGTATCGTGCTGCTGGAGATCAGTGAGCTGCTGCTGTTGACCATCGAGGGCGAGCTGCGCCGCAGCTTCCCTGATGTCGAGATTGAAGCGGTGCTCGGTGACTGTGGTGATCCCGCGGTGATCCGCCACGCGCTGTCGCTGCACCCGGTCGACACCGCTTTCCATGCGGCTGCCTACAAGCACGTGCCGGTGCTGGAGCGTCAGCTGCGTGAAGCCGTGCGCAACAACATCCTGGCCACCGAGAACGTGGCCCGCGCCTGCCTGGAAGCCCACGTCGAGCACTTTGTGTTCATCTCGACCGACAAGGCGGTGGACCCGGTCAATGCGCTGGGCGCCAGCAAGCGCTATGCGGAGATGATCTGCCAGAGCCTGGACCAGAAGTCCACGCACACCCGTTTCGTGACCGTGCGTTTCGGCAACGTGCTGGCGTCGGCCGGCAGCGTGGTGCCGCTGTTCCGCGAGCAGATCCTCAAGGGCGGCCCGGTCACGGTGACAGACCCGGAGGTCAGCCGCTATTTCATGACTATTCCCGAGGCGTGCCAGCTGATCCTGCAGGCGGCCGCGTCGGCGTCGCACGGCGCGATCTACACCCTGGACATGGGCGAGCCCGTGCCGATCCGGGTGTTGGCCGAGCAGATGATCCGCCTGGCGGGCAAGCAGCCCTACAAGGAAATTCCGATCATCTATACCGGCCTGCGCCAGGGCGAGAAGCTGCACGAGACGCTGTTCTATTCCGACGAGGACTACCGGCCGACCGCGCACCCGAAGATCCTCGAGGCCGGCGTCCGTTCGTTCTCGCGGGACATCGTGCTGGGCAACGTGCCGAAGCTGCGCGAGGCCATTGCCCGGTACGACATCGATACGATCCAGGAAATCCTGTTTGCGACCATGCCGGAATTCTCGCCAATCGAACAGGATGCTTACATTTCATCCGCTAAGGTTGTGCCCTTTCCGGCACGTGAGGCCAACAGGCACCAATGAGCAAGCGCATTCGCAAGGCGGTATTCCCGGTAGCGGGTCTGGGCACGCGTTTTCTTCCGGCGACCAAGACGGTGCCGAAGGAGATGCTGCCGATCATCGATCGGCCGCTGATCCAGTACGCCGTGGATGAGGCGATCGAAGCAGGCTGTGACACCCTGGTGTTCATCACCAACCGTTACAAGCATGCCGTCGCCGACTATTTCGACAAGGCCTACGAGCTGGAGCAGAAGCTCGAGCGCGCGGGCAAGCACGAGCAGCTCGAATTGATCCGCCATGTGCTGCCGGAAGGCGTGCGCGCGATCTTCGTCACCCAGGCCGAGGCTCTGGGCCTGGGCCATGCGGTGCTGTGCGCCAAGGCGGTCATCGGTGACGAGCCGTTCGCCGTGCTGCTGCCCGACGATCTGATCTGGAACCGCGGCGCGGGTGCGCTGAAGCAGATGGCCGACCTCAACGAGGCCAGTAGTGCCAGCGTCATCGCCGTGGAGGACGTGCCCCACGACAAGACGGCCAGTTACGGCATCGTCGCCACCGAGGCGTTCGACGGCCGCAAGGGGCGTATCTCGCAGATCGTGGAGAAGCCCAAGCCGGAAGACGCACCGAGTGACCTGGCAGTGGTGGGGCGCTACGTGCTGAGCCCGAAGATTTTCGAGCTGCTCGAGCAGACCCGCACCGGTGCCGGTGGCGAGATCCAGCTGACCGATGCGATCGCCGAACTGCTGAAGACCGACGAGGTCGATGCCTATCGTTTCGAGGGCACCCGTTTCGACTGCGGCACCCACCTGGGGCTGGTCGAGGCGACGATCCGCTTCGCGCTGGACAACCCGAAGCTGGCCGGCCCGGCGCGCGAGAAGCTGGCGGCGATGCTGGCGGAGTAAGGGTTTTCAAGCGCTCCGTTCGCGGCGCCTTGATTGATACGTGATGGGCGGGATGGGTGGGCCTTCGCAGGACACGCTGTAAACCCGTCCATGGGGGCTCGATGGCGCCTTGCTCGTGTGCGCTGTCCTGCGCACACGGCAAGACCGGGGTTGGGCGTCCTGCCCAACCCGCCCGAGGCATGCCTCGGGCCCATGGTGCCAACGGTCCTGCAAAGGCCCACCCATCCCGCCAGCTTGGTTTCCTGCGGGCGCGGACGGGAAGGGCGGAATCAAGAGCAGGGCAGAAACGAAAAAGGCAGCCGATGGCTGCCTTTTTTCGTTTTCGGAGCATCCACGCATGGCGTGGATCTACTGCTCTTGCCTCTTCTTATCCCACCGCCGCGGGGAGGCTGGAAGGGCCGGGTTGGCAGGGCTGCCCGGGACCGTTGGCGCCATGGATGGCGCCATCGAGCCCCCATGGATGGGTTCACGGCGTGTCCCGGGTAGCCCTGCCAACCCGGCCCACGCCTTGAAGCCCAACGAGGCAACGCCTTGAACCTTACAGCGCCTCGAAAATGCCCGCCGCACCCATGCCGGTGCCGATGCACATCGTCACCATGCCGTACTTCTGCTGGCGACGGCGCAGGCCGTGCAGCAGGGTCGCGGTACGGATCGCGCCGGTCGCACCCAGCGGATGGCCCAGCGCAATCGCGCCGCCCAGCGGATTGACCTTGCTCGGGTCCAGGCCGCAATCGCGGATCACGGCCAGCGACTGCGCGGCGAAGGCTTCGTTGAGCTCGATCCAGTCCAGCTGATCCTGGCTCAGGCCGGCCTGCTTCAGCGCCTTCGGAATCGCGGCGATCGGGCCGATGCCCATCACTTCCGGGCGCACGCCGGCCACCGAGAAGCTGACGAAGCGGGCCAGCGGGGTCAGGCCGTAATCCTTGATCGCCTGTTCCGACGCCAGCAGCACTGCGCCGGCGCCATCGCTCATCTGCGAGGAGTTGCCGGCAGTGACGGTGCCGCCGAACTGGCCGTTGCGGAACACCGGGCGCAGCTTGGCCAAGCCTTCAGCGGATGAATCCGGGCGCGGGCCTTCGTCGGTGTCGGCCACCTTGTTGCGGGTGATGATGCGCTTGCCGTCGGCCAGGTCGGGCTGGTGCGAGACGATCTCGTACGGGCTGATCTCGTCCTTGAAGTCACCATTCTGGATGGCGGCCATGGCCTTCTGGTGCGAGGCCAGGGCGAACGCGTCCTGTTCTTCGCGCGAGACCTTCCACTCTTCAGCGACCTTCTCGGCGGTGATGCCCATGCCGTAGGCGATGGCGACGTGGTCGTTGTCGAACACGCTCGGGGCCATTGCGATCTTGTTGCCCATCATCGGCACCATCGACATCGATTCGGTGCCGCCGGCCAGCATCAGGTCGGCGTTGCCAAGGCGGATCGCGTCGGCCGCCTGCGCCACGGCCTGCAGGCCGGAGGAGCAGAAGCGGTTCACGGTCTGCGCGGCGATGGTGTTCGGCAGGCCGGCCAGCAGCACGCCGATGCGCGCCACGTTCATGCCCTGCTCGGCTTCGGGCATCGCGCAGCCGATGATCGCGTCATCGATGCGGTTGACGTCCACGCCCGGCGCCTGCGCCACGACGCTGCGCAGCACGTGGGCGAGCATGTCGTCGGGGCGGGTGTTGCGGAACATGCCCTTGGGCGCCTTGCCAACCGGGGTGCGGGTGGCGGCGACGATGTAGGCGTCCTGGATTTGCTTGGTCATTGCAGTGATCTCTTGAATAGGGGTTGGAAGAGGTTGCCGGCCAGCGGCCGGCACTACCGATGTCTTCCGTCAGTTCCGCAGCGGCTTGCCGGTCTTGAGCATGTGCGCGATGCGGGCCTGGGTCTTTTCCTGCTGGGCCAGTTCGACGAAGTGCTTGCGCTCCAGGGTCAGCAGCCACTCTTCGTCGACCAGGGTGCCGCGGTCGACCTTGCCGCCGCACAGCACGGTGGCGATGCGCTCGGCGATCTCGTAGTCGTACGGGCTGATGAAGCGGCCTTCCAGCATGTTGACCAGCATCATCTTGAAGGTGGCGATGCCGACGTCGCCGGCCACCTGGATGCGGCGTGCCGGCAGCGGCGGACGGTAGCCCGCTTCGGCCAGGGCGCGTGCTTCGGCCTTGGCGATGTACAGGGCCTCGTAGCTGTTGAACACCACCTTGTCGGTGCTGCGCAGCAGGCCCAGTTCCTGGGCGTTGACCGCCGAGTTGGACACCTTGGCCATCGCCACGGTCTCAAAGGTCTTCTTCAGTTCGGCGAACACGTCACCGCCCGGGCCAGCGGCCTGCGAGGCACGCACGGCCAGTTCCTTCAGGCCGCCGCCTGCCGGCAGCAGGCCGACGCCGGCCTCGACCAGGCCGATGTAGCTTTCCAGGAAGGCCACGGTCTTGGCGCTGTGCATCTGGAACTCGCAGCCGCCACCCAGGGCCAGGCCGCGCACGGCAGCCACCACCGGCACCAGCGAGTACTTGATGCGCTGGCTGGTGCGCTGGAAGTTGTGCACCATTTCTTCGAACTGGTCGACCTTGCCGGCCTGCAGCAGGCCGAGGGCGCCAGCCAGGTCGGCACCGGCGGAGAAGGGCTCCTTCTGCTGCCAGATCACCAGGCCCTGGAAGTCCTTCTCGGCGCGCGTGACGCATTCCTGCAGGCCATTCAGCACGTGGTCGGACACGGTGTTCATCTTGGTCTTGAAGCTGACCACAGCGATGCCATCGCCGTCGTGCCACATGCGCAGGCCGTCGTTCTCGAATACGGTCTCGCCCGGCGCGAACTTCTCACCCAGCAGCGGATCGGGGAAGCGTTGGCGCTGGTACACCGGCAGCGACGAACGCGGCAGCTTGGCGTTGCGCGACGGGCTGTAGCTGCCTTCGGCGGCATGCACGCCATCGCGGCCGTCAAATACCCAATCCGGCAGCGGGGCGTTGCTCATGCTCTTGCCGGCGACGATGTCATCGGCAATCCACTGCGCCACCTGCTTCCAGCCGGCAGCCTGCCAGGTTTCGAACGGGCCCAGCGACCAGCCGTAGCCCCAGCGGATGGCCAGATCGACGTCGCGCGCGGTCTCGGCGATGTCGGCCAGGTGGTAGGCGCTGTAGTGGAACAGGTCGCGGAAGGTCGCCCACAGGAACTGCGCCTGCGGGTGCTGGCTCTCGCGCAGCTTGGCGAACTTCTCGGCCGGGTTCTTGATCTTCAGGATCTCGACCACTTCCGGTGCGGCGGCGCGGTCAGCCGGACGGTAGTCCTGCTTTTCCAGGTCCAGCACCACGATGTCCTTGCCGACCTTGCGGAAGATGCCGGCGCCGGTCTTCTGGCCCAGTGCGCCCTTGGCAATCAGCGCATCCAGCCACTTCGGCGACTTGAAGAACTCATGCCACGGGTCGTTGGGCAGGGTATCGCCCATGGTCTTGATGACGTGGGCCATGGTGTCCAGGCCGACCACGTCGGAGGTACGGTAGGTGGCGGACTTCGGGCGGCCGACCAGCGGGCCGGTCAGGCCGTCCACTTCGTCGAAGCC
Source organism: Stenotrophomonas indicatrix (assembly GCF_002750975.1). Taxonomy (NCBI): domain Bacteria; kingdom Pseudomonadati; phylum Pseudomonadota; class Gammaproteobacteria; order Lysobacterales; family Lysobacteraceae; genus Stenotrophomonas; species Stenotrophomonas indicatrix. The sequence continues at coordinate 1,504,826 of NZ_PEJS01000001.1, forward strand.
CAGGCCGAATTCCTGGGTGTGGTGGATGGTGGACAGGATCGAGAACACGCCGATGCGGTTGCCGATGAAGTTAGGGGTGTCCTTGGCGTACACCACGCCCTTGCCCAGGGTGGTGACCAGGAACGCTTCCAGGCCTTCCAGCACGCTGGCGTCGGTGGTGGTGGCCGGGATCAGCTCGGCCAGGTGCATGTAGCGCGGCGGGTTGAAGAAATGCACGCCGCAGAAGCGGTGGCGCAGCTGTTCGGGCAGCACGTCGGCCAGCTTGTTGATGCCCAGGCCCGAGGTGTTGGAGGCCAGCACGGCGTGGTCGGCCACGAACGGGGCGATCTTCTTGTACAGGTCCTGCTTCCAGTCCATGCGCTCGGCGATGGCCTCGATGATCAGGTCGCAGTCCTTCAGCTGTTCCAGGCCGGTCTCGTAGTTGGCCGGGGTGATGGCTTCGGCCAGCGACTTGCTGGCCAGCGGCGCCGGGCTCAGCTTGCCGAGGTTGGCGATCGACTTCAGCACGATGCCATCGGCCGGACCTTCCTTGGCAGGCAGGTCGAACAGCACGGTGTCGACGCCGGCATTGGTGAGGTGGGCGGCGATCTGGGCACCCATGACGCCGGCACCCAGCACGGCGGCGCGGCGGACTAGCAGGGAATTGGACATGGTGTAGGGCCTTTGTTGGTCAGCAGTTACTGGGTGGAATCAATGGAGGCGGGCAGGGCGCTGCCGCTGCGGGCGGCGGCACGGAATCCGGCCTCGGCGAAATGGATCAGTTCATGGGCGGCATGGGCACGATGCGCCGTTTCGGTGACACCGGCAGGTCGCTTGATCAGCCCGAAATCGGCCATGGCATAGGTCAGCGAGCCAGCGAGGAAATCCAGGCGCCAATAGAGCTCTTCCTTGCTCAGGCCGGGCACGCAGGTGGCGATCGCCTTGCCGAACTCACGCAGCACGTGGCCGTAGTGGTCGGACAGGAACTTGCGCAGGTTGTCATTCTTTTCAGCGTAGGCACGGGCGATCACGCGGACGAAGGCACCGCCGTTCTGGCGGTCCTGGGCCAGCGCCAGGGCTGGCTCGACGAAGGCGGCGAGCACCGGCCGCAGTTGCCCGGGGTGTTCGTTGCGGGCACGCTCGAGCTGGGCCAGGCGGGCGCCGGTCATCTCGTCCATGCGGCGGCGGAACACCTCGTTGACCAGGTTTTCCTTGGAGCCGAAGTGGTAGTTGACCGCAGCGATGTTGACGTCTGCCTGGCTGGTGACCTGGCGCAGCGAGGTGCCGGCAAAGCCGTGCTGGGCGAACAGCTCCTCGGCGGCGCCGAGGATCCGGTCCTTGGTCGAGAAGTGGGCGGGCTTGGCCATCGGGCGGGCGGACCTTAATCAAACGATTGTTTGATACTAGAACCAGACGGTACCGTATGGCATTTTGCAGTGCAGCAAAAATGCCTTGGCTGGTCAGAATCCGCTCAGGTGGGTGAATGGGGTGGTGGCTGGGGTCGGATCCCCCCTGGGGCTCCGACCCCGGTGCTGCCCCATAATGGGGTCAGAGCCCCTGCGGGGATCCGACCCCTGCGCCCAATGCCGGCCAGCGGCCGGCACTACCACCCTGCCGCTTTATCTTTTACAATCCGCGCACGTTTATCAGGCTAAGCCCGCGTTTCGACGCGGCTTTTTTTTTGTTACCCTTCGGGCCATCAGCGGCCCGATTCCATTGGAGACATCCCATGGCGCTGGAGCGCACCCTTTCGATCATCAAGCCGGACGCCGTTGCCAAGAACGTCATCGGCGAAATCTACGCCCGCTTCGAAAAGGCCGGCCTGAAGGTCGTGGCGGCCAAGTACAAGCAGCTGTCGCGTCGTGAAGCCGAAGGCTTCTACGCCGTGCACCGCGAGCGTCCGTTCTTCAACGCACTGGTCGAGTTCATGATCTCCGGCCCGGTGATGATCCAGGCCCTGGAAGGCGAGAACGCCGTCCTGGCCCACCGCGACCTGCTGGGCGCCACCAACCCGAAGGAAGCCGCTGCGGGCACCATCCGCGCCGACTTCGCCGAATCCATCGATGCCAATGCCGCCCACGGCTCGGACTCGGTCGAGAATGCCGCGATTGAAATCGCGTACTTCTTCGCCGCCACCGAAGTCGTCTCGCGCTGAGAGTAATGCCGTGAACGAGGTCGTACAGAAAATCGCCATCCAGCCGCTGCCGAAGTCGGCACCCACGGCTGGCAAGCAGAACCTGCTCGACCTCGATCGCGCGGGCCTGGAGAAGTTTTTCGTCGAGGTTCTCGGCGAGAAGAAGTTCCGCGCCCATCAGGTGATGAAGTGGATCCACCATCGCTACGTCACCGAGTTCGATGAGATGACCGACCTCGGCAAGGTCCTGCGCGCCAAGCTGCAGGAGCATGCCGAGGTCCTCGTCCCGAACATCATCTTCGACAAGCCCTCCGCCGACGGCACCCACAAGTGGCTGCTGGCGATGGGCGTGGATGGCAAGAACGCCATCGAGACCGTGTACATCCCCGACAAGACCCGCGGCACGCTGTGCGTGTCCTCGCAGGTCGGTTGTGGCCTGAACTGCACGTTCTGCTCCACCGCCACCCAGGGCTTCAACCGCAACCTGACCACCGCCGAGATCATCGGCCAGGTGTGGATCGCGGCGCGCCACCTGGGCAACGTGCCGCACCAGATGCGCCGCCTCACCAACGTGGTGATGATGGGCATGGGCGAGCCGTTGATGAATTTCGACAACGTCGTGCGTGCCATGAGCGTGATGCGCGACGATCTGGGCTACGGCCTGGCCAACAAGCGCGTGACCCTGTCGACCTCCGGCCTGGTTCCGCAGATCGACCGCCTGTCCACGGAAAGCGACGTGTCGCTGGCGGTGTCGCTGCATGCGCCGAACGACGAGCTGCGCGAGACCCTCGTGCCGCTCAACAAGAAGTACCCGATCGCCGAGCTGATGGCTTCGTGCGCACGCTACCTGCGCGCCAACAAGCGCCGCGAATCGGTCACCTTCGAATACACCCTGATGAAGGGCATCAACGACCAGCCCGAGCACGCCCGCCAGTTGGCGCGGCTGATGCACCAGTTCGACAACGCGGTGCAGGCCAGGGACTCGGGCAAGGTCAACCTGATCCCGTTCAACCCGTTCCCGGGTACCCGCTACGAGCGTTCCGAAGAAGCGCATATCCGCGCCTTCCAGAAGATCCTGCTCGACAGCAACGTGCTGACCATGGTGCGCCGTACCCGTGGCGACGATATCGATGCCGCCTGTGGCCAGCTCAAGGGCCAGGTGATGGATCGCACGCGCCGCCAGGCCGAGTTCAACAAGACGCTGCAGGCGGGGAAGGGGAGCGATGCCGCGGCCTGACCGCTTCTGGCTGGCGCTGCTTGCAGCCGTGCTGGCCTTCTCGGTCACCGCTTGCAAGTCGCAACCCAAGGCCAAGCTGGGCCCGAGCCAGGCAACGGTCTATTCGGTCCGCGACCCCGAAGGTGTTCGCCGGCAGGTCCGCGCCGCGGATCTGCTCGCCTTGGCCGCCCGCGACATGCAGAGCGGCAACCTCGATGCGGCCGAGCGCAAGACGCGCGATGCGATCAAGCTGGCGCCTGCCGACCCCGATGCACTGGTGCTGCTGGCCGGCATCGATGATCAGCGTGGCCGCACCCGACAGGCCGGGGAAGGTTTCCGCAGGGCCGCCGAACTGGCGCCGCAGCGGGGGGACGTGCTCAACAATTATGGTGCCTGGCTGTGCCAGAACGGACAGGCTTCCGAGTCGCTGGCCTGGTTCGATCGTGCGCTGCAGGCGCGCAGCTACACCACGCCGGCCGAGGCGCAGGCCAACGGCGGCAGCTGTGCGTTGGATGCCGGGCAGCTTGATCGCGCCGAACGCAACCTGCGTGCCGCCCTGTCCCAGGTGCCTGGCAACCCGGTCGCGTTGGAGGCGATGGCCCAGCTGAGCTTCCGTCGCGGCCAGTTCATGGAAGCCCGCGCCTTCGCCGAACGTAGGATTGCGGCTGCACCGGCCACGCGTTCCGTGTTACAACTTGCGTCTGAAATCGAGGCGCGACTGGGTGATCAGGCGGCATCTGATCGCTATCTTCAGCGGATTCGACAGGAATTTCCGCAGGACGCGGGCTCCTAACTCCAGGGTTGATGCATTGTGATTGATGACCAGACTGTGAGCGATCTCGAGACTGTGGCCGGCTGCGGCACCCGCCTGCGCCAGGCCCGCGAGGCCGCCGGACTGACCCTCGAAGATGTCGGCCAGCGCCTGCGCATGCCGGTTCAAGTGGTGAGGTCGCTCGAGCAGGAGCAGTGGCAGAAGCTCGGCGCGCCGGTGTTCGTGCGCGGCCAGCTGCGCAGCTACGCCCGCCTGCTCGGCGTCGATGTCAGCGAACTGCTGGAACAGGCCCAGGTCGGCCCGGTGGTTCCGCCCACCCTGGTCAGCCACACCCATACCCCGCGTGCGCGCCGGATCGCCGAGAATCTCGGCCGCCGTGCGCTGTATGTCGGTATTACCGCCGTGCTGGCGGTCCCGGTCTGGTTCGCCACCCGCGGTCACTTCGATGGCACCGCACCTTCGCCGAACACCGCCTCGCTGGATGTGATCCCGGCCGCCGTACCGGTTACCCCGGCCGGTCCCGGGTCCGCCGCCGCGGCGCCCGCCGAAGTGGCGGCCGCACCTGTCACCAAGCCGACTGCTACCCCCTACGTTGCCTCGCTGGCCCCGGTGCCACGCGCTGCGCCGGCTGCTGCCGCCAACCTGGACATGCAGTTCAGTGGCGACAGCTGGGTCGATATTGCCGGTCCGGATGGCGGCAGCGTCGAGAAGGCGTTGATCAAGGCGGGCGAGACCCGCAGCTTCACCCCCGGCCAGGTGGCCCGGGTCACCCTGGGCAACGCCTCGGCGGTCCAGGTTCAGCAGAATGGCGCTATCGTCGATCTGACGCCCTATCAGCGAGCCAACGTGGCACGCTTTCAGGTATCCTCTGAAGGCTCCGTTGTCCCGGTTTCACACTGAGGCGCGGTTTCACCACCTTCGATAATCCCAATGGTCCCTCCCGATGGGCGGGGCGAGAGTACGCATGGCGATCGACGACCTGCTCGACGAGCACGAACAAAGTGAACGCGTCCGCAGCTGGCTGCGGAAGAATGGTGCCAGCATCCTCGGTGGCGTAGTCATCGCCATCGGTGCCATTGCCGGCTGGCAGTGGTACCAGAAGGATCAGGGCGGCAAGCTGGCCTCGGCCAATGTCGAGTACCAGAAGGCCCTGGTGGGCCTGCAGCAGAACAAGCTCGACGACGCGGCCAAGGCGGTCAAGGCGCTGGAGGCTGGCCCGTCCAGCATCTACGGCGACCTGGCTGCGCTGCAGCTGGCCAAGGCCCAGGTCGATGCCGGCAAGAATGAAGAGGCGCTGGCCACCCTGCGCGCGGTGAAGGTCGAAGGCGACCTGCAGCGCGTGGTCGACCAGCGCGTGGCACGCCTGCTGGTGGCTACCGGCAAGGGCGATGAAGCGATCAAGCTGCTGGGCAGCGCCACCGACAGCAGCAGCCTGGAAATCCATGGCGATGCGCTGATGGCGCAGGGCAAGCGTGACGCCGCCCGCGAACAGTATGAGAAGGCGCTGAAGACGCTGGACGTGGCAGCGCCGCAGCGGCGACTGCTGGAAACCAAGGTTATGGACGCCGGCGGCACCGTCGCCGCCCCTGCGGAGTCGGTTTGATGAGTCAGAAGGTCATGATCACGCGCGTCGCCACCGTACTCCTGCTTGGTATGGCGCTGTCCGGTTGCAGCACCATGAAGGGCTGGTTCGCCGGCAAGGACGCAGCAGCGAAGAAGGCACAGGAGCCGGCGGAACTGGTGAAGTTCGAGCCGACCCTGAAGGTCAACAAGGCCTGGTCGGTCAACCTGGGCAAGGGCGAGCGCCGCATCGGCGTACGCCAGGGCCCGGCAGTGGCCAATGGCCACGTGTTCGCCGCGGCGATCACCGGTGGCGTGCACGCCATCGACCTGCAGACCGGCAAGAAGGTCTGGACCTGGGAGCCGAAGAAGGAAAAGAAGAAGGCCAAGCTGCGGCTGTCCGGTGGTCCGGGCGTCGGCGAGAACCTGGTGGTCATCGGTACCCTCGATGGCCAGGTGATCGCGCTGGACATCAACGATGGCAGCGAGAAGTGGCGCGCACGCGTGCCCAACGAAGTGATCGCCGCGCCGGCCATTGCCCAGGGCATGGTCTTCGTGCGCAGCAATGACGGTCGCGTCACCGCGTTCGATGCCGGCAACGGCACCCAGAAGTGGTTCAACCCCAGCGAGCTGCCGGCGCTGACCGTGCGTGGCAACGCGCCGGTGGTGGCCGGTCCGGGCGTGCTGTTCATCGGCAAGGACGAGGGCAGCGTGTCTGCGCTGGCCATGCAGGACGGCCGCACGCTGTGGGACCAGAACGTGGGTACCGGCGAAGGCCGTACCGAGCTGGACCGCATGGCCGACGTCGATGGCGCCCCGGTGCTCGACGGCAACACGCTGTTCGTGAGCAGCTTCAAGAACCAGACCATGGCCATCGAAGGCCCGACTGGTCGCCCGATGTGGGCGCGTGACCACGGCGGTGCCGGCGGTGTGGCGGTGTCTTCGGGCAATGTTTTCGTTACCGACAACAAGGGCGGCGTGTTCGGCCTGGACAAGGCCAGCGGCGCGGCGATGTGGTCGCAGACCGCACTGGCCCGGCGCTCGCTGACCGGTCCGGCGCTGCACGGCGACTACGTGGTGGTCGGTGACTACAAGGGATACCTGCATTGGCTGCAGGCCTCCGATGGCGCGATGGCGGCGCGGGCGAAAAGCGGCGGTGATGCGCTTCTGGCCCAGCCAATCGTCGTCGATGGAGTGCTGCTGGTGCAGAACGTTGATGGCAAGCTGACCGCATTCCGGTTGGCAAATTAATACGGAGTAATCGCGATGCTGCCTTTGGTCGCCCTGGTTGGACGGCCGAATGTCGGCAAGTCGACCATATTCAATGCACTGACCCGTACACGTGACGCCCTGGTCCATGACCAGCCCGGCGTCACCCGGGACCGCAACTATGGCGTCTGCCGGCTTGACGAGGACAACCATTTCCTCGTCGTCGATACCGGCGGCATCGCAGAGGAAGAAGAAGGCCTGGCTGGTGCTACCACGCGCCAGGCCCGCGCTGCCGCTGGCGAAGCTGACCTGATCCTGTTCGTCGTCGATGCCCGCGAGGGCACCTCGGCGATGGACGATGAGATCCTGGCCTGGCTGCGCAAGCTGTCGCGCCCGACGCTGCTGCTGATCAACAAGATCGACGGCACCGACGAGGACACCGTGCGTTCGGAGTTCGCCCGCTACGGCTTCAGCGAGATGCTGACCGTGTCGGCTGCCCATCGCCAGGGCCTGGACGACCTGCTTGACGAGGTCATCCAGCGCCTGCCGGAAGAGGGCAGCGGCGAAGAGCTGGACAACGATCCGAACCGCGTGCGCATCGCCTTCGTCGGCCGCCCGAACGTGGGCAAGTCAACCCTGGTCAACCGCATCCTCGGCGAAGAGCGCATGATCGCCTCGGACGTGCCGGGCACCACCCGCGATTCGATCTCGGTGGACCTGGAGCGCGATGGCCGCGAGTACCGCCTGATCGACACCGCCGGCCTGCGTCGCCGTTCGCGCGTGGACGAGGTCGTCGAGAAGTTCTCGGTGGTCAAGACCATGCAGTCGATCGAGCAGTGCCAGGTGGCCGTGCTGATGCTCGACGCCACCGAAGGCGTGACCGACCAGGACGCCACCGTGCTCGGCGCCGTGCTGGATGCCGGCCGCGCGCTGGTGATCGCGATCAACAAGTGGGACGGCCTGACCGACTACCAGCGTGAGCAGGCCGAAACGATGCTGTCGCTGCGCTTGGGCTTCGTGCCGTGGGCCGAATCGGTGCGCATCTCGGCCAAGCATGGCTCGGGCCTGCGCGAGCTGTTCCGTGCGGTGCATCGCGCGCACGAATCGGCGAACAAGACCTTCACCACCAGCGAAGTGAACAAGGCGCTGGAAGTGGCCTACGAGACCAACCCGCCGCCGACCATCCGCGGCCACGTCTCCAAGCTGCGTTACGTGCACCCGGCCGGCGCCAACCCGCCGACCTTCATCGTGCACGGCACCCGCCTGAAGGAACTGCAGGAGTCGTACAAGCGCTACCTGGAGAACTTCTTCCGCAAGCGCTTCAAGCTGATCGGAACGCCGGTGCAGTTCATCTTCCGCGAGGGTGCCAACCCGTACGAAGGCAAGAAGAACGTGCTGACCGAACGGCAGGTCAAGGCCAAGCGGCGCTTGATGAAGCACGTCAAGGGCAAGTGATCCACGAGAGGCGGCCGCAGGGCCGCCTTTCTCGTTGTGGCGATCCTGTCGGTAGCGCCGGCCGCTGGCCGGCAACCTCAGCCAGGCAGCCCCGGCACCGGAATCCGATAGACCACCGACGCAAACTTCGCGCTCTGCTCGGTGCCGACCACCTGGCCGCCCAGTGCTTCGGCAATCCGCCGGCTGGCCACGTTGTCCACCGCCACCGGGTAGCGATAGGCGACCGCAGCGAGCCGTTCCGCGCACCAGTGGACGACGGCGCGCACTGCCTCGCGGCCGTAGCCCTGTCCGTGCTCGCGCTCGCTTATCCAGATGCCAAGCTCGGGTTCGCCCTCGGTAGCGCGGTGCACGGCGGCGATGCCCACAAAGCGTCCGTCCTGCAGATGCCGGATCACGAACGTGTATTCCGCGCCTTCCTCGATCAGGCGCAGCCATTCCTGGCCGATCTTTTCGAATGCCGCAAAAGAGTCCGGCGGATCGAATGCCATGAAGCGGGTCAGCGTTGGCGTGATGCCGGCGAAGACCTCGGGGCCGTCGGCGCATGAGAACGGCCGGAGCACCAGGTGCTCGGTCTGTACGGGATTGATCGATGGTTTCACCGGGCAGAGGGTCCTACGCGCCGTCGGCTCCGTCAACATGGGGCCCGGCTCTACAATGGACGCCATGAGCATTCCAGAGCTTTCCCCCGAGCGGGCGCGCGCGCGCGTGGCCCATGGTGCGGTGCTGATCGACGTGCGCGAGGCGCACGAGCGGGCCGGCGGCATGGCCGAGGGCGCGCGTGGCGTGGCCAAGGCTGAACTGCTGGACGACCCCGCCGCGCACCTGCCTGTGCCGGAACAGGAAATCCTGCTGATCTGCCAGAGCGGCAAGCGCTCGGCAGATGCAGCGCAGGCGCTGCTGGATGCGGGCTATGCCAACGTCGCCTCCGTTGCCGGCGGCACCGTGGCCTGGCGCGAGCAGGCGCTGCCGCTGGTGCAGCCACTGAGCAGCGTCGCCGACCGCGATTTCTATGACCGCTATTCGCGCCACCTGCTGCTGCCGCAGGTGGGCGAGGCCGGCCAGCGCCGCCTGCAGCAGTCGCGGGTGCTGGTGCTGGGCGCGGGCGGCCTGGGCGCGCCGGCCGGGTTCTACCTGGCGGCCGCCGGGGTAGGGCACCTGCGTTTTGCCGACCACGACCGTGTCGAGCGCAGCAACCTGCACCGGCAGATCGTGCATACCGAGGCCAGCGTCGGCCAGCTGAAGGTTGATTCGGCACGTGAGCGGCTGCTGGCGTTGAACCCGTCCATCGAGGTCGAGGCCGTGCCCGAGCGGGTCACCTCGGAGAACGTGGACCGCCTGCTGCAGGACGTTGACGTGGTGCTGGATGGTTCGGACAACTTCCCCTTGCGCTACCTGCTCAACGACGCCTGCATCAAGCACGCCACGCCGATGGTCTACGCCGCCATCGAGCGCTTCGACGGCCAGGTGAGCGTGTTCGATGCCGGCCGCCAGCGCGGCGTGGCGCCGTGCTACCGCTGCCTGTTCCCGGAGCCGCCGCCGCCGGAGTTCGCGCCCAACTGCTCCGAAGCGGGCGTGCTGGGCGTGCTGCCGGGCCTCGCGGGTGTGCTGCAGGCCACCGAGGTGCTGAAGCTGCTGCTGGGCATCGGCGAACCGTTGGTGGGCCGCCTGCTGCGCTTTGATGCGCTGGGCATGCGCTTCCGCGAGACCCGCATCAGCCCCGACCCGCAGTGCGCGGTGTGCGCGCCGGGCGCGCCGTTCCCGGGGTACATCGATTACGCCGCGTTCTGTCGGGGCGGGTGAACCCGGTAGCGCCGGGCCATGCCCGGCGGATGTATCTGCGCGCGCCGCTGCGCTCGCCGGGCATGGCCCGGCGCTACCGTTTATGGTTTCGGGATGATGCGCGGGGCCACTCCCGCTATCGTTCCATCTCCAAGACAATAAAACGCAACACACGTGCTATTGCCGTCATCGGTGTTGCTCTATCGTTGAGGCCGATTTCGATTTCCGGGGAACCCACCGCATGGCGGTAGAAGCAGCGACCAGCGAGCTGGTCAAGGTCGTCGCCCTGTTGGGCGCAGCGGTGGTGATGGTGCCGCTGTTCCGTCGGCTCGGCCTGGGCTCGGTGCTGGGCTACTTCGCCGCCGGCCTGGCGATCGGCCCGTTCGGGCTGGGCTGGTTCTCCGACCCGCAGGCGATCCTGCATACCGCCGAACTCGGCGTGGTCATGTTCCTGTTCGTCATCGGCCTGGAAATGCGGCCCTCGCACCTGTGGAGCCTGCGCAAGGAAATCTTCGGGCTGGGCACGCTGCAGATCGTCACCTGCGCGCTGGTGCTGACCAGCATCGCCAAGCTGTTCGGGCTGCCGTGGCAGATCGCCTTCATCGGCGCCACCGGTTTCGTGCTGACTTCCACTGCGGTGGTGATGCAACTGCTGGCCGAGCGCGGCGACATCGCGCTGCCGTCGGGGCAGAAGATCGTCTCGATCCTGTTGTTCGAAGACCTGCTGATCGTGCCGTTGCTGGCGCTGGTCGCGTGGATGGCACCGGCTGCGGGCAGTGCCGATGGCGAGGGCTCGCGCTGGATGTCGGTGGCGATCGGCGTGGGTGCCATCGTCGGCCTGGTGCTGGTCGGCCGCTTCCTGCTCAATCCGCTGTTCCGCGTGCTGGCCGAATCGAAGGCGCGCGAAGTGATGACCGCTGCCGCACTGCTGGTGGTGCTGGGCGCGGCGCTGCTGATGCAGCTGTCCGGGTTGTCGATGGCGATGGGCGCGTTCCTGGCGGGCGTGCTGCTGAGCGAATCGACCTTCCGCCACCAGATCGAAGCAGACATCGAACCGTTCCGCGGCATCCTGCTGGGCCTGTTCTTCCTCAGCGTGGGCATGGCGCTGGACCTGGGCGTGGTGGCCGGCAACTGGCCGATGATCCTCGGCCTGGTGGTGGCGCTGATGGCGGCCAAGGCGTTGTGCATCTACGTGGTTGCGCGCCTGATGGGCAGTGACCACGCGCAGGCGCTGGACCGTGGCGTGCTGATGGCGCAGGGCGGCGAGTTCGCCTTCGTGCTGTTCTCGGCCGCAGCCAGTGCCGGGGTGATCAGCCTGGACATCAATGCCAACTTCACCGCTGTGGTGGTGTTGTCGATGGCACTGACGCCGCTGGTGGTGCTGGTCTACAAGCGCGTGGCGCCGACGCCGACCGTCAGCCTGGAAGGCGTGGATACCGCCGATGGCCTGTCCGGCAGCGTGCTGCTGATCGGTTTCGGCCGCTTCGGCCAGGTGGCCAGCCAGTCGCTGCTGGCCCGCGACGTGGACGTGACCATCATCGACAACGACGTGGAGATGATCCACAACGCCGAGCGCTTCGGTTTCAAGATCTATTACGGCGACGGCACCCGTCTGGACGTACTGCATGCGTCCGGCGCGGGCAGTGCGCGGGCGGTCGCGGTGTGCGTGAACAATGCCGAAGACGCCGACCGCATCGTCGAACTGGTGGCGCACCAGTTCCCGCAGGCCAAGCTGCTGGTGCGCTCGTTCGACCGCGAGCATTCGCTGCGGCTGATCCATGCCGGTGTGGACTTCCAGATCCGCGAAACCTTCGAGTCGGCGCTGCTGTTCGGGCAGGCGGCGCTGGTGGAGCTGGGCGCGGAGGAAGACGACGCGCGCGAGATTGCCGAGCAGATCCGCGAGCGCGATGCCGAGCGCTTCGAACTGGAAATGGCCGGTGGCAGCCTGAGGGCCGGCGCGCACATGGTGTTCGGCAGCGCGCTGCCGGGTGTGCCGACGCCGACGCCGTTTACCGCGCCCAAGCGCAAGGCGCGCACGCTCAATGCGGATGAAGTGCCGGAAGAAGAGGAATGACCGTCACGCGCCGCGCTTCGCGCTCGCCGGGCATGGCCCGGCGCTACCGGGGCGTCGCGCGATTCCGTCGGTAGCGCCGGGCCATGCCCGGCGAGCGCAGCGGGCGCAGCAATCCGGTAGCGCCGGGCCATGCCCGGCGAGCGCAGCGGTGGGCGAGGGGGCGTGAATCGGGGACAATAGCGTCCCCGCCGCCCCACGCCCGCACCCGATGACCGACTCCGCCCCCCAGCTTCCTGCCCGCATCCTCGATGGCCGCCGTATCGCCGAGGACCTGCTCGACAGCCTGAAGGTGCGGGTCGACGCCCGTGTTGCCGCCGGTGGCAGCCGCCCCGGCCTGGCCGTGGTGCTGGTGGGTGGCGACCCGGCCTCGACCGTGTACGTGCGCAACAAGCGTCGCGCGGCCGAGAAGGTCGGCATCGAGGCCTATGACTACGACCTGCCGGCCGGCACCACCGAGGCCGAGCTGCTCGACCTGATCGACCAGCTCAACGCCGATCCGAAGATCAACGGCATCCTGATCCAGCTGCCGCTGCCGGGCATTCCCGATGCGCGCCGGCTGATCCAGCGCATCGACCCGCGCAAGGACGTGGATGGTTTCCATCCGGAAAACGTCGGCCACCTGGCCCTGCGCGAGTTCGGCCTGCGCCCGTGCACCCCGCGTGGCATCACCACGCTGCTGGGCCACACCGACCAACCGGTGCGCGGCCGCAACGCCACCATCGTCGGCGTCAGCAACCACGTCGGCCGGCCGATGGGCCTGGAGCTGCTGATCGCCGGCTGTACCGTGACCAGCTGCCACAAGTTCACCCCCAAGGACGTGCTGGAACAGGCCGTGCGCAACGCCGACATCCTGGTGGTGGCGGTGGGCCGGCCGGACATCGTGCCGGGCGAGTGGGTGAAGCCGGGCGCGGTGGTGATCGACGTTGGCATCAACCGCTTGGATGACGGTCGGTTGGTGGGCGATGTCGGGTTTGAGGCCGCAGCGCAGCGGGCGAGCTGGATCACCCCGGTGCCGGGTGGCGTAGGCCCGATGACCGTGGCCACGTTGATGCAGAACACGTTGGAAGCGGCGGAAGCCGGGAACTGACCGCACTGGGCTGCTTGCCGTGGGGCTTGGTAGCGCCCGGCCATGCCCGGCGGATTGTTGCGGCGCCGCTGCGCTCGCCGGGCATGGCCCGGCGCTACCGGGGTCGCGTCGATGCCCCGTACTTCCCGCCGGTCCGCATGACCCGCTCCTGGTAGGTGCCAACCTTGGTTGGCACGAACAATCAGGCGCCAGCTCCCCATATGGGGCAAAGGCCTTCCGGTTGTGTGCCAACCAAGGTTGGCACCTACCAAGGGCGACGCACCGGCGTCTGAACCAATTGCCGCCCGCGCGACACTGCGTCGCATCTACCCCCTGCCACAGGCCGCCAAAACAGGGTAAAATGTCGCGCTTCCCCACATCTCGGGTATGCCGATGCTGCGCATCCAGGCTGAAGCACTCACTTACGACGACGTCTCGCTCGTCCCCGCTCATTCGACCATCCTGCCCAAGGACGTCAACCTCGAAACGCGGTTGACGCGCGACCTGAAGCTCAAGCTTCCGATCCTGTCCGCCGCCATGGATACCGTCACCGAAGCACGCCTGGCCATCGCCATGGCACAGCTGGGTGGCATGGGCATCATCCACAAGAACCTGAGCGTGGAGCAGCAGGCCGCGGAAGTGGCCAAGGTCAAGAAGTTCGAGGCCGGTGTCATCCGCGACCCGATCACCGTCGGCCCGGAAACCACCATCCGCGACGTGCTGGCCCTGACCCAGGCACACAACATCTCCGGCGTGCCGGTGGTGGGCAGCGACGGCCTGCTGGCCGGCATCGTGACCCATCGCGACATGCGCTTCGAGACCGAGCTGGACGATCCGGTCCGCCACATCATGACCAAGAAGGATCGCCTGATCACGGTCAAGGAAGGCGCCGCGTCTGATGAAGTGCTGCAGCTGCTGCACCGCAACCGCATCGAAAAGGTGCTGGTGGTCAATGACGAGTTCGCCCTGCGTGGCCTGATCACCGTCAAGGACATCCAGAAGAACACCGACTTCCCGAACGCTGCCAAGGACAGCGCCACCCGCCTGCTGGTCGGCGCGGCCGTCGGCGTGGGCGGCGATACCGACCGCCGCGTGGAAGCGCTGGTGGCTGCCGGCGTGGACGTGATCGTGGTCGATACCGCGCACGGCCATTCGCAGGGCGTGCTGGACCGCGTCAGCTGGGTCAAGAAGAACTTCCCGAACGTGCAGGTCATCGGCGGCAACATCTGCACCGGTGAAGCCGCGCTGGCGCTGCTGGACAGCGGCGCGGACGCAGTGAAGGTGGGCATCGGCCCGGGCTCGATCTGCACCACCCGCGTGGTGGCCGGCGTGGGCGTGCCGCAGATCACCGCGATCGACCTGGTAGCCGAAGCGCTGCAGGACCGCATCCCGCTGATCGCCGACGGTGGCATCCGCTACTCCGGCGACATCGGCAAGGCGCTGGCCGCCGGTGCTTCCACCATCATGATTGGTGGCCTGCTGGCCGGTACCGAGGAATCGCCGGGCGAAACCGAGCTGTTCCAGGGCCGTTCGTACAAGAGCTACCGCGGCATGGGTTCGCTGGCCGCGATGGAGAAGGGGTCCAAGGACCGCTACTTCCAGGACGCCGCCACCGCCGACAAGCTGGTGCCGGAGGGCATTGAAGGCCGCGTGCCGTACCGCGGCCCGGTGGGCGGCATCATCCACCAGCTGATGGGCGGCCTGCGCGCCACCATGGGCTACGTGGGCTGCGCTACCGTCGAGGACATGCGCAGCAAGCCCAAGTTCGTGAAGATCAGCGGCGCCGGCCAGCGCGAGAGCCACGTCCACGACGTGACGATCACCAAAGAGCCGCCGAACTACCGCTCCTGATGCGGGACGAGCAAAGAGGAACGAGGAAGCTGATTCCCGTTCCTCTTTCTCCATCTGCCGCTGAAAAATTCTGACGTTTTCGTTTTCCCTACTGCATTGCCGGGGCGCCATGACCAACATCCATAACGACAAGATCCTCATCCTCGATTTCGGCGCGCAGTACACGCAGCTGATTGCCCGCCGCATCCGCGAGCTGGGCGTCTACTGCGAAATCTGGGCGTGGGACCACAACCCGGCCGAGATCGCGGCGTTCGGCGCCAAGGGCATCATCCTGTCCGGTGGCCCGGAATCGACCACGCTGCCGGGCGCGCCCGCCGCGCCGCAGGAAGTGTTCGACAGCGGCCTGCCGATCTTCGGCATCTGCTACGGCATGCAGACCCTGGCCGCGCAGCTGGGCGGTGCCACCGAAGCGGCTGACCAGCGCGAATTCGGCCACGCCGAAGTGAACGTGATCAACCCGGATGCGCTGTTCAAGGGCCTGAGCGACCACGGCGGCGAGCCGAAGTTGAACGTCTGGATGAGCCACGGCGACCACGTCTCCGTTGCGCCGCCGGGCTTCACCATCACCGCCACCACCGACCGCATTCCGGTGGCCGCCATGGCCAACGAAGAAAAGCGCTGGTACGGCGTGCAGTTCCACCCGGAAGTGACCCACACCCTGCAGGGCCAGGCGCTGCTGCGCCGCTTCGTGGTGGATGTGTGCGGCTGCCAGACCCTGTGGACCGCCGCCAACATCATCGACGACCAGATTGCCCGCGTGCGCGAACAGGTGGGCGATGACGAAGTGATCCTGGGCCTGTCCGGCGGCGTCGATTCGTCCGTGGTGGCCGCACTGCTGCACAAGGCCATCGGCGAGAAGTTGACCTGCGTGTTCGTGGATACCGGCCTGCTGCGCTGGCAGGAAGGCGACCAGGTGATGGCGATGTTTGCCGAGCACATGGGCGTGAAGGTCGTGCGCGTGAATGCCGCCGACCGTTACTTCAGCGCGCTGGAAGGCGTGAGCGACCCGGAAGCCAAACGCAAGATCATCGGCAACCTGTTCGTTGAGATCTTCGACGAAGAGTCGAACAAGCTGAAGAACGCCAAGTGGCTGGCGCAGGGCACCATCTACCCGGACGTGATCGAGTCGGCCGGCAGTAAGACCGGCAAGGCGCATGTGATCAAGAGCCACCACAACGTGGGCGGCCTGCCGGAGCACATGAAGCTGGGCCTGGTGGAGCCGCTGCGCGAGCTGTTCAAGGACGAAGTGCGCCGCCTGGGCGTTGAGCTGGGCCTGCCGCGCAGCATGGTCTACCGCCATCCGTTCCCGGGCCCGGGCCTGGGCGTGCGCATTCTGGGTGAAGTGAAGCGCGAGTACGCCGAACTGCTGGCCAAGGCCGATGCCATCTTCATTGATGAGCTGCGCAAGGCGGATCTGTACGACAAGACCAGCCAGGCGTTTGCCGTGTTCCTGCCGGTGAAGTCGGTGGGCGTGGTGGGCGACGCGCGCGCTTATGAGTGGGTGATTGCGCTGAGGGCCGTGGAAACGATCGACTTCATGACGGCGCATTGGGCGCATCTGCCGTATGAGTTCCTGGGTACGGTGAGCAACCGGATCATCAATGAGTTGCGGGGGGTGTCGCGGGTGGTTTATGACATCTCGGGGAAGCCGCCGGCTACTATTGAGTGGGAATGAGTTGAGAGAACGAGGGCGCCGAGAGGCGCCCTTGTTTTTGGAGCGGCGCTCATTTCTACCCCGGGTCAACTTTGGTGTTTGCTGGGATACCGTACCCTGAAATGCGATCGAGCTGTGCCCCACAGCGAGGCTGGCGTGGACATTCTGGATGCGTAGCTTGTGGCCGGGCTAAGGTGCGCAAGCACGACTACAGGGTGGCTTTCGAGCTGAAGCGGATAAACGTTCGCTAACCTGTCTTCAAGCAGCGGGGCAGACTCCTTCCTCTCGTCGCGAACAGTAGCTCTTGGCGAGTGGAATGAGGTCAGGGGGAGTGATTTGGCTAGGCTTGCCGGTAGCGCATGACTCTGCTGGTTGCCTGTGCAGTGTTTTCAGTCGTAGCATTCTCAAACTACCGCAATCATGGAGTTAACTGTGAACTGGACTAGACGCCCATCCCAATCGCTCCGGCGTCACGGTTCGACTTGGATCCAGAGTTAGCCACCCAGAGCGATACCCAAGATGGTCGAAAAAATAAGAGTCTCTTTGTGGGACATATTCTCCTTCTTCCTCACTGGCCTTCTTGCCACATTTGTGCTGGCGGCAATGTTCGTGGCCTATGGTGATGTCACACTTAAAGAGCTGTTTGACGCGATTTCCACTTTCCCAGCATCCGTTACGCTTGTTGGTGCGCCGCTTGCCTTTACGCTTTTCGGAATGGTTATAGAGCCTTTTTCAAATTACTTCGACAGCTACATCTCGAGGTTCAATTTGGGCTGGATATCAAGGCCGAAGAAGAAACATAGTGAAGAAGAGGCTGTTCTTAGAGAGGAGATTAGATTTGCCTATATGGGGTCTCTAAATGGGAAGATCGAAAACCCATTTTCGATATGCAAAGAGTATGTGGAAACCAAGCAGCTAAGCACCACGTTCATGGTGTACTTGTCTAGATACGGCTTCTATCGTAATTGTGCTTTCATCTCTGTCGCGTCTGGCATTTGCTCCTTCTTTTTTGCTTCTACATGGTGCAGTGCGACTCTGGGGCTGTTGTGCGGGTTGCTAGTAGCTGCTGTCTTCAAACGGCGGGCCGGGGATTTTTACAGTTTGATGGCTCCAGCCGTGTACCGAGCGTTCCTTATTGATAAGATCTCATGGGTGCCTGGGGCTGGGTCAGATAATTCGCAAAAATTGAAAGATCCTCCCGACGCGACTTAGTTGAGTGACTGTAATGTGGCGCCGCGGCTCGAGCCATTGCTAGTACCTTCTAAGTGCAAGCAAGGATGTTACCTTGGTCAGGCATTTGTATTCGCACGATAACTCGCAGGGCGCTGTGATTAGCTGATTCGGGCTCTCGCCGTAGAATGTGGTTAAGTCAGTCTTGGCCTTGGCCGCGCTCTCTACTGTTTTCAATTGACGCATCGGCGGAGGCGGTCAGGGGACTTCTAATATGACTAGTCTGTGGGCGGGGCACCTAGTCTATCCGCGCATCGATATGCAATTACTGCCATGTCCTTGTCGCTCTGCACTGCTGTTGAGTGGGTTCTCCGCTATAGTTGCGTGGTAAGGGGTGCTGGACCTTAGGTCTAGAGCTAGGCGGGGCAGGGGATAAGAGATAAGGATGTTGGATGCTGGTGAGAATGCTGAGCGTTCGGAGGATGGAAATTGACCATTGATGAGCTTCGAGAGGCTTTGGATGTGTACTTGGCGCCTCTTCTTTCTGCGCAGGTGTTGCCGGGAACTGTACCCTGCAGGGTAAACAGTCGAAGGGTTGCGTCGCTTGAGCCTTCGAAGACGGCCATTATGGCTGACCCTGCGGACGTGGAGAGGATAGTTCTTTATCGTCGTCCGGGATTTACACCTGAAGAGCTGGCGGTAACGAAGGCATTTGTCGAAGAGCTCTTTGCCATACATGGTGCAGCCGGTCCCGAGTATCGAGCTGAGTTATTCACTTTTCTCCCGGCGCGTGCAATTGCGCGTTATCTGGGCAGTCTTCCCGCGATAAGTTTAATCCTGCGTCAGTTCGTTGCTTGGTCCGCCCGTACATATGAGGGCGGGGCAATCGCATCGGCCATAGGAATAGATCCAAACGAACTGGGTAATGGAAGTGACCTCACTGAGATATTTAAAGAGGATTTCTCGGCGGTTATAAGTAACGGATTTGATACTCTGCTAGTTGTAACTCCGGATTGCAATATATCGGGATCTGGGCAACTTCCGGCACATCAGCTCGGGCTTGGCTATGTGCCATACCGATTGAGCGCCATTGCAGAATGGGCTGACGGTGGCCGCATTGCGCTGGTGTTGAATCGCCTTGGTGAACAGCTGATATTCAAAAATAAGAAGCTGATCTTCGCTAAACGTCGCGGCGAATGGCAGTTCTATGCCCATGAGATGTATCTCCGGGAAATGCAGCCTCCTCAAAATAGATTGTTGCGGGAGGCAATCTACCAAAGCTGTCTAGACATTTCGTTTGCTCGAAGCGGTGGCTGCATAATTGTGATTAGATCTGCGTCGCTTGATGACGTGGGTGAAGTTGTTTCAGAGTCAGATCTGATTTTAGGGGGGAATCCCTCCATTAAATCAAAAACGATTCGGGCTATGGTGAATGGGAGGTTCCAGAGTCTTGATCGGCGCTTGCGTCAGGAATTGCTTTCGCTGGATGGTGCTATGGTGCTGGATTATCTGGGTAATATAATGGCGGCAGGTGCGATCATAAGTGTACCTGCGGGTAGTGAGGGCGGAGGGCGAACCGCCGCAGCAAAGAAGGGTAGTAGCCTCGGACTCGGAATTAAAATTTCCGAGGACGGGGGAATCTCTGTCTATAGGCAAGAGAACAGAATTTTTGTGGCCTGATCAGTGGATGTCCGGCGTTCGCTCCAGCAGTGGCAACTCTGGAGAGGGTGCCGCAGGCTCTACAAGAGCATCTAAGAAGTGGTGGGCCGCCAGCCATCTGCAAGTGGTCAGCGTTGCAATAATTTTCCACTCAAGCTGTTCTCACTTACGCTTGCTACGTAGCTTCAAGGAAGATCGCCGAAGACGTCACTCTGGATGGGTTCAGCGCCTCGGCGTCGCGATGCTCTTTCGGAAAGGTCTAATCTTGTGTAATGTCGGCCACATCAAGCCAAGGAGGGGGGGGCTGAAGTGTCTGCTTTCGTGTTGAGTACTTACTTCCAATTGCGGTTGCATAGAAGCAATGGAAATCAGTTCCAGGATCTGTTCAATGAGCTCATGACCAGAAGTCAGGGTGGCTACGTTGCCGTGAAGCCATGGGGTAGTCATGGCGACCGGGGCAATGATGGATATGTGCCAGCGGAGCTTCGATTTTTTCAACTCTATGCGCCGAGTTCTGAAGCCAATCCCGTGACATCCTGCTCTAAGGCGGTGGGAGACTTCTCTAAGCTTGAGGAGGCCTACCCTAATCTTAAGCATTATCACTTCGTGATGAATGATAAGTTTCAAGGGATTCCTGCGCCGGTGGCAGAATCATTGGTTAAGCTAAAGCAGGATAAATCAACTCTTGGGGACTGCTCCCCTATTGGGGCGTATGAGCTTCGGTCGCGATTTGAGGCTCTTTCTCAGGAGCAGCAAATTTTGATCGTGGGAGACCTTCCTGCATTCATTCCTAAGCAGTTGGATCTTTCAATTTTAGGTGCGATTCTAAAAGAGCTTGCGGATAATGACGATGACTTGGTTCATCTTGATAGAATTGATCTTCCAGCGGAATTTGATGCCAAAGCTGCGTTTAATGGATTTAGTGATGCAGTTAAGTCCAGGCTGACTCAATACGCGCGAAGAAGTCACCTCGTTGATAAGATGCTATCGCATCGAGACTCCTCTTGGCTTCAGTCGATTTCCGAAGAGGTGAAGCAACGTTATACTGGTACTCCGAAGGGCGCTACCCCGGATGAGCGATTCTGGCTTCTTTCTGAGTCGTTGATACCTGAATTTGCTAAAGCACATGCACATACTTTGAAAGCATTTCGAGAGGCTTCCCTGCTGGTGATTGCAAAATACTTCGAGGCTTGTGATGTCTTTGAAAATCCAAACAGCACTGCTGCCCCAAAAGCACATTGATTTTAGTCAGTCGCTCGTCGGCATTGGTGGCTTTGTTAGAGCGCTGCTTAGGACGGGCCCGAAGAGCTTTGACCAGGTGTGGCGGATGGCTTATGCCGATGACTCTGATTGGCCTTCTAAACCGTCCGCCGAGCAGGTGATGCTTGCGATCATCATTCTGTTCTCAATAGGGCAATTGGAGCACGTTGGCGACGGAAGGTTTGGGTTGATAGGATGAGAATAGTTAGACTTTCCTCTAGTGAGAGTAGCTTTAGGGAGCTCCGATTTCGCGAGAAGGGAGTGTCTCTCATCCTTGGTGACGGAGAGCATGTCGCCGGTCGACAGGATGGCGATAGCAATGGGGTTGGGAAGACTTTGGCTCTGCGCTTGATTCATCATTGTCTGGGCGCAGACAAGCCGCCACCGGCTTTGGCTTCAGTGGCTGCGGAATGGTGGTTTTACTTGGATGTCCGAATCGGAGGTCGCGATTTTCGGATTGCCCGGAAAGGTGACGGTTCAAAGATCGCTTTGAACGAGAAGGAGATAAGGATTAAGCCATTTCGTGAGTGGCTCAATCAATACGGTGGTTTCGAGTCGGATGTGCACTCTTTCCGTTCATTGTTTCCTAGGTTTGCGCGAAGGAGTCAGGAGGACTCGGCGAGTCCCGTGGCACTTGAAAAGGAACTTCCGCACGAGGCTTTGCAGAGAACACTATATCTCCTTAACGTCGATGAGGTCTTATCAAGGCGAAAAGTTGAGCTAAAGGAGCGACTGGATGCTCTGAAGGACGAAGTAAAGCTTTTAAAGAAATCTAGTATATTTAGGGATGTCTTCAAGGCTGGTCAGCGACCAGAGAGTAGATTGAAGGAGCTTGGCGCTGAATCCGATATCCTTCGTGCAAATCTCCAGTCATTTGAAGTTTCTGAAGACTATAGGAATATCGAAGATCAGGCCAATCAGCTGACCAGCGAGCTCAGAGCGATCTCGGAGGAGATCCATCTTCTGAAGTTCGAGCTAGATGGTGTTAAGGATGCTCAACAGCGTCGGGTTGATATCACTCGCAACGATCTTCTTTCGCTGTATGAAGGTCTCGGTCAGATCTTTCGACCCGAAGCGTTGAGGCATTTTCAGCAGGTTGAAGATTTTCAGAAGGCTCTGGTATCGAATCGCGAGCATCGTTTGATGAAGGACGAAATTCGGATACGAGAAGAAATTAATAATCTTGAGGCCTCTGAGTCGTCGAAGTCCACTGCTCGCGCCATGCTCCTACAGCATATAGCTGGGAAAAGAGCTCTGGATGAGTATGTTTCTCTGACTATGAAGCTTGCTGGGCTGGAGGAGGAGAGGAAGCGTCTTCAGTCCTTTGTTGATCTTGAGAAAGATAAGGCGAAAGAGTTGCAGATCGTGAAATCTGCAATGGTGTATCAGGACGAGTTGGCATTGCGATATGCCCAGTCTGATCCGCTGGATGACCTTGATGGAAAGTATAGGTCAATCGTTCAGCGGCTCTATCCGGATAGCTCGGCCGGGATCACCCTGAAGAATAACTCAGGGGAGAATAAAGTAAGGTTCAATTTGGATGTTTCAGTCCAAGGTCAAGACTCTGATGGTATTGCGAACGCCCGAATTATCTGCTTTGATTGGCTTCTCTTTAAGCATGGTCGGGAGCATAATATGGATGTTCTCTGGCATGATAATCGACTATTTGCTGACATGGATCCCAAGCCTAGAGCGAGTTGGTTTTCTTTCATTAGTGAAACCTTCATGAAGGAGGATAGGCAGTACATCGCAACGCTCAATTATGAGAACTTTCATAGCATGGCGCCATTTCTCCATGATTCGATTCGAAGCATGCTTGAGAATAGTGTAATTGTTACGCTTAAGGGGGATAGAGATGCGAACAGGCTAATGGGTGTGAAGTTTGGATAGTGCTTTTGCTCGGCTTCGGAGATTGGTGCCTTGGCCGGAGTAGCCGGCGATCAGCCATATTCTGAACAATCTAGTTTCGTCATTCGGGCCTGACCTCCCGACAAGCCCATTCCATCAACCCCCGGCAAGCCAGAAACAACCCATCAACAACCCCCTCATCCAAATGCCGCTCCGGGTCCGCTGCCACCCGGCAGCGGTCTGCGGCGTGCAGTATCTCCAGAACCGTCAGCGCACCCACCATCGCGCGCTCGGTCCTCGCTAGGCTCACGCGGCGGCCGGGTGATACGTCGGTTTCTGGCCACGGGTGCCCATCGGCACCCTCGCAGCCGCGCATGCGCTTGAGGATGCCGAGGAGGGAGTTCAGGTCGGGCAGGGGAGTGTCGTCGTTGATGGGCTCAACAACGGTGTACGAAGAGAAGGTGTCGGATTCGTTCATGGCGTCGGCTTCCGTGGCTGTGCTTAACAGCGCCACCGCGTAGGCGGGGTGGCGGACGATGCGTGGCTGCAAACCGGGACGAAGTAGTGCCATGACCGGTGGGCCAGAAGACCCCCACGCACCGCCCGCCATAGAGGCCGACGGATTGCCCGCCGGCGCCGGTTAAGGACGGCGCCGACGGGCAAGCGTAAACAACAGGCACATCGAACGTCACGGGTTTGCAGACCCGCTGCCACCCGTTGTCGGTGGCGCGCCATGGTGTTTACGCTGCCGCTTCGAATGCAAATTGAAATTCGCGAAGAAATCGCGCGATTCGAGAGGGGGAAACTATTGTTGCACGCGCCATTCGTGCAGCAGGCGACGCCGCAAGACGCATTCGTGCAGATGCGCAGCCGATTGCGAATCAGAGTGACGTAATCGCCCATGACGCAAGCGGATAACGCGACGGCGTTCTTTGCAACAGTTCTTAGTCCGCAGCGAATGGCAACGCTGTTTGATTAGCCGCATGGCCCGAAAAGCGGTCCAAAGCCGACATCGCCAGGGACCATCAGAAACCTCGACCAACGCCGTCTTCGACGACCGACGCATTCCCCACCAGCAACTCAATCATCGCTCTTGCAGCCGCCGACTGCCGCCGATGCGGCGCATAGATCACCGAGAACGGCCGCGACCGCCCACACAGCTGCGGCAGCACTTCCACCAGCTGCCCACGCTGCATCCGCTCGCGCACGATGAATTCATAACTCTGGCAAATCCCAATACCCTGTTCGGCCAGCGACACCACGCCCAGTACATCGTCGGAGGTCTCGATGGACGAGCGCGGCAGCCAGTCCACGTCGCGCCCGTCGTCGCGGAAGATCCACGGCGCCAGCCGCCCGGTGCGTGGCATCACGAAGGGCAGGCACAGGTGCTGCTGCAGGTCGTCCAGCGTCTGCGGCGTGCCGCGGCGCTGCAGGTAGTCCGGCGCGGCCACCAGTAGCAGTGGCGCGTCTTCCAGCTTCCGCCCCACCAGCCCACTGTCCGGTAGCTGGCCCAGGCGGATGGCCAGGTCGAAGCCTTCGGCCACCAGGTCCACGTTGCGGTTGGTGATGTTCAGTTCCACCTGCACCTGCGGGTACTGCTGCGCAAAGCGCGCCAGCACGGGCGGCAGCCGGTAGTGGCCATAGGTGGTGGGCACGCTCAGGCGCACGCGGCCGGCCAGCGCACCGTCCTGGGCCAGTACGTCGCGCTCGGCGTCGTCCAGCAGGCCGAAGGCGGTGCGTACCTGTTCCCGATAGAGCCGCCCGGCATCGGTCAGGCCCACGCGGCGGGTGGTCCGCTGCAGCAGCTGCCGGCCCAGCCGCGCTTCCAGTCGGGTGACCGCGCGGCTCAGCACCGAGGGCGTGGTGGACAGCGCCACCGCGCCAGCTGTGAACGAGCCGTGCTCGACCACCGCCAGGAACACCTCCACATCGCCCAGGTAGTCGAACTTGCGGCTCATTTGGCTCTCCGGGGAACAGATTTTTTGCAATTGGGCCAATTTATCGCCGCTGGAGCGATGAATAAAGTGGCGGCCATTCCCCGATAGGAGCTCCCCATGAACCTGATGACCCGGCTGGCCGCTGCGCTGGCCCTGACCCTGGCCGCCAGCGGCGCGCATGCCGCCAACGTGCTGGTGGTGCTGTCCGACGAAAACCACCTGGACCTGAAGGACGGCAAGGTGCTGTCCACCGGCTTCTATCTCAACGAGCTGATGCAGCCGGTCAAGCTGCTGCTGGATGCGGGCCACGAGGTGACCTTCGCCACGCCGCAGGGGCGGGCGCCGACGGTGGATGCGTCCTCGGTGACGCCGGCGTACTTCGGCAACGACGCCGCGCAGCTGACGCTGCACAAGGATCTGCTGGAGAAGCTGGCGCTGACCTCGCCGACCGCCTCGCCGGTGGTCAGCCTGGCGCGCGTCGAGCAGCAGGGCTACGCGCATTTCGATGCGGTCTACATTCCCGGTGGCCACGCGCCGATGCAGGACCTGCTGAAGAGCCCGGCACTGGGCCGGCTGCTGGCCGACTTCCACCAGCGCAACAAGACCACCGCGCTGGTCTGCCACGGGCCGATCGCACTGCTGTCCGCGCTGCCGGATGCGGATGGTTTCGTGGGGAAGCTGGAATCGGGTGCGATGCCGGCCACGCCGAAGTGGATCTACAGCGGCTACCAGATGACGGTGATCAGCAACGAGGAAGAAGAGCAGGCCAAGCCGCTGCTGGGCGGCGGCGAGATGAAGTTCTACCCGCAGACCGCGTTGGTGCGGGCGGGTGCGCGGTTCAGCAGCAATGCGACGCCGTGGACGGGGCATGTGGTGGTGGACCGCGAGCTGATTACCGGGCAGAACCCGGCTTCGGCGTTGGAGGTGGGGCAGCGGCTGGTGGAGCGGTTGAGGTAAGGCCGGGTTACAAAGCAGGTTACCCGCCTTGGGGGCCGAGGGGCCAGTTCCTCGGCCTGTGTATGGAGATATCGACGTGGCCCTTACAGGAGGAATCAGCCCGCCACGCGCGCTGTTCCTGACAGATCTTCTATTTCGGAAAGCGCGTGACGCGTCAGTGCCCAATCGCCGGCGTGCCTGATCGCCACGCCTCCCGCCGCTGTCCAAGCATCACAGTTCTCTTTGAAATCATCGATCAGAACATCGCCCGGCTGGTGCATGAAGAGAGGCTTATGCCTGCCTCCGAGCACAGGCAACACCAGGCAGGTTACTGACAAGTGTTCGCGAACCCACTGTCGCTTCTGCATCGCAGCGAGCGGATAGTTCGATTTCGGACAGGCAGTGAGAATCACCGGATTCAAGTGGTGGATGCTGTGGAAGAACTCCACTGCACCGTGCATCGGCGGAAGGTCGCGGAAGAATGACGGGTGGTTGTTGATGTGCCCCCACATTTCATCGTCGGCGAGCAAACGATGGTCCAGGCCAAAAAGGGCAGGAAATGCCGCGTCGAAGTCAGCCATCACACCATCAAGATCCACATAGATTGTGCGTCTGGGTGCACTCGATCCATCTGGGTGCTGCTTCGCGAGCGGGTCCATCATCGGTATCGACTTCACATCATCTGCGTTCATTACAGAGTTCTCCTCTCAAGAGTGGGCTTTCTTCTTCATCCGTTCCCCGCTAGCGGGGCAAAGTGCTTGGCGATTGCGACAAACATGGCAGCAGTCACGATGCTGCCGGCGTCGGTCCAGGGCGAAAAGGGGGGATGGCCTGCAACCCCCGCCAATGCGGAACGCCAGAGTGTCTTTTGAGTCCATCAGGCGCTGCTGCAGCGGGACAGTGCGCCGCGCCGTAACAACACAATACGAGCACCACCAGCCAGAATTGAAACTGAGATGGAGCTCGCATCACGGCGTCGCCCACCGGCTGATGCCGTAATCGGCACGCTTTAATTGCGGTTTATATCGCGGCGCTTCTTCAAATGCCTGCCGAGTGGCTGCTCTGGCCTCTGGCCAAGACGCGGCCCGCACCCACTGGCTCATTTCGCCAACCAAGGAGCACTCTTGCTCGCTGGTGAGTGGGTCATCGCCTTGCGCTTCAGGAAGGCCAGACGGTGATATACCTGTAGCGCTCGATCCAGACTCAAAAGGACGTCACTGAAATGGATGCTCTGGCTCATTCAATGTACCACGCCGACCAGCGGGACCACCATGCCGAAGCCGTGCTCGAGGCCTTCTTCGCCACGCACCGCACGCCGGCTCTGGTGCTGCAGCGCTTCTACCCACCGGCGGCATTCCCCAGGGTTCGCAGCCGTCTAGGCGGTCTGCCGCAATTGCCCGATGGGATGGATTGGCCGGTTGGCGAGAGTTACGACGAAGCGGCGCCGATGCACTTCCTGGCGCAGATCGATTGTGCTGAACTGCCGTGCGTGGATCCTGATATGCCCTCGCAGGGCATGCTGTTCTTCTTCGCCATGAACGACGAAGAGCAGATCTGGGACACCGACGAACCGCAGCAACGTGTGCGTGTGCTGTACGCGCCTGTGGTCGCGGCTGATCAGCAGGTGCGTGTGCTGCCGGAGGGCATGCGGCCAATTCTGGATGAAGGCCCCTCGGACCATGCGCACCGCAATCCTGCATGGCTGCTGCCTGAGGAAGATGGGCCGTGCGTGCATGTTCAATGGCCCTTGGTGGCGCGGCGCATGGACACTTGGCCGGACGAACTGGAGCTGCCACCGGGTGAAGAGGATCGGCCGTACTACGATGTCTACCCCTTACGCCGGGACGAAATGCGGCTGGGCGCGGTGGTGGCGGCCACGGGTCTGTTTCCGCGCGCGGATGCAGCGACGGAATGGGAGCGCCCGCAGTCACCGGCGTGGACCTTCCCGATGCAATGGCTGCGCTACCAGACGGATTTCCCCCAGGTCGGCATCATCATTGACCGCCTTTCGCGGGTGATCGGCAATGCGCGGCGTGCAGGCAAGCGCGGGGACGCTGATTATGCCGATGTGCGCGCATGGGTTGAGCATGCGGCCGCAATCGGCTGGGACGAACCCCCGGATGAAGCGACGCGGGAGGCATTCCGTGAATGGATTGTCGGGCAGATCAGCGACGACTTCGAGAGTCCGACCCTAACCGACCTGAGCATGGGGCGGGCGTTCACCAAGGGACTGTTGGCGGCGGTTGCCTACGCGGCAGGCTCACCGGTGGCGGCCGCACGCATTCCTGCACTGATGTACCGCCATTTGCAGGACGAGCATTTGCCGTTTGATGAGAGCATGCGCACGCTGCCTGACGGCCGCAAGCGCTGCGCTGAATCGCGCGTGCACCAGATGTTGGGGCACGTACCACGCTTGCACGGCGTCGTGCCGGAGGTGGAGGGCGAGGGCGGAGAGGTCTGTCTGCTGCAGTTGGCGTGTGATCCGCCGATTGATCTGGTCTTTGGCGACTGTGGTCAGGCCACGTTCTGGTTGAGTCGTGAGGATCTGCGCAACTGCAGGTTTGATCGCGTCGTTGGCGTGGTGGAGTCACACTGACAGCCGTTTTCCCAGGGAAGCCCTTCAACAGATATGCGAACGTTCGTCCTCTTCATTCACTCCGCCTTGTGCTTCGCCCTGCTGTCTGGCTGCGCCAGTGGGCCGGAGTATCACCATTACAGTCGCGAGATCACCGGCGCGTTCGTGGCCGACGACGGCAAGCTGTATCTGCTGCCGGTCTATGACGAGCCAATGCGCTTCGATGCGGCGCCGTTCCGTGATTACCGCGCCCTGATGGACAGCCCGCTGCGCGAGGCCGTGGTCTGCGCGCAGATGTACATCCGTGAGGACTGGCGCGTTCCGGCTGGCCGCACCAAGGTGCATGGCAGCTACGCGCTGCTGCTGCGGCCGGAGCAGGTCACGCCGGAACAGGCGGCGCAGTTCAAGCTGGAGCGGTTGGAGATCAGCCCGCGGGTGGCCAAGGCCATTGACGAGTTGACGCGCCGGCCGTACATCCTTGAAGCCCGGACCCGCTACGAACTGGCGGCCAACCCGGACTGCAATCTTTCCAGGAAGGGCGGCAGCTATTACAGCGCGCTGTTCGAGGGTGACGGCGAGCGGGTGCAATTGCCGGAAGCTGCTGCGCTGGCCGCGAAGGCGAAGCTGCCGCAGTCGATTACCGCGCGGGCTGAGCGGATCCAGCCGGAGGCGGCGGATAAGGCAGGGGCGGGTACGGCGGCCGGGAAGGTGCTGGGTGCGGCGCTGATACCTGTGGCGGTTCCGGTGTTTGTGCTGAGCCTGCCGTTTCTGGGGCCGGATCATTGGAAGTGATGGGACGTTGAAGCCAGAGCATCCACGCGCAGCGGCGAAGGACCCAGAGCGCCCGTTCCGCGTTGGAATCTGGGCTGCGCTTGAACCCGCCTCGCCGGATCTCCGGTACGTCCATGACCTTGGTGATGGTTAATGGGAAAGAGGATCGAGAGCACTACTTCTTTGATACAGATACCTTCTATCTGCAGCGGGGCCCAGTGCCCGCGGCGGTGCCGCTCTCGCAGATCACCTCCGTCACCCGAACCTCTGACATGATCTACGAGCGCTATGTCTGGCAGGTGTGCTTCAGCAAAGCAGCGGTCAGAAAGAGCGTAACGTTCACCAACAACCTGACGCTGTTCAACCGCGACTTCCTGCTCTTCCTGGAGGCGGTGCGGAAAGCCAATCCGCTCGCGACCGTTGATCGAGCGGGCCTGCGCTTCTAACCGTGCGGCGACTTCAGCAGCGCCGGTTGGTAAACAGAGGGGCTAGGTGGACGGCTGCCATAGATGATTTCGCACGTGTCTCACTCACTCAGCCCATGCTGGCGGCGCGGATCTGGATATCCTGCTGCACGCGCTGATCTTCCAGCTGCTGCTCAAGTTGGTTGGCAATGGCGCGCTGCTGCGCCTCGCGGCTGACTGCGTCGAACTGCTGCATTGATTCTTCAACCGAGGTCTGTGCGGCCAGCTCGGTGGGCATTGCGGCGCGCTGGTGTGCGGGGTCGCTGGGCTCGCCCTGGACCACAAACAGGGTGTGACCGGTGGGCTTGTCTGCTGTGGCGTTGCTCAGCAGCACGTGGTCGACACGGTCCAGGTCGTTGTCTTTGGCCAGCACCAGCAGGCTGGCGGTCATGCGCTCGCTGGCTTCGTCGAAGGTGCGGCCGTGCTTGGCGTCCAACCTTGCCACGCCTTCTCGTACCTGTTGGTAGAGGGCGTGATCGGGATGCTCGGGCTGGGCCGGCAGCAGGGGAGCGGGCGGTGCTTCAGGCTGTTGAAAGGCCATTGCGGTGGACGGCGGGGTGGGCTGCACGTCCATTGGCGATGGCGTGTAAGGACGCTCGTGCTCCGAGACCTTGGGCGCGGCGTCTGTTGCCGGCGGGGGCGCAGCCGGCTCGACTGCGGCGCGGTTAGCTGGAATTTCTGACTTGGGCTGGATCGGCGCCGGCTTTGCGTCGTTTTCGTGGAGGCGAGCAGTCACTGGCGCGGCGTCGGCCACTTCGGTCTGGTTCGCTGGGGCCAGGGAGTGGGCGTGAGTCGCAACTGGATCCTGCGCGGGAGCGTGGCGCTCAACACCGGAAGCAGGCAGCGCACTCGCCTCGGGCTGGGCGCGAGATTGCTCAGCCGCGGGAATGGAGGGTGATGGCGCGGGCGCAGACGGCGTCTGCTGCGCAGGAGAGTCTGCATCCGTGCGCACTTTCTGCTCGCTCGAATCTTCCTGCGTTGGGGGCGCTTTAGCTGCAGTTGGCTCGGGTCGTAGCCCTTCCGGGCGCGTCGGTTCCTGTGCCGGCTCGGCACGAACCGACGGGGTCGGTGCTGCAGGCGCGGGAGTGCGGTGCTCCTGCACCAGGGGTGGTGCGCTGGGCGCCGGCGCAGCTCGCTCCTCGGCGTGCGCATCGACTACTGCCTGCGGCGTCAGGCGCTCCTCGGCGTGTTCGCCGCGCACCTCGGCTACCGCTGCGGCGGCCAGTTGCTGCGCCTGGGGAGCCGCGACGCCCAGCCGGTTCGCTTCTTGCGTGGCCTGATCGTAGGCATCGCGCTCGTTTGCGGTCAGGGCTTCAATACGTCGCTCATGGGAGCCGGGTGTGGGAGCCTCCTGCTGCTGGATCGCCCGGATCTGCGGATAGGTGCCATTCAACTCGTCGCGGATGTTGCCCTCGGCCAGCGAATCGTAGATCCAACCGTCATGCAGCCATTCGCCATCGTGCTGGCGCTGATAGGTGCGCCCATCGGATGCCAGAACGTGATCGGGATGGTTCCGGGCGAAGACCACCTCCTCCGGAATCTCGCCGTACTGGGACCAGCCTTGCGTGGTGTATACCTGCTCGTACTGCTTGGCGAAGGCGGCTGAACTACGGGCGGCGTTGAAGGCCATGATGCCTTGAGCGGTCTCATCGAGATGGGCCGCCTTGGCGGCATCGGCCACTTCCACCGTCGTGTTCTTGATGCCGTGCTCAAGGACTTGATGGACGACCTCACGTCGCCATTCGCCGGTTTCCGGACTGCGCTCCCAGGAGCGCGGCAGTGCGCTGGGTGTGTCGGTGGCGTCGCCGGCAATGCTGAAAGGATTTATCGGTTGATCAGGCTCCCGCATCCGCAGGCCAACGGCCAAGCTTGAGGCTTGGTAGTTCAGTTGCTGGGTCAATTCGGCATCGGCCGTCAGCAGCGTAGCCGGGCCGTAGATGGGGCGATCGGCCAAGGTGCCGACAGTGCCTATGATTTCCCGCTCGCTGTGCGTCCAGCCCTTCTCAGGATGCGCGGGATCAAACGTCCAGACTCTGCCGGTGCCGTCGCCCTGGTTGTTGATCTTGTACTTCTCGACCCATTCGACAACTTCGCTGGCGCCCCACGCACCCAGTCCGGCACCGATAATGCCGGTGACAATCGCGCCGGGGCCGGACTCGATGCCCAGCAGCGTGCCCGCCTTGGCGCCCAGCGCTGCCCCGGTCCAGCCGCCGACACTGCGCGCACCGAAGTCCAATATCGCAGCTTCCGCACCTGTGCGGTTGTCGCGCGCGTACAGGTCGGCAATCTTTGTCCCTTCCGTGGCTGCTTCAACAACAGTTGCTGCGGCACCGCCGATGATGGCGCCTCGCACCATGTTTGGACGGACGCGGATTGTGTGGTCGACGCTGCGTGCTTCCTGGATGTTGGGCGTTATGCCCTCAACAACCTTGAGCGTTGCGCGTTCATCGAAAACGGCTGCCGCTGTTGGTGGACTGACCTTGTCGTTGAGGGGTAGGGTGTCCCCAAGCTCGGCGTGCCAGCGGCCTTGTGTGCGCCAGCCATCGCGCACTGCTTGGGTGATTCGAGTGTCTTTCAGCCGAGCTTCGCGTTCGGCTTCCAGTGCTGCGCCCGGTAGGCGGGCGTCGTTCTGGCTGTCGTAGACCTGAGCGCCTTCGCGTCCGTAGAGCCGAATCTGGATGCCGGTCTCGGCCTGGACCTGATTTAGATTTCCGGGTAAGGCTTGGTAGACGTGTTTGCGTACGTCTTCGGGGACGTAGCGGCCGAAGCCTTCATCGTCGAGCATCGCGGCGAAACGTTCATCGACACCAAGCTCACTTTCCAGCCTATGCGCTACAACTCCCCGAACCTCAACTTCATAACCTCTCGCCTGCAGTTCCCTAATCAGGGAAACGGCGCTGTCTCCATTTCCCAGCGTGGTATCGAGAATGAGGTTCTTGCGGCCATCGATTGCTGCTGAGCGTAGTTCCTTGGCCCACTGACTGGCGTCATCGTGAGTGTGGCCCGCCCAAGTGTATGGGTACTTTTCGCGCAGGCTCTGAACGGGCTCATACTGATCACGTAGCCTGTCGGGATCAATAGTGATGACATCGTCGAGCAGCTCTTGACGAACCTGACGCGCCAGGCTGCCTTTGCCAGCGCCAGGCTGCCCGGCAAGTATGACTGCGTTGGGAGTTTAAAATGAGGTTCGTCCATCCAGACCACTCTGAGGGATGATCTTTTCCCTTAGAATCTTCTGGTGAATTTCTGACGGAAGGCGACTATCGGCGGAAGTCATCAGGTTCCCCGGAAGTTGACCTGAAAGTACTCCCACAAATCATCTAGCTCAGCCATGCCAATGTTGCTGGACGCAGCGAACGACATCAGTCGTTCCTTCTCATGAGCCTGGGCTATCTGCTCTGGGTTGCCTGATCTCTCCGCGGCCGCAATATCATTGCGAGCTTCCATGATGAACGTTCCCAGCCTCCCCTCCAAAGCAGCGATCGCGCTATCGAATGGCATGAGAGGAACTTTGCGCGATCGTTCAACCGATCGATTCAGTACTTCCTGCAGTCGTTCGATATGTTCCGGATAGTCCTTGAGCATTTCCCGGAGTTTGGCTGGAACGGGCGGAGAAGAAAGGGTCAAGATTGTCACCTTTTGGGCAGATCCACGTAGATTCGAGAATATCCCCACATGCCTTGTTGGGTCCAATGCTATTTGCGACAACGGATAGGCAAGTGGATTGTGCCGAGTTGGCCCACGAGTCAGATCATTCCGTCGCCATTCCTCGTGGGCTGGAGGAATGTACGGCATGGTGCATGCGTAATCCCAGCGGGGTGAACGGATGCCCGCAAACAGAAAGGAAACCTGTGCCATGACTGACATGCCAACCCAGCTGACGACGGACTTCGATGCGGTGCTCGATCGTGGTGACATTGCCGGGGCGCGGCGGCTGCTCGCTCCTCCTCTTGCGCTTGGGTGTGCCGAAGCATTGTTCCTCTCTTCTTCGATGCTTGCAGGTGAGGACGACGCACATGCCGAAGCTGACAGCTTCGCGAACCTCAATCAGGCCGCAGAGAAAGGGTATATCCCGGCGATCTACGCGGTGGGGCTGTGCCTGCTGACGGGTGACCGCGTTGAGCAGGACGTCTCGCAGGCGGCGGCGTACTTTGAGCGGGCATCTGATGCCGGCTATCCCCCGGCCATGTACGAATTCGGCCTGGCGCTGTTCCATGGCAACGGTGTTGCCAAGGATGTGCCACGTGCGGTGTCCCTGATCCGCGCCTCGGCGCAGGCTGGGGATGAGTACGCCAGGGAGTTTCTGCTGGCGCATTCATTGGACGTGGGCGCGTAGCAGGTGGGGAGGCGGCCGGTGAAGCTACACTGGCTGCCTATGTCCGATGGAAGCTCGCCCATGTTCAATGGAAAAGTCGCGGTAGTTACCGGCTCCACCAGCGGGATCGGTCTTGGCATTGCCACTGCGCTGGCGCGGCAAGGCGCCGACATCGTGTTGAATGGATTTGGCGATGCGCAGGAGATCGAACGCATCCGCTCCGGCCTGGAAGCCGAGTTCGGTGTACGGATGGCGCACGATGGCGCCGACCTGTCTCGCGGCGACGCCGTTCGGGACATGATCGACCACGCCGTGGCGAAGATGGGGCGCATCGACATTCTGGTGAACAACGCGGGCATCCAGCACACCGCGTCGATCGAGGAATTTCCCGTCGAGAAGTGGGATGCGATCCTCGCGCTGAATCTCTCTGCGGTGTTCCATGCAACGGCGGCGGCCTTGTCTTACATGAAGCAGCAGGGATCCGGTCGCATCATCAACATCGCATCGGTGCACGGGCTGGTTGGGTCGGTGAACAAGTCGGCCTATGTGGCGGCGAAGCACGGCGTGGTGGGGTTCACCAAGGTAACGGCGTTGGAGAACGCGGGTACCGGCATCACCGCCAACGCGATCTGCCCGGGGTGGGTGCGAACGGCGCTGGTCGAGCAGCAGATCACCGCTTTGGCGGAGCGGGAGGGAACGGATCAGGAGGCCGCCGCTCGCGCGCTGCTGGCCGAGAAACAGCCCTCGTTGCAGTTCGTGACGCCTGAGCAGCTGGGGGAAATGGTGGTGTTCCTGGCCTCGGACGCGGCGGCGCAGATTACCGGCACGGCGCTTCCGGTGGATGGGGGCTGGACGGCGCGCTAGCTGGCCGGCTGCCCGCCGGGCATGGCCCGGCGCTACCGGGAGATCGGTGCGGGGTCCAGTGCTACCGGGAGATCGGTGTGGGTCCGGTGTTACCGGGAGGTCGGTGCGGTGGTTCGGCGTTATCGAAGCCGGCTGGGATCGATCAGGGGAATCTCGCCCAGCGCATTCAGCGTGACGCGATGACTGCAGAATCCGAACGGGGTGTCCGCGGCGGGCCGCACGTTGTGGCATGGCACGCTCTCGATGTCCCGTACTTCGTCGACGGCCAAGGCAACGATCTCCGCGCCGTTCTGCATCAGCACCATGGCCGGGCAGCCGTGGGCGAATGCGGACAACCCAATGGCCTGACGCAGGTCGACCACCGGCAGTGCGTGGCCGCGCACGGTGAGGTGCGGGCGCGCGCCACTGCCGGGGCGATCAAAGGTTTCCGGGCCGCGGATTTCAATCGCGGCTTCGACATCGATGGCAAACAGATGGGTACCGGCCCGCACAACAACAACTTCAATGAAGGCTGGCGACGACGGGGCCGGTTCACCGGCCGAAGGGGAAGAAGGCTGCAAGAGGAACCTGTGGAAGGGTATTGAAACTGCAACGCAATGATGCCGTGTTGACGTGACGTAACGCGTACTTTGCAGATGAGCGGCCAGCACGCGTTGCATGCATCGTTCAGCGGGATCAAGGCGCCTTCACGGGTCGGCTTGGGCCGGGGTAGGGGCGCCAGCGATGGGTTGGTATTACTGCGGTTTGGCGAAGACATCCAGACCTTTGCCGGTTTCCAGCAGCGATTTCAGGCTCGACAGCACGATCGGCCAGCCCTGGCGGATGCCGGTATCCATGCCGCTGCCCGGTTCCAATTCGTCATGGGTCACCGTCAGCTTGACCATGTCCTCATACGGCACGATCTCGAACGTCACCCGGCTGTAGGCCTTCGGGTTGTCCGCCTGCGAAGCGGCCGCCCAGGTGATCACCAGTCGCGAGGGTGGGGTGTTTTCCACCACTTCGCCGACCAGTTCGACCTTGCGCTCGTCGTTGGCGCGCACGTGCTGCCAGCGCGAGCCGGGTTTCCAGTCCGATACGTTTTCGTGCCCCCAGTAGGTGCGGGCAATCTCCGGCCGGGTGATGGCCTCGAACACCTTCTGCGGCGTGGAGGCGATGTAGATCACGTGGATGAAGCGGGTGGACTCTGCGGACATCGTCATTCTCCTTCCAGTTCTCGTTTCAGGTCATGCAGCAGGCTCAGGCGCTGCTGTTCGAACTTGCGTACCCAGCGCTCGTAGACTTCGTGCAGTGGCACAGGGTTGATGAAGTGCAGCTTCTCGCGGCCACGGCGCACGGTGCTGATCAGGTTGGCGTCCTCCAGCAGGCCCAGGTGCTGGGTGACCGATTGCCGGGCCATCTGCAGGTGCTCGCAGAGCTGCCCCAAGGTCTGCCCGTTGCGTTCGCACAGCAGGTCCAGCAGCGTGCGGCGCGTGGGATCGGCCAGTGCCTTGAACACCTTGTCTGCATCCATGGGGTGCCTTCAGTTCCAGTTGTCGATCTTGACGTCGTGCGGGCTGGGCTGACCGCGCCCGGTTTCCAGCAGGGATTTCAGGCTCATCAGGAAGATGGCCCACTTGGTGCTGCAGTGGTGCATGAACTCCACGCGCTCCTTCCAGCCTTCATGGCTGAACAGCACGATGCAGTAGTCGCCGTCCTGGTGCAGGGCGAAGCGCGCGGTGGTGCCGATCCATTCCGGTGGGCCGTCGATGAATTCCCACAGCACCCGCTCGCTTGGCTGCAGCTGCAGCAGCTTCATCTGCATGGCGCCGATTTCCTGGCCGTTGGCGGTGAAGCGGGCGGTGACGGTGCCGCCGGGGTGGCGGTCGCCGGTGGTGTCCTCGGCCCACCAGGCGGCGATGCCTTCGGGGGTGGCCAGGGCCTGGTAGACCTGGGCTGATGGGGCCTTGATGCCGACTCTGTGTGCGATATCCACCATGACTGCGGCTCCACGGTGGGCGGCGGGGTGCCGTCCGTGGGATCACAATAGGCAGGTAAATGCCTGCATGTCAACTGCGCCGCCGTGGAGCCTTGGCCGTGGTAGTGCCGGCCGCGGGCCGGCAGCCTGGGCAAGGTGGGTGATTGCAGCTGCCGGCCAGCGGCCGGCACTACCAGTCAATGCGGCGCCATGGGTTTTCGCCGTGGTCATGCCGGACCGGTCAATGAAGCGGCGTGGATTGTCGGTCTGGGTAGTGCCGGCCGCTGGCCGGCAACCAGGGTGGGGTTGGATGATTGCAGCTGCCGGCCAGCGGCCGGCACTACCGGTTAGCGGCGCGCAATGGACTTTTGGCCGTGGTGATGCCTGGTGCGCGGCGGCATTCTGGGCGGAGCCGGGTGATTGCAGCCGTTCGGGTTCGTTGACTGAAAGGAGTACTACGCGTGAGTGATGCAGGGAAAGAGGCGCTGACGATTCGTCGCGCCAGCGTGGCCGATGCGCCTGTGGTGCTGGAGCTGTTCGATGAAGTGATTGCGTGGTTCGTGGCCATCGGCAATCTGCAGCAGTGGGGTACCGAGGCGTGGTCGTCCATTCCGCGGCGCATTACCCAGGTGACCGATGCCTGCGCACTGCCCGGTGCGTGGGTGGCGGAAACCGCGCAGGGCAAGGTGCGTGCGTTCCTGGCGTTGGGCGAGGCCATGCCCTATGTGCCTGCGGCGACCGAGCCGGAGCTGTATGTACGCGTGTTGATTGCTTCGCGCGATGCGCGGGTACGTGGCATCGGCCGGCGTTTGATGGCGTTCGCCGACGAGCAGGCCCGCGCAGCGGGATTGGATTACCTGCGCGTGGATTGCTATGGCGGTGGCAGTGGCGAGCTGGTGCGCTTCTACGAATCGTGCGGTTACGAACGGCTGTCGACCTTCAACGTGGATGGCTGGCCGGGGCAGGTGTTGGGCCGCCGTCTGTGACCTGGCGGCGTCTCAGTTCTCTGCGTCCTGTAGTGCTGCATGCAGTTTGTCGGTGATCTGCTGCAGCGCGGCTAGGTCATCGGCTGAAAGATGATCGAGGAAATTCCGGCGGACGCTGGCGACGTGTACCGGCCGTGCTGCGCTCAGCTGGGTGCGGCCTTCTGCAGTCATGCGGATCACCACCACGTTGTCACTGTCGGTGTCGCGCTCGATCAGGCCACGGCCGGCCATGCGGGTTAGCTGGTGCGAGAGCCGGGTCTTGTCCCATTCCAGGTAGTCCTGCAGGTCGCGCTGGCGGCGGCAGCGGTCCTTGGCCTTGCTCAGTTCCATCAGCACGACGAAGTCGGCACTGGAAAGCCCGGTGCTGCGGGTGATGTCGTGGACGATGCGGCCGGAGGTGATCTCGGCCATGCGCCGGAAGCCGCGCCAGGCGGCCCACTGGTCGGGAGTGATGGTGGGTGAGGTCATGCGCTCACGTTGCCCGCGATTGGTTGACGTGTCAACTCGAACGTTCTACGGTTGATATATCAACCGACCAACAGGCCGCCTCATGCCGCACCCTCCACGTATCGCCATCATCGGCGCGGGCCCCGCCGGCCTGACGGCCGCGCTCATCCTGCATCGCGGCGGCCATCGCGTGAGCGTGTACGAGGGCGAGTCGTCCGGGCAGCAGCGCACCCAGGGCGGCACGCTGGACCTGCACGAGGACTCCGGCCAGGTGGCGCTGCAGCGGGCTGGTCTGCTGGAGGCGTTCCGGGCGGTGGCGCGCCATGAAGGCCAGGAGGCGCGGATGGGTGATCCGTGGTCCGGGGCGATTACCGCAGGTGGGTTCGGGCCGGAGGGAAGCATGGACAAGCCGGAGATCGACCGTGGCGACCTGCGCCAGCTGCTGCTGGATGCGTTGCCGGCCGACGCGGTGCAGTGGGGCCATTGCTTGAGCGAGATGGAACCTGCAGATGCCGGCCGCCACAGCCTGCGTTTTGCCAATGGCGTGCAGGCCGAGGCGGACATCGTGATCGGTGCCGATGGCGCATGGTCGAAGGTGCGCGCTGCGTTGAGTGCCTGCCAGCCGCTGCCGACGGGCATTACCTTCTTTGAAGGATGGATCGCGCAGCCTGCGGCGGATATCGCGGCCATGGTGGGGCAGGGCAGCCTGTTCTGCTTTGGCGGCGAGGAGGCGCTGTTCGTGCAGCGCAACAGCGGCGATCGATTCTGCGTGTATGCGGCGCTGAAGCGGCCCTCTGATTGCCTTGATGCGCAGATCACGCAGCGAGGCATGCGCGCGCTGGTGACAGGCAGCTACACCGGCTGGGCACCGAACCTGCGGCGGCTGCTGGAGGCGTGCACCGACTTCGTGCGGCGGCCGATCTACAGCCTGCCGGCGGATTTCCGTTGGACACCACGCAACGGCGTGACGCTGATCGGCGATGCTGCCCATCTGATGCCGCCGGTGGGCGTGGGCGTGAACCTGGCGATGCTGGACGCGTCGGATTTGGCGATGGCGTTGTGCGCGCAGCCGGATGCAGTGAGTGCCATTCGCCACGCCGAATCCATTGTGCGTGAGCGCGCCAGCGCGCTGATGCCGGACGCCATCGACGGGTTCCAGCGCTGGTTCACTACCGAGGCGACGGCTGACGGCGGTTGAGGCCGCTTGCAACGCGGGGACGGGAAGCACCTGCGTCACTGCGTCGCAGCCTCTCTGCAGGATGCGGTACATCGGTTCAGAGCTAGAGTGGGGGCTACCCCATCCAGGAAGGAGACGCGCATGTACTACAGCAGTGGCAACTACGAGGCCTTCGCGCGCCCGCGCAAGCCAGCGGGCGTGGACAACAAGACGGCCTGGTTCGTAGGCTCGGGCTTCGCTTCGCTGGCCGGTGCGGCGTTCCTGGTGCGCGATGGGCGCATGCCCGGCGAGCGCATCACCATCCTGGAACAGCAGCAGATTGCCGGCGGCGCGCTGGATGGCCTGAAGGTGCCGGAGAAGGGTTTCGTGATCCGTGGTGGCCGCGAGATGGAAGACCATTTCGAGTGCCTGTGGGATCTGTTCCGCTCGATTCCATCGTTGGAAATCGACGATGCCAGTGTGCTGGACGAGTTCTACTGGTTGAACAAGGACGACCCGAACTATTCGCTGCAGCGTGCCACGATCAATCGCGGCGAAGATGCGCATACCGATGGCTTGTTCACCCTGAGCGAGCAGGCGCAGAAGGACGTCATCGCGCTGTTCCTGGCCACCCGGCAGGAGATGGAGAACAAGCGCATCAACGAGGTACTGGGCCGCGATTTCCTCGACAGCAATTTCTGGTTGTACTGGCGCACGATGTTCGCGTTCGAGGAGTGGCACTCGGCGCTGGAGATGAAGCTGTACCTGCATCGCTTCATCCACCATATCGGCGGGCTGCCGGATTTCTCGGCGCTGAAGTTCACCAAGTACAACCAGTACGAATCGCTGGTGCTGCCGCTGGTGAAGTGGCTGCAGGAGCGCGGCGTGCGTTTCCAGTACGGCACTGAAGTGACCGATGTGGACTTCGCGCTGCAGGAGGGCCGCAAGCAGGCCACGCGCATCCACTGGACGCGGGACGGCCAGGCCGGTGGCGTGGACCTGGGCGCGGACGATCTGGTGTTCATGACGATCGGCTCGCTGACCGAGAATTCCGACAACGGCGACCACCGCACCGCTGCACGCTTGAATGAAGGCCCGGCACCGGCGTGGGACCTGTGGCGGCGGATCGCGGCCAAGGATGCGGCGTTCGGGCGCCCGGATGTATTCGGTGCGCATATACCGGAAACCAAGTGGGAATCGGCGACGGTAACCACGTTGGACGCGCGCATTCCAGCGTACATCGAGAAGATTGCCAAGCGCGATCCGTTCAGCGGCAAGGTGGTGACCGGCGGCATCGTGAGCGTGCGCGATTCGCGCTGGTTGATGAGCTGGACGGTGAACCGCCAGCCGCACTTCAAGAACCAGCCGAAGGACCAGATCGTGGTGTGGGTGTATTCGCTGTTCGTGGATACGCCCGGCGATTACGTGAACAAGCCGATGCAGGACTGCACGGGCGAGGAGATCACTTGCGAGTGGCTGTACCACCTGGGTGTGCCGATGGAGGAGATCGACGAACTGGCGGCGACCGGGGCGAAGACAGTGCCGGTGATGATGCCGTACATCACCGCGTTCTTCATGCCGCGCCAGGCCGGTGACCGCCCGGACGTGGTGCCGGAGGGCGCGGTGAACTTTGCCTTCATCGGCCAGTTCGCCGAATCGAAGCAGCGCGACTGCATCTTCACCACCGAGTATTCGGTGCGCACGCCGATGGAAGCGGTGTACACGCTGCTGGGCATCGAGCGCGGCGTGCCGGAGGTGTTCAATTCGACCTACGACGTGCGCACGCTGCTGGCCGCGACCGGCCGCTTGCGCGATGGCAAGGAGCTGGACATTCCGGGGCCGGTGTTCCTGCGCAACCTGCTGATGAACAAGCTGGACAAGACCCAGATTGGTGGGCTGCTGCGCGAGTTCGGGCTGGTGCAGGACGACTGAGCGAGCGGGGCGTCGGGGGGCGCCGGGCCATGCCCGGCGTCTCGCGCTGCAGTGGCCGCTTCGCTTGCCGGGCATGGCCCGGCGCTACCGCAACGCCGCGTTGTCGGTGGAGCGGCTGAGGCGCTCCCAGGCATCGATGCGTACTGTCATGGCAGCCAGCTTGCCGCGTACCAGGTGCAGGGCGTCGCTGCCCAACAGCAGATGCGTGGGTGGGTTGGGGGTGTCGATCACCTGCAGCATGGCTTGCGCGGCCTTGATCGGGTCGCCCAGCTGATGGCCGCTCTTTTCCTCGCGTGCGCTGCGGATCGGGTCGAACAGCGCGTCGTAGTCGCCGATGCTGCGCGAGGCCCGCACCATCGAACGGCCGGCCCAATCGGTGCGGAACGAGCCCGGCGCGATCGCGGTCACGTGGATGCCGAACGGCGCCACTTCCTTGCCCAGCACCTCGCTGATGCCTTCCAGCGCAAACTTGCTGCCGCAGTACCAGGCGATGCCCGGCAAGGTGATGAAGCCGCCCATGGAGGTGATGTTGAGGATGTGGCCGCGGCGGCGCGCGCGCATGTGCGGCAGCACGGCTTTGATCAGCGCGGCAGGGCCGAACACGTTCACTTCGAACTGATGGCGCAATTCGTCCAGCGTGGATTCTTCGAGGATGCCTTCGTGGCCGTAGCCGGCGTTGTTGACCAGCACGTCGATGGCGCCGATGTCGGCTTCGACGGTGGCCACCAGTGCATCGATGGCCGCAGCGTCGGTGACGTCCAGCAGGCGGCCGAAGGCGCGACCGGGTGCGAGGGCCGCAAATTGCTGGCGGGCAGATTCGCTGCGCACGGTGCCGACCACGCGATGGCCGGCCAACAGGGCCTGCTGGGCCAGGGCGCGGCCGAAGCCGCTGCTGACGCCGGTGATGAGGAGGAGGCGGGATTCGGTCATGGCTGAGGGCTCGTGGCTGGGGAGTTGCACGTTAGTGATTGAGTGCGCGGCCGCCCAGGCCTAAGATTCGGCCGTTCTTGCCTATTTCTATGGGGTGCCTGATGGGGCCGGCTGACGATCCGCTGCAACATCCGGCGCAGGCGCGCATGGTCGGCCTGCTGCAGGCGCTGGCCGTGGACGAGGGCTACACACTGACGGCAGTGCCCGGGGTGCGGCTGCTGCGCTCCAACCGGCCACTGGCGCGCACGCCGGTGCTGTACGACCCGGGCATCGTGATCGTCTGCCAGGGCGTGAAGCGTGGCTATCTGGGCGGGAAGGTCTACCAGTACGACGCGCAGCACTACCTGGCGGTGTCGGTGCCGGTGCCCTTCACCATGGAAACCGAGGCCACGGCCGAGGCGCCGCTGCTGGCGATCTACCTGCATCTGGATCTGCAGCTGGCCGCAGATCTGCTGATAGAACTGGGCGAGCGCACTGCCAGCACCGAAGCGCCGGCAAGAAGCATGATGTCCAGCCCGATGCAGCCTGCGATGCAGGCCACGGTGCTGCGATTGCTGGAAGCGCTGGCCGATCCATTGGAGGCCGACATGCTGGGGCCCTCGCTGGTGCGCGAGCTGTATTTCCGGGTGCTGAGCGGCGCACAGGGTGGGGCGCTGCGCGAGGCGCTGGCGATGCGCGGGCGCTTCGGCCGCATCGGCAAGGTGCTGCGGCATATCCACGCGGCCTACTCGACGGCGCTGGATGTGGATGCGCTGGCAGCGCAGGC
The DNA here is from genome assembly GCF_002750975.1 of Stenotrophomonas indicatrix. Classification (NCBI taxonomy): domain Bacteria; kingdom Pseudomonadati; phylum Pseudomonadota; class Gammaproteobacteria; order Lysobacterales; family Lysobacteraceae; genus Stenotrophomonas; species Stenotrophomonas indicatrix. The sequence goes on from NZ_PEJS01000001.1 coordinate 1,547,545, forward strand.
GGAGATGAGCGTGGCCACGTTCCATGATCACTTCCGCAGCATTACCGGTACTTCGCCGATGCAGTATGTGAAGTCCACGCGGCTGCACCAGGCGCGGCTGTTGATGCTGCGGCAGGGCATGACGGCCGAGGCGGCGTCGTTGGCGGTGGGGTACGCCAGCCCGTCGCAGTTCAATCGGGAATTCAAGCGCTTGTTCGGGTTGCCGCCGGCGGCCGAGGTGGCGCGCATGCGGCGAAGTTTTGCGCTGCCGCCGGCGCCGGCCGATGCGCTGTATGTGTCTTCGCACTGACCGCTGCGCTCGCCGGGCATGGCCCGGCGCTACCAGGGAAGCCCGTGTCAGGTAGCGCCGGGCCATGCCCGGCGAGCGCAGCGGAGGGTGGTTGACAAGGTGCCTACCTACTAGTAGGTTTGCATCCATGAAAGAGTCACTCTCCCCCAAGGCCCACGAAATCCTGGCCCACGCCCGTTCGCTGCTGGAAGCCGGTGGCTACAACGGTTTCAGCTATGCCGACGTGTCTGCGCGGGTGAACATCAGCAAGGCCAGCATCCACCACCATTTCCCCAGCAAGGCGGATCTGGTGCGGACGGTGGTGGAGCTGTACCGGGCGGAGGCACGGGAAGGCCTGGCGCTGCTGGACCGGCAGCTGGGCGATCCGTTGTTGGCGCTCAACGCCTACGTGGATTACTGGTCCAGCTGCATTGCCGGTGGCACCTCGTCGTTCTGCATCTGCGCGATGCTGGCGGCCGAAGCGCCGATTATCCCCGACGAGATTGCCGATGAAGTGCGCGGGCATTTCGAGGATCTGAGCGGCTGGCTGACGATCACGCTGGAAAAGGGTGCGGCGCAGGGGCAGCTGAGGCTGCAGGGCACGCCTGCCGATGAGGCCAAGGCGTTCATGGCCTCGGTGCACGGCGCGATGCTGGCCGCGCGTGGGTTTGGTGATGCGGCGACGTTCGCGGCGCTCGCACGGTTGTCGATTGCCCGGCTGGTGCCGGCGGTCTGAATGTTTCGACGAAGGCCTGCGTGGAGCGGGCCTTCTTTTTGTCCATGAAGCCTACCAACTAGTAGGTTAAAAACTCCAGCAGAGGTCGCCATGAGTCATCCGCTTTCTTCCTTGGGCATCGTGCACACCGCGATCAGCCTGGTTCCCATCGCTGCCGGCCTGTTCGGTTTCATCCGCCATCGCGGCATCGATCCGGCTACACGCGCCGGCAAGCTCTATCTGCTGGGGTTGGTGCTGTCGGTGGTGACCTCGTTCACCGTCTCCAGCACCGGGGGCCTCAATCCTGGCCACGCGTTTGGTGTGGTGATTCTGCTGATTGCGTTCGGTGGGGTGTTGGCGGCTCGGTTGCGGTTCCTTGGGCGATTGGCGCCCTATCTGTCCACGTTCGCGCTGTCTTTCAGCTTCCTGCTGTCGCTGGTGCCAGGCGTGAATGAAACGCTGACACGCTTGCCGGTGGCGCACCCGATTGCGGCTGCACCGTTGGCGCCGGTGATCCTGCAGACGTTGCTGGGGTGCGCGGTGGTGTTTGCGGTTGGATTCGTGGCGCAGTGCTGGCGGATACATGCGGGCAACGCACGCGCACGCGTCTGACGCTGCAAGGGACAGTCCGGATGATCAGTCCGCCAGCGGCGCTGGTGCGTCTTCGCCGTAAGTGGCGTAGGCGCTGCCACACGTCGCGTGTGCCGCCGCATTGGCAGGCAGGCCGGTGGCCTTGATGCCACGCCGGGAATTGCCCGCGAGCACTTCCACGTAACGCTCTGCTGCCATCGTGCCGTCGGGCAGAACATAGAGCAGCACGCGCTGCAGGGTGGATTGGCCATCCAGTGGCTGTGGCTGGCGGAATGCAGGGACCTGCACGCGTGCGCGATGCCATACCTGCGGTGCGGCGGCAGTCTGCCAGCGAACCTGCAACGGCTGGTCGAGATTCAGCAGCGCGACGCCGGTGGTGTGGTTGGACGCCGTGCACGCCGCGGGGGGCGCAGGAATGGGCGCGATGGCGTCGTCGCCGATGTCCAGCGTCGCGCCATTGATTTCCAGGCGCACGATCGGCGCGGCGCCGTAGTTGTGCGTCTTGAACTGCACCAGCCCTTCCACGCGGCTGCGCTCGAGTTCGTATTCGGTAGCGCCGGCCAGACGCGCCAGCGCGGGGGCAACCTCGACGTGGTCTGCATAGTGGTAGTAGAGGTGCACGATGCCTGGCCCGCCCGATGTGCCCCACACGCGGGTGAGGGCTGTGGTATCCGGATAGGACTGGCGACGCAGGGGCAGGGTGCTTGCAGTGCCTTCGGAAGGCGCGCCATAGCGGTAGCGCTCGATCCCGGGCTTCAGCCGTGCGTTGTCGTAGGGGAAGGCGTTGTCTGCATCGGACTGCGCGTTCGGATAGCGGTGGAAGGCAACGAAGCGCTGGGGGGTGTCGCCTTGCATGGGCAGGTCCGGTCCCGCGCCGGAGTAGGTGGAGGCATAGGGTGAGGTGTCCAGCCACAGTGCATGGCCACTGAGGTTGATGTGCGTTTCTGCGATGGCCGCACGCGAGCCACCCGTGGCGGTATCCAGGTCCCCGCGCAGCGAATCACCCAGCGGATAGATGAGCAGGGCGAGGACAGTGGGCACGAACATCAGGGCATGCACCCGGCCCGGCACGTGCCCGCGCTCGCGCACCATGTAGCGGCCCCAGGCCAGCAGGAGCAGCACCAGCAGCGGCACCCCGATCCACAGCGCGAGGGTGATCAACGCCACCACGCCCCAGCCGAGATTCGGGGTGCAGACCGCGATCAGGCCAAGCGCGGCGAGCAGGCTGGCCAGGACCAGCGAGACGCCGATACCGAAGCGGTAGTTCCTGTACGGGGTAGCAGTCATCACCGTTCCATCGGCAGGCCGGGGCGTGCCTGCATCTTGCCGGTTGGGTGGCTGCGTGGAAAGACGGAGGTGCTGTCAGCAACCCACCAGCCGGTCGGCGCTGAGGCCACTGCGGTGCTGGTTGCGGTATTCGATGGGGCTGGCATCGACCATGCCGCGGAAGTGCCGGCGGAACGATTCCTGCGATCCGAACCCGGCCTGTTCGGCCACCCACTGCAGCGGGCGGTCGGTGGTTTCCAGCAGTTCGCGTGCGTAGGCCACGCGTTCGCGGATGAGCCAATCGATGGGCGACAGGCCGGTGGCTTCCAGGAACTGCCGCTGCAGGGTGCGCTGGCTGAGTGCGGCCTGTTCGGCCAGGCTGCCCAGCGAATGCGGCTCGCGCAGGTTGCGGCGCATCCACTCCATCAGTTTCGCCAGCCGCGTGGGCTCGCCCAGCGGAATCGCGCGGCTGACCCGCTGGCTGCGTTCGGCATCACGCCAAGGTGCCAGCACCAGCCGTTCGGCCACCAGATTGGCCACGCGCGCGCCGTAATCCTTGCGCACCATGTGCAGCATCATGTCTATGCCGGTGGCCGAGCCGGCCGAGGTGATGATGCTGCCGGCGTCCACGTACAGCACATCGTCGCGCACGTGGATGCGCGGAAATTCGCGCGCCAGCGTTTCGGTGAGGCGCCAGTGGGTGGTGGCTTGGCGACCATCGAGCAATCCAGCCCAGGCGAGCACGAATGCACCGGAGCAGATGGACGTGATGCGTGCGCCGCGCGCGTGGGCGCGGGTGAGGGCATCAAGCAACGCCTGCGGCGGGCGCTCGCTGGGTTCGCGCCAGCCGGGAATGACGATGATGTCGGCGTCGTCGACAGCGCTCAGATCGTAGGGCAGTTGCACCTGCGCGCTGCCGAGCATGCGCAGTGCACCGGGTTCGCCAGCGCAGAGCTGGGTGCGGTACCAGGCCACGCCCAGTTCAGGGCGGATGGGCGCGAACAGGCCGACCGCGCAGCCGAATTCGAACAGGCCCTGGCCGTGGCAGGCCACGATGGCGACGGTGGGCGCGGTCGGATCGGCAGGCAGGGTGGGCATGGCTTGATGCTACCGACGCAGGCACGTGCCGCTGAGTGGCGCGCGGGCATGAGGTGATGCCCGCACGGTATATGGAGTCCGGGGTCAGATCCTTTCCGCAGGAAGGGCACTGACCCTGCGGATTCGCGTGTATGGGGGCAGAGCCCTTTCCTTTGGAAAGGGATCCGACCCGGTGTGTGCAGGCTGCGTAAGGTCATTACCAGCAGTCATGTGGCTGGCGCGATGTGACGGTCACATGACGCGATATCCTCTGTCGCGTGTTGGGCGTGGGCTCTTGAATGGAGGCGTGTCTCCGGCCCACCCCCACGAGCCCCCATGCCTGCTGCCCACATTCCTGCGCTGTCCACGCTCTCCCTGCTGATTGCCGCAACTCTTGCCGCTGCCCCGGCGTATGCGGCTGAGGCCGATGCACCGTCGGCGACCACTGCCACTTCTGCGAACCTTGCCGCGTCCACGCTGGATGCGGTGGTGGTGACCGGTTCACGCACCAGCACGCGCACGGTGAAGAACAGCTCGACACCGATCGACGTGATTTCCGCCGAGGACCTGGCCGCGACCGGCCAGGCCAACCTGCTGGAAGCGCTGCAGCGCAGCCTGCCATCGCTGAGCCAGATCGGCGGTTACCAGAGCGACCAGGAAAGCCTGATCCGCGGTTACCAGCTGCGCAACCTGTCGCCGGGTTACACGCTGGTGCTGGTGAACGGCAAGCGCCGCAACGCCAGCGCGTATGTCAGTGGCGCCAACGGTGGCGGCTACCCCGGCCATGCCTGGGCCGATCTGGCGCTGATTCCGGTGTCGGCCATCGACCATGTGGAGGTGCTGCGTGATGGTGCTTCGGCCATCTACGGTTCGGACGCGATCACCGGAGTGATCAACGTGATCCTGAAATCTCAGGCACACGGTGGCGATGTCTCGGTGGAGAGCGGGCAGAGCATCGATGGCGACGGCAGCCGCACCAGCGTGCGCGCCAACATCGGCCTGCCGTGGGGCGAGGATGGCTTCATCAACCTGTCCGGCGAGAGCACACGCCAGCACCATGCGATCCGCACGCGGCGCTACATCGACGGCTACCTGAGTTATCCCGCCGTGGATGGCAACGGCAACCTGGTGGCGCTGCGTCCAAACAACCGCTTGCCGGCTGGAGCGACGCCGAACCCGGCCGAGGCCGGGCGCGATGCCGAGGCCAACATCATCCTCAGCTCGCCGTCGTATGCGCTGAAGGCCTTCGCGGTGAACGTGGGCCATGGCCTGGGCGAGAACGCCCAGTTCTACGCCAATGCGACCGCCAGCGAACGCACCGCGCAGGCGATCCAGAACTTCCGCCTGCCGGCAACGATCTTCACCACCTACAAGGCGCCGGGCGTGCTGAGCGTGTTTCCCGATGGCTTCCTGCCGGTGCTGGAAACCAAGGAGAAGCAGTACACCGGCACGGCTGGGGTGAAGGGCCAGGTTGCGGGGTGGGACTACGACTTCAGCCTGACCGGCAACCGCGACACGGTGCGCACCTACACCCGCAATTCGGTGAACTACTCGCTGCCGTACCCCGGCTCGCCGACCGACTTCTATGACGGCAAGCTGGATTACCAGCAGGGCATCGCCAACCTTGATCTGCGTCGCGGCGTCGAGGTGGCGGCCTTCGCATCGCCACTGGAAGTGAGTGCCGGTGCCGAGTACCAGCACGAACAATACGAACGCGGGGCAGGGCAGTGGGAGTCGTACACCGGTTTTGGTGCGGCTGCCTTCGTGGGCTATTCGACCGCCGATGCGGTGAAGGCCACCCGCAACAGCAAGGCGGTGTACGCCGGTGCAGCGACCAACATCACGTCGCGCTGGTACCTGGACGCCGCCGCGCGCTGGGAAGACCACTCGGACTTCGGCACGGTGTCGACCGGTCGGTTGACCACGCGCTTCGACTTCACCGATGCGCTGGGCGTACGTGCCACGGTCAGCAATGGCTTCCACGCGCCGAGCCTGGGCGCGCAGTTCTACCAGGCCACCGGCAGCTGCCCGTGCGGTACCACGCTGGTGGCGCAGGTCGCTTCGCCGGCAGCAGTGGCGCTGGGCGCTACGCCACTGAAGCCGGAGAAGGCCACCAACTACAGCCTCGGCGTGACCTGGGACCCGAGCCCGGCCTTCCATCTGGCGGTGGATGCGTACCAGATCGACATCCGTGGCCAGCTGGGCCAGTCCAGCCAGATCGGCTACAACGCGCAGGACCCGGCGCGGGTGACCGACAACAGTGGCACCGTGCTGACCGCCGCGCAGAAGAACACCATCGACGCGCTGCTGGGCACGGCCGGCATCAGCATCCTGCCCGGTGATGCGTTCTACGCCAGCTACTTCACCAACGTGGGCGACACCCGCACGCGCGGCGTGGAGCTGACCCTGGAGGCGAACCAGGAAACGCAGTGGGGCAAGCTGCGCTGGAGCTACGCGGCCAACGTGGGCCGCACCACCATCCAGAAAGTGAGCGCGATTCCGCAGGCGCTGCAGGGGCTGCCGAACATCAACCTGTTGACCAAGTCGAGCGAGTACGCGCTGCGCTTCCGCACGCCGTCGTACACGCAGGTGGCGGGGCTGGGTTGGCAGAACGGGCGCTGGCGTTCGAACGTGGACTTCACCTACTACGGCCCGATCAAGCGCCTGAACAACGGCGTGGAGTACAAGCAGCCGCCGGTGCTGGTGACCAACCTGTCCGGTGGCGTAGAGCTGGGTGCCGGTTGGAGTGCGGCGCTGGGCATCAACAACGTGTTCGACAAGCGCACCCGCAAGGTGCCTGCGTACGCACGCAGCGCCACCGATGTGGCCAGCATCGAGACCACCTGGGACAGCGGTGATGTGCTGAGCAACGTCGGGACGTTCTGGTACGGGCGTGTCAATTACCGGTTCTGAGGTTCATGTGAAACGTCGCCGGGCATGGCCCGGCGCTACCGAGGAGGGGGTCATGTCTTCTGCATTGAATGTGGTTGCGTTGATTGGTTCGCCGACGGCGTCGGCCAACTCGCGCACGTTGCTGCTGGTGCGGCATCTGCTGGAAGAACTGCGCGAGCGGGTCAACATCAGCGTGGAGCTGGTCGAGCTGGCGCCGATCGCGCGCTCGCTGGGGCAGGCGCTGCAGCGTAGTGAAGTGGAGCCGCAGGTGGAGCGCGCGCTGGCCACGATTGAATCTGCACAGCTGCTGGTGGCGGCCGCGCCGGTGTATCGCGGGTCCTATCCGGGCCTGTTCAAGCACCTGATCGACTTCATCGGGCTGGACGCTCTGGTGGATACGCCAGTGCTGCTGGCGGCTACTGGTGGCAGTGAGCGCCACGCGCTGGTGATCGACCATCAGCTGCGTCCACTCTTCAGCTTCCTGCAGGCGCATACGTTGCCGATCGGGGTGTATGCCACGCCGGCCGACTTCGACGGCGACCGGATCAACAGCGCTGCACTGCAGGCACGCATCCAACTGGCGGCCGAGCGTGCGGCGGGACACGTGGCACCACTGGCGGCGGCGCTGCCTGCGCCGCTGCGCAGGATCGCCTAGGACGTGGCGGTGCAGCTGCGGCACCTGGCGTTCCTCACGCCGGGAAGCTATCTGCCGGAACAACCGCGCGCAGGCCTGGACGCGACGTTGGCGTTGATCGCGTTTGCCGAACAGCTGGGCTATGACGGCGCATGGGTGCGCCACCGCCACCTGGAGCCAGGCATCAGCTCGGCAGCGGTGTTCCTGGCGGCGGCCAGCCAGCACACCACGCGCATTGAGCTGGGCAGTGCGGTGATCCAGCTGGGCTACGAAACACCTTTCCGCCTGGCTGAGGATCTGTCATTGCTGGATGCGCTGGCAGGTGGCCGGCTGCAGGTAGGCGTCAGTACTGGCGCGCCGCCGCACGGGGAGCTGGTAGGGCCTTTGCTGTACGACAGCGACCCTGCGCGCATCGACTTTTCCCATGGCCGGGTGGCGCGGTTGCTGGAAGCGCTGCGTGGTGAACCGTTGGGCGCCGCCGATGCCGAAGTCGGCAACGCCGCCACGCGCTATCGCCCGCGTCTGCAGCCACATGCGCCGGGGTTGGTGGACCGGGTCTGGTATGGCGCTGGCTCCCTGCAGTCGGCGCGTTCGGCGGGTGAGCAGGGGCTGCATCTGCTGCTGGGCAACGTCAACCGTGCCGAGCTGAGTGATGACTTCTTTGTCGCGCAGTTGCAGCACCTGCAGGCCTATCGTGCGGCATTGCCGGTGGGCAGCGCACGCCGCGTGGCGGTGGGGCGGGTGCTGGTGCCCACCGAGGGTGTGGATGCGGCCACGCGGCAGCGGATCGAGGCCTTCAGTGCCCAGCGGCATGCGCGCACCCTGGCCCCGCAAGGGCCGCGACGCACGATGTTCGCACCCGACGTGGTCGGTAGTACGGCGCAGATCATCGCGCGGTTGCAGGCCGATCCGCTGCTGCAGCAGGTGGACGAGCTGCGGGTGGAACTGCCTTATGAACTGCCCGAGCAGGACTACCGGCGCATCCTCACCACGGTGATCGAGGACATCGCGCCGGCGCTGGGCTGGCGCGCACCTGCGCAAGCGGCGTGATGCCGCCCGCGCCCATAACGGCCGGCAGTCTGCTTATTGCCAACCTGCATCTGCATGGCCGGATCCGACCGTGGATTGTCGAGTTCCGGCGCTGGCAGCCGGCGGTCCTTCTCTAGCATCGATATCGAAGCGGCAGTGCATTGCCGACCCCTACGAGGACGATTCCGTGGCTGTAGACGCAAACCACAAACCCATCCTGTTCCTGCTGGACCGCGAGTTCGAGGACGGCCAGTTGCCCGGACAACGCTTCTTCTGCCGGCACAGTCTGCTGCTGGAAGGTGCGCTGTCGAGCATCGATGGCCTGGACGCACAGCTGGATGTGCGCCGCATCGGCTTCAGCCGGCCGCGCCGCGAGGTGATCGCCGAGATCGGCGAGCAGGACCAGTCGCTGCCGAAGCTGGTGCTGCCGCAGGGCGTGGTCAATGAGCACGCCAGTGGTGAGTACCAGCAGCGCCAGTACATCTCCGGTGCTGAGCCGATCCTGGCGGCACTGAATGGCCTGCTTGGCATTCCCGTGGCCCATCCCTGAGCGAGGACGTGACGATGAGCTACCTCACCAGCGTGTTGGACAAGAGCCCGGTGGCCGACGGCAGCACGCCCGAACAAGCGCTGCGCAACAGCCTGCAACTGGCGCAGCGCGCCGAGCAGTTGGGTTACCACCGCTACTGGTTTGCCGAACACCATGCCGCGCCGACGCTGGCCAGCCCGGCACCGGAAGTGCTGGCGGCGTGGGTGCTGGCGCAGACCCGGCGCATCCGCATCGGCAGTGGCGGGGTGATGCTGCGCCACTACGCCCCCTACAAGGTGGCCGAGAATTTCAATCTGCTGGCCGCCCTTGCGCCCGGACGCGTGGATCTGGGCGTGGGCAAGGCGCCGGGTGGTCTGCCGGCATCGACTGCCGCACTGGCCGCCGGTCGCCCGGCGTTCGCCGATTTCGACCAGCAGTTGCGCGACCTGGAAGGCTATCTGTCGGATGCGCAGGCAGACGCGCAGGCGCGGCCGATTCCGCAGACGCCACCGGAGCGCTTCCTGCTGGGCGCGAGTCCACAGAGTGCGCGGCAGGCCGCAGAGCTTGGCTGGCGCTTCGTCTACGCCGCGCACTTCGATGGCGACCCGAAGCACATCGAGGCCGCCTTCGAGGCCTATCGGGCGGTGTCCGCGCACGCCCCGTTGCTGGCAACGGTGGCCTTCGCCGCGCCCACCAGCGAGGCCGCCGCCCGCCACGTTGGCGCGTTGCGGGTCTACAAGCTGCACCTGGGCCCAGGGCAGACGGTGAACCTGCCCAGCCCCGAGGCCGCTGCCGAGTACGCACGGCAGGTAGGGGTTGCTGATTTCCGCATCGAAGAAACACGCCCCAGCGTGCTCTCTGGCGATGCACAGCATGTACGCAGCGAGCTGGATGCGCTGCACCGCCGCTTCGGCGTCGGTGAATTCATCCTCGACGCGCCGGTGGCCGACCTCGACGCACGCCTGACGTCCCTTGAACTGCTGTCGCCCGCGCCCCGCGCGGCGGTGGCCTGACTGCTGGAGCCACCCCATGAGCACGACCCCGCGTCCCATCCCCTTCGGCATCATGCTGCAGGGCCCCGGCAGCCACATGCATGCGTGGAAGCACCCGTCCAACGTGCCCGATGCCAGCGTCAACCTGGGCTACTACATCGACATCGCGCGTACCGCCGAGGACAACGGCATTGCCTTCGGCTTCGTTGCCGACGGGCTGTACATCAACGAGAAGTCGATCCCGCATTTCCTCAACCGCTTCGAGCCGATCTCGCTGTTGTCGGCGCTGGCGACGGCGACGAAGAAGATCGGCCTGGCCGGCACGCTCTCCACCTCGTACAGCGATCCGTTCACCGTGGCGCGCCAGTTCGCCTCGCTGGATCTGCTCAGCGGTGGCCGTGCAGGGTGGAACGTGGTGACCTCGCCGCTGGAAGGCTCGGGACGAAACTACGGGCGTCCGCATCCAGAACACGCGCTGCGTTACCAGATTGCCGATGAGTACCTGGAAGTGGTGCAGGGCCTGTGGGATTCGTGGGATGACGATGCGTTCGTGCGTGACCGCGACAGCGGCACGTTCTTCGCACCGGAGAAGTTCCGCCGGCTGGATCACAAGGGCCGCTTCTTCCAGGTGGAAGGCCCACTCAACATCCAGCGCTCGCCGCAGGGCCAGCCGGTGATCTTCCAGGCCGGTTCGTCCGACGATGGCATTGCGTTGGCTGGCAAGTACGCCGATGCGGTGTTCACCCACGCGCCGTCGCTGGAGGAGACCCGTACGTTCACCCAGAAGGTGAAGAACTCGGCGATCGCCCATGGCCGCAGCGCCGGTGACGTCAAGATCTTCCCGGGCATCGGCCCGATCGTTGGCCGTACGGCGGAAGACGCCGAGGCCAAGTACCAGGCGATTGCCGCGCTGGCCGGGCTGGACGATGCCCTGGCGTATCTCGGCCGCTTCTTCGACCACCATGATTTCAGCCAGTACGACCCGGATGCACCGTTCCCGGAGCTGGGTGACATCGGCGCCAATTCCTTCCGCTCCACCACCGACCGCATCAAGCAGGACGCACGCGAGCAGGGCCTGAGCCTGCGCCAGGTGGCACTGCAGGCGGTGAGCCCGCGGCCGAACTTCATCGGCACGCCGGAACATGTGGCCGACGAACTGATCCGCTGGTTCGACGCCGGCGCCAGCGATGGCTTCATCCTCGGCTTCGCCGCGCAGCGCGAAGGCCTGGATGATTTCGCAACGCTGGTGCTGCCCCTGCTGGAAGCACGCGGTTACCACCGCAGTGCGCTGGAAGGACAGACCCTGCGCGACCACCTGGGCCTGCCGTACAAGGCCAGCCGCCATGCAAGCGATGCTGAACCGGCGCGGAAGGCGGGGTAGGGCGATGAGCGGAGAAAACGCGGTAGCGCCGGGCCATGCCCGGCGGAGTTCCCCAACGACTGGCGTGTTGCCCGAAATCGCGGCACGTGCCGACCAGGCCATCGCGATCCGCCACGACCTGCATCAGCATCCGGAACTGGCCTTCGAAGAACACCGCACCAGCGCCCGCGTGGCCGAGCTGCTGCAGCAATGGGGCTACGCGGTCAGCACCGGCATCGGCGGCACCGGCGTGGTCGGTACGCTGCAGCGCGGGCAGGGCCGTCGCCGGTTGGGTCTGCGCGCCGACATCGATGCGCTGCCGATCCATGAAGAATCCGGGCTGGCCTATGCCAGCCAGCGCGAAGGCCTGATGCACGCCTGCGGCCACGATGGACACACCGCCATCCTGCTCTCGGCTGCCCACTACCTTGCGCACCACGGGCGTTTCGATGGCACGTTGCAGCTGGTGTTCCAGCCGGCCGAGGAAACCGGCTCGGGCGCTTCGAAGATGATCGCCGATGGCCTGTTCGAGCGCTTTCCGGTCGATGCCATCTATGGCCTGCACAACTGGCCGGGCGTGCCGGTGGGGCACTTCGGCTTCGTCGACGGACCGGCGATGGCCTCGGTGGACTGGGCGCGTCTGCGGGTGATCGGCAAGGGCGGCCACGGCGCCGAGCCGCAGGGCAGCGTCGATCCGATCCTGGCTGCCGCGCACATCATCACCGCGCTGCAGAGCGTGGTGTCGCGCAATGTCGATCCGCGGCAGATGGGCGTGGTCACCGTCGGTTCGATCCATGGTGGGCAGGCGGCCAATGTCATCCCCGATGTGGTGGAGCTGAAGCTGACCGTGCGCGCCTACCTGCCGGAGGTGCGCGATACGCTGCGCCGACGGGTGACCGAACTTGCCGAGCAGACCGCCGCTGCCTTCGGTGCGCGTGCCGAGATCGAATTCCCGCGCGGCTTCCCGAGCGTGATCAACCACCCCGAGCAGACAGCCTACATCCGCGAGGTGGCGGTAAAGGGGTTCGGTGCGGGGCAGGTGGTGGAGGCCTTCGCACCGCGTACCGCCAGCGAGGACTTCGCCTTCCTGCTGCAGGCGCGGCCGGGCAGTTTCGTGTTCGTCGGCAACGGCGACAGCGCGCCGCTGCACAGCCCGCGCTATGTGTTCAACGACGCGGCCATCGCCCCGGCGGCCAGCCTGTGGGCGCGTCTGGCCGAGCACTATCTGGTGGAGGACGTGGCATGAGCGTGCGGTATGACAACGATCGGTTCCTGTACACCTCGGTGGACGACCCGCTGGCGCGCCCGTTGTTCGACGGCCTGGAGCAGGAGTACGACCACCGCTATGCGGACGTGCGCCGGCGTATCGGTGGCAGTGCCCGCGAGGAACTGCAGCGCTATCCGGCCGAAGCCTTCGCTGCCCCGGTCGGTGCGTTCGTGCTGCTGCTGCGCGACGGCGTGGCGATTTCCGGCGGCGCGTTCATGCCGCATCGCGATGAGGACACCGCAGAGTTCAAACGCATCTGGACGCTGCCTGGCCTGCGTCGGCAGGGCATCGCCCGGCGCGTGCTGCAGGAACTGGAAGACCAGGCTGCACGGCAGGGCTATCGGCGCGTGTTCCTGACCACCGGCTTCCGCCAGCCCGAGGCGGTCGGCCTGTACCTCAGCCACGGCTACACCGCGTTGTTCGATCTGCATGCGGACCCGGAAACCATCGCGCATCTGCCGTTCGAGAAACACCTGGTTCCACAGCCACAGCCACAGGCGGGCGACGCAGCCGCCCTCGCACTGCATGGAGCGGCGGCATGAGTACGCCTTCCACTGCCATCGAGGGCATTGTCCGCCAGCCGGCCACGGCGCTGAAGATCGTGCCGGCGCGGCATCCGTTACAGGTGATCGGCACGGTGTTGGCACTCGCGCTGATCCTGATCGGCCTGCAGTCGGTGCTGGGCAATCCGCGCTGGGGCTGGGGCACGTTCGCCGAGTGGTTCTTTGCCCGGCCGGTACTGGAAGGGTTGGGGCGAACGCTGCTGCTGACCGCACTCGGTACCGGCCTCGGCTTCGCGCTGGGCACCTTGCTGGCCTTGGCCCGGGTCTCCGGTTCACCGCTGTTGTCGGCGGTGTCGTGGGGCTACGTGTGGCTGTTCCGTTCGATTCCGCTGCTGGTGTTGTTGCTGCTGCTGAACAACCTGGGCTACCTGTACAGCACCATCGAACTGGGCGTTCCCTTCACCGGCATCAGCCTGTTCTCGTACCCAACCACGCAGCTGATCGGCGTGTTCACTGCCGCCGTGCTCGGCCTCACCTTGAACCAGGCGGCGTTCTCGGCCGAGGTGATCCGTGGTGGCATCCTGTCGGTCGACCACGGCCAGTACGAGGCGGCCGCAGCGTTGGGCCTGCCGCGTGGGTGCCAGGTGCGCCGCATCATCCTGCCGCAGGCGATGCGTTCGATCCTGCCCGCAGCGTTCAATGATGTGATCGGCCTGGCCAAGAGCACCTCGGTGGTCTACGTGCTGGCGTTGCCGGAGCTGTTCTACACCGTGCAGGTGATCTACCGGCGCAACCTGGAGGTGGTGCCGCTGCTGATGGTGGCCACGGTCTGGTACCTGGTGATCCTGACGGTGCTTTCGCTGCTGCAGCGGCGGGTGGAGCAGCGCTTTGCCCGCGGCCAGCTGCAGCACGAGCGCAACGTGTCGCGGGTATCGTCTGCAGCACCGCGGGCGGCGACCGCTGCACGCGTGCCCAGCCGGGCGGCATTTGCCGTGCCGATCGAGGCCGGAACGGGCGCGGCTGTGTCCCTGCAGGGCGTGGGCAAGGCCTTCGGCGAGCAGACGGTGCTTGATGACGTGCATCTGGAACTGAGGGCCGGCAGCGTGACCGTACTGATTGGTCCGTCCGGTGCGGGCAAGTCCACGCTGCTGCGGCTGATCAATCATCTTGAACGCGCTGACAGCGGCTTCGTCACCGTGGGCGGCCAGCTGATCGGTTACCGCCGCGACGGCGACACCCTGTACGAGTTGCCGGAAGGTGAGATCCGCCGTCGCCGCGCGGAAGTCGGCATGGTGTTCCAGGGCTTCAACCTGTTCCCGCACATGACCGCACTGGAGAACATCATCGAAGCGCCCATCGCGGTGCGCGGCATTTCGCGCGCCCAGGCCGAGCAGCAGGCACGCACCCTGCTGGAGCGGGTGGGGCTGGCCGACAAGGCCGATGCTTTCCCGCGCCAGCTGTCTGGCGGCCAGCAGCAGCGTGTGGCCATCGCCCGCGCGCTGGCCCTGCAGCCGAAGGTACTGCTGTTTGACGAGCCGACCTCCGCGTTGGACCCGGAGCTGGTGTCGGAGGTGCTGAGCGTGATCGAGGAACTGGCCAGTTCCGGCACCACGCTGGTGATCGTCACCCACGAACTGGGCTTCGCCCGCCGCGTGGCCGACCACGTGGTGATGATGGACCAGGGCCGGGTGATCGAGCAGGGCACGCCGGACGCGCTGTTTGAACACCCGCGCCAGCAACGCACGGCCGACTTCCTGGCCAAGACCCTGTAACTCCCTTTCGAGAACCGCCATGAGCCCAGCATCGCCGCGACGTCCCGCACGCAGCACCCTGTTGATCATCGGTGTGCTGGTCATCGGCATTGCCGGCATCGTCTATTCGCGCGTGCGCCAGGGCCCCGACGGCGTGCCCGTTGCGGCGACCTCGCTGGCGGCCAGCAACGCGCAGATACTGAAGGGCACGCCCGATCCGAAGGCACAGGCGCTGATTCCTGCCGGCTATCGCTTCGTCACCCCGGGCGCGTTCACCATCGCCACCCATCCCGGCCAGCTGCCATTGGCCGACTACGGTGCCGACAGCAAGGAAGTGGTGGGCGTGGAGCCGGACATCGCGCGGTTGATCGCCGATGGCCTGGGCCTGAAGCTGGTGGTGGTGCCGGTGGCCTGGGCCGACTGGCCGTTGGGGCTGGAATCGGGCAAGTACGATGCGGTGCTGTCGAACGTGACGGTCACTGAAGAACGCAAGAAGAAGTTCGATTTCTCCAGCTATCGTTTCGACCTGCTGGGCATCTATACCCGCACCGATGGCCCGATCCAGAAGATCGCCACACCGGCCGACATTGCGGGGCTGAAAGTGGTGGTGGGGGCCAGCACCAACCAGGACCAGATCCTGCGCCAATGGGACAAGCAGAACATCGCCGCAGGCCTGAAACCGGTGGAGTACCAGTACTTCGATGATGCGGTGATCGGGCGGTTGGCAGTGATCACCGGCCGCGCCGACGTGTCGTTCGAGCCGAATGCCACCGGCGCCTATTCGGCGCGCGATGGCAAGGTGCGCCGGGTCGGCCTGTTCCCGGGTGGCTGGCCGGACGCAGCGGCGATTTCGGTGACCACCCGCAAGGGCAGTGGCCTGGCCGATGCGGTGACCCAGGCATTGAACACCCAGATCAGCAGCGGCACCTACGCGAAGGTGCTGGCACGCTGGAATGTAGCCGAGGAAGCGGTGCCGCAGTCGCAGACCAATCCGCCGGGGTTGCCGGGGTTCTGAAGCAGGCGTGCCAACCAACGGTTGGCACCCACCGGAATGCGAGGCGGGGCATGCCGACCAAGGTCGGCATCTACCGGAGGGCAGCCACCGGAATGCGAGGCGGGGCATGCCGACCAAGGTCGGCCTCTACCAGGGTCAGGGCTGCCAATCGATGTGTTCCAGGCGGGCGCCTCCACTGCCGTGAAAGAATCGGATCGCGGCGAAGCACGCCTCGATGCCGATGCACCACGCCAGGGGATAGCCATCCACCTGGCCATTGTCGAGCCGGAAATAAGCGTTGCCGGCGCGGTGTTCGTTTCCGCAGGAGTGGAAGCCGCCGTCGCCGGGCTCGCGCAGGTACATCAGCCATGCATGCTCGGCATTGCGCAGCATGCACAGCGATGGACCGTCGGGCACCGATGCCCACAGCTCGAACTGGGGCATGGATGCGGCCAGCGCCAGTGCGCTGGCCAGCTGATCGTCGGTAGCGGCGGCGACAGGGCTGCCATCGAGTAGAAGTTCGATCACTTCGGTTCCTGCATCGGCATTACTGCCAACGTGCCTCCAAGGTGCGGAACGGGCCATCGAGCAGCACGCCATCCTTGTCGAAGTTCCGTACCGATCGCCCATCCACGCGCACGTCCTTGGGCAGGGTACGGCTGGGCCACCATACGCGTACCGGCGTGCCCTTGCGCAGCCCCTTGCCTAGCGACACGGTCAGGTTGCCGTTGCGCTGCCGCGCCTGCATCTGCAGGGTGCCATAGGCAGTGGGCAGGCGGTCCACGGCCAGGCCCTCGCCAGCGACCCAGGAAGGGGGCGTGCCCGGCAGCAGCGACAACGCGTCGTCATCCTCGCGCATCAGCATCCCGAACAGGGTGCGGCCGTATTCGGCGCCGATCCAGGTGTGCGGCATGTCGCCCAGATAGCGTGGGAAGCGCAACCGCGAGTGCACGACCTCGGCCAGCACCTGCCATTCCAGCGGCCTGCGATCGTGCAGCAGGCCCTGCAGCAGCTCGTCGGCCGCTTCGGGCTGGCCCAGGTGCACGTAGCTCAGCACGTTGCGGATTTCATACGGCGTGTAGGCATACAGCGCACCGGGCTGGTTGCGCTTGCGCACATCGTCCAGGTAGCGGGAGAAGGTGGTGCGCAGGGCCTCGGCCGGCAGCACGCTCTGCGCACCGGTGGGATCCAGCGCGATCGATACACCGGTCGGGTCGCCATCGCCGAGGTCGGCCGATGACGGAATGAAGTCGATGCCCTTCCACGCCATCGTCGCGCGGATCGAGGCGTGCAGTGCGTCATACAGCGCCTTGTACTGTTCGCGCGCCCACGTGGCGGTTTCGTGGTCGCCCAGCGATTCAGCCAACCACGCGCCGTCATGCCAGCCCTTCAGGCCCCAGTAGTCGTCCCAGTAGCTGTGGGTGGGTGAGGGGTAGCCTTCGTGGCTGATCGACGGCGCAAGGATGCCGGCGAAGCGCTCCGGCGAGGGCTGGTCGGCCATGTAGCCCGGCACCAGCGTGCGTTCGCGCAGTTCCTGCAGGAAGCGCAGCGCGGCCTTCACCTTGGGCAGGTAGGCACGTACGCTTTCCGGCCCGCCATCGAGCCGGGCGACGTCGGCAACGAGGGTGACGTACTGCCCCTGGCTGTCGTACTCGATGTCCGAGCCGAAGCCGGTATTGACGCTGCCATCGTCGTTGAGGATGGGCGACACCAGGCCATTGCCGTGCACGCCGTGTTCGCTGTACCAGGCCAGGTAGTCGCGTGCCACCTTGGCTTCGCCCATGCGCAGCAGCACCGCCGAGGTGGCCATGCCGTCGCGGATGAAGGAGCGGTTGTAGTTGCGTGGGCCGGGCTGCATCGCCGGGCCGGTCTGGTTGATCAACATGTACGCGGCCTGCGCGCGCAGCATGTCCACCAGTGAAGGGTCGGGCAGGCGCAGGCCGACCTGGCCCAGGCGTGCCTGCCAATCGGCGGAGGCGCGGCTGGCCAGCGCGTCGAAAGCCTTGTCGCCGTCGCGCGGCAGCGAGGCGAGGTCAAGTTCCGGCGCTTGTGGCAGCACGCCATTGGCATCGGCGGTGGCGGTACCGAGCGGGAAGGCCACCACCACTGCATCGCTGGCACCGGGTGCCAGGCGGACGCGATAGCTCAACGCCGCCGCTGCCAGGCCTGCGGCGTCGCTTGCCTGTTGTGCGGCAGGCAGCTGCCCGCTGGCGATGGCCGACGTGATCTCGGTGTCGCCTTCGTTGCCGAAGGGGGCGGTGCCAGCGGCATCCACCGCGCTGAGTGACTGCAGCAGCGTGCGGCCATTGACGCGCACGGCGTTGCCTGCAACGGCCACCTGGCGGATCGGCGACAGGCCACCGTTCTGCCACGGCGGATTCATCTGCATCGGTCGCACTGCGAGGGTCAGCGTGCCTTCGATGGCCGCGCTGCCGGTGTTGCGCAGGCGATGGCGCACGAAGGTGACCGGTTGCCCGTCGCGCTCGATGGCAAAGGCTTCGCTGCGCAGTTCCAGCCCGGGCTGCGGTGACCACGTGGCAGACGGCATCGGCTTCCAGCCATCGCGCAGTGCGTGCTGCACCGGTTGTTCGGCGGCACCGGTCGCGCGGCCATCGGCACTGCGCCAGATCGGCTGCACCAGCGGTGCGCCCTTGTAGGCCTCGATGTTGCCGTATTCGTCGAAGATCGATTTCTGCCGGCCCGCATGCACGCCGACTGCGGTCCAGTAGGTCTGCTGCATATGCAACGAGGCAGGGAACAACGCGCGCTGCGCGCCACTGGCGGCGATCTGGTAGCGCTTCATCGGCGTCATCACCGCCTTCGGGCCGAGCAGGCGGATGCGTTTGACCTGGGGGGCATCGCCTTCCACGGTCAGCCGCAGTGCCTGGATGTCCAGTGGCGCGTCGGCCGCCAGCCAGCTCTGCTGCCGGGTCGCCGCCTGCGCGTCGCGCGCCAGTTCGTGCCAGCGGCCCTGTGTGTCCTGCGCCTGCAGGCGTGCAGCGCCGTGCACGTTGGCCCAGTCCACCGCCAGCCCGGTGCTGGGCTGCGCACGGGGCAGGGTGATGTCGAGCGTGTGGATGCCGCCTTTGCCTGCGGGGATGGCAACCGTGCCGCCGCCCTGCCACAGCGCAGCAGACTGGGTGGCGTCCAGCCCGGTCACCCGTGCGCTGAGCGTGGTGTCGAGCGGTTCCATTTCGAAGATGGATACGCCCCAGTCGGAAGTGCGCTGCGGGCTGGCCAGGCGCAGGTAGCGGGCCTGTCGCGGCGCGAAGTACAGGGTCTCGATGCCACCCAGCGAATCGCCCATGACGTAGGCGCTCTGCCACTGCTTGCCGTCGAGCGAGGTCTGCAGCGAATAGCCCTCGGGGTTGGAGACATCCCAGGTGAGGCGTGCACCGGCCAGCATCGCAGGCTTGCCGAGATCGACCTGGAACCAGTGGCCGGGACTGAACGCGCCGCCGGTCACCGTCTTCGGATCGTTGTCGATCATGTGGCTGATCGCCATCGCCGGAACCTGCTGCGACGACGCGCTGGCCTGCCATTGCGCGCGCGGCGGCAGGTTCTGTGCGGTGGCGGTGGCGGCCAGTGAGAGGCCGAGCAGCAGGGCCGCGGCAAGGCGTCGGTTCGACAGGCGTGGAGCGGTCCAGCGGTCAGCGCACAACGTCATTGCGAAGGCCTCACATCGGCAGGGCCCGGGAACGGGCGGGCCTACGCTAGCAAGGGATGTAACCGGTTACATGACGCGTCGCAATATTTCCCGGGCGGGTCCTGGCACGAGGTTTCATGAATGCGCACAGATACGCTCGCGCAGCCAGCGATGTGCCGGATCGCGATGCACGCGTTCGTGCCAGAGCATCACCATCTCGAACCCGGGCACATCAATGGGCGCGGCAACCGCCTTCAAGGCCGGGTCCTGCGCGACCAGGCGCGAGGGCATCATCGCCACCAGGTCCGTGCGCAGCAGCACGCTGCGCAGGAACAGGAAGTGCGGCACCGACAGCACCACGTTGCGACGCGCGCCTACATGCGCCAACGCGCTGTCGGTGCCGCCATGGAAACCGCCGCCATCCGGTGACACGATCACATGGTCCAGCGCGCAGAACTGCTTGAGCGTCGGCCGCCGCTTCAGTCGTGGATGGTCGCGACGCCCGGCCAGTACGTAGCGTTCCTGGAACAGCGGACGATGGTGCAGGGAGGGAGGCGCGTCGGAGGTGATGTGGAGGGCGAGATCGATCTCGCCGCGTTCGCTCTGCGCCACCATCTGCGCCGGCGCCAGGCTGACCACGGCCAGGCGCGTGCCGGGTGCGCGCACGCGCAGGTCGGCCAACGCCGGCAGGACGATCGTGGTTTCGCCGAAGTCCGACGCCATGATGCGCCAGGTCTGCGTGGCCTGGGCCGGATCGAACGCCTGCACCGGTGCGACCGCACGCTGCAGTGCAGCCAGTGCTTCGGCCAATGGTTCGCGCAGCGCATCGGCACGTGCGGTGGCACGCATGCCGCGTGGCCCCGGCAGCAGCAGCGGATCATCGAACAGGTGGCGCAGGCGCGCCAGCTGCACGCTGACCGTGGGCTGGGCCAGATGCAGGCGTTCGGCCGCGCGGGTGACGTTCTGCTCTTCCAGCAAGGCCTGCAGGGTTACCAGCAGGTTGAGGTCGATGCGACGCAGGGTATTGTCCATGGCAATGCCGGGGATTGCAGGAATTCATTTCAACTATAGCGTGGCGGCACCCAACATGGCCGGCATTCCCTCCCTGGTGCCACCATGAACGTTCTGCTTGTCTACGCCCACCCCGAACCCACCTCGCTCAATGGCACCCTGAAGGCCTTCACCGTCGAGCACCTGCAACGCGCCGGCCACACCGTGCAGGTGTCCGACCTGCATGCCATGCAATGGAAGGCGCAGATCGATGCCGACGATCACCCCGGGCGGGATCCTTCGGTGCCGTTCCACGCGTCACTGGATTCGCGCGACGCCTTCAGGACGGGCCGGCAGAGCGCCGACATCGCCGCCGAGCAGGAAAAACTGCGCTGGGCCGACGCGGTGATCCTGCAGTTCCCGCTGTGGTGGTTCTCGATGCCGGCCATCCTGAAGGGTTGGGTGGATCGCGTGTATGCCTATGGTTTTGCCTATGGCGTGGGCGAACATTCCGACCGGCATTGGGGCGACCGCTATGGCGAGGGCGCGATGTCCGGCAAGCGCGCGATGCTGGTGGTCACCACCGGTGGTTGGGAGTCGCATTACGGTCCGCGCGGCATCAATGGGCCGATCGACGATGTGCTGTTCCCGATCCAGCACGGCATCCTGTTCTATCCCGGCTTTGACGTGCTGCCCGCGCATGTGATCTACCGCAGCAGCCGTATCGATGAGGCGTCCTTGCCTGGCGTGCTGGAGGGGCTGGGCGCGCGGCTGGATGGGCTGGCGAGCGATCCGGTGATTGCCTACCGGCGGCAGAACGGTGGTGATTATCTGATCCCTGCACTGAGCCTGCGGCCTGAGTTGGCCGAGGGTGAGGCAGGGTTGGGAGTTCACCTCGAACTGTGAGTGGCGCATTCGCCTCTGGAAACGCGACGGAGATTCCGTAGGTTCGGCAGTCTGGCGGCGCTCGCGGTAGCCGCCCTTGCTGACTCAGGGAGACGCAGGTCCTTTGAAGACGGAATTCAACTTCACCCTGAGATACCGCCTGCCCGATACCTCGGGTGATCCTGGCGTCCTCGAACGGCACCTGCTCGATGCGGGATGTGGAGATGCACTGCTGGGCGTAGGGAGCCCGGCAAGGCTGGCGCTGGAATTCTGTCGTGAGGCGAGCAGTGCCGCTGAGGCGATGCGCTCCGCGCTGGGAGACGTCCAGCGTGCCGTACCCGGTGCAGAGCTGATCGAAGTCAGTCCCGATCTGGTTGGGCTGACGGATGTCGCTGATCTGCTGGGCATGTCACGGCAGAACATGCGCAAGTTGCTGCTCGCGCACCCGCAGACGTTTCCGGCACCGGTGCACGAAGGCAGCGCGTCGATCTGGCATCTGGCCGATATTCTTTCGTGGATGCAGGCGCGCGGCAGCCAGAAGGTCAGCAGCGAGCTGGCGGAGCTCGCTGCTGCGGCGCTGCAGATCAATGTAGCGAAGGAGCAGGAACGGCTGGTTCAGCATCCCGGCTGAGGGTCGCTGCGCGACAGGCCGTTACAGTTGCACGCGCTCCCACCAGCGCGCACCAGCGGTCGGTGATTGCATGTCCAGTGCCTCGCCCATCATCGGCGTGGCCACCGGCACGTTCTTTGCGGCAGCCAATGCGCTGATGCGTTCGAACGGTTGCTGCCACTCGTGCAGGGCCAGGTCGAAGGTGCCATTGTGGATCGGCAGCAGCCACTTGCCACGCAGGTCAAGGTGCGCCTGCAGGGTCTGTTCGGGCTGCATGTGCACGAACGCCCAGCGTTGATCGTAGGCACCGGTTTCGATCATCGTCAGGTCGAACGGACCGTACTTCTCGCCGATGGCCTTGAAGCCGTCGAAGTAACCGGTGTCGCCGCTGAAGAAGATGCGGAAGTCGCTGTCCTGGATCACCCACGACGCCCACAGGCTGCGATCGCTGTCACCCAGGCCGCGGCCGGAGAAATGCTGGCCGGGGGTTGCGGTCAGGCGCAGGCCAGCGGCTTCGGTGGACTGCCACCAGTCCAGTTGCTCGACCTTGGCTGCATCCACGCCCCAGGCAATCAGCTGGTCGCCCACACCCAGCGGTGCGATGAAGCGCGCGGTCTTGCCGGCCAGCTTCATTACCGCCGCGTGGTCGAGGTGGTCGTAGTGGTTGTGCGAGAGGATGACGCCGGCGATCGGCGGCAGTTCGTCGATGCTGATCGGCGGCGCATGGAAGCGTGCCGGGCCCATCCATTGCACCGGTGAGGCGCGTTCGGAGAACACCGGATCGGTCAACCAGTACTGGCCGCGCAGCTTCAGCAGGATCGTCGAGTGCCCCAGGCGGAACAGGCTGCGGTCGGGCGCCGCGTCCAGGGTGGCGCGGTCCAGCGCCTGCACCGGGATGGGGTGGTCGGGCACGGTGCCCTTGGGCTTGTTGAACAGGAAGGTCCACCAGATCTCCAGGCCATCACGCAGGCCCATTGCCGGTTTCGGCAGGGCATTGCGGAACTTGCCTTCGCGGTACTGCGGCGAATCGGGGAAGTCGGGGAGGGACCAGGATTTGCAGAAGGTATAGGCGGTCACGGCGAGGATTCCGAGCAGGAGGACAAGGAGCAGGCGCTTCATGGGTGACGTTCGCATGGTACACTGCACAGTGTAGTTTCCGGATTTCAGAAAGTACACTGCTGGGTGTAAAATGGTGGCATCCGTTCAGCTGTCTGGTTCCGCCATGCCCCGTACCCCGCAACGCCTTACCGACCGCAAGCGCGAGGCCATCGTCCGCGCGGCGGTGGAAGAGTTCCGTTCGGCCGGCTACGAGGCGACCAGCATGGACCGCATCGCGGCGGTGGCTGGCGTCTCCAAGCGCACCGTCTACAACCACTTCCCGAGCAAGGAAGAACTGTTCGCGCTGATCCTGGAAGAGCTGTGGCAGAGCAGCGTGGCCAGCGTCGAGCTGCCGTACCGCGCCGACCAGCCGCTGGATGTGCAGCTGCTGCAGCTGCTGCGGCAGAAGCTGGACCTGCTGGGTGATGCCAACTTCATCGATCTGGCGCGGGTGGCGATGGCCGAGATCATCCATTCACCCGAGCGCGCGCAGGCGATCGTCTGCCGCATGGGCGAGAAGGAGAGCGGCGTCAGCGCATGGATCCGTGCGGCGATTGCCGATGGGCGGCTGCGCCAGGTCGATCCGGAATTCGCCGGCCATCAGTTGCAGGGCCTGGTGAAGAGCTTCGCGTTCTGGCCGCAGGTGACGATGGGCCAGGCGCCGCTGGCGCAGGCCGAACGCACGCGCGTGGCCGAGTCGGCGGTGGCGATGTTCCTGGGCTTCTA
Organism: Stenotrophomonas indicatrix; assembly: GCF_002750975.1. Taxonomy (NCBI): domain Bacteria; kingdom Pseudomonadati; phylum Pseudomonadota; class Gammaproteobacteria; order Lysobacterales; family Lysobacteraceae; genus Stenotrophomonas; species Stenotrophomonas indicatrix. The sequence goes on from NZ_PEJS01000001.1 coordinate 1,571,368, forward strand.
CGCGGTGTAAGCCGGCGGCTGCACGTCAGTGCGCGCCCAGCTGCCTGAGATAGGCGCAGAACATATCCGCGACCGCATCGGCATAGACGCGCATCTCGGCGGCAGTGCGCGGTTCACTGGAAAATTCGCGACCGGTGGCACCCAGCGTGGTATCGATCAGATCCACCGCCAGCTGGCGCGTGCCCGCCGAGGCCTGCGGCAGCAGCTCGGCCATGAACACGAGCATCGCTTCGTCGGTCTCGCTGCGTGCTTCCTGCGCTTCCGGCGCATCGCGGTACAGCGGCGCGGCATCGTTCAACGCGCCACGGGTCTGCGCTTCTTCGCATTCCGACACGATGAAGGCATGCACCAACGTGCGCAGGCGCTGCAGGTGCGGTTGTCGTGTGTCCTGCAGGATGTCGCGCAGCATCGCGCCGGTCTGCTGCCACTCGTCGCGCTGCAGGCGGAACAGGATTGCCGCCTTGTTGGGAAAGTACTGGTACAGCGAACCGACGCTGACGCCGGCGCGTTCGGCCACCCGCGCGGTGGTGAACCGGGGGGCGCCTTCGTGCTTCAGAACCTGAGCAGCGGCTTCGAGAATGGCCGCGACCAAGTCGTTCGATCGTGACTGGCGAGGCTGTTTTCTCGAGGAAATCTGCGGCGGACGACGTTCGGACATGGGGCTTTTCCAATGCGAATAGGCGGAACCGGAGATCGTCCGTATTCTTGATTGCGACGAATCATTCGCATTCTAACCCCGTCATCGAAAGGAACACCCGTCCATGTCCACCCTGATCTCAACCCCGGTCGCGCCCCTGCTGGCGCGCCTGTTCACCGAAGCCGACAGCGCGCTCAGCCCGGCCTTGACCTCCGTCTCCCCCGAAGAACGGCAGCGCCTGCTGGGCAGCCGCACCGAATACCGGCGCCTGTATGGCGAGCTGCTGAAGGACCTGTGGCTGCCGGTGTCGCCGGAAACCGGCCGCCTGCTGTACCTGCTGGCGCGCAGCAGTGGCGCGCGCAGCATCGTTGAGTTCGGTACGTCGTTCGGCATCTCCAGCATCCATCTGGCTGCGGCGTTGCGTGACAACGGCGGCGGCCGCCTGATCACCACCGAGTTCGAACCGGAGAAGGCGCGCCGTGCCGCCGGCCACCTGCGTGAAGCAGGCCTGGACGATCTGGTCGAGATCCGCGTGGGCGACGCACTGGAGACCCTGGCGGTGGACCTGCCCGATACGATCGATCTGGTGCTGCTCGATGGTGCCAAGGTGCTGTACGACGATGTGCTGGAGCTGCTGCACGAGCGGCTGCGCCCGGGCGCAGTGGTGATCGCCGACAACGCCGACGACAGCCCGCGCTACCAGCAGCGCATGCGCTCGGGCAATGCAGGCTATCTGTCCGTGCCCTTCGCCGACGATGTGGAGCTGTCGATGCGGCTGGCCTGAAGGCCGCTCAGGCCAGCTGCCGGAACTGCTCCGGTGGCAGGGCCCGTGCATACAGATAGCCCTGGCCCACATCCACCCCCAGCGCACGCAGCAGCTGCTCCTGCGCCGGGGTCTCGGTGCCTTCGGCAACGACGATGGCACCGCAGCGGTGGGCTACTTCCACGATGAAGCGGACGATGGACTGCGACTTGGCATCGGACAGCGTGGCGATCAATGCCCGCTCGATCTTGACCTCGGCCACCGACAGCTGCGACAGCAGGATCAGGGTCGAATAGCCGGCGCCGAAGTCGTCCAGTGACAGGCTCATGCCAGCGGCCAGCAGAACGACGACGTTGGCATCGACGACGTCGCGCTCGACGATTTCGGTCCATTCGACGATCTCCAGCCGCAGCATCGCGCCGGGTATGCGCTGCTGCTCCAGCAAGGTGCACAGGCGTGCGCCGAAACCGGGTTGGCGCAGCGATTCGGCGGACACGTTCACTGCGATCGTCAGCGTATGCCCATCATCCCTGCAGTGGCCAAGGAAGGCGGTGGCTGCCTGCAGCGTGGCCCATTCCAGTTCGGCCAGGCGTCCGCGACGGCGCAGCAGCGAAACCACCCGCATCGGTGCAATCAGGTGGCCATCGCCATCGCGCATCCGCAGCAGCGCCTCGGCGCCGACCAGGTGGCGGTCCTGCAGGCGGAACTTGGGCTGGTAGTACAGTGGTGCATCGGCGTGCTGCAGCCAGTGGTCCAGCGCGGTCTCGATCAGGGCATCCACTTCGCTGTCGCGCTGGATCGGATCATCGAAGAACACAACACCGGACTCGATCGCGTTCAAGGCCAGAGTGACCGCGCGGAACGGGATGGAGCTGTCGTCCTGCGTGGGCGGCTGCAGCTCGACCACCGCGCAGCGGAACACCGGGCGGAAGCCCGGCCAGTCATCGCCGATCACCGTGGACAGGCGGTCGGCCAACGCAGGCAGTTCGGTATCCGCGCGGAGATCGGCAAGGCTAGCATCCAGCAGCAGGATCGCCAGCGCGCTGTCACCGAACTGATAGATCTCCATCGCATCGGTCGGTCGCGCATGCAGCAGGGTGCGGCGCACGGCCTCGGCGTTGTGCGGGTTCCACAGGCCACTGTCATTGAGCGGGCCATAGCGCAGCAGCAGGTCCTGCAGGTTGCCCATCTCGGTCACGATCAGGCACGCGTTGCCGCGGTCTTCGCTGCTGCGCCAATGACGCTGCAGACGCTCGTCGAGGGCGCGCAGGTTGGGCAGGCCGCTCACCGGGTCGATGCGCATCCACGCATGTTCGCGTTGGCGCTGGGCATCGATCTGCGCATCGTTGTAGACCAGCGCGAATACGGCCACCAGCACCAGCAGTGACACCGGCAGGGCCAGCACGCGCTGGGTGGCCAGTTCCAGCAGGGGCAGCTGCGCGCTGCCGATGATCGCCACGCCCAACACCAGCCCGATCAAGGTCACCGCGATGCGCACCGCCCAGGCCTGCAGGATCAACCGCAGCGAGAAGTGGGTGAGCATGCGCGGGTATATCCGCCCGCGCAGCCAGATGCCTGCCAGCACCTGCAGCGCCGCTTCCAGGCTGGCGGGCAGGAAATACTGCGTGCCGGAGAACTGGTAGCGCGCCAGCAGGCTGGCCAGCAGGCAGGTCACGCCGCCGCGCCAGCCGCCCAGCAGACCGCTGATCAGCAGGATGTCGATGCCGAGGTTGAGTTTGACCACGCCCTGCGCGTAGCCGGCCACGAACCATGAATTGAACAGGTAGATCAGGCCGAGGATCGCGCCGATGTAGACGCGACGTCCTTCCATGGCATGGCCGCCGCGGCGGGTGGCGATCAGGAACACGCCGATCATGCCGATCACCGCAGTGGCCTGCAGCAGGTACAGCGGCAGGCTGGGCAGGGCGCTGTCCAGAACCCGGGTCGAGAGCCTCGATAGCGCATCGATAGCCATAGCCGGTCCTGTGTGCGGCCAACTGCCAGTAGACGCAGAGTAAACCACGGCCGCGTGTACGGCCAAACCGGGGCTGCCAGTGTGTGCTGAGCGCTGGTCTAGTAACGCGGATCGACGATGGCGGGCAGCACCAGCTCGCGCACGAAGCTGGACGATGACAGCTGCAGCAGGGCGCGCACCATCGACACCACGTCGTGCACCGGCACGTACTCGCCATTGCCGCGTGCGGCCGCCTGCTGCAGCGGCACCGACAGTGCATCTTCGGTATTGAGGTAGCCCAGCTGCAGCGTCGTCACGGCCAGCCGCTGCTGGCGGAAGCCTTCGCGCAGGGCATCGGCAATGCCGTTGAGCGCGAACTTGGACGCGCCGAAGGCCACCTCGGGGCGGCCACTGCGCGGCAGCGCCGAGGTCGAGCCGGTCAACACCAGTTGCGGGCGGCGCCCGCCGAGCACGCGCGGCAGCAGCTGCTTGAGCAGCAGCAGGGTGGCGGTGATGTTGACGTCCACCAGCTGCGCCAGCGCGCTGTCACTTTCGTTGAGGAAATCGTAGTCGTCACTGAATGCGGTCTCCTCCCAGATGCCAAGGTTATGGATGAGCACATCGAGATCCGGCGGCGCCTGCGCCGCGATGCTGGCGGCGGCCCGTGCTGGCTGGCTCAGGTCTGCTTCTATCCAGTGCAGGTCGACGCCCTCGCTGCAGTCCAGCTGCGTGGGGCGTGTGCGCGATACGCCGATGACGGTATCGCCGGGCCGGCAGATGCCTTCCACGAAGGCGCGGCCAAGACCTTTGCTGGCGCCGATGACCATGAGTTTCATGCGGTGTCCTTTGCTGTGGGGTGTCCGATTCGGAGAGAATCCAGGCTGTGACCGGGGCCGGAGCGGTGGGGATGGAAGCACGACCGAGCGATGGCGGTGTAATGCCCTTGCCGTCGCAGTGGCGCAGCGCGCTGCGCGATGCAGATATCGAGATGCAGGGCATCGGCGTGTCGCGCGCCGATGTGGCGCGGGTGCGACGTCAAGGGTTGCCGGATGCGTTCCTGAAATCGGAAGTGATCGATGCCTTCAGCGAACTGGAGGGCGAAATCCTGCGTCTGCGTTGGCTGCGGGCACAGGGACAGCCGGTGCCAACGGTGTTGGATACGGCGGAGGAGGGCGGCCGGCGTTGGCTGCTGATGAGCGCGTTGCCCGGGCATGACCTGGCATCGTCGCCGACGCTGGCGCCCGACCAGGTGGTCGTGCTGCTGGCTGACGCGCTGCGCGCCCTGCATGCGCTGCCGGTTGCCGGTTGTCCGTTCGATCATCGCCTTGCATCGCGTTTGCCGGAGGTCGCTGCGCGCGTTGCCGCAGGGTTGATCGATGCGGATGATTTCGACGATGAGCGTCTGGGCCAGAGCGCCGAGCAGGTGCATGCCGAGCTGATCGCAGCGTGTCCGGCGGATGAGGATCTGGTGGTAGCGCACGGCGATGCATGCCTGCCGAATCTGGTGGCGGTCGACGGCCGCTTCAGCGGTTTCATCGATTGCGGCCGGCTGGGTGTGGCTGATCGTTGCCAGGATCTGGCGTTGGCCGCACGCAGCCTGGTCCACAACTATGACGACACCCGCTGGCTTGCGCCCTTGCTGGCCCGCTATGGCATGGGTGCCGATGAGCGCCGACTCGCGTTCTACCGCCTGCTGGACGAGTTCTTCTAGGTGCATGCAGGGTCCGCAGTTGCAGCAGGGCGCGGCAGGATCGGTCCTCAACAGCGGTTGAGGTCAAGCGCGACGCGCTGAACGGCGACTGGCCGAAGGCTTGGATTCGGCTTTTAAATGGACGAACGTTCGTTCATTGTCTGCCGCATGAACCGCACCGACCGCAATGAGCAACGCGCCTCGCAGATCCTGCAGGCGGCCCTGCAGTGCTTTCTGTCCAAGGGCTTCCATCAGACCAGCATGCGCGACATCGCGCAGGCGGCCGGGGTCAGCCTGGGCAATCTCTACAACCACTTTCCCGGCAAGGAGGCGCTGATCCTGGCGACGGCCAAGGCCGAACGGGACGAACTGCAGCCGTTGCTGCAGCGGTTGGCGGGATGCAATGGCGAACGTGCGCAGGTGCAGGGGTTCCTGCGGGACTTCCACACCCTGTGCCGGCAGCCGGAATGGGCGCTGTTGAGCGTGGAAGTGCTGGCCGAGAGCGCGCGTAATCCGGCGGTGGCGGCGGCATTCGCTGGCAACCGCGCGCAGTTGCAGCGCGGTCTTGCCGAGGCTTTGCAGGAGGTCGCACGTCGTGAGCGCCGCCGGCCCGTGCTGGCGCCCGCGCTGCAGGCGCAGGTGCTGCTGGATGCGATCGAGAGCGCTGCGCTGCGGCAGGGATTGGGTGAGGCGAGCGATGTCGATACCGACGTGCTTGATCCCTCTCTGCTGGCAGCTCTGCTTGGGGCGCGTGCGTGAGCACTGACGATCGGCGGCTGCATGGGCTGGACCTGGCGCGCTACCTCGCCCTGGCCGGCATGGTGCTGGTCAACTTCCGCCTGGCGATGGCCGCCGAGACCGACGGCGGCGGCTGGCTTGCTGGATTCTTCCACCTGCTGGAAGGCAAGGCTTCGGCGACCTTCGTGACGCTGGCCGGGGTGGGCCTGATGCTGGCCACACAGCGACTGGCGTGGTGGCAGGCAAGCGTGCAGACCTGGCGGCGGGCCGTGTTCCTGGCCGTGCTCGGCCTGCTCAACCTGACCGTGTTTCCTGCCGATATCCTGCATTACTACGCGGTGTACTTCGCGCTGGCGGTGCTGTGGCTGCGCGCGTCGCCCCGTGTTCTGCTGGGCAGCATGGTGGCTCTGGCGATGGTCGCGTTCTGGTCCCTGCTGCGCTGGGACTACAGCCAGGGCTGGAACTGGCAGACGCTGGCTTACGAGGGGCTGTGGCACTGGCCGGGTGCGATGCGCAACCTGCTGTTCAATGGCTTCCATCCGGTGTTGCCGTGGCTGTGCTTTTTCCTTCTGGGCATGCTGCTGGCGCGGCTGCCGCTGTCGCAACCCCGGGTGCAGCGTGCCTTGCTGCTGCTCGGCCTGCTGCTGATGGGGGCCGGCCAGATGTTGCAGCAGTGGGGTCACGGCACGCCGTGGCAGGTGTGGCTGGCGACACAGCCGATGCCGCCCGGCCCGGCTTATCTGCTGACCGGCGCAGGCGCGGCGTGTGCACTGATCGCGGCATGCCTGTGGCTGGTGCGGCTGCATCCTGGCGATTGGCTGGAACCGTTCACTGCGGCCGGACGGATGACGCTGAGCCTGTACGTGGCGCACATCCTGATCGGCATGGGCGTGCTGGAATCGCTTGGACTGCTTGATGGCAGTGCCAGCCTGTCGTGGGTGCTGATGGCCGCGTTGTTGTTCGTGATGCTGGCGACCGCGGCGGCCTGGTTGTGGTCGTGGCAGTTCGCGCGCGGTCCGTTGGAAGCGGTCATGCGACGCATCGCCGGCTAGTTCTTTTGTCGCAGGAGAGCGATGTTGTGACCAGTTTGCCTGTGCGGATGCAAGGCCATCTGCGATAGTAGGTGTCGTCACCAAAGCACGCCTGCATCCATGTCATTCGCTTCGGCGCAGCAGATCGTTGAAGTCCTGCAGCAGTCCTACGACATCAACGCGACGGCGGTGGTGCCGCGTCCGGTGGGCGCCGACGCCAATGCGTGCGTGTTCCGTATCGATGCCCGCCACGACCATTGGTGGTTGAAGTGCCGCAACTTCCAGGTGGCACCCGCGGTGTGGGACAGCCTGCATTGGCTGCGTGGCACCTTGGGCATCGAAGAGATTGTTGCGCCGTGGCCGGCATTGACCGGCGGCGCATCGGTGCAGCGCTGGGGCCTGCAGTTCACGCTGTTCCCCTACATCGAAGGGCAGTCGGGCTTCGAGGCACCGCTGAGCCGTGCGCAATGGCGCCAGCTGGGCGAAGTGCTGCGTCGCCTGCATGAGGCCGAGATTCCGCCGGCGTTGCGCCAGGCCCTGCCGACGCTGCGGCTTGAAACCGCAGCGGTCGACACGGTGGCGACATGGTTGCGCGATCCCTCGACGCAGGCGCAGGCGCAGGATCGGTCCGGCAGTGCGTTCCTGGCGCTGTGGCAGCAGCAGCGGCCGCGCATCGCCGAACTTCACCAGCGTGCCGAAGCGCTGCATCGCCAATTGCAGGGTGAAGCACCGGCGTTGCGCCTGTGCCACACCGACCTGCACGCGGGCAACCTGCTGATGGGGCAGGACGATGCACTCCACCTGATTGACTGGGATGGCCTGGCACTGGCCCCGCGCGAGCGTGACCTGATGTTTGTCGGCGCCGCGGTAGGTGGTCGCTGGGGGCGCGAGCATCCGCTCGGCTTCGCCGAAGGCTATGGCAGCGACCTGGGCGATCCGCGCTGGATTGCGTGGTACCGGCACTGGCGCATCCTGCAGGACCTGATCGAATTCGAGCAGATGCTGCTGGGCCCCGGCGCGGCGCAGCGCTCGTTGCAGCAGCACCGGCAAGCACTGCATTACCTGGGCGAGCAGTTCGCGCCGGGCAATGTGTTCGATGCGGCCGAGCGCGCGTACCAAGTGCTGTAGGGGGTCCGGCCGGGCTGCGCCCGGCACCTGCGGTAGTGCCGGCCGCTGGCCGGCAACCTCAACAGCAACAGCAACAGCCGAAGCAACAGCAACAGCAAAAGCTGGCCTCCTGTGGGATGGCGGGGTGGGTCCGGTTGCGGGGGACGCCGTAAATCCCCAGACCGGCCCAGCCGCTGGCGGCTGTGCGTTCGGGCGCTTGCGAAGCAGTGCTTCGCAATCAAAGCGCCCTCACCCATGGAGGCTCGGTCGCGCCATCCATGGCGCTCACGCCCCCGCAACCGGACCCACCCCGCCTTCGACAATTCCTCGCTGCTGTTGGTGGGTGTCGACCTTGGTCGACACGGTAGATCCACGCCATGCGTGGATGCTCTTCGATCATTTGATCAATTGTCGAAGTATTCGATTTCGATGGAGATTCATCCACGCATGGCGTGGATCTACCAGACACCGGGAAACTGTCAAAGGTGGGGCGGTGTCGGATGGCGGGGTGTCCGCGGCATGGATGCCGCGGCCAAGCCCCCAAGGATGGGTTTACGGCGTCCCCGCCATCCGACACCGCCCCGCCATCCCCAGTCAATGCCGCTGTTGTTGTTGCTTCGGCTGTTGCTGTTGAGGTTGCTGTTACCTTGGCTCCGGCCTCCGCAGGTGCCGGGCGCAGCCCGGCCGGACCTCTTACTCTGCCGGCTTGGCCGCTGCGCTCGCGGCGACGCTCGCTGCACGCCGTGACAGCACTGCTTCGCGATGGGCGATGTAGGCGTTGGCGGCGAGGATGATGCCCGCGCCGATGATGGTCCAGCGATCCACCGTCTCTGCGAACAACAGCCAGCCACACAAGGTCACCAGCGGCAGTTGCAGGAAGCTGATCGGGGTCAGCGCGGAGACTTCGCCCAGGCGCAGTGCGCGTGTCCACAGCAACTGGCCGATGGTGCCCAGCACGCCGGTGGCCAGCAACCAGACCCAGGCGATGCCGGTGGGCCACACCCATACGAACAAGGCCGGTATCAGCGACAGCGGTACCCAGAACACGTAGGTGTAAAGCACCACGGTGTCGGCGCTGTCGATACGGGTGAGCTGCTTGATCTGGATCGCCACCAGCGAGCTGAGCACGGCGGCGGCCACCGCGATCAGGCTGCCGGACGTGAAGCCGGCCGTGCCCGGCCGCACGATCACCAGCACGCCGATGAAGCCGACCACCACCGCTGCCCAGCGCCGTACGCGTACCGTTTCGCCCAGCCACAGCACCGCCGCGATGGTGACGAACAACGGGGTGGAGTAGGACAGCGAAACGGCCTGTGCCAGGGGCAGGTGGCCCAACGCCCAGAACGCGCACAGCATCGAGCCCAGGCCGATCGCGCTGCGCAGGAAATAGCGCGGCAGCTGCTGGGTCTTCAACGGGGCATGGCCTGGGCGCAGCAGCATCGGCAGCAGGGCGAGCAGGCCGAAGGCATTGCGGAAAAACGCCACTTCCTGGGTCGGCACGTAGCGGGTGGCGTAGCGGATCGCCACCGCCATCAGTCCAAACGCCATGGTGCTGCCGAGCATCAGCAGCGCCGCCCGCAATGGGGTGGCGCTGGCGGGTAGGGCGGGTGTGCTCACCACTGTGCGCCGAGCAGGCGGGGCTCCGGTTCGATCGGCACGCCGAACTTCTCCAGTACCGAAGCGGAGATCCGCCGTGCCAGCGCCAGCAGTTCAGTGCCGGTGGCGTTGCCGTGGTTGACCAGCACCAGCGCGTGGCTGGGCGCAACGCCGGCATCACCTTCGCGGAAGCCCTTCCAGCCACAGGATTCGATCATCCAGGCCGCCGAGACCTTGCGGCGGTCGTCGCGGTCTGCCGGGAACACCGGCAGCTCGGGGAAGTGCTGCAGCAGCACCTCCACCTGTTCCAGTGGCAGCACCGGGTTCTTGAAGAAGCTGCCCGCGTTGCCCAGTACGTCGGGGTCGGGCAGCTTGCGGCGACGGATCGCGATCACCGCATTGGCCACGTCCACCGCGCTCGGCAGTTCCACGCCCTGCGCCTGCAGTTCTTCGCGGATGCCGGCGTAGCCCATGCGCAGGTCGTGCAGCAGCGGCAGTTTCAGTTCAATGGCGGTGATCAGGTAGCGGTCCGGCTGCTGCTTGAACACGCTGTCGCGGTAGGCGAAGCCACACTGTTCGTTGTCCAGCCGTACCCAGGTTTTTTCCTGGCAGTCCCAGGCCTCTACGGTCTGGATGAACTCGCCGACCTGCGCGCCATAGGCGCCGATGTTCTGGATCGGCGATGCGCCGGCGGTGCCGGGAATCAGGGCCAGGTTTTCCAGGCCGGACAGGCCTTCCTGCAGCGACCACATCACCAGCCCGTGCCAGGACACGCCGGCTCCAGCGCGGATCACGGCGTGGTCGGCACGGTGTTCGAGGAAACTGATTTCGCGGTTGCCGAACACCAGCACGGTGCCGGGCAGGTCTTCGGCGATCAGCACATTGCTGCCGCTGCCGAGCACCAGCAGCGGGCCATTGGCCACTTCCGGCAACGCCAGAACCTCCGGCAGCAGCGCGGCGTCGTGCAGTTCCAGCAACTGCGCTGCGCTGGCCTGCACGTGGAACGTGTTCAGGGCCTGCAGTGGCGCGTTGTGGGTGAGGGTCCAGCGCAGCGGTGCTGCAGCGTTGTTGGTGTCGTCCATGGGCGTGCTCACAGGGGTGCCACCGCGCCGCGGCTGGGCGCCTCGCGTCGGCGGCGGATCGCCTCCACGCAGTCGGCGACCAATGCCGGGCCCTTGAAGATCAGGCCGCTGTAGCACTGCACCAGCGCCGCACCGGCGGCCATCTTGGCCACGGCGTCGGCACCGGACAGGATGCCGCCGACACCGACCAGCGGCACTGATTCGGGCAGGCGTGCACGCAGGCGGCGCAGTACCAGGGTGGACTGTTCCAGCACCGGTGCACCGGACAGCCCGCCGGCTTCATTGGCCAGCGGATCGCCGGCAACCCGGCTGTGGTCGATGGTGGTGTTGGTGGCGATCACGCCGTCCACCTGCAGTTCGCCAAGTACGCGCGCGGCGGCATCGATGTCGCGCTCGCTGAGGTCCGGGGCCACCTTCACCAGCATTGGCACGCGTCGGCCATGCTGCGCGGCCAGCGCTTCCTGGCGCTCACGCAGCTGGCTGACCAGCTGCCGCAGAGCGGTCTCTTCCTGCAGCTCGCGCAGGCCGGCCGTGTTGGGCGAGGAAATGTTGACGGTGATGTAGTCGGCCAGCGGGTACACCTTGTCCATGCAGGCGATGTAGTCATCGGCCGCCTGTTCGTTGGGGGTGTCCTTGTTCTTGCCGATGTTGATGCCGAGCAGGCCGCGCCGGCTGCGCGCGCGTTCGACGTTGCGCACCAGCGCATCCACCCCGGCGTTGTTGAAGCCCATGCGGTTGATGATCGCGTTGTGCGCAGGCAGCCGGAACAGGCGCGGCTTGGGGTTGCCGGCCTGCGGTCGCGGCGTGATCGTGCCGATCTCCACGAAGCCGAAGCCCAGCGCGAACAGTGCATCGATGTGCTCGCCATTCTTGTCCAGGCCGGCAGCAAGGCCGACCGGATTGGGGAACGTCAGCCCGAACACCGTGCTGGGCATCGGCGCGATGCGTGCGGCCACCAGCGGCGTGGTGCCGGTGCGATAGGCCAGGTCCAGAGCGGACAGGCCGAGACCGTGGGCGCGTTCGGCGTCGAGCGAGAACAGGAAGGGGCGGGCAAGCGAATACATGCGTTGGTTTCAGTCCAGCGTGCCGAGGAAGGCTCGGGTTCGATATTCAAAAGCGACCTGGCCGTCGACCGCATGGGCGGCGAACAGGTCCTGCAGCGCAGCCAGCATCGGCGCGTGGCGCGGATGGCCGGGCTGCGGCGCGTAGGAAGAAGACAGCAGGCGCCCGCGCAGGGCGTCCAGGTCCAGGTGCTGCACGTTCGGCAGCTGCACCATGCCGCGCAGGCCGGAGCCGAACCAGGCCTGCATGGTGGCGTCGTCCTGGTAGCGTTCGGCCACGGCGGTGTAGTCGGTGCCGTAGTCCAGCAGCAGTTGTTCGTAGCCGACCAGGAACGGGCTGGCATCGAGCAGGCGCGAATTCCAGTAGATCAGCGCCAGGCCGCCCGGGCGCAGGATGCGCTGCCATTCGGCGCGCACGGCCACGGTGTCGAACCAGTGGAAGGCCTGCGCGGCGCCGACCAGATCAACGCTGGCATCGGCCAGCCCGGTGGCCTCGGCGCGGCCATCGACGGCGGAGAACTGCGGATACTGCGGCGCCAGCCAGTGCTCGGCGGCGGCGCGCATCGCCGCGTTGGGTTCGACGGCGACCAGTGGATGGCCGGCGGCCAGGAACTGTCGGCTGGAGATGCCGGTGCCGGCGCCGATGTCAGCGACACGCGCGCTGGTTGCCACGGCCATGGAGCCATGCAGCCAGTCCATCAGGGCAGGCGGATAGTCCGGGCGGTAGCGGACATAGTCCGCGACGCGGCTGCTGAAGCGTTCAGTGCTGTCGGCGGAGGTCATCGTGCTTTCACCAGCGCAGTCCAGGTTTGGCGTCGGCGCCGGCGGCCACCATCGCGAAGATCAGGATCGCCACCAGGCCCACCGCAGCGAGGATGTTGAGCCAACCCATGATCAACCCGGCCAGGGCCATGCCATCGCCGTCCTGTTCGCCGGCGCGGCGGCGGATCTCGGCGCGGGCCAGGTGCCCGGTGATGATGGCAACAAGGGCGGCGACACCCGGCAGCACGGTCCAGCTGCAGATGCCCGCGATCAGGCTGACCACGGCCAGGGCGTTGCTCTGTCGGGGTGGCACGCTCATCGAGTCCTCCGTGGCAGTGCCGACATGATAGTGCGTCTGCCCCGGCAATCCCATGGTCCGGCCAATGCAAGGCTGCCAGGCAAGGTTGGCAACCATCGGAGCCGAGCGCGGGGTGGCTTTTGCAGGCGTCGACCTTGGTCGACGAATGCGGCGCCAACCAAGGTTGGCCGATACCGAGGGATCGGCGCTAGCCCATCAGCACCTGGCCGCCATCGACATTGAGCACGTGGCCGGTGATCCAGCGCGCCAGCGGCGAGCACAGGAACAGCGCGGCATCGGCGATCTCGCGCGGCTGCCCGAAGCGGCCGAACGGAATCTTCGCCAGGGTGCCGTGGTACAGGGCGGGATCTTCGACACGACGTCGATCCCAGAGACCATCGGCAAATTCGATCGAGCCCGGTGCGATGGCGTTGACCCGGATCCGGTCCGGCGCCAGCGCCAGGGCCTGCGACGTCGTGTAGTGCGACAGCGCGGCCTTGGCCGCCGCATACGGTGCGCCGCCGGGACGCGGTTGCTGCGCGGCGATTGAAGAGAGGTTGAGGATGCAGGCATCGGACGAGGCGCGCAGCCACGGCAGCGCAAGGCGCGAGGCGCGGACCGCCGCCATCAGGTCGATCTGCAGGCTGGCCGCCCAGCCGTCTTCGTCATCGGCCATGCCGTAGCCGGTGGCGTTGTTGACCAGCACATCGATGCCGCCGAGCGCGTCGGCAGCGGCCTGCAGCCAGGCGCCGATGCGGCCGAGGTCGCCCAGATCGGTGGCGAAGGTGTGCAGCTGCGTGCCCTGGGCCTGCGCATCGGCCTGCAGGGCGTCAAGTCCGGCCTGGCCGCGGGCGCAGGCCGAGACCTGCGCACCGGCGCGGGCGAAGGCCAGCGCCAGTTCGCGGCCGATGCCCTTGCTGCCACCGGCGATCAGCACCCGGCGGCCGGTGAAATCGAGGGTCGGAGCCCCTGTGGGGATCCGACCCTGAGTGGTCGGCACGGGATGGGTCGGATCCCCGGAGGGGCTCTGACCCATGTGCATGGCCGGACCGTTTGCCATCACAGGTCGAACTTGATGCCCTGGGCCAGCGGCAGCGAATCCGAATAGTTGATGGTGTTGGTCTGGCGGCGCATGTAGACCTTCCATGCATCCGAACCGGACTCGCGACCACCGCCGGTGTCCTTCTCGCCACCGAAGGCGCCACCGATTTCCGCGCCCGAGGTGCCGATGTTGACGTTGGCGATGCCGCAGTCCGAACCGGCCGCCGACAGGAAGCGCTCGGCAGTCTTCAGGTTGGTGGTGAAGATCGACGAGGACAGGCCCTGCGGCACGCCGTTCTGCATGTCGATGGCTTCGTCCAGCGTGCTGTACTTCATCACGTACAGGATCGGCGCGAAGGTCTCGTGCTGCACCACTTCATCGCTGTTCTTCAGGCCGGTGACGATGGCCGGCAGCACGAAGTTGCCTGCGCGGTCGATGCGCGTGCCGCCGGTTTCGATGATGCCGCCGCTGGCCTTGGCCTTTTCGATGGAGGCCAGGAACTGCTGCACGGCGCCGTCGCTGTTGAGCGGGCCCATCAGGTTGGCCGGGTCGGTCGGATCGCCGATCTTGCCTTCCACCTGCTTGTACGCCTTGACCAGCGTGGCCAGCACGTCGTCATGGATGGATTCGTGCACGATCAGGCGGCGGGTGGTGGTGCAGCGCTGGCCGGCGGTGCCGACCGCACCGAACACGATGCCGGGAATGGCCAGCTTCAGGTCGGCGGTTTCGTCGAGGATGATCGCGTTGTTGCCGCCCAGTTCCAGCAGGCAGCGGCCAAGGCGGTGCGCGACCTTCTCGGCGACCGTGCGGCCGACCTGGGTCGAGCCGGTGAAGCTGATCAGCGGCACGCGCTTGTCGGCCACCATCTTTTCCGACAGCGCGGTGCCGGCGTCGTTGATCAGGAAGAACAGGTCCGGGAAACCTGCATCGCGCAGCGCTTCATTGCAGATGCGCATCGAGGCGATGGCGGTCAGCGGGGTCTTGTTGGACGGCTTCCACAGGCAGATGTCGCCGCAGATCGTGGCCAGGAACGAGTTCCATGCCCACACCGCCACCGGGAAGTTGAACGCGCTGATGATGCCGACCAGGCCGAGCGGCTGGTACTGCTCGTACATGCGGTGGCCGGGGCGCTCGGAATGCATGGTGTAGCCGTACAGCATGCGGCTCTGGCCCACGGCGAAGTCGGCGATGTCGATCATCTCCTGCACTTCACCGTCGCCTTCGGGCTTGCTCTTGCCCATTTCCAGCGCGACCAGCGAACCGAGGGCGTCCTTGTTCCTGCGCAGCGCTTCGCCACACAGGCGCACAGCTTCACCGCGACGCGGGGCCGGCGTGGTGCGCCAGACCTTGAAGGCTTCCTGGGCGCGCGCGATGACGGTTTCGTACTCGGCTTCGGTGGTGGCGCGGACCTGCGCGATCGGCTCGCCCGTGGTCGGATTGATCGGGGTGATCAGTTCACCACCGGTAGCGCTCGACCACTCCCCGTTGCCCAGGTAGGTGCCAGCGTTGATCGCGTCCAGACCAAGGGACTTGAGCAGCTCGGAAGACATGCAGACTCCTGTGTTTCGTTACGTTGTGTTTGGTGCCGCCGCGGGCAGGTGGGGGCGCGACGAACTGAGCCGCCGATGGTAGCAGAGCGCCCGGACTGGCCATGGTGCGCCGCGCCAGTGGCAATGGTGTGGCAGATGAAAGCTTGGAGGGCAGGGCGGCTTGCCTGTAAACTTGGCGGCTGCATGGCCCCGTAGCTCAGCTGGATAGAGCGTCCCCCTCCTAAGGGGAAGGTCGCCCGTTCGAATCGGGCCGGGGTCACCATAATCAATGGCTTAGGCCATTCGGCGCATAGCCATTCGGCGCATAGCGTCTACTCCACTGTTTTCGGCATATCCATGCCGTTTGGTCACAGTAGTCACAGTCGGTCTGCGTCTGCGAATCTATCTGGCAGGAAGCCGAGCGCGCGGGGTGTCCTTCATGAGCGTGGCGCGAATGGCGGCGAGCCTTTCCGCCGACGTTCGGGCGGAGCGCATCACGGCATCGATGCCAGGCTTCCAGCGGGTCAGCTTTTCGGTTTCGTGGTTCCAGTGGAGGATGTCCCGTATCGCGACGCCGTCCACAACCCGCATCACCAGATGGTTGCCGGTTCCATTCGACGCGAGCGCCACAAGATCAAGTGATCGAAGGTGCATTCCCCACGCACCGCGCAGGTTCTCATACGTGACCGATCCGGCCGTCTTCCGCGGGTTGCCAGGGTCAAAGACCGGGAAAAATCGCCACCCACCCGGTAGCTCGGTGCCGTTGTGCGTGAGCCAGACGGCCCTGAGTTCAACTGGAAACACAACGCACAGCTCCCGCTCTGCCTCATCAATGAGCGCCGCAGTGGCAACGGTGGTACCTCCCGGCATCGTCGTCTCCTTTGTTCGGGACTGCCGATTGTACGAAACGAGCATCGGGCCGGGGTTGTCAAAATCAATGAGTCAGGCAAGCGCAGTGGCGTGCAATTCCCACTGTTTCCCGCATATCCACAGGATTTGGTCCCAACGGTCCCAGCGGCGCCGGTCAGTACCGGAGCTTCGCCACGGCGCGATCATCGCCTTCAGGCGTCAAATGGGCGTAGTACTTCTCGGTCGTGGCGTAATCAGCGTGCCCGGCCAGGATCTGCACCTTTCGCAACGGCGCCCCGGCCATGACCATGTGGGCGCAGAAGGTGTGCCGTAGCCGGTGGAGGCTGCCGCCGATTCCCGCACGCTTGGCATCCGAGGCGAACCAGTCGGATACCGTGTCCTTGTGCACGGCGGCCAGCGGATCGGGTAGGTGGCGCAGCGCCCAGCGCGCATACCGATTCAGTGGCACCTCGCGCCACTTGCCCGACTTCGTGCGTCCCTGGTCATCTTCGTCCGGATCGCTCTCGACCCTGAGCCTGCGCCCGGCCACCGAGTCCTTGCCCAGTCCGACCAGCTCCCCGCGGTACAATCTCGTGTGGGCCATGAACAGCCACAGTGCTGCCCGGGCAGGGTTGGTACGATGGAGCTTGCGCATCGCCGCCCGGTCGTAGATCCGCGGCGAGCTGAAGCAGCCGCGCGACGGCAGCCAGCACTATCTGATTCACAAGATCGGCCATCTGATGATCGACAACGTAGAAGGTTGGGAGCAGCTGGACCCGCATGACGCGGTGAAGCGTCTGCCCACGTCGGGCGCATCGACGCGCGCCCGCAACAGCGCCGGCGCCATGGATTACGTCCTGCAGCCTGTCCAGCCTTCGCAGTTTGCCGTTGTTGCCGGCTGGCTCGACTCACCTGAGGCGACCCTGCGCTGGGCAGGTCCCGGCGTTCCCTTCCCCTTGCCTGCCGAAGCCTTCGCCGCTGCATTGGCGTTGCCTTCGCGTCCAGGCTGGACACTGCAGGATGCCGACGGCACCTGCCTGGGCTTCGGCCAGTATTGGCAGACAACACCCGGCAGCATGCACCTCGGGCGCATCATCGTGTCGCCGCAGGCACGCGGCCGTGGCCTTGGCCGGGTGTTGATGACGGCACTGTGCGCCGAAGCCGTTCGCCGCACCGCTGCGATGCAGCTGACATTGAAGGTCTATAGGGACAATCAGGCGGCCGTGGCGCTGTACCGCGACCTCGGCTTCGTCGCCAGCGAAGACGCCTCCACGCCGGAGCTGCTGTTCATGGCCTGCGATACAACCTGAGCGGGAAAGGGCAGGGCTCTGCACTCCCGCTGCACATCCTGTGCACGCGCTGCTGCAAGCGGACTCGGCAGTCTGGTGCCGTCCCCATCGGTTGCCTAGGAGCGCCCCCATGAATACCCCCGGCACCCCCAAGCCTTCGTGGCGCCAGCGCAACGTGCTGTTGACCGTCGCCGCCGTGCTGCTGGCGATCGTGCTGATCCTGCTCTTCGTGCCCTGGTAGAAGCCTGGCTGCCGCCAAGCGCGGCGCGATCACCCTTCCACTTCAGCTCCCGCCGGTAGCCCATGGCCCGGCGGTTTTTCTGTGTGCGCCCCCGCCGAACGCCTCGCTCCGGCTCCGAAAATGCGTGACGAATTGCCGGAAAGGGCGGTCCGGCTGCCGGATCCGTGCACGAGGCCTCGGGGGCCGGTTGCTACAACTGTGTTCGTGGGGCCGGCGCCAGATTTGGCAAACTTAAATGTGACCTACATCACACAATTGTTTGTATTGTGTTATCTTCGTCACAGTTTTGCGAACCTGACCAACAGGGTCCAGGGACGGTTGTAGTCGCCACGGAACCGGCAGACACGCATTCGTACGCGTCTCCGGGTCCGGCAGAACCCTCCCCGGTACCCACTGAACAGCGGCTCCCCTGTGGGGCTGATGACGGGGAAAAACCAACATGTGGCAGTCGACGACGTCGCGCATCAGCGCGGGCGGTGAATCCGTTCATCCTGAAAAAAGTGCACATCCCGGCCGGACCGGGCGATGGCTGGCCGCCGGTCTGCTGTTGCTGCTGCTGTCGGTGCTGCTGCCATCGTCGGCCTGGGCCGCGGCCTACGCGACCGGCGGCACCAGCCCGTACCGCAACACGGTGCTGTGGCTGACCTGGGGTGGCGGCACGGACCTGGGCACTGCCGGGGTCACGCTCAACAATGGTGATACCTCGTCGATCTCGATGCCGGTGGCCGCGGGCATCAACCTCAGTGTCAGCTGCAGTCTGGCCAACATCAGTGGCGGCGGACTCCTGCAGAGTTATCGCCCGGGCAGCTTCAGCGGCGACAGCCTGGACGACCTGTACAACGTCGGTGGCACCGGTGGCGCCAACCAGCTGATCGCAGGCATCTCGCGCAGCAGCGGTACATCCTCTTTCGAAATCAACTGTGTCTCGACCCTGGGCGGTGCGCCGTATCGCCTGCGCGGCGTGGTGATGGCCGACGCCGAGTCGATCAACAACAGTGGCGAGTTCGTCGAAGCCAGTGCACTGGGCACCTGGAACGTGGTGGAGATGCGCAAGAACCTCAGCGCAGGTGCCTACAACGTGACCAAGTCCAGCAGCGGCGGCAACAGCGTGATCCGCTTCGGGCCGGGCAACGACAACAACACCGCTGCGGTCACCTTCCTCAATTTCGACAATGCCGCGCACGCGCCGGGCAACCTCGCGGTGAACATGGGCTTCTCGATGCGCGGTGGCGGCACCACCGCCATCGCCATCGGCCTGCTGGTGCCGTATGCCGACTTCGGCGATGCGCCGCAGAGCTATGGCGACGCCATGCATGTGGTGGACGATCTGCAGTTCCGCCCGGATGGCCTGCCGGTCAACGCCACCCCCACCAACATCAACACCGCCGGCTATACGCCGGGTGGCCTGGCACCGCCGCTGACCGATTTCCTCGGCACGATGGGTCCGGATACCGAGCAGAAGAGCAGCTACAGCGCCGATGCGAAGGGTGACGACAACTTCCCTTCGGGCAATCCCAATGAAGAGAACGCCTGGCCGGCGAGCTACGTGCTGACGGTGATGCAGGCCGGTACCCAGATCAGCCAACCGGTGGCGTGCGTGGGCAGCGGCAGCGTGGCCGGCTGGATCGATTTCAATCGCAACGGCACATTCGACCCGGGCGAGCGCAGCAACATCGCTGCATGCAGTGGTGGCGGGGCCAACCTGAGCTGGACCGTGCCCGCGCAGGTAAGCGCAGGCAGCAGTTACGTGCGTTTGCGCTATGCGACCAATGCGGCGCAGATCCAGCAGCCGACCGGCGTGGCCGACGACGGCGAAGTGGAAGACCACCTGATCACCATCACCGCACCCGCGCTGAAGGTGGTGAAGAGCAACAATGCCACCGGCGGCATCTGGAACTACGGCCAGGCCGGCACCCAGTACACGCTGACGATCAGCAACACCACCAACGTGCCGACCGGCAATCCGCCGAACGTGCCGGCGGGTGTCATCACCGTGCGCGACCAGTTGCCGGCAGGGATCGTGCCGAACTGGACCGGTACCCTCAGCAGTGGCAGCTGGAGCTGTACGGCGAGCGGCCAGGCGGTGAGCTGCACCAGCAGCCAGGTACTGTCGGCAGCCGGCACCGCCGGTGACAGCAGCAGCTTCACCCTGCCGGTGACCGTGTCCGCATCGGCAAGCGGCCTGTTGCGCAACCACGCCAGCGTCGGCGGTGGCTACGATCCGTTCAATGGTGGCAATCCGCCCGCACCGGGCGAGGCCTGTACCGATGCCAACCATTGCACCCGCAGCGATGTGACCGTTCCGGTTACACGGGTGAGCTACGCAAAACGCTCCAACACCACCGGTCCGGTGGCGGTGGGAGCGACGGTGAGCTACACCGTGGATGTCACCATTGCCGACGGCAACAGCCGCGACGTGCTGACCCTGACCGATACCCTCGGCACCGGTCTGGATTTCGCCAGCGTGACCAACGCCGGCGCCTTTACCTGCAATGCGGCCAATCCGCTGGTGTGCACGCTGCCAGCGGGCACCGTACCGGGTACCTACAGCCTGACCTATGCGGCCACCGTCAACGCGCAGGCCAGCGGCCAGGTGGTCAACACGGTGGTGGGCACCGGCACCGACACTCCGACCTGCAGCAGCAACTGCACCACCACCACGCCGGTGGCGGCGCCGCGCATCTCGGTATCCAAGGCCAGCTCCACGGCCGGCCCGGTCGCGGTGGGCGACAGCGTTGCCTACACGGTGAGCGTGGTCGTGGCCGATGCGCGCACCACCGCTGCCGTCACATTGACCGATACCCTGGGCGCTGGCCTGGACTTCGGCGGCATGACCAATGCCGGCGGCTTCATCTGCGTGCCCGGCAATCCGCTGGTATGCACGCTGCCCGCCGGCACCGTGCCCGGCAGCTACGCGTTCTCCTATACCGCCATCGTCAACGCACAGGCGGTTGGCCAGGTGCGCAATGCCGTAGTGCCGAGCGGTCCCGACAATCCGTCGTGTGTCGGCAGCTGTGATACCACCACGCCACTGGCCAGCCCGCAGGTGAGCTACGCCAAGCTGGCCTCCACCGGTGGACCGGTACGGGTGGGCGACAGCATCGGCTACACGCTCAGCGTGACCGTTGCGCGTTCGCGCACCACCGATGTGGTCACCCTGACCGATACGCTGGGCAGCGGCCTGGACTTCAGCAGCGTGGCCAGCGCGGGCATCTTCACCTGCAATGCGGCCAACCCGCTGGTGTGCACGCTGCCCGCAGGGACGGTGCCGGGCACCTACAGCCTGAGCTATACCGCTACGGTCAATGCGCAGGCCAGTGGCACGGTGCGCAATGCCGTGCTCGGCACCGGCACCGACACGCCCTCGTGCACGACCAACTGCGATACCACCACGCCGGTGGCGACGCCGGGCGTGAGCTATGCCAAGTCGGTGAACAGTGCCGGCCCCGTGTCGGTGGGTGACAGCCTGGCCTACACCTTGACCACGGTGGTGACCAACTCGCGCACCACCGACGTGGTGACGCTGACCGATACGCTGGGCAGCGGCCTCGATTTCGGCAGCGTGACCAGTGCCGGCGCCTACACCTGCAACGCGGCCAACCCGCTGGTGTGCACGTTGCCGGCCGGCACTGCGCCAGGCAGCTACAGCCTGTCGTACTCCGCAGTGGTCAACGCCCAGGCCACCGGCCAGGTGACCAACGCGGTGCTCGGCAGCGGTGGCGACAACCCGAGCTGCACCGTCAACTGCGATACCACCACCCCGGTGGCTGGCAGCCAGATCGACTATCGCAAGACCTCGGCCGCGGTCGGCTCGGTCAAGGTGGGTGACAGCATCGCCTACACCCTGACCGCTGTGGTCAGCCGCTCGCGCACCACCGCTGTATTCACCCTGACCGACACGATGGGGCAGGGCCTGGACTTCGGCACGGTCACCGCCACCACCGGCTTCACCTGCAATGCCGCCAACCCGCTGGTGTGCACGTTGCCGGCCGCCACCGCACCTGGCACCTACACGGTGAACTACACCGCGACGGTGAACGCGCAGGCCAAGGGCAGCGTCAGCAACGCCGTGCTTGGCAGCGGCACCGGTACCAACACCTGTGCCACCGACTGCACCACCACCACCCCGGTGCTGGCGGCGACGGTCACCTACCGCAAGTCCTCCAGCACGGCATCGCCGGTCAACATCGGCGATGCGGTGGACTACAGCGTCGAGGTGGTGGTCGCCAACTCGCAGACCACCGATGTGCTCACCCTGACCGATACCCTGGGCGCAGGCCTGGACCTGCAGTCGGTGACCCAGCCGGGCGCCTTCACCTGCAATGCCAGCAATCCGCTGGTGTGCACGTTGCCGGCAGGTACCGCACCCGGCACCTACACGCTGGGCTACCGCGCGCAGGTCAACGCGCAGGCCAGTGGCAGCGTCCGCAACGCGGTGCTGGGCAGTGGCGGCGATACCCCCAACTGCACGGGAACCTGCAGCACCGAGCACGTGCTGGCCGAGCCGCGCGTGGTGCTGGAAAAATTGTCCGGCCCTGCAAGTGGCAGTGAAGTGCGTCCGGGTGACCGGTTGCGCTACACCCTGCGGGCCACCGTCGAGCGCGCCTCGCTGCGCCAGCCGTTGCAGCTGCTGGATACGCCCGATGCGGGCCTGAGCGTGGACACGCTGCCGGCAGGCTGCGTGCAGCAGGGCACCGACATCGTCTGCACGCTGCCGACCGGTACTCCCGTTGGGCAACATGAATTCGTCTACCAGGCCATCGTCAACCAGGAAGCACGCACGGAAGTGCTCAACCGCCTGCGCGGCCAGTACCCGGATGGCTCGCCGCCACCGGAATGCACCACCTGCGAAACGCGGCACAAGGTGATCTCGGACTTCGCGCTGCGCATCACCAAGACCGCCAACCCGCGGCTGGTGAAGGTGGGCGACCTGGTGCGCTACCAGTTGGTGGTCGAGAACGTCGGCAGCAGCCATTGGCGCGACGGCGTGGTGGTCGATACGCCGCCGCCGGGCTTCAGCTATGTGGACGGCTCGATGCGCGTGGCCGACGACGACGGCGCGTTCTCGCTGGGCGGTAGCCAGACCCCGCTGCGCATCGGCGCGGTCGACATCGCCGTGGGCCGCAGTGCCACCATCACCTACCTGTTGCGGGTGGGCGCGGGCGTGCGTGCCGGCAACCACATCAACCAGGCCGTGGCTACTGCCGGCGACGGCACGCCGCTGTCGAACGTGGCGACCGCAGAGGTGCGCATGGATGCCGACCCGCTGCTGGAAGACAGCCTGGTGTTCGGCACCGTGTTCGATGACCGCGATGGCGACGGCTGGCAGGACAGTGCGGAACTGACCGGTGTTCGCGTGCAGGGCGGTTTCGCGCCTGCCGCGTACGTGCCGGGTTCGACAACGCTGGATCGTGGCGATGGACCGCAGCCGTTGGCCGATGCCAGCGCGCCCCTGCTGCATGGCGTGCAGGTGGGCGTGATACACGGCCTGGCGTCTACGTCGGACACCGTCGAGAGCAATCAGGTGGTGATCCGCCAGCGCCTGCGCGAACTGTCCTTCACCGATGATTTCGTGCTGGAAAGCGCCCAGGGCCATCGCCTGCAGCTGGATGCGCAGGGTGTGGCAACCGTGCAGCGCAGTGGCGAGGCGGCCAAGGGCCTGACCGCGGCCGAGCCGACCGTGCATCGCGAGATCGCGCGGGTGGCCGAAGGCTATGAGGTGGCCTACTTGATCCGCAACAGCGGCATCCAGGAGCAGGGCATTCCCGGCGTGCGCCTGGCCACCGTAGAGGGCCTGCTGATCGAAACCGATCCGTTCGGTCGTTACCACCTGGCCGATGTGCACGGTGGCGATGCGCGGTTGGGCCGCAACTTCATCGTCAAGCTGGACCCGGCAACGGTACCGGCGGGCTCCGGACTGACCACCGAGAATCCGTTGCTGCGTCGGGTTACCCAGGGCGTGCCGACCCGCTTCAGCTTCGGCGTGCGCCTGCCGCCGTCGCCGCAGGCGGCCGCCGAGCGCGCCGAACTGGCGTTGGGCGAAGTGTTGTTCGCCCCGGGCAGCAGCGAGCTGCGTGCCAGCTATCGTCCGGTGCTGGCGAAGATGGCCGAGGTGGTCGATCGCTACCAGGGCGGTGACGTGGTGATTGCCGCCAACGGCGAAAGCCAGGCGTTGGCCTTCGCCCGTGCGGTGGCCGTGCGTGATGCGCTGCAGGCCGAAGTGGCTGAGGGTTCGCGCGCTGGCCTGTCGGTGCAACTGCGTACCGACGTGCGCGATCCGCACTCGCTGGTCGCTGGCGTTGATGCCGGCGGTGCGCTGCTGGGCAACGTGCTGTTCGACACCGACAAGGCGGTGATCCGCGAGGAGTTCAAGCCGCTGCTGGCTGCCATCGCCGCGCGCCTGGAGCAGATGGGGGGTGGCCAGGTCAGCCTGGTCGGCCATACCGATGTGCGTGGCGGCCACGCCTACAACCAGGCGTTGGGCCTGCGCCGTGCAAATGCCGTGTTCGAAGCGCTGCGCGTGCACCTCAGCCCTGCCGTGCAGCAACGCCTGCGCGTGCGCAACGAGGAGACCGCCGCCACCCGCGCGGCGGCCCACCAACAGGAGGCCCGCCGATGAGCGCCCATCACTCTGTCGTCCGGCGTCCCGCCCGCCTGCACCGCGCTGCGTTGTACCAGGCACTGCTGCTGGGTCTGGCAGCAACGGCGCAGGCCGCGCCGCCGCCGGCCAACGACGCGTCCATCGATGGCGCGCCCATCCACTGCGAGGGCAACCAGTGCAGCGCCGCGGGCGACCTGCTGTTCACCCTGCGCTCGCGCAGCTTCGATGAGCCGGTGACCGAAGGCACGTCGACGCGCTCGTCATCGCAGGTACTGCAGCCGGACCGGCGCGTAAGCGTGGCGCTGGACGAGCCGGGCAAGGCGACCGTCCGCGGTGAATTCATGATCCGCCTGCCGGAAGGTGGCGCGATCTGGGCCACCGAAGACCCGGCCATGGGCCAGCCCGAGCTGTCGATCTCGGCGCCGGGCATGGTGGCGTTCGACCAGGGCCGCATCGTGCGTCCGGTCGAATTCTTCGTGCGTGGCAACTACACCGCGTTCATCAAACGTCTGGAGGTCAGCCTCTACCGCGGCAGCGACAGTGACCGGGTCGCGCCCCTGGCGACCTTTGAACTGCCTGTGGCTGCTGTCGGGCAGAGCAGTTGGGACGGTTCGCTGCCGGCGTCCACGCCGCTGCGTCGTGGCGACCGCCTGGTCTATGTGCTGCGCGCGTACGATGCCGAGGGCAATGTCGATGAGACCTCGGCACAGTCCATGCAGCTGGTGACGCTGGCCGAAGTGGAGCGTGGCAACCAGCAGCTGCGCGACGCCCTGGAAGATCGCCGCGGTACTGCCGTCGATGCCAACCAGGCCGCCTCGTTGTCGCTGCTGGAGCAGGTGTTCGACAGCAACGGTCTTCGCCAGCAGAACATCCCGGTGTACGGCTCGCGCGTGCGCCTGCGGGGGCGTGACCTGCCGCTTGGCGCGGCACTGAAGATCAATGGCGAAAGCTATCCGCTGGACCAGGACCGCAAATTCGCCGCTGAATACCTGATGCCGATCGGTCACCACGTGTTCGACGTGCGGGTCGAGCGGCCCGACGCGCCGGCGATCGCACGCACGCTGGAGGTGGATGTCAGCGGCAGCTATCTGTTCGGCGTGGGCCTGGCCGATGTCACGGTGTACCAGAACAAGGCCAGTGGTGCGGGCCGCGATGTCGCCCGTGGCGAGCGCGATGACGATGTGCTCAGTGACGGGCGCCTGGCGTTCTATTTGAAGGCCAAGACGCGTGGCCGCTATCTGTTGACGGCGCAGGCCGATACCCAGAACCGGCCGCTGGACGAACTGTTCACCGGTTTCACCACGGCCGATCCGCAGGACCTGTTCCGCAGCCTGGACCCGGACCTGTATTACCCCACCTATGGCGACGATTCGCTGACCCAGCGCGACGTCGACAGCATGGGCCGCTTCTACCTGCGCATGGACTGGGACAAGAACCAGGCGCTGTGGGGCAACTACAACACCGGGCTGAGCGGCACCGAGTACGCCCAGTACGTGCGTTCGCTGTACGGTGCGGCGCTGTCGTGGCGCTCACGCGGCGCCAATGCGTGGGGCGATGCGCAGACCGAACTGCGCCTGTTCGGTTCGCAGGCCGAGACCGCGCCGGGCCACAGCGAGTTCATCGGCACCGGCGGCAGCCTGTATTACCTGCGCCACGCCAGCATCCTGCGCGGCTCGGACCAGGTGGTGCTGGAGATCCGTGACCGCACCACTGGCCGTGTCGAACAGCGGGTCTCGCTGGTGCGCGGTGCCGACTACGAGATCGACGCGCTGCAGGGACGCATCCTGCTGACCCGGCCGTTGGCCCAGGTCAGTCGCGAGAACCTGCGCCGGATCAGCCGCGACGTGCCGCTGGATGGCTACGAGCAGCGCCTGATCGTCGACTACGAATGGGTGCCGACCGGCTTCGACAGTGACGACATCACCGCTGGCGTGCGTGGCAAGCACTGGTTCGGTGATCACGTGGCGGTGGGCGCCACCTATGTGGACGAACAGCGCGCTGGGCAGGACTATTCGCTGCGCGGTGCGGACCTGACCCTGCAGGCCGGGCGTGGTACCTACCTGAAGGTCGAGCACAGCCGCAGCGAGGCGACCAGTGCGCCGGTGTTCTTCTCCGACAATGGTGGCCTGAGCTTCACCCGCCTCAACCCCGAGGGGCCGCGCGAAGGCGAGGCGACCGCGGTGGAGGCACGGGTGAACCTGCGCGAGCTGGGCTGGACCCAGCGCGACTGGAGTGCCGGCGCCTGGTGGCGGCAGGTCGAGGGAGGCTATTCGGTGGGTCGCTTCGACACCGGCCAGCGCGTGCGCGAACAGGGCGCCGAACTGCTGGGCTACGTGACCGACGATTTCAGCCTGTATGCGCGTTACAGCGAAGCACGGCGTGGCAATGAATCGTTGATCCAGGCCCAGGCCACCGCCGAATGGCGGATCGGTGACAACGACCGCGTGTCGGCCGAGCTGCGCCGGGTGCAGGAAGACCGCGGCATCGGCAGCAATGCCGGTGTGCTGGCGGCAGCGCGCTACACCCATCGCATCGGCACCGCGCTGGACATCTATGGCGGCGGCCAGCTGACCGTCGATGACGATCATGGCCGCTACGCGGACAATGATGCGGTGGTCGCCGGTGGTACCTACACCTTCGCCAACCTGTCCACGATCGGCGCGGAGGTGAGCGATGGTGATCGGGGCAGTGCCGCGCAGGTCAATGCCGAGTACAAGCTGACCCCGCAGCACAGCTTCTATGGTGCGTTCACCCAGTCCACCGACCGCAGTGAATACGACCCGCTGTTCAGCCCGAATGCGCAGGATGGCTGGACACTGGGCCAGCGCTGGCGCCTGTCCGACCAGGTCAACGTGTTCAACGAGAGCCAGTTCCTCAAATCCGGCCAGGAATCCGGCTTGGCCAACACGTTCGGCATGGATTTCTATCCGGCGGTGGGCTGGAATGCGGGCTTCACCCTCAGCGACGGCAAGCTGGATGCGAGCAGTGGCCAGGTCGACCGCAAGGCCGTCAGCCTGTCCGGCGGCCGCACGTCGCCGGGTACCGAGTGGCAGAGCAAGCTGGAGTGGCGTCGCGACACCGGTGCCGAGCGCCGCACGCAATGGGTCAGCACCAACCGCCTCAGCCACCGTCTCAATGACAGCTGGCGGATCGCTGCGCGGTTCAACTACGCCGACACCGACGATGCGATCAACCCGGTGGCCGGCGCCCGCTTCATCGAGGGCAATCTCGGCTTTGCCTACCGCCCCTGGGACAATGACCGCTGGGCGCTGTTCGGCCGCTACAGCTATCTGTACGACCTGTCGACGATGGGCCAGGTCAACGGCGTGGACTACGACCAGCGTACCCAGGTGTTGTCGCTGGAAGGCGTGTACCGCATCGACCAGCGCTGGGAAGTGGCGGCCAAGCTGGCCCGACGCGAAGGCGAGGTCCGCTATGGCCGGGGCACCGGTCCGTGGTTCGATTCAGCCACGAACTTCGGTGCAGCACAGCTGCGCTATGACTTGTACTACCAATGGCACGGCCTGCTGGAGTACCGCCTGCTGGACGTGCGGGATGGCGGTCGCCGGCAGGGTTGGCTGGCCGGCGTGGACCGCGACGTCGGCCGCAACTTCCGGGTTGGCGTGGGCTACAACTTCACCGACTTCAGTGACGACCTGACGAAGTTCGACTACACCCACCGCGGCTGGTACGTGAACCTGGTGGGTCGCTATTGAGGACCGGGCAACGCCAGGCCATGCCTGGCGGGGCCGCAACGGTCGCTACCCAGTAGTGCCAGGCCATGCCTGGCAGGGCGGCAACGGCTCAGGCCTGCCTGAGCAGCTCCACCAGCTGCCGCAGCCGGTAAGGCTTGGGCAGGAATTCCACCTGCTCGGGCAGCGGCGGCAACTGCGAGCGTGCGTAGCCGGAAGAAAGGATCATCCGCGCCTGCGGCTGGTCGCGCGCAACATGCTCGCTCAGCTCGATGCCCGACATGCCGTTGGGCATGCTGATGTCACTGAACACCACGTCGAAACGCGTATCGCCCTGCAGCAGCGCGACTGCTTCCTGCGCATCGGCCGTGGTAGCCACGTCGATGCCGAAGTCGCGCAGGGCCAGGCCGATCATTTCGCGCAGATCCGTCTGGTCCTCCACCATCAGTACGCGGATCGGATCATCGGTCATGGGTTGGGTTCCTCTGTGGCGGGTAGCAGCAGGCTGACCGTGGTGCCAACACCGGGCGTGGTGGACACGTCTACGAAGCCGCCGCTCTGGGTGGTGAATCCGAATACCTGGCTAAGGCCCAGGCCGCTGCCCTTGCCGATGTCCTTGGTGGTGAAGAAAGGCTCGGTCGCGCGTTCGGCGATGTCCGGGGCCATGCCGTGGCCCTCATCGCAGACGCTCAACGTCACATAGGTCCGTTGCCGGGATGTGTCGGCGTCGGGGTCCATGCGGTGTTCCAGCGCGGTGGCGATCAATACCCGGCCGCCACCAACGGTGGCGTCCGCAGCGTTGCCGACCAGGTTGGCGAGCGCGGTCTGCAGCTGCACGGTATCACTGAGTATGGCAGGCAGGTCCGCAGCCAGCGCGGTTTCCAGAGTGACGCCGGCAGGGCAGGTGGCCTGCAGGGCGGGCAACCAGTCGCGGATCCGCGCATTGATGTCCAGCGTTTCGCGGATCAGGGTCTGCCCGGTGCTGAAGGCCAGCAGCTGGCGGGTCAGCAGTGCGCCACGATCACTGGCCGCCTGCGCGGTGGTGAGCAGGGCGTTGGCACGCTCGTCATCGCCCATGCGTGCGGACAGCAGGTCCAGCGCATTGACGATGGTGGTCAGCAGATTGTTGAATTCGTGGGCAAGGCCGCGGCTGAGCTGGCCGACCGTCTCGAACTGCTGGGTCTGGCGCAGCGCCCGCTGCGCGTCGCGCAGGAGCCGTTGCGCCTGCCACTGTTCAGTGATGTCGCGGGTGATCTTGACGAAGCCCACGAGCTCGCTGTTCTCGACCACCGACTCGATGACCACGCTGGCACGGAACGGAGACCCGTCACGGCGCACCCGCCAGCCTTCGGCGGCATGGTGTCCGCTTTCCGCCGCCAGTCGCAGCAGGTGCTGCGGCTCGCCGGCATCGCGATCGGCTGGCAGGTAGAAGCGTCCAAAGTGGGTGCCGATGACTTCTTCCGACCGGTAGCCCTTGATGCGTTCGGCGCCGGGATTCCAGCTGCAGACGATGCCATCGGGATCGAGCAGGTACAGCGCATGGTCGCGCACGCTGTCGATCAGCAATCGCAGCTGTCGGGAAGGGTCCGTCAGCACGGACGGCGTCGAAGCGGCAGCGACCACGATGAAATGCGTATTACCTCTGTCAGGCACGAGAACGTAGGCAGTGGAGTGTGAAGAGGGCGTGCATGCGACGCCTGTGCCATTGGTCGTATGCGGCTGAATGCGACAAGGAGTAACATCAGTCCCCTTTTCCAAACTGGAACCGACCTGCATGCGTCCTGGTGCGACTACGCGTGACCGCTGGATCTGGATGACGTCGGCGGTACTGGTGGCGGCTACGGCCGCGCTGGAACTGGTGGTACCCCTGGGCTATGCCGTGTGGCTGGCCTATTTCATGGCCATCGGCGTCACTGTGTTCCAGCGCAGCGCCCGGGTGCCGTTCGTGGTGGCTGTCAGCGCCTGCGTGCTGCTGGCGGTGGGCTACAACGTGGCGCCGGCCAGCAACAACTCATCCTTCTCGTTCGTCAACCGGTCGATCGGTGGCGCGGCTTTCCTGATGATCGCACTCATCGCCTCGCGCGCCATCCAGGCGCGACGTGAGGCGATGCGTGCGCTGTGGCTGCAGGAGGCGGAGAACGCGGTCGCGCTCAGCCTGCGCGGTGAGCTCGGGCCGGAACAGATCGCCGAAGCGGCGGTGTCGACGCTGGCGACCCAGCTGGGTGCCGATGTCGGTGCGCTCTACCGGCTGGAAGGCGGACGCCTGCAGCTGACCGGCGGGCTGGCGTTGCCGAACGGTATCCCGGCCACGTTGGGCCTGCAGGAAGGGGTGGCAGGGCAGGTGGCCCGCGACCAGCGGGCGCGGCATCTGCAGGGGGATGAAGCGGCTCCGCTGGAGCTGCAGACCAGCCTGGGGCGCGTGCCTGTGCGTGAACGGATCCTTGCCCCGGTCAGCAGCGACGGCGCGATCGTGGGCGTGCTCGAGCTGGGCCGGGCGGCGGTTGGCGAACAGCGGGCGCTGGATGACGAGCTGCTGGAGCGCTGCGCCGAAACGATCGGCATGGCCCTGCGTACCTCGATGCTGCGCGGGCAGCTGATGGTGCTGCTGGAGGAGTCGCAGCGCCAGGGCGAAGAACTGCAGGCACAGCAGGAAGAGCTGCGGGTGGCCAACGAGGAGCTGGAAGAGCAGAGCCGCAGCCTGATGCAGTCGCAGACGCATCTGGAACAGCAGCAGGCCGAGCTGGAACAGAGCAACGTGCAGCTGGAAGAGCGCACCCACGAGCTGGAGGCGCAGAAGCAGGCGCTGCTGGTGGCGCAGGGGCAACTGGTGCGCAACAGCAATGAACTGGCCGCCACCTCGCGCTACAAGTCCGAGTTCCTGGCCAACATGTCGCACGAGCTGCGCACCCCGCTGAACAGTTCGCTGATCCTGGCCAAGCTGCTGGCCGACAACAAGGACGGCTCGCTCAGCGACGAGCAGGTCAAGTACGCCCGCGCGATCCTGTCGTCGAACAACGACCTGCTGGCGCTGATCAACGACATCCTGGACCTGTCGCGCATCGAAGCAGGGCACGTCGAACTGGCCGACGAAGTGGTGGTGGTCGACAGCGTGCTGCAGCGACTGCGCGAAACCTTCGAGCCGATGGCGCGGCAGAAGGGCCTGACGCTGCAGATCGAGTCCGATGGCCTGGCCCCCAGCCAGCTGGTGGCCGACAACCAGCGCCTGCAGCAGATCCTGAAGAACCTGCTGGCCAATGCGGTCAAGTTCACCGAGCACGGCAAGGTGAGCCTGCACGTTCGCAGCGGCGGCAATGGCCGGATCCGATTCGAAGTGGCCGACAGCGGCATCGGCATTGCACGCGACCAGCTGCAGCTGATCTTCGAAGCGTTCCGCCAGGCCGATGGCAGCACCCGTCGCCGTTACGGCGGCACCGGCCTGGGCCTGTCGATTTCGCGTGACCTTGCGGTGCGCATGGGCGGTGACATCCAGGTGGACAGCGAGCCGGGCCGCGGCAGCTGCTTCATTCTCGAATTGCCCCTGCAGGGCGCGCCGGCAGCCGAGGCCAGCGCAGGCGCCGCAGCGCCGGTGCCGGTGCAGCCGGTACCCGCCACCCCCGTGGCACCAGCCCCCCTTGCCCAGCGGTCCAGTGCCGCGCCGGTGGCAGCGGTGGCCGATGACCGTGGCCGCCGCCACCATGCGGGACGCTTGATCCTGGCCGTGGAGGACGATGCGGTCTTTGCCGAAGCCCTGGTGACGCTGGCGCACGAGCTTGATTTCGACTGCGTGGTGGCCACCACGGCCGAAGAGGCGCTGGCGCTGGCGGCGGACCTGCGTCCCAACGGCATCCTGCTGGACATCGGCCTGCCTGACGTTTCGGGCCTTACCGTGCTCGAACGGCTCAAGCGCAACCCCGACACCCGGCACATTCCGGTGCATGTGGTCTCGGGCATGGACCGCGGCCAGGTGGCACGCGAACTGGGCGCGATCGGCTTTGCGATCAAGCCGACCACGCGCGAGCGCCTGGTGGCTGCCATCGAACAGCTTGAACAGACCAGCCAGCGCGACGTGCGGCGCCTGCTGATCGTGGAGGACGACAACGATCTGCGCCGCAACCTGGAACTGCTGCTGGGCCGCGATCAGCTGCAGATCGCTGCTGTCGGTACGCTTGCCGCAGCGGTGGAGCAGCTGAGCACGGTCACCTTCGACTGCATGGTGATGGACCTGTCGCTGCCCGACGGCAGTGGCTACGACCTGCTCGAGCACATGGCAGGCAACGATGATGTCGGCTTCCCGCCGGTCATCGTCTACACCGGCCGTGCCCTCAGCCGCGAAGAAGAGCAGCGCCTGCGCCGCTACTCCAAGAGCATCATCATCAAGGGTGCACGCTCGCCCGAGCGCCTGCTCGACGAGGTGACGCTGTTCCTGCACAGCGTGGAGGCCAACCTGCCCAGCGACCAGCAGCGCCTGCTGCGCGAAGCGCGCCGCCGCGACACCGTGCTCGATGGACGCACCGTGCTGCTGGCCGAGGACGACGTGCGCAACATCTTCGCGCTGTCCAGCGTGCTGGAGCCGCTGGGGGTGACGCTGGAGATCGCCCGCAACGGCCAGGAGGCCGTCGACCGCCTGGCCCAGCGCGAGGTGGACCTGGTGCTGATGGACATCATGATGCCGGAGAAGGATGGCCTGCAGGCGATGCGCGAGATCCGCGCGCAGCGCCATCTGCAGGACCTGCCGATCATCGCGCTGACCGCCAAGGCCATGCCCGATGACCGTGAACGCTGCCTGCAGGCCGGTGCCAACGACTACATCGCCAAGCCCATCGACGTGGACAAGCTGGTATCGCTGTGCCGGGTCTGGTGCTCGCGGCAATGAACGAGCAGGCGCTGTTCGACCTGGAGCTGAAGGTGCTGTTGGAGGCGCTGTACCAGCGCTACCACTACGACTTCCGCAGCTATGCGGTGTCCTCGCTGCGCCGTCGCGTCAGCCAGGCCATGCAGCGCTACGAGTGCGAGCGCCTGTCGGACCTGCAGCATCGGCTGCTGCACGAGCCGGAGCTGTTCGCCCAGGCGATGCAGTTCTTCACCGTGCAGGTCTCGGAGATGTTCCGTGACCCGGAGTATTTCCGGCAGATGCGCGAACAGGTGGTACCGGTGCTGCGCACCTATCCCTCGGTGAAGCTGTGGGTGGCCGGCTGCAGTACCGGCGAGGAAGTGTGGTCGCTGGCGATCCTGCTGCACGAGGAAGGCCTGCTTGAGCGCAGCATCGTCTACGCCACCGACATCAACCCCGCTGCACTGGCCACGGCTGAGGCCGGCGCTTACGGCATCGACCGCCTGGCCCAGTTCAGCCGGAACTACCTCGCCGCCGGCGGCACCGCTTCATTGTCGGACTATTACAGCACCGCTTACGACGGCGCGGTCTTCGACCGCCAGCTGCGCCGCAACGTGGTGTTTGCCGACCACAGCCTGGCCACCGACACGGTGTTTTCGGAAGTGCACCTGGTCTCGTGCCGCAACGTTCTGATCTATTTCAACCGCGACCTGCAGGATCGGGCGGTGGGCCTGTTCCGCGAAGCCCTGGTGCATCGCGGCTTCCTCGGCCTGGGCAGCAAGGAGTCGCTGCAGTTCGGTCGCCATCACGATGCCTTCGAAGCCTGTTCGCGGGAGCACCGCCTGTACCGGAAGGTGGCCTGATGGCGGCGATGTTCCGCCCTGACGTGGTGGTGATCGGCGCATCGGCCGGTGGCGTGGCCGCCCTGCAGATCGTGCTGGGTGCGTTGCCGGCCACCCTGCCGGTGCCGGTGCTGGTGGTGCTGCACCTGCCGCGCGACCGTTCCAGCCGCATAGCCGAGGTGCTGGCGCCGTACTGCACGTTGGCCCTGCGCGAAGCGGAGGACAAGCAGCCCCTGCAGGCCGGAACGGTGACGTTCGCGCCGCCGGACTACCACCTGCTGGTGGAGGACACGCAGGCCATCGCATTGTCGATGGACGAACCGGTGCTGTTCTCGCGGCCGGCCATCGATCCGCTGTTCGAATCGGCCGCAGCCGCGTTCGGCACGGGTGTGCTGGCGATCCTGCTGACCGGTGCCAGCAGCGATGGCAGTGATGGCGTGGCCGCCGTGCGCGCCGCTGGCGGCCAGGCCTGGTTGCAATGCCCCGAGGAGGCCGAGGCATCGATGATGCCGGCCTCTGCCCTGCAGCATGCCGGCGCTGACGCCGTGCTGCCCCTTGAACTGATGTGCCGCCGCCTGAAGGAGTTGTTTGCATGAACCTGCTGCCGCCGGACCCTGCCCAGTCGCAGGCGCCGGTCAACCTGCTGATCGTCGACGACGTGCCGCAGAACCTGGTGGCCATGCAGGCGCTGCTGCGCCGCGAGGGCGTCAACCTGTTGCTGGCGGACTCTGGCGCGCAGGCGCTGGAGCTGCTGCTGGAGCATGAGGTAGCGCTGGCGCTGCTGGACGTGCACATGCCGGAGATCGACGGTTTCATGCTGGCCGAGCTGATGCGTGGCTCGCAGCGCAGCCGGGATGTGCCGATCATCTTCCTGACCGCCTCGCCGGATGATCCGTTGCGGGTGTTCAAGGGCTACGAGACCGGCGCGGTGGATTTCCTGCACAAGCCGGTTGCACCGCAGGTGATCCTCAGCAAGGTCAATGTGTTCATCGAGCTCTACCAGCAGCGGCAGCTGCTGAAGGCGCGCAACGAAGCGCTGGAGCGCGCGTTGAAGCTCAACGAGACCATGGCCGCGGTGCTGACCCACGACCTGCGCACGCCGCTGTCGGCCATCCTGCTGTGTGCCGACAAGCTGTCGCTGGAACTGCCGGACGACAATGCCGGTGCGCAGCAGACACTGAGCTACCTGGAGGCCAGCACGCTGCGGATGGCACGCATGGTCGAGCAGCTGCTGGACTTCTCGCGGATCCGCAGCGGTGGCCTGCGCCTGCAGAGCAGCGTCTGTGACCTGGCCGAGGTGACGCGTGCGGTGCTGGTCGAGGCCGGTGCCGGCCATCGAAGCGATCGGATCGCGCTGGACGTCCGTGGCGATTCGACGCTGCAGGGCGACATGGATCGCCTTGGTCAGATCGTCGCCAACCTGGTCGGCAACGCACTCACCCATGGCGCCGATGCGACGGTGCAGGTGCAGGTCGATGGTGGCGATGCACGGGTGGTCGCGCTGCGCGTACGCAACACCGGCCATGTCGATGAGGCGTTGCTGCCGCGCCTGTTCGAACCCTTCAAGGCCAGCTTCCACCAGAGCAACGGGCTCGGGCTGGGGCTGTACATCGTGGACCAGTTCGTGCGTGCCCATGGTGGCCAGTTGAGCGCGCGCAACGAGGCAGGGCACGTGGTGTTCGAGGCGCTGCTGCCTCGTCGATCCGATTTGCGCAGTCCGGCGGTTTCCTGAATTCTTCAGCTGGCGCGTGAGCGAACTGAGACGGGCTCGTCCGCAACTGCTACCGTGGCACCACTCTTGCAAAGGAAGCTCCATGCCACTGCGTGCCATCGCCTATGTCAGCCAGGCCAAGCCGGATCTGTCTGCCGCACGTCTGCAGACGCTGGTCGAGGATGCCGCGCGCTTCAACAAGATGGCAGGGGTGACGGGTGTGCTGCTGCATGACGGCGAACGCTTCCTGCAGTACATCGAAGGCCCGCCTGATGGCATCGATTCGGTCTATGAGCGCATCCTGCAGGCCGGCAGCCATGTCGATATCGTCGAGCTGGCGCGTGGCCGGCTGGGCCAGCGCCAGTTTCCGTACTGGGCAATGCGCGGGCTGCCGGTCGACGCCGCGCTGCTGCGCCAGCTTTCCGCAGGCGACTGGTCGGGATTCGCCCGCTCGGTAAACGGTGACAGCGTCGTGCTTACGGCAGTGGATCTGTTGGCCGAGGTCGTGCGGCCGGTACTCAGCGCGGGCTGACCGCTAACGCTGCGGGACGCAGTAGGCCGCGTGCAAGGCCTGCAGCACCCCCAGCGCCGGACCCTCCAGCAGCCGATAGTGCAGTGCCTGTGCCTGCCGCCGCGTTGCCACCACCTCCAGATTGCGCAGCACGGCCAGATGCTGTGACAGCGCCGATGCGCTCAGGCCAGTCAGGGCCTGCAGTTCCGGCACCGGTGCTTCGCCTTCCACCAGGCGACACAACACGCGCAGTCGCGCCGGGTGTGCCAGCGATTTCAGCAGGGCGGCCGCTTGTGCGGCATGCGTAGCCATCGCGGCACTGTCGGTGGTGATGCTGGGCACGGCTTGACCCGGTAGTTCAGGAAAGTCTAATTTAGAGAAATCTAAATTGAAGGGCAAGCCGATGCGCGCGATGCAGAGGGGCAGGGCATGAACCTGCCATGGGCGGCAATTGCAGGCGGCGGCCTGATCGGTGCGTCGGCGGTGCTGCTGCTGGCCACGCTCGGTCGGGTGGCGGGCATCAGCGGTATCGCTGCCGGCGCCGCGGCCGCGCCGCGTGGTGATCGTGGTTGGCGCTGGGCTTTCCTGCTCGGACTGATGTTGGCTGCTGCGGCGGTGCTGAGCTGGCAGGCGGGCACGGGACAACCACCACGCGCCTTGCTGCGCGACGCGCTGCCGGCCTGGCAATTGATCGCTGCCGGTGTCCTGGTGGGCCTGGGTACGCGGCTGGGCAACGGCTGCACCAGCGGCCACGGTGTCTGTGGCCTCGCCCGAGGATCGCGGCGATCGCTGGTGGCGGTGCTGGTGTTCATGGCCTGCGCGATGCTCACCACGTTCCTGCTACGTCACGGCGGAGGCCTGGCATGAGCCGCAGGTTGTGGGCGGCAGGTGTGGCCGGCGGCCTGTTCGGTGCCGGCCTCGCGCTGGCCGGCATGACCGACCCGCGTCGCGTGCTGGGGTTCCTTGATGTGGCTGGCGACTTCGATCCCACGCTGGCCTGGGTGCTGGCGTCGGCGCTGCTGGTCAGCGCACTGGGTCAATTCTGGCTGCGGCGGCGGCAGCGGCCATGGTGCGCCGAACGTTTCGAGCTGCCGACGGCGCAGACTGTCGACACGCGGTTGCTGCTGGGTGCGGCGCTGTTCGGTATCGGCTGGGGCTGGGTCGGCTATTGCCCGGGGCCCGCGCTGGCCGCGTTTGCGGTGGGCGCGCGCGAAGCCCTGTGGTTCGTGCCAGCGATGGCTGCCGGTTTCTGGTTGCATGATCGCTGGCTGCGCTGAGGCTTCACGTTCGTCTCACCGTTGCGGGGTTCAGATCACCTTTCCCGGGGAACGGAGGACGACATGGCACGGATGAAATGGAAAGGCGGCGCGTTGCTGGCGGCGGCACTGGCGACGGCGGCAATGCCGGCGATGGCCTGCACGCGCGCGGTGTACCTGGGCGACAACGGCGATGTCATCACCGCCCGCTCGATGGACTGGAAAGTGGACGTGGCGACCAATCTCTACGTGTTGCCGCGTGGCATTGCGCGCACTGGAAAGGCGGGGCCTGGGTCGATCGCCTGGACTGCACGCTACGGCAGCGTGGTGGCCACCGGCTATGACATTTCCACCACCGACGGCATGAACGAGAAGGGCCTGGTCGCCAACCTGCTGTGGCTGGTCGAGTCGGAGTACCCGGCCCGGCGCAGCGGCAAGCCCGGTCTGTCCATCTCGTTGTGGGCGCAGTACGTGCTGGATAATTTCGCGACGGTGGAAGAGGCGGTGACCGCGCTGCAGCGCGAACCTTACTCGATCGTCACCGACAAGGTGCCGGGCGAGGACCGCCAGGCGACGCTGCATCTGTCGCTGTCCGACGCCACGGGTGACAGCGCGATCGTCGAATACATCGGCGGGCGCCAGGTGATCCACCATGATCGGCGCTACCAGGTGATGACCAATTCGCCGATCTTCGACCAGCAGCTGGCATTGAACAGCTACTGGCAGCAGATCGGTGGCACGGTGATGCTGCCGGGCACCAACCGTTCGGCCGACCGCTTCGCGCGGGCGTCCTTCTACATCAACGCGATTCCGAAAGCGGAAGATCCGGTGGAGGCGCTGGCCAGTGTGTTCAGCGTGATCCGCAACGTGTCGGTACCGTTCGGCATCACCACGCCGGGCGAGCCCAACATCTCGTCCACCCGCTGGCGTACGGTCGCCGACCACAAGCGGCGCCTGTATTTCTTCGAGTCGGCACTGACGCCCAACACCTTCTGGGTCGACCTGACCAAGGTCGATTTCGGCGGAAAGGTGCTCAAGCTCGATCTCGGCCGTGACCAGCGCAATACCTTCGCCGGCGATGCACTGGGCCATTTCGTGCCCAGCGCACCGTTCACCTTCCTCGGCGTCGACGGCTAGTTCGACGCCTGGCTGGAGGCCGGGTAGACCGCCTGGATCGTGCAGGCGCCGCGGGTGTACTGCGGCAATGGCGCCAGCCCGTCGCTTCTCAGGTCGCCGTTTTCAAACCCGGCGGCGAGGACGTGATCGCCGGGATTGCCGCAGATCAGGCCGTTCTGCATGCCGGAGCGGAAGCTCAGCTGCGGCGCGCGGTCGAGCTGGCGGCAGTGGCTGCCCAGTTCGACGCGGTAGTAGCGATGGCCGCCATTGCGATGCGGATTGGTCTCCACCAGCATGCCTTGCGGATCGGACGACCAGGCACGCACGTTGCGGGTAGCGAAGCAGTACGAGGCCGAGCGGCCGAAGCCGCGACGGACATCCTTGCGTTGGCGGATCGTCAGGGCGGGCAGGGTGGCCGTGCGTAGGCTGTCGCTGTCGCGGGCCACGCTGGCATAGTCGCGGGCCTGGACCGGGGTGACTGCACTGACGGCACAGCTGTGGCCATCGACCACAACGCGCTCGCTGGGACGACCGCAGGCCCAGCCGGCGGGTGCTTCCAGCTTCAACGTGGTGGCTGCGCGGACGCCGGGGCAATCCTCGGCGAAGTCGATGCGATAGGCTTGGCCGGAGGCGGCGCGCAGCGCGATCGAGCGCGGTGATGCCTGCTCCACTTCCTGGACGCCGACAGCGTCCATGCAGTGCGGGGCCGGTGGCATGCGTTCCTGTGCCGAAGCCGTGGCGGTGAGCACCAGCGCGAGGCTGGCGGCCAGTACCATGGGTGCGTGCCTGTAAGTCATATCCTGCACTCCCTGCGTTGGATGACGGGCCGACTATAGCAGCGGTTTGCACGGCAGGTGTTACACGCGCAGACTGCTCGGATGGGCGCCATCTTCCATCTACGGCACTACGGTCAGGCCACCGGCCTGGATCGCCACGGCTATGCGCAGTGGGTGCTGCCGCTGCAGGGTGAGCTGCAGTTCGAGATGGAGGGCAGGGGCGGCCGTCTTGACCTGCTGCAGGGGGCATTCGTGGCGGCCGGCGAAGCGCACGACCAGATGGCCGAAGGTCCCAACGGTTTCGTGATTGTCGATTGCGGGCCGGGCGTGCTCGATGACGCGACCCAGGAGCACCTGTGCCGGCAGCGCTGGCTGCATCTCCCGCTGTCGCTGCGGCAGCGGCTTGCCCAGGTGCGGACAGGCCGGCCTGTGCCAGCGCTGCTGCCGGAGCTGCTGCCGGAGCTGCTGCGGGTCTTCGCGCCTGCCGGTAGTGGTGCGCGCCTGCAGGGCCTGTGCGCTGTGGTCGAGGCGATGCCGGGGCAGGCGTGGTCGGTAGCGCGCATGGCTGCCTTTGTCGGCATCAGTGAAAGCCGCCTGCATGCGGTGTTCCGGCGTGAGTTCGGGCTCAGCCCGCAGGCGTGGCTCAGTGCCAGCCGCCTGCGCTGGGCCAAGCACCAGTTGCGGGTCAGCCCGGCATCGATCAGCGATATCGCACTGGCCGCAGGGTATTCCGAGCAGAGTGCACTGACCCGTGCGCTGCGCCGCGAATGCGGGCAGACGCCGGCGGCATGGCGGCGAGCCACACCCAACGCTGCGGAAGCGAACCGGCAGTAGCCTCGGTCAAGACCGGTCGGCAAGGGGCCGCTTACACTGCGCGGCCCGTTCTTGCTGTGAACCTGCAATGCGCAACAACCCGATTGCCCTGGGCATCGCCAATGGCATCGCCGCCGGTGCGCTGTGGGGCGTGGTCTTCCTCGCGCCCGCCGTGTTGAGCACGTTCAATGCCCTGCAGCTTTCCGCCGGCCGCTACCTGGTCTATGGCCTGATCGCCGTGGTGCTGCTGCTGCCGCGCTGGAAGCGGCTGGCGCCGATGCTCGGTCGCGCCGAGTGGATCGGCCTGTTGTGGCTGAGCCTGGCCGGCAACCTGGTGTACTTCCTGCTGTTGGCCACGGCGGTGCAGTGGGCCGGTGGCGCCGCTGCTTCGTTGATTGTCGGCCTGATTCCGGTCGTGGTCACCCTGGTGGGCGTGCGCGAGCAGGGTGCGGTGCCGTTGAAGCAGCTGCTGCCGGCGCTGGCGCTGTGCGTGCTCGGCGTAGCGATGGTCGGCTGGGAGGCGCTGATGTCCGAGCATCTGGGCACGCCTTGGCGGCAACGCCTGATCGGCCTGCTGTGCGCGTTCGGTGCGTTGTTCTCGTGGGCGCTGTATTCCATCGGCAACAGCCGCTGGCTGTCGCGGCGGCCCGACCTTTCCAGCCACGACTGGTCACTGCTGACCGGCGTCACCACCGGCGGGTTGTCGCTGCTGCTGGTGCCGATGGCGTTCAGTGGACACAACCAGGCGCATACGGCTGCGCAATGGGGTGGGTTCTGGGCCATCAGCGCCGGCGTGGCGGTGGTCGCCTCGATCCTCGGCAATGCGTTCTGGAACCGGGCCAGTCGCCTGCTGCCGCTGACCCTGACCGGGCAGATGATCGTGTTCGAGACCCTGTTCGCGCTGCTGTACGCCTTCGCCTGGCAGCGGCGCTGGCCCAGCCTGCTGGAACTGCTGGCGATCGTGCTGCTGGTGGGCGGGGTGCTGTTGTGCGCGCATGCGCATCGCACGCCGCGCGCAATCACCGAACATGTCGGCTAAATCGACGCACTGAGGCCGACGATCACCCGTTTGTCTCAGTTGCAACCAAATGCCGGCACGTTGGCCGATGATCGCCGCAAAGAAATATTGCGCCGCAACACTTGACAGCAACCATCGCGGCGGTGTTTTCTGTAGGCCATGGTCCTTGATGCCGCCAACGCCCGCCTGATCGCCCCCGCTACCGCGGGCCGTTCGACTGCGCCGGTCGCCATCACCACCACCATTACCACCACCACCGTCACCACTGCCCTGGTGCGGCCCGTCGTCTTCGTGTAACTCCCGAAAACAACGGCCCCGCACCATCCAGGTGACGGGGAAACTCGACCACCTGCATGCGACGGGGCCTCCAACCGAGGTCTGCATGTCTTCCATCGCTCCCGCCCATTCGCCTGCCGCGTCCGCACTGGCCGCGCCGTCCACTGTCGTGCACAAGTTCGGCGGCACCTCGGTGGCCGACGCCGAGCGCTATCGCCATGTCGCCGGCCTGCTGCTGGCCCGCCCCGAGTCGTTGCAGGTCAGCGTGGTCTCGGCCATGAAGGGGGTTACCGATGCGCTGATCGAACTGGCGCACCTGGCAGCCCAGGGCGATGCCGGCTGGCAGGAGGCGTGGCATGCGCTGCGCGCGCGGCATCGGGGTGCCGCGGTAGCGCTGCTGGGTGAGCAGGTGGGCGATACCGTGGACTGGATCGATGCACGCTTCGACCAGTTGGCCGAGGTGCTGGCCGCGCTGGCGGTGATCGGCGAACTGCCACGCGAGGTGCTCGACCGCGTGCAGGGCCTGGGCGAGGTGTTCTCCGCACAGTTGCTCGGTACCCACCTGCGCGCGCTGGGCGAGGACTGCGCGGTGCTGGATGCACGCGATGTGCTGGTGGTCGGCCACGGCGAACTGGGCGTGGATGTCGACTGGGATGCCAGTGCCGGCCGCCTTGCCGCGTGGCGGCTGCAGCACCCGCAGTCGCGCGTGGTCGCCACCGGTTTCGTCGCCCGCGACCGCCAGGACCGCGTCACCACGCTGGGCCGCAACGGCAGTGACTACTCCGGCGCGATCTTCGCCGCACTGTTCGCCGCCGATGAACTGCATATCTGGACCGACGTCGACGGCGTGCTGTCGGCCGACCCGCGGCTGGTGCCGGAGGCCGTGCAGCTGCACGCGCTGAGCTACGACGAGGCCTGCGAGCTGGCCTATTTCGGGGCGAAAGTGGTGCATCCGCAGACGATGTCACCGGCGATCCGGCTGGGCCTGCCGATCTTCATCCGCAATACCTTCCAGCCCAGCCATCCGGGTACGCGGATCAGCGCCGAGCGCTCGCCACGTGGCCCGGTGAAAGGGCTGACGCTGAGCACGGATCTGGCCCTGCTGAACCTGGAAGGCACCGGCCTGATCGGCGTGCCGGGTACCGCCGAACGGGTGTTCGCCGCGCTGCGCCAGGCACAGGTCTCGGTAGTGATGATTTCGCAGGGGTCTTCCGAACATTCCATCTGCTGCGTTGTCCGTGCGGGTGAAGCGGCGCGTGGTCGCGATGCCGTGGTGCAGGCGTTCTCGCACGAACTGGCTGCCGGCCAGGTGCAGCGGGTGCAGGTCAGCGAGGGCGTCAGCGTGCTGGCCGCCGTGGGCGATGGCATGGCGGGCCAGCCGGGTGTGGCCGCACGGCTGTTCGAATCGCTGGGCCGGGCGCAGGTGAACATCCTCGCGATCGCGCAGGGGTCTTCCGAACGCAACATCTCGGTGGCGGTGGCAAGCGCCGATGCGACCCGCGCGTTGCGTGCCGCGCATGCCGGGTTCTGGCTGTCGCCGCAGACGTTCGCGGTGGGGGTGATCGGTCCGGGCAATGTTGGCGCTGCGCTGCTGGACCAGCTGCTGGCGGCGCGCCCGCAGTTGTTGGCCAAGGCCAATGTCGATCTGCGCCTGCGCGCGCTTGCGTCACGCTCGCGCATGCGCCTGGAGGCCGATGGCCTGCATGAAGACTGGCGCCAGGCGCTGCAGGACGCCGGCCAGGCCAGCGATCTGGACCACTTCACCGAGCACCTGCTGGCCGCGCATCTGCCGCACGCGGTGGTGATTGACTGCAGTGGCAGCGCCGAGGTCGCCGAGCGCTATGAAGGCTGGCTGGCCGCCGGCATCCATGTGGTGACCCCGAACAAGCAGGCCGGCGCCGGTCCGCTGGCACGCTACCAGCGCATCCGCGCGGCGGCGGCGGCCAGTGGTGCGCGCTTCCGCTACGAGGCCACGGTGGGTGCCGGCCTGCCGGTGATCACCACGCTGCGTGACCTGGTGGATACCGGAGACGAAGTGCTGGCGATCGAAGGCATCTTCTCCGGCACGCTGGCCTGGCTGTTCAATCGTTTTGACGGCAGCCAGCCGTTCTCGGCACTGGTCGCGCAGGCGCGCTCGATGGGCTACACCGAGCCGGATCCGCGCGACGACCTGTCCGGTGTGGATGTTGCGCGCAAGCTGGTGATCCTGGCCCGCGAGGCCGGTCACGCGCTCAGCCTGGAGCAGGTGCAGGTGGAGAGCCTGGTGCCGGCGTTGCTGCGCGAAGGAAGCGTGGACGATTTCATGGCCCGCCTGGGTGCCTCCGATGAGGCGCTGCTGGCCCGGCTGCACGATGCCCGCCAACGCGGCGCGGTGCTGCGCTATGTTGCGCGGCTGGGGCCGGATGGCGCGTCGGTCGGGCTGCAGGAGCTGCCGGCCGACCACGCGTTCGCCAACCTGCGGCTGACCGACAACGTGGTGCAGTTCCGTACCCGCCGCTACTGCGACAACCCGCTGGTGGTGCAGGGCCCGGGCGCGGGCCCGGAAGTCACCGCTGCCGGCGTGTTCGCTGATCTGCTGCGGGTGGCGGCCGGCGAAGGAGCGCGGCTGTGATCGCACGCGCTTTCGCACCCGCATCGGTGGCCAACGTGG
Organism: Stenotrophomonas indicatrix; assembly: GCF_002750975.1. Taxonomy (NCBI): domain Bacteria; kingdom Pseudomonadati; phylum Pseudomonadota; class Gammaproteobacteria; order Lysobacterales; family Lysobacteraceae; genus Stenotrophomonas; species Stenotrophomonas indicatrix. The sequence continues at coordinate 1,615,130 of NZ_PEJS01000001.1, forward strand.
CGGTCGGCTTCGACATCCTCGGCCACGCCATCGCCGGTATCGGCGATACGGTGAGCGTGCGCCGCATCGACGAACCGTTGGTGCGCATCGATGCGATCCGTGGCAGTGCGGTCGAACTGCCGCTGGACGCACCAGGCAATACCGCCGGCGCCGCGCTGATCTCGCTGCGCGCAGCGCTGGGGCTGGGCTTCGGTTTCGCCATCGAGATCGACAAGGGCATTCCGTTCGGCTCCGGCATGGGCGGATCGGCGGCCTCCTGCGTGGCCGCGCTGGTGGCAGCCAATGCAGTGCTGGACATGCCGCTGCCGCGCGAGGCGCTGTATCCGTTCGCACTGGATGGCGAAGCCGTGGCCAGCGGTGGCCGCCATGGTGACAACGTCGGCCCGCTGCTGCTGGGCGGCGTGGCGCTGTGCACGGCTGATCGCCTGGTGCCGATTCCGGTGCCGGCCAGCTGGCACAGCCTGCTGGTGCATCCGCATGCGGTGCTGGAGACCCGGCGGGCACGACAGGCGCTGCAGGGCAGCTATGCGCTGGGCGAATTCGTCGCGCAGAGTGCCCACCTGGCGCTGGTGTTGAGCGGTTGCCATCGCAGCGATGCCTCGCTGGTGCGCGCCGGCCTGCGCGATGTGCTGGTGGAACCGCGGCGGGCGGGCCTGATCGTGGGCTTCGACGCGGCACGCGATGCTGCACTGGCCGCCGGCGCGATGGGCGCGGGCATTTCCGGCGCCGGGCCCAGCGTCTTTGCCTGGTTTGAAGATGCCGACCAGGCGCGCGCGGCAGCGCAGCCGGTGCGTGCGGCGTTTGCCGCTGCCGGCTTCGACAGTGATGCCTGGATCTCGCCGCTGGATGCACCCGGAGCCTGCTTGTGCTGAATCCTTCCTCCCTACCGGATATCGACCCCATGCAATTCGTTTCGACCCGCGGCCAGTCGCCGGCCGTTGGACTCAGTGCGGCCATCGCCGCCGGCCTTGCCCCTGATGGTGGCCTGTACGTACCGGAGGTGCTGCCGGCGCCGCGCGCGCTGCAGGCCGGTACGAGCCTGGCCGATACCGCCGCTGACCTGCTGGCGCCGTTCTTCGCGGGCGATGTGCTGGCCGAGGCCTTGCCATCGATCTGCCGTGAGGCCTTCGATTTCCCCGTGCCATTGCGCGCGCTGCGCAACAGCGGTGACCATGTGCTGGAGCTGTTCCACGGGCCGACGGCGGCGTTCAAGGATATCGGCGCGCGCTTCCTCGCCGGTGTGCTGTCGCGGCTGCAGACCGGCAAGGGACGCGATCTGACCATCGTCGTGGCCACTTCCGGTGACACCGGTGCAGCCGTAGCGGCGGCCTTCCATCGGCAGCCCGGTGTACGCGTGGTGGTGCTGTATCCCGATGGGCGGGTGTCGCCGCGACAGGCGCACCAGCTCGGCTGCTTTGGCGACAACATCCAGGCGCTGCGGGTGGCCGGTTCGTTCGATGATTGCCAGGCGATGGTGAAGCAGGCGCTGGCCGACCGCGATCTGCAGGCACAGGTGCCGCTGAGCTCCGCCAACAGCATCAGCCTGGGCCGGCTGCTGCCGCAGATGAGCTATTACGCGCACGCGGCGCTGAGCCATCATGCGCAGCATCAGCGGCGCTTGAACCTGGTGGTGCCGACCGGCAACCTCGGCAATGCGATGGCGGCAGTGCTGGCGCGCGCGCTCGGCGTGCCGATCGGGCAGATCGTGCTGGCCACCAACGCCAACGCGGTGCTGCCGCGCTATTTCAGTGGCGACCCGTACCAGCCAGCGGCCAGCATTGCGACCGTGGCCAACGCCATGGATGTCGGCGCGCCCAGCAACTTCGAGCGGCTGCGCTGGCTGTACCAGGGCGACGATGCCGAGCTGCGGGCGGCGTTCCGCGCCTTCGCAGTGGATGACGTGACCATCCGCGCGACCATCGCCAGCGCCCATGCCAGCGACGGTGAACTGTTCTGCCCGCACACGGCCACGGCGGTGAAGGTGCTGCAGGATCTGCGCGCCGGTGGCGCCAAGGGTGACTGGGCGGTGGTTGCTACCGCGCACCCGGCGAAGTTCGAGGCGGTGGTGGAACCGTTGATCGGCGAAGCAGTGGCGGTGCCGCCGGCCTTGGATGCATTGCTGCAGCGTCCGGCACATGCCGAGCCATTGGCGGCGGACTACGCGGCATTGCGTGAGGTGTTGTTGCGTTGATGGAGGCGTCTGCGTGGTTGCCGGCCAGCGGCCGGCACTACCAGAACCACGCATCACGGGTAGTGCCGGCCGCTGGCCGGCAACCGCAGATGTCACCAATCGATCGTGGTAGTGCCGGCCGCTGGCCGGCAAGCCGATACTGATCGGGCGCTCAGCCCTGCACGTCACCGGCCAGCGTGCGCAGGCCATCCTCGTCGAGGATCTCAACCACGTTCAGATGAGGCAGGGCGATCAACCCCTGCTGGCGCAGCTTGGTGAAGGTGCGGCTGACCGTCTCCATCGTCAGGCCCAGATGATCGGCGATGTCGCCGCGGCCCATCGGCAGGGAGACGCGCAGGCCATCTCCGCCCAGCTTGGCCTCGCGCGCGGCCAGGCGAAGCAGGAAATCAGCAAGTTTTTCCGCCGGCTGCAGGCGTGCCAGCGCCAGCGCGGCATCCTGTGCGGCGTCCAGCTCCTGGCAGGCGCGCTGCAGCAGCTTGCGCTCCAAGTGCGGATAGCGGGCGCGCAGGCCCTTCATCTGCGGCAGGGCAACGCGGCACACGCGGCTGTCGGCGATGGCCTCGATGTCGTAGCGATGGTGGTCGCTGCCGCTCAGGCCCAGGTAATCGCCAGGCAGCACGAAGCCATTGATCTGGCGACGGCCATCGGCAAGCGTGCGCACCAGCCGCAGCGCGCCACCGGTCAATGTATAGACATGCTGGCGCTCTTCGCCGCTGCGGGCGAGAGTGCTGCCCATCGCCAGCTGCTGCGACACGGTCACCTGTTCCAGCGCCTGCACCTCATCGGGCGACAGCGCAGAGCACACCGCCAGGTGGCGTACCGAGCAGTGCAGGCAGTCCAGCGTGGCGCAGGACGGCGCGGCGGGGTCGTTGGTGGCGGGCGGAGCGCCGGAAGGCCGGGACATGTTGCGTGGGCGTATCGCGGGCGGGGGAGGGCTTTATGATACTTCAAGCGGCCGTTGGACCCCTTATCTGCGGCTGAGCGATGCGGGGCGCTAGAATGTCGCCCCCTCCCACGTCCCCGATTCCGCAGGAGCTCCGCCCGTGATCAAGCCCCGTACCCCGCCCGGCACCCTTGAACTGCTGCCGCGCGAGCAGATTGCGTTCCAGCGCATGCTGGACGTCATCCGCCGCAACTACGAGCGCTTCGGGTTCCTGCCGGTGGAGACGCCGGTGTTCGAGCTGTCCGATGTGCTGCTGACCAAGTCCGGCGGCGAAACCGAGCGCCAGGTGTATTTCGTGCAGTCCACCGGCGCGCTGGCCAACGCTGCTGAATCCGGTGATCGTTCGCTGCCGGAGATGGCGCTGCGCTTCGACCTGACCGTGCCGCTGGCGCGTTACGTGGCCGAACACGAACACGAGCTGACCTTCCCGTTCCGCCGTTACCAGATGCAGCGCGTGTACCGTGGCGAGCGCGCCCAGCGCGGCCGCTTCCGCGAGTTCTACCAGTGCGACATCGACGTGATCGGCAAGGACAGCCTGAGCGTGCGTTACGACGCCGAAGTGCTGGCGGTCATCCATGCGGTATTTGCCGAACTGCGCATCGGTGACTTCAGCATCCAGTTGAACAACCGCAAGCTGCTGCGCGGCTTCTTCGAAAGCCTGGGCGTGGCCGAGGGCGAACGACAGCTGGCAGTGCTGCGCGAAGTGGACAAGCTGGACAAGCGTGGCCCCGACTACGTGCGCGAGACGCTGGTGGGCGAGGGCTTCGGCATTCCGGCCGAACAGGTCGAGAAGATCCTGGCCTTCGTCGCCGTGCGTTCGCAGGGTCATGCCGATGCGCTGGCACAGCTGGCAGCGCTGGAAGACGGTGCGGGTTCCTCGGAGATCCTGCGTGCCGGCGTGGCCGAGCTGCGCGAAGTACTGCAGCTGGTGCAGGCACTGGGCGTGCCGGAAAGCGCGTACTGCCTGAACTTCTCCATTGCACGTGGCCTGGATTACTACACCGGCACGGTGTACGAGACCACGCTGACCGACCACCCGCAGATCGGGTCGATCTGTTCCGGTGGCCGTTATGAAGACCTGGCCAGCCACTACAGCAAGTCCAAGCTGCCGGGCGTGGGCATTTCCATCGGCCTGTCGCGCCTGTTCTGGCAGCTGCGCGAAGCTGGCCTGATCGAGGGCATCGAGGCCAGCAGCGTGCAGGCGCTGGTGGCGCTGATGGACGAGCAGGGCATGCCGCAGTCGCTGGACATCGCCCGCCGCCTGCGCGCCGGTGGCATCAACACCGAAGTGCAGATGGAGCCGAAGAAGATCGGCAAGCAGTTCCAGTACGCGGCCAAGGCCGGTATCCGTTTCGTGGTGCTGGCTGGCGAGGACGAACTGGCGCGCGGCGTGGTGGCGGTGAAGGACCTGCTGCGCGAGCAGCAGTTCGAAGTCTCCCGTGATGAACTGGCCAGCACCCTGCAGGTGGAACTGGAGCAGTCGCGGGTCATGCCGTGACGCGTGCCGCTGCAGGAACACTGATGCTGTTCCTGCTGGCGGCATGCCAGAGCGATCCGGCGTTGCGCAGCACCCGGATCGGCCCTGCGTATTACCAGCTGGTGGCTGATCGCTGCCATGTGATGGATCGAGCGCAGCTTGAGCAGGATCTGCAGGCCCTTGCCGAGCGGGCGTGCCTGGGCCGGGCAGGAACGCTGCAGAACCTGCAGTCCCGTCCCAGCCGGCAGGGCAGCCTGTTCGGTGAATGCCTGCGGCGCGGCGCGCTGCAGGCAGAGGTCCGCTGCCTGCCCTGATCGAAGCCCTGTCCATTGCCGCATCCGAACGCCCACCGCCCGGTGGGCGTTTTCGTTTCCGCTGCCTGAACGGGCCTGGCGGAACCTGGTCGTGCCTTTGACGCGGCCTGAAAGAATGCGTTAATGTACTAACACGCTATTACATTGATGCAAGAGCCCCGCCCGTGAAAGCCCGCCCCGACATCGCCGCCAAAGACCCGCACGCCGATCTTGAAGCCTTGGCCCAGGCCTTTGCCGCGCTGCGCGAGCCGGAGCAGGTGGTCGCCTTCCTGCGTGACCTGTGCACGCCAGCCGAGCTGGAAGCCATGGCCGACCGCTGGAAGGTGGTGCCGCTGCTGCAGCAGGGCGTGCCCTACCGCGAGATCCACGAGCGCACCGGCGTCAGCGTGACCACCACCGGACGGGTGGCACGCACGCTCGAGCATGGCCATCGAGGCTATGCCGCCGCTGTCGACCGCCTTGCTTCGCGCTGATCCGCGCCCCGTTCCAGACTTCGAGACCTCCCCCATGAGTGCAACCCAGGCAGCGCCGGCGCGAGACCGGCTGCGTATCGCCATCCAGAAGAGTGGCCGGCTGGCCGAGCCCGCCCGCAACCTGCTCAGTGCCTGTGGCCTGAGCTGGCGCGAGAGCCGCGACAAGTTGTTCTGCTACGGCGAATCGCTGCCGGTGGACCTGTTGCTGGTGCGCGACGACGACATTCCCGGCCTGATCGCCGATGGCGTCTGCGACCTGGGCATCGTCGGCCGCAACGAACTGGACGAACAGGCGGCCGCGCGTCGCCAGATCGGCCTGGCCGATGCCTACCAGGCATTGCGGGGGCTGGGCTTTGGCCAGTGCCGCTTGATGCTGGCGGTGCCGGAAGACTGGCAATGGCAGGGGCCGGCACAACTGGCCGGTACCCGCATCGCCACCAGCTACCCGGCCATCCTCAAGCAGTGGCTGGCCGCGCAGGGCGTGGATGCACAGGTGGTGGAACTGTCCGGCTCGGTGGAGATCGCGCCGCGCCTGGGCACCGCCGACCTGATCTGCGACCTGGTCTCCAGCGGCGCCACGCTGCGTGCCAACCAGCTCACCCCGGTACACAACCTGCTCGACAGCGAAGCCGTGCTGGCCGGTGCGGTACGCGTTCCCGATGATGCGCGCGGCGCGCTGCGCAGCATGCTGCTGCGCCGCCTGGACGGCGTGGTGCAGCGGCAGGACCGCAAGCTGCTGATGTTCCGCGCCAGCGAGGACCGCGTCGACGCGTTGTCGCAGCTGCTGGCCGATGCCGAACCGTTGGTGCGTTTGCCTGCCGATGGCGGTGCATTGCGCCTGCAGACCATGTGCCCCGGTCCATTGACCTGGCAGCGCATGGAAGAGCTGGAGCGCGCCGGCGCCCAGGGCCTGATGGTACTGAGCGTGGAGCGGTCGCTGGCATGAATCGTCTGATCTGGTCGCAACTTGATGAGGCCGCACGCAGCGCGGCGCTGACCCGCCCGGTGCAGACCGTGGCGCAGCAGACCCGTGATGCGGTGGCCGCGCTGATCGCGCAGGTGCGCACGCAGGGCGACGCCGCGCTGCGCGCGATCACCGCGCGCTTCGATGGCGTGGATCTGCAGGATTTCGAAGTTTCCGCAGCCGAGTTCGCAGCTGCCGATGCCGCGGTGCCGGCCGAGCTGCGCCAGGCCATGGTGGAAGCGGCCGAACGCATCACCCGCTTCCACGCGGCCGGCATGGGCCAGGGCTATACGGTGGAAACCGCGCCGGGCGTGGTCTGCGAGCGCATGCTGCGGCCGATCGGCCGGGTTGGGCTGTACGTGCCGGCCGGTAGTGCGCCACTGCCGTCCACCGCGCTGATGCTGGGCGTGCCGGCGCAGTTGGCCGCTTGCCCACAGGTGGTGCTGTGCACCCCGCCGCGTGCCGACGGTACGGCCGATCCTGCGGTGCTGGTGGCCGCGCGCCTGACCGGTGTGCAACGCGTGTTCAAGCTGGGTGGTGCGCAGGCGATCGCGGCGATGGCCTATGGCACCGAAAGCATCCCGGCCAGCGACAAGCTGTTCGGGCCGGGCAACAGTTTCGTCACCGAAGCCAAGCAGCAGGTGGCACAGGACGGTGCCGCCGCCATCGACATGCCGGCCGGTCCCTCGGAAGTGCTGGTGATCGCCGATGCCGGTGCCAACCCTGCATTCGTTGCCGCCGACCTGCTGTCGCAGGCCGAGCACGGCCCGGATTCCCAGGTGCTGCTGCTGACCGATGACGCGGCGATGCTGGCCGCCGTCGAGGCCGAAGTTGAGCGCCAGGTGGCCCTGCTGCCGCGGCAGGACATCGCCCGCCAGGCCCTGTCGGCATCGCAGTTGATCCAGGTGGAGTCGCTGGCCGATGCGTTTGCGATCAGCAACCGCTACGCCCCCGAACACCTGATCCTGGCCCTGCGCGAACCGCGCGCGTGGCTGGACCAGGTGCAGGCGGCCGGTTCGGTGTTCCTCGGCGACTACACGCCGGAAGCACTGGGTGACTACTGCAGCGGCACCAACCACGTGCTGCCCACCGCCGGTGCCGCACGCGCCTACAGTGGCGTCAGCGTGGCCAGCTTCCAGAACCTGATCAGCGTACAGAGCGCGACCGCTGCTGGCCTGGCCGCGATCGGTGGCTGCGCGCGCATCATCGCCAGCGCCGAAGGACTGGATGCACACGAACGTGCGGTGGCACTGCGCATGGAGGTGGCCGCATGAGCGCGGACATCGACGGCGTGCTGGCGCTGGTACGGCCGGACCTGCAGGCCTTTGCCGGCTACAGTTCGGCGCGCAGCAGCGCTGTGCAGGGCGAGGTGTGGCTGAACGCGAACGAATCAGCGTGGGCCAATCCGGCAGACGCCACCGGGGGCAGCCGCCGCTACCCGGAGCCGCAGCCGGCTGCGCTGCGTGATGAGCTGGCGTCGCTGTACGGCGTGCAGCCGCAACAGCTGCTGGTAGGCCGTGGCAGCGACGAGGCGATCGATCTGCTGGTGCGCGCCCTGTGCGTGCCGGGCCGCGATGGCGTGCTGGTGACGCCGCCGGTATTCGGCATGTACGCAGTCTGTGCGCGGTTGCAGGGTGCGCCGTTGATCGAGGTGCCGCTGATTGACGATGGTGAGGGCCTGCGCACAGACCTGGATGCGGTTATTTCCGCTGCGAAGGGGAAGGGCGCCAAGCTCGTTTTCCTGTGCGCGCCGTCCAATCCTGCCGGCAGCGATATCCCGCTGGCGGAGATCGAGCGCGTGGCCCTTGCCCTGCGCGGGCAGGCGCTGGTGGTGGTGGACGAGGCCTATGTCGAGTACGCGCAGCGCGCTTCGGCGACCACGCTGCTTGCCGCGCACGCCAACCTGGCGGTGCTGCGCACGTTGTCCAAGGCGCACGCACTGGCCGCCGCGCGTATCGGCACCTTGATCGCCGCGCCGGAGCTGATTGCCGTGCTGCGCCGCTGCCAGGCGCCGTACCCGGTGCCGACGCCGTGCGCCGAGCTGGCCGTGCAGGCGCTGCAGCCGGCCGCGCTTGCGCGCACCGCTGAGCGGGTAGCCACGGTCATCACCGAGCGCGAGCGCCTGCACCACGGCCTGCAGGGCCTGCCTGGCATCGGCCGGGTATATGCATCGGCCGGCAACTACCTGCTGGTCCGCTTTGCCGATGCGCAGGTGGCGTTCGACGCGCTGCTCGCTGCCGGCGTGGTGGTGCGCGACCAGCGCGCCGCACCGCAGCTGGGCGATGCACTGCGTATCAGCATCGGCAGCCCCGAAGAGAACGACCGCGTGCTTGCGGCCCTGTCGGCACGGAGGGCCGCGGCATGACGCCGATCCTGTTCATCGACCGCGACGGCACCCTCATCGAGGAGCCGGCGGATTTCCAGATCGACGCCTACGAGAAGCTGCGCTTCGTGCCGCAGGTGATCCCGGCGCTGCTGAAGCTGCGCGATGCCGGCTACCAGTTCGTGATCGTCACCAACCAGGATGGCCTCGGCAGCGAGAGCTACCCGCGCGCCAGCTTCGATGGCCCGAATGACCTGATGCTGCAGATCTTCGAAAGCCAGGGCATCGTTTTCCGTGACGTGCTGGTCGACTGCAGCTGGCCGCACGACAACGCGCCGACGCGCAAGCCGGGCATCGGCCTGATGACGGCCTACCTGCAGGACCGCAGCATCGACTGGGCGCGCTCGGGCATGGTGGGCGACCGCATCACCGACCTGCAGTTCGCCGACAACCTCAACATCCGTGGCTTCCAGCTGCGCACCGAACAGTTCGGCGGCGAGTGGGACTGGCCGGGCATCGCCCACGCACTGGCCGATGCACCACGCACGGCGGTGGTCCAGCGCAATACCAAGGAGACGAAGATCCGCGTCGAACTGGATCTGGACCGTGCCGGCGATGCGCACATCCACACCGGCCTGCCGTTCTTCGACCACATGCTGGAGCAGATCGGCAAGCACGGCGGTTTCGCCCTGGACATCCGCGCCGAGGGCGACCTGCACATCGACGAACACCACACCATCGAAGACACCGGCCTTGCGCTGGGCCAGGCCCTGCGCGAGGCGCTGGGCGACAAGCGCGGCATCGGCCGATACGGCTTCACCCTGCCGATGGATGAAACCCTGGCCAGTGCTGCGCTGGATTTCAGCGGCCGCCCGTATTTCGTGTTCGAAGGCGAGTTCAAGCGCGAGCGCGTGGGCGACATGCCGACCGAGCTGGTCCCGCACTTCTTCCGTTCGCTGTGCGACGCCAGCGGGCTGAACCTCAACCTGCAGGTGCGTGGCGACAACGACCACCACAAGGTTGAAGCCTGCTTCAAGGCCCTGGCACGTGCACTGCGGCCGGCACTGGCGCGGCAGGGCACCGCCTTGCCGACCACCAAGGGGGCGCTGTGAGCGAGGTCGTGCTGATCGATGCCGGCGGTGCCAACCTGGGTTCGGTGCGCTACGCATTGGAACGGCTTGGTGCGACGGTGAAGCTGGTCCGCGATGCTGAAGGCCTGGCCGGCGCGCAACGGGTGATCCTGCCCGGCGTCGGCGCGGCCGGCCCCGGCATGCAGCGCCTGCATGCGCAGGGCCTGGTCGAGCCGCTGCGCCAGCTGCAGGTGCCCTTGATGGGCATCTGCCTGGGCATGCAGCTGTTGTTTGACCGCTCCGAAGAGGCCGGCGTGGATACGCTGGGATTGATCCCCGGCGTGGTGCGCAAGCTGGTGCCGGCCTGTGGCATCCGCGTGCCGCACATGGGTTGGAACCGGCTGCTGCCGCTGCGCCCGTCGCTGCTGCTGCAGGGGGTTCCCGAGCGCGCCAGTGCGTATTTCGTGCACAGCTATGCCGCGCCGCTGAACAGCCATACCGTCGCCGCCTGTGATCACGGCGGCCTGTTCACCGCCGTGGTCGAGCAGGGCCGCTACTTCGGCGCCCAGTTCCATCCCGAGCGGTCCGGCGATACCGGTTCGCTGATGCTGCGCAATTTCCTCGAGGGCACCGCTGCATGAGCTTCATCGTCTACCCCGCACTGGATATCCGCGACGGCCGCGTCGTGCGGCTGCGCCAGGGCGACTACGCGCAGGAAACCCACTATGGCGACGACCCGCTGCCGCGTGCGCACGCATTCGCCACGCAGGGCGCACAGTGGATGCACCTGGTCGATCTGGATGCCGCACGTGCCGGTGGCTACACGTTGGCGCCGCTGTTGGCCGCGATCCGTGCGCAGACCCCGCTGCAGGTACAGACCGGTGGCGGCGTGCGTGGCCGTGACGACGTGGCACGCATCCTCGATGCGGGTGCCAGCCGCGTGGTGATCGGCTCACTGGCGGTGCGCGAGCCGGCGCAGGTGATCGGCTGGCTGGGCGAGTTCGGCCCGGAGCGGCTGACCATCGCCCTCGATGCACGGCAGGACGCGCAGGGGCAATGGCAGCTGCCGGTGCATGGCTGGACCGAGAACGCGGGGGTGACCCTGGATGCGCTGGCCGAGCGCTATGCACAGGCCGGCATGCGTCACCTGTTGTGCACCGACATCGCCCGCGATGGCATGCTGGCCGGGCCCAACATCAGCCTGTACCGGCACCTCGCAGCGTTGCTGCCGGGCGTGGCGATACAGGCGTCAGGCGGTATCCGCGATGTGGCCGACGTGGCTGCGGCACAGGCCGCCGGTTGTGGCGGCGCGATCCTCGGCAAGGCATTGCTGGAACAGCGCATGGACCTGGCGGAGGCGCTGGCATGCTGAGCCGCCGCATCATTCCGTGCCTGGACGTGCGCGATGGCCGCGTGGTCAAGGGCGTGCGTTTCCGCGATCACGTCGACATGGGGGACATCGCCGAACTGGCGCAGCGCTATCGCGACCAGGGCGCCGACGAGCTGGTGTTCTATGACATCGGCGCCAGCCCGGAGGCACGGTCGGTGGACGTGGCCTGGATCGAGCGCATCGCGCGCCTGATCGATATCCCGTTCTGCGTGGCCGGCGGCATCGACAGCGTGGAGACCGCGCGTCGCGTGCTGTTCGCCGGTGCGGACAAGATTTCGATCAACTCACCCGCGCTGGGCCGCCCGGAACTGATCACCGAACTGGCCGAAGAGTTCGGCGTGCAGTGCGTGGTGGTCGGTGTCGACTCGGTACGCGAGGACGACGGCCAGTGGCGCGTGCGCCGTTTCAGCGGCGACCCGGACAAAACCCAGGCAGTGCCGCTGCGCACGCTGGACTGGATCGTCGAGGCGCAGCGCCGGGGTGCCGGCGAGATCGTGCTGAACTGCATGGACAGCGATGGCGTGCGCCGTGGCTATGACGTCGAGCAGCTGCGCCAGGCACGTGCGCTGTGCCAGGTGCCCCTCATCGCATCGGGCGGTGCGGGTACGATGGAGCACTTCGCCCAGGCCTTTGACCAGGCCGACGTTGACGGTGCGCTGGCGGCCAGCGTATTCCACAGTGGCGCCATCGCCATTGCCGACTTGAAGCGCTACCTGCGCGAGCAGCAGATCGAGGTGCGGGATGTCTATTGATGTGCGGCCGTCGCCGCAGGCGCTGGAAACGCTGTACTGGGACAAGGGCGATGGGTTGCTGCCGGCCGTTGTGCAGGACGCCGACACCCTGCAGGTGCTGATGCTGGGCTACGTCAGCGCCGAGTCGCTGGCAGCGACGCTGGCCATCGGCCACATGACCTTCTTCAGCCGCAGCAAGCAGCGTCTTTGGACCAAGGGCGAGCAGTCCGGCAATGTGCTGGCGGTGCAGTCGATCAGCGTCGATTGCGATGCCGATACGCTGCTGGTGCTGGCGCGCCCGGCAGGCCCGACCTGCCACACCGGCGCGGAAAGCTGCTTCGACGGCGCACCGAAGGACTTCCTCGGTGGCCTGGACCAGCTGGTCGCCGTGCGTGAGGCGCTGCGCCCCTCCGGCAGCTATACGACGTCCCTGTTCGAAGGCGGCATCCGCCGCATCGCGCAGAAGGTGGGCGAGGAAGGCGTGGAGACGGCGCTGGCCGGGGTGGCGCAGGACGATGAGGCCTTGCTGGGCGAGGCGTCGGACCTGCTGTACCACCTGCTGGTGCTGCTGCGCGCGCGCGGGCTGTCGCTGGAAGATGCCCGCGACGTGCTGGAAAAGCGCCATCGTTAGAGGCGCGATAGCGCCGGCCGCTGGCCGGCAACCCGATGATCAAGGGACGCCTGGTGGAATGCCGGCCAGCGGCCGGCACGACAGGAAAAGCGGCAATCGCGTGCGCGATGTCATCGCCGGAATCTACAATAGGCGGTCTCTTTTTCCCGGACCGCCCCCATGAAACTGCCTGCCGCCTGGCTGTGCTGCCTGTTGCTGACCTCGCCGGCCTGGGCCGCCGATACCGTGGTCAGCGGCAAGGTCTATCTGGAGCGTGACGGCAAGCCGGGCCGCGGTGCGACCGACCCGGGCCTGGCCGGCGTGCAGGTGTCCAATGGCGAAACCATCGTCAAGACCGCCGCCGACGGCAGCTACAGCCTGCCGGTGCGTGACGGGCAGACGGTCTTCGTGATCAAGCCCGATGCCTATTCCTTCCCGAAGGCTGCCGACGGCCTGCCGTCGTTCTGGCGGCACTACCGGCCGAATGGTTCGCCGGCGCTGAAGTACGGTGGCATCGCCGCGACCAGTGACGTTGCCCGCAACTGGGACTTCGCCCTGCAGAACGACCGGCATGACAGCCGCCGTGGGTTCCAGATGCTGGTGTTCACCGACTCGCAGACCGCCAGCCTGCAGGACATCGGCTACTACCGGCAGTCCATCGTGGCGCCGCTGGTGGGCCAGACCAAGGCCCGCCTGGGCACCACGCTGGGTGACATCGTCAACGACGACCTGACCCTGTACCCGGCGATCAACAAGGTCACCACCGAACTCGGCGTGCCGTGGTTCCACGTACCCGGCAACCACGACCTGGATGTCGACGCGGCCAATGATGCGCATTCGCTGGACAGCTGGCGCAACATCTACGGCCCCGATACCTATGCAGTGGAAGAGGGGGGCGCCAGTTTCGTGTTCCTCGACGACGTGGTGTACGACCCCAACGCCAAGCCCAGGTATGTGGGTGGCCTGCGCGAGGATCAGTTCGCTTTCCTCGCTGCCTACCTGAAGGGCCTGCACAAGGACCGTCTGCTGGTGCTGGGCATGCACATCCCGCTGTTCGATGCGGCACCGGGGCGCGAGACCTTCCGCCATGCCGACCGCCAGCGCCTGTTCGACCTGCTGAAGGACTTCCGCAACGTGCTGGTGCTCAGTGGCCACAGCCACACCCAGCAGCACGTCTACCACGGCAAGGCTGACGGCTGGCAGGGCGCCAGGCCGCTGCACGAGTACAACGTCGGTGCCAACTGCGGTGCGTTCTGGTCGGGCGTGAAGAATGCCGCCGGCGTACCGGACAGCACCATGAGCGACGGCACGCCGAAGGGCTATGCGCTGCTGGACGTGGCCGGCAACGGCAGCTATCGCCTGCAGTACCGGGTGGCCGGTGCGGCCGCCAGCGAGCAGATCGGTCTGCATGCACCGAAGGTGCTGCGCAAGGGCGCGTACCCGGCGTGGGGCATCTATGCCAACGTGTACATGGGCGAGGACGCCAGCGTGGTCGAGTACCGCGTCGATGGCGGCGCCTGGCAGCCGATGAAGCAGGTCAGCCAGCCTGATCCGCGCCTGCTGATGGAGAACGTGGCCGACGACCTGGCTTCCACGCTGCGCGGCTACGACCGTTCGCCGGAAGCCACCGCCTCGCCGCACCTGTGGCGTGGCGCGTTGCCGACCGACCTGGCCGTGGGCAGCCACAAGGTCGAGGTGCGCTCCACCCAGCCCGATGGTGTGGTGTTCACCGCCAGCACCAGCTACAGCCTGCAGACCGCGCAGCCCTGAGCGCGGGCGCGGGCCGGGCTTCGATCACCAGCTTCCATCACGAAAGGACGCAGCATGGATATCCGCTTCATGGCCGGCACCACGCCGGTCACCCTCAGCCGCCACTGGTTCACCGGCGCGATGATGCTGCAGAGCGCCAGCGAGAAGGTCTGGGTGCAGCATCCGCTGCATCCGGGCACGCACTTCTCGTTCTCGCTGGTACAGTCTTGGCAGCGCCATATCGCCGGCCATGAAGTGCTGGTGGAGCGGACCCGGCCGCTGCTGTTCGCCGGGTTCCGCCCGCAGCGCCTGCGGGTGCTGGTGGATGGCGTGCAGGTGGCCGAGCAGGAAGGCATGTGACCCGGGCGGCGCTGTCGCCGCGCTAGGCAAAGGCCGTCCGATGCCTGAGAATCGGCACGATTCAATCGATCCAAGCAGGCCAGCGTGAACGTTGCAGCAGTGTCCCCGGCGCCATCCGAGTCCGCCCGCAGCGGCGTCCCCCACAGCCTGGTCGTCGCCGATGTCGGCGGTACCTTCGCCCGTCTTGCGTTGGCTGAGACCCTGCCGGGGCAGGCGCCGCGGCTGGGCAGCTACCGCACCTACGCCTGCGCCGACCACCCCAGCCTGGCGGCGATCCTGGCCGATTTCACCGCCAGTCTCGGCCAGCCGATGGCCAGTGCGGTGGTCGCCATCGCCGGCCTGCTCGACGGCGATACCCTGATCAATGCCAATCTGCCGTGGACGGTGTCGCTGTCGGCGACGCGCCGCGAGTCGGGCCTGCCCGACCTGCAGCTGATCAATGATTTCGAAGCAGTGGCGCTGGCCATTCCCTACCTGCAGGCCGACACGCTGGTGCCGCTGAATGGCGATGCCGATCCGGCCAAGACCTTCCCGGCACTGGTGCTGGGGCCGGGCACCGGCCTGGGCGCCGCGTTGCGCTTCGCCGATGGCGAGCGCCCGGTGCTGGCCAGCGAGATCGGCCACGCTGCGTTGGGCGCCGGCAATGCGCTGGAACTGCATGTGCTGGGCCAGCTGCTGCAGCGCTGGCCGCATGTGGACAACGAACGCGTGCTGTCCGGCAGCGGCCTGATGAACCTGTATCCCTGCCTGTGCGAACTGCGCGGCGTGGCTCCGCAATGGACCAGCACCGAAGCGCTGATCGCGGCTGCGCGGCAAGGCGACGACGCGCTGGCAGTGGAAACCCTGCAGGTGTTCTGCGCCTGGCTGGGCAGCCTGGCCGGCGACGCGGCGATCGCCGTGGGCGCGCGCTCGGTGTACCTGGCCGGCGGCATTTCCACCCATGTGCAGGACTTCCTGGCCGACGGCCGTTTCCGTGAGCGCTTCCTCAACAAGGGGGTGCTGACCGACGTGCTGCGCCAGGTGCCGGTGTGGCGGGTCGAACATGGCCAGCTGGGTGTGCTCGGTGCCGCAGCCTGGCACGCAGCGCGGACCCCCGCGCACGATTGATCGGCGCTGCCGGCATCGGGCCGGCGGGCGCAGCATGCAGACGGAGGCGAAGATGGTGGATCGCAGGCAGTTTTTGCAGGTCGGTGCACTGGCCGCAGGCGTGGCAGCGTTGCCGGCGGTGAAGGCGCGTACGCACGGTGGCGCCAAGGTGGTCTCGACCTGGGACTTCGGCGTGCCGGCCAACCAGGCCGCGTGGAAGGTACTGGCGCAGAGCGGCAGTGCGCTGGATGCGGTGGAAGCCGGTGCACGCTGGGCCGAAAGCGAGCTGTGCAATCCCACCGTCGGCCATTGTGGCAACCCGGACCGCGACGGCGTGCTGAGCCTGGACGCCAGCATCATGGATGGAGACGGCCGCTGTGGCGCGGTTGCTGCGCTGGTCGACATCCTGCACCCGGTGTCGGTGGCCCGCAGGGTGATGGAGAACAGCCCGCATGTGCTGCTGGTGGGCGAGGGCGCCCAGCAGTTCGCCGTGCAGCAGGGCTTCCAGCGCCAGCACCTGCTGACGCCGAAGGCCGAAGCGGCCTGGCGTGAGTGGCTGAAGACCGAAAAGTACGCGCCGCAGATCAATGCCGAGCGCCGCGGTCTTCCCGGCAACAGCGATAACCACGACACCATCGGCATGCTGGCACTGGACGCCAAGGGCAACCTGGCCGGTGCCTGCACCACCAGCGGCATGGCCTGGAAACTGCACGGCCGGGTCGGCGACAGCCCGATCATCGGCGCCGGCCTTTACGTGGACAACGACGTGGGCGCGGCCACCGCCTCGGGTGTGGGCGAAGAAATGATCCGCAACGCGGCCTCGTTCCTGGTGGTCGAGCTGATGCGCCAGGGCCGTTCGCCGGCACAGGCCTGCCGCGAAGCGATCGACCGGGTGGTACGCAAGCGCCCCGAGGCCAGCCGCACACTGCAGGTCTGCTTCCTTGCCATGAACAAGCAGGGCGAGGTGGGTGCCTATGCGTTGCATCGCGGCTTCGTCTACGCGGTGTGCGATGCGCAGCGCCAGGACGACCTGCGCGACTCACCGTCGATCTATACGAGCACGCAGGCGTGAGCGCGCGCCTGACGCTGGAGATCGCCAGCAATTCGGTGGCTTCGGCGTTGGCCGCGCAGGCCGGTGGCGCAGATCGCATCGAACTGTTCGACAACCTTGCCGAAGGCGGTACCACGCCGTCGTTTGCCAGCATCGCCATCGCCCGCGAGCGCCTGGCAATTCCGTTGTTCGTGCTGGTGCGGCCGCGTCCAGGTGATTTCCACTACGACGCGCTGGAAACCGAGCTGATGCTGCGCGACATCGCCCAGTGCCGCGCGCTGGGCTGCGAGGGCGTGGTGATCGGTGCGCTGGATGCGCAGGGCGATATCGACCTGCCGCTGTGCCGCGAACTGCTGCGCGCGGCCGGCCCGTTGCAGGTGACCTTCCACCGTGCCTTCGATGCCGCGCGCGATCTGCCGGCGGCGCTGGAGCAGGTGATCGGGCTGGGCTGCCAGCGGGTGCTGACGTCCGGCGGCCAGGCCAGCGCCGACGCCGGTGCCGATGTACTGGCCGCGCTGGTCGCGCAGGCGGCCGGCAGGATCAGCGTCATGGCCGGCGCAGGGCTGGGCCCGGGCAACATCGCCGCCGTCGCGCGGAAGACCGGCTGTCTCGAACTGCATGCCTCGGCCAAGGGGCAACGACGTTCGTCCATGCAGTTCCAGAACCCGGCCCTGCGCGGGCTGGACCCGGACTGGAGCCAGACAGACACCGCCACGGTGAATGCGCTGCGGAAGGCGCTCGACGGCTGAGCGAATCCGCCGGGCATGGCCCGGCACTACCGGGGCGGGTCCGCACCGCGATGGGTGCATGCGCGGTAGCGCCGGGCCATGCCCGGCGAACGCGCAAACCCGATCACGGACAAAACCGTTCTGCGCGCGACTGTCGCGATCGCGTCATCGACATCTGTGCTGCTTCCATAACGATGTCGTGCAACCCATTGATTCATCTGCAGCCCAACAGGCAACAATGACGCGTGTCGCGTGGATGCTGCGCCGCCGCATGCTGGGCGTGGTTCAGCTGTGCTTTAGTTTGGATCGATCCACAGGGGAGGGCGGTCGAATCGAGATGGATCGATTCAACGCCCGGGATCGCCATCCGACCGCGCGTCCACCATCCAAGAGCAACCGCCCATGGCTCAGTCCGTCCGCAACCGCCGTCATCTGCTGTCCCACGCCCTCGCCCTGGCCCTGCTGCCGTTTGCCGCTGGCGCACAGGAAGCGGCCCCGTCGCCCACCAAGGATCTTGATGCGGTCACCGTCACCGGTTCGCGCATCAAGCGTGCCAGCGTCGAGGGCCCGGCCCCGGTCAACGTGATCAGCGCCGCACAGATCCAGAAGGAAGGCTTCGTCACCGTCTACGACGCACTGAAGACCCTGACCGAGGCGACCGGCACGGTCGAGGCGGCGTCGCAGTGGGGCTCGCACACCCCCAACGCGAGCGGCCTGAACCTGCGAGGCATGGGCCCCAACCGCAGCCTGCTGCTGGTCAATGGCCGTCGCGTGGCCGACTATCCGCTGCCCTATGGCGGCGAGACCAATTTCTCCAACTACAGCAACATTCCGGCGGCGGCGGTCGAACGCATCGAAGTGCTGACTGGCGGCGCTTCGGCGATCTACGGTTCAGACGCCATCGCCGGCGTGGTCAACGTCATCCTCAAGACCAACTACGACGGCGACGAAGTGCGCGTGCGCGGCGGCACCTCCACCGAAGGCGGGCGTGATACCTGGGATCTGTCCTGGGCGGGCGGCAAGACCGGCGACAACTGGAGCGTGACCTACGCCCTGCAGTACACCAAGCGCGATCCGCTGTTCGGCCGTGACCGGCCGCAGATGGACGACGCCGACGATGCGCTGTACCCGTCCTGGAACATGGAGCAGCGCAAGGTCGGCTTCCGTCCCACCGCTGGCCTGGCGTTGATCGACCCCAGCAACGGCCAGCGCCTGGCGCCGCCGGACGGCACCTGCGAGAAATTCGCTGGCGAGTACTACACCGCCGACCGCCTGGTCTACAACTACAACGCCAATACGGTGAGCAACACCGGCCGCCTCTGCGGCATGAGCGCCGACTACGCCAACTGGCTGTTGACGGGCGGCTCGGAGAACCTGTCGGGCAACCTGTATGCCACCTTCGATTTCGGCAACGATCTGCAGGCCTGGAGCAACCTGGCGGTATACCGTTCCGAAGCGATCTGGGGCACCAATCCGCCGAGCGTGTCGCTGATCGACGATGCCAACGGTTACTACTGGGATGCCAACCGCAATCGCCCGGTGCTCGGCGTGCGCCAGTTCACCCCGAACGAAGTCGGTGGCCTGGACACGCTGCGCAATACCAACCGCGAGTTGTCGTGGGATATCAGCGCAGGCCTGCGCGGGCGCCTGGCCGATCGCTTCGACTGGAGCGCCACGGTCGGCCGTTCCTACTACCGCGTCGAGGAGCGGCAGAACGTGGTCGACGAGCAGAAGTCGTACGACTTCTTCCTCGGCCCACGGCTGGGCACCACCGGCGATGGCGAGGCGATCTACGCCTTGAACGAGTCGCGCTGGTGGAACCCGATCACCCCGGACCAGTACTGGCAGATGGGCACGGTAGCGAAGAACCGGGCGTCGTCCTACGTCAACCAGGCCTCGGCCGACATCACCGGTGAACTGTTCCAGGGCTGGGCCGGGCCGATCTCGTTCGCCGCGGTGGCCGAAGTGGCCAAGCAGGGCTATCACCTCAGCCCGGACCCGCGCGCGGGCATCGATTTCGATCTGCAGAACGTCGATCGCGGCGGTGGCGAGCGTACCCGCTACTCGGCCGGTGTCGAATTCAAGATCCCGTTGGCCGACAGCCTGATCGCCACCGCGGCGGCACGCTACGACCGATACGGCAGCTACAAGGCCGACGGCGGCGGCGAAGCGCTGGATATCGGCAGCCAGAAGGAAACCACCTGGAACGCCGGCCTGGAATGGCGGCCGTTCGAGTCGCTGCTGGTGCGCGGTTCCTACGCGACCAGCTTCCACGCGCCGGACATGCACTACCTGCTGGGCCAGGCCAGCAGTTCCGAAGTGCTGACCTACGACCGCCTGCGCTGCATCGAGAGCGGCGCTTATCTGGTCAACAACTGCGGCGTGGGCAATACCGATGTCTGGTACGCGTTCGATGTGAACCGCCGGGGTACGCCGCTGCTGCGCTCGGAAACCGGCGATTCGTGGACGGTCGGTTTCGTGTGGGACGTGCTGCCGAACCTGTCGATGAGCGCTGACTACTGGGCGATCAAGCTGGAAGACATGATCGTCGACGTCGGTGCCGACGAAGTGCTGGCCAGCGAAGCTGGCTGCCTGACCGGCAAGAACATGGACGGCACGCCGTGGGCGAACCCGGCGGGTGAGGCTTACTGCGCTGGCATCCTGGCCCGGGTGAACCGTGACAGCAGCGGCCGGCTGGTGTCGATCGAGCGCGGGCCGTTCAACCTGGCCAGCCGCGAAGTGCGCGGCATCGACCTGAGCGCGCGCTACCGGCTGGAGACGGCCGCATGGGGCAGCTTCCAGCTGGGGGTGAACTACACCAACCAGATTTCGACGAAAGAACAGCGTTACGCCAACGATCCGAACCCTGAGCGTCGCGACCGTGACCTGCGCAGCAAGCTGCGCGCCAGCCTGGCGTGGCAGGGTGGCAACTGGAATGCGAACGTGTATGCCGACCGCATCGGCTCGGTGCCGGGCGTGCGCTACCACTGGGGCACCGACCGCCTGGACAACCCCGGTGGCTGCCTGCCGTTCGCCGATGGCTACGTGCCCAGCGACAGCCCGTCGCTGAACTGCCTGGAGCCTGCCACGCGCCCGGATGGATCGGCCAATCCGAACCCGAATGCGGGGCAGCAGACGGCGCGCTACTACGGGCGGGTGGGGCCGTTCATTACCTGGAACTTCAACGTCGGCTACCAGGTGACCGAGTTCATGAAGGTCAATCTGTACGTGAACAACGCTTTCAATGCGACCAGCTGGAACCACAAGGACCCGTACAAGGTCGACTACGATTTCGCCCCGACCCGCCTGCTGGGTGCGGTGGGACGCGAGTTCGCGCTGGAGTATGTGTTCACGTTCTGAGGGAGGTGGCGCCGGGCATGGCCCGGCGCCTGCCACGCATGGCGTGGCTCTACTGTGGCTTTGATGGAACATTGGCGGGGTGGAGTGGATTTGACCTTCCCACGATGGCAAGGTCTAGGCTGGTCACCATCCTCCAGATGGAACCAGGGAAACCAGGCCATGAGCACCTCCAGCCCCACAGCCGTCCACGAGACGGCTTCCACCATCAGCCTGCCGATCGAAGGCATGACCTGCGCCAGCTGTGTTGGCCGCGTTGAAGCGGCCCTGGCCAAGGTCGAGGGGGTCGCCAGCGTGTCGGTCAACCTGGCCACCGAGCGCGCAGACATCCGTTCCTCTGGTCCGGTCGACCGCGATGCGCTGATCCAGGCAGTAGAGAAGGTGGGCTACGAAGTACCCGCCGCGACCACCGAACTGGCCGTGGAAGGGATGACCTGCGCGTCCTGCGTCGGCCGCGTGGAGCGCGCGCTGTTGGCGGTGCCGGGCGTCAGCCACGCCAGCGTCAATCTGGCCACCGAGCGTGCGACCGTGCGCGGCGTTGCCGGCATCGATGCACTGGTGGCGGCGATCGACAAGGTTGGATATGCGGCACGCGCGATCGATGGCGGTACCCAGGTCGACGAGGAAGCGGCGGAAAAGAAGGATGCCGAGCGGGTGGCGCTGAAGCGCGACCTGATCCTGGCCAGCGTGCTGGCGGCCCCGGTGTTCGTATTGGAAATGGGCTCGCACCTGATCCCCGGCATGCACCATTGGGTGATGTCCACGATCGGCATGCAGGCCAGCTGGTACCTGCAGTTCGTGCTGACCACGCTGGTCCTGGCCATTCCCGGCCGGCGTTTCTACCAGAAGGGCTTCCCGGCGCTGCTGCGCCTGGCGCCCGACATGAACTCGCTGGTGGCGGTGGGTACCGCGGCGGCGTTCGGTTATTCGGTGGTGGCCACCTTCATCCCGCGCCTGCTGCCGGCGGGCACGGTGAATGTCTACTACGAAGCGGCGGCGGTGATCGTCGCGCTGATCCTGCTCGGCCGGTTCCTGGAGGTGCGCGCGAAAGGCCGCACCTCGGAGGCGATCAAGCGCCTGGTCAACCTGCAGGCCAAGGTGGCGCACGTCAGCCGCGAAGGGCGCATCGTCGATATCCCGATCAACGAGGTGCTGCTGGGCGACCTGCTGGAAGTGCGTCCGGGCGAGCGCGTGCCGGTGGATGGTGAGGTGGCCGAAGGTCGCAGCTACGTCGACGAATCGATGATCACCGGCGAGCCGATCCCGGTGGAGAAGTCGGCCGGCAGCAGCGTGGTCGGCGGCACCGTCAACCAGAAGGGTGCGCTGACCCTGCGTGCGACGGCGGTAGGTGGGCAGACCATGCTGGCGCAGATCATCCGTCTGGTTGAACAGGCACAGGGTTCCAAGCTGCCCATCCAGGCCGTGGTCGACAAGGTGACGCTGTGGTTCGTGCCGGCGGTGATGCTGGCGGCGTTGGCCACCTTCCTGGTGTGGCTGATCTTCGGGCCGTCGCCGGCGCTGACCTTCGCGTTGGTCAACGCGGTGGCCGTGCTGATCATCGCCTGCCCATGCGCGATGGGGCTGGCGACGCCGACCTCGATCATGGTCGGCACCGGCCGTGGTGCCGAGATGGGCGTGCTGTTCCGCAAGGGCGAGGCGCTGCAGCTGTTGAAGGACGCCAAGGTGGTGGCGGTGGACAAGACCGGTACCTTGACCGAAGGTCGCCCGCTGCTGACCGACCTGGAGATCGCCGACGACTTCGATCGTGCGCAGGTACTGGCGCGGGTGGCCGCGGTGGAGTCGCGCTCGGAGCATCCGATCGCCCGCGCCATTGTCGAGGCGGCGACGGAGGAGGGCATCGCGTTGCCGGCGATGATTGATTTCGAGTCGGTGACCGGCATGGGCGTGCGTGCCAGCGTCGACGGTGCGCGGGTGGAAGTGGGTGCTGATCGCTTCATGCGTTCGCTGGGCGTGGACATCGGCATGTTCGCTGCGCTGGCCGACCGCCTCGGCAACGAAGGAAAGTCGCCGCTGTATGCCGCCATCGATGGCCGCCTGGCGGCGATCATCGCCGTCTCCGATCCGATCAAGCCGAGTACGCCGGCCGCCATTGCCGCCCTGCACCAGCTGGGTCTGAAGGTGGCCATGATTACCGGTGACAACGCCGCCACCGCGCAGGCCATCGCCCGCCAGCTCGGCATCGATGAAGTGGTGGCCGAGGTGTTGCCCGAAGGCAAGGTGGAGGCGGTGCGCCGGTTGAAGGCGGCCTACGGGCAGATTGCGTTCGTCGGTGATGGCATCAACGATGCGCCTGCGCTGGCCGAAGCTGATGTGGGCCTGGCCATCGGCACCGGCACCGACGTCGCGGTGGAGTCGGCCGACGTGGTGCTGATGTCCGGCAACCTGCAGGGCGTGCCCAATGCCATCGCGCTGTCGAAGGCGACCATCGGCAACATCCGCCAGAACCTGTTCTGGGCCTTCGCCTACAACACCGCGTTGATTCCGGTCGCGGCGGGTGCGCTGTACCCGGTATGGGGCGTGCTGCTGTCGCCGGTGTTCGCCGCCGGTGCCATGGCCCTGTCCAGCGTGTTCGTGCTCGGCAATGCGCTGCGCCTGCGGCGCTTCCAGGCGCCGATGGTCGAGGCGTCCCATGCGGCCCAGTAAAGGAGTGATGGCATGAACATCGGTGAAGCATCGAAGGCATCCAGCGTGTCGGCCAAGATGATCCGCTACTACGAGCAGATCGGCCTGATTCCGCCAGCTGACCGTACCGGCGCGGGTTATCGCGCCTATTCGCAGGCCGACGTGCACCGGCTGCGTTTCATCCGTCGCGCGCGTGATCTCGGCTTTTCGGTGGCCGAGATCACCGACCTGCTGGGCCTGTGGAACGACACCTCGCGGCACAGCGCCGACGTCAAGCGCCTGGCCGAGCAGCACATCGATGATCTGGAACAGCGCATCGAGAACATGCGGCAGATGGCCGATACGCTGAAATCACTGATCAGCTGCTGCGCCGGCGATGATCGTCCCGAGTGCCCGATCCTGCAGCGGCTGGGCGAAGGCGAGGAGGGCGCTGCGCCGGTTGCGGCGCCCACCGGGGCGGTACGCAGGCGCGCGCGCAGGACCTGAAGACGACATACGGAAAAGAAAATGCCCGCCCCGGCAGTTGCACGGGGCGGGCATCGTTCATGCAGTGGCTCAGGCGATCAGGCCGGGCGCGGCGGGAAACCCGCTTCGGTCAGCGCTGCAATGATCTGCGCTTCGCTGGCCGAGGTCTGCACCTGCACGCGGCGGCTGGGCGGGTCGGCCGACACCGTCGCCGCCGGGTCGACCAGCTCGATCGCCTTGGTCACGCTGCGCGCGCAGCCGCCGCAGGTCATGCCTTCCACATGGAATTCCATCTGTAGCTCCTTCGATGCACTTGGGGGTGGAGGCAGTGTGCACCTTGCAACGATGGCAGGGTCAAGCGCTCCCGCGGCGCAGGGCCCACGAAAAACGGCAGCCACCTGTACCAGCGCGGCTGCCGTGGAGGATCGTCCCCGCCCGCAGGCGGGGGTAATGCCTTAGAACTTCCAGTTCACGCCGAAGTACAGCTGGCGCCCGGCATACAGATTGGACAGCAGGCGGGCCTGGCTGTCATTGCCGATGTAGCTGCGCAGCTCGGACTTGGTGGCGTTCAGCACTGCCGCGGTCACGGTCCAGTCCGGCGTGAGGTTGTAGGCCACGTTCAGATCCAGCTGGCTGTACGGCTTGGTGTAGGTGGTCAGGCCGTTGTTGAGCCCGCCCACCACTTCGCCACGACGGTTGTACGAGGCACGGGCCAGGAACTTCTCGTTCTCGTAGAACACGGTGACGTTGGCCTGGTTCTTGGCGCTGCCGACCAGCGGCGACGAACCGATCTCTTCGCCATCAAGCACGATCGAGGCCAGGTTGGTGTCGTTGTAGGTGTAGTTGGCCTGGACACCAAAGCCCATGTCGAAGGTGTACTGGCCATACAGCTCCACGCCCTGCGACACGCCGTCGCGGCCGTTGGCTTCGGTGCTGTACTTCTGCACCACCACCGTTTCACCACCGACGGTCATCTGCTGGTCGCGCACGACCGGCACGGTGAAGTTGTCCACGTTCTTGCGGAACAACGCCACGCCTGCAACCGAACCCGG
Source organism: Stenotrophomonas indicatrix (assembly GCF_002750975.1). Classification (NCBI taxonomy): domain Bacteria; kingdom Pseudomonadati; phylum Pseudomonadota; class Gammaproteobacteria; order Lysobacterales; family Lysobacteraceae; genus Stenotrophomonas; species Stenotrophomonas indicatrix. Next base: position 1,640,107 of record NZ_PEJS01000001.1, read on the forward strand.
CTTGAAATACCACTCCAGGCCAAGGTCGAACTGCACCGCCTTGAACGGCTCCAGTGCCTTGTTGCTGCCCGAGCCGTACCAGCCGGGGGTGTCGGTGCCGCCAGCGACCCGACGATCATTGCTGTATTCCTGGCTGATGTACTGCAGGCCGCCCGGATAGGCGATGCTGGTGTAGCCCGGGCGCGCGATTACCTTCGACGCGGCACCGCGCAGCACCAGGTTGTCGGTGATGTCCCAGGCGATGTTGAAGCTCGGCAGGAAGTCCGTATAGGTCTTTTCCAGCGAGCTGAGGGTATAGACCTTGTCGCGCACCTGGTTGTCCGGCAGACGCACGAAGCCGCCCTGGCAACGCAGGTTCGGATCGGCAGCCGGGTCATCGCAGCTCATCGGCGCACCAGCGGCGTTGTCCACGAAGTAGTCGTTGAAGCGCTCGACCGAATCGCTGGACTGGGCGAACTGCTTGGTGCGCACCACGCGCACGCCGACGTTGCCGCGCACGCGGTCGGTACGGAAGTTGGCCTGGAAGTAACCCGAGTAGATCTTCTCGTTGACGTCGTAGACGAAGTCTTCCTCGGTACGGTTGTGCGAGCCACCGTAGGTCTGGTTGAGGTAGTCGATGTAGGCCGGGTAGTTGATGCCGGGGAACACGTTGGCATTGAAGCCACCGGCGATGTTGCTGATCGGGTTGGACAGGAAGAAGCCCGGCTGCGCATTGCCTGCGGTCGGATCGCAACCGGCCTGGTAACGATTGTTGTCATAGTCGGCCGGGTCCAGGCCCTGGCAGACCCAGTAGGTGTTGCCGGTATTGCGGTGCACCTGGCCGTCGCGGTACTTGGCGCCGAACTGGATCGAGTCCAGCCAGCCGGCTTCGAACATCTTGGTGACGTCGGCCTGGAAGTAGTTCTGCTTGACCTCGGTCTGCATCCACGACGAATCGGTGGAGCCGGTATCGACCTCGGCGATGCCGGCCATCAGCTGCTGCTGGATGTCCGGCGAGACGGTCAGCGACGGCGTGCCGGTCAGGTCCCACGCGGTGTACTGGTTGCCCGCCTGCCACTGGTCACCCACCTTGCGGCGAGGCTTGGCCGACATGCGGAAATTCATCGACGGGCCACCCTTGGACCAGGTGCGGCCGCCGGTGAAGCTGGCCTTCCACAGCGGGCTGATGTCCCAGTCGACGGTCAGATCGGCCGTCTGCGAAAGCGCCTTTTCCTTGCTGTAGCCACCGGTCAGCTGCGGAGTGGGGATGGTGCAGTCATCCGGACCCCAGCCACCCGGGGGCAGGCCAGCTGCGGCGGCCTGGTCTTCGCTGCAGTAATAGGTCTTGCCGGCAAGCTTTTCGTACTGCGCGCCGGTGACGATGCTGCCACTGGGATCGAAGCTCAGCCCGTTGAGCAGGCGCCCACCGGCCCAGTTGCCATCGCCGTTGTAGCGGGCCAGGTTCCACTCCGGCACCTTCAGCATGTTCTGGGTGTAGTCACCCTGCAGTTCGAAGCGGAAGTAGTTCGCGGTCAGGGTCAGGTTGTCGATCGGCTTGAACTGGAAAGTCAGCTGGCCGCCCTTGCGCTCGCGCTTCTCTTCCTTCACCGCGAAGTTCACCGAGGTCGGCATGAAGAATTCGCTGTAGTTCGTGCCGGTCTGGTTGTTGAAACCGGATTGGCCCCACCAGTAGTGGATGCCATCCTGTTCCAGCAGGTTGCCGTTGGCATCGCGCGCGGTGGTGTTGTTGCCGTACCACTGGTAGTCCTCGGTGCTGGTCTCCATGGTGCGGCTGGTGCGCTTCTGCTGGGTCACGCCGACCAGCACGCCGAAGCGCTCGTCCTTGCTGTGCCAGGAATACAGCGCTGACACCTGCGGATCGACGTCGTGGCTGGTATCGGACGAAGTGCCTTCCAGGTTGACGTAGCCGGAATTGGCCTCCATCTCCAGCGGGCGGCGGGTGTGCAGGATGACCGTGCCGCCGATGCCGCCTTCGTCGATGCGCGCCTCCGGCGACTTGAACAGCTCGGCGCTGGACAGCATGTTCGACGGCAGCAGGGTGTAGTTGAACGAACGGGTTGCTTCGTTGTTGGTTTCCGACGAGGCGACGTAGTTGCCGTTCAACTGGGTCAGGGTCAGGTCGGGCGCGAGGCCGCGCACGCTGACCGACTTGCCTTCGCCACCGCTGCGGGTGATGACCACGCCGGGCACGCGCTGCAGCGCGTCGGCCACGTTCTTGTCGGGGAACTTGCCAACGTCCTCGGCGGTGATCACTTCGACCACGGCGTTGGCGTCGCGCTTCTGCTGCAGGCTCTTTTCGATCGCGTAGCGATAGCCGGTGACCTGGACGCTGTCCAGGGTGGTGGCGTCCTGCGTGCCGGTCGTAGCTGACGCCTGCTGGGCGGAAGCGCCAAGCGGGGCGACGGCGGCGGCCAGGGCCAGCGCGATGGCCAGCGACAACGCGTCGTGGCCCTGCGTACGTGTTGAATGCTTCATTGCCATCTCTCCCTCTCTCCTGGATTGATCCGGTGACTGACTGACGCGGAAACTTGAATCGATCTAATTCGTGATGCCGATCTTGCCTTCGCCCTGCAGATGCGACGAGCGCCTGGCAGATGCCCTGACTCGTCCTGTCCTGCTCCCCAACTCCCGGGCCATCGCGATGTCGTCTTGGATCGATCTAAGCGATGGGCGGGGCGATTTTTAGCACGGCCAACGCGCCGACGCATGTTGCTGCGCAATATGGCAGTGACGTGTCGTGCAAATGACCCTTCGCGGAAGAATGCTGTAAGCGTTTACATGCGCAGACGGGGTGGGCCGGCCGGGCTGCGCCCGGCACCGCAGAGGCCTTCAGGCCAGGGCAACAGCAACAGCAACGGCTGGTTTCCTGCGGGATGGCGGGGTGGGTCCGGTTGCGGGGGACGCTGCAAGTACGTCCATGTAAGCTCGGTCGCGCTATCCATGGCGCTCACGCCCCCGCAACCGGACCCACCCCGCCTTCGACAGATTTCCGCGATTTGTCGGAATGGCATGGCGTGGTCCTGGTAGGTGTCGACCTTGGTCGACACGTGGATCCATGCCATGCATGGATGAAATCCAATCGATGATTTCGAAATCGGTAGGAACATCCATCCGCGCACGGCGTGGATCTACCAGATCTCGGGAAACTGTCAGGGGTGGGGCGGTATGGGCAGGCAGGACCGTTGGCGCCATGGATGGCGCCATCGAGCCCCCATGGATGGGTCTACGGCGTGTCCTGCCTGCACATACCGTCCCGCCCAGCTCGGTAGCCCGCCGTTGCTGTTGCTGTTTTCTTGGCCTGAAGGCCTCTGCGGGTGCCGGGCGCAGCCCGGCCGAAGCCCCCCGCTCATGCTGCGCCGCAGAATGCATTGGGCGAAATTCCCATGCTCTACTTGAATCGATCTAAATCCGCCGGGGTGCGGATTTGTACTGATGGAAACGAGGGCTCGGCCTGTGCGGCCGGTTCTTCGCTGCCGCCCTGCCGCCAAGGAGTCCTGCCCGTGACCAGGTTGTCCCGCCGTCGTCCCGCCCGCCGCCTGTCGGCATTGTCCCATCGGCCCCTGGCCCGCATCGCCTGCCTGCTGGCACTGGCGGTGACGCCCTGGCTGCAGGCCGCACCGGCCGCGCTGGAACGCGAGGTCAATACCTTCATCGGCAGCAAGGATGACGGCAACACCTTCCCCGGTGCTTCGGCACCGTTCGGCTTGATCCAGGTCAGCCCGATCGGCAGCCACTATTCGGGCTGGCGCTACGACGACGACAAGATCCGCGGCTTCGGCCACTCCTTCCTGTCCGGCGCCGGTTGCTGGGAGCAGGGTGGGCAGGTCTCGGTGCTGCCGGTGACCGGTTCGATCGGCCCCGGCGGCGACTTCGATACCGCCGATGCGAAAGCCTTCAATCACAAGACCTATGCGTCGGCCTACAGCCACGACGGTGAGATCGGCCAGGCCGGCTACTACAAGGTGCGCCTGACCAGCTACGGCGGCATCGACGCCGAAGCGACCGCGCGCACCCGCGCAGCTGCCGAGCGTTACACCTTCAGCCAGCGCCAGGGCGATGGCCACGTGCTGGTGAATGTCGGTCAGGCCAACGAGCGCCACTCGGTGATCGGCAGCGTGGTCGATGTGGTGGGTGACCGCGTGGTGGAAGGCAAGCTGGTCACCAAGAGTTTCTGCGGTGGGCACCAGTACACCACCTGGTTCCGCATTGAGTTCGACCGCCCGTTCAAGGCGCATGGCACCTGGGGTGAGGGCGGCGGCCTGCCGGGCGCGCGCCACAGCATGGAAGGCGAGCAGAAGCCGAATGGCGCGTGGCTCAGCTTCGACCTGGCCAAGGGCCAGTCGGTCACCGCCGTCAGCGCGATTTCGCATGTGGATGCCGAAGGTGCGCGCACCAACCTGCGCGCCGAGGGCATGCAGGGCGGGGCGCTGCTGGGCTTCGAGCGCATGCGCGCGCTGTCGCAGCAATCGTGGCGTGAGCAGTTGGCACGCGTGCGTGTGCAGGGCGGCAATGGCGATGACCGCACCGTGTTCTACAGCGCGCTGTACCACGCGCTGCTGCAGCCGCTCACCGGCAGCGATGCCGACGGCCGTTACCGCGGCTACGACGATGGCATCCATCGCGCCGATGGCTGGACCTACTACGAGTACTTCTCGCTGTGGGATACCTACCGTGCACAGAACCAGTGGCTGGCACTGACGCGCCCGGACGTGGCGCGCGATATCGGCCGCAGCCTGCTGGCGATCGATGAGCAGGGCGGCTGGCTGCCGCGCTGGGGCTATGCCAACTTCGAGACCAACATCATGACCGGCGACCCGGTCACCCCCTTCATGGTCGACCTGTGGCGCTTCGGTGCGCTCAAGGGCCGCGAAGGGCAGGCATGGGATGCGCTGCGCCGCAATGCGTTCGGTACACCGCCGCTGAACTCGCGTGCTGCCGGTCGCTCCGGCAACCCGACCTATCTGGACAAGGGCTACGTGGTCTACGACCGCGCGTTCCCGTCCAAGGGCATGGACGTCGATCCGCACCACGGCGGTTCGGCCACCTTGGAGTACGCGCTGGCCGACTGTGCGCTTTCGCAGATGGCCGATGGCCTCGGCCATGCGCAGGACGCGGCGACGCTGCGTGAGCGCGGCCGCAACTGGCGCAAGGTGTGGGACCCGCAGGTGCGCGACGCCGAGACCGGCTTCACCGGCTTCCCGCGCCCGCGTACCGAAGATGGCCAGTGGTACACACCGGCCGATGGCCATTACAGCCCACGCTCGCATCACGGTTTCCATGAAGGCACGGCGTGGCAGTACCAGTGGCTGGCGCAGCAGGACGTGCCGGGCCTGGTCGAAGCGATGGACGGCCGCGAACAGGCCGGCCGCCGCCTGGATGCTTTCTTCGCCATGGACGCTTTGCAGGCCGACCCCCTCAATGCCGCCCGCAAGGAGTGGGTGGTCGGGCCGTACAGCTATTACAACCAGTTCCGCTACAACCCGAACAACGAACCGGACCTGCACTCGCCGTGGCTGTACACGCTGATCGGCCAGCCGTGGAAGACCGCAGCGGTGGTGCGTGCAGCGCAGCAGCTGTTCACCAATGCACCCAACGGCGTGACCGGCAACGATGACCTCGGCACGATGTCGGCCTGGTACCTGTTCAGTGCGATCGGCGTGTACCCGGCGGTGCCGGGCAGCGGCGAGTTCCTGCTGCATACGCCGCGCTTTGCCAAGGTCGAGGTCGAGCTGGGCAATGGCCGCACCCTGCGCATCGAGGCACCTGGCGCCGATGGCCGCCGCCTGCAGTACGTGCAGGGCGTGCAGGTCGACGGCCAGGCACATGCCCCGGTATGGCTGGGCTGGAGCCAGCTGCAGCAGGGCCCGAAGCTGCGCTTCGCGCTGGACGGGCGGGCGCCGACCGAGGGCTGGGGCACGGCGGTCAAGGACCTGCCGGTGTCCTGGTGCGCGGCACCGGGCAGCCAGCTGCACTGAGCCGGGCTGTGCCGTTCGAGGCAACCCAGCGAACGGCACGGCACGACAGGGCCGCGATCCATTAGGCTTGAGCATCCATCGGAGTGCGGGAAGACGATGAACGACAACAGCGACAGTTCCAGCAAGCGTTCCGGCAAGGCGGTGACGGTGACCGACATCGCCCGTGCCATCGGCGTTTCGCGCGCGACCGTGTCGCTGGTGCTGCGCGGCAGTCCGCTGGTCAACGTCGATACCCGCGCCCGGGTCGAGGCTGAGCTTCGCCGCCAGCGTTACGTCTACAACCGCGCTGCAGCGAACCTGCGGCGGCGCACGTCTTCCAGCATCGCCCTGGTCATCAACGATCTGTCCAACCCGTTCTTCGCCGAATTCGCCTCCGGTGTGGACGAGGCACTGGGCGGACGCGGCTACGTGACCCTGCTCGGCAGTACCGGCGAGTCGCCCGAGCGGCAGCAGGCGGTGCTGTCGACATTGATGGAACACACGCCTGCGGGCCTGATCCTGTCGCCGGCCGAAGGCAGCGATGCCACGCTGCTGCGGCAGGTGCTGGGCGCCAACGCCAACGTACTGCTGTTCAACCGCGAGCTGGAAGGCGCCGACTGGGACTTCCTGACCCTGGACAACCAGCATGGTGCCTACCTGGCCACCCGTCACCTGATCGAGCGCGGCCATCGCCAGATCGCATTCTTCGGTGGCCACGCGGCATCGAGTTCCTGCCACCAGCGTCGTGCCGGTTTCCAGCAGGCCCTGGCCGAGGCCGGGCTGGCATTGCCGCCGGGCTGGATGATCGAATCTGCACCCAACCGCCTGGAAGCGGCCGCGCGCACCGATGAACTGTTCGTCGACGGCCATCGGCCGAGCGCAGCAGTCTGCTACAACGACACCGTCGCGCTGGGCCTGATGCTGGGCCTGAACTCGCGCGGCATCCGTCCCGGCGGTGACTTCGCGGTGACCGGCTTCGACGATATTTCCGAAGCGTCGGTTGCCGTGCCGCCGTTGACCACACTGACGGCCGACCCGCGCGAACGCGGGCGGCAGGCGGCATCCCTGCTGCTGCAGCGGCTGGAGGAACCGGATGCGCCACCACGGCGCACGGTCGCCCCGGTACAGTTGCGCATCCGCGAAAGCAGCGCCGCACGTCCGAATTGAATTGATGCTTCGCTCCTGAACTGATTGCACCCTTCCACGCACCAACGACCTTTCGCGCATCGAGGCGCGTACCGCATGCCGATCTCCGCAACGCCCCGCCCATCAGGTTCCCCGGGCAACCAGCCTGCCGTCACCAACGGCAAGGCGCTGGCCGTGGTCACCACCATCTTCTTCATGTGGGGCTTCCTGACCTGCCTCAACGACATCCTGATTCCGCATCTGAAGGCGGTGTTCGAGCTGAACTACGCCAAGGCAATGCTGGTGCAGTTCACTTTCTTCGGCACCTACTTCCTGATGTCGCTGCCGGCAGGGCGGCTGGTTGCAGCGCTGGGTTACAAGAAGGGCATCGTGGCCGGCCTGGTGATCGCCGGCATCGGTGCACTGGGCTTCTGGCCGGCCGCTGAGCTGCGCGTCTATGGCGCCTTCCTCGGTGCATTGTTCGTGCTGGCCACCGGCATCACCGTGCTGCAGGTGGCGGCCAACCCGTATGTCGCCCTGCTTGGTCCGGAGCAGACCAGTTCCAGCCGCCTGACCCTGGCGCAGGCGCTGAACTCGCTGGGTACGGCCATCGCGCCGATCTTCGGCGGCATGCTGATCCTGTCCAACACGGCCATGAGCGGCGAGCAGATCGCCGCGCTGCCGGCCGCCGAGCAGCTCGCCTACCGTACCGCCGAGGCACACGCAGTGCAGGGCCCTTACGTCGGCCTGGCCGTGGCGCTGGTGCTGCTGGCCCTGTTCGTATTCCTGTTCCGCCTGCCGGCGCTGAACGACACCACCGAGCAGGCTGACCAGGGGCATCAGCACAGCTATCTGGATGCGCTGCGCAAGCGCCACCTGCTGCTGGGCGTGCTCGGCATCTTCTTCTACGTTGGCGCCGAAGTGTCGATCGGCAGCTTCCTGGTCAATTACCTGTCGATGCCCACCATTGGCGGTTTCAGCGAGCAGGAAGCCACCCACTATGTGTCGGCCTACTGGACGATGGCGATGATCGGTCGCTTCGCCGGTTCGGCGCTGCTGGCGCGCTTCTCGCCGAGCCGCCTGCTGGCGATCTTCGCGCTGGTCAACGTGGGCCTGCTGGCGCTGACCATGATGACTTCCGGCAATGTCGCGCTGTACTCGGTGGTGGCGATCGGCCTGTTCAATTCGATCATGTTCCCGACCATCTTCGCGCTCAGCATCGAGCGCCTGGGCCCGTTGACCAGCAAGGGTTCGAGCCTGCTGATCATGGCCATCGTCGGTGGCGCGGTGGTGCCTTACCTGCAGGGCGTCCTGGCTGACCACATCGGCGTGCAGGCCAGCTTCATCCTGCCGCTGCTGTGCTACGGCTACATCATTTTCTACGGACTGGTCGGCGCCCGCGCGCCGGCTGCCGGCACGCAGGGAGGCTGAGTCGAAAATGGGTTCCATCGTCTGCTTCGGCGAAATTTTGATCGATCTACTAGCGCAGCCGCCGGCCTCGGCCGATACCCCGCGCGCGTTCCTGCAGTACGCCGGAGGTGCACCGGCCAACGTCGCGGTGGCCGCCGCGCGGCTGGGTGCGAAGACCCAGTTCGTCGGCATGCTCGGCCGCGACATGTTCGGCGACTTCCTGGCGGAGAGCCTGAGCGAACACGGCGTCGGCACCGACTACATCGTGCGTACCGACGCGGCCAAAACCGCGCTGGCCTTCGTTGCACTGGACGCGGGCGGCGAACGCAGCTTCAGCTTCTACCGTCCGCCTGCCGCCGACCTGCTGTTCCGTGACAGCGATTTCCAGGCCGGCTGCTTCGATGGTGCGCAGTGTTTCCACGTCTGTTCCAACAGCCTGACCGAAGCGGACATTGCCGAAGCGACGTTCGCCGGCATGGACCGTGCGCGTGCGGCCGGCGCGGTGGTCAGCCTGGATCTCAACCTGCGTCCGGCGCTGTGGCCGGCCGATGTCGACCCGACACCGCGCCTGTGGCAGGCGCTGGAGCGCGCCGACCTGGTCAAGCTGTCGCGCGAGGAACTGGACTACCTGGCCGCCCCGCTGGGCGATGACGGCGAGGCGCTGGTGCTGCGTCGCCTGCTGGCCGCGCAGGCACGCTGGGTGATCATCACCGACGGCGCCGCCACGCTGCATTGGTATACCCGTGAAACGCAGGGCAAGGTCAGCAGTTTCCGCGTCGCCACCGTGGACACCACCGCTGCCGGTGATGCCTTCGTCGGCGGCGTGCTGGTTGGCCTGCTGGAGCGGGGTGGGGCAGGTGCGGGCTTTGCCGCGTTCTGCCAGGACCCGCAGGCGATCGCCGCCACGCTGCGCTTCGGCGCCGCCGTTGGCGCACTGGCGGTGACCCGCAAGGGCGCGTTCGCTGCAATGCCCTCGTTCGATGAAGTGCAGCAGCTGCTGCAGCTACAGGATCTCCCCGCATGAGCACCTCACCCGATTTCCGTTCCCCCGCGTTCCTGCGCGCCCACATCGCCGATACGATGGCGTTCTACCATCCGCGCTGCATCGACCCGAAGGGCGGCTTCTTCCATTACTTCCGTGACGACGGCAGCATCTACGATGCCAGCCATCGTCATCTGGTGAGCAGCACCCGCTTCGTCTTCAACTACGCCATGGCCTACCGCGAATTCGGCAACGCCGAGTATCGCGACGCGGTCGAGCACGGGGTGCGCTACCTGCGCGAGGTTCACCGCAACCCGGCCACCGGCGGCTACGCCTGGACTCTGCGCGATGGTGTGGTAGAGGACGACATGAACCACTGCTACGGCGTGGCCTTCGTGCTGCTCGCCTACAGCTGTGCGTTGAAGGCAGGCATCGAAGAAGCCCGCACGTGGATGGACGAAACCTGGCAGCTGCTGCAGGCGCGCTTCTGGGAAGCCGAGCACGGCCTGTACAGGGACGAGGCCGACGGCCAGTGGAACTTCACCGGCTACCGCGGCCAGAACGCCAACATGCACATGTGCGAGGCGATGCTGGCCGCGTTCGAGGCCAGTGGTGAGCAGCGCTATGTCGAGCGTGCGCTGCAGCTGGCCGACAACATGACCCGCCGCCAGGCCGCAAAGGCCGGCGGTCTGGTCTGGGAACACTACGACGTCAACTGGAACATCGACTGGGACTACAACCTGGATGATCCCAAGCACCTGTTCCGGCCGTGGGGCTTCCAGCCCGGGCACCAGACCGAGTGGGCCAAGCTGCTGCTGATCCTGGACCGTCACGTGCAGGCCGACTGGCTGGTGCCGACCGCGCAGCATCTGTTCGATGTGGCCGTAGAGCGCAGCTGGGACGAGGTGCGCGGCGGCCTGTACTACGGCTTCGCCCCGGAGTCGCGCCGGCAGCCGGGCATGGACGGCGCGCCGATCGGCGGTGACAGCTTCGTCTGTGATGACGACAAGTATTTCTGGGTGCAGGCCGAGACCTTGGCTACCGCCGCGCTGATGGCCGCGCGCACCGGCGATGACCGCTATTGGCAGTGGTACGACCGTATCTGGGCGTACTCGTGGGAGCACTTCGTCGACCATCGATACGGCGCATGGTTCCGCATCCTCGACGCCGACAACCGCAAGTACAGCGATGAGAAGAGCCCGGCCGGCAAGGTGGATTACCACACCATGGGTGCCTGCTACGAAGTGCTGAACGTCGTGCGTTGAGGTCTGCCGCGCTGCGCGCTCGCCGGACGTGGTCCGGCGCTGCCGTGGCGTGTGGCATTGGTAGCGCCGGGTCATACCCGGCGGAAAAACAGGAGTATCACGTGCATCGCATTTCCAACGCTGTCCGTCTGCTGCTGTTGTTGATCGCCCTTGGCGCCTTCCCGGCAGGCGCCGCACCGCTGCAGGCGCAATGGGAGTTCCGGCTGCTGCCCGGTGACGCGCAGGGCGCGGCCCATCCTGGCCTGCAGCAGTGGCGCGCGGCCACGGTGCCAGGCAGCGTGCACACCGATCTGCTGGCGCATGAGCTGATCCGCGATCCCTACGTCGGTGCGCCCGAAGCCGAGCTGCAGTGGATCGGTCTGGCCGACTGGGAGTACCGCGCCCGTTTCGATGTGGACGCTGCCAGCTTGGCAAAGGCCCATGCCGAGCTGCGCTTCGACGGCCTGGACACCTATGCCGAGGTGACGCTCAACGGCAAGCCGCTGCTGCGCGCCGACAATGCCCACCGCACCTGGCATGCCCGCGTCGAAGATCGCCTGCGTGCGAAGGGCAATGAGCTGCAGATCGTGTTCCGTTCGCCGATCCGCACGCTGCTGCCCGGCGTGCAGGCAATGCCGCACAGGATTGCCGGCAACTATCCTTCGCCCTACGGTGATGAACCCAAGGACGCGATGGTTGGCAACTTCGCGCGCAAGCCGGCGTACCACTTCGGGTGGGACTGGGGCCCGCGCTACGTTACTGCCGGCGTCTGGCGGGGCGTTGACCTGCAGGCATGGGATGCGCATCGGTTGACCGACCTGGCCGTACGCACTGATGCGCTTGATGCAGAAAACGCAAAGCTGGCGGTAGTGCTGCAGGTGGAGCAGGACGCGGTCGCCGGCCCGGTGGCGGTGGACGTTGAAGTGCGGGATCCCGACGGCCGCAGCGTCGCACGGGTGCAGCGCACGGTCGACCTGAAGCCCGGCCGGAACAGCGTGGACGTGCCGGTTGAACTGGCCAAGCCGCGGCGCTGGTGGCCGGTCGGCCATGGTGCGCAGGACCGCTACACCGTGCAGGCGCGCCTGGACGGCAGTGCCGATCCGGTGCTGGCGCGCGAACAGCGCATCGGCCTGCGCACCGTCGAACTGCGCCGCGAGCAGGACGACAAGGGAGGGCAGGGCTTCGCCTTCGTCATCAACGGGGCGCCGATCTTCGCCAAGGGCGCGAACGTGATCCCCTTCGACGCCTTCCCCGCGCGCGTTGATGCTGCGCGCCTGCGCCAGGTACTGGTCGCCGCGCGCGATGCCAACATGAACATGCTGCGCAACTGGGGCGGCGGCTACTACGAGGACGATGCGTTCTTCGACATCGCCGACGAACTGGGCCTGCTGGTCTGGCAGGACTTCATGTTCGGCGGTGGCATGCAGCCGGGTTACGACCCGGCATTCCGCGCCAGCGTGGTCGCCGAGGCACGCGACAACGTGCGCCGGCTGCGCCACCATCCCAGCATCGTGCTGTGGTGTGGCAACAACGAAGAAGAAACGGCGTGGAAGGACTGGGGCCACGGCCGTGACCTGAAGTCCGCCGATCCGGCGTTCGCAGCGAAGGTCTGGCAGGGCTACGTCGACCTGTTCGGCAACGACCTGCGCCAGGTGGTGAGCGAAGATGGGTTGGGCGTGCCGTACTGGTCCAGTTCGCCCAGCAACGACCTGGACGAGAAGGCCAACGACTCCACCCGTGGCGACAAGCATTACTGGCAGGTGTGGGGCAATCCTGCATTGCCGGTGCAGGCCTATCTGCGCGAGACCCCGCGCTTCATGTCCGAGTACGGCCTGCAGGCCTGGCCAGCGGTGGCGACGGTGGACCAGATCGCCACCCGTGCCGAACAGCGAATCGACAGCCCGGTGATCCGTGCGCACCAGAAGTTCATGGCCGGCGAGGGCAATACACGCCTGCTGCACTACATCGAACTGGGCTACGGCACGCCGAAGGACTTCGAGGACTTCGTCTACCTGAGCCAGGTGATGCAGGCCGATGGCATCGCCCTGGCGGCGCTGCACCATCGCGCTTCGCGACCTTACACGATGGGCTCGCTGTACTGGCAGCTCAACGATGTCTGGCCGGGAGCATCGTGGTCGAGCGTGGACTACTTCGGTCGCTGGAAGGCGCTGCACTATGCCGCGCGGCGCTTCTTCGCGCCGGTTACGGTGGCCGCACTGCGCGATGAAGGCAGCACGCGCGTGCGCCTGATCAACGATGGTGCCGCGCTGGATGCACGTTGGCGCTTGCGGGTGATGGACGTTGAGGGCAAGGTGCTGCGCCGACGCGAGCAGGCGGTGACCTTGGCTGCCGCCGGGGTGACCGATATCGGCACCTACGCGGATGCCGAGCTGCTGGCCGGCGCCGAGCCGGCGCGGACGGTGGCGGTATTCGAGCTGCTGCAGGATGGCAAGGTGACGGCGCGGCAGGTGGTCGGCTTCGTTGAAGCCAAGGACCAGGTGCTGCCACGCCAGCAGTTGACGTCAACGCTGGCAATCGACGGTGACCACTATCGCCTGCGGCTGCACAGCGCTGCGCTGGTGCGCGCAGCCTGGATCGATTTCGGCGCGCTCGACGTGCAGGTGGAAGACAACCTGCTGGACCTGCTGCCGGGCGAAACCCGCGACATCGCCGTGCGTGGCCCAGTGGATCTGGCCGCGCTGCGCGAGGCGTTGAAGGTGAAGACCCTCAACGATCGTTGAGAGAGGCGCCCTGGTAGGTGCCAACCTTGGTTGGCACGCTTTGGGCGGGCATTACGAATGCCAACCGAGGTTGGCATCTACCGAAGGCGGTTTCCCGCAGCGTACCCCGGTAGCGCCGGGCCATGCCCGGCGAGCGCAGAGGATAGCTGTTAGAACTGGATCTGCTGGAAGTTCTCGACGCGATCATGGCCGTTGGCGGCGTCGCCGATGCGCGGCATCGGGTAGTCGTCCAGGCGATCGATCAGGCGTGTCTGCAGGCCGGCTTCGCGGGCGGCGTCCAGTTCCTCGACCACGTCGGACAGGAACAGGATCTCGCCAGCGGGAACGCCGATGGCCTGCACGATGTGGCGGTAGCTGTCAGCCTCGCGCTTGCCACCGACTTCGGTATCGAACCAGCCCGACACCAGCGGACTCAGGTCACCGGCGTCGCTGAAGCCGAAGAACAGCTTCTGCGCCGGCACCGATCCGGAGGAGTACACATACAGCGGCAGGCCCGAGGCGTGCCACCCCTTCAATACCGGCGCTACCTCCGGGTAGAAGTGCGCGGTGTAGTCGCCACGACGGTAGCCTGCGTCCCAGATCAGCCCCTGCAGGGCCTTCAGTGCGGTGTGCTTGCGGTCCTGGTCGATCCAGCCCTGCAGCGTCTCGGCCACCAGGCTGTCCTGGCAGGCGCCGCCGATCTCGGTGGCGACTGCATCCAGCCAGCGACGCACCTCCGGTTGCTGGCCATGGTCGGCGACGAAGCCGGGCAGCGCCTGGCGTGCGTACGGGAACAGCACGTTCTTGACGAACGAGATGCTGCTGGTGGTGCCTTCGATGTCGGTCAGGATGACGCGGGGCTGCATTGATCAGGACGCCTGGGTCGGAATGTAACGGGGGAATTTCTGCGCGATGTCAGTGCCAGTGAAGTGACCGACCCAGCCATCCGGTTCGGTGAAGAAGCGGATCGCCACGAAGCTGGGCTCATCACCCATGTCGAACCAGTGGGTGGTGCCGTCGGGCACGGCGATCAGGTCATCCTTCACGCACTCGATCTCATAGACCTTGTCGCCCACGTGCAGGGTGAACAGGCCCGAGCCGGCGACGAAGAAGCGTACTTCGTCTTCCTTGTGGAAGTGTTCGTCGAGGAATTTCTTCCTCAGCTCGGCGCGGTTCGGGTTGTCCGGGGCGATCGAGGCCACGTCCACGCTCTTGAAGCCGCGTTCGGCAACCAGGCGGTCGATGTCGGCGCGGTAGGCGGCGAACACTTCGTCCTGGCTTGCGCCCGGGGCGACCGGCGCGGTGGCCTGCCAGCGCTCAAAGGTGACGCCGATCTTCTGCAGTTCGGCAGCGATGATCGCGCCGTCCTGGGTGTCCAGCAGCGGCGATTCGGGATGGGTATCGTCGTAGATGCGCAGTCGGCTCATGGCGGCAGCTTGAACGTCTCGGGGAAGGACAGGGTAGCAGGGTGGCATTGACGGCCTGATTCCAGAACGGCATCTGGCCGTGCCGGAAACTTCAGCGGCGCAGCTTGCGCAGCTCCAGCTCGCAGTGCAGCAGGAATTCGAACGCTTCCATGTGCCGCCGTGCTTCGGCCATGTCGCGGCCCCAGGCATACAGGCCGTGGCCGTCGATCAGGTAGCCCCATAGGGTCTGCGTGTCGAGCAGGGCGTCGACCTGGGCCGACAGCACGTCCATGTCCTGGGTGTTGGCAAACACCGGGATGTCGATGGCCATCTCGTGGGTGCTGTTGCCCGCGAAGGCTTTCAGCAGTTCGTAGCCTTCCACCCGGATATGGCCCTGCGGTGCATACAGGCGCGAGGCGATGGTCTGCACCGGCGAATGCGTATGCAGCACGCAGCCGATCTCCGGGAAGCGGCGATACAGCTGGGTATGCAGCAGGGTTTCGGCGGACGGGCGCAGCGGGCGGCCGACGGCCTTGCCATCGAAGTCCACGACCATGA
Organism: Stenotrophomonas indicatrix; assembly: GCF_002750975.1. Lineage (NCBI taxonomy): Bacteria > Pseudomonadati > Pseudomonadota > Gammaproteobacteria > Lysobacterales > Lysobacteraceae > Stenotrophomonas > Stenotrophomonas indicatrix. The sequence continues at coordinate 1,655,506 of NZ_PEJS01000001.1, forward strand.
TGTCGTCTTCGATCAGGCGGCCCTTGTCCTTGCCGGAGACGGTGATCGCGGCGTGGCGGTCGTCCAGGCGGTGGGAAAAGTTGCTGCTGGTGGCCGGGGTCCAGCCGGCCTGGGCCAGTTCGCGGACGTTGTCGATCAGCAGCTGGGCCAGTTCGCTCAGGCGCGCGGTGTCGTAGGGGAAGGTGGGGGTGTTCATGGGGGCGATTTTACTGGATTCGGCCAACGGCTGAGCCCCTCGTGGCTGGCGTCAGAAGCAGATTCCGTGGGTTGGCCGGTCGGGTAGGCTGCGCAGGGGACGCCGTAAACCCGTCCATGGGGGCTTGGCCGCGGCATCCATGCCGCGGACACCCCTGCGCAGCCCACCCGACCGGCCACGGACAGGTTCCGCGCGGCCAGCCACGGATTGAAGAAAGAAAGGCAGAAGCGGGTCGCTTCGCTGCGCGTGCTCGGAGCGGAGCATGGCTCCGCTCTACAGTAGATTCGTCCCCGAACATTCATTTCCCGGAACGCTTCATCCACGCATGGCGTGGATCTGCCGGACGGGGCAGGAGGCTGTCGGAGGTGGGGCGGGTTGGGTTCGCGGGGGTGTCCGCGGCATGGATGCCGCGGCCAAGCCTCCAGGGACGGATTCACGGCGTCCCCCGCGAACCCAACCTGCCCCGCCAAACCCTCAGCCCTGCTGTTGCCGTTGCTTCGGCTTCAACGGCGGGTGCAGGGCCGCAGGCCCTGCAATGCAGAAAACCTTACTTCCCGCGCAGGCGGCTGTGCCTGAAGCCGTAGAAGAAGTAGATCACGAAGCCGACAAACGTCCACACGCCCATCAGCATCCAGTTGTGCAGCGTCATCGCCGACAGCAGCGCCAGGCAGCTGATCACGCCCAGGCTGCAGACCAGCCATGCACCCGGAATGCGGAACGGGCGCGGCAGGTCCGGCTGTGTGCGGCGCAGGATCAGCACGCCGGCGCACACGGCCGCGAAGGCGATCAAGGTACCCATCGAGGTCAGTTCACCAAGGATGTCCAGCGGGAACAGCGCCGCCAGCAGGGCGATGCCGATGCCGGTGATGACGGTGTTGATATGTGGCGTGCGGTACTTCGGGTGGATCTTGGTGAACACCGGCGGCAACAGGCCGTCGCGCCCCATGATCATGAAGATGCGCGGCTGGCCGATGATCATTACCAGCACCACCGACGACAGGCCGATCAACGCACCGACTTCCACCACCACGCGCAACCAGCCCAGCTGCGGATGCGCGGCCACGGCGGTCACCACCGGCTCATCGGTGCCCAGCAGCTGGTAGGGCACCAGGCCGGTCATGACCGCGGCCATCGCGATGTACAGCACCGTGCAGATCACCAGCGACAGCATCATGCCGATCGGCATGTCGCGCTGCGGTTTGTGTGATTCCTGCGCGGCCACCGATACCGCTTCGAAGCCGATGTAGGCGAAGAACACCATCGCCGCGCCGCGCAGCACGCCTTCCATGCCGTACTTGCCGGGGCCTTCGTTGGCCGGGATGAACGGGGTCCAGTTGCTGGTGTCCACGTACTTCCAGCCGACCACGATCACCAGCACGATCAGCCCGGTCTTGAGGATGACCATGGCCATGTTCATCGCCGAGGATTTGCTGATGCCGACGTAGCACAGCCAGGTCAACAGCAGCACCAGGATCGCGGCGGGAATGTTGGCGATGGCGCCGGTGGGCCGCAGCTGCGCGTCCAAGGGGGCGCTGACCAGCGCCGCCGGTAGATGGATGTCGAAATGGCTGAGCAGGCTGAGGAAATACCCGGTCCAGCTGACCGCCACGGCCGAGGCGGAGACGCCGTACTCGAGCACCAGCATCCAGCCGATGAACCAGGCCGAGAGCTCGCCGAAGGTGGCGTAGGTATAGGTGTAGGCGCTGCCGGAAACCGGCACCATCGCCGCGAACTCGGCATAGGCCAGGGCGCAGAAGGCGCAGCAGATCGCGGCCAGCACGAACGAGAGCATGATGGCCGGGCCGGCGTGGTTGGCGGCGGCCTGGCCGGTGATGACGAAGATGCCGCCGCCGATCACGGCGCCGATGCCGAGCGCGGTCAGGCCCCAGGGGCCGAGGTGGCGACGCAGGCTCAGGCCGTTGGCGTCTTCATGGGCGGCATGCGGATGCTTGGTGGCCCACAGTTGCTTGAACATGTGTGGTGGTCTTGTGCGATGCGCCCGGTGACCGGGCGCGGGCGGAAATGCTTGCGGATATCGACGGGCCGGCGCAGGGGCCGGCCCGTCGGGAGGATCAGGGCGACTTGGCCAGCTTGCTGTGGCGCATGCCGTAGCCGAAGTAGATCAGCAGGCCCAGCACGGTCCAGCCTACGAACAGGTGCCAATGCACCACGAACGCCTGCCAGAACAGGAACAGGCACGACAGCGCGCCCAGCGGGCAGATCACCCACACCAGCGGCACGCGGAACGGACGGTGCAGCTCCGGGCGGGTGTAGCGCAGGATCAGCACGCCGATGCAGACCGTGGCGAAGGCCAGCAGGGTGCCCATGGAAACCAGTTCGCCCAGCACGTTCAGCGGCACCAGGCCGGCCAGCGACGCGGCGATGACGCCGACCACGATCGTGGCCCAGTACGGCGTGCGGAAGCGCTTGTGGACCTTGCCGAACACTTTCGGCAGCAGGCCATCGCGCGAGATGGTGTAGGCGATGCGGGTCTGGCCCATCATCATCACCAGCACCACCGAGGACAGGCCGGCGATCGCGCCGATTTCCACCGCGGTCTTCAGCCAGGACAGGCTCGGGTAGGCTTCCAGCGCGGTGGCCACCGGCTTGTCGGTGCCCAGCAGGTGGTAGGGCAGCATGCCGGTCAGCACCGCGCAGACGATGATGTAGACGATGGTGCACACCGCCAGCGAGCCGAGCAGGCCGATCGGCATGTTGCGCTGCGGGTCCTTGGTTTCACCGGCGGCGGTGGAGACCGCATCGAAGCCGATGTAGGCGAAGAACACGATGGTGGCCGCCCGGAACACGCCGCTCCAGCCGAACTCGCCGGACACGCCGGTGTTTTCCGGGATGAACGGGTGCCAGTTGGCCGGGTCCACGTGGGCCGCGCCGATGCCCACGAACAGGCAGATCACGAAGACCTTGATGGCCACGATGATCGCGTTGACGAACGCGGACTGGGTCACGCCCACGTACAGCAGGCCGGTCACCGCCGCCACGATCAGCACCGCCGGCAGGTTGAACAGCTTGCCGGAGGCGGCGAACTCGTGCCCGTTCCAGGCGATCGGCGCCGCGCTCAGCGCGTCCGGGAACGGCATGTGCAGCGTGGTGGTGATGAAGCTGATCAGGTACGCCGACCAGCCCACCGCGACCGAGGCCGAGGCGAACAGGTACTCCAGCACCAGGCACCAGCCGATGAACCAGGCCATGCCCTCGCCGAGCGTGGCGTAGGAGTAGGAGTAGGCGCTGCCGGAGACCGGCATCATCGCTGCGAACTCGGCGTAGCACAGGCCGGCCAGCGCGCAGGCGATGCCGGCGAACACGAACGACAGCATGACCGCCGGGCCGGCGTGGTTGGCCGCGGCCTGGCCGGTAAGCACGAAAATGCCTGCGCCGATCACCGCACCAATGCCAAGCATGATGAGGTGTTTCGCCGTGAGGGTCCGTTTCAACGTGGCTTCGCCATCCAGGCTGCCTTCGATGGGTTCGCCGGCATCGACGTGCCCGGCCGGTTCGACCGGCTTGACCCTCAACAGAGCTTTCAGCATGCAGTACTTCCTGATGATCGGATTGGGAGGGCCGCCAGTACATTGCCGGCGGCCTGGAATCGTGAAAGCCGTGCGAACGGCCCGCTGTACCTTAGCCAATGCTGAAGGCACCGCACAAGCGCAAACGCAACAATGAACGGCGATAATGGCAGGTATTTTTCCAGGCACCCCGCATTCATGAGCGAAACCACCGAATCCCTTGCCGCACTTGACGATCGCTTGCGCGGCCTGCTGCATGACTATGCGCGCAAAGAACCCGCCCACGACGCCCTTGCTGCCGAATTCAGCACATTGATCGACGATGCGGAAGATGCATTCCGCCGCGAACGCCTGGCCGGCCACTTCACCGCCAGCTGCTGGCTGGTCAGCGCCGATGGCCAGCGGTTGCTGCTGACCCACCACCGCAAGCTGCAGCGCTGGCTGCAGCTGGGTGGCCACGCCGACGGCGACCGCGATCTGGCCCGGGTAGCGTTGAAGGAAGCCGAGGAGGAATCGGGCCTGACCGGCCTGGTGCTGGATGATCCGGCCATCTTCGATATCGACAAGCACTGGATTCCCGAGCGCAAGGATGTTCCGGGGCACTGGCACTACGACGTGCGTTTCGTGATCCGTGCGCTGGGGGGAGAGGATTTCGTGCTCAGCGAGGAGTCGCTGGAGCTGGCCTGGCGCCCGGTGGCCGAGGTCGCCAGCGATCCCCAGTCGGACGAATCGATGCAGCGCATGGCGCGCCGTTGGCTGGCGCGCTGAAAGACGCATCCACGCACGGCGTGGATCTACTCCGGGATCGCCCTGGTAGATCCACGCCACGCGTGGATGACGCAATGCCGGACGCATTCCGCCGGGCCACGCCCGGCGACGTACATCTCAATACAGGATGCGGGTGCGCAAGGTGCCCGGAATCGCCGCCAGCTCGTCACGCACCGCGCTGGCCTGCTCCTCGCTGGCGGTGATGTCGATCACCACGTAACCCACCTTCGGGTCGGTGCGCAGGAACTGGCCGTCGATGTTGACGTTGTGCCGCGAGAAGATCTCGTTGACCTTGGACAACACGCCCGGCACGTTCTGGTGGATGTGCAGCAGGCGCAGGCTGTCGGCGTGCTCGGGCAGGGTCACTTCCGGGAAGTTGACCGCCGACAGGGTGCTTCCGTTGTCGCTGTAGCGCACCAGCTTGGCCGCCACTTCGATGCCGATGTTGTCCTGCGCTTCCAGCGTGCTGCCGCCCACGTGCGGGGTCAGGATCACGTTGTCGTGGCGGGTCAGCGGCGATTCGAAGATATCGCCGTTGCCCTTCGGCTCGACCGGGAACACATCCAGTGCAGCGCCACCGATGTGGCCGCTGGCCAGTGCTGCATCCAGCGCATCGATGTCGACCACGGTGCCGCGCGCGGCGTTGATCAGGTGCGCGCCGCGGCGCATCTTCGCCAGCTCGGTGCTGCCGATCATCCACTGCGTGGACGGTGTCTCCGGCACGTGCAGGGTCACGATGTCAGCACGCGCCAGCAGGTCGTCCAGGCTGGCCGCCGCACGGGTATTGCCCAGCGACAGCTTGGTTTCCACATCGTGGAAGATCACCTGCATGCCCAGCGATTCGGCCAGTACGCCGACCTGGGTGCCGATGTGCCCGTAGCCGATGATGCCCAGGACCTTGCCGCGCACCTCATGGCTGCCGCTGGCCGATTTCGACCAGCCGCCGCGATGGCATTCGGCGTTCTTCTGCGGGATGCCGCGGGTCAGCATGATCGCTTCGGCGATCACCAGTTCGGCCACGCTGCGGGTATTGGAGTAGGGCGCGTTGAATACCGGAATGCCGGCCAGCTCGGCCGCATCCAGGTCGACCTGGTTGGTGCCGATGCAGAAACAGCCGACCGCGATCAGGCGCTTGGCCTCGGCCAGCACCTCGGCACTGAGCTGGGTGCGCGAGCGGATGCCGACGATGTGGGCTTCGGCGATGCGCGCCTTCAGTTCGTCCTCGGGAAGCGCCTTGGTGTGCGCCTCGATCTGGCTGTAGCCGGCGGCGCTGAACACCTCCACGGCGGTCTGGCTGACCCCCTCCAGCAACAGCACGCGGATATCCTGCTTCGGGAACGAGGTCTTCTTCGGCGACATGGGGTGGCACGGCCAGTGGGACAGGGGCTGACCACTATGCCAGATCGCAACGCCCATGGTGCAGTGCGCAATTGGTTGCAACTGCAGCTATTGAAGGCTCTGCAGGGCTGGACGCTGGGCCCGGCCACTGGCACGCTTGCCCGTTCTTCACGCCCCGCGCTGGACCGTCATGACCGATTCCCGCATCGCCTCGTTGCAGCAGGCCTGTCCCGGCCTGAAGCTGAAGACCGACCCTGCCGACCTGGAGCATTACGGCCGCGACTGGACCCGGCGCTGGACACCGGCGCCGCTGGCGATCGCGTTGCCGGCCACGGTTGAAGAAGTGCAGGCGGTGATGCGCTGGACCGCGGCCGAGGGCGTGGCGGTGGTTCCCTCCGGCGGTCGCACCGGCCTTTCCGGCGGTGCGGTAGCGGCCAATGGCGAGCTGGTGCTGAGCCTGGAGCGGATGAACAAGGCGCTGGACTACGATGCGGTCGACCGCACCCTGGTGGTGCAGGCCGGCATGCCGCTGGAGGCGCTGCACAACGCGGCCCTTGAACATGGCCTCATCTATCCGGTGGACTTCGCGGCGCGCGGGTCGTGCTCGATCGGCGGCAACATCGCCACCAATGCCGGTGGCATCCGGGTGATCCGCTACGGCAATACCCGTGAATGGATCGCCGGACTGAAAGTGGTTACCGCCACGGGCGAACTGCTCGAACTCAACAAGGGCCTGATCAAGAACTCCAGCGGCTACGATTTCCGCCAGCTGCTGATCGGATCGGAGGGCACGCTGGGCGTGATCGTCGAGGCCACGGTGAAACTCACCGACCCGCCGCCGGCCAGCAACGTGATGCTGCTGGCGCTGCCCAGCTTCGATGTGCTGATGCAGGTGTTCGCCGCCTTCCGTGCGCGGCTGCAGCTGCAGGCCTTTGAATTCTTCACCGACCGGGCGCTGGAACATGTTCTGGCCCATGGTGCGCAGGCACCGTTCGATGAGGTGCATCCGTATTACGTGGTGACCGAGTTTGCTGCCGGTGACGAGGCGCAGGAAGCGGCGGCGATGGCGGCTTTCGAGGACTGCATGGGCAACGGCTGGGTCAGCGACGGCGTGATCAGTGCCAGCGATGCCCAGGCGGCGCAGCTGTGGCGCCTGCGCGAGGGCATCACCGAGGCGCTGGCGCGCTACAAGCCCTACAAGAACGATGTCTCGGTGCGGATCTCGTCGATGCCGGCGTTCCTGGCCGAGACCCAGGCGCTGATCGGCGAGGCCTACCCGCACTTCGACGTGGTCTGGTTCGGCCACATCGGCGACGGCAACCTGCACATCAACGTGCTCAAGCCGGACGGCACCAGCGACGCGGACTTCGTAAGCCAGTGCGAGCATGTCACCAAGCTGCTGGCGCAGGTGCTGGCGCGCTTCAATGGCAGCATTTCGGCCGAGCACGGCATCGGTCTGGTCAAGAAGGGCTACCTGGACAGCACCCGTGGACCGGCCGAGATCGCGCTGATGAAGGCGGTCAAGCGCGCATTCGATCCCGAAGGGCGGCTGAATCCCGGCAAATTGTTCGACCTTTGACACGGGCAAAGTCTTCACCCAGCCGTTACGCTCCACCCACCCAATCGATGAACTCCCTGACCATGATCCGTCCGTTCCTGCTGCTTGCCCTGTTGTCCCTGCCGCTGGCCGGCGTCGCTTCGAGTTTTGCCGGCACCTCGGCCGGTTCGGCGACGGGCGCCTCTTCGGGTTCCTCGGGCAGCAGTTCGGGCGATGACAAGGTGGTGCTGGCTGCCCGCGATGATGCGGCTGCGTTTGTCGCCAGCGATGGCCAGATCCGTGGCGCGCGCCTGCAGGCGGCACTGGTGCACCTGCGTGAGCAGGATGCAGCTGCGCAGCAGCAGAGCGACCTGCAGCTGGCACGCGCCCTGCTGGCGCGTTGATCCAGCGCCCGGGTAGTGCCGGCCGCTGGCCGGCAACCTCATGACACCTGCGTGGAACGCTGCCGGGCATGGCCCAACGCGACGGAAGCGGATGGGCTGGCTCGCTGCGTTGGCGTGGCTGGTCATTCCAACGGCCCATGCCGCCGACCGCCTGCAGCTGGACCCGGCCGGGCTGAGCTCGGCGCAGCAGCAGGTCGCAATGCAGACACTGGCTGATGTGCAGTCGTTGCTGCCCGACGGCCTGCTGCGTGCCTTGCCCACGCAGGTGCAGGTCGGCTGGCGTGACGACCTGCCCGCCAATGTGCATGGCCGTGCCTTCGCCGGGGGCATCGCGCTGCGCCGCGATCTGCTGGACGACGATGTAGCCGGTGCCCGACGCGCACGGCGCAGTGCGCTGGTGCACGAGCTGACCCATGTTGCCGACCGCACGGGGGCGCACTGGTCACGCAGCGCCCGTTGGCGTGACCTTGCAGGTTGGCAGCGCAAGCCCTGGCATCTGGGTCGCGGTGACAACGCCTTCCGCGACCGCAGTCCCGATGCCTACGAACTGACCGACCCGGCCGAGTACCTGGCGGTGAACGCCGAACACTTCGTGCTCGATGCAGAGTTCGCCTGCCGCCGTCCGGCCTTGGCGCAGTGGTACCAGGCGCATTTCGGTACGCCGCCCTCGCTGCCCGCGCCGCACTGTGTGGGCACCGTTCCGCTGCTGCAGGCCGATGCGGAAGAGGGCGCTGCATCGCTGCTCGCACTGGACCCGGCGCGGGTGTATGCCGTGGACTACCTGTTCGCCGAAGGCAGTGCGCAGCCGATGAGCCGCTGGGGCCACAGCATGCTGCGGCTGGTGATCTGCCGTCCTGGGCGCGCACCGGGCCCGGACTGCAGGCTGGACCTGGAGCATCATCGGGTGCTGTCCTTCCGCGCCTTCGTCGGCGATGTGCAGATCTCCAACTGGCGCGGGCTGACCGGTGGTTATCCTTCGCGCCTGTTCGTGCTGCCGCTGCAGCAGGTGGTGGACGAATACACCAAGGTCGAACTGCGCGGACTGGCCTCGCTGCCGCTGCAGCTGGTCCGCAGCGAGATCGCCAGCCTGCTCGAGCGCACCGCCCAGGTGCACTGGAGCTATGACGGTCGCTATTACTTCGTCAGCAACAACTGCGCGGTGGAGACGGCGAAGCTGCTGCAGGCCGGTGTTCCGCGCCTGGGCTCAGCCGGGCTGGCACAGCTGAGCCCGCGCGGGCTGCGGCGACGGTTGGCGCGCCTGCATGCGCTGGATGAGCAGGTGCTGGCCGATCCCGCGCAGGCCCAGGCGCAGGGCTACTACTTTGCTTCTGCGCGCGACCACTACCAGCAGTTGTTCGCGGTTGCCGCCGCGCAGATGGCGCTGCCGGCGCGCGATGTGCGCGCATGGCTGGCGCTACCGGCGCAACAGCGCGCACCGTGGTTGCTGCGTGGTGATGTACGTGCCAGTGCCGGCCTGTTGCTGCTGGAACAGGCGGCGCAGCGGCGCGCGGAGTTGCGTGCGCGCGATGCACTGAAGCGACGGTTGCTGGCCAACCCGGACAGCAGCGCTACCCGCTCGCTGCGCGCGTTGCTGGAACAGAGCGGGCAGTGGTTGCGGCCGGGCCAGTTGCTGGCCGACGCTGGCTACGGCCTGCCGCAGGCGGACGAACAGGCGGAGGTGGCACGGGCAGCGGCCGCTGCCAGCGTACAGGCGGTACCCGCCTGGCAGGCACTGCGCGTGCAGCTGCGCGCGCAGTTGCCGTCATCACAGCAGCGCGAGCTGGATGACATCGACCGCAATCTCGCTGTGTTGGGTGCGCACGTGCGCGAGCAGGCGGCCGCAGTGCCGCCTACTGGCGCGGCAGCTCGATGATGAAACGACTGCCGCCGCTGGTGCCCGGGGTGCAGTAGACCTGGCCGCCGTGCGCATCGGCGATGGCCTTGACCACCGCCAGGCCGAGGCCACTGCCACCGCCCAGGCGCGATCGTGAGCCGTCGCCGCGCATGAATGGATTGAAGATGTCCGCATGCAGGGCCGGGTCGATGCCCGGGCCTTCGTCTTCAATCGCCACCTGCACATGGGCCACGGTGTCATGCACGGCGATGCGTACCTTGCCCGGGTTGGCATAGCGGCGCGCGTTTTCCAGCAAGGCCAGCAGCGCCTGCCGCAACCGCGTCGGGTCGCAATGGGCGGGGTGCTCCTCGCGGCTGGTTTCCAGCTCCAGCACGAAGCCGGCGCTGCGGAACGCGGGATCCACCAGGGTCATCACCGAATGCACCTCGGCCACCACATCGGTACGGGCGCGGCGCACGTCGAGGCGGGCGTTGTCGGCCAGGCTCAACACCCGCAGGTCCTCGATCAGCCGTGACAGGCCCTCGACCTGCGCGAGCAGGCTGCGAAACTGCGACTCATCGGGCTGGAACACGCCTTCGGCCAGGCCCTGCAGGCGGCCGCGCAGGATCGTCACCGGCGTGCGCAGTTCGTGGGCGATGGCCGCGTGCCACATCACCCGTTCGCTTTCCATATGCTGCAGGCGGCGTGCCATTGCGTTGAAATCGTCCACCAGCGCTGCGACCTCGCCGGGCGAGTTGGCCTCGGCCGTGGCGCGCGCCCCGAGATCGCCGCCAGCCAGCGCACGCACGCTGTCCACCAGTGAATTGAGCGGCGACAGGATTCGGTGGGCCAGTCGGAACGAGGCAGCGATCGCCAGCGCCAGACCGGTCAGGATCACCCCGACCATCCAGGCCAGCTCCGGTCCGCTTGGCAGCCAACCTTCCGGCTCTTCGGCGCTGGCCGGGAAGAACTCGATCAGTACGGCGTACAGCAGCCACGACGAGAGGATCACCATCACGATGACGCCGACGACCATCAGCGACATCGACACGATGATGTGCCGGCTGAGCCCGGAGCGACGCATCAGCGGTCGGCCATCAATCGGTAGCCGACACCGCGCACGCTGGCCGGAATCTGGGTGAGACCCACTTCGTCCAGCTTGCGCCGCAGCTTGCTGACATGGCTGTCCACGGTGCGCTCCAGTGCTTCGCTTTCCGGCAGGCATTCGTGCATCAGTTCGCTGCGGCTGAAGATCCGTGACGGGGCCAATGCCATGCAATGCAGCAGCTTGAACTCGGTCAGGGTCAGCAGCAGTTCGTGGCTGTAGCCGTCGCCTTCCACATGCACGGCGTGGGTGGCGGTGTCGATCAGCAGCGGGCCCACGCGCAGGGCGCTGGGGGCATCCGCCCGCGGACTGCGCAGCGTACGCCGCAGTACTGCACGCACGCGCGCCGCCACTTCTGCCGGGTTGAACGGCTTGACCACATAGTCATCGGCACCCATCCGCAATGCGGTCAGCTTGTCCAGATCCTGGTCCAGCGCGGTCAGCATGATCACCGGCGTTTCACCGCGCTGGCGCAGCTGGGTCAGCACGCTCCAGCCATCCAGTCGCGGCAGCTGCACGTCCAGCAGCACAAGGTCCGGGCGCATGCTGCGATGCAGGTCCAGGGCGATCTGGCCATCGGCCGCACGCAGGGTGCGCAGGCCCTCGCGTTCAAGGTAGGCAGCAAGGATGTCGGCGATCTCGGCTTCGTCCTCGACGATCAGGACCAGCGCCGCGAGGGCAGGGGAGGCATGCATGGCAAGGCGAGGCCGGAAGGTGCTTGTCCTCCATCGTATCTCCACAGTTCCTCCATCGAAACCCCATCATCGCCACGCACACTGCGCGCTTCATGATTCCTCAGCCGCGTCTGCGGCACTGTGCACAGCAATGAGAACCTTCAGGACTCCGGTCGCGCTGGTCGCGGCCTTCGCCTTGGCCATGACGGCCTGCTCCCGCCCCGAACCCACCGTCGAAGCCGTGCCGCGTGTCAGCGTGGTCACCGTTGGCCCGCAGGTGGTGCAGCGCGATGATGAACTACCCGGTCGGGTGGCGGCGGTGCGCACCGCGCAGATCCGTGCGCAGGTCGGCGGCATCGTGCAGCGCCGGATGTTCGAGCAGGGCGCGGAGGTGCATGCCGGAGAGCCTCTGTTCCAGATCGACCCGGCGGCGTTCCGCGCCGACGTCGATTCGGCGCTGGCTGCCCTGCAGCGCAGCGAGGCGGCACTGGGTCGCAGCCGGGTGCAGTCACAGCGGCTGCAGGCATTGGCGGCCGCACAGGCGGTCAGCCAGCAGCACCGCGACGATGCCAGTGCCGAGCATGAGCAGGCCCGGGCAGCGGTCAACGAGGCGCGCGCGATCCTTGCGCGACGCCAGCTCGACCTGCGCTACGCCACGGTCAGTGCACCGATCGATGGCCGCATCGATCAGGCACTGGTGACCGAAGGCGCGCTGGTCGGCGTCGCCGATGCCGATCCGATGGCGGTGGTGCAGCAGATCGACCAGGTCTACGTGGACGTGCGCCAGCCTGCTTCGCAGCTGCAGTCCCTGCAGCGCAGCGCGGTGGACGGCGAGTTGCCGGTGACGATCATCGGCGCGGCGGGTACGCCGCTGCCCGAGCGCGGCCGGCTGCTGTTCTCCGGTGTCAATGTCGATGCTCGCACCGGCGATGTGATCCTGCGCATCCTGGTCGACAACCCGGAGCGGCAGTTGTTGCCGGGCATGTACGTGCGTGCGCGGGTGCCGCGTGGTGCGCCGGCCAGCGCGTTGCTGCTGCCGCAGCAGGCAGTGCTGCGCAGCGCCGGTGGCCAGGCCTATGCCTGGGTCATCGCCGCCGATGGCAAGGCGGTGATCCGCACGCTGGAGGTGGACGGCAGCGTCAACCGGCAATGGCTGGTGCGGCACGGCCTGAAGGCCGGCGAGAAGGTGGTGGTGGAAGGCCAGGAGCGCCTGCAGGAAGGCGTGCTGGTCGATCCGCGCAACTGGCAGGTGCCGGTCGCCAGTGCCAGCGCACCGCCGACATCCGAACGCCAGGGCTGAGCCCTTCCAGGAACCCACGACATGGCCCGTTTCTTCATCGATCGCCCGGTATTTGCCTGGGTGCTGGCGATCTTCGTCATCCTGGCCGGCGTGCTGGCCATTCCGCGGCTGGCGGTCGAGCGCTACCCGGCGGTCGCACCGCCCAGCGTCAGCATCTATGCCAGCTATCCCGGCGCCAGCCCGCAGACATTGAATGATGCGGTGGTCGGCCTGATCGAGCGCGAGCTGTCCAGCGTCAAACACCTGCTGTACTTCGAATCGTCGGTGGACACCTCCGGTGAAGCGTCGATCACCGCCACCTTCAAGCCCGGCACCGACCCTGAGCTGGCGCAGGTGGACGTGCAGAACCGGATCAAGGCGATCGAGCCGCGCCTGCCGCGCAGCGTGCGCCAGAACGGCCTGTTCGTGGAGGCGGCCGACTCGGGGTTCCTGATGCTGGTGGGCCTGCGCTCACCCGATGGCAGTGTCAGCGAAGCGGCGCTGGGCGATTTCATGGCGCGCAACATCATCGAGGAGCTGCGGCGCATTGACGGCGTCGGCCGCGTGCAGCTGTTCGGTGCCGAACAGGCGATGCGGATCTGGCTGGACCCGACCCGCCTGACCGGCTACGGCCTGACCATGGGCGATGTCGCCAGCGCGATCGAGCAGCAGAACCTTGAAATCTCGCCGGGCCGCATCGGCGATTCGCCCGGCGTTCCTGGCCAGCGCATCACCGTGCCCTTGAGTGCCGAAGGCCAGCTGTCCACGCCCGAACAGTTCGCGGCGATCGTGCTGCGCGCCGGTGCCGATGGTTCGCGCGTGCTGCTTGGCGACGTTGCCCGGGTCGAACTGGGCGCGCAGAGCTATGCCTGGGGTACGCGCGAAGATGGCTATCCGGCGACGGCCGCCGGCGTGCAGCTGCGCCCCGGTGCGAATGCGGTGCGTACCGCCACGGCGGTGCGCGAACGCATGGCCGACCTGCAGCCGCTGCTGCCGCAGGGTGTCGAATCCAGCATTCCGTTCGATACCGCGCCCTTCGTGAAAGTATCGATCCAGAAGGTGCTGCAGACCCTGATCGAGGCGATGCTGCTGGTGTTTGCAGTGATGTACCTGTTCCTGCAGAACTGGCGCTATACGCTGATCCCCGCCCTGGTCGCGCCGATCGCGCTGCTGGGCACCTTCGCGGTGATGCTGGCGCTGGGGTTCTCGATCAACGTATTGACCATGTTCGGCATGGTGCTGGCGATCGGCATCATTGTTGACGACGCGATCGTGGTGGTCGAGGGCGTGGAGCGGATCATGGCCGAAGAGGGGCTGCCGCCGCGCGAGGCCACGATCATGGCGATGCGTGAGCTGACCGGTGCGGTGATCGGCATCACCCTGGTGCTGACGGCGGTGTTCATCCCGATGGCGCTGGCCAGTGGTTCGGTTGGTGCGATCTACCGCCAGTTCAGCGTGGCGATGTCGGTGTCCATCCTATTCTCGGCACTGCTGGCGCTGAGCCTGACCCCGGCGCTCTGCGCGACGCTGCTGCGGCAGGGCACACGTGGTCACCATGGCCGCGGCGGCGTCTTCGGTGCGTTCAACCGCGGCTTCGAGCGGATGACCGGGCGTTACCAGCAGGGCGTGGCGGCCGTACTGCGGCGCAGTGGCCGGGTGATGGGCCTGTTCGCTGCCTTGCTGGTGGCACTGCTGATCGGCCTGCATTGGTTGCCGGGTGCGTTCCTGCCGGAAGAGGACCAGGGCTATTTCATGACTTCCATCCAGCTGCCGGCCGAAGCAACCGCCGAGCGTACGCTGGCGGTGGTCGAAGCCTACGAACAGCATGTCGCCTCGCGGCCGGCGATCGCGTCCAACCAGGCCATCCTCGGCTACAGCTTTTCCGGTTCCGGCCCAAGTGCGGCGCTGACCTACACCATGTTGAAGGACTGGGGTGAACGCGGCGGCAGCACCGCATCGGACGAGGTGAAGGCGGCGCAGCAGGCCATGGCAACGGTCCCGGAAGGCGAGGTGATGAGCGTGATGCCGCCGGCCATCGACAGCCTTGGCCGTTCCTCCGGCTTCTCGCTGGCGCTGCAGGCGCGTACCGGACAGGGCCAGGCGGAGCTGCGCGCTGCCCTGCAGCAGCTGTTGAAGCTGGCAGAGGCAAGTCCGTTGCTGGCCGATGTGAATGCCGATGGCCTGCCGGCGGGCAGCAATGTACGGCTGGACATCGATCGCGCCAAGGCCGAAGCGATGGGCGTTGCGTTCACCGACATCAGTGCCACGTTGTCGGCGGCAATGGGCTCGCAGTACGTCAACGATTTTCCCAATCGCGGGCGCATGCAGCAGGTGATCATGCAGGCCGATGCGCCGTACCGGATGGAGCTGGAGGACGTGCTGAAGCTGTATGTCCGCAACAGCGAAAGCGGCATGGTGGCGCTGTCCGAACTGGTCACCCCACACTGGACCGAGGCGCCGCTGCAGCTGCAACGTTACCTGGGGTTCCCGGCATTGAATCTGTCCGGTGCACCTGCCGGCGGGGTGTCCACCGGCCAGGCGATGGTCGAGATGGAGCGCCTTGCCGAGCAGCTGCCAGCGGGTTTTGCCCTGCAGTGGACCAGCCAGTCGCTGCAGGAGCGTGAGTCGGGTGCCCAGGCGCCGTGGTTGCTGCTGCTGTCGATGCTGGTGGTGTTCCTGGTGCTGGCGGCACTGTACGAGAGCTGGTCGATCCCGCTGGCGGTGATGCTGGTGGTGCCGTTGGGCCTGCTCGGCGCTGTTGCTGCGGTGTTGCTGCGCGGGATGCCCAATGACGTGTTCTTCAAGGTCGGCATGATCACGGTGATCGGACTTTCGGCGAAGAACGCGATCCTGATCGTCGAGTTCGCCCGCCAACTGCAGCAGCAGGGACGCGGTCTGGTCGAGGCGACCATCGAAGCAGCACGCCTGCGGTTGCGACCGATCGTGATGACCTCGCTGGCGTTCGCGCTGGGCGTGGTGCCGCTGATGCTGGCCCAGGGGGCCTCAAAGGAAACGCAACAGGCCATCGGTACCGGCGTGTTCGGCGGCATGGTCAGTGCGACCGTGTTGGCCGTGTTCTTCGTGCCGGTGTTCTATGTGGTGGTGCAGGGGGCGCAGCAGTGGCTTGCGCAGCGCCTGCGCCGACGCCGGCCGACGCCGGGAGGGAGCGTGGATGGAAAACAGGTGGATGGAAAGCAGGAACCCTGAGGGCCTGTACGAGGCGCAGCTGCGCGTGTTGGAGCAGCAGCTGCGCGATGCGCTGCTGGACGGCGACCATGGCGCAGCCACTGCGCTGCTGTCACCGGTGTTGTTCATGATGGACGGGCAGGGCGGGCGGATGCTCGACCTGCCCTGGCTGAGGGACTGGCAGCAAGGGCATCTACAGATTCATGCGCTGCAGGCGCATGCGGTCGAGACGTTGCTGTGTGGTCGGCTGGCGTTGTTGTCCGGCGATGTTCAGCTGCATGTGCATTGGCGGGGACGCGAACACGTGCAGCGCTTGCGCCTGTTGCGCGTCTGGACAAGCGCTTCCAGTGCCAGCGGCGCGCAGCTGCTGTCGATGGCGGTGCTGGCAGGCTGAACAGGGTCATGCAGCTTTCAGGCCCCCTTCTGCATGCAGGTGGTACGTTTCCCGGTTCCTGAAGTGTCGACAAGGAGTCGAGCCATGCGTGTACTTCCCAGCCTGATGGCGGCTTCCCTGGGCCTGGTGTTGAGTGCCTGTCAACCGGCACAGACGCCGGCCGCCAGCAATGCAGGCGATGCGGCCGCAACGCCTGCGCCGGTGGCCGCCGCTGCTGATGGCGGCGGCGATGGCGCCGGCAACCAAACCCTCTATCGCTGCGGTGACCTTGATGCGCGCGCGACCTTCAACGGAGAGGACGCAGCGACGGTTGTGATTGGCGGGCGCAGTTTCGCGATGTCCTCCGAACGTGCGGCCTCCGGTGCGAAGTATGGCGACGGCAAGGGCAACAGCTTCTGGACCCGCGGCAGTGACGACGCGCTGCTCAGCCTGAAGGGCGAGGCGGACCGTGAATGCAGCGCGGTGGAAGCGACCGAGGGCGATGGCAGTGCCGGCAACGCGGCGTTCCGTGCCACCGGCAACGAGCCGGGCTGGCTTGCCGTCGTCGACGGCGATACGCCGGGCCTGCAGGTGGATGTGGATTACGGCGAGCGCCGCTTCACCGTCGCCAAACCGACCGAGGGTGCCGATGGCTGGGTTGGCAAGGCGGCGGATGGCACCGACATCAAGCTGAGCTTCCAGCGCACCACCTGCCAGGACGGCATGAGTGGCGAGACATTCGAGGCCAAGGCGATGCTGGCCGTGGGCACGCGCCAGTACCACGGTTGTGGCAACTTCGGCGGCAAATAAGAAAAAGGGGCGGAGCGGATTACGTTGTTTGTGCCATGAACGATGTAATCCCCTCCGTCCCCTTTTTTTTTCCGTCAGCCCTCGCAGGGCTTCAGATCCAGATCGGGGGACAGGTCGTAGCGCAGGTTCACGCCGATCAACGCCTGCCGGATCGCGCAGTCGTCGCGATGGCGGGCCACCAGGTCGGCAAAGATCTTCTCTCGATCGTCGCAGAACCTGGCGATGGCGGCCTCCAGCTCGCGACGACGGGCGTCGTCGTAGGGTTCTTCGCCGGCAAAATGCTGGCAGCTGTTCTCCCGTTCGATGAAGGCCTGCACATCGGCGGGCATGTCGCAGTAGATGCGGGTGTCCTGCACGAAAGCGACGTCGTTGGGGACGCTGCAACCGGCCGCAGCCCGCGCCTGTTGCTCCTCCTCGGGGCTACCTGCCAGCGTCGCCGCAGCATCTGCTTCATCTGCAGCCGGTGCAACCGCAGCGGCAGCGGTGTCCGCTGCGGGGGGCTGCGTCACCGCGTCCGCCGCGACGTCACCGGTGCTGTCCGCTGCCCGCGGCGAGCACGCCACGAGCAGGGACAGGAAGGCGGTCAGCGCAGCGCGATTAATCGGCACGGCCGGCAAATTCGCCGGTGGCGGTGTTCACCAGCACACGCTCGCCGTTGACGATGTACTCCGGCACCATGATCTCGATGCCGGTGTTGAGCTTGGCCGGCTTCGGGCGCTTGGTGGCGGTACCGCCCTTCAGTTCCGGCGGCGTCTCGATCACTTCCAGCACCACCGAGGCCGGCAGCTGGATGGCCACCGGCTGCTCGTCGATCACCTGCACGTAGATGCCGGTCAGGCCGTCGGTGATGTAGCCGGCGTCATCGCCGATCACGTCCGCGTCCAGGGTGTAGGGGGTGTAGTCCTCGTCGTCCAGGAACACGAACGCATCGCCGTCCTTGTACGAGTAGGTGGACTGGCGGCGCAGCAGTTCGACTTCGACCAGGTTGTCGTCGGCATCGAAGCTGGCGTCGAGCTTGTTGCCGCCCGGCACGCTGTACATGATGAAGCGGAAGCGGACGTTGCCGCCGCGACCCTGCGGCGAGCTGCGCTCGATGTCGCGGATCTGGTAGACGCCGTTGTTGAACTCGACGACGTTGCCCTTCTTGATGTCGTTGGCTTTCATGATGATGTTGGTCGTTGGGGGAGGGCGCCGTCCCGGCGCCCGGGGGGAATCACTTCGGAGCGAGCCGGGTGGCGCCGTCCAGGCGGATGGTCTCGCCGTTGATGTAGGTGTTGCCGAGGATGTGGCCGACCAGGCTGGCGAAGTCTTCCGGCTTGCCCAGGCGCGACGGGAACGGGATCGAGGCGGCCAGCGATTCCTGCACGGCTTCGGGCATGCCATCGACCATCGGCGTCCAGAACACGCCCGGCGCGATGGTGTTGACGCGGATGCCGAAGCGCGACAGCTCGCGGGCCATCGGCAGGGTCATCGCCACCACGCCGCCCTTGGAGGCGGAGTAGGCGGCCTGGCCGATCTGGCCTTCGTAGGCGGCAACGCTGGCGGTGTTGATGATGACGCCGCGCTCGCCGTCCACGCCGGCCTCGTTGTGCTGCATGCGGTTGGCTGCGGCCTTGGCGACATTGAAGCTGCCGACCAGGTTGACCATCACCGTGCCCTGGAACCCGGCCAGCGGCATCGGGCCTTCCTTGCCCAGCACGCGGCCAGCGCCGAGGATGCCGGCGCAATTCATGGCGACATTCAGGCCGCCGAGGAAATCGCAGGCCTGGTCGATGGCCGCCGACACGGACGCTTCATCACTGACGTTGACGTTGAAATAGCGGGCGTTGTCCTGCCCCAGCTCGGCAACAGCGGCCGCGCCCTTGGCGTCGTTGAGGTCGAACAGGGCGACCTTGCCGCCCTCGGCAACCAGGTGCTGGGCCACGGCCAGGCCGAGGCCGGAGACGCCGCCAGTGATCACGGCACGTACGGAAGACAGCTGCATTGCACGGTCCTGCAGGTTCAAGAACCGCCGATTCTAACGGAAGCGACGGCAGCCGCCGTTGTGCACTGCGCCGCCGGCCTCAGCCCAGTTCGCGGGCGCGGCGCAGGCGACGCTCGAAGTCGGCGGCGGGCAGGCCATGGGCGAACAGGAAACCCTGGCCAACGGTCACCCCCAGGTCGAGCAGGCACTGCCGTTGTGGCTCGGTCTCCACGCCCTCGGCGACTACGCCCAGGCCCAGGCTGCGCGCGATCGCGCAGACTGCCTCGCACACCGCCACATCCGAGCGGTTGCGGGGAATGCCTTCGACGAACAACTGGCTCAGCTTCAGCCCATGGATGGGCAGGCGCCGCAGGTAGTTCAGGGCGCTGTAGCCTTCGCCGAAGTCATCGATGGTCAGCATCACCCCCATTTCGCGCAGGCGGGCGAAGGTGCGCAGGGTGTCCGGCGCATCCTCGATCAGCACCCGCTCGGTGAACTCCAGTTCCAGCACGCTGCCGGGCAGGCCGAACTCATCCAGCACCTGCCGCACCCAGCGGGCGAGATCCTCACCGACGAACTGGCGCCAGGACACGTTGACCGCCACCCGCACCAGGCCGAGCCCGTCATCCTGCCATTGCCGTACCTGCCGGCAGGCTTCGCGCAGCGCCCATTGGCCGATGCGCACGATGTCGCCGGTGTGCTCGGCGTGGCGGATGAACAGGTCCGGGCGCATTGGCCCCAGCTGTATGTTGTGCCAGCGCATCAGCGCCTCGCAGGCGATGGTGGCGCCGCTGCGCAGGTTGACCTGTGGCTGGTACACCAGATGGAACTCGTCGCCATCGAGGGCCTTGTGCAGCCGGCTCTCGATCTGCAGGCGGTCATGCTGGCGCTGTGCCAGTTCCGGGGAGAACACCTGCCAACCGTTGCGGGTGCGGCGCTTGCACTCGTACATCGCCGTGTCGGCGTTCTGGATCAGCTGCTGCGGCCGGTTGCCATCGCGCGGTGCGCGGGCGATGCCGATGCTGGCGGTCACCGGGAACTCGTCGCTGCCCAGCTGGAACGGTGCCGAGAACGCCGCAGTGATGCGTTCGGCCAGCTGTTCGGCCTGGTCCGGCTGGTCGCGCAGATCGCAGATCACCAGGAACTCGTCGCCGCCAAAGCGTGCAAGCAGGCCTTCGGTGCCGATCGCAGTGGCGATGCGCCGGGTCGCTTCGATCAACAGTTCATCACCGGCGTTGTGGCCAAGCAGGTCGTTGACCACCTTGAAACGGTCCAGGTCGATGTACAGCACCGCCACGCGGTCGTGGCTGGGGCTGTCCATGCGCACGCCGAGGTCGCTCAGCACCGCATCGCGGTTCATGATTCCGGTCAGCGGGTCGGTGCGGGCCTGCACGCGCAGGGTTTCCTCGGCCTGCTTGCGCTCGGTGATGTCCTGCACGGTGCCGGTGATGCGGGCGGCATCGACATCGCCGGCCGAGACCTCGCCGATCATCCGTATCCAGAACGAGTGGCCATCGCGGCGCTGGCCCTGCAGCTCCAGGCCGAAGCTGCTGCGGTGTTCGATGGTGTCGGCCAGCGCCTGCTGCAGGGCGGCGCGGTCGTCGCTGCGCAGGCAGTCCAGCAGGTCGGGCATGTCCTCCAGGTCGGCCGGCTGGCCGACGATGCGCCGCGCTTCATCGGTGAGGTACAGGCGCTGCAGGCCGCGATCCCACTCCCAACCGCCGATATGGGCCAGTGACTGCGCGCGCGCGAACAGGGTGTTGTTGCGCTTCAGTTCGGTGATGTCACTGAACATCGCATAGACATGGTCGGCCTGGTCGCAGCCGTTGCCGAACACCGGCACGTTGGTGGTGGACAACCACAGCATGCGTCCGCGCGGGCGGTGGTACAGGCCGATGATGGTGCTGCGGATCACCCGCCCGGCCTGGAAACAGCGGCTGGTCGGCCACTGTGACTGGGTCAACGGGTGGCCATGCTCGTCGACGATGATCCACGCTTCGGGATCGAGCATCGCGTTCAAGCCCACGCCGCCACCGGTGAGGCCGAGGATGCGATGTGCGGCCGGGTTGGCCGACAGCACGCGCAGGTCGCGGTCGAACAGGATCACGCCCTTGTCGATCGATTCCATCAACAGGCGATAGCGTGACTCTGCGCGCCAGCGCCCGCTCAGGTCGCGGGCGACGGCGACGATGCAGGGTTGGCCGCGGTCCTGGAAGCCGGCCGAGTGCACCTCCACCGGAAAGCGGCTGCCATCACCGCGCATGTTGGTCACTTCGATGACGTAGGTGTCGCCGCGGTTCAGCGCTTCCCACACCGGTTGCAGATGGTCGCTGGGCAGGTCGGGATTGAGCAGTTCGATCGGCTGGCCGACGATGTCCTCGCGCGGGCGGTCGTAGGCGACGATGCCTGCGCGGTTGACGTCCAGCACCACGCCTTCGGCGCTGAGGATGCTGACCGGGTCGGGCACGGCGTCGAATAACGCGGCATAGCGTGCCTGGGTATCCAGTTCGCGCTGCTGCGCATCGGCCAGCGCCTGCCGTGCCTGGCGCAGCAGCCTGGCCTGGGCCGGCGGCGGCGAAGCAGCCAGCGCCGCGTCCAGAGCGGCCAGCGCGACGTCGGTTGCGGCGGGTGTATCGCCGATGGCCGGACGGTCGCGCGGGCCGCTGTCGTTCATGTCGCTGCCAGCGCCTGCCCGACGCGGCTGGCGGTCGCGCGGCCGAGCAGTCCGGCCAGCCAGCGGCCGGTCTCGGCCAGCGACGGCAGGTCGACACCGCATTCCAGGCCCAGGCCCTGCAGCAGGTACACCACGTCCTCGCTGGCCACGTTGCCGCTGGCGCCCTTCGCGTACGGGCAGCCGCCGGCACCGGACACCGCACTGTCGACCACGCGCACGCCTTCTTCCAGGCAGGCGGCGATGTTGGCGATGGCCTGGCCGTAGGTATCGTGGAAGTGCACGGCCAGTGCGCTCATCGGGATCTCGGCAGCCACCGACTGCAGCATCGCGCGGGCCTTGCGTGGCGTGCCGACGCCGATGGTGTCGCCCAGCGAGATCTCATAGCACCCCATCTGGTGCAGTGCGCGGGCGACGCGCACCACATCGGCCAGCGGTACCTCGCCCTGATACGGGCAGCCGAGCACGGTGGAGACGTAGCCACGCACGCGCACGCCGTCGGCGGCCGCGCGGCGCAGGATCGGCTCGAAGCGGGCCAGCGATTCATCGATCCCGGCGTTGGTGTTGGTGCGGTTGAAGGCTTCCGATGCAGCGGTGAACACCGCGATTTCCTGCACGCCGACGGCGCGCGCACGGTCGTAGCCCTGTTCGTTCGGCACCAGCACCGGATAGGCGATGCCCGGGCGGCGCTGGATGCCGGCATAGACCTCGGCAGCATCGGCCAACTGCGGGACCCAGCGCGGGCTGACGAAGCTGGTGGCCTCGATCGTACGCAGGCCGGTGGCCGACAGGCGATCGATCAGTGCGATCTTGTCGGTGGTGGCCACGGCCTGCTTTTCGTTCTGCAGCCCGTCGCGCGGGCCGACCTCGACGATGCGGACGAAATCGCTCATCGCGGCACCCCCATGAAAAGCGGGGCGGGGCGGGCAGGGCGGATGGGATCGGCTGGGGTCACGACGGTTCCTGGGAAACGGGGGCGGCCCGGTCTTCGCCAGGCTGCCAGATGAGATACGCAGGCGGGTCGCACAAGCGGCCATGCCCGCGTCTGGTGGCGACGCAGGGGTCTACCCGGGCAGGTGGCAGACCGCCTCGATGTTGTTGCCGTCGGGGTCGATCACGAAGGCGGCGTAATAGTCCGGGTGGTACCAGGGACGCAGGCCGGGCGCACCATTGTCGCGCCCCCCTGCGGCCAGCGCGGCGGCGTGGAAGGCATCAACCTGGGCGCGTCCGGCGCAGACGAAGGCCACGTGCACGCCCTGGCTGAGCGGCGCCGCATTGCCCAGCCAGAAGAACGGCTTGCCGTGGTTGCCGAAACCCACATGGTCGTGGGCGCCGGTCTGTTCGGCGCTGACCTCCATCACCACGCCGATCTGCAGCGGTGCCAGCGCCTGCAGGAAGAAGGCCCTGCTGCGCGGCAGGTCGCCGCTGTTCAAGCCGATATGGTCCAGCATGTCAGGCCTCCGTGACCCAGTGCGGCGCGCGTTTGTCGAGGAAGGCACCCAGGCCCTCCTGGCCTTCGGCCGATACCCGCAGGCGAGCGATCAGGGCGGCATTGTCACGGTCCAGGCTGTCGCGATCATGGGCGTCGCGAACCTGCCGGACCAGCAGCTTGGCCGAAGCCGAGGCGATCGGCCCGGCCTTGTCGAGCAGGGCCAGCTGTCGCTGCACCGCCTCGTCCAGGCGTTCGGGCTCCACCAGCTGGTGGATCAGGCCGATACGCAGGGCGGTGTCGGCGTCGAAGTGCTCGCCGGTGGCGAACCAGCGGCGGGACTGGCGGCTGCCGATGGCCTCGATCACATAGGGCGAGATCACTGCCGGCAGCAGGCCCAGGCGGCTTTCGGTCAGGCCGAAACGGGCGGCGGTGGTGGCGATGGCGATATCGCAGCAGGCCACCAGGCCGACGCCACCACCAAAGGCGGCGCCGTGGACGCGGGCGAGGGTGGGCTTGGGCAGTTCGTCCAGGGTGCGCATCAGGCGGGCCAGGGCCAGGGCGTCGTCACGGTTGTCTGCCTCGCTGGCGGAGGCCATGCCGCGCATCCACTGCATGTCGGCACCGGCGGAGAAGGAGGCACCGTGGCCGGCCACCACCACCGTGCGCACCGTGTCATCGCGGCCGGCCGCTTCCAGGGCTGCGGTCAGCCGGGCGATCAGGCCGGCGTCAAAGGCGTTGTGCAGCTCCGGCCGGTTCAGCCAGAGGGTCAGGACAGCGCCGTTGCGCTCGATCTGCAAAGCATCGTTCATGGGATTCCGGGGGTTGCTCCATACCTGTATGGATCATAGCGGGCCATTGGTCATGGGCCATGACGCGACGCGGGAATGTTAGAATCGAGAACCATTTACATCCAGCAGAGAACACGCTAGATGACGCTGTCCGAACTGCCCCTGCACGCCTCGGCCGTGGTCGATTCCGTGCAGGACCTGCATGCCAACGATGCCATCGCCCGGCGCCTGCGCGAGCTGGGCTTCGTCAAGGGCGAGGAAGTGCGCCTGGTGGCGCGAGGCCCGGTTGGTGGCGAGCCGCTGCTGGTGCAGGTCGGGTTCACCCGTTTCGCGCTGCGTATCAGTGAGGCCCGGCGCGTGGTCATCGACCCGGCCAGCCAGGAGGGACGTGCATGAGCGCCACCGCAACCGCCGCCCCGCTGCGCATCGCGCTGGTCGGCAACCCCAACAGCGGCAAGACCGCGCTGTTCAACCAGCTGACCGGCAGCCGGCAGAAGGTCGCCAATTACACCGGCGTCACCGTTGAGCGCAAGGAAGGCCGCCTGCGTGCGCCGTCCGGCCGCGAGTTCGCCGTGCTCGACCTGCCGGGCGCCTACAGCCTGCAGCCGGCCAGCCTGGACGAGGCGATCACCCGCGACCTGTGCCGGGGGTTCTACCCGGGCGAGGCCGCGCCGGACGTCCTTCTGTGCGTGATCGACGCCACCAACCTGCGCCTGCACCTGCGCTTCGCCCTGGAACTGCGCGAGCTGGGCAAGCCGATGATCATCGCCCTGAACATGGTCGACGCCGCGCAGCGCCGCGGCATCCAGATCGATGTGGCCGCGCTGGAGCGCGAGATCGGTGTGCCGGTGGTGGAAACCGTGGCGGTACGCAAGCAGGGCGCGCGTGCACTGGTGGAACGCCTGGATACGATGGTGCCGCACCTGGATGCGCCGCTGGCCGGCGTTGAGAGCGGTGTGGACTACCACGCGCAGGTGCGCGCGATCCTGGCCGCAGCCGTGCGGATGCCGGCACGGACGGCGAAGATCGACGACACGCTGGACCGCTGGCTGCTGCATCCGGTGTTCGGCCTGATCACGCTGGTGGTGGTGATGTTCCTGATCTTCCAGGCGGTGTTCGCCTGGGCCACGCCGTTGATGGATGGCATCGAGGCCGGCTTTGCCTGGCTGGGTGAACTGGCCGCCAGCGTGCTGCCGGCAGGTCCGCTGACCAGCCTGCTGACCGACGGCATCATCGCCGGCCTGGGCGGCGTGGTGGTGTTCCTGCCGCAGATCCTGATCCTGTTCGCCTTCATCCTGGTGCTGGAAGAGTCCGGTTACCTGCCACGCGCCGCGTTCCTGCTGGACCGCATGATGGCGGCGGCCGGCCTGTCGGGGCGGTCGTTCATCCCGCTGCTGTCCAGCTTTGCCTGCGCGGTGCCGGGCATCATGGCCACCCGCAGCATCCAGGACCCGCGTGACCGCCTGGCCACGATCCTGGTGGCACCGCTGATGACCTGCTCGGCAAGGCTGCCGGTATATGCGCTGCTGATCGGTGCGTTCATACCGGCCGGCAGGATCGGCATCTTCAACCAGCAGGGCCTGGTGCTGTTCGGCCTGTACGTGGCGGGCATCCTCAGCGCGCTGGTGATGTCGTGGGTGATGAAGAAGTGGCGCCGCGACAAGAGCGAGCACCCGCTGATGCTGGAGCTGCCGTCGTACCGCATTCCGCATCCGCGCGACCTCGCCGTCGGCCTGTACGAGCGCGGCATGATCTTCCTCAAGCGTGTCGGCGGCATCATCCTGGCGCTGACCATCCTGCTGTGGTTCCTGCTGTCGTTCCCGGGCGCGCCCGCCGACGCGACGATGCCGGCCATCGACTACAGCTACGCCGGCCAGATCGGCCACGCGATGACCGCGATCTTCGCGCCGCTGGGCTTCAACTGGCAGATCTGCATCGCGCTGATCCCGGGCCTCGCTGCACGCGAAGTAGCGGTGTCCTCGCTGGCGACGGTGTACGCGCTGTCGGCCGCCGATGACGATGCGGCGATCTCCGCACTGTCGCCGGTGGTGGCCGACGGCTGGTCGCTGGCTACCGGCCTGGCTCTGCTGGTGTGGTTCATCTACGCACCGATGTGCATCTCGACGCTGGCCACCATCAAGCGCGAGACCAACTCGTGGAAGACGATGGGCTTCTCGGCGTTCTACCTGTTTGCTGCGGCCTATGTCGCGGCGCTGATCACCTACCAGGTGACCGTGGCGCTGGGAGGCGGCTGATGGACGCCGGCCTGCTGGTGCAGTACCTGATCATCGCGGTGGCCGTGCTGGTCAGTGCCTGGGTGGTGCTGAAGAAGCAGGCGCCCGGCACCGTGCGCAAGCTGCGCGGTGCGCTGGCACTGGCGCTGCTGAAGCCGGGCCGTGCGGCCTGGCTGCAGGCGCTGGGCCGGAAGATCGCGCCGCCGGCCACTGGCGGTGGCGGGGCGTGCGGCGGCTGCGACAGCTGCGGACCGACACCGCCGAAGCAGCACTAGAGAGGCGTCTGGGCGCTGCCCTGGTGGGTGCGGACCTTCCCTGGTGGGTGCGGACCTTGGTTCGCACTGCCGATTGATCATCCACGCATGGCGTGGATCTACCCATCCCCAGCGCTGCCCTCCAGCGGTGTCGGAATTGATCATCCACGCATGGCGTGGATCTACGTTGCAGGCAGGGTGAGGCGACCGGTTCGCCGTGATGCGTCAACGTGCGCGCGCACCCAACTCCGCAGCCAGCGCCAACCAGCGTTCGCGCTGTTGCGGCGTGCTGCTGCGTACCGGGCCCAGCCGGCTGACGCGCACCGGGCGGATGCCGCAGAACTCAAGGATGGTGGCGCGGATCTGGGTGATGCCCGGGTCGCGGTAGATCCAGCGGTAGTACCAGGGCGGCGTATCCAGCGTGGTGATGACCCGCGCGCTGCGCCCCGCCAGCAGCCGGTCCCACCACACCGAATCGCGCCGGTAGCGAAAAGCAAAGCCCGGCAGCAGCACGCGGTCGAAGAAGCCCTTCAGCAGTGCCGGCATCGCGCCCCACCACGTCGGGTAGACCAGCACCAGGTGATCGCAGGCCTGGATCGCGTCTGCTGCATCCTGCAGGTCGGTTTCCAACGGCTGGATCTGGCGATAACCGTGGCGCAGCACCGGGTCGAACTGCAGTTCACCCAGGGCGATCAAGTGCACGCGGTGGCCGGCGTTGCGGGCGGCGGTCGCGTAGCGCTGGGCGAGGGCGCCGCACAGGCTGTCGCGGTCGGGATGGCCAAGCAGGATCAGGATGGAGCGGGACACGGCAGTCTCGGAGGCTGGAAGGCGACCGACGTTGCGCTATGCCCCAAGGGCAGAGTCAAACCCCGCCGGGGCAGCCAGCGGGGGCCAGCACGCAGGGACCATCGCCCTGTTGCAGCCATTGCCGCAGCTCGTCAGCCACATGCAGCAGCTCGATCTCGGTGCGGGCAAGGCGCTCGCGCTCGGCGGCAATCGCAGTGCGCTGGCGTTCCAGCAGGGCGAGCACGGCTGGCCAGTCCAGCTGGCCGTCGCCGCGCTGCAGGCGGGTGATGGCGGCCAAGCCGATGCCCAGCCCCAGTGCCTGTCGGATCAGCTGCACCCAGGCCACGTCCTGCTCGCTGTAGTCGCGATAGCGGTTCAGGCGCGGCACTGGCGGCAGCAGGCCGCGTGCCTCGTACAGGCGGATGGCCTTGGCGCTGGCGCCGGTGCGGCGGGCGACTTCGGAAATGCGCACCGTTTCAGCCCTGCATCCGCGCAGGCGGCATGACGGCGTCAGCGCTTGGCGCGGGCGGTTTGCAAAGGTGCATGAGGTGCGGGCCAGCGCTTGAAGGGGCACGCAGCGTAGCAGCGACAGTGCTTGCCGGACCATGCGTGCTGCCGCTAGCCTGCGTGCATGAACCAGACTCCCCTGCGATTGCTTATTCACGGCGCCTCCGGGCGCATGGGCCAAGCCCTGTTGCGGCTGGCCGCCGAACATCCTGATTCCCTGCAGATCGTCGCTGCGGTGACCGGCCGCGCGCCGGCGCAGCGGGTGATCGACGGCGTGCCGTTCTTCGCGGCCAGCGAGCTGCCGGGGGCGCCGGTGTTCGATGTGGCGATCGACTTCAGCCTGCCCGAGGGCTTCGATGCGCTGCTGGCACTGTGCGTGGAGCGCGGTGCGGGACTGGTATCGGGCACCACCGGCATCTCCAGCGCGCAGCGCCAGGCACTGGAAGCAGCGGCGGCGAAGATCCCGCTGGTGTGGGCGTCGAACTTCAGCTTGGGCGTGGCGGTGCTCGATGAGCTGGTGGAACGTGCGGCGCAGGCGCTGGCCGGTTGGAACTGCGACATCGTCGAATCGCACCATACGCAGAAGAAGGACGCGCCCTCGGGCACGGCGTTGACCTTGGGCGCCGCGGCGCAGCGGGGCGGCGCCGAGCCGCAGTACGCCAGCCTGCGCGCCGGAGACATCGTCGGCGAGCATCTGGTGCAGTTCACCGGGCTGGGCGAGCGCATCGAACTGGTGCACCGGGCCACCAACCGCGACATCTTCGCCCGCGGGGCGCTGTTTGCTGCTCGCCAGCTGCAGGGTCGGGCGGCTGGCAGCTACCGGGTGCGGGACCTGCTGGACGGGCCCCTGTAAACGGTAGCGCCGGGCCATGCCCGGCGTCGGTGGCAGATCCGCCGGGCATGGCCCGGCGCTACCCTTGGGTGCCTGCATACGGCCCCGGATTGAAATGAATGCGCAATCGCCTGTTCATGAATGGCGATAACCGCTGGCGCGAGCGCCCCGGCACCGCTACAATTCGCACTCGCCGAATCACGAAAGCCGGACCGGTCCCAGACCGTACGTCCGCGCTTTTTTGCAACCGGATTTCCGTGAAGCGCAGGCGTGACTTCGGCACCCCCTCGGTAGCCAAAGTGAGAATTCCGTGACCCAAGCCGCAATCCTCGTCCTCGAAGACGGCACCGTATTCGAGGGCGAATCCGTAGGCGCGCCCGGCCTGTCCGTCGGTGAAGTGGTGTTCAACACCGCCATGACCGGCTACCAGGAAGTGTTGACCGACCCGTCCTACGCCCGGCAGATGGTCACGCTGACCTATCCGCACATTGGCAACACCGGCATGACCGACCAGGACGATGAAGCGTCCAAGGTGTGGTCGGCCGGCCTGATCGTGCGCGACGTACCGCGCCGCCCGAGCAGCTGGCGCAGCCAGGTGTCGCTGCAGGACTGGCTGATCCAGCGTGGCGTGGTCGCCATCACCGGCATCGACACCCGCAAGCTGACCCGCATCCTGCGCGAGAAGGGCGCCCAGAACGGCGCGCTGATGGCCGGCGACGGCATCGATGTGGAAAAGGCACTGGAAGCGGCCCGCAAGTTCCCGGGCCTGAAGGGCATGGATCTGGCCAAGGTCGTGACTACCGACAAGACCTACGTCTGGACCGAGGGCCAGCTGGACCTGGATGCCAACGCCTTCGTCAGCGTGCCGGCCCAGTACAAGGTCGTGGCGTACGACTTCGGCGTGAAGACCAACATCCTGCGCATGCTGGCCGAGCGCGGCTGCGAGGTCACCGTGGTGCCGGCGCAGACCCCGGCCGCTGAAGTGCTGGCGCTGAAGCCGGACGGCGTGTTCCTGTCCAACGGCCCGGGTGACCCGGAACCGTGCGACTACGCGATCGCCGCGATCAAGACCTTCATCGACGTGAAGATCCCGACCTTCGGTATCTGCCTGGGCCATCAGCTGCTGGGCCTGGCCTCGGGCGCGAAGACGATCAAGATGGGCCATGGCCACCACGGCGCGAACCATCCGGTGCAGGACCTGGACAGCGGCCGGGTGATGATCACCTCGCAGAACCACGGCTTCGCGGTCGATGAAGCCAGTCTGCCGCCCACGCTGCGGGTGACCCACCGTTCGCTGTTCGACGGCACCAACCAGGGCATCGCCCGCACCGATGTGCCGGCGTTCTCGTTCCAGGGCCACCCGGAAGCCTCGCCGGGCCCGCATGACGTCGGTCCGCTGTTCGATCGTTTTGTGACCCTGATGGCCGAGGCCAAGGCTTGATGCGCAGCGCCGCTCTGCTGCTGTCGCTGTGCTGCGCCGCGGGTGCGGCACAGGCTGCGCCGGCGTCCGCTGCGGACATGGACGCGCTGCTGCACACGTTGAAGAAGGACTCGGTCGGTGCGTCGTCGGCGGCGATGATGGTCGAGGAGGTGCCAACGCTCAAAGCGCTGGCCGAAAGCGATCGCCAATGCGCCCGCACCTCCATCCAGTCGTTCTTCTACGTTCATGCGCGCCAGTCGTTGATCAACAGCCTTGGCGAGGACGGTGACGTGATCGTCGCGGACTGGTCGCGCTTCCTGGCCACACCGTCCGGAAAGGGTTACCTGATCCTCACCCGTGCGCTCCCGGAGTCGGCAGCGGACGCGTCGGTCAACGTCAACGACGAGGCGTACGCCGCCGGATTCGACGCCTTTCTCGGCAGTACGTCCTTCAAGCGCCTGGATGCTGGTTTCGATGCAATGAGCGTCCCTGACGAATTTGCGGTGAAACTGAGCCAGGGATTGCAGGACCAGTGCGGGATTGCGCTGAAACCCGAAGAGATTTCCTGATCGACAGCGTGCGATCACTCCCCCTTGTCACGCTGTACTGACTTAGAGAAGAAAATGCCCAAGCGCACTGACCTCAAGACCATCCTCATCATCGGTGCCGGCCCGATCGTCATCGGCCAGGCCTGTGAGTTCGATTACTCCGGCGCCCAGGCCTGCAAGGCCCTGCGAGATGAGGGCTACCGCGTGGTGCTGGTCAACAGCAATCCGGCCACGATCATGACCGACCCGGAGATGGCCGACGCCGTCTACATCGAGCCGATCAACTGGCAGACCGTCGAGAAGATCATCGCCAAGGAGAAGCCCGACGCGCTGCTGCCGACAATGGGTGGCCAGACCGCGCTGAACTGCGCGCTGGACCTGGCCGACAACGGTGTGCTTGAGAAGTACAACGTCGAGCTGATCGGCGCCAAGCGCGAAGCGATCATGATGGCCGAAGACCGCGAGCTGTTCCGCGTGGCGATGAGCGAGATCGGCCTGGAGTGCCCGACCGCTGCCGTTGCCCATACCCTGGACGAAGCGCTGGAGATCCAGACCCGCGTCGGCTATCCGACCATCATCCGCCCCAGCTTCACCCTGGGCGGCAGTGGCGGCGGCATTGCCTACAACCGCGAAGAGCTGATCGAAATCGTCAACCGCGGCCTGGAACTGTCGCCGACCACCGAAGTGCTGGTCGAAGAGTCGGTGCTGGGCTGGAAGGAATTCGAGATGGAAGTGGTCCGCGATACCGCGGACAACTGCATCATCGTCTGCTCGATCGAAAACCTGGACCCGATGGGCGTGCATACCGGTGACTCGATCACCGTGGCCCCGGCGCAGACCCTGACCGACAAGGAATACCAGCGCCTGCGTGATGCCTCCATCGCAGTGCTGCGCAAGATCGGTGTGGATACCGGTGGTTCGAACGTGCAGTTCGGCATCAACCCGGACACCGGCCGCGTGGTGGTGATCGAGATGAACCCGCGCGTGTCGCGTTCCTCGGCGCTGGCGTCCAAGGCCACCGGCTTCCCGATCGCCAAGGTTGCCGCCAAGCTGGCCGTGGGCTACACCCTGGACGAACTGAAGAACGAGATCACCGGCGGCCTGACCCCGGCCTCGTTCGAGCCGTCCATCGACTACGTCGTCACCAAGATTCCGCGCTTCGCTTTCGAGAAGTTCCCGGCTGCCGATGCGCGCCTGACCACCCAGATGAAGTCGGTGGGCGAGGTGATGGCGATGGGCCGCACCTTCCAGGAATCGATGCAGAAGGCCCTGCGTGGCCTGGAAACCGGCAAGGTCGGCTTCGACCCGACCGGCCTGGACCTGACCAGTGAAGACGATCTGCAGACCCTGCGCCGCGAGCTGAAGGCGCCGGGTCCGGAGCGCCTGTTCTTCGTCGCCGATGCGTTCCGCGCCGGCATGAGCGTGGAGGACATCTTCAAGCTGTCCTACATCGATCCGTGGTTCCTGGACCAGATCGAAGAAATCATCGCCGCCGAGACCCAGGTCGCAGCCGATGGCATCGACGCACTGGATGCGGCGCGCCTGCGCAAGCTCAAGCGTGCCGGCTTCTCCGACGCCCGCCTGGCCCAGCTGACCGGCACCAACGAAGCGGCCGTGCGTGCGCTGCGTCGCGCACACAAGGTGCGCCCGGTGTACAAGCGTGTGGACTCCTGTGCCGCCGAGTTCTCCACTGGCACCGCCTACCTGTACTCGACCTACGAGGACGAGTGTGAAGCCGCACCGAGCAACCGCGACAAGATCATGATCCTCGGCGGTGGCCCCAACCGCATCGGCCAGGGCATCGAGTTCGACTACTGCTGCGTGCACGCGGCACTGGCGCTGCGCGAGGACGGCTATGAAACCATCATGGTCAACTGCAACCCGGAAACCGTGTCGACCGACTACGACACCTCCGATCGCCTGTACTTCGAACCGCTGACCCTGGAAGACGTGCTGGAAATCGTCGAGCTGGAGCAGCCGAAGGGCGTGATCGTGCAGTACGGCGGCCAGACCCCGCTGAAGCTGGCACGCGCGCTGGAAGCCAACGGCGTGCCGGTGATCGGCACCAGCCCGGACTCGATCGACCTGGCCGAAGACCGCGAGCGCTTCCAGCAGCTGGTGGAACAGCTGGGCCTGAAGCAGCCGCCGAACCGCATTGCCCGCAACGACCAGGAAGCCCTGCTGCTGGCGCGCGAGATCGGCTACCCGCTGGTGGTGCGCCCGAGCTACGTGCTGGGTGGCCGCGCGATGGAAATCGTCTACGGCGAGTCCGATCTGGCCCGCTACGTGCGTGACGCGGTGAAGGTGTCCAACGATTCGCCGGTGCTGCTGGATCGCTTCCTCGACAACGCCGTCGAGTGCGACGTGGACATCATTGCCGACGCCCAGGGCAATGTCCTGATCGGTGGCGTGATGGAGCACATCGAAGAGGCTGGCGTGCACTCGGGCGATTCCTCCTGCTCGCTGCCGCCTTACTCGCTGTCGGCTGAAACCCAGGCCGAGCTGCGTCGCCAGGTGGTCGAGCTGGCCAAGGCCCTGAACGTGGTGGGCCTGATGAACACCCAGTTCGCGATCCAGACCGATGAGGATGGCAACGACACCATCTTCCTGCTGGAAGTGAATCCGCGTGCCTCGCGCACCGTGCCCTTCGTGTCCAAGGCCACCGGCATGCCGCTGGCCAAGATCGCGGCCCGCTGCATGGCCGGCAAGACCCTGGAAGAGCAGGGCGCCACCAAGGAAATCGTGCCGGACTACTACTCGGTGAAGGAAGCGATCTTCCCGTTCGCCAAGTTCCAGGGCGTCGACCCGATCCTCGGGCCGGAGATGCGCTCCACCGGTGAGGTGATGGGCGTGGGCCGCAGCTTCAACGCCGCCTTCGCGCGCGCGCAGGAAGCCGGTGGCATCAAGGCGCCGCCAGTGGGCAAGGCGTTCGTGTCGGTGCGCGACCCGGACAAGAAGCGCGTGCTGCCGGTGGCCAAGGCCCTGCTGGCGCGTGGTTACAGCCTGGTTGCCACCCGTGGTACCGCAGCGTGGCTGCAGCAGCACGGCATGGACTGCGAGATCATCAACAAGGTGGTCGAGGGTCGCCCGCACATCGTCGATTCGATCAAGAACGGCGAGATCGTCTATATCGTCAACACGACCGAAGGCCGTGCCGCGATCAACGACTCGTTCTCGATCCGTCGCGAGGCACTGCAGCACCGTGTCACCTATTCGACCACCATTGCCGGTGCCAAGGCGCTGGTGGATTCACTGGAATTCCGCGGTACCGGCCCGGTCTGGTCGCTGCAGGAACTGCACAAGGAGTTGAACGCATGAGAGCACCCATCACGATGAAGGGCGCGCAGCGTCTGCGCGACGAACTGGATCACCTGAAGTCGGTCAAGCGTCCGAAGGTGATTGCCGCGATCGCCGAAGCGCGCGAGCACGGCGACCTGAAGGAGAACGCCGAGTACCACGCCGCGCGCGAGGAACAGGGCTTCATCGAAGGCCGCATCAAGCAGCTGGAAGGCGAGCTGTCGCACGCCGAGATCATCGACGTGAGCAAGCTCAATGCAGGCTCCAAGGTGGTGTTCGGGGCCAGCGTGATCCTGGCCGACGTGGAATCGGACGAAGAGAAGAAGTACCAGATCGTTGGTGATCTGGAAGCGGACATCAAACTCGGCCTGATCGCGATTTCCTCGCCGGTCGCCCGCGCGATGATCGGCAAGCTGGAAGGTGACTCGATCGTGATCGATGCGCCGGCCGGCCAGCGCGAGTACGAGATCGTCAGCGTCAGCTACCAGGACTGATCCGTGGCGACGGCAACCCTGCTGTTGCCGGCACGCAGCCGCTTTGCGGTGGCTGCATTGCCGGATGACGTGGCGCGCGCCCTGGGCCGCGCCA
Organism: Stenotrophomonas indicatrix; assembly: GCF_002750975.1. Taxonomy (NCBI): domain Bacteria; kingdom Pseudomonadati; phylum Pseudomonadota; class Gammaproteobacteria; order Lysobacterales; family Lysobacteraceae; genus Stenotrophomonas; species Stenotrophomonas indicatrix. The sequence continues at coordinate 1,689,857 of NZ_PEJS01000001.1, forward strand.
CCACCTCGCAGGGCGACGCCGGTGAACGCGCGCAGCTGCTGCGCCACTTCACGGTGGCCGCGCCGCACTGGCCGGTGGCCGCATTGACCCGCCAGCGTGACGTCGGTGATGCCGCCGGCGCCTGCTGGCTGCGTGCCGATCCGGCCTGCATGGTGCCGGACATGCATGGCGCGCGGATGATGGGCCACGGCGAAACGCTGCGGCCCAGCCTGGCCGATACGCTGGCGTTGCTGCCCGTGCTGCAGCCGCTGTTTGCGGATGCAGGCTTCGTGCTGGATGCACCCGATCCGTCACGCTGGTACCTGCGCCTGCCCATCGGTACTGAACTGCCGGAGTTCGACAGCCCCGACGAGGTGCTGGGTGATGACCTGTTCTTGCACCTGCCGCCGGGCGAGGCGGGCCGTCGCTGGCGCGCACTGATGACCGAAGCGCAGGTGCTGCTGCACACCCACTCGTGGAACCAGCAGCGCGCCGCGCAGGGCCAGCAGCCGATCAATTCGCTGTGGTTCTGGGGTGGTGGCGTGATGCCGGTATCGGTGGCCACGCCGCACGCGCAGGTGCGCAGCCGCGATGCGCTGCTGCAGGGTCTGGCCCAGGCCGCAGGTGTCGCGGTGGATGGCGAGCAGTCGGTCGATGCACTGGTCGACCTGCGCCAGCTGCGCTCGCTGCAGCAGCTGGGCAACGATGCAATCCGGCCGCTGCTGGCCGCGCTCAAGCGTGGCGAGCTGCAGCGGCTGGTGCTGGATTTCGAGGACGGCCTGCAGTTCCAGCTGGATCGCGGCCAGCGCTGGCAGTTCTGGAAGAAGCCACGGCAGCTTCACGACGCCTGACGTGGTGGTAGCGCCGGGCTATGCCCGGCGGATGCCCTAGCGCAATTCCGTAACGTAGGTCGGCAGTTGCCAGTGGCGCTGACCGGCGCCCAGGCAGTGCCGGCCGACGAAGGTTGCCGCCAGCACCAGGCGGGCTCCATCCCAGGCCCAATGCCGGTCTGTCCCGCAGCGGTCCGTAGCGCTTGCAAGGCCTTCTTCAAGGAACACGGCGTGCGGGTAGAGCGGGAACAGCGTGGATGCGGTGATCGGCACGGGCGCAAAGGGCGTTCGGTCGCGGATCACCCAGCTGCCGGCTGGCCGGATGTAGCGGCCGGTCGTGCAGTTCAACATCGCCAGCACATGCGTTGCATCGATCCGCTCGATGCGCAGGTAGCGGGAAGAGGCTGCAGCGCAACCCGCGCCGGCCTCGGCGCGCGGTAGCAGCGCTTGCAGTAGATCGGCACGTTCGGCCAGCGCGGCATCCTCGTCGTGGGCTTCAACCAGCAGCGGTGGCGGCACCAGGCGAGGTGCCACCCGTGCGGCCGGCACCTGCGATTCCGGCCGCAAACCCTTGCCCACCAACGCCCCTGGGGTGTGCAAGCGGCCCTGTGCCTCGTCCATCTTCAGCAGCAGTGCGGCATTACCGCTCTCTGCCAGTGGCCATGCCTGGCCCGCCGTGTCGGTCATCCTGACCGGCCGCCCGCGCACCAGTGCATCCAGCAGCGCCTGCGCATGTGGTGGTGCCAGAGCCAGGCCGGCCTCAAGCGCATCCACCGGGCCGATATCACCCAGGTCCGCGCCATCCACATGCAGCCGTAGCCGGCCCTCTGGATGCACCCGCGGGCTGCGGGGCGCGCCGTCACTGCCATCAGCCAGCGACAATCGCGCCGTCACGGGGGTGTCTGGTCCAGCGGCACGCTCGATGAGCACGCCCAGCATCAACGCGGCCGGTGGGCCGAACGCCACCATCCGGCAGGTGCCTGTGTTATCGCATGCCAGGTGTCCGTTCTGTTCAAGGAACGTGAACTGCGCGGGCGTGCCGGCGAAGCTGACAGGTGCCAGCATCAGTGACGCCAGCGCCAGTAGAGGAAATCGAAGCGTAGTCATGTTCCAGGTTTCCGGGTCAGCGGACCGTGCTGACAAGCGTCGGCAGCGTCCAGTGCCCGCCCGCCACGCCACGACACAGACCGGTACTGAACGCACTGCTTGGCTGGAATCTGCGGCCATCCCAGGCCCAGTCCCAGCCGGAAACGCAATCGCCGATGCCGCGGCCCTTGTAGCGCGCGTACAACGTGCGATCGGAGCGCGAGAAGCCTTCTGCCTCCAGCGTGACCGTCTCAGGTGCGAACGGCGGCTGATCGCGCGCGATCCAGAAGCCATTGCTGTAGTTGTACGCGCCCATCTGGCACAACGCCTGCACCAGCACGTGGTGGTCGTCCAACCGCTCGATCACCATTTCCGGTGTTCCCTTGTACTCGATCAGGCGCGGACAGTCGTCGTTGTCGCCGAGCGTGGCAATCAGCGCGTCGCGCAGCGCTTCGCTGCTGCCCAGCCCGCTATCGCCGGGGCGGCCGGCCGCCAGCACACCGCGCACGATCACCGGCTTGGCCACTGCGGCGGGCACGCTCGCTTCGGCACGCGTGCCGCGGCGTACCAGCGCACCGGGCGTGCCCACGCGCCCTTGGACCTCGTCCATTTTCAGCAGCACCGCGGCGGCACCACGATCGGAAATCGGCCAGCGCGTGCCCCTGCTGTCGATCACCTCGATACGGGCCTGGCCGGGCAGGGCGGCCAGCAGGCCTTCTACCTGCGCCGGCCGCAGCATCACTGCCTCGTCGGCCCCGGTGTCCTGCACTGGGCCCAGATCACGGCCGTTCACGTGCAGGCGCATTGAACCTTCAGGCACTGCGCTTTCGCCATCCTCACCGACCCGCAGCCGCGCCTTCACTGCCGTGCCGGGGCCGCCGGCACGTTCCAGCATCAGGCCCAGCAGGCTGTCCGCCTTCTCAGGGCCGTAGCCGGCTGCACGGCAGGTGCCGGTGTTGTCGCAGGCCAGGAACCAGTCGTGGTGTACGAACTCGATACCGGGGGTTGGCGGCGTGTTTGCGGCCTGGGAAGCAAGTGGCAGGAGGCTGGCAAGCAGTACGGACAGCAGGCGGTACATGGCGAATTCCGTTTCAGAAGCGAACAAGCATGGGCGATCGCCACGCCTGCGCCAAGCCCGGAAGAGCCTGGCGAGCCGAGCGGGGTATCATGCTCGGGTCTTCCGCAACCCGGCGATGCCGATGTCCCTTGCCGCCGATGCTGCGCTGCCGTCTTCCGATACGCCGATGATCCGCCGTCGCGATGCAGTCGCGCCCGATAGCTGGCCGGAGGGCACGTTGCCACTGTTGGCACGCCTGTACGCCGCACGCGGTGCGCAGACGCCGGAGCTGGCCCTGCCCAAGCTCGGCAACCTGCATGCGCCGGAACTGCTGACCGGCATCGACGCGGCAGTGGACCTGCTGGTGCAAGCCATCGCCGCCGACAAGCGCATCCTGGTAGTCGGCGATTTCGACTGCGACGGCGCCACCGCCTGCGCGGTTGGTGTGCGTGGGCTGCGCATGCTGGGCGCGCAACATGTCTTCCACGCAGTGCCCAACCGCATGGTGCACGGCTATGGTCTGTCGCCGTCTCTGGTGGACGAGCTGGCTGCGCTGCAGCCGGATCTGCTGGTCACCGTCGACCACGGCATTGCCTGCCATGCCGGCGTGACCGCGGCCAAGGCGCGTGGCTGGCAGGTGCTGGTGACCGATCACCATCTGCCCGGTCCACAGCTGCCACCGGCCGATGTCATCGTCGACCCCAACCTCGACGGCGACGCCTTCCCCAGCAAGGCGCTGGCCGGTGTCGGCGTGATCTTCTACGTGCTGATGGCGCTGCGCCGGCAGATGCGCGAAGCGGGGGTATTTGCCGATGGCAAAGGGCCGGACCTGACCACGCTGCTGGACCTGGTGGCGGTGGGCACAGTGGCCGACCTGGTGGTGCTCGATGCCAACAATCGCGCCCTGGTCAGCGCGGGATTGCGCCGGCTGCGCAATGGCCAGGGCTGCGTCGGCCTGAAGGCACTGATCGAAGCCAGTGGTCGCGACGCCGCACGCCTGACCGCCACCGACATCGGCTTCGGGCTTGGCCCGCGCTTGAACGCGGCCGGTCGGTTGGAAGACATGTCATTGGGCATTGCCCTGTTGCTCACCGAAGATCCGCGGCAGGCCCGCGACATCGCGCAGACGCTGGAACAGATCAACGCCGAGCGGCGTGCGGTCCAGCAGTCGATGACCGATGACGCCGAACACGCGCTGTCGCGGGTGGTGCTCGATACCGCAGGGCAGCGCCCGGTGGCGGCCTGCCTGTTCGATGCTGATTGGCACCCCGGCGTGGTTGGCCTGGTTGCTTCAAAGATGAAGGATCGCCTGCATCGGCCGGTGATCGCGTTCGCTCCGGCCGAGCCGGGCGCCGACACCCTGCGCGGCTCGGCGCGTTCGATCCCCGGCCTGCATATCCGTGATGCGCTGGCGCTGGTCGATGCACGCCATCCCGGCTTGATCGAGCGCTTCGGCGGTCACGCGATGGCCGCCGGGTTGAGCATGCGTCTGGATCATCTGGCTGCCTTCGAAGCCGCGTTCGTCGCCACCGTGCTGGAGATGCTCGACCCGGCTGCACTGCAGCAGCAGGTGCTCAGCGACGGCGAACTGGCCGCGGACGAACTCGATCATCGCCATGCCGATGCGCTGCGTTTGGCGGGACCATGGGGGCAGGGCTTTCCCGAGCCGCTGTTCGATGGCCACTTCGAAGTGGCCAACTGGCGCGTGCTGAAGGAGCGTCATCTGAAGCTGGAACTGCGCCTGCCCGGCGTACCCGGCACGATCAACGCGATCCATTTCGGTGGCTGGCACGGCAATGCACCCGGCCGCCACGTGCATCTCGCCTACCGGCTCGCCTGCGATGACTATCGTGGCGGCGCAGCCATCCAGCTGATCGTCGAGCACTGCCTGCCGGCGTAGTCCATGCCGGGCATGGCCCGGCGCTACCGCTTCGGAAGGGTCAGCGTACGTCGGTCACCCGCGTCGGCAGTTCCCAGGTACCCCCGGGAACGCCGCGGCACAGGCCGCCACTGATGGCCGAGGTCGCGACGAAGCGGGTGCCATCCCAGGTCCACGTTTCATCCGACACGCAGTCGGCCAGACCGCGGCCCTTGTGCGAGGCGACGATCTGCCCGTCGCCGTAGTCGATCGCGTCGCTGGTCACCCATTGCGGCTGGTAGGGCGCTTTCTCACCGATGACCCAGTAGCCATCACCGCTGTTGTAGGCCGCGCGCCAGCAGGGGACGTTGACCAGCAGATGCTTGGCGTCCAGGCGCTGGATCTGCAGTGGTGAATTGCTGATCGGAAGATCCGGGTCGGTGTCGAGCAGGCCTTCGCAGCTGGGTTCTTCCAGAGTGGCGCGCAGCGCCGCACGCAGCGCCGGCGAGGCGGCCAGCTTGGAAAACGCCGGGTCGTCCGGTGGCGTCGACAGCGTCGGTGCCTTGCGCACCACGGGTTTGGCAACGGCGGCAGGTACGCTGCTTTCGGCAGCGGCCCCCTTGCGCATCACCGCGCCCGGCGTGCCCACCCGGCCCTGGAACTCGTCGGTCTTCAACAGCACAGCCGCTGCGCCCTTGTCCGACAGCGGCCACGTGTGGCCGGCGGCATCGACAACCGCGATGCCACCATCGCGCACCAGCGCGGACAGCACTGCGCTGGTCTGTGTCGCGCTGAGCACATGGACACCCGGCTCCGTGGCCGGCGCCAGCACACCGAGGTCACGCTGCTGGATGCGCAGGTGCAGCGCGCCCTTGGGCTGCGGCTGGTCATCGATCGGCTGCAACGACATCCGACCGCTGATGGCCTGATTGGGGCCGCCCGCCCGGGTCAGCAGCACGCTCAGGGTGCTGTCATCGCCACTGGCGTAGCCGGCCGCGCGGCACGTGCGCGTGTTGTCGCAGGCCACGACCCAGTCGTGATGCTGGAAATAGAGGCCTGCAGGCGCATCGGCGGCGCTGGCGGCCAACGGCCAGCACAGGGCCAGCAGGGTGGGAAGCAGGGGAGAACGCATGGGCATCCTTGCACGGGATCGGGAAGTCGCACATGGTGCGCCCAGGGGCAGCGAAGAACCAGCATCGAATCACGTTAACCCCGTCCACCCGGTTGGTGCGTTCAAGCAGTCACGATCCCACTGGAGTCCTGTCATGGTCTTCGCCCGTTGCTGCACCGTACTGCTGTTGGCCCTGGCAAGCTGGCCGGCACTGCCCCAGGCGTCGCGGCGTCCGGCACCGCCGATGACGTCCACACCGCTGCTGATCGCGCCCGCCGCCGAACAGCCCGTGCAGCTGCGACATGCCCGCATCGAAGGCGAGGTCCAGGCCGGTATCGCCCAGACCCGTATCACCCTGGAGTTCCATAACCCCAACCAGCGCGTGCTGGAAGGCGAGCTGCAGTTCCCGCTGGCCGAGGGCCAGCAGATCACCGGGTTCGCCCTGGACATCAACGGCGAGTTGCGCGAGGCAGTACCGGTGCCCAAGGACCGCGGTCGTCAGGTGTTCGAGGAGATCGCCCGCCGTGGCGTCGACCCGGGCCTGCTGGAGCAGACCGCCGGCAACCAGTTCCGGCTGCGCGTGTATCCGCTGCCGGCCGGCGGCAGCCGCCGCGTGCAGTTGGTCGTACGCGAGCCGCTGGCATATGCCGGGCAGGGCTGGCGTTGGACACTGCCGCTGCAGTTCGTCGCCGGCGCCGCAGCCGTCGAACTGGACGTGCGGGCACCGAAGGGGGCTGATGCAGGAAGCGCGCCGTTCCGCATCGCCGATGGCCGCCTGCACTGGCAAGGACGTGGCGCGCAGTTGCCGGCCCAGCTGCAATGGACGCTGCCGGCCGAGCGCAAGGCACAGGTGCAGGTTGCCCGCTGGCAGGACGGTCACTACCTGTTGGCGCAGCTGCCGGTGCCGACGTCGACCGCGCCGCGCCGTGTGCCGTCGGAAGTGGGGCTGCTGTGGGACGGTTCGGGTTCCGCAGGCCAGCGCGACCGCACCCGCGAGTTCGCGCTGCTGGATCGCTACTTTGCTGCGATGGGCGAGGGCAACGTCGCGCTGACCGTGCTGCGTGATCGCGCCGAGCCCGTGCGTCGTTTCCGTATACGCAGCGGTGACTGGAGTGAACTGCGGCGCGCGTTGATGGCGGTGCAGCCGGATGGCGCCAGCGCGCTGGCGCAGTGGCAGCCGCAGCCCTCGGTGAAGGAGTACCTGATGGTCAGCGACGGCCTGCTGACCTATGGGCCGGAAGCACTGCCGGCGTTGGCCGCCGATCAGCGCCTGTTTGCGGTCAGCAGTGCCGGCGCACGCACCGATGCCACCCGCCTGCGCGGTTGGAGCGAGGGGCATGCTGGCAGTTTCGTGGCGCTCGGCAGCGATATCGATGCCGCTGCACGGGAGCTGCTGTCGATGCCGCTGGATGTCCAGATCGATGCCGGCCGTGGCGTGCAGGACGTGGTGGTCGACCGCCGCAGCCAGGCCCAGGGCTGGCTGTGGTTGCATGCGCGGTTGGCGGCCGAAGGTGTGCCGATGCGGGTGCGCATTGCCGGTGGGCAATGGCAGGCACTGCCGGAGAGCTCCACCAGCGCCGATGGCGATCTGCTGGCCGGCCTGTGGGCACAGGCACGCCTGCAGCAGTTGTCGACCGATCGGCGCGGCAATCGCGAGGCGATGCAGCGCCTGTCGCAGCAGTTCAGCCTGGTGGGCCCGGACACTTCACTGATCGTGCTGGAAACGCTGGACGACTACCTGCGCTACGCGATCCGCCCCGCAGGTGCCTTGCGCGCCCAGTACGACCAGCGCTTCGCACGCCAGGTTGCAGATCGCGATGCCGCCGACCGTCAGCGCCTGGACAAGGTGGTGACGCAGTGGCAGCAGCGCCAGCAATGGTGGAGCCGCAGTTGGCCGAAGGGCATGCGCGTGCAGGCGAAGGCACTGGAAGTGGTCGGTCAGGACGCGTCCGCGGCTGCCCCGGTGGCGATGCTCGCCGCGCCTCCTCCCGCGCCAGCGCCGATGGCCGTTGCCGCCGAGCAGCGGGCGGAGTCCAGCAGCGCGCGCGCCCGTCGATCGCCGCCGCGGCAGGCACCTGCGGGCCTGGAGGCCGCGATGGATGCCGTTGCCATCGAACCCACGGCGTCCAATGCACCGGCCGCCGCCAATGACGGTCAGCTGGGAATCCGGTTGGCCGCCTGGCAATCGGATTCGCCGGTTGCCCGCCGCCTGCGCCAGGGACCGTCGTCGCAACTGTACGACCGCTATCTGGCCGAGCGCGCTGCGAACGCCAACAGCAGTGCGTTCTTCCTCGACGTGGCCGACCTGTTGATCGAACAGGGCCAGCGCGATCTTGCCCTGCGCGTGCTGTCCAACCTGGCCGAGATGGAGCTGGACAACCGCCATCTGCTGCGCGTTCTCGGCTATCGCCTGCTGCAGGCCGATGCACCCGCACTGGCGGTGCCGGTGTTCGAGCAGGTGCTGGCGATGGGGCAGGAAGAACCGCAGAGTTTCCGTGATCTGGGCCTGGCGCTGGCCGCAGCGGGCAAGCCGCAGCAGGCGCTGGCGCCGCTGTACCAGGTGGTCGTGCGGCCGTGGGATGGTCGTTTCGACGGCATTGCGCTGATCGCCCTGGATGAACTGACCAACCTGGTGGCCGGCAGCAAGCCGCGCCTGGATACCACCGGCATCGACCCGCGCCTGCTGCAGGCGATGCCACTGGACCTGCGCGTGGTGCTGGCCTGGGATGCCGACAACAGCGACATGGACCTGTGGGTCACCGACCCGAACGGCGAGCGTGCGTACTACGGCAACCGCCTGACCTACCAGGGTGGGCAGATGTCGCAGGACTTCACCGGTGGCTATGGTCCGGAACAGTTCTCGCTGCGCAACGCCAAGCCGGGCAAGTACAAGGTGGAGGCGAACTACTTCGGCAGCCGCCAGCAGCTGGTGACTGGTGCGACGACGCTGATGCTGCGCCTGACCACCCATTGGGGCACGCCGAAGCAGAAGGACCAGATGGTCACGATGCGGCTGAAGGATCGTGCCGAGACGGTGCTGGTCGGCGAGTTCGAGGTGCGGTAGCGCCGGGCCATGCCCCGCGGCCGGCGCTGTGGTCCTGCGTGATGCTCACTGCGCCGTTGCGATCGGCACGCAACCCGAACAGCGGCCGCAGCCAGCGCACACGGCGCACCAGCAGTTCGTGGATCAGCAGGCAGCCGGCGACGGTGCCGACAATCACCAGCGCCGGCTCCAGCCACGCGCCCAGCTGCAAGGGCCGCAACCAGTACAGCAGCACGATCAGCACGGTCTGGTGCAGGATGTACCAGCTGAACACCGCCTCGCGGCAGTAGCCCAGCCCGCGCCATGGCCGCGCCAGCAGGACCTGCGCCCATCCGAAGAGGGCCAGCAGGGAACACCAGGTGTACAGCGCTCGGCCAACGCGCTCGGTCTGCGCCCACGGCAGCGCCAGCACCCACTGCGGCAGATCGCCGAGGTCGGGCATCCGCCCCAACGCGCGGATGCCCAGTTCGACAGTCAGCCCGACAACGGCCAGCGCCAGGGTCAACCGCCGGCCGCGCACCAGCAGATCCCAGCCGCGCTGCCAGCGCGCGGCGAGGAAGCCGCCGAGGAACAGGGGCAGCGATTCGGCGTGGACGTACAGGTCATCGACCAGCGCATGGGTTGGCGGGTGGGCGGGCAGGATCACCAGCAGCGCCCACGCCAGCCACACCACCGGCAGCAGCAGGCCCAGCGTGGCCACCCAGCGGTCGCCCGCAGGCAGGCCCGGCAGGCGGTGGTGCAGCGGTCGCACTACGCTGGCCAACACGATCGCCAGCAGCGTGTAAGGGATCAGATAGGCCAGGTACCACAGGTGGTTCCAGGTGAAGCCATAGGCGGCACCGGTGAAGCTGGCTCCCGGCCACGGCCGGAACTGCCAGTAGCGCCACAGGAATGCACCGAGCCCTGGCGTGACGTCGCCCTTGTCCACCGCTTCACAGTAGGCCTGCAGCGAAACGACCGCGACGATGCCGAACAACAGCGGCAACAACAGCCGCCCGCCGCGCCGCAGCGCGAATCGCCACCCGCCCTGCGCGGGCAGGCACAGGCCCAGCGCGATGCCGGAGATGGCAAACAGCAGCGGCATGCGCCAACGATTCAGCGCGATCATCGGCCATTGCAGCCACTCCGCGGTGTGGACGCTCTTGAGGTGGAAGTCCCATCCGGCCACGTAGGCCATGGCCACGTGGTAGAGGATCAACAGCCCGAAGGCACCGATACGCAGGGTGTCGAGGTCGTGGCGGCGGGTCATGGCGGTATCCGTGTTGGCGTCCTCGCAGAGTGGAAGTCCTTGTGGGCTGTCGCCAGCAGGAAGGGGCGGTTGGATGCCCTGCAGGGCCCAGTGGCGGGGCTGGGGGACGAATGGCGTGCGTCAGTGGGGCTGTGGTTGGCGATAATCCAGTGATGGATGAGTACAACCAGCAGGACCCGGACGTGCGTGGCGAATCGATGGGCACCGGCAGGCAAGGGCGGCAGGCAGCCGTGTTCTGGGTCGTACTGTTCCTGGGGACGGCGGCGGCCAATGTGCTGGCCAAGGCCATGATGGCGGCGCGCGATGGGCTGCCCTCCCAATGGATGGCGGCCACGATTGACGAGTTCAGCAGTGCGCTGGTGTCGCTGCTGCTGCTGGCGGTGCTGATCCGCGCCGCGTCGCGCTGGCCGCTGCACGCCGATACCTGGCGACAGCGCTTGGCGCCGTATCTGCTGGGCGCGGTTGCGTGGTGGCTGCTGCATGTGAGTGCGATGGTCCTGCTGCGCAAGGCCGCCCACGCCGTGCTTGGCAGCCACTACACCTTTGGGGACTGGCCGGCGCAATGGTTCTACGAGTTCTTCAAGGACATCCAGACCTATGCGCTGCTGGTCTCGGCAGTCCATGCCCTGGCCTGGTTCGGCCGCCGCCGCCAGGGTGAAGCGACCCTGCTGGCCGCCCCCGATGAGGGCCCGCCGGTCGAACCGGTCGATCGCCCCGACCATTTCCTTGTGCGCAAGCTGGGCAAGGAGTTCCTGGTGGCCACGGCCGACGTCGAGTACGCCCAGGCCGCCGGCAACTACGTGAACCTGCGGGTGCGCGGGCATGACTACCCGCTGCGGATCACCATGGCGGTGCTGGAGGCGCGGCTGGACCCGGTCCTGTTCCTGCGCAGCCACCGCAGCTGGCTGGTCAACCGTGACCAGCTGCGCTCGATCGAGCCGCTGGACGGCGGCGAGGCCTTGCTGCACATGGCCGATGGGGCCAAGGTGCCCTGCAGCCGGCGCCAGCTGCCGTTGCTGCGCCAGGCCTTGGGCGGGTAGGGGCGTGGCAGGGCGGGACCGGCTTCTGCGCCGGTTCACCCCGGCCTGCGGTATCATTTGCAGTCATCTTTTGAATGCATAACCGCCGACATGATCGAACTGAATCCTGTCCGCCAGCGCATCGCCGATCTGACCGATCGCGTGTTGTCGCTCCGGGGGTATCTTTGACTACGACGCCAAGAAAGAGCGTCTTGAGGAAGTAACGCGGGAGCTGGAAAGCCCCGACGTCTGGAACAACGCCGAGTACGCCCAGAACCTGGGGCGCGAGCGCTCGACCCTGGAAAAGACCGTGGGCGGCATCGCCGCGGTGCTGGAAGGCCTGAGCGACGCCACCGAACTGCTGGAGCTGGCCGAGTCCGAGCAGGACGAGGACACCGCGCTGGCCGTGGTGGCCGACCTGGACAAGCACCAGGCGCACGTGGAGAAGCTGGAATTCCAGCGCATGTTCTCCGGGCAGATGGACAACGCTCCGGCGTTCGTCGACATCCAGGCTGGTGCCGGTGGTACCGAAGCCCAGGACTGGGCCGAGATCCTGCTGCGCATGTACCTGCGCTGGTGTGAATCGCGTGGCTGGAAGACCGAGCTGATGGAAGTGTCCGGTGGCGACGTCGCGGGCATCAAGTCGGCTACGCTCCGCGTGGAAGGCGACTACGCCTACGGCTGGCTGAAGACCGAGACCGGCGTGCACCGCCTGGTGCGCAAGTCGCCGTTCGACTCGGACAACCGCCGCCATACCAGCTTCACCTCGGTGTTCGTGTCGCCGGAAGTGGACAACAACATCGAAATCGACATCAACCCGGCCGATCTGCGTACCGACGTGTACCGCTCGTCCGGTGCCGGTGGTCAGCACGTCAACAAGACCGAGTCGGCGGTGCGTATCACCCACATCCCGACCAACACGGTCGTGGCCTGCCAGACCGGCCGCAGCCAGCACCAGAACCGCGACAACGCGATGAAGATGCTGGCCGCCAAGCTCTACGAGCTGGAGATCCAGAAGCGCAACGCCGAGCGTGATGCGGTGGAAGCCACCAAGTCCGATATCGGCTGGGGCAGCCAGATCCGCAACTACGTGCTCGACCAGAGCCGTATCAAGGACCTGCGCACCGGCATCGAGCGTTCGGATACGCAGAAGGTGCTCGACGGTGACCTGGACGAGTTCGTCGAGGCCAGCCTGAAGGCCGGCCTGGCGGTCGGCTCCAAGCGCATCGATGCCTGATGCGTGCCCGGCGACAGCGGTACCGTCCGCTGCCCGGGCCATGCGTTGCGGGACGTCTTCGGCGTCCCGCAACGCCGTTGAAACCTGCAGGGCAGGGCGATGATGCGCAGTGAAGCCGAACGCAAGGAACTGGGAGGCTTTCTCAAGGCCTGCCGTGCGCGGGTCGACCCAGCAACGCTGGGGCTGCCAGCCGGCCGCCGACGCACGCCGGGCCTGAAGCGCGAGGAAGTCGCACTGGCGATCGGGGTCAGTGTCAGCTGGTACACCTGGATCGAGCAGGGCCGCGAAGTGCGCGCCTCGCCCGAGGTGCTGGAGCGCCTGGCGCAGGTACTGCGATTGAGCGACGACGAGCGCGCCTACGCGTTCGCACTGTCCGGCTATGGCGTGCCGCTGGAATCGCCTGATGAGACGGTAACTGACGGCCTGCGCCAGCTGGTGGAGGCGATGCAGCCGATCCCGGCCTACGTGCGCAATACCCGATTCGACATCCTGGCCTGGAATCCTGCCATCGCCGATCTGTTTGTTGATTACGGTCAGCTGGCGCCGCACGAACGCAACACGCTGCGGCTGATGTTCCTGTATCCGCCGTACCGCACGTTGATCCTCAACTGGGAAGAAATGACCCGCGGGCTGCTGGCCAGCTTCCGCGCGGCGATGGCGCAAGCGCCGGACAAGGCGCCGTTCCTGGCACTGGCCGAGGACATCGGTGCGCACAGCGAGCAGTTCCGCCAGTGGTGGCCCGAGCACGATGTGCGTCGTTTCGACGAAGGTGCGAAGAAGCTGAACCATCCCACGCGCGGGCTGTTGGACCTGCAGTACGTGGCGCTGGTGCCGGAGAGCCGGCATGACCTGTCACTGGTGACCTACCTGCCGCGAAGGTAAGGGGTTGTTTGGCAGGGCTTGCAGCCCTGCACCTGCTGTAGTGCCGGCCGCTGGCCGGCAACCTCAATAGCAACAGCAACAGCGGGCTTTCCGTGGGGTGGCGGGGCGGTGTCGGAGTGCGGGGACGCCGCAAGTACGTCCGTGTAGGCTTGGCCGCGGCATCCATGCCGCGGACACCCCGCACTCCGACACCGCCCCACCTCTGACAGATCTACGCTGCTGTTGGTAGGTGTCGACCTTGGTCGACACGTTGATCCACGCCATGCGTGGATGCTTTTCGGTTTCAATTCGAGATAGTCGATCTCGATGGAAATTCAGCCACGCATGGCGTGGATCTACTGGAAGCGACGGGTTGGGTCTGGGGAAGAGCCCCCTGAGTCAGGGGGCGGCCGCGAAGCGGCGGGGGTATGGGGGCTGGTAAGTGGGGCCCGCGGTTCGCGTAGCGAAGCGTGGGAGCGGCAGCGCGCATGCGATGGCGCGTACCCGGGCGCAGCCCTGCCGATCAACCCCATTCAGGCAGGTAAGTACAGGTCACAGGATACGCAGACGCCTTGTTGCTGCCATCGATCGGGTCCACATTCGTTGTCAGGAAACGGGCAGCCGCCCGTTGTCGAGACAACAGGAGACCTGCATGTCCGCTTCCCCCGCAGCCCCCGCTGCCATTTCCCGCGATCCGGCCACCGGCCAGCAGATCGCCAGCCACCCTTTCGCCACCGACGCCGAGCTGGAAGCCATCCTCGACCGCGGCCAGGCCGGTTTTGCAGCCTGGAGCGCGCAGTCACTGCAACAACGCGCCAGCGTGCTGCGTGCGATGGCTGCCGTGCTGCGCCGCGACCGTGAACCGCTGGCCGCGATGGCCACTGCCGAGATGGGCAAGGTCCAGGCCGAGTCGCTGGCCGAGATCGAGAAGTGCGCGGTGCTGTGTGACTGGTACGCCGACAACGGTGCGGCGTTCCTGCGCGATGAACCCACTGCGGTGGCCGACAACAAGGCCTATGTCTCCTACCTGCCGCTGGGCGTTGTGCTGGGCATCATGCCGTGGAATTTCCCGTACTGGCAGGTGATGCGCGCGGCCGTGCCGATCCTCATGGGCGGCAACGGCTTCCTGCTGAAGCCGGCCGAGAACATCGTCGGCACCGCCGGGCTGCTCGCCGCTGCGTGGCGCGATGCGGGCCTGCCGGACGGCACCTTCATCGCCGCCAACATCAGCCGCGAGGGAACCAGTGCCGCCATCGCCGATGACCGCATCGCTGCCGTGACCCTGACCGGCAGCGTCGCTGCGGGGCGCAGCATCGCCGCGCAGGCCGGGCAGGCGCTGAAGAAGGTGGTGCTGGAGCTGGGTGGCTCGGATCCATTCATCGTGCTGGCCGACGCCGACCTGGAGGCAGCGGTCGATGCCGCGGTGGCCTCGCGCTTCCAGAACACCGGGCAGGTGTGCATTGCCGGCAAGCGCATCATCGTCGAAGACGCCGTGTATGAGCGTTTCGTGTCGTTGTTCTGCGAGCGCGTGCAGGCGCTGACCGTGGGCGATGGCCGCGAGGCCGGCAACCGGATCGGACCGATGGCCCGGCAGGACCTGCTTGAACAGCTTGATGCACAGGTGCGTGCGTCGGTCGAGGCCGGTGCGCAGTTGCTCGTGGGCGGCAAGCAGCTCGATCGCCCCGGCAGTTTCTATGCACCCACCGTGCTGGCTGGCGTCGAGCCGGGCATGCAGGCCTTCGACACCGAGACCTTCGGGCCAGTGGCGTCGATCAGCCGCGCGCGCGACGCCGACCATGCGGTGGAACTGGCCAACCAGAGCGAGTTCGGCCTGAGCGGCAATCTGTGGACCGGCGACCACGCCCGCGCGATGCAGTTGGCGCGCCGGCTGCAGACCGGTGGCGTGTTCGTCAACGGTTTCTCTGCCTCCGATCCACGCGTGCCGATCGGCGGAGTGAAGAAGAGCGGCTTCGGCCGCGAGCTGTCGCACTTCGGCATCCGCGAGTTCGTCAACGCGCAGACGGTGTGGTTCGACCGCCGTTGACGCGGGCCATCCACCGTTCCTGTCAGCATCCCTGCAACGTTCCATCATCACGCACTGCGAGAAGGACGTCATTCCATGTCCAAGGGTTCCGATCTGCTCGTCGCCGCACTCGAAAACGAGGGCGTCGAGCGCATTTTTGGCATTCCCGGTGAAGAGAACCTCGATGTCGTCGAGTCGCTTCGCCACTCCAGCATCGAGCTGGTCATCACCCGCCACGAACAGGCTGCCGTGTTCATGGCCGCCACCTACGGCCGCCTGACCGGCAAGCCCGGCGTATGCCTGGCCACGCTCGGCCCGGGTGCACTGAACTTCACCACCGGTGCCGCCTACGCACTGCTCGGCGCGTGGCCGGTGATCATGATCACCGGGCAGAAGGGCATCGTGGCCAGCAAGCAGGCGCGCTTCCAGATCGTGGATATCGTCAGCACGATGAAGCCGCTGACCAAGTCGGCGCGGCAGATCGTTTCGGCGCGCACCATCCCCACCATCGTCCGCGAGGCCTTCCGCACGGCGCTGGAAGAGCGGCCCGGGCCGGTGCTGCTGGAACTGCCCGAGGACATCGCGGCGATGGAGGTCGAGGACGTTGCACTGATCCCGCCACACCCGGTGGATCGGCCGATCGCCAGTCCCGAGGCGCTGGACCGTGCGGCGCAGATCATCCGCGAGGCCAAGCGGCCGCTGCTGGTGATCGCGTCGGCGGCGTCGCGACCGCAGTCCAGCGAAGCGCTGTCGGCCTTCGTACTGCGGGCCGGCATCCCGTTCGTCACCACGCAGATGGGCAAGGGCGCGGTGGCCGGTGGCTCGGGCCTGTACATGGGCACGGCGGCACTGAGCGAGCGCGACTACGTGCACATGGCCATCGATCAGGCCGACGTGATCGTGACCATTGGCCACGAGGTGACGGAGAAGCCGCCCTTCGTGATGCGCCCGGGTGGCCGCACGGTCATCCACATCGGCTATTCGCAGGCCGCGGTGGAGCAGGTGTACTTCCCGCAGGTGGAGGTGATCGGCGATATCGGCCGCTCGCTGACCCTGCTGGCCGACCGTATCGAGGGCAGGGTGGACAACGCCGCTGCACTGCTGCCGCTGCGCGCGACGATCCTGGAGCACATCGCCGATCGCGCCGAAGAGGCCGGTTTCACGCCGCAGCGGCTGGTGCATGACGTGCGCCAGGTGATGCCGCCGGACGGCATCGTGGCGCTGGACAACGGCATGTACAAGATCTGGTTCGCGCGCAACTACCGCACCCAGGTGGCCAATACGCTGCTGCTGGACAACGCATTGGCAACGATGGGCGCGGGGCTGCCGTCGGCGATCATGGCCTCGATCCTGTACCCGCAGCGCCGCGTGCTGGCGGTGTGTGGCGATGGCGGTTTCATGATGAACAGCCAGGAGCTGGAGACCGCGCGACGGCTGGGCCTGAACCTGGTAGTGCTGATCCTCAACGACGGCGCCTACGGGATGATCCGCTGGAAGCAGGCGGTGGATGGTTTCGCCGACTACGGCATGACCTTCGGCAATCCGGATTTCGTCAAATACGCCGAGGCCTATGGCTGCCAGGGGCACGAGGTGACGGCGATCGAGCAGTTCATTCCGACCCTGGAAGCAGCCTTCACCGCGGGCGGCGTGCATCTGGTGTCGGTGCCGGTGGACTATTCGGAGAACCAGCGCGTGCTGGTGGATGAGCTGCGGCAGGCATTCCCCGGGAACGGGTGAATCCGGGGCATGGTCCGGTAGGTGTCGCCCCCGAGCCCGGTAGGTGTCGACCTTGGTCGACACAGTAGATCCAGACCATGCGTGGATGCCTTCCCATGCCCGGCGCGGTAGAGCGCCAACCAAGGTTGGCGGCTACCAGGGCGCTGGATCGAGGTTGATCGACTGCGGCAGGGGTTCCTGGGAGCCCGGTAGGTGTCGACCTTGGTCGACACGGTGGGCGCCAACCAAGGTTGGCGGCTACCGGAGCAGGGGCGGCCCGAGGCCGGGGCAGGGCGCTTTTGGTATGCTGGGCAACCGGCTGCGCCGGGCGCAACACTCCCCCTCACTACACGATTCCCGCAGATCCATGAGCGAAGCTACCGATACCCCCCCCGTCGACGAAAACAAGTTGATCGCCGAGCGCCGTGAGAAACTCAAAGCGCTGCGCGGGCAGGGGATCGCGTATCCGAACGACTTCCGTCGCGAGGACTTCGCCGGCAGCCTGCAGGAAGAATTCGCCGATGCGGAGCAGTGGACCGCCGAAACCCTGGAAGGCAACGGCCGCCAGGTGAAGATGGCCGGTCGCCTGATGGCCAAGCGGGTCATGGGCAAGGCCAGCTTCGCCCAGATCCAGGACGAATCGGGCCGCATCCAGCTGTTCCTGCAGGGCAGCGTGCTGGGTGATGCCTACACCGCCTTCAAGGGCTGGGACGTGGGCGACATCATCGCTGTCGAAGGTGGCCTGACCCGCACCAAGACCGGCGAGCTGTCGGTCAAGGCCGAATCGATCCGTCTGCTGACCAAGTCGCTGCGCCCGCTGCCGGACAAGTGGCATGGCCTGGCCGACGTCGAACAGCGTTATCGCCAGCGTTACGTCGACCTGATCGTGACGCCGGAGTCGCGCGCGGTCTTCATCAAGCGCTCGAAGATCATCCGTGCGATGCGTGCATGGCTGGACAACCGCGACTTCCTCGAAGTCGAAACGCCGATGATGCATTACATCCCCGGCGGCGCGGCGGCCAAGCCGTTCACCACCCACCACAACGCGCTGGACCTTGACCTGTACCTGCGCGTTGCGCCGGAGCTGTACCTCAAGCGCCTGACCGTCGGTGGCCTGGAACGCGTCTACGAAATCAACCGCAACTTCCGCAACGAAGGCGTCAGCACCCGCCACAACCCGGAATTCACCATGATGGAACTGTACGAGGCCTATGCCACGTACAACGAGATCATGGACCTGACCGAAGGCGTGATCCGTGACGTGGCACAGTCGGTGAACGGCACCACCGTGGTCGAGTGGGACGGCGCCAACATCGACCTGGGCCCGGCGTTCCGCCGCTGGCGCATGGACGAGGCGGTGCGCCACCACAACCCGGAAATCTCCGCGGCCGACTGCACCGACCGTGACGCGCTGCTGCGCCATTGCGAGCGCCTGAAGATCCGCGTCAAGCCGTCCTACGGCTGGGGCAAGCTGCTGCTGGAGATCTTCGAAGCCACCGTCGAGCACACCTTGATCCAGCCGACCTTCATCACCGATCACCCGGTGGAGGTCTCGCCGCTGGCCCGCGCCAACGACAACGATCCGGGCTATACCGACCGCTTCGAACTGTTCGTAAACGGCAAGGAACTGGCCAACGGCTTCTCCGAGCTGAACGACCCGGAAGACCAGGCCCAGCGCTTCCAGGCGCAGGTGGCGGCGAAGGAAGGCGGCGATGACGAGGCCATGCACTACGACGCCGACTACATCCGTGCGCTGGAGTACGGAATGGCGCCGACCGGCGGCCTTGGCATCGGCGTCGATCGCCTGGTGATGCTGCTGACCGGCAGCAGCTCGATCCGCGACGTGCTGCTGTTCCCGTACATGCGTCCGGAGCAGTAACCGGCGTTTTCGGCGTCCGTTTGTGCGCGTCGTCTCGGTTTGAGACGGCGCCATTGACGCATCCCGCACTCGGCGTATCGTTATTGCACAACCTTGACACCGGCTATGGCTTCATGGGGTCAGGGGAGGCCGCGATGTGGAGAATCCGCTTCACATTGTGACGACGATCATGAATCGGGGAGCTTGTGACGGGAGTCGAGCCGATGCAGGGTGCCAGCGTGCACAGCGGCGGGGTATCCTCGCCCGCTGACCTTTCAGCATGGTCGAGAAAGCAGGCAGAGAACGCCTTGAACATCGTCATCGTCGATGACCAGACTTCCGCACGGACGATGCTCCGTCACGTCATCGAGGACATCGCGCCGGAACTGAGCGTGCATGACTTCGGCGATCCGTTGACGGCGTTGGCATGGTGCGAATCGTACCCGGTCGACCTGCTGCTTCTCGATTACCGCATGCCGGAGATGGACGGGCTGGAGTTCGCCCGCCGCTTCCGCCGGCTGCCCAAACATCGCGATATTCCGGTGATCCTGATCACCGTGGTGGGTGATGAGCCGATCCGCCAGGCAGCACTGGAAGCCGGCGTGATCGATTTCCTGGTCAAGCCGATCCGCCCGCGCGAACTGCGCGCACGCTGCTACAACCTGTTGCAGCTGCGCCAGCAGACCGAGAACGTGAAGCAGCGTGCGCTGTCGCTGGAGCAGCGGCTGCTGGCCAGCATGCACGAGGTGGAGGAGCGCGAGCGCGAGACGCTTTCGCGGCTGGCGCGTGCGATCGAGTTCCGTGATGCCGGCACCAGTGCCTACCTTGAGCGCATGGCGCGCGTGGCTGGCCTGATCGCCGAGCAGCTGGGCCTGCCGGAAGACGACGTCAAGCTGATCGAGATGGCCGCGCCGCTGCACGACATGGGCAAGATCGCCATTCCCGATGCGGTGCTGCTCAAGCAGGGCAAGCTCAATGATGAGGAGCTGGCGATCATGCGCCGGCATCCACGCATTGGCCATGAACTGCTCAGTGGCAGCCAGAACCGCTTCATCCAGGTCGGTGCATTGATCGCGCTGCGTCACCATGAGCGCTACGACGGCAGTGGTTATCCCGATGGCCTGGTCGGCGATGCGATTCCGCTGGAGGCACGCATCGTCGCTGTGGCCGACGTGTTCGATGCGCTGATCTCGCCGCGCCCCTACAAGGAAGCGTGGACGATGGAAGCCACCATGGCCTACCTGTATGCCCAGCGCGGGCGCCTGTTCGATCCGCGTTGCGTGGACGCGTTGCTGCGCGGTCGTGAGCAGCTGGAACAGATCTGCGCCGAGCACTCCACCGCCTCTGCACGGCCGGGACTGGGCGCGTGAAACGCCTGCTGTCGCGATTGCGGTTGCGCCTGTCCCAGCGGCAGGACAGCGAGCACGGGCAGCAGATCGTCCGCATCGTCCTGATCAGCCTGATCCTGGCTTACGTGCTGCTGCCTTCGGCGCGGCACGATCTGCCGCACACCCAGTATGTCGGTGTGCTGGCGATCGTGTTGACGGGGCTGAGTCTGTCGCTGCTGTTGTTCGGCTGGCTGCTGTGGCGGCCGCAGCGTTCCGATCCGCGCCGCGTACTGGGCATGCTGGCCGACTACGGCCTGATCGCTGCCGGCATGATCCAGATGGGCGAGCCGCTGTCGTGGGTCTACATCGTGGTGATGTGGGTGACGGTGGGCAACGGCATGCGCTTCGGCAACCACTACCTGTATGTGGCCGTGGCGATGGCGATGGTCAGCTTCGGCAGTACCGCGCTGTCGACCCCCTATTGGCAACAGAACGCACGCCTGGCCATCGGCCTGTGGCTTGGCCTGGCGGCGGTTCCCCTGTATTTTTCCACGCTGCTGCGGCAGTTGACCGAAGCGATGGCCGAGGCGCGGCGCGCCAGCGAAGCCAAGAGTCGATTCCTGGCCAACATGAGCCACGAGTTTCGTACCCCACTCAATGGATTGAATGGCATGACAGAAGTGTTGGCGACCACGCGCCTGGATGACGAGCAGCGTGAGTGCGTGAGTACCATCCAGGCGTCATCGCGCAGCCTGCTGGCGCTGGTCGAGGAAGTGCTGGACATCTCGGCGATCGAGGCCGGCAAGCTGCGCGTGGTCGCCGAGGATTTCGTTCTTTCCGAAGTGATGCAGGCGATCGGCCTGATCCTGTTGCCGCAGGCCAAGGCCAAGCGCCTGGACTACCGGGTGAAGGTGGCCGAGACCGTGCCGCCGACCCTACGCGGCGACGTCGGGCATCTGCGGCAGATCCTGCTCAACCTGGCCGGCAACGCGGTCAAGTTCACCGATCACGGCCGGGTCGAGATCCGCGTCAGCGTTGTCCACGCCGACACCCAGGGTGGGGTGCGGCTGCGCTTCGACATTCTCGACACCGGCATCGGCGTTGCACCGGCGATGCGTCCGCGTCTGTTCGAGGCCTTCGAGCAGGCCGACGTCAGCATGGCCCGCCGCCATGAGGGTACCGGCCTGGGCACGACCATCGCCAAGGGGCTGGTGGAAGCCATGGACGGCGAGATCGGTTACCTGGACAACCCGCCGCAGGGCAGCCACTTCTGGGTGGAACTGCCGTTCGCGCCGCCGCAGCCGGTGGTCCCGGGAGCGGTACCGACCCTCGCGGCTGGCGACGAAACCGGTGCCGGCGGCAACGTCATCGCCTTCGCCGATCCGTTCCTGCGCCATCGCGCGCGCGTGCGCAGCATGCAGATCCTGGTCGCCGACGACCACGAGGCCAACCGCATGGTGCTGCAGCGGCTGCTGCAGAAGGCCGGGCACAAGGTGCTGTGCGTCGATGGTGGCGAGGCGGTGCTGGATGCACTGGCTGAAAGCGAGTTCGATGCGGCCATCGTCGACCTGCACATGCCGGGCATGAGTGGCCTGGACATGCTGAAGGAGCTGCGGGTGATGCAGGCTGGCGGCGGCCCGCGCACGCCGGTGCTGGTGCTCAGCGCCGACGTCACTCCCGAAGCCATCCAGCGCTGTACCCAGGCCGGTGCACATGCGTTCCTGGCCAAGCCCGTGGTGGCCGTGCGACTGCTGGACACCCTGGCCGAGATTGCCAACAACGCTCAGCTCAAGGCCAGTGCGCCGCCGATCGTGCGCACCGTCACCAACCTCGATGGCGTGCTCGATACCGGCGTGCTTGATGAGCTGGCGTCGCTGGGAATGGGCGAGGGTTTCGAGCGCGAGTTCATCCGCCAGTGCCTGGACGATGCCGAATCGTGCCTGCGCAAGGCCGAAGGTGATGGTGAAGCGGCACGCTGGGGTGCTTTCCGCGAACAGTCGCATGCGATCAAGGGCGTGGCCAGCAATCTGGGCCTGGTGCGCGCGTCCAACCGCGCCGGTGAGTTGATGCGGATGGCCGACTGGCAGCTCAAGGCCGAATGGCGGCAGCGTCTTGCGGTGCTGCAGGGGGCCATCAAGGAAGGCCGGCAGGCGCTGGATGCGCGCGCCGAACGCAAGGCACGCGGCGTGGCCGACGACGGCGAGCGGTAGAGCCGGGCCTGCCGGGCCTGCCGGGCCTGCGCGGCGGGTTGTCGATAACTGCGCGCCGCATAAAAAAAGCCCGGTGGCCAGCCGGGCTTGAACCCTGCGGGGGAGGGGAACGTATCAGGCCACATCCAGATTGGCGCGTCGGGTCTGCGCTTTGATCAAACGGTCCATGGTGCGCAGCGAACGATCGCCCAGGGCCAGTGCCGAATCGACCCAGACCTTGGTGATTTCCAGCAGTTCGTCATAGCTGACCGCCTGTGCCAGGTTGCGCGCGGCGTTCATTGCCAGGTACGACTGCGGCAGGCGCTGCTGCTGGCGGATCATCTCTTCGACCGCGCCGCGGCCTTCACCTTTCCTGACCAGCACGTCGACCACGCCCATCGCGTGCATCTCCTCGGCGCTGTAGATACGGCCATCGAGGATGATCTTCTCGGCCAGCTGCGGCGCCACCCGGCGGCACAGGAACGAGTAGGCGCCCATGCCCGGGAACAGGCCGAACAGCACTTCGGGCAGGCCCATGCCGCACCCTTCCTCGGCCACGATGGTGTGGCAGGCCAGGGCCATTTCCAGGCCACCGCCCAGCGCATCGCCCTGGATCAGGGCGATCGAGCGGACGTCGCCGCCGAAGCCGGTGTGCAGGTGGTGAACGCCCTCCACGCAGCGTTGGGCGTAGGTCAGCAGCAGGTCGCGGTTGCCTTCGCGGATCAGGCGGGTGAACAGGTCCAGGTCGCCGCCCAGGTTGTAGGCGGCGGCGTCGGAGGCCAGCACGAAATGGCGCAGCTGGCCGCTGTGGCGCTGCGCCGGCCCGCGGGTGATGGCGCTCATGTAGCTCCACATCTCGTCCAGCATGTCCTTGCGGCAGCAGGGACGCACGCCGGTGGAGGCATCGGCGTGCATGAACAGCCAGTGTGCGGCGCCGTCGGCGCTGTCCTGGGTGCGGATGGTGGCATAGGGCGAGCCGCTGCTTGGCAGCTTTTCGATGGTACTCATGGAAGGGTCCTCGGCGGTGCGGCCCGCAGATCAAGGTGGTGGCCGGCGGGCCGAACGGTCCACTCACGCGGCGATGCTACACCGGCCCCGGGCCGGCGCATGCGAAAAGGCCCGGGTCGTTGCCGACCCGGGCCTGAGCGCGTTCAACTTTCCCGAAACCCTTACGGGGCGGGCGTATCGCGGAGTTCGCGACGCAGGATCTTGCCGACGTTGGTCTTCGGCAGCTCTTTTCGGAATTCAACGATTCTGGGGTGCTTGTAGCCGGTCAGGTTGGCCCGGGCGTGCTCCTTGACCATCTCGGCGGTCAGGTTCGGGTCCTTCTTGACGATGACCACCTTGACCACCTCGCCGGACTTCTCGTCCGGTACGCCGACCGCGGCCACTTCCAGCACGCCCGGCATCATCGCGATCACGTCCTCGACTTCATTGGGGTACACGTTGAAGCCGGACACCAGGATCATGTCCTTCTTGCGGTCGACGATGTAGAAGAAGCCGTGCTCGTCCATCTTCGCCATGTCGCCGGTGTGCAGCCAGTCGTCGGCGTCGATGGCCTTGGCGGTTTCCTCCGGGCGCTGCCAGTAGCCCTTCATCACCTGCGGGCCGCGGATGCACAGTTCGCCCACTTCGCCCAGCGCCAGGATGTTGCCGTTGTCGTCCTTGATGCAGGCATCGGTGGACGGAATCGGCAGGCCGATCGAGCCGTTGTACTCGGCCAGGGTAAGCGGGTTGATGCAGGCCGCCGGCGAGGTCTCGGTCAGGCCGTAGGCCTCGACCAGGGTGACGCCGGTGGTCTTCTTCCAGCGCTCGGCGACCGCACGCTGCACGGCCATGCCGCCGCCCAGGGTCACCTTCAGCGAGGAGAAATCGACGGTATCGAAGCCAGGGGTGTTCAGCAGGCCGTTGAACAGCGTATTGACGCCGGTGATCGCGGTGAAGCGCACCGACTTGAGCTCCTTGACGAAGCCCTTCATGTCACGTGGATTGGTGATCAGGTGGTTGCAGCCACCGAACTTCATGAAGACCAGGCCGTTCGCCGTCAGCGCGAAGATGTGGTACAGCGGCAGGGCGGTGATGATCCATTCCTTGCCCATCTCGATGCCCGACGCGCTGATCCAGGCCGAGGCCTGCTGCATGTTGGCGATCAGGTTGCGGTTGGTCAGCATCGCACCCTTGGCCACACCGGTGGTGCCGCCGGTGTACTGCAGGAATGCCACGTCGTCATGGTCGATCTCGACCTTCGGCAGGGTGTGGCGGCTGCCCAGCTTGAGCGCCTGCTTGAAGCGGATCGCGCCCTTCAGATGGTAGTTGGGCACCATCTTCTTGATGTACTTAAGCACGAAGTTGACGATCGTGCCCTTGGCGCCGAGCAGGTCGCCCAGGCCGGTGGTGATGACCTGCTTGACCTGGGTATCGGCGATGACCTGTTCGACGGTGTCGCCGAAGTTGTCCACCACCACCAGCGCGGTCACGCCGGCGTCGACCAGCTGATGCTTCAGCTCGCGCGCGGTGTACAGCGGGTTGACGTTGACCACGGTCAGGCCGGCACGCAGCACGCCGAAGGTGGCGATCGGGTATTGCAGGCAGTTGGGCATCATCAGGGCGACGCGGTCGCCCTTCTTGAGCTTCAGCTCGCCCAGCAGGTAAGCGGCGAACTGTTCTACCAGGGCGTCGGTCTCACCGTAGGTGAGGGTCTTGCCGAAACTGGAGTAGGCCGGTCGGTCGCGGTACTTCGCGACGGAGGCGTCGAAGACCGAAACTACCGAATGGAACTCGTTGACGTCGATTTCGGCGGGAACGCCTTTCGGATAGCTCTGCAGCCAGGGACGATCCAGACTCATATTCCCCCTCCAGGAATCGTAATGATGGGTGCGGCGCGGACAGTATCCGCCAGAACCGCTCTCCGCAGCATACCGTCCCGTAGGGAAAACGCGAAGAGGGTGGACACTGCGCGGCCGTATGCGCCAAAAGCCGCCGGGCATGGCCCGGCGCGACCGAAGGCAAAGCCCGCCTGGTAGCGCCGGGCCATGCCCGGCGGATGTTTCCGATGTCCGGAGACTCAGCTCTTGTTGCGCACCGGCGCGCCGTTGGCCTTGTAGTACGCAGCCGTGCTGCGCGGCAGCGGGGCGCGGCCACGGATCACATCGGCCAGCTTCTCGGCGATCATGATGGTCGGTGCGTTGAGGTTGCCGGTGACCACCTGCGGCATGATCGAGGCATCGACGATGCGCAGGGCTTCCAGGCCGTGCACGCGGCCCTGGCCGTCAACCACCGCCATCGGATCATCGGCGTGGCCCATCTTGTTCGAGCACGACGGGTGGTAGGCGGTCTCGGCATGCTCGCGCACGAACGCATCGATCTGCGCGTCGGTCTGCAGCGCGCTGCCCGGCGAAATCTCGCGGCCGCTGTACGGCGCCAGCGCCGGCTGCGCGAAGATCTCGCGGGTGATCCGGATTGCCGAGCGGAACTCGCGCCAGTCCTGGTCGTGCGACATGTAGTTGAACAGGATGCTGGGATCTTCGCGCGGATCCTTCGAGCGCACGTGGATGCGGCCGCGGCTGGGCGAGCGCATCGAGCCGACATGCATCTGGAAGCTGTGCGCCTTGATCGGGTTGGAGCCGTTGTAGTTGATCGCCACCGGCAGGAAGTGATACTGCAGGTTGGGCCAGTCGAATTCGGCATCGCTGCGGATGAAGCCGCCAGCTTCGAACTGGTTGCTGGCGCCGATGCCGGTGCCCAGGAACAGCCATTCGGCGCCGATCGCCGGCTGGTTGTACAGCTTCAGTGCCGGGGCCAGCGAGACCGGCTTCTTGCACTCGTACTGCAGGTACATCTCAAGATGGTCCTGCAGGTTGGCGCCGACGCCGGGCAGGTGGTGCACCAGGTCGATGTCCAGGCTGCGCAGCAGGTCGGCCGGGCCGACGCCGGAGCGCTGCAGGATCTGCGGCGAGGCGATGGCACCGCCGCAGAGCAGCACTTCGCGGCGTGCGGTGGCGCGCTGCGGCTGGTCGTTGTGCAGCCACTGCACGCCCACCGCGCGCTTGCCCGAGAACAGGATGCGGTCGGTCAGCGCGTGGGTGACGATGGTCAGGTTCGGGCGCGGCTTGGCCAGATCCAGGTAGCCACGGGCGGTGCTGGAACGACGGCCCTTCGGCGTGACGGTGCGGTCCATCGGACCGAAGCCTTCCTGCTGGTAGCCGTTGAGGTCGTCGGTGCGCGGGTAACCGGCCTGCACGCCGGCCTCGACCATCGCCGCGAACAGTTCGTTGTTGCCGGCCTTGGGCGTGGTGACGCGCAGCGGGCCGTCGCCGCCGTGGTAGTCGTTCGGGCCGATGTCACGGGTTTCGGCCTTGCGGAAGTACGGCAGGCAGTCCAGGTAGGTCCAGTCTTCCAGGCCCGGCATGCCGGCCCAGTTGTCGTAGTCCATCGCGTTGCCGCGGATGTAGCACATGCCGTTGATCAGCGACGAACCGCCCAGGCCCTTGCCACGACCGCAATCCATCCGGCGGTTGTTCATGAAGGGCTCGGGATCGGTCTTGTACGCCCAGTTGTAGCGCTTGCCCTGCAACGGGAAGGCCAGTGCGGCGGGCATCTGGGTGCGGAAATCGAGCCGGTAGTCCGGGCCACCGGCTTCCAGCAGAAGCACGCTGACATCGGCATCTTCGGTGAGGCGGGTGGCCAGCACGTTGCCGGCCGAACCGGCGCCGATGATGATGTAGTCGTACTCGTTATGGGTGCTCATGGTTGCTCTCCTGCAGGCCGGGCGCGCTGCATGCAGGCGTCCCGGCGGAATGTCGGATCGGCGCGGTGGCCGGACGATGGGCGGTGCTCAGGACGCGCCGGTCAGAACACGCTGGCGTAGTCGCCCAGTTCGACCTGCACCGACTTGATGCGGGTGTAGTGGCCGAGGGTGGAGATACCGTTCTCGCGGCCAACGCCGGACTGCTTATAGCCGCCGACCGGCATTTCCGCCGGCGACTCGCCCCAGGTGTTGATCCAGCAGATACCGGCTTCCAGGCGATGGATGATGCGGTGGGCGCGGCTGATGTCCTTGCTGACCACACCTGCGGCCAGGCCGAAGGTGGTGTCGTTGGCGCGACGCACCACTTCGTCCTCATCGTCGTAGGCAAGGATGCTCATCACCGGCCCGAAGATCTCTTCGCGGACAATCGTCATGTCGTCGCGGCAGTCGGAGAACACCGTCGGCAGCACGTAGGCGCCGTCGGCCAGGGCACCGTCGGTGGCACGACCGCCGCCGGTCAGCAGGCGCGCGCCTTCGCTCTTGCC
This sequence comes from Stenotrophomonas indicatrix, assembly GCF_002750975.1. Lineage (NCBI taxonomy): Bacteria > Pseudomonadati > Pseudomonadota > Gammaproteobacteria > Lysobacterales > Lysobacteraceae > Stenotrophomonas > Stenotrophomonas indicatrix. The sequence goes on from NZ_PEJS01000001.1 coordinate 1,717,593, forward strand.
GCTTTCGATGAAGCGCAGCACGTTTTCCATGTGCGGGAAGCTGGTCAGCGGGCCGAAGTTGGTCTCGGCGGCCATCGGGTCGCCGATGCGGATGCGCTTGACGCGCTCGACCACGGCAGCTTCGAACGCGGCCAGCATGCTGCGCGGCACGAACACGCGGGTGCCGTTGGTGCAGACCTGGCCGGAGCTGAAGAAGTTGGCCATCACCGCGATGTCGGCGGCACGGTCCAGATCGGCGTCGTCACAGATCACCAGCGGCGACTTGCCGCCCAGTTCCATCGTCACTTCCTTCAGCGACGAGGACGCGGCGCTGGCCATGACCTTCTTGCCGGTGGCCACGCCGCCGGTGAAGGAGATCTTCTCGATCACCGGGTGCTCGGTCAGCCAGTTGCCGATCTCGCGGCCCGGGCCCTGCACGACGTTGAACACGCCGTCCGGCACGCCGGCTTCGGTGTAGATCTCGGCGAGTTTGATCGCGGTCAGCGGGGTCACTTCGGACGGCTTGAAGACCATTGCATTGCCGGCGGCCAGGGCCGGGGCCGACTTCCACATGGCGATCTGGATCGGGTAGTTCCAGGCGCCGATGCCGGCGACCACGCCCAGCGGCTCGCGGCGGGTATAGAAGAAGCTCGATTCGCGCAGCGGCAGCTGGATGCCTTCGATGGCGGTGGCCAGGCCGGCGTAGTACTCCAGCACGTCGGCACCGGTGACGATGTCCACCGTGGTGGTTTCGGCCAGCGCCTTGCCGGTATCCAGGGTTTCCAGGTGGGCCAGCTCGTCGTTGCGCTCGCGCAGGATCTCGACGGCACGGCGCAGGATGCGCGAGCGCTCCATGGCGGTCATCGCTGCCCACACCTTCTGGCCTTCGCTGGCGCTTTCAACGGCGCGTTCGACATCGGCCTGGCTGGCGATCTGCACGTCGGCCAGCACCTGGCCATTGGCAGGGTTGACGGTCTGGAAGGTCTTGCCGCTGGTGGCGTCGACGCGGCGGCCGTGGATGTACAGCTGTTGCACGGGCAGGGTGGTCATCGGCTTGCTCCTGGAAGGGATGGGGCGGGGTCGTGGCGCGCTCAGGGCGCGTTGGCCTGCAATTGGAAATCGATGTAGCCGTAGGCGATGCGGCGCGCCTTGTCGGCGTTGAAGTCACCACCGACCAGGCTGCCGCGCAGCCACAGGCCGTCGATCATCGCGGCCAGCCCGCGTGCGGACAGGCGTGCCTGTGCATGCGGCAACTGGCGGTTGAACTGATGGCAGAGGTTGGAGAACAGTCGCTGGTCGTTGGCGCGCTGCAGCCGCGCAAGTTCCGGCTGATGCATGCTGGCGGCCCAGAAGGTCAGCCATACGCGCATGGCGGTCCCGTTGGTCTGGCTGTCGTCGAAGTTGCCATCGACGATGGCGCGAAGCTGTGAACGTGCGTCGCCGGCGGCGGCGTCGCGATAGCGGGCAACGGCTGCCTTCAGCTCGCGCAGGATCTGCCGCATCGCCGCATTGAGCAGGCCGTCCTTGTCGCCGAAGTAATGGGCGACGATGCCGCTGGACAGGCCGGCCTTCCTTGCGATGGTGGCGACGGTGGCATCGGCCATGCCGATCTCGTCGATGGTCTGGAAAGTGGCCCGGATCAGCTGCTCGCGGCGGACCGGTTCCACGCCTTTCTTCGGCATTGTCTCTCCACGGATTGCGACCCGGAATGCCGGGCTGGTGAAGATCATACTTTTTATTGATTGAACGTTCAATCAATAAACCCTACGATGCCGGTCGCGCCCCCACGCCATGGGCCCGGCTTCCGGTCCGGCCCCGCCCATGTGCCCCCTTGGACTGATGAGACGACCCCATGTCTTCCCTGGCTCATCCCAAGCGCTCGCCCCTGCGCTTGAACCGTTTCGTGTTCTTCAGTTCGTCGGTCTCCATCGGCATCCTCGGTGCGTTGACCGTGTTCTTCCCGGAGGCCAGCGAGCACTGGCTGCAATGGGCACAGGCCGAGGTCTCGGCGGCGTTCGGCTGGTGGTACATGCTGCTGATCGTGGCCTGCCTGGGCTTCGTGCTGTGGCTGGCGTTCTCGCCGTATGGGCGCATCCGCCTGGGCCATAACGAGGAATCGCCGGCGTTCGGCTACGTGGCCTGGGTGTCGATGCTGTTCTCGGCCGGCATCGGCATCGCGCTGCTGTACTACGGCGCCTACGAGCCGCTCGATCATTTCCTCAACCCGCCCGGGCAGCCCGGCGGCACCGTCGCCGCGGGCCGCGAAGCGATGGTGCTGACCTTCCTGCACTGGGGCCTGCATGGCTGGGCGCTGTACGCGCTGGTCGGCGTGGCGCTGGGCTACTTCGCCTACCGCCGCAACCTGCCGCTGGCCCTGCGTTCGGCGCTGTACCCGATCTTCGGCGAGCGCATCCATGGCCGCATCGGCGACATGGTCGATGGCTTCGGCATCCTCGCGACGCTGATCTCGATGGTCACCAACCTCGGCATCGGTGCACTGGTGGTGCAGTCCGGCCTGGTCTACCTGTTCCACATCCCGGATACGCCGCAGGTGCTGGTGGCGATCGTGCTGGTGATGATGGCCGTGGCCACCATCGGCGTGGTTGCCGGCGTGGAGAAGGGCATCGCCTGGCTGTCCAACCTCAACGTGCGCCTGCTGTGCCTGCTGCTGCTGTTCGTGCTGGTGACCGGGCCAACCCTGCACCTGTTCGATGGCCTGGTGCAGAACACCGGCGATTACCTGGGCGCGTTCGTGCGCAAGAGCTTCGACATGTACCTCAACGACCCGAAGGGGCGTGAGTGGATGGGCTCGTGGACGTTGTTCTACTGGGCGTGGTGGATTGCCTGGGCGCCGTTCGTGGGCCTGTTCGTGGCGCGCATCTCGCGCGGCCGCACCATCCGCGAAGTGATCATGGGCGTACTGTTGATCCCGCTGGGCTTCACCCTGGCGTGGCTGTCGATCTTCGGCAACACCGCCATCGACCTGGTGCTGAACCATGGCCAGGCGGTGCTGGGCCAAGTGGCTCAGCACGATGCGGCGATGACCCTGTTCAAGCTGCTGGAATACTTGCCCGCGGCGCCGTACATCGCTGGTGCGGCAGTGGTCATTGGTTTCGTGTTGTTCCTGACCCCGGTCGATTCGGGCACGCTGATGATCGCCAACCTGTGCACCCGGCGTGTCGATGATGGCGTGGAGGATGGGCATGACGCGCCGATCTGGCTGCGCGTGTTCTGGGCGGCGGGCATTACCGTGGCCAGTGTCGGCCTGTTGCTGGCCGGCAACTTCAGCGCGATGCAGACGGCGGTGGTGCTGTGCGGCCTGCCGTTCTCGTTCATCCTGGCGTTCTACATGTGGGGCCTGCTGAAGGCGCTGCGTACCGACCCGGACGCGCCGCGACGATAGGTGGCGCCGGGCCGCCACGCCCGGCGAGCAGCAAAGAAAAGGGCCGGATCTGTGAGGATCCGGCCCTTTTCGTTGTTTCCGGGATCCGCCGGGCATGGCCCAGCGCTACCCGTTACCTGGCAGCCAGCTGGCGCAGCACGTACTGCAGCAGGCCACCGTGGTGGGCGAGGAGGCGCGCTTGCGAACCACGGGTTCGCGCGCCTCCGCAGCGCCCCCGCGCTGGCGCGGGGGCCGGGCTTCCGCCCATCGGGTCCACGGAAGGGTTCAGCGACCTGCCAGCTGGCGCAGCACGTACTGCAGCAGGCCACCGTGGCGGAAGTACTCCACTTCCTTCGGGGTCAGCAGCATCACCGAGACTTCGAAGGTCTTCTTCGTGCCATCGGCCTTGGTCGCGGTGACCGTGGCGCGCTTGCTGGCGCCGTCCTGCAGGCCGGTGACATCGATCACTTCCGAGCCATCCAGACCCAGCGACTGTGCGTTTTCGCCGTTGCGGAACTGCAGCGGCAGCACGCCCATGCCGACCAGGTTGGAGCGGTGGATGCGTTCGAAGCTTTCGGCGATGACCGCCTTCACGCCCAGCAGCAGGGTGCCCTTGGCGGCCCAGTCGCGCGACGAGCCGGTGCCGTATTCCTTGCCGGCCAGCACCACCAGCGGCACCTTGTCGGCCTTGTACTTCATGGCCGCATCGTAGATCGCCAGCTTTTCCGGCTGGCCGCCGTTGCCCGGGTAGTACAGGGTGTTGCCGCCTTCTTCGCCACCGAACATCAGGTTCTTGATGCGGATGTTGGCAAAGGTGCCGCGGACCATCACGTCATCGTTGCCGCGGCGGCTGCCGTAGCTGTTGAAGTCGGCCGGCTGCACGCCGCGCTCCTGCAGGAAGCGACCTGCCGGCGAGTCCTTCTTGATGTTGCCGGCCGGGGAGATGTGGTCGGTGGTGATCGAATCGCCGAACAGGCCCATCACCCGCGCGCCGTGCACATCATCGATGCTGCCGACCTGCATGGTCATGCCATCGAAGTAGGGCGGGTTCTTGATGTAGGTGGACGCATCGCTCCATTCGTACAGGTCACCGTCCGGCGAGGCGATGGTGTTCCAGCGGGTGTCGCCCTTGAACACGTCGGCGTAGTTCTGCTTGAACATTTCCGGGCCGACGGTGGCGGCGATGACGTCGCCGATCTCCTTGTTGCTCGGCCAGATGTCACGCAGGTACACCGGCTGACCATCGCTGCCGGTGCCCAGCGGCTCGGTGGTCAGGTCGATGTCGGTGGTGCCGGCGATGGCGTAGGCCACCACCAGCGGCGGGCTGGCAAGGTAGTTCATCTTCACTTCGGGGTGCACGCGGCCCTCGAAGTTGCGGTTGCCCGACAGCACCGAGGTCACCACCAGGTCGCCACTGGCGATGCCGGCACTGACTTCGGTCGGCAGCGGGCCGGAGTTGCCGATGCAGGTGGTGCAGCCATAGCCCACCACGTAGAAGCCGATCTTCTCCAGCTCGGTGAGAACGCCGGCCTTTTCAAGATAGTCGGTGACCACACGCGAGCCTGGGCCGAGCGAGGTCTTGACCCACGGCTTGCGGTCCAGCCCCTTGGCGGCCGCGTTGCGGGCCAGCAGGCCGGCGCCGATCATCACCGCCGGGTTGGAGGTGTTGGTGCACGAGGTGATGGCGGCGATGACCACCGCACCATCCTTCAGCCGCACCTTCCGGCCGTCCATCTCGATGTCGGCGTAGCCCTTGGCCAGCTGCTCGTTGCCCACTGCGGCGCCGCCGCCTTCATTGACGAAGGTGGAGACATCCTCGCTGCGCTTGTCGCGGTTGGCGGTCATGCCGACCAGCGCGTCGCGGTAGTTCTTCTGCACGTCTTCCAGCAGCACGCGGTCCTGCGGGCGCTTGGGGCCGGCCAGCGAGGGCTTCACCGTGCCCATGTCCAGTTCCAACGTGGTGCTGTACTGCGCATGCGGGCTGTTGGCGTCGTGCCACAGGCCCTGCGCCTTGGCGTAGGCTTCGACCAGGGCGATCTGCTCTTCGCTGCGGCCGGACAGGCGCAGGTAGGTCAGCGATTCGTTGTCGATCGGGAAGATGCCGCAGGTGGCGCCGTATTCGGGGGCCATGTTGCCGATGGTCGCGCGGTCGGCCAGTGGCAGATGCTGCAGGCCGTCGCCGTAGAACTCCACGAACTTGCCGACCACGCCGAGCTTGCGCAGCATCTGGGTGACGGTCAGCACCAGGTCGGTGGCGGTGGCGCCTTCGGGCAGCTTGCCGGTCAGCTTGAAGCCGACCACCTGCGGAATCAGCATCGACGAAGGCTGGCCGAGCATGGCGGCCTCGGCTTCGATGCCGCCCACGCCCCAGCCGAGCACGCCGATGCCGTTGATCATCGTGGTGTGGCTGTCGGTACCGAACACGGTATCCGGATACGCAACGGCCTTGCCGTCCTTGTCCGCGGTCATCACCACGCGGGCCAGGTTTTCCAGGTTCACCTGGTGGACGATGCCGGTGTTGGGCGGCACCACCTTGAAGTTGTCGAAGGCCTTCTGGCCCCAGCGCAGGAAGCCGTAGCGTTCCTGGTTGCGCTGGAATTCAATCTTGCCGTTGAGGTCCAGTGCGTCGGGCTTGCCGAACACATCCACCTGCACCGAGTGGTCGATGACCAGTTCGGAGGGGATCAGCGGATTGATCTGTTCGGGGCGGCCGCCGAGCTTGACCACCGCATCGCGCATCGCGGCCAGGTCGACCACGCAGGGCACGCCGGTGAAGTCCTGCAGGACCACGCGCGCGGGCATGAAGGCGATTTCGGTATCCGGTTCGGCGCTGGGCTGCCAGCGGGCGACGGCCTCGATGTGATCCTTGCCGACGGTGACGCCGCCATCCTCGTGCCGGAGCAGGTTCTCCAGCAGGATCTTCATCGAGTAGGGCAGGTGGGAGATGTCGAAGCGCTGGCCCAGCTTGGGCAGGCTGAAGTAGTCGTAGGTCTTGCCGCCGACGTCCAGCTGGCTGCGGGTGGAGAACGAATCGCTCATGCGGGATGACTCCTCTTGCGGATGGCTTGCAGTGGCCCGCATGGGCGGGCCTGCTTGCGTTTGCCGGTGGCACTCCGGCCCCGGATCCTGCCCAGTATCGGCGATCCAGTGCCCGGCAATGACCCGGCAGGCTTGGAACGCAAGGTTACAGCGGTGTGTGTAGCCTTCGTGTCAGCGTGTGCATCGTTTCTGCGCCGGCCCGCACGCAGACGGGGCGCTCATGGGCGCCCCGTCCAGGAATGCCTCGGCTGCAGGACTTACTTGCCGTTGGCGGCATCGATCAGCGGATTGCCGGTCTTGCCGACAGCGTTGCTCTTGGACTTGGCCGTCAGCACGCCCTGCTTGTTGAACTCCAGTACGGTCGCTTCCTGGATGTTCTTGCCGAAGCTCTTGATCTTCACGAAGTCGTAGTACCAGACCTGGGTGTCGCCCAGCTGTTCGCGGCGGCCGGGGGCGCCGAACTTCTCACGGATGTTGTCCTGGGTGGTCTTGCCCACTTCCAGGGTGTCCATCTGCTGCTGGGTGATCTCGATGCCGGTGGTGTAGGCGCCGAACGGGTTGGCATGGGCGGAGGTCGTCGAAACGGCCAGCGGGGCTGCGAGGATCAGGGCAAGGGCGAGCGCGCGCATGAAACTTCCTTATTTATGGAGCGGATAGGTGCGGTTGGAACGCCGGGGCGTCCAGCCGGGGCACAGCAGGGCTGCTGGGCGAGTCTAACGCCCGGCTGCGACTGACGAGGGATCAGGGTCACATATCGGGAGGTTTGTTCCGGATGCGACGGGTATGTATAATTCATACATACTTTTTGAGGCGTACCCCATGGAAGCCACCGTTGCTGAACGCGGACAGATCACCCTGCCCAAGGCAGTGCGCGATGCGCTGGGCCTGACCAAGGGCACCTTGCTGAAGGTGGAGCTGGAAGGCAGCCGGATCATCCTGCGCAAGAGCGTGGACGATGCGATCTCCCGCGCCCGTGGAAAGTTCTCGCTGGACGGCTTCGAATCGGCCGACGCGGCCGTGCGCGACCTGCGCGACGAGGAGTAAGCGGTGATGATCGCCGTCGATTCACCGGTGCTGGTCGAACTGCTCAGCAACGGCCCGCAGGCCGATGCGGTGGAAGCCTGCCTGCGGCAGAGCCTTGTCGGTGGCCGCGTGGTGGTCTGCGGCGCGACCCTGGCCGAGATCTGCGCCGCCCTGCGCGGCGGTGCCGAGGTGCTGGAAGCGCTGGAAGAAATGGGCGTGCACTTCAACGCGCTGGAAGCCAAGTCGGCACTGCGCGCGGGTGAGATGCATCGCCGCCATCGCCAGCGCGGCGGCAGCCAGCGCCGTGGCCTGGACGAATTCATGATCGGCGCGCACGCCCTGCTGCAGTGCGATGGCCTGATCACTTGGAACGACACGTTTTATCGCGACTACTTCAAGGGCCTGAAGCTGATCGTGCCGCAAGCCTGAGCCCACTTTTTATTCACCTCACGCATTACCCGGGAGTTGTCATGTTGGAAGCCTACCGCCACCACGTCGCCGAGCGCGCTGCGCTTGGCATCCCGCCCCTGCCGCTGACCGCGCAGCAGACGGCCGATGTCATCGAACTGCTGAAGAACCCGCCGCAGGGCGAGGCCGAGTTCCTGCTCGACCTGCTGACCCACCGCGTGCCGGCCGGCGTCGATGACGCTGCCAAGGTCAAGGCCTCGTACCTGGCCGCGATCGCACTGGGCAGCGAGCAGAACCCGCTGATCAGCCGCGAGCGCGCCACCGAACTGCTGGGCACCATGCTGGGCGGTTACAACGTCGCGCCGCTGGTGCAGCTGCTGGACGATGCCAGCGTCGGCGCCATCGCTGCCGACGCGCTGAAGAAGACCCTGCTGGTGTTCGATGCCTTCCACGACGTGCAGGAAAAGGCCAAGGCCGGCAACGCCAACGCCCAGGCCGTACTGCAGAGCTGGGCCGATGCCGAGTGGTTCACCAGCAACCCGGAAGTGCCGCAGAGCCTGACCGTCACCGTGTTCAAGGTGCCGGGCGAGACCAACACCGACGACCTGTCGCCGGCACCGGACGCGACCACCCGCCCGGACATTCCGATGCACGCCCTGGCGATGCTGAAGAACAAGCGTGACGACGCCGCGTTCACCCCGGAAGAAGACGGCAAGCGCGGCCCGATCCAGCAGATCCTGTCGCTGAAGGACAAGGGCCATCTGGTCGCCTATGTCGGCGACGTGGTCGGCACCGGTTCCTCGCGCAAGTCGGCCACCAACAGCGTGCTGTGGTGGACCGGCGATGACATTCCGTACATCCCGAACAAGCGCGCCGGTGGCGTCTGCCTGGGTTCGAAGATCGCCCCGATCTTCTACAACACCATGGAAGATGCCGGCGCGCTGCCGATCGAGTTGGACGTGTCGAAGATGGAGCACGGCGATGTGGTCGAGCTGCGTCCGTACGACGGCAAGGCGCTGAAGAACGGCGAAGTGATCGCCGAGTTCCAGGTCAAGTCCGAAGTGCTGTTCGACGAAGTGCGTGCCGGTGGCCGCATTCCGCTGATCATCGGCCGTGGCCTGACCGGCAAGGCGCGTGAAGCGCTGGGCCTGGCCCCGACCGATCTGTTCCGCCTGCCGGTGCAGCCGGCCGACACCGGCAAGGGCTTCTCGCTGGCGCAGAAGATGGTTGGCCGTGCCTGTGGCCTGCCGGAAGGCCAGGGCATGCGCCCGGGCACCTACTGCGAACCGAAGATGACCTCGGTGGGCTCGCAGGACACCACCGGCCCGATGACCCGCGACGAGCTGAAGGACCTGGCCTGCCTGGGCTTCTCGGCCGACCTGGTGATGCAGTCGTTCTGCCACACCGCGGCCTACCCGAAGCCGGTGGACGTCAAGACCCACCACACCCTGCCGGAGTTCATCTCCACCCGCGGCGGCGTCTCGCTGCGTCCGGGCGATGGCGTGATCCACAGCTGGCTCAACCGCATGCTGCTGCCGGACACCGTCGGCACCGGTGGCGACTCGCACACCCGCTTCCCGGTCGGCATTTCGTTCCCGGCCGGTTCGGGCCTGGTTGCCTTCGCCGCTGCCACCGGCGTGATGCCGCTGGACATGCCGGAGTCGGTGCTGGTGCGCTTCAAGGGCAAGATGCAGCCGGGCGTGACCCTGCGTGACCTGGTCAACGCGATTCCGCTGTACGCGATCAAGTCGGGCCTGCTGACCGTGGCCAAGGCTGGCAAGAAGAACATCTTCTCCGGCCGCATCCTGGAAATCGAAGGCCTGCCGGAGCTGAAGGTCGAACAGGCGTTCGAACTGTCCGATGCCTCGGCCGAGCGTTCGGCGGCCGGCTGCTCGGTGCGCCTGAACAAGGAGCCGATCATCGAGTACCTCACCAGCAACATCACGCTGCTGAAGTGGATGATTGCCGAGGGTTACCAGGATCCGCGCTCGCTGCAGCGCCGTATCGAGAAGATGGAAGCGTGGCTGGCCAACCCGGAGCTGCTGGAGCCGGATGCCGACGCCGAGTACGCCGCCGTCATCGAGATCGACATGGCCGACATCCACGAGCCGATCGTGGCCTGCCCGAACGACCCGGACGACGTGAAGACCCTGTCCGAAGTCGCTGGCGCCAAGATCGACGAAGTGTTCATCGGTTCGTGCATGACCAACATCGGTCACTTCCGTGCGGCTGCGAAGCTGCTGGAAGGCAAGCGTGACCTGCCGACCCGCCTGTGGGTGGCCCCGCCGACCAAGATGGATGCGTCCGAGCTGACCAAGGAAGGCGTGTACGGCACCTTCGGCGCGACCGGCGCACGCATGGAAATGCCGGGCTGCTCGCTGTGCATGGGCAACCAGGCGCAGATCCGCGAAGGCTCCACCGCGATGTCGACCTCGACCCGCAACTTCCCGAACCGCCTGGGCCGCAACACCAACGTGTACCTGGGTTCGGCGGAACTGGCGGCGATCTGCTCGCGCCTGGGCCGCATCCCCACCAAGGAAGAGTACATGGCCGATATCGGTGTGATCGCCGCCAGCGGCAGCGAGATCTACCGTTACATGAACTTCGACCAGATCGAGGAATACCAGGACGTGGCCAACACGGTCGCTGCCTGAGGGTAGTGCCGGCCGCTGGCCGGCAGCCCGTTGAAACGAAGAACCCCCGGTGAGAGCCGGGGGTTTTTTGTGGACGGAGAACTTTCGTAGAAGTTGTATTTCTGTGGAGATGCATGGCGCCTACCGTGGATGCCCCCTCTTCGGTCTCGACTGAGATGCGCCGCTCATTTCTGCTGACTTCCTGCCCTACGCATCGCCGCACCGTCACCACCCAGGCTCTGGGCATTCTATTGGCTTCTGTACTTTTGACCATTGCGCCATCGGCAGGCGCGACGCCGGCGCCCGCAATGCCACAGCCCATCGAACCGCCGCCACGTTTCGATAGCACTACACGCCACGGCCTCTGTCATGAGGGTCGCTGCGTGGTGCTGGATGGCACGGGCCGACGACTGGCCGAGCATCGGGGAATGGAGTACATCCGTGGGTTCGAGAATGGGGCAGCGGTCTTCAAAAGTGGCACGAACTGGGGAGTCATCAATTCAGCAGGACGCGTCGTCGTGAAAGGACACTACGATCATGTACAGACGCATGGCAACGGGCTGATTGAGGCTGAGGTGTTGCTGCAGAACGAGCCCGATGTACGTAAACGCATAGATTTCTTTGATGGACGGGGCCGCTTGGTTCGGCGCTTTACGGTAGTGGTAGAAAAGGATCTTCTGCGCTCGACGGCCTGGGCTGGAAGTCCGGCTGTCGAAATCTGCAGCGAGGAAAGGCGACGTTGCAGGACCAGTTTCCTTGATGCGAAGGGCAAGTCCGGTCCAGTCTTCAATGACTTTATTGCCATTGATGATGATGCGGAAGTTGCCATCGCTTCGCGGGATGGTGTGCACTTCGGCCTGGTCGATCGATCACTTGCAGGCGTAGGCCGCCAGGACTACGACCGGATGACCTTCAACAGGTCGGGTTTCGCGCTCGCCACCCAAGCCGGGAACGACACCGTGTTGGATCCCCACGGGGTGCAAGTGGCGCCGATGGGGCGATATCGGTTCAAGTTTGGAATAGGTGGGTACCTGCTTTCGGCGGTCACCGAGGACGGCGAGTGCCTGCACTTCACGCGCGCGGGTTCGATATTTCCGACGCCTGCAGGCAACTGTATGAAGACCGATGAGTTCGCCGAACGCGTGGGCTATGTAATCTTCAGTTCGGAAGATGATGAATACGTTGTAGGCCTGGATGGATCGCTGCGCTCTGCGCAACACACTGCAGGCCTGTATCCGTTGAACCGCAGGATGGTCCAGTATCAAAAGCCCGGCGAAGCGGGGGTGCGTTTCATGATGCTGGATGATGGCAGCATCTCGTCTTCCCTGTACTACCGACTTGCGCCTTTTCAAACCGCGGCAGGACTGGATGACCAACTGCTGTTGGCCCAAGCCGATGGAGGATGGGGTGTAATAGATGCCAGGGGCGCTTGGCTGATTCCTCCTCGCTACCCACGGATCGAGCCGCTGGGTGCGAATCTGATCGCGGCATTCGAACAGCCGGGGTATGACCCGGGGTATCACATACTCGATCTGCGCGGTAATGCGCTAGCTGATTTCACGCCGAATGATCCCTCACCGGCGCTCTTGGCGGATGGAACGAGGGCCTACGCCCTCTCACTGCATGGTCGCTGGGGGCTTCTGGATGGGTCGGGGCGGTGGAGGCTGGCGCCACGCTACGGCTACGTGAGTGTTTCGAATGGCTTGGTTTTCGTGCGTGAGCGAAACAGTGCCGGTGATGTTACGGTTAATCTTCTTGATCCAGACACAGGAACAATGCTGTTTGAGCAGGGAATCCTATCGATTCATCATCGCGCGGATGGTCTATTTGAGATATTGAAGGCAGACCGGACCTTGGAGCTGATGAAGCCTGACCGATCCGTTCTGGCGAGCTTGCGACCGAGCCCCAGATGACAGTCGGGGCAGGTTGACGCGGATTGAAGATCACGCCGGGCATGGCCCGGCGCTACCCGAGCGGGTGAGAATACTGTTGAGATGAAAGTCCCTGGTGCAAGCCGGGGGCTTTTTGTTACTGGATGGTCCAGTCCGCCGTGCCCTGCAGGCGCTGGCCGGCGAACAGCACGTTGCCGCGCCCGCCGGAGACGTCCATCTCGAACCAGGGCAGGCCGTCGCGGGTGAGCGGGCGGACGTAGGCCCGCCGCTTGGCGCGGTTGAATTCGATGTAGTACCGGCGGCGAACATTCGGTACCTCCGCAATCGATGGGCCCTTCCAGCTGACGTTTACTTCGCCGGGGTCCTCACGGCCGAGCATCATCAGCGTGAAGAATATCTCGCCGTGCTGGGCCTCGAAGTAGAAAGGTCGCCACTGGCGACGGCCGGAACCACGGGCAGCGACACCAGTAGGGCCAGCAGGTGGGCTTTCCACCACATCCGTGTCGACACGCGCAGCATCCGTTATGCGTTGCTGCAATGAAAGCACATCCGGCCCATGCCGGCACCACGGCCGACACGCAGGCGGGATGACATGACCCATCCCGCCCGTGTTGCACGGCCATCAGTACGCGGCGAATTCCTTGATCGGGATGGCCTTGCAGTGGGTCATGGCGGTGGCGAGGTCGACCTGGGCGCCTGCTGCGGCGCTGTGCGACGGAGTGACTGCGGCAGCCTCCAGCCACAGACTGGGCAGCGCCTGTGGCGACTCCAGCAGCCGGTTCCAGAGCGCGTCGCGCAGTGGGCTGCTGTAGGTGCTGCCGGGCGTCACGATGCACAACCGCGTACCGGGGGCGCTGCTGGCCTGCTGCAGCACCTGCTGCAGTGCGGCGTTGGCGCTGGCGTCGTCGCTCAGCTGCTGCGGCGCACTGTTCTGCGTGGTGTCCTGGATCTGCAGCCTGCCCGGGGTGAACAGCAGGACCTGCATTTCCTGCCGCGGTTCGATGCGCACCGGCGCGCGGGTGCCCTCGCAGATCGTGGGGGTTGGCCGCGTCTGCTGCGGTGTCATGCTGCCGTCGGCATGCACCTGGCGGATATGCAGCCGACAGATCTTGTCGGCCACTTCAAATTCCACTTCGTAATCCTGACCGGGCCTGGCCACGAACTGACCCGACAGCTTGCCGTCGCAGTACACGCGACTGCTTGCGTCGAAGCGTGCCTCGAAGATCAGCGGCTTGCCACCGGGTACTTCGTATTCCTGGTAGCTGAGCGTGGAAAACCGCTCCTTCTCTTTGCTGCGCAGGGTTTCCGTGACGGGGATGCCGAGCACGCCTTTGTCGCCGGCGTTGTTGTACTTGACGTCGATCCTGTCGCGGTAATCCTCGCGGCAGGCGGCATCGGTGTACAGGGTGGTGGTGCGCCCCAGGGCTGCGTAGACGCGCACCCGTGCCGGGGGAGCGGCGCCGTCAGCGTAGGCGCTGACATCTTCAGCGGCCAACGGGCGCGGGTACATTGCGGGGATCCTCTTGACCAGCTTCTCGATGCATTTCATGGTGATCTTCTGCGCCGCGCTCTTGAGCCTGGCGTAGTCATCGGCCTGCCACGCGCCCAGGGTCGCCCGGTCATCACTGTCGTTGCAGCTGATGATCTCGGCCAGGCTGCCATCGGCGCGGCGCTGCTGGATCGTGCTGGAATGGTTGAGGCGGTAGAGGGGATCCTTGCGCGTGTTGCCCTGGTGCACCAGTGCCCACGTGTCTGCACTGAAGCGCAGGGTACTGGTCTGCGCGGGCAGCGCGTCGGGTGCATAGCGGAAGTAGCCGCCCACCAGCGCCTTGGCCACGTTTGGCATCAGCGTGATGGCGGGACTGGCTTGTCCTTCGATGATGCTGCCGGGCAGGTTGTTACGCTGGAAGTAGTCCGGCTCGTTGCCGCTGAAGAGAAGCGCGAGCCCCTTAGGCGTGAGCGCCTCGCTGTCATCGGGAGTGACGATGCGCAGCGCCACGTCGGGTGCGTGCATACGCTTCAGCGCGCCGGCCGGACCGCTCTGGATCTGTACGCGATCAGTCCAGGGGGCAGGGTGGTCGGTGGTGGTAGCGGTGGCGGTGGCAGCGACGGGTGTTGTGTGCGGCGGTGCTGATTGTGCGGCAGACGTGGCCGCCAGCGGGGCCAGCAGCGCGGCAGTCAGCAGCGAGGTTCGGGTGGGGAAGCGGCGCTGGGCCATGGTGAAGCTCCTTGAAGAACGAAACAGCTGGCCCCTCCGGGGCCGGCGTTTGAAAGACGGGATGAAGCGCCGCGGCGCTGTGGTCGGTCAGCCGCGGGCCAGCGCCAGCAGTCGTTCGGCAATGCGCTCCAGCGGCACCTGTTCCTCGGCCGCGCCGAGCTTGAAGGCTGCACCGGGCATGCCCCAGACCACGCTGGTCGCCTCGTCCTGCACCAGTGTGGGCGCGCCGGCCTGGCGCATTTCCAGCAGGCCGCGTGCACCGTCGTCGCCCATGCCGGTGAGGATCGCGCCGATGGCATTGCCGCCCGCGCTCTGTGCCACCGAGCGGAACAGCACGTCCACCGCCGGCTTGTGCCGGTTCACCGCAGGACCATCGTCGACACGGCAGCGCCAGCGCGCACCGTCGCGGATGATCCGCAGGTGCTTGCCGCCCGGAGGCAGGTAGGCGTGGCCGGGCAGCACCGCTTCACCGTCGCTGGCTTCGCGCACGGCCATTGCCGAGTGACGGTCCAGTCGTTCGGCGAAGGCGGTGCTGAAGCTGGCGGGCAGGTGTTGGGTCATCACCACGGCCGGACCGTCTGCGGGCATGCCTTCCAGCACCACGCGCAATGCTTCGGTACCGCCAGCCGACGAGCCGATGGCGATCAGGCGGTCGGTGGTGCGGAACTGCGTTGCTGCCGGGCGCGCGGCAGGGGCGGCGTCCAGCGTGAGTTTCGGTGCGGCCACGCGTACCAGCGGGCGCACCCGGGAACGCGCAGCCATCTTTACCTTGGCGATGATTTCATCGGCATAGCCCTGCAGGCCGCGGGCCACGTCGAGCTTGGGCTTGGACACGAAGTCCACCGCGCCCAGGCCCAGTGCCTGCAGGGTGGTATCGGCGCCGCGTTCGGTCAGCGAAGAGATCATCACCACCGGCAGCGGGTGCAGGCGCATCAGGTTTTCCAGGAACGCCAGGCCATCCATGCGTGGCATTTCCACGTCCAGGGTGATCACGTCCGGGGCCAGGCGCTTGATCTTCTCGCGGGCCAGCAGCGGGTCGGCGGCGGTGCCGACCACGTCGATTGCCGGATCGCTGGACAGGATCTCGGTAAGCATCTGCCGGACGACGGCGGAGTCGTCGACGATCAGGACCCGGCAGGGGGCGTTGCCGGTCAGGGTCATTCGAACAGCTCCACGCCACCGGTGACCGGGGCCTTGGACAGGCGTGCGCGCACGGCCGATTCGGTCGCGGCGACTTCGGCTTCGTGGGCGTGTGGCAGGCGCTGCACCACCACGCGGCCGGTATCGGCGAAGAACCAGATCTTGCGCGGATGGATGCCGCACAGGTCCTCGGCGAGGATCGGGATGTGTTCGGCCTGCAGGTACTGGCGCACGAACTCGGCGTTGCGGGTGCCTACCGGATTGCTGGTGAAACCCTTCAGCACGTTGGCGCCGCCGAACACCTTCGCCTCGATGCGCTTGCGGTGGGCGCCGCGCTTGAGCATGTCGTTGATCAGCAGTTCCATCGCATAGCTGCCATAACGTGCGGGCGCGCCGTCGCCGGCGTTGCCTTCGGGCAGCAGGAAGTGGTTCATGCCGCCGATCTTCAGTACCGGGTCGCGCAGGCAAGCCGCCACGCAGGAGCCGAGTGTAGTGGTCAGCGCGGTGGTGTCATCCACCACCAGGTACTGGGTTGGCAGCAGCTTGGCGGCGATGGTCTTGAAGCGTGCGTCCTGGTAGCGCATCACATCGTCGGTACGCAGTGATGCGTTCATGCGCCGGCCTTTGCCGCACGACGGTACAGGGTACGGCCGCAGGGCTGGATCAGATCGGCCGCGTGCAGGTAGTTCTCCGAGTGGCCGGTATAGAGCAGGCCGTCGTCGGCCAGGTGGTTGACCAGGCGGCCAAGAATCGCGCGCTGGGTCGGCTTGTCGAAGTAGATCATCACGTTGCGGCAGAACAGCGCATCGAACGGGCCGCCGACGTCGTAACGCGGTGCCAGCAGGTTCAACGGGCGGAATTCGATCAGTTCGCGCAGCGCCGGCAGTACGCGGCACTGGCCTTCGTTGGGGCCACTGCCACGCTGGAAATAGCGGCGACGCAGGTCCGGATCGAGGCCGGCGACACGGTCGATGTTGTAGACGCCGCGCCCGGCGGTGGCCAGCACCTGGGTGTCGACGTCGGTGGCGACGATGCGTACCGGCGGCTTCAGGGTGCCGAACGCTTCGCAGGCGGTGATCGCCATCGAGTAGGGCTCTTCGCCGGTGGAGGCGGCGCACGACCACAACAGCAGCGGACCGCGCCCGTTGCGCTGCTGCAGCTCTTCGCGCAGCTTGTCGAAATGGTGCGGCTCGCGGAAGAACGCAGTGAGGTTGGTGGTCAGCGCATTGGTGAATGCCTGCCACTCGTCACCATCACCCTGTTCCAGGTGGTCCAGGTACTGCTGGAAGCTGCGCATGCCCAGCGTACGCAGGCGGCGCGACAGGCGTCCGTACACCATGTCGCGCTTGGCCGGGGCGAGGGCGATGCCCACACGCTGGTAGATCAGGTCGCAGACGCGGCGGAAATCACGGTCGGCGAATTCGAATTCGCGCGTACCGCTGACGATGGGGGTAGGGCTCTGCACGGGTGACGTGTCCATCGGCGGGGCGGCGGCCGGAGCCGCCGCGAGGATCAGAATTCCTGCCAGTCGCCGTCGTTGGAGACGACGGTGCTGGAGTGGGTACGGCGGATCGGTGCGGGCGTCGACAACGGTCGCGAAGGCGCAGGGCTGGCAGCCTTCGGCGCGACCTTGGCGGTCACCGCCTTCACTGCGACAGCGACCTGGTTGTCGAGGCGGAAGATCGCCACGGCGTCGGCCAGCTGTGCGGCCTGGTCTTCCATCGCCCGCGCGGCGGCGGTGGCTTCTTCCACCAGCGCGGCGTTCTGCTGGGTGGTTTCGTCCATCTGCACCACGGTCTGGTTGACCTGCTCGATGCCGGCCGACTGCTCCTGCGAGGCGGCGGAGATCTCGGCCATGATGTCGGTCACGCGCTGCACCGACGCGACGATCTCGCCCATGGTGCTGCCGGCCTGGTGGACCAGGCTGGAACCCTCGGCGACCTTGCCGACCGAGTCGTCGATCAGCCCCTTGATCTCCTTGGCCGCAGCAGCCGAGCGCTGGGCGAGGGTACGCACTTCGCTGGCGACCACGGCGAAGCCACGGCCCTGTTCGCCGGCACGGGCCGCTTCGACTGCGGCATTCAGCGCCAGGATGTTGGTCTGGAAGGCGATGCCATCGATGACCGAGATGATCTCGGCGATCTTCTTCGAGGAGGCTTCGATGGCCGACATGGTGGTGACCACCTGGCCGACCACTTCACCGCCCTGCGAGGCCACGCCGTGCGCGCCGATGGCGAGCTGGTTGGCCTGGCGCGCATGTTCGGCGTTCTGGCGCACGGTAGAGGTCAGTTCCTCCATCGAGGCGGCGGTTTCTTCCAGATTGGCGGCCTGCTGCTCGGTACGGCGCGACAGATCACTGTTGCCCGACGCGATTTCGCCGGCCGACAGGGTGATGCTGGAGGCACTGGCCTGGATCTGGCCGACGATCTGGGTCAGCTGGCTGACCGTGGCGTTTGCATCGTCGCGCATGCGGGCGAACACGCCCTGGTAGTCACCGTGCATGCGTGCCGTCAGGTCGCCGTCGGCAATGGACGACAGCAGCTGCGAGAGCTTGCCGAGGTTGTCATCGCTGACTGCCATCATGGCATTGAGGTTTTCCAGCATGGTGCGGAAATCGTGATCGAAGCGCTGTGCATCGCCGCGCTGGCTGAAGTCGCCCGCGGCGGCGGCACTGGCCAGTTGCTTGATCTCGGCGTTGATGCGGCCGAGGTTGGCCTTGACCGTGTCGACGGTGGTGGTCATCGCCGCCTTTTCGCCCGGATAGCGCGCGATGTCGCTGCTGAGGTCGCCCACGGCGTACTGCTGCACGACATTCAGCACATCGTGCAGGGTCTGCACGTGGCTGCCGACCAGGACGTTGGTTTCCTGCACCATCAGTCCGTATTCGCCGGGGAAGCTGCTGGCGTCGATGCGGTAGCTGAGTTCACCGCCATCGTGGCGGCGCGCCATCTCGCGCTGGCCGCTGATGACCGCGTGCAGCTGCTGCTGCATGCGCGACATGGCTTCGAGCAGGCGACCGGTTTCGTCATGCGGCTGCGGGCCGATGTGGCTGTCCAGCTTGCCGCCGGCAATGCCTTCGGCCACGGCGGTGGCCTGCTTCAGCGGGCGTGCGATGCGGTTGCCGATGACCCAGCTCAATGCCAGCACGATCAGCACCAGTACGCCGCCGGCCAGGGTCATGATGGCGGTGAAGACCAGTGCCTGCTGCTGCACGTCATCCATGTATACGCCGCTGCTGACCACCCAGTTCCAGGGCTTGAACAGGCCGGCGTAGGACGCCTTGTCGTACAGGCCTTCGCTGTTGGCCTTGGCCCACTTGTAGGAGACCACCCCGCCGCCCTTGCGAGCCACTTCCACCAGGTCGTGGAACAGCTGCACGCCGTCCTCGGAGCGGAAGTCCTTCATGTCCTTGCCGATCAGGTCCTTGCGGAACGGATGCATCAACACGCGGTAGTTCGTGTCGTAGACGCTGTAGTAATACGTATCGCTGTCGGCGCGCATGCGCGCCAGCGCATCGAGCGCGGCCTGGCGGGCGGCGGGCTCGGTGAGTTCGCCGCTGGCGGCCAGCCCGTGGTAGTGGTCGAGGATGCCGTAGGTCAGTTCAACCTGGGTCTTCAACGACGACTTGCGGGTTTCATTGAGGTCCAGGTACTGCATGCGGGCAGCGATCACCGAGAGCGCGATCACGCCGAGTGCGATCAGCAGCGTGAGCAGATTGAGCTTGCGTCGGACGGAGAGATTGCTGAAGTAGTGTTGCCAGCGATGCAGGAGATTCATCGAGCAGTACCCGGGTGGTGGTGGGTGGAGGCGCCGGTGCTGATCGGGAGCAGCGGTGACATGACCGTTATCGGCCGCGGGGGCGGGGGATTGAGGTGGGCTGGTCGAACGTATTCAGGTTTGTTCGCAGCGGCGGCTGCGGCGCTGCCTGCGGCAGGCTTTTGGAGCGAGAGCAACAGCAACAGCGGATGGTCGGCCCTGCAATGTTGAGGGCGAGCCGTGTGGGGATGGGCTGGCGGGACACGCCGTAAACCCATCCATGGGGGCTCGATGGCGCCATCCATGGCGCCAACGGTCCCGCCAGCCCATCCCCGCACGACTCATCTGGCATCCCGGTGTCGGACGGCAAGTGCGTTGAGTTTCCAATTGGAAAGAGGGGTCAGATCCGTTTTCCGCAGGAAAACGGATCTGACCCCGGAAGCACTGCGCCGTTGGCTGGACAACACCTGGCGAGGCCGCAAAAGAAAACGCCCCAGCGCAGGGCCGGGGCGTTTTCGTGCCTCAGGTCAGGCGGGAATCAGAATTCCTGCCAGTCTCCATCAGCCAGTTCGGTGGCCATGGATCGGCCGCCGGTGCTGCGGCGGGCCGGCGGTACGGCCGCTGCCGGAGCCGGGGCTGCCGGTGCAGACGCGCGCGGTGCCGGTGCGCGCGTGGCGACCACGGCTTCGGCTTCGTCGACCACGAAGATCGAGACTGCCTCGCTCAGGTGGCCCGCCTGTTCTTCCATCGCACGTGCGGCGGCGGTGGCTTCTTCCACCAGCGCGGCGTTCTGCTGGGTGGTTTCGTCCATCTGCACCACGGTCTGATTGACCTGCTCGATGCCGGCGCTCTGCTCCTGCGAGGCAGCAGAGATCTCGGACATGATGTCGGTCACGCGTTGCACCGAGGCAACAATTTCGCCCATGGTGGCGCCGGCCTTGTGCACCAGCGCCGAGCCGTCGTTGACCTTGCCGACCGAGTCGTCGATCAGGCCCTTGATCTCCTTGGCGGCGGCGGCCGAGCGCTGGGCGAGGGTACGCACCTCGCTGGCGACCACGGCGAAGCCACGGCCCTGTTCGCCGGCACGGGCCGCTTCCACCGCGGCGTTCAGCGCCAGGATGTTGGTCTGGAAGGCAATGCCGTCGATGACCGAGATGATTTCCGCGATCTTCTTCGACGAGGCCTGGATGGCCGACATGGTGGTGACCACCTGGCCGACCACTTCGCCGCCCTGCGACGCCACACCGTGCGCGCCGATGGCGAGCTGGTTGGCCTGGCGCGCGTGCTCGGCGTTCTGGCGCACGGTGGAGGTCAGTTCCTCCATCGAGGCGGCGGTTTCTTCCAGGTTCGCGGCCTGCTGTTCGGTGCGGCGCGACAGGTCGCTGTTGCCGGAGGCGATTTCACCGGCGGCCGAGCTGATCGCACGGCTGGACTGCTTGATGCGGGTGACGATCTCGCTCAGCTGCGCGGCGGTGGCATTGGCATCGTCGCGCATGCGGGCGAACACGCCCTGGTAGTCGCCATGCATGCGCACGGTCAGGTCACCCTGCGACAGTGCGGCGAGCAGGCCGGAAATCTGTTCGATGCTGCCCGAGTTGGCGTCCAGCAGGCCGTTGATCTGCTGGGCCAGCTGCAGGAAGAAGCCTTCCTTGTCGTTGGCATCGATGCGGCCGGACAGGTCGCCGGCAGCAGCCTGGGCGATGACCCGTGCCACTTCCGCCTCGACCTGCGCTTCCTGGGTGCGGTCGCGCCATTCCACCACGTAGCCGACGGTGTCGCCGTCTTCGTTGCGGATGGTCGACACGACCTGGGCGAACTGGGCATCGCCGTACTGCATCGGGCGGCGGGCAACGCCATGCTGCTTGAGGTTGGCCAGCAGGGTGTTGTCCATCTCGCCGCGGTGTTCAAGCACGGTGACCGGCTTGCCGACCAGCGAGGCGTGGACGTCGAAGTCGGGCAGGTCGCGGCGCAGCTCGTCCTGGTACTGGGCCAGGGTCTGCTGCAGGGCGCGGTTGCTGTAGACGATGGTGTTGTTGGGGTCGGTGAGGTAGACGCCGGTCGAGCTGTAATCCAGCGCGGTGCGGATGCGCAGGTTCTCGCGGGCGATGGCCTGGTCGGTTTCGGTGCGCTCGCGCAGGTCGCGCTGCATGCGCTGCATGGCCTGCATCAGTTCGCCCACTTCGTCCTGGCGGCTGACATCGATGTGACCATCGAGCTTGCCACCGGCGACGTCGTTGGCCACCGAGACGGCGCCACGCACGCTGCCGACCAGGGCACGGGCGAACAGCCACACCAGCACCAGGCCCAGCGCGGCGCCGCCGAGCAGGGCGATGACGATCAGCACGGCCGAGGCGGAGTAGGTGGAGGCGGCTTCGTCGCGCGAGGCGCGGGCGAGGCGGTTGTCTTCGGCGATCAGCGCTTCAAGCGCGGCACCGGCCTTGCGGTGTTTGGTGCGGGTCTCGCCGACGAAGGTGTCGATCGCATCGTCGGGCAGGTCCAGCTCCAGCATTTCGGTGACGCTGTCATAGGAGGCCAGCGCGTCCTTCCAGTCCTTGGCGAAGGTGTCGAACAGCTTCTTCTGCTGTGCGTTGTCGACCAGCTTCGGATAGTCCTTGATCGACTTGTCCATGCTGGTGCGCAGTTCGACGGCCTGCTTGCGGGCGTCGGCCTTGACGTCGTCGCTGGCGCGGATCAGCTGCTGGTAGGCGCTGTTGCGGTACTCGCCGAGCATGCCGCGCATCTCGCCGGCCATGCGGATGCTCTCCATGCGTGAACCAGCCAGTTCGGTGGTCACGTTGTTCAGCGAATGCAGGCCACGGTAGGCGACGATGCCCTGCAGCAGCATCACCAGCAAGAGGACACCGAAGGTCAGCATGAGCTTCGGCATCAGTTTCAGGTTGTTGATCCACGGCATGGGCGTTGCGATCTCCTAAGGCAGACGCGGCCGGGCGCGGGGCCCGGTTGCAACAGCCACGCCGGCACGCTGGCCGGCGCGGTCTGACGGACAGCGGATTACTTGATGTTGGCCAGCTTCAGGCTGGACGGCGAGCTGACTTCGATTTCCGCGCGCGAGGCGTCGCGCTGGATCTTGCCGATCACGCACACGGTCTTGCCTTCCAGGGTTTCCAGCGGGAAGGAGAACTTGCCGCGGTTCTCGCCGGCGATGCGTGCCGAGAAGGTGTGGCGCGGGAAGGCGCCGCCCATGTACAGGAAGGTCGGCTGGCCTTCGGAACCTTCTGCGAAGCGGGCTTTTTCGACCTTGCCGCAGACCATGCCGTCCTTGCCGACGGCGCGCGGTGCCATCTCCGGCGGAATCATCTCGGCCGACTGCGCGAAGGCGGAGGAAGCGGTGGTGGCCAGGACGGCAGCCGAAACGAACGCAAGCAGGGACTTCATCGGGGTGATTCTCCGGGGATGGTGATGGTGGATCCGGCCTTGGCGCGTTCCTGCGCGACCGGCTTCTGTCCCCCTATCGGCGTGGATGAGGGGAACTGAAGGGCTGCGTAACAGAAACGTGAAAAAGGTCCGTTTGCTCAGGCGGCAGCGTCTTCGACGACGTTGGTCTGACCCATGTCGGCGCTGTCCAGCAGGGTTTCGATATCCAGCAGGATCAGCATGCGGTCGTCGTGGGTGCCGATGCCGGAGATGAAGCGGGTGTCGACGGCGGCGCCGAATTCCGGGGTCGGGCGGATCTGCTCGGCCGACAGCGGGATCACGTCGGAGACGCTGTCGACCACGATGCCGACCACGCGGTCGTCCACGTTGAGCACGATCATCACGGTGAAGGCGTCGTAGCGGGCGTCTTCCAGGCGCAGCTTCAGGCGCAGGTCGATCACCGGCACGATGGTGCCGCGCAGGTTGATCACGCCCTTGATGTAGTCCGGGGCATCGGGGACGCGGGTGACGGCGTCGTAGCCGCGGATTTCCTGCACCTTGAGGATGTCCACGCCGTAGTGCTCGGCACCGAGGGTGAAGCTGAGGAATTCGCCATCGGCGCCGGCGGCGGAGCTGTTCTTGTCGTTCATCGAGGGGTCCTGGTTCTGCCGGAAGTGCCGGTGTCAGGCTCGATATCGGCCCCTGGGTGGGGGACTTTAGGCATCTGGTAGTGCCGGCCGCTGGCCGGCAATCCTGCATCCACGCATGGCGTGGATCTACCGGGGAGGGGTAGTGCCGGCCGCTGGCCGGCAGTTCCTGCATCCACGCATGGCGTGGATCTACTGGTTCCTGCATCCACGCATGGCGTGGATCTACTGGCACCGGTATCCACGCGGTTTCGAGGTTGCCGGCCAGCGGCCGGCACCACCCGCCGTGGGGGTGTCAGAGCTCGCCGTTGCGGCGTGCCTTGCGCTGGCGGTCGATGCGGAAGATGTAGCGCTGGATGGCGCTGTCGCCACCGCGCGGCAGGTCGTCGAAGCGCATGCCGACGCGCTTGACCTCGGTGCCGTTGGGCAGGCGTTGCGGCAGCAGGTTGCAGACCACCAGTTCGATCTGCAGGTCTGGGCCATCGGGCATCGACAGCTGCGCGCGGTAGCGCTGTTGCAGGCCGAAGATCGCGCAATCGACGGGCACGGTCACCGCCAGGCCGCCGCCACTGATGTCCACCACCCGCATCGACAGCGCTTCGGCCTGGGCCTCGCCCGGCGGCAGCAGCAGGTGCGGTGAATCGGTGATGGGGGTCTCCAGCCGGTACAGTTCGCGTCGCTGCAGATGCACTAGCTCCTCGGGGAACGGTGCCCGGAAGGCGACGTGGCCTTCGTTGTCCACGCGTTGCAGTTCGTGCAGGCGGAAACGCACCATCACTCGTTCCAGCTGGGCGAAGCAGAGCAGGTGGTCGGCCTGTTCGGCGGCGCGGTTGGAGGCCTCCTGCGGGCTGCCATCGAGCAGCAGGAAATCCTCGTCGTCGTCCAGTTCAAGCAGGGCGGTGGGGAAGGATCGATCGCGGCCGTCGATATGGGCGTTGATCAGTGATCGCTGGTCGATCAGTGAACGCAGCAGCTGCCGCACCTGGCGGGGGTTGCGGACCAGAAAGCGATCATCCGCGGCATCGGCCGCATGGACTTCGGGCAGTGCAGTGTCGTGGCCGTCGGACATGGAATCTGTGGTCAGGGGCGGGCGCCGACGCGTGTGGGCGCGTGGCTCGAAAGAGGTATCGGCTGCGTTGCGGATTTATGTAGCACCGAACGCACTCGTTTGCTCCGTTGTGCCATGCCCGCGGCGGTCGGGCAAGCGTGGTGCCCGGGCCGGGCATGGCCCGGCGCTGCCTTTCCGCTGACGGGGTGGCGCGCGGCCACCCCGATGCTGCGATCAGAACTCCTGCCAGTCGCCGTCACCGGCCAGGGCCGGCTGCGCAACGGGTTTGCGCACGCGCGCCGGTGCGGCGATGGATGCGGGCGCCGCCTTGCGCGGAGCACTGCTGGCCACGGCCATGGCTGCGCGCGGTATCGCATTGCCCGCGCTCGGTGCGGCCAGGCGGAAGCGTGCGACGGCCTCGCCCAGCTGTGCGGCCTGGTCTTCCATCGCCCGCGCTGCGGCGGTGGCTTCTTCCACCAGCGCGGCGTTCTGCTGGGTGGTTTCGTCCATCTGCACCACGGTCTGGTTGACCTGCTCGATGCCGGCGGACTGCTCCTGCGAGGCGGCGGAGATCTCGGCCATGATGTCGGTCACGCGCTGCACCGACGCGACGATCTCGCCCATGGTGCTGCCGGCCTGGTGGACCAGGCTGGAACCCTCGGCGACCTTGCCGACCGATTCGTCGATCAGCCCCTTGATCTCCTTGGCGGCGGCGGCCGAGCGCTGGGCGAGGGTACGCACCTCGCTGGCGACCACGGCGAAGCCACGGCCCTGTTCGCCGGCACGGGCCGCTTCCACTGCGGCATTCAGCGCCAGGATGTTGGTCTGGAAGGCGATGCCATCGATGACCGAGATGATCTCGGCGATCTTCTTCGAGGAGGCTTCGATGGCCGACATGGTGGTGACCACCTGGCCGACCACTTCACCGCCCTGCGAGGCCACGCCGTGCGCGCCGATGGCGAGCTGGTTGGCCTGGCGCGCGTGTTCGGCGTTCTGGCGCACGGTAGAGGTCAGTTCCTCCATCGAGGCGGCGGTTTCTTCCAGGTTGGCCGCCTGCTGTTCGGTACGGCGCGACAGGTCGCTGTTGCCGGAGGCGATTTCGCCCGAGGCCAGGGTGATGCTCGAGGTGCTGGCCTGGATTTGGCTGACGATCTGGGTCAACTGGGCGACGGTGGTGTTGGCATCGTCACGCATGCGGGCGAACACGCCGTGGAACTGGCCGTCCATGCGTGCGGTCAGGTCACCTGCGGCGATGGACTGCAGCAGCTGCGACAGCTGGCCAAGATTGCCGTCGGCGACCTCCATCATGCTGTTGAGCTGCTCGATCATCACGCGGAAATCGTGATCGAAGCGCTGCGCATCGCCGCGCTGGCTGAAGTCGCCGGCGGCAGCGGCCGATGCCAGCTGCTGGATCTGCGTGTTGATGGCCAGCAGGCTGGCCTTGGCCGCATCCATCGATTCGTGCAGGATCGCGCGGCTGCCCGGCAACCGGCGCGCATCGGGGGCGAGGTTGCCGGTGGCGTACTGGTTGAGCACATCGATGGCATCACGGATCGCATCGAGGTGTTCGAAGATGACCGTGTTGATGCCGCCGGCGAGCTGGCCATAGACGCCCGGGAAGTCTTCCGGAATGCGGTGGCTGATATCGGGGCCGGCATGCATCTGTGCCATCAGCTGGGTCTGCTCGGAGAAGCGACGCAGCATCGCGGTCATCTCCGCGGTGGCCGCCAACATGCGACCCGCCTCATCCTTGCCGGTGGCCTGGGTAGTGACACTGAGATCGCCGCGGGCGACGGCCTGGATGGCATGCACTGCCTTGCCCAGCGGGCCGACCACGGCGCGCGAGATGATCACGGCCAGGGTGGCGGCGACCACGACCAGCAGCACGATGGCGGCGATGATGGCCAGCATGCTGTTGCGGTGGGTCGCGTTGGCGTCGTCGATCTTGCCCTGCATCTGGGTTCCCAGCAGCGCACCCAGCGTCTTCAGGTCCTCGAAGGCTTTGCGGCGCAGGGGGCGCGACTGCTCATCGGAAATCTGCCGGGCCGCTTCGCCATCACCGGCGGTGGCCGCTTCGCGCAGCTTGGTATTGGCGGCGAAGTAGCCATCGACGTCAGCCTGCACGGCCTGGTACAGCGTGCGCTCCTTGTCGCCGGACGGCAGCTTGGCATAGGCCGCCAGCTGCTCGCGCACCACTGCAGCGGTGTCGTTCATGCGCTTGTTGTAGTCGGCCACTTTCTCCGGCTGGTCCAGCATGCTGATCTGGGCCAGTTCATAGGTGCGGAACTCACCCAGCTGCGAGCGCACTTCACCGAGGTACTGCACCGATGGAATGTCGTTGGTCGCCATCGAGGTCAGCTTGGCGTTGGCTTCGGACAGGCGGACCAGGGCGAACGCACCCAGCACGACGGTCATCAGGGTGGTCAGGGTGAATCCCACAGCCAGCTTGCGGGCGATGGGCAGATCGTGGAACCACTTCATGCAGGGTGCTCCAAGGTGGGCAGAATACCGGCGGCGGCGCCGCGGGCAAAAGGTCGTTGCAGGAGGGAACGGTGGTGCCGGGTGAAGGATCGGTGACTGCCGTCAACCCGAGATAGCGGCGCAGCTGCGCCGTACTTTATGGACCGATGTCACATTCGCTGGCGTAGGGGAAACCAACGGAAAGCAAACAGTGGCGGGGCTTTCGCCGTGGCGGCGTGGTTTCAGGCGAAACCATGCGCCCGATCAGGTTCACGACGCAGGACGACGGAGGTCACAGTTGCGGGCGCCGCCGCGTTGCGCGTGGGTACGATTGCTGCCTGCGCTCGCGCGCAAACGAAAACCGCCGCCCCGGAGGGCGGCGGTCAGGTACAACGTGTAGCGCAGCTCAGGCGGCCTGCGGCACCCGCAGCGAACGCACCAGGCCGCCGATGTCGACGATCAGGGCGACGCGGCCATCGCCGAGGATGGTGGCACCGGAGACCCCGCCGATGCGGCGGTAGTTGTTCTCGATGTTCTTCACCACGACCTGCTGCTGGCCGACCAGTTCGTCCACTTCCAGCGCGATCTTCTGGCCATCGCCTTCAACCACCACCACCAGCGATTCACTGCCGGGTGCACGCTGGCCATAGCCGTAGTACTCGCTCAGCGACAGGATCGGCAGGTATTCGCCACGCACGCGCAGCACGCGGCCTTCGCCGGCCATGCTGCGGATGTCGTCAGGCTGCGGCTGCAGTGCTTCAAGCACGTAGGCCAGCGGCAGGATCAGGGTTTCGCCGGCCACCGCCACGGTCATGCCGTCGAGGATGGCCAGGGTCAACGGCAGCCGGATCAGCGTACGGGTGCCGGTGCCGAGGCCGCTTTCAATCTGCACCTCGCCACCGAGTGCCTGGATGTTGCGGCGGACCACGTCCATGCCCACGCCACGACCGGACAGGTCGGTGACCGCATCGGCGGTGGAGAAGCCGGGCTGGAAGATCAGGTCCCAGACCTGCGAGTCGGTGGGGTTGTCCGGTACGGCCAGGCCGCGTTCCTGCGCCTTGGCCAGGATCTTCTCGCGGTTCAGGCCGCGGCCGTCGTCGCTGACTTCGATGACGATATGACCGCCCTGGTGCGAGGCCGCCAGGGTGATCGTGCCGGTCTCGTCCTTGCCGGCATCGCGACGCACGTCCGGCATTTCCAGGCCGTGGTCGATGGAATTGCGGACCAGATGCACCAGCGGATCGGCGATCTTCTCGATCAGGCCCTTGTCCAGCTCGGTGCCTTCGCCGATGGTGCGCAGGCGCACGTGCTTGCCCAGGCGGCCGGACAGGTCGCGGACCAAGCGCGGGAAGCGGCGGAACACTGCGTCGACCGGCAGCATGCGCACGCCGATCACAGCCTCCTGCAGGTCGCGGGTATTGCGTTCAAGCAGGTCCAGGCCGGCGAACAGGCTCTCGGCATGCACCGGGTCCAGCGCGTGCGAGACCTGCTTGAGCATGGCCTGGGTGATGACCAGTTCACCGACCAGGTTGATCAGTGCATCGACCTTGTCGACGCTGACACGGATGGAGGTTTCTGCTTCCTGGCTGGCCCCGGTGCTGGCCGTCGGTGCGGCAGTGGCGGGCGCAGGCGCAGCGACCGGCGCGGCAGCCGGTGCCTGCGTGGCCAGGCTTGGCGGTGCGGCCGGACGGATGTCCAGTTCGCAGTCGTCCAGCACCCAGGCGAAGGTGTCTTCGATCTTGCTGCGCGGCACCTTGCCGACCAGGCCCAGGTCCCACGCCAGGTGGGCTTCAAGCGGGTCGAGCTGGGCGAAGCCGGGCAGGCGATCCATGCGCGCGGCCACCTGCAGCGAACCCAGGTGTTCCAGTTCGCGGATGATGCGCAACGGGTCGTTGCCACTCATGAACAGTGACGGCGCCGGGGTGAAGCCGATCTGCCAGGCTTCCGGCGTGTCGTCCACCTTGCTGGCGGCAGTGGGTGCAGCGGCGGCGGGTGCCTGGCCGGACAGCACCGCTTCCAGGCGCGCCTTCACCGCAGCGACCGCTGCAGGATCGGCGGGCTGGCCGTGCTCGGCCTCGCGCAACAGGGCGCGCAGTACGTCCACCGACGACAGCATCGCATCGACGGCGTTGCCTTCCAGTGCGCGCTTGCCGGCCCGCAGCTCATCGAGCAGCGTTTCCAGCACATGGGTCAGCCCGGCGATGGCATCGAAACCGAACGTGCCTGCGCCACCCTTGATGGAGTGGGCGGCACGGAACACCGAGTTGATGATCTCCGGGTCCTGTTGTCCCGATTCCAGGGCCAGCAGGCCAGCCTCCATGGCGTCGAGGCCTTCGCGGCTCTCCTCGAAGAAGGTGGCGTGGAAGCGTTGCAGGTCCATGCTCATGGCAGTGGCGATCCGGAAGCGAAGAGGGGGAGCAGTGCGGGGCGATCAGCCCAGCACTTTCTGCACGGTGGCGACCAGCTGTTCGGGATTGAACGGCTTCACCAGCCAGCCGGTGGCACCGGCGGCCTTGCCTTCGGACTTCTTGTCCGCTGCCGACTCGGTGGTCAGCATCAGCATCGGCGTGAACTTGTAGTCCGGCAGCTGGCGCAGTTCGCGGATCAGCGCGATGCCGTCCATGTTCGGCATGTTGACGTCGGTGACCACCGCATTGAAGCGCTGGCCCTTGGCGCGTCCGAGCGCGACCGCGCCGTCTTCAGCTTCTTCGACGGCAAAACCGGCCGAGGTGAGGGCGAAGGAAACCATCTGGCGCATCGACGCCGAATCGTCCACCACCAAGATACGTGCGCTCATGCAGCGTTCTCCACAGATTTCAGGTTGTCATGGGGTACGTCCAGGCCCAGGGCCTGGGTGACGCCCAGCAGGCGTGCAGCGTCACGGAAGGTTGCAGTGCAACCGTGGAAGCCGGTGCCAAGGCCTGCCTCGCGGCGGGCCTGCACGAAGGCGCACAGCACCTGCACGCTGGCGGTGTGGATGCGGCCGACCTGGCTTGCATCCAGGGTCAGCTCGCCTGCTTCCGCCACCAAGGGCGAAAGGCGGTTCTTGAGCTCGGTGCTGCTCTCGATGCCGAGATCCTCACCCAGTTCGACAGTGCTCATCGTTGCTCCGGACAAACGGTTCCAGCATTCATAACGGCACCGTGGGGCGGTTCTTTAGGGGTATCGGCGCGAAGCGCCGATTCAGAGCACGGATTCACCCCAGCAGCTGCGTGGCGTCGAGCAGGATCATCGGCCGCTGGCTGATGCGGGCCACGCCACGGAACAGTTCATTGGAGATCTGGCAGATGCGGGCGGTATCGGGTGGTTCGATCTGCGAGTCGGTCAGGTTGGCGACGTCCTCCACGGCCGACACACGCAGGCCCAGGGTCTCGCCGTTCTCCTCAAGCACGACGATGCGGGTCTGCGCGTCATCCTCGGCGGAGGCCGCACCCAGGTGCAGGCCGAGATCCATCACCGGCACCACCTGGCCACGCAGGTTCATGATGCCGAGCATTTCCGGGGCAGTGCCGCGCAGTGGCAGCAACGGCACCGGCAGCACCACTTCCTGCACCTTCAGCAGTTCCAGCGCGTAGGCCTGGGTGCCACAGCGCAGGCGCAGCCAACGCGACGTGCGTTCGCCGGCGCGGCGGTTCTGCGGATGCGGGCTGCTGGCGGGCTGATGCGCCTGGGCCTGCAGCTCCTGCCAGGAACCGGGGCGGTTGCTGGAGGGGGTGTCCACCGCGAACTGCGGCGGCGGTGCGACAGCGGCGCGGGTCATCGATGGCATCGTTGCTGGTGCGGGGCGCGCGGCGGCCTTGGCAATGGCCGGCGCAGCGATGTCAGCAACCACTTCGCCGTCGGCGGCGGCTTCGAAGGCGGCCTGCAATCCGGGGCTGTCGGTGTGCGCCAGGCTGTCGGCGGCGTCGGTTTCGTAGATCACTTCGTCCGGCAGGTCATCCCAGGTGGGTTCGGGCGCGGGCGGTGCGACAGCGGCAGTGGCCACCGACGCGGTTTCATGGACGACCTCGGCCGGCAGGTCGTCCCAGGTGGGCTCGCGCTCTGTGTCGACCGCAGGCACGTTGGCGGCGTCGAAAGCAGCCTCCAAGGCCGCATCATCGTTGGCCGGAGCGGCTGCGACGGCGTCGGTTTCGTAGATCACCTCCGCCGGCAGATCGTCCCAGGTCGGCTCGCGCCCGGTATCGGCCGCAGGCGTGGCAGCAGCGTCGAAGGCGGCCTCGAGCGAAACGTCGTCGCTGGCCGGGGCCGCTGCGACGGCGTCGGTTTCGTAGATCACTTCGGCCGGCAGATCGTCCCAGGTCGGCTCGCGCCCGGTGTCGGCCGCAGGCGTGGCAGCCGCGTCGAATGCGGCTTCGAGCGAAGCATCGTCGTTGGCCGGGGCCACTGCGAAGGCGTCGGTTTCGTAGACCACTTCGGCCGGCAGATCGTCCCAGGTCGGCTCGCGCTCGCCGTCGGCTGCTGCGCTCGTCGGGCGTGGCGCGGCATCAGCGGCGACCGGTGCGACGGCAATGTCGCCGAGCAGCTCGTCCAGATAGTCGTCCAGCATCCCGGTGGTGTTCATGCCGCCTGCTCCAGGGCACGTGCGTCCTCACCGAGGATCCAGTTCAACGCACGCCGATAGGCTGCCAGGCCGCGTCCCGGGTAGTCCTCACCGATGCTCGGCAGGGTCAGGCCGGCCGCGTTGCTGATGCGGGTGTCGATCGGAATCGCGTCTTCCCAGACGCGGCTCGCGTGGCGGTCCTGCATGGCGCGCAGCGATTCATTGCCGGTGCGGGTGCGGCGGTCGAACAGCGTCGGCAGGATCGAGATCGGCAGCGGCCGGCGGCGCGAACGCTCGACCATCTCGCCGGTGCGGACCATGCCATCCAGGCCGTGCAGGGCCAACGGCTCGGCCTGGGTGGGAATGATCAGGCGATCGGCCGCGGCCAGCGCATTGATCATCAGCAGGCCCAGGGTCGGTGCGCAGTCCAGCAGGATGTAGTCGTGCTGGCCCTGGTGGCGGGCGAGCGCGTTCTGCAGGGCCAGGCCGAGGCCAGGCTGGTTGGCGCTGCGTCGTTCCAGCGTGGCCAGCGAGGCCTGCGCGCACACGTAATCGAGTCCGCCGATGTTGCTGGCATGGCTGAGCGTGGAGAGGTCGGCCGGCGGTGCGCCGAACAGCTCCAGCACGCCGGCCGGTGCCGGCTCGATCGGCACGCCGAAGGCGCGGGTCAGCGAGGCATGCGGATCGAGATCGATCAGCAGCACGCGGTGGCCGAGCGCGGCCAGGCCGCGACCGAGGGCGAGGGTGGTGGTGGTCTTGCCGACTCCGCCCTTCTGGTTGGCGACTGCCCAGATGCGCATCGGATTACTCCTTCATTGCCGGGGGAACGGCGGCGCCGACGCGGCTGCCAGCCGGCACCGGTGGCAACTGCACCGGTGCGATGGGGGAAGTGGGGGTGGTGGCCGGTGCGGTGGCGGCCTGTTCGCTGGCGCTGCGGGCAGCGCCGGTGGCGGCATTCAGGCGTTCGCCGAGCGGGTCCACCGAATGACTGGTGTCGGCCAGGATGATGACCATCACCCGCCGGTTGCGATTGCGGCCCTGTGCGCTGTCGTTGTCTTCGCGGGGGCGGAACTGGCCGTAGCCGACCATCGCCAGCCGCGATGGCTGCAGCCCCTGGTCGGCAAACAGATGCACCACGCTGGCCGCGCGCCCGGCCGACAGCTCCCAGTTGGACGGGAAGGTGGCGGTGGCGATCGGCACGTTGTCGGTGTGTCCTTCCACGCGCACGCTGTTGGGCACGTCGCGCAGCACGCCGGCCAGGCTGGCCAGGGTGTCGCGCGCATGCACGTCCAGCGCCGCCGAGCCGGTCGGGAACAGGATGTCGCTGTTGATCTCCACTTCGATCCACAGTTCGGTACGGCGCACGCTGATCATGCCGCGGTCGATCAGTGGCGCCAGCGCCGCGGTCAGGCGGTCGGCGATGCTGTTGAGCTGGCGCTCGGCACGCGCGATCTGTTCCTGGTTGTGCACCGACACCGGCATGCGCATCTGCGAGGCCATCGCCGGCAGCAGGGTGGGGTCGTGCGAGGGCGCGGGCGCGGACGGCCCGATCTTGGTGCCGGACTTGATCACCGACGGGCTGTCCCAGCCGCCGCCCTGCACCTGCTTGTTGCCCACCTGCACCGGATTGATGGTGCGCGGCGCACCACCGAAGGCATCGGTGAGGGCGTCGGCCATGATCCGGTACTTGCCCTCGTTGACCGAGGAGATCGCGTACATGACCACGAAGAAGGCGAGCAGCAGCGTCATCAGGTCGGCATAGGGGATGGCCCATGCCTCGTGATTGGCGTGCTCTTCGTGGTGCTTGCGGCGGGCCATGTCAGTGCAGGAAGCCGGAGAGGTTGGTTTCGATGTTGCGCGGGTTCTCGCCCTGGGCAATCGAGATCAGGCCTTCGATGACCATTTCGCGGTCGCGGCTGGAATGGGCGATCACGCCCTTCAGCTTGGCGGCGATGGGCAGGAACAGCAGGTTGGCCGAGGCGATGCCGTAGATGGTGGCGGTGAACGCGGCGGCGATGCCATGGCCGAGCTTGCTCGGGTCGGCGAGGTTCTTCATTACCGCGATCAGGCCGAGCACGGCGCCGATGATGCCCAGCGTGGGCGCATAGATGCCCATGCTTTCAAACACCTTGGCAGCGGCCTGGTCCTGGTGCTCCTGGCTGCCCAGTTCGATCTCCAGCATGTGCCGGATCGATTCGGGTTCAACGCCGTCCACCAGCAGCTGCAGGCCCTTGCGCAGGAACGGGTCCTGCTGCGCTTCCACCTGCGATTCCAGGCCGAGCAGGCCCTGGCGGCGGGCGATGTTGCTCCATTCCACGATCTGCTGGATCAGTTCACGACGGTCGCTGTGCGGCGGCCGCACGACCCAGCGCACGATCTTGAAGGCGTGCTTGAACACCGCTGGCGAGGTGTGCAGCAGGATGGCGGCGATGGTGCCGACGATGACGATCACGAACGCCGCAGGCGACCACAACGACGCCAGGCCGGCGCCCTTGAGGATGCTGCCACCGACCAGCGAGGCCAGGGCGAGGAAAAGTCCAATGAGGCTGAGTCTATCCATGGGTCCGGTATCGGCTTGTATGAATGGGACTTGAGACACCGGTAGGTCGTGTACAGACGGTAGTCACAGTTTTCGGGTCGCCGGGCATGGCCCGGCGCTACCCTGCGGGGCCGTTTCCGGTAGCGCCGGGCCATGCCCGGCGGGCTTCAGCGCAGCCCGTCCACGTCCAGGATCAGCGCCATGCGACCATCGCCGATCAGGGTTGCACCGGCATAACCACGCAGGCCGCGCAGGGCCTTGGGCAGTGGCTTGATGACCACTTCCTCACGCCCGCGCACCTGGTCCACCACCAGCCCGAAGCGTGCTTCACCGGCCTGCAGCACGACGATGGTCAGCAGGGGCGAGGTGGCCGGCGTCACATCCAGCCATTGCCGCAGGTCGACCAGCGCCAGCGTGTGCGAGCGGCGGTCGAGCACGGCGCGGCCGTCGAACCAGCCCAGCGAGGTGCGCGGCGCATGCAGCACTTCCATCACACGGGCCAGCGGCAGTGCGTAGACGTCTTCGCCGGCCTGCACCAGCAGGGTCGGCAGGATCGCCAGGGTCAGCGGTACGCGGATCATGAAACGGCTGCCGCGGCCCAGTTCCGACTGGATCTGGATCTGCCCGCTCAGCTCGCGGATGCGCGACTGCACCACGTCCATGCCGACGCCGCGGCCGGAAATGTCGGTGACCTGCTGCTTGGTCGAGAACCCTGGCAGGAACACCAGGTGCAGGCATTCCTCGCTGCTCAGGCGAGCGGCGGCTTCCGGATCAATCAGGCCCTTCTCGCGCGCCTTGGCGCGCAGTTTTTCCGGATCGATGCCGGCGCCATCGTCCTGCACTTCGATGCTGACGTAGTCGCCTTCCTGCTGTGCCGACAGGCGCACGTGGCCCATCCGCGGCTTGCCTTGCGCTTCGCGCAGGTCCGGCATTTCCACGCCATGGTCGATGGCGTTGCGGACCAGGTGCACCAGCGGGTCGGCCAACGCTTCGACCAGGTTGCGGTCGAGCTCGGTTTCGGCGCCGATCAGTTCCAGGTCCACTTCCTTCTTCAGCGAACGCGCAACGTCGCGCGCCACCTTCGGGAAGCGCGAGAACACCTTGCCGACCGGCTGCATGCGGGTGCGCATCACCGCCGACTGCAGGCGCGCGGTGGCGATATCCAGCGTGGACACGGCGCGGTCCAGCTCTTCATCGCGCAGGCGCGCGCGCAGCGTCTTCAACCGGTTTCGTGACAGCACCAGTTCGCCGATCAGGTTGACGATGGCGTCCAGGCGCTTGGTGTCCACGCGCACGGTGTGTTCGGCTTCGGCGACAGGCTTGTTGGGTGCGGGCTTGGCAGCGGGCGGGGCCGGCGAGGGCGCCGGTCGCGGTGCCGGTACCGCAACAGCCGCTGCGGTGGTGTTGCTGCCCGGAGCGGCGCCGCCATGCAGCTGGTCGAGCAATGCCTCGAACTCGTCCTCGCTGATCATGTCGTCGGCCTTCTTCGCCGCCGCCACGGTTGTCGGCGCCTTGCCGCCATGCAACTGGTCGAGCAGGGCCTCGAATTCATCGTCGGTGATCAGGTCGCCACCGCCCGCACCCGGCGCAGCGGCCGCAGGCGCGGCAGCGCCGCCGCCATGCACGTCGAACTGGGCGACCAGTTCGGGCGGGGCAAAGCCCGGCTCGGTGCCCGAAGACACCGCGTCAAGCATCGACTGCAGGTAGTCCAGTGACTGCTGGGCGGCATCGAAGTGATGCGCCTGCAGGACGGCCTGGCCGGCGCGTGCGGCGCCCAGCGCTTCCTCGGCGGCGTGGCACAGCTCGACCATTGCGGTGATGCCGAGGAAACCTGCGCCGCCCTTCAGCGTGTGGTAGCCGCGGAACACCGCGTTGAGCTGTTCATTGTCCTGCGGTGCCTGTTCCAGCGACACCAGCTGTTCGCCGAGGCGATCCAGGATCTCCTGGGCCTCGATGATGAAATCGGCAGTGATGTCGTCGGCTACTGCGCCCATGGTTACAGCCCCAGATCCGACAACAGGTCGTCGGCGTCGTTCTGCGAGACCGCATGGCGGTCCAGTCCCTTCAGTGCCGGCCCAGCCAGTTCCGGATCGGTGCGATGCTGTTCCGGCGGCAGGCCGAGCGCGCCGAAGCCTTCGTGCACGCGGCGGACGATGCCCACCACGCGACGGATGATCTGCCCGGTCAGGTCCTGGTAGCTCTGGGTCAGGGCGATCTCTGTGAGGTTGTGGCGGATGCGGTCGAGCTGCACGTCCTGGCCCGGCTGCAGGCCGTCGGCGCGCAGCTGTTCGGTCAGGCTGCGGCACTCTTCGGCCAGGTCCAGGGTGCGGTGGGTAGCCTGTTCGGTCATCGCCACCACGTGGTCCAGGCGCGCGCAGGCATCGTCCAGCTCGCCGGCTTCATCGGGCACGGTCGGCAGTTCGCCCAGCGCCTGGCCCAGCTCGCGGGCCAGCCGCGAAAGGCCGCTCATCATCGGCTGGGTGCGCAGCGCGACCAGGCCGTCGATGCGCTGGCGCCACGCCGCCTCGTCGCCGGATTCCAGTGCATCCAGGGCTTCCTGCAGGCGCAGGGCGAGGGCGCTCTTGTCGACCGTGGTATCCATCAAGCGCTGGCCGCCAGGCGTTCGAAGATCTTGCCGAGCTTCTCTTCCAGCGTCTGTGCGGTGAACGGCTTGATGATGTAACCGTTCACGCCGTTCTGCGCCGCTTCGATGATCTGCTCGCGCTTGGCTTCGGCAGTCACCATCAGCACCGGCAGGGTCTTCAGCTTGGCATCGGCACGGATGGCTTTGAGCAGTTCGATGCCGGTCATCACCGGCATGTTCCAGTCGGTGACCACGAAGTCGAACGGCTGGCTCTGCAGCAGCGACAGCGCGGCATGCCCGTCCTCGGCTTCGGCGGTATTGGTGAAGCCCAGATCGCCCAGCAGGTTCTTGACGATACGACGCATGGTCGAGAAATCGTCGACGATCAGGATGCGCATGTTCTTGTTCAAAGCAGAGTTCCTTTGTTGATCAGCTCTCGAGGCCGGCGTCGGCCGCCTCGAAAATCTTCAGTCGGCCACGCAGGCGCAGGACCGCCTGGCCGTGGATCTGGCAGACCCGCGACTCGCTCACGCCGAGCACTGCGCCGATCTCTTTCAGGTTCAGTTCCTGCTCGTAGTAGAGCGACAGCACCAGCTGTTCGCGCTCGGGCAGGTGGCCGATGGCATTGCCCAGCTCGCGGCCGAATTCACCGCGCTCCAGCACCTGCTGCGGGGTCGGGCCGCCCTGGGCGACGGTGTCCAGCTCGCCCTGGTCTTCAATGCGCGACTCCAGGCTCAGTACCTGGCCGCGCGAGGCGTCCTCCATCAGGCGCAGGTACTCGGGCAGCGGCATCTCCATCGCGGCGGCCACTTCGGTGGCACTGGCGGCGCGGCCGGTGCTCTGCTCCAGGCGGCGGATGGTGGCCGCAGCGTCACGTGCACGGCGGTGCACCGAACGCGGTACCCAGTCGCCACGACGGATCTCATCGATCATCGAACCGCGGATGCGGATCGAGGCGTAGGTCTCGAACGAGGCACCCTGGTCGGCGTCGTAGCTGCGCGAGGCTTCAATCAGGCCCATCATGCCGGCCTGGATCAGGTCGTCCACCTCAACGCTGGCCGGCAGGCGTGCCGCCAGATGGTGGGCGATGCGCCGCACCAGGTCCGAGTGCTGGGCGATGACCTCGTTGGCCGCCGTGCGCTGGACCTCTCTGTACTGGGCGGCGCCTTTCATGCTGCCACCCCGCGCTGCTTGATGATGCGTTCGAGGAAGAACTCGACGCCGCCGCGCGGCTCGGTCGGTGCCTGCCAGCGGGCGGTGCGGCGGGCGATCTCGGTGATCGCCAGTGCCGACGGGCTGGACGGATAGGCTTTCACCACCGGCTGCTGGCGCTGCACCGACAGGCGCAGCCAGTCGTCCTGCGGCACGCAGCCGAGGTAGTTCAGCGAGACATCGGCGAGGAATTTCTCGCAGACGCGGGTCAGCTTCTCGTACAGCACGCGGCCTTCGTTGGGGTCGCGCACCATGTTGGCCACCACCTGGATGCGGTCCACGCCACGTTCGCGCGACAGCACCTTGATCAGCGCATAGGCATCGGTGATCGAGGCCGGTTCATCACAGACCACCACCACGGTGTCCTGCGCGGCCTGGCAGAAGGTCAGCACGCCATCGGTGATGCCGGCGGCGGTGTCCACCACCATGATGTCCAGCTCGCGCTCCAGCTCGGAGAACACGTTGACCAAGCCCACATGCTCGGCCGGGGCCAGCTCGGCCATGTGCCGGCGGCCGGACGCAGCCGGTACCACCAGCACGCCGTTCGGGCCTTCGATGATCACGTCATCCAGGCTGCAGCGGCCAGCGACCAGGTCGGCCAGGGTGTTGGTGGGGCTCAGGCCCAGGATCACGTCGATGTTGGCCAGGCCCAGGTCGGCATCCAGCAACAGGGTGCGTTTGCCCATTCCCGCAAGCGCCACGGCCAGGTTGGCCGATACGTTGGTCTTGCCGACGCCGCCCTTGCCGCCGGTCACGGCAATCGTGCGCACAGGGCCGAGCGGCTCGCTGCGGGTCGCCGTCAGCGGGAAGGTGGTGGTCAGCTTGGCGTACTCACGCGACGGCATGGTTCAACTCCGGGTTGCAGGGCATATCGGCCGCGCGGCGCAAATCTTCAAGGCGAAGTACAAGATTGGCTGCACTGGCCCGGTGCAGGTCGTCCGGGACGTCCTGGCCATCGGTCACCCAGGTGATCGGCAGCTTGTGGTCCACCGCCACCGACAGGGCGTTGCCGAAGCGGCCGGTCTCGTCCAGCTTGCTCAGCACCAGGCCCTGCAGGTTGGCCGCGCCGAAGCGGCGGACCACCTCGTCCATGTCGCCGAAGCTGGTGTTGGCCGGCAGTACCAGCAGGGTGCGGACCTGGCGGGCGGCGCGCAGCCACTGCAGCTGGGCGGCCAGCGCACGGTCGCGCGGGCCCAGGCCGGCGGTGTCGATCAGCACCAGCTTGTAGTCCTTCAGGCGTTCCAGCAGCTGGTCCAGGTCGGTGCCGCTGTTGGCCTCGTGCACGGCGATGCCGAGCTGGCGGCCGTAGCCGTACAGCTGTTCGCGGGCGCCGATGCGCATCGTATCGGTGGTGACCAGGGCGACGTCGCGGGCGGCATGGGCTTCGGCGAAGCGCGAGGCCAGCTTGGCGATGGTGGTGGTCTTGCCGGCGCCGGTCGGGCCGACCAGGGCGATCACGCCGCCTTCCTCCATCGGATCGACCGGGGCGATCGGCAGCTTGCGCGAGATCAGCCCCAGCATCAGGCCGCGGCCGCGATGCGCTTCGGTTTCCAGCGGGATCTGCATGGCCACGTCGCGGGCGATGCCGGCATCGAAGCCGTACTCGTCCATCAGGTCCAGCGCGGTGGCACGCACCGGGCTGCCGCGCAGGCGCTCGTCGGTGAAGCGGTTCATCTCGCGCTCGATCACCTGGCGCATGCCGGCCACTTCCTGGCGCAGGTGGCGGATCTCGGCGTCATCGGCGACCAGGGTCAGCGCAGGTGCTGGCGCCAGCGCCGGCATCGGTGCCGGTGCAGCCTCGGTCGGCTGCACGGCAACCTGCGCGTGTGAGGCTTGGTCTTCGGGTGCCGTGGTGGCCTGGAGGGCAACCGGCAACGGCGGCGGCGTCACTGCCGGCAGCTGCGCGCTGTCTTCCAGTGGCGGGTCGATCTGGAAGCGGGCGCGGTTCACCGGCGCGGCTGCCGCAGGCGAGGGCGAGGGCGAGGGCGCCACGATGGCGTCGGCAAACGGGGCGAAGATCTGTTCCGGCAGCGTCGATTCATTGACGGCGGCGCGCGCCAGGGTGGCGGCGAAGCCGGTGCTGCCACGCGTCGGCACTATCTCGTCGGCGCTGTCCAGGGTGCGGCCGGTAGCGCCGACGGCGGCGCGGGCGAGGGCGGCGACGGCCGAGGTGGTGGCGGCCACCGGCTCCGGTGCCGGGGTGCTGCTGCGACGGCGGGTGACTGCGGCGATCACTGCGTCGGCGGCGCTGCGCGGCTTCGGCGCGGGCGGCGGTGCCACGTCGCGGCGCGACGCTTCCAGGGCGCGCTGCACGGCGCTCTCATCGTAGTTGGCGGCGGCCACGATCTCGATGCCTTCCTCGATCCGGCGGTTGGACAGGATCACGGCATCAGGACCATGTTCCTTGCGCACCAGGTTCATGGCCGAGCGCATGTCGGCGGCGACGAATCGTTTGATTTTCATGCTGTGGTCACGGGACGAAGTCGGCGGAGTGGCGGTCGGAGAACGCGGATGGTCGGTGGTCTGCACGGTTCGGGTTCCCCTTGGAATCTGTCTGTTGCGGGTGTTTGAAAGTGGTGTCTGTTTTCTGGCGCGTTGCAGGGCGGCGTCAGCTGATCGTTCCGACCAGCTTCAGGCGCTTGTCCTCCGGCACCTCGCTGTAGGCCAGGACCGACAGCGACGGAACGCTGTGGCGGACCAGGCGGGCCAGCGCGGCTCGCACCGGGCCAGGTACCAGCACCACCGCGGGCTCGTTGCGGGCTTCCTGCTTGCTGACACATTCGGCCAGGCTCTGGTGCAGTCGCTCAGCGAGTCCGGGTTCCAGCGCGGCGCCGTTGCCCTGCGTGGACTCCTGCAAGACACGTTCCAATTGCGGGTTGAGGGTGAACACCGGCAGCTCCGCCGACATTCCGGCGATCTCCTGCACGATGAAGCGGCCCAGTGCGGTGCGCACGGCGGCGGTCAGCGTGGCCGGGTCCTGGCTGTGCGGGGCGTGTTCGACCAGTGCTTCGGCGATCTTGCGCAGCTGGCGGATCGGAATGCGCTCGACCAGCAGGTTCTGCAGCACGCGCACCACCGCCGACAGCGGCAGCGCCTTCGGCGTCAGATCTTCGACGAGCTTGGGCGCGCTCTTGGCCAGGTTGGCCAGCAGGTGCTGCACTTCCTCGTGGCCGAGCAGTTCCGGTGCGTGCTCGCGGATCAGGTGCGAAAGGTGGGTGGCCACCACCGTGGCCGGGTCGACCACGGTATAGCCCAGGGTTTCGGCCTGGGCGCGCTGGTGTGGCTGGATCCAGGTCGCGTCCAGTCCGAAGGCCGGGTCCTTGCCGGCGATGCCTTCCAGCGGACCGAGGGCACTGCCCGGGTCCAGCGCCAGTTCGCGGTCGGGATGGATCTCGGCAGTGGCCACCGGCACGCCATGCACCAGTACCCGGTAGCCGTTGGCCGGCAGTTCCAGGTTGTCGCGGATGTGGACCGAGGGAATCAGGAAGCCGACGTCCTGGGTCAGCTTGCGGCGCACGCCCTTGATGCGCGGCATCAGCTCGCCGCCCTGGTTGCTGTCCACCAGCGAAATCAATCGATAGCCCACTTCCAGGCCCAGCGGATCGACCGGGCGCAGCTCGTCCCAGCTCAGTTCCGCGGTGGGTGCGGGGGCAGCGGGGCGGCCCAGCGCGTTCAGTGCGTTGGCGTCGCCTGCAGCGGTGTCGGCCTGCGCCGGCACCAGGCCCTTGCGGTACACCTTCCAGGCGATGAAGCCGAGGATGGCCGCCAGCGTCAGGAAAGCGACGTTGGGCATGCCCGGCACCAGGCCGACCACGCCGAGGATGCCGGCGGTGATGGCCAGCGCACGGTACTGGCCAAACACCTGGCCGGTCATCGCCTGCGCCATGTCCTGCGAGCGCGAGGCACGGGTAACCAGCATCGCCACCGCGCTGGAGACCAGCAGCGCCGGCAGCTGCGCCACCAGGCCGTCACCGATCGACAGCAGGGTGTAGGTGGCGGCGGCATCGCCGAAGGGCATGCCATGCTGCAGCACGCCCACGGCCAGGCCGCCCAGCATGTTGATGAACAGGATCAGGATGCCGGCGATCGCGTCGCCGCGGATGAACTTGCTGGCACCGTCCATCGCACCGTAGAAGTCGGCTTCCTCGCGTACTTCCTCGCGGCGCAGCTTGGCTTCCTCGCGCGTCAGCAAACCGGCGTTGAGGTCGGCGTCGATCGCCATCTGCTTGCCGGGCATGGCGTCAAGGATGAAGCGCGCGGTCACTTCCGAGACGCGGCCGGCGCCCTTGGTGATGACCACGAAATTGATGATGGTCAGGATCGCGAACACCACGATGCCGACGGCGTAGTTGCCGCCGATCACGAACTCACCGAATGCGGCGATCACCTTGCCGGCCGCTTCGTGGCCGTTCTGGCCGTTGAGCAGGATCACGCGGGTGGAGGCCACGTTCAGCGCCAGCCGCAGCATGGTGGTGATCAGCAGCACGATCGGGAAGATGGTGAAGTCCAGCGGGCGCTTCACGTAGACCACCGCCAGCAGCACCATCAGCGAGATGGCGATGTTGAAGGTGAACAGTGCGTCGAGCACCGGCGCGGCCAGCGGCACCACGACCATGGCCAGCAGGGCCAGCACGATCAGCGGCGCGCCAAGGCCCTGGCGGATCATTTCAAGCGCGCGGCGGGTATTGAAGCTGGATGCCTGGGCGCTCATGGACGGCCCCCGTTGCCGAACTCATCAACCTGGATGTGCGGCGTGGACGGCATCGGGCCGGTCCGCCAGCTGCGCAGCTGGTAGACGTAAGAGAGGACCTGGGCGACGGCTGAATACAGTCTCACGGGGATTTCCTTGCCGAGTTGGCCTTCCCGATACAAGGCGCGTGCCAAAGGCGGGGCAGAGACGATGGCGACCTTGTTGCCGTCGGCCACTTCACGGATGCGCAGGGCCGTTTCATCCACGCCCAGGGCGACCACGGTGGGTGCGTTCATGGCCCCGCCTTCGTACTTCAGGGCCACCGCGTAGTGGGTGGGGTTGACCACCACCACGTCGGCAGTGGGGACCGCCTCCATCATCCGGCGGTTGGCCATCTGCTGCTGCAGCTGGCGGATGCGGCCCTTCACTTCCGGGCTGCCTTCGCTTTCCTTCATCTCCCGGCGCAGCTCCTCGCGGGTCATCTTCAGCTTGCGCATCCAGTTCCAGCGCTGGTACGGCGCGTCGATGGCGGCCAGCACCAGCATCGCCCCGGCGGTGGCCAGCAGCAGCCGCAGGGTGAAGCCCAGGCCGTCGCCGATGGCCGTTTCCAGCGGCTGGTGGATCAGCCCGCGCAGGGTGTTGAAGCTGGTCCAGACCACCATGCCGGCGGCGACGCCGACGAAGGCTACCCGCAGCAGCGACTTGATGAACTCGGCGATGGCTTCGGGGCCGTACAGGCGCTTGAGCCCGCTCATCGGGTTCATGCGGTTGATGTCGGGCATCATCGCCTTGGCCGACCAGCGCAGGCCGCCCATCACCACCGGCGCCAGGAAACTGGCCAGCAGGCAGACCAGCACCAGCGGGGCGATCACCCACATCAGCTGCAGCAGCAGGTCGCCGAAGTGGCCGAACAGCGCCTTCGGGTGCTGGCGCAGGCTCTGTTCGGGGCTGAGCGCATGGCGCATCCAGGCGCTGGCGCCGCTGGCCATCGAGCCGCTCATGGCCATTACCGCGATCACCCCGGCGCCGAACACGGCGGCCGTGCCCAGTTCACGCGAGCGCGGCAGGTTGCCCTGTTCGCGGGCGTCGCGCAGGCGTTTTTCTGTCGGTTGTTCGGTTTTTTCGCCGGCGGATTCGTTCTCGGACATCACAGGCACTGCAGCAGGGGATGCCGGGGTGCGTGCAAGAATCGTTCCGTTACGGGTGCATGTGCCAACTGAAGTGGGCGCCTGCCGGAGCAGGTACCGGTAGCGCCGGGCCATGCCCGGCGAGCGGGCAGCCTGGATCATTGCATCCGCCGGGCATGGCCCGGCGCTACCCCGGGGGCCGGTCCTGCGGGCCCTGCGCCAGTTCCACCCGTGGCCGCGGCAGGTCGTGCAGCTGCATGAAGCGGGCCGCGTCCACTGGCCGGCCCAGCAGGAAGCCCTGCAGGTAGTCGCAGCCGAGGCGCTCCAGGTAGGCGCGCTGCGCGGCGGTCTCCACGCCCTCGGCCACGATGTCCATGTCCAGCGCATGGCCCAGCGCAACGATGGCCGACACGATCACCACGTCTTCGGCGCTGTGTTCCAGGTCGCGCACGAATGCGTGGTCGATCTTGATTTCGGTGGCCGGCAGGC
The DNA here is from genome assembly GCF_002750975.1 of Stenotrophomonas indicatrix. Classification (NCBI taxonomy): domain Bacteria; kingdom Pseudomonadati; phylum Pseudomonadota; class Gammaproteobacteria; order Lysobacterales; family Lysobacteraceae; genus Stenotrophomonas; species Stenotrophomonas indicatrix. The sequence goes on from NZ_PEJS01000001.1 coordinate 1,761,774, forward strand.
GCTTGAGGTACAGCAGGCTGGAGTAGCCGGTGCCGAAATCATCGATCGAGATGCCCACGCCCAGGGCGGAGAAACTCTGCAGCAGGCGCAGGCTGGTATCGGTATCGCGCATCACCGTGCTTTCGGTGATCTCCAGCACCAGGTTGCGCGGGGCGATCGCGTAGCGCTCGATCACCTCGCGCACGTCCTGCAGCAGGTGCGGCGAACTGAACTGCACCGGTGACAGGTTCACCGACATCGTCCAGCTTTCATGGCCGGCATCGTGCCAGTGCCGCAGCTGCTGGCAGGCCTGGTCCAGCGCCCAGCGGCCGATCTCGTTGATCGCGCCACTGCGCTCGGCCAGGCGGATGAAGCGGTCCGGCGGAATCAGGCCCTGTTCCGGATGACGCCAGCGGATGAGCGCTTCGGCACCAGCCACCTTCTGCGTAGCCACGCGGATCTTCGGCTGGTAATGCAGGAACAGCTGCTCGCTGCCGATCGCGCGGCGCAGGTCGGCCAGCAGGCGGAACTGCTGCTCGGCGCTGTCGTTCATCCAGTCGGCGAACAGCACGAACGCATTGCGGCCCGACTCCTTGGCCTGGTACATCGCCGCATCGGCAAAGGCCATCAGCTGGCGTTCGCTGGCGGCATGGTCGGGGCAGATCGCGATGCCGATGCTGGCGCTCACCTGCAGCTCGTGGTCCGGCAGCAGCGGGCCGCTGCCCACCGCCTGCAGGATGCGCCGGGCCAGGGTCGGCAGGTCCTCGTCCTGTTCGATGCGCACCACCAGCACGAATTCGTCGCCGCCCAGCCGTGCCAGCATGTCGTGCGGCCGCAGCAGCTGGCGGGTACGTTCTGCCACGGCTACCAGCAGCGCATCGCCGGCCTGGTGGCCATAGGCATCGTTGACCTGCTTGAAGCCATCCAGGTCCATGAACATCACCGCGAAGCGGCTGCCGCCCTGTTCGGCCTCGGCCAGGGCCTGCAGGATGCGCCGCTGCAGCAGCAACCGGTTCGGCAGGCGGGTGAGCGGGTCGTGCAGCGCGGCCTGGGTCAGTTCCTGCTGGGCGTCGGTCAAGGAGGTGCTGAGCAGCGAGTTGCGCAGGCGCAACAGCTGCGCCTCCACCCGCTGGTCCAGCCAGGACACCACCAGCACCACCGCCAGGATCGCCACGGTCAGCACCACCACCAGCATCGCCAGCCAGTTGTTCTGCAGGCCATCGCCCACCGCTGCGCCGCAGACGCTGCCTTCCGGGAAGCGGGCGGCGGCCATGCCGGTGTAGTGCATGCCGACGATGGCCAGGCCGAGCAGGCCGGCGGCGGCCAGGCGGTCGCCGATGCGGGTGTGCTGCGCGCGCAGGCGGAAGGCCACGTACAAGGCAGTCCACGACGCGGCCACAGCGACCAGCAGCGACAGCAGCAGCCACACCGGCTGGTAGTCGATGCCCGGTTGCATGCGCATCGCGGCCATGCCCACGTAGTGCATGCTGGCGATGCCGCTGCCCATCAGCAGCGCACCGCCGGCCAGGCGAGGATGGGGCAGGGTGCGCAGCGATACCAGCCAGAGCGCGAACACCGACGAGCCGATCGCCAGTGCCAGCGACAGCAGGGTGATGGGCAGGTCGTAGCCCAGTGGAATGGGCAGGTCGAAGGCGAGCATGCCGATGAAGTGCATCGACCAGATGCCCAGCCCCATCGCAAATCCGCCGCCCAGGCGCCACCACCAGGTCGCGCCCTTGCCGGGCGCGGTGACGGTGCGCCCGGCCATCGCCAGTGCGGTGTAGGACGCCATCACTGCAACCAGCAATGAGGTCGCCACCAGCCATGGGTTGTACGTGCCTACCAGCATTCGTCAGTCTCCCGGACCTGCCTGTCAACGGAAAAACTACGGTGGGGCATGCGCAAGGCGGGCGACCAGAGCCGCCGGTTGCAGCGTCCCCCCGGTCGCTGCGCATTCACTCTAACGCGGGCACCGGGGGGGACGGCAAGCAGCAGAACGTGACGACCACGTCAGGGGGGCACCGCACCGGCCGCCTGGAAGGCAGCATCGAACAGGCGCTGCACCGGCGGCCCCATTTCGCCGACCAGCAGGGTCAGCAGGAACAGGCCCAGCAGCAGCGAGACCGGCAGGCCCAGCTGGATCGGATTCAACGCCGGCGCGGCGCGGGCCAGCACGCCGAAGGCCAGGTTGACCGCCAGCATCGCCACGGTCAGCGGGATGGCCAGGGTCAGCGCGCCACGCAGCACGGTCAGCAGGAAGGTCGGGGCGATGCTGAAGAACGCGTGCGGGTCGGGCAGGGGCGCGCCGATGGGCAGGGCGCGGTAGCTGTCCACCACCAGCGAGATCAGCGCCAGGTGGCCGTTGGCGGTGAAGAACAGCAGGCCGAACAGCAGATAGAACCACTGGCCGATGACACCGGAGGTGCCGCCGCGCAGCGGGTCGCTCATCTGCGCAAACGCCAGGCCGGTGCCCTGGGCGACCAGTTCGCCGGCCATGGCACCAGCCTCGAACACCAGCCGCAGCAGGAAACCGATGGCCACGCCGATCGCCAGCTCGCGGGCGATGGTCAGCACGGTGGCGGCGTCGAAGCCGGTCCAGTCCGGTACCGGCGGCAGCAGCGGCGCCAACGCGATGGCCAGGGTGCCGGCCAGCATCACCCGCACCCGGCCGGGCACCGCGCGGGTACCGATCATCGGCATCGCCATGGCCACTGCGCCGATGCGCAGCATGGTCCACAGCACGGTGCCGATCATGCCGAAGGCGTTCAGGCCGTCGGCAGCCATCTGGGTGGCGGCGTCCATCTGCGTGCGCGTCCGTCTAGCCGATCAGGTGCGGGATGCGCTGGAACAGCAGCGTGGTGAATTCGACCAGATGGCCGATCAGCAGGCTGCCCAGTGCGAACAGCACCGCTGTGAGGGCCGCGGCCTTGGCAACGAAGGCGATGGTCGGCTCGTTGAGCTGCGTCGCCGCCTGCACCACGCCCACCACCACGCCGACCACCAGTACGGTCAGCAGCAGCGGGCCGGCCACCCAGAGCACGGTAATCAGGCCGCCACGCAGTTCGGTCAAGGCAAGTTCGGGAGACATCATGGTTCCATCGGTAGCGCCGGGCTATGCCCGGCGGTGGTCAATGCGACGGCCGGCACTGCCCGGCGTCGCCTCTGTAGAGCCGAGCCATGCTCGGCTGACCTTCGGATCAGGCCGGATTGAAGCTGGCCGCCAGCGTGCCGACGGTCAGCACCCAACCATCGACCAGCACGAACAGCAGGATCTTGAACGGCGCAGAGACCAGCATCGGCGACAGCATCATCATGCCCATCGACATCAGTACGCTGGCCACGACCAGATCGATGATCACGAACGGGATGAAGATCAGGAAGCCGATCTCGAAGGCGGTCTTCAGTTCGCTGGTGACGAACGACGCGACCAGCACCGGGAACGGAATCGCATCAGGGCTGGCGTAGGTGCCGTGACCGGCGATGCCGGCGAAGGTCATCAGGTCGGTCTCGCGGATCTGCGCCAGCATGAAGGCGCGCAGCGGCGTGGTGGTCAGCGTCCAGGCAGTCTGGAAGTCGATCTCGCCATTGAGGTACGGCGCCATGCCGGTGCTCCAGGCCTTGTCCCAGGTCGGCAGCATGATCATTGCGGTGAGGAACAGGGCCAGGCCCAGCAGGACCTGGTTGGACGGCGTCTGGCCGGTGCCCAGCGCCTGCCGCAGCAGGCCCAGCACGATGATGATGCGGGTGAAGGAGGTCAGCACCAGCAGCATCGACGGGATCAGGGTGATCGCCGTCATCAACAGCAGTGTCTGCAACGGCAGGCTGACCGGCGCACCGCCGATCTTGCCGACGTTGATGTCCGGCAGCGGCGTGGTCGGCGCGCCCGGGGCGGCGAACGCCAACGCAGGCAGCAGGCACAGGGCGATCAGGCTCAGCCACGGCAGCAGGGTGGCAAGACGGGAACGGGTCACACGCATGTCAGGGGTCCTTGCGCAGCCGCTGTTGCAGCAGCTGGGCGAAATTCGGCAGGTTCTTCAGGTCGGGTACGCGTACCGGCGCAGGCGGTGGCAGCGGTTCGGGCAGGGTGTGCAGGGCGTTGATGCCGCCGGCGGTGACGCCCAACAGCAGTTGCTGACCATTGACCTCGACCACCACCACGCGTTCCTTGGCGCCGACATTCAGGCTCGCCACCAGCTTCATGCCCTCGGCCGGGCGGAAGCCGCTGCCGGGCAGGCGCTTGAGCAGCCAGCCCAGGCCGATGACCAGGGCCAGCACTGCCAGCAGGGCCAGTACCGCACCGAACAGGCTCGGTGCGGCCGGCGCATGCTGGCTGATCTGCGGGGCCGTCGTGGCGACGGCCAGGGTGGTGGCGAGCAGGCTCAACGCAGTCTCCGGATCCGCTCGCTGGGGCTGACCACATCGGTCAGGCGCACGCCGAAGCGGTCGTTGATCACCACCACTTCGCCATGGGCGATCAGCGTGCCGTTGACGAACACGTCCAGCGATTCGCCGGCACCCCGTTCCAGCTCTACCACCGAACCCTGGTTGAGCTGCAGCAGGTTGCGGATCGGCAGGCGGGCGCGGCCGACTTCCAGCGACAGCGTCACCGGCACATCGAGGATCACGTCCAGGTTCAAATCCGGGCCGGTCGCTTCATCGGCCTGCAGGTTGCTGAACTGGGCCGGGGTCGGTTCGAGGGCGTCGATATCGTTCATTGCGGGTCTTCCTGGATGACGGGTACGCGCGGACGGGTGCCCGGCGGATGGGTAGCGGTGATCTTTACGGCGTTCATGCCGTTGGCGACGCCGAACTCACCGGTGAACACCGGGATGTTCTCCACGCACAGCGGCACCTGCGGGCTGAGGTCGATCGGCAGGATGTCGCCGACCTTCAGCCGGGTCAGGTCGCGCAGGGTCATGCGCTTGCTGGCCAATACGCTGGACAGGGTCACTTCGGCCACGTTGAGCTGCTCGCGCAGGGTGCGGCCCCAGCTCTCGTCGCGGTCGTTGCGGTCGCTCTGGATGCCGGCGTCGAGCAGTTCGCGGATCGGCTCCAGCATCGAGTAGGGCAGGGTCACGTGGATGTCACCGCCACCGCCGTCGAGTTCGACATGCAGGCGGCACACCACCACGTATTCGCGCGGCGTCACGATGTTGGCGAAGTGCGGGTTGATCTCCGAGTTGATGTACTCGAATTCCACGTCCATCACCGGTGCCCACGCTTCACGCAGGTCGGCGAAGGTCTGCTTCAGCAGCAGGTGGATCACCCGCATTTCGGTGGCGGTAAATTCGCGGCCTTCGATGCGCGTCGGGTAGCGCCCGTCGCCGCCGAAGAAGTTGTCGACGATGGCGAACACCAGGGTCGGTTCGAACACGATCAGGCCGGTACCGCGCAGTGGCTTGAAGCGGATCAGGTTCAGGTTGGTCGGCACATACAGCGAGTGCATGTAGTCGTTGAACTTGATCAGCTCGATGCCGCGCACGGACAGTTCGGCCGAACGCCGGATCAGGTTGAACAGGCCGATCCGCCACAGGCGCGCAAAGCGCTCGTGGACCATTTCCAGGGTCGGCATGCGACCGCGGATGATGCGGTCCTGGCTGGCGAAATCGTAGGAGCGTGCTTCGCCACTGGGGGCGTCCGGCTCGGTTTCGACCGCGCCACTGTCCACGCCATGCAACAGGGCATCGATCTCATCCTGGGACAGCAGGTCATTCATCGGGGAGCCCTTACTGGGTCACGAAGCTGGTGAACAGCAGGTCGTCGGCACCGTTGCTGCCGGTCTCGGCCTTCAGCACCTTCTGCACTTCGGCCAGCGAATCGGCCTGCAGCTTCTGCTTGCCGGCGATGTCGGCGATCTGCTGCGGGCTGACCTGCGAGAACAGCATCAGCAGGCGCGCGCGGATGGCCGGGGCATGGGTCTTGATCGCTTCCAGCGCGGCCGGATCGCGGGTCATCAGCTGCACTTCCACCTGCAGGTAGCGCGGGCCGTCGATCGAGCCGTTGAGGTTGACCACGAATGCCGGTTCCAGCGCGAAGTACTGGGCCGGGGCCGGGGTGGTGGTCTTCTTCGGCGCCTGCGCGGCCTTGTCTTCGTGCTTGGACTGGGTGAAGAACCAGACGCCGCCACCGGCGGCACCGGCGGCCAGTACGGCGACCAGGGCGGTGATCAGGATCGGACTGCGCGGCTTGGCGGTCTTGTCCTTGTCGGCGGTCTTCTTGGTTTTGTCAGCGGCTGCGGCCACGGGGTGAAGCTCCTGAGGGTTGCTTCACCGGGATATGCAAGGGGTGTGCCGGAGCGGCCGGAGAGGGCGGTGACGGAATTCCGTCGGGTGTTCAAATCGGTAGCGCCGGACCATGCCCGGCGGAATGTCGGGAATCCGCCGGGCATGGCCCGGCGCTACCCGTGTTCTGGTGGGTGCCAACCGTCCCGCTCTGGTGGGTGCCAACCTTGGCTGGCACGCCTGTCAGGCGTACGCGTCCAACAACCCGCGCTGGCGGATCAGCTGCGACGCCGACACCGTGGTGTCGCCCAGTGACGGTTCTCCGTCACCACCACGACCGCCGCCGCCCGCCGGGCTGCCCGGAGTGCCGTCGCCACTGTGCTGCTGGCCGACATCGGCATGGGCCAGCTGGAAGCCCTGCTCGCCCAGCAGTTCACGCAGGCGCGGCAGGCTGCTTTCCAGCGCCTGGCGTACATCCACATGCGGGCTGCTGAAGCTGGCATGGACCTTGTCACCGTTCATCTGCAGGCGCACGTCCACCGGCCCCAGGTCTTCCGGATTGAGGCGGATGTGGGCATGGCCGATCTTCTGGTCGGCCAGCCAGCCGATGCGCGCGCCGATGGCCTGGTCGAAACCATCATCGCCCAGCACCGGCTTCGGAGTCGGTTCGCCATTGAAGACGGCATTGCTGGCCAGTGCGGCCTTCAGGTCCTGCAGGGCGGCGGGCAGGGGGGGCTGCAGCGGCGCCGGAGGTGCGCGGTCGCCGATCTGCAGGCTGTCACCGTCGTCGGCACGATCCAATGCCTTGCCACCCATCACCAGCTCCGGCAACGGCAGGCCACTGGCCTCATCATCGCCGGCAGCGGATGCCGGAGCGCTGGCGGCCGGCGCTGCCGCGCCCTGGCTCGCGTTGGTCGCCACTGCGGCGGCCGCGGGTGCCAGTGCAGCGGAGGGCAGCGCGCCACCTTCGGCATCGCTGGCCGCTGGCGGCGGCAGCACAGGCGCCGGATCGACGCCGGTGGGCACGGCCAGCATCAGGCCGGCCAATCCGAGTGGCGGCCAGGGCGCGTCGTCCGCGTTGGCCGGGGTGTCCTTGTCGTCGCTGGCAGCCGACGTTGCCGGTACAGCAGGTGTCGATGTGCTGGCGTCCGTGGCGGCTGCTTCGCCGTCGGTCGGCCGCGGCGTCGCCTTGCCCGGGTTGCCGTCGGGTGGTGTTGCAGCGTTGGCCGGTGTTGCCGGATTGCTGGCGTTTGTGGCGGTACCGGGCGTGCCGGTCGAGGCGCTGCCGCCCTGCAGCATCTGGCCGAAATCCTTGCCGGAATCGCTGCGCGAGGCGCGTGTGCTGCCGGCATTGCCACTGCCGCCGGGCGTCGGTGCGCTGGCGTTGCTGCTCAACGGAGAGGGCATCACGACCGGCCTCCCTGCTCGCCATCGTCCTGGTCTTCGGTCTGTGCCAGGCGCGCGCGGCGTGCGCCGATGTCATCCATCTCGCGCTGGTCGCGGCGGTCGGTCACCACTTTTTCCTGCGCGCGGTAGCTGGCGGCCAGCTGCTCCAGCACGGCCTTGTCACGGCTGGCCAGGATCAGGCGCGCGCGTTCGGCCTCCACTTTTTCGAGGTTGCCGTTGACGGTCTGCTGCTGCTGTTCCACCGCGCTGTCCAGCCGGTCCAGGAATGCGCGCCGGTTCAACAGCTGCGCCGGGCTGGTCGCGGCCATCTGCGCGTTGGCGTACTCCTCGGCGTAGCGCCGCAGTTCGTCCAGGCGCGACAGATGGGTGTCGAGCACGTTCTGGCGTTCGGCCAGGTCGCGGGCGACCGCGTCCTCGTGTTCCTGGGCCCGCTTCAGCAGGGGGTCGATGCGCTTGGACTGGATCATGTCAGCCTCTCGTTCTCTTGTTCCACCAGGCGCTGCAACGCCGCCTGGCTGTGCGGTAGATCTGCGGCCTTGGCCACATCCTGGCCGAGGAATTCCATGATTTCCGGCCAGCGCTCAAGGGCTTCATCGGTCGCCGCGTCGTTGCCGCGCTGATAGGCGCCGATGGCGATCAGGTCGCGGTTGGCCGAGTAGGCCGAGACCAGCCGTTTCAGCTTGCGGATGCGCAGACGCCACGGTTCGTCGGCGATTTCCGTGACCACGCGGCTGACCGACGATTCCACGTCGATGGCCGGGTACAGGCCGCTGTCGGCCACCCGGCGCGAGAGCAGGATGTGGCCGTCAAGAATCGCGCGCGCTGCATCGGCGATCGGATCCTGCGGATCGTCGCCTTCGGTCAGCACGGTGTAGAAGGCGGTGATCGAACCGCGCCCCTTGGCGCCGTTGCCTGCACGTTCCACCAGTGCCGGCAGCTTGGCGAACACCGATGGCGGATAGCCGCGCGTGGTGGGCGGCTCGCCCACCGACAGGCCGATCTCGCGCTGCGCCTGCGCGAAGCGGGTCAGCGAATCCATCAGCAGCAGGACGTTCAGGCCCTGGTCGCGGAACCATTCGGCGATGGCCGTGGCACGGTAGGCGCCATGCAGGCGGGCCAGCGGCGGCCGGTCGGCCGGGCTGGCCACTACCACCGCGCGGCGCAGGCCTTCCTCGCCCAGCGTGCTTTCAACGAAATCGCGCACTTCGCGGCCACGCTCACCGATCAGGCCGACCACGATCACGTCGGCGGCGGTGTAGCGGGTCATCATGCCCAGCAGCGTCGATTTGCCGACGCCGGAGCCGGCGAACAGGCCCACACGCTGGCCGCGGCCGATCGGCAGCAGCGCGTTGATCGCGCGCACGCCCACGTCCAGCGGCTGGGTGATCGGTTCGCGCGCCAACGGATTGATCGAAACGCCGGCCATGCCGACGTGGCCTTCAGCGCGGATCGGGCCCTTGCCATCCAGCGGTACGCCATCGCTGTCGATGACACGGCCGAGCAGGCCTTCGCCCACTTCCACGCCGCCACGACGCGCCGAGGGCACCACCCGCGCATTCGGCAGCAGCCCGTGCAGTTCGGCGCTGGGCATCAGGTAGGTGCGTTCGCCGGCGAAGCCGACCACTTCGGCATCGACCCAGCCGCCGTCAACCACTTCCACCTTGCAGCTGGCGCCGAGCGGCGCTTCGCAGCCGACCGCTTCCAGGGTCAGGCCGACCGCCCGCCGCAGCACGCCTTCGCGGATCAGCCCGCGACCGTGCGCGGTGTCGACTTTCAGGCCGTCGAGGCGGTTGGCCAGGCGCAGGTTGCGGGCAACGGCCCAGTCGGCCGGCGGCGACGGCTGCGAAGCGGTATTGGTGTTCATGCGATGGCTCCGGTCTGGCGGATCACGGCGTCCAGCGCGCCGCGCAGGCGGGCTTCCAGGGTGCCGTCGATGCGTACCGCTTCGGCATGCACGCGCAGGTCGCCACGGCTCAGGCTGGTGTCAGGCACCAGGCGCTGCTGCGGCGACAGGGTCAGCAACGGGGCGAGGGCGGTGATGTCATCGGGGTGCAGGCGTACTTCCACCTCGCGGTTGCTGCCGCCGACGGCGTCAATCGCCTCGCCGACCAGTTGTCCCAGCAGCGCCGGATCGGCCTCGTATGCACGGCCTACCAGCGCACCGGCAATGCGTACCGCCAGTTCGCCGAGGGCGCCGACCACTTCATTTTCCAGGCGTGCCAGCGGCCGGCCGAAGTTGTCGAGGATACCCTCGATCTGCGCGACCAAGCGGCGCACTTCGGCCTGGCCCTGGCTGAAGCCATCGGCATGGCCCTGGTCGAAACCTTCCTTCTCGGCGCTGTCCTGGATCGCCTGGATTTCCTCCAGGGTCGGCAGCTGCAACGGCGGCTCGGGCTCATGCTCCGGGTCCGGCTCGGTGAGTTCGAAGGCCTCGTCCTGGTCCAGCACCGGTTCGGGCTGGGCCAGCAGGTCCGGGGCAAGCCAGCGCACGACGTTGCTCACAGCATCGCCTCCGCGCTGCCGCCGATGGTGACAGTGCCCTCATCGGCCATGCGCTTGACGATGGCGAGGATCTCGCGCTGCGCCACTTCCACGTCGGACAGGCGGACCGGACCGCGCGCTTCCATGTCTTCCAGCAGGATCTCGGCTGCACGCTGGGACATGTTGCGGGTGATCTTGTCGCGCACCTTGATGTCGGCGCCGCGCAGGGCCAGGCCCAGTCGCTCGCCGCTCACTTCGCGCAGCACCAGCTGCATCTCGCGGTCGTCCAGGTCCACCAGGTCGTCGAACACGAACATCAGGTCCTGGATGCGGCCACTCAGCGGGGCGTCGATGCGCGCGATCTCGCCCAGGATCGCCTGGTCCTGGCCGCTGTCCATGAAGTTGAGGATGTTGGCCGCGCACTGCACGCCGCCGATGTTGGACGACTTCAGGTTCTGGTTGCCGGCGAACTGGCGTTCCATGATCTCGTTGAGTTCGTTCAGCGCATTGGGCGGAATGCCATCGAGGGTGGCGATGCGCAGCAGCACGTCCACGCGGGTGCGCTCGGGCAGCAGCTTCAGCGCGTCGGCAGCCTGGTCGGTTTCCAGGTGCGCCATCACGATGGCGATGATCTGCGGATGCTCGTTGCGCACCAGGTCGGCCACCGCACGCGGGTCCATCCACTTCAGTGCGTCCAGGCCGGTGGTGTTGCGGCCCAGCAGGATGCGGTCGATCAGGTTGCCGGCCTTCTCGCTGCCCAGCGCCTGCACCAGCATGTTGCGGATGTAGTCGTCCGAGCCCACGCCCAGCGAGGTCTTCGAGCCCAGTTCCTGGCTGAACTGGTCCATCACCCGTTCCACCTGTTCGCGGGTGATGTCGGACATGGTGGCCATGGCGATGCCGATCTTCTGCACCTCCTTCGGCTCCATGTGGCGCAGCACTTCGGCCGCGTCCAGTTCACCCAGCGACAGCAACAGGACGGCGGCGCGCTGCACGCCGGTCAGGGGCGCGACCTCAGTCATTGGCCACCCAGCCCTTGACCACCTGGGCCACGCGCTTGGAGTCGGTCTTCACGGCTTCACGGGCCATCCGCAATCGTTCCTCATAAGAATCCACCGGCAGGGCCAGCGCTTCCGGCCCGCCCAGGCTGACCCGGTCGGCGCCCAGCGCCGGCAGCGGGGTGCCATCGTCATCGACCAGCTGCACGTCCGCGGTGTGCGGTTCCAGCGCCAGTTCTTCGTTCTTGCGGTTCTGCCCGGTGATGCCGCGCAGTGCCGGGCGCAGCACGCCGAACAGCAACGCCATCACCACCAGCGCACCCAGCAGCATGCGGCCGGCATCGTGCACCCACGGCAGTTCCCACCAGGCCGGGCCTTCCACCGGCGTGGTGTCACGCACGAACGGGGCATTCATCACCGACACGGTGTCGCCACGCTCGGCACTGAAACCGACGGCCTGCTTGACCAGTGCCTCGACCCGGGTCAGTTCGGCCGCCGACAGCGGCTGCGGTGCAACCTTGCCGTTGGCGCCGGCGCGCGGCACGTTGTCCACCAGCACCGCCACCGACACGCGCTTGATGCGGCCGGCCGGCTGGCGGGTGTGCTGCAGGGTACGGTCCAGCTCGTAGTTGCGGGTCGCGTTCTTGCTGCTTTCGGTCGGTGCCTGCGCGGTGGCCGGTGCGGCGGCCTGGCCCGGCGGGCTGTTGCTGGTGGCACCCGGTACGCCCTGCGGGCCCGGCGTGCTGCTGGTGTTCTCGCTCATCTGCTCGCTGCGCAGCTTCTGCGGCTCGCCGTTGTACAGCTCGCGCGCTTCCTCGGTCACCGAGAAGTCCATGTCGACACTGACTTCGGGGTTGACCCGGCCGGGGCCGGTCATCGGTTCCAGCAGCTCGCGGATACGCTGGTTGAACGAGGTTTCCTGGCGGCGCACCTGTTCGAACTGGGCAGCGTTGACGGCCGCTTCGCTGTTGGGGTCGCTGACGCTGAGCATGCGACCGCTCTGGTCGACCACGGTGACGCGTTCCGGCGCCAGATCGGGAATGGCTGCAGCAACCATGTGCACGATCGCATCAACCTGGCTGCGTTCCAGCTGCTGGCCGCCACGCAGTTCAAGGGTGACCGAGGCACTGGCCACATCACGCTGGCGGGTGAACGCACTGGGCTTGGGAATGGCCAGGTGCACGCGCGAATCGCGCACCGGGCGCAGCGTGTTGATGGTGCGCGACAGTTCGGTTTCCAGCGCGTGCTGGTAGCGCGCACTTTCCACGAACTGGCTGACACCAAAACCGGGGTCGCGCTCCATCAGCTCGAAGCCGAGCTTGCCGCTGTCGGTCAGGCCCGAGCCCGCCAGTTTCAGGCGGGCATCGTGCAGGTTCTTCTCCGGCACGGTGATGCCGCCGGTGGCCGGGTCCAGCTGGAACGGAATCTGTGCGGCACGCAGCAGATCGGTCGCTTCAGCGGTGGCCTTCTGGTCCAGGCCGGTGTACAGCGGCACCATGCCCGGCTTCTGCGACCAGAAGAACACGAACAGCCCGGCCGCGACGGCCACGGCGATCATCGCCATCAGTCCGAGCCGACGGGTGATCTGCAGGCTTTGCAGCCGATCGAACCACTGGCCCGCCTTTTCGGCGTTCAGGGATTCCTTGGAGAGCGACAGGGCCATGCGGTTCTATCCTTACAGCGGCATGTTCATCACGTCCTGGTAGGCCTGGACGAGACGGTTGCGGACTTCCACGGTGGCGCGGAAGGCGATCTGGGACTGCTGCGAGGCGACCATCACCTTGGCCAGGTCGGCACCGGGTTCACCCAGTTCGAAGGCCTTGGCCAGCGCGCCGGATTTCTGTTGCGCATCGTTGACGCCGGCGATGGCGCCGCGCAGGGTTTCAGTGAAGCTGGCAGGCTGGACCTGCGGCGCATCCAGCACCGTGCCCGGCAGGGCATTGCTACGCGGCGCTTCGGCAAGCGGGTTGAGCGCGGGCTGTCCTACCTGGGTCTGGTAGGAGCGGATCTGGGAAAGGATCGAAGTGACGGAGTGGGACATCTGCAACGGTTCCAGAAACAGGGATGGGGGTGTCTGCTGGAGCTAGTGCAAGTGCCGTGCCGAAATGGCTGATTGGTTCAGTGAAGTGAGGGGGGGTGCTTTGTGGGGTTGCACCCCGCGCCCCGCGGTAGTGGCGGCCGCTGGCCGGCAACCTCAACAGCGACAGCCAAAGCGGGTTTCCTGAGGGATGGTGGGGTGGGTCCGGTTGCGGGGGACGCCGTGAACCCGTCCATGGGGGCTTGGCCGCGGCATCCATGCCGCGGACACCCCCGCAACCGGACCCACCCCGCCTTCGACAATTTCCCGCTGCTGTTGGTGGGTGCTGACCGTTGGTCGGCACGCTGCGCTTGGTGGGTGTCGACCTTGGTCGACACGCTGCTGTTGGTGGGTGCTGACCGTTGGTCGGCACGCTGCTCTTGGTAGGTGTCGACCTTGGTCGACACGCTTGATCCACGCCATGCGTGGATGCTGCTCTCGAGGCGTGTGACGCGTCATTTCACCGGCGTCGGTTTTTTGGCCTATGGCTGCAGGGTCCAGCGGCCGGAATTCTGGCGCTGGCGTGGGGCGATGGGGCCGTCGTGCTGGGTGTAGATGAAGCGGCCCTGGTGGTCGGTCAGGCAGGTCAGCAGCAGGGTGTAGCGGGCGGGGCCGGCGGGGTGGGCTTCTGTCATCTGGATTTCCGCAATGTGCGGAGCCAGTTGCTGGTAACGGTAGCTGCCGCCGATGCGGAGGTCGGTGCCGAGGATGTGCAGCACGTACTGATTGCTGCCGAAGCTGACCTGCACCATGCGTCCGGCATTCGGATTATCTGGCTGGTACAGCGGATCGCTGAGGTTGGTGAACTGGCGCTGGTCGAGTGTGGTGGGCAGCGTGCAGTTGGATGCTGTGGCCAAGGCCGGGCAGAGCAGGGCGGCAAGCAGAGTCAGACGATGCATGGCGGAACCTCGTTGGGACGTCCTTGCCATGCTCCGCGGTGCGGTTGCGTTGTCTGTAGGAAAACGTGCAAATGCAGCGAAATATTCTCGGTACCGTCGCCCGGCATCCACGCATGGCGTGGATCTACTGAGCAATCCGGACGCTGCCATGGAACCGTCGCACCCGCCCGCGCATCAGGCGGACCCCACAAACACCAACGCCCGGGCAAGCCCAGGCGTTCGTGCCCCCTTCATGCTGGTGACGCGTGTCAGCTGGCCAGTTCGGCCGCTTCGCGTTCGATGCCGTACTTGCGCAGCTTTTCCACCAGGGTGGTGCGGCGCAGGCCAAGCAGCTGGGCGGCGTGGGCGACCACGCCCTGGGTGCGTTCCAGTGCTTCGTTGATCAGGCCCAGTTCGATGTTGGCCATGTGGTTGCGCAGGTCCAGGCCGTCGTCCGGCAACGCGGCCGGCGCTGCGGCGCGGTTGACGGCGATGCCATGCTCGAGCGACGGCTGGTTGCCGCTGCCCGGGGTGTGGAACGAGAAGCTGCGCAGGTCCAGGCGTTCTTCGCTGGCGACCACCGGAGCGGCCGCGACCACAGCGGGTACGGCCAGCGCGGCGTCGCCGCGGTAGCGTGCCGGCAGGTCCTGCACGCGCACCGAGCCAGCCGGGTGCAGCACGGCCAGGCGCTCGACCAGGTTGGTCAGTTCGCGCACGTTGCCCGGCCATTCGTAGCCGGCCAGCGCCTGCAGCGCTTCCGGGGTGAAGCGCACTTCGCCGCGGCCGGTGCGCGCCAGCTGGGTGGCGATGGTTTCCACCAGCGCCGGCAGGTCTTCGCGACGTTCGCGCAGGGCCGGCACATCGATCGGGAACACGTTGAGGCGATAGAACAGGTCCTCGCGGAACTTGCCATCGGCAATGCGGCTTTCCAGGTCGCGATGGGTTGCGGCGATCACCCGCACGTTGCATCGGATGGTCTGGTTGCCGCCGACGCGCTCGAAGCTGCGCTCCTGCAGCACGCGCAGCAGCTTGACCTGCATCGGCAGGCTCATGTCGCCGATCTCATCGAGCAGCAGGGTGCCGCCCTCGGCCATTTCAAAACGGCCTTTGCGCGCGGTCAGCGCGCCGGTGAAGGCGCCCTTTTCGTGGCCGAACAACTCGCTTTCCAGCAGCTCGGCCGGAATCGCGCCGCAGTTGATCGCCACGAACGGTCCATCGCGACGCGGCGAGCGCTGGTGGATGCTGCGCGAGACCACTTCCTTGCCGGTGCCCGATTCGCCCAGCACCAGCACGGTGGTGTCGAACGCGGCGACCTGCTCGATCATCGTGCGCAGTGCGCTGACCGCCGGACCGTTGCCGGTCGGGCCCTGGTCCTGCACGGCACCGGCCTGGTGTTCGGCATCCAGGCGCTTGAGGCTGGCGCGGCGCAGCAGGGCTTCCATCTGTGCGTGACGCAGCGGTGCTTCCAGCGGCCAGATGTTGGCTTCGTGCAGGCCATGCCGCTGCGCGAACGCAGTCGCGTCACCGTCGGCCAGCAGCACCGGCGGCGGCAGGCTGCTGCCCCCCAGCCAGGCGTACAGGGCGGTGCTGGCGGCACTGTCGTCCAGGCTGCCGACGATCACCGCCATCCAGTCGTTCTGGCGCTGGCGCGTCAGGTCGAAATCGGCCGCGTCGGAAACCCAGCGCGGGTTGAAGTCCATGAATTCCAGCAGGGCCACGGTGCGCTCGGCACGCACCGCGTCGTTGTCCAGTACCAGGATGCGCGATTCGCTCACGACCGTTCCTCCCTGAGGCCTTCCAGGATCGGCATGACTTCCTGGATGTAGGACAGCTTGCTGACGAAGTTGTCGGCGCCGGCGCGCAGTGCGTGCTCGCGATGCTCGACGTCATCGAAGTGGCTGGCGATCACGATGTACGGGGCATCATCCTGCGACTTGATCAGGCGGGTGGCCTGCAGGCCGCCCATTTCCGGCATCGCCAGATCCATCAGCACCACCTGCGGGCGCAGGCTTTCCGAGCGTTCGATCGCTTCCAGGCCGTTGCCGGCGCTGCCGACGATCTGCAGCCAGTCGATCTTGCGGAAGTGGCGCATGGCCGCGTTGATGAAGCCCTCGTGGTCATCGACCAGCAGAACTGTGAGCTTGTTCATGTCCAACATCCTTTTCAGCCCACCCGGGCCAGCTGCGGTTGCCTGGCGTTGACCCGGCGCCGTTCGCGGGCCGGGGCGATATCCAGTTGTTCGCGGTATTTTGCGACGGTTCGACGGGCAATGTTCACCCCTTGGCGGGACAGCAGGCCAGCGATGGCCTCGTCCGCCAGCGGGCGTCCGGCCGGTTCGGCGTCGATCAGGCGGCGGACCATGGCCTTGACCGCCTGGCCGGACACGCTGGCCCCTTCCAGGCGCACTGCGAAGAAGTGCTTGAGTTCGAAGGTGCCGCGCGGGGTCTGCAGGTACTTGCCGGTGGTGATGCGCGAAACGGTGGATTCGTGCATGCCGATTTCTTCGGCCACTTCCTTCAGGGTCAGCGGTGCCATGGCTTCTTCGCCACGCACCAGGAAGGCTGCCTGGCGCTCGACGATCACCCGCGCCGTGCGCAGCAGGGTGTCGTAACGCATCGACAGGCCGCGGCTGAACCAGCGTGCCTCCTGCAGCATCTCGCGCAGGGCCGGCGCAGCCTCACCGCTGTCAGCCAGAGCCTGTTCGTACTGGCTGTTGATCGACACCCGTCGGCTGGTGGCCGGGTTCAGCGCCACCTTCCATTGTTCGTCGGCGTGCCAGGCGACCACGTCCGGCACCACCACTGCATTGCGCTCGGGCAGCAGGCTGTCGCCCGGGCGCGGCTGCAGCGACAGGATCAGGCGGACGGCTTCGCGCACGTCCTCGATCTCGGCATCGTGCTGGCGGGCGAGGGCGGGGTAGTCGTGCGCGGCCAAGGCATCGAGCGCGCCCTGCAGGATGCGCGCAGCCAGATGCCGGGCCGGCACCACGCCGTGCAGGCTGCACAGCTGGGCCAGCAGCGATTCGCGCAGATCCTGCGCCGCCATGCCGGCCGGCTCGCCCTGCAGCAGGTGCTGGCGGACAGCTTCAACGCCGTCGGCATCGATGTCGAACTGCGCACTGGCCAGCAGCTGCAGCTGCGCCAGCGGTGCCTGCAGGTAGCCGGCATCGTCGCAGTGTTCCAGCCAGAAGGCGGCCACGGCCAGTTCGTGCTCGTCCAGGTCCAGCGCCAGGCGCTGCAGCACGCGCAGCTGCGGGTCGCTCGACTCGCCAGCGGCGATGCGCGCCATGCGGTCGTCGTCGCCGTCCTGCCAGTTGGCGCCGGACACCTCCCACATCGAGGATTCGGGCAGTTCGTCGAACGCGGCCGTATCCAGCGTGGTGGTGGCCGGATCGGTAGCTTCGGCGGCGGGCGCTTCGGCGTCTTCGATTTCCAGCAGCGGATTGGAGTCCAGCAGGCGCTGGATTTCCTGTTCCAGGTGCAGGCCGTCGAGCTGCAGCAGCCGGATCGACTGCAGCAACTGCGGGGTGAGGTGAAGTTGTTGGCCCAGCTGGGTCGAGAGTGCAGCCTTCATCGTGGTTCCCCGGCGCCGCTCCCCGACGCCTTGTGGAACACATCTTGCTTTTGATCCGGCAAGGGCGGAATCGGGGGGTTCCTGAGGGTGTTGGTGGTGTTCCCGACACCGTGTAGGGAAAACCCCTACACAAGCGCGGGATTTTGACGATTGCGCGCGCCAAGTCATTGATTCGTGGTCAGCGGCCACGGTGGCAGGTCGTGCGTGCTGTACGGAATCCCGTCGGGATGCGTATGGGTGACGGTATTTCGGCGCCGGCCGGCCCTGCCAGTGGCGCTGCGGCGTTACCGCCGACGCGGGGACGTCATTCCAGTTCGTGCTGGTGGCGCGCGGCCAGCAGCAGCAGATCATTGGCGCGACGGCAACCCAGCGATTCCATCATGCGTGCACGATGGGTCTCCACCGTCTTGACGCTGATGCCAAGATCGGCGGCGATTTCCTTGTTGCTCTCGCCCTTGCCGATGCGGCGAAGGATCTCGCGCTGGCGCGGCGACAGTGCGGCAATGCCGGTCGGTTTCTCGCGACCGAGCATCGGCGCCAGCATCTTGGCCGAGATCTGCGGGCTCAGGAATACCTGGCCTGCATGCGCGGCACGCAGCGCCAGTTCCAGTTCCTGCGGTGCGGCATCCTTGACCACGAAACCGACGGCACCCCGATCCAGGGCGTCGCGCACGTGGGCGGCGTCGTCGTGCATGGTCATCATCACGATGCGCGTACCGGGGGCGCGCAGGCGGATGTCGCTCAGCGCTTCCAGGCCGGTGCGGCCGGGCAGCGACAGGTCCATCAACACCACGTCCGGTGCGTGCTGCAGGGCCATCTGCAGTGCCTGTTCGGCATTGCTGGCCTCGGCGACGAGCTGCACGTCGGCAAACCCCTGCAGCAGCCGCGCCAGGCCGGCGCGAACCAGGGTGTGATCGTCGACGATGAGAACTCGCACAGGCACGCTGGAGGTTGGGGAGGGGGGTCCACCTTAACTTAGCTGAACGGGCACGCCAAGGGCTGTCCGTCCGCCTGCATGGTGGCAGATTTCAGCGTGCGCGGCGGGCCTCGGCCACCTGCCGGCGGTGCAGCCGGAACAGATGCCGTTCCATCGCCATTTCCAGGCCATCGCCGAGGCGATGGAAGCGCAGCCACAGATAGTGACCACCACCGCCATCGGCCGCTTCGGCGACGACTTCCACCGGCAGGTCGATATGGTCGGGCAGCCAGTCGCTGGGTTGCAGGCGGACAACGCCGGCCTGGCCGGGCGTGCTGCCGCTGCGTGGGCCCAGCTGCAGGCGGATGCCACGGCGCGACCAGCGCACCGGACGCAGCGTTGGTTCCTGGCCCTGCTGGCGGATCAGGCGGCCGAGCAGGACCATGGTCAGGTCCACCTTGGCTTCCAGGCGCTGCAGCTGCAGGCTGGCTTCGCTGCGTTCTTCGTGTTCGTCGATGCGGCTGTCTTCGACCAGTGCCAGGCTGCGCAGCAGGCCTTCGGCACTGCTGGTCCGGCCCACTGCACTGCCGGCCTGGAACTCGGCGGGCAGGGCCAGTTCACAGCTGAGCGTTTCGTCGAACAGCTCGCTTTCAGCCGGGTGGTGCAGGGACGTGGTCGGCAGCACGGTCATGCCAGCGATTCTGCCTGCAGGTAGGCATGCGCGGCGCGAAGGGAGCGGCGGCCGTCCTGCATCTGCAGGGAGACTGCGTCGCGACGCTGGCGCAGCAGGCCGAGCAGGCTCTGCTGGCGCTCCAGCAGGGCCGACAGCGGCGCGTGGTCGGCGCTGCCCAGCGGCTGGCTCAGCAGTGCGTGCAGGGTGCTGTCATGGCCATCGAGCAGGCTGTCGGCCTGTTCGAAGGCCTCTTCGTGGAGGGCCTTCTCGAAGGCATCCAGCTGCGCGTTGAGTTCAAGCAGGCTCATGGCGCCACCGCCGCGGGACGGCGCTGTTCGTGCGGAATGGCATTCCAGGCACCGTCGATCTCGCCCAGCAGCTGCAGCGATTCGTCCAGCGCGGCGCGGTCGTTGTGCAGGTTGGCTTCGGTCAGGCGCTGCAGCAGGTAGTCGTACAGCGCCGACAGGTTGCCGGCGATTTCGCCGCCGGCTTCATGGTCCAGCGAGCCGTTGAGGTGGGCGACGATCGCGCATGCCTCGCCGATCGCCTTGCCCTTGCCGGCCTGGTCGCCCTGGTCGAGGGTGGCTTGTGCACGGCGCACGCGCTCCAGCGCGCCAGACAGCAGCAGCGCCACCAGTTTGTGCGGATCGGCATCGGCGACCGCACTGGTCACACCCACCTGGCGGTATTGCTCGGCGTACTGACGGCTGGAACCGTACATTCGTGATTCTCCCTTGCGCGGGGTGCCGGGGTGCGGTCGAAGGGACCGTTGACGCCGGCACTGCGATGATTGCTGTTGCGTCCGTTATCGGTGCGTACGGCGCCAAACTTGAGCGCCGTGCGTGTTTCCTCAGCGGTTCAACTGGGCCAGCTGCTGCTGCAGGGCGGTGTTGCTCTGCTGCAGCTTGCCCATCAGGCTGTCCAATGCCACGAACTGTTTCTTGTAACGGGCTTCGACACCGACCATGCGCGCGTCCAGGTCCTTGCGGCGCTTGTCGATGTTGTCCAGCGTGGTGTTCAGCCCCTTGGTGCGGGCGACGAAGGCGCCTTCCTTGCCAACCGTGGTGCTGACGTAGCCGTCCACCAGTGAATACAGCCGGCCGGCACCACCGGTATCGCCGGTGACCGCCTGGCGGATCTTCTCCGGCTGCGCGGCGAGGGCTGCGGCGAACTTGGTGCTGTCCAGCACCAGGGTGCCATCGGCGTTGGGATAGCCGCGGGTCTGCAGGCCCAGTGCCTTGGCGTCCAGCTGGTCGCCTGCCAGGTCCTTGAGCACGCCGGACATCGTCGAGCGCAGCTGCGCGATTGCACCCCGCATCTGCGCATCGCCGGTCAGCGCGGCGGCTTCCTTGGTCTTCGGGTCGTACTTGGTTTCGGTGTTGATCGCCGCGATGGCCGCGTTGTAGGCGGTGACGAACTCCTGCATCACCTTGGTTGCGGCAGTAGTGTCGGTGCTGATGGTGACGGTGCTCAGGCCCGGCACCTTCAGGTTCAGGGTCAGGCCTGGCACCGCGTCGGTCACGGTGTTGCTGGCACTCACCACTTCCACGCCGTCAATGGTCAGCACCGCATCCTTGGCGGGGCTGTTCTCCTTCAGGCTGCCGACCAGTGCGCCCAGCTTGGGATCGCTGCCGGCGTATTCCAGCTTGATCGCGCTGGCCGCGCCGGTCTTTTCCTGGGCGATGGACAGGTACTGGTTGTCGCCGGAGCTGATCAGCGTGGCCTGCACGCCTTCCTTGCGGCCGGCGGCATCGATCTTGTTGCGGACGGTGGTAAGCGTGTCGCCTTCCTCCACCTGCACGTTCATCGTCTTGGCCTTGTCGCCCACGCCGACGGTCAGCGTCAAGGTTCCGGCACCGAAGGTATCGGTCTTGGGCACCGACGTGTCGGCAATCAGCTTGTGCGCCGACGCCAGGTTCTTCACCTCGATCTTGTGGGTACCGTTGGCTGCGGCCGCCTTGCTGGTGCCGAGGTCATACAGCGCCACCGATGCGGTCAACACATCGTCGGCGTTGTTGGGGCCGGCCTTGCCGGTTGCGCTGACGGTACGGGTGTCGAAGGCGGTGGTGGCCTTCAACGCGGTCAGGGCGGTCTTCAGCTTGTCGAAGGCCGAGGTGACCGTGCCGAGCGACGACAGCTGCATCTTGGTCTTGGACTGCTGCAGGTTCAGCGCATTGTCGGCCGGCTTGCGGTCCGCTGCGACCAGCTGGTTGACGATGCTGGAGATGTCCAGCCCTGAGCCAATGCCACCGTATCCAAAGTCTGCCACGTCGTTTCTCCTGGTATACGGGCCTGGCCGTCGTGCAGCGGCCCGTCGTCAACGAAAATAGCGGCCTGTGCCGCTGGGTCTTGAGGACTTCGTTGATGCATGCGCCGTGCCACTGGCCGGTGGGGCGGCTCTGGCACGCCGGTTGCAGGAGGTCTGGGGCAGGGCGCGGGTGGGTTCACCGCGGGCTGCCGGGGGTCTGTAAAAAACCCTCCCCCAATGCAGGGGAGGGATCAGGCTACTGACAATCGGGGGGAGACGAAGCCGCCCGGTACGTACAGTCAACATGCACAACGCTGAAAGAGAGGTCCGCAGGGGCGGGCGATGCCAAGCCGGTTCGGGAAGCTTCCCGGGCCGGGCATGGCCGGCACCTGAGTACGCCGTGGCTGTCGGGTTGCCGCTACCGTCGGTTGAACCCGACGGTAGCGGCGCCTTCTTGCCGTGGATCAGCGCAGCAGGCTGAGCACGCCCTGCGGCACCTGGTTGGCCTGGGCCAGCATGGCCGTACCGGCCTGCTGCAGGATCTGGGTGCGGGTCAGCTCAGCGGTTTCCTTGGCGAAGTCGGTGTCCTTGATGCGGCTGCGCGACGCCGACAGGTTCTCCGAGGAGGTCTGCAGGTTGGCAACGACCGAGGTGAAGCGGTTCTGGATCGCGCCGAGGTCGGCGCGGGTGCTGTTGATCGCACCCAGGGCCTTGTCGACCACTTCCATTGCCTGCTGTGCACCGAGGACCGTGCTTACGTCGAGTTTCTGCACGTTGGCGGCGGTTTCGGTTCCAGCGGTGTATCCCGCTGCAGCCGCCTTGGCTCCCCACACGCCAGTGCCAGCGTTCAGGTCGCTGCGCTCCAAAGCGATGTCGGCGACGGCGACTGTCTTGCCTTCCTTCACCGAGGTCAGCTTCATCGTGCCATCGGCATTGGCTTCGGCGTAAATGCCGGCTTCACCGATCTTGGCGTTGATTGCCGTAGCGACGGCCTTGGACGCGTCCGCAGTGGTGGCGCCGGCCTTGATCTCGACGGTGCCGATGTCGACGCCCATCACCTTGCCCGTGATGCGTGCACCGTCGGTGCTGGCGACAAGTGCGTCAGTTGCACCGCTCGCGAAGGTCGAGGTGCCCAGCGAGCCAGCCTTGGCATCGATGGTCTTATCGATGGCGATGGCCTGGCCGGCGTTGGCGCCGACCTGGAACAGCTGGCTGGAGAAGGTGCCGTCCAGCAGCTTGGTGCCGTTGAAGTCCGACTGCTTGGCGACGCGGTCGATTTCCGAGACCAGCTGGGTCACTTCGGCCTGCAGCGCCTTGCGGTCACTGGCCGAGTTGGTGGCGTTGGAGGCCTGCACCGACAGCTCGCGGACGCGCTGCAGGTTGTTGCCGATTTCGGTCAGCGAACCTTCGGCAACCTGGGCCAGCGAGATGCCGTCGTTGGCATTGCGGATGGCCACGTCGGTGCCGCGGATCTGGGTGCCGAAGCGCTCGGAGATCGCCAGGCCGGCCGCATCGTCCTTGGCGCTGTTGATGCGCGAACCGGAGGACAGGCGCTGGATGGTGGTAGCGAGCGAGCTGCCGCTGGTGCTCAGGTTGCGCTGAGCATTCAGGGACATGGTGTTGGTGTTGATGACTTGTGCCATGGTGCTTTTCCTTTGGCGAAGGTGGAACGTATTTCAGGAACCGGGCGGCAGCTCGGCCGCCGCCCGGTGGTCGATCAAGGAGCGGATCAGCGCAGCAGGCTGAGCACGCCCTGCGGCACCTGGTTGGCCTGGGCCAGCATGGCCGTACCGGCCTGCTGCAGGATCTGGGTGCGGGTCAGCTCAGCGGTTTCCTTGGCGAAGTCGGTGTCCTTGATGCGGCTGCGCGACGCCGACAGGTTCTCCGAGGAGGTCTGCAGGTTGGCAACGACCGAGGTGAAGCGGTTCTGGATCGCACCGAGGTCGGCGCGGGTGCTGTTGATCGCACCCAGGGCCTTGTCGACCACTTCCATCGCCTGCTGTGCACCCTTAACGGTGGACACGTCGATCTTGTCGGCGAACTGCTTGCCCGGCACAGGAGTGGCAGCGGCGAACCCGGCCAGCGAGCTGGCGATGGCGGTGAATGCGCCTGCGTTGTTCACGCTGTCCTTGACCGAGGTCAGGGTCAGGGCGCCAGCGGCATCGGCCTCCGCCAGCACGCCGGTCTCACCAATCTTGGCGTTGATCGCGGCAACGACGGCCTTGCCGTTTGCAGCGGTGTTGGCCGCAGCGTCACCGACGCTCTTGACGGTCATGGCGCCGAAATTGAAGACGGTGCCCTTGCTGTCGGTGATGGTGAACGCGCCGATCGCAGTGTCCGTGTCGGCAGTGCCGGCGATTGCCGTCGCCGTGCCGCTGGAGAACTGCGCACCACCCAGGGCATTGGCCTTGGCATCGATGGTCTTATCAATTGCGATGGCCTGGCCAGCGTTGGCGCCGACCTGGAACAGCTGGCTGGAGAAGGTGCCGTCCAGCAGCTTGGTGCCGTTGAAGTCCGACTGCTTGGCGACGCGGTCGATTTCCGAAACCAGCTGGGTCACTTCGGCCTGCAGCGCCTTGCGGTCGCTGGCCGAGTTGGTGGCGTTGGAGGCCTGCACCGACAGCTCGCGGACGCGCTGCAGGTTGTTGCCGATTTCGGTCAGCGAACCTTCGGCGACCTGTGCCAGCGAGATGCCGTCGTTGGCATTGCGGATGGCCACGTCGGTGCCGCGGATCTGGGTGCCGAAGCGCTCGGAGATCGCCAGACCGGCCGCATCGTCCTTGGCACTGTTGATGCGCGAACCGGAGGACAGGCGCTGGATGGTGGTGGCCAGCGAGCTGCCGCTGGTGCTCAGGTTACGCTGAGCATTCAACGACATCGTGTTGGTGTTGATTACTTGTGCCATGAGGAGAGGTCCTTGAGCGGTTGCACGTGAGTTGGGTTAGACGCCCCCGACGTGCCCCGGGGGCGGCTCATGTCAGCGCTGCAACAGGCTGAGCACGTTCTGCGGTACCTGGTTGGCCTGGGCCAGCATGGCCGTACCGGCCTGCTGCAGGATCTGGGTGCGGGTCAGCTCGGCGGTTTCCTTGGCGAAGTCGGTATCGCGGATGCGGCTGCGCGATGCGGACAGGTTCTCCGAGGAGGTCTGCAGGTTGGCGACCACCGAGGTGAAGCGGTTCTGGATCGCGCCGAGGTCGGCGCGCACGCTGTTGACCGATTCGAGGGCCTTGTCGACGATGGACATCGCCTTCTGTGCGCCTTCGGCCGTGGTGACGTTCAGGTCCTTGACGAAGCTGGCCGTTGCACCGGTCAGCGTGCCGCCGTTGGTGCTGGTCTCGGTCAGGCCCAGGCCGGCGATGGTGGCGGCGGTGGCGCCGGCCGGCGGCGTCGCCGCGCTGACACCCAGAGCGAAGGTCTGGCCGTCCTTGACCGAGGCCAGGCTGACCACGCCGGCGTTGACGGAGGCGACCACGCCGGTTTCGCCCAGCTTGTTGTTGATCGCGGCCGCGGTGGCCGAGGTGATCGATTCGCCTGCCTTCACGGTGAAGTCGCTGATGGTGACCGTGGTGGCGGCGCCGCCCGGCGGGGTCACCGAGATCTGCAGGCCGGAGTAGGTGGTATCGGCGGTGGCCTTGTCGGCTGCAGCCAGGCTGGTGCCGGTGTAGACGTTGGCGAAGCTGGCCGCGCCCAGCGAATCGGCCTTGGCGTTGACCACGCTGTTGATGGCGATGGCCTGGCCGGCGTTGGCGCCGACCTGGAACAGCTGGCTGGTGAACGAACCGTCCAGCAGCTTGGTGCCGTTGAAGTCAGCCTGCTTGGCGACGCGGTCGATTTCGCTGACCAGCTGGGTCACTTCAGCCTGCAGCGCCTTGCGGTCGCTGGCCGAGTTGGTGGCGTTGGAGGCCTGCACGCCCAGTTCGCGGATGCGCTGCAGGTTGTTGCCCACTTCGTTCAGCGAGCCCTCGGCCACCTGGGCCAGCGAGATGCCGTCGTTGGCGTTGCGGATGGCCACGTCCAGACCACGGATCTGGGTGGTGAAGCGCTCGCTGATGGCCAGGCCGGCGGCGTCGTCCTTCGCGCTGTTGATGCGCAGGCCGGACGAGAGGCGCTGGATGGTGGTGGCGAGCGAGCTGCCGCTGGTGCTCAGGTTGCGCTGAGCGTTGAGCGACATCGTATTGGTGTTGATTACCTGTGCCATGGGGTCGTCTCCTCTTATGTGGAACCCGTTGGTGAATGGAACGAAGCGCCGCCTGATTTTTTTGTTTGGCTGTGTGCTTCGCCGTTGCCAAATGAATAACGGCGCTTTGTCAACAACCTTTAGCCGGGAATTTCGTTGCAACCGAATTTCGTCGCTGAAAGCTGTTTTTCCGGGGATTTCCGCCCTGGAGAAGCGTCAAGGCAACTCCTGGTAGGGGCGGTCGGGCATGCCCAACCCACGCTGATGAAGGTATCGGCGGGGGCCGGCTGGGCTTGATGGGCGATCTCGGAACATCCGCCGGGCATGGCCCGGCGCTACCAGAGCCAGCGCTTCGCAACATCCGTCGGGCATGGCCCGGCGCTACCAGAGCCAGCGCTTCGGAACATCCGCCGGGCGTGGCCCGGCGCTACCATGGCCAACCCTTCGGAACATCCGCCGGGCATGGCCAACCCTTCGGTAGCGCCGGGCCATGCCCGGCGAGCGCAGCGGTACATGACCGCCGAAACGAAAAAGGCCGCGATGCAGGGCATCGCGGCCTTGGGCTCCAGCGCTGGCGCGTGGAATCAGCGGATCTTGTTGAACAGCGACATCGACTGCATCTGCGAGAACAGCGTCTGTGCCGCCTGCAGCGCGGTGCTTTCCAGCTGGTACTGGCTCAACGCATCGGCGTAGTCCAGGTCGCGCATCTCCGACAGCGTGGTCTTCAGCGTCACGCCATTGGCCTCACGCATCTCCGCCGCGTTGTCCAGCGCCTTCAGCTGCGCGCCACCGGCAGCGCGCGAATCGATCATCCGTTCCGCCGCGCGGCCGACATCACGCAATGCGCTCTGCAGCTCGTTCTGCTGCGCGGCCATCTTCGCCGGGGTGCCGGTATCGGCATCCAGTGCGGCGATCAGCTTGTCCATGGTGCCGAAGATGTCGCGGCTGCTGGCGGCCTGCACGTTGAAGCTGTCACCTGTTGCTGGCGCGCCAGCGATCTGCAGGCGAACGCCATTGATCTCCAGTTCGCTGCCGGCCTTGTAGGTGCCGGTGCCGGTTACGTTGCCGGCGCCGTCCAGCACTTCGTACTGATCGGCTGCGGTGAAGCGCACGCTGAACGATTGCCCGTTCCAGCTGTCGCTGCCATCACGGGTGATGTTGGTCAGCACGCCGTTGCCGGCGTTGCCTGCCGCTGCGCTGCCATCGACGAAGCCATCGCCGGTGGGGATGCGCAGGAAGATCTCGCTGCCGGGCAGGGCGTCGCGCACGTAGGTATCCGGGCCGACTTCCACCTGGCGCTGGGTCTGGTCGCCGCGATAGACAACCTTGCCGTCAATCTTGGCGAACGGCGGATCGCTGTCGTTGGTGCCGCCGAACACGTAGCGGCCGGTGCCGTCGCTGCTGTTGGCCAGCGACAGCAGGCCCTCGCGGATCTGGTTCAACTCGGTGATCAGGGTCTTCTTGTCGGGCGCACTCAAGGCGGGATTGCTGGCCTGGATGGTCAGATCGTTGACGCGCGCCATCAGGTCGTTGACCTGGGCCAGGGTGTTTTCCTGCACGCCCAGGCGGTTCTGCACGTTGTTGCCATTGAGCTTCATGCGTTCCAGTGCGGCCAGGCTGCGGTCCAGGCCCACCGCAGCGCCTGCAGCGACCGGATCGTCCTTGGCGCTGACGATCTTGCTGCCGGTGGCGATCTGCTGTTCCAGGTGGCTGAGCTTGGCCTGCTTGGCCATCATCAGCGCAACCGACTGGCTGTACATCATTCCGGTGGAGATGCGGTTGCTCATCGGCGCACGGCTCCCAGGATGGTCTGGAACATGGAATCGGCGGTGGAGATCAACTGCGAGGCGGCCTGGTAGGCCTGTTGCAGGCGCAGCATGTCGGCCGCCTCCTCATCGAGGTTGACGCCGGACACTTCGTCACGCGCTGCCTGTGCCTGGTCGGCGATCACCTGCTGCGCCCCCAGCGAATACTCCGCCGAACGCGCTGCTGCACCGACCTGGGTGGTCAGCCCGCCCAATGCGCCGCCCAGCGTCACCGTGCCGGCGTTGAACGCCTTGGCCGATTCCACCTTGGACAGCTTGGTGGCATTGCTGTTGTCCGACGAGCCGGCCGGAGTCGGGGTGATGTTGAAGGTGTCGCCATTCTTCGGCACGCCATCGAGCACGAAGCTCCAGCCGTTGGCGCTGATGGTCTGCCCGGGCGTATAGGTCTGCGGCGGGCCGCCATCGATGGTGTAGGTGGTGGCCGAGGTGAACACGATCGCAGCAGGATTGCGCAGGTTGGCGTTGGCCGCATCGGTCACGGTCACGCCGCTCAGCTTGCCGGTGCCGGTGTTGGCCAGTGCGGCAGCGCCCTTGATGGCGGCGGCCGCGGCAATGCGCGACGGATCGGTGATCGCCATCTCCAGGCTGCCGGCTACGCCAGCCGTCGGCTGCAGCAGGAAGCGGTCGTTGGCCGCCGGGCTGCCCCCCACCACCAGCTTCACGCCGTTGATGATCAACGGGTCGGCAGCGGTACCGGTGCCGGTCAGCGGGACGCTGGCGCCGGTGTCGGCGCGGCTGGCGGCCCAGTTGCTGCCATCGAACTTGAGCACGATGTTCTGTGCTTCCAGCTTGCCGAGGTCGCCGTAGCTGGCGGTGATCGCGCCGGTGCCGGTGTTGCCGGCATTGCCGGTGACACGCGGCGTGCCGATGTTGAAGAAGTCGCCGCCCATCTGTCCGTACAGATCCACGCCCTGGCGATGGGTGCTGTTGAACGTCTCGGCCAGGCCCACAGCCAGCTTGCCCAGTTCGGCCTGGGCCGGGGTCAGCACGGTGTCGCGGAACTCGAGCAGGCCGCCGATCTGGCCGCCCACGGCCTTCGGGTCCAGGGTGATGGTGCCGCCCTGGGTCTGCAGCGCCAGCTGCAGGCGCTCGGGCTGGTACGGGTCGGCCACCGTGGTGACCTTCGATGCAGTGGTGCCCACCACCAGCGCCTGGCCGCCGGCGGTGTAGACGTTCAT
Source organism: Stenotrophomonas indicatrix (assembly GCF_002750975.1). NCBI lineage: Bacteria > Pseudomonadati > Pseudomonadota > Gammaproteobacteria > Lysobacterales > Lysobacteraceae > Stenotrophomonas > Stenotrophomonas indicatrix. Next base: position 1,790,406 of record NZ_PEJS01000001.1, read on the forward strand.
GATGCCGCCGTCCTGGATCACCGCGGTGCCGCCGGTGTAGCCCACCAGCTGCGAGATCAGCTGGTCGCGGCGGTCCAGCAGGTCGGGTGCGGCGTTGGCGATGTTGGTGCCGATGGCACCGTTGATCTGCGCGATCTCCGACGCCAGCCGGTTGACTTCGGTGGCACCGGCCATCAATCCGTTGTTGACCTCGCCATTGAGGTTGTTCAGGTGGGTGTTGAGCTGGCTGAAGCGGTTGGCCAGGGCCTTGGCGCCATCGAGCATGTTCTGCCGGTCGGCCGTGCCCGCTGCGTTGGAGGACAGGCCGCTGACGGTATCGAAAAAGCTCGACCAGACCCCGGCCACGTTGGTGGCCGCGTCGGAGAACAGGGCATTGACCCGGTCGGCCATGCCCGAGAGCTGCTTCAGGCGTGCCAGTTCGCCGCCGCTGTCGAGCAGGCGCGAGATCGCCAGCTGGTCGGCGGCGCGGCGGATGTCGACGATGCGGGTGCCGTTGCCAACGTCACCATAGCCGTAGTTCTGCGGGGTGGCGGTGGCGAAGTCGACCTTCTGCCGGCTGTAGCCGGGAGTGTTGAGGTTGGCCACGTTGTGGCTGGTGGTGGCCAACGCACGCTGGAAGGCGAGCAGGGCACTGGTACCGGTGGAAAGTACGCTGGACATGGGGTTCCTCAACGACGGGTGATACCCAGCGCCGCGGTTGCGGTGCTGGCGAAGGTCTGGCCGATGCGTGAGCCGGCGTCGGCCACGGCGGCCACGGCGCGCTCGATGGTCGGGCCGCCGGCGATCGCGGCGATCTTGGCCGCGTAGCGCGGGTCGGTGGCGTAGCCGGCGCGTTGCAGGCCGCGCGCGAAGCCCTGCACATCGGTGCCGGCCTGCAGTGCCTGCTGGTAGCGCGGGCTGGTCTTCAGCAGGCGCACGTAGTCGGCAAAGCTCTCTGCGGGCGAGGTGTAGGCGCGGAAGCTGGCGGTCTCGTTGCGGCGCACGCCATCGACATACTCATGGGTGCCGGCGGTAGCGCTCTGGCCCTTCCAGCCGGTGGCCTTGATGCCGAACAGGTTGTGCGAGGTGCTGCCATCGGCATGCTTGATCTGGCGCTTGCCCCAGCCGGTTTCCAGCGCTGCCTGGGCAACCAGGGCGCGCGCGTCCACGCCCAGTTCCTTGGCCGCGCTCTGCGCGTGCTGCCAGATGCTGGCGACGAAGCCCTCCGGGGTGTGTGCGCCCAACTGGGCGACGGCGGTGCGCGTGGCCAGTGCATCGGCCGGGGTGCCGCTGCTGCCGCGGTTGCTGGCGGTCGGCGCCCACTGGTCGCTGGCAGCGGCCCAATCGGCGCCACCGATGGCACCGGCATAGGGATCGTCGGTACCCAGCGACCGATGCATGCCGCTGCTTTCCCGGCCCGCAATCAGGTCCAGCGCCTGCTCCATCGGGGCGAGGGAGGACTGCGCGCCATCCTGCACACCGGCCGCCATCTGCTGCAGCATGCGCACGGCCTGGCCGGCGTCCTGCAGCGGCAGCGACGGCGCTGCGGGCGCATTGAGCTGGTAGGCGCGGCTGGCCTTGGCCGGGTCCACCCGGGTATCCAGCGCCGGGCCGTCGGCCTGCGCGCCGGACAACTGGCGGGTGATCATGCTCGACAGGCCCAGGCCCTTGCCGCGGGTCATCGCCTCGGCGATCTTCTGGTCGTACATCTCCCGGAACATCTTGTTCTCACCCGGGAACAGCGAATCGCCGAAGCTGGCGTCACGCATGCTCTTGACCAGCATCTGCGCGAACTGGCCTTCAAGCTGGCGCGCGACCTTGTCGATCTTGGCCGGGTCGTTCTGCTGGGCCGGGCTGAGTTCGAATGCGGGAGTGATGCGCATGTCAGATCACCTCGAGCTCGGCGCTCAGGGCGCCGGCCTGCTTCAGTGCTTCCAGGATCGCGATCAGGTCACCCGGTGCCGCGCCAACGGCGTTCACCGCATGCACGATCTCGTCCAGGGTGGTGCCGCCGTTGAACTTGAACATCCGGCTGCCATCGTTGGTAGCGGTGATGGTCGACTGCGGCGTGGCCACGGTCTGGCCACCGGCAAAAGCGTTGGGTTGGCTGACGTTGGTGTTTTCCTGGATGGTCACCGTCAACGAGCCATGCGAGATCGCGGCCGGGCCGACACGCACCTGCTGGCCGATGACCACGGTGCCGGTACGCGAGTTGACCACTACCTTGGCCGGTGCAGCGCCCGGGGTCAGTTCCAGGTTTTCGATACGGGCCAGCAGGCCGATGCGCGCACCGGCATCGGTGGGCGCACGCACGGCAACGGTACCGCCGTCCACGGCACGCGCCGAACCCTCGCCGAAAGCATTGTTGAGCGCACCGACCATCCGCGAGATGGTGGTGAAGTCGCTGTTGTGCAGGTTCAGGGTGATCTCGCCGCTGGCACCGAACACATCCGGCAGGGCGCGCTCAACGGTCGCACCGTTGGGGATGCGGCCGACGCTGGGCACGTTCACCGAGACGCGCGAACCGTCCTTGCCCTGTGCACCGAAGCCGCCCACGATCAGGTTGCCCTGGGCAATCGCGTAGACCTGGCCGTCGGCACCGCGCAGCGGCGCCATCAGCAGCGAGCCACCGCGCAGCGACACGGCGTTGCCGATCGAGGACACGGTGATGTCGATCGGCTGGCCGGGCTTGGCGAACGGCGGCAGCTCGGCGTGGATCGCCACTGCCGCCACGTTCTTCAGCTGCGGGTTGACGTTGGCCGGTACGTTGACGCCCAGCTCGCCCAGCAGGTTCTTCAGGCTCTGCACGGTGAAGGGCGCCTGGCTGGTGCGGTCGCCGCTGCCATCCAGGCCGACCACCAGGCCGTAACCCACCAGTGCATTGCCGCGCACGCCCCCCACCTGGGCCAGGTCCTTGATGCGCTCGGCGCTGGCGGGGGCAGCCACTGCGAAGACCATGAACACGGCACAGTAGAGCGACGCTGCGCGTCGCTGCCAGGAAGAAGAGAAGGAGAGTTTCATGGCCATACTCAGAACGGCGTCAGGCCGGAGTTGAAGAAGCGGCTCAGCCAACCCATCGCGTTGGACTGCGCGACAGGGCCGCGGCCGCCATAGACGATGCGCGCTTCGGCCACGCGGCTGGAAGGCACGGTGTTGTCCGCGCTGATGTCGCCGGGGCGCACGATGCCCTGTACCTGCACCAGCTCATCACCCTGGTTCAGGCGCAGGTTCTTCTGCCCCTGCACCACCAGGTTGCCGTTGGGCAGGCGCTGCACCACGGTCACGGTCACGTTGCCCTGCAGGCGGTTGCTCTGCGCGCTGTTGCCCTTGCCGGTGAAGTCGCGTGCGCCCTTGGCCGTTGCACTCAGGATGTCCTTGCCGCCCAGGGTGACCGGTGCACCGAGAATCGACGGCGTGCCGAGGCTCAGGTTCGATTCCTTGTTGGTGGCGGTGTTGGCGCTGGTCTGCGCGGTGGTGTTTTCCAGCAGGGTGATGGTCAGCAGGTCGCCGACATCGCGCGCACGGCGGTCCGAATACAGCTGCAGGGTCGGGCCGGCGGCGTAGATCGCGCCGGCGGTCGGTTCGGCCTGCGGCGGCATGATCGGCTGCAACGGCGCCATCGTCGGATAGGGGCGCACGTCGCCAGCGATCACGCAGCCGCCGAGCAGGGCAGCCACGGCGCAGGCGAGGGCAGTACGGGCGAAGGAAGAAAGGGGCGACATGGCAGTTTCCCGGTGAGGGCGGTCAGAGCTTGTTGCTGAGGTAGCCGAGCATCGAGTCGGTGGTCGAGATCGCCTTGGCGTTCATTTCGTAGGCGCGCTGGGTTTCGATCATCGACACCAGCTCTTCCACCACGTTGACGTTGCTGCCTTCCAGCGCACCCTGCACCACGGTGCCCAGGCCGTTCAGGCCGGGATTGCCGTTCTGCGCCGGGCCGGAGGCGGTGGTTTCCAGGAACAGGTTTTCACCACGTGCCTGCAGGCCCGCCGGATTGACGAAGTCGGTAAGGGTCAATGCACCCACTTCCACCGATGCCGCGCCGTCGGCCATCTTCACGCTGATGGTGCCGTCGGTGCCGATGGTCACCGACTGCGCGCCTTCGGGAATCTGGATGCCCGGCTGCACCGGGTAGCCGCTGTTGGTGACCAGCTCGCTGTCCTGGTTGATCTTGAACGAGCCGTCGCGGGTGTAGGCCGAGCTGCCGTCGGGCATCTGCACTTCGAAGAAGCCGCGGCCGTTTACCATCACGTCAAGCGCGCGGCCGGTCTGCTGCTGGCTGCCCTGCTCGAAGTTCTTGGCGGTGGCCACCACGCGCACGCCGGTGCCGATCTGCAGGCCGGTGGGCAGCTGGGTCTGTGCCGAAGAGGAACCGCCGGGCTGGCGCACCTGCTGGTACAACAGGTCCTCGAAGCTGGCGCGGTCCTGCTTGAAGCCGGTGGTGTTGGTGTTGGCGAGGTTGTTGGAAACCACCGACATGCGCATCTGCTGCGCATCCAGTCCGGTTTTCGCGATCCACAATGCCTGGTTCATCTTCGGAGTCCTGTCTGGGTGAAGCCGGCCGCGCGGTGCGGCCCATGGGGTAGGGAGTGCAAGCGGCGTGCCAGCACCGGCGCGGGCCGGTGCCGGAATTCCGTCAGCTGCCCAGGCGCAACAGGCTGTTGGCGCTGCGCGCGTTGTCATCGCCGTGCTTGATCACCTGCACCTGCATTTCGTACTGGCGCTGCAGCTGGATCATCTGCACCAGCGCGCCGGCGGCATCGACGTTGCTGCCTTCCAGCTGGCCGCTGTGCACCGCCGTGCCCTGCGCCTGGGCGAACGGCTGCAGCGGATCGGTATTGCGGAACAGGCCATCCAGGCCGCGTTCGAGGCGATCATCCGGCGCCTGCACCACCTTGATCCGGCCGATCATCGCCATCGTCTGCGGGCCTTCGCCCTGCGGGATGATCGAGATCGTGCCGTCGTTGCCGATCTCCATCGCCTGGTAGGGCGGAATCGCGATCGGGTTGTTGTTGTCGTCCAGCACCGGACGGCCGCTGGAGGTCACCAGCTGGCCGTTCGGGGTCACCGACAGCGCGGCGCCACGGGTGTAGGCCTCGCTGCCATCGGTGGACTGCACGGCAAGCCAGGTGCCGGTCTGCAACGACAGGTCCAGCGGCTTGCCGGTGATGTGCTGCGCGCCGGCCGTGCGGTTGAAACCCGCATCGACGTGCAGTGCATCCACCCGCGAGGCAAAGCCCGGGCCACGGATCGGGAAGGCTTCGGTGTTGGCCAGCGCTTCCTTGAAGCCGGGGGTGTCCGAGTTGGCGAGGTTGTGGCTGAGCGTTCCCTGCGCCTGCAGGGAGGCGCGGGCACCGGTCATCGCCACGTAAAGGGCTTTATCCATGCGGGGAGTTCCGTGACAGGGTCAGCAGGTCATCAACGGATGTTGATGACGGTCTGGGTGATCTGGTCCTGGGTCGTGATCATCTGCGCGTTGGCCTGGAAGTTGCGCTGCGCGGTGATCATGTTGACCAGCTGTTCGGTCAGGTCGACGGTGGAGGATTCCAGCGAACCGGCCTGGATCTTGCCGAGGTTGGAGGTGTCGGCGGCGCCGGTGCGCGGCGTGCCCGAATCGAAGGTCTCCACCCACAGGTTGTTGCCCTTCTGTTCCAGGCCCTGCGGATTGTTGAAGCTGGTCAGTGCCACTTGGCCCAGCGGCTTGTCGTCGCCGTTGGAATAGCGGGCGAACACCACGCCGGTTTCCGAAACGGTGATCTCGTTGAGCTTGCCGGCCGCGTAGCCATCCTGCTGGGTATTGCGCAGGGCGAACTTCTCGCCGTACTGGGTCGAGCCGCTCACATCCAGCGTCATGTTCAGCACGCCGGCGCCGGTGGTCGGGGTGAAGGTGCCCAGGCTGATCTTGCCGTTGGCCGGTGCGGTCAGCTTGCCGGCGTTGTCGAAGGTCAGCGGGGTGGGCGTACCGGCCGGCTGGCCATCGACGTAGTTGTGCACCGTCCAGGCGTTGGTGGCCGCTTCCTTCACGAAGTAGGACACCTGGGTGTGGCTGACGCCCAGCGAGTCATACACGGTGATGCCGCCGCTGGAATGGCTGTAGCTGTTGGAATTGGTGGGGTCGAAGGTGGTCACCGTCGGCTGCTTGGCATTGCCGGGCAGGGTGAAGCCGACCTTGACCTCGCTGGTCTGCTTGGGCGGGCTGTCGGTGGTCAGCAGCTGCAGGTCGACCAGGCGGCCGGCGTCGAAGTTGGTGCCGTCGGCGTTCGGAGCGAACACCTGCAGGCGTGCGCCCTGCGGGTTGACCACGTAGCCGGCGGCGTCGGTCTGGAAGTTGCCGGCGCGCGAGTACACGCGTGCACCGTTCATGTTCATGGTGAAGAAGCCCTCACCGGAAATGGCCATGTCCAGGCTGCGGCCGGTCTGCTCGTTGTTGCCCTGGATGAACTGCTGGGCCACGTTGGAGACGCGCACGCCCGAACCGATCGCGTTCTTGGACAGGCCGTAGCTGGTGGCGGCGAACAGGTCGGCGAATTCCGCACGCGACTGCTTGAAGCCGGTGGTGTTGACGTTGGCCACGTTGTTGGCGGTGACGCTCAGGTCCGAGTTGGCAGCGTTGATGCCGGACAGGGAAATGTTGAAGCCCATGGGATGCTCCTGTTGGATGCGGTAGGTGCGGCTCAGCTGACGCGGAGCACGTAGTCGAGAGGGGCCGTGCCCAGGCCCTTGAGATTCAGGTAGAGGCCGTCGGAACCGACGGTCACGCTTTCCACCGGTGCCTGCACGAAGGTGGACAGCTTGGTGCTCTTGCCGGTGGTGTCGACGTGGTTGGCGACGATGTTGTACTTGCCCGGCTCCATGCGCTTGCCGTTGGCATCCTTGCCATCCCAGGTGAACGCGGTCTCGCCGGCGGCCTTGGCTTCAACGCTGATCGAGGTGACCTTGGCGCCGTTGGCGTCGGTGACGTCCACGGTGACGATGCCGGCGGCCGGCGCGGCAACCGTGCCCTCCACCGAGCCTTCCTTTTCCAGCACCAGCTTTTCCGAGGGCACCAGCACCTGGTGGCCGACCAGGGCGGCACCGCGCAGCACCTGGTCGCTGGCCATCGACTCCTGGAAGCCCTTCACCGACTTGTTCAGATCGGTGATGCCCTGCACGGTCGACATCTGCGCCATCTGCGAGACCATCTGCGTGTTGTCCATCGGCTTCAGCGGATCCTGGTGCTGCAGCTGCTCGGTCATCAGGCGCAGGAAATCGGCCTGGTCCAGCGTGTTCTTCTTCTTGGTGGCGTTGCTGTTGGGGGCGTTCAGGCCGAGTGCGGCGTAGACGTCCTGGTTGCTCTGGTTGTTGACGGCAGTGGTCATGGCGGTGTCCGGTGCAGCGGGCCTCAGCGGCCCATGGTCAGGGTGGCCAGGGCCAGTTCCTTGGCGGTGGTCAACATCTCCACGCCGGCCTGGTAATTGCGCGAGGTCGAGATCAGGTTGACCATCTGCGCCACCGGATCGACGTCGGGCTGGTAGATGTAGCCATCGCCGTCGGCCAGCGGATGGCCCGGCTCGTAGCGCTTGATCGGCGCCGCGTTGCTCTGGGTGATCTCCTTGACCTGCACCGAGGTGATGTTCGGATCGGTCTTGCTGGTCACCGCCTGGAAGATCGGTTCCAGCGGCTTGTACACCGCGTCGGCCGAGCCGGCGATGCTGTCAGCGTTGGACAGGTTGGAGGCGATGGTGCTCATGCGCACCGACTGCGCCTGCAGCGCGGAGCCGGCGATATCGAAGATCGGCAGGTTGCTCATGGCTTATTGCCCCGTGATCGCGGTGAGCATGGAACGCACCTTGCTTTCGACGAAGCTCAGCGAAGCGCGGTATTCCAGTGCAGCGCGGCCATAGGCGGCGCGTTCGGCATCGGGGTCGACGGTGTTGCCGTCGATGCTGGGCTGTACGCCCTCGCGGGCCACCTGGAACGGGTTGAGGCCACTACCGATTTCGTAGTGCTGCTCGTTGGTGGTGGTCATCAGGCCGTTGGCATCCAGCCCCTGCGCATGGCGAAGGGCCGAATCGAAGTCCAGGTCCTGGGCCTTGTAGCCGGGGGTGTCGGCATTGCCGAGGTTGCTGGCGATCAGCTTCATGCGCTGTTCGCGCAACGGCATTGCCTGGGCATGGACGCCCAGGTAGTCGGTAATCAGGTTGCGCACGGTGCACTCCCACGGGAACGTTGCCCGGGAAGCTGCAAGCGGTGTGCCAGAACCGTGGTGCGCAACATCGCGCTCGCCGGGCATGGCCCGGCGCTACCGTGGGTCGGAGCAGGTGTCTGGTAGCGCCGGGCCGTGCCCGGCGGAGACGCGTGCGGCGGCCTTACGCCGCCATCGCCACCTTGCGCAGGCGGTCCAGCACGAAGTCGGCCAGCTCGTGCGGCGAATACTTGGCGACGAAGGCGTTGGCACCCACGCGCTCGACCATCGCATTGTTGAATACGCCCGACAGCGAGGTATGCAGCAGCACGTACAGCCCGGACAGGCCGGCATGGCGCCGGATTTCCGTCGTCAGCGTGTAGCCGTCCATCGCCGGCATCTCGATGTCCGAAATCACCATGGCGTAGCGTTCGGCCGGGTTTTCACCCGAGGCATGGATCTGCAGCAGGTGGTCCAGCGCCTGTTTGCCGTCCGAGAGCAGGGTCGCGCCCACCCCCAGCTGGTCCAGCACGCTGCGGATCTGCTGGCGCGCCACCCGCGAATCATCCACCACCAGCACCTGCAGCTGCGGGGCGTCGGCGGGCATCGCCATGGCCGGGTCGAGCACGGCCTCACCGCGCACCTGGGCGATGTCGGCCAGCACGCTTTCCACGTCGATCACCTGGATCAGCTCGCCCTGGAAGCGGGTCACCGCGGTCAGGTAGCTCGATTCAGCGCCCAGTTCCGGCGGCGGGTGGATGTCTTCCACCGCGATGTTGACGATGCGCTCCACGCCGCTGACCAGGAAGCCCTGGATCGAGCGGTTGAACTCGGTCACCACCAGGTAACCGGGTGCGGTGTCCGCATCGGGCTCGCGCTCGGGGTGGCCGATGGCCAGGCCCAGGTCCAGCACCGGCACCGAACGGCCGCGCACGTCGGCCACGCCGGCGAACTGGCCGGGCAGGCCGGGCACCTGGAACAGTTCCGGGCGGCGCAGCACTTCCTGCACCTTGAAGACATTGACGCCAAAAAGCTGACGTCCGCCGAGGCGGAACAGCAGCAGCGCCAGGCGATTGTGGCCGGCCAGTCGGGTTCGCTGGTCGATCCGGTTGAGCAGGTCATGGGACATGGCTGCTGTATCGGCGCGGGCAGGGGGGAACTTGAGGGCGAGTGCAGGGCCGCGGCCGGGAAGCTGTCCGCCCTGTGCCTGTGGCACGCAGCTTGCACGCGTCTGGGCCAGGTCTTACCGACAGGAGGCGCCATGCGCCGCATTGTTCTTTTCCTTGCCACTGCAATGGCCGTGGCCGCGCCGTGGGCAACCGCTGCCGACTGGCAGGCGGTGGCCAGCATCCGTGCTGCCGCGTTGTCGACCCTGGCCGCCGGCACTGAAGGTGAGGCCGTGGTTGCTGATGCGCTGCGCCTTCCGCGTTGCGGCGGCGCGTTGCAGGTGCAGCCCACGGCAAACACCACCGTGGAAGTGAGTTGTCCCGACGCCGGTGGCTGGCGCCTGTTCGTGCCGGTGAAGGTGCGCCGCAACCAGACCGTGCTGGTGCTGACCCGTGGCATCGGCACTGGAGAATCCATCGCCGCCGCCGATATCAGTACTGCCCAGCGTGACGCGGCACGGATTGCCGGCGCAGTGCTGGCCGATCCTGCCGCAGCGATCGGCCGCATCGCCCGTCGGCCGTTGCCGGCAGGAACACTGTTGTCGAGCAACGATCTGGTTGCACAGCGTCTCATCAAGCGAGGAGACAGTGTGGCACTGGTATCGCGGCGTGGTTCGGTCGAGGTCCGCATCGCCGGCCGCGCACTGGGCGATGCCGGCCAGAACGAGCGCGTCTCGGTGGAAAACCTGTCCTCGCGCCGTATCGTGCAGGGCACGGTGGACGCGACCGGTGACGTAATCGTGGCGCGTTGAAATAATGCAGAATTCCCCTAAAGATCACGGCCCTGCGGCCGTTATCCCTTGTGTACGGCAACTCCAGGACACCCCATGAGCCAGAAAATCGACGGCAACCTGCAGGTCCCCCAGGCACTGCGCAGCGTGACCACCCCGGCCGCCAAGCCCGGCGTCAGCACCGATTCGGCGGCACGTCCAGTCGAGGCGGCCGACAGCCTGCGCCTGACCGGCGAAGCCACCAACCTGCAGGCCATCGAGCGTGAGCTGAGCACCGCCCCGGCGATCGACGCCCAGCGTGTTGCAGCGGTGCGCGAATCGCTGCAGAACGGCACCTACAAGATCAATCCGGACGCGATCGCTTCGCGCATGCTTGAACTGGACCAGCAGCTGCAAGGATGACCGCGGCGATGAGCGAGCCGCTGCAGCGCCTTGCCCAGGCCCTGGACGTTGAACGCCAGGCCCTGGTCGAGCACGACGTGCACGCCCTGATCCGTGCCACCGGCGCGAAGCTGGAAGCGCTGCGTGCGCTGGAAGGCGCGCCACCGGTGGGCGAGGGCGAGCAGCTGCAGGAACTGGCCGAGCGCAACCGCGCCAACGGGGTGCTGCTGTCGCGGCGCCGGCGCGAGGTCAACTGGGCACTGCGCCAGATGGGCCGCACCGAAGAGTCCTCGGCATACGATGCGAAGGGCCAGTCGCATACCGTCACCGCGCGGCGGCCACTCGCCGTCGCCTGACAGGACCGGCGGTCGGCTGACCGCCCGATGGCGGCTGTAGGCCGCCGCATGAACGCGTATATTGGGCGCCTGTTTGATCGCCCCGAGCCGCCGTGTCTGCCGCCAACGTTCTGGTTACCGCCCCCCTTCCGCCGCAACCGGTGCTGCAGGCCCTGCTTGAGCGCCTGCGCGAAGGCCTGCTGCTGTTCACCGAAGATGGGCAGGTCGCCCTGGCCAACCCGGCCGCGCAGAGCCTGCTGGGCAGCGATGAAGGCACCTTGCCGCCGCCACAGCGCCTGCGCCAGCTGCTGCCGCCGGATGCGCTCGAACATGCGCGCCAGCACGGTCACTGGAACGGCAGCCTGCCGCTGGGCGAGGGCGTGGTCATCGCCCATCTGTACTTCCATGGCGAACCCGGTTCGGGGCACTACCTGGCCTTGTTCCGCCATATCGAAGGCCAGGAAGACTACGAACGCGAACTGCAGCAGCGCCATGCCGAACTGCGCCAGGCCTACCTGCGCTTGAACGGCACCCAGGAAAAGCTGCTGCAGTCGGAAAAGATGGCGTCCATCGGCCAGCTTGCCGCCGGCGTGGCGCACGAGATCAACAACCCGATCGGCTACGTGCATTCCAACCTGGGCAGCCTGCAGGAATACCTGCGCAGCCTGTTCACGGTGATCGAGGCCTACGAACGCGCCCTGCGTGCGCCCGACCCGAAGGCGTTGATTCCGGAAATCGACGATATCCGTGACCGCCTGGACATCGATTTCATCAGCCGCGACCTGCCGCAGCTGATGGCCGAGTCACGCGAAGGCATCGAGCGCGTCACCCGCATCGTGCGCGACCTGAAGGACTTCTCCTATTCCGGCCGCGACGAATCGTGGAAGCTGGTCGACCTGCATTCCGGCCTTGAATCGACCATCAACATCATCTGGAACGAGCTCAAGTACAAGGTGCACCTGGTGCGCGAGTTCGGCCAGCTGCCGCTGGTGGAATGCCTGCCCTCGGAGTTGAACCAGGTCTACATGAACCTGCTGCTCAACGCCGGCCACGCCATCGCCGAGCGCGGCACGATCACCGTGCGTACCGGCGTGGACGGCGACACGGTGTGGGTCGAGTTCGAAGACACCGGCGGCGGCATTTCGCCGGAACTGCGCCAGCGCATCTTCGATCCGTTCTTCACCACCAAGCCGGTCGGCAGCGGTACCGGGCTGGGCCTGTCGATCTCCTACAGCATCATCAACAAGCACCACGGCCGCATCGATCTGGACAGTACCCCGGGCGTCGGCTCGCGCTTCCGCCTGGTGCTGCCGATCAAGCAGCCGCGCTGAAGCAGCACGGTAGTGCCGGCCGCTGGCCGGCAACCCGATGAACCTGGAAACCCCGCATCTGCCGGCCAGCGGCCGGCACTACCCGTGTGCGGGGTTCAGCGCAGCGGCGAACGATCCTCACCGCCGTCGGCCGGCTCGACAGCCGCCAGGCCACCGTTGCTGCGCCGCTGTTCCTCGTAGGTGCGGAAGGCCTGGTGGATGTGCTTGCGCAGCTCGTCGTCGTTCCACGGCTTGGTCAGGAACCGGTAGATCGCACCGCGGTTGATCGCATCGGTCACCGTGTTAAGGTCGGTGTAGCCGGACAGCACCAGCCGGATCGTGTCCGGGTACAGCATCTTCACCCGGCCCAGGAACTCGGTGCCGCTCATGTCGCTCATGCGCTGGTCGGACAGGATCACCTGCACATCGTTGATGGCCAGCAGATCGAATGCATCGCGCACGTTGCCTGCCGCCAGGATGCGGTACCCATCGCGGCGGAACAGGCGCACCAGCGAGCGCAGCACGTTCTCCTCGTCATCCAGCAGCAGCAGGGTGCGGTCCGGCCGGGTTTCGGCGAACGCTTCGGGGCGCAGGTAGCGGCGGCGCAGGGTCATGCCGGCGGCATCGGCGGACATCGGTTCGCCGAACAGGTAGCCCTGGAACACGTCGCAGTCGTTGCGGCGCAGGAAGCCCAGCTGTGCCTGCGATTCCACGCCGTTGGCGATCACCGTCATGCCCAGCTGATGGCCCATCGCAATGATCGCGCGTGCGATCGCCGCTTCACGGTTGCCGGCCGGGGCGCTCTTGATGAAGCTGCGGTCGATCTTCAGCTTGTCCACCGGGTAGCGCACCAGCGCACTCAGGCTCGAATCGCCGGTGCCGAAGTTGTCCAGGCTCAGGCTGATGCCTTCGTTGCGCAGGTTGGCCAGCGTTTCGTGGACGAAGTTGACGTTGTTGGTCAGCGCGCTTTCGTTGATTTCCAGTGTCAGCATCTGCGCCGGCACGCCGGACGCCTGGATCACGCCCATCACTTCGGCAAAGAAATTCGGGCGCAGCAGCTGCAGGGTGGACACATTCACCGCGATGGTGAAGTCATCAAAGCCCTGGTCGCGCCACAGCCGGGCCTGCTTCAATGCACCCTCCAGCACCCACGTACCAATCTGCACGATGATGCCCAGGCGCTCGGCGGTGCGCATGAAGCGCTCCGGTACCAGCATGCCCAGGGTCGGCGACTGCCAGCGCAGCAGCGCCTCCATGCCCACCACATGGCCATCGCGGGCACTGACCAGCGGCTGGTAACGCAGCTTCAGTTCGCCGTTGGGAATGGCATCGACGATCTGCCGCGCGATGATGCTCTCGCTGTGCGCGCTCGGCGGCGTGTCCACCGCATGGATGCGTACCGCATTGCCGCCTTCGCGGGCGGCCTGGTACAGCGCATCCTCGGCATGGTCGAGCAGGCGTGAGGCATTGCTGGCGTGCTCCGGGCACAGGCTCACGCCCAGCTTGCCGGTCATGAACAGCGTATAGGGCAGTACCGAGAGGGGCAGTTCCATCTGCTGGCGGATCTCTTCGGCGAAATCCTCGGCCAGGGGCAGATCGGCGGTGCGCGGCACGGCAATCAGGAACTCATCGCTGCCATGCCGCCACAGCATGCCGCGTCCGCGCAGGTAGGACTGCAGGCGCTGGGCCACCAGCACCAGGGCCTGGTCACCAACCTCCGCACTCATGTTCTCGTTGACCGAGGCGAAGTGGTCGATGTCCACATGCATCAGCATCAGCGGGGTACCTCCGGAGGCGGCTTCGGCGACCATCGCCTGCAACTCGGGGTTGCCGGCGCCGAGGCGATCAGGTGCATCATCGATGCTGACCGGGGGCAGGTTGGGGTTCCACATGGGCTCAGTATTCCGCTGACTCGACGGCCGCCGTAACAGCGGGCTGGTAAGGAAGGTGGACATCGACGAGGGTACCGGCGCCATGCGCCGACTCGATCCGCACGTGGCCGCCCACGCTCTGCGCGCGCTCGCGCATCACGATCAGGCCGAGGCCGCGCGGGCCATCCGGATCGAACCCTTCGCCATCGTCACGGATCATCAGGTGCAGCCCGCGCTGGTCGACGTCGCGCAGCTGCAGCACCACCTGGCTGGCGCGCGCGTGGCGCAGTGCATTGGTCAGGCTTTCCTGGGCGATGCGGAAGCAGGCCTGCTCGATGCTGTTGTCCGGGCGCGTGGGCAGCGATTCGATCTCGGCCTGCAGCTCGACGGTGGACGAGCGGAACAGCACGCGTGCCTGCCAGCTCAATGCCGCTTCCAGGCCCAGCGCATCCAGCTGCGGCGGCCGCAGCAGGGTGGAGATGTCGCGCAGCTTGGCGACAGTGGTATCAGCCAGGCTGACGATCTGCGCCAGGTCCTCGCCGCGCCGCTGCGCATCGTCCTCGTCCTGCGCCGCATAGGCCGACAGCTTGATCGCGGTGATCGCCTGGCCGATGTCATCGTGCAGGTCGCGCGAGATTGCCCGGCGCTCGTCCTCCTGCAGCGAGAACAGGCGGCCGGCCATCGCCTGCAGCTCGCGGTTGCTGGTCTCCAGCGCGCTTCGGGTCTGTTCGGATTCACTCAGGTCGCGCACGATCAGCAGCTTGCAGTCGCGGCCGCCGTAGCGCACGTCGCCCACCGCAATGCCAGCCTGGAAGCTGCGGCCATCGGCGCGCTGCATGGCCACCACGCTGCTGTGGCCCGGGCTGTGCTGCGGCTGCCCGGCGCGCATCTGCGCGCGCATCCGGGCCAGGTCGCCGCCTGCCACCAGGGCCGACAGCGGCTCGCCCAGCAGCGTGTGGCTGCCGTAGCCGAACAGGCCGGCCGCCCACGCATTGGCATACAGCACATGTTCGTCGGACAGGATCACCACGCCATCGGGCAGCACCCGCACCAGCTCGCGGAACTGCTCTTCGCGTTCGCGCAACAGGCGCCGCGACTGCTCACGCTCGGTCACGTCCTGCAACGTGCCCAGTATCCGGTCACGTCCGGCTTCATCCACGCCGCTGGCGGCACGCAGGTGCACCATCAGCGCACGGCCATCCATTGCCAGTACCGGCAGCAGCACGTCCACCTGCACCTGCTCACCCGAGCACAGCTCGGCCAGCACCTGGTCGGTCTGTGCCGCCGTGGCCGGGTCGGCTGCCACCAGCAGCTCGTCGAAACGGTGCCAGCGTCGCGCCTCGGGCGGGCGACGGCCCAGCAGGCGATAGACCTGGTTGGAGTAACGGCCCTGGCCGGTGGACGGGTCCAGCTCCCACGCGCCGATCCGGGCCAACTCGTGGGCTTCTTCCACGCGGGCCAATGCCTGGTCGCGCCGCAGTTGGGCCAGGTCTTCGGCCGTGCGGTCGATGGCGATCAGCAGGCGCGCAGTGTGGCCGTCGTAGTCGATCGCGTTCGAACGCAGTTCCATCTGCCGCAGGCTGCCATCACGCAGCTGCAACTGCGCGCGCAGGATGCACAGCTGGTCGGGCGCGCCGCGGATCTCCTCCAGCTTGGTCTGCAACGCCTGGTCCTGGCCGGGTGGCCAGAGCACGTCGATGGTCTGCGCCAGAAGCGCCTCGCGGTCCCAGCCGAAGGTGGTGCAGGCGGCCGGATTGGCATCGAGGATGGCCAGGCTGTCCAGGTCATACACCAGGATCGGGCCCGGGTTGCCCTCGAACATCTGCCGCAGGCGCAGTTCGGAGGCCTGCAGGCGGGCATGGGTGTGCAGCACGTGCTCGGCCAGCGGCCGCAGCAGCAGGTACAGCAGGCCGGCGCTGGCCAAAGCGAAGAACGCGCCCTTCATGCTCTGCCAGAGCGCCGCCTGCTGCGGGTCGGGCACCAGCGCGGTCACCGCGCCGTCGGTGGCGATCATCCAGGCCAGCGCCATCGCCAGGTAGCTCAGCACGATGCGCCGACGGTCGCGCCCCAGCGCCTGCGCCATCCGCGGGTCGGAAACAGGGGCGGTGCCGGTCGGTTCTACGGGCATGGACAGGGCAGGGAGGCGGGCAGGGAGAAGGGGTACGGGCCATCTTACCGCGCAGCTGTGCCCTGGCCACTCAATTATCCGCCGCAGGCGCCGTTAACCACTGCGTGCCCCGCTGTCGGGCGTTTCATCCGGAGCAAGATCGCGTGGACCAAGGGATCATCGCCAGCCTGCTGCAGCATCCGCTCGCCTCGGCGCTGGTCATCGTCGACCGCAGCGGGCGCCCGCTCGCGGCCAATCCGGCTGCGCGCGAGCATGGCCTGCCGGCCACGGTGGCCGCCTACGCGCCGATGCTGGAAGACCTGCGCCTGCTGGCCGCCGACGGTGGCATCGTCGCCTGCACGCTGCCGGGCGGCCCGCGCGGCCATTACGATGGCCACCTGCGCGCCGTGCATGACGGCAGCGGCAACCTGCTCGCCTTCACCCTCAGCGTGCCCGAGCCGGTGCCGGTTGATGGTGGCGGTCGCTGGGAACTTGCACTGGACAGCGCCGGCCACAGCCTGTGGGACTGGGACATCCCCAGCGACCGCGTGGCGCGCACGCCCGCGCTGGGCGAGGAAACGGCCACGCAGATACTGGCGCGCGTGCACGCCGACGACATCACCCAGGTGCGCGCCGCGCTGGATGAACACCTGCACGGCGACAGTGAGCAGTACAGCGCCCAGTTCCGCTTCCGCCAGGCCGATGGCCAGTGGCGATGGGTGCTGGACCGCGGCCGGGTGGTGGCCCGTACCGCCGATGGCCAGCCACTGCGCATGGTCGGCACCCATACCGACATCGAGCAGCAGAAGCAGCTGGAAGCCCTGCTGCAGGAGCAACAGCTGCATCTGCGCGAAGCCCAGCGCATCGCCAGCATGGGCAGCTGGTCGTTCGATCCGCACAGCCGGCAATTCTGGTGGTCGCCGGAACTGCGCTCGCTGCTGGCGCTGCGGCAGGACAGCATCCCGGGGCAGCGACGCTGGCTCAAGCAGCTGCACCCGCGCTCACGTGGTGCACTGCGTGCGGCCTGGCGCCGCCTGTGGCGCGATGGCCGGGCCGCTAACCTCGAACTGGAACTGACCCGCGGCAACGAACCCTCGCAGCATCTGCGGTTGTGGATGCAACCGTTGCTGGACATGGACGGGCAGCCCAAGCGCCTGCTGGGGCAGGTGCAGAACATCACCGAACAGCATCAGACCGATGCCCTCATCCGCTGGCGTACCGAGCTGCTCAACCGCGTGTCCGCGCTGGGGCGCATCGGTGGTTGCGAGATCGAAGTGGCGACGCGCAACATGCAATGGACCGAGGAGTGTTATCGCATCCACGGCCTGCGCAAGGAACCGATCACCCTCGACCAGGCGCTCGCGTTGTATGCCGAGGATTCGCGTGCGGCGTTTGAAGCCGCGCTGGGGCGCATTGCCGGTGGCGGCCTGCCGGAGCAGCTGGATCTGTGCTTCTACCGCCAGTCCGGGTTGCGCGTATGGGTGCAGGTGCTGATCGAACTGGACCGTCGTGATGGCCTGCCGCCGCGCTTTGTGGTCCTGTTCCGTGACATCACCCGCGAGCGCGAAGCGAACGAGCGGATTGAACTGCTTGCCCACTACGACCTGCTGACCGGACTGCCCAACCGGGTGCTGCTGGGCGAGCAGACCTCCGAAGCCATCGAGGAAGCGCGTGATCGCGGCACCTCGCTGGCGATGCTGTTCATCGATCTGGACGGCTTCAAGAACATCAACGACAGCTTCGGCCACGCCACCGGCGATGCGCTGCTGAAGGCCGCCGCAACCCGGCTGCACCAGAACCTGCGCAACAACGACCTGTTCGGCCGCTTCAGCGGCGACGAGTTCATCGTGGTGCTGCGCGACCTGGCCGAACCGGAAGATGCCGGGCACGTGGCGCGCAAGCTGATCAACTCGCTGGCCGAGCCGCTGCGCCGTGGCGACACCACCTTGAAAGTGGGCGCCAGCGTGGGCATCGCCATGCTCGGCGAGAGCCAGACCGACTTCGATTCGCTGCTGCGCGCTGCCGACGCGGCGATGTACGCGGCCAAGGAAGCTGGTCGCAATACCTATCAGTATTACAGCCAGGACGCGCTGGCGCGGATCCAGCGCCGGCTGGAGATCGAGCACGGCCTGCACGGCGCCATCGAGCGCGACGAGTTCAGCCTGGCCTACCAGCCACTGCTGCACGCCCATCACGGCGAGCCCCCCGCAATCGAGGCGTTGCTACGCTGGCATCGCCCGGGCATCGGCTACTGCAGCCCGGCAGAATTCATTCCGATCGCCGAAAAGTGCGGCGAAATCGTCCGCATCGGCGACTGGGTATTGTCCGAAGCCTGTCGCCAGGCAGCCGCGTGGGATCGTGCCGGCCTGCATTTCGAGCGCATCGCCGTAAACGTGTCGGCGGTGCAGTTGCGTGATCGTGGCTTTGCCGAGCGCGTGATCGAGATCTGCCACGCGCATGGCTGGCCGCCGCAGCGGCTGGAGCTGGAGTTGACCGAATCTGCGTTGATCCGTGACACCGACATCCTGCGCCACTGCTTCGATGTGCTGGAACGGCACGGCGTGCCGCTGGCAGTGGACGACTTCGGTACCGGCTTCTCCAACCTCAACTACCTCAACCGTTTCCCGGTCGGCCGCCTGAAGATCGACCGCAGCTTCGTGCAGGGCATGCTGCACGACTCGGGCACCGCCGAGGTGACCCAGGCCATCGTCCATCTTGGCCACGCACTGGGCATGAAGGTGGTGGCCGAGGGCGTGGAAACGCACCAGGAAGAGGACATGCTGCGCCGCCAGGGCTGCGACGAGATCCAGGGCTACCTGTACTCGCGCCCGCTCACACCGCGCGACCTGGCGCAGTGGCTGCGCCAGCAGCACCTCGCCCCAGGCCGCACCGATGCCGCCAGCGAAGTGATGCTGGCGCGCTGACATACTCATCCACGCATGGCGTGGATCTACTCCAAGGCTAGCCCTGGTGGGTGCCGTTGGGCAAGCCTGGGGGGGGGGGGGGGCGACCGTTGGGCACGCTTTGGTGGGTGCCGACCGTTGGTCGGCACTGATGCCTGCACTCGCAGCCATCCACGCATGGCGTGGATCTACTGCGGCGCGGCAACCAAGCGCTTCGGAAATTCGGAGCGAAGTCGTGCGCGTACCGCTTCGACCACCTCTACATAGCGTCGGCGCTGGATGAAATAGCCTATGTAGAACAGCACCAGGGCCACCAGCATCGGCCACGCAGCGGGTCGGACGAGGATGACCGGCACCAGCATCAGTGTCAGGCCCAGCGCGAACCAGCTGCACAGCCCGATCACCCGCACCTCCCTGCGCCGTGCATCGATCATCACCCGCCCGCGCATCAGCGGAAAGTAGCGACGGCCAACGCTCGGCACGAAGCTCTCGCGAAAGGCGATGCTGCCGTCCGGCAGCGCGCGGAACACCAGGCAAAGCCAGGTATCGGGCGGCAGGTCATGCTCCAGACCGGCCAGTGAAAGCTGCGCCAGCTCTGCCGGCGTAGCGGCGATGCGCTGGTTGAACAGCGCGATGCCGGTGCGGAAGAAGAACGGCGCCCAGAGGGCCAGCAGCAGGAGTTCGATCAGCAGCAATGCGATCAGGGCGATGGCCATCGGTCTTCCATGAACGGGACCGGCGCATCATGCCATAGCGATTACGCCACGCCAGTAGATCCACGCCAAGCGTGGATGATGTCAGGACATCCGTAGCGTTGTGGCGTGCACGCCCGAGAAAGCGCAGGTGGCCAGCAGTCCCTCTGGATCAATCCTCTTCCGCCAGATCACTGAGATCCAAAATCTGTGGATCAACACTGTGCGCGACGATGTTTCGGATCATTCCCGGCCTGGGCCGAAGTGAATAGGCTCGCATCGTATGGATGGGATTGAATTCCAGCCACGGGCAGGATGAGTGTCCCACGATAACCGGCATGTTGAAGTTTATGTCCTTGGGGTCATCCAGTGGCAGGGTCCATTTGCCGCCGTGATGCTCCCACACTACATCGCCCAGATATCGTGCAAACACAACCCTCAAAGCATTCTGTTCGTCCTCCGATAGCGTTGCAGCCATCGTCGTGTACAGGATCTCCAGGCGATCAAGGCTCTCCAGGCTGCCGTCAAGGTCGATGCCGTGGACGTGCGCCTGGTCGACAAGCCATTCAATCTGGTCGTCCATGATCATCAAAAATTGTTCGAAGGCTTCGTGGGCCTTGTGAAGGTCTAGCGTCATGCTGATGTCTGGGTTGCAAAAAGGCAGTGTGTCCTGCCGGCTCGGCTCAAGCCATGCAACAATTCTCAAATCGCTGTTGGCAGCGGGCACTAATCGACAGGAAGACCTGAGATGGCTGGTGCTCGGGTGAAAGCCATCCACGCATGGCGTGGATCTACCTCAAGGCTTCCCCATCCAACCCTAGGTCCCACGCCAGGCCCAGCACGTCATCGCCGGCTGCCGGTGGGGCAGGGCGCGCGTCGGCCAGCTTCTGCAGCTCCTGGATTTCTTCGCGGGCCACCTCTTCCAGCTGGCGCAGCTGCTCACGTACGCCCGCATTGCGCGGGCGCTCGTTCTCGTTGATCGGGGGCAGGGCGCGGATCAGGGTCATGGTGCGCTTGCAGGATGCATCCAAAGGCGGGTCACACGCAAAGGCCCCGGCAGAACCGGGGCCTCGCACGCTGCCGGACGGGGCAGCGGACATCAGGATCAGAACAGCTCGACCGTACCGGCGCCCATGCTCTGCTGGGCAACCGGCTTGTGCGGCGGGCGCTCCCATTCGCTGCGCAGTTCGCGCAGGCGGTTGCCGGTGCGCTGCAGGGCAGAGGCGATTTCTTCGTCGAACACGCCGCCGTTGCGGTGCAGCAGTTCCTGCAGGGCCACCGCTTCGCGGTTGATCGCGGTCAGGCGGTCCAGGTGGGTATGCACGCCGCCCAGGGCCTGGGTGGCGATGTCCTCGAACTGCAGGGCGCGCACGGCTTCGGCCACGCTGCCATCGATCGAGCGCGCGCAGTCGGACACTTCGCGCATGCCGTCACCCAGCGAAGCGTTGATCTGGGCCACGTTGTCCAGCATCGCCGCCGCTTCCTGGCGCGCTTCACGGGAGCGGTCCATATCGCGCGAGGCCATGTGCGAAACCGTCTCGCGGACCTTGGCGATGGCATCCTTGGAGCTGTGTGCCAGCTTGCGGATCTGCTCGTTGAAGGTGGTCGAACGCTCGGACAGGTTGCGGACCTCGTCGGCAACCACGGCGAAACCGCGACCGGCTTCACCGGCACGCGCAGCTTCGATGGCAGCGTTCAGGGCCAGCAGGTTGGTCTGGTCGGCAATCGACTTGACGTCTTCCAGCAGCGCGAAGATGCCATCCAGGTGCTGCGCCATCTGGTCGATGTGCTGCACGGTGGTGCTGCTCTGGCCGCTGACCTGCTCCAGCGCTTCCACCAGCTGTTCCATGCGGTGGCTGGCGTGCTGGGCGAAACGGGCAACGTCGAGGCCGGCGCCGCCTTCGTCACCAGCGCGGTCGACGATGCGTGACAGGGCCTGGCTCTGCTGGCGCGACTTGCGGTTCATGGCATCGAAGCTGCCGCCGAGGCTGGAGACGGCCTGGCGGATCAGGTCGCGGGCGCGTTCCACTTCACCACGCGAACCGTCGATCTCGTTGCCGACGAAGTTGCGCAGTTCGGTCAGCAGCTGGTCCTGCTCACGCAGGACACGGGCATGTTCCGGGGAACGGTGCGCCTGGGCGCGGGCGGTCCACCACGCAAAGCCGAGCCAGCTCAGCGTCATCGTGGTCAGGATCGCCCAACGCAGGGCAACCGGCCATTCGAAACCGATGGCGAAGGGGAGCAGCAGGGTCAGAGCCAGGGGGGCGGCCAGACGGATGAAAATGCGTGAGTACATGGACGTTCTCGGGAGGTGCACGGAGGATGTATCGGCCGTACCCCCTTTCTCTTTAACGTCGATGTGCTCACTGAATGCGCCGGATTTCTGGCGCCGTCCGCCGGACATGGCCCGGCGCTGTCCTCGGGGCGCTCGGTCGCCAGCGCCGGGCCATGCCCGGCGGGCTCCCCGCCCTCAGGCCAGCTGCCGGTCCACGGCCTCGACCATCGCCTTGCGGCTGAGCAGGAAGTCCCAGTAACTGCCACCCAGCTGCCGCCACAGTACGGCGGCGCGCACGGCGGCCAGCAGCAGCGCACGGATCTCGGCCACCACGCCGGCCTGGCCCAGGTAATGCGGGTTGCCCTGCACCATGACCCGCGGCTTGAGGTGGCTGATGGTGTCTGCATACAGGCCGCCCAGCGCGGCCAGCACATCGGGGTGGCCGCTGTCACCCAGCTCGGTGGCCTGGCGCTGGGCGCGCTCGATACCCGAGGCGACCTTGTTCACGGTAGCGCCGTCCTGCACGAAGCGGCGCTCCAGCTGCAGTACCGACAGGGCCAGCTTGGGCAGGATCGGGTCCTGGCCCTGGCTGCGGAAATAATTGTGCAGCAGGCGCAGGCCGGATTTCAGGGCGTGCCGATCGCCAAAAACCGCCTGCGGCGAGGCCGCATCGATGCGGAACACGCTGTCCACGGCAGTGCGCACGGCAGCGGCGTCGGAGTGGCCGGTATCGGCGATACGGCGTACCTGCTGCAGGGCCTGGGCAATGCCGGCCAAAGCCAGAACGCGGTCGTCGACAGTGAAACTCATGCAGCGATTACCTCAAAAGGAGAAGGGGTGGTGCGCAGGCGCTGTTCCAGCGGCGCGTCGGTGGCGGCGATCACCGCGCCACCCAGGCAGACCTCACCGTCATACAGCACCAGGGATTGCCCGGGGGTGACTGCACGCTGCGGCCGGGCGAAGGTGACCTGCACGCTGCCGTCGTCCAGCACATCCACCGTGCACGGCTCATCGGGCTGGCGGTAGCGGGTCTGCGCGGTGCATTCAAAACGCCGTGCCGGTGGTGCGCCGGCAATCCAGTGCGCGGTCTCCGAGCGCAGCCTGTTGGACAGCATCCACGGGCTGTCACGGTCCTGGTCCACGTACAGCACGTTGCTGGCCACGTCCTTGCCGACCACATACCAGGGCGCGGCAGGGCGGCCGCGCACGCCGCCGATGTTCAGGCCTTCGCGCTGGCCCAGGGTGAAATAGAAGACGCCAGGATGTTCGGCGATCACGCTGCCATCGCTGGGATCGAGGATCTGCCCGGCCTTGGCCGGCAGGTAGCGCCCAAGGAACTCACGGAAATCGCGCTCGCCGATGAAGCAGATGCCGGTGGAATCCTTCTTGGCGTGGGTTGGCAGGCTGACGTCGCGGGCGATCCGGCGCAGGTCGCTCTTTTCCAGGTCACCAATCGGGAACAGGGTGGCCGCCAGCTGCTCCTGCCCCAGCTGGTGCAGGAAGTAGCTCTGGTCCTTGGAGCGGTCGGCGCCGCGCAGCAGCAGCCACTGATGGCCGCGCTGGGCAATGCGTGCGTAATGGCCGGTGGCGATCCGCTCGGCGCCCAGTTCGCGGGCCGCATCAAGGAAGTGCTTGAACTTCACTTCGCGGTTGCACAGCACGTCCGGGTTGGGCGTGCGGCCGGCGGCGTATTCGGCCAGGAAGTGCTCGAACACGCCCTGCCAGTATTCGTTGGAGAAATCGCGGAAATGGAACGGAATGCCCAGCAGTCCGCAGACCGCTACCGCGTCGCGGCGGTCGTCCTCGGCGCGGCAGTCACCGCTGCCGTCGTCGGCCCAGTTCTGCATGAACAGACCGGCCACGGCCTCGCCCTGCTGCACCAGGCGCCAGGCAGCCACGGAAGAATCCACGCCGCCAGACACGCCAACCATCACCCGAGGGCTGCTCATGCGACCTCCCGGACCAGTGCAAGCGGATAGCGCTGGCCGGCCAGGTAGTCGGCCAGCACCTGCCAGACCAGCGGGCTGCGCTGGCGTCCGGCGGCGGCCTGCAGTTCGGCCGGGGTCATCCACAGCGCCCGATCGATGCCGGCATCCAGCGGCCGCGCCGGGTCGTGCGAGACCGGGCGCGCGGCATAACAGAAGCGCAGGAACGGGGTTCCGTCACCGGCGGTCCACTGGTAGCAGCCGATGAAGGCGGTCAGTTCCACCGTCCAGCCGGTTTCCTCGACGGTCTCGCGCAGGGCAGCCTCGGCCAGGCTTTCACCCGGCTCAAGATGCCCGGCCGGCTGGTTCAGCACCTGCCGGCCCTCGATGGTTTCTTCCACCAGCAGCACCCTGCCGCCGTCGACACCACGGTGGCGACGGTTGCATGCGGTGCCCAGCGCGGGTCCGGCGAGGTGTTCAACTCAGAGATCGTCCTTCTTGGTCAGCTCCAGCTCCATCGCGTCGGCGGTGCGGATGGCCGCATCGATGGCGTCGCTGAGCTGGTCGGAGGTGGCGTCGGCATCGATCTTCACCACGAACATCGCAGTCGATTCCTGCTTCACCCAGCCGCCCATCTTGGCGTCCTGCGAATCTTCCAGCAGGCGGTTGGCCACGGCCACCGGGAACTGCTTGGTCTGCGAGGTGTAGCCCGGCGACCAGATCTCGCGGATGTTGTGGGTACCGAAGTCTTCCACCGACGAGCGCACATAGACGATCTGGGTGCGATCGCCTTCGACATCGAACACCATCTGGTAATCGCCGTCTTCATCGACCTCGTAGGTGTAACCCAGCTTTTCCAGGTGACGGGCAACGGCCTTGTCGGCCTTCGTGCTGTCAGTGGTGGTCGCAGCGCCAGCGGTGCCCGCGGCAGCCAGGGCGATCAGCAGGGCGGAGAGAAGGGTCCTTTTCATGAAGATCCTGTGAAACCAAGTGTGTGGGAAGGTGCAATTGTGACGGCGGGCGCCCGTGCCGTCCATTCCACGCGGGGCCTACGCAAGGCCGTCGCACCCCTTATAATCGGCAGATGCCTCGCGAGTCCGCCCCCGATTCCCACCACGAGCACGGCGTTGCCGTGGAGCCCGCGCGCCCGGAAGTGGCGCCGCCGCCGTTCTACCAGGTCATGCTGCTCAACGACGACTACTCCCCGATGGATTTCGTCGTGGACGTCCTGCAGCAGTT
The DNA here is from genome assembly GCF_002750975.1 of Stenotrophomonas indicatrix. NCBI lineage: Bacteria > Pseudomonadati > Pseudomonadota > Gammaproteobacteria > Lysobacterales > Lysobacteraceae > Stenotrophomonas > Stenotrophomonas indicatrix. Next base: position 1,815,481 of record NZ_PEJS01000001.1, read on the forward strand.
CTTCAACATGGACCTGGACAAGGCCACCCAGGTGATGCTGCACGTCCACACCCGTGGCCGTGGCGTCTGCGGTGTGTTCACCCGCGAAGTGGCCGAAACCAAGGTGGCCCAGGTCAACGAGTACGCGCGGATGAACCAGCACCCGCTGCTGTGCACGATGGAAAAGGCCTGACCCTGGCGCGGCGTGCCCACCAGGGTGGGCACCTGCCAGGTTCGAGTCACGCCTCCGCCAGCGCCTGCAGGGCCATCACGGCCACCGCCTCATCGATGTCGGCCGGGTCGCCATCATCCCTGAACCACACCGCTGACAGGCCGGCACTGGCCGCGATCCAGCGCAGCAGCCGCGTGCGCTCGAGATCGGCCAGCCGGCAGACCTGTTCCACCCGGGCATGGAAGCGCTCGGGTCGTGTTGCCACATGGATGCCCGGCCCGCACAGGTCCGGGTTGCTGAACATCGTGGTGTAGTCGAACGCGCGGTCGCCCAGCAACCGCTTCGGGTCGATCGCCAGCCAGCCCCGCGCGCCGAAATCCAGCATGTTGTCGTGGTGCAGGTCGCCATGCAGGGGCCGGATCTCCTGCTCGTCCTCCAGCAGTGCCATCGCCAGCGATCTGCACTGTTCCAGCAATGGCGGCAGCGGTGCCCTTGGTTGCAGCAGATCGGCGAACCATCTACGCAGGCAGACCAGATCTTCTGGTGGCGCGCTCCGTGGCCGGTGCAGCTGCTGCAGGACCTGGCACAGGATCATGGTGCAGGCGTCGTCCTCGCCCTTGATCGAGCGTTGCCGCAGCGAATCGCCGTGCGCCCGTTCGATCAGGATCGCCGGCCCCTCGTGGGCCAGCAGGCGTGCGGCACCATCGCCGTTCCACCAGCGCAGCAGGCGATGGCCGTTCTGTTCCTCTGTCTCCGTGCTCACCTTCAACATGGCCGCCTCGCCAGAGGCGGTCAGCACCGGCCAGAGCCGGGCATGGGGGGTACGGATCGAAGGACCATCACGTCGCAATCGCCAGCGGCTCAGGTAGGGTTCGCTCATGTGGGTGGGCTGTCCTGGAGTGAACGATGATCAAGCGTTTGGTAGTGCTAACGCCATCTGAACGTCGCAATCCGCTAGGGTGATGGAAATCGTGTAGTCAGGCCGCATATTGTCTCCAACTGCCGCCGGAGTAATCCATGTTCAGCAAAGACCTCGAACACACCATCGGCCAGTGCTACAAGCGCGCCCGTGAGGCCCGACATGAGTTCATGACGGTCGAACACCTGCTGTTGGCACTGCTCGACAACCCATCCGCCCAGGCCGTATTGAAGGCTTGTGGCGCCGACGCCGACCGCCTGCGCCAGGAGCTGGAGCAGGCCATCGAGGCCTCCGTGTCCCGCCTGGCCGAAGATGACGGCCGCGATACCCAGCCCACGCTGGGCTTCCAGCGCGTGCTGCAGCGGGCCGTGTACCACGTGCAGTCCTCCGGCAAGAAGGAGGTCACCGGCGCCAACGTGCTGGTTGCCATCTTCGGCGAGAAGGACTCCCACGCGGTCTATTACCTCAACCAGCAGGATGTCACCCGGCTGGATGTGGTCAATTACCTGTCCCACGGCATCGCCAAGCTGGGCGAGGAAGGCGAGCAGCCGTCCTCCTCCGAGGGTGAGGGCCGCATGGAAGGGGGCGAAGGCGAGCCCAAGGGCGATGCCCTGACCGAGTTCGCCAGCAACCTCAACGAGCAGGCCCGTGCCGGTCGCATCGACCCGCTGGTCGGCCGTGCCGACGAGATCGAGCGCACCATCCAGGTCCTGTGCCGCCGCCGCAAGAACAACCCGCTGTACGTGGGCGAGGCCGGCGTCGGCAAGACCGCGATTGCCGAGGGCCTGGCCCGACGCATCGTTGAGGGTTCGGTGCCGGACGTGCTGGCCGATGCGGTCATCTATTCGCTCGACCTCGGCGCGCTGGTGGCCGGTACCAAATACCGTGGCGACTTCGAAAAGCGCCTGAAGGGCGTGCTGACCGCGTTGAAGAAGGTGCCCAATGCGGTGCTGTTCATCGACGAGATCCATACCATCATCGGCGCCGGTTCGGCGTCGGGCGGCACCATGGACGCCTCCAACCTGATCAAGCCGGCACTGGCGTCGGGCGAGCTGCGCTGCATCGGCTCGACCACCTTCCAGGAATACCGCGGCATCTTCGAGAAGGACCGGGCGCTGGCCCGTCGCTTCCAGAAGATCGACATCGTCGAGCCGACCGTGGGCGAAACCTACGAGATCCTGCAGGGCCTGAAGTCCAAGTACGAAGCCCACCACGGCGTCACCTACGCCGATGAAGCGCTGCAGGCCGCCGTCGACCTGTCGGTCAAGCACATCGCCGATCGCCTGCTGCCGGACAAGGCCATCGACGTGATCGATGAGGCCGGTGCCCGCCAGCGCCTGATGCCGGAAGGCCAGCGCAAGGATCTGATCGACGTCGAGGAAGTCGAGGCCATCGTCGCCAAGATGGCGCGCATCCCGGCCAAGCAGGTCAGCGCCACCGACAAGGATGTGCTGCAGCACCTGGAGCGCAACCTGAAGATGGTGATCTTCGGCCAGGATCCGGCCATCGGCACCCTGGCGTCGGCCATCAAGCTGGCACGCTCGGGCCTGGGCAATCCGGAAAAGCCGATCGGCAACTTCCTGTTCGCCGGCCCCACCGGTGTCGGCAAGACCGAGGTGACCAAGCAGCTGGCGCTGCAGCTGGGCATCGAACTGGTCCGATTCGACATGTCCGAGTACATGGAACCGCATTCGATCAGCCGCCTGATCGGTGCGCCCCCGGGCTACGTCGGCTTCGACCAGGGTGGCCTGCTGACCGAGAAGATCGTCAAGACGCCGCACTGCGTGCTGCTGCTGGATGAAATCGAGAAGGCGCACCCGGACATCTTCAACATCCTGTTGCAGGTGATGGACCGCGGCGTGCTGACCGACACCAACGGCCGCGAAGCCAACTTCAAGAACGTGGTGCTGGTGATGACGACCAACGCCGGCGCGGCGCAGGCCTCGCGGCGCTCGATCGGTTTCACCAAGCAGGACCACGCCACCGATGCGATGGAGACCATCCGTCGTGCGTTCACCCCGGAATTCCGCAACCGCCTCGATGCGGTGGTGCAGTTCCAGCCGCTGGGCTTCGAACACATCCTGCGCGTGGTGGACAAGTTCCTGATCGAACTGGAGATGCTGCTGCAGGAGAAGCGCGTCAGCCTGTCGGCCACACCGACTGCGCGTGACTGGCTGGCCCACCACGGTTTCGACCCGCTGATGGGCGCCCGCCCGATGGCGCGGGTGCTGCAGGACAAGGTGAAGCGCCCGCTGGCCGACGAACTGCTGTTCGGCAAGCTGGTCAACGGTGGCAAGGTCAGCATCGACGTGCGCAACGACGAGCTGGTGGTCGAGGCGCAGGCCGAGCCGGAACGGCTGTTGCCGGCCACGGTGGAGTAAGGATGTGCCGGGCAGCGCCCGGCAACGGAAGCAACGACAGGGCGGCGCAGGCCGCCCTTGTCGTGTCAGCTCCTCAGCGGCTGCGCTGGCGGGCCATGCGCTGGAAGGTGGCAGCTTCGAGGGGTTCGATCCGCTCGACCGTGCAGCTGGCGCGGTCGGTCTTCAGTACGCTGCGTGAGCCGGCGCAGAGCTGGTTGCTTTCGCCCTGGGTTTCAAAGGCCAGCCGGCGCGAGGTCACGGCGCCGTTGCAGGAGGCTTTGAACACCACGCGGTAGTGCTGGTCACCATTGCGCAGCAGCACATCGCGATCGGCGCCGGCGCGGACGATCTGTTGGTCTTCGCTCAAGGCAATGCAGCTGTCACCGGCGCTTGCCGACGGCGTGTCGGCGGCCTGGGCGGCGGGTGCGATCAGGGCGGCAGTGCTGAATACCAGGGCGGCGAAGCCAGCGGGCAGGGAGGTCACGTTCATGGCAGGGGGCAGGGGGTGGCGATCCGGACTGGATCGGATGCCACGATGACGCCGCCGCTGCGAATGCGAATCTGCCGCAAGCATGGCTGACCGATGTCACGGTGCATTCGGTCAGGGTGCCGTCCGGCAGGGCCGGATTCCAGGCATGACAAAAGGCCAGCGTCCAGGGCTGGCCTTGTCGAGGTGGCGCAACGCGCCAGCCGCTTACTTCATTCGGTAGGTGATACGACCCTTGGTCAGGTCGTACGGGGTCATTTCAACCTTGACCCGGTCACCGGTGAGGATGCGGATGTAGTTCTTGCGCATGCGGCCGGAGATGTGGGCAATGATTTCGTGCCCATTTTCCAGACGAACGCGGAAAGTGGTGTTCGGCAGCGTCTCGCTGACGGTGCCCTCGAACTCGATGGAATCGTCTTTCGACATGTAGTCCTGTGCGGTTCAGAAAACGGCCACGCTGGGCCTAAGGCGCAGCATTTTACGCGTCAAACGCCCAGCTTGCAAAGATTGTGTTATTCCCCGGCAAAATCCGCTGCTGGCACGCGCCCGACGAGCCGGGTCCAGGCGCCTTCCCGGCCCGGCGCCTGTACCGCGCTGCGGACCTGCTGCAGAAACGGCGCACGCGGCAGGTGCTCGGCGCCCATGCGCAGCAGATGCGGATTTTCCACCTGCGCATCGATCAGTGGCCAACCCCAGCCGTGAAGCGTGCGTGCCAGTGCGGCCAGCGCCACCTTGGAGCCGCCACTTTCGCCACTGAACATGCTTTCACCAAAGAACATCGTGCCGATGGCCACACCATAGATGCCGCCAACCAGCGTCTGCCGATCCCATACCTCGAAGGAATGTGCGAAACCCAGGTCGTGCAGCTGGCTGTAGGCATCCACCATCGCCGGGCTGATCCAGGTGCCGTCCTGGCCGGGGCGGGGCGCGCTGGCGCAGGCGCGCATCACCTGGCTGAAGGCGGTATCGGCGGTCACTTCCCAGCAGTTGCCGCGCAGCTGCCGGCGGAACCTGCTGCTCAGGTGCACGCCGTCGGTACGGAACACCATGCGCGGGTCCGGCGACCACCACAGGATCGGCTCGCCTTCACTGAACCACGGAAAGATGCCGCCGGCATAGGCATTGAGCAGGCGCAGCGGGTGCAGGTCGCCGCCCACCGCAAGCAGGCCATCGGGTTGGCGCAGCGCTGTCTCTGCCGGCGGGAAGGGGGCATCCGGCGCATCGGCCAGGCGCCAGGGCAACTGACGGGTCATGCCGGCATTGTATTCGTCGTGACGATGCGCGATGTCTGGCACCATCACGCACTACCGGCAAGGAGCCCCGCATGAGCGATCCGATCACCGCCATCCTCGATGCGCACGATGCGCCGCGCACACGCAATGACAGCCTGGCCATGCTGTTGGCTCTGGCCAGCGAAGACCGCCCCCAGCTTGGCTCGCTTCTGCTGCAGGCGCTGGATCGCCGCTCGCCCAGCTCCACCTTCCTCGACACGGCCTTGGATCTGCTGCCGGACGAGGCTGTCGCCCCGGTCTGTATTGACGCTTGGCGGCGCTATCGTGACGGCGAGCGTGGCGAGCTGCTGACCAGCGTGCTGGAGTTTGCCAGCTACCAGGCGCCGCACACGCTGCAGGACGATTGGGAGGCGCTGCTGGAGGTCGCCATCGAGGATCACATCCAGCTGGCCTCGCAGGTCTGGCAGGCATTGCCGCCGTCGGTTGCGACTGACTGGGCGCATCGGTTGACCGAGGCAGACGACGATCGCGAACTGGAGCGGGCCAAGGCAGTGCTGCTGACCACCCAGCCGGAGACCCACGCCGCCGCCCGTGGCTACCTGGCCGACTGGAGCGACCTGGATGCCGAGGTCTGGGCGCACTGGGCGGGCCTGGCCGATGGCCCGCGTCTGCGCCATCTGCATGGCCGGCAACCGCTGCACCTGCGTTTCGGGCGCGAACAGCGCCGCGTGCAGGTGGCCGAAGAGCCTGCCTGGCGCAAGCGGATCTGGCGTCTGCACCCCACCTGGAATAGCGGCCAGGTGCGTCACGCCGGGCGCATGGGCGGGCTGCTCGATGCGTTGTGCGGCAGCTGTCATGCGCCGCTGCGGCGTCTGCTGCAGACCGATGCTGCGGCGCTGCAGCCGGACGCGGAGGGTGAGGTCACGCTCGGGCTGTGCCTGGACTGCTGTGGCTGGGAAGACCCACCCGTGCGTTTCTATCGGCACGATGCACAAGGCATGCCGCGCTGCCACCCCAGCCAGCATTGCCAGGTGCCGATCAATCCCACCGACAGCGGCGACCTGCTGCAGGCCGAGGTGGGTCTTGCCGCGATGGACAGCCATCGCTGGCAGCAGCAGGACTGGGGCCAGTCCAATCACCGGCAGAACCTGTCGCGGGTGGGTGGCGCACCGAGCTGGGTGCAGAGCGCGCACTACCCGGCGTGCATCGATTGCGGCGAGCAGATGCCTTTCGTGATGCAGCTGGACTCAACGTTGCCGACCACCAATGAAGGCATGTTGCTGTGGGGTAGTGGCGGCATGCTGTACAGCTTCTGGTGCGCGAAGTGCCGGGTGAGCGGGCACTTCTGGCAGTGCACCTGAGCGCAGCATCCCCGCCATTGCCGTGGTAGGTGCCAACCTTGGTTGGCACGCTTCTCCGGCGCTACGGTTCCGCGCGGAACGGGCCATGACCCTGCAGCTCCTGCTGGTAGCGCCGCACATCGCGTCGCTCCTGTCGGCACCAGTCGCGCAGTGCCTCGGCAAACTCCGCATCGGCCACCCAGTGCCGGCTGCGCACGATGGTGGGCAGGAAGCCGCGTGCCAGCTTGTGCTCGCCCTGCGCACCCGGCTCGAAGCGGGCCACGCCCTCGCGCAGGCAGTACTCGATGCCCTGGTAGTAGCAGGCCTCGAAGTGCAGGCCGGGCAGGGTGGCACCGCCCCAGTAGCGGCCGTACAGCGTGTCGCCACCGCGCAGGCACAACGCGCCGGCAATCGGTTCGCCGTCCTGTTCGGCCAGGAACAGCACCAGCCCGCGCCCCAGTGAAACCGCCAGATGGCGCAGGAACGCTTCGGTCAGCGCTGGCGCGTTGCCGTATTCCAGGAACGTCTGGAGGTAGAAGCGGTACATCGCCTGCAGATCGGCGCGGGTGGCCTCATCGCCATGCACCACCCGGAAGCTGATGCCCTGGCGGCCGACCTTGGCGCGCTCCTGGCGGATGTTCTTGCGGTGTTTGTGGTCCATCGCGCCCAGGAACGCTTCGAACGTCACCCAGTCACCCGGGTTCTGCCACTGGAACTGGATGTCCTCGCGCAGCAGCCAGTCGTCATCGAAGACTGTTTCGTCAGCCGCTGTGTGGAAGTTGATGTGTGCTGATGACACATCCAGCGCGGGCAACTGTTCGCGCAGTGCCGTCAGCAGGGCGGTGCGCTGCGCATCGTCGCGGGCCAGCAGGCGCGGGCCGGTCACCGGCGAGTACGGCACCGCGCCGAGCCACTTCGGGTAGTAGTCGCGCCCGTGCCGCGCATAGGCATTGGCCCAGGCGTGGTCGAACACGAACTCACCGTGGGAATTGGTCTTCAGGTAGCCGGGAATGGCGCCGACCAGGGCATCACCGTCCCAGAGGGTGAAGTGCCGCGGCTGCCAGCCCCAGTCCTCGCGCAGGCAGCCGTAGGTTTCCAGGCCGGACAGGAAGGCGTGGCTGACGAATGGATTGCGGCCATCGTGCAGGGCATCCCAGGCGGTGGCGGGAACGGACTGCAGGGAGTCGAGGAAGCGGGCGGTGGGCATGGTTGGCAAGGATAGGGCAGGTGGATCACGAACGGTGTTGGCGGGGCTGGGTTGGTTTGTTCTGGTTGGGGATGAGGGAAGTTTGAAATGTCCATCGGTGTGCGCCTGGTGCGGAATCGCTGGCGCACGGCTGGGCAGGGTGGCGGGGCGCCGCATGAGCGGCGTGTATCCCACCACATGGAGAAATCAATAATGAAGGGACTGAAGCTTGGGTCTACTGTGGTCGCGTGTAGCTTGTTCTTCGCGTCACCTGTGTTCGCTTCTGAAACTCAGTCAACGAAAGTGGTTGAGGATCCGGGTGTGTACGCGGAGGTGATCGCGCTGCTGGAACGTGAAGCCGCGAGCCAGCTGACGCGTCATCTGCAGGAGAGGGGTGAGCTGCGACAAGTCAGCGTGAGCATCCGACTTGATATGAAGACAAGATCAATGAAGATCAGCTTCGGTCCTGGATACCTTCCCGGGCCCGAAGGTAGTTATGACGAGCTCTTCCTGATTCCGATGGCGTCCACATTGAGGTTCTACGCTGAAAAGTCGGGGCTGGATGTGAACGACATTGATTTCCTCTTTGATGGGAAAGCCCTTGAGGAGTATTACCCCGAAGATCTGGCCGTTCCGCCGCAGGTACGGGCGAAGTCCACGCACACCTCAGCTCTGATCTCGGCAAGTCATGGCTATATCAGCCTCCATCCAAGCAGAGAGTGGAAATTCCAGCGACCGGCGCCTCTCGGCGTCCAGGAGGACACGCTGAGTCCGGCATATGGCGACGAACTGCAAGGGTTGATCGAACAGCGTAGCGGTTTGACGGTACACCGGGCACGGAGTCGCTCGACGGAACTCCATCCGGAATCCGGAAAGCCATGGGAGCACATGTCATCCCGCTACCATCTAAAGGCGCTTTTTCCCGAGCGCACCGACATGTGGAATGAATATCCGAACAGCCCAGAGTCTGCTCGCGAAAAGGACGAGGACATAAGGGCTCGCCCCAACTACGCCAATCATCTGGGGGTGGACGTGATGCTGAGCCTGCACACCAATGGCAGCGATTCAGCCAGTGTGCGTGGTGCCGAGGTCTACTATCACCGGGAAAAACCGCAGGATAAGCCCTTGGCGGACAGCATCCTGTGCGGCATGAGAGAGGTGATCCATGCGCAGCCCGGGTACGAGAGTTTTCCAGTTCGAGCCGAATCGGTTGCTGAAGGCCACGGTGAGAACCGCATTGGCACGATGCCGTCGGTGATCGTCGAGACGGCCTATCACTCCAATCCGGAGGATGTTGCCGCACTGCAGGACCCGGTCTTCCGGTCTGCTGCCATGAAGGGTGTTGAGAAGGGCTATCGCTTGTGGGCTACCGGAAAGTCCTGCGAGCCACTGACGTTGGCGCCCATCGCAGATGTTGAGATTCCCACACAGTCAGCCAGGGAGATCGAGCTTGGCTATCAGGGCAACCCTCAGTATCCGGTCACCATCGAGTTCACCTCCGCATCATGTTCCAAACCCGGCGCGTGCACGCCAACCAGAACGCTGTTCGAAGATCCCACCAAGCCGATCAGGGCAGAACTGACGTGCAAAGGATCCAACCCAGGGGTTGCCCGCTGGAGCGTTGTGCTCCGGGATGCGGATGGTGTCGCAACACCGCCTGTCGTATTCCAGCACGCGTGTGTGCAGGTCTGAGCGTCGGTTTGGTGTTCCCTACAGAGGCGGGTAAATAGCCCCCAAAAAAACGGGCGCTTTCGCGCCCGTCTCGAGTCGAGCGCAGCTCGACTCCCCAGTGCCGGGCCAGCCTCAGCTGGCCTTGCCCTGTGCATCCAGGTAACGCTCTGCGTCCAGTGCGGCCATGCAGCCGAAGCCGGCCGAGGTGATCGCTTGGCGATAGTGCTGGTCGGCCACGTCGCCGGCGGCGAACACACCTTCCACCGAGGTCTGGGTGGCGTTACCGCCCAGGCCCGAACGGATTTCCAGGTAGCCGTTGTTCATGGTCAGCTGGCCGTCGAACAGCTGGGTATTCGGGTGGTGGCCGATGGCCACGAAGAAGCCGTGGGCATCGATGTCGCGGGTGCTGCCGTCCAGGGTCGACTTCACGCGCACGCCGGTCACGCCGGCCTCGTTGCCCAGCACTTCCTCCACCTGGTGGTGCCAGACGGTTTCGATCTTGCCGGCTTCCACCTTGGCGAACAGCTTGTCCTGCATGATCTTTTCCGCCTTCAGGGTGTCGCGGCGGTGGACCAGGTAGACCTTGCGGGCGATGTTGGACAGGTACAGCGCTTCTTCCACGGCGGTGTTGCCGCCGCCGACCACGACCACGTCCTGGTCACGGTAGAAGAAGCCGTCGCAGGTGGCGCAGGCGGAGACGCCGCGGCCCTTGAACTCGTCTTCGGTCGGGATGCCCAGGTACTTGGCGGTCGCGCCGGTGGAGATGATCAGGGCGTCACAGGTGTACTCGTGGCTGTCGCCGATCAGCTTGAACGGGCGCTGCGACAGGTCCGCGGTATGGATGTGGTCGAAGATGACCTCGGTCTCGAAGCGCTCTGCGTGCGCCTGCATGCGCGCCATCAGGTCCGGGCCCATCAGGCCATGGGCGTCACCCGGCCAGTTGTCCACTTCGGTGGTGGTCATCAGCTGGCCACCCTGCTGCAGGCCGGTGATGACGACCGGCTTCAGGTTGGCGCGGGCAGCGTAGACGGCAGCGGTCCAACCGGCCGGGCCGGAACCGAGGATGACAAGACGCTGGTGGCGGGAGGGCAGGCTGGTGCTCATGTAGACTCGCGAAAAGGTAGATGGGACAAGGCGCGGCGATGTTTGCACAGCATCCTTGGCTGGTCATAGAGTGGCGGCTGGGGCAGGGCGATTCAAGCCGATGAACAGAACAGCGCCATCCACGGGCAGTTTCAGGCCCTGTCCTCGCTTGCGCGGCAACGGATAACTGAAAACTGACGCCGTCTCGTTTATTATCAAACACTAACAGCGCATTCCAAAGGTATGGTCTAAGGTGGCGAAGCAGGTCCCCGAACGCTCCAAGTCCGACGACAAAAAGGCATCGCGTCGCTCGGCGGCAGCGGCCACGACCGACAACCCACGCCGTCAGCGCCTGTGGCGCGACCTGGGTCTGATCGCCATCGCGCCGGCGCTGCTGTATCTGGCTGCCAGCCTTTTCACCTATTCAGCGACGGACCCGGGCTGGTCACACACCGGCAGCGTGGTTGCGCCGGTACACAACATGGGCGGCCGCGCGGGCGCGTGGATCGCCGACGTGCTGCTGCAGCTGTTCGGCTACATCGCCTTCCTGCTGCCGGTGGTGCTGGGCGCGCTGGCCTGGATCGCAATGTTCGGCCTCAAGCGTGAGAGCAAGGGCGAGAACGATCTGGACCCCGCGTTGCGGCTGGTTGGCCTGGTCGGCTTCCTGATCGCCGGCACCGGTTTCCTGCACGTGCGCCTGTTCAGTGGCGACGTCTCCCATGCAGGCGGCATTCTCGGCAAGCTGGTCGGCAATTCGCTCAGCGTGGGCTTTGGCGCGCTGGGGGCGAACCTGTTCGTGCTGGTGTTGCTGCTGGCCTCGATCACCCTGGCCACGGGCCTGTCCTGGTTCGTGGTGATGGAGAAGATCGGCCGCGGCGTGATGTCGCTGGCACCGTTGCTGGAGCGCAAGAAGGAGCAGGCCACCGAATGGCAGCAGACCCGCGTCCTGCGCGAGGAACGCCAGGAAGTGCGGAAGGCCGATGCCGAAGTGCGCGCCAAGCGCGAGCCGGTGAAGATCGAGCCGCGCCCGGAGCCGGTGATCGAAAAGAGCGACCGGGCCAAGCGCGACAACCAGATCCCGATGTTCCGTGGCGTCAATGGCGACGGCTCGGACCTGCCGCCGCTGGCCCTGCTGGATGATCCCAAGCCGCAACCCGTGGGCTATGACAAGGACACCCTGGACGCGCTGTCGCGGCAGATCGAGTTCAAGCTCAAGGACTTCCGCATCGATGCACAGGTGGTCGGCGCCAACCCCGGCCCGGTCATCACCCGCTTCGAGATCGAGCCGGCGCCGGGCATCAAGGTCAGCCAGATCAGTTCGCTGGACAAGGACATCGCCCGCGGCCTGTCGGTCAAGTCGGTGCGTGTGGTCGATGTGATCCCGGGCAAGTCGGTGATCGGCCTGGAAATCCCCAACGTCACCCGCGAGATGATCTACCTGTCCGAGCTGCTGCGTTCGAAGGAGTACGACAAGTCGGCCAGTTCGCTGACCCTCGCGCTGGGCAAGGACATCGCCGGTCGCTCGACCGTGGCCGACCTGGCGCGCATGCCGCACCTGCTGGTGGCCGGCACCACCGGTTCGGGCAAGTCGGTGGCGGTCAACGCGATGGTGTTGAGCCTGCTGTTCAAGGCGTCGCCGAAAGACCTGCGGATGCTGATGATCGACCCGAAGATGCTCGAACTGAGCGTCTATCAGGGCATTCCGCATCTGCTGGCGCCGGTGGTCACCGACATGAAGGAGGCCGCCAACGGCCTGCGCTGGTGCGTGGCCGAGATGGAGCGCCGCTACAAGCTGATGAGCGCGGTGGGCGTGCGCAACCTGGCTGGCTTCAACAAGAAGGTGAAGGACGCCCAGGACGCCGGTCAGCCGATGATGGACCCGCTGTTCAAGCCGAACCCGGAGCTGGGCGAGGCGCCGCGCCCGCTGGAGACGCTGCCGTTCATCGTCATCTTCATCGACGAATTCGCCGACATGATGATGATCGTCGGCAAGAAGGTCGAAGAGCTGATCGCGCGACTGGCGCAGAAGGCGCGTGCGGCCGGCATCCACCTGATCCTGGCCACCCAGCGCCCGTCGGTGGACGTCATCACCGGCCTGATCAAGGCCAACATTCCCACCCGCATCGCCTTCCAGGTCAGCTCGAAGATCGATTCGCGCACCATCCTCGACCAGTCCGGCGCCGAGACGCTGCTCGGTCACGGCGACATGCTGTACCTGCCGCCGGGCACGGCGATGCCCGAGCGTGTGCACGGCGCCTTCGTGTCCGATGAGGAAGTGCATCGCGTGGTCGAGCACCTCAAGGCAATGGGGCCGGCCGACTATGTCGACGGCGTGCTGGACGAAGTACAGACGATGGGCGATGGCGTGGTGGTCGGTGCGACCGGCCTGCCGGAGACCAGTTCCGGCGGCGGCGATGAGTCCGACCCGCTGTACGACGAAGCGCTGCGCGTGGTCACCGAGACCCGCCGCGCGTCGATTTCCGGTGTGCAGCGTCGCCTGAAGATCGGCTACAACCGCGCGGCGCGACTGATCGAGGCCATGGAAGCGGCCGGTGTGGTCAGTCCGCCCGAGCACAACGGCGACCGCACGGTGCTGGCACCGCCCCCGCCGAAGTAAGCCAAGCCCTGCCGCATTCCCGACGTCCAAGGAACCGACGCATGCTTCAACCCGTTTCCTGCGCGCTGGCGCTGGCCTGCCTGCTGGCAGCCGGCCCGGTGCTGGCCGACGCCGACGCGACGGCTGTACCCGCAGTCGCGCCGCCGTCCACCGGCAGCGATGCCGAGGCCAGCAACAACTTCAGCTTTGTACGTTATCGCGCCGACTACCAGGTGCGCGCCGATGCCGGCAACGTGCAGACCGAAACCTACGAAATCCTGCTCAAGACCAAGGCAGCGGTGGAGCAGTTCAGCCAGGTGCGGTTGAGCTACAGCGAGAAGATGGAAACGCTGGATGTGGTCAACGCCTATACGCTGACCGCCGACGGCCAGCGCCGCGAAGTGCCGGCCGACCGCATCTACACCCAGGAAAGCTATTCCAGTGCCTCGGCGGCGATGTATGCCGACCGCAAGGTGCGGGTGATCGTGTTCCCGAACCTGGCGCCGGGCACGCGGCTGTTCTATCAGGTGCGCCGGACCCAGCTGACGCCCTATTTCCCGGGCTACTTCGGCCTGTGGGAAACCTTCAATGTGTTCACCCAGTACGACGATGCCGAAGTGACCCTCAGCGCGCCGGCCAATCTGCCCATGTTCGTGGACAGCCGTGGCGTTCAGGGCAGTGACCGGCCGGTGGTGAAGAACGGCCAGGCGCAATGGCGCTGGCGCTACCAGCGCCGCGAGCCGATGCAGGCGCAGAACTGGTCGGCGGCGGTGTGGGAGTTCGGGCCGAACATCATGGCCAGCACCTATCGCGACTGGGCGCAGATGGGTCGCGCCTACCAACTGAAAGCAGGGCCGGCCGCACAGGTCACCCCGGAGATCCAGGCGCTGGCCGATGAAGTCACCGCCGGCGTCAGCGACCGTCGCGCGCAGGCCGATGCGCTGTACCGCTGGGTGGCGCAGAACATCCGCTACGTGGCGGTGTACCTGGGCAATGGCGGCCTGGAGCCGAACAGTGCGCAGAGCATCCTCGACAACCACTATGGCGACTGCAAGGACCACGTAACGATCCTCGAGGCGCTGCTGGCGGCCAAGGGCATCACCAGTTCGCCGGTGCTGATCGGTGCCGGTGGCGGCCCGACGCTGCCGAAGATTCCGCTGCTGGGCCGCTTCAACCACGCCATCACCTACGTGCCCGAGTTCGACCTGTACCTGGATTCGACCAGTGCCTGGGCGCGCTTCGGCCAGCTGCCCGATGGCGACCTCGGTGCGCCGGTGCTGCACACCCGTGATGCCACCCTGGCGCGCACGCCGGCCAATGATCCGCAGCGCAACGCCACGGTAATGGATGTGCGCTTCACCTTCGACGCGCAGGGCAACCTGCGTGGCGAGACAGTGCCGCAGCTGAGCGACAACGCCGAGATCGGCATGCGGGCGCAGTTCGCCCAGCTCAATGCACAGAACCGGGCGCGCGCTGAAGAATCGATCATGGCCGCGTCCGGTTTCGATGGCCGCGGCCAGCTGCAGCTGCAGGGTGTGCCGGTCGACCTGACCCGGCCGTTCGGCTATCGCATGGCCTTCCAGGCCGAGGACTACGTGGACTTCGATGTGGCCGGCGGCATGGCCGTGCCCGATCCGCCCGGTGGTGAATCGGTACGCGGGCTGTATGCCAGCGCCTCGGCGCCGGACAATGAGACGCCGTTCTACTGCAATGCCAGCCTGCGCGAGGAAACCTATCGCCTGCAGTTCCCGGCCAATGCCCCGATCATCGCGATTCCGCGCAGCCAGCGGTTTGCCAATGCGGCCGGCGAGTACCGGGTCGACTGGAGCCGGCAGGGCCAGGAAGTGACCGTGCATCACCGCCTGCAGCAGAACGCGGTGCGCGGCGCCGAGGCGCTGTGCCAGCCGCAGGACTATGCCGCGTTCCGCGCGCTGTTCCGCGAGGTACGCCGCGGCTTCCGTGGCCAGGTGCTGTACGGCAAGCTGCCGGCCGCTGGCGGCTGAATCGCCGATCAGCGATCAGGGCGTCATAATGGCGTCCTGATCGCCCATTCATCTTTCGCCGGGCACACTGGCACCCAACTTTCCTGGCCGCGCGCCCACAGGATCCCTGCATGAACCTTCGCCTCCGCCGTTTCCTTGCCACCACCACCCTGGCCGTGGCCTGCGCCGCTGCCGGCAGCGCCTGGGCCGGCGCCCGTGATGACCTGAAAACCTTCACCACCGGCCTGAAGGGCCTGGATGGGCAGTTCAGCCAGCAGGTGTTCGACAGCCGTGGCAAGGTCAAGGAATCCACCAGTGGTCGCGTCGCTTTGTCGGCACCGCGCCTGTTCCGTTGGGAATACGTGCGCCCGCACGAGCAGCTGATCGTGGCTGACGGCAAGAAGGTGTGGATGTTCGAGCCGGACCTGGAGCAGGCGACCGTGCGCGAGCAGGGCAAGGAAGAGCAGAACAGCCCGCTGACCGCGCTGATCAACCCGGCACTGCTGGAGCAGCAGTACGACGTGAGCGAAGAGGCCGCCACCCGCGATGGCCTGCAGTGGCTGTCGCTGTCGCCGAAGCGCGAGACCGAAGCCAGCTTCCAGTACGCCGCGCTGGGCTTCAACGCGCAGGGTCTGGCGAAGATGGAGATCACCGATGCCGTGGGCCAGCGCACCGTGATCAATTTCAGCGGCTGGAAGCGCAACCCCAGCTTCGCCGCCAACACCTTCCGCTTCACCCCGCCGGCCGGTACCGACGTCATCGGCAACTGATCGCGGTCGCCGGGCATGGCCCGGCGCTACCTGCGCTGGTGGGTGTCAACCGGCACCGCCTTGGTGGGTGTCAACCTTGGTTGACATGCTTTTGATCTGCCGGCCAGCGGCCGGCACTACCGATTGCCGCACATCTCCGGTCAGTCGGGCATGGCCCGGCGCTACCGTCCTTGGTGGGTGCCAACCTTGGTTGGCACGCTCTCGCGGTACAATGACCGCGTGCCAAGACATCGCTCCACTTCATTCCCCGGCCCCGATCTGCTGAGTGTTGATCGGGAACACATGCGCCCGCTGGCCGAGCGCATGCGCCCCCGCACCCTGGATGAGATGGTCGGGCAGAAGCGTCTGCTCGCGCCAGAGAGCGCTTTGCGCCGCGCCGTCGAATCCGGACGCGTGCATTCGATGATCCTGTGGGGACCGCCCGGCTGCGGCAAGACCACGCTGGCGCTGTTGCTGGCTGAATACTCCGACGCCGAATTCCGTGCCATTTCCGCCGTGCTGTCCGGCCTGCCGGAGGTGCGCCAGGTGCTGGCAGAGGCCGCGCAGCGCTTCGCCGAAGGTCGTCGCACCGTGCTGTTCGTCGATGAAGTGCACCGCTTCAACAAGGCGCAGCAGGATGCGTTCCTGCCGCACATCGAGCGCGGCACCATCCTGTTCGTCGGTGCAACCACCGAGAACCCGTCGTTCGAGTTGAACTCGGCGCTGCTATCGCGTTGCCGCGTGCACGTGCTGGAAGGTGTTTCGCCAACCGACATCGTCGAAGCGCTGGAACGTGCGCTCGGTGATCGCGAGCGCGGGCTGGGCGAGGAACGCATCGAAGTCGCGCCCGAGCTGCTGCTGGAGATCGCCACCGCCGCTGATGGCGACGTCCGCCGTGCGCTGACCCTGCTGGAAATCGCCGCCGAGCTGGCGGGCGGGGAGGGTGGTCGCATCACCCCGCAGACGCTGACCCAGGTGCTGGCCGACCGCACCCGCCGCTTCGACAAGGGCGGCGAGCAGTTCTACGACCAGATCTCGGCGCTACACAAGTCGGTGCGCAGCTCCAACCCGGATGCCGCGCTGTACTGGCTGACGCGGATGCTCGACGGTGGCTGCGATCCGTCCTATCTGGCGCGCCGGCTGACCCGCATGGCCATCGAGGACATCGGCCTGGCCGATCCTCGCGCGCAGAGCATGGCGCTGGAAGCGTGGGACATCTACGAGCGGCTCGGCAGCCCGGAAGGCGAGCTCGCCTTCGCGCAGCTGGTGCTGTACCTGGCCAGCACCGCCAAGTCGAATGCCGGCTATGCCGCCTTCAACCAGGCCAAGGCCGATGTGCGCGACAGTGGTACCGAAGAAGTGCCGCTGCACCTGCGCAATGCACCGACCAAGCTGATGAAGGAGCTGGGCTACGGTGCCGAGTACCAGTACGACCACGATGCCGAGGGCGGCATCGCGCTGGACCAGACCGGTTTCCCCGATGCGATGGGCGAGCGGGTGTATTACAACCCGGTGCCGCGTGGGCTGGAGATCAAGCTGAAGGAAAAACTGGATCGCCTGCGCGCCGAGCGTGAGGCGGCGAGGGCGGCCAAGGGCGCGTAGTCGTCTGTGTGTGGCAAGGCGGCGCATTGCCCCGGCCGCATGCATTTGGCAGACTGCGCGGCTTGTTTTTCAAGGAACGATGCCGTGCAGGAAATGATTCTGCCGTTGAAGCGCTACGCCCAGTTCGAAGGCCGCGCCAACCGCCGCGAGTACTGGATGTTCCAGCTGTTCCTGCTGCTTGCGGGAGCCGCGGTATGCGTGATTGCGCTGACAGTGGCGCTCGTTGCCGGCCTCGTGCTGGACGCTGATTCCAGCTGGATGGCCGGGATCACGATCGGCGCGGTGGCACTGGCGGGTGCGCTCTGGCTGGCCACGATCGTGCCGCTGATCGCGGTGACCGTGCGCCGCCTGCATGACTGCAACCAGTCAGGGTGGCTGTACCTGCTGGCGCTGGTGCCGGGCGGTGGCGTGGTGATCCTGATCTTTGCGCTGCTGCCGGGTACGCCGCAGGACAACCCGTACGGTCCGGTGCCCGCCGGCCCCTGAGTCAACGGGTTTTGGCCCGATGCAACGAAGCCGGCCCAGGGCCGGCTTCGTCGTTTCTGCGCTGCTGTCGGCGGTGCCGAACCGATTACTGCAGAACGCAGTCGCCCAGCGCCAGGTAATCCGAGCCCGAACTGAACTGCAGTGTGCAGCTGGCGGTGAAGGCGACGCCGTCCTCCATCGCTGCAAGCTTGGCATTCTGCTCGTCATTGGAGGCGGTCAGGCGGGCCAGCACCTGGCCATCCTCATCGCCCGCCTCAAGGACCGGCTCGCCCTGCAGGTTGCTGGAGGCGCCCAGGCTCACCGCCGTGAACTGTACGGTCTGGTTGAGCTGTTCCAGCCCGAGGGAGGAATAGCCGGCCTCTTCATAGGCCGAATACAGCCCGGCCAGGCTCGGCGCGGCATGGCCGGCCAGCGGGGCGAGAAGGCCGGCGACGAGTGCGATCAGTGCTTTGTGCTTCAAGGGGTTCTCACAATCATGGGATCCGATCCCATGGCGGTTGTGGAGCTGATGGGCAGGGGCCAGGCAGGCACCCGCAAGGGCGGGGCGATTCCTGCGCCCCGATGGCAGGCAAAGTAGAGGAACCCGGACTTCCGGTGCAAGCGCTGGCTTAAGCATTGTCGCGCGCGTGATACATAGCGTGACGTTTGATCGATGTGATAATCATTCGCGTTTAAGGTAGACTGCGGTCCCTTGTGAACCGGTGGCCGTGTGCCGCTTTCGCCGTCACTGATGAAGTCTTCCGTCCTGCCTCCGCGCCGCGGCCCGCTGCTGTCCGGCCTGGCCGCCTTGATGATGGGCCTGCTCCTGGCTACCCCGTACGCATACGCGCAGCAACGCAATCCGCTGCAGAAGATGGGCCAGACCGTGCTTGATGCACCGGCGGCCAGCTATCGCTTCGAGCGTTTCGTGATCGACAGCCCCGACCAGCAGCGCCGCTGGCGGGTGAATGTGGCGATTCCGGCCAAGGCCCCCAAGGCGCCATCGCCGGTGCTGTACGCACTGGACGGCAACGCCGTGGCGATGGTGCTGGACCAGCCGCTGCTGGCCGAGCTGGCCGCACGCAAGGCGCCGCCGGTGCTGGTGCTGATCGGCTACGACAACGACCTGCGCATTGATTCGGCGTCGCGCACCCGCGACTACACCGCATGGATCGATCGCGCCGATGATGAAAGCGGCAGGACGCAGGCTGTCGGCGGCGGCGCAGCGGCCTTCCTGGACATGATCGAGCGTCGCATCAAGCCCGAAGTGGAACGCCGCGTCAACATCGATCGCCAGCAGCAGGCCCTGTGGGGCCATTCGCTGGGCGGCCTGTTCGTGCTCAGCAGCCTGTACACCCGTCCGGCCGCCTTCCAGTACTACCTCAGTGCCAGTCCGTCATTGTGGTGGAGCCAGGGTGCGCCGCTGGGTGACATCGAGCAGCAGTTCGTGCAGAACGTGCATGGCCAGCCAGCAAAGGTGTGGCTGATGCTGGGCGGTGCCGAGCGCGTCGGCGACCGTGGCAAGCGCGACATGAGCAATCCGCGCGTGGTCGCGCATCTGCGCCGCATTGGTGGCGCCACTCCGGATGCGGCGATGCAGCTGTCCGAGCGCTTGGGCAAGGTGCCGGGGCTGAGCGTGCAGTACCGCGAGTTCCCAGGCCTGGGCCATGGCCCGATGCTGCCGGCGTCCTTCCACGCGGCGCTGCACGAGCTTTATGGCGTGACCGACCGCAGCGCCGCCGACGGCCAGCCGGCCGGTGGAGACAACGCCGCCGAATGACCCCCTCGCACGGCAGTGCCGTGCGACCCCACTACCCAGGCGGACTGTCGATGTGCAGCGGCCAAGGCAACCGATGAATTCCGCGCCACCAGGCGCGGCCTACGTGTGCAAGGAGCCTTCCATGTCATTCCGTCCGTCTTTCCGCCTCACTTCCCTGGCCGCCGGCCTGCTGCTGGCAGTGACCGCCAGCGCACAGCCGGTGTTCGACCAGCCGGCCAGCGCTACCTTCAAGGGCCAGGTTGTCTCACGCGGTGAGAACGTGGTTCCCGGCAGCACCGCCGATGTCACCGGCCGCGGCTTCGTGCCGGGCCAGCAGGTCAGCCTGCTGCGTGGCGATACCGTGCTCAACAGCCAGCCGGTGGTGGTCGATGCCGATGGCAACTTCAAGACCCAGCTGGCCATTCCGGCCGACGCCGTGCCGGGTACCCATCCGGTGGTGGTGCGCGCCAGCCAGCCGGCCGCCGCAGCCGTGCTGAAGCTGCGTGTGTCGCCGCAGCTGCCGCTTTCGGGCCAGGCGAAGTTCGCCACCCAGTCCAACAAGCTGGTGCCGGGCCTGTACCAGTCGGCCTACAGTGCTGCCAGCAATGCCGTGTTCGTGACCTCGGCCGTCGGCCGCCCGCCGGTCACCCAGTCGCAGCTGCTGAAACTGGACCCGAAGTCGCTGAAGGTGACCAAGGCCATCACCCCGGCGCAGGTGCCGGGCAGCACCAGCGGTGCGGTGTTCGCGGTGTATGGCGTGGGCGTCGATGATGCCAATGGCAATGTCTGGGTCAGCAATACCCGCCAGGACACCGTGGCTGTCTATCGCCAGGCGGATCTGTCGCTGGTCCACCAGTTCCCGGTCGGCGCCGTGCCGCACGCCCGCGACGTGGTGGTCGACAGCACGCACGGCAAGGTGTTCGCCTCGGCCGCCGGTGAGGACCATCTGTCGGTGTTCGATGCGAAGACGCTGAAGACACTGGAGCCGATCACCCTGGCCTCCGGCGTGGACGACGAGAAGTTCGTGCCGATGAGCCTGGTGCTGGATGAGCCCAGCGGCAAGCTGTTCACGGTCAGCATCGGTACGCCGGAAGCGGCGGTGATCGATGTGGCCAGCGGCAAGGTCGACAAGGTCATCGATCTGGGCAATTCGATCAGCGCTTCGGGCGTTGCCTTCGATGCCGAGCGCAACCGCCTCTACGTGGCCTCGCAGGGCACCGACAACCTGCTGATCGTCGACGTGGCCAGCGGCAAGGTCGTGCACGACGTGCCGGTCGGCGCCGGCGCACTGAACGTGGCCTTCGATGCGAAGAGTGGCCTGGCCTACGTCACCAATCGCGGTGCCGGCACCGTCACTGCCGTCGACCGTGATGGCAAGGTGGTCGGCAACCTCGATGGCGGCACCTTCCCCAATCACGTCCGCGCCGATGGCAAGGGCAATGTCTTCGCCGTGAACAAGTCGCGTGGCGCTGAAGATCCGAAGGGTGACCGCATCACCCGCATCAGCCTGCGCCAGCCGTAAGCCACAGGGCAGGGCGGCACCCCGCCGCCCTGCCAGCAAGGAGAATCTGCATGAACATCGCTTCCCGCCTGCGCCAGTGCGCGCTCCCGATTGCCGTTTCATTGGTGCTGGCCGCCTGTGGCGACAAAGCGCCGCCGTCTGCCGGCAACCCAGATGCAGCAGCACCGGCGGCCGCCACCGCCAAGGCGGGAGCACTTCCCGCAGGTTGGCAGCGGGTGGCAGGCAGCGACGTGCCGACACTGCCGGGGCAGCAGGCGGTGCTGCCGAGCAAGGTACACTCCGACGATGGCGCCGATGTGGAGGTGGGTGACAGCAGCCGGATCATTGCTGGCGGTGACGACATCATCGCGGTGATCGAGGCGCTGGGGCTGGGCAAGCAGGTGTTCGCCGCGCCGACCAACACCACCACCGAGGCAGGCCTGGCCGCACCGCACCAGTTCCTGTTCAACCGCACGACCGGCGTGGAGGGGGTTCTCAGCCTGCAGGGGTCGCTGTTCATCGGCAACAGCCTGCGTCGCCACACCGAACTGGCAAAGAAGCTGCGCGAAGTGGGCGAGCCTGCAGTGGTGATCGATGACCTGCAGCCGGCGCCGGACAAGGTGCGCAAGATCGCCGCCGTGCTCGGCGTGGCCGACGCAGGGCAGACCCTGGCCACGCAGGTGCAGCGCCAGCTGGATGAGGCCGCCGCGATCGGCAAGGGCCTGGCGCATGCGCCGCGGGTGATCCATGTGTCGGCGACGGGAGCGGGCGGTTCGCCCACCGTGGCCGGTGCCGACAGCGCATCGGCCAAGCTGATCGCCCTGGCCGGCGGCCTCAACATCGGCACCGAGGCCGGCGTGGCCAACTATTCGCAGCTGAGCAACGAAGGCGTGGTCGCGGCGGCACCGGACGTGATCCTGGTGACCGAGCACGACCTGCAGCTGTTCGGTGGCGCTGAAGGCCTGTGGAAGGCCTACCCGACGCTGAAGCAGACCCCGGCCGGACAGGCCAACCGGGTCTGGGTGATGCCGGATGCGCAGCTGAAGTACGCCAGCATCGGTTCCGGTGCGGGTGCATTGGCCCTGGCGCAGGCGCTGGCGGCGCTGCCGAAGGCATGAGCCCTGCGGATCGACGCCGCCGTCGCGGGCGGACGATGTTGTTGATTGCGCTGCTCGCGCTGCTGGGCGCGGTGCTGGCGTCGTTCGCCGTGGGGCCGCTGCGCTTGCCACCGCTGGAAGTGATGCAGGCGCTGGCGGTGAAGCTGGGCCTGCTGGATCCGCAATCGGTCAGCAGCCGTGACCTGGCCGTGGTCTGGCAGCTGCGCATTCCGCGTGCGTTGCTGGGGGCGATGGTCGGCGCGGCGCTGGCGATGGCCGGTGCCAGCCTGCAGGGACTGTTCGGCAATCCGCTGGCCGATCCGGGCATCGTCGGTGTCAGCCAGGGCGCCGCGCTGGGTGCCGTGGCGGCGATCGTGCTGGGCGCTGCGGGTGCAGCCGGCTGGCTGGTGCCGGTGGCGGCCTTCGGCGGCGGTGCCGCCGCGATCGGGCTGACCTACGCGCTGGCGCGGCCGGGCAAGGGCAGTGGCAATGCCACGCTGTTGCTGGTGGGCATTGCGATGGCCGCGTTCTGTTCGGCACTGATCGGCTTCCTGACCTACATCGCCAACGAAAGCGAGCTGCAATCGCTGGTGTTCTGGCAGATGGGCTCGCTGGCGCGCGCGAACTGGGCCGACGTGGTGGCGGTGCTGCCGCTGTTCGCCATCGGCGCGTTCGCACTGCATCGCCTGGCCACGCCGCTGGACATGCTGGCGCTCGGCGAGCGCCAGGCACAGCATCTGGGGCTGGACGTGGCGCGCACACGGCGCCTGCTGGTGGCCTTCAGTGCGCTGCTGGTCGGCGCTGCGGTAGCGTTCGCCGGCTCGATCAGTTTCGTCGGCCTGGTGGTGCCGCACGTGGCGCGCCTGCTGGTTGGCCCTGGCCACCGCTGGCTGCTGCCGTTGTCGGGGCTGCTGGGTGCACTGCTGATCGTGGTGGCCGACACTGCGGCGCGCACCCTGGACCCGCCTGCCGAGATTCCGCTGGGCCTGTTCTCCGCCGCGCTGGGCGCGCCGTTCTTCCTCTGGCTGGTGCTGCAGCAGCGCCGCAAGGCGGCCGCATGAGCGCCTTCCTGCAACTGCGCGATGTGGTGGTGCGTCGCCAGCAGCGCGAGATCCTGCATGGCATCACCCTCGCATTCGAGCCGGGCACGGTGACGGCGCTGGTGGGGCCCAACGGTGCCGGCAAGTCGACCCTGCTGGGGGTGGCGGCTGGCGATCTGCGTGCCGACGGTGGCGATGTGCAGCTGCATGGACGTCCGCTGCGCGACTACAGGGCCGGGCCGCTTGCGCGCGAACGTGCGGTGATGCCGCAGGAGCACGGCGTGCGCTTCGCCTTCAGCGTGGAGGAAGTGGTGGCGATGGGGCGCCTGCCGCACCCGCCGGATCCGCAGGTGGATGAGGCTCAGGTGGAGCGGGCGATCGATGCTGCCGAACTGCAGGCGCTGCGCCTGCGCGAAGTGCAGCAGTTGTCCGGCGGCGAATCGGCGCGCACCACGTTCGCGCGCGTGCTGGCACAGGACACGCCGTTGCTGCTGCTGGATGAGCCTACGGCTGCCTTGGATCTGCGCCACCAGGAGCGCACTCTGCGCAGCGTACGGGCCTGCGCCGAAGCCGGTGCGTGCGTGATCGTGGTGCTGCATGACCTCAACCTGGCGGCCGGATACTCCGATCGCATCGTATTGCTGGAGCAGGGCAGGGTGGCCGCTGACGGCACGCCTTCGCACGTGCTGACCGAGGGCAACCTGCAGCGTGTCTACCAGCAGGACGTGGTGGTGCTGCAGCATCCGCGACGCGGTGTGCCATTGGTTGTGGTGACCTGATGCAGTAAAGCTTCCTTGCGCAGCGCGACGTATCATTGTCGGTTCGTTTTTCTCAACGGAATGACCCCCATGAACTACATCCTCCCGCGCGCGACACTGCTGGCTTCGATCATTGCTGCATCGTGCACGGCGCACGCCGCTCCCGTCCGCACGGTTGTGCTGGACAAGGTCGCTGATCAGGCGACCTCGATCGAAATCCGCCATGCGAAGGGCGCCGGCGCCGCCTCCGATCTTTTCACCACGCACTACTACACCGGTGGCGCGATGCTGATGGCCTGGGGCAATCAAAGCGTGCTGCTGCTCTGCAAGAAGTCGGCGTATCTGAAGCTGCCGGGCATGAAGCCTGCGGCCAGCGAACTGCCGCTGGAGAAGCGGCAGATGATCGGCTACGAAGCGATGATGGCCGGCTACGGCAGCCTCGCTTCGATCAGTGGACTGGTGGATGGCAAGATCGAGGTGGCCGATGACGGCAGTGAAGTGCGCCGCCAGGCCGAGCGGTCGTGGGCCTACGGCGTTGAGCGTTACGACGTGATCAGCCAGCGCATGCCCAGTGGTGCGCTGCGCGTGCGCGCACTGAAGACCGCCACGGTGAACAACGCAAAGCCGTCCAAGCCGGGCGACACCTTCAGCACCGATGACGACCAGGCTGCCCGCCTGAGCGAGCTGGGTGCGGTGGGCGCCTGGACTGAAGTGACCATCCACGACACGCCCCGTCGAGGCGAGATCAATGCCGCCTTCCCGCTGAAGGACTGGGTGTCGGTGACGGGGGATCACGCCGCGACGGTGGGTGAGGCGCGGCGGATCAATGGGTGCGAATGATCGTTCCTGGGTGATTGCTGCCCCGTTGCGCCTCATCGTTCCATCCATGTGCGCAATATTCACTTGCGCGCCAGATTGACAGGTCTAGAATGCGCCGCATGAACCGGATGCCGCTCCTGAAGTTTTTCACCCTGACCCGCGCAAGCGCGGAACGGGCGTGTCTGCCTGGAGCCCTACGAGGCCGCTGATCGCGGCCTTCGCTGGACCATCCACAGAGCGCCCTCCGGGGCGCTCTTTTCGTTTCCGTCCCCATCCCTCAACCCGCTCCACCGCAAGGAGAACGTGCCATGCACCAGATCGCCGAGACCGAACGCTAGCCGCACACGCCGTTGCCAACCAGCGTGTGCGGCCCCCGAAGTTGGCCCAGCAGGAACCTTTCTCATGAACACCAACACCCAGACTCTGTCGCGTCTTCGCAACCTCGGCATCATTGCCCACATCGACGCTGGCAAAACCACCCTTACCGAACGCCTTCTGTGGAAGACCGGCGAGATCCACCGCGTCGGCGAAGTGCATGACGGCAACGCGACCACCGACTTCTCGGCGATCGAGCGCGAACGTGGCATCACCATCGGCGCGGCCGCCGTGCACGCACAGTGGGCGCCACGCGATCTGCCGCTGCACCAGCTGACCCTGATCGACACGCCCGGCCACATCGACTTCGCCATCGAGGTCGAGCGCTCGCTGCGCGTGCTCGACGGTGCCGTGGCCGTGTTCTCGGCCGTGGACGGCGTGCAGCCGCAATCGGAAACCGTGTGGCGCCAGGCGCGCCGGCATGGCGTGCCGTTGATTGCGTTCGTCAACAAGATGGATCGCATCGGTGCCTCGTTCGAGCGCGTGCTGGAGCAGCTGCAGGACAAGCTGCGGGCGCGCCCGTGGGCGCTGGGCGTGCCGCTGGGCAGTGAGGGCGACTTCCACGGCTGGGTCGACCTGGTCGATGGCCGCGTACTGCAGTGGCAGGACGCGGGCGCGGCGACGGTGACGGCATGGAGCGAGGCCGAGCGCGCGCAGTGGCAACCGCAGCGCAATGCGCTGGTCGAAGCCGTGGCCGACCATGATGATGTGCTGGCAACGGCATGGCTGGAAGGCCGTGACATCGACGCGGCGACGCTGCGCGCAGCGATCCGTCGCGCGACGCTGGCGGGCGCCGGCGTACCGGTGCTGGCGGGTGCTGCCTTCAAGGACAAGGGCATCGAAACACTGCTGGATGCGGTGGTCGATTACCTGCCGTCGCCGCTGGATCGTCCTGCGGTCACTGCCGAAGGCGAGGGCGGCGACGTCCTGCTGCCGCCGGACCCGGACGGTCCGCTGGCTGGCCTGCTGTTCAAGATCACCCACCAGCAGCACGGTGCGTTGAGCTTCGTGCGGCTGTACTCGGGCACCTTGAGGGTAGGCGACAACGTGGCCAGCTCGCAGCACCCGCAAGGGCGTCGCATCAGCCGGCTGGTGCGCGTGCAGGCCGACCAGACCCAGGACATCGGGCAGGCCGTGGCCGGCGACATCGTGGCGGTGCTGGGCTGGAAGGATGCGGTCAGCGGTGAAACGCTGAGCGGGCGAGGGCAGCCGCTGCGCCTGGAGAGCATCCAGGCACAGGCCCCGGTATTGGCCTGGCGGTTGGAGCCGGCACGTGCGGCCGACCTGATCCGGCTGGCACAGGGCCTGGCAAGCCTGGCCCAGGAAGATCCCTCGTTCCGGGTGGAAACCGATCGCGAGACCGGTGAAACCCTGGCTTGGGGCATGGGCGAGCTGCACCTGGAGGTGATGGTCGAGCGCCTGCGCAGCGAATGGAAGCTGGACATCGGCATTGGCGCGCCACGCGTGGCTTACCAGGAAACGCCGCAGCGTGCCGTGGAAGGCGTTGTGGGCCGCCTGGTCAAGCAGACCGGTGGCCAGGGCCAGTTCGCGCACGTGGTGCTGGATGTGGTGCCGCGCGACGACGGTGAGGTTGTGTTCAATGACCGCATCGTCGGTGGCGTGGTGCCGCGCAACTTCATCGCTGCGGTGGAGAAGGGCGTTCGTGCCGCGCTGTCGGAAGGCCCGCAGGGCCATCCGGTAGTCGGCATCGAAGTCAGCCTGGTGGATGGCCAGACCCACGCGAAGGATTCGTCGGAGATGGCGTTCCATCGGGCCGGCAGCGAGGGCATCAAGGCCGCGTTGGCGGCCAGCGGTACGCAGCTGCTGGAGCCGGTGATGGCGGTGACGGTGCATTCGCCGTCCGCCTCGGTGGGGGACGTGGTGGGTGATCTGAATCGCCGCCATGGACGCGTTGCCCGCATCGACGACCAGGACGGTCGCGCCGAAGTCAGCGGATTCGCGCCGCTGGCGCAGCTGGTCGGGTATACGACCTCGCTGCGTTCGCTGAGCCAGGGACGGGCCAGCAGCGAATCGCACCTGCATGGCTACGAGCCGGTGCGTGCAGCGTAAGGTGGATGCAGGGAGCCCGTTCGCGGGCTCCCTTTTTTTGTGTTGGCGAGCGGGTCATCCACGCATGGCGTGGATCTACCGACCTTTGCATTGGCGGGGGTCTATCCACGCATGGCGTGGATCTACTTCCCACGCCATGCGTGGATGGGTGCCATCCGTGCGTCACGTGCCTGCATTGCATTGCAACAAAACTGCAGAAAAAGCTGGATTAAAGTGATGCCTCACGATAAATTGCGCACCCCCCGTTGCTTGCCGCCGCCCGCACCCTGCCCATGCGTGATGACAATGATCCCGGAACCCTGGAGCTGACCCTGCCGCGCAAACGCGGTCGGCCGCCCAAGTTCGGGTACGCAATGAGCGACGCACAGCGGGCTGCACGCTATCGGGCACGGCGCGCTGGCCAGGCCAACCACGCCGATGTGCGGCATTGCAGCGACATGGTCCTGCTGGACAAGATCCGCGCAGCGGTCAGTGCGCGCGACACCGAACTGGCCGGCTTCCTGGTCCACGTACTGTGGCAGCGCTACCCGTTGCAGTTGAAATAAGTCGGCCGCAGGGTGGCCGTTGTCACCTGCCTTGTTGATAATGCGGGATTCAGGTTGTTCCCGCTGGCGCGCCCGGGATGGCAGGCGCGCATGATCGACATGGTTTCCACGATGACCACCACCAGCGACACCACCACCGAAGCTGCGCCGAGCAGCGCGCCCCTGTTCTACACCCGCCCGGTGCCGCTGCAGGCAGACCTGCACGCCGATCTGCGCATCCTGCCAGGCAAGCTCGAGTTCGCTGCCAGCAGCAACTCCATCCCGCTGGTGCTGGGCGAATTCTCGCTGGCGCTGCACCACTTCCCGATCCTGTTCGCAGGCCCGAGCGCGGTGCCGATGGCCGCCGTGGGTGTGACCACCGACAACCTGTTCATCACCGATGGCCTGTGGGACGACGAGACCTACATCCCGGCCTACCTGCGCCGCCATCCCTTCATCTTCATCGACACCGGCGCGGACAATGACTTCCTGCTCGGCATCGACGAAGACAGCCCGCGCATCGTCCGTGGCGGCGAAGAAGGCCAGCCGCTGTTCGTCGATGGCAAGGCCACCGAGATGGTGCAGCAGGCGCTTGAGTTCTGCGGCCAGTTCACCCGCGAGCACGAACAGACCCAGGCCTTCTCCAAGGCACTGGTCGACAACGGCCTGCTGGTCGAGCGCAATGCAACCGTGCGCCTGCCCGATGGTCGCGAGTTCAACCTCAATGGCTTCTTCGTGGTCGACGTCGAGAAGTTCATTGCGCTGCCGGATGCGACCGTCATCGAATGGCACCGCAACGGCTGGTTGGCGCTGATCCACCAGCACCTGATGTCGCTGGGTCGCTTCAACGACCTGACCCGCCGCCAGGCAGGCCGCAACGCCGCCTGATTCAGGGCGACGGCGCGGTTCCCGCACCCCGGGAGCCGCGCCACGTCTGCAGCTCGGCCAGCAGCTGGCGCGCATCGTCCCAGCCGGGCGGCACGCGATCGCCCAGCTCCCATAGCTCGCCGGCACGGGCATCCATGCCGCCCGCGTTGAGCATCTGCAGCACGCCCTGCAGGCGATGCGCATGATGGCGCAGCTGCGCGGCATCGCAACGAACGATCGCTTCGTGCAGGCATTGCAGCTCGCGATCGATATCTTCTTCGTAGGCGGCCACCAGTTCTCGGGCAGCGCTTTCGAAGGCACGGTGGGGCACAGCCTGGCCCAGCGCCTGCAGCAGCGCATCGGCCTGCAACGGCTTGAGCAATACCGCGTCGATGCCGGCAACCTGGCAGCGCAGCGTGTGATCGTCGCCAGTGAAGGCGGAAAGCGCGATCAGTCGGGCGCGCGGCGCGCCTTCTGCCTCATGCAGCCGCAATTGCCGGGCCAGCGCGCACCCATCCATTCCCGGCAGACCGATGTCCAGCATCACCAGCGGGCAGGGCGCCTGCATCTGGGCCGCCAAGGCCTCTTCGGCATTGGCAGCCTCCTGCACCGTCGCGCCCCAGCGCCGCAGCTGGGCGGCAATGACCTGTCGGGTCAGCGCGTGATCCTCCACCAGCAGGATGCGCGTGCCGGCCAGCCGGGGCAGGGCGGACGCAGCGGCAGTGGCCGGCGCATCTTCCTGCACCTGCTGCACGGGCAGGCGAAGAATGAAGCGGCTGCCACGGCCATGCACGCTATGGACATCCAGGGTGCCGCCCATGGCCTCGGCCAACGTGCGACAGATGGAAAGGCCCAGGCCGCTGCCACCGCGCTGCCTGCCTGCATCGGCCTGCCGGAAGGGCTCGAACAGGGCGCTCATCTGCGCTGGCGCGATGCCGATGCCACTGTCGATGACCTCTATCAACAGTGATGCGTTCTTCGAGGACGCATCCAGCTGCAGACGCAGTTCAACGCCGCCTACGTCGGTGAACTTGACGGCATTGCCGAGCAGGTTGTCGAGCAGCTGGCGCAGGCAGTCCGGATCCGTTGCCAGCATCGGCAACGGCGCCTGCGGTGCACAGAGCTGCAGGCTGAGCGCCTTCTTCTGCGCGAGGGGCGTAATGGCCTGCAGCGCCTGCGTGCAGATCGCAGGGACGTTGCAGGGCACCCGCTTTGGCCGGAACGTGCCGCTGGCCAGGCGGGAGAAGTCCAGCGTGCGGTTGAGCAATCCGCGCAATGTCTGGCTGGCGGTGGCCGCAGCGGCTACCAGTTCGCGCTGCCCGGCTGGCAGTGGCGCCTGGCCCAGCAGGTCGATCGACGCCATGACCGCCTGGGCGGAATTACGCACCTCATGGCTGATCATGCCCGTCATCTGCGCCTGCTTCTGATCAAGACCCTGCTGCTGGCGCAGCCTGCGTGCAGCCAGCAACGGGAGTGCCAGCAGCAGGGCTGCGGCTGGCAACAGCCAGAGCACGGTGCCATCGAGGCCTTCGCGCACCTTCTGGCCGAGCGCGGCCGGCAGCGTCTGCCGTGCCCAGCGCTGCAGCAACTGGGCATGCTCTTCGATGGTGATGTCATCCAGTGCCGCCTCGATACGATCGAGCAGCGCCTGGTCTTCGCGCCGGGCAAGCAGATGCAGCTGGGTCGAAAGATCGGCATCCACTGTCTGCAACCGCAGGCTGTGGGAGAAGTGACGTCGTGCTATCGCGCCTGCAGTGGATTCCAGGCCGATCGCAGCGTCGGCAATGCCGGCATCCACGGCAGCCAATGCCGCCCGCATGCTGGGGTGCGGCAGCACAGGCAGTGCAGGGTGATGCTGTGCGAGCCACACAGGGTAGGGGCCTCCTTCAACCGCAGCGATGCGCAGCGTGCCGAGATCGGCAACCCGCCGCGGCAAGCGCTCGCCAATGCGGCCGGCGAGCACGCTGGCACCGCCAGGAAAACTGCGCGAGGGCGCCAGGCTGGGGCAGGGCAGGCGTGCCCCATCGTCAGCACCCATCGCCAGCACAAGATCGGCCCGCCCCTCACAGACGGCGGCCATCGCGGCGAGGGTGCTGGGAAAAGGGACTTCGACGAAGGTCAGGCCGGAATGGCGGGCCACGAGCGCGGCATAGCCATGCGCCAGCGTCTGCAGCACCTCGGGGTCGGCAGCATCTTCGGGCGCAGGGTGCAGCGTGGGGGCCGCGGCCACCCTGACCACGCGCCCCGCTGTCCATTTTCCGTGCTGGATGTCGCCCGCGGACGTACAGGGAAGCAGGGTAAACAGCGCCAGCAGCATGAACCTGCGGCCACGCTTGAACAGCGCGGTCACAGTGCCTCCAACTGCTGCCGTATCGCGAAGATCTCCGCGTCATTACGCAACCCCAGCTTACGCAGCGCGGCAATCTTCTGCGTGCTGACGGTCTTGATGCTGCGGTGCCGATGCAGGGCAATCTCCGAGACGGTCAGCCCATCCAGGACCAGCCGGATGACCTCGCGCTCGTTGCGGCTAAGTGCATCGCAGGGCGTCAGCAGCTTGCACGACGGTGGAATGCGGCAGAGCCCTTGGGCCACGCGCACGACCGCGTCGGACAGTTCAATCAACGGCTCGGATTTGCCGACAAAACCGCTGATTCCGGCATCCAACAGGTGGTTGATGATCGCCACCGAGGTCTGTCCGGCAAAACCCAGCAGCGTTACCCGCGGCAATGCCTGCCGCAGGTGCTCGACGAGCTCGGTGCCGCTGATATCGCCGGGCGCCAGGGTGATGTCGATGATGGCCACATCGGCATGACGCTGCTGCAGCGCCTGCACGAACGCCTGGCTGTCACTGTGGCTGGCGACGATCTCGAAGCGGCTGTCGTTGCCCAGGTGGAAGGCCGTGCCGCGGCGGACGACGTCATGGTCATCAAGCAGGGCCAGGCGAAGCCGGCGCGGTGCAGGGAATCCGTTCATGCGCGGGAGTGTTGTCAGCGCCCAGTGGCGTGGCACTCATTCTGGCGCCGCTGTCGCGTCGAGCATCGAAAACGTTCGATTTTTGAGACTTTTCCTAGAGTTGAAGTAGGAAAAGTTGGAGGTTTGTGTCGGGATCTGCACAGCGTGGGTGCAGCGAAGTAGCCTGTTGCGTCTGATGAATTTTGGATCGCGTCTGCAAGGAGCGCGCGGACTGCGTGCGCTGCGCATGTCGAGTGCGGGCTCCGCTGGCGAAATGCCAGCGTCCACGGCCTGGTCCAGGGCGGCTCCAATCACAAGACGTTCCAGAGCGGCGCGATTGACGGGTTGGCGGGCGCAATTAACGTGACGCGTCACAGTGGTCGCGGGTCCGCCGGCGTTGAATTCTGCAGGGCTGAGGGCTTGGGTTTCCCTCAGAATTGAACGTTGGTCCGGCGAGGTACGCCTGACTATTGGAGACTGGAGCGTGCGACTGTTTGAGCGGGCATGTGTCGCCTGGACGCGGCGGGATGCCTTTGGGTCGCCAGCGACCATGAGTGCAGAGAAGCTATGGCAGGGGTTGGGGCCCGGGTGATGTCCGGGGTGCCATTGGTCGGGCTTGGTAGCGGAGTCGATGCTCAGTCTGCTTTGAACATAATATACATTATGCGAAATGCTGTATCAGTCGTCCGCAACCTTCGTTGGCTCAGCTTGGCAATGGCTGCGGCTCTGGCTCGGCTCTTGCCTGCCTGTTCGTTCCCCCGACAAGGATGAGCTCGCAGCATGATCAAGATTGATCCCCACGACCGCATAGATCTAACCGGCCTTTGGGCCGGTTTCGGCTTTCAGGGCGGCCATATGTTCACCCCCGAAGGTCATCAGCTGGAGCCTTGCGACATGGCCTGGTGGTCGCTGACCTGCAACATTGCACGGGAATGGCGGTTGATGATGGCTGATGAGCGAGCCGAGGTGGCCGCCCGATCGGTACGGCCCCGACAGGCTTGTGCCACAACGAAATCCAGCGTCATCTACCTTGCCGAAGTGCTCAGAATTCGCCGAGAACGGCGGTTGGGCGCGGGTGTATCCGGTCCCGACGCCGAGCCGTCCAATGTGGTCTACATGAGTCGTGGGCCGAGGCCGCGCCAGCGCATGTGAGGCGTTTCCGTAGGGGCGCTGCCCCTACACCCCCGGTACAATGTAGCCTGGACGTGATTGGGGGGCGTATGGAGCGCGAACGGCCTGAGTACCTTCCGCCGATTGAGCGGAAGCGCTGGAATTTCCCGTGGCTGATCACCGGATTCTTGACTCTGGTGAGTCTTGCAACTATCGGCGTGCTTACGCTTGGCCGCACTAACAGTGCCTGGAGTGAGCGTTTCGAGGGTGTGCGGCAATCCACCGAGACCGCTAAGCAGTCGTCGACGGTGATGGCTGAGCCGCGAATGGCTGTCAGTTCGGCGCGATCGGCTTCTCCCGAGCGCCAGCAGGTCCGACCAGCCCAGAAGGCGCAGGATCTGCGCTGTATCAATGGGATGTTCTTCCGTCGAATTGAAGGTGGCTGGGAGAATCTGCCCGGTTCTCGGTGTGGGGAACTTCCGGCTAGCACTGTTCAATGTTTTGCCGGAAAGCCCTACCGGTGGATGAGTGCTGAGGGCGGCTGGGTTCTTTCGCCGCAAGATCAGTGCCCCTGAAGCCGCCTCAAGCTGGGAACGTTATGGGGCGAGAGAGAGCATCGAGTGCAACGCTGCGCTAGACATGCCAACGAACACGGAGCCTGCCTGGAGTTGACACAGAGTTCGGTGGGCCATTCCCCGCCTCATCTGCCAGCTGGCACGGGCTCCGTAAGTATGTGCCGCTGATTTCCGAATGCCTTTCCTTTCCGGAAAAGGAGCCCATGCTGCAATCCTAAGAGCAACCCTCTCCACATCCTCATCTTTGCGAGCGCCGAGATTCTGCTGCCCATCCGCCCCAAATTTCTCTCGAACCAATTTCTCCATTTCATGCTCGGATGAAATCGCCGCAAATGTCATTCGTTGAAGCCCTCCAAAGAGGATCGCTGCCCCACAAGCAATAAGAACATGGCTGACTGCGGACCCAATCATTCGCTCAAGAGCAGGCATTGAGCCAAGCACAACAACAAAGGCTGCACCGCTTCCAGCACTAATCCAAGTTGACAGCCCATTCAAGGCATTAGCTTCTCCTCGTACCATGCTGCTGACCACAACCAGATCTCCGTAATATAGCTCTGGCTTCCGTTCGCTAGCATTCATTCCAGATCTCCAAATTCAACATGCGGAATTGCGGGGGCAGACAAGCGATTCTAGTCAGAAACTGGCTGGATATGGCGGCGCTTCCGGGAACGTGCCCATAGGACGTTTCCCAACCTCAACCAGTGCATGCGGCGATGGCTCAGTCGAGCCCGATGGTGTGGACTGAGCGATGCCACGAGCTGATTGATCCTGACTCGACTCCGATTCCTGGCGTGGTGCGCGATACGGATTGTAGGCCGGACCATCATGTGCAATCGCAAGGCACACCGGCAACCTGATCTTCGCCTTGGTGCCCTGCTCTGTTACGCAGGTACACGTCGTGTCCTCGGTGGTGGTTCCAGAGGCCATGCAGTACAGCTCAGGCTGAGATTGCACGGTACGGTCATCGAAGGCCGGTGCGGACCACGGTTGAAACTCAATCCGTGGCTTGTGTTTTTCTACGTACTCTTCGCGGGTGAGGGGCCGTGCCGCCGGCCCGCCCGCGCCCAAGGGCGCCAGGGCTCCCGCCGCCGGCAAAGCACCGGCCCCCTCCTCCACCTTCTTGGGCGTCGGAGAAGGCTTGATGATGAACGCATAGATCATCCAGACACCGAGAATAAGCACGATGGTCACAGACAGCGCCTGCCAGACCTTCTTAGGAACCTTGAACTTGTGACTGGCCGTGTGCAGCGTAGCGCTGCGATAGCGGCTGTACAGCGCCTTCGGGTAGGACCAGATTTCTTCCTCGGCTTTGTCGCGCACCTTCTCATCGTAAGGATCGCTCTGCACACGCGACCACGTGAGCACGCCAGCACGCTGCATGCCGAACGAACGATTCATGTGTGTGTGCGAACCGATAAGCGTGCGCACCTGGTGGTGGATCTTGTTCGGCCATTGCGTGACGAACACAAGATCGAAGCCACGATGCCGGTGCGTAGACATTGCGCGAATGCGCGGGTCATCGGATTCGCCCGGCTTGCCCGTAGACGGGAACAGCCTGCCATAGCGCTCAAGACCCTGTGTGTTGCCATCGGAATGCGCTTCGTCGTAGATCACGAATGAGCCATCCGGCAGCTGCGTCCAGTCGTTGTGCTCGGGCAGCTTTTCCATCCATGGGAGGGCATCTGAGCTTTCCTCAGTCGTTGCGCCCGCGATGTTCGTAAAGAAGCGGCGCGGCTGCGCCTTGCCTTCCTTCACCTGCTGCTGGTTCTGCTCGTAGAACTCAAGCGCCATGGACATTGCGCGCAGGGTCTTGCCATTGCCGGGCTGACCCGAAATCAGATACATCATTTGGACGCTGCCTTCTGAATGGCGACCTTGCCTGCATCAATGACGACCTTAGTCACGATGGCAGAGCCGATCATGGTAATGGCCTCCCCTGCCCCGGCCATGAGCATCACGTTTGCTAGATCCGCTGAAATGCCCGACCACTTCTGCGTAATGAGGTTCAGTGCGCCCTTGACGAGCGGCAGGAGCGCTGCGGCTGTGGCAAGACCAAGACCCGCGCCGGTCAGTACACGCGCAAGGGAGTTGCCCAGGAGTTGAGTAAGAAACGCGGCGAGCCAAGGCATTACTTGCGTACTCCTGAAACGATGATGGCGGCTGCAATAGCAGCGCAAGCGATGACTAGCCCCCTGATCATCAGTGCAAAATCACAGAGAGGCTTGAACTCGAAGCTAATGGGCGTGGAGATGGACCCAACGCCTACAGTCATGGTCTTTGCAGCAGGGCAGGAGCCGCCGCCGAGGCCGCTGGACCACTGGCCGAGGTAGCTACTCGGAATAGGCGGGTCGGCGTAGGGCATCGGAATGTCACCGGGATACGAGGGGTTCTCAGGAAGGCTCGGATTTTCGCCGTCACCATCACCATCACCGTCGCCATCCTGACCGCCGTCACTATCGCCGTCACCATCACCATTACCACCGCCCTCGCCGTCTCCACCACCGCCATCACCGCCACCATCTCCATCACCGCCGCCATCACCTCCGCCGTCCCCGTCACCGCCACCCGTCTCCCCGCCGGTACCACCGCCATCATCACCACCGCCGTCGCCAGCAGGCTTGGGCTCTGGCGCATCAGCGTTAGTGCAAACGCCGCCCGTAGGCGCATAGCTGACGCCCGCAACGCCCTGGGGATCCAAAGCGCTGGAGTACATGCAACCGTTATGGCAGGCGTTCACGGAGCCCGCAGTGGTGCCACCCTCCCAACCAAATTCTTCCGGCCTAGCACTGCACTTGACGGTGAAAGAACGCCTCTTAGAGGCATAGCGTCCGGTCGAAGCGGAAGACGGTCTGACGAAGCCGACATAGCTATCGCTGCCATCGGGCTCGACCAATGGCGACCACTTCTGGCCGCCAAGGGCATTCGAACGGCCAGCCTCATCTGTAGCGGCCGCCCACGCTGCGGTGTAAGCAGCCCCCTGATCGGGGCAGGTATCCGAAGCAACGTCAGCGCTCGGCGAACAGGTGCCAACCTGAGCCGACGTAGGAGCGCTATACAGCGCAGCAAGCATGATCGCGAAGAGTATGCGGAACATCTAATCACCGAACGCGATGTACAGCGCGGCAGTGCCAGCGCACAGCACGAAAAGACCCAGCATCACGAATCCCCCATGAAAAAAGGGGCCGGATTGCCCGGCCCCGTGTCACAACGATCAACCGAAGATCGCACCCTTCAGCCACTTGAAGCCGACCGAGATTGCGGCCGGTGCCAGCTTGGCGGCGCCGATAGCGCCCAGGACGGCGGACAATCCGCCCAGAACGGTCAGTGCAGCAGTTGCGTCGAGATCCATGGTGTTCCCCTTTCGTTAGTTGCGGATGGTTCTGCCTAGTTGCTTGTATGCCCACGCCACGGCGAAACACACCGCAACCATGGACAGGATTCCCGACACCTCGGCAGTGGTCAGGGCGGGAATGTCGGTGCGCGGCACGAATGCGGCTTGCACGCATTCACCGGTCTGCTGGTTGAACTGCAAGCATTCGTAGACGTACCGCGCCATGACTTAGCCCTGCGCTGCGGCGCGCGGTGCAGCCTTGGGCAGCATGCGCAGGACGGTGAACTTGCTCAGCGACGCGACGCCCTTGTTGACCTGCAACATGGACTCGATGTCGAGCTCGTACTCGCCCTCGGGGTAGCCCGGTTGGCCCTTGTCCAGGCGCACGTCAAACGGATAGGCGAAACCACCGGTTTCGAGCTTGGCCTTCTGCTTGCGCGTGGTGTACTCGACGTTGTCGCCAGCATCGTTCTTGAAGCTGCCGCCGCGTTCATCGATTTCGTTCTTCAGGACGGTGACCTTGACGCTCATGTGTTACCCCTCTTGGGTTGGTTGTACGGCCGCGATTTCGGGCCAATGCGCTGCTGTGTCCCCTGTTGCCCACCCCGGCAGCTTTGGCGAGGTGCAGGATTCGATAACGCCCTTCAACGCCTCAGCGTCGGGGCAATGCTTGACGATGAAACGCAGGGTTGCGCCGTACTGGCGGCGCAGATGACGACGTGCGCTCTTCCACGTGGCTTCAACGGCTGCTTTCGTGATTTCGATTCGGGTGGCGACGCAGTTGAGAAAACTCAGCACCGGATAGGCGCCCAGCAGGTACGTTGCTGGGTCGCGCAGAATATCGAGCGGCAGTTCCTTGCGATTGGAGTTGCGGAACTGCGCTTCGTAGCGCACCCACGGCGAACTCTTGTCGCCCTGCTCCCTGCCCTTCTCATAGACGCGCAGCTGCTTTTCGGACTTCTTGCCGCCCACGTAGAAGGTTTTGCCATCGCCGCTGTCGTAGTCATCCACCAGCTGCGCCTTAGGGCGCTGACCACGGTTGTCAAACTCGCCAGCGGCGTACCACTTCTGTGCCAAGCGCAGGGGGTAGTTGCCCACCAGGTCATCGGCGCACACATCCACGCGGGTGATCCTTCCGCCGCAGCTTTCGAGCTTCGCTCGAAGCTCCAGCCACCGCTGCGCATGGCCGCAGCGCGCTGCGCCTATCGCCTTGCATCCATCACCGGTTAGCTCAATGCGGGCGGTATACGTGCCATCTGCGCGGCGGCAATCTTCGCCACCGAGTTCGATCATGCCGACGAACTTCTTAGCCGCGTCCATGATCTTGACTCGCCACGTGTAGAAGCGACCGCCGCCCACGGTTTCATCCAGTTCAAGGCCGAGCCCAGCGAAGAACCAGCAGAACACCTGCAGGGCCGCGATGCGTGCGTTGTCCGGGGAGAACTCAATCCACTGGCGGACCTCTTCAAAGCTGTCGCCATCACGGAACGCGAGTTCGTCCAGCGCTGCGCGCAGGTCGATGGAGGCGGAAAACCAGTCAATGCCGACCATCAGGGTTCCCTGTGCGTTCCTGAATTCACTGACTCCCCTGTTAGACGAGGGGAGTCCCGACCCGGCCAGCACCGCGCGATCACCGGCCATTGCAACCACCCTTCCGGCGCAGAGCGAACACCAGCGACCAATACAGCCCCGTGAGCAGCACGCCGCCAACCACATAGACGACCAGCGGATCGCGCAAGAAATCAGCCATGGACGGTCTCCTGCTGCTCAGCGAAGCGGGCAGCCGCCAGCAGATCGCCACGCTTTGCGGCGGCAATCTCAACCTTTGCGAGTGCGATGAGTTGGGCCTCGCGTGACCGCTGCGAGGCGGTGTAATCACGCCGGTCGAGCAGCCACGAAACGAGCTTTGCGCCGCCGATGGACACAGCCACGATGGCTCCAAGCAAGGCGAATGCAAGAAGGGGCTCGGTCATGACAGAATCCGTCCAATTGCACAGGCGCCACAGGGGGCGGCATGGAACGTAGATTCGGGGTGGTACCCGTTGTTTTTATCTCCGCGTGCACATTTGCCGCTGGCGCGGCAGCTAGCTGGTACGGATTCGGCGCGCCGCGTGGAGTAGATCTTGTTGCAGATAACGGCAGCACCGCCGACTGGGTGGCTGCCATCTCTACTTGCGTTGTTGGCCTTGGTGCGTGCTGGTTCGCCTACGAGGCCAACCGACATCGTCGCGATGAAGTTGCGCGGCAGGAGGCGCGAGATCGAGTAGCCCGAAATGCGCGCCTTTCCTTGATACTCGATGCTGCGATTACATACGTGTGCGTTGA
This sequence comes from Stenotrophomonas indicatrix, assembly GCF_002750975.1. Classification (NCBI taxonomy): domain Bacteria; kingdom Pseudomonadati; phylum Pseudomonadota; class Gammaproteobacteria; order Lysobacterales; family Lysobacteraceae; genus Stenotrophomonas; species Stenotrophomonas indicatrix. The sequence continues at coordinate 1,854,407 of NZ_PEJS01000001.1, forward strand.
GGGGGCCGTCATAAGCTTCAGAGACCCGGCGGCAGCACGTAGGGGCTTCGACGACGTGAAGATGGCCCTTGATGTGAGTGCCAAGCTTCGAACTCGCCATAATTGGGCGAGTTTCGACAAGTCGGTACTGGACGATGCCACGATCATGGATCTGAGTAGGCTGGAATCGCTTCAAATTCAGTTTGACGACATCGCCGGCGACTTTCTCGCCATGTATGCCGAAGATCCGGCGCGGTTCGACCCGGATAAATGTGGCGGCCTTCGTAACCTCATCGAGACAGCATCGAGCATGCGTGTCGCCGCGGAACGGGTAATCGCAGACGTCCAGGCGCTTCGGAAGATCGACGTACCATCCTTCGCGTAGTTGCATCGGTGAATTGCGCATCGTGTGGCCCTACCCCCCCCCCAAGGAACCCGCCAGCGGCCTTGGGGTGCCGGTGGCGGGGATGTTCAAGGTCAATGAACATCGGGTGCATGTATATTCCCCTTGAACAGAGCCTGTCAAGGGGCATGAACATGCAGGACATCAATTCGCTGCTCGACGCGTGCAAGGTCGCAGCAGGCGTAGGTAGCGATAACCAGCTGGCGGCGGCACTTGGCGTCGGCCGCTCAGCTATCAGCAATTACAGGCACGCAAGGGCGTTACCGGACCCGGTGGTCTGCGCAACCATCGCCGGATTAAGCGGAATTCCATTGGCGCGTGTCCTGGGGATCGTCGGCGAGGCGCGTGCAATCAGCCGAGAAGAAAAGGCGGTATGGCGCAAGTTGGCCGCAACCGCCATGGCGCTGTGCCTGGCCGTTGGGTTTGCCCTACCCCAGAAAGCTCAGGCCGCTGCTACGGGCTTCGATAAGGCCGCAGTCTATACATTATGCGAAATGCCATATCTGCCGTTGTTGGCTTCGTTGGCTCTGCTTGGCAATGGCTGCGGCTCTGGCTCGGCTCTTGCCTCCCTGTTCGTTCCCCCGACAAGGGCGAGCTCGCAGCATGATCAAGATTGATCCGCACGACCGCATAGATCTAACCGGCCCTTGGGCCGGTTGTCGCGCCAGCGCGTGTGAGGCGCACCCGTAAGGTGCAGCCCCTACACCCCGGCAGTTCTAAAAATCGGCCCCCACGCGGTGACAATGACGCAGATCACGACTGCAAGGGCCTGGACCATGCAGAGGGTTTTAGTCCACTCAACTGCACGGATTAAAGTATCCCGGCTGGCTATGTCGAGAGGCTTCTCAAGGACGCCCCTTATCCGGCGGCGCAGGTGCCAAGGCAATAGATGGACAATTGCGAGCTGGACGCCTTGTGGCAAAGGGTCAACGTGTGACGGCATCTTGTCGCCAAATGTTTGAATAGCCTGTTCGTATGCGCCCCGAGCGGCATTGTGGCTAATTAGGCGATATTTGACCCAGAAGCCCAGCATTATGCTGAGGCCAAGGGTGTTCAAGAGCGGAAGAACTCCGCTGCCCACAACGAGCGTCACGCCGTCTGGATTGGAGAGCACGAGGGCGAAGGCTGCAGCGCAGCCACCCGTAATCCAAGCGGAAAACTGCCCAGCCTCTTTGGCTACGCTAAATGCGGCCGCCCTGCAAATTACGACCGCGGCCGCCTTCTCCCCCTCGGTTGATGAAGTGCTCATCCTTTCCCCTTGCGTTCGGCTTAGATGATCAAGGAATCCTAATGCCGACATAACGTAGACATAGGCCGTTCACTAACAGAGATGACTGCACCCAGCATAGAGCCAGGCGATGCGTGTACGACCTGAGTGGATGCAAGCTGACTGTCGATGAATCGCGACTTCTTCATGGGATCTCCTCGGGTTAGGTTACGAGAAAATTCCACTTCTGGCTGCGGCCAACCTGCGGGGGATTACCCAAGGCTCTGGCTTTGAACAGCGTCGTAGGGACGGTGCAGGGTGGCAGTTCGACCAGGTAGGCCAAGAAGTGCTAATCCAGCTAACCGTAAGCTTAATGATCCAGGGCGCCGTGCGCGAGCCTTCCCTTCACCTCCAACAGCGCGAAATCCAATATCTGATAGGCCACCCGTACCGCAGTGGCGTGGCCGGCCGCGACGACAAACAGCCCGGCGAACGAGATTGTGGCAGCAATGGCTGGGAAGATGCTCGCCTTCAAAGTGTCCGGCGAAATAGCCGGGGAAAGCACGCGTGCCGTGACAAGCCAAAACAAGGCACCCCAGAGGATGCCAACAAACCAGTTGAAACGCGCCATTCGCTCGGTCGTTTGCGTTTTCACGAGTTGCACCCCGGAGGACAAACGCTCCAACTCCGCCTGATCCTTCACGAATTCCTCGATAGCGCCTGCAAGCATTCCAATAGACCTTGCGGTGACACCAGCAAGGACCGTCCGAGTAGGAAGGCCGAAGTAGACGCTAACAACGCTCAGCGCGAGCGCGGCGAGGACCATGACAGGATCGAAGGCCGTCTCGAGAAGGAAGAGTCCAATCACGAAGATGAGCGTAAGGACGAAGATCCAGAGCAGACGTTTCCAGATGATGCCGAAGCCACTCATGACTAACCATGGGCCGACTAAAAGCTCTTCTGAAAGTGCGCGCAGCCCGTCTTCCTTCACCCAAAGCGGTGGTCGGTCGACGACCGCGTATTCCGCGAGCCTGACTACTGACCGGATCTTCTCAAACTCCATTTCCCCTCCTTTGAATCACCCAGCTCCTTCAAGACCCAGCAGGTCTGCTCTGGGTCGGATAAGGCCCGAGCCAAGTGCCGCGACGCGTCACGACCGATCAACGCCCCATTGGCGCCCCACCCCACTCCCCCTATAGTGCCAGTCCTTACAAGGACCAGGCACCAATATGCCCTACATCGGAATCGGACTCCACGTACTGGCAGCCATCTACTTCGCGGTCCACGCCATCCGCTCAGGCCAGAGCCTCTACTGGCTGATCCTGCTCTTCTCGTTCCCTCTGCTGGGCAGCGTCGTCTATTTCCTGGCGATCTACTTCCCGGAAGCCCGCAATTCGCGCGGCGCGCGGCAGGCAATCCGCTCCGCAAAGCAGCTCATGGACCCGGGCCAGGACCTGCGTAACGCACGCGCTGAGCTGTCGCGAACGCCCACCGTACAGAACCGGGTTCGTCTTGGCATGACGCTGCTGGATGCAGGCCAAGCGGATGAAGCCAGGACCCTGCTTGAGCAGGCGGTCAGCTCGCCACTGGGTGACGACCCCTACATCCTTACTGGTCTGGCGCGTGCCCGCCTCGAGTCCGGGCACGCCGCGCTTGCAGTCGAAACGCTGGACGGCCTGTTCGCCCGCCATCCGGATGTGCGCCGCAAGCCGGAACAGACCCTGCTCTATGCGCAGGCACTGGCCGCCGCCCAAGCAACTGGCACCCGCGCCGCGTTCGAGCGTGCGGTTGAATGCGGAAACGATGCGGCCGCCCGCTGCCTGTACGCCGAGTGGCTGATGGCACAACCGCAGCCCGCTGATCGCGAGCGAGCCCGTGACCTGTTGGACAGCATCATCGACGATGCCCAGCATTGGTCACACCACGCGCGCGCCCACAATGCCGCATGGCTGGAACGGACCAAAGCAGCATTGAAGGGCTACTGACGACTGGAAATCCTGGACAACGCTGTCGCATTCGCCTCGACCTCAGTCCGACTAGGCGGATGCCGACAGCACGCAGAACTGCACTTTTGATGCCGGGGACGGCCTTGCAGGCCAAGCCTCTAGCGCCCTTCCCCGCCATACAACGATTCTGAAAACGTCGAAAACGGCGACGGCATTGCCCTTACTGTATTGGCATCGCGCGCAACCGGGCGTATTCCTTGCCATGCCACCGAACACCGGTGGTCGGGCTTCGAAACCCCGGTTGTACGCTGATGTTTACGCTTGCCAGCCGGCACCACCGCGCGTGGTGCCGGCTGGCAATCCGTCTGCCGGCTATGGCGGGCGGTGCGTGGGGGCCTTGTGCCCGCCGGTTTAGCGTACGCCGGGTTTCGAACCACGCATCGTCCGCCACCTTTATCGGTGGCGGCTTCTGCCTGCACGCAAGGAGCCCCGCCATGACCTACTCCCCCGCCCCACAGCCCATCCACGAGGCGCCCTCGGCCGGGCCTACCGTGGATCCCAACACCCTCATCGCGCTGCTGCACAGCATCGGCTCGGGCGTGGCCGCCAACGGCCAGCCCTGGCCAGAGCGGCATCAGCTGCGCGGCCGGCAGATGGCGCTGGCCGATGCCGACTGCTCGCTGACGGGCCTGCGCGTGGTGCTGGAAGTGCTGCTGGCGGCAGAACGCACCCGCCAGAACGGCGAGCCGGAGCAGTACGTCGGCGACCGGGTGATGGAAGGGCTGATCATGGCCGGCATGGGGCTCGCAGCCCACGCAAGCGAACGGCTGCAGCCTGCAGACTGAAGGGTCACTTCGGTGGGGCCTGAAATGAAGGTGCGCCACGGGGTGATGTGGGCGCTCTTTCTGGCGCTGGTCGTTGCCGTACAGATGCATTTGCCAGAGCCTGTTGAGCCGGAAGTGCTCGCGTACCGTGATGTACCCGATGAGACATTCTGGATGCTGCGACGCCACGCGCTTCGATTCGCAGAGGCGCGGGCACGGGAGGGCTTCGAGTTCCTGGAGGGGACGCCCGCTTCGGCGTCCTTCCAGATCCTGTGCAAGGGTGCGCCGGTGCTGCACGTAGAGAGGCAGCCGCCGCTTCTGCTGATCCGGATTGCGCTGGGTACCGAGCATCGGGCGCCTGCGATCTACCCCCTGCAGGCCACGCTGCAGTGGCCACTGGTGCCGTTGACCTATCTGGAGCAGGTCCTGTCTGGCGTGCAGGACCCTGCGCTGCAGGATCGGCTGCTACTGACGCTTGCTGGCGATGTGCCTGAGGATGAGCGGTGTGGCGTGCGGAGGTAGTAGTACAACCCCGGCGACGCCAACGCCTCACCCACCCTGCCCCAGCTCGCGCGCAAGGAACGGCGCCGTCCTGCTGCCCTTGGCGCGCGCCACCTGCTGCGGCGTTCCCTTCGCCACGATGGTGCCGCCCGCAGCACCTGCGCCAGGCCCAACGTCAATCACCCAGTCCGCCTGCACGACCGCGCGCATGTCATGCTCGATCATCACCACCGTATTGCCCGCGTCCACCAGTCGCTGCAGCTGCACCAGCAGCCTGTCCGCGTCCGATGCATGCAGGCCGGTGGTGGGTTCGTCCAGTACGTAGAGCGTGCGCCCGCGCTGGCTGCGCTGCAGCTCGGTCGCCAGTTTGATGCGCTGTGCTTCGCCGCCTGAGAGCTCCGTGGCTGGCTGGCCCAGCCTCAGATAGCCCAGGCCGATCTCCTGCAGCAGTTGCAGCGGGCGGGCAATGGCCTCTTCCTCGATGAAGAACGTGTGCGCCTGGTCCACCGTCATCTGCAGGACCTCGGCGATGTTGCGCTCATTCCACAGCACCTTCAGCGTCGCCTCGTTGTAGCGGGCGCCATGGCAGGTGGGGCACGGCGCATAGACGCTGGGCATGAACAGCAGTTCGACGCTGACGAAACCTTCGCCTTCGCAGGTCTCGCATCGGCCCTTGGCCACGTTGAACGAGAAACGGCCGGCATCGAAACGCCGGCGGCGCGCGGCGGGCGTGGCGGCGAACAGCTTGCGCACGTGGTCGAACAGGCCGGTATAGGTGGCCAGGTTGGAGCGTGGCGTGCGGCCGATGGGCTTCTGGTCCACCTGCACTACCCGCTGGATGGCGTCCACATCGCCGGCCAACCGGCCTCGGGTCGCTTCGATCACGGTCGGCGCGTCGGTGGGCGCACTCTCGGCGCTGTTGTCCTCGGGCTCATGCCCCAGGTGCAGCAGCACCAGCTCGGGCAGTGCCTGCGCCATCAGGCTGGATTTGCCCGACCCCGAAATGCCGGTCACTGCGGTCAGCAACCCCAGCGGCACCTGCGCGTCCACACCCTGCAGGTTATGGCGGTGGATGCCCTTCAGCTCCAGCCAGCTGCTGGCGCTGCGCTGCCGACTGGCGGCCGCGGGCACCTGGTCGAACAGATACCGGGCGGTGCGCGACTCCTGGACCTTTCGCAGGCCGTCGGGCTCGCCACTGTAGAGAACGCGCCCGCCGTGCTCACCCGCCTCCGGGCCAACATCCACCAGCCACTGCGCGCGGCGCATCAGCTCCAGGTCGTGTTCGACAACGAACACCGAGTTTCCGCCGTCGCGCAACCGGTCCAGCGCGTCGTACAGCGCCTGGCTGTCGGCGGGGTGCAGGCCGGCCGAGGGTTCATCAAGCACGTACAGCACGCCAAACAGCAACGAGCTGAGCTGCGTGGCCAGCCGCAGGCGCTGCAGTTCGCCGGCCGACAGGGTTGGCGTGGCGCGATCCAGCGAGAGGTACCCCAGGCCCAGGCCTCGCAGCTGGTGTACACGCGCCATGACGCCGCCTGCCAGCCGCTGCGCGGCCAAGCGCTTCTCTTCTGACAGGGCCGAGGTCAGCCGCACGTCGGGGGCCCCAGCATGGACAGGGCGGCCGCTTGCAGCCCGCTGCGTGCGATCGCGTTTCGTGGCGCTGCCGCTGGTACGCGCGCCGCGGCTGTGCGCGCTGAAATCGCCCTGCGCGATGGGCCCCAGCAGGTCCGCCAACTGGTCCAGCGGCAACCGCATGAACTCGCCGATATCCACACCGGCAAAGGTGACCGAAAGCGCTTCCGGCTTCAGGCGCTTTCCGTGGCAGGCCGGGCACAACCTGCCTTCCATGTAGCGTGAAACGCGCTTGCGCATCAGTGCGCTCTGGGTGTTGGCAAAGGTGTGCAGCACGTAGCGGCGCGCACCGGTATAGGTGCCCATGTAGCTGGGTTCCAGCTTGCGCTTCAGTGCGGCACGGGTCTCTGCGGGCGTGAAGCCGGCATAGACCGGCACGGTTGGCGTTTCCTCGGTGAACAGGATCCAGTCGCGGTCCTTCTTCGGCAGCTTCTTCCACGGCACGTCGATGTCGTAGCCCAGCGTGACCAGGATGTCGCGCAGGTTCTGGCCATGCCATGCCGGCGGCCAGGAGGCGATGGCACGTTCACGGATGCTCAGCGACGGATCCGGAACCATCAGCGCTTCGGTCACCTCGTACACATGCCCCAGGCCGTGGCAGGTGCTGCAGGCGCCCTGCGGCGTATTGGGCGAGAAGTCCTCGGCGTACAGCATGGGCTGGTTGGCCGGGTAGGCCCCTGCGCGCGAGTACATCATGCGCACCAGGCTGGACAGCGTGGTCACGCTGCCCACCGAGGAACGTGCATTGCTGGCGCCGCGCTGCTGCTGCAACGCCACCGCCGGCGGCAGGCCGTCGATGGCATCCACATCGGGTACGCCCGCCTGGTCGATCAGGCGCCGCGCGTATGGCGCTACGGACTCGAAGTAGCGCCGCTGCGCCTCGGCAAAGACCGTACCGAAGGCCAACGACGACTTACCCGACCCCGACACCCCGGAGAACACCACCAGTGCATTGCGCGGAATGGAGACATCGACATTCTTGAGGTTGTGCTCGCGCGCGCCGCGCACCTCCACGCAACCGCTGGCTGCGGCAGCGCATGAGGATTCACCGAAAGGGTTGTTGGACATCGTTGCGTTCCTGCAGGCAGTGAGCGGTGCGCCCTGGAGCGCGCCCAAGGCTGCATTTTCGCTGCTGCGAGGTGAATGTGGTGAGGGCACGACCGAAGCGCGTGCACCGCCCCCTCATCCTGGGCTGGACTCAGCCCGCAGGCTGCATCCCGCTGGGCGTTGCCCGGCGCGACGCCGCCAGATAGCGACAGTACTTGCCGATGAAGATGCCGGTGAATCCGCCAGACAGCAGGAGATAGGCGGCGCTGAAACCCGCGTTGCTGCTCAGGCCGGGCGCCACGGCGAGCGCCGTTTCAAAACCGTACTTGATGACGAAAGTGACCAGCAGCAGTGGCAGCAGGCTGTAGTCGGCACTGCGCCACAGCATGCCCGTGGAGGCGTCTACGGTCAGCGTTGCCCGGCGCAGCAGCAGCCAGCCCACTGCTGCGCCCGCGCAGATGCCGGCCAGCCATTCGCCCCACGCCAACGGCAAGCCGCCATAGCGGTGGCTGATCGACCAGATGCCCCAGGCGCTGAACAGCGCCGGCACGATGGCCAGCTTCCGCAGCGAGGTCTGCCCCGGCCGCATGGCCGCGATGCCGCGCGAGACCAGGAACGCCAGAAGCACCCAGACCCAGATGGGGGTCTGCCAGAGGAGTTGCTGCAGCAGGTTCACGGGAGGTCCTTTCGGTGAGTGCCGGCCATGCAGGCGGCGGTGGCGCTCACTATTGGCGGTACGCATTGCCCGGACAAGTGACAGGTGTCAGCGATACGGCCTGCACCCTGTCCTCTGTGCGGCTGCAAGGCGATGCAGGAATGCCTACTTGCCGGTCATCTTCAATGCGGCCTCCGGCAGACGTGCGCCACTGATGCTGATCTGCGCCATTTCGTTATCGATTTTCGCCAGGTCGTCCTTATCCAGCACCAGATCCACTGCGCCCAGATTCTCATCCAGCCGATGGCGCTTGGTCGTGCCCGGGATCGGCGAAATCCACGGTCGCTGTGCCAGCAGCCAAGCCAAAGCGACCTGGGCCGGCGTGGCGCCCTTCCCTGCAGCCATCGCCTTCACCACGTCCACCAACGCCATGTTGGCCCGGCGTGATTCGGCGGAGAAGCGCGGCACCGCATTGCGGAAATCCGTTGCATCGAACTGCGTGTGCTCGTCGATCTTTCCCGTCAGGAAGCCCGCACCCAGCGGGCTGAAGGGTACGAAGCCAATGCCCAGTTCCTCAAGAAGGGGAAGCAGCTCTGCTTCGGGCTCACGCCAGAACAGTGAGTACTCGCTCTGCACAGCCGTCAGCGGCTGCACTGCATGCGCCCTGCGGATTGTCTGCGCACCCGCTTCGGACAGGCCGAAATGCGCGACCTTGCCCTCTGCAATGAGCGCCTTCACGGTATCGGCAACCTCTTCGATGGGCACCGCCGGGTCAACACGGTGCTGGTACAGCAGGTCGATGCGCTCGGTGCGCAGCCGCTTCAGGCTGGCTTCGACAGCTGCCCGGATGTGTGCAGGCTGGCTGTTGGTGCCTGCGCCGCGGGCACCGGTGACCGGGTCGATGTCGAAGCCGAACTTGGTGGCGATCACCACCTGGTCGCGAACGGGTGCCAGTGCCTCGCCCACCAGTTCTTCGTTGGCAAAGGGGCCGTAGGCTTCGGCCGTGTCGAAGTGGGTGATGCCGCGCTCCACCGCCGTGCGGATCAGCGCGATCATCTCCTGCTTGTCGGCGGCCGGGCCATATGCCGAACTCATGCCCATGCAGCCCAGGCCGAGGGCGGAAACTTCAAGGCCTTGTCCAAGGGTACGGAACTTCATGGTTGAATCCTCATCGGGCAGTGTGCGGAGTGGCCAACCAGGCGTTGACGCTCTCCATGGTTTTGCGCTCCTGGTCGGCCTGCATCACGAATGCCTCCAGGATGCGTGCGTTGGGCGCATGGCGGGCGAGCACGCGCAGGCTGCTGCCCACGCCGTAGCCGCCATGGGTGATGAACGGCACGATGGTCTTGCCACTCATGTCGTGCTGCGACAACAGCGATCGAATGATCGGCGGCGCGGTCTCGCCCCAGATTGGAAAGCCCAGGTACACGGTGTCATAGCGATCAATGTCGACAATGCGGGTGCGCAGTGCAGGCTCTACCCCGTCGTCGCGCTCCTGTCGCGCCTTGGCTACCGTTTCAAGATAGTCCGCCGGGTAGTCGATGGCAGGCGCTACCTGGAACAGGTCGCTGGGCATGCTGCGATGAATGAGCCCGGCAACCACCCGGGTGTTGCCCGAACGTGAGAAGCAGGCAACCACTGTCCGTGCGCCTGATCGACCAGCGGCCGTGCCTTCCTGCGGCGCTGCGGCCGAACATCCCAGCGGCAGTGAAGCCAAGGCAGCGACGACTGCCCGGCGACCAGGGTTGGGGGTTGGAATCGTCATGGCGCCAATCTACGCCCCCAAAACACATTCTTGCAGAGGCATAATCGGATATCGCTTATATCCGGTGCGCATCAATGAGCGTCGAGAATTACGATCAGCTGGCCATGTTCGCGCTGGTGGCGCGGGAACGCAGTTTTACCCGGGCTGCTGCCCAGCTGGGTATGTCCCAACCCGCCCTCAGCCGATCGATGCGCCAGCTGGAAGAACGCCTGGGCGTACGCCTGCTTGCGCGGACCACCCGCAGCGTTTCGCCGACCGAGGCCGGAGAGCAGTTGCTGCGGGTGATTGCACCGCGCTTCGAGGAGATCGATAGCGAGCTTGCCCAGCTCAACGCGTACCGCGACAAACCCGCCGGTCGCCTCCGCATCACTGCAGGTGAGCACGCTGCGCTCACCGTGATGCAGCCGGTACTGGGCAAGCTGCTGCCGGCCAATCCCGACCTGAACATCGAGGTGATTGTCGACTACGGGCTGACCGACATCGTGGCCGAGGGCTTCGACGCCGGTATCCGCATGGGTGAGCAGGTGGCCAAGGACATGATTGCCGTGCGTGTTGGGCCCGACCTGCGCATGGCCGTGGTCGGATCGCCCGTCTATTTCCAGCGCCATCCGAAGCCGAAATCACCGCACGACCTGACCCGGCACAACTGCATCACCATCCGCCTGCCGACCCACGGTGGCATTTTCGCGTGGGAGTTCGAGAAGAAAGGCCAGGAGCTGAAAGTACGCGTGGAAGGCCAGTTGGTGTTCAACAACATCGCCCTGCGGCTGGGAGCTGCGCTGGAAGGCCTGGGGCTGGCGTACATGCCCGAGGATCTGGTGCGCCCCCATGTGCAGGCAGGCACCCTGGTCCACGTGCTGCAGGACTGGTGCCCCTCCTTCCCCGGCTACCACCTGTATTACCCCAGCCGCAGGCAGTCATCGCCTGCGTTCACCGTGCTGCGTGATGCGTTGCGCTATCGGGATTGAACGGCGGCACGGTCATGGCGAAGGTGCCGGGGTCTGTTCCAGTGCCTGCACTGCGCGGTCAGATGCGGCCGCATATCCGCTATGTGCGAGCAACTGGGCCAGGTGCTGCAACTGTGCGCGGCTGAGGCCCACGCGCTGGCTGGCCGCCATGTGCGAGCGCAACTGCGCCTCCACGCCAGGCATGGCCGCCAGCGCGCCAACCGTCGCAAGTTCACGGCTCTGCCAGTCCAGGTTGTCGCGCTCGAAGATGTCGCCGAACAGATGTGTCTGCAGGAACTGGTTGATGATGGGCGCGAAGTCCATGACCGGGCCAGCCACCGGGGCACCGGAGATCCGCGTCTGGTTTGCGGTACCCACGGCGCGCAGTGCATCGCCTACCGGGGCCTTCCCGGCGGGCGGCTTCCCGGGTGCGGTGGCGATACCCTGCTCCTCGCGTTTGCGCACCACGTTCATCAGTTCGCCCAAGGCGTTGAGGCTCTTTGGGAACCCCGCATAGGCATACAGCTGCACGAGCACTTCCTTTGCCTCGCTCACGGTCAGGCCGGCATCCAGCCCCCGGACCAACGCGGCGTTGAGCTGGGGCATGTCACTGCTGGCCGCAGCGGCCGCAATCAGCGGGATCGCCTGCTGCCTGGGCGAAAGCGGCCCGGCAACGGGCGCCTCGATGCCTGCTGACGCTTGGCGGTACTGGTCATCACTCACCTGCTCCAGCCAGGCCACCGATTTTCCATCGGTCACACCGGTTACCGCGAGATGGGTCATCGCGCTGTGCGGCGCGGCGCCGTGCCAATGCTTGACCCCGGCCGGACACACCACCACATCCCCGGCGTGTATCTGCTGCACCGGCTTGCCCCATTCCTGGGTCAGCCCAACGCCGGAGGTAACCACCAATCGCTGCCCGGCGGGATGGGTGTGCCAGGCCGAACGCGCGCCCGGCTCGAAGCTGACGTATGCGGATGAGACCTGCACGTCCTTGTCCGCTGGGAACAGCGGATCCACGCGTACTTTGCCAACGAAGGTCTCTGCTGGACCGGCAACGGACGATTGTGTTCCCGACCGGGTGATCTGCTGCATGGGCATTTCGCCGGCGCCGGCGAACGGTGCCGCCACGCTCAATGCAGCGCCCAGCAGCGCCGTCTGCGCGGGTGATTTACGAGGCGTGGTCATGGTGCAAGCGTCCGGGTGTAGAACGTGGTGAGCGAGGCGACGGCAGCATCCACGTACTTCGGCACCCAGTAGGTCTCGATGTGCGTGGCCCCCTCCAGCAGCACCAGCTGCTTGTCGATGGTACCGGTTGCTTTGGCGAAGGCATCCTGGGTCATGTAAAGGCTGTCCGCCTTGCTGCCGGCAATCATCAGCAGCGGTTGGTTGATCAGCTCGATCTGGTTGGTGGCGTCCCAGCGCATCAGGTCCAGCAGGCTGCTGGTCGTGTACCGGAAGGTGGAATTGGGATGGGCATGCGTCTTCCAGTAGTACTCATAGCCCTGCCGATACAGATCGAAGGGGAGCTTGGCGATCTGCTCGTCGCTGAGGTTGGCATCGCCGGAGTACAGCACTTCGCCGCCGGCGGCCTGCTGTGCGCGCGCCTGCGAAGCCTGCTGCAGGCGCTGCTGGACGGTGTCCAGCTGCGAGTCGGCATAACCGTTGCGGCGAACTCGGCCAGAGTTGAACATGCTGATCGTGGCGACGGCCTTGAAGCGCTTGTCGGTCTGCGCGGCCGCCAGCGAGTAGCCGCCGCCACCACAGATGCCGAGCAAGCCCAGGCGCGAGGTGTCCACCCAGGGGAATCGACTGATGAAGTCCGCCATGCCGTGGATGTCCTCGATGCGGTGGGAAGGCATGTCCACGCTGCGCGGCTGGCCACCGCTTGCCCCCTGATAGGCCGCATCGGCGGTAATGGCGATGTAGCCCTGCTGGGCCAGGCGTTGCGCGTACAGGCCGGCCACCTGCTCTTTGACCCCGCCATTGGGGTGGGCAACCACGATGGTCGGGTACTTCCGCGAGGCATCAAAATTGGCGGGCGTGTAGAAGTTTGCCGCGATCTCGATTCCATTCAGCGGATAGGACACCGAGTGAATGTTGACCTCACTGGGCACATTGCGCGTGATCGCACCTTCGTAGGCCAGTTGGAAGGGGTTGAGCGTGTAGTCGGCAGCGGAGGCGTTGCCTGCTGCCAAGCCGAGAGACATCGCCAACAGCGTGGCGTGCACGATGTGCTTCATTCAAGTGCTCCGGGTTTGTACGTTACCCCTGACGGCGCGTGTTGCGGGCCGACGTTGGCGGGGTTCAGGAGTAAACCTAACGTCCGTGCACTCATGGAAACAGAGCATCAGCCGGATATCACTCATGCATGCATGATATGAATGACGAATTGGCGAGCGGCGCAGCATCCAGGACGCCACACTCCATGGCGCGATCCATGCACGGGCGCGGTCCGGCTCAACGATCCAGATGCTTCTTCTGCAGGAACTCACTCACAAGATCGGCGATCTGGACGTTGTTGAGGTCTGAGAACAGGAAGTGGCTGTTGCCACGGATTCCCATCTCCGGCAGATGGATCAGGGTGACATCACCGCCCTGCCGATTGACGGCATCACGCCAGGCGCGGGCCATTTCCAACCGGGCCCGCCAACTGTCCTGCGCCGGCAGGTCAACGGGCTTGTCAGGGATGTTGTCGCCATACAGCACCAGAATCGGGATCCGGGTCAGCGCCTTGAATTCCGCGGGCGAAACCAGCGCGGGAGCGACGGTATCGAACGCGCTGGGAATCGGTGCCGGCGCATCGTCCTTTGCGAACACGAAGCTGCTGCCAGGCTCGAACGCGACGATCGCGCGGACGTTGGGGCTTTTTATGGCCGTCATCCAGCCAGGACCACCCGCCTGCGAATGGGTAAACAGGATCGCAGGCCCTGTCTTCTGCAGCACGGCGGCTACCCCGTCCGACACTACGCCGAGGTCGAAGGGGCCGGTGTTGGGCGTGACCGAACGGAAGAACTGGTCAAGCGCGGCCTCCCCTTTCGGGAACTGGCTGCCAGCGAAGTAGTTTGGCCAGAGGCCGATTCGAAACTGGTTGAACCACATCTGATCGTCTGCCACGGGCTTCAGCGTCGCCTCGACCATGCTTCGGCCGGCCTTGCCGCGCCGTGGTTGATCGATCAGGTAGGTAGCGAAACGACGACGCAGGAACAGGTTCTGGAAGCCCTCACGCCCATCGGCCGTCGTCTCCCAGCTCTTGGAAGACTGGCCCGCACCGTGCCACATCACGATGGGCAACGTGCGCGCGTTCACCGGCTTCTGGTAGAAGGCATAGACGTGATCGCCGTGATAGCTCTGGCCATCCGGATTGGAGGGCTTCAACGGATCGAACGTGCCAGACTCCTTCTTGGTCGTGCCCCCAGCGAGGAAGCTGCCTTGCGAATCGATCTGCAGTGGCTCGTTGGCCATGGCGGTCGTGGCGCAGAGGGAGACCGCTATCCAGAGCAGTGTGGAGGGGAAGCTGGGCACCAGAGTGCGAAGGCGCGTGCGAGTCTGCATGGGTCACTCCGTGACAGATTGTCAGGGGAATCTACCCTCCGGGCCATCCTGGAAGAAGCGCGGGAGTGCATATGACCAATGCATGCAGGATATATATGCACGTCCATCGTGTTGCAGTGAGTGTGAGTGATGAGCGCTATCGCGCCAGGGCCTCGGCCAGAATGTTGCCCATCACGTCAGATCTTGGCATTTGGTTGACTGGAATTTCGGCTTGTTCAAACCACGCTCGGCTGGCCTCAGGGTGCGGACCCGTCAGAACAACTTTTCCCGAACCATAGCGGTACGCGGCGGCGCTTACATCGCCATTCTTGTAGTGCCCAAGCGCCTTGAACCCAGGAGAGGGAGATTCAGGGAAATAGGGGCCGTCCTGGAAGAATATTTGATCTTGATGCCCAAGCCACTCCACGGCAACGGAATCGTCGACAATCGAATGCACTGGGAAGCCAGGACGGTTGACGGCACTATCCAACTCCTCGTCAATCAGCGCTAGATTGTTCGCGTCCGCCAGATACGCGCCCATGCATAAGCCAAGGTAGTGGCCGCCCTGATCGACGTACTCCCTGATGGCGTTCGAACGCTGCTTGCCTAGAGCACGAAGAGCAGCTGGAATATTCTGGCCTCCACCAGGTTGAATGTAGAGATCGAAGCGCTTCAGATTTTCAGATGTAACATCCAGCGGCTCATCCGACCCGACGTATTCCACCTGGTACTTTCCCGATTTTTCGATCGAGCGTCGAACGGTCTCAGAGCAGTCATCGCATCCCGCATCGCCACGATAGACTGCGATACGAGGAAGAGTCGAGGATAACGCCGCGCCCGAAACCGGGAGCAGTGATGTCAGGAGTATTCCTGCCCACAGGTATTTAGCCACCGGAAGATCTCCTGTGAATCACTGAAGTCATCTGCATACGACGGTGGCCAAGAGCGGTGGCGGGTGGCCGGATTACGCTGCATTGCGGGTGAATTTGCTCTGAATCAAATGGACACAGAATGATGCGGGAGCATGTCCACTGCGTCCCTGTTCCACCGACATTTGTAGCGGCCACCGAGCCGTAGTTGAGGCGGCGCCACTTGGCGTCTTGCCGGCCAGCGGCCGGCACTACCCTTGCGATGCGGATGTCCGGAATCGATATTACCGTGACGCGTCACGATCAATGGCATGCGCCTTCAATCGGGCGCACGTCGGGTTCTGATACAGCCCTTTGCTGGCGGGGCCGGCACTGCAGCCGGCACGGTATGATGCCGACTTTCTCGCACTTGCCATCGCTCTAGCGCGCGTTGCTGTTGGCTCGCGCCGGTGCAGCTGAGACCCCACCCACTCCATGCTCGCTTCCTGTTCCCCCTTCATCATCTGGGCGGCCGTGGCCGTTGCCACCGTCGGCCTGCTGTTCCGGCCGTTCCGCATTCCGGAGTACGTGTGGGCGCTGGGCGCGGCCGCGCTGCTTCCGCTGCTTGGGGCGGTGTCGCTCGGCACGACCTGGCATGCGGTTGCCGAAGGCCGGGATGTCTACCTGTTCCTGGTCGGCATGATGGTGCTGGCCGAGCTGGCGCGGCGCGAGGGCCTGTTCGACTGGCTGGCGCTGTATGCGGTACGGCATGCGGGCGGCTCGGGGCGGCGGTTGTTCGACCTGGTGTTCCTGGTCGGCACGGTGGTGACGGTGTTCCTGTCCAACGATGCCACGGCGGTGGTGCTGACGCCCGCGGTCTATGCGGCGTGCAAGGCGGCCCGCACCAACCCCCTGCCCTATCTGTTTGTCTGCGCGTTCATCGCCAATGCGGCGAGCTTCGTGCTGCCTATTTCCAACCCGGCCAACCTGGTGGTGTACGGCAACCACATGCCGCCGCTGCTGCAGTGGCTGGCGCAGTTCGCGCTGCCTTCGCTGGCCGCGATCGGTGCCACGTATCTGGTGCTGCGCTGGGTGCATCGCCGCGAGATCGCCCAGCCGTTGGCGGCATCGCCCGAGCATCGCCCGCTTACCGAGGGTGGCCGCCTGAGTGCGCTGGGTGTGTTGTTCACCGGCACCGTGCTGCTGGTGACCTCCGCACTGAACGGCCCATTGGGCCTGACAACGTTCTGTGCGGGCGCGCTGAGCGTAGCGGTGGTGGCGATCCGCCAGCGCCGCAGCCCGCTGCCGCTGTTGCGCCACGTCTCCTGGGGCGTGCTGCCGCTGGTGGCCGGCCTGTTCGTGCTGGTTGAAGCGGTTTCGCAGACCGGTGTCATCCAGACAGCGGCCAGCAACCTGCAGGCGTTGGCGCAGACCTCGCCGCATCAGGCGGGCTGGCTGGCCGGAGGCGCAGCCGCACTGCTCAGCAACGTGGCCAACAATCTGCCGGTGGGCCTGGCGGCGGGCTCGCTGGGCCAGATGGCCGAACTGCCGGCGCAGACGCGCGCGGCGTTGCTGATCGGCGTGGACCTGGGCCCGAACCTGTCGGTGACCGGCTCGCTGGCTACCATGCTGTGGCTGGTGGCGCTACGCCGCGAAGGCGAGCATGTCAGCGCGCTCGACTTCCTGCGTGTCGGCGCGCTGGTGATGCCGCCCGCGCTGATCGGGGCGTTGCTGCTGCTCTGATCAGGCGCGGGCTGGAACGCCAGGCGCGTCTATCGCGACCAGCGCAGCGCCCAGGATCGGCAACTACCTCACAGACACCTGGTCAGTACACCGCCCCGGTGCAGATTACTCGGCGTAGCTGGCGGTGTTCTTGCCGTGCCGTTTTGCGTGATAGAGCGCCTTGTCCGCCTTCGCCAACCAATCTTCTGCGCTGCCCGTGCCAGCCGCTGCGGCGATGCCGATACTGACGCTGAACTGGATATCGGCTGTTTCAGGGGCACCCGGCTCCTGCAGGTAGTGCCTTATCTGCTCGGCCACATCCATGGCCTCTGCCGGTATCCGCTGGCGCAGCAGGACGGCGAACTCATCACCGCCCAGACGCGCTGGCATGTCACCCGGCTGGGCTAGCTGACGCAGCACTACCGCGATGCGGCGAAGCACCTCATCGCCGGCACGATGGCCATGCGAGTCATTGATCCGCTTGAAATCATCAACATCAAGCATCAGCAGGCACGCGTCGCCGCCGTGGTGCTGCCCCGTCTGCAGCACCTGCTGGGCGCGCTGGATCAGGAAGCCGCGGTTGGCCAGCTCAACCAACGGATCCATCCGGCTCAGGCGCTGCAGTTGGCGATTCTGTGATTTCACCCGGCGCGCCAGCCGCCAGCTCAGCACGCTCAACCCGATGCCGTAGACGAACAGGAAAGGCAGGCTGAGGACAACCGTGCGCTGCGAGGTGATGGGTTGATAAGGCAGGCCCAGGGCAAGCCAGGTGGCGGCGAACCCGACCACCAGGGCCAGGGTTGCCCTCGTTGCCAGGCGGATGCCGCCGGCGGCGATCTTGTCGGCCACCAGTAGCGCGGCAAACAACGCACTGGGCACCGTGCTGAGGGCCATGAAGGCGATCCATGCGCCTCCAAAAAGAGAGTCGACGATCATGCAGCGGAACTGCGCTGCTGCAGGCTCACGGGCGCGACGTGTCAGGAGCATCGCCAGCGCCGGCCATGCGAGGGCGTTGAGCAACAGCAGCACCCAGGGGGCAGCATCCGCCTGACGCTCCAGAATGATCGAGGCAATTGGAAGCGCGCCCAAGCCGTTCCCCACGAAGCGCATCCAGCCGATGCGCCGGGCTGCACCGACGCCCTCGACGGCGACTTCTGTTGAGTCAGTGAGAAACGGCATTGCCAGCTCTCCTGATGATCACTCCCCTGCAATTCACCCGGACACCCCTTTGTGCGCGAGTCTGACATCTGTGCGTCAACGACAGGTCAATGAGGCAAGGCGCGCTGCATCGCAGCCGCATGCCGAGGCTGCACACATGGGTTGATGGGCCGTGCGGCGGCCCTTCATCCGTCTGTGTTGCAGCGTTAACGCTCACTGGCAGAGGCTGGTCAACACGCCCGAGGAGCACACTCCAGTGAACGAGAAGAAGCTGCGGGATGACCTGCCTTTCAACCCTGGCGCCGACGCGGACGATGCGTCGAAGAGCCATACCCCGGACAGGCTCAGGAATGACAAAGCGACATGGAAGGAGCACGACATGCCCGATGATGGTGATGACCCCAAAGCTACGCCCGACGACTACGAACGGCCTGATCCCGATCCGACCGGGTAGGCACGGCCAATTGAAGCCAACGGTGCGTGCCACGCGACATGGCGTACCTCCTTGCTGAAGGTGCGCCCGCAGAGCGCGCTGTAAGCGCGCGCCGGATCGCGTGTTGCCGGCCAGCGGCCGGCACTACCGGACGCGACGCATGGGTGACGCCGGGCCATGCCCGGCGAAAGCGAAGATGGGTAGCGCCGGGCCATGCCCGGCGAAAGCGAAAAGCAGAAGGGCCGGCAGGCATTCGATGCGGTGGAACAGCCGTGGGGAGTTCTTGGGTTCTGCTGTGGACAGGTAATCAGCTGGCGTCGACGCCAGCGAGATCGCCATCGTTGCCGATCTCCCAACGCAGTTCGAAGTTCAGTTCCAGCTGTTGTCCCGGCTGCAACCGGGTCGGCGCCAGCGTGAATCCGTCGGGTGGTCCGGTCTGCGGCTCCACGCAGGTGGCGTGCGCTGCCCCGTCATAGACCACCCAGTGATCGGTGTCGGCGCTCAGCCGCAGCCGCTGGCCGGCGGCAACCAGCGTCACTTCGGCCTGGTTGATGAAGCAGTCATCCCACGGCCCCTGCGTTGGCTGCACGCAGGGCAAGGTGGCGATGCCCTCCCCGTCGCGCGGGTACATCGCGCTGGGTGCGAACAGCAGTCGATCCGGCTTGCGGAACCAGGGATGCCAGCCAAGCACGGCTGGCATTGCCATGGCACCGGCCTGCACTGCGAGGCGCAGCTTCAGGCGGTCGGGTTGCACGAGGAGATGCTGCAATGCCTTGCCTCCGAAGGGCCAATAGGCGTCCTCAGGCAGGTCCAGCGACAGCGAGGCGCCGTCCGGTTCAAGGCGGTCGATGCGCCAGGGCCGTGAGAAGCCGACGCCATGGATGGCGTGCATTCCGAAGTTCACCGGCAACTGATAGGGCCTGCCGTCGAAGGCGAAGCGCCCGTGCCGGATGCGCCCGGCCCAGGGCAGCATGGGATAGCACCCCCACGCAATGCCCGCCTGCCCTACTTCATGTTCGCTGACGAGCCAGTCCACACCGTCACAGCGTAGTTGGGCGATGCGCCCACCGGCTTCCGGTGCGAGCGCGACCTCCAGCCTGCCTGCGCGCAACCAGTGCAGTGGGCCGGCAGGCAGCGCCGCCTGCGCATCATCCATGGGCAAAGTCGGCTCAGGTGCCATAGGGATGGATCGTCCGGATGCTGCCGTCTGCTTCCATGTGCAGCGGTGTGCACTTGACCGAACGCAGGTGGGTGACCCCGCCGGACAGCAACGCGTCGTGATAGAACAAGTACCACCGCCCCTGGAACGCACAGATGGAGTGATGGGTGGTCCAGCCCACCACGGGGGTGAGGATCACGCCGCGATAGGTGAACGGCCCGTACGGGCTGTCGCTGGTGGCATAGCACAGCAGGTGCGTATCACCAGTGGAGTACGACAGGTAATACCGGCCCTGGTGTTTGTGCAGCCACGGTCCTTCGAAGAAGCGACGGGCATGGTCGTCGGCGCGCAGCGGCTGCCCGTGCTCGTCCAGGATGACGATCTCCCGGGTGGGTTCGGCAAGCCGGGTCATGCCGGCATCCAGTCGCCCGATACGCGGGCCCAGTGCCGGCGCCTCGCCGGCAGGTTCTTCATGCGCCGGGTCGTAGCGGTTGTCGCGGTACTTCTGCAGCTGGCCACCCCAGATGCCACCGAAACAGAGGTAGTGCGTGCCGTCGTCGTCCTCGAACACGGCCGGGTCGATCGAGTACGCGCCCTTGATGGGTTCGGGTTCTGGAGTGAACGGGCCCTCCGGCCGATCCGCCGCCGCAACGCCGATGCGGAACATGCCGTGGTCGTCCTTGGCCGGGAAGTACAGGTAATAGCGGCCATCGCGGGAGGCGGCATCCGGTGCCCACATCTGCTGGCTGGCCCAGGGCACGTCGCGCACATGCAGCGCCACGCCGCAGTCGGTGGCCTCGCCCTCCGGTGTGTCCATCCGCAGCACGTGGTAGTCCTGCATGCCGAAGTGGCCGCCCTCATCGTCGAAGGGGGCGCCGCTGTCGATGTCGTGCGATGGATAGATGTACAGCCGTCCCTCGAACACATGGGCCGAAGGGTCGGCCGTGTAGATGTGGCTTACCAGGGGCTGGGAGATGGCGTGTGCTGCCAGTTGCTGCAGATCGCTGCCCTGGCGCCGCGACTGCAGGTCCTGCTCGATGCGGGTCTCCATGCGCTTGTTGATCTCGTAGAGGAAAAGCAGCGCTACTGCAGCCAGGAACGGCAGGGAGCAGTACACACTCACCGTCAGGCGGATACCATCCACCACGGCTTCGGGCTGTTGCGGTGCGCCTGCCTGGTAGCCGTGATGGGCGAGGATGCCGGCGACCAGCGCGCCACCGATGCTGAGCCCGATCTTCAGGCCACACAGCATCGCCGAGAAGACGATGGCGGTGGCACGGCGATGGTTCTTCCATTCGGAGTAGTCGGCGACGTCGGCGATCATCGCCCACAGCAGCGGGATGGTGATGCCGTAGCAGAACCCGTGCAGCATGAAGGCAGCGAAGGCCACGGCAACCGCCGTGGGCGGGAAGAAATAGAACACCAGCAGGAACACGGTGGACACCAGCAAGGCACCGCCAAAGACATCACGCTTGCCGAAACGGTCGGCCAGGCGGCGCGATACGCCGATGCCCAGGATCATGCAGACGATGCCGCAGGCGTTGAACAGGCTGAAGGCCGATGTTGCCGGATCCTTCGGCCAGGCAAAGCCGGCCAGGCCCAGGCCGTTGAGTGCCGCGTTGACGGCGCCGATGAAGCGGTTGAAGCCGGAGGTGTCGAGAAAGCCCGCCAGGGCGGCCTCGCTCATGTAGTACTGGAAGTAGTAGACGTAGGTGCCGCCCTTCAGCGACAGGTTGATGAAGACCAGGATGGTCAGCGCCAGCATCACCTTCCACGGGCGGTTGCGCAGCAGGTCGGACAGGTCCTGCAGCACCCCGGCAGTCTGTTCCTTCGCCGGTACGATGCGCTCGCGCGTGGTGGCGAAGGTGATCAGGAAGAACACCGTTCCCACCACCGCAAATACCGTCATGACCCGCTCGAAGCCCAGCACCCGGTCGCCGTCGCCGAGGATCAGCACCAGCGGCAGCAGCAGGACCTGGATGATGAACTGCGCGATCATCACCGCCACGAAGCGGTAGGCCGACAGGCTGTTGCGCTGGGCCATGCTGCCGGTGAGCACGCCACTGAGTGCCGAGTACGGCAGATTGTTGGCCGCATACACGAGCATCAACAGGCCGTACGTGGCCAGGGCGTAGACGACCTTGGCGCGCGGCGCCAGGTCGGGGGTGCTGAAGGCCAGCAGTGACAGCAGCCCGAAGGGAATCGCCGTCCACAGGATCCACGGCCGGAACTTGCCCCAGCGGCTGACCGTGCGATCGGCGGCGATGCCGATCAACGGGGTGAACACGAAGGCACCGAGCACGCCGATCACGAAGATGATCGTGGCGGCCGTGGCGGGCGGCAGCCGGTACACATCGGTGTAGAAGAACGCGAGGTAGGTGATCAGCGTCTGGAAGATCAGGTTGGCGGCCAGGTCGCCCAGGCTGTAGCCGAGCTTCTCCCGGATGGACAGCGTGTGCCCGGTGCTTTCCATGCGGCGCGCATCAGTCACGGTTGGTCTCCACGGTGAACCCGGCCTTCGCGCGGATGTCGGCGCTGGAGCTGCCCACCCATGCCTCGTACGCGCCCGCCGGCACGGCATAGCCCCCGCGCGCGTCGTCATAGTGGCGCAGGGCCTGCTGCGCTTCCAGGTCGAACACCACGGTGCGCCGCTCGCCTGCGGCCAGGTGCACACGCTGGAAGCCGCGCAATGTCTGGCGTGCGTCGCCAGGCCCGGCCTGCAGCCGTCGCACATACAGCTGGACCACTTCGTCGCCGGCGCGCTTGCCCGTGTTGGCGATCTCGACCTGCACCTTGAGTGTCCCGTCGTTGGCGATGCGCGTTGAATCGAGCTGCAGCCTGCCGTAGTCGAAGCGGGTGTACGACAGCCCGTGCCCGAACGGATACAGCGGGGTACCGAGGAAGTAGCGGTAGGTGCGTCCTTCCATCGTGTAGTCGTCAAAGGCCGGCATCGCCTCGTCCGCCTTGTAGAAGGTCACCGGCAGGCGCCCGCCCGGATTGACGTCACCGAACAGCGCCTGGCCGACGGCAGTGCCGCCGCGTTGCCCGGGATACCAGCTCATCAGGATGGCGGACAGATTCTGCTGCGCCCAGTCCACCGCCATGGCAGAGCCGCCGGTGAGGACCATCACCACCGGTTTGCCGGTGGCATGCAGCGCTTCCAGCAGCGAGCGCTGGGGCGCGGGCAGGCGCAGGTCGGTACGGTCACCGCCAGCGAAGCCCGGGTAGTTGACCTTCATCTCTTCGCCTTCGACGTCGCCGGTGAGGCCGCCCACGAACACCACCACATCGGCGTTGCGCGCGGCCTCCAGCGCCGCTTCGAACGGCGGCTTGGCACCGGGCATGCGCCACCCCAGGCGGACGCCGGCATCGCGCTCGGCGTCGAAGTACTCAAGCCTCAGGTCATAGGCGCGGCCGGCCTGCAGGTCCAGTTCCACGCCATCGCCGTGCAGGCGATCACTGTTGGCCCAGTGGTCGAGCACCCGCTTGCCGTCCACGTAGAGGCGGAAACCATCGTCGGCGGCCGCCTCGATCCGGTAGCGCCCCGAGACGGGCGGCAGCAACTGGCCAGTCCAGCGGATGCTGAAACCATCGCTGGGGATGCCCTGCCCCGGTGCGGCTTCACCACGGGCCAGCAGGTTGTCGGTCGGGGAGCCCCGATCCCAGCGGAATCCGATCTGGGCATCGGTGCGGACCAGGGCCGGAGTGCCGGAAAGATCGGCGGTACGGAAGTACTCGCCGCGCAGCCCGCGCTCCGGGGAGTCAGCCGACGGGCGCAGGTAGGTCGCTTCGATCAAGGGTGTAGCGCTGGGATCGTCGCGCCCTTCAACCAGGTCCACGCCGCGTGCGTAGCTCACCTCGATTCCCTTGGCGGCATCGCGGATGCCCTGCAGGAGGGTGACCGGCGCGGCCGGGGTGCCGAAGTAGTTGCCGAGCAGTGCCATGGTGTCATCGGCCGTGGGGCCGATCACGGCGATGCGCTTCAGGTTGCGGGACAGCGGCAGCACGCCATCGTTCTTCAGCAGCACCAGCGATTCCTGGGCGGCCTTCAGGGCCAGCGCATCATGCGCCGGAGCCTGGTTGACCGACGCGGGAATCTGCGCCCAGCGCACGCGCTCGGGTGGGTCGAACATGCCCAGCCGCATCCGCGCGGCAAACAGGCGGGTCACCGCATCGTCGATCTCCGCCTCGCTGATCAGGCCCTGCCGTACTGCCGCCGGCAGCGTGGCGTACTCCTGGCCGCACTCCAGTTCGGTGCCGTTGCGGACCGCCAACGCGGCAGCCGCCTCGCGGCTGGGAACGATCCGGTGATGTTTCCAGATGTCGACGATGGCCCAGCAGTCGGACACCACGTAGCCCTTGAAGCCCCAGTCACGGCGCAGCACGTCGCGCAGCAGGAACCGGCTGGCGCTGGCGGACTCGCCGTACACCCGGTTGTAGGCGCCCATCACCGCGTCCACCTGCCCCTCTTTCACCAGCGCCTCGAACGCGGGCAGGTAGGTGTCGTACAGGTCGCGCTTGCTCGGGCGCGCATCGAAGTGGTGGCGGTCGGCCTCGGGGCCACTGTGCACGGCCAGGTGCTTGGCGGTGGCGTCGAGCTTGCGGTACACCGGGTCATCGCCCTGCAGGCCGTGCACGAAGGCCACGCCCATGCGGGCGGTGAGGTACGGGTCCTCGCCGTAGGTTTCCTGGCCACGGCCCCATCGCGGGTCGCGGAAGATGTTGATGTTCGGCGACCAGTAGGTCAGCCCCTGGTAGCGGCCATGCGAACCTTCACGGAGGAACTGGTGATGCTTGGCACGGGCTTCGTCGCTGATGGTGCTGGCCACCTGCCCCATCAGCGGCACATCGAAGGTGGCCGCCAGGCCGATGGCCTGCGGAAACACGGTGGCCTGCCCTGCCCGCGCCACGCCATGCAGGCCTTCGTTCCACCAGTCGTAGGCGGGAACGCCCAGGCGCTCGATCGCGGGCGCGGCGTTCTGCATCTGCGCTGCCTTCTCCTCCAGGGTCATCCGTGCGACCAGGGCAGCGGCGCGGTTTTCGAAGCTGGCCGAGGTGTCGAGCCAGGGCGCGGGCTCGGCTGCGTAACCCGTGCCCGCCAGCGCGATGGCAGCGCACAGGGCCAGCGTGCGGAAGATGGGAGTGCGCGTCATCATTTGCTCCTCAATGCACGCTCGTCGCGCGCGAATGGTCCCAGCAGGGCGCCGACGAAGCCGCCTGCACGATCCGTACTCAACACCGTTCCGTCCACGTCATCGGCCAGTGTCTGCCAGCCACGCCCGTCGCCGCTGTCGAAGGCGAACGCATAGCGGCCTTCGTCACCGGCGATCTTCAGGCGCAGCGACGTCGCTGCCGTTGCCTGGCGCGTTGCCAGGGTGCGGGTGACACCGCCGCCGTCGCGCGCTTCCAGGAAGACCGCCACGCGCTCACCGCCGAGGCTGCGCACGCCAAGGAAATACCAGTGGGTCTCGCTCTGGAAAGCTGCCAGGCCTGCGGCCACGTCCGCCGCCGGCCGGGTCATGGCCGTGCTGGATTCGAAGCGCAGGTGCTGCTGGCGCCGGCCGAGGAACGCGGGGTTGCGCAGCGTGTCCAGGTTCTCCGCCAGCGGATGGATGGCCAAGGCCCCCGGTCGCTCGCGCAGGTCCGCCCACGACTGCCTGGGGATGCGCACGCGCAGCCAGCCGCTGCCGAGTGCCGGCGCATCGAATTCGTCACGATCGGTGAAATTGCCGGTGGACGGCGCCTGCGACGCTTCGCCCTGCATCCAGGAGGGCGCTCTGGCCGCATACGGAATGACCTGGTTGGCCGGCAGGATCACCGGCCAGCCGTCACGCCATTGCACCGGCAGCAGATAGGTCTCGCGCCCGGTGTTGTAGTGGCGCGTGTCGTAGTTGCGGCTGGCAAGGAACACCGCCCACCATGAGCCGTCCGGCCCCTCCACCAGATCCGCATGTCCGGCATTGGTGATCGGCAACGGCCTGTCGGCAGGCAGGTCACGCTGGGTGAGAATCGGATTGCCCGCATACGGCACGTAGGGCCCCCACACATCACGGCTGCGCAGCACCACCTGCGAATGTTGCGGCCCGGTGCCGCCTTCCGCGTCGGAGAGGTAGTACCAGCCATCGCGTTGGTAGATGTGCGGCCCCTCGATCCAGATCGGGTTCCTGGCCGGCTCCACCCCGCCGTCGATCAACACCTTGCGAGGGCCTACCGGGGTGAAGGTCGCCAGATCCATCTGCTGCATCCAGATGGCACGGTGGCCCTCGTAACGTGGCGGGCCGGGCGGTACATCGTTGTTGAGCAGATACACGGTGCCGTCGCTGTCGAAGAACAATGACGGATCGATCCCATCGATGCCAGGCAGCCAGTGCGGGTCGGACCAGGGACCGGCAGGATCACGGGCGGTAGCGATGAAGTTGCCGCCGCTGTCGACGGCCGTGGTGACCACGTAGAACATGCCGTGGTGGTAACTGATGGCCGGTGCGAAGATGCCGCGCGACACGCCCAGTCCGTCGAAGTCCAGCTGCGACGGTCGGTCGATCACATTGCCGATCTGCTTCCAGTGCACCAGGTCCACGCTTTCGAACACCGGGATGCCCGGGAAGTAGGTGAAGCTGGAATTGACCAGATAGAAGCGCCCGTTTGCGGCGACGATGCTGGGGTCGGCATGGAACCCGGCAAGGATCGGGTTGCGATAGTGCCCGGCCGGCAACGGCGCATCGAAGGCCGCGTCGCGACCGCTGTACTCGAACCAGTCGAAGTAGACCGGCGGCGCGGGCGGCGCTGCCCACGCCTGCGGCAGGAACGACATCAACATGAGTACTGGAGCCAGCAGCAGACGCATCAGGGAACCTCCGCAGGGGTGATGGAAAGCTCGAACGGGCCGGCGGGCGCCCCACTGCTGTCGCGCAGGGTGCACACCGGGCCATCGGCCCAGCAGTAGCGCACGCGCCCGCCCGCGTAAGCCAGTGGGCTGCGCAGCACGACGTCGTGCCCGTGCAGCACCGCGTCGGCGTAGCGGCAGTGGTGCGCATCGGCGTCGCACAGCTCGAAGCCGATGGGGCCGTTCGCGCCGGTCGTGACCAAGGTGCCGGTGACCCCGTTGAAGCGGATACGCACGCCGGCGCGCGTGGCCGATGCCGTGTGTGCAGTTGGGCCGGCGGGCGCCAGGCTGCGCTCGCCATAGACCACATGGCGCGCTGCCCGCGCCAGCCGCCGGCCCAGTTCCTGCTTGTTCGGCGGGTGGATGTCGTAGGCATCGCCGATGTCGATGGCCACGGCCAGCCCGGTGCGCGGGTCTTCCGCCGCAGCGAGCCGCTGCGCCTCGCGCACCTGCGCCCAGCCACTTTCAACCGGCGCCACGGGTGGCTGGCCATAGCCGGCCAGCTGCACCAGCAGCAGCGGCGTGTGCGCGCCGAACCGCCCCCGCCAGTCGTCGCGCAGGCTGCGCAGGCGTGCGAGGTATGCCGTTGCGTCGCCGGTGTTGGATTCACCCTGGTACCACGGCATGCCGCGCAGGCCATAGGCACCCAGCGGCGCGATCATGCCGTTGTACAGCGTCGACAGTCCCGTGGCGGCGTGCCACGGTGCCAGCGGCGGCGCCTGTGCGCCGGGCGCCACCCGGTACTGCCAGCGGGCATCCAGCTCGATGCGCGTACCGTCATCCAGGCCGATGGCGTGCGCGCTCGCGGGCCCTGCAAGGCCACCCTCACCGTAGGTGTCCAGCACATTGATCACCACGGTGTTGGCGCCGGCTTTCAGCAAGCCGGCTGGCAGCGCATAGGTTCGCCGCTCGCCCGCACCGTACTGGCTGCCCACGGCCACGCCGTTCACCCAGGTCATGTCCGTCTCGTCGATGGGGCCGAGCTCAAGCTGTGCGCGCTTGGCGGCCTGGTCGGCGCTCAGTGTCACCTGGGTGCGGTACCAGACCATGCCGTTGTAGCCGGCCAGCGCTGGCACACCCCAGCGCTCCCACGCCCCGAGCGTGGCGGGTGCGCGTTGCCATCCACGGCTGTCGTTGCCTGGCTGCCAGGGTGCATCGGCGGCGACGGCATCGGCGCGTGTTGTCCACCAGTGTTGCCACTGCTGGCCCCAACGTTCGTTTGCCGCCGCCGGATCACGCGCGTACAGCGCGAGCACGTCAAGCGCTGGGCCCAGGCCACCCTGCATGCGCAGGGCATCGCTGCTGGTCCAGGCCTCGATACGCGAGCCGCCCCACGCTGCCTGGATCAGCCCCATCGGAACGTCGACGCTCTTGCGCAGTTCACGCGCAAAGTAGAAACACGCGGCGGAAAAGTCACGCACGGTGTCCGGTGAGGCGGGGCGCCATGCCACAGACGCGGGAAAATCACTCTGTGGTGAAACCGCCGCCGCCTTCGGCACGGTGAACAGGCGGATCCCCGGTTCCGTGGCGGAGGCGATCTCGCTGCCTGCATCGAGCGCGCGCCACACCGGAAGCTCCATGTTCGACTGCCCGGAACACAACCAGACATCGCCGATCTGCACGTCGCGCACGATCTGGCTGGCATGCCCGGACCGGACCGACATTTCGTAAGGTCCGCCGGCTGCGGCAGGCGGTAGCGTTGCGTGCCAGCGGCCATCGCCAGCCGCGTGCGTGCTGACAGTGCGCCCTGCAAACGCCACGGAAACCGAGGCGCCAGGCGTGGCCTGGCCCCATACCGGAATCGGCCGGTCACGCTGCAGCACGGCGTGATCCTGGAACAGCGGATGCAGCAGCGCCATCGTTGATTCCTGTGCCGCTGCACGCGTGGCGCAGCCGCCCATGGCAACCAGCAGCAGCCATCCCACCCACGACGTCGGCTTCATCGGCCATCTCCTGGCGCGGAGGGAAACTGCAGGGCCTGGTACCAGGCCAGCGGATGCGGCGGCGCGGGTTCGCCTGCGGGCAACGGTCTGCCGCTCACCGACTGGAAGTACGCCACGCTGGCATCGCGCCACCACTGTGCTTCGCGCTGCTGGATACGCAGGAAGGCCGTGACCTGCGCATGCCGTTGCGCATCCACCTTGCCCTGCAGCCCCGCCCAGGTGGCCTGCATGCCCTGCACCTGCCGTACCCCCCGCGAGTAGCGCCCGACCAGTTCGTCCCACAGCGTCCGCCCAGAGGCCATGCGGTGACCCCACGGCACGTGGTGGAACCACAGCAGCAGCGGCTCCGGAACCCGCGCCAGGTCGCCATACTGCTCGGCCACGCCGGGGGAATACTGGGCCACGGCGTTGCTGCCGCGTGCGGTGCGGTCGAAGCCGATGCCGTTGTGATCCGCACGGTGGTAGTACACCGACGTCCAGTCCGCGCGCGGGCCGCCATCGACCCATGGACCGGGACCATAGTGGTGCCCCCGCGCCATCAGATGGTGCAGGCCCAGCGGCGTCATGTAGTTCACCGCAGCCTCGCGCGAGGCCATCATCATCCCGACGATGGGCCGCACCACGCCGGGATCGGCCGAGAACGTCAGCGCCGCCCAGTCCGCCGCGATGTCCTGGGCCGATTGCCGCGGATCCCACGCAAGACGGCCGAAGGCGTACCAGTTGGCCTGGTCGAAGTGCGATCCACTCCAGGTGCGGTCGGTGCCGATGTTGGCGACCCCGGCCATGCCGGCCAGGGACTGCGCCACGGTGGCCTCCTTGCCGCGTGTGCGGGTGTCGGCCCGCAGCACTTCCTCGTACAACGGCCCCAGGTAAACCAGATGCGTGGCAAAGCCCAGGTACTCCTTGGTGATCTGCACTTCCATCACCAGCGGCGTGCGCGGCATGGCCCCGAACAGCGGATGGAACGGCTCACGCGGCTGGAAGTCGATGGGCCCGTTCTTCACCTGCAGCACCACGTTCGGGCGGAACGCACCCTCCAGGCCGGCGAATTCGCTGTAGGCCTGCGTGGCGCGGTCCGCAGGAACGTCGTGCGCATAGACGAAGGCGCGCCACATCACCAGGCCGCCGTGCGGGGCCAGCGCATCGGCCAGCAGGTTGGCGCCGTCGGCGTGCGAGCGGCCGTAGTCCTGCGGGCCGGGCTGCCCTTCCGAATTGGCCTTCACCAGGAAGCCACCGAAATCGGGAATGCGCGCGTAGATCTGGTCGGCTTTGTCGCGCCACCAGCGTTGCACGGCCGGGTCGAGCGGATCGGCGGTGTCGAGCCCGCCCAGCTCGATGGGTGCGCTGAAGCGTGCACTCAGGTAGACACGGATGCCATACGGCCGGAACAGATCGGCCAGTGTCGCCGCTTTGTCGAGATAGTCCGGCGCAAGACTCTGTGCGTTTGCATTCACGTTGTTGAGCACGGTGCCGTTGATGCCTACGGATGCGTTGGCGCGTGCATAGTCGGTGTAGCGCGGGTCGCGCCACTCCGGCAACGTCTGCCAGTCCCACAGTGAACGGCCTGCGTAGCCACGTTCGACATGGCCATCCAGGTTGTCCCAGTGATTGAGCACGCGCAGCCGGAGCCGTGGCGATTGACGCACATCGAGAGCGTCCAGTGCCGCGCCCGTCTGCAGCAGCCGCAGCAGGTGGAACACCCCGTACAGCACGCCGATATCCCGCGGTGCGGCGACCAGCAGCGCATCGCGCCCGCCTACCCGTGTGCGCTTGAGCAGGTAGCCTTCCTCGCCCAGCGGCTGCATCTGCGCACGCAACGGCGCGATCAACGCCGACGACTGCGGCGTACCCAGCACCAGCATGGGGCCGGTGGCTGCCGTACCTGCCAACTGCGGAGCGCTGCCGAGCAGCCCGGCCAGTCCACGCTGCAGTTCATCGCGCGCGGCGCGCTGCGTGGCTGTGTGATCAGGGGCCACCACCTGCCCCAGGCGGGTGCGGTAGTCGGCAGCGAGGGCCGGTTCGAGCGGAACGTAGCGCATCCACAGGGCATGGCCGTCCTCTGCGCGCGCGTCGCCCATGCAGGCCAGCAGCGCCAGCAGCGCCAGCAGCGCCAGCACGGCAGCGAACATCCAATGACACCGCTCGCCATCCGGACCGGACCGTTGGACGGCCGGCAAACCTTGTAAGCTCCGAACGTGCGCGGGCTTCGGCAGCGTCACAGAGAAGAACGGGAGCGCGTATTGGACAAGCCGAAGAAATCGGTCCGCCGCAAAACCAGTGGCGTGACGATCGACGAGGTGGCGGCCCTGGCCGGAGTGTCGCCGATGACGGTGTCGCGGGCGATCAACCAGGGCAAGGTGCGCGACGTCACCCGCGAGCGCGTGATGCGCGCAGTGCGTGAACTGGGCTATACGCCCAACCTCGCCGCCAGTTCGCTGGCCGCCGCGCAGCACACGCGTATTGCACTGATCTACACCGACCCCAGCGGTGCCTACCTGCGCGAACTGCTGGTCGGCCTGCTGCGCGTAGCGTCCAACGCTGCCATCCAGCTGGTCATCGACTACTGGGACGAGCCGGGCCCCGCGGCCCAGCGCAAGGCCGCGCGTGCCCTGGCCGGGCGGGTGGACGGCGTCATCCTGCCGCCGCCGCTGTGCGAATCGAAGCCCGTGGTGACCGAGCTGGTCAAGGCCGGCATCCCGGTGGTGGCTATCGCGCCGGGTCACCTCGGCAATGACATTTCCTGCGTGCGCATCGATGACTTCCACGCCGGCAGGGAATTGGCTGAACACCTGATCCAGCAGGGCCACCGCCGCATCGGCTTCATCTGCGGGCGCACCGACCTCAGTGCCAGCGCGCGGCGCTATGACGGCTTTGTCAGCGCGCTGCACGACGCCGGGCTGGAGGTCGACCCCGCCCTGGTCGAACAGGGCGACTACACCTACCGCTCCGGGCTGGCCGCTGCCGAGAAACTGCTGTGCCAGCCCAGGCCGCCCACCGCAATCCTGGCCAGCAACGACGATATGGGCGCGGCGGCGATCTCCGTCGCGCACCGGCGTGGCCTGGAGGTGCCCCGCGACCTGTCGGTGGTGGGCTTCGATGACAGCTCCGCCGCCACGACGGTCTGGCCCGAGCTCACCACCATCCATCAGCCCATCGCCTCGATGGCCGATGCCGCCATCGAGATCCTGCTGCGCACCATCCGCCGCCGCAGCGAGGGCGTGCGCGTGTTGACCGACCACGTGGTGCCGCACCGGCTGGTGGTGCGCGATTCGGTCACGCGCCCACCCGGTTCCCGATAGCGCAGGACGCAGCGTCACGGTCACGCGCCTGCGCCTGCGCACCCGATGCTGGTCTCCGCCTCGTTCAGGGCGCCCAGCGCGACACGTGACACCGACAGTGTCATCGCCCCCGCCGTTCCGATCGACCACGGGCGATCCAGCTTGCCGACGTCCGCACCTGCGGTTGCAAGGCACTTCAGCGGCACGCCCACGCGCGTCCATTGGCCCACCGGCAGTTTTGCCAGCGTCGGCGTGAGCGCAATGCGGGCCGAGCAGCCCGTGCCGCAGTCCACCGCCAACCAGGCCTCGCCACGGGGTGCAGACTCCACCCGCAACGTGGTCAGCAGCATCAGGTCGCCGTTGCTTTCGCGCTGCAGGTCCAGTGCCGTGTGTGACTGCAGCGCGGCAACTGCCTCAGCCTTGCCCGACCAGGCCAGGCGGCGGCCGTCTTCCTGTGCCAGGTGGTCTACGCCGGTGACCTTGAGCAGATCGCCCTCCAGGGCCTCCGGCACGTTGGTGACCGTGACGCCCTGCCCCGTGCTGTTCTGCAGGCGCAGGGCCATGCCTGAACCGGCTTCGCCGCGCGCGAAGAAGACGCCGGCGGCACCTTCATTGCCAGTTACCCCGGAGACTTCCGGCAGCGCCGCCAGATCGCCGTTGTCGGCGTAGGACAGGCCGAAGCCGAAGGCGAACTGCGGGTTGTAATCCTTCTGCCCCACATTGTTGGCGTACTGCGTCGCCGTGCGCGGCCAGCTGAAGCTCAACCTGCCCTTGAAATCGTGCTGCACGCTGCCATCAGGCCTGCGCAGCAGCACGTCGGCAACGCCAGCACCTTCCGAACCGGGCAGCCACGCCGCCACGAACGCATCAGCGGCGTTGATCTCGCGGTTGACCCACAGCGGGCGTCCGCTCAGGAACACGGCCACCACCGGAATGCCGTCGGCCTTCAGCCGCTTGATCAGGTCAAGGTCGGCATCGTCCCCCGGCTTGTAGGCCAGCGTCGGCAGATCGCCCTGGAACTCGGCATACGGGCTCTCGCCGAATACCACCACGGCCACATCCGGCTTCGTTACATATTTCCCATCGACCGCCAGCACTGCCTCGCCACCCGCGGCCGACGCCTGCTGGGCGATGCCCTCATAGATCGTGTCCGCATTGGGGAAGTCCTTGCGGGTCGTGCCGGTGCCCTGCCAGTTCAGCGTCCAGCCGCCGGCCTGCTTGCCCACGTCGTTGGCACCGTCACCGGCCACCAGGATCCGTTGCTTGGGCGACAGTGGCAACACGCCCCCCTGGTTCTTCAGCAGTACCAGCGATTCGCGCACCGCCTGCCGTGCAAGCGCACGATGCTCCGGTGCGCCGATGAGGGCGAACTGGCCGCCGACCGCACGTGTGGACGGCTTGCCGGCCTCGAACAGACCCAGCCGCATCTTGACGCGCAGGATCCGGCGCACCGCCTCGTCCAGCCGTTGCTGGCTGATGGTGTCGTTCTTCACGGCGGCCAGCGTGGTCTCGTAGAAGCCCTTCCAGCTGTCCGAGGCCATGGCCATGTCCAGGCCCGCATTGATGGTGGCCGGGC
This sequence comes from Stenotrophomonas indicatrix, assembly GCF_002750975.1. NCBI lineage: Bacteria > Pseudomonadati > Pseudomonadota > Gammaproteobacteria > Lysobacterales > Lysobacteraceae > Stenotrophomonas > Stenotrophomonas indicatrix. The sequence continues at coordinate 1,887,847 of NZ_PEJS01000001.1, forward strand.
AATCGGTGGTCGTGCAGCCCTTGACCTGCCCGTGGCCGTTCCAGTCGCCCACCACGAACCCACCGAAGTGCATGCGGCCCTTCAACGCATCGGTCAGGTACTGCCTGTGACCATGCATTTTTTCGCCGTTGACGCTGTTGAAGGAGGCCATGACGGTCTGCGCGCCTGCAGCGATCGCCGGCGGATACCCGGCCGCGTGGATGCGCACCAGGTCCGCTTCGCTGATCCGTGTATCCCCCTGGTCCTTGCCATCGGTAGTGCCACCGTCGCCGAGGAAGTGCTTCACCGAGGCGATCACATGACGACCATCGAGGAACGCGGGCGTACCCACTTTGCCCTGCAGCCCTTCGACCATTGCACCGGCATAGCTGGCCACCACCTCGGGCGATTCGGAATAGCCCTCATAGGTGCGCCCCCAGCGGTCGTCCTGCGGTACCGCCACGGTTGGTGCGAACGCCCACTCCATCCCGGTCGCACGGGTCTCCAGCGCGGTCACCTCGCCGATCCGGCGCAGCAGATCCGGGTTGCGGGCCGCGCCCAGGCCGATGTTGTGCGGGAACAGCGTCGCGCCGATGATGTTGCTCTGCCCGTGCACGGCATCGATGCCGAACAGCACCGGAATCGCTTTGCCGCCGGTGGAGGTGTCCATCGACGCCGCGTAGAACGCATCGGCCAGCGCCAGCCATTCGGCCGGCGCGGCATCGTAACGGCCACCGGGATCGGAATTGCCACCGGCCAGGACCGAGCCCAACCGATAGCGGCGCACGTCCTCGGGCGTGATGCTGGCGATATCTCCCTGCACCAGCTGGCCGACCTTTTCCTCCACCGTCATGGTGGCCATCAGGTCGGTGATGCGCTTTTCCAGCGCGGGGTCCTCGGCCAGTGGCCAGGCGACCTGCGGCCACGGGTCCGGCGTCGCGGCTGCAGTTGCGGCAACGTTTTCATCCTTGCCGCAGGCCGCCAGTGCCAGCAGCAGCGTGGTCAGCAGCACGCCAGCGTGGGCGCGGCCAACGTGTCGATGGGTCATCGCGTTCATCCTTCCATCTGCTCCAGTTCCTTGCCCTTGGTTTCGTGCACGTACCTGAGCACGAAGAACACCGAAATGACCGCCGCCACCAGGTAGATGCTGTACGTGGCTGCCAGCCCGGTGGCGGCCAGCAGAATCGGGAAGGTCACGGTGACGGCGAAATTGGCGGTCCACTGCGCCGCACCGGCCACCGCCAGGCCCGAACCGCGGATCTGGTTGGGGAACATCTCGCCCAGCATCACCCACATCACCGGGCCCCACGAGATGTTGAAGAACACGACATAGGCATTGGCCGCCACCAGCGCCAGCGTGCCCATGCCCGCAGGCAGCTGCAGGTGCGTATCGACCAGCGAGCCACTGGCGAATGCGGCCACCAGCAGTGCCAGTGACACCGCCATGCCGGCCGAGCCAACCCACAGCAATGGCTTGCGCCCGATGCGATCGATCAGCAGCACGGTGACGATGCAGGCGCCGATGCTGAGCGCACCGGACAGCACGTTGATCAGCAGCGCGTCGTTCTCGGAGAAGCCGACGGCCTGCCAGAGCACGGCACCGTAGTAGAACACCACGTTGATGCCGACCAGCTGCTGGAAGGTGGCCAGGCCGATGCCGACCCAGACAATCGGGCGGATCCTGCCGGTGGCCTTGTTGCGCAGGTCCGACAGCCGCGGCCGATGGTGGTCGCTCGACAGCGAAGCGTCGATCTCGGCAAGCTTCGCCTGCGCCTCGACACCGCCGTACAGCCGCGCAAGCACCTGCAGCGCCTCGTCCTTGCGGCGCTTCACCATCAGGTAGCGCGGGCTTTCCGGAATGGTCAGCAGCAGTGCCAGGAACAGCAGCGAGGGCACGACCTGCATCCAGAACATCCAGCGCCACGCTGCGTGCCCGCCCCACAGTGCCTCGGTGGACGCACCGGCGGTGGCCGCCAGCAGATAGTTGGACAGGAACGCGACGGTCAGCCCGCTGATGATGGCGATCTGCTGGACCGTGGCGAGCCGGCCACGGTAGCGCGCCGGCGCGACTTCGGCGATGTAGGCCGGGGAGATGACACTGGCGGCCCCCACCGCAAAGCCCCCCAACACCCGCGCGACGATGAACATCGCCGAGGAGGATGCGGCGCCGGCACCGATCGCCGACAGCAGGAACAACACTGCCGAGACGATCAGCACGTTGCGGCGGCCGAGACGGTCGGCCAGCCGGCCGGCGCTGAAGGCACCCACGGCGCAGCCCAGCAACATCGAGGCGATCTCGAACCCCTGCATCCACTCGCCGGATCTGAACGCCTGGTGCAGGCCGTCCTGGGTGCCGTTGATCACGCCGCTGTCGAACCCGAACAGGAATCCGCCAATCGTCGCCACCACGCTGATCAATACGATCAGCCGGGTGTTCTCTCCACCGCTCATTGCCTGCTGCATTGCCGTGCCCCTCCCCGGTTCGGTGTCATCGATGCGAGCCGCTGTGCTCAACGCAGCAGGTACTGGTTGATCAGGTTCTCGTAGCGCTCCTGCTTGCCGCTGATCTGCCTGGGCTCGCCGCCCTTGGCACCCAGCGCAGCCAACTCTGCGAGACTGAGCGCGCCGCCCGCGAAGTCCTTGCCGGCACCACTGTCGAAGCTGGCGTAACGCTCCTTGCGCCACTGCTCCAGCGGCGAGTCGTTCAGCAGCGCATGGGCCACTTCCAGCCCGCGGGCGAAGGCATCCATGCCGCCGACATGGGCAATGAACAGATCTTCCAGGTCGGTCGATTCACGGCGCACCTTGGCGTCGAAGTTCAAGCCGCCTTCCAGCCCACCCTGGCGCAGCACCACCAGCATCGCGCCCACGGTGTCGTACAGGTCGGTGGGGAACTGGTCGGTATCCCAGCCGTTCTGGGCGTTGCCGCGGTTGGCGTCGATGCTGCCGAGCAGGCCGTGGTCCGAGGCGACCTGCAGATCGTGTTCGAAGGTGTGGCCGGACAGCGTCGCGTGGTTGGCCTCGATGTTGAGCTTGAAATCCTTGTCCAGGCCATGTTCCTTCAGGAACCCCACCACGGTGGCGCTGTCGAAGTCGTACTGGTGCTTCATCGGTTCCATCGGCTTGGGCTCGATCAGGAAGTTGCCCTTCAGGCCGATGCTGCGGCCATGGTCGCGCGCCATGGTCAGGAACCGCGCGAGGTGGTCGACTTCGCGCTTCATCTGGGTATTGGCCAGCGCGGCATAGCCTTCGCGGCCGCCCCAGAACACGTAATGCTCGCCGCCCAGTTCAACGGTGGCCTCCAGCGCCGCCTTTACCTGCACGGCGGCACGCGCCACCACTGCGAAATCCGGGTTGGTGGACGCACCGTTCATGTAGCGCGGGTGCGAGAACAGGTTGGCCGTGCCCCACAGCAGCTTCATGCCGGTTGCATCCTGACGCGCCTTGGCCAGGCCCACCATGTGCTTCAGGTTCTTTTCGTACTGCCCGACATCCTCGGCGTCCGGCGCCAGGTCGATATCGTGGAAGCACCAGTACGGCACGCCCAGCTTGGTGAAGAACTCGAATGCCGCGTCCACCTTCGCCTCGGCGGTGGCCATCGGCGAGCCGGCCTCCCAGGGGAAATGACGGGTACCCGGACCGAACGGATCGTGCCCGGCATTGCAGAAGGTGTGCCAGTAACAGACTGCAAAGCGCAGATGTTCCTGCATGGTCCTGCCGCCGATGACCTTGTCCGCGTCGTAGACCTTGAACGCGAGCGGGTTGTCCGAGCCCCGGCCTTCGAAGGGAATGCGGCCGATGCCGGGGAAGTATTCCTTGGCGCCGATGAAAGGTTGCGTGCTCATGGTGCGTCTTCCTGTCGTTGTGCGAGGTGTCGCGGAAAGGAGATCAGCCGCGGTACAGCGGCGTGATGGCGTCGAGATGTCGGAGGAAACGGGCGTAGGCCGTGGCGTAGGCTTCGGCGCGTGCGGGGTCCGGGCGTGCCGAACGCAGCGGGTCAAGCGCAACGTGGCGGTCGGCGACGTCGGCGATGGAGGCGGCATCGCCGCGGCCGTGGCCCAACGCCCACAGGGCCTGCAATGCCGCACCGAATGCCGCGCCTTCGGACTGGGCCGGCACGTCCACCGGCAGGCCGAACACATCGGCCACCAGTTGCCGCCACTGCGCGCTGTTGCTGCCGCCGCCGGTCAGCACGATGCGTTCGAACTGCATGCCCGCGCCGACGAATGCGTCGTAGCCATACTTCAGGGCGTAGGTGGCCCCTTCCATGGCCGCGCGGTAGATGTGCGCCGGCGTCATGTTGGTCGTGTCCAGGCCCGCCAGCAACCCCTTGCCCTGCGGCAGGTCCGGCGTGCGTTCGCCGTTGAGGAACGGCAGCATCACCAGGCCGTCGGCACCGGGCGGCGTGGCCTGCAGGTGCCGGTCGCCCTCGCGGCTGCTGAAGCCGAAGGCGTCGGCGACCTGTCCGGTCACTACGGTGCAGTTCATCGTGCAGATCAGCGGCAGCCAGCCGCCGGTCGACGAGCAGAACGCGGCCCAAGCCCCGCCCGGGTCGACCACGGGCGTGTCCGAGAAGGCAAACAGGGTGCCGGACGTACCCAGGCTCATCACCAGGCGACCGGGTACGACGCAGCCGGTACCCACGGCCGCCATCATGTTGTCGCCACCGCCGACGGCCACCTTCACCGATGCGGGAAGGCCCAACGCCTCCGCCGCGGCGGGGGTGATGCCGAACATCTCTTCGGTTGCGGCGATGCGTGGCAGGCAGTCGGCGAGATCGCGCTGCGGATCGGTCGCGTGCAGCAGCTCGGGCGACCAGGTTCGGGTGCGCACATCCAGCCAGCCGGTGCCCGACGCATCGCCGTATTCGCAGAAGCGCTCGCCGGTCAACACGAAATTGAGATAGTCGTGCGGCAGCAGGATGGTGGCAAGCCGCGCGTAGGCGTCGGGCCGGTGCGTTTTCGTCCACGGCAGCTTGGAGGCGGTGTAACCGGCAAGCACCGGGTTGCCGGCCAACTCGATGGTGCGCGCCGTGCCGCCTGCGGCGTCCATGATCTGCACGCATTCGGCCGAGGTGCTGGTGTCGCACCACAGCTTGGCCGGTGCCAGCACCTCCCCGGCCGCATCGACCGGCACGAACCCATGCTGCTGTCCTGAGACTGCCAGCGCGGCAATCCGGGAGCGCACCGCCGGATCGATCGCAGCAAAGCAGGCGTGCAGTGCCGTCACCCAATCGGCCGGCCGCTGTTCCCGGCTGCCGTCTGCAGCGCTGGTCAGCTGCAATGGCGCGCTGGCGCTGGCCACGAGACAGCGCCCTTCAGGGTCGTAGACGACCACCTTCAGGCTTTGCGTACCAGCGTCGACTCCCGCAACCAATTCCATTCACTGCACCCCGTAGTGGTTTGAAGGTAGCGCTACCAATTCGATGCAACAGCGCGCACTGCGGCTACGCCACGGCCCTGCCCCTTTGCCATGCGTCCGGCGCCGCCTTGCAGTAGCGCTCGATGAACTCTGCCTGCGTCGGCATCTTCGCCACCGTTTCCTGCACTGGCTGCCGGATGCGATGCAACAGGGTGCGCAGGTCCGCATCGCCGATGGCCCGCGCAAGCCGGTGCGGCGGTCCGGGCTGGATACCCTGGCCCATCAGGACGCTGGTCCAGGAGTCGACCCGGAACAGCTCGCCAGGGTCCTGCCAGGCATGGGCCCGCTCGCGCCACGCGCGCAGGCGGACCTGCAGCGATTCAGGCAGCGCCATCTCGCGGCAGGCCTTCCACATCGGCTCGTCGCGCTGGTTGGCGTGGTAATGCAGGATGATGAAATCGCGCACGTGCTCCATCTCCTGGCGGCTCACGTCGTTGTAGAGCGCCACCAGCGAAGGGGTGATGCCGTCGGACGGGAACAGCTGGATCAGGCGCACCACGCCGCTGATGGTCAGGTGGATGCTGGTCGATTCCAGCGGCTCGATGAATCCACTGGCCAGCCCGAGCGCCACCACGTTCCTGTTCCAAGCCTGCAACCGGCGCCCGCTGCGGAACGGCACCAGCCACGGATCGCGCAGGGGCTGTCCGTCGACATCACGCAGCAGCTTGGCCTGCGCCTCGTCATCGGACATGTGGCGGCTGGAGAAGACCAGCCCGCAGCCGACCCGGTGCTGCAGCGCGATGTGCCAGCGCCACCCGGCCTCGTGCGCGATGGCACGGGTGTAGGGCACCGGCGGCGCGGGCGAGTCGGTCTGCACGGCAACGGCGCGATCACTGGGCAACCATTCGTTCCAGTCTTCATAGCCGGTATGCAGGGTCTGCTCGGTCAACAGGCCGCGGAAGCCGGTGCAGTCGATGAACAGATCGCCTTCGATGACCTGCCCGTCGTCCAGCACCAGCGACGCAACCGAGCCGTCATGGGGATGCTGGCGGACCTCGCGGATCTTGCCTTCCACCCGCCGCAGGCCGTTTGCTTCGGCCTTGCCGCGCAGGAACCTGGCATAGAGCCCGGCGTCGAAATGGTAGGCGTAGTTGACCTGGGGTTGGGTCTGCAGCGAGAACCTGTCGGCCAGGGAAGCGGCGCTTTCCAGGCAGAAGTCGCCCAACTCGGAGTGCATGCCGCGGCGCAGGCTGTCCAGCCAGAAGTGATGGAACGGCGTGGCCCAGGTGCCCTGCCCGATCGTGCCGAAAGGATGGATGAAGCGTTCACCGGGGCGACGCCAGTTCTCGAACGAGATCGACAGCTTGAACGTGCCGGCGACCGCACGCAGGAACTCCTGCTCATCGATCTGCAGGAAACGGTGGAACGTGCGGATGGGCGGCACGGTGGATTCGCCCACACCCACGGTACCGATCTGCTCGGACTCCACCAGCGTGATGTCCAGCTGTTGGCGGAACTGGTGCGCCAGTGCGCAGCCGGCCAGCCAGCCGGCAGTGCCGCCACCGGCGATCACCACTCTCCGGATCGGCCCTTGTGTAGTGTCCGCAGCGTTCAATGCGATGCTCCCATCAGCGGTTGAGTCGACCCAGCAGCTGGGCGCGCATGCGCCGCGCCTGCGTCTCGTCGAACGGTGCCAGCTCACCCCGGGCTGCTTCGGGCAGGTGTTGCCCTGCCTGCTCGCCGGGACCAAACACGTAGTACTGGAAGATCTTTGCCCACGCCTGCTTCTCGCGCGCCGGTAGATCGCGCAGGGCCCACATCGCATGCTGCAGCGCCGGCAGGGGTGAGCCGAGATAGCCAGGCGCACTGCGCCACCAGTAGTTCACCAGCACGTTGAACGGTTCCAGGCTGCGCACGTGGTGCCACCACAGGCCCGGGATGAAGATGGCATCCCCGGGTTCAAGCGTGGCGGTCTGCGCGCTTGCCAGGGCATCACGGAAGCGCGGATGGCGGTCGAAATCCGGCTGGTCGACATCCACCACGCTGACCACCTGCCCACCCGGGGTGGGCTCCACCGGCCCCGGGTAGAGGTTGTCGATCTGCTCCGGCGGAAACAGGGTGAAGCGGCGCCGGCCCACCGCGCAGCACGCCAGGTTGTCCGGAATGTCGTAATGGCAGGAAGCCGTCACCCGGTTGCCGACCCAGATGCTGGCCGAAGCATCGATGCCCTGCCCCGCCAGTCCGGCGTCGTTGTGCTGGGCGAACCCGGGCAGCGCACGCGCGATCAGCAGCGAAGCGACGTAATAGGTGGGCGGGCTCGGCGAATCGAGGTGGTCGGCGATTGCGTCCAGCACCTCTGTCAGCAGGCCACGCCGGACCTCGAAGTTCAAGCGGGTGAAGTCCGCGTTGTAGAACGGACGCCCTTCGATCTCGGGGCCGCCGAAGGAATAGGGAACAGGCACGCCTGCTTCGAACCCGCGCAGGTAGGCCATGGCCTCCTGCAGGGAACGCGACCCGGCCTGCACCAATGCCCAGTCGCGCGCGATGCCGCGCAGCACCACTGGCTCGCCGGCTGCCACCAGCGCCTGCAGCGGCAGCGCCGTGGAATCCAGGCCTTCCAGTGTGCGCATGGCGACGCCGTCCAGCACCGGTCAGTTCCTGCCGCCCGCGACGGCGGTATTCGCTGCGCGCAGGCGTCGCTGCTTCTCGGCGATCAGGCGGCGCATGTTGTGCAGCGATGCCAGCATCAGATAGGCGCCCTCCAGGTAGCCGGCGCGGTTGAGTTCGGCCAGCGCCGCACCCTCCAGCAGCGCGAGGCGGTCACGGTCGACCGCGTGCAGGCCGTTGACGCCGACCCGATGCTCAGCGTCGATCCGCACATCCAGCGTGATCGGTTGGATCAACCCTTTCGCGTCGAGCGTGGCGAACATGTCCGCGGCAAAGGCATGGCCGTCGTGGATGCCGCGCAGCACCCCGGCGATATGGTCCAGATAGGGCGAGTTACCGCCCTGTGGCAGGAACACCGGCTCGCCGTGCATTGCGGTCACGCGCGGATGATCCAGATCCACGTGCAACACCGCTTCCCGGGTAAGCGCACCATCGATGTGCCCTTCCTGGAAACCGATCAGGAATGGCCCTTTCGCCGCGGCGCCGGGCAGGTAGGAGGCGTTCCAGCGACCGTCCTGCAGGAACAGGTTCTCGTGCTGTTCGAACCCCAGCAGGGCCACCGCCTGCCAGCCGCCCGTGGCGGGGTCCTTGCGCAGGAAGATGGGATATTCACGCTGCAGTTCGGCGAACTCGCTCGGATAGGCCGGCACCATGCCCACCGCGTCGCCGAACTCGGCGCCGAAGCCGGTGGCCACACGCAGGTCCCGATGGGCAATGTTGTTGAGCATTTCGTAACGCGACATGGTGTTGTCCAATCCGTCAGCAGCCTGGAACGGGTGCCGCTGCCGTGGCAGCGGCACCCCACGGTTCAGAACCTGTAACGCACGCCCAGCATGTAACGCGGGCTCTGGTCGGCCAGCTTCACGATCATCTGCGAGGTACGCGAACGCCAGCGCACATCCTCACCGGTCAGGTTGATCGCCTCCAGGCCAAACGACCAGTGGTCATCCAGGGTGTAGTTCACGCTGAGATCCCACTGCTCATACGCCTCCACATAGTACGGATTGCGGCTGGCTCCCTGGTTGGCCAGGATCAGGTACTGGTCACGCCAGTTCCACGCCAGTCGTACCGACCAACCGTACTTCTCGTACATCAGCATCGCATTGGCCGTGTCGCTCAGTCCCGTGAGCGAGAACTGGTCGATGCCCGGGTCGCCTGCGTTGTTGAAGCCCACATCGCCATTGACCAGGGTGTAGTTGGCCAGGACGCCGAAGCCGGTATCGCCGAAGAAGTATTGCCCACCCAGTTCCCAGCCGTGGAGCTTGGCCTTGTTCTGGTTGATGGGACGATTGACGTTGAACTGGTACAGCGGATCACCGGCCGTACCGTACAGGTCGTAGGCTGCTTCAGTGGCCAGCACCTGGGCGTCGGTACCGTTGTAGGCGCCCAACCCGGCGGGATTGTTGCGCAGCAGGGCCAGGGCGGTGAACAGCGAGGTGTCATTGGCCGAGCACGCCGCTGCATTGGCAGCGCCGACCTGTGTGACGCAGGCACCGCTGGTGAGGAACGCCAGCGCCGCCTGCGCATCCGGACCGGCGGTAGGATCGCGCAGGCCGTACAGATTCTCCTGGACAATGGTGTTGCCGACGAAATTGTCGACCGATTTGTTCCAGTAGGTCAGCGAGACGTAGCTCGCATCGGCGAAGTACCACTCCAGCGCCAGATCCAGGTTGTCCGATTCCAGCGGTTTCAGCTGCGGGTTCTGTGCGGTACCGCTGGCCCGCGAGGACGGGTCGATGAGGACCGAGCCGAACGGTTGCTGGGCGGTCGGGCCGGCATACAGGTTGCCGATCGGCGCGCGTGCGATGCTCTTGCCGAATGAGACACGCCCCTTCAGATCCTCACGAAGATCGATGCTGAAGTCCAGATTGGGCAGGATGTAGCTGTAGCTGTTCTTCTCGGTGAACGGCTGTTGTTCGTCGGACAACACCACGCGAAAGTCATTGTTGGATTGCCACTCGATGGCTTCCGGGATGGCGATGTTCGAGGTGGAGACAACGTCGGTGGTTTCATAGCGCACACCCAGGCGGGTATTGGTTCGCATGCCGCCCAGCTCACCATCCAGCTCCACCTGGAAGTAGGCTGACTTCGTCTTCTCTTCCACCAGGTTATCGGCGGCGCGCTGCGGGCTCACGCCGAGATTGGCGCCATAGTTGTCCGCCGCCCACTGCGCGAGGCGACCTGCGTCGCCGCGCCAGGCCGTGAAGCTGTTGGCATTGAAGTCGTTGAACAGCCCGACGATGTTGACCGGCTGCAGCAGGTCCATCAGCCCGTTGGCAACATCCCCGTCAACGTTGGCCACGCCCCAATCGCCCAGGGTGTTGTAATTCTCCGCTGCCTGGATGCGGTGGGTGGTCTGCTTGCTCGAGTCCACGCCAAACTGGAAGCGCCCCTTGTCGAAGCTCCACTCACCGTCGACACGCCCCTGCTTGATCTCGCTGATCTGGGTCTGCGAGTTGATTCGCAATACCTGCGAACCGATCTCGCCCGGCGCGAAGCCCGGATTGACCACGCCATTGGTATTGGCGATGGCGTCGGCCGTGCTCGGGTACCAGACCTGGGTGCCCACCGGCAGGCCGTTGTTGAAGACCATTTCCTGCACCCATGACCCACCGCAATGCGGTCCGGCGGTGCAGTTGTTGGTGCCGGCGATGCTGCTGAAGATGGAGCCGCCACCAGTGAGCGGATCGTTCGGGCGGCTTTCGTTCTTCGAGTTGTGCGCATCGAAGCTGAGCTTGAAGCGGTCGGTCACATTCCAGACCGCGTTCAGGCCGAGCGAACCCAGCTTGTACTTCTGCATGCTGCGCTGCTGCTCAAGGCCGAAGTCCTTGGTGCCGGCGATTTCACGGATGTAGATCGGCGTGGCAACCGCACCACTGGTATCGAATTCGACGTCGGTGTAGTTGCTGTTCTGCAGCCACATGCCCTGCTCGCCACGATTTTCAGTGATCTCGTTGGTCGAATAGGTGTAATCCAGGGTCAAGGTCACCGCATCGGTCGGCGCGAACTGCAGCACGGCCTGGCCGTTGATGCGCTCACGCTCGAATTCGGAGAAGGCATAGCGCAGGTCGTTCGGCCGCGCATACAGCGCACCGATCGCCGGCGCATTGACCACCCTCGGGTTGCCCGGCATCGTGCCGGTCCACGGCTGCACGTTCCAGTAGTTGTCGGTGGCCTGCACCGAACCGCCCTTGCGTTTCTGGTAGCTGGCGCTCACGCCCACGCCGACGGTCTTGTCGGGATTGGTGTAACTGAAGATGCCGGACAGTTCCGGCGTCAGGTCGTCGCCGAACGGCTGGCTGCGGTCGGAGACGGCCTTCGCCCCGGCACTGGCGACGATGCCCTCGTGGTCGAACGGCCGCGAGGTCAGGATGTTGATGGTGGCACCGATGCCACCGCTGGGCACATTGGCCTGGCTGGTCTTGTAGACCTCGATGCCATTGATGGCTTCAGCGGCCAACTGGGCGAAGTTGAAGGCACGGGTGCCGCCGTCGACACCACCGATGGCGACCTGCCCCGACGCACCGAACGCATCGGCGCCGGGCATCTGCCGCCCGTTGAGCGTCACCATGTTGAACTGAGGGCCGAAACCACGCGCCGTTACCTGTGCGCCCTCACCATCACGGCGCTCGATCGAGATGCCGGTGATGCGCTGCAGGGATTCGGCCAGGTTGGTATCGGGGAACTTGCCGATGTCCTCCGCACTGATCGCATCCACCACGCCGGCCGAATCACGCTTGATGTCCATGGCCTGGCTGAGGCTGTTGCGGATGCCGGTGACCTGCACGGTGTCCAGCTGCGTCGGGCTGGGCGGGTTCTGCTGCCCGGCGACGGGTGCCGGTGTTGACGCCTCTTGTGCGAATGCGGGATTGATGACCAGGACGCCACCGACAAAGGTGAACATGGCCCTGGAAGTGAACTTCGCCAGCGTCCGGCTCATCGACGAGCCCTCCGGCCTGGGGTACGACGGAAAGTAGCAGCGCTCATGACTCTCCCCTCTGACATACGATCGAATGGATGTACCGCCCCTCCTGGGGGCACGTACGGGCGACGCCCGTCTTCCACACCGAACATCGCAGTGCGCTTTGCACCCACTGCGACTCAAACTCGCTTTCAGACTTGCCGGAACAGCCGCGCGGTAAAGGGGGGGGGCATCCGCTGGCCTTACACCGGCTCAGTGGTAGCGCTACCATCGCGTCACGGCGCAGACTACTCATCCGCAATCGCGCTTGTCATCATGCAGCGCAGCAAAGGAATCCAGCCTTGAAAAACGGCCATAAAGCGGTCCGTCGAAAAGCAAGCGCCATCACCATCGATGACGTCGCTGCCCATGCCGGTGTTTCCGCCATGACGGTGTCACGCGTCATCAACGGCCATGCCGGGGTACGCGAAGGCAACCGCGAACGCGTCCTGCGCAGCGTACTGGCGCTGGACTACCGGCCCAACCCTGCTGCCTCCGCCCTGGCTGCGGCGCAGCACACCTGCATCGCCCTGATCTACACCAACCCCAGCTCCAGCTACCTGCGCGAACTGCTGGTCGGCGCGCTGCGTGGTTCCACCCGGTCGGCGGCGCAGCTGGTCATCGCTGCCTGGGATGAGCTGGGCACCCCGGCGCGTCGCGAGGCGGCGCGGCAACTCGCCACCACCGTGGCAGGCGTGATTCTTCCGCCGCCGCTGTGTGAATCGAAGGACATCGTCGAGGTATTCGTCAACGCGGGCATTCCCGTCGTCTCCATCGCCTCCAGCCGCTTCAGCGACAGGATCTCCTGCGTGCGCATCGACGACCGCCAGGCCAGCCATGACATGGTGTCGCACCTCATCGCCCACGGTCATACCCGCATCGGCTATATCAAGGGCGACCCGAACCAGACCGCCAGCGCGCACCGCTGGCAGGGCTACCGGGATGCACTGGCCAATGCCGGCATCGGCTACGACGACGCGCTCGTGCAACCCGGCTGCTTCACCTACCGTTCCGGCCTGGAGGCAGCCGAGCGGCTGCTGTCCCAGGGCCCGCCACCCAGTGCGATCTTCGCCAGCAACGATGACATGGCATCGGCGGTTGTTTCAGTAGCCCACCGCCGCGGCCTGCAGGTGCCGGGGGATCTTTCGGTGGTGGGCTTCGACGACACCTCCGCCGCGACAATGGTGTGGCCGGAACTGACCACCATCCATCAGCCGGTCGCAGAGATGGCGGACAACGCGATAGACATCCTGCTGCGGGAAATGCGCCGCCCCGCGTCTTCAAGGCGCGCCACCGTCAACCACGTGCTTGCGCACCAGTTGATCACGCGCGCCTCGGTATCGGCACCGCAGCTGTCCTCTGCAAGCCGGGCATCCCGGATCGCAACGCGGCAAGCCCCGGACATCGATGGACAAGGGGGCTGAAGCACCCGCCGGGTCCCGGCCGGCCTACAGCCGACGCATCATCAGCTGGGCGGAGCCTGGGCACAGTTCACTGAACTGCGTCGACGCAGCGATGAATCCCGGTGCTGCATCACGCGCGACACGCTCATAGCCAAGCTGCTCGAAGAACGGTGCTGCCGTGGTCGTGAGAAGGAACACGGTCCTGCCACCCGCCGCCTTGGCATGCTGCTCCAGTTCCACCACCAGTTGCCGCCCCAGGCCCCTGCCCTGCGACATCGGCTGGATCGCCAACGAGCGCAGGAGCACGACGTCGCGGCTCGACTCATAGCCCACGCAACCGAGCAGCTCTCCATTCAACGACGCTGCCAGAAAGGCGATCGGCCTGCCTGCACGCAGATCCTCCGTAGGCAGGCCGCTGGCCTCCAGCAGGGCCAGCACGTCGGCAGACAACGCTGTCTCCATCACTCGCATGCGGCAGCTCTCGCTTTGGTCCGGCCAGGCGACCTGCAGCGGCGACAGGGGCTCATCGCCCACTCCGCGCGGCGTGGGCGCGGTCGCTGGTGGACGCCGCCTGCTGGCAGGGAAGCGCAGTCTCCAGCGATTCAATGACCAGAGATGCGGCATCCTGATGCAGTCGTTCGGCGGGTAGCTGCCGGATGTGCGAAGACACACGGTCGACCAGTTCATGGGGGAGAATATGTCCCTGGCCACACCACTGCCCTCGGCCTGTATCCGCAACGCCCTGGATGTAGGCGCCCGCGCGGGCGCTCGCCAGGTTCCGGCACTGATCGCCGCTGCAGAATCCGTCTTCACCCCTGCCCTGCAGGAGCTTGGCCAACTCTGCTCCGCTCACGAACCAGGTGCGCGTGACAGGCGCTGTCTGCGCCAGCGCAGATCCGGCCAGCATGCAGAAGCAGACTACAAGGGCGCCGGGCAAGCAGCGTGCTCTCCTGCTGACTGGATCCCTGCGGGTGCCTGTGCTTGTCATCTAGTTCTCCTGGGCCGCATGACCGCGCTCCTGGATACGGTCGAACTGATTGCGTGGAGTGAACTGCGGGTCGTCCGCTCCGTCCAGCATGAGCTCGACCATTGCATCGAAGGTCGCAGCGGTCTCGCCGGCCTGCGCCGGCGTCATGAAGCCCGAATCGCCCTTGCCGGCGAGGTGGACCGCAGCAACCGTCTCCCGCTCACCGTCCTCGGCCCATAGGTAGTCGTGCACCAGTGCCACGCCGTGCTCGCCAGGCTCAAGGAAATCGGCGGCGCCCCGCGCCATCGCCAGAAACACGACCAGGTCATAGAGGTTCTCGGAATACGTCAGTGACCCTGCAACGAAGTCCGCCCCGGCCCGATCGTAGGCCGCAACCCTGATGTTCTCCGCCTGCGCCGATTCCAAGAGGGCGGCCAACGCGGCGCGATTGTCCGCATGCCGGGCCAGCATCGCAGTGCAATCGGAGAGGAATTCACCCAGCTCCACATCACTGGACGCAGCCAGATCGACGCCGCCGGGCAGGCGCCACCGGCCGGCGATGGATCGCCAGTCATTCCACCTCGATGCTGCAGGCACCGGGGCCGCCAACCAGCGTGCAAGACGCTCGCGCGGCAGCTGCAGCCTGAGCAGGGCCGAATAGGGTTCGGACATGGCTCGCGCCCATTCTTTGATCTTCGACAGCTTGGCTTGTACCAAACAACGTCAGCCAAGCCAACTGCCGCTAGCGGGCACGTGCTGTTAACGCTCCCGCATTATGCTGACCGTCTCATTGGACTTCCGCGAGGTGCACCCCTTGACCAAGCTGCATACCCTGATGATCGCCGGCTGCCTGTCTGCCTTCAGCCCATTGGCCCTGGCTGAAACCGTGAACCTGACCAACAGCGCCGACGGTGCCAACCGCGAGGCCGGCATTGCTGCGGTCAAGAAAAAACTCCACGACGCGTGTACCGATCGCAAGGGCTCGCCCGACGCAGCGTCGTTCGAAGTGGTCTTTGAGAAGACCAGCGACAACCCGAACGTACCCAAGCCGTATTACGTGGACGGCAAGATGAAGTGCGAGTTGCCGGGGTGAGAGCGCGATGTCAGCGGCGGTCGTGCCGCCATTACCCCGCGGCGGCTGCGTGCCGCCCGGGGGCCCGTGCCGGAATCCCTAGCGACGCAAGGCGTCGATGATCACGCCGGTGGCGATCTCCACCAGCAGGTATTCCGTATCCGACTGCCGCACCCACCGCTGACCGCGGCCGGGATCGCGCAGACGGTAATGCGCGTAGTCGTCCACCCAGTAGCGGCGGTCAACTTCGGCCCAGGGCAAGCGGTCACCGCGGCGCCATGCCTTTTTCTGCCAGCCCGGCGGCGGTGCGTCGCGGTTGTGGGGGCCGCCTGCGTGGGGCGGCGGTCCGTTGCCACGTGCATGGTGCGGCGGATCGGCCCAGGCGGGGACGGCCACCAGGGTGACTGCCGCACCCAGGGCAATGCCAAGCAAACGTCCGGTTTTCATGGGGATACTCCCGGTCCAGCCGCGGTATGCGGCGTTGTGACCCGGAATATAGGGCAGCACCTGTGAATGAATCCGTGCACCCCGATCGGACCCGATGGGCGCCCACAAACCCGCAGTCAGCAATGCGGCGCCCTCACCCTCGAATCCGGGTGGAAGTCAGGCCCAATCGGCGGCGCAGCAATCGCCTGAGTGTCGCAGAATCGCCCAAGCCCACCTGCGTGGCCACTTCTTCCACCGAAAGCCTGCCGCTTTCCAGCATCAGCCGCGCCCGGTTCAAGCGCACCGACTGGATGAGCTGCTGCGGCGGGCGCCATCATTGCCGGCGACATGTACAGCGTCTGCAGGCGCTGGGGACCCAATGGCCAGCTGTGGACGCTGCCGCAGTTCGTGGAAGCTGCAGGCTATTCCCATCTGCACCCCTGTGACCCGCTGACGCCGCAAGCGCATGGCCGGGCCTTGCGGACGCACGGTGCTTGTCCAGAACGCCCTTGTCAGCAGGCCGCGCTATCGATCATGCGCGATCACCCTGCGGTCGGCCGCAGTAGCGGGCGAATTCCTGAAGAAAGGCCTCTGCCGGCGCGCGATTGACCGGTTGTCTTACAGCACTGGCAATGGCCTCCGGCTCCATCTTCATGAAAGGAAAGCGCAGGAACAGTTCCTCGTTGAAGCGGGAACTGATGGTCGACAGCACAAGCCGGAGAGACGCGAGCATGTCGTCGCCGCGATGGGAGGCGTGCACCAGGGCGATGGGCTTTGCAACCACGAGGTCGCCCGATACCAGCCAATCCATGGCGTTCTTCAGGCCGCCGGGAATGCCTCTTGCGTACTCGGGGCTTGAAATCAGGATGCCATCGCTGGCTTCAATGCATTGCTTGAAGCGCACGACGCTGTCATGCAAGGGCAGATCTTCAAGGTCGGGAGAGAAAACGGGAAGTCCGCCGAGGTCGGCGCAGGCCGTCAGCGCGATATCCGGCGGCGCGATTTCTTCCAGCGCCCTCAGCAATGCGGTGTTGGTGGACAGCCGGCGTGCACTACCGGATATGGCAAGGATCTTCATCCTGGCACGCTACCACAGGCGCCTGTCGCCGCGCCCGGCGATGGCCTGCAGCACCTCCCCGCACTTGGCAAACCCCAGGTGATCGTCCAAAGTCCGCTGCTCATGCACGGATGCACGTAGCCCATGACACGACTGCTCATCATTGAAGACAACCCCGAGCTGGTTGCCAACCTTTACGCGTTCTTCGAGCCACTGGGCTACGTACTTGACGATGCACGGGATGGTGCCAGCGGCCTGCGCAGGGCAACGCAGCATGATTACGATGCCATCCTGCTGGACCTGATGCTGCCCCGCCTTGATGGCATGGCGCTGTGCCAGACACTCCGCGAGAAGTTCCAGAACCCGGTGCCGATCCTGATGCTGACCGCCCGTGATCCGGTGGAAGACCGCGTGCAGGGGCTCGCGCTGGGTGCGGATGATTACCTGGTCAAGCCCTTTTCCCTGAAGGAGCTGGACGCGCGCATCAAGGCGCTGGTCCGCCGCGCCCAGGGTCGGCAGGTGCAGAGTGTGCTGGCCTGGGCGGAGCTTCGGGTCGACACCCGTTCGCCACAGGCATGGCGCCAGGGCCAGGCCCTCAACCTGACACCGACCACGCACAAGCTGCTGATGTGCCTGATGCGGGCCGCGCCGGCGGTGGTGCGCAAGCAGGAGATGGAGTACCTGATATGGGGCGACGAGCCGCCGGAGAGCGGCGCACTACGTACGCATATCCATGAGCTGCGCCTTCAGGTGGACAGGCCGTTCGACCCTGCACTCATTGCTACCGTGCACAGTGTCGGCTGGCGCCTGGGCACGCCGGCGCCAGCACATGCGGAATAGTCGCCACCCATGAATGCCCGCTCGCTGAAGTCCCTCTATCGAAGCTTGACCCTGAGAACGCGCATCACCGTTGCGTTCGTGTTGCTGATGGCCGGTGCCATGGGCTTCATCGTACTGGTCGAACTGGTGGACTATGACGAAGTAAGGGCCTCCGTGGTTTCGATGAGCCAGGACCGGGAGGTCCGCAGGCTGCAGGTGGCCTTGGCCCAAGGCGTGCAACCGGACCTGCCGGAAGGCAGCCAGCTGTTTGATCCGCATACGGTTCCGCAGGTGCTGCGCCGGTACGGGCTGGGTTACCACGGTGAAGCCGCACCGAACGAATGGCACCTTCGGGTCTTCGAAAGCAGCGGGCAGCGCTACTACCTGCTGCAGCACGGTGATCACTACGCCTACCTCGAGCACCTGATCAACGCCTTTGCTGCGCTGGTGATCCTAACCTGCGTGCTCTGTGCGTTCTGGATTGGTCGCCGGACGTCGGCCCACGTCATCGCGCCCATTACGCGCCTGGCTGATGCCGTGCAGAACAAGCACAAGCCCTTTCCCTTCCAGGACGCGCGCGACGAGATCGGCGTTCTGGCGCGCGCCTTTGCCCAGCACAGCGACGAACTTGAGCAGTTCCTGCAGCGTGAACAGTGCTTCGCTGGCGACGCCAGCCATGAACTGCGCACACCACTGGCGATCATCGGTGGCGCCGCCGAAACGCTGCTGCACCAGCTGCCGGCCGACAGCCGGCTGCTGGCCAGTGCCGAGCGCATTGTGCGGACCACGCAGGAAATGCAGCGCCAGCTGACCTGCCTGCTGCTGCTTTCCCGCGACCCCAGGACGGTGCCACGCAGCAACCTCCTGCTGCGACCGGTGATCGAGGAATGCATGGCGCGATGCGTGCCGTGGCTGGCAGGAAAGCCGGTGCGGCTGACCCTTGATGCGGCGCAGGACGAGCAGCTGCTGACCAATGACGTGCTGGCACAGAGCGTGATCTGGAACCTGCTGCGCAATGCGTGCCAGTACACGGAGGAAGGCGAGGTACGGGTGGAACTGCGTGGCACCACGCTGCGGGTTGCCGATACCGGCCCGGGGCTGCCGTCCAGCATCGACGCGCAGCAGTTCCACCGCTTCGTGACCAGCGCCCGGCAGAGTGGCGAAGGTCTGGGCCTGTCCATCGTGCAGCGCGTGGTCGAGCATCTTGGCTGGCAGATGACGGTCGATACCTCGGTGCAAGGCTGCTGCTTCACCCTGCAGATGCGCCCAGCCGCAGCCGATACCTGACAGCTTCCTGACATTGCCCCTTCCACCCTTGCCGGATCTCTTCATGAAGGCAGGTACGAAATGCAGCCAGGGCAACCCAAGGGCAACGGCAAGTACGCGCACGGCAAGACCGGTCTGCGCCGCATCCTGCATACCGTGATCCATTCCCGCGACGGTTTCGTCGCGACATTCAAGGGTGAGGCCGCGTTCCGGCAGCTGCTGTTGCTGCATGGCGCGCTGGCAACCGTCGCGCTCCTGCTGGACGTCAGCCGCAGCGAGCGCGCCCTGATGCTGATGGTCTGCTTCGTCAGCCTGCTGGTGGAGCTGCTCAACTCGGCCATCGAAGCGGTGGTGGATCGCATCTCTCTGGAACACCATCCACTTTCCAAGAACGCCAAGGACATGGGCAGCGCCGCACAGAGCACGGCCCTGCTGATGGTGGCTACGGTGTGGGCCGTGGTCCTGTTGGGATGAGCAACGAACCTGACAACTTCCTGATGAACGCGTCCAGATACTGCGCGCACTTCTGGCTCAGCGGATTCTGCACGTGCGTTCATGCTTCAGGTCTGTCCCGCAACATCCGATCATGCTTGTCTGGTGCACGGCATTGTTCTTCACCACGCTGGGAAACATCGCTCTCTGGAAGACGCTCTGGTCTCTCATCGACATCCATGATCTGCGCAGCGCTTTGTTCTTCTGCAGCCTTCCGGTGCTGCTGCTGTGCCTGTTCAATCTGCTGTTCACGCCCATCGGCATGCTTCCCTATGTGCGCAAACCGGTGCTGGCGTTGCTGGTTTTCGTCAGCGCCGCGTGCACCTACTTCATGCTGCATTACAACGTACTGATCGACCGCGACATGGTGCAGAACGCACTGGAGACCAACCAGGCTGAAATGACCTCCTACCTGTCGCTGCCGTTGCTGTTGACGGTGCTGCTGCTGGGCGCGCTGCCCACATGCGTTCTGCTGATCATGCGCAGTGGAAACAGCGGGCGCCCTTTGCGGGCGGCGCTGGTGTGGTTGGGGAACGTGCTGGCGACGCTGATGGTGCTGGCAGCGGTAAGCCTGGCGTTCTACAAGGAGTATTCGTCGCTGCTCCGCAACAACCGCTACATCCGCGAGCAGGTGCTGCCGATGAACGTCCTTCGTCACACCTATGGCTACCTCCGGAGCAGCTACAGCGCCAAGGCACAGCCGCTGCGCACGATCGGCGAAGACGCCGCGCGCGCGCCCGGCGAGCGCCCACGCCTGGTCATCCTGGTGGCCGGCGAGACGGCACGTGCAAAGAACTTCCAGCTCAACGGCTATCCGCGCCCAACCAACCCGCAATTGTCACGCAAGGACGGCGTCATCAGCTTCCGGGACGTTGCATCCTGCGGCACATCAACGGCGGTGTCACTGCCGTGCATGTTCTCGCAGATGCCGCGGTCGCAGTACGAGGGCGTCGCTGCGGCATCGGAAGAGAACGTGCTGGACATCCTGCAGCGCACCGGCGCCAGCGTGCTCTGGCGCGACAACAACAACGGTGGCTGCAAGGGCGTGTGCAACCGCATTCCCACCGACGACATGCCGCCGCTGAAGGTGCCTGGGTTGTGCGTGAACAAGGACGGCACCTGCCATGACGAGATCCTGCTGCACCAGCTGGACACGCGCATCGCGGCCATGCAGGGTGATGGTCTGATCGTGCTGCACCAGCTGGGCAGCCATGGCCCCACCTACTTTGAACGCTATCCCGCCGACTCCAGGGCATTCAGCCCTACCTGCGACAGCAACCAGATACAGAAGTGCAGCAACGAAGCGCTGACCAACACCTACGACAATACGCTGGTCTATACCGACCGGCTGCTGGGCAAGGCCATCGACCTGCTGCAGACCTATTCGGAGCAGCGTGACGTTGCACTGATCTATGTCTCCGATCACGGCGAGTCGCTTGGCGAGCGCGGCCTGTATCTGCACGGAACGCCCTACTTCATAGCGCCACGCGAGCAGACCCAGGTGCCGATGGTGATGTGGTTCTCCCCGGGCTTTGCAACCCATGCCCGCCTTGATCTGGCCTGCCTGCGCCATGCTGCGGGCACCGGATCCTACAGCCACGACAATCTCTTCCATTCCCTGCTGGGACTGTTCGCTATCAGCAGCGGTATCTACCAGCCGGGACTGGATGTGTTCGCGGGCTGCCGCATTCCCTAGCGTGCTGGCCGGTCACAGCGTCTCTGCCAACCGCAGTACATCCATGGGAAACGCGGCGTAATCGTCGAGCGGGGCGCTGTGGCTCTCCCGCCGTTGAATCTGCCTTACCGCCACCACGCCCTTGTCGGGAACAATGACCAGGTGCTGGCCGAGATAGCCGTTGGCGGCGTATGCCGCTACCGGCCCTCGGTCGATGTCGAAGATGTCGCCGAGCTTCAGTCCACGCCCAGTGATTTCCGCAGCGTAGCGCTGTGGCCAGCTGGGTCCCAGCCGTTCGGCCAGGAAGCTGATCAGCGCTAACTTGCTGTCAAATACCTGGCCGTCGGCGGCCAGCAGCGCGTCCAGCATCACGGCATCCATGCTGCGAGCGCTCAGAAGCGTGGCTGCACCGGCCTTCAATCGGTAGTGCTCCCATGCGGGGATGCGCCACCACAACAGGCCGACGTCGGGGGAACGCGCGCTTTCGGCGGTCATCAACGCTACCGAGCGTTCGCTCAGCAACCGCTTGCCGCCCGGGGTGACGCCGCCGTCCAGCATCAATCGTCCGATCGCTGCAAGATCAACCGCCGACAGCGACAGCCCGGCCATGCCCATGGGCGTCCCGGCCTGGTCCTTCATCCATGCATGGGCGGTGATGCCAAGCGGCTTGAACAACCGTTCGTCCAGATAGACATCCAGTGGCTTGCCGGCAAGCCGCTGCACGATGTCCGGCAGAAGATTGGTCGCCTTGTTGTTGTAGGCGAAGGTGGTGCCTGGATCGCTGGACACCTCGGCCGCCAGCGCCAGCTTCACCAGATCCGGCGCGCCCTCCAGTTCCACCCCCGCGTTGGCCGCGTTCTGCAGGCCGGAGGTGTGGTCCATCAACATCCGGATCGTGATGTCACGCTTCCTGCCCTGGCGCCATTCCGGGTACACCGTGCTGACCGGTTCGTCGATGGATGCGAGCTTGCCGTCATCGAGCAGCAGCCCGATGGCCAGGGCGACGACGGACTTGGTCGCCGACATCAGGTGGATGCGGTCTTCACCGGCTGCCGGCGCGATCCGCAGCAGCACCCCGCGCCCGCTTTCAATGTAGACCGCGTCGGAATGCGCGTTGCGGGCATTCCGCTCTATCGCTGCCAAGGCATCAGGCGTGTTGGCTGCGGCCGCAAACGGGCGTAGCGCCAGGAAGAACAGGCAGGCAAGCAGAGGTGCTCTCATGGCAGGATCCTTCAATGGACACAGAGATAATGACTACATTTGTAGTCAATCTGCAGTGCATGAAGTCATGCTTCATCCATCACCCTCCTCCAAGTGCTTGCCGCAGCGTTGGCAACTGGCGGCGGCTGCACGGTACCCGTGCACCATCGGCCATGTGCAGCAGGGCTTCACCGCCATCGGCAGGTTCGATCGAGCGCAGATGACGCCGGTTGATGAGCCAACTGCGGTGGCAGCGCAGGAAAACGGAAGGATCAAGGCGCTCCTCCAGTGCGGCCATCGTCATGCGCAGCGGATAGTCACATCCGCGCACGCGCAGGTTCACATAGTTGCCGGAGGCCTGGGCGTACTCCACCTCCTCGGTGGCCACCAGGAATTCCTTGCCCAACTTGCGCACCAGGAAATTCTGGGGCCGTTGAACAGGCTCGACTGGCGGACCATCTTCCGGCGCTGCCAACAGATGGGCTTCGCCCTGACGACGGCGGCCGAACCAGCTCAGGAAATGCTCCAGCGCCACGAAACTGAAGAAGACCCGCACGTCCTTCAGGTACTCATACAGCAGCCGTGACGCCCAGCTGGAGCCATCCACATACGTTGTACCAAGCCCAAGGTAGGTGACCTTGCGCAACGCCATCATGCCCAGCACATGCAGCAACGACCATCCCATGCTGGCCAGCAGGTACAGCGGCAGGCGCCGCTTCCAGGTGTCGATGTGCAGGGGCCAGCGCCTGCAGCCCCACCACAGCATCGGCAGGCAGGCCAGGATCACACCGACGCTGCTCAGCTCCCAGACCAGCGGTTCCCACAGCGCAAGTACATCGCCACGGCGCTGTGCGTCCATGACTTCCACCACGGCATTGGCCACGGCCACCACCAGCAGGATCCCTGCCCACATCAGCAGACGGGAGGCCAGGGGCAAGCGTGGGGAGGAAGGGACAGGCATGGGGTGGTGGTCACACAGAACGGCGCATAACGCGACAAGGTGGCAATTCTAGCCGCGCCATCCGTCCCACGAACCCCGCCATTGGTCACTTTCCGGCAGCGGGCCATCCCTTCGCCGCTGGCGCTGCCGGCCACGTGCCGCACATTGGCCCGATCTTGCCTCCACCAGAACCATCATGACGCGCCGCCACGATATCGATGCTCTTCGCATCATCGCCTTCGCCCTGCTGATCCTCTACCACACCGCCATGGCGTACGTGGGCGAATGGGGCTTTCATCTCAAGGGCAACTTCACGACCGACGCACTTCAATGGCCCATGCGCCTGCTCAACGGCTGGCGCATGTCACTGTTGTTTCTGATTTCCGGGGTGGCCATTGCGCTGACACGAAACCGACTGCAACGCGGTCGCTTCATTCTGAAGAGGACATGGAGGCTGTTGCTGCCACTCGCCTTTGGCATGTTCGTGGTCGTGCCCATCCAGCCGTACTGCGAGGGTGTGAGCAGAGGCATGGTCGCGCCCGGATTCTGGGAATTCCTGCTGCGCTACTGGCAGGTGCGCCCATGGCCGGAAGGCAGTTTCGCCGGTGATCGCTTCGGCATCACCTGGAACCATCTGTGGTACCTGGCCTATCTCTGGGTGTATACGACGATTCTGGCCATCGCCCTGCCGGTGCTGGATTCGGCGCCATTGCGATCGGCCAGCCGGCAGTTTGCCAACGCCCCGGGCTGGATGCTGACCGGGCTTCCGGCGCTGCTGTTGCTGCTGTGGCTGGGGTGGCTCGCCCCGTCGTACCCTGCCACCAACACCCTGGTGGACGATGTCCATCAACATGCCAAGTATGGGACGGTGTTCCTTGCCGGTTACCTGCTCGGCCGTGAGCCGCGCTTCTGGGAACGGGTCGAGGCGCTTCGCTGGGCAACACTGGCCACGGTACTGGGTGCTGTTGCGTGGTACCTGTTCCTGGAAGCGCTCGGGCGCTGGTTGCCTCCGGCATCGCCACTGCGCCAGTGGCCGGAACCTTTCTGGCGCCTGCAGTCGCAGTACTGCGAGGTGGTGTACTCGTGGGGAATGCTGCTGACCCTGCTCGGATGGGGCAAGCACTGTCTGGATCGCCCCTTCCCTTGGCTGCCGTACTGCACGGAGGCCATCTACCCTTGGTATGTCCTGCATCAGAGCCTGATGATCGCCGTGTTGTTCTGGCTGAAGCCGATGCAGCTTGGGCCTTGGATGGAGCCGGCGCTGGTGCTGCTCGGCACGGTAGGCGGTTGCCTGCTGCTGCACGAACTGCTGATCCGACGTTCCCGCTGGCTGCGGCCCCTGTTTGGACTGAAATCGAGCGTGCACTGAATGCCTGGCGGGGCCATGGCGAAAGCCGGATGGCCTTGAGGCGTCGACTCAATGTTCCCGGGGAGTCTTTCGGTCCACCAGCCACCCGGCGGCTATTTGATCTTCAACTCCGGCAGAAGAGGATCAACATCAACCAGTTCCAGTGACTTGACCATGTGCAGCGTCCCGCTTTTGTACTTGAGGAAATGCGAGCTCTTCACATGCTGTTCGTAAGCCTGTCGGCTCGCATAGATTTCAAGGATTGTCAGCCGGGTCGGATCTTCCTTGTCAAAGACCGCATACAACGACAGCACGCCGGGTTCCAGCTCCATTGAAGCGCGAACCTCCTCAGCCAAGGCGTCTCGATAGGCGGGCAGATGGTCTGCATTGACGGTGATCTTCGAGAGCCTTGTCATCTGTACCTCCTGCGCTCCAACACTGAAGGGTCCTGCCAGCATGCTGATCAACGTGCCGATGATCATCTTTTTCATTCAATCCTCCAATTTTTCATTCAATCCTCCAATGCGCGGGCCATGCGACGGAATCTCCCGTCTGAACATCATTCGTGCCGAACGTCCAGCTGGCATTGAATACCGACACGAACACGCTCCGCGGCCTCCAGGCCGAAGCGCGCTTCGAGAACAGCAGCCAGCGCGTACAGCTGCTCTGGGCGCAGCCCTATGTTCATGCTGATGCCAATGTGAGACTGCAACTGCGGCTCCACCCCGGACATGGCAGCCAGCATGCTGACCGTGGCCAACTCGCGGATTTGCCAATCAAGGTTGTCGCGCTCGAAGATGTCGCCAAACAGATGCGTACGCAGGTACTCATTTGCCTGGGGTGCGAAATCGAACAAAGGCCCTGAGACCGGGCCGCCAGCCAGCCTGGTCTGATTGGCCGTGCCTGCGGCGAGCAGTGCGTCTCCTTTGGGGATCGGCCTGCCCGGCTCGCGGCCAGCTTCATCCTGGATGCCCCGCTGCCTGCGTGCCTGCGCCACCCTCATCAGTTCGCTCAACGCGTTCAGGCTCCGTGGGAAACCTGCATAGGCATAGACCTGCACGAGGATCTCGCGCACCACTGCCACGCTCAGCCCCGCGTCCAGACCTTGATTCAACGCCTGATCAAGGGCACTCATGTTGCCCGCCGCTGCGCAGGCGCTGATTGGAATGATGGCTTGCTGGTGGGCATCCAGCCCGGTGACAGAGAACCGGCTGTACTTGCTGTTCATAGCTGCTCCTTCGTGTGCAGGGGACGTAGCCAGACGTCTACTCGAACTCGATCCGCGCTTCCACTGGTCCCTCCGCGCGAAGCGCCTGTAAGTCCCCCTGGATGCGGCCCAACCGCACCAAACCCTTCGAGTAACGGAACGGCCTGTGGAAGAGCGCCAGATTTCCCCACGGCGCGTAGAAGGCGATATCGCCGGCCACTGGCGTGAACCCATCCGGTTCGCCGGCGATGCTGAGACCGTACGGGAGCTGCGCGATCTTCTCCGTAGCTGCATGGTCCTCAAGCTGCAGCGTAATCGGCAACTGTGCGGCGAATTCGCGTGCAGGGACGCTGTCCTCCAGCGTGGCCGACAACGTCTGGTTGTTGATGATCAGTCGAACCTTCACTGAGGGCACCTCCGGGTTGGATGCGTTTTTCATGGGCGCGACGGTGTGATGCTTCTGCTCGGCAGAGCATGCGGACACCGCCGCGAAGGCAAGGCAAAGCGAAAGCAGCTGCCCAATGATCCTTGTCGCGCGCCTCATCAGCCTCATGCCTCTACGGCGACCGCCGAGCCGGATGCGGACGCAGCATCGGCGGCCGTGACATAGGCGAGCAATGCCGCGAACAGCAGCAAGCCCGCACTGGCCAGGAATGTGCAGGCGAAACCAACACTGTCCAACAGCACGCCGCCAAGGCTGGAACCCAGCGCGATCGAGCACTGCACCACCGCTACCATCAGCCCGCCGCCCGCTTCAGCGTTGTTGGTGAACGTGCGTGCCAGCCAGCTCCACCAACCCACCGGCGCAGCCGTGGCCAGCAGCCCCCATACCGAAAACAGTACGGCCGTCGGCCAGAGTTGAGGGCCCAGCGCCACGAGCGCCGCGGCAATCACCGCCATCAGGATCGGGACGGCCACCAGTGTGCGATAAAGACCACGCCTGATGAATGCCCCGATCGCGAGCGTGCCGACAACGCCGCTTGCACCAATGGCCAGCAGCACCAGCGGAACGGCGGATTCCCCTGCACCCGTGACCTTTTCCAGGAACGGGCGCACATAGGTGAACAAGGCAAACTGCCCCATGAAGAAGATGCCGCACGCCGCCATTCCCAACATCACCACCCGCCGCCGCAACAGGGCCAGCACCCCGCCCCGGGATTGCCGTCGTTCTGCGGCCATGGAAGGAAGACACAGCCACTGCCATGCAAGCGCGATGGCGGCCACAGGCAGGAGGCACAGGAATGTCCCACGCCATCCGATCACGCCGCCAAGGTAGCTGCCCAAGGGGGCAGCCACTACCGTTGCCAGCGCGTTGCCGCCATTGAAGATTGCCAGTGCTCGCGGCACCTGCGCTGCTGGCACCAGCCGCATGGCCGTGGCCGCAGACAAGGACCAGAAGCCACCGATCACCACGCCGATCAATGCCCGGCCCATCATGTAGATCGGGTAGCTGGGAGCCAATGCCACCACCACGCCGGATACCGCCATCAATGCGGTGAGCGTCAGCAGCACTGTCTTCCGGTTGATGCTCCCGGCCAAGCGGGAGATCGACAGGCTGGTCAGCACGGCGAAGGCACCAGAGATGGCAATCCCATACCCGGCCAGCCCTTCGCTCACGCCAAGGTCAGCCGCCAAGGGCGTAAGCAGGCTCACCGGCATGAATTCAGAGGCGATCAGTGCGAACACGCACAGCGTCATTGCCAGCACCCCGCCCCAGTTGGCCCGGTCGGCCGTCGCGTCGTTGCTGCTCATTTCCCAGCCAGGCCTTGCTGGAAGAACGTCGCCAACCTTGCGAAGGGAATCAGGTCGGTGCGGTCATACAGGTCTACATGACCGGCATCCTTCACCCAGTAGAGCTCCTTCGGCTGCCCCGCCCTGCGGTACGCGTCCTCGCTGAACTCACGCGAGTGGGCGTGGTCGCCAGAGATGAACAGCATCGGTCTGGGCGAGATGGTCTCGATATCGTTGAAGGGGTAGAAATTGACGAACTTGACCAAGCTGCTGAACAGCGGCTGGGTGGTCAAGTCGCTGCGCTCGCCTTCGGCAGTGTAAGCGCCACGCGACGTGCGGTAGAAATCAAAGAACTCGCGCTGCACTTCGGACGCATCGGCCTCGAGCTTGTTCACGGTGCCAGGTACATGGACTGCCGGCCCACCGTTGAACTCGACCAGACGCTGGTCCGTTGCGGCCTTGATCATCTGTCTGCGCTGCTCCAGCGATTGCGCGTGGTTCAGCCCTTGGCGCGCGGCGGCCCCCATGTCATACATGCTGACCGTAGCGATTGCCTTGATGCGCGGGTCGATCTTGGCTGCGCTGATCACGAAACTGCCACTGCCACAGATACCCAGGCCACCAATCCGCTGCGGATCCACGAACGACTGCGTGCTCAGGAAGTCAACCGCCGCGCTGACGTCGTCCGAATAGATTTCAGGCGACACCAGGTGCCGCGGGGTACCCGCGCTCTCTCCCCAGAAGGAAAGATCGATCGCCAACGTAACGAAACCCTGCTCAGCCAGCTTCTGCGCATACAGCTGTGAGCTCTGCTCCTTCACCGCGCCCATCGGGTGTCCGACCACCACGGCGGGTGCGCGGCCGCCATGCGTCAGGGCCTGAGGCCGGTACAGCGTCCCGACCACTTCCATCTGGTACTGGTTGCGGAAGCTGACGCGCTCGCCTTTTACGCTGGCGCTTCTGTAGAAATTGTCGGCGCCGGCGGTTCGTGTGGCCGCCGGCGCCTCAGCGGACAAGGCCGACTGCGGAACGAAATGGCTGGCGATCAGTGCCAGCAGTAGCGTGGAGGGTTTCATGTGCGGACGGCCTCAGTGGGGACTCAGGTCGCCACGATAGGCGCCGCCCGCTACCGCGATAAGCCAGCTGAAAGTTGATGCATTATTGAGTTGCGCTCACAATTGGCCCATGAACGGCGTGAAGACCAATGATCTGCAAGCCTTCCTGGTAGTGGCACAGGAGCAGAGCTTCACCAGGGCAGCTGTACGCCTCGGTGTTACGCCCTCAGCGCTCAGCCATTCCATGCGGCTGCTGGAAGATCGCCTGGGGATCCGCCTGCTGGCCCGGACCACGCGCAACGTCTCCCTGACCGAGGCGGGCGAGCGCCTGATGCGCTCCGTTGCACCGCATTTCGAGGCCATCGTCGCCAGCGTCGAGGCACTGGGGGATCTGCGCGACCGCCCGGCCGGAACTCTTCGTATCTCCTGTACGGACGATTCCATGGAGACCATCGTCCGCCCTCGCCTTGCCGGGTTCCTCGCCGAGTATCCGGACATCACACTTGAGTTCTACGTCGATTACGGCTTCACCAATGTGGTTGAACAGCGCTTCGACGCCGGCATCCGGCTGGGTGAGGCGCTCAGCAAGGACATGATCGCGGTCAGGGTCGGACCGGATTGGCGCCTGGTGGTGGTTGGATCCCCCGACTACTTCGAGAGGCACGCCAAGCCAAGGAAGCCTGCCGATATCACGCAACATCGCTGCGTGCACATCCGGCATCGCCCGAACGGCGCCATCTATGCATGGGAGTTCGAAGAGAAGGGCAAGGAATTCACCGTGCGCGGTGATGGGCCACTGGTGTTCAACAGCATGATCCACGTCATCAATGCCGCACTGGATGGACTGGGCCTGGCGTATGCGCCCGAGCCGATGGTGGCCGACCACATTGCCGAGGGGCGGCTGGTTGCCGTGCTGGACAAGTGGTGCTTGCCTTTCCCCGGTTATCACCTGTATTACCCGAACCGTCGGCAGCCCTCGCCGGCATTTTCGGCGCTGGTGGCCTGGCTGAGGCGAGATGCCTGAGGTCCGGGGCGACACCAGGGCCGACAAGATCAGCGCGGCCCGCATTGCCCACGCCGGCTGAACGCCTCAGGTACTTCAGCGCACGAAAACACCCGGTCGATCACCGGCTTGATACCCAGTAGGACGCTCAGGACAGATGCCGGCTAGATGTGAAACGCCGGACCGGCCGACAAGGTCGCCGAACTCACCCTGACACGGAACGCAATGAGCAGGCTCGCGATGAGCATCACCGCCGCAGCAACGGTGAGCACGGCAACAATGCCCCCGAACCCGAACACCAGGCCGCCCAAAGCGGCACCCGCAGCGATGGAAGACTGCACAGCAGCGACCACCATCCCACCGGCACTCTCGGCCTGATCGGGCATCGCACGTGCAACCCAGCTCGACCAGGCAACGGGCACGCCACCAAAGGCCAGGCCCCAGAGCGCGACCAGGACCGACAGCCCGCCAACGCCCACCGGCAACAGGAGCATGCCCAGCGCGGCTGCGCCAACCAAGGCGGGCATGATCACCAACGTGACTTTCAAGCTGCGCTCCATGAGCCAGCCGGCCAGCAGGGTGCCAACGAAATTCGCCACACCGAATCCCAGCAGAATCAGCGCCAGGCCATCCGCGCTCATCTGCCCCAGGCTCTCCAGCGTTGGGCGGATGTACGTAAAGAGCGAGTACTGACCGGTGTGCGCCAGAACGCAGCCCAGCATGCCGACCGCAACGCCTGGCCGGCGCAGGAGCCCCACCACCGACTCTGGGACTGCCGCCTTGCGCGGGGCCATTCGGGGCAGCGTGAACCACTGGAACGCGAACGTGAGTCCACCTACCGCCGTCGCAGCCCAGAAGGCGCTGCGCCAGCCCAGCAGACCACCGAGATAGCTCCCCAAAGGAACGGAAACCACGGTGCCGACCGCAATGCCGCTGAAGATTATGGAAAGCGCGCGAGGCACGCGCTGCGGCGGCACCAACCGCATGGCCACGGCTGCTGCCATGCTCCAGGAACCGCCCAGCGCGATGCCCAGAAGGACGCGCATCACCAGCAGGAGGCCCATGCTGGACGACAATGCCACCAGGGCGTTGGAGAGAATCATCAGACCAGTGAAACTCAACAGCACCAAGCGCCGGTCTATCGAACGGGTCAGCCGCGGCACCAGCAGGCCAGCGAACAGGGCCACTACAGCGGTGACCGTCACTGCTTGACCAGCCAGCGCCTCCGACACCCCCAGGTCCGCCGCCATCGGCGTCAGCAGGCTGGCAGGCAGATATTCGGCCGTGAGCAGCCCGAAGACACCCATGGCCAGCGAAAACACCGCTACCCATGCCGACGAAGAAGATTCCCCGCTACTCCAGGCCACAGAATCAGGTGCGTCTGCGGCATCAGCTACGTCATTACTCATCAAAGATCCCAGTGCAATCGTGCAGCCGAGAGTCTAGGGAGCTACATCCGGATGATCTATGATTGCCTGACCTGTATTTTTGATCGAAACCCCGGGTCGTCTCATGAGCCACGCTCCATCCCAGCCCACCGACCTGATCAGCGAGCTGCTGACCGGCATGCGGCTGCATGGCGTTCAATACCGACGCATTCAGACCGGGCCGACCTTTGGGCTTGGATTTTCTCCGAAGCCAGGCCATGCCTACTTCCATTACCTGGCAGTGGGCACTGCCATTCTTCGTGGCGCGGACGGTAGCCAACACCGCCTATCTGCCGGGGATGTCGTGCTTCTTCCCCGCGGAGAAGGACACGCGTTGCTGTCGGGCGACGACCACCCCGTCCAGTGCCTGGAAACGATAGACGCAGCTCCGCTGGGTGACGCGGTGAGCGGCATAGACACGTGCCCGAGCACGCACGCCGTGCCGAGCGCAGTGCTCTTCCACGGCTGCATGGTGTTCGATCTGGGCGGCATGCAAGGGTTGAGCAAGGTGATGCCGGCGGTAATGTTGGCCGATGGCAACGGCACGCAGTTCCCTGGGCTGTTGCCCATGGTCGACGCGATGAAGCGCGAGGTCTGCTCCGGACGTATCGGATATGCAGGAATACTCTCCCGGCTGGCGGATGCAGTGGCCGCCATGATCGTTCGTGACTGGGTCGAGCGCGGTTGCGACGGCGCATCCGGCCTGGTCATGGCCATGCGCGACCCGCGTCTATCGCTGTCGTTGCTTGCCCTGCACAGAGACCCCGGGCGTGACTGGACCGTCGAAGCGCTGGCCGCAGAATCCAACATCTCACGCTCTGTCTTTGCAGATCGGTTCCAGACCGTTATTGGAACCGCACCCCTGCGGTACGTGACTGAGCTGCGGATGCAATTGGCAAGTCAATGGCTGACCCACCAGAGCCTACCGATCGAGGTAGTGGCAGAGCGCCTCGGCTACGCGTCGCAGGCCGCTTTCAGTCGCGCCTACAAGCGCGTCATCGGGCACTCGCCTGGGGCGACCCGGCGCGGGCGCGCCTTGGCCTCAACATAGAAAGAAGTGCGCCGAGCAGGCTCGGCATCCATCGTAGTCGAGGAGCGCGATGGATGGCGCGTTGCCGGCCAGCGGCCGGCACTACCCTTGCCTTGCTGACTGCGGGTCGCCTCAGGATCAGACCGCATTGAGCGGCGACCACGCCAACCGGGCCCGGCCTTCACAGTTACCACGGCCCCTGCAATGCAACCATGCAGGACGCGCCCTGCCCCCATCGGTAACCTATGCCCCACCTTCGTCGTCTTTTTGGCCGCTGGCTGCGCCTGCGTCGTCGTGTGCGTTGGCGCTGGCGTGAGCACCAGGCCTCGGCCCCGGCCATCGAGGCCACCGAGGGCCCACTGCGTGCCGCGCTGTACAACGTTGAACAGATGGAGGAGTACGGCCGCGCACTTGCGCGACAGCATCGCGTGCGGTTGCGACCCAGCCCGGAGCGCCTGCTCGAACGACTGCAGGCCAACGAGCGCGTGCTGGAAGACGCCAACACGCTGCTGAGCAGCGTGGTGCGCGAACAGCGGCCGGTCACCCCGGCGGGGGAATGGCTGCTCGACAACTACTACCTGGTCGAAGAACAGATCCAGACCGCGCGACGCCACCTGCCGCGCGGCTACAGCCGCCAGCTTCCTTCACTTGCCTCCGGCCCATCGGCCGGGTTGCCACGGGTGTATGAGCTGTCGATGCAGGCGATCGCGCACGGTGACGGCCGCATTGACGCCGATACGCTGGGCCGCTTCATCGCCTCGTACCAGTCGCTCGCGCCGCTGAGCCTGGGCGAACTGTGGGCCGTTCCGATCATGCTGCGCCTGGCGCTGCTGGAGAACCTGCGGCGCATGGCCGCGCGGGTGATGCGCGATGGGACCGACCGCCGCCTGGCTGCGCAGTGGGCCGACCAGCTCAATCGCGCGGCGTCCGACACCCCTACCGATGTGGTCCTGGTGGTTGCCGACATGGCGCGATCCGCGCCGCCGCTGACCGGCGCGTTCATCGCCGAGCTGACGCGCTCGCTGCAGGGGCGCGGCGGCGCGTGGGCCATGCCCATCGCGTGGCTGGAACAGTGGGCGGCAGCGGCTGGGCAGCGCATCGACGAACTGGTTGCCGCCGAGGGGCAGCAGCAGGCGGCCGACCAGGTCTCCATCGGCAACAGCATCGGCAGCCTGCGTTTCCTCTCCACCATGGATTGGCGCACCTTTGTCGAAGACATGAGTGTGGTCGAGCAGCGGCTGCGGGAAGACCCCATGGGCGTCTATGCGCAGATGGATTTCGGCACCCGCGATGCCTACCGCCACGTGGTGGAGAAGATTGCCCGCGGCAGCCGCATCGCCGAAGAGCGCGTTGCGACCATCGCCCTGGACCTGGCACGGGCGGCTACGCCGGCGGACGGCCCACGCACGCACGTGGGCTACTGGCTGGTCGGCGAAGGCCTGCAGACCACTGTTGCGGCGGTGGCCGAGGCAGCACCGCGCCACCGCAAGGCACGGCGACTGGCGCATCGCGTGCCGCTTGCGCTGTACCTGCTGCCGATCGGCCTGCTGGCGGTGCTGGCGACCAGCGGCCTGCTGGCAACCGGCAGCGGCTCGGTACCTGTCTGGCTGGCCGCGCTGCTCGGGCTGCTGGTATTCAGTGAACTCGGCATCGTGCTGGTGAACTGGACCGCGACGGTGCTGGTCGCCCCCAGGCCGCTTCCCAAGCTTGATTTCAGCGAAGGCATTCCTGCCGCGTGCGCCACCGTGGTCGCGGTCCCCTCGATGCTGTCCAGCGTCGACGGCATCGACGTTCTGGTCGAAGCGCTGGAGGTGCGTTTCCTGGCCAACCGCGATCCCCAGCTGCGCTTCGTGTTGTTGACGGATTTTCTCGACGCGCCAGCAGCACAGGCGCCGATGGACGACGCTCTGCTTGCGCACGCCGTGGCACGGATCGAGGAACTGAACCATCGTTACGCGCCCGAGCGCGGCGACCGCTTCTACCTGCTGCACCGGCCCAGGCAATGGAACCCGGGCGAAGGTGTGTGGATGGGCCACGAGCGCAAGCGCGGCAAGCTGGCCGCGCTCAATGCCCTGCTCCGCCAAGGCGATGCGGCGGCGTTCATGCGCATCGTCGGAGACGCGGCGGCCCTGATCGGCGTCCGTTACGTCATCACGCTGGACTCGGACACGCAGCTTCCGCGGGATGCGGCACGCGCGTTCGTCGCCACCTTGGCGCACCCGCTCAACCGCCCGCGCTTCGATCCGCAGCTGCAACGCGTGGTGGAGGGCTACGGCATCCTGCAGCCCAGCGTCGGCACCAGCCTGGGCAGGCGCCGCACCTCGCGTTTTGCCAGGATGTTCGGCAGCGAGCCCGGCATCGATCCGTACACGCGCATGGTTTCCGACGTCTACCAGGACCTGTTCGACGAAGGCTCGTTCGTGGGCAAGGGCATCTATGACGTCGACGCCTTCGAGCATGCGCTGGAGGGCCGCCTGCCCGAGAACCGCATCCTCAGCCACGATCTGCTGGAAGGCTGCTATGCACGCGCAGGCCTGGTCAGTGATGTGCGCCTGTACGAGGACTATCCCGAGCGCTACGCCGCCGACGCCAAGCGCCGTGCGCGCTGGATCCGTGGCGACTGGCAGCTGCTGCCGTGGTTGTTGCCGTGGACACCGCGCCCGGGCCCGGGTTGGGAACGCAACCGGCTCAGCCTGCTCTCGCGCGGCAAGTTGCTGGACAACCTGCGCCGGAGCGTGGTGCCGATCGCTGCCCTTGCGTTGTTGGTAGCCGGTTGGCTGTATGCGCGAAACCCTGCTGCGTGGACCGCGTGGGTGCTGGCGCTGTGGTTCGCGCCGCCGCTGATAGGCATGCTGCGTGATGGCCTGAGCGTTCCGGAAGACACGCCGCTGGAAGCGCATTACATCAAGGTCGGGCGCGGTACGTTGCAGTCGTTGCTGCGCGCATCCACCCAGATTGCGTGCCTGCCCTACGAAGCACTGCTGGCCAGTGACGCCGTGCTGCGCACGCTCTGGCGCATGGCCGTCACACGCCGTCACCTGCTGCAATGGAATCCCTCCAGCGAAGTCGAGCGCCGCCTTGGCAGCGACCGTGGCGCGGAATGGCGGGTGATGGCGCCGGCCTCGCTGCTGGCGCTCGCGCTGGTGGCTGTGGTGGCCGGCGTGCGTCCGCAGGCATTGCCGATCGCCCTGCCGCTGCTGTTGGCATGGACCTTTGCGCCGGCATTGATGGCGTGGCTGGGCCGCCCGCCGGCGGCAAGCGTGGCCGAGTTGTCGGTCACGCAACGGGCGTTCCTGGGCCGGCTGGCGCGGCGCACCTGGTCCTTCTTCCAGGCCTGGGTGCGCGAGCAGGACCATTGGCTGCCGCCGGACAACATCCAGGAGCATCCTGCGCTGGTGGTCGCGCGGCGGACCTCGCCGACCAACATCGGCCTGTCCCTGCTGGCGAATCTGTCTGCGTGGGATTTCGGCTATCTGCAGCAGGGCGCGGTGGCTGAACGTACCGCCCGCACGTTCGATACGCTGGACCAGCTGCCGCGCCATCGCGGCCACTTCCTGAACTGGTACGACACCGAAACCCTGGCGCCGCTGCCGCCGCGCTACGTCTCCACCGTCGACAGCGGCAACCTTGCCGGCCACCTGCTTACCCTGCGCCAAGGCCTGCTCGCGCTGGTGGACGCGCCGGTGCTGGCGCCGCACACGTTCGATGGCCTGGCCGATACGCTGGGTGTTCTGGAAGAGGAGCGGCAGCGTCATCGCGCCGACGATGCGTCGCTGGTCGAGGCGCTCAATCATCTTCGCCAGCGTCTGGCGTCTACGCGTGTCGACCGCCCCGTCGGGACGGCGCAGTCGCTGGCCCGTCTGCAGGAACTGGCCGGTCGGGCCGACGCCGTGCTGCTGCAATGGCCGGCACCGGCCTCGCCCGAGGACGGTGAGCTGCATTGGCCGGCCCTGTTCGCCGCCGAATGCCATGCCGCCCATGCCTCGCTTGCCGATATCCCTGCCGATGCCAACGTGGCCGTCGATGCACCGGTGCCAAGCCTGCGTCAGTTGGCCGCCCTGCCCGGCACGGCCGGCGCGGACGCGCGCGCGCGCATCGAGCAGCTGCAGGACCTGGCGCACCGCGCCGGGCAGTTCTCGCTGATGGAATACGGGTTCCTGTTCTACCGTACCCGCAACCTGCTTTCGATCGGCTACAACGTAGACGACCACCGCCTCGACAACAGCTTCTACGACCTGCTGGCTTCCGAAGCGCGGCTGGGCGCGTTCGTTGCCATTGCGCAGGGCCAGCTGGCACAGGAAAGCTGGTTTGCGCTCGGCCGCATGCTCACCGAGGTCAACGGTACGCCGACACTGCTGTCATGGAGTGGCTCGATGTTCGAGTACCTCATGCCGCAGCTGGTGATGCCCAGCTATCCGGACACGTTGCTGGACCAGACCGCACGGCACGCGGTCGAGGCGCAGATCGTCTACGGGCGTACGCTGAACCTGCCATGGGGCGTGTCCGAGTCCGGCTACAACGCCGTCGATGCCCGCCTGAACTACCAGTACCGGGCGTTCGGCGTGCCCGGACTGGGTCTCAAGCGCGGCCTTGGGCAGGATCGGGTCATCGCGCCCTATGCCAGCATGATGGCACTGATGGTGGCGCCGGAAGCGGCCTGCCAGAACCTCCAGGCGCTGCAAGAACTGGGCTTCTGCGGGCGTTTCGGCATGTACGAGGCGATCGACTACACGCCCACCCGGGTGCCGCCGGGACAGGATCACGTCCTGTTGCGTTCGTTCATGGCCCACCATCAGGGCATGGGCCTGCTGTCGCTGGATTACCTGTTGCGCGACCAGCCGATGCAGCGCCGCTTCCTTGCCGATGTCGAGTTCCAGGCCACCTTGCTGCTGCTGCAGGAACGCATCCCGCGCGTGGGCGTGTTCCATCCCCATGAGGTCGAAGCGCTTGGCGAGCACTCGGCACTGGCCGAGCACGAGACGTCCCTGCGCGTCCTGCGCGACCCGGGTGGCCCGCGCCCGGAAGTGCAGCTGCTGTCCAACGGTCGCTACCACGGCATGCTGACCCATGCCGGCGGCGGCTACAGCCGCCACGGCGACCTGTCGCTTACCCGCTGGCGCGAGGACGGCACCACCGATGCATGGGGCACGTTCTGCTATCTGCGCGACGTGGACAGCGGCGAGTTCTGGTCTGCCGCCTACCAGCCCACCTGCGTGGCAGTGGACAATTACGAGGCGATCTTCTCTGACGCCAAGGCGGAATTCCGCGGTGTGCGCCGCGGCTGCGAGAGCCACCTGCAGGTCGCCATCTCCGCCGAGGACGACATCGAGCTCAGGCGCCTGCGCCTGACCAACCGCAGCCGTCGCCCGCGCACGGTGGAGATCACCACCTATGCCGAAGTGGTGCTGGCACCCGCCGCGGCCGACGATGCGCACCCGGCCTTCAGCAACCTCTTCGTGCAGAGCGAGATCCTGGCCGCCAAGCAGGCGGTGCTGTGCACGCGCCGGCCACGTTCGAACGATGAGGTGCCGCCGTGGATGTTCCATCTGGTGGCGGTGCACGATGCGGAGGTGGTGGCGATCTCCTACGAAACCGACCGTGCGCGCTTCCTGGGCCGTGGCAACACGCCGCGGACGCCGCAGGCATTGACCGCCGATGCCGACCTGTCAGGCACCGATGGCTCGGTGCTGGACCCGATCGTGGCCATCCGCGTCCGCGTGGTGCTTGAGCCCGAGCAGACCGTACAGCTGGACATGGTGTATGGCATCGGCGCCAGTCGCGGCGGTTGCGAAGCACTGGTGGACAAATACCGTGATCGCCGCCTGGCCGACCGCGTCTTCGACCTGGCCTGGACACACAGCCAGGTGGTGCGCCGGCAGATCAACGCAAGCCAGGCCGAGGCATCGCTGTACGAGCGCCTGGCCAGCCACGTGCTGTATGCCGGTCCGCTGCTGCGCGCCGGTGCAGGCGTCCTGCAGCAGAACCAGCGAGGACAATCCGGGCTGTGGGGCCATGCCATCTCCGGTGACCTGCCCATCGTGCTGCTGAAGGTCACCGACGCGGACAACGTGGAACTGGTCCGGCAACTGGTGCAGGCGCATGCCTACTGGCGCCAGAAGGGTCTCAACACCGACCTGGTCATCTGGAACGACAGCAAGGCCGGCTATCGGCAGGAGCTGCAGGACCAGATTCTGGGGATGGTGGCCGCCAGTTCGGAGACCGGCCTGCTCGACCGCCCCGGCGGTATTTTCGTGCGGCCGGTGCAGAACATGACCCACGAGGACCGCATTCTGTTGCAGGCGGTGGCACGGGCGGTCATCAGCGACGAAGACGGTACGTTGGTCGCGCAGGTGGGGCGTCAGCCGTTGCCTCCGCGACGGATCCCGGCCCTGGTGCCGCAGGCGCTGCAGCAGGAGCTGGCCCTGTCGATGGAGGCGACGCCCGGGCCGCCCATCGTTGCCGACCTGGGCCCGGAGCCCGGACTGCCGCCGAGCGCCGAGCACGACGAAGAAGTGGACGACCCGTGGCCTTTCCTTCCCTACCGCGGCACCGGCCGATTCGACAACGGCACCGGCAGTTTCAGCGAGGACGGCCGCGAGTACGTCGTGGTGGTACGCGAAGGCGCGCCGACGCCGGCGCCATGGGCCAACGTGATCGCCAACGCCCGCCTGGGCACGGTCGTCAGCGAGAGTGCACCGGGCTACACATGGTTCGAGAATGCACACGAATTCCGCCTGACGCCCTGGCTCAATGACCCGGTGTCGGACACTGGCGGCGAAGCCTTCTACGTGCGCGACGAGGACACCGGTCGTGTCTGGTCGCCGATGCCGCTGCCGCGCCGTGGCACCGGCGCGTACCGTACGCGCCATGGCTTCGGCTACACGGTCTACGAGCATGTAGAAGACGGCATCGCCAGCGAGTTGTGGGTCTTCGTCGACGTCGCCGCGCCGCTGAAGTTCTCGGTCCTGCGGCTGCACAACCTGTCGGGCCGGCCACGGCGGTTGTCGGCCATCGGCTACGTTGAATGGGTGATGGGTGACCTGCGCGCGAAGTCGCGCATGCACGTACTCACCGAGCGTGACCCGCAGAGTGGCGCGCTGCTGGCGCGCAACACCTACAGCACCGACTTCGGCGGCCGGATGGCCTTCTTCGACACCGATGCCGATGGCTGCGGCTGGACCTGTGACCGACTGGAGTTCATCGGCCGCAACGGCAGCCTGCACGCACCGGCGGCGTTGCGTCGCGAGCGCCTGGATTCACGGCTGGGTGCGGGCCTGGATCCCTGCGCGGCGATCCAGGTGCCGTTGCTGCTGGCTGCAGGCGACCGCAGCGAAACGACGTTCCGCCTTGGCGCCGGGCGCAACCGCAAGGAAACGCTGGCGTTGGCGCGAAGCCGCCAGGGCGCCCATGAGGCCATCGACGCGCTGGACGCCGTGCGCATCCACTGGCGCAACGTGCTGGCCACGGTGCAGGTGCGCACGCCAGACCCGGCGCTGGACGCACTGGCCAACGGCTGGCTGGTCTACCAGACGCTCGGCTGCCGCTACCTGGCACGCAGTGGCTACTATCAATCAGGCGGTGCGTTCGGTTTCCGCGACCAGCTGCAGGATGCACTCGCCCTTGTACACACTCGCCCGGACCTGACCCGCGAGCACCTGCTGCTATGCGCTGCACACCAGTTCACCGAAGGCGATGTGATGCACTGGTGGCATCCTCCGCAGGGTCGCGGCGTGCGCACCCGCTGTTCGGACGATTACCTCTGGCTGCCGCAGGGTGCATGCCGCTACCTGGAGGTTACCGGCGACGCCAGCGTGCTGGACGAAGTGGTCGGCTACATCGAGGGGCGCGCGGTGACACCCGAAGAGGAAGGGTATTACGACATGCCCACGCCTTCGACGCAGCGCGGCACGCTGTATGCGCACTGCGTGCTCGCGCTCGAGCGCGGTTGCCGCTTGCTCGGCGAGCGCGGCCTGCCACTGATGGGCAGCGGGGATTGGAACGACGGCATGAACCGCGTCGGCGACCAGCAGCGCGGTGAAAGCGTGTGGCTCGGCTTCTTCCTGCATGACACGCTCCGCCGCTTCATCGGGCTGGCCAACGCGCATGGCGATGCGCCGCGTGCAGAGTGGTGCCAACAGCAGGCCGAAAGCCTGCGCCAGAACCTGGAACAGCATGCCTGGGACGGGGCATGGTATCGCCGCGCCTGGTTCGACAACGGCGCGCCATTGGGCTCGTCACAGAACGAAGAATGCCGCATCGATTCGATTTCGCAGAGCTGGTCGGTGCTGTCAGGCGTCGCCGCGCCTGAACGTGCCTCGCAAGCGCTGGATTCGCTGTACACGCACCTGGTGCGAAAGGACGCCAAGCTGATCCAGCTGCTCGATCCACCCTTCGACCAGACCCCGGAAGACCCCGGCTACATTCGTGGCTACGTACCGGGCGTGCGCGAGAATGGCGGCCAGTACACCCACGCGGCCGTGTGGGCGGCCATGGCATTCGCACAGCAGGGCGATGCGGTGCGTGCCTGGGAGCTGGCCGGCATGATCAACCCGCTCAGTCACACGCTGGACCCGGAGGCGATCCAGACCTACCGCGTCGAGCCCTATGTGCTGGCAGCCGACGTCTACGCCGTGCCTCCGCACGTCGGGCGAGGCGGCTGGACGTGGTACACCGGCTCGGCCGGTTGGATGTATCGCCTGCTGGTCGAATCGCTGCTGGGCATACGTCGGCAGGGCGATCGTCTTTCGTTGGCACCGTGCCTGCCCGATCACTGGCCGTCATTCGAACTGAGCTACCGCTTCGGCCGCAGCTTCTACGAGTTCGTGGTGACCCGCACTGCGCAGGACCAGCCCACGCTGCACGTGGATGGCGTGCTGCAGCCGGACCTCACCGTCCTGCTGCGCGACGACGGCCATCACTACCGCGTCGCGCTTGATCTGGGTGCGGCCCCGGGATGAACGTGCGCCCTGAAATACAGGTGCAGCTTGATGCCCTGGCCGAGATGCTGGTGCACTGGTTGGCGCGGTCGCGCCATCCAGCGCAGTTCTGGCCGCAGTTTGAAACCCTGGCTGCGGAGATTCTGGACCAATGCCAGCACGCAGAAAGGGGCCAGGCGCACGCGTGCATCCAGGCCATGCTCAAAGGCCACGCGCTGGAGCTTCCATCCTGGTACGAGCGTGATGACAGCCTGCCGCCGGGGACGCCAGGAGAGTGATGGCCAGCGCGCTGCGTTACGATGCCGGGCTCAACTGACCAGAGATACGCGTGCCCGTCTCCACTCGCCTGTTGCTTGCCATCGCAGCTTCCCTGCTGCCGCTTTCCGGGACGATCGCAGCACCGTCCACCCAGCCCGCCTCCACCGCCCCGGCCAGCAGCTGCCAGGACGACGCGTCCCGCTGCCCCGCATGGATGCCCTCACAGGCCGAGATGCGCAATACCATCGCCGACCACTTCTGCGAGCTGGCTGAGCAAGGGCGCATCCAGCCTCGGGTAAAGCCGTTGGTCCGCGCCGAATCCTCGCCACTGAACTGTGGTGCGCTGGGAGAGCAGGCCGGTTCGAACTTTGTCTGCGGCGGT
Source organism: Stenotrophomonas indicatrix (assembly GCF_002750975.1). Taxonomy (NCBI): domain Bacteria; kingdom Pseudomonadati; phylum Pseudomonadota; class Gammaproteobacteria; order Lysobacterales; family Lysobacteraceae; genus Stenotrophomonas; species Stenotrophomonas indicatrix. The sequence continues at coordinate 1,929,509 of NZ_PEJS01000001.1, forward strand.
GAAATGCGCTTCATCGGCAAGGGCGGCGAAATGGACACCATCACGTTCAGTCCCACGCTTCGTCGCGAGGAGGATGGGCGCATCGCGTTCTACGTGGGCAATGACGAGGAAGGTGAACAGGTGTGGCGGGTGCCCGCCCCGCGGGCCACCTCAGCGACATGCGCGGGGCGCTGAGCGCTGAGCGCGGCACATCTGCGCGCGCTCCGCTTCAGACCAGTTTGTGCGGGATTTCACGATCGAACCTGTTACGGGCGTCCATTTCCAAGTGAGCCATTGGCGCGTCCGGTTTTACTGGGCGGCAGGCTATCGTCCCCCTGCCGCATGACGGCCTCGATCCAGTCGACGTAGCGTGACACGCGAACGTTGTGGACCATCTGGCCATAGAAGCCTGCTTCAAGGGCATGCTCGGGTACGGCCGTGATCCAGGACCCCAGTCCCACCAATTGCCAGGTGCCGTGGTCGTTGACCACAAGCGGACCACCGCTGTCTCCACTTCCCAGTACGCCCTCAAGCGGCAGGCCCTGCGGCGGCGGATCGAACCGGTACCAGAGATACCGCTGATTGCCGCCGGTAATCGTGTTGTGGGCCCGCCGCAGGGATGTACGGTGCGGCGCATCCGGCAACTGGCCAACCGCACCGTTGCCGGTGGCGCCCTTCCCCATCAGGACGGCGACCTGCGTGACCTCTGCTGAACCCCGATACAGCGCCACGGGCGTGGCATCGGTCACCGGCGCGGCAAGCTTGATCAGCGCGATGTCATCCGAGGCCGCCAGGAAGGCATGGATCCGGGAAGGACTTCCTGTTGCCATCGCCTCCTTGCCCAGAGCCTCGGGCATCCTCCGGTAGCCGGGATGCAGGAATACGCGTTCAACGCCATACGCGTTGCCATTGATCGCGATCGTTGCTCCCATCCCTTACATCGGCGCTGCATGCGCTGCGGTCAGCACCCAACGCGGGGCGATGAGAACGCCGTGCCCCTCTCCTGGCATGTCCGCCAGCGCCGGGAAGTCAGATCGTTCGATGCGGTACCTGCCATCGTCGACATCATCACGGATGACGATGGCCCCGGCAGCGAACGGGAGCGCGGCAAGCAGCAGAAAGAGCCAGCGATTCATCGAAAGCATTCATCCTTGTGGTCGATCGATCCAGCCTAGCAAAACGCATCGACACTGCTGATGGACGCGCGACCAATTCCCGTGGTGACCGACGAAGGGATGGAAACCGCGTCTGAAACCGGGACGCGCCGACACGTTTAGTGTTCACCGCGCAAGGCGAGCCTGGCATTCCTGCGGATCGAACAGGCCGTACGTGCGCAGGATTTCGAGATTGGTTCGCGCCCTTGAATCCCTCTGTTCGCAGCCCCGGAGCGAAGATCGGGAACCAGGAAGGCGCCCGTCCATGAGAACGTCGCCCACTTCACCGGGTGAAGTACAGACACCCGGCCACGGCGATCGGCATCGGGTCGGCCTCGATGCGCTGGGCCACCAGTGCCATCACTTCGATGCCATCGCCCTGGGCTTCCGGTGCTGACTGGACTACTCGCATTCCACCGGGTTCGCCCTGCGTCCCCGGCCCATCGAGGGAAAGCGCTTTGGTGAGGACTGCAGCAAGGTCTGCATCGAAGACAGCCACCACGGAACTGCGCGACAGTATCAGCCGCGTGGACGGATGACCGAAGACCAGAGCCGGTGCTGGAAGCTTCATTTCCGCGACAACGCCGGGCATGTCGCCCAGTGCGTTGCTGTAACCCCCACCCTTGCCGGCGATCGGCTGCCAGCCACCCGATGGCTTCCCGCGGGTTGCGATGTCACGCAATTGATGGGTCAACGCCCGGAATGCGGTGCGATCCGCCTTGCAGGACACAAGCGCCAGCGCCTGATCGATTTCATCCTGCCTGGGAACGGTGCTGCGGATCGATTCTGCTGCCGGGGCGTTCGGCGCAACGACAAGCCCCAAGCCTGCGAGCAGTAGAATCCTGTTCAACGTGCGGGTGATCAACGCGCAATGCTCCTGCCTGGGGTGCCAACACTGTTCGGCACCACACCGGACAGCTGGGAAACACCCTCTCTATCGGGAAACATCATTACCAGCGAGAGCTTCCCGCGCGGCGATTCTTTCGACCAGCGCATCGATCGCAGCCTCCATGGCGCGCGCCGTCTGGTCGCCGCTCTGGTTGGTGATGATGAAGATGCCAAGATCGTACTTGGGCACGATGTAGATGTAGCACTGCGACCGCGGTACGCCACCATGATGCGCATGGTAGACGCCCTTCAGCTGGTCACTGGAAACGATGTTCCAGAAGTAGCCGATGCTGAACTCCGAATCGAACGTGAGCAGAGGGCGATGCGACTCCTTTACCACCGGCCCGTTGGCCAGCTGGAACCTGAGGTACTTCACCATTTCCGGGACAGTTGCCTTCACGTTCCCGGAGGCGCCCCACGGCAACTGTGGCATCGGCGTGGTCGGTATCGGGTTGTCGCTGTGATAGCCGACCGCAAGCCGGGACGCTTCGCTGTCGCTGAGTCTGATTCTGAGACCCGTCATCGCCGCGGAATCGCCAAGGAATCCGCGTAACAGCGACTCGTAGTCGCTGTTGTAGACGGTTTCCAGGATATGCGCTGTCAGTTCCGTTCCGGCACTGGAGTAGGCGTAGTCCTTGCCGGGTGCCCGGTCAATCTCGACGGCGTGCAGATCCTTGAAGAAGTCAGCCTTGCCGTAGTGCGCATAGAGGGTGTTGAGTTCGCTGGGCGTACGATGATCGGTGAAGTCCTCCAACACCGTGTTCGCGCGTTCCGGCAGCATGTTCGGCAGGCCGCTGGTGTGCGACAGCAGATGGCGGATGCGGATGGGCTCGCCCTTGTACTGCAGGTTCGGATAGTCCCCCTGCAGGTACTGTCGGACGTCGTCGTCCAGACTGACCTTGTGTTCCAGAACGGCACTGGCCATCAGGGTGCCGGCCAGGGTCTTGCTCAACGAACCGATCTCGTAGAGGGTCGCATCGGTTGGAGGGCCAGGCTTGCCGGTTTCCATGTCGCCGCGATGACGGACGAATTCCTCGCCCCGGTACACGACGCCGATCGAGGTCGAATGAAGTAGCGGCTGCTGGATCAGCGCTGCGGCGATCTCATCGATCTCCGCCCCCAGATCCTTCGTTGCGGCCTTCTCGCTGGCGCAGCTTGCGGCCAACAGCGCGGCCGACACTACGAGGCAGCGGAACCATCGCCTGTTTCGAACATTCATCGACGTCGCTTGCATGCGTAGGCGCTTGAAGGGAGGTGGGAAAAGGGCTCTTAAGATACCCGATGGCAGGGGCTCGATTGCCGATGGATGCCGAGCCTCGCCCCGGGTCGAGCTCCCCTGGCCGGTGCACGCCCGTCGCTGAACGCTGCCAGCATCTCCACGCAATCTCCATCGCTCCTCCATGCTCCCTCCAAAGGACTGCAGATACTGGCAGCGATCAGGGGAAATGCCTCCATCGATCCCCTGTCCCATCCTCGATCTGCCCAGGTCCCCATGAAGCCCCCACACGATCCGGCCGTCGCAGCCGGCAGCATCGGCCAGCAGAATGCGGCCGCCACCCTGAAAGCCATCCTGCGCACCTACCCCTGGCAGCTCACTGGCACCTTTTCGCTGGTGGCGCTGGAGAATGCGCTGCTGCTGGCCTATCCGCTGTTCGCCGGCTTCGCGGTGGACGCGATCATCCGTGGCAACGTCGGCCATGCCATTTCCTACGCCGGCGTGGTGCTGCTGTTCTGGCTGGTAGGCGCCGCCCGCCGTGCGGTCGATACACGCACCTTCACCCGCATCTACGCCGATCTGGCGGTAAACGTGGTGCAGGCGCAGCGGCGCTTGGGCCAGGCTACCTCCACCTCGGCGGCGCGGGTGGTACTGGCCCGCGAGTTCGTCGACTTCTTCGAGAAGCACGTGCCGATCATCGCCACTGCGCTCGTTTCCATGTTCGGGGCGGCGGCGATGCTGCTGGCAATCGAACCCCTGGTTGGGGCCGCCAGCCTCATCGCCCTGCTCGGTGCGCTGGTGTTGCTGCCCTCGTTCGCTCGCCGCAACGAGCAGTTGCACGGCCGCCTGAACAACCGGCTGGAGCATGAAATCCGGCTGGTCGACCGGGTCGGCCCGTCGGTACTGCGCCGCCACTACCGCACCCTGTCGCGACTGCGCATCCTGCTGTCCGATCGCGAGGCTGGTGCCTTCGTGGTGGTCGGCGCGGCTGCTGCGGTGCTGTTTGCCTTGACCATCGGCCGCCTCGCCACGACCGATGGCGTGACCCCTGGGCACGTCTATGCGGTGATGACTTACCTGTGGACCTTTGTCGGCAGCCTGGACGATGCACCGTCGATGGTCGACCAACTGGCAAGGCTGAAGGACATCGGCCGCCGGGTTAGCCCGGGAATGGAGGATGCGGAGAACAACGCCCACCCCGGGCCATGAGCCACCGCCGGCTGTCTAGGCGATTGTCTCCATTGCTGCGGGCAGAGCGACAACCGAGCCGCCCAGCACTTGCCAGACACCGGCCGTCTTCGCCCAGAAGCGGCAGTACCTGAAGCGGCCAGAGAAGGCTGCGCCATCGAAGGTTCCGGCCAGGTCCGCAGTGATGATTGCCATTCGGCCATTCTCAGCTTCTGGCGCCCTGAACGATGCAGGTCCAGATCATCCTGCTTGCCAAACACTTCGCCCGAAGGCCCGACAAAGATCAGGGTTTCTGCAATCAGGCCATCCAGCGCGGCCACGTCGCTGGTGAGCATCGCGATGCGCAGTGCTTCTTCGAGCTGCCGTATTTCAGTGTCCATGCCGGCTCCAAGGTAGTTGGGCGATTGCTGCGTCAGTGACAACCTGACATCACTGCCGATGGGCTTCGGGCGCCAAGGTATGGATCACCCTGCCCTGCGCGTCCAGGAACTCGATGGCCCCGTAGCCTTCCGGCGTTACGGTCAGGCGCAGCCTGGCGCGGTCCTGTTGATCGTTCAGCGCGATGGCGGGGGTGCCATCGGCTGCCACCGCCATCTCGATGCGTGTTGGCGTCTGCACCCCCGGAATCAGGCGATTGTCCAGCCGCGGCTCGCGAATCAGCGGCGGCGCCTGGTTGATCGAGAACCGCACGTCGCCGTCGGGCGACACACGCCAGCCAATTGCATCCATGGCCGGGTGGTCAAGCGCCAGTACGGCCATGCCGCCCTCGACGTCTGCGGTTCCGAAGCCACCGCGCTCGCTGCCCTGGTGGTCGTACAGCACCATGCCCGCCACATTGAAGGCTCGCTTGTACTGGATGCCATCGATGATGGGCGGTGGCGTCTGGCCCGAGAGCGTCATCCGGATCACTCCGTTCTCGTCGACGATATCGATCCGCCGCGCCGTGATGCGTTCTTTGTCGGGAGCATCCACGCGGGTCTGCGGCGAGGTGCTGACGATCACCTTCTGCAGCTGCTCGACCGAGGGGCGTTTGGGGCTGGTGGTTTCCGCCGCCGGGGCGGCCATGGAAAAAGAAGAAAACGCGATGGCGGTTGCAATGCAGTGTGCTCGATTCATGGGTTCTCCCAGGGCCAGGAAGGATTCACGCGCGGATACGGGACTACGCCGGCCATGTCAGCCACGCGCCCGGCTCGACGACCTGCACGGGCACGGCACGGTCACCGGCTGCCTTGCGAAGCCGCCCAAGCGGGTCGTCCACTTCCGCATAGTTGTCCATTCCGCTGATGCCATAGTGAATAGGCACCAGCGTGCGTGCGCCGAGGATTGCCGCCGCTGCCACCGCTTGCTCCGGCGTCAGTACGCCAGGCTGGCCACTTACGGGCTCGCGCCAGCCGAACGTGGCGCCATTGATGGGGAGGAAGGCCGCATCGAACGGTCCGAACTGGCGCCCGATACGCCACCAATGGCCGTGCCATTGGGTGTCGCCGCCATGGAAGATGCGTCGGCCGCCCGCTGTTACCACCCAGGAAACCTGCGTATCGCCGTAGCCGTCCGATGCCGGTACCGGCGTTGCAGTGAAGTCGCCCAGCAATTGGGGCTCCCACAGCGCGCTCGGCCGTGCACGTGCGGCTGCGGGTAGCGGCATGGGCTGCAGGCCGGCTGGATATGCGAGTGTTCCCCCTTTGCTGAGCGCCGCCGCAACCGCATCTGCATCGAAGTGATCGGAGTGGGTGTGGGTGACCAGCACGTGGCTTTCGCCCAGCACATCGTTCACCGGCACCAGCCGGTCCGGCAATGCCTTGCCCCACGTTGCGGGATTCACCAGCGGATCAATCAGCAGCGTGCTCATCGGTAGCTGCAGCCGCACCCCTGCCCACGCCAATCGCTGGGCGCGCAGGCTGCGCATCGCCGCTGGTGGCGCAGCGGCACCAGCAGGGACCAGCGCAGCAGCGGCCACACCGGCGCAACGGGCAAGGAAGCGTCTGCGACTGCCCAGCGCCGGTGCGTTGACGGCATCGTGTTTCATGCGGCCTGCTCCCTTGCTGCCAGCGCAGCGTCCAGGGAGAAGATCGACTGCGCGACGATCGCCGTGAGATTGTGTCCATGCCATTCTCGTTCAAATGCCGTCGGCGTTACCCCCGACGCGATGCAATCCTCCAGTCTGATGGCTGCCATCAGCGCCGTGGCTTCCGTCGGCGCGGTTCGCAGCCGGATATCCACGACGATCTCCTGCATCCGCTGCAGGTAGTGGAGTGCATTGCCCAGCACCGCCGCATCGAAGACCCCGATATGCCCGCCGACCACCCTGCTGCGCCCGAACTGCTGGATACGGCCGATGGCGGCGCGCTGCAGCGCCGGGTCCGACCGGGAGAGATAGACGATGTTGCCGACGATGCTGTCGCCCACGCAGACCAGATCGGCGCTCGGCACAACCACACTCATGTGGTCCATCGTCTTGCCGGGGTTGTACAGGAAGCGCAGCTGGTGGCGCCCCCAGCGCATGGCGAGATTGTCGAACACGATATCGGGATCGCGGTAGCGTGATGCCACCGGTTGGTTCTGCGAAAGAAAGGCATGCCGGTGATGGCGGTGCGCCAGGGTCAGCGCCTCCGGAAACAGCGTCATGCCACAGATGTGGTCGCTCATGAAATGGGTGGCGGCAACCAATCGCACCCTCTTGCCCATCTGCCCGTACAGCACGTCACGCAACCAGGCGGCATCCTCCTCGCTGCCCAACGCGTCCACCAGCAGCACCTGGTCTCCGTTGACGAAGGCGGTAGCGACCGATTCAACCTGGTCACCGACGAACATCAGCACATCTGGGGCAAGCTCCTGAATACGCATGGTGGGCTTTCCGGGTGGGAGGATCGGCATCATCACCAGCTCATGCGGCACCCGGCAAACGAGTAGTTCTACGCTTCGCGTTAGAAAAATTCATGCGCTACGATGACAGGGCCCCTGCGTTGGATGGTGCCCGTGAAAGCCCGCCCCACTGCCCCACTGAATGCGCTGCGCACGTTCGAAGCGGCTGCCCGCCACCTCAGCTTCAATCAGGCGGCGCGCGAACTGTTCGTCACCCCGGCTGCGGTCAGCCATCAGGTCAAACACCTCGAGGCCTATCTGGGCGTAAGCCTGTTCCAGCGCAATCACCGCGCCGTGGCGCTCACATCAGACGGCGCGGCACTGGCAACAACGGTCGGCGATCTACTTGGGCAGCTGGACCTGGCGTTGGAGCGCGCCAGGACGCGCGCACCACACGAGCTGCGGGTGACAACCATGGAGTCGTTCGCCGCGAAATGGCTGGCCCCAAGGCTGCACCGCTTTCACCATGCGCACCCCAATGTCCGGGTGCGCATCGACACCGGCAATGAGCACGCCGACTTTCTGCGCGGAGGATTCGATGTCGGCATCCGCTACGGTGCAGGCAACTACACCGGCGTGCGCGCTGAGCTGCTGTTGAAGGCGCCGGTATTCCCTGTGTCCTCGCCCGCGCTGCTGGCCGGCACTGCTGGCCGGCTGCAGCGGTCTGATGATCTGCGCCACTGCACGTTGTTGCACGATGAAAGTGCCACGGACCGCCCCGGCGTGCCGGCGTGGTCACACTGGCTGGAGGCTGCCGGCGCCATCAACGTCAACGCAAGCGCCGGGCCGGTCTTCCCCAGCATCTATCTTGCGCAGGAAGCGGCGGTGGCCGGCCATGGCGTGGCGCTCGGCGTGGCGCCGCTGGTGGAAGACGATCTCCGCCAAGGCAGGTTGGTGAAACCCTTCAGCCTGGAGCTGGAGAACCGTTACGCATTCTGGTTGATCCGTCGGGAGATGGCTCAGGACCGCCCCGATGTGCAGGCGTTCTGCCAATGGCTGGGTGAGGAGTGCAGTGATCGGCCATGACAGGCCCATGCGTGTCATGGCGGTTCATCGGCAACAGGTGAGCGGGTCGTGTGCGCATCGCCTGCACGCATCCGGTAGTGCTCCACCCACTCCATGGTTGGTGCGATACCGCCGAAGGGAAACAGATGCGGGCTGACCTGCCCATGGGCTTCGGTCAAGCCCTCTGCCAGGCGGTCCACGAACACATCCGGCCCGGCCCTTCCCAGCAGGCGGCCGATGGAGATGCCGTAGCGGGACAGCATCGAGGTGCTTGCAGCGACGCCGCACATGGCCGCATAGCGTACAAGCCGCGCGATGCTGGCCGGCCCGGGAACGCCCACCAGCACCGGATGGGTGATGCCACGGGCGCGCAGTTCATTCAACCAGGCCAGAACGATATCGGCGTCGAATGCGAACTGGGTGATGACCAGCGGTGCCATGCCTCGCTCTTCGATACGCTGGCACTTGTTTTCAAGCACGCGCCACCTCTCGGCGCTGGCCATCACCGGATGGCCTTGCGGATGCCCGCCCACCCCCACGACCTTGATGCCGGCGCGCTCGAGAATGCCGCTCTCGATGATCGATGTGCTGTCGGCGAACGGCCCGGCAGGCGTGGCAAGATCGCCTGCGATCACGAAACAGCGCTCAATGCCGGCGTCGATGACGGCACGCTCGATGAAGTGCTCCAGCGCCGCCCGCGAGCCGATGCGGCGTGCGGAAAGGTGCGGCATCGGCTCGAACCCCAGTTCGCGCACCCTGCGTGCCGCGGCCAGTCGCGCAGCATCGTCCTCGCTCGGCAGGTAGGGAATGGAGATCGTCGTCCCCCGTGCAATGCGGGCGGCTTCGGCGCGCAGCGCAGGCATGGCCTTGGCACTGACTTCCAATGAAAAGGCGTTGACGAAGGTCTGCGCCAGTGGCTCCATGCGGCCAACGCCTGCTGACATCAGCCGGCACCACGCAGGTTGCCGGCGCTTGTGGAGCTGTTCCGTGCCAGTTCGACAAACGCCTGCAGGTAATCGATACCGGTATCGGCCTCACGCGCGCCCAGGTAGATCTGCTTGGGAATGCCTTTCGCACCCAGACGCACCGGTACCACGTCCATGCGGGCTGCATATTCCTCCACCAGCCAACGCGGCATGGCGGCCACGCCGCGACCGCTGGCCACCATCTGCATCATGATGTCGGTGGTTTCGATGGCCTTGTGGCGCCGGGGCGTGACCCCGGCAGGCAACAGGAACTGGTTGTAGATATCCAGCCGCTCGAACGGTACCGGATAGCTGATGAGTACTTCCTGGCTGAGCTGGCGGGGTTTGACGTGCTCGACCGACGCCAGCGCATGGCCCTTGGCCACCACCAGCACCTGCTCGTAATCGAAGACGGGGACGAACTTCAGGCCCGGCTTCAGCAACGGGTCGGGCGTGACCAGCAGGTCGATCTCATAGCCGAACAGGGCGCCGATGCCGCCGAACTGGAACTTCTGTTTGACGTCCACATCGACGTCGGGCCAGCTGGCCAGATAGGGCGAGACGATCTTCAGCAGCCACTGGTAGCAGGGGTGGCATTCCATGCCGATGCGCAGCGCGCCACGCTCGCCCTGCGCGAACTGGCCCAGCCGTTCCTCGGCCAGGTCCAGCTGCGGCAGCACCCGGTTGGCCACCGCCAACAGGTACTGGCCCGCCTGGGTCAGGCGCAGGCTGCGGCCTTCGCGCAGCCAGACGTTGGTACCCAGCTGCTGCTCCAGCTTCTTCATGCTGTGGCTCAGGGCTGATTGGGTCAGGTTCAGCACACCGGCGGCGGCGGTCAGCGAGCCTTGCTGTTCGACCTGCTGCACGATGCTGAGATGGATCCGCTCCAACATGACGATGAATCTCACTCATGGATTGGTGAAGTAATACCATTTTACGTCATGGGAAGGGCTGGCTAGCATCGACTCATGCCTTCGGATCCCTGCCAGCGCGGCTACCCAGCCGGCACGCAGGACTTCGCCCCTGCAGGTCACCCCGAAGCAGCCCCTCCCCTGCTGAAGCGAAGAGATGACCCGCCCCCTCCGTATCGTCGCCGTTTCCGGCGGGCTGCAGCGCCCCTCAAGGGCCGCGACCCTGGCCGAGCACCTGCTGGACCTGATCGGCGAAGGCGTCCCCTGCGATCAGCACCTGATTGAACTGGGTGAACTGGCGCCACAACTGGCCGGTGCGCTCCGGCGCTCGCAGTTGCCCGAAACCGTGGAGCGGCAGTTGGCCGCTGTCGAGCGGGCCGATGTGCTGGTGGTGGTTACGCCGGTCTACCGCGGTTCGTACACCGGCCTGTTCAAGCACTTCTTCGATTTCATCGACCAGGACGCGCTGGTCGATACCCCGATCCTGCTGGCCGCCACTGGCGGCAGCGAACGCCACGCGCTGGTGATCGACCACCAGCTGCGACCGCTTTTCAGCTTCTTCCAGGCGCGAACCCTGCCCTTGGGTGTCTACGCAACCGACAAGGATTTCGCAGACGGCTGCGTGCAGAACGAGGCCCTGATGCAGCGGGCGCGGCTGGCGGTGCAGCGCGCGATGCCCCTGCTTGCCCTCTCCCATCGTGCAGCACCTGCCGTTACCGAGGCCGCTGCAGTCCTCTGAATGCCGAATGCCAGCGACCTGCATTCGGATGTCACCCCCGCAACCCGGAACGCCGCCCATGACGACCGAGAACTTCACCTTCAGCATCACCCGTATTCCTTTCAACGAGGACTACCAGCCCGCTGACGGCACGCGAATCACCACCAACTTCGCCAACCTGGCCCGCGGCGAATCCCGCCAGGAAAACCTGCGCAACACGCTCGGCATGATCAACAACCGCTTCAACGATCTGGCGCACTGGGACAACCCCAGCGCGGATCGCTACGCGGTCGAGCTGGACATCATCTCGGTGGAGATGCACATCGATGGCAGCGACGGCAGCGATACGTTCCCGCTGATCGAGGTGCTGCGGCCGACCATCGTCGACACGCGTACCGGCGTGCGTACGGAAGGCATCGTCGGCAACAATTTCTCCTCCTACGTCCGCGACTACGATTTCAGCGTCGTGCTGCCCGCCAGCAACGAAGGCAAGGCCACCTTCGGCATTCCCGAAGACTTCGGCGATCTTCATGGCAAGCTGTTCAAGCACTTCCTGGCGTCCGACGCCTACCGTGCGCACTTCAGCAAGCCGCCGGTGATCTGCATCAGCGTGTCCAGCAGCAAGACCTATCATCGCACCGAGAACCACCATCCCATCCTGGGCGTCGAGTATCGGCAAGGCGAGTTCTCCCCCACCGACCAGTACTTTGACAAGATGGGGCTGCAGGTGCGCTACTTCATGCCGCCAGGCAGCGTCGCGCCACTGGCGTTCTACTTCCAGGGTGACCTGCTGGGCGACTACTCGAACCTGGAACTGATCGGCACCATCAGCACGATGGAGGCCTTCCAGAAGATCTACCGCCCCGAGATCTACAACGCCAATTCCGTGGCGGGCAAGGTCTACCAGCCCAGCCTGAAGCACCAGGACTATTCGTCCACCCGCATCGTCTACGACCGCGAAGAGCGCAGCCAGCTGGCCGTCAAGCAAGGCCGGTTCACCGAAGAACACTTCATCAAGCCGTACCGCGCCGTGCTTGAGCAGTGGGCCGCCCGCTGATCAGTCGATTCCCCCTTTCCCACCTGGACACAAGAAACAGCCCGATGAAGAAACTACTGCCCACCTCGACCGCCGGCAGCCTGCCCAAGCCGTCCTGGCTTGCACAGCCGGAAAAGCTCTGGTCGCCCTGGAAGCTGCAGGATGAAGAGCTGCTGGAGGGCAAGCAGGATGCCCTGCGCCTGTCCCTGCAGGAGCAGCAGCATGCCGGCATCGACATCGTCAGTGATGGTGAGCAGACACGGCAGCATTTCGTCACCACGTTCATCGAGAACCTCAGTGGTGTCGATTTCGAGAAGCGTGAAACCGTCCGCATCCGCGACCGCTACGACGCCAGTGTGCCCACCGTGGTGAGCGCTGTCAGCCGCCCGAAGCCGGTGTTTGTGGAAGATGCGAAGTTCCTGCGCAGGCAGACTACGCAGCCGATCAAGTGGGCGCTGCCGGGCCCGATGACCATGATCGACACGCTCTACGATGCGCACTACAAGAGCCGCGAAAAGCTGGCATGGGAGTTCGCCGGGATCCTCAACCAGGAAGCCAGGGAACTGGAGGCGGCCGGCGTCGACATCATCCAGTTCGACGAGCCTGCCTTCAACGTGTTCTTCGACGAAGTGAACGATTGGGGTGTCGCTGCACTGGAGCGCGCGGTCGAAGGGCTCAAGTGCGAAACCGCGGTGCATATCTGCTATGGCTACGGCATCAAGGCCAACACCGACTGGAAGCAGACGCTGGGTTCGGAATGGCGCCAGTATGAAGAATCGTTCCCGAAGCTGCAGACGTCCAGCATCGACATCATCTCGCTGGAGTGCCACAACTCGCACGTGCCGATTGACCTGATCGAGTTGGTGCGCGGCAAGAAGGTGATGGTCGGTGCCATCGATGTGGCTTCCAGCACGGTCGAAACGCCGGAAGAAGTGGCCAACACGCTGCGCAAGGCCCTGCAGTTCGTGGATGCTGACAAGCTCTACCCCAGCACCAATTGCGGCATGGCGCCGCTGTCGCGTGACGTAGCACGAGGCAAGCTGCGCGCGCTCAGCGCAGGTGCACAGATCATCCGCGACGAGCTTCTGGCCCGCGGCTGAGCAGGACGGCGCGCCTGCGGGCGCCCTGCCCAGCGCGTGATCTCTAGTCAATGCAGGTGGGGGGTGCCCCCACCTTATTGCAATTCATCTTCAACTCGGCTGCCGGCGAGCGTGCACCACTGACGTGCAACCGTACCCCCGCCTCACCTGCGCCCACGATAGGGCTCACACCCCACCCCATCATTGTCACGATCAAGGTGGGGCCCATATCCAGGCTCTCCACGGCGCGCAGGTGCCGCACCGGCTGCGCGGGCTTCGGCGCAGTTTGCGAATGCACCTGATCTGCGCGCACGCCCTGGAGTGAAATTGTTGCGGGGTGCGTCGAAGTTGCGAGGTGCAACCGGGCCACCTCGATGGCAATGGTAGTCGCCCGTTGTGCGATTGGTATGGCAGCCGTTCTTGTCGAGACCGCCGCTGTGCGCTAACGCCTCGACAGGTAACGCCAATGCGATCACGACCGCAAAAGTGAGATTCGCGTGGATGACAATGCCCCCCTGTCAGGCGTGTTCCCCGCTGACAAGGCTAGCACGCGGCCTAGCCGTCCCGTCGGCTCGACGCTACAAGGCAAAGGCCGCGCGCCAGTGCGGGAGCCCACCGCTCCCACACTGGCGCCGCCTCCCCTGCTCCTGCGCCCGAAACTCAGCGCTGCTGATCCTTCAGGAACAGCCAGGTAATCAACGTGGCATCCGGGCCCTTGGGGTCGGTGAACGGCAACCCGGACTGGCTGCCGCTCCAGGCATGCCCCATCCCCTGCACCACGTAATGCTGGACCAGCGTCCTGCCGCCATAGGTGTAAGAGTCAACCGTGTAGGCACGCCCACCCGGCACCTGGCCGTGGAAGGTGCTGGTCGGCACGTACTTCACCGAGTCGTTGTCCACGCCATCGTCGGCCAGGTCATTGGTCTGCAGGAACTGGCGCACGGCCTGCTGCCCGTTGATCGGGTTCACCGTGGCGTCGGCGGTGCCATGGAAGACCAGCACCGGGATCGGCCGCGGCGACGGCGAGCCCGAGCACTGCCACGCCAGCCGCCCGTTGCTGTCCGGTGAGTAGATGCTGCCGGCCAACAGCGCATAGGCACTGCCGGAAATCGTGGTCGCGCCCTTGTACATGCCGCCGGAATGGATCGCGCCCGCCGCGAACACATCCGAATAACAGGCCAGCATGATCGAAGTCATCGCCCCGCCGGCGGAAATGCCGGTGACGTACACCCGGTGCGGATCGATGCTGTAGCCCGCTTTCACCTTGTCCACGATGCCGGCCAGGATGGAGGCTTCGCCACTGTCGCGCGCCTGGTTGATCGGCAGCTGCCAGTTCCAGCAGCGTGCGGGGTTGGAGGTTACGTTCTGCCGCGGGTAGACCACGATGAAGCCTTCGGTGTCGGCGACCTCGTTGAAGCCGGAGGCCTCGCCCATCAGGTTCGGCCCGGTCACGCAGCCGTGCAGTACCAGCAGCAGGGGCAGTGGCCGCGTTTCATCGTAGCCGGCCGGCACCCACACCTGGTACTCGCGGGCGCCGAACAGATTGCCGTACAGGCCAACATCCCAATGTCCGGATGGGTCTGCCGCGGAGGCGGTACCCGTGGTGGCCAGCCAGGTGCACAGCAGCAGCATCAGCGCCTTGATTGAATCGATTCCAGATTTCATGACCAGATCCTCATGCGTGAGTCGTGGATGAAGTGGTACCGGAAATCCTCGTGGACCGACCTTCCAGAGGGTGCTGCGACGCCGCTGTCAAACCCAGCCGGTGGCGTAGTAGATGCCGATCACCACGAACACCGCGAGGGTCTTGATGATGGTCACTGCGAAAATGTCCTTGTAGGCCTGGCGATGGGTCAGCCCGGTGACCATCAGCAGGGTGATGACCGCACCGTTGTGCGGCAGGCTGTCCATGCCGCCCGATGCCATCGCGGCAACGCGATGCAGCACCTCCATCGGGATGCCGGCAGCCTGCGCGTTGGCGATGAAGGTCTCCGACATTGCCGCCAGGGCGATGCTCATGCCGCCCGATGCAGAGCCGGTGACGCCGGCAAGACCGGTTACGGTGACCGCTTCATGCAGCAGGGGGTCCTTGATCGCCCCCAGCGCGTTGGCCACCACCATGAAGCCGGGCAACGCGGCGATGACCGCGCCGAAGCCATATTCCGAGGCGGTGTTCATGGCTGCCAGCACGGCACCACCGATCGCCGCCTTGGTGCCTTCGGCAAACTGGGTGACCACCGGGCGCCAGGCCAGCGCCAGCACCGACAGGATGCCAACCAGCAGCGCGCCCAGCACGGCCCAGATTGCGGTGATCTTCGCCACGCCCTGCACCACCGGCGCGGCGCTGCCCATGATCGACGGCACGAAGCTGTGCTCCGCACCGTACCAGTGCGGTATGCCCAGGGTGAACAGCTTGTTGGACACAAACACCAGCAGCAGCGGCAGCACGGCAATGCCCGCGTGTGCCAGATGGGTGCCTGCGAACGGTGCCGGCTCGTTCACCAGGGTGCCCGGGTCTCCGTAGCCCTCGCCACTGCGCACCGCCGCGCGACGGCGCCACTCCAGGTAGGCCATGCCCACCGCAAGCACGAACACACTGCCCAGCGTACCCAGCACCGGAGCCGCCCAGGTATCGGTGCCGAAGAACGTGGTCGGGATGATGTTCTGGATCTGCGGCGTGCCCGGCAATGCGTCCATGGTGAAGCTGAAGCCGCCCACCCCCAGCGTGGCCGGAATCAGGCGCTTGGGGATGTTGCTCTGGCGGAACATCTCGGCCGCGAACGGATAGACCGCGAACACCACCACGAACAATGACACGCCGCCGTAGGTGAGCAGGCCCGACACCAGCACGATCGACAGCATCGCCCGCTGCGGTCCGAACAAGCGGATCGCCGCACCCACGATCGAGCGGGAGAAGCCGGACAGTTCGATCAGCTTGCCGAACACCGCGCCCAGCAGGAACACCGGAAAGTATAGCTTGAGGAAGCCAACCATCTTGTCCATGAACAAGCCGGTGAACATCGGTGCCACCAGCGAGGGATCGGTGAGCAGCACTGCGCCAAGCGCGGCGATGGGCGCGAACAGGATCACGCTGTAACCACGGTAGGCCACCAGGATGAGGAAGGCCAGCGCTGCAAGTACGATCAGTAACGACATACGGCGCTTCCGGGTGGGGACGCGCCCAGTATCCGGATCTGGCGACCGCTGCCGACTGGACCTAGGTCCACTCGCCGGTGCGCAACCGCGCCGCTAGCCTAGCGTCCATGGGTGGCAATGGGCCATTCGCCGCGTACATGCCTTGGGGGAGGACCGAATGAAACGGAATTGCTTGAGCCTGATGATCGGCACACTGCTGGCCACCGGGCCGGTTCTGGCGCAGGACGCACCGCAGGGCGCGCCGGCAGCCGCCCGCACCGCTTCGGCCACCAACCTGGACAGCATCACGGTGACCGCACGCAAGCGCGAGGAAACCCTGCAGGAGGTGCCGGTTGCCGTCACCGCCTTTACGTCCGAAGCCCTGGACAAGATGAACGTCCAGGACATCAGCGACCTTGATGGACAGGTCCCCAACCTGACCATCTACGCGGCGCGCGGCGCCAGCAGCACGGTCACCGCCTACATCCGCGGTGTTGGCCAGTCCGACCCTACCTGGGGCGCTGACCCGGGCGTGGGCATCTACCTGGACGACGTCTACATCGCCCGTCCGCAGGGTGCGTTGCTGGACGTGTTCGATGTCTCGCGCATCGAGGTGCTGCGCGGTCCGCAGGGCACGCTGTACGGCAAGAACACCATCGGCGGTGCCATCAAGTACATCTCGCGCGGCCTGCCCACCCAGACCGAAGGCTTCGCCCAGATCACCGTCGGCAACTACAGCCAGTTGGACGCCAAGGCGGCGATCGGCGGCCCGATCGGCGGGGCCGACAGCGGCCTGCGCGCGCGCGTGGCGGTGGCCAGCATGAATCGTGACGGCTTCGGCGAGAACACCTTCACCAACCAGCCGGTCAGTGACAAGCAAATCAATGCGGCGCGCTTCAACCTGGGTGCGTACGCGGGCGACGACTTCGACGTGCAGTTCGCTTTGGACTGGATCGACGACCAGTCCGGCATGCGTGGCTCGAAGATGCTGGCACCCAACCCGTTCGTGCGCGCCTACCCGCCGATGGATGACCGCTACGACATCCGCTCGGGCATGCGCAACCTCAACAGCGTGGAGACCAAGGGCGCCTCGGCCACGGTGAACTGGCGGCCCAGCGAAGACGTTGCGCTGAAATACGTGGTGGCCAAGCGCGAGTCGGACAGCGACGCGAACATCGACTTCGACAGCACGCCGGTCAAGCTGGCCGATGTAGGTGGCTCTTACCATGACGACCAGGTCAGCAACGAGGTGCAGCTGAACTACGATGCCGGCGGCCGCGTGCGGGGCGTGGTGGGCCTGTACCAGTTCAGTGGCGAGGCCGGCGGCCAGATCCGCAACAACTTCTTCAACCTGCAGTTCGGCGACACCCGCGGCAAGGTGCTGACCGACAGCATCGCACTGTATGCCGACTGGACGTTCGATCTGACCAGCAAGCTGAAGCTGGACGTCGGCGCCCGCTACACCGACGAGGACAAGCGCGCGATCGTGCTCAACCGCTTCTACTCCGATGCGACGTTCACCCGTCCGATCGCGGTCGCCGCCGATTTCGACAAGAAGACCAATTTCAAGAACGTCTCGCCCAAGGTGTCGCTGGATTACCAGATCACCCCGGACATCATGGTCTACGGCCTGGCCACGCGTGGCTTCAAGTCCGGCGGCTACAACATCCGCGCCAATGCCGTTGCCGTGCCACGCTCGGCCGAGCCGTTCGATGACGAGACGGTCGACAGCTTCGAGATCGGCAGCAAGATGGCCTTCCTCGACCAGCGCCTGTTCCTGAACTTGTCGGCGTTCCACAACAAGTACAAGGACATCCAGTTGTCGGTGTTCACCGGCATCGATACCAACGGCGACGGTGTCGACGATGCCTTCTTCGGCGACTTCACCAATGCCGGCGCCGGCACCATCAACGGCCTGGAAATCGAGTACCAGTACCTGCCCAGCCAGCACTGGCTGATCTCCGGCAACCTGGCCTGGCTGGATGCCAAGTATGACGAGTACATGGACCGCGGCGTCAACGTGGCCAAGCAGATGAAGTTCACCAACGCGCCGGACTTCTCGGGCGCATTGAACGTGGAGTACCGCACCGACCTGGCCAATGGCAGCAACCTGTCCGCACGGGTGAGCTACAGCTACCAGAGTGAAGTGTGGCCGACCACCGATCTGAGCCCGGTGATCCGCCAGGACGGCTACGGGCTGGTCAATGCCGGCGTGACCTGGAAGCTTGACGACGCCTGGACCTTCTCGCTGCAGGGCACCAACCTGGCCGACAAGGAGTACCGCACCACCGGTTACAACATTCCGGCGGTCGGCACGCTGATTGGTTTCTATGGGCCGCCGCGCCAATATAGCCTCAGCGTCCGTTACGATTTCTAGGAAGCTCCTGCATGACACCGTCTTACGATGATCTGTACTGGAAAAGTGACGATGGCCTGCGCCTGCATGCGCGTGACCATGCACCTGCAGGCGCGGAGCCGGCGCGCGGCACCGTGGTCTGCATCCCCGGCCTGACCCGCAATGGCGCCGACTTCGATGCCCTTGCGCAATCGTTGACCGCCGTCGGCTGGCGGGTGATCGCAGTTGACCTGCGTGGACGCGCAGGTTCGGAACGCGCATCGGACCCGTCCAGCTACAACCCGCGCACCTATGCCGACGACATGGTGGCGCTGCTGCGGTCGCAGAACATCGACAAGGCGGTTTTCATCGGCACCTCGCTGGGGGTGCTGGTCACCATCACCCTGGCCTCGCGTGCGCCCGGGCTGATCGCCGTGGCAGTTCTGAACGATGCCGGCCCCAAGGTGCCGCGCGAAGCGCTGGCGCGGATCGGCAAGTATGCCGGCAAGCCCGTGCCGCCGATGGACCTGGCACAGGCCACGACCTATGTGGAGTCCATCGGCAAGGCCGCGTTCCCGCGCTTCACCGCCGACGACTGGCGGGCGATGGCCGTACGCACGTTCCGCCAGCGCAGCGATGGCCTGCTGGAACTGGACTACGACCCGGCGGTGATCCGCACCACGCGGCCGTGGCTGCTGTGGCTGCTGCGCCCGGTGCTGTGGCGCGCCGTGCGTGGGCTGACCGCACGCGTGCCAGTGCTGGTGGTTCGTGGGGCGTTGTCGGACATCCTGCCTGCCGATGTCGCGCAGCAGATGGCCGCCACGTCGCCCAACGCCCGCCTCGTTGAGGTGCCGGAGGTAGGCCATGCGCCGATGCTGTCCGAGCCCGAGGCGCGTGACGCGATCCTGGCATTGCTGGAGTGCGTGCGATGAGTTCCGGCGTTTCGATGGATGCGCTGCCTGCCGCCCTGCAGGCCCTGCACCAATGGGCGGCAAGCGAGCGGCTGAGCGGCAGCACGCGCATCGCGCAGTCGCGCATCAATGCTTTCGCCGAGGCCACCGGTGACCACAATTGGATCCACACCGATCCTGCCCGCGCACGGACCGGCCTGCCGGGCGGGCAGACCATCGCCCATGGGTTCCTTCTGCTCTCGCTTACCGTAGAGGACGACGTGGCGGCCCTGGCCGGTTTTCCCGGCATCGCCCACGTACTGAACTACGGCTTGAACAAGGTCCGCTTCCTGGCGCCGGTGCCGAGTGGTTCCGAGGTACGGGTGCGCTCGCAGCTGATGTCCTTGGAAGCGCGCAGGCCCGGGCAGTGGCTGCTGACCCAGCACAAGACCGTGGAAGTGGTTCCCGCCGGCGAGACAGCCGTGGTCGCCGAACAGTTGTCGCTGATCGTACTCGCCGACTAGCGCCGCACCGTCCTCCCGCGCGGGGCGGGCCGGCTGCCCGCCGGCCGCGGTTCTCTCTACACTGGAGCGATGTTGACGCCCTCCATCGTCCTGTTCGCCTGCATCGCGTGGACCGTGCTGCTGTTCGGCGTCGCCCTGTGGGGGGAACGCCAGGGGCATCGGCTGTCGAAGGTATGGCCAGCCATCTACGCGCTGTCACTGGGCGTGCACTGCACGGCGTGGACCTACTACGGGGCTGCCTCGCAGGGCGTGCAATGGGGCTTCCCGATTCCGCCGACACTGATCGGCATGGCCCTTATTTTTGCCTTCGGCCTGCCGTTCCTGGTGCGGCTGGGGCGGCTGGCCAAGCAGCACAACAGCGCCACCATCGCCGACCTGGTGGTCGCGCGACTGCGTGCCGACCAAGGGCTGGGCATCACCATCACCCTGGTCGCGCTGTTCGGCATCATTCCCTACATCGCGCTGCAGCTGAAAGCGGTCAGCCAGGGCCTTGCCGCCCTGCTCGGTGACCAGTTCGCACCCGTTGGCTGGCAGCTGGACGTGTCGTTCTGGTTCGCGCTGACGATGGCGGCGTTCACCACCCTGTTCGGTGCACGCAAGGCGTCGGCGACCGAGCACAACCGCGGCATCGTGGTCGCGCTGGGCCTGGAATCGCTGTTGAAGCTGACGGCCCTGCTGGCCATTGGCCTGTATGCCGCGCTATCGGTGCACAAGGCCGGCACGCCGCTGCTTGAGAAGATGGCGCACCTGCCACCGCCGGCAGTGGTGCCGGATTACCTGACCATGGTGGCGCTCGGTGCCATGGCCGCGTTCACCCTGCCCCATCAGTTCCATGTGGGCGTGGTCGAGCTGCGCCAGTCATCGGACCTGAAGACGGCGCGCTGGCTGTTCCCGGTCTACCTGCTGTTGATCGGCCTGCCGTCGGTGCCGATGGCACTGGCCGGTGCCGCGCAGCTGCCGCCATCGATGACGCCGGATCTGTACGTGCTGGCCCTGCCGCAGGAGCGCGGCCATCACCTGCTGGCACTGCTGGCATACCTGGGCAGCCTGAGTGCCGCCACCGGCATGATGATCCTGTCCGGGCTGACCCTGTCGATCATGCTCGGCAACCACGGTGTGGGCTCGCGCCTGCTGAGCGGCGTCAATGGCTTCAACACCGGCGCGGATCTACGACCGCGGGTGCTGGCCTTCCGGCGCGCCGGCATTCTCGCCGTGTTCCTGATGTCGTGGCTGTACAGCCGTGCGATGAGCGGCACCGAGGCGCTCAGCGATTTCGGCCTGATGTCGTTCACCGCGCTCTCGCAGCTGGCACCGGCGGTGCTGCTGGCGGTGTACCGTCCGCGCACGCCCTCCCCGGCCATCATCGCCGGCATCGTACTGGGCTCGCTGGTCTGGTTGTGGCTGGTGCTGCTGCCCATGGTGCTCCCTGCCCCGCTGGCGTCGGCCGGTCCCGACGGGCTGCACTGGCTGGCGATGTTCTCGCTGCGCATGCAGCCGGGCCATATCGCCATCAGCATGGGCGCCAGCCTGGCCGTCAACCTGGTAACCGTGGTGCTGGTGTCGCGCGCGGTGCGTCCACCGATGCCTCGGCAGCGGGACGCGGTGGCCGCGGCGTCATTGCGCAAGACGGCTGGTCGCTTCCTCGGCCAGGAACGGGCACGCCAGCTGATGGACGGGCACGCCGGGCAGATGCTGGACGACGACCGGGTGACTGCCATCGAGCGCGAACTGACCGCCGTGGTCGGTGCAGGCATGGCGCGGCTGCTGGTGGAGGCGGCACGCGATGGTGGCGCTGCGCCGCTGGACGCTGTTACCCGCGCGGTCGGTGAAGCCACCCAGGTACTGCGCTTCAACCAGCGCCTGCTGGAGGCTGCCCTGGAGAACATGAGCCAGGGCATCAGCGTGGTCGATGCGCAGTTGCAGCTGGTGGCCTGGAACAGCCGCTACGCCGCGCTGTTCAAGTTCCCGCCGGAGCTGCTGCAGGTGGGGCAGCCGGTGTCGAACCTGACGGCGTGGGCACTGGGACAGCTGAAGATCGGCGACACCCCTGGTGACTCGCGCGACAAGGCGTTGCAGCGGCGGGTGGTGCACATGCGGCGCGGCACGCCGCACCTTTCCGAGCGGATTTTCCCGGACAACACCATCGTTGAGATCCGAGGCAACCCGATGCCCGGTGGCGGCTATGTGGCCACCTTCACCGATGTCACCGCGTTCCGGCGGGCAGAGGACGCGCTCAAGCGCAGCAACGAAACCCTGGAGCGCCGCGTGCAGGACCGCACCGCCCGGCTTGAACAGGCCGTGCATGAAGCCGAGCGGGCCAACGTGGCCAAGACCCGCTTCCTGACCGCGGTCGGCCATGACCTGATCCAGCCCCTGCATGCGGCGCAGCTGTTGACCGACGCCATGTCGCAGCACATCGAATCGGAATTCCTGGACAGTTTCCTGCGCCAGATTCGCGGCGCGCTGGATTCCACCGACGATCTGCTGTCGGGCCTGCTGGATATTTCGCGACTGGAAGCCGGTGGCCTGGTGGCCGATCCGCGCCCGTTCGCATTGTCGACCGTGCTGGAGCCGCTTGCGCAGGAGTTCGCGGTGCTGGCCGCGGCACGCGGCCTGCAGTTCCGCCATGTGCGTACCCGCGCGTGGGTGCACAGCGACCCGTTGCTGCTGCGCCGCGTACTGCAGAACTTCCTGGCCAACGCCATCCGCTACACCCGCCGTGGCGGCGTACTGCTGGGGGTTCGCCGGCACGGCCAGGCACTGTCGATCGGCGTGCATGACAGCGGCCCCGGCATCGCGCCGGAGCAACAAGCCGTGGTGTTCGAGGAGTTCCACCGTGGCGACCGCAGCAATGGCCAGGGCCTCGGTCTTGGCCTGACCATCGCGCACCGCATTGCCGACCTGCTGCATGCACCGTTGGAACTGCAAAGCGAACTGGATCGCGGCTCGGCCTTTTCCATCACCGTGGCGCGGGCAGCGCCACCGGCGGCCCCACGCACTGAGCCCGCCGCTGGCAACAGCAGCATCAAGGGCATCCGCGTGCTGGTGGTCGACAACGATGCGGAGGCACTGGAGGCAATGCGGCTGATGCTGCTTGCCTGGGGCTGCGATGTCATCGCGGCGCGTGATGTCGCTGCGCTGGGTGCGTCAGCACATGAGGCGGCACTGTGGCTGTTCGACTACCACCTTGATGACGGCGATACCGGCGTCGCACTGTGGAAGCGCCTCGTCACCGTACATGGCGCGCGGCCGACGGTGATCCTCAGCGCCGATACCGGCAATGACACGCGCGAGGCGGTGCGCAGTGTGGGCCTGTCACTGCTGAACAAACCGTTCAAGCCGCTGGCGCTGCGCTGGGCGATCAACCATCTGCTGGCAACGGCCAGCACGGAAAGGACCTGACGAAGGATCAGGCGTCCTGCGCGTCTTCGATCTGCCGGGATGGGTCGGTCAACCCCATCTCGTGCAGCACGCGGATGGCCTGCGCGCGATTGCGTACGCCCAGTCGTCCCATGATGCGGGTCATGTGTGCCTTGACCGTGCGCAACTGCACGCCCAGCCGGTCGGCGATCTGCTTGTTGAGCAGCCCTTCGGCCACCAGGCTCAGCACCTTGTACTGATGCGCGGACAGGCTGGACAAGCGCGCGGCAAGATCGGCGTCCTTGCTGAAGGGCGCCACCCGCGCCACCGGCTCGCGCAGCAGCGCCGGTATCCAGCGCTCACCTTCCAGCACGGTCTGCAGTGCGGACTGCAGGTCGGTCAGGCCCGAGCTCTTGGGCAGGTACCCGGCTGCGCCCAGGTCGATGGCGCGGCGGATCACGTGCGGCTCTTCATTGGCCGAAACGATGATGATCGCCAGCCCCGGTTGCAGCGCACGTATGGTCGCCAGTCCGGCCAGGCCGTGGTTGCCCGGCATGTGCAGGTCCAGCAGCATCAGATCGATCTGCTGGTTCTCGATCGCTTCGAGCACGCCGTGCAGCGAATCGGCCTCGCTGATCTGCAGGTCAGCCACCGCTTCTTCAGCGGCGCGATGCAGCGCCGCGCGGAACAAGGGGTGGTCATCGGCGATGAGCAGGGTCGGCATGTCCAGCCGAGGTTAGCAAATCGCCTGCGCCTGGGCACGGGTACCAAGGTACGCTGGCGTGCGCCGCCCGGATGGTTAGGGTGGAGCAATGAACATCCACCGCCCCGTCATGCTGCTGTGCGCCGCGCTGCCATTGCTTCTGGGCAGCATCTCCAGCACTCACGCCGCCCCGCCCCGCCCCACTACCGCTGTTCCGGTGTTCGAGCAGTGGCGGGAAACCGTGCATCGCGGCAGCGACGAACTGCTGACCGCAGGCCTGGGCATCGACGCCCTGCGCTCCGCCACCGCGCCAGCGTTTGCCAACCCGGCCCAGCCCACGGCCGAGGAAGCACGGCGTCGTGCGATCTGGAGCAGCTGGCGCGGCATCGCCGACCTGACACCCGGCGGCGGCTTTGGCGATGTCTACGGCAGCCTGCAGGCGGTACCCGGCCGCGAATTCTCCGCCTATGCGCGCGTTCCCGGCGCGCGCCATCCCCATCGGGTACTGGTGCAGGTGCCCGACAGCTTCGACGCCGCGCGGCGCTGCCTGGTCGTCGCGGCATCTTCCGGTTCGCGTGGCATCCATGGCGCGATCGCGGTTGCCGGCAGCTGGGGCCTGGCACATGGCTGCGCGGTCGCCTATACCGACAAGGGCGCCGGCAGTGATTACTACGATCTGGACGCCAAGGCCGGCTTCCAGGCAGACGGCACCCCAGCCAGCCAAGGCGCGTTGGCCTTCATTCCTGCGGGTGCGACAGCCGCGCAGGGAATCGCCTTCAAACATGCTCATTCGGGTGACAACCCGGAAGCAGACTGGGGACGCCATCTGCTGCAGGCGCTGCAGTTCGGCCTGCAGGCGCTGGACCGCGCCTATCCGCAATCGGCCCCGTTCACTGCGGCCAATACACGCACGCTGGGCGTGGGCGTATCCAATGGCGGTGGCGCCGTGCTGCGCGCGGCGGAGATCGAAGGCGACTGGTTCGATGCGATGGTGGCCGGCGAACCCAATGTCTCGGTGGCAGGCGCTCCGCCGCTGTACGACTTCGTCACCCAGGCCGCGTTGCTGATGCCCTGTGCCCTGCTGACGGAGGACGATCTGCCACAACCGCCGATGCGGGCGCAGGCCGTGCCAGGGTGGACCCAGCGATGTGCCACGCTGAAATCCACTGGGTTGGTGCAAGGCGATGACACCGCGGCACAGGCGCGGTCGGCACGGCAGCAGCTGCTCGACGCGGGCTTGAGCGCCGATGCACTTCGCGCCGGTGCATTCTCCACCGGTTTCGATCTGTGGCGCGCCATCGCAGCGACCTACTCGTCAGCCTATGGACGCTACGCCGCGGGCGAACATCCCTGCGCGTACAGCTTCTCGGCCGCCGGCACCGACGGCAGACCCCACGCGGCCACGGCCGAGGTTCGTGCAACCTGGTGGAGCGAGGGCAGTGGCATCCCGCCGGGCAGCGGCGTGGTTCTGGTGGACGGCAATGCCACCGGGGCAGCAGCTGATCCGCTGCGTGGCCTGAACTGCCTGCGTGCACTCGGCGAGGGCGACAGCGCCGATGCCCGAAGGGTACGCGCCGGCATCACCGCAGCGACTGCCAAGGCGCCGCGGCGCGGCCTGCCGATCGTGGTGATCCATGGCCTGGACGACGGGCTGGTACCGATCAGCATGACCAG
Organism: Stenotrophomonas indicatrix; assembly: GCF_002750975.1. NCBI lineage: Bacteria > Pseudomonadati > Pseudomonadota > Gammaproteobacteria > Lysobacterales > Lysobacteraceae > Stenotrophomonas > Stenotrophomonas indicatrix. The sequence continues at coordinate 1,955,131 of NZ_PEJS01000001.1, forward strand.
TGATCGCTATGTGCCACTTGCCCGCAAGGCCGGGGCGCAGATCGCCTATTGGCGGGTGAACAAGGCACAGCACTTCGACTCGCTGCTGGCCTTCCCGGACTACCGGAAGCGCTACGTCCCGCTGCTGCCCTACGTGTTCGCGGCGATGGACCAGGTGTGGGAACACCTTGAAGATCCAGCGCGAGCGCTGCCGCAGGATGCACTCATCCAGCCGAGCCCACGCGCGGAAGCACCGCTGCTGCGCGAGCAGCTGTCCATTCCCGCGCCCCCCGGCCGCTGACGCGCCGCCCCATCAGGAAGATCACATGTCATTCGCCACCGCCGCAGACGCGCCCGCCGCCGAGCCTCACGCCTACCCCCTGCTGATCAAGCAGCTGCTGCTGACACCTCTGGCAGTGCGTCCACAGCAGGAAATCATCTACGGCGACAAGGTCCGCTTCGACTACCGCACCCTGCAGGCCCGCATCGGCCAGTTGGCCGGGCTGCTGATCTCGCTCGGGGTAAAGCGCGGCGATACGGTGGCAGTGATGGACTGGGACAGCAACCGCTACCTGGAGAGCTATTTCGCCGTGCCGATGATCGGAGCGGTGCTGATGATGGTGAACATCCGCCTGGCGCCCGAGCAGATTGCCTATACGCTCAATCACAGCGGTGCGCGGGTGATCCTGGCCAACCGCGAGTTCCTGACGGTGCTGGACGCCATCGAAGAACAGCTGCCGGACGTGCGCACGCGCATCCTGCTGGATGATGATGAGGGCCCGCTGCCAGCGGGTTTCGTGACCGAGTATGAGGCCGGGCTGCGCGAGGCCACGCCCATCACCCGCTTCCCGGACTTCGACGAGAACACCCGCGCCACCACGTTCTATACGACTGGCACCACGGGCCTGCCCAAAGGCGTGTACTTCAGCCATCGGCAACTGGTACTGCACTCGCTTGCGGCGATGGCAGCCCTCGGCAGCGCGTCCAACCAGGGCCGCCTGCACCGCGACGATGTCTACATGCCGATCACGCCGATGTTCCATGTCCATGCCTGGGGCATGCCGTACGTGGCCACGCTGCTGGGCATCAAGCAGGTCTACCCCGGTCGCTACCTGCCGGGCGCGTTGCTGGCGCTGATCGCCCGCGAGAAGGTGACGTTCTCGCACTGCGTGCCGACCATCCTGCATATGCTGCTGGGCCATCCCGCCGCTGCCGATACCGACCTGCGCCGCTGGAAGGTGATCATCGGCGGCGCGGCACTACCGCGGGCACTGGCGCAGCAGGCACTGGCCCGTGGCATCGACATCTTCGGCGGCTACGGCATGTCCGAAACCTGCCCGCTGCTCACCCTCGCGCAGATCGATGCAGACGCCGTGGACGGCCCGGACGAGGAGCTGTCCCTGCGCACCAAGGCCGGCATTCCGGTGCCGCTGGTTGACCTGCGCATCGTCGACGAACGCATGAATGATGTTGCCCACGATGGCATCGCCACCGGGGAAGTGGTGGTGCGCACGCCCTGGCTCACCCAGGGCTATCTGCACAATCCGGACGCTTCGACGGCGTTATGGGCCGGCGGTTACCTGCACACCGGGGACATCGGCAACATCGATGGCAGCGGCTACCTGCGCGTGACCGACCGCATCAAGGATGTGATCAAGACCGGTGGCGAGTGGATCTCCTCGCTTGCCCTGGAGGACATCATCGCCCTGCATCCGGCGGTCAACGAGGTCGCGGTGATCGGCATCAGCGATTCGAAATGGGGCGAGCGACCGCTGCCGTTGGTGGTCCGGCAGCACGGCAGCGATGTGACCGAGGCGGAGATCATCGAACTGGTCGCAGCACGCAGCCGCTCCGGTGATATCTCCCGCTACGCGATCCCCGACCGCGTCAGCTTCGTCGATTCGCTGGAACGCACCAGCGTGGGCAAGATCAACAAGAAGAAGCTGCGCAACCTGCATGATGTGGGCGCAGCCACCGACGCAGGTTGACGCTGCGGCCTACGGCCAACGGAGGGTCACTTCGTTCTTCTGCTTGATCGCCCGGCGCCCCCGCCCCGCTGGCGCCGTGGAGGATCCAGCAGATCCATCAGCCTGACCTGGTTGTCGGTGCAGGAAATGCCCTCAGGACGCTGGGTGACACCCTCGATGATGCCCAGCAGGCGCGCTTCGTTCTCCTGCAGTTGCAGGATCAAGCGTCGGATCTCGGCCAGGCGCCTGCCCAGCGACTCGACCAGGCCTTGGTGATCGCACGCCTGCGTGCCCCCAGGCAGGAAATGCCGGATCTCATCAAGTGAGAAGCCGACGCGCTGCGCGTTGTCGATGATCTGCAGCACGCCCAATACGTCCGGGGAATAGATCCGGTAGCCATTGCTCCCCCTGGGCGGCGCGCTGATCAGGCCTTCGGCCTCATAGAACCGGATACGCGATGGGGCCAGGCCCGTGGCCTTGGCCAGATCCCCGATTTTCATCCTGCCACTGCCCCTTGACCTTCAAGTTGACTTTAAACATACACTGCCGCGACCGTCAGCGTGAGAGGTTGCCGACGGCGGTCTGGCGAGCACCCGCGCGGCACTGAAATGCGGGCGCCCTGGGCTGAACTTCCACCCCGGGCGATCAGAGGCCCAGACGCCCAAGGAAAAGAGATGCAGACCATTCTGGGAGCAAACGGCCAGATCGCCCAGGAACTGGCGCGCGCGTTGAGGCGCACCTACACCGACGACCTTCGCCTCGTGAGCCGCACGCCGCGGCCGGTCAACACGGGTGACCAGCTTGTGCCGGCGGACCTGCTGGACGCAGAGCAGACGCTGAAAGCCGTTGAAGGCAGCGACATCGTCTATTTCACCGCAGGGCTGCCGCCGGATTCAGGGCTCTGGGAGCGGCAGTTTCCTTCCATGCTGAAGAACGCACTGGATGCCGCCGTCGCCACCGGCGCTGCATTTGCGTACTTCGACAATACCTACATGTATCCGCAGACGGCGGCTGCGCAGACCGAGGACATCGCGTTCGCACCGGCCGGCAGGAAGGCACGCGTGCGCGCAGAGATGGCGCGCATGGTCCTGGATGAGATGGCAGCCGGGCGCATCGCCGTCACCATCGCCCGAGCACCGGAATTCTATGGCCCGGGCAACACGCAGAGCTTCACCAATGCCCTCATCATCGACAGGCTGAAGGCTGGCAAGTCGCCGCGCGTGCCACTGCGCGACGATACCCTCAGAACGCTGATCTGGACGCCCGACGCCAGTCGCGCGCTCGCACTGCTGGGCAATACGCCCGACGCGCAGAACCAGACGTGGCATCTGCCCTGCAGTGAGCCGAGATTGACCTATGCCCAGTTCGCCACCCTGGCCTGCGCTGTGTTCGGCAGGCCGGACACCCATGCCACCCTCGGCAGGACTGCGCTGTACATCGCCGGCCTGTTCTCGAAAGGTGCGCGCGAGATTCGGGAGCTGCTGCCGCGCTATGAGCATGACAATCGCTTCGAATCCGGAAAGTTCAAGCAGCGCTTTCCCGACTTTCCCGTAACCAGCTACGACGCAGGACTGCGGCAGATCAAGCACGAATGGGAAACCGGAAAATGAGCCAGAGGCGTATCTGATGAACCGTCGCATCCTTCATGTTGTCACCAACGTCGCGCATTACGATGACCCCAGCCACAGGACCGGGCTCTGGTTGTCGGAACTGACGCATGCCTACGACCTGTTCGCCGGGCAAGGCCATGAACAGCACCTGGTCAGCCCACGCGGCGGGCACTCACCACTTGAGCCGCGCTCGCTGAAATGGCCGGCGCTGGACCATTCGGCGAAGGCATGGCTGCGGGATCCGGCGCGCATGGCACTGCTGGACAACACGCTCGCCCCCGACAACGTCGACGCTGCCGCGTACGACGCGATCTACTTCACCGGTGGGCATGCGGTGATGTGGGATTTCCCGGACAGCGAGGGCATCCAGAAAATCACACGGGACATCCATGAGCAGGGCGGGATCGTCTCGGCGGTCTGCCACGGCTATTGCGGCCTGCTCAATACCCGGCTGAGCGATGGGCAACTGCTGGTGCAGGGCCGGCGGGTAACAGGATTTTCCTGGACCGAGGAAATCCTGGCGGGTGTTTCCAGGCAGATGCCGTACAACGCGCAGGCGGAAATGTCCCAGCGAGGAGCGCTGTACGAGAAGGGACTACTGCCGTTCGTGCCGAAGGTGGTTGTCGATGGCAGGCTGGTCACCGGCCAGAATCCGCAGTCGGCCAAGGCGACGGCAAAGGCGGTTGCGGCGCTGCTGCGCACATCCGGCTAGCGCCGGCCATTGCCTTTCAGCGCAGCGTCTTCCAGCACGTCCTGGCGCTGGAAGGCGCAGCTCAGCGGCTGGACGCAGCTGGCAGCCGGGCCAGCAGATCCGCCCGGCATGCATCCAGGATTTCGTCCGCCAGCGGCGATTCGTCCGGGCAGGACCTCGACAGCACCAGCGCGCCGACCGCTTGAGCCATCAGCGCAATCCTGCGCGCACGCGCCGCATCGTCCGGATCGCGCTGCGCCTGCCCCTCCTGCGTGGCACGTGTTGCCAGCCTGGCCTCGATGCCGGCCGCAAAGGCAGCCTTGACCGCCTCCGTCTGCCGCGCCGCATCGGTGCACAGCGCCGCCAGCGTGCAACCCTGGCCGGGCCCGTCGCGATGCGCGCGGGACAGGTACTCGCTCACGAATGCCTGCACATCCAGATCAGCCACCGCTGCAGCCGAGCTGGTCAGGCCGCAGGCGGCTGCTTCGGCCATCAGGTCGGCCTTCGAGCCGAAATGCTTGTAGAAGCCGCCATGGGTGAAGCCAGCGGCGGCCATCAGGTCGGCCACGCCAACGCCGTCGTAGCCGCGCTCGCGGAACAGCGTGGAGGCGGTTTCGACGATGTGTGCCCGGTTGGCCTGCGCCTGTGCCTTGGTGACCTTCATGAGCCTTCGCCCTTGGGAGTCCTGTCGCGTGTGGAGGCTACTTTAACACACATAGATTATATTCATCATCAAACCATTGACATCAATGATGACGAGCATCATCATTGATCCAGACCCCTCCTCCGTAGACGAGCCCACCCTCCCATGTCCGACGCCACGCTCTTCCAGCCCTATCCCCTCGGCCCGCTGACGCTGGCCAACCGCATCGTGATGGCACCGCTGACGCGCAACCGCGCCGGCGATGGCTTGGTACCCAGTCCGCTGGCCAGCACCTACTACGCCCAGCGCGCATCAGCCGGCCTGATCATCACCGAAGCCACCCAGGTCTCGGCGCAGGCGCAGGGCTACCAGGACACCCCGGGGCTGTACACGCAGGACCAGATCGACGGCTGGCGCACCGTCACCGATGCGGTGCACGCACGCGGCGGGCACATCTTCGTGCAGCTGTGGCACGTCGGGCGCATCTCGCACGTCGACCTGCAGCCCGGCAACGCCGCGCCGGTTTCCGCCTCGGCCCTCCGCGCGCAGACCAAGACCTTCGTCAACAATGGTTTCGTCGATGTGTCCGAGCCGCGCGCCCTGGACATCGACGAGCTGCCCGCCATCGTCGACGATTTCCGCCAAGCCGCTGCCAACGCCATCGCAGCGGGTTTTGACGGCGTGGAGATCCACGGCGCCAATGGCTACCTGCTCGAACAGTTCATCAAGGATGGGGCCAACCAGCGCACCGACGCGTATGGCGGCTCGGTCGAGAACCGTGCCCGCCTCCTGCTTGAGGTGACCGCTGCGGTGGCGCGCGAAATCGGCACTGAGCGCACCGGCGTGCGCATTTCGCCGGTGTCGCCGGCAAATGCCATCTCCACCGTCAGCGATCCGCAGCCCCAGTACGACTACATCGTCGATCAACTCAGCGCGCTGGGCATTGTCTACCTGCATGTGGTCGAGGGCGCCACGGGTGGCCCGCGCGATGTGGCACCGTTCGACTTCGATGGGCTGCGCCGTCGCTTCAACGGCACCTACCTGGCCAACAACGGCTACGACCTGCAGCTCGCCAGCGCCCGAGTATCCGAAGGCAAGGCCGACCTGGTCGCCTTCGGCCGCCCGTTCATCAGCAACCCTGATCTGGTCGAGCGCCTCAAGCGCGGCGCAGCGCTGGCGGCACTGAACCCGGCCACGCTGTATGGCGGTGGCGCCGAAGGCTACACCGACTACCCCACCCTGCCTGAAGCGCACGCGCAGTAACGCGACCGCCCGCATCCGACACGTCCCCCGTCCAGAGAAGCCCATCATGTCCGTCCTCCCTTCCGTCCTCATCACCGGCGCTTCCAGCGGCATCGGTGCCACCTATGCCGACCGCTTCGCGCGGCGCGGACATGACCTCGTCCTGGTCGCGCGTGACAGCGCCCGCCTGGAAGCACTCGCCGCGCGACTGCGCCAAGAGACCGGCGTGGCGGTGGACATACTGCCGGCCGATCTCACCCAGGCTGACGCGCTGGCCACGGTCGAGGCACGGCTACGCGACGATGCGCGCATCGGCATCCTCATCAACAATGCCGGTATCGCCCAGTCCGGCGACTTCCTCGCACAGTCGGCCGACGCCATCGAACGCCTGGTCACCCTGAACACCACCGCGCTCACGCGCCTGGCCGCCGCCATTGCGCCGCGGTTGGTCGGTGCCGGCAACGGCGCGATCGTCAACATCGGATCGGTGGTTGGCCTTGCACCGGAGTTCGGCATGTCCGTGTACGGCGCGAGCAAGGCGTACGTGCTGTTCCTGTCGCAGGGCCTGAGCCAGGAACTGGCCCCGAAGGGCGTCCATGTGCAGGCGGTGCTGCCCGCTGCCACGCGCACCGAGATCTGGGAACGCGCCGGTATCGACATCACCACGCTTGCTGAAGTGATGGACGTGGGCGAACTGGTCGATGCAGCGCTGGTCGGCTTCGATCGTCGCGAAACGGTGACCATTCCGCCGCTGCACGTGGCCGAACGCTGGGACACGCTGGATGGCGCACGTCAGCCCCTGCTCGGCGACATCCGCCAGGCGCACGCCGCAGAGCGCTACCGCACCGGCGCCTGAGGCCGGCCTCCGTTGCATCCACCCGGCCCCATCACTGCAGGAACCGCCCGCCATGAAAGCCTTCATCATTGACCGCTACAGCAGCAAGGACGTCGGCCGAATCGCCGACGTGCCCGAGCCGCATGTGGGCGACGACGATGTCCTGATCCGGGTTCATGCCGCAGGCGTGAATGCACTGGACAGCAAGATCAGGCACGGCGAGTTCAAACAGATCCTGCCCTATCGCTTTCCGTTGATCCTGGGCAACGATGTGGCCGGGACGGTGGTGCGGGTCGGCGATCGCGCAGGCCGGTTCAAGCCGGGCGACCAGGTGTATGCCCGCCCGGACGATGATCGCATCGGCGGATTTGCCGAGTACATCGCGGTCAAGGCCTCGTCGGTAGCACCAATACCGAAGAACCTTGGCATGGTCGAGGCGGCCGCCCTGCCACTGGTGGCACTGACCGCCTGGCAGGTGCTGGTCGAAACCGCAGCACTGAAGGAGGGGCAGCGGGTCTTCATCCAGGCCGGCTCCGGTGGCGTCGGCACGATTGCGATCCAGCTTGCCAAGCACCTGGGCGCCTTCGTCGCCACCACCACCAGCACGGCCAACGTTGCCTGGGTGAAGGCACTGGGTGCGGACGTCGTCATCGATTACCGGCAGCAGGACTTTGCTGCCGTGCTGCGTGACTACGACGTGGTCCTCAACAGCCTCGGCAGCGACGAACTCGATCGATCCCTCGGCATCCTCAAGCCCGGCGGTCACCTGATTTCCATTTCCGGGCCACCCACGCCAGCATTCGGTGCGGCAAGAGGATTGGCCTGGCCGCTTCGGCAGGTGCTGCGCCTGTTGAGCCTTCGCATCCGCCGCAAGGCCGCGCGCAGGAACATCCGGTACAGCTTCGTGTTCATGCGTGCTGATGGGCAACAGCTGGAACAGGTCACGGCACTGGTCGAATCAGGCGCCCTGCGCCCGGTGGTGGACACGGTCTTTCCCTTCGAGGAAACCGGCAGAGCATTGGCCTACATGGACGGCGGCCGCGCCAAGGGCAAGGTGGTGGTGCAGATGGTGCAGACACAGCACGTGCAGCCCTGAGGAGGCAGCATCGGGCCCGCTGCTTTCAACAGCACCGAAGCCCTCGCCCATTGCTGCTCCGCGCCGTCACCGCGGTGGCGCTGCAGGAATCGACGGAGCCGGCGTTTTGGGCGCGGTCGTGCCGGCGGCCGCATATTCACGCGCCTTGACGCGGAACGGGGCGATGCATCCGGCAAGGCTGATGCAGATGGAAAGAGAAAGTGCGATCAAAGCCAGAGTCTTCATCGAGGTGCCAGGTTGCGGGGGGTGTGTTTGCAGCGCAATGTTCAGGTGCTCGAGGCTGCAAGTCCATCTCCATCTGCCAACACTGGCCCGTACCATCAGGACCCATATCCTCCTCTGCCCGACGCCTGTATCCGGGCAGCACCGATCGCGCCCTTACCCGCCTCTGGGCGCGTGCTAGGCTGGCCCGGCAGAACCTGCGCACGATATCCCCGCTGCACTCCCCTCCGGGCCGACTTCGATGAAGAACCCTCGCCTGCCTGCCTCCCAGCCGAACAGTGCATTGGACAGTCCGTCGCCCGACCTGTTCGTCGCCCTGCGGGATCTGCTGCTCACCTACAAGGCCGATCTTCTGGTGGTACACGATGATGCTGGTCACTTCTACGCCAATTGCAGAAACGCAGACGCCAAGGGCAAGGCGCAGTTCTTCGGCGCGGTGAAGGCATCGGGCCGCAGGCATTCATTCCACTTCATGCCCGTCTACACCTTTCCCGAGCTTCTGGCGGGCATCAGCCCGGCCCTGAAGAAGCATATGCAAGGCAAGTCCTGCTTCAACTTCGATGCCTGGGACCCGGCTCTTCTGCGTGAGCTGCAGACGCTGATCGAACAGGGCGCGTCCCGCTACAGGACGGCCGGCAAGCTTTGAGTGCAGCACGCGGTCCGCGGATGCCCTCTGGTGTCCGCAGCTCGACCTGCCAGCCCGTACTACGTGGATGGCAGGAGGCCCCGCACGCTGCAGCACGGCGCGAAACGTAGTTTCAGATACAGGCCCAGGCCAGCCATCCGCCCAGTGGCAACACGGCGAGCAGTGCGAGCACGCCAAGGCAGCCGCCGTTCTTGGTGCTGGATGTGAAATCGCTCCGAGCGTCGCCGCTTCTCCGCTCGGACGGCGGCTGTGACTGCAGCCACTGGCGATGGCAGGCCTGACAGAAGAACCGGGTCTTGCCATTGCGCCAGGCGTTGCTGGTGCGATCGTTGTGGTGAGCGGCGCTGCCGCAGCGACCGCACTTGAAGATCCGCGAAGGTGGCTGTCGCTTCTTGTTGAACAGGGCCAGCACTACCACCAGCGCGATGGCGGCTGCCGCTGTGCCGATCAGCGTTTCCGGCCCCATCGAATACTCCATGCGTCATGAATGCGAACAGCGTAACCAACGCAAGCAGGCGCCCGCAACGACGGGCGCCCGCTTGCAACTCAATGCAACGGCACCTTCAGCACCGATGGTGCGGACGCGGGCGAACTGAAGGTCACCGCCCCGCCCAACTGGCTGATGCCTGCATAGCGCAGGTCCACCGTATCGACCACCAGCGTCAGCCGGCTGCCCGCCGGAATGTTCCAGCTGCTCGCTTCCAGGCGCAGATCGAGGGTGGTCGCCTGGCCGGGCGCAACGCCTCGCAGGGTGTAGGGCTTGTGGCTGATCAGCTGGCCATTGCCCAGCACATCTTCCGCGTACAGATAGGCATACAGCGTGGTGTTGGCGCGGCTCGGAGTGACGGTCACGCGCACTTCCGGCGCGCCGTCCAGGCGGCGTGCGTTCCAGTACACCGGCCCCTGCCAGACGCCGGCGGCGTTGCGCCCGATGAAAGGCACGTACGCACCCGGCGGAAGGTTGATCATCTGCAGCGAGCCGGACACCATCGCCACGCCGGAATTGGCGGCGGTAGCCAGGCCACTGCCGATGCGGTAGTTCCAGCCATTGCTGCGCCCGTTCTCAGCCAGGCCGCCAGTGGGCAGAAGCAGGCCGCCGGGTGCGGTCAACGCGTAGCTGACCGCACCACTGCTGGTCGCCTGCCAGTTCGGGTAGCTGCTCCAGCTGCCCTTCTGCGACTTCAGCTGCACCGCCGGCTCGCGGTCGATGCCGTTGGCCACGCCCTTGAGGTAATGGTCGAACCAGTCGCCCGCCGAGTCGTAGACCTCGTTTGGAATGCCAAGTGCGCCCAAGGCCTCGTTGAGGGCATGGTCGCCGTGGCGCAGTTGCAGCTGCTTGGGGCCTTTCAGCTGGTTGAAGAAGTCCACCAGCTGACCCGGCGGGAACAGGCTGTCGTTGAAGGCGTTGGCCAGGAACACGGCCGGCTGGTTGGCGTTGATCTCGCTGATGCTCGCAGCAGGGCTGCGGATGGCGGCCACGGGCAGCAGCGATTCCACTGCACCCTGATAGTTGCCGACCAGCACGTTGCGGTTGATCGTGGCCAGCTCTGCCCCAGGTCGGCCGGTGACCAGGCCGGCGGCCACCAGCAGCGCGATTCCCTGTGCGCTGGGGGTGTCGTTGGCGTACAGCGACGCCTGCAGGTCGGCCCATCCGCTGAGGGCGGCCACCGCCTTGATGCGGGGATCGCGTGCCGCCGCCAGCAGGCTGGTGCCGGCGCCGTAGGAGATGCCCGAGACGCCGATCCGCGCCGGGTCGGCCTGGGTGTTGTCCAGCGCCCAGTCGATCAATGCGCTGACATCCTCGACCGTGGCCGGCCCGGCGATATCGATGGCCCCGCCGGACTCCCAGAAGCCGCGCGAGCTGTAGCTGAGGACCACATAGCCGCGCTTGGCCAGCGACTGTGCCACCCCTACGTACTCCACGCTGGGAACGGCCCAGCTGCTGGGCATCACCAGCAGCGGGTACTTGCCGCCACCTGCGTCCTGGGGTTCGATGACAAAGACCCCGAGGGGCGTGCCGTCCCAGCTGGGAAGGGTGCGGTGGGTGGTCTTGACCGTGGCAGCCCAGGCGGTGGGCGCCAGTCCGGTCAGCAGGATCAACAGCAGCAATACCTTGCGCATCGTCGTCTCTCCCCGTCGTTGTTGGTGCAACGGGCAGGACCGTACCAGTGCGAATGGTGGCTTACACCTTGCGTTGCAGCATGGGACGCACGTTCGGCACCCCATGCTGCGGGCCCTGATGCGCCTACAGCGTTGCCTGCGCCTGCAGGGTGAACACCCAGCTGTCGGGTCGGCTGGCATAGGCGCCGGGCCGTGCCACGTACTGCACCGCCGGCCGCAGCACCAGCCACGGGGCGACCTGCACGCCGTAGTTCAGCTCGACGAACTGCTCGTTGCTCTGCACATCCTTTCCGGTCAGCTGCTGATGGCGGGCGAGCCGGTCGGAGATGTCCAGCCGGTTCCAGGCCAGGCTGAGCACATCATCCTCGCGCGATGCGATCACCCCGCGCCAGCTCACGCCCGCTTCCCACGAGTGGCGCATGAGCCCTGTTTTTGCGTCGGCACGGGTAGCCACGCCGAACACCGAAATGCCGCGCACCGTGTCACCCTCGGGCTTCCACACCCGCTGTGCGGCCTGCACGTACGAACCGCTGCGATGCGAAGCGCGAGGTGCCGTCGGGTCACCGATGTCATCGGCGTTGGAGGTATCCAGGTAGTAGCCGACCTTGTAGGTACCGCCATAGTCCTCTCCGGACTTGCCATGGCTGTAGCCCAGCTCGACCGGCAGGAACAGACCGGTCTTTCCCTTCGTCGAAACACGGAAGCCACTGTTGGCCTGCTTGCGCGTCGGGTTGACGTCGTAGATGCCGGTCTGTGCGTACCAGCCTGAGGGATCGTTCCACTTGACCCGCAGACCCCATTGGCCTGTCGGATTGTCCAGCCAGCCAGAACTGTAGATCGGGCCCAGCGGATGCCCGCACTGGCCGTTGTTGTTGAAGTTGCAGGTGTAAGGCAAGCCACCGAAGTCGTTGCCCATCGAGTAGAAGCCACCCTTCAGGCTCAACCGCTTGCCCAGCAGCAAACGCTCGTAGGAGAGCTCGTTGAAACGCAGGTTCTGGCCCTGGCCATAGAAGGCCTGGTTCTGGATGTAGGAACCGGTGGATCGTTCGTTGATGGCGTTGCCGAAGCGATCGGAGAACACCACGCGCAGGGTGCCGTCGAAGCCGAATGCCTTGCCGGTGTCGATCGTCGCGCCCAGGTCGATGTGCTCGGCGGTGGACCAGCCACTGCCCTTGTAACCATCGCTGTTGACGCCGCTGCCGATCACGATGCGTGCGCTGGGGGTAACGCCGTGGTCCTGCAGCCAGAGGCGCGCTGCCCAATCCGCGCTCAGCGGCGTCTGCGCGACGCTGTCGACCGATTTGGGCTTGGCGGTGGCACTTGATTCGGCAGCCGACACCGACCCGTTGACGATGAAGGCAAGCAGCCCGATGCCGGTCAAGGATACGAAATTCATGCGGCCGCCCTCCGCGCCTTTCGGGTCTTCCAGGCGCGTCGCACCAGCAGCACGATGCCTACCAACGCCAGCACGGCAAGGATGAGCATCGGCAGCCACAAGCGTGCAATCTTCGCCAGAAGTGGCTTCTCGCCGCCGGCACGGGTCAGCGCAACCTGCGCCTCGGTGACCTGGTCACCCGGCCCGAACTGCGTGCGCACGTAGGTCGCAACCGCTGCGATATCGGCGTCACTCAGGTCCTGTACGAACGAGCCTTTCGAGAAGTGCGGCATCAACGCGTGTTCGCCGTGCACATCGCGGTCAATGCCGCCGATGATGGTGGCGATCAGGTTCTGCGGGCGGGTCATGCCGACGGTGGTGTTGTGCACCAGGGAGGGGTAGTACCCGTCCCTGCTGCCCTCGCCGCGCGAACCATGGCAGCTTGCACACAGGCCCGAATACAGCACACCGCCCGAGGCCAATGCAGCACTCGTTCCGCGTACCGGCTGCTCACCCGGCGCCGTGGCGGCGTCTCCCCACGCGAAGGCGGCCCGCGTGGCATCAGGGTCGGCCACGGCCGGCACCGTGCGCAGGTAGGCGACGATGGCGGCGATGTCCTCGTCCTGCAGCTTGGACAGGCTGTTGCTCACCGCTTCGGCCATGCCGCCGCCGGCCTGCGCCTTACCGGCGACGCGGCCGGTCTTCAGGTACTGGGCCAGCTCGGCATCGCTCCAACCACCGATGCCGCTGGTGGGGTGGGAGGTGATGTTGGGGGCGTACCAGTCACCCAGCGATCCGCCGGCGAAGGCCTTGCCACCCACTTCCTGCATCATCAGCCCGCGCGGACTGTGGCAGCTGGAGCAGTGCGCCAGACCCTCCACCAGATAGGCGCCGCGATTCCACTGCGCGCTCCTGCCCGCATCGGGGGTGAACGTTTCCTTGTCCAGGAACAGCAGGTTCCACACCGCCATGGACTGGCGGATGCTGAAGGGGAACGGCAGCTCGGTCGCGTGAGCTTCCTCATCGACCGGCGCCACCTCCTTCATGAAGTAGGTATACAGCGCGTGGATGTCCTCGTCGGTCAGCTTGGCATAGGAGGTATAGGGCATCGCCGGATACAGATGGGCGCCGTCCTTGCGCACGCCTTCGCGTACCGCCTTGGCAAAATCATCTTCGCTGTAGAGGCCGATGCCATGGCTTCTGGAGGGCGTGATGTTGCTTGCCCATATCTCACCCAGCGGCGAGGCAATCGCGTAGCCGCCTGCGTAGGGTTTGCCCTGCTTGGGGCTGGTGTGGCATGCCACGCAGTCCGCAGCGACCGAGAGGTAGCGCCCACGTTCGGCAACCTCGTCTGCGCGCGCGGATTGGCTGGCTGCAGCCAGCATCATCAGCAGAAGCGAGCAGAAGGTCTTCATGCGGCACGCTCGATGGCATCTGCTGCCTTCAGCGCAAGCGCGGCCATGGTCAAGGTGCTGTTGACCACGCTGGCCGACACCATCGGGCCGCCGCCCGGGAGCCACAGGTTGGGATGATCGTGTGCGCGGCAATCGCCATCGACCACCGAATCTCGCGGATCCGCGCCCATGATGGTCGAGCCCATGATGTGGTTGTTGGCGTTGAGCGCCGTGGTGATGACGAATTCCTCGGCGTTGAACAGCGAGCCGATGTGACGCAACTGCTTGCAGGACTCGTCATAGCCCTTGCGGGCGTAGTCGCCCAGCGAGTAATGGATATCCGGGCAGGCCAGGCCGTGGCCATCCACTCGCGACTTGGACAGCGTCAGGCGATTGCTGGGATCCGGCAAGGGTTCCAGGCTGATCGAAAGATCCACGCCGAAGACCGCACGGCGGCGGATCTCCGCATCCAGCGCGTCGCCGACCAGGCCTTTCTTCAGCGCTTGGTCGGTGGCGATCGCCACCCGGCTGATGTTGTTGAGGATGATCTTGGTGGCCGAGTACTGCGAGCGGAAGGCGCCGTCGCGCGGGCCGACCATGCAGCTGGACTGCGCCGGTCCACGGCCCAGCCAGATCGGCCTGTCGGCAATGAACGAGCAGTGGAAACCGGAATGGTCGAGCATGTTGCGCCCGACCTGGTCGGAACTGTTGGCGATGCCGTTCGGGTTCTGCTCATTGGCGGCAAGCAGCAGCAGACGCGGCGTCTCCAGTGCGTTGCACGCAATCACGAAACTGCGGCCGGTGGCCTTGTGGCTGACCTTGTTGTTGTCATACCAGTGGATGGCCGTGACCCGGTTCTGCGCGTCGGTATCGATCTTGTAGGCCACTGCTTCGGCCAGCACCTGCGCACCCAGTTTCTCGGCCGCTTCGATGGTATGGATGCCGTTGTACATCGCGCCGATCGGGCAGATCGGCTGGCAGTTGTTGTTGCCGCAGCAGGCGGGCCGGTCGTTCCAGGGCGTGACCATGCGACCCTGCGGAATGGGCACCAGGTTGTAGCCGTGTGGATTGACCACCTCGGCGAACACCTTGTCACCGTTGCCCCAGGGAATCATGTCGGCGAGGTAGGGCCTGGATCGCTCGGAGGGGCTCTGCTTGGCCGGATCATTCGGCCCGGAGACGCCCATCGCCTCCTCGGCGCGGCAGTAATAAGGCTCGATGTCGTCGTAGCTGATCGGCCAGTCGCGCCCCACCCCGTAGGTGCTCTGCATCCTGAAGTCCACCGGCAGGTGGCGCCAGCAGGAGGCGGCCCAGTGCCAGGTGGTGCCACCCACGGCCTTGATGAAGCCCTGATGGAAGCTGCTGGCGTCGGGGCCGGTCAGGCCCACGTAGTCATTGGCCGGAAAGTACAGCGGCGCGGTGGCAAGCGGTGACTGCGGATACGGCCCCTGGAAATCACTGCCGATGCGCCGTTCGAAGCTGACGTTGCGCCAGTTTTCGACCACGTCGGAACGATGCAGGCGGGGGCCCGCCTCCAGCACAAGAACCGATTTTCCGGCACGAACCAACTGGTGGGCGATCAATGCGCCGACGACGCCCGAACCGACGATCACAACATCGGCATCGGCGTCGCCATCACGGAAAACCGGAGCTTTCATGAGGGGAATCCATAACAATTACGGGAAAAGAGCTGGGAGCGCAGGCTCAGCCGTGCGCGCGTACCGCCGCCGGCGGTTCGGCCGTCCACCATGCGGGACCGCCTTGTGCGTAGGTGGGCGGGAACAGGCCATCGTCCACCGGGCGCTGCATCAGCGCATCGCGATAGGAAACGGTGATGGCCTGCGGCCCCTTGCCTACGCTGCCGGTGTACCAGGCAGTGATGATGGCCAGCGCTGTCGGCCGTGCATCGCCAACAGCCGCCAGCAGTGCTTCAGCGCCGTGCACCTGTTGCGCCTTGGCCGCGAGTGCGGGGAACTGGGCGTGCATGTCGGGATGCAGCTTGGCGAAGGCGGCTTCGATGCGCCCGGCGGTTGCCGGATCAAGGTCGGACTTCCCGGTCAGTGCCTGGGAGAGCTGCAGAAAGCGCCCGTCCGTCCGTTTCGCCGGCGTGGCACCGGCATGGGTTGCTGGCGCCTTGCCGTTGCAGGCAAGCAGCAGCGAAGCGGAGCCAACGGCCAGCAGGAAGGTTCTGCGCGTCAGGCCTTGCCCACTCCCTTCCAATCCCTCGGGAACACTCATGATGTGGACTCCTGATGCGTCACTTCTTCGGCTGCCCCTGACCGCGACGCGGGGGGCACCTACGCCGGCAACTTTAACGCACCTGAACGTCGTCGCGGAGTGAGCAGGAAGAGCCGCAGCGCGGCGAAGCGCCCTTCTTCCCGGCACCAGCAGAGGCAGATTTCAGCCGGTGCGCTGCCGCCCCCGTCACGCCCGCACAACGCGCTCAACGCTAGAAACAAGGGGTTTCCTACTCTGGAGAGTGACCATGCGGGTACTGCTGCTGTGTGCCGTGGCGACGATGGCATTGTCGGCCTGCAACCAAGGCGAACCGACCGATAAGGCACAACATGCCGATGCGGTTCGGCAAACCCCGCCAGCGGCCAGCGCGCCGGCGCGCAACGTGCCCGGCGGCGGCAGCGGCACCGCCGCCTCCGAAGACCAGGCCTCGGGGCCAGAGGCTGAACGCGGGAAAGAAGCCGCGCCGCCGCCGCCCAAGCGCTAGGCGCGGCCAACAGCGAAGCCCCCGATGCGGGGGCGCCCGCGGAACAAGCGATCTACTCGGCCCGTTCAAGCACGATGCGGACGAACGGTATCCAGTCATCGCCGACCCGATGCTCCCATTCCCCGGTCAGCAACTGCCGGTCGCTGCTGATCACGCCGTCGAACCGCTGGGACTGGCCCTGGATGGTGTACCTGCCGCCATCAAGTCGTGAAGTGAAATCGCTGGTGCCACCATCAGCGTCGTAGCTGCGGCTGAAGAAACCACCGGATTCAACATCGACGCCGATGATTTCCGTGGAGCGCACACGCTGCCCGTCCATCATCGCGTCGACCTCATGCGCCAGGAAGTGACCATTGGGCATCCACGTGTAAACGTCCGATGCGAACGACACCCCGCCCGTGCTGCCGTCGGGTTGCAGCGCGATGAGGGTGGTCTCCCACGCTCCGGCAACAACGTCCAGCCGGCGGTGGTGTCCGCTGTGGAAAGTTGCTTGTGTCATGGCGACTCCGTACTGGGTGAGGCGGTATAGGGTTCAACCAGGGCGCGCAGCAGCTCCATGCCCGTGGCAGTAGTGGTGGGCGCAGCGGTGCCTTCGCGCTGGACGAAACCGGTCCAGTCCGCGCCGGCCACCCGTCTCAGCTCCGTCGGTTCCACCGGCAGCCAATGCATGGGCCAGAAAGGCAGGCGTCTCTGCCCCACCCTGCCGCGCTGCAGTTCGATCAGGCCGCTGTGGCTGCTGGCACCCAGCACCCGGGAATATGCCACCTGCAGGCCATCGTCCGGGCCTTCCATGTATTGCACAAAGCGCGCGCCATCGAACAGCAATACGCCAGTGACGCCGGCATCACGGTTGAAACGTGCTGCGTCATCCACGATTCCGCACAGCCTGCCCCCGGTCTGGCCCAGCCGGCTGGCAGCAATATCCGCTGCCGCCTCGCTGGTATATACAACGGCTCTGATGGGCACGTTCGACCTCCCTGCAGTGGGCTCCCAACCGTAGCAGAAGGCCGGTTGAGGCAGCACAGCAGGCGCAGCCTGAAACAGAACAATTCAGTGAAATGTGAAAACGAACCCGAAAAGGATTCACGCCATGCACTGCTGCCCCATGGCATGAAACAGGTCCGCCGGCGAGATCGACTTCATGCCTGACACCGGACTCTTCTACGTCTTTTCAGTGGACTTCGCGACCGATGCGCGAGGCTGCATCGATCAGGTCACCGCTATCGCCTTCCGCTGCAACCAGTGCCACCACGTGTCCCGCGCCGACGCGGAGCTCAAGCGGATGACGGGGGGCACGCTGCTGACCTGCGGAAGGTGCGGGTCGCACCAGGCCGTCAGCAACGCGCGCCTGGTGGACGGCGAACATCTGGCGGCAACCGGCCAATCTGCAGCAGCGACCGACCAACGCTGAGCGTGGTTCCGACGCGCGCCCAGTGCCCGGCGTGAGGGGAATGCATGCATCTGCGCGCTCGATGCGCATCCGCCGTTCACTGCATCTACCCCGCACCCCAACACTGGCCGGGATAGCCTCGTCGCTCCTTCCCTGCTGGAGCGCACCATGGCCATCAAGACCGCTGAAGACCTTTTCATCCACGAACTGTCCGACATCTACAGTGCCGAGAAGCAGCTGACCAAGGCCCTGCCGCGCCTCGCCCGGGCCGCAGAGAACCCCGCACTTGCCGCCGCGTTCGAGACACACCTTGAGGAGACCCAGGGCCAGATCGAGCGCATCGACCAGGTGGTGGAGGTGCTGGGCATCCGCCTGAAGCGGATCAAGTGCGCGGCGATGGAAGGCCTGGTGGAAGAAGGCAAGGAAGTCATCGAGAGCATTGAAAAGGGCCCGGTGCGCGATGCAGCACTGATTGGCGGCGCGCAGAAAGTCGAGCATTACGAAATCGCTTCCTACGGCACCATCGCCGCGCTGGCCAAGCAGCTCGGATACAAGGACGCTGTGCCGTTGCTGCTGGAAACGCTGGAAGAGGAAAAGGCCACGGACGAGAAGCTGACCCTGCTGGCCAAGAGCGGCGGCAACGCCAAGGCCGCCCAGGCCGCGTGATCGCAGGTGCACCGCAGATCAGCCTACGCGTCGCTCCCTCAGGGGGGGCGGCGCGCTTCTGCACGAGGATGACGTATGCACCCTGATCTACTTGGATGGACCGCCACAGCCGTACTGATGGCCACGCTGGTCCGGCAGATGGTCAAGCAATGGCACTCGCCGCACCCGGAAACCGTCTCGAAGTGGCTTTTCATCGGGCAGATGACCGCGTCTACGCTGTTCACGATCTACAGCGCGGTGCTGGGCGCCACCGTGTTCGTGGTCACCAACCTGCTGTTGCTGGCAACCGCGCTGATCGGACAGCTGCTGGCGTGGCGCCGCAACCGTGCAACGGCTTCGAGCTCATATGGAAGGACGCCTTGATTGTTGACGTTGCGTCCACGCCGGCTTGATGCGGGTACTCACGCGTTCACGTTTACCGTTGTCGTACCCCCGCACGATGCGGTCCAATCAATGAGGAAATGTCATGCAGCGCGATCAGAAAGACCTGCCCCATCCGGATGACGACACGGCTGCGGTGCCTGCTGCCAGCGCTGGACAGGCCAAGGCCCACAACAGTGCCAATCATGATCAGGCGTTGACGGAGACGTTCCCGGCCAGTGATCCGATCTCTCCCTTCGTCGCCGCCGCCACACCGGATGAGCAGGCGCAACGGCTTGGCAAGCGCGTGGCGCCCGCTCGGCACGACAAGGGTGAGGGGGACGACGGAGCTGGCCAGTGATCGGGCCTGCGCTCCCGCCGAGGGGGCCGGGCAGCCCGCGCCCGTCAGGCGGCTCCGGCGCGCTGGTGCGTGGTGCCGAAGACGAACAGGCAGTGGAGGCCTGACACCTCGGAGCCCGCCATGGAACAGCCCACCGCCCTGCTCATCATCGATCTTTTCAGCCTGTTCGACTTTCCACAGGGGCGGCAACTGGCTCCGTACGCCGTACGTGCAGCCCAGCGCACCGCCCGCCTGCGTGCTGCATTCGACGCGCACCGCTGCCCGGTGATCTACGCCAATGACAATTTCGGCAACTGGCAGCGCGACTTCCCGCAGCTGGTCGAGGCCTGCCGGCAGAAGGGCGGAGCCTCGGCGCAGATCGTCGAGTACCTTGCCCCCAGCGAGGAACACTACTTCATCCTCAAGCCGAAGCACTCCGCCTTCCTCGCCACGCCACTGCCGGTGCTGCTGGCCAAGCTCGGCACCCGGCGATTGGTGCTGGCCGGCATGGCACTGGACGCGTGCGTGCTGGCCACTGCCATCGATGCCAACTCGCGCGAGTACGCGACGGTGGTCGCCCGGGAAGCGGTCGCCGCCCTGCCGGACCGCCGCCAGCCGGCCCTGCAGACCCTGCAGCGATCGGGCGCCGTCGAAGTACTCAGCAACCGTCAGATTATCGCTTCGCTGTCATCCACGTCCTGATATCAACGCACGGGCCTGACACCACCGCGCTGAACCGGGCCTCTCGCCAGGGTGCGCTTCTTCGCCGGCGGCCGCGGCGTCCCAGCGCGATAATCGACCTGGCATACCGGGCAGAAGAAGGTGCGCCGATGCGTGGTGCCCATGTAGACCTTGCTGACCGGACCACCACAACGGGGGCATGTCCGCCGGGTGTGCACCTGCCAGTGCTTTTTCAGCTCGAAGCCGCGCTTCCAGCGCAGGAAGTCGAAACTGTATTCGCGGGCCTGCTTGACCAGGTCGGCAAGCTTGCGCGGCGGAAGATCACCAACAGGGTTGGCCGGGTGGACCCGGATGCGGAACAGCACCTCGTTCTTGATGATGTTGCCCACGCCGGAGAACAGCGTCTGGTCCAGCAGGGCATCGCAGACCAGGACATCGGGCATCGACTTCAGGCGACGGCGGGCAAGCCGGGGGTCCCACAGGTCGCTCATCACGTCGGTGCGCCAGTCGTAGACCTCGTCCAACGGCTGATCGATCAGCTTCACCGAGCAGGTGTAGAAGTTCAGTTCGCCGTTGTCAAAGCGCAGCGATACCCGCGCTGGCGTCTCCTTGCGTTCGTCGATGCGCCAGCTGCCGAACATCATCAGGTGGATGCGCAGACTGACGTGGCTGAACTCCAGCAGGAAATGCTTGCCCCAGCTGCGCACGGCCCGCACCCGGCGTCCCTCCAGGCAGGCCAGGTCGAGCGTGCTGTTGCCACTGACGCCACGGACGGTCTTTCCCTTGAACCTGGCGGCGGCCTCGCGCAGCAGCACGATGGAAGGACCTTCAGGCATTGGCGTGCTCCAGCATCGACTGCAGTTGCAGTGCATTGGGCACGGCGTGGCCGTGCGCCGTGTTGTCAAGGATGATCCACGCCTCCCCCGCCTGGGCGGCCTCTACTGCGGCGGCCACCAGACTGCAGAGCTGCGGTTGCTGGTAGGCGCTGTAGTACATGCGCGGCTGCCCGTGCCACCGCCAGTAGCTCCAGTGCCTGGCTCCGCCCGGCTGATCAGCCCCTGCAACCCGGGCGGGATCGGCCGCGACCCGGGCAATGCCGTGGTCATCCAGCAGCGCGTCGGCCTTGTCGTCGAACCAACTCGGGTGGCGTGGTTCGCAGGCGACCCGCACGGCGCTGCGCCGGCGCAGCGCCCGGAAGAAGGCCGATGCCGTGCGGCCATCGTAGGCCAGGCTCGGCGGCAGCTGCAGCAACAGGGCGCCCAGCCGATCACCCAGATGCGCCGCCGCGTGCAGGAACGTGTCGAGCAACGGCGCAGCACCGCGCAGGCGCGCGTCATGGGAAATGGCCTGCGGCATCTTCACCGAGAAACGGAAACCGTGCGGCACGCTGGCCGCCCAGCGCGCATACGTGGCGGGCTGATGTGGCCTGTAGAACGACGAATTGATCTCCACGATCGGAAAGCGCGATGCATAGCGTTGCAGCGCACTGTCTCCCGCCGCGAACGCGTGGGCGATGTCCGTGGGCAGCGACCACCCTGCGCAGCCCACGGCGACCGGGTGGCCCGGTCGCGGATGACGGAGTTCACGTGCCATGGCGCTACGGTGGCGACAGGCTCGTAGCAACATGGTGAACACACGTCGGCTGCGGCGTGAAGCCTGTGCCGCCGGGCGTGGCCGGCCTGCAGCCGTCAGGTTGCCGTGTATCGGCCATCGCTGCTCAGAGGCTGGCGTTGACCATGGCGCCTGCCGGTTGCTGTGGCATCGGCATGGAATGCCCGTTGCGCGGTGCAATGCGTTCGTGGGTGGCGGCCAGGACCTGGTTCACCCGATGGAGCGTGCCACGGCCACCGGGCTCGATACCGATGATGTAGACGAAGCGGCCGTCACAGCGCGACTGCGCCGATTCAAGCCCCTCGGCTTCAGAAATCACGCGCTTCAGTGCCTTCTCCCAGGCCCTGCCGGGGGGCGATGCCAGTTCCACCACCACTGCGGTTTCCCCGCAGTCCAGCGGCATCACTTCCACGCGCAGAATGCGCGGCGCCCTGCTGGTCTCGGTGCTACCCATTTTCAGTCCTCCTCGGCCAATGACGGCGGAAGTATCCACGTCCGGCGCCAAGGCGCCGTCAAGAATGGATGGCCGTTGCGTGCAGGCACAGCGGGAGCCCCGGTGGCACGCTGTCCGGACCGGCGCGCCCCCTTGGCGGCAGGTACGAAACACGCCGCCGCAATCATGGGGTCAGCACGATCTTCCTGCATTCATCATCCTTCGCATCGAACATCGCATAGCCCTGTGCCGCGTCCGCCAGGCGCATCCGGTGGGAGATGATGTTGCCCGGGTCCAGCCTGCCCTCGACGATCGCGGTCAGCAGCTCCGGCATCAGCCCCTGGACGTGGGTCTGGCCCATCTTGAAGGTCAGGCCCTTGTCGAAGGCATCGCCCAGCAGAAATCCGTGGATGAAACCTGCATAGACGCCGGGAATGCTGACCACACCACCTCGGCGGGCGGCGGCGATGCACTGACGGATCGCGACCCCGCTGCTGCCTTCCAGTTTGACAGCGGTCAGCGCGCTTTCCAGTGCGCTGCCTTCCGCTTCAAAGCCGACCGCTTCGATGCAGGCGTCCACGCCGCGGCCGCTGGTCTGACCGACGATGTAGTCGGCCGGATCATCCACCTTGCTGAAATCGATCGGCGTCACGCCGTAGGTGCGCTGGGCGAAGTCCAGGCGATAGGCAAGATGATCGACCATGAAGATCGTCTGGGCGCCCAGCAGGCGGCAGCACGCCGCGCTCATCAGGCCTACCGGGCCTGCGCCGAAGATCGCGACGGTCGAGCCAGGCTTCACCCCGGCATTGAGCGCCGCCTGGTAGCCGGTTGGCAGGATGTCGGACAGGAACAGGACCTGCTCGTCGGCGACGCCATCGGGGATGCGCAGCGGGCCGACATTGGCCTTGGGCACGCGCACGAACTCGGCCTGGCCACCGGCCACACCGCCGTACAGGTGGCTGTATCCGAACAGCGCTGCCGGCGGCAGCATGCCCTTGGCGTTCATTGCCGCGCCTTTTCCAGGGTTGGTGGTCTCGCAGGCTGCGTACTCCGCCAGGCGGCAATGGAAGCAGTCGCCGCAGGCGATCACGAACGGAATCACCACCCTGTCGCCGGGACGAACCTGGGTGACACCCGCGCCCACCTCTTCCACCACGCCCATGAACTCATGGCCGAGAACGTCCCCGCTGTGCAGGTCAGGGATCTTGCCTCGGTACAGATGCAGATCCGATCCACAGATGGCCGTGGCGGTCACCCTCAGAATGAGGTCGTCGTCGGCGGCGAGCACGGGGTCGGGAACGGTTTCCACGCGGACGTCCTTGCGGCCGTGATAAGTCAGCGCCTGCATCATCTGTCTCCTGCTGTTGCGGAGCGTCCAGACTCACACGCGCCGCGCTCGCAGGCGGTGACTGTCCGGTGTGCGTCCTGTCCATATCAATGCAACACCACGTCAAGCGCCGGGCTCCTCACATCCATCAGGCAGATCGTTCACGGTCGTTTCGACGTCTTCCGCGCAGGCTCTCACGCGGCATGCAGGCAAGCGGAGCAAGGGCATGTGGAAACGCAATGGTCTGTCACTGGCGTTGCTGGCGCTCATGCTGCTGTTCCTGGGGGGACAGGTGGCTGCGGGACTGCAGGTCCACAACGAGGAACTGCTGCAGCATGGCAGGACGCCGCTTGATCTGTGGCAGTACCTGCACAGCGGTCACTTCATGAGCGCCACGTTCGAGAACTGGGAAAGCGAATTCCTGCAGATGGGCATGTACGTGCTGTTGACCGTCTCCCTGCGTCAACGGGGCTCTGCCGAGTCGCGCCCGATTGACCCGGCACAGGAACAGGAGCGCGTGGAAGACGGCCCTACGCCCTGGCCGGTGCGACGTGGCGGAGTGTGGAAGGCGCTGTACGGCCACTCACTGGCCATCGCATTCGGGCTGATGTTCCTGCTCAGCTTCATCCTGCACGCCATCGGCAGCTGGCGCTCGCAGTGCGTTGAGCAGCAATTGCAGGGGCTGCCGGCACCGGGCTTCCTTGAGCATGTGCTGGGCAGCACGTTCTGGTTCGAGTCGATGCAGAACTGGCAGAGTGAATTCCTGGCCGTGCTGTCACTGGTGGTACTGACCATCTTCCTGCGGCAGAAGGACTCGCCGCAGTCGAAACCGGTGCAGGCCCCGCACTCGCAGACCGGCGACTGAGCCGCTCGCAGGCAGCGATCAGCCGGTGCCGGTCAGCTGACAGACGGCAGGGGCGCTCTGCTGTTCCAGCGTCAGCCCGGCAAGATAGTCGGCGAAACCGCCGCGCGCCCGTCCCAGCAGGCGGGCGCTGGTGGTCACGACCGGGGCCCCGGCCCAGCGCACGCTGGCGCCCGCCGCCGACAGCCGACGTACCAGGTCCACGTCTTCGCCACAGCCCAGCGCGGCGAAACCGCCGACAGCACGGTAGGCCTGCGCCGAAACACCCAGGTTGGCGCCGTGCACCCGCCCATGGCCATCGCCCCAGCGCTCGCTGCGCCGGAACAGCCTGCGCAGATGGCGGCTGCGGCGGCCGCTGGCGGCCACGTCCACTACGCCACAGAACGCATCACTGCGGGCATCCAGCTGCGCCGCAAGCCACTGCGGCGGCACGGTGCCGTCGGCATCGGTGCTTGCCAGCCACCGTGCTCCCTGCTGCAGCAGCCGCGCAGCTGCAGCAGCGCGGGCAGCGCCGACACAACGCGCCTGCAGGTCGATGGTTTCCACCTGCAGCTCCCTGCAGATGGCCGCCGTCGAATCACTGCAGGCATCCAGTGCCACTACGATGCGTACCTCGCATCCGTTCAGGCCAGGGTGCCGGGCCGCCTTCTGCAGTGAGCGCAGGCAGCGGCCGATCGTGGCGGCCTCGTCATGCGCGGGCACCAGCACGCCGATCATCGCAGCGCCTCTTCCCGGGCCAGCGACAGCGGCCGGCGCATCCAGCCCTGCAATACGAAATCAGCATCGCGATAGCAGAACGCTTCCTGCAGCCCCTGCCCAAGGTGCTGGTGAACCAGTGCCGTGGCGCTGGAGCGTCCGGGGAAGGCAGGCAGCCAGTGGCACGCAACAAGCAGGCCCTCATCCTTCAGCGCCGCGTGGATGCCGCTGCGCAGCGCGGGCAGTGCCTCCGGTGCAAGGTAATAGCCCATTTCACCGCAGACAATCAGGTCAAAGCGCCCAGCGGGCCATTGTTGCGGATGGCTGGCGCAGTGCACCTGGACATGCGGCAGGTGGGCCAGGTTGCGGCGCGCCTGGAACGTGGCACGGGGGCTGATGTCGGTGGCGAGCAGGCGTTCACAGCGAGGCGCCAGCGCCTCGGTCAGCACCCCGTTGGAGCAGCCCAGCTCCCAGCCGCGGCTGAACCTGGCACGCGGCAGGCTGGCGAGCAGCAACGCGCGTTTGCGTTCTTCGTACCACCGGCTGCGGTAGCCGAAGGGATCTTCAGCGGCATGCAGCTGGTCGAAATAAGGTTGCGCACTCATGCTAGGAATACCTCGTTTTTCCGGGAGAATCGGGCAAGGATGTGGGCTGGCAGGATCGGCTCAGCGCGCAGGCGGGGGACGGTCCCGATCTGGGTGCGGAAGCGGGCGATGGCCCGTGCCTTGCGATCAATGGCGTTGGAGATGTCCAGCACTTTCGGCGCCTCCCATGCCATGTGTGCGTGCGCAGGCTCCAGCCAATGCCAGCCCCATACGGGATATTCCAGGCGCGCGCAGCCTGCCGCGTGAGCCGCACGACATGCGGCCCGGCCAGCGGCCTCGTGATCGGGGTGGCCATCGAACCGCCACGGCGCAAGCACCAGATCGTCGTCGCGCAGAGTGCGCTGCAACCAGCCTTCCAGTTCCTGTTCGTGTGCGCTTACGGCGCCATCGTCGATGCCGAGATGGCAGATCGCATCGGCGCCGATCGCCAGCTCGGCCAACGCCGCGCGCAGCTCTTCGCGGCGCGCGTTGCGAAGACGTTGGGGCGTCCACCAGCGCTCGTCCGGATAACAGGCCTCGCCATCGGTCACGGCAACGACCTGCACGGCCACACCACGCTCGACGGCACCACACAGCAGCCCCCCACACCCGAGGATCTCGTCGTCGGGATGGGGCGCCACCACGACAATCCGGGCCGCATCTCCGCACAGGTCCGCGAGGCCGATGCTGGGTTGCTTCCACAGCCAGTCGCACTGCTGCCATGCGTGCTCGTCCGGCCCGGTGCCGTGGATGGTGGCTACAGGCTCCACGGTCCCTCCTGGAGCGCCCGTTGTGCGCCCAGCCAGGCCCAGTCCTTGTCTGCATGGCTCTGCCGCAGGAAGACGGTCAGATCCGCCCATCGCTGCGCGTGCGTGGCCTCCATGCACATGGGCGCCGGGCCCAATGCACGGCCTGCAAGGTCAAGCACCTCGCTGGCGGCACGTTCCACGACGCTGCGGACACGGACGACGTCTTCGCGATGTGGCAGATCAGGTGCCTGGTCGATCTTCACTGCCAACTCGCGCAGCAGCGCCGCCGCCGGCGCCAATGCCAGGTCCACCTTGCCCAGCAGCCGCGCACGCAGGCCCTCGGCGCAGGCAGGTTGCATGCGTTCGGCCAATGCGGTTGCAGCCCCGAACCAGACGGCCGCGATGCCTGCACCGCCATGCCAGAAGCCGGGCCGCTGCAGATAGGCATCGCGCCCACCCACCGCCTGCGCCAGTGCGGCGTTGAAACGGACGGTGGTGGAACGGATTCCGGCCATGCCTACTGCTGGCCACGGATCGGCATCCAGCGACTGCCAATACGCAGCGGCAACGCTGTACAGCTGCGCTGCATCGGGCGAGCGAACCGTCACCAGGGCGGCATCGACGAACATGCTGCCCGAACACCACGGCTTGTCGCCATGCAGGCGATTGAGCGCATCGGCGCGCACGGTGCAGGCAGGGCCCTCGGCTGCCCACACCGCCCATAGCGTGCCGTCGGCCGGTGCCGGTGCACCCAGGTCGTGCAGGATGGCGGCAGCATCGTAGTGGGCTTCGAGAACCTTGGCCAGGCACAGGTCCTCAGCGCCCAGCCGGGCCAGCGCGCGCCATCGCTGCAACGTGTTGCCGCCGCCGGGCTGTGGCAGCGCAGGTTGCATCAGCAGCGCGTGGCGCGCCCGGTCGGCGAGTGGAGGGATGGAAACGGTATCGAGCATGTCAGGCCGAACGGAGGGGGCCTGCAGAACGTAGAGCGGAGGCGGTCACGTTGCTGTCTTCGGTGCGTGGCGAGCGCATGAAGCCGCTGTCCCTCCCCCACCGCCTTCTGTCATGCATATACAAAAACGCCGGTCGAGGCCTATTAAGTGCGAGATGGATAAGGTCGTCACCCTGATTCACCTTTCTTCTGTTCGACGCTTGTCGTCCACGCCCCCGGGAACATCCATGAAATCACTGCTTGTCGCCGCCACCCTCGTAGCCTCCACCCTTGCCTCGGGATGCAGCACCAGCGGATGGATCAGTGCCGCAGGCGAAGCAATGCAGGCCAGGGATGCCTATGACCGCCAGGCCCGGGACGAGCGCCTGAAACGCGCCAACGCGGCAGCGGCCCGCGTGCACGACAACTGATGCGGGGACGGAACATGTCACGCTTCCCGTTTGACGCTGTCCTGTTCGACTGTGACGGCGTCCTGGTCGATTCCGAACCTCTGACCTCCCGCGTACTCGCCGAGATGCTGACCGAGCGCGGCTGGCCGCTGACGGCCCGCCAGGCCGGTGAAGTGTTCCTCGGCAAATCCGTGGCTGCCCAGGCCGACCTGATCGAGGCGCGCACGGGAAAGCCGTTTACGCCGGCGTGGCTGGATGAGTTCCGCGCACGCCGCAATATCGCGCTGGAGCGCGATCTGACTGCAATTCCTGGCGCGCCTGCAGCGGTGCGCGCCATCCACGCTGCCACTGATGGGCGCATTGCGTGCGCATCCGGCGCGGACCTGCTGAAGGTGGAACTGCAACTGCGCAGGATCGGCCTGCATGAGGTCTTCGCAGGGCGCATGTTTAGCGGCCAGGATCTACCGCAGACCAAGCCACACCCGGGTGTGTATCTGGCCGCCGCCGCGTCGCTGGGCGTTGATCCCACACGCTGTGCAGTCATCGAGGACACGGTGACCGGCACCACCGCAGGCGTTGCCGCCGGGGCCACCGTCTTCGGCTTCAGCCCGGGTGGGCCTTTCCACAGTTCGCCCGAGGCACTGCGCGCCGCTGGCGCCCAGGTGATCTTCGAATCCATGCAGCTGCTTCCCGCTCTGCTGGCGGGCCACAGCCCCCGCGCCTTCGCCTGATCTGCCTCTGCGGCCGGCGTCAGGGTGCGACGCCGGCGCGCGCGGCATCCGGCCTGCGGCGGTAATGCAACGCAAACAGATACAACCCGGTGAACAGCTGCAGGAACAACGGCGGCAGCGGCGAGTAGGTGAGCCAGTCCGGTGGTTCGCCCTGCCCCATCCAGCGCGCCACGAAGTTGGCGATCACTGTCAGGGTGAAGACGATAGACGTCCAGCGGTGCACGGGACGCGCCCAGCTGCCGGCCCTCACTGCGGCGTCCTCGCGGCAGTCTTCGCAGAGCGCTCGATCATCTTCCAGCCATTGCCGGACGGATCACGGAATCCGGCATCCACTGCACCATAGCGCTCCACCGGCTCCTGGGTGAATTCCACCCCACGTGCCAGCAGCCGCTCGTAGCTGGCGCGGCAATCGTCCACCGCCAGCACCAGCGGCGGCATCGCACCCTTGGCCACCATCTGCTGCAGGGTCAGCGCAGTGGCCGCATCGTGTACCGGCGGCCCCGGTTTGAACAGGCCAAGCTGGAACCCGCCCTCGCCGCCCGAATGCACCGTGAGCCAGCGATAGTCGCCGTTGCCGACATCGGTATGCACCTGGAAGCCGAGTGTGTTGACGTAGAAATCGAGTGCCGCATCCTGGTCGTGCACATACAGGCCGACCACATTCACCATGCCAGTCATAGGATCCTCCCTCAGGTGGGATCTACGCTAACAAGGCCGGTGCGGCGGCGCTTCTCCAAAACTGCGATCTTCAGGTCCGGGCGCCGCGCGGCACGCGCATGGCACTCCGGCACCGGGCCCTGCGCCGGGGCATCGGTCCGCTCGCGGTCGCGGAGGGCGCCGGGGCTGTCGCCGGTGATGTCACGAAAGATGCGGCCAAAGGTGCCCAGGCTGGTCCAGCCGGTCTGCAGTGCGATCTCGGTGATCGGCAGGTCGGTATCGCGCAGCAGGGCGACAGCGCGCTCGATGCGGCGGCTGAGCAGATAGCGGTGTGGCGGCACCCCGAAGGCGTCCTTGAAGGAGCGCGCGAAATGGGCCGCGGAAACCGCGCTGATCCCGGCCAGCCGCGCCACCGGCCAGTCCTCATGGCTGGCCCGGTCCATGTGGTCTTTTGCACGCAGCAGGCGGCGCAGCAGTTCCGGGCTCTGGGTCATGGCGTGGCCACCCTGCGCAGTAAGGATCGTGCAGCATGCCGGGCCGCTGCTGCCTCGGTGCACAGCCACTCACGGAAGTGCGCGACTTTCGGGGCGTTGCTGCGTCCTGCCGGACTGGCAAACCAGAAGCTGCGGCCATCGCTGGCCACGCCTTCGTGGGCTTGTACCAGGCGCCCCGCATCCAGTTCGGCCTTGAACAGGATCGGCGAGCCGATGGCGATGCCTTGGCCGGCGATCGCTGCGGCTACGTCCAGATGCTCGGCAGCGAAGTTGGTGGCGAAGCGCTCCGCCCCAGGTGCCGGTGTCTGCGCGAATGCCTGGAACCATAGCGCCCACCAGTCCGGACGCCCCAGCAATGGCACATCCGGCAGCCGCGCGCCGCCCAGGCCGGTGGCGGCTTCAAGCAGCGCGGGCGCGCACAGTGGCGTGAACACGCTGGGGAACAGCTCCACGGCGTGCAGCCCCGGCCAGTCGCCGTGACCGTTGCGGATGGCCGCGTCGAAACGCCCGCCTGCCAGGTCCTGCGGCTCCGCCGACAGATCAAGCTCCAGCACCTGTTGCGGATGCCGGGCGCGGAAGCCACCCAGCCGCGGCGTCAGCCAACTGGTGCCCAACGTAGGCAGTGCGGTCAGGCGCAGGCGGGTGGCATCCATGTCGGCGGCACGCATGAAGCTGGCACGCAGGGCATCGAAGGCGCGGGTAGCCTCCTTTGCGACGCTGGCACCGGCCTCGGTCAGTTCGACGTGCTGGGCGTGGCGCAGGAACAGTCGTGCACCGGTCTGCTCTTCCAGGCGCCGGACGTGATAGCTGACCGACGCCGCCGTGGTGTCCAGTTCTTCCGCGGCCCGCGCAAAGCTGCCCAGCCGCGCCGCGGCCTCGAAGGCACGGATGGCAACGAGCGACGGCAGGTGGCGGTGGGCGACCATAAGTGTGGCTTAGCCTGAGCCTCGATATCCGCGTGGTCAATCCCCCATACGACGCCGAAGATGAGGCCTCGGACAACGGGGATCAGACATGCAGCGACGTGGATTTCTGGGCGGCCTTGCCGCGTTGTACGGTGCCGGCGCCTTCGGGCTGTGCCTTCCGCTGGGCGCCACCCTTGCCCATGCCGGCAGAGACCATGCCAATGACTGGCGTTGGCTGCAGGGCAACTGGAACGTGCGTCACCGCCGGCTGCAGGAACGCCTGGTGGCCGACACGCGCTGGGTGGACTTCACCGGCACCAGTGCGGTCTGGCTGACCCTGGGCGGGCTGGGCACGATCGATGACAACCTGATGCAGCTGCCCGGCGGCGCCTACCGCGGCCTGGGTGTACGTGCTTTCGATCCGGCCTCCGCCACCTGGGCAATCTGGTGGCTGGATGGCCGCGCTCCCAGCCGCTTCGAAGCGCCGGTGCGTGGCGGCTTCAGCGGTACAGGCGGCAGCTTCCGTGGTGCGGATTCCTTCAAGGGCCAGCCCATCCAGGTCTGGTTCCGCTGGCACGACATCCACGCTGCGCAGCCGTGGTGGGAGCAGGCATTCTCCGCAGACAACGGCGTGCACTGGGAAGTGAACTGGCGCAACTGGTTCACCCGCACGGCAGCGATACCCTCGTCGTTGCCGCTGCAGTCGGATGCGCCCCGCGACTTCGACTTCCTGGTCGGCCGTTGGACGGTGCAGCACCAGCGGCTGCGCGAACGCCTGTCTGGCAGCAACCGCTGGGACCACTTCGATGGCACGTTGCATAACTGGCCGGTGCTGGGCGGCTTCGGCAACGTTGGCGACAACGTCATGTACTTCCCCGCTGCGACGGTACGCGGCATGGGCATCCGCGCATGGGATGCCAGCAGTGGCCAGTGGTCGAGCTGGTGGTTGGATGGCCGCGATCCCACGCGGATCGGCGCACCGGTCCGCGGCGGTTTTGTCGATGGCGTCGGCACGTTCATGGGAGACGACCAGCTGCGGGGACAACCGATCAGAACGCGGGTGATCTGGTCGCGGATCACCTCGCGTTCCGCACGCTGGGAACAGGCGGCATCCGCAGACGGCGGAGCGACCTGGGAGACCAACTGGATCAGCGATTTCGAGCGGCAGGCATGAACGCGCTTGCCTCACTGGTCGCGCTTGCGGTCGCGGTCGCTGGACTGCTGGGGGGTGATGCCAGCCGGGAGGCGTTGGCACTCGACCCTCGCGCAGAGCGTTTCGCACCAGGCATCGCGTCGACCCGATACAGCGAAATCCGCCTGACGCTGAGCCCCGACGGACGCACAGCGCTCTGGTTCAGCCGTGACCGGCCTGGCGGCGAAGGTGGCCATGACATCTGGGTTTCGCATCTGCAGCACGGCCAGTGGAGTGCCGCGCGCCCGGTTCCGTTCAACACACCCGGCCGCGATTTCGACCCTGCGTTCACCGCCGATGGCCGCTTCGTGCTGTTCTGCTCCGATCGCCCCGGTGGCCTGGGCGGCGATGACCTGTACAGGGTGCCCGTGCAGGGCCTGCAGTTCGGTGCCGCCGAGCATCTCGGGTCTGCCGTCAACAGTCCCGCCAACGAGTTTGCGCCGATGCTCGCGCCCGACGGTGGCACCCTGCTGTTCTCCAGCGACCGAGCAGGTGGCGCCGGTGGCCACGATCTGTATGTCGCGCGGGTGGACGATGGCCAACTGCAACCTGCGCGGCCGGTGGCAGGCGCGGTCAACACGGCCGCGCAGGAGTTCGACGCCACCTTCCTGGGCGATGGGCGGACCATCGTTTTCGCACGTGCACAGGACTTCGGCGGTTCGCGGGTCGAGCAGTTCGCGGCACGCGCGTTCGGTGACCGCTACGCGCCCGGCATGCGACTGCCCGCACCCGTCAACGACGGTGCGAGCGACAGCTATGGGGCCATGCTCGACTGGTCCCGCCCTGGCACGCTCACCTATTCAGCGCGTCGCGGCGATGGCGCCAGCCTGGACCTGTACCGGGTGAGCTATCGGCTGCCACCGTCCCTGTCGATTCCGGCCCCCCCGGTTCGTCGATAGAAAAAGAGCCCCCGAAGAGAGCATCCACATGCCTTCCGCACAACAGGTTGCCTGCCGCTGTGGCGAAGTGACGTTGAACCTGACCGGCACACCCATCGCCTGCGTCGACTGCTGCTGCAACAGCTGCCGCGCCGCAGGCCTGCGCCTGCAGCGCCTTCCCGGCGCCCAGCGGCTGCTCGGACCGCATGGAACTACCCGGTTCGTCATGTATCGCAAGGACCGGGTGGAGTTCCTGGCAGGAGTGGAGCGCCTGGCCTCGTTCCGCCTCTCAGCCGATGCCGGCACCCGTCGCGTGCTGGCCACCTGCTGCAACACGCCCCTGTTTCTTGAACTGACCGGCGGCCACTGGCTGAGCCTGTATGGCGGCCTGTGGCCGGAGGATGCCCGGCCGCCGCTGCAGATGCGCACCATGGTGGGCGATCTGCCCGATCCCTCCGTGCTGCCCGCCGATGTACCCAACCTCAAGCAACACTCGCTGCGCTTCTATGCCCGGTTGATGAAGGCCTGGATTGCGATGGGCCTGCGCAGCCCGGATATCCGCATTGAAGGAGAGGTCCATGGCTGAGCCAGACAAGATCGAGATCGAGAGCATCACCTCGCCCGGCAGGACCCAGTGGGTCGACCGGGGCAAGTACAGCGCCATGCGCAGCGCCCTGCTCGACGTGCTGCCGCAGGCGCCGCCCGGGGTTTCCATTGCCATTGCCAAGCAGTCGTTGCTGCCGGCGCTGCCTGCAGATCTGTTCCCCGCAGGCGCGACCGCAGGCTGGTGGCTGAAGGCCGTGCAGCTGGATCTGGAAGCCAAGGGCGTGATCGAGCGCGCAGCGGGCAAGCCCGTGCGGTTGTTCAAGCATGCGGTCGTCGGTCGAACGGCGGTGACGTCATGAGCGGTCCATCCAACGATGCGCCTTCATCGTCGCGCAGGTCACTGCTGATCGGTGCTTGACTGTTGCTGGCCATGGGATGGCCGCCCAGCGTGCGCGGCGCCAGCGCGGGCCTGCGCGAGCCCATGGATGCGGCAGCGTTCGCCGCCCGCCGGCGCTGGGTCCGCACACCGTTCGGGCGCATCGCCTGCGTGCAACAAGGGAAGGGTCCGGCCGCACTGTTCCTGCACGGGTTCCCGTTGAGCGGCTTCCAGTGGCGGCATGCGATCGCGCAGCTTTCTTCGTCCCGCCGCTGCATTGCACCGGATTTCATGGGCCTGGGCCACAGCGCGGTGGCGGCCACGCAGGACCTGTCCCCGCAGGCACAGAGCGACATGCTCGTTGCGTTGCTTGATGCGCTGTCCGTTGCGATGGTCGACCTGGTTGCCAATGACAGTGGCGGCACCGTGGCCCAGTTGTTCGCTGTGCAGCACCCGAGCCGCGTGCGCACGATGCTGCTGACCAACTGCGACGTGCACCAGAACAGCCCGCCGGTGCAGATGAAGGACTCACTGGCCGCCGCACGCGCAGGCACCTATCACCAGAAGATTGTGCGCCACCTGCAGGATCGCGGCTACGCGCGATCAGCGGCCGGTATCGGTGGCTCGGCTTATGTGGATCCGGCACATTTCAGCGATGAGGCCATCGAATACAGTTTCCGCCCGCTGGTATCCTCGCCCCTGCGCCAACAGCAGCTCAATGACCACCTCGCGGCGTTCGAGCCCAATCCGCTGGTGGCCATCGAAGCCTCGCTGCAACGCAGTACGATTCCCACGCGCATGGTGTGGGGAACAGCCGATCCCCTCTTTCCGGGCCGCTGGGCAGAGTGGCTGCACCAGACGCTGCCGGCATCGCGCGGTATCCGCTGGGTGGAAGGCGGACGCCTGTTCTGGCCTGAGGAACAGCCTGCGCTGCTTGCCGATGAGGCCCGGGCGCTTTGGCGAGCCTGATAGGCCTGGCTGACCCGATGCGCCAGCCGCTGGGCTGGCGCGCCCGACTCAACGCGCCATGGCCCGTGCAGCGTGTTCCTGGGACAACTGCTCCCGCTCCTGCTGCTGGCTCGCCTGCTCAGAGCTTGCCGCCAGCGACTGCCCCTGCTGCAGCTCGCGCACGTGCTCGCTGACCGGCGTAGCCACTGCCTGCGCAGTATCGGTGCGGGCGATCTGACGATCGGCGGCGTGCGGCTGGCCCTGCACCGCGAACGCGTACCTGCCGTCGTCACTGAGCACGGCCTCGTCGATCCGCTGCATGCCCTTGGCCTTGGCCGCGACCAGCAGGGCCATGCCCAGCCGTTCGCTCATCTCATCAGGCTGGCGCCCCATCGCCTGGTCGAGGCTGCTCACAGCGCCTTGGCTCTGCAGCCACATGCCGTGGTCCGGGCTGGCGGTGTGCCGTGGGTCCTGACGGGGCAGCAGCGGTGAGGGCGGCGCGAGCGACTGCAGGTGCTCGCCCTGCACGGCAGCGTCGATCTTCTGCAGATCCTTGCCGCCCGCCGCGGCGATATGGAATAGGCGTTCGGCCATGCCATAGGTGGATTGCCCCTGGTTGCGCGCCAGCCCCAGGGCGAAGGCGTCCACATCCTGCTGCGGCCTGCCGTTGCCGTCCTCTGCAAGCACCTGCCACGATGGCCCCAGCATCGGGTTGCCCCCGACCATCGACTGGGTACGCTCCATCAGCGTGCGCATCTGGGCCTCGCTGAAGCTCAGGGTAGTGAGCTCACCGGCCTTCACCGGTCCGCGATCACCGCTGGGGTCGCCGGACAGTGCGGCGTTGGCCATTCCGGCAATCTGCTCACCCTGCGCATGGCCGCGCAGGTCGAAGGTGAATTCATAGCGGCGCTGCGCCCTGTCTTCCTGGCCGTCGGCGCCGTAGGCGCTGACCCGGGTTGCCGGCAGGTTGCCGTTGTACTGCACGCTGCGCAGTTCGGTGCGGCTGCCGTCCTCGCGACTGACCTGCACCACGTCGCCGCTGTTGCGTGCACCCGCCAGGTCCAGGCCGAACGTGTCGCCATAGCCGACCTTCAGCCGCGTCTGCGAACTCATGCCCAGCCGCTCGACCGTCGCCAGATCCTGCACGCCCGGGGTCTGGCCGCTCAGGGTGCCGTTGTCGATGAACTGTTCATAGGCCTGGCGGCCTTCGGCTTGATCCAGGTCGAACGTGGCAGTGCGGACGGCAGCGTGACCGAGCGCGTCCTGCCGACCGGCAATCGCGCTGAACCTGCCGGCACTGAATCCCATGCCGTTGAAGGCTTCCACCGCCTCGTTCGGCCCGGTGGTGACGCGCACCCGGCCATCATCCAGGCGATCCACGCGGTAGCTGGCACCGCTCGCCTCGGTCGTCTGGCTCTGCATGGCGATGTTGCGGAAGCTGCCTTCCAGTGCGGTGCCGGTGAACTGCTGGCCATCCAGGGTGACGCTGCCCCCCTTGGGAATGGTCTGCGGATCGAACGGGTTGATGCGGGTGGGATCGACGTCCACCGCCTCGCTGGGCAGGCTGACCCTGTAGCGCCCGCGTACGCCGGTGCTGCTGGTGTCCTGGAAGCCGGCACCTTTCGCGCTTGCCCTGACCACCGACTCCATCGTGAGCAGGTAATCCCTGCCGCCATCGGGCGTCGGGCTGCCGGCCATGTTCAGCGACGTCCCCTGGAACTGCGATGCGAGACTGGACGCTGCGCGCTTGTGCTCGGTACCCACTTTCAACGCGCCGTCGCCCTCGTTCAACGTGACCGAGTAACCACCGGCGGCGGCCCGCACCTCGCTGTTGGCCGAGGTGTAGGTCGGATCGAACGACGCCGAGGCGGCATCGCGCGGCGCATCCTGGGTTGCGCCTTCCTTGCTGGTCCGGGCATTCATGCCGTGACCTCCTTGAACAGTGACGCGCTGATTATAGGACGCGGTGTGCGCAACACGTTCACATCGCGCCGCAGCCGCATCCACGATAGTGATGGCCATCCCATTCCACGCCGAGGGTCCATGCCCCACTCCCTCGCCCGCCCGCAGCGATGGCGCCGTCACGGCCGCAAGCTGCTGCCGTACCTGCTGGGCCTGTATCTGCTGTACCTGTTGGCAGGCAATGTTTTCCTCAATACGCCGCTGTTCGATCAGGTCACCAATCGCAAGCCGCACAAGTTCGTGATGACCACTGGCCCGGCGATCACGCTGCTGCCGGGGCATGTCATCGCCTGGAATGTGCAGATGCGCGGCCACGTCAATCACACGGTGTATGTGCTGCGCGCGGACCGCGCCAGTGCACGCTTGGCATTGCTGCCGCTGTTCCAGCGCGAGGTGCGCGTGCCGTCGCTGCACGCGACCGGGGTGGCCGCCGAGATCGCGCGCGTGGAGGAGGCCATTCCCTCACCACCGCGCGGCGATCGCGGCTGGACGTTGCGGTTCGATGCCATTCATAGCGAAACCATCCGCAGCGTCCGCGTGGGCAAGCTGTTGATCGTTGGCCAGGGCAGCGGCACGGTCGGTTTCGTGAAGCAGCTGCGTGGTGGTCCCTCGGAACTGCTGGACTCGGAGGTGGCGTTCGCTGATGCCGACGTCAGCCTTGACGGCACCCAGCTGCTCGGCGACATGCAGCTGAAGACGCAGTTCTCCTACCCACGGCATTACCGCGACCAGGCACCCGGGCTGGCAAAGCTGGGGCTGCTGCATGCCGTGCTGGAGGTGCAGGCGCGCAGCCAGGGCCTGCGCCTGGATACGGACACGCAACGTCCTTCCATTGCCAGCGCCGCCGTGCCGGGGCAGCTGCAGGCCGCGATCACCCTGGACCAGGGCGCGCTTCAGCCCGGCAGCCATGCGGTCTGGCGGGTTCCCCTGCAGATGGGAGCTGGCGCCCCCGACCGCGGAACGCTGGCAGTGCAGCTGGATACCGCCCGCGACATCCGCCTGCAGGCGCGGTTGCCGCAGCGCGAGGGCACAGGCGCTGCGCTGGACGCGGATCTGACCATCACCGGGCGGCACATTCCATTCGCCGAACCCAGCGAGATGCTGGGCCGCACCTCCGGAACGGTCAAGGGCGAATGGACCTTCACCTCGCTCAACTGGATTCCTGCACTGTTCGTGCAGAAACCCTGGTTCCAGCTGCAGGGTGGTGGCGTGCTGCGCGCCGACCTGCGCCTGCAGAACGGCGAGCTGGCCGCTGGCAGCAGCGTCGACATTCCTGCGGCGCGGGCGGTGGCCGAAGTGGCCGGCGTGCACATGCAGGGAACGGCCAGCGCCCATGGCCAACTGCAGGCCGGGACGCCGACGCACGCCGTACTGGCAGTGAAGCTTCCCACGTTCAATGCGCGTGCAGGCGGCGCCAAGGGTGCCACGCTGTTCGATGGGCGCGACCTGGCACTGACACTCACCGGTGACGGTCGCCTGCGCGAGCTGCGCAAGGGCGTGCGCGCTCAGCTGCGCTTCGATGACGCAAGCATTCCAGACCTCACCGCCTACAACCGCTACCTGGGCAACGGCCAGGTGCGGCTGCTGGGAGGCGCTGGCCAGGTGAGCGGCGACGTTGAACTCGATACCCAGGGCCGGGTTGGCAATGGCAGTGTCCGCCTGCGCAGCCAACGCGCACGCCTGCAGTTGGCCGGGCTTGGCCTGCAGGGCGACGCCCGCGTTGATGGCAGGCTGCGGCGTGGCGATTTCAGCCAGCGCCGCTTCGATCTGGGCGGTAGCGTGATCGAGCTGCGCAACGTGCAGGTGGGTGAGCAGCAGCGTTCACAGCCGTGGTGGGGCCGGGTCACCATCGCCCGCGGTGACATCGATGCGCAGTCACCGTTCCAGGTGGACGCACGCGCGGACCTTGCCATGCGCGACGCGGGCCCGCTGCTGGCGCTGTTTGCCGAGCGCAGCGATTACCCGCGCTGGGCATTGTCGCTGCTCGACTCCGGCCAGGTGGATGCACATACCCGCCTGCGCTGGCGCGCCGGGCATCTGGTACTGGATGGACTGCAGGCGGAGAACGAGCGCCTTTCGCTGCGTGCGCGGCTGGATCTGCTGGACCAGCGCAAGCGTGGCGACCTCTACCTTCGCTGGGGCCTGCTGGGTGCCGGCATCGAGCTGGATGGACAGCGCCGCCAATGGCATCTGGCCGGTGCGCGGGAATGGTTCGACGGTCGGCCCGCGTTGCTGCCCGGTGCTGCAGCGGCCAGCGACGGTGGCACGGCGGACTGACCCGAAGGCTGCATCCAGTCGCGACGCCTTTACGTACAACGCACTACCGCAGTTCGCGATAGTGCAGGAGGAAAGACACCGTGAATGTCCGCAGGCAAGCAGTTGGCCTTCTGGGCTGGGCCATCGTCACTTTTCTGGCGGCCGCACTGGGCGCGCGTGCCTCGATCTCGGCAGCGGATTTCTACGCAAGCCTGGCGTTGCCGGCATGGGCACCGCCGGCCAGCGTGTTCGGTCCGGTGTGGACGGTGTTGTACGCATTGATGGCGCTGGCGGCGTGGCTGGTGTGGCGCCAGGGCGGATGGCGCGCGACCGCGCCTGCGCTGTCACTCTATCTGCTGCAGCTGGCCCTCAACGTGCTGTGGAGCTGGCTGTTCTTCGGCTGGAAACAGGGGGCGTTGGCGTTCGCTGACATCGCACTGTTGCTGGCGCTGATCGTGGCCACGATCGTCGCCTTCCATCGCGTGCGTCCGGCGGCGGCATGGCTGCTGCTGCCTTACCTGGCATGGGTGACGTTCGCCAGTGCGCTCAACTACGCGGTGTGGCAGGCCAATCCGGCCGTGCTTTAGCCGGGCAATGCCTGAGGGCCTTGCGCTGCGGGCCGCCACTGGCGCAGCGCGCTGCCCCTGAAGGCCTGCTCACCGCAGCCGGTCGGGCAGCGCAGTACACGCGCGGCAGACGTGCTGACAAGCCCATCGCCCTCCTGCGCCTTGAATACGACCTCGCAGCACAGGCAGCGCGCCACCAGCGAATACAGATGGACGATGCGGCCGCTGCCGGG
Organism: Stenotrophomonas indicatrix; assembly: GCF_002750975.1. Lineage (NCBI taxonomy): Bacteria > Pseudomonadati > Pseudomonadota > Gammaproteobacteria > Lysobacterales > Lysobacteraceae > Stenotrophomonas > Stenotrophomonas indicatrix. The sequence continues at coordinate 1,994,455 of NZ_PEJS01000001.1, forward strand.
ATCCTGCAGTGCATTGACATCCAGCAGGTCGAAGCGGCCGTTCTCAGGCGCTGGGCGCGATGGGCGAAGCAGGGAAGACGATGGCTGCAGGTTCACGTCGATGCGTCACAGAAGGATGAGCGACGACTGTAGTAGGCGCGATGTGCAGCAGATGTGCACCGCACCCATCAGGCTGCAGCAGCGCCCCCCAGTCGGTTGATCTGCGCACATTCCAGCACCGGCGGCGGGTCCGGCATCGTCGCCAGCACGATCATCGCGCGGCCGATGGCTTCGTTGCTGGTCACCAGTGAGGGCAGGACGCGGCCCGCCGCCGCCATCAGGGGGCCGCCAAAGCGATACAGCGGCTTCAACGCCGCATGACGGGTGCCGGTGCCCGTCACGGGGCGCACCCCGGCGGGACGCAGCATGACGGTGCGCACCGCGAGCTGCGCCAACGCGGCCTCGGTCTCGCCCTTGATGCGCAGGGGCATGATCCGGCTGTGGGGATTGGCATGGGCGCCGGAGACATACAGGAACCGGCCGTCCGGATTCGCCTCGGCCCATGCTGCAGCCACGGCAAGGGTGGCATCGAGCGTCACCTTCCGATACTCGTCCTCGGCGGTGCCGACCGGCGGTGCTCCGGCACAATAGAAACACGCATCGAATCCGGCCAGCTGCGGGCCCACACCACGGGCATGCTGGAAATCGGCCAGCACGATCTGCTCGATACGCGCGTCGAGCCGGGCCTTGCCGCGGACCAGGGCGGCGGTGCGCGCCACCTGCGGCGAAGCGAGGCAGGCACGGGCAACGCCCTGCCCGACCAGTCCGGTCGCGCCGGTCAGCAGAATCCGCAGCGGGCGTGTTTCGTACATGCGTTGACCTTGAAGAAGCCTAGAGTTTCACGAAGCGCTGGATCCGGCGGGCCAGCCAACCACTGAATACCAGCGGCGCATCCAGCGCGGAAACGCAGATGCACGGTACGCCCGGCGCCGTTACCGGCTGGTGCTCGACCTCCTCGTCCAGGTCGGCAACATCGCCGGGCGCGAACAGACCCAGCGCATCATTGTAGGAACCCCGCAGGATCTGTGTCAGTTCGCTGCGTCCATGGCTGTGCATCGGCAGGCATTTGCCCGGCGCGATCTTCAGCATGATCAGCGACGGCATCTGCTCGGCACGGATGCAATGCACTCCCGGCGCCATCCAGCGCCAGTGCAGCCGACCCAGCGAATCGCCGAAGTACGGATGCAGCGACGTCGGCAGATGGTCCGGATCCGCCTCGGGGCGTTCGCGCGGCATCGACCGCAGCGGGCCTGGCACCGCGTCGGCCTGGACCTCGACGAGCTGGGCAAGCATCGCTTCGCGCAGGCCCGCCCGCCGCGCCTCGTCCGCCACGGGCTGGGTCTGCTCCAGCAGTGCGGCACCGATGGCCTCCGCTTCGCGCAGCCGCTGGCGGCAGTGCGGGCACTGCTCCAGATGGGTGCCGGCGACGATGCTCAACGGTGCCGGCAGAGCACCGGCGGCGTAGCTCATCAGTGTCGACTCATGCAGGTGGTGGTGCGGATTCATGGTGCACCCCCGACCTTCGACTGCAACTGCAGGAACGCTCGTCGCAGGTGTGATTTGACCGTGCCCAGCGGCATCCCAAGCGCCTGCGCGATCTCGCTGTGGCTCTTGGCCTCGAAGTAAGACATGCGAACCAGACGCGCCTGCGTGGCCGGCAGTTCATTGATGCGCTGGCGCAGGCGGGCATGGTCGGCAAACTGCTCGGCGCTGCTGCGCTCGCCGACGTCGGCGGCAGCGGCGTCTTCCACGGCTTCCTGCACCTGCATCCAGCTGCGTTCGCGACGCACGCGGTCGATGTGCAGGTTGCGACCGATGCGATACAACCAGGTGCTCAGCGCACCTTGGGCAGGATCGAACTCGGCCGCGCGCAGCCACAGGCGCAGCAGGCATTCCTGGGCCAGCTCTTCGGCCACCGCTGCGGGTGCCCCAAGGCCACGCAGATAAATGCACAGGCGCGGCATGAAATGGTCGTAGATGCGCATGAAGCAGTCACGATCGCGCAGCCGGGCGACGCCATCCATCTCGCCGTTCCAGTTCGTTGGCTCGTTGCTGGGCTGCTGTGAACTGGACACGATCCGCGCGGTGTCGAAGGGATGGGAGGGACTGGCGGGAGGACGGTACATCGGCGGGGGCTGCCGTTGGGTGAAGAGGAGTCCTTCCCTCTACGCACGGTGGCGCCTGTTGGATGCACCCGGGATGGGTGCCAACGTGCATCCAGCCGGCGCCGTCGCGCGTACAGGCCCGCAAGCCTCCCATGGATCGCCCCGATGCGTCTTGCCTGGTTGCTGCTCTGCATGCCCTGCGCCGCTTCGGCCGCCCCTCTTCTGCGTTCGGAGGGCGTGGCCACCCTGGCCAACGGAGTCATTGCCTACCGCGAAGTGCATTGGCAGCGCGGCGCCGGCGATGGCAGCGAACGCTGGGTGGAATACCTTTGCCCTGCGGGCCAACCTTTCGCCCGCAAGCAGATGCCCGCCGCCACCCGGCCGCAGGTGCGGGGCTATGTGCTGCAGGACGCCCGCAGCGGCCAAGCGGCCGATGTGAGGGTCGACCCCGGCGTGGTCCGGGTCGACTGGAAGGAGGACACGTCCACGCCTTCCCGAACCAGGCAGCTGCCGCTGCCCCCGGATGCCGTGATCGACGCCGGCTTCGATGCCGCCGTGCGGGCCCACTGGCGGACGCTGCAGGGTGGAGCACCGGTCAGCCTGCCTTTTCTGGTGCCCGGCCGGCAACGCTTCTACCCCGTGCAGGTGCAGTACCAGGGCCCGGTGCGCTGGCAGGGGCTTTCCGCCCATGCGGTGAATGTCCGCCTTGATACCTGGTTCGGCGCGGTGGCCCCACGTCTGTCGCTGGTCTACGCCGATGCTGATCGCCGCCTGCTCGAGTTCCGTGGTACCAGCAACCTGCGCGATGCACGTGGCGATTATCCGCAGGTGACCGTGCGCTTTGCCGCGCCCGCAACCGAGCAGCCGGAGCAGCGCTGGCGCACTGAGCTGCAGCGACCGCTGGTAGCGAGCTGTGGTGTTACGACGAGGTGAACATGCAGTCTGATGCAATCCACTGCATCCAACCTGCACTGCAACGCGTATAGGTAGGCAATCGACTCCCTCGGGCTTCCGTCCATGGCATCCGCAGCGCCTCCACTCCGCAGACGTTCGCGCCTGTTGCGCACCTTCCAGCGCTGGTTCGACACCGATGCTGGAAGCGAAGCGGCGATCGACGGCAGCCAGGGTGACCGCATCGACTGGCTGCGCGCCCTGCCCTTCGCGCTGCTGCACGTGGCCTGCCTCGGGGTGATCTGGGTGGGCGTGTCCTGGACAGCGGTTGCCGTCGCAGTGTTCCTGTACGCGATCAGGATGTTCGCCATCACCGCGTTCTATCACCGCTACTTCTCGCACCGGACGTTCGAGGCATCGCGCACCGTGCAGTTCGTGTTCGCGGTCATCGGCGCCGCCAGCGTGCAGCGTGGCCCGCTCTGGTGGGCAGCGCACCACCGCCACCACCACCGCCACGCCGATCAACCGCAGGATCCGCATTCCCCGCGCCAGGGCGGGTTCTGGCGCAGCCATATGGGTTGGTTCCTCACCCGTAGTGCCTTTGCCACCGATCTGCAGCGCATTCCCGATCTGGCCCGCTACCCCGAGCTGCGCTGGCTGGACCGGTTCGACACCGTGGTTCCGGTGTTGCTGGCCGCTGCGCTGTATGGCGTGGGTGCGGTGCTCGAGCGTGTGGCGCCAGGCCTGCATACCTCCGGCCCGCAGCTGCTGGTCTGGGGCTTCTTCATCTCCACCGTGGTGTTGTTCCACGCCACGGTCACCATCAATTCGCTGGCGCACCGATTCGGCCGGCGCCGCTTCGAGACCCGAGATGACAGCCGCAACAACCTCTGGCTGGCGCTGCTGACCTTCGGCGAAGGCTGGCACAACAACCATCACTTCTTTCCCGGCACCGCCCGCCAGGGCTTCCGCTGGTGGGAGATCGACATCAGCTGGTATGGCCTGCGCGCAATGGCTGCGCTGGGCCTGGTTAAGGGCCTCAAGCCCATCCCGGCCTGGGTACTGGCCAAGGCGAGGCACTGACATGCGTATCGCGGTCATCGGTTCCGGCATCGCGGGTCTGGCCAGTGCGTGGTGGCTGGACGGCGAGCATGACGTCACCCTGTTCGAGGCCAACGACTATCTGGGCGGCCACACCCACACCCACGAGGTGACAGTGGACGGCCGCAGGATGGCGGTCGACACCGGGTTCATCGTCTTCAATCCGCACCATTACCCGCTGCTGTCGGCGTTGTTCGACGAACTTGGCGTGGACTCGCAGCCCACCACGATGAGTTTCTCGATGCACAGCGAGCGCAGCGGCGTGGAGTACAACGCCACATCGCTCGATGGCCTGTTCTGCCAGCGCCGCAACCTGCTCTCACCGCGTTTCTGGGGAATGCTGGCCGACCTGCGGCGCTTCTATCGCGACGCGCCCCTGCTGCTGGGCGAGGAGCAGGGCCCGACGCTGGGCCAGTACCTGCACAGCCAGCGCTATGGCGAGGCGTTCGTGCAGGAACATCTGCTGCCGATGGCCTCGGCGCTGTGGTCCTCGCCGACCGCGCAGGTGCTGGATTTCCCGGCCCGTTACCTGGTGCAGTTCATGGCCAATCACCAGATGCTGCAGATGACCGGGCGCGCGCCCTGGCGCGTGGTCAAGGGCGGCTCGGCGCGCTACGTGGACGCCCTGCGTGCGCGCTGGCGGGTGCACGAGCGGCTGGAATGCCCGGTACACGCGGTCGAACGCATGCCCTGGGGGGCACGCGTACACACCGCAACCGGCATTGAAGGCTTCGATGAAGTGATCCTGGCCTGCCATAGCGACCAGGCCCTTGCCCTGCTGGCCGACGCCGATCCTGTCGAGCATGCGGTGCTCGGCGCGATCCGCTACCAACCCAACGAGGCCGTACTGCACACTGACGCCTCCTTGCTGCCCGCCAACCGCAAGGCGTGGGCGGCGTGGAACGCGCATGTACCGCGCGACCCCACCGCACCCTGCACGGTCAGCTACTGCATGAACCTGTTGCAGGGGCTGCCCGGTGATACGCCGCTGGTGGTGACCCTCAACCGCAGCGAGGCCATCGATCCGGCCAAGGTGCTGCGCCGTTTGCAGTACGCGCATCCGGTGCATGATCCGGCTGCGGTGGACGCGCAGCGGCGCTGGGCCGAACTGCAGGGCCGGCGGCACACCTGGTTTGCGGGTGCGTACTGGGGCTGGGGCTTCCACGAAGATGGAATCCGCAGTGCCCGCCGCGTAGTGGATGCGCTGCAACTGCGCAATGCCGGCGCGCCGCCTCCCCTGCAGGTGGAGGTGGCCGCGTGAGCGCCAGCGCCCTCTACTTCGGGCAGGTGGTGCACCGCCGGCACCATCCGCATCCGCATGCCTTCCGCTACCCCATCGCGCAGCTGCTGCTGGACCTGGACGAGTTAGACCAGGTATTTGCCGGGCGCTGGCTGTGGTCGGTCGGGCGCCGCAACCTGGCAGAGTTCCGCCGCAGCGACTATCTCGGCGATCCCAGGACATCGCTTGCAGACGCCGTGCGTGACCATGCCGCGACCGTGCTGGGGCGGCGCCCGGACGGCCCGGTGCGGCTGTTGGCGCACCTGCGCTTCGGTGGCCACGTGTTCAATCCGGTCAGCTTCTATTACTGCTACCGGGCCGACGGCAGCACCCTGGACTGCATCGTCGCCGACATCACCAACACGCCGTGGAAGGAACGGCACGCCTATGTTCTGCCTGTTGAAAGCGCACAGCCGCAGGGGCGTGCCCTGCGCTGGCAGTTCGACAAAGCCTTCCACGTTTCCCCCTTCATGCCGATGGATTGCCGCTACGACTGGCGCTTCACCGCGCCCGGCGAGGACCTGCGCGTACATATGCAGGTCTGGCGCGACGGTGTCCGGCAGTTCGATGCCACCCAGGCCATGCAGCGACGCCCGCTTGATGGCCGCGGCCTGGCCCGGGTACTGGCGTTCTACCCGTTGATGACCGTGCAGGTGGTAGCCGCCATCCACTGGCAGGCACTGCGCCTGTGGCTGAAGCGCAATCCCGTGCATGACCACCCCGCTCTTGCCGAGAAACCGCGATGAACGAGCTGAATCCTTCCGTTGCCCTGCCCCGCCCCGGCGCGGTGGACGTATTCCTGCGCCGGAGGCTGCTGGCGGTACTGGCTCCGCTGCGCGAAGGCGGGCTGCGGGTACGTGACCCCTTGGGCGAGGTCATCCTCGGTGATCGTGCGGGCGCACTGCAGGCCACGGTGACCATCAGCGATATGGCGTTCTACCGCAAGGTGGCCGCGCAGGGCAGCGTCGGCGCGGGTGAGAGCTACATCCACGGCGATTGGCACTGCGATGACCTGGTGGCCCTGGTGCGGCTGCTGGTGCGCAACCGCGACCTGCTGGATGGCATGGAACGCGGGCCGGCGCGGATCGGTGGCTGGCTGCTGCGCGGCTGGAACCGCCTGCGGCGCAACAGCCGCGAAGGCAGTCGCCGCAACATCGCCGCCCACTACGATCTGGGCAATGACTTCTTCGCGCTGTTCCTGTCGCCGGACCTGATGTACTCCTCGGCGGTGTTCAGCGATGCCGGCGACTCGCTGGAAACCGCCTCGCGCCGCAAGCTGGACCGCATCTGCCAGCAGCTGCAGCTGCAACCCGGTGATCGCGTCGTCGAGATCGGTACCGGCTGGGGCGGGTTCGCCCTGCATGCCGCCCAGCACTACGGCTGCCATGTGACCACCACCACCATCTCCGCCGAACAGCACGCGCTTGCCGCCCAGCGTGTGGCCGAGGCGGGCCTGCAGGAGCGCGTGACCCTGCTGATGCAGGACTACCGTGATCTGCAGGGCCAGTTCGACAAGCTGGTGTCGATCGAGATGATCGAGGCCATCGGTGCCGAGTATCTGGACACCTACATGGCGACCCTGCAGCGGCTGCTGAAGCCCGATGGCGTGGCCCTGCTGCAGGCCATCACCATCGAGGACCAGCGCTACGAGCAGGCGCGTCGCAGCGTGGACTACATCAAGCGCTTCGTGTTCCCCGGCAGTTTCATTCCCTCGATCAACGCCATCCTGGCCGCCAAGACCCGGGCCTGCGACCTGCAGCTGATCGCCCAGCAGGATTTCGGCCACTCCTATGCACTCACCCTGCGCGCCTGGCGGCAGCGCTTCCTGGCGCAGTTGCCGGCGGTACGTGCGCAGGGTTTCGATGACCGCTTCTGCAGGCTGTGGGAGTTCTATCTGGCCTACTGCGAGGGCGGCTTCCTCGAGCGCTCGATCGGCGTGTCCCATCTGCTGCTGGCACGGCCGGGCTACCGTCCCGAGACGGACGTCCATGGCCAACGGGCCGGCTGACATGCGCCGCACCTGGGTCAACGTAATCGGCAACCAGCTGGTATGGCTGTGCGCCGTTGCCGGAGCCGGCCGCGGCTGGCAATGGCCGGCCCTGCTGTCGGCCACACTCTATGTCGGCAGCCAGTTGCTTGCCTCGACGCGGCCACGCCTGGAGCTGCGCCTGCTGTTGCTCGCGCTGGGGTGTGCCTGGCTGGTGGATGGCAGCGCTGCAGCCAGCGGTGCTGTGCAGTATGCCGCCGCACCGCTTGGATGGGTGCCGCCACCGTGGATTTTCGCGCTGTGGGCGGCCTTTGCGATGACGCTGACGGCGTCGATGGCGTTCCTGCAGCGGCACTGGATGCTGCCGGTGGCCCTGGGCCTGCTGGCGCCGCTGGCGTATCTGTCCGCGGCGCGGGGTTTCCAGGCCGTACATTTCACCGCCCCGGCCTGGCTGGGCGTGGCAACACTGGCGCAGGGCTGGTGCGTGGCACTGTCGCTGCTGTGCGCCGTCGCCCGTCGCGGAACGCCCAGCAATCGTGACACCCCATTGATCGGAGCAGCCTGATGAGCATTCTGTGGTGGGTACTGCTGTACGCCGTGCTGATCATGGCCTGGGGTTGGACCTGGCAGCGCAGGCACCGCAACATCGGCATCGTCGATGTCCTGTGGGCAAAGGGCGTGGCGGCAGGCGCGCTGCTGCTTGCATGGCTGGGCGATGGCGCGCTGCAGCCACGCATCGCGCTGGCCGTGCTCGGTGGCCTGTGGGGAAGTCGTCTCGCCCTGCATCTGTGGCGCCGCGTACGCAGCGAGGAAGAAGACGGTCGCTACCGCTATCTGCGCGAACACTGGCACGGCCACCAGGGCAGGATCTTCGGCTTCTTCATGGCGCAGGCGCTGTTGGTGGTGCTGTTTGCGCTGCCGTTCACGGCCGTGGCCGGCAATCCCCACAGTGACATGCCTGGCTGGATCGCAGCGGCGGTCGTCGTGTGGCTGCTCAGCGTGGGCGGCGAAGCACTGGCCGACCGTCAGCTGGCACGCTTCCGTGCCGTCCCGGCGAACAGGGGCCGGACCTGCCGCCAAGGACTGTGGCGGTACACGCGCCATCCCAATTACTTCTTCGAGTGGCTGCACTGGTTCACCTATGTACTGCTGGCAGCCGGCTCACCCTTGTGGTGGCTGGCCTGGTCCGGGCCGGTGCTGATGTACGTGTTCCTGCGCTACCTCAGTGGCGTTCCCTTCACCGAGAAACAGGCGCTGCGCAGTCGAGGCGATGACTATCGCGACTACCAGCGCAGTACCCCGATGTTCTTCCCCTGGTTTCCGCGCAGCCCCAAGGAGTGATCCCGATGAACAGCACCCCGTCCCTTGCTCCGGTTGCCGATACGGAAGCCGGCCTTACCGGTTGGGCCGAGCGTGGCTGGCTGCCCGATGCGGCGCTGCGCGCGGGCATACGCCGCCTGTGTGCGCAACGCCTGGCCGAGGAGTCGAGCGGCAGCATGGAGGAGCAGGCGCAGCGCTTCAGCCGCCGTATCGCCGAGCTCACTGGCAGCCCACTGGCACTGCACGTGGATGCGGCCAACCGCCAGCATTACGAGGTGCCTGCCGCCTTCTTCCAGGGCTGCCTGGGGCATCGCCTGAAGTACAGCAGCTGCTACTACCGCACCGGCCGCGAGACGCTGGACCAGGCCGAGGATGCGATGCTGGAGCTGTACGGGCAGCGCGCCGGATTGGCCGACGGCCAGGGCATTCTTGAGCTGGGCTGCGGCTGGGGCTCGCTGACGCTGTGGATGGCCGAGCGCTACCCGAACGCGCGCATCACCGCCGTGTCCAACTCGCACAGCCAGCGCAGCCATATCCTGGCGCAGTGCGAGGCGCGCGGGTTCGGCAACGTCGAGGTACTCACCCGGGACGTCAACCAGCTGGACCTGCCTGCCGCTGCGTTTGATCGCTGCGTGTCGGTGGAGATGTTCGAGCATGTCCGCAACTACGACCGCCTGCTGGGCCGCATTGCCCGCTGGCTGAAGCCGGACGGTGCGCTGTTCGTGCACATTTTCGCCCATCGCACGCTGATGTATCCGTTCGAGACCGAGGGCGACGACAACTGGATGGGCCGGCATTTCTTCACCGGCGGCCTGATGCCGGCAGCGGACACGCTGCTGCACTTCCAGCGCGACCTGGTGCTGGACCAGCGCTGGCTGCTGGACGGCACGCACTACCAGCGCACGGCCAACCATTGGCTGGCCAACCAGGATGCTGCCCGTGAACAGCTGCTGCCGGTGCTGGCACAGACCTATGGCGACGGAGCGGCGGCACGCATCTGGTGGCAGCGCTGGCGCATGTTCTGGATGGCCTGCGCCGAATTGTTCGGCTACGACGACGGCCAGCAATGGCTGGTCGCCCACTACCTGTTCCGCCCGCGTTGAAGGAGACCGCCCTCATGCGTATCGCATCGCTGTTCCCGCTGCTGGCCGTTGCCCTGTTCGGCGCAGGCTGCAGCAGCCACGACACCCGCCCCATCCCGCTGCCTCCGAAGGTGGACGTGCCGCGCTTCATGGGCGACTGGTATGTCATCGCCCATATTCCGTCCCGACCCGAGCGCGAGGCCTTCGACGCGGTGGAAAGCTACGCGCTGCAGGCCGATGGCCGCATCCAGACCACTTTCACCTATCGCAAGGGCAGCTTCCAGTCGCCACAGAAGTCGATGCACCCGGTGGGCCGTGTGGAAAAACATGGCAATGGTGCGGTCTGGGGCATGCAGTTCATCTGGCCCATCCAGGCCGAATACCTGATTGCCTGGCTGGATGAGGGCTACACCCAGACCATCGTGGCCCGCAGCAAGCGTGACTACGTGTGGTACATGGCGCGCACGCCGCAGGTGAGCGAGGCGGACTACCAGCAGGCGGTCGCCCGCATCAAGGCAATGGGATACGACACCGGCAAGCTGCGCCGGGTGCCGCAGTCGGTGCGCTGAGCCCGCGCGAAGCGATGCTGCAGAACAGAATGATGCAAGCGCCGAATCGGCCGTTGCCCCATGAATGGGGGAATATAGGGCTGCCCGCCCTTTCACGGATTATCAATCCTGCTTTATGTGATTAATATCACTTAAAGACATTTACTCCCATGCAATAAAGGCGGCGAAGATTCACCGGCCTCCGGCCACAGGGAGCGTGCCATGCAGGATGTCTCGCCGCATCAGTGCAAGGTTGTATCCGAACGGAAATGGTCTCTCAGCACGTTCATGGAGTTCTATGAGCGCGTACTGAGCCAGCGCATTTTCGGTCCCTACGGAAAGCTGTTGGCCGAGGAGATCGCTGGCGACATCCGGGCCGGTTTCAACGCGTCCGACGTCCTGGAGGTCGCCTGCGGCACCGGGGTCATCACCGCGAACCTTTACCAGCACCTGAGCAGGCCGCTGGGCCTACGGTTGGTCGCCACCGATCTTTCAGCGATCGCCGTGAACGTGGCACGCAGCGTGCTGAGCGATGAGGTGCAGCGCAACGTGCCCCTCCTTGCCGATGTGGACATGGCGGAGCTGCCCTTCGCCGACGCCAGCTTCGACGTCATCGTCTGCGGGTTCGGCCTGATGTTCCCGCCGGACAAGGCGCGCGTCGCCCGCGAGTTCAGGCGCGTGCTCCGCCCTGGCGGACGGGTCTACGCCACGGCATTCCACTACAACCAGCTGTTCGAGCTGGCCCGCGAACAGTCCCGGCAGCACTTCGGCATGCCCTCCCGGCTGATGGATGCAGCCCTGAGCCTGACCGACCCGTCGCCCATCACACGCGCGTTCGCGATCGAAGGACTTTCCCCGCAAGAGGGCGAGATGGCTGAACTGCGGCCCCTCGCGTTTGCCATGGGCGACGCCGATGTGCGCGAGTTCCTGTTCAACGCCTGCATCCTTCTGGAGGAGTTCAACCAGTGCGACGCCCCCAGCAGGGAGCGCTATCTGGACGCGATGCTGGATGCCGTCCATGCAGCAGTGCCAGACCAGCGTTACCAGGTGGAAGCCTGGTTGCTGCGCGGCTGTGTGGATGCTGCACACACCCCTGCGCAGGCCGCCCTCCGGGCACCGGATTTCTCACCCCTGCTGGCGTTCCACCTGCCGCTGCAGCAGGATGCGCGCGCGATGCGCGGCTTCGAAAGCGCTCGCGCACGGTTCCTCGCCGACCACCCCGATTATCCCCATGATCAGGTCGAGGCCATGCGCCAGCAGGAATATGCGCGGCTGGATGAGCAACAGGTGACCTATCTGGATCACGTGGGCGGAACATTGCCGCCCGACAGCCTGCTTGAGCAGGATTACCAGGCACTCAAGCGGACGATTCTCGGCAATCCGCACAGCGGATCGAAAGCATCCCAGGACGCACTTCATAGGGCGTGTGAGCAGATCCACGCCTTCTTCGGAACCACGCCGGAGGAGTACGAGATACTGTTCACCGCCAATGCCAGCAGCGCAATCCGTTTGGTGGCCGAGTCATTCCCGTTCCAGGCCGGGTCGCAGGCACTGCTGACCAAGGACAATCACACCTCGGTACACGGCTTGCGCGAGTACGCCACGGCGAAGGGCGCACAGGTGAAGTACATTCCGCTGGATGACGAGCTGCTGTTGCATGAAGGGCTGATGTGGCGCGCGTTGCAGCGGCTGCAGCCCGGCGCCCCGCATCTGCTCGCCTTTCCCGCGCAATCCAATGCGACCGGCGCCCGGCACGATCTGGCCTGGATCGAGCGGGCCCAGGCGCATGGCGCGACGGTGCTGTGTGACGCGGCGGCCCTGGTGCCGCAATACCGGCTTGACTGCTCCCGTCATCACCCCGATTTCGTGGTGGCATCGTTCTACAAGATCTTCGGTTACCCCACCGGCGCCGGTTGCCTGCTCGCCCGGCGGGCCGCACTCGACCTGCTGAAACCGCCGTCGTTTGCCGGTGGTGGCGTGTGCTACTACTCCGGGCCATGGTCACCCACCGATCGCCTGCTGTACCGCGATGCGGGCCAGCGATTCGAAGTCGGCACGCCCAACTACGCCGCCTTCCCCGCCATCGCCAGAGGCTTTGAATTCGTGGCCGCGCTTGGCGGAGTGGAAGCGGTCGCGTTGCGCTCGCGTGCGTTGGCCGAGTGGCTGCAGGCGCAGCTGTCATCGCTTCGCCACCACATCGGCGGCGCGTTGCCGCTGTGCCAGATCTATGGCCCGCCCGCTGCGCAGCGGGGCGCGACGCTGATGCTGAACTTCTTCGACTGCTATGGCTCCATCCTGCCGCACGCCCGCGTCAAGCGCGCCGCAGACCGGTTCGGCATCACCCTGCGCAATGGCTGCTTCTGCAACCTGGGCGCCGTCCAGCAGGCGACCTACGCTACCGCAGGCGCCGAGCACTGTGAACTGGACAAGACCGGGAAGATTCTCGACTGCACCACATTCGACGAGAAGATCCTGGAGAAGGGTGATTGCGGTGCGGTCAGGATTTCGTTCGGGCTGGGATCGAATTTCACCGATGCCTATCGCTTCCTGCTGTTCGCCACCTGCCTGCTGGACACAGATGCTTCAGGCCTGGAATGTGTGATGGAGCAATCATCGGCACCGGCTCCGGAACCCCGGGTTGCCAGCACTGTGCAGGCTTGATCCGCTGCGGGGCCGTGCCCAGGCCGGACTGTCGCATTGGGGCGATGGGCTCCGGAACGGGTGCCGCTGATCGGCCAGGCCTGATCAACCGCAGCCTGGCCTGTGACGTGAGATGAATGGGGGTCCACCCAGCCGCTAGCCGCATGCAGCCTGCCTCCTCTATAGTCAGCCGAGCACGACAGGCGTGGTGCCTGTCCGGCAACTACAGGGAGTGGGTCATGGGTCTGGTACAAGCGGTGAAGGGTGCAGTCGGCGGTGTGCTGGCCGACCAGTGGAAGGACTTCTACACCGTGCCGACCGGCCTGCCATCCACGGCAGCCCTGTTCGCGGCGGTGCCGCAGGGCACCAATGCCGGGCGCGGTTCGAACACCAGCGGCTCCTCCAACATCATCAGCAACGGTTCGAAGATCGTCGTGCCCGAGGGCTACGGCCTGCTGCTGTTCCAGGATGGCGCGATCACTGCCTTCGTGGCCGAGCCGGGTGGCTACGAATGGCGCTCGGACGATCTGAACTCGCAGTCGATCTTCGCCGGCGACGGCCTGGTCAGCACCTTCATCAAGCAGAGCTGGGAGCGCTTCAAGTTCGGCGGCCAGCCGGGCTCGCAGCAGGCCGCCTTCTTTGTTTCGCTGAAGGAACTGCCGGACAACCGCTTCGGCACCCAGTCGGAAATCTACTGGGACGACGGTTTCCTCAACACCCAGGTCGGCGCGGTCACCCGTGGTTCGTACACGCTGAAGATCGTCGACCCGATCCTGTTCGTGAAGAACTTCGTTCCGGCCAGCTACCTGCGGCCGGGCCAGGTGTTCGACTTCACCGACCTGGACAATGCTGCTGCCAGCCAGCTGTTCAATGAAGTGGTGGGTTCGCTGGCGCCGGCGTTCAGCCTGTACACCAACGATCCGGGCAAGGGCAACCGCATCACCAAGCTGCAGCAGGATTCGCTGGGCTTTGCGCAGAGCCTGTCGGCCGCCGTCGAACAGGGCTACCAGTGGAAGTCCGATCGTGGCCTGGCCATCGTCAAGACCGCCATCGTCTCGATCGAGTACGACGCCAACACCCGCGAGCTGCTGAAGACCGTGCAGCGCGCCGATGCGCTGTCCGGCTCGCGTGGCAATTCCAACCTGCAGGCCAGCGTCGCCCAGGGCATCCAGTCCGCCGGTGAGAACGGCGGTGCCGCCGGGCTTGTCGGCGTGGGCATGGCATCGGGCATGTTCGGCGCGGGCAACCTGCAGCAGCCGGCAACCCCGGCCGCCCCTGCCGCCGACGATCCGGTGGCCAAGCTGAAGAAGGCCAAGGAAATGCTCGACCTGGGCCTGATCACCCAGACCGACTACGACGCGCTGAAGGCCAAGGCGCTGGGACTGTAAGAAGACGCAGGACGCGCAACCACCATGTCCGATCCCAGAAACACGCCTCCGCCGCTGCCCGGTTCCGCTTCAGCACCCCCGCCCCTGCCGGCGGCGGTGCTGGACGGCCCCGGTTCGCCGCAGGATGTTCCTCCCTTGCCCGGCAGCTTCCCGCTGGATACTTCCAGGCTGCCTGAGGCCATCCGCAACGAAGTCGAGGCGCCCGACCCGGTCGCCATCGACACCGCTGCGGCCGAACTGAAAGACGGCCTCAACCGCTGCCCCAGGTGCGGCGCCACCGACATACGGCCCAAGCTGGGCACCGACATCCTGGTCTGCCTGTACTGCCGTCACCAATGGCATGGCGCGCGGGTGGAGGAGGAATTCGGGCTGGGCGAAGCCATCGACCAGCTGCGTGGCACCGTCATTGCATCGGGCGCACGCGATATCGATGCCGACACCTCCGCACTGATGACCTTCAAGTGCACCGGTTGCGGCGCCGAAGTCACGGTCAACACCGAAAGCACGATGACGGCGCGCTGCCACTGGTGCCGGCATGTGTTCGGCGTGAACGAACAGATCGCCAACGGCGCGGTGCCCGACGCCGTGCTGCCGTTCCATATCAAGAAGGAGGATGCGGTCGCGCGCATCCGCCAGTTCGTCGACAAGCGCCGGATGTTCGCGCTCAAGGCGTTCAAGGAACAGTTCACCCCGGAGAACGTGGTGGGCGTGTACCTGCCCTACATGATCGTCGACGGCAATGTCAGCGCAGCGGTGGCTGGCAAGGGTGAGATCAAGACCCGCGAATACACCCGTGGCACCGAGAAGAACAAGCAGACCTACTACGACGCGGATATCTACCAGGTGGAACGCCAGGTCGATTTCACCGTGGACGACCTGCCGCTGGAATCCTCTGCCGAGCGCGGCAACCTGGACACGCGCGCCAACACCAACAACATCATCAACACGATTCTGCCGTTCGACACCAAGAACGCGGTGAAGTGGAACGCCTCGTACCTGGCAGGGTTCACTTCGGAAAAGCGCAACCTGGACGTCGAAAAGCTGCGGCCGCGCCTGGAAGACCAGCTGCTGTCGATCGCCCGCGCGCAGGTGGAAGGCACGGTGCGCCGTTACGACCGTGGCGTGCGCTGGGAACAGGAGCAACTGGAAGTGCACGGCACCCGCTGGGTGGCCATGTACCTGCCGGTGTGGCTGTATTCGTACCACCAGCCCGGCAAGAACGGCGGCATGCTGCACTACATCGCCGTGAACGGCCGGACCGGTGAAACCATGGGCAGCGTGCCGGTGCAGCAGTGGAAGATGCTGCTGGCGGCGCTGACCGCAGGTACGATCATCGAAGCCCTCGCAATTGCCTTCCTGGTGGCCAGCACATGAGTGATGACAGTGGTCTTTGGTTGTTGGCCGCAGGCCCGGCCGGCGCAACTGCGCTGTACTGGGCGCTGTACCGCTTCTACCGCAATACCGACAAATCGCATTCGTTCGAGCACGAGACCGAGATCGATGCCAAGCCGGTGACCGGCTCGGATCGCCGGGTCGATTCGATCTCGGGCACGCAGGAAAAGCGGATCCGCGGCGACAACGTGTATGAGTATCGAAAGCGGGTGGCGCGGGTGAGCAACGGAGACGATTGAACGCTCCGCCAGCGCTTCGGGGGCTGGGACCATCCCAGCCTTCGAAGCAAACCGGAACGTCAGGTGGCCGTACGTCCCGATGCCCCTCGATTCAGTCCGGCGCCACCTCTCCGTTGATCTGCTGCATCACTGAGCGCTTGCCGTCACTGGCAGCCATCGCTCGCACCAGGTTGCGCAGCAGCCGCAGGTCCTGCTGCCGGCCAAGCTCGTCGCTGAGCCGATGCAGCGCCTTGTAACGATGCCCCGAGGCGTGCAGCGACCTGCTGTGCGGCACGTGCAGCTGCAGGTCGCAGGCGATATCCAGTTGCATGCGCAGCCTGCGCACGCGTCGTCGCCAGCGGTGGACCGCCGCGGCACCGCCGTCGCGTTTCGCCCGTGCGGCAGCCTTGTCCACGCGGCGCCAGCTGCGCTCAAGATTCTGGCGCAGCGGGCCACGCCGCAGCTGATGCCAGGGTTGGACCGCCAACTGCTGCTGCACCGCTACCAGGACACGCAGGCGACGTGCAAACCCCGGGTCACGCTGCAGGGTCGCCTGCAGCAGCCCCTCACGACGCAGGACCAGCATCCGGATGACGCCGGTCCATCGCGGATCGGCAACCCGCACCTGCAGTTGCCGGGCGACCTCGACCACCACATGCGCATCGCGAAGGCGGGACAGGCCATCACCCAGGCGCTTCAATCCCAGGTCGGCAGCCTCGACGTCCAGCGCTGCGTGCTGCAGCAGCGCCAACAGGGACCGCAATCGGCGGATGGCCTTGCGCGCGGAGTGGATGGCCGGGTGCGGGTCGGATGCCGACGACAACGCCGCAGCGATCGCGGCACACTCATGCAGCGCTCTCTGGCGAAAGGCCTCGCCGGCTTCTGCTGCGGACATCGGTGTTCCCTGCCGGGATGGGAGCCGCAGTGTAGCCTGCTCCCCGTCGGGCACCGGCACCACGCAGCCGTGACGCGGCGCTGCCTAGACTTGCGCCCCTTCGCCCGTGCTGACCCCGCCACGCTGGCGCAGCACCCCTCCTCCCGCTCGAGATCAACGTGACGTCCCTGCCCTCATTTGCCACCCGCGACAGCCGGGCCACCGACAGCGTCAACATGGCACTGGCCGCCGGGGCCATCGTCGGCACCTGGTTCTGGGACGTCCAGGCCGACCAGCTCACGGTCGATGAAGCCCTGGCCCGCGCCTTCGGCCTGGACCCGGCAATGGCGCAGCGGAAACTGCACCTGCAGGACGTACTGGGCGCCGTGCATCCCGATGACCTGCCCGCGCTGTCGGCGGCGATTGAGCAGACCGTGCAGACGGGCGGGCGCTTTGCCCACCAGTACCGCGCGCGCGCCACCGATGGCAGCTATCACTGGCTGGAAAGCATCGGCAGGGTCGATCTGGATGCCCAGGGCCGCGCGCTGGGTTTCCCGGGCGTGCTGATCGACATCGATGAGCGCCTGCGCGTCGAGGCCGAGCGCGACCAGGCGCAGGCGCTGCTGCGCTCGTTCGTGGAGGCTGCACCGGGCGTGATGTATGCCAAGGATCGGCAAGGCCGGCTGCTGATCGGCAACCACGGCACCACCGAGCTGATCGGCCTGCCGCCGGGGGAATATATCGGGCGCACCGATGCCGAGCTGTTGGGCGACCCCGCCCAGGCGGCGTCGGTGATGGCGACCGACGAGCGCATCATGTCCAGCGGCAGCAGCGAGCAGCTGGAGGAGGAAGTGAGCTTCCCCGATGGTCGCCGGGCCTGGTGGCTGTCGACCAAATCGCCGCTGCGCGACGCCGATGGCGCTGTGATCGGCCTGGTCGGTACGTCGCTGGACATCACCGACCGCAAGGCCGCCGAAGCCGAGCGTCGCGATATCGAAGAGCGCTACCGGCTGGCCGCACAGGCCACCAACGATGCCATCTGGGATTGGCGCATCGCCGATGGCCAGGTGATCTGGAACGAAGCGCTGGCCAGCCTGTTCGGCCACACGGAAAAGAACACGACCGCGCAATGGTGGCTGCAGCACATCCACCCCGATGACCGCGCGCGCATCGATCACGGCATCCACGCCGTGATCGACGGGAACGGCAGCGGCTGGACGGACGAGTACCGTTTCCAGCGCGCGGATGGCAGTTATGCGTCGGTGCTGGATCGCGGAACGGTCCTGCGCGACGCCGATGGCACCCCCCTGCGGATGATCGGGGCCATGCTGGATCTCTCCGGGCGGAAGGCCGCCGAAGCGGCGCTGGCCGACAGCGAAGAGCGCCTGCGGCTGGCCACCGAAGCAGGCGAGCAAGGGTTCTGGGACGTGGACATGGTGCAGGACGTGCTGATCTGGCCGGCGCGCACCAAGGCCATGTTCGGCATCTCCGCCGGTGCTTCGGTGACCATGGACGACTTCCGTGCCGGGCTGCACCCGGACGACCGCGCGGCAACCCTGGCCGCGTTCGCCGCCGCCTGCGATCCCGAGCGGCGCGAGACCTATGACGTGGAGTACCGCACCGTCGGCAAGGAGGATGGCATCGTCCGCTGGGTCGCCGCCAAGGGCCGCGGCATCTTCGAGTTCGGCAGGTGCGTGCGCGTGCTGGGCGTGGCCATCGACATCACCGCGCGGAAGGCCGCCGACGCGCGCCTGCAGGAGCTGAACGGGCAGCTGGAGGCACGTGTTCGGGCCGAAGTCGCCGAGCGCCTGCGGGTGGAAGAGGCGCTTCGGCAAAGCCGCAAGATGGAGGCGGTCGGCCAGCTGACCGGTGGTATCGCCCACGACTTCAACAACATGCTGGCGACGGTGATCGGGCCGCTCGACCTGCTGGCGCTGCGCCTCGGCGACAGCGACGCGCGCGCCAGCCGGTACATTGAAATGGCCCTTGATGGCGCGCAGCGCGCCGCCCAGCTGACCCAGCGCCTGCTTGCGTTCTCGCGCCAGCAACCGCTGCAGCCGGTGGCGATGGATGCCAACCGCCTGGTGGCCGGCATGACCGACCTGCTGGTGCATTCCCTTGGCAGCAGCATCATCCTTGAAACCGCACTCGGCGCGGGCCTGTGGTGGACCCATGCCGACGCCAACCAGCTGGAGAACGTGGTCCTGAACCTGGCGGTCAACGCGCGCGATGCGATGCCCTCCGGCGGCCGATTGAAGATCGAGACCCGCAACCAGCGCGTCGACCTCGACACCGCATCGGCGCATGCGGGCGTGCCTGCAGGCGACTACGTCGTGATCGCGGTGACCGACGACGGCAACGGGATGACGCCGGAGGTGATGGCGCGCGCGTTCGATCCGTTCTTCACCACCAAGCAGGTCGGCCAGGGCACCGGGCTCGGGCTGTCGCAGGTGTATGGCTTCGTCCAGCAATCGGCCGGGCATGTGAAACTCGATTCCGCGCCCGGCAAAGGGACGCGGGTACAGGTCTACCTGCCGCGGCTGCTGGCCGACGTCGACATGCCCGCTGCCGCATCGGATGACGATGCGCCGGCCCTGCACGGTGGGCGCGAGCACATTCTCGTCGTGGACGATGATGCGGCCGTCCGCGCGTTCTCGGTCGATGCCCTCACTGAACTCGGCTATCGGGTACTGGCCGCAGATGGCGCCGCCAGCGCCTTGGCGCTGCTGCAGGCCCATCCAGAGGTCGCGCTGTTGTTTACCGACGTGGTGATGCCCGAGGTCAATGGACGGCAGCTGGCCGAGCAGGCACGTGCGCGCCATCCGCAGCTGAAGGTGCTGTTCGCCACCGGCAACAGCCGCAACGCGCTGGTCGACAACAACGTGCTGGATGCGCAGGTTCACTTGATCGGCAAACCGTTCACCATCGGCGAACTGGCCTCGCGGGTAAGGATCGCGCTGGCCGGCGATGGCTGAAGGCCGCCACGCAGGTTGCGCCGCAGCCGGCAGCGGATGAATGCGCGACCGGGTCATGCTTCACCGCATGCCTACCGCGGCACCGCCATGCTGTCCCGGCATTGAATCCGCCAGCCAGCCTGCCGCAGCCAGCGAGGAGCCACGATGAGCCCACCGTCACACCTTCCCCTTTCGCGCCGGGAACTGCTGAAGTTGAGCGCGGGATCGGCCACCACCATGGCCCTGCCTGCAGTGGTCGCTGCGGCGGAGCCGGACCGGACAGGTGCACGGGCACCGGAACTGATGCAGGTGGACTTCGAGGTGAACGGAACAGCGCGATCGCTGCGGCTGGACACCCGCGTCACCCTGCTCGACGCCCTGCGTGAGCACCTGCACCTGACCGGCAGCAAGAAGGGCTGCGACCACGGCCAGTGCGGTGCCTGCACGGTGCTGGTGGACGGCCGGCGCATCAATGCCTGCCTGACGCTGGCGGTGATGCACCAGGGCGCGAAGATCACCACCATCGAAGGCCTCGGCACGCCAGACCGGCTGCACGCGATGCAGGCGGCCTTCGTCAAGCATGACGGTTTCCAGTGCGGCTACTGCACCCCGGGGCAGATCTGCTCGGCCGTCGCCGTGCTGCAGGAAATCAAGGCCGGCATACCGAGCCACGTCAGCGCAGCGTTGGACGCGCCCAGCGCCTTCACCGCCGAAGAACTGCGCGAGCGCATGAGCGGCAACATCTGCCGGTGCGGCGCCTATTCCAACATCATCGAGGCCATCCAGGACGTCGGGGAGGCCAGCGCATGAGAGCTTTCAGCTACGAGCGCGCCCGGTCTCCCGCCGAGGCGGCAGCGGCAGCGGCGCGTACCCAGGGCGCTCGGTTCATTGCCGGCGGCACCAACCTGCTGGACCTGATGAAGCTGGAGATCGAGACGCCCGCCCACCTGATCGACGTCAACGGGCTGGATCTGGACACCATCGAGCCCACCAGCGAGGGAGGCCTGCGCGTCGGCGCGCTGGTACGCAATACCGATCTGGCGGCCGACCGGCGCATCCGGCGCGACTATGCGGTGCTGACCCGCGCACTGGTGTCCGGCGCATCGGGTCAACTGCGCAACAAGGCCACCACCGCCGGCAACCTGCTGCAACGCACACGCTGCCCCTATTTCTACGACACCGCACAGCCCTGCAACAAGCGGCTGCCCGGCAGTGGCTGCGGCGCGCGCGAAGGTTTCAGCCGGCAATTGGCCGTGATCGGTGCCAGCGAGCACTGCATCGCCACCCACCCCAGCGACATGGCGGTGGCGATGATGGCGCTGGATGCATCGGTGGAGACCGTCCGCGCCGACGGATCGCGCCGGAACATCGCGCTGGACGCCCTGTATCGCGCTCCTGGCCGTACGCCGCATATCGACACCATGCTGGACAAGGGCGAGCTGATCGCCGCCGTGATCCTGCCGCCGCCCCCGGGGGGCGTGCACGTGTACCGCAAGGTACGCGACCGCGCATCGTATGCGTTCGCCCTGGTGTCGGTGGCGGCGATCCTGCGGCCCGATGGCAGCGGCCGGATCGCCCTTGGCGGTGTCGCGCACAAGCCGTGGCACAGCGCTGCGGCCGATGCGGCCCTGCCGCAGGGCGCCGCCGCCGTGATGTCGGTGCTGCTGCAGGGTGCTGCGCCCACCGCACAGAACGCCTTCAAACTGGCGCTGGCCGAACGCACATTGGCTTCCATCCTGCAGGACGTGAGGGCCGAGGCATGAAATTCGACACCCCCGCAGGTCGCAATCCGATCGATGCGCAGACCGTCGTCGGCAAGCCGCACGATCGCATCGACGGCCCGCTGAAGGTCACCGGCAAGGCCACCTACGCACACGAATGGCATGACGCCACGCCTTCCGCCCCCGCCTATGGCGTCGTGGTCGGCGCGGGGATTGCCACCGGCACCGTGACCCGCATGGAGCTGGAGGCGGCGCGGCGCTCGCCCGGCGTTCTGGCCATCGTCACCGCCGACACCGCCGGGCCGCTGCATCCGGTCAAGCGCAACGCGGCGCCGCTGCTGGGTGGTCCGAAGGTGCACCACTATCACCAGGCACTGGCGGTGGTGGTGGCCGAAACGTTCGAACAGGCCCGCGCTGCGGCCGGACAGATCCGCATCCGCTATGCCCCGCAGCGCGGCCACTTCGATCTGGCCGACGCCAAGCAGGCAGGCGCTTCCCTGCAGACGCCGGAGCCCGATGCGCGCGTCGGCGATTTCGAGAAGGCCTTCAGCCAGGCGGCGGTTACGCTCGATGCGACCTACCACACCCCGGACCAGTCGCACGCAATGATGGAGCCGCACGCGACGATGGCCGCCTGGGAAGGCGACCAGCTGACGGTGTGGACCTCCAACCAGATGATCGACTGGGGCCGCACCGATCTGGCCCGCACCCTGGGCATCGCCAAGGACAAGGTGCGGCTGGTGTCGCCCTACATCGGCGGCGGCTTTGGCGGAAAGCTGTTCCTGCGCTCCGATGCACTGCTGGCCGCGCTCGCCGCACGCGCTGCCAAGCGGCCGGTGAAAGTGGCCCTGCAGCGGCCGCTGATCGCCAACAACACCACGCACCGCCCGGCCACGCTGCAGCGCATCCGGCTGGGCGCAACGCCGGAAGGAAGCCTGACCGCCATCGGCCACGAATCATGGTCGGGCAACCTGCCAGGCGGCTCGCCGGAGGAAGCGGTGCAGCAGACCCGCTTGCTGTATGCGGGGCCCAACCGCTTGGCCGCATTGCGCCTGGCCACCCTCGACCTGCCCGAAGGCAATGCCATGCGCGCGCCGGGCGAAACGCCGGGACTGATGGCGCTGGAAATCGCCATGGACGAAATGGCCATCAAACTCGGCCTGGATCCGATCGAATTCCGTATCCGCAACGACACCCAGGTCGACCCGTCCAATCCCGAGCGCCCCTTTTCACAGCGGCAGCTGGTGCAGTGCCTGCGCACGGGCGCCGAACGATTCGGCTGGCAGCGGCGCAGCGCCACCCCGGGCGCCGTGCGCGATGGACGCTGGCTGGTCGGCATGGGCGTGGCAGCAGGCTTCCGCAACAACCTGGTGATGAAATCCGGCGCACGCGTGCGCCTGGCCGCTGATGGCCAGGTCACCGTGGAAACCGACATGACCGACATCGGCACCGGCAGCTACACCATCATCGGCCAGACGGCCGCGGAAATGCTCGGCGTTCCGTTGCAGCAGGTCACGGTCAAGCTGGGCGATTCCCGTTATCCCATGGCTGCCGGGTCCGGTGGCCAGTGGGGCGCCAACAGCTCCACCGCAGGCGTCTACGCCGCATGCATGGCACTGCGTACGAAGGTCGCGCAGGCGCTGGGAATGGACCCGGCGGCAGCGCAGTTCGAAGCCGGCAAGGTGACCGCAGGGGGCCGCAGCCGCGCCCTTGCCGATGCCGCTCAGGCCGGCGAGCTGGTGGCCGAAGACAGCATCGAGTTCGACACGCTGCAGGAGAAGTACCAGCAGTCGACCTTCGCCGCGCATTTCGTCGAGGTGGGCGTGGATGTGGCCTCGGGCGAAAGCCGGATCCGCCGCATGCTGGCCGTGTGCGCAGCCGGCCGCATCCTCAACCCGAAGACCGCGCGCAGCCAGGTGATCGGCGCGATGACAATGGGCATCGGCGCAGCGCTGTCGGAGGAACTGGTGGTGGATCGGCGGCTGGGGTTCTTCGTCAATCACGACCTGGCCGGCTACGAAGTACCCGTACATGCCGACGTGCCGCACCAGGAGGTGGTGTTCCTTGATGAAAGCGATGCGGTGTCGTCGCCGATGAAGGCCAAGGGCGTTGGCGAGCTGGGCCTCTGCGGCGTAAGCGCGGCAGTGGCCAACGCGGTGTACAACGCGACCGGAATCCGCGTGCGCGACTATCCACTGACCCTGGACAAGCTGCTCGCCGGCCTGCCGGACATCGCATGACCAGTGCGCTCCACCCTGCCCCGCTGGATCTGGACGGCGGCAACCCGCGCCCGGTGCTGCAGGCCGCCGCCGACGCGGCGCGAGCCGGCTGCGCGGCTGCGTTGGCAGTGGTGCTGCAGACGGAAGGGTCCAGCTACAGCCGCGCGGGCACCTGTGCGCTGTTCGAACCGGGTCGACAGGTGGGCTGGCTGAGCGGCGGCTGCCTGGAACCGGAGCTGGCGCGACAGGCCGCCAACGCGGTGGATGCCGGGCGCATCGCATGGATGGAGATCGACAACCGCGACGACGCTGCGCTGTTCTCCGGCAATGCCACCGGATGCCGGGGTCGCCAGTGGCTGGCACTGCTTCCGTTGCCGCAGCTCGGCGGCATCGAACAGCTTCTCGATGCGTGGCTGCAAGGGCCGCACACGCTGCATCTGGCACTGCAGGCTGACGGACGGCTGGACGCCCGCTGCGCCGGCTTCACCTTCACCCGCACGGTGCCCCCTGCCGCCCCGCAGCCGCTGGACGGCAGCCACCGCTGGCGGCTGCAGTGGCACCGGTCGCCTGTCGTGCACGTGCACGGAGCAGGCCCGGAGGCGGCGCTTCTGCTGCCCCTGCTGGACCATCTGGGCTGGTGCGCGCATGTCGAAGAACCGAGACTCCGCTGGCGCGAGCATCTGCCCCTTACCGCTGGTTCGTATTGTTCTTCCGCTGCCGCCGGCGTGGCCGATGCCGCACTCGTGATGCATCACAATTTCGAGCTCGACCGTGACGCGCTCGAACGGCTGGCAGGCTTGCGCGTACCCTTCATCGGGCTGTTGGGGCCACGCCGTCGCAAGGACGATCTTTTCAGCGTGCTGAATACCCACACGCGCCGCGCGCTGGAGCCGCGCCTGCGCTCACCGATCGGCCTGGCCCTGGGCGGTCGTGGTCCCGAAGCGATTGCCTTGAGCATCGCCGCGCAGCTGCAGGCGTGGCGGCACGGAACGCCCTTGGCCACGCCATGACCGGGCATGCGGCCGTGGTGCTCGCAGCCGGGTGCAGCCAGCGCCTGGGGCAGCCCAAGCAGCTGCTGCGCGCGGGCGGAGAGGCGCTGTTGCGACGGAGCGTGCGGCTGGCGCTGGAAACATCGCCGGACACGCTGGTGGTGGTACTGCCCCAGCACCCCCACTTCGAAGAAGAACTGCACGGCCTGCCGGCGCAGCGGCTGCGCAATCCCAACCCTGGGCTCGGCATCGGCGGCAGCCTGTCGCTGGCCGCTCCCCACGTGCACAGCGCCGCCAGGGTGCTGGTGATGATCTGCGATCAACCGACGCTGCGCGTGGAGCACCTGCACGCACTGCTGGGCGCGGCAGCCGCCGCACCGTCCGGCTGCGCGGCCACGGTACTGGGCGACACCATCGGCGTGCCGGCGGTGGTGCCGGGCAGCTGGTTTGCCGGCACAGGACCGCAACCTGCAGACGGGGGATTTGGCCGGCGGCTGCGGCAGACCGAAGGCATTGCGCGCTGCTCCGGCGCCGGGCTGGAATGCGATATCGATACCCCCGAGGACCTGCGCCGGGCGCGCGCGCTCGGCTGGCTGGATCCTGCGTCCGCCTGAGGGCGGCGGCAGTTGAACTGGCCAGACCGCGCTGCGCGGGCGCTCGGCATACACGCTGCGCGGACGCTCCGCCGCGCAGGATGGTGCGCCCGCTACCTGCCAGCATTCCCGCACATGGCCGCACCCTCAGGCTCCCGCCTTGTCATCTACGCCGCGCTGGCCGGCAACCTCGCCATCGCCGTTGCCAAGTTCATCGCCGCCGGCCTGTCCGGCAGCTCCGCGATGCTCAGCGAAGGCGTGCATTCGCTGGTCGATACCCTCAACGAGGTGCTGCTGCTGTACGGTCTGCGCCGTGCCGAAAAGGCCCCCGACACCCTGCACCCGTTCGGCTACGGTCGCGAGCTGTACTTCTGGAGCTTCATCGTCGCCCTGCTGGTCTTTGCCGCCGGCGCCGGTGTGTCGGCCTATGAGGGCATCCAGCACATCCGCCGGCCGGAACCGGCCACCAACCACGCCATCAGCTACAGCGTGCTGGGTATCTCCATCCTGTTCGAAGGCGCCTCCTGGTGGGTTGCACTGCGCGAGTTCCGGCGCAGCAAGGGCACGCTGGGCTATTTCGAGGCGTTCCGCCGCAGCAAGGACCCCTCCACCTTCACCGTACTGCTGGAGGACAGTGCCGCCCTGCTCGGCCTCGGCTTTGCCCTGGTCGGGTTGCTGGCCGCGCAGCTGCTGGAAATGCCGATACTGGATGGGGTCGCCTCGTTGTGCATTGCCGGCGTGCTGGCGCTGACCGCATTCCTGCTGGCGCGGGAAACCAAGGGCCTGCTGGTAGGCGAACCTGCGCACCCGGCCGTTGCCCAACGCATCATGGCGGTGGCCGTGACCGATCCGGACCTGCGCCGTGCCAATGGCGTGACCACCATGCAGATGGGCCCGGAGCAGGTGGTGGCCATGCTCAGTGCCGAATTCGAGGACGACCGCACCACCCCGCAGATCGAAGCCTGCATCACCCGCATCGAGGGTGCGGTGAAGCAGGAGTTCCCGGAACTGGTGGCGCTGTTCGTGAAACCGCAGACGCCGGAAGTCTTCGCCAGGCGGCGCGCGGCGCTGGCTGACCCGGAGTGAATCAATGGCGGCGGCTTCACCCGCTGCACGCCACACTGGAGCAGGCTTGGGAAGCGAGCACTGCCGCAACATGATGGATTGGCTGCCGGATACCTGGATACCGATACCCCGCACCTTCTACCGGCGCCCGTCGACGGTGGTAGCACCGGACCTGCTCAACAAGCTGCTGGTGCGCAGCGACGGCCGTGCAGCGCGTATCGTCGAAGTCGAAGCCTACGCCGGCAGTGAGGATCCGGCTGCCCATTCGTATCGTGGCAGGACCGCACGCAACGCCAGCATGTTTGGCGAGGCCGGGCACCTGTATGTGTATTTCACCTACGGCATGCACTGGGGCAGCAATGTGGTCTGCGGCGAGGTCGGCGAGGGTGTTGCGGTACTGCTGCGCGCGGCAGAGCCGGTTGCCGGACAGGAACGGATGTACCCGCTGCGGCCAGCTGCCCGCCACGATCACGACCTCGCCAGCGGTCCCGGCAAACTGTCGCAGGCGTTCGGCCTGGACCGGCGCGTTGATGGCGCCGATCTGGTCACCGCCAGCCACGGCATCACCCTCGTGGATGACGGCACGCGGCCCCCCGATGATCCGGTGGTAGGCCCACGCATCGGCATCACCCGGGCAGTGGATTTTCCTTGGCGCTGGCATGTTCGCGATCATCGTCACGTTTCAGTGCGCCCTGCCCGTGCCTCAACGCGAAGGAGCCCCCGATGACACCTCTCGACAAACCGCTGCGCCGTGAACTGACCATCGCCGGCCAGGCCTATACGCTGACCCTGGACCCGAGCGGACTGAAGCTGGTCGAGAAGGGACGGCGGAAGGGCCTGGAGCTGCGCTGGGAAGACCTCGTCTCCGGGGACGCCGCGTTGGCCAGCGCCCTGCAGGCGTCCCTGCAACAGCCATGAGCGGGCGCATCACGACGGCGTCACTGCCGTACGCAGGGCGCTAACAGACCGGGTACTAGCGTGGACAGCCATGGATGAGGCCACCCGACTTCGCGAAATCGAACGGCTGGGCGTGCTCGATACGCCGCCCGAGCCGGTGTTCGATGCCATCGTCGCCGCCGCGCGCGCCGCCACCGGCATGCCCATCGGCCTGGTCTCCATCGTTGCCGAACAACGGCAATGGTTCAAATCCAGCATCGGCCTGGGCGATGTCAGCGAAACGCCGCGCTCCATCTCGTTCTGTACCTACGCCATCGAACAGGACGCGCTGCTGGAGATTCCGGATGCGCGGCAGGATCCGCGCTTCGCCCACAACCCGTTGGTCACCGCCGGGCCAAGGGTGCGCCACTATGCCGGCATCCCTTTGGCCACTGCCCATGGCGCGCGCATCGGCACGCTGTGCCTGCTCGACACCCTGCCTGGCGTGCTGTCACCGTCGCAACGTGAGCTGATGGTCCATCTTGGCCGGGTTACCACCCAGGTGCTGGAGCAGCGCAGTGCGCTGTTGCGGCAGATCGACCAGGCACAGGCGCTGCATCGCGATCTCAAGCGCAGCGAGGACTTCCTGGAACGTACCAACACTGCCGCCAAGGTCGGCGGCTGGGAGCTGGAGCTGGCCACCCGCGAAGTGCGCTGGACGCGCGAGACCAAGCAGATCCACGGCGTGCGTTCCAGCTACCAGCCGACATTCGAATCGGCCTTGTCGTTCTATCGTCCGGACAGCCGCAGCATCATCCAGGCGGCGGTGCAGCGCTGCACCGAACAGGGCACGCCCTGGGAAGTGCAGCTGCCGATGACCACCGCCGATGGCCGCAGCATCTGGACCCGCGTGGTGGGCACCCGGCAACAGGTGGAGGGCCTGCCACGGCTGGTCGGTGCCATCCAGGACATCACCGAAGAACGCGCGGTGGTGGACGCGCTGGAAGCCAGCGAGGTGCGTTATCGCCGTCTCTTCCACTACAGCCTGGGCCTGATCTGCACGCACACGCTGGACGGCACCGTGACATCGGTGAATCCGGCAGCCGTGCAGTCGCTGGGCTACCCGGAAAGCGAGATGGTTGGCCGCAGCCTGTGCGACCTGATGCCGCCGGAAAAGCGCGAGGCGTTCAAGGCCTACCTGCGGCGCATCGAAGCCAACCATACCGACGCAGGCGTGATCGAACTGCTCGCCGCCGATGGCACCCGCCGCTACTGGGCCTACAACAACGTACTGGACACCGAGACCCATCCCCCGTTTGTGCTCGGCCACGCCCAGGACGTGACCGCGCTGCGCCTGCAGGAAGAGCGCTTGCGCGAACTGTCGCTGAAGGATCCGCTGACCCAGTGCCACAACCGCCGGTACCTGCATCGGCTCGACGACGTCGCCTCACGGTCGTGGGTCTGCCTGGTGTTCGACCTGGATCACTTCAAACAGGTCAACGACACCCTGGGGCACCGTCGTGGCGACACGGTGCTGGTCGAGTTCGCCGACTTCCTGCGCGCGCCGCTGCAGGCCAATGAGGCGGCAGTGCGGTTGGGCGGCGACGAGTTCCTGGTGGCGCTGATCGAACCGGCGGCCGGGCGGCTGGCTGCGCTGGAAGCCTGGTATGCGGGCAACGCCGCGCGTGCTCCCACCGCGTTCTCGATGGGCGCCGCCGTCAACGTCCCCGGCGAACCCGTGGCGGAAACCATCCACAAGGCCGACAGCCGGCTGTATCGCACGCGGGCCCGGGTACGTCGCGAGATGCGTCCGCCGGGCAGCGCCGACTAGCGGGTAACGGTGACCCACGCAGGCGCATGATCGCTGGCCTTCTCCTGCAGCCGCACCCAACGATCGACACCCGCATCCTGAAGCCCTTTGGCCAGCACCGGGTTCAGCAGCAGATGATCAATGCGCAGGCCGCGATCGCGTTCGGCGTGCTGGCGGAAATAGTCCCAGAAGGTGTAGATGCGCTGGTCGCCATGCACCGTGCGCAGGGCGTCGGTCCACCCCTGCGCCAGCAGCCGCTGGAAGGCATCGCGGACCTCCGGCTGCATGAGCGCATCGCGCCGCCACGAGGCCGGGTCGTACACATCCTCATCGTCTGGAATGACATTGAAATCCCCCAGCAGCAGTGCCGGGTGCGGAAGATCGACCAGGGTACGCGCATGGCGGATCAGCCGCTGCATCCATCGCAGCTTGTAGTCGAACTTCGGCCCCGGATGAGGATTACCGTTGGGCAGGTACAGCGCCGCAACCACAACGCCATGCACGGCAGCTTCCAGATACCGGCTCTGCGTATCGGCCGGTTCGCCGGGCAGGTGGCGCCGGCTTTCGATCGGCAAGGCATCGCGGGCCAGTATCGCCACCCCGTTCCAGCGCGCCTCACCCAGCCACAGTGCGCCATACCCTGCCCGCTCCAGCGCGTCGACCGGAAAGGCGGCATCGACCGCCTTCAGCTCCTGCAGTGCCACCACGTCGGGCGCTTCACGCTGCAACCAGGACAGCAGATGCGGCAAGCGCGTGCCGATGCCATTGACGTTGAACGTGGCAATGCGCAGTGTCTTGCGGCGAGCCATTGCGGAAGTACCCGAGCGGCGGGTCTGCAGTATTGGCGAGGCGGCATGCAGGCAGCGTGGAGGACGCCGCACGCAGGATCACGGCGTTGCCGGGCCCGTCCCTGGCAGGAAGTTCGCCATCCGCTCCAGCTCGTCCTCCAGCGCATTGCTGAATGCCACGTCCCTTGGTGCGCTGCCGTCGACATAACCGAAGCTGGGCTGCAGCTGCCCATCCTTCGCCGCGACATTGGCCCAGCCGATCACCTGGTCGCGCCACAACAGCGGCAGCGCGTAGTAGCCGAAGCGACGCTTGGCCGCCGGGGTGTAGGCCTCGAACCGGTACACCCAGCCCCAGAGCAGTTCGAACCGTCGCCGATCCCAGGCCACCGGATCGAACGGTGCGAGCAGCCGCACCTGTTCATCGGCCTGGTATCTCCGCGAACGGGGGTTCTCGTCGGCCGGCCAGTACCAGGTGGTTCCATCGATGCTGCAGCCCGCCAGCTGCTCGCGCGCCAACCGCAGTGCCTGCTGGATCTCCTCCGCCAGATGCGGTGCGCCGTAGCCCAGCAGCCGCGCCAGATAGGTGAGGCTCGCCGAAGGCAACGGCGCGTACTTGCGCACCACCAGATCGATCAGTGCGGTGGCACGCTGCAGGCGTGCGGCCTTGCCGCCATCGGCCGGGGCATGTGCCGCAACCGCATAGATGCGGGTACCGCTGTCACGACGATGGATGCGCAGCATGCCGCGATAGTGCATGCCATCCAGCAGGTGGGTGCTGGCATTGCTGGTGCCGCCCCAGTAGTTGGTCACCCGGCCATGCGCGAACGCCTGGTCGACTTCGCGCGGATGCACCGCACCCCGCTCCTGCACGAACGCCAGCACGTCGGCCGCCTTGCGCCGCGTGCTCGCGTCCCATGGCCTGCGGGACACCCGGGGATGCATCAGGGACAGGTGTTCACGCGGCAGGAAGCCGTAGTTGACCAGGAAGTCTTCCTCGATCGGCAGTCGGCTGTAGCGGCGCTCCAGATCCCCGGCCCGGTAGCCCTTCACCCGGTGCCGCAGGGTCAGGTCCTGGGCGCGTGCGGGCGCACGGATGGGGTCGGCCTGCACGAAGCCCAGCCGACGGATCGCTGTCAGCAACGTGGTAGGCGTGAACAGCGTGCGGGCTACGGCGTAGCGGCGCAGATCATCGAGGGTCGGCGAGGTCGGCATGGGCCGATTGTAGGACTGCCGGCCGCCCCGCTGCAGGACGTCATCCGCGCAAGGCGCGCCTGGCCTTACTCGGCCACGATACGGGCATCGTCACCGGTGCCGTCCACGATGACCCGGCTGCCGACCTGCAGGCCTGCGACCTGTTCACGCAACTGCGTGGTTGACAGCACGCGACCCTCGTCCAGGCGCACCTTCACCATGTAGCGGGTGGTGGGGCCTTCGCCGGCGATCTTCTCGCCGATGGAGCCACCGATCTTGTCGCCACTGTTGGCGGCGACATTGGTGACCACATAGCCTGCTTCGGTCTGCCCGGCACTGCTGAGGCCGACACCCGCCAGAACACCGCCGATCTTGCCCAGCCGCTCGCCGATGCTGCGGCCGCGCTTGGTGCGTTCGGAGGTATCCTCGCCTCGATTCTCGATCGGCTGCATGTCTTCGACCACACCATGCCGAGGCTTGGCCCAGGCCGTCGGCATCAACAGTGATGCGCCGATCGCCAGGCCCAGCAGTCCGGCAACACGGAAGGGGGTGTGCTGTCTCATGTCAGTGTCCTTGGTTGCGGGAAGCGGTCGGGGTCGACCTGCCTGGGCGACGCGCGTCCGGGCCGACGATATCGGTATCGCAGTGGGGCCCGCGGTGCTGCCAGCGCCGTACCACGCCATCACGGTCGGCGATGTAGGTGATGTCGCAGCGGTGTTGCTCGGCATGGTGCACGTCCTCGACGATGATCGGTGCGAACACCGGACGCTCGCCGCTGGTACCGGTCGGTTCCATGTACAGGAACTCGCCACCGCCCACCTTCACCTGCTCGGTGTAGGCCGGTACGACCGTGCGCCAGGTGTAGCGTGTTTCCAGCGTTGCATCGTCTTCCTCGATCTGCACGCGGCCGCCATCCACGCGCAGCTGCATCAACAGCTGCGATGCCTCGCGCCCGATCCATCCATCGGCGCTCGCTCTGGCGGCGGCGCCCAGCGTCTGCGCGCCTGCAGCACCGGCCGCAGCCATCAGGGCGCAGGCGAGAGCGCCCGGCAGGAATCCTTTCATGTGCACTCGAACAGCTCCCGGCTGGGGATGTATCGCGCGTGCCTGCCTTCCCCAGCAGAACACGCCATCCAATAGTGTCGCTATCGCCTCAGTCTAGGCCTCGAACACCCAGGCAACCATCGGAAACGTCCACGAAACTGCGTAGGGAAATTCCTAGAAGCGGCGTCTCGGGATCTGCGACTGGCCGCACCGCCAGCGCTCGCTGCGCACCGGATCCGCTGGCCCGCCGCTTACAATCTCCCCAGCAGGCCACAGCCAAGGGAATCGCGTGCCACCGTTCAACCTGTTCCAGCGCCTGTCGCAGGCGCCGACCAACCCGCGCACCGACACTGCACCGCGCACATTCGATGTGGCCGAGCTGTACGAAGGGCCGGTGCGCCTGCAGGACGATGCAGCCGCCGCGCCGCTGCGGCTGGACGAGAAACTGCGTCAGGCCTACTTCTGGATCGTCAACAACGCGATCATCAGCCCGCACTACGACATCGAGTACCACGAAGGCCCCTCCGCCTCGTTCGCGGTGGGTGACACACGGCGGCCGCTGACCCTGCCATCGGCGCAGAGCTATTCCAGTTACGTGCTGCTGCCGCTGCTGACCTTCGCCACCCGCCGCAAGTGCCTGTTCGTGGGTGGGCCAGGGCGCGGCAAGACCGCCAGCGCGATCCTGATGGGCGTCCTGGCCGGCTATCCGGTCCGCGAGGTGCGCCGGGCGATGCAGCACGGGCACCCGCAGATGACCATCGCCGATCTGCTCGGCAACCCCCTGCCCGCCGACCTGGTGGCCGCGCAGGACATGGCGGACATCCGCATTGCCTGGCGGTCGTGGCTGGGCATGCGGGTGAAGATCATCGACGAATACAACCGCATTCCCACCCGCACGCAGAGCGCGCTGCTGACGGTGATGGGCGACAACTACGCCGAGATCCTCAACCACGTCTACGAATGCCCGGAATCGGCCTGGTACCTGACCGCCAACGATGATCGCGGCGGCGGTACCTACCAGGTGATCGAAGCCCTGCGCGACCGCATCGACGTGGTGGTGCAGGCACTGGCATTCAACCCGCGGTTCCTGGAAGAGATGCTGCTGCGCATCGAGCAGGACATCCGCCCGGAAGAGGTCGTGCCGCGTGACATCATCTTCAGCGAGGCCGAGGGCGACCAGCTGCTGCAGGAGATCCGCGCGGTCGACGTACCGCAGGACGTGCGCCGCCGCATCGAATTCTTCAGCAGCCAGTTCGAGCTGATGGAAACCGCCGGCGCCCAGTTCGAGTACCTGACCAAGGATACCGTGCGCCTGGCCGGCACCGAATGGGCGCAGGCAACCGCTGCCGACAGCGGCCGCGATCGCATGAAGGACCTGGGTTGCCAGACCCGCAACGGCCTGTCGGTGCGCAACCTGATGACCCTGCTGATGTTCGCCAAGGCCATGGCGTACTTCCGCGGCAGCCCTGCCGTTGCCCTGGAGGATGTGCGCCAGGTACTGCCCTTCGTGCTGAACGACAAGCTGCAACCGGATCTTGATGCTCCCTTCTTCGCCCTGCCGGAGAATGCGCCCTATCGCAGCGATCGGCTCAGCTGGCTGCGCTGGCTGCTCGATGCCTCCAATGCCGAATATGACCGGCTGGATCTGGATCGCGACGATCCGGTTGGCGAGCTGTCGGCACAGTTCCAGCGGGGCCTGGATGGGATGACCGAGACGGAAACGCGCAAGCGCCTGACCCGCATCGAGCGTCTGGTGGAGGAACGGGTGAAGGGACGCAAGCTGTACGGCCATCTGTACGACGACCTGCTGAAGCTGAAGTACCTGCACCAGCGCTACACCAACTACCTGCATTGGCTGCGGGCACGCTGATCGTGGTTTCCGCCGTTCTCGCCGAGCTGCTGGCCGCGCGCCGTTCCGTGCTGAACCAGGCCGTGGCCGATGCCCGCCACCGCTGGCCCGGCCTGGACATGGCCGCCTTCAGCGCGTTCGTCACCCAGACCATCGACCCCCTCTGCCAGGCCATCCAGCGCCACCACCCGTCGGCAACGCAGAGCACGTGCGAGGCCGCCTTCGAGATCGGTCTGGAGCTGGTGGCGCAGGGCCATGCCGGCCCGAAGGCGCGTCTCCCGTGGGTCGAGCAGGCGTGGCGCTCGCTGGCCCCGGCCCTCGCCCCGTTGCTGGCCGACGCTCCGCGCGAGACCCTCGGCACCATCAGCAATGCGGTGGTGCGGCTGGGCGCCAGTCCGGACATCCGCGTCGCGCAATGGATCGATGCGATGGCCGCGCATGCAGGCGGGTGTACATCCTTGCCGGAACTGCGCGACATCGGAGCGCTCTGCGCCTGGCAGGCGGGGATGGTGCAGCTGCGCCGCCCTGCCCTTGCCCGTATCGATGCCCTGCCCGCGAATACGGTCGCCGCCGTGCTGGGCATCGATGCGGGTGATCTGGCCTCGGTCCGGGTCCAGCTTGAGCAGGACCGCTGGTGGAATCCGCGGCAGGGTAGCGTTGACCTGCGCGGGCATCGTGTCGGCAGCTTCAGCGGCCTGGACGGCGCGTTTCCGGCACCGCCACAGGTTCGTGCAGCGACCGAGGGCTTCGTGGTCGAAAGTGCAGGCGGGTACTTCCTGCTGCTCGCCGATGCCTTCGGTGCCGTCCTGCTGCCTGCCAGCGCCGCCGAATACGCAGCGGGCAGCAGCAGCGGACCGGCGCCGGATGTGACCGCCCGCTTGGGCGTGCAGTGGATGGCGCCGGCGTTGTCCAAGGACGACCTCTGTGCGGTCTCCGGCGCGTCGGGCATCGCCCTGTTCTCGCCGTGGTCGCACCATGTGCACGTGTTGCCACCCCAATGAGTGTCACGGTCGCTGATCCGCTGCAGCCCTGGCGCGAGGCCTGGCCACAGGCACTGGCCACATGGAGCCGTTTCACCCGGCTGCAGGACCCGAAGTTGTGCCATTCGCGCATGCAGGCGGCCGCCGAGGGCCTGACCGGCAGCTTCGCGGCCATCCGCCTCGCCGACCAGCGCATCGTCATCGACCTGGAAGAAGTACAGCGCCTGCAGCTGCAACCCTACGCGCTGGAGATCCTCGCCCACGAGATCGGCCACCACGTGCTGGCGCCTGCCACCGCCAGCGACCATGCACGGCTGCTGGCGCGCATCCGCCGTGCGCTGCCGACGCTGGAAGCGCATGCACCGATGGTCGCCAACCTCTACACCGACCTGCTCATCAACGATCGCCTGCAGCGCCAGAGCGGGCTGCGCATGGATGCGATCTATCGACGCCTGGCCGGACAACCGGCGCAGGCCAGCTCGCCGGTCTGGCAGCTGTACATGGGCATCTACGAGGAACTGTGGCAGCAGCCACGCGGCACGCTGGGTGGCTCGACCGACGACAGCGCATTGCAGGGCGATGCCTGGCTCGGTGCACGCGTCGTGCGCGTCTACGCCAGCGACTGGATGATCGGCGCTGGCCGCTTCGCCACGCTGCTGCTGCCCTGGCTGCTGGAATCACAGCAGGATGCGCGGGTGGATGCGTTGATGGATACCCGGCACGCCGGCCAGGGAAGCCAACCGGTCGGCCTTGGGCAACTGGAGGACGACGAGCTGGCGCCGGCGCCGCACCCCGCATCCGACCCACGCATCACCGGCGATGAGCGAGGCGGCGACGCACCGCAGAAGAGCGATCTGCCTGCGGATGCGCTCGCTGGGGACCCTGCGCACCCGCCAGGACAGATGCGCGAGCCGTTCGAGTACGGGCAGATCCTGCGCGCGGCCGGCCTGGACCTGGATGACCATCAGATCGCCGTGCGTTACTACCGCGAGCGCGCGCTGCCACACCTGATCCGCTACCCGTCGCGGCCGCAGCCGCAGGCCCTGGAGCCGCTGCCGGAGGGGCTGCAGCCCTGGGAAGCCGGCGATGCACTGGACGCAGTGGACTGGCTGCAATCGGTGCTGCAGTCCCCCCATGTGATTCCCGGGCTGACGACGGTACAGCGTGTACACGGGCTGGCACCCGGCCGTGAACCCGCTGCCGAACCGGTGGACCTGGATCTGTACGTTGACAGTTCCGGTTCGATGCCCAACCCGCAGGCATGGACCTCGTTCCTGACGCTGGCCGGCGCCATCATCGCGCTGTCGGCGCTGCGCGTGGGTGCACGCGTGCAGGCCACGCTGTGGAGCGGCACCGGGCAGCACCTGCACACTGACGGCTTCGTGCGTTCGGAAGACGACATCCTCAAGGTGCTTACCGGCTATTTCGGTGGCGCCACCGCGTTTCCGATCCACCGGTTGCGTGACACCTACGCAGAGCGTCCGCCGCATGCACGGGCGGTGCATATCCTGCACATCTCCGACGACGGCATCACCACGATGTTCGACAAGGATGAGCGCGGCAACAGCGGCTGGGACGTGGCCGCCAAAGCGCTGTGTGTGGCCGGCGGTGGCGGCACCATGGCGCTGAACCTGTTCAGCCCGCTGCCGTCCCGCATCGCCGATGCCGGCAACGCGGGATGGACCGGCGATCTGCTGCGCGCACGCGACGCGGGATGGAACATCCATGTGGTGCGCGACATGGCCGACCTGCTGCAGTTCGCGCGCGCCTTCAGCCAGCAGCACTACGGCCCTGGCGCCATGCGGGTGCAGTGATGATCGTGCTCTGCCTTGCGCCCGCGCACCTCTGACGATTGCCCTTCCACCCAGGTATTTGCCAAGTCTGGAACCTGACCATGCTCTCCGGCCCCTCCCTTGACGTTCTGCTGCGGCGCCTGCTGGACATGCCGCCCGATTTCCTCGAGCCACCGCGCCGCGCCGGCAGCGGCCGGCTGCACGTCGCGGCGGTGGTGGGCGATGTGTTTGCCGCACGCTCGCTGCACCTGCCCCCTGCACTGCGGGCAACGCTGTCGGGTGATCTGGCCGGCGTGGATGCAAACCAGCTCTCGCTTTCAGCGGTCACCGCATGGCTGATGGCAGATGCGTACTGGAATGCACTGGCTATCGCCCCGGAGGCGTGGATGCCCCTGTTCGCCGAAGCAGTGCCGGCGCTGGCGGCCAGTACCAGCGCAGACCGGTTCGTGTTCGATCCGGAGCGCCGCGAAGAACTGGTGCGCACCGTGGTGGCCCGGCTGGGCCTGCTGCCGCAGGGTGAAACAGCGGCCCAGGCGACCGATCGCCTGGCCCGGGTCAGCGGCGTGGAACGGCAGCGCCTGCTCGATGCCAGCCGCGCCGCTGAAGCGCGCGCGCGTGCCATCCGCGAGGCCTTGGCGCGCAAGGCGGCCGAAGAGTCTGCGGACAAGTGGACCCGCGAGTGAGCCGCGAGCCGACCGATGCCGATCGCTATCCCACGCTGAGCGCGGCGGGCCTGGCGATGCTGCAGCAGATGCGCGAGCATCCGGCGGCGCCGATCTTCCGCAATGCCAGCGGCAACCGCCTGCTTGCCGATGAGGTGACGGCATTGCGTGGCTACGAACGGGAGATCACCTGCGCGCGCTTCGAGTGGACGCCAGGTCAACCGCCACCGTGGCTGCAGGCGCATGTGACCGAGGTGTTTGCGCAGGTGTCGTATTACCGTGCGCAGGCGATGCCAGCCGCCTT
The DNA here is from genome assembly GCF_002750975.1 of Stenotrophomonas indicatrix. Taxonomy (NCBI): domain Bacteria; kingdom Pseudomonadati; phylum Pseudomonadota; class Gammaproteobacteria; order Lysobacterales; family Lysobacteraceae; genus Stenotrophomonas; species Stenotrophomonas indicatrix. Next base: position 2,032,157 of record NZ_PEJS01000001.1, read on the forward strand.
CACCGACATTGCACCGGTCCACCGTGGCGACCTCGCAGCGGACATCGCCCGTTTCGTGCCAGACCCGGTACCACTGGAGCGGATGATCAATTTCCGCACCACCGGCACCACCGGCCATCCACTGGTGCTGCCATCGCATCCGGTGGTGGCGGCACGCTATCTGGCCCATCACAAGCGCGCCTTGCAGCGCTTCGGCATCACCCTGGCGCACGGCCGCGGCCAGATGGGGGTGATGTTGCTGGGCATGCAGCAGCGGTGCTTCACCTATGTTTCGGTGACACCGACGATGGACGAATCCGGCCTGGCCAAGATCAACCTGCATCCCGATGACTGGCGCCATCCTGAGGACCGCGCACGCTACATCGACCAGATGCAGCCGGAAGTGATCGCCGGCGATCCGATTTCCTTCGCAGCGCTGCTGGAATTGCCCGTACGGCACCGGCCGCAGGCGCTGCTGTCGGTATCGATGGCGCTGTCTCCGGGCCTGCGCCAGGCCCTGGCCGCGCGCTTTGGCTGCGCGGTGCTCGATCTGTATTCGATGAACGAAGCGGGCCCGCTGGCCGTGTATGACGATGCTGCCGGCGGCCACGTACTGCTGCAGCCGCGCATGTATGTGGAAATTCTCGGGCCCGACGGGGCACCGTTGCCGCCCGGGGAGATCGGTGAGATCACGCTCAGCGGCGGATTCAACTTCTGCCTGCCGCTGCTGCGCTACCGCACCGGCGACCGCGGCGCGCTGGCCATGGCCGGCGATACGCCGATGATCGTCGGCCTGCAGGGGCGACGTCCGGTACGCTATCTGACCGCCGACCAGCAGTGGATCAACAACATCGACCTGACCCATGCGCTGGCTGCGCTGCCGTTGTCACGATACGTGGTGCATCAGCACAGCGATGGCCGCGTTGCATTGTTGTTGCCACCTGCAGAGCTGGGCTACTCCGCCGAGGCGATCCGCTGCCTGCGCGCGGTGTTGCGAGGACAGCCGGTGGATGTCATTGCGCTGCAGCGCGAAGACAAGGTTCTGCAGTACTCCAGCGACGTAGCCGGGAGCAGTTCGCCGCCGCGATGAGCGCCCTGCGTCAGCGCAGCCAGTGCGCATAGGCGGCCAGCACCGCCAGGTGCGCCACGTAGTAGACGTAGAACGCCCAGCGCCATCGTGGCAGCCGCCACTGCACGCGCGCGGCCGCCAGCGCCAGCGGGATGGCCAGCAATGCCCATCCATTGCCATTGACCCAGCACAGCCCACCGAATCCGAACGCCAGCAGCCAGTAGGCCCGGTGGCGGAATGCGATCCAGCCCAGCATCACGAATGCCACGCCCACCCATTGGTAATCCACCAAGAACGGCAGCAGCCCACCCGCCACCAGCAGCAACAGCTGCCGGTTATTGGCCAGCGCGTGCACCGCTACAGCGGCCAGGCCGAAGGTCAACAGGATGTTCAGCGGCAACCAGTGGCCGAAGGCCAGCATATGCAGGGGTTGCGCGACCAGCCCCCACATCCCGAGCCGGCGGATCGACTTGCGCAGGTCCGCATCCGGTTGCGCGAGGTTGCAGGCCATCACCAGTGCGAACAGCGGAAAGGCGATGCGCCCCAGCTCGCTGACCACCGGTACATAGCCGCCGAAAACCACTTTGGCGACATGATCGCCGGTCATCGACAGCAGCGCGAGCCACTTCAGCAGCTCGCGGGCGCCGCTGCCGAGGGCGCTGCGCGCCGGGGAGTATCGTGCAGCGACGTCCTGCGCGCTCATGCCATCCATCCTCTGCGTCCTGCAGGGTCGATATCGCCAGGAATCGGCGGCCTTACCCCTTGAACGCAAAGAATACTTGAACCTGGGGCGGATGACGCTGGTCGATGTGCCCCGCTATCCTTGTAGTCCCTGCTTGTGAGGCACCGCCATGCGCACGCTGTACCCGCCGATTACCCCGTACCGCGAACACACGCTGCCCGTGGATGCACTGCACACCCTGCATGTCGAGGAGTGCGGCACGCCCGATGGCATTCCGGTGGTGTACCTGCATGGCGGTCCGGGCGCTGGCATCTCGCCCACTCACCGCCGCTTCTTCGACCCCAGGCGCTACCGCATCGTGCTGATCGATCAGCGCGGCAGCGGCCGCTCCACGCCCTTCGGCGAGCTTCGCGACAACACCACGCAGCATCTGGTGGCCGACATCGAGAAGATCCGCCAACACCTGGGCATCGAGCGCTGGCTGGTCTACGGCGGCTCCTGGGGTTCGACCCTGTCGCTGGCCTATGCACAGGCGCATCCCGACCGCGCCACCGGGCTGATCGTGCGCGGCGTGTTCCTGGGGCGCGAGGAAGAGAACCGCTGGTTCGCCGAGCTCAACGGCGGTGCGCGCTGGATCTTCCCGGAGCGCTGGGATCGCTACCAGGCGCACATTCCGGAAAGCGAGCGCGGCAACATGCTCGACGCGTACTGGAAACGCCTGGACCACGCCGACGAAGCCATCCGCATCGCCGCGGCACAGGCGTGGCTGGGCTGGGAAGACAATGCCGCCACGCTGCTGCACGACGTCGACGCGGTGTCCGCGACCGATCCGCTCGATACACTGGCCAAGGCACGCATCGAGGCCCACTACTTCCGTCACAACACTTTCCTCAAGCACGGCCAGCTGCTGCGCGACATCGATCGCATCCGCCATCTGCCGGGTGTCATCGTGCAGGGGCGCTACGACATCATCTGCCCGCCGCGCAGTGCCTGGGACCTGGCACAGGCGTGGCCGGAAGCCCGGCTGGAGATGGTCATCGCTGGCCACAGCGCCAACGAAGCGGCCACGACCGATGCCCTGGTGCGGGCCACCGACGCTTTCGCGGACCACAGCTGAACAAAAGGGGCCAACGGCCCCTTTTTCTATACCAAGGTATAGCCGGGCTAACCCACGGGCCTCTAGGCCTGCTGAATACGAGCGCCGACAATAGCGCCACTGGCCAGCGACTGGCCGCCCCACGCGGAGACGCAGATGGATCCCGACCCTGCCGGGCGCAACGCGCGCCCCTGCCTGCCTATTTGTTCACTGCTGGCGACTGACGGCCGGTTCCTGTCCGTGTAAGCGATGGGAGCCCCGGGCAGCGCCTGCCCGGAGGAATCCCATGTCCTACAAGATTCTCTACATCACCGTGCGCCGCCTGATCGGTGAGCGCGATGTTTCCGCCCTGCGCAGCCTGCTGCTGCAGCACGGCCCTGTCCTGTTCGCCCGTTCGCTGGCCCTCGGCTCGCCACGGGTGGTGGCCGACGCACTGTCGCTGCTGCCGATCAGCGAGCGCATCAACGTGCTGCGCCACCTGCCCTACCCGCTGCGCGATGCGATGAAGCCGCTGTGCATCGGCGGCAGCCAACGCTTGCGCATGCAGCCCTGGTCGCCATCGGTGCTGGCCATGCGCCACGCCTGATACCCCCCTTCCGCTCCACGCGCCGGCTGCGCCCGGCGCCGCTCCAAGAGGACCTTCCCATGAGCCTGCTCAACGCCTGGTTCAACGCCTTCCTGCGCAGCCGTCGCGCGGGCAACCTGTTCGGTCGTCGCGCGATGCCCGAAGCCGGGTATGGCCGTGGCAGCACGCAGGCCGCGCCCACCGCGCTCACTGCTGGACTGCTCGCGCTTGCACAGGGCAGCGAAGCCGATGCGCTGGCCACCCTGCAGTCACATGTCGATGGTCTCAGCCCGCACGAGGCCGAAGAGCGCCTGCTGCGCTTCGGCCCCAACGAGGTCGATCACGAGAAGCCGCTGCCGTGGTGGCGCCATCTGTGGCAGTGCTATCGCAACCCGTTCAACCTGCTGCTGACGGTGCTTGCGGCCGTGTCCTGGCTGACCGAAGACGCCAAGGCGACGGTGGTGATCGGTGCGATGGTGGTGCTGTCCACCCTGATCCGCTTCGTGCAGGAGGGGCGCTCCAACCGCGCCGCCGAACGGCTGAAGGCGCTGGTAGGCAACACCGCCCGCGTGCTGCGCCGCGCTGCGGGCACCGAGGCGGCGGAGGTGGCCGACCAGTATTTCGGCGCACAGCTGCACAGCCGGCGGCCGGCACGGCTGCTGGACCTGCCCATCCGCGACCTGGTACCGGGTGACCATATCGTGCTGTCGGCCGGCGACATGATCCCGGCTGACTGCCGCGTGCTCGCCGCCAAGGATCTGTTTGTCGCACAGGCGGCGATGACCGGCGAATCGCTGCCGGTGGAGAAGTTCGTGCAGCCGGGCAACGCCGACGCCGGCCTGATGGAACAGGCCAACCTGTTGTTCATGGGTACCAATGTGGTGTCCGGCACGGCAACAGCACTGGTGCTGGCCACCGGCAACACCAGCTACTTCGGCACCCTCGCCCAGCGCAGCAGTGCCAGCGATCGCGCGCCGACGGCATTCCAGGCCGGGGTCAACAGTGTCAGCTGGCTGCTGATCCGCTTTGCCCTGGTGATGGTGCCGTTCGTGCTGCTGGTCAATGGCTGGACCAAGGGCGACTGGACAGAAGCGTTCCTGTTCGCGCTGTCGGTGGCAGTCGGCCTGACCCCGGAAATGCTGCCGATGATCGTCACCTCCACCCTGGCCAAGGGCGCGGTGCTGCTGTCGCGGCGCAAGGTGATCGTCAAGCGCCTGGACGCGATCCAGAACTTCGGTGCGATGGAAGTGCTGTGCACCGACAAGACCGGCACCCTCACCCAGGACAAGATCGCACTGGAGCGGCACACCGATGTGTTCGGGCAGGATTCGGAGGATGTGCTGACCTTCGCCTACCTCAACAGCCACTTCCAGACCGGCCTGATCAACCTGCTGGATCGTGCGGTGCTGGAGCATGTGGAGCTGCAGAGCTCGCTGCGCCTGTCGCAGGACTACCGCAAGGTCGATGAGATCCCGTTCGACTTCGAGCGCCGCCGCATGTCGGTGGTGGTATCCGAGCGCGAGGACCATCACGAATTGATCTGCAAGGGCGCGGTGGAGGAAATGCTGGCGGTGTGCAGCACCGTGCGCGAGAACGGCAAGGATATGCCGCTGGATGAGCAGCGCCTGGCCCGGGTGCGGCAGACCACCGAGGAACTGAACGAACAGGGCCTGCGCGTGGTGGCGGTGGCGATGAAGGAAACCTCCGCCAGCCAGACGGTCTACTCGCAGGCCGACGAGCGGGATCTGACCCTGGTGGGCTATGTGGCCTTCCTCGATCCGCCGAAGGAATCCGCTGCTCAAGCACTGCAGGCGCTGGCCGCGCATGGTGTGGAAGTGAAAGTGTTCACCGGCGACAACGAACTGGTCACCGCGAGGATATGCGCCCAGGTCGGCCTGGACGCCGACACGATCGTGACCGGCCCGCAGATCGAGCGCATGGACGACGCTGCCGTGGCGCGTGCACTGCAGGAGCACCGCGTGTTCGCCCGCCTCACGCCCCTGCACAAGGAACGGCTGGTGCGCGAGCTGCGCGCGCAGGGCAAGGTGGTCGGCTTTCTCGGCGATGGCATCAACGATGCTCCCGCACTGCGCGCCGCCGATATCGGCATCAGCGTGGACAGTGCGGTGGACATCGCCAAGGAGGCCGCCGACATCATCCTGCTGGAAAAGAACCTGATGGTGCTGGAGGAAGGTGTCATCCAGGGGCGGCGCACCTTCAGCAACATGCTCAAGTACATCCGCATGACCGCCAGCTCCAATTTCGGCAACGTGTTCTCGGTGCTGGTGGCCTCGGCGTTCCTGCCCTTCCTGCCGATGTTGCCGCTGCAGCTGCTGGTGCAGAACCTGCTGTATGACATCTCGCAGATCGCCATTCCGTTCGACAACGTGGATGAGGAGCTGGTGCGCAGGCCGCTGAAGTGGAACCCGGCGGACATCGGCCGCTTCATGGTGTTCTTCGGTCCGATCAGCTCGATCTTCGACCTCAGCTGCTTCGCCCTGATGTGGTACGTGTTCGATGCACGCACGCCGGCCGACCAGGGCCTGTTCCAGTCGGGCTGGTTCGTGGTCGGGCTGCTGACCCAGACGCTGATCGTGCACATGATCCGCACGCCCAAGGTACCGTTCCTGCAGAGCATCGCCGCGCCGCCGCTGCTGCTGATGACCGGGGCGATCATGGCCATCGGCGTGATCCTGCCGATGAGCCCGCTGGCCGGCCACTTCAAGCTGCAAGCATTGCCGGCCGGCTACTGGCCGTTCCTGGTGGCGATCCTGTTCGGCTATGCGGTGCTGACCACCGCGCTGAAGAAGCTCTACATCCGTCGCTACGGCTGGCAGTAAGCGCATCGGCGCAGGGAGAACCCTCATGGACTTCAACCCCCACCTGCCCGCGTTCAACGCGGGCGCCACCCTCAGCTCGCTGATCAGCCTGTCCGTCGCCTTCGTGTTGGGTGCACTGATCGGCCTGGAGCGGCAGTTCCGCCAGCGCACCGCCGGCCTGCGCACCAATACGCTGGTAGCGGTGGGCGCAGCGGTGTTCGTCGACCTGGCCGTGCGCTTCCACGACCTGTACGGCGGGCCACCGTCACCACTGCACGTGGTGGCCTACGTGATCTCCGGCGTCGGCTTCCTCGGTGCCGGCGCGATCATGAAGGATGGCGCCCAGGTGTCGGGCCTGAACACCGCCGCCACGCTGTGGGGCTCGGCGGCGGTCGGCGCCTGCGCCGGCATCAAGCTGCTGCCTGAAGCGGTACTGGCTGCGGTGTTCGTGCTGGCTGCCAACACCCTGCTGCGGCCGGTGGTGAACCGCATCCAGCGGCAACCGCTGCCGGAAGCGTTCAGCGAGGCCACCTATGCCATCAACGTGGTCTGTCAGCGTGAGCAGCAGGCCGAGGTGCTGGACCGGCTGCTGCTGTTGCTGGAGCAGGCGCAGTACCCGGTACGCGCGGTCGACCAGCGGCCGTTCGGCGAGCGCGATGTCGAGATCGAAGCGGTGCTGTACGCCACCACGGTCGATGGCGCTGAACTGGATGCAGTGCTGGCAACGCTGGCCGCCACGCCGGGCGTGCTGCAGGGATTCTGGAACGCCAGCCTGGAGGAGTAGTGCCGGCCGCTGGCCGGCAACCTCATGAACTGCGGGAACACCCTGCAGATGCCGGCCAGCGGCTGGCACTACCCTGCATCTCTCTGGCGCATGCCGACCAAGGTCGGCATCTACTGAACAGCGCTTTGCTATCCTTTCCACCCACGCCAGGGAGCTATCCCGATGCCATCGTTGTCGCCCCGCCGCCCGCTGGTCGTGCTGGCCCTGATCATCGTGATGGCGGCCATCTTCCTGGTCGATACGGTTACCGACTACGCCGTTGCCGCCGCCTGCTTCTACGCGGCGGTCATTCTCGCAGCGTCGCGGCGGCTGCCCGGGCGCGGCCTCATCGCCCTTGCGGCAGTCTGCATCGCATTGACCGGCCTCAGCTTCTTCCTGACCCGCTTCGGCACCTACCGCATCGGCCTGGTCAATTCAGCGATCGGCATGCTGGTGATCGGCATCACCACCTACCTGGCATTGAAGATGGAAGCGGCCAAGGCCGCGGTGCAGGATGCACAGGCGCGCCTGCTGCGGGTGGCCCGCGCCTCCACCGTCGGCGAGCTGACCACCTCCATCGCACATGAAGTGAACCAGCCGCTGGCGGCCATCGCCAGCAGCGCCGAAGCCAGCCAGCGCTGGTTGGCCCAGGAACCGCCGAACCTGGACAAGGCGCGCCAGACCATCGCCCGCATCGTCGCCGACGCCCATCGCGCCAGTGACGTGATTGCCCGCATCCGTGGCCTGACCCAAGGCGCCGCGCCAGAGCGCCAGGCCTTCGACCTCAACCTGGCCGTGGAGGAAATGCTGGCACTCTCGCGCAGCGAACTGGAACAGCATGGTGTGACGGTGGCGCTGGTGCTGGGCAGCGACCTGCCACCCGCCCACGCCGATCGCGTGCAGGTGCAGCAGGTGATCGGCAACCTCATCCTCAACGCCGTCGATGCGATGTCGGACACGCCCGTAAGCGAGCGCAGGCTGTCCCTGGTAACAGCGTACGATGGCCGCGGCCACGTCAGCCTGAGCGTGCGCGATCGTGGTGTCGGCCTGCCCTCGGAGCAGATTGACCGCGTATTCGATGCATTCTGGACCACCAAGGCGAACGGCCTCGGCCTGGGCCTCAGCCTGAGCCGCTCCATGATCGAGGCCAACGGCGGCCATATCCGCGCCGAACGACCGGCCGGTGGCGGCGCCTGCTTCATCTTCGAGCTGCCCACGGCCACGGAGGCTGCGCATGCGTAAGCCCACCACAACACCTATGGAACCGTCACCGATCGTCTACGTGATCGACGACGACGCCTCGGTGCGCGCCGCGCTGGAGGACCTGCTGGCCTCGATGGGCCTGCAGGTGCGGGCCTTCGCCTCCACCGGGGAATTCCTTGCCCACCCGCGGGACGACGCTCCGTCATGCCTGGTGCTGGACGTGCGCATGCCCGGGCAGAGCGGACTGGATTTCCATCGCAGCATGGCCAGCCACGATCTGCACCTGCCGGTGGTGTTCATCACCGGCCACGGCGATATCGCCATGGGCGTCAATGCGATCAAGGACGGCGCCATCGAATTCCTGACCAAGCCGTTCCGCGACCAGGAACTGCTGGACGCGATCCACAGGGGCATCGGGATCGATCGCCAGCGGCGCCGCGAGGGTGATGCGCTGGGCGCGTTGCAGCTGCGCTGGGGCACCTTGAACGCCGGCGAGCGCGAGGTGGTTGCCGGCGTGGTGCGCGGTCGCCTGAACAAGCAGATCGCCGCCGACCTGGGGGTCAGCGAGATCACCGTGAAGGTGCGTCGCGCGCAGGTCATGCGCAAGATGGAAGCACGCACGCTGGTCGATCTGGTGCGCATGTACGACCGGCTGCAGGCCGCTGCGCCATGACCGCCTGCGTGGCCCTGCTGCGCGCGGCCAATGTCGGCGACACCAGCGAGCTGTTCATCCATTGCGGCGATGGCATGGCCGCTTCACGCCTTCGCGTACCCTGCATCACACACGGCACGGCACGCAACCTCAACACCGTGGGCAAGCTGGCGATGATGGCCGCTGCCCTTCGCTGAGCTGGGGCCGTTACGTGCGCGCCGCTGCGATGTTCCGTTTCAACCGTGTATCGGCCAGCCCCACCACCAGCAGCACGATGCTGGTCAGCCACCCTGCCGCCAGCAGGTGCATCCATGGCAGCACGAAGCCGAGCACGACCAGAACCCCTGCCCCCACCAGGTGCGAGCGCGGCACGCGGCCGTAGACAGCCCGCTTGTACAGTGCGCTGCCCAGCAGGTAGATGAGCGGCCCTGCTGCCAGCATCGCGGCATACGCCAGGGTCACCCTCGCCTCCGGTTCGTCCATCACCAGGTCGTTGCCGACGGCGGTGGCGATGATGCCGGCGATCAGCAGCGCGTGCACGTAGTGGAAGTAGGCGCCGATGCGGCCCGGGTCGTCGGAACGGGTGATGGTGTCGGTGGCGTCGCGGCTGGAGATGCCGAAGTACAGCCACCACATCGCGATCGTACCGGCAAAGGTCGCCAGCACTGCCGACACCACCGCGCCACTCCAGTGCCCCACCTCGCTCAGCACGCCGCCGGTTGCCAGCAACGTCTCACCCAATGCGACGATCACGAACAACTGGCAGCGCTCGGCCAGGTGCCCACCTTCGATGGTCCACTCGCGGGTACGCGAACGGCCAAGGCCCGGAAACGCGAAGCCGAACATCGGCGAGATGTACTCGCAGGCGACAGCCACCGCCCACAATGCCAGCCGCGCATTGCCCTCGACCGATGCACCGGCCAGCCAGAAGCAGGCCGAAACGCTGACCCAGGCCAGCATGCGCCTGAAGTTGGCGGCCAGCGGGTGCGAGCGCCCTACTTCCAGCAGCACAAACAGCGTCCGCCCTACCTGCATCGTGGCGTAGGCACCGGCGAACATCCAGGCGCGACCGGCAAAGGCCTCCGGGATGGACGAAGACATCAGCAACGCCAGCAGCATCGTGACGAACAACAGGCCACGGATACGCGGCGCCTCCGGGTCGAACCAGTTGCTGACCCAGCACGCGTACTGCCAGCCAAGCCAGACCGCGAACCACAGCACCAGCGTCTGCAACACGCCCAGCAGACCCAGGTGGTGCAGCAGGTGGTGACTGAGCTGGGTAACAGCGAACACATAGACCAGGTCGAAGAACAGTTCTTCGTAGGTCACCCGTGCATGATGGCCGTCGCGACGACGCAGGGCAGGAAGACGGGGCGTTGCCGGCATCACGGATCCTCGGTTCAGCGGCCCAGCCGCCAGAAGATGACACCGGCCACCAGCGCCGGCACGGCAAACACCAGCAGCAGGATCGGCAACTCCTCGCGCACCGTATAGCCCGCCCGGCTGACCCCCACCCACATGTTGGCCACCGATACCAGCAGCCAGGTGCCGATGAAGGCCAGCAGCGCCGTTGGCAGCTGGGGGCTGCTTGTGCTCCAGAGCCTGCCGAACAGCGCGAAGACGGCCAGCAGCAGGAACCCGCCGACGATCACCAGAAGCACGTGCATGGTCACTCTCCCCGATGGCTGCCCTGCAGCCTATCTGCGGCCGAGTGTGCGCTGCAGAGGGTGATCGTGGATTCACTTTCCGGGCACCGCGAACAATCCCGTCGTCGCTCATCCGATAGCAAATGCGAACAGTTCCCATTACTATCGTGGCGCCGCGCAGGGCTGGCCCTGCCTGGCACCCCTTCCTGCCTGCGCCGCTCTCCCGGATGTCCACGCCACCGCACTCCCCGCCACCTGTGCTGCCGTTGGTGTCCTCGCTGGTGCGCCACTATGAGGATCTGGTGGATTACCTGCGCCGTCGCTTCGCCTCACCCGGGCTGGCTCGCGAGGTGGTGCACGACGTCTGCGTACGCCTGCTGGAGCGCCCCGAACCGGCCGGCGTGCGCCAGCCGATCGCGCTGCTGCGACGGATGGCGCATGACGCGGCGGTTGATCGCTGCCGTGCTGAAGACCTGCGCCGCCAGTGGGTGGAACCCCGTGCCGAACTGCCCGATGCCGCCTGCGAAGGTGCCGGCCCGGCCAGACAGGCCGTTGCCGCGCAGGAACTGGCACAGCTTGTCGACGTCATCCGTGCGATGCCCTGTCGACGCCGCCAGGTGTTCATCCTGCACAAGATCCATGACGTTCCGCAGGCCGCGGTTGCCCGCCGCATGGGCATCGGCCTGAAGGCGGTCGAGCGGCATCTGCGGTTGGCGATGGTCGATTGCCGGCAGGCGCTGCCGGTGAGGGCGCTGACGTGACAGCGCCCCCTCGCCCGCGCCCTCCACTCACGGACAAGGCCGGCACGCCTTCGCCTGATCGTCTGCTGGAGCAACATCGGGACACCCTCAAGGCACTGTTTCCGGTACCCGATCCGGCGCAACTGTATCGCCCCCACCGCAGCCGGCAGATCGGCGGGGCTGCGCTCTGCCTGCTGCTGGTGGCTGGACTGGGCGGGCTTTACGCTGTCGATCCCGGCTGGCAACAGCACGATTACCGGACGGTCACCGGCCAACGTCGCAACGTGCTGCTGGCCGATGGCAGCCGTATCCAGCTGGATGCGGGCAGCCATCTGCAGGTGCGCAGCCATCTGCGTTCGCGCCGCGTGGTGCTGGTCTCCGGACGCGCCCGCTTCGAGGTGGCGCCCTCGCGCTGGCGCCGGTTCCAGGTCGATGCCGGGCCCGTGCAGGTGCGCAACTACGGCACGGTGTTCGACGTGGAGCGACGCGGTGACCGCAGTGAAGTCCGCCTGTGGCGAGGCAAGGTCGGCGTGCGCGTTGCTGGCCGTGACGGCGAGCAGCACCTGCAGCCTGGCCAGCAGCTGCTGGCAGGGACAGGGCCGGTCCAGCTGCCGCAGCCGATCGCCACTGGCAGCGGGGAATGGACGCAGGGCCGACTGCAGTTCGCGCAGGCCCCGCTGGGCGAGGTGGTACGCAGCCTGCAGCGCTATCACCACGGCGCAATCGTACTGGACGAACCCGGACTGGCCACGCTGCAGGTATCGGGCGTGTTCGATGGCGACCATGCCGCCACCGCGCTGGCGCTGCTGCCGGAGATCCTGCCCGTCGCCGTCCACGTCCGCGGCGACGGCAGCGTGCACATCTCCGCACGCCACTGAATTCGGCACCGAGGGTGGGTTATGGCCCTGCTCATACGGCTGCTGCATGAACCCCTCTGAAGGACCCCGCATGACCCGCATTGCCCTGCCCGCCGCCCTGCGCCGACTGACGCCTGCCCTGCTGGCCGTCAGCCTGTGCGCCGCCCTTCCGGCGGCGGCGCAGTCCACCCCCACGGCGGTGGACGTCCATCTTCCGGCCGCCCCGCTGCAACAGTCACTCAATGCGGTGGCCAGGCAGAGCGGCATCCAGCTGCTGTTCGCTGCAGACAGCGTTGCCGGCCGCCAGGCGCCAGCGCTGGACGGCCGCTATGCCCCGCGCGAAGCACTGCAACGGCTGATTGCCGGCCAGGGACTGAGCGTCGAGGAACGCTCGCCGGGCGTGTTCGTGATCCGCAGCGCGCTCGCTACGGCAGCTGCGGCGGCAAACACGGACCGCCCGCGCACTGCGCCAGCGCCGGCAGCCGCAACCTCGCTTGGCAGAGTGACTGTGTCGGCGTCCACCGCGCGCATGCCGCAGGGCGAGACCGCCATGCCAAACACCATCACCGTGCTCACCCGTGAGGACGTCCAGCAGCAGCTGGCATTGGGCTCGGATGTGTCACGCGTGCTGTCCTCGCAGATCCCGGCCTTCGCTCCGGCACGCGAGAAGATGTCCAACTATGGCGAAAGCATGCGCGGGCGCGGCATCCTGTACATGGTCGACGGCGTGCCGCAGTCAACCCCGTTGCGCGACGGCTCGCGTGATTCGCATACCATCGATCCGGCGATGATCGAACGCATCGAAGTGATCCACGGTGCCAACGCGCTGCAGGGCATCGGCGGCACCGGTGGCATCGTCAACATCATCACCCGCAGTGCGCCGAGCGAACCGGGTGCTTTCCTGCTGGACAGCAGCCTTTCGCTCACCGCCGCCTCGCCGCGCCGGCGCGATGATGACGGCCAGCGCGCTTCGGCACTGGTGGGCATCCGCGGTGAACAGTTCGACCTCGTGGCCGGCCTGGCCCATGAACGGCAGGGCCTGTACTACGACGGCGACGGCCGTGCGATCGGCACCAACGCGCAGGGCGAACTGATGGATTCGACCTCGACCAACATCTTCGCCAAGCTTGGCTGGAACATCGCCGATGGCCAGCGCGTGCAGTTGATGGCCAATCGCTACGAACTGCGTGGCCTGGACAATTACCTGCCTGTGGATGGCAACTTCCGCACCGGTCGCCCGGCCACGTCGGTGCCCGGCGATACGCCGCTCGATCCGCCGATGAACCGCTCACGCTCGCTGAGCCTGGACTACGGCAATGCCGATCTGTTCGGCGGCCAGTTCCTGGCGCAGGCCTTCGCGGTCGATTTCGAAGGGCGTTACGGCGCCAGCCAGTGGGACCCATGGGGCAACACGGGTGCCAACGCCGCCTGGGACCAGACCCAGAATGAATCAGAAAAACGCGGCTTCAAGCTGACCCAGAGCTGGCGTCGCATCGGCGACACCTCGCTGGACGTGACCCTGGGCCTGGATGGCCTGCGCGACCGCACCCATCAGGTGCTGCTGGCCAGCGGCCTGAACTGGGTGCCGCTGACCACCTACCAGAGCCTGTCGCCGCTGTTGCAGCTGCAGTGGTGGCCCACCGACCACGTCATGCTGTCCGCAGGCCTGCGTTACGAAAAGGGCGAGCTGGAGGTGGGCGACTACACCACCCTGCCCCGCTACGGCGCACGCAAGGTGGCCGGCGGCAAACCGACGATGAGCGAGACGCTGCCGAACTTCGGCGCGGTCTGGTACATCAATGACCGTCTCAATGCCTACGCGTCGTATTCGGAAGGCTACACCGTGGCCGATGTTGGCCGCGTGCTGCGCGCGATCAATCGCGATGGCCAGCGCGTGGACAACCTGGTGGACCTGTCGCCGGTGGTGTCGGACAACCGCGAAATCGGGCTGGAGTATGACGACGGCCGCTTCAGCGGCGATATCGCGTACTACACCTCCGAATCCAAGCTGGGTTCGGTACTGGTCTATGACGCCGGCATCGATGCCTACAATGTGCAGCGCCAGGCCACGCGGGTGGAAGGCTTCGAGACCAACCTGCGCCTGCGCCTGGGTGACAGCCACCTCGGCATGGGCTATGCCCGCGCCAATGGCCGCTACGACGCCGACCTGGATGGTCGTCTGGAAAGCGACCTGGCAGGCGTCAACATCGCCCCGAACCGTCTGACCGCGTTCTGGGAACAGGGCTGGACCTCGCAGCTCAGCACCCGTCTGCAGGCCAGCCATGCCTTCGATCGCGACTTCGACCTGCGCGGCGTGCCGGTGGCCAGCTTCAAGGGCTACACCACGTTCGACCTGGTCGCCCGCTATGCGCTGGGCAAGAGCAGTTTCACCTTGGGCGTGCAGAACCTCGCCAACAAGCAGTACATCACCTACTACTCGCAGACCACGCCATCCAACCCGAGCTATTTCGCCGGGCGTGGGCGAGTGCTTACGCTGGGGTGGCAGTACCGCTACTGAGACATGGCGCCTTATGGGTGCCATGAATTCTATGCGTGACGCGACGAGGGAGGCCCATGCTAGTTTCTGGGCCTCCTTCATCGGTGCCCTCCCATGCGCTTGCAGACCCTCGCCATCACGCTCGCTGCCCTGCTTCCCGCTGCGGCCTCTGCCACCGAACCAGCGCTGCCGCAACTGCGTGCCTACACCGTTGATGCCTCCTGGCTGCAGCCGATGGCGCCGCTGCAGATTGCCGATCACACCTGGCAGATCGGCACCGAAGACCTGACCGCACTGCTGGTGCAGACGTCGCAGGGCGCGGTGCTGCTCGATGGCGGCATGCCGCAGATGGCCGACCACCTGCTGCGCAACATGAAAGCGCGCGGCGTTGCGCCGCAGGATCTGCGCCTGATCCTGCTCAGCCATGCCCACGCCGATCACGCCGGCCCGGTTGCTGCGCTCAAGCGCAGTACCGCTGCGCAGATCGTCGCAAATGCCGAATCTGCGGTGCTGCTGGCACGTGGCGGCAGCAACGACCTGCATTTCGGCGACGACATCACCTATCCGCCGGCGACGGCGGACAGGATCATCATGGATGGCGAGGTGGTCTCGCTCGGTGGCGTCGACTTCACCGCGCACTTCGTGCCCGGCCATACCCCGGGCAGCACCGCCTGGACCTGGACCGACACCCGGGGCGGCAAGCCGGTGCGCATGGTCTACGCCGACAGTTTGAGTGCGCCGGGCTATCAGCTGCAGGCCAACCCGCGCTACCCGCACCTGATCGAGGACTATCGCCGCAGCTTCGCCACGGTGCGCGCCCTGCCCTGCGATGTTCTGCTGACCCCGCATCCCGGTGCCAGCGGCTGGAACTACGCCGCCGGTGCATCAGCGGGTGCCAAGGCAATGACCTGCCAGGACTACGCCGACACGGCCGAACGCAATTTCGACGCGCAGTTGAAGAAGCAACGCGAAAAGCAGCGTTGACCAGGCGCGGCGGCGATCCGCCGCCGCGCCCGCTACACCTTGTCAGCCACCCTGCCCGTGCTGTGCGAAGGGCTGGGTGCTGCCATCGGCCAGCACCAGCTCCACGGTATACGGCTGCACATGGCCATCAGGCATTTCCATGCCCGGTGATCCAGCCGGCATCCCCGGCAGCACCAGGCCACGCGCCGTCGGCCTTTCCTTCAGCAGGCGCTTGATGTCGCTGGCCGGAATATGGCCTTCAACCACATAGCCACCGATCTCGGCGGTATGGCAGGACGCCTTGCCGGCCGGTACGCCGAGCCGTTGCTTGACCGGATGCATGTCATCGGTATCGCGTATCTCAACCGCGAAGCCGGCAGCCTTCAGGTGGTCGGCCCACACGCCACAGCAACCGCAACTGGCCGTCTTGTGCACGATGGCCAACGGAAGCTCCCGGTCGATCGTCGCTCCGGCCGTCGCCTCGACCGCCGAGGCGGTTGCGGTTGCGGGCGAGGACTCGGCCTCTTCGGAGGCACGCGCGCAGGCGGTGGCCAGCAGAACGGGGGTGAGCAACAGGCTCAGGGAAAGAATGCGGTTCATGGATCAGGTTTTCCTTTGCAATCGCAGGCGCGAGCGCCTGCCATCCACGCGACGGATGCGCGTGGGTCAAGTAGATGAGGGGTACTGCAGGACGGCAGGTACGCAACCTGCGCGCGATCAGGCGATCGGCGGACGAATCAGGTGAGGCAGCGCAGGCGCGGGATGAGCCGGCGGCAGCGCGTCACCGGGCACTGCACGCAGCGGCCATGCAGCAAGGCTTGCCGCCGACGGCAGCATGGCCACACTCGCAGGCACGCACTCGCAACCCTCGCTGCTGCACGCGGCTGCGTTCCGTTCATCGCAGCAGGCGGGCGTGACAGAGATCGCAGCGCCGGCGATCTCGTGGGGGCCATCGCAATGACCACCGCCGGACTGACCGTTGATGCCGCCCGAGGCAAGTGCCAGCGCCGGTGCATTGAGCACCAGGGTCAGGAGCAGCATCAGTCGCAGCAGCAGGCCGGATATATCCACGGGCTGATGATAGCCGACGCACGATGCGCCCGTCGCCGCTGCCTGCTGTCATCATGCATGACGTTCATTGGAGCCTTTACATGCCTGCCCGCTTCGCCTCTGCTGCCCTCCTGCTGTCCGCGTTGCTGAGCCTTCCGGCCATGGCAGGCGAACGCCAATGGACCGTGCTGTCCAGCGGCGATGGTGACCACACCCATGAGCGCTGGCAGGTAAGCGGGACGCGATTGCGAACGCTTCCCGCGTTCGACCCGGCACGCGCCGAGCCGCCGCTGTCGGTGCATCAAGCTGCGGCGGCAGCACTGGCCCACGCGCGCCGACGTTATCCCGGCGATGACTTCGTGGTCTCCGAGGTAAGCCTGCAGCGGTTCACCGCCGGCGCTGCGCCGCAGAGCGAGGACGCAGCGCGCGGCTGGGTGTACCTGGTCAGCCTCGACTACAACGCCAAGGGCTGGACCCAGATGGTGCCGGTGCTGCTGGATGGCAGCATCGTGCTGAGCGACAACGAGCAATTGTAGGATCGGCGCCTACGCGGGCACGTCGACCTGCGCGCGCATCCGTACCGGAATGGATTTCGCCGCTGGCGTACCGCTGATCCGATCGTAGTAGTCCAGCGGCAGCAGGGGGTTGAGCTCCGGGTAGTAGCCCGCCAGCGCCCCGCGCGGCATCGGGTAGTCAAGCACGGTCAGGCCTTCGATTCGCCGCGTCACGCCGTCGTCGCTGATCGTTTCCAGGCTTACCAGGGCTTCCTTGCCGAGCCCGCGCGCCAGACGGTCCTCGATGTTCATGAACACCACCATGCGGTCGTTGTACACGCCCCGGTAGCGGTCGTTGTAGCTGTAGATGGTGGTGTTGTACTGGTCGTGCGAGCGCACCGTGGCCAGCCGCAGCATCTCCGGGTCATCGACTACCGTGTTCACTTCCAGGCCCGGCATGACGAGGATGTTGGCCTTGCCGTTCGGGGTCGGCCACACGCGCCTGCGCGGCGCAATATCCAGATGGAAGCCGTGCAGTGCCTGGATGCGCTCGTTGAAGCCGGCATAGATGTCCGGGTAGACGGCCGCGATCAGGTCGCGGATCGGGCCGTAATCATGCATGTACGCGGCCCAGTCCACCTTGCTGTCCGGCAACGTTGCCATCGCCATCCGGCAGACGATCTCCACCTCCGGCAGCACGTGGTCGCTGGCCGGCTCCAGCACGCCGCGCGACGCCGTCACGTTGGACATCGCATCTTCGATGGTGACGAACTGCTCGCCCTTCGGCGTGCGGATCCACTCCGAGCGCGCCACCACCGGCAGGATCAGCGCGTCGCGACCGTGCACGAGATGCCCCCGGTTGAGCTTGGTGGCAATACCCACGGTCAGTTCCAGTCTGCGCATGGCCTGGTACGCGCGCTCGGTATCGGGCACGGCATGGATGAAGTTGCCGCCCATGCCGATGAACACCTTGGCCCTGCCATCGAGCATCGCCGCAATCGACTCGACCACATGGTGGCCGTGCTCGCGCGGCGGATCGAAACCAAACACCTGCTGCACGCGATCCAGGTAGCGCGCCGTGGGCTTCTCATCGATGCCGACGGTGCGGTCGCCCTGCACGTTGGAATGGCCACGGATCGGACCAATACCCGCGCCCGGCTTGCCGAAATTACCGCGCAGCAACAACAGGTTGGCCACCTGCTGCAGCAGCCGCGACCCCTGCTGGTGCTGGGTCAGGCCCATGCCATAGCAGATGACCGTCGCCTGCGAACGGATGTAGATCTCCGCGCAGCGCCGGATCTGTTCCTGCGCGATGCCCGACACCCGCACGATCTCATCCCAGTCCTGCGCCAGCACGTCCTCGCGCAGCGCCTCCAGGCCAACGGTGTGTTCGGCCAGGAAGGCATGATCCAGCACTGACTCACCCTGGGCTTCGCGCTCGAACATCACCTTCATCATGCCCTTGATCAGCGCAAGGTCGCCGCCGATACGGACGTGCACGAACTCGCTGGTGATCTCGGTGGAACCGAACGTGGCCATCTGCACCACGTCCTGCGGTTCGGTGAAGCGGATCAGGGCACGCTCCGGCATCGGGTTGACCGCCACGATCGGCACACCGCGCTTGCGCGCTTCCACCAGGTTGCTCATCATCCGCGGCGAGTTGGTGCCGGTGTTCTGGCCCATCACGAAGATCGCCTCGGCGTGTTCGAAGTCGTCCAGCACGATGGTGCCCTTGCCCACGCCGATCGCCGGCGGCAAGCCGCGGCTGGTCGGCTCGTGGCACATGTTCGAGCAGTCCGGGAAGTTGTTGGTACCGAACTCGCGCACGAAGATCGAATACAGGAACGCCGCCTCGTTGGGCGTGCGGCCGGAGGTGTAGAACTCGGCCTGGTCGGGGTTGTCCAGCGCCTGCAGATGACGGCCGATCAGCGCGAACGCCTCGTCCCATTCGCAGGGCACGTAGTGATCGGTGGCGGCGTCGTAGCGCATCGGCTCGATCAGCCGGCCCTGCTGCTCCAACCAGTAATCGGTCTGCGCCATCAGCTCGGTGACGGTGTGCTGGGCGAACAGCTCACGGGTCACCCGGTGCTGGGTCGCTTCCCAGGCCAGGGCCTTGGCACCGTTCTCGCAGAATTCCAGCTTCTTGCGGTGGTCGGCATCGGGGAACGCGCAGCTGGGGCACTTGAATCCGCCCGGCTGGTTCATCGCCAGCAGTGCCTTGGATCCTTTGCCGATCACGCTCTGCTGCAGCAGCACCTTGGCGGTCGCACCGGCGGCCCCCCAGCCGCCTGCCGGTTGGTTGTAGGGCTTGTAACGCGGCGGCTTCTGTTCGGACATGGTCGGGAACCTGCGTTGGTGGAATGCCTGCCTGCAGTGCCGGGCTCGCGCCCGGCTGCCGTGGCCAGTCAAGCACACCGGCAACCCCAGCACCATGGCCCGGCCCGGGTACAGCAGGCTGCCATGGCAACGGTTACCGCCGCGTCTTCACTGGATGGCTGCGCTATCCTCCGGGCGTAGCCTGCCCTTCTGCTTTGCCCAGGATGTGCCGCATGCCCGGATCGACGTTGCCTTCGCCCCCGCCCGCCGGCACGGCCCTGCGCACGCTGCAGCGCTGGCGCAGCACGGGGCAGGAGCAACGGGTCGATACGATCGCCGAAGAAGTACCGGTGGCGATGCGTTACAACGGCGCGGCCTTCGCGGTGATGATGGCCACGCCATGCGACCTGGAGGATTTCGCGCTGGGCTTCTCGCTCAGCGAAGGGTTGATCGAGCGTCCTGACCAGTTGCTGTCCATCCAGCTGCAACCACAACTGGAGGGCATCGAGCTGAATATGAGTGTGTCCGCCGACGCCCCCGGCGCCGCACTGGATCCTGACAACGGGCGCCTGCTGCCGGGTCGCGGCGGCTGTGGGTTGTGCGGTGCGCGCCAGCTGGAGGACGTACTGCGTCCGCTGCCTCCGGTAAAGGACCGCCGCACGTATCAGACGGCTGCACTGCAGCGGGCATTGGCTGGGCTGGCCCTACGCCAGCCGATGAATGCTGCCAGTGGTTCGACCCATGCAGCGGCCTGGGCCGATGCCAGTGGCCGCATCGGCTGGGTGCGCGAAGACGTCGGCCGCCACAATGCGCTGGACAAGCTGATCGGTGCACTGCACCACAACGAACACAGCATCGATGGCGGCCTGCTGGTGGTATCCAGCCGTGCCAGCTACGAAATGGCCAGCAAGGCAGCGCGCGCCGGTGCCAGCGTACTGGCCGCCGTATCGGCCCCCACTGCGCTCGCCATCGATCTGGCCCGCAGTGCCGGCCTGTGCCTGGTGGGCTTCGCCCGCGAAGAAGGCTTCAACGTGTATACCCACCCGGAGCGCCTGCAGGGGGATGGCCTGCACGGGCATCCGCCTGCCTGACGGGCGCCCTCAGCGGATGGACTGGCTGCTACGCCTTGCGCGACCGTTCGGGAGAGAGCAGCCCGCCGATCCGTTCGGTCACCTGTGCGCGCACGTTCTCGTCCAGCTGGCCTTCGTACATGGCCTCGTAGATCCACAGGCCATCGGCCGCCAGCCGCGCCACGAAATTATCCAGCGCCGCCGGATCGTCGCTGCCGGCGGCCGGTGGCGAAGGCGCCCAGCGCTGCACCACCGGTGCCCACGGCCGCTCGCTGGGGAATTCGGGGTCCACCGAGTCCAGCATGAACATCAGCTCGGCACGGGTGGCACTCTGCGCCGACACACGCACGAAGGTCTGGTAGCGCTCCAACGCAGTGGCCTCGCCGGCCGACTTGCCCAGCAGCGCCTCCATCGATGCTTCCCAGCTCTGCACCAGGTGCTCGTCGATGCCGCGCAGCAACGCTTCGCGCGAAGGAAAGTGGTACAGCAGGCCGCCACGGGTCAACTGCGCCTCGGCCGCCACCGATTCAAAGGTGACCGCACGCACCCCGTCGCGGTTGATCACGCTGACGGCGGCGTCGAGGATGCGCTCGCGCTTGCTGGTTCTCATGCCGCTATTTTACGCGATCGGCGGCGCCGTCGCGGCCGCCGGCGCGTCCACGCAGCAGGCGCGCGATGATCACCGCGCCGGCCGCCAGCACCGCACTGATCACCAGCAGCACGATCTGGTAACCGCGATCGTAGGCCGCGGTGGCCAGCGCGAACCACTCGCCCTGCCCCACCTCACGCGCCACGTGCAGCGCCTGGGTGAAGCCCTCGCGCGCGGCGGCGGGAATACCCGCCGACTCCGGCAGGAAAGCGCCGTACATCGCAGCGCTCAGGCTGCCCAGCAGCGCGACGGCCAGCAGGCCGCCGAACTCGTAGGACACTTCCTCCACCGACGAGGCCATGCCCGCACGATGCGGCGGCACGTTGTTGAGGATGGCGGTGGACGCCACCGAGATGGCAGCACCCATGCCGAAGCCGGTGATCGCCATGCCGGCCACCACCCAGCCCAGCCCATGCGGGAAGCCCAGCGCCACCACGCCCACACCTACCGCACCGGCCGCAAGGCCGCCGCAGATCAGCGGACGCAGGCCGACGCGATGCAGCACGCTGCCGCCCAGCAACGCGCTGGGCAGGCTGCCCAGCGCCGCCACCGATACGAGCAGGCCCGCCTGCAACGGGCTGAGGCCGGCCACCAGCTGGAAACGCTGGGTGGTGAGCAGCTGCAGCCCGGCCATCGCAAACAGGGTGAACACCGCCGACAGGGTGCCGGCAAGGAAGGCCGGATTGCGGAAGATGGCGAAATCCAGCAGCGGATACGGCAACTGCTGCTGGCGGCGGCTGAAGGCGATGCCGGAGATGACCGCCAGCAGCAGCGAGACCGCGCCCACGCTGTACGAGGGCGGCGTGGCGATCAGCGACTTGATCGCCAGTACCAGGCCCGACAGCGCGGCCAATGCCAGCAGCGAGGACAGCAGGTCCCATGGGCGGGTGCTGTCGCGCTGCCCTTCCGGCGCCAGCAGCAGGGTCGCGATGAAAGCGACCACCACCACCGGCACATTGATGAGGAACACCGAGCCCCACCAGAAGTGCTGCAGCAGCAAGCCACCGATGATCGGCCCCAGCGCCGCACCGACGATGGCCACCGAACCCCAGATCGCGATGGCGATGTTGCGCTCGCGTTCTTCATGGAAGCTGAGCCCGATCAAGGCCAGCGTGGCCGGCATCATCGCCGCCGCACCCACCGCGAGGAAGGCACGCGCGGCGATCAGCTGCCCTGCGGTTGCAGAGAACGCCGCTGCCAACGAGGCGATGCCGAACACCACCAGCCCGACCAGGAACATCCGGCGGTGGCCGATGCGGTCGCCCAGGGTGCCCGCCCCCAGCAGCAGACCGGCCATCACCAGCGGGTAGGCGTTGATGATCCACAGCGCCTGCCCGGCACTGGCCGACAGCTCCTCGGTCAGGGTCGGCAGCGCGGTATACAGCACCGAGTTGTCCAGCGTGACCAGCAGCAGGCCGGCGGCAACGGTGAACAGCAGCGACCAGCGTCGGGCGCGCGACATGGACGGAGCACCGTCCAAGGGCTGGGAGAGAGCCATGGGAACCTGGATGGGGAAGGAGTACGCCCATAACTATACAGGATGTCCTGTATATTTATGAATGTCCCAGCGAACGCCATTCAGCTGCCGGGAGGCGCAATGCTCCCTGCCTCATGACCCTGGGCCTACCTGCACTCCGCAGGCAAGGCAGCGACCGCCTGCACGATCGGGTCCTGCATGGCGTGTCCCACCGCGGCATCCAGCTCGCCACGCAGATGGCCGTGCTGCCGCTGCATCTCCTCTTCGCACAGCGCCCGCACCCGCGCGCGCGCGTTGCTGCGCAGCGTGCTGCAGCGCCAATCGACCCCTCCCAGCGGCAGCACTGAATAGACCACGCTGTTGCAGGCGTTGCCGGCGCGTTCCGCCAGCGGACGCGCGCCGAAGTCACGCGGCACACTGCTGCGCTGCGGATCGAAATAGCTGTCCGGGAAGGTGCGCGCGTACTGTTCAATGTCCACCTCGATAGTGCCGCCTTCGCCTGCCGGCACGCGCAGTGGCTGACCGCAGCCGGTGGCGTCGGCGCGGTGTTGGATGTACTGGTAGATGGGTCTGTCCAGGCTCGCATCCTGCGCGGTCACGGCGCTGACCGCCGCCAGCACCGGCAGCGACGCACGATTGGCCATGCGCGCCAGCACTCCCGCCTGCGCGGGTTCGCAGCGGTCGCGCAGCGTCGCCACCAGCAGGAACAGCAGGTCATCACGAAAGGCCTTGTCGGCAGCCAGGTGATGTTCGATGCGTGCCTGCGCTTCCGCCACTGGTGCGGGAAATGCAACGGCCGGTGGCGAGGGCGCGTGCGTTGCGTTCCACAGCAGCGCCACCCCGGTGCCTGCCAGCAGCAACACCGCCATCAGCAGCGCGACGGTGCGTGCGCGGAGCCTCGTCATCGTGTGCTCGTCATCGGTTGATCGCGGAAAGCGTCGCTGCGGCAGCGTCATAGGAGGCGCTGGCGATATCCGCCTCGAAGTGCTTCACCTGCAGGCGCCCTGACAGCCGGTAGGGATCCCACAGCGCGCCCATCGTGATGGGGCTGGCCAGGGTGACATGGATGATCTGGTTCGGTGGTGGCGGCGGTACGTGGATGCACGCGCCATAGAACGGCACGAACAGCAGTTCGTCCACCTGCCCGGCGTCGTTCATCGCCAGCGGCACCACATAGCCATCCAGGTCCAGCGCCCGTCCGTCCACGCCATCGACCACCGCCGACGAGCCGAACTGCTGCGCACGTAGCGGGCTGGAGTGATCGATGGCCTGCCCAGGCAGCGAGCCCGAACCCGTATCGTCGATCAAGCCCCCCACCCCGTCCATGCCATTGCCACGCGACAGCCCGATCTGCGGCGGTGGACGCTGGAAGCTGTCCTCTTCGGGCATCAGCGCGTCCCAGCGATCGATCACTGCAGACGCCGCCGCCGGCGACGCAGCGCCATTGCTGGCCTGTGGCGGTGGGGCGTCCACGGCGGGCCGGCCACAACTGGCCAGCAGTACAGCGGCAAGCACACCGCCAAGCAGCTTCGCGCTACGGTTCATAAGGCCTCAGTTCGGCGTCGGCCATGCTGTAGGCGGAGCCGGCAAGATCATCGTCCACCCGCTCGGCGCGCAGCACGCCTGCCAGGAAGAACGGCGAGTACATGTCGGGCATGGCGATCGGCCGCGGCAGCACCACATGCACGATCTGGTTCGGTGGCGGCGGTGGCACGTGGATGCACGCGCCGTAGTACGGCACGAACAGGAATTCGACCAGTCGGCCATCTGCCGCGTTGGCCAAAGGCACCACGTAGCCCGGCAACCGCACTGCGCGATCCAGTACCGCGTCCACCGTACGGAACGTACCGAACTGGGCCATGCGCCGGTTGCCGTTGTGCTGCACCTCCGGCCCCTCACCGCGCTCGAGTGCTGCCAGTTCATCGCTGGGCAGCATCTGCAGCCAGTCCAGTTCCTGCTCGCTTTGCGTGCCAGCATTGCTCTGTACCGGCGACGGCGGCAGTGCCTGCACACCGGTATCGGTCGGCCGCGTACAGGCAACCAGCAGCATTGCCGCAGCCAGCAGCAGCCAGCGCACGCCCGCGCTCACGACGCAGGCGCCAGGCCATCGGCCAGGGTGCGCCGGTAGGCCAGCAGCGCAGGCAGCAGGCCGGCAACCGCGCTGATCAGCAGCACGCCGCCCACCCGGGCCAGTTCGCGCGCGTCCGGCCAGACGTGGGTGATCGACAGACCGAAATTGGCCAGCGCCCAGCTGCGCCCGGCCGCGCTGGCACAGGTCAGCACCGCCAGCGCCAACGCGCAGGCCATTGCTGCAGTGGCCACGGCCTCAACGACCAGCAGGCAGGCCACATAGGCCGGGCGCGCACCGGTGGCGCGCAGCACCGCCATCTCACGGCGGCGTTCCTGCAGCGTCGATACGAGCAGCGCCATCAGTGACACCATGCCCAGCAGCACCACCATCGCACTGATCAGCTGCAGCGCGCGCTCGGCAGTGCCCAGCGACTGCCACAGCTGCTGCAACGTCACGCCGGGCAGGATCGCCTGCAGTGCTTCGTCTGGATACTCATTGATGCTGCGCTGCACGCCGAAGGTGGCGATGCGCGAGTTCAGCCCGAGCATGAAGGCGGTGATGCTGGTCGGGGTCAGGTCAAGCTGCCGTGCCTGTTCTGCGCTGACATGCTGGCTGCGCAGCTGCACGCCGGAGCGCCAATCGACATGGATCGCTTCGATCGCCGGCAGTGACACCAGCACGGACGAATCCACCGGCGTGCCGGTACGCTCCAGGATGCCGACCACGCGGAACGGCTTGTCGGCATGCGTGGCCAGCGTTACTACACCGGTGCCATGGGCCAGCACGATCTCAGTGCCCAGGCCGATGTGCGCGGCCTGCGCGACTTCAGCGCCGACCACCGCGTCATACAGGTCGTCGAACGGCTGGCCCTGCGCGAATGCCAGCGCATGCCCTGCGCCATGCCGGTAATGTTCGAAATAACCGGCGGTGGTGCCGATCACCCGATAGCCACGCCAGGAATCGCCCAGCGACAGCGGCACCGCCCATTTCACCTGCGGCAGCGTGGACAGTTCCTGGTAGGACTGCCAGGACACGTTGTTGGTCGGGTCGCCGATGTGGAACACCGAGTACAGCAGCAGGTTCACCGGCCCCGAGCGTGCGCCCACGATCAGGTCCGTACCCGAGACAGTGCTGGCAAAGCCTTCGTGGGCCTGCGTGCGGATGCGCTCCACGCCCAGCAGCAGGACCACGCTCAGGGTGATGACCAGCACGGTCAGGCTCACGCTCAAGGCGCGGCTGCGCAGGCTGGCCCAGGCCAACTCAACCATGTGCACCCCCTGCCCGGTTCAGATCACCCAGCGACAACACCTGGTCGAACAACGGCTGCAGGCGATCATCGTGGCTGACCACCAGCGCGGTGGTGCCAGCGGCGCGGCACTGCGCGGACATCAGCTGCACGAACGCCGTGGCTGCTTCGGGGTCCAGCGCCGAGGTCGGTTCGTCGGCCAGCAGTACCGCCGGGCGACCGATCAGGGCACGGGCAGCGGCAACGCGCTGCTGCTGGCCGACGCTGAGCGTGCCCGCCGCGCGCGGCATCAGTGCCGGATCCAGCTGCAGCGCACGCAGCAGGCGCGCGATTTCCGCGTCCAGCCCACCTTCAATGCGCGCGTTGCGCAATGGCGAAAAGCGCACGCCCAAAGCGATGTTGTTGCGCACGCTCAGGAATGGCAGCAGGTTGAACTGCTGGAAGATCACGCCCAGCTGGTCGGCACGGAAACGATCGCGCGCGGCGGCACCGAGCGTGTTCACCCGATGGCCGGCAACGCGGATGCTGCCGCTGGCCGGCAGCAGAATGCCCGCCAGCAGGCCCAGCAGCGTGCTCTTGCCCGAACCGCTGGTCCCGCGCAGCAGCACGCTGCTGCCTGCGCGCACCTGCAGCTGTGCGATGTCCAGCACCGCACGCCCTGCGTAGCCGAACTGCACGCCCTGCAGGTCGATGATGGCATTGTCGTTCATGGCGCCAGCGGCACCCGCAGGCTGTCAGCAGTAACCACGCTGCGGCCTTGCCCGGTCGGCGTTGCGGTGTTGACGATCACCTCGTGCAGCCCCGGAAACAGCGTAGGCAGCGGCAATGCCAGCCCGCGCAGTGCTGCCGGGTTGGCGCAGTGGTAGCGCAGTGCGGCGGTGAATCCAGCGTGCGTGTGCTGGCCTGGCTGCGCTCCCACAGCCACTGGCGCAAAGCCCTCCGCCGTCGCCTCGGCATGGTCCAACCGGCACTGCGCAGCGGTCGGCAACGTGACCCAGCTGCCGCTCTGCAGGATCGATCGCGCCCGCGCCAATGCGGCCTGTTCGCGGCTGTCGGCCGGCGGTCGCTCGAAATCGAGGATGCCGATGCCTGGCGCACGCAGTGCCAGTTCCAGCGTTCCCTGGTCCACGGCCAGATCGACATCGGCCTGGCCATGGACATGAGCACCGTGATGGCGCACGTCGTGGGCGTTCGCAGAATGGGCAGCAAGCAGCAGCAGAAGGGCGGCAGAACGTTTCATCGGGGGGCTCCGTAATGTTACTATGTAACATTATGGACCACATCCCGATCTCGCCCGCAAGGGCCCGCACCCAACCGCCAGCTTCGGCACGCTGGCATCCCCGTTTCGATCTGGCAGGCGCATGGCTGTCGCTGGCCTGTGCCGTGCATTGCGTGGCCCTGCCCCTGCTGCTGGCCTTCACGCCGGCGGCGATGATGGCGCTGCGCTCGTTCCAGCACCCTGGCCATGGCGCGATGACCGCACTGCTGGTGATGTCGCGCTGGGAATGGCTGTTCGCGCTGCTGGCCTCGTCGATCGCCCTGCTCAGCACCGCCGCCGGCCAGCGCCGCCATCGACGCATCCTGCCGCTGTGCGTGGCCCTGGCAGGCGCGATCCTGTTGCTGTCCGCCTCGCTGTACCTGCCGTTGAAGGAATCGCTGCTCTGGCACGGCGCTGCCACCGCCTGCGGCGGGGTGATGCTGGCCACCGCACATCTGCGCAACCGGCGGGCCCTGCGGCCCGCCGGCTGATACCCGCTCAGAACCGGTAGCCGACCTCGGCGCCGACAATGCGCGGGCTGTCCACCGGTCCGTAGTAGTTGCCGTCGCGGCCGAAGGCCAGGTTGTCGAAGATCAGGCCATTGATGCGGCGCTTGTCGGTCAGGTTCTGCACGAACACGCGCGTGCTCCACGGCCCGCGCTCATAGCCCAGTTGCACGCCGAGCACAGCCACGGCCGGCTGGAACGCGCGGTTGCGCTCGTCCAGCGCGCTGGAGCCGGTCAACTGCGATTCCACCCGGGCATAGATGCCGGAGTCGAACTGATACCGCGCTGCCAGGTAGCCGGTGTAGTGCGGCGTCAGCTTGACCCGCTTGCCGTGGAGGTTCTCCTGCGGGCTTACCCAGAGCTTGGTGTACGTCGCATCGACATAGCCGACGTTGGCCATCAACGTAAACCCCGGCGCGACTTCAAACACACCTTCCAGTTCTGCACCGCGCGACCGTATCGAGGCATCCGAGCCCACGTAGTCGGACGAGATCGGCCGGCCGTTGGCATCGGTGGCCACCTGGATTTCCTGCCAGTTGTCCGAGCTGATGTGGAACAGGGCACCACCGATATGGCCACGGCCGCCAGCCAGGTTCATCTTGAAACCCACCTCATGGCTCCACATGCGTTCGGATTCGTAGCGCAGCACTTTGTCGTTGATCACATCGCTCTGCGCGGCGGCCAGGTTGAAGCCGCCGGGGATGTAGCCCTTGGCCGAGGCCGCATAGAACGACAGATCATCGCTGGCGTCATAGCGCAGCGAGACGCGGGGCAACGTGGCCGAGAACGTATGCGCCAGGGCCGCGTCGCGGTAGCGCACCAGGCCTCCCGCGCCCAGGTCGAGGAATCCGGCACGCTGCTCGGTGGAACGCCGGGCCTGTTCGTGGCGAATGCCGAGGCTGGCGGTCAATTTCGGCAATGCCGGCAGCGTGTAGCTGGCGGTCGCGAAAACACTGTAGTCCTCACCCTTGGAGGTCTGCCGCGGCGCCAGGTTGTAACTGTCCAGGCCCCGCAGCGCCGGGCCGACGAAGGTGCCCTGGATCGAATCCTTGTCGATGCGGTACGTCGATACACCGGCCATCCAGGTCAACGCCTGGTCGCTGGGCGAGCTGAAGCGCGCCTCGGCATTCCAGGCATTCTTCTTGTCATGTATGTACCCGGCCAGCGCGGAGCTGGCGGTCATGTCGAAGTCGTAGCCGGCCGAGCTGGCTTCCTCGCTGCGGTACGAGGCGGCCACATCCAGCGTGCCGGCCTGCAGTTGCCACTGCGCGCTCAGGCCTGCGACGGTCTCGTCCTTTTCGGTGCGCTTTGGCGCGTCGTTGATGTAGGTGAAGTCACCTGCATGGCGGCCACCATTGAGGCGGTCGCCATAGGTGCGGTTGTACAGGCCGGTATCCAGCGGCAGGTACTCGTACTCGAACATGCCCGGTGCGCGCGTGCGCAGGTGATAGGCCAAGGCGTTGACGGTCACGTAATCGCTGGGACGCCAGCGCAGCTTGCCCTGCAGGTAGCCCTCTTTCACTTCGCCGCGCGCGCCGTACGGGGTCAGGTTCTTCAAATAGGCATCCTCATCGGAGCCCATGAATGCCACCGAGCCCGACAGCGTGCCGTCCTTGCCCAGCGGGCCAGCCAGGAAACCATCCACGGCCGTACCGTTGCCGTTGCCGAACCAGGTGCTGCGCACGTTCACCTCACCCTCGCGGGTATCGGCCGGGCCGCGCGTGCGCACCAGCACCAGCCCGGATTCGCTGTTGGCGCCGTACAGGGTTCCCTGCGGCCCCCGCAGCACCTCAACCGATTCAACCTGGTTGAGTACTGCGTTGCTCAGCTCACGGAACGGAATGCCATCGATGTACACCGACGCGCGGTTGACCAGGAAGGGATTGGATTCGATGCCGCGGATGGAAATGAACATGTTGCTCAGCTGGCCCATCACGTTGAACTTCACGTTGGGCGCCAGCTTGTCCAGGTCGCGGAACTCGGTGACACCGGCTTCCTTCAGTGCCTGCCGATCAAGCACGGTCACCGACAGGTCACTCTTCAGGTAGGGCGTGTCGCGCTTGGAGCCGGTGACCACCACCCCATCAAGGGTGGTGGCATCGGCGGACTGCGCGTGGGCAGGAACAACAGGAACCAGCAACGACGCTGCGACAAGGGCAACGGAGGAAACGGGGGATTTCAAGGTAGACCTCATGAGGAACGGAAACGCGCTTGGCGGGCCAGCTGGCGCACAATGTTATCCTGTAACATTCCGCGCTCGCCGCCACTCCATTGCAGTCAGCGCTGCTCCATTCCTGGACCTGCCATGCCCGCCCTCGCCGACCAGTTGCACCGGGAAGCCGCCCTGCCCAGTGATGGCACCGTGACCAGCGAGGACGGCGCGATCGTTCTGCTGCGCCATGGCTTCCAGGCCAGCGAAGGCCCCATGGGCAACCCGCACCAGCTGCGGCTGGGCCTGGCGCTGGCCGGTGGCGGCAACCTGTATCAACGCACCACTGCCGGGGTACTGCAGGCGCCTTGGCATCCGGGCCAGTTCAACGTGGTACTGCCCGGCGATCGTGGACACTACGCCAGCCCAGCCGTGGAGCTGCTGGGAATGGCCATCGATACCGCGCAGTGGCGTGATGCGCCTGGCGGCTTCCCGGACATCCACGCCCTTTCCCTGCGGCTGCATCGCGACCCGGTCATCGCTTCCGTACTGCACGCGCTGTGGTCCAGCGCGCAGGCTGACGCCAGCGTTCCCGGCTTCCTGCAGTGCGGCGCAGAAGTCGTGGTGCGGCGGTTGGCGCAGCTTGCCGGCCAACCGCCCGCCCGGCCGCGGATGGCTGCACCGCTGTCATCGCGGCAACTGCGCCAGCTGCAGGACTTCATCGATGAACACCGTTCCCAGTCGCTGGATGTCGCAGCGCTGGCAGACGTACTCGGCATGGAACCGACCACGTTCAGCCGCGCCCTGCGCGCCGCTACCGGCATGCCACCGTATGCCTACCTGACCCAGCGCCGGATGCACTGGGCGCAGTACGCACTGTCCAAGGGGCAGCGCGTCACCGAGGTCGCGCTGGCCTGCGGCTACGCCAATCCCAGCAAGTTCGCGGCGGCCTTCCAGCGCATGGTCGGTTGCACGCCCAGCATCTGGGCCGCGCAAGGCACCGGCCGCCAGGACGCTATTCGTCGAACGGACGTTGACCCAGCGTCTGCGTCACGTGGTCGACGAAACAGGTGATGCGCGCGGCCAGCGCGGTGTTGCGGTAGTACACCGCGTTGATCGGCTGGCGGACCTCTTGGGTCTGCTTGGCGAACAGCTGTACCAGGCGCCCTCCGCGCCGGTCCTGGCGGGTCAGGAAATCGGACAGGCAGGCGATGCCCAGCCCGTTCACCGCCATCTGCCGCAGCGTTTCTCCGCTGGAAGATGCAATGGCCGGCTGGATCACCAATGGACCGCCATCGGCGTCGGGCAGCGGCCACTCGTTGAGTGAACCCGGATGGGTGAAACCCAGCAGCGCGTGCGCGCGCAGCTGCGCGATGCGGGTGGGCGTACCGTACTGCCGCAGGTACTCCGGGCTGGCGACCACGCGGATGCGGCTGTGGCCGATCGGCCGCGCATGCAGGGTGGAATCGCGCAGCACGCCGATGCGGAACGCCACGTCGGTGCGTTTCTCGATCAGGTCGGTGATGCCCTCGTTGGAGTTCAGCTCCAACTGCACCTGCGGATAGCGCTCGCGGAAGCCGGCCAGCAGCGGCACGATCACGTGCAGCATGAACGGCGTGGCCGCATCCACCCGCAACCGCCCTACCGGTTGCTGCCGGCGCGCCGCCATCTGTTCCTCGGCTTCGTCCACCGTGGCCAGGATCGTGCGCGCGTATTCCAGAAATGCCGCGCCCTCTTCGGTCAGCTCCAGCCGCCGCGTCGTCCGCCGCAGCAGCGTGGTCTGCAGCTTGTCCTCCAAGCGCGCCAGAGTGCGGCTGGTGGCCGAGATGGTCAGTCCCAGCGCTTCGGCGGCGGCGGTGATCGAGCCGCTGTCGACCACGGCGACAAACGCCTTCAGCTCATCCAGGGTCGTTTTCATTCTTTACCTCGACGCAAAAGCATTTCCCGTATACACGGCTTAATCTGCAAATGTAAAGCGACCAGACTGGCCCCCATCGGAGCACACCGCTCCCTACCCAGCTGGAGTTTCCATGAGCCTTCCTTCCTTTGGCGTCGGCACGTTCCGCCTGACCGGCCAGACCGTCATCGATTCAGTGCGCAACGCCCTCGAGCTCGGCTATCGCGCCATCGACACCGCGCAGATCTACGGCAATGAAGCCGAGGTCGGCCAGGCAATCGCCGAATCCGGTGTACCGCGCGACGAACTGTTCATCACCACCAAGATCTGGGTCGACAACCATGCCGCCGACAGACTGCTGCCGAGCCTGCGCGAGAGCCTGGCCAAGCTGCGCACCGACCATGTCGACCTGCTGCTGATCCACTGGCCGGCACCGGGCAGCGCGGTCGCGCTGCGCGAGTACATGACCGCACTGGCCGAAGCAAAGACGCTGGGCCTGACCCGGCAGATCGGCGTATCCAACTTCAACATCGAACTGACCCGCCAGGCCATCGCCGTAGTTGGCCAGGGCCAGATCGCCACCAACCAGATCGAGCTCAGCCCCTATCTGCAGAACCCGGCATTGACTGCTTTCCTGCAGCAAGAGGGCATCGCGGTGACCTCCTACATGACCCTGGCCTACGGCAAGGTACTGAAGGACCCGGTGCTGGCCGCCATCGCCGACAAGCACCAGGCCACGGTGGCGCAGGTCGCACTGGCCTGGGCGCTGCAGCTGGGTTACGCCGTCATTCCTTCCTCGACCAAGCGCGAAAACCTGGCCAGCAACCTGCTTGCCCGCGAGCTGCAGCTGGATGCCGACGACATGGCTGCGATCGCCGCACTTGAACGCAACGGCCGCGAAGTCGACCCGCCGGGCCTGGCGCCTGCCTGGGACTGAGGAGCACGCGCTGATGGCTACTGCGTTGACACGACTGCAGGCGGGCGGCTTCAGCATTGGCATTGAAGCGCCGCTGGACAACGACTGGACGCCGCGGGGCGAACAGGCACGACGCATTGCGCGCCGCCTGCCGGGCGAACCGGACCTGCAGCAGCACGCCGACCTTGCCCGGCTGGCCGACCGCCTCGGCTTCCGTGCGCTGTGGGTGCGCGACGTGCCGGTGTACGACCCGGCATTCGGCGATGCCGCGCAGGTGTTCGAAGTGTTCACCTATCTCGGCTACCTGGCCGGCATCACCGAGGAGATCCTGCTGGGGACCGGCGCGGTGGTGCTGCCGATCCGCGAACCTCTGCTGACGTTGAAGTCGGCACGCAGCGTACAGCAGCTCAGTGGCGATCGCCTGCTGCTGGGCGTTGCCAGCGGCGACCGGCCGGTGGAGTACCCGCTGTTCGGCCGCGACTTCGACACCCGTGGCACGCGCTTCCGCGAGCAGATCGGGCTGCTGCGCGATGGCACCGCTGCACGGCTGCCGCAGGGGTTGGAAGTACTGCCTGCCGATGGTCCGACGCTGCCGCTGCTGGTGGCCGGCCTGGCGCAGCAGCAGCCAGCCTGGATCGGCGCGCATATGGACGGCTGCCTGGCTTACCCCGGCACGCCCCAGGAACACGCCCACCGCGTGGCGGCGTGGCGCGCGGTGGCCGGCAACAAACCCTATGCCAGCTTCATCCACCTAGATCTGCTGGAACGGGCCGACGCACCGCTGCAGCGTTGGCGCTTCGGCCTGCGCGGCGGCCGCAATGCGCTGCTGGCCGAACTGCAAGCGATGCAGGCCGCCGGCGTCGATCACATCGGCCTGCAGTTCCGCCGCAACGAACGGCCTTTGGCCGACACCTTCCACGAAATCGCCGAGTACGTGCTGCCGCAGTTCGCAGCGCATGCGTGACCGGCACTGGAGCCCCGCAATGAACATCACCTCCCTGGCCCTGCTTGCACTGGCCTCGCTCCCGCTGCCCTCCGCCGCTCTCGCTGCGGACTGGTATCCCTCGGTATACGGCGCCAACGATGAGATCGGCGCGGCCAACCTGCTCACCGCCGATGTGGTCAAGCAGGCGGTGTCGCTGGTGAAGACCGGCAAGACGTATCCGCTGGCGGTACCGGTGGACAAGAACCTGCCCGCCTTTCGCCATCGCAGCTTCCGCCTGTACAACGTGCAGGTCGGGCAACAGGCCGGCAAGTCATTGGGCCCGAACAGATTCACCTTCAACGATGAACTGGTGAACGCCTGGACCGGTGTCGGCACCCAGCTCAACGGCATTGGCCACATCGGCATCGACAACGTCTACTACAACGGCAACAAGGCCGCCGACTTCGTCAGCGTCGATGGCGTGCGCAGGCTGGGCGTGGAGAAGGTGCCGCCGCTGGTCACACGCGGCGTGGTGCTGGACATGACCGCGTACTACGGCAAGGCCATCGTGCCCGGCGGCACCGAGTTCAGCGTCGCCGACATCCAGGCCGTGCTGAAGCAGCAGCACCTGACCCTGCGCAAGGGCGATGTGGTGCTGTTCAACACCGGCTGGCTGGAGCTGATCGGCAAGGACAACGCGCAGTTCCTGGAGGTCGAGCCGGGCATCGGCATGGACGCGGCGAAGTGGCTGGCCGACCAGGGCATCGTCGCCTTCGGCGGTGACACCTGGGCCTCGGAGGTCTACCCCAATCCGCACGGCGCCGACGAGTTCCCGGTGAACCAGTACATGCTGGCCAAGCGCGGCATCTACAACCTGGAACTGATCGACAGCCGCGCGCTGGTGCGCGACAAGGCGTGGGAATTCCTGTTCGTGCTCGGCCAGCCGCTGTACGTCGGCTCCACCCAGGTCAACATCAACCCGGTGGCGATCCGATGAGCGACGCCCCGCCGATGTTTGCCGGTCGCCGGTTCCGGGTCAGCTATGACGGCCTGGCCGCCGACAATCGCTACAGCGCTGATGGCCATCGCGTGCACTACGCCATCGTCTCCGGCACCTATGCCGGTGCCCACGGCGAAGCCAGCTGCGAGTGGCGGCAGGTTGCCGAGGGCATCTATGCCATTTCCTGGCAGGAAGCCGACGGTGCCACCGTGGTGCACGTCGATGACTTCCCGCACGGCCATTCGCTGGCGTGGTTCACCGCCACCGACGGCCGCTTCCACCGCATGCAAGGCACGCTGCAGGCGCTGCCCCCGCACGACTGAATGTCCCTTCCCCACGAGATTCCCATGCGACTTTCCATTCCCTCGCCCATCGGCTTCGGCACCGCACCGTTGGGCAACATGTACCGCAACATTCCCCAGCAGGAGGCGCTGGATACCGTCGAGGCAGCCTGGCAGCAGGGCATCCGCTACTTCGACGCCGCACCGCTGTACGGCGCTGGCCTGGCCGAACTGCGCCTGGGCGAGGCCCTGCAGCATCACGACCGTGATGCCTATGTACTGAGCAGCAAGGTCGGCCGCCGTGTGCTGGACGAGGTGGAAGACACCACCCGGCGTGACCTTGGTGAGAAAGGCGGCCTGTTCGAGCATGGCCTGCCCAACCGCATCGTCTACGACTACAGCGCTGACGGCACCCTGCGCGCGATCGAGGAGAGCCTGCAGCGCCTGCGTACCGATCGCCTGGACATCGTCTGGATCCACGATCCGGCGCGTGACTTCCATGGCGATGCCTGGAAGGAGGTCTTCCAGCAGGCGATGGACGGCGCCGCCGTGGCGCTCACCCGCCTGCGCGAGGAAGGTGTCATCAAGGCCTGGGGTCTGGGCGTCAACCGCGTGCAGCCCTGCGAGATGGCGCTGCAGCAGGCCGACCCGGATGGCTTCCTGATTGCCGGGCGCTACACCCTGCTCGACCACGAAGAGGCCCTGCAGCGGTTGATGCCGGACAGCGTTGCACGTGGCGTCGGCATCGTGGTCGGCGGGCCGTACAACTCCGGCATCCTTGCCGGCGGCGCGCATTACGAATACCAGACCGCCACGCCAGAGGTGCTGGCCCGCGTGCAGGCATTGCGCGACGTTGCGGCAGAACACCAGGTGGACCTGCGCGCCGCCGCCCTGCAGTTCTCGCTGGCGCACCCGGCAGTGGCAGCGGCGATTCCCGGTGCAAGCCGTCCCGAGCGCATCGCCGAGAACCTGGCGTTGGCCGGGGCGACGATTCCCACCGCGTTCTGGCAGGCATTGCGCGACCGCCAGCTGGTGTCATCGCATGCGCCGCTGCCCGGCCTGGGTTGAGCGGCAGGTCGGCGTCAGCCTGCGTGCTCGAACACAGCCGCCACCCAGTCGATGAACACCCGCAGCCGCGGCGATGGCGTACGGTTGCGCAGATAGACCAGGCTGACCGGGCTCGGTGTGGGTGGCATCCCGGGCAACAGCTCCAGCAACTGCCCGCGCGCGATGTAAGGGTCCATCCGGTAGCGCGGTGCCTGGATGATGCCCAACCCGGCCAACGCGGCACCGAGGAAGGCGTCGGCACCGGACACCCGCACGCGTGCCGGCAGCGGCACGTGGCGAACCTGCCCGCCCTGCTGGAACTCCAGCGGAATGAGCTGGCCGGTGGCGCTGGAACGGTAGCCGACCATCTGGTGTCCCGCCGCCAGCGACGCGATGCTTTCCGGCCGCCCGTGTGCCTGTACGTAAGGGGGCGACGCCACCGTGACCTCGCGCAGCAACGCCAGGCGCCGCGCGGCCAGATCGCTGTCGGCCAGGGTGCCCACGCGGATGGCCCCGTCCACCCCCTCGCGCAGCAGGTCGACATAGCGGTCGCCCTCGCTGACCTCCAGTTCGATGTCCGGGTACCGCTGCAGGAAATCCGGCAGATGCGGAAACAACAGGTGGCGCCCCAGCGTACCGTGCACCTCGATGCGCAGCGGCCCGCGTGGCGGCACGTCACGGAACGCAGCTTCGGCATCGTCCATGTCCGCGATCAGGCGCAGACAGCGGCCGTAGAAGGCCTCGCCTTCCAGCGTCGGCACCACCACGCGCGTGGTCCGGTGCAGCAGGCGCACGCCCAGACGCTGCTCCAGTGCTTTGATCGCGTCGGTCACCGTGGCCCGCGGCAGCCCCAGGTCTTCGGCGGCACGGCTGAAGCTGCGGCGCTCGACGATCCGCACGAACGCACGCAGGGCGGTGAATCTGTCCATTGTTCGGATGGCCGGATGATGTTTCCGGATTATCCATGATTATCCGCGACGGCGGAGAGACGAAGATGGCCGTGCGCCATGCCGGCGCGCCCTTCTGGAATCTGCCATGACCTCCTCTGCTTCCCGCTCTGTCGCCCTGGTCACCGGGGGCTCCCGTGGCATCGGCGCGGCCATCTCGCGCCGGCTGGCCGCCGACGGCCATGCCGTGGTGATCAACTATGCCGGCCGCCGTGATGAGGCCGAAGCACTGGCTGCCGAATTGACCGCCAGCGGAGGGCACGTCATCGCCCTGCAGGCCGATGTCGCCGACCCGCAGGCCGTGCACGCGCTGTTCGACGCCATCGAGGCACGCTTCGGTGGCATCGATGTGGTGGTCAACAGTGCCGGCGTGCTGCAGCTGGCCGCACTGGCCGACAGCGATGATGCCCTGTTCGACCGTGTGATCGGCATCAACCTCAAGGGTGCATTCAATGTGCTGCGCGAGGCCGCGCGGCGCGTGCGCGATGGTGGCCGCATCGTCACCCTGTCCACCAGCGTGGTTGGCATCAAGCTGGAAAACTACAGCGTGTATGCCGCCGGCAAGGCCGCGGTGGAGACCATGGGCGCGATTCTCAGCAAGGAACTGCGTGGGCGCGGCATCACCGTGAACGCGGTGGCGCCCGGGCCGACCGCCACCGATCTGTTCCTGGACGGGAAGTCGCCGGAACTGGTCGATCGGCTGGCGAAGATGAATCCGTTGGAGCGGCTGGGTACGCCGGAAGACATCGCCGGCGCGGTGGCGTTCCTGGCCGGTGCCGATGGCGGCTGGATCAATGGCCAGGTGCTGCGGGCCAATGGTGGGATGGTGTAGCAGCATGCCAACCAAGGTTGGCATCTACCAGATCACGCCACATCGGTAGTCGCCCACCTTGGTGGGCGCGCGGCAGCCAACCAAGGTTGGCACCTACCAGATCACGCCACATCGGTAGTCGCCTACCTTGGTGGGCGCGCGGCATGCCAACCAAGGTTGGCATCTACCAAGGGCGCCTCAATGCGGTGTGCGCAGTTCCGGTAGACGCCAACCTTGGTTGGCGCCACCCCTCAACCGCCGGGCATGGCCCGGCGCTACCGTGGGTGTTACCGGGTCATCGAATACGGTGCCTGCGCGCCCTGCCCCGGCCAGTCCTTGTTCGGTTCGGCCAGCATGGTGAAGTGCAGCTCGCCACCGGCCAGGATCTCATCATGGCGCAGGAACGTGCGCTGCAACGGCGTGCCGTTGAGGGTCACGCTGCCGACATAGGTGTGCTTGTCGTCCAGCCCTTCGGCCACGATGGTGAAGGTCTTGCCGTTGGGCAGCCGCATTGCGGTCTTCGGCAGGAACGGGCGGCCGAGGATGTACTCGCCCGAGCCCGGCGCTACCGGGTAGAAACCCAGCGCGGTGAACACGTACCACGCCGACATCTGGCCCACGTCATCGTTGCCGGCCAGGCCATCGGGCCGATCGGCATACTGCGTGTCCATGATCTGCTTCAGGCGTGCCTGCGTGCGCCACGGCTGGCCGGCATGCGAGTACAGGTAGGCCACGTGGTGGCTGGGCTCGTTGCCATGCGCGTACCAGCCGATCAGGCCGGTGATGTCTTCCATGTGCTCGAAGATGGCCGGATCGACCTTCGCGTTGAACACTTCATCCAGGCGCGCCAGCAGTTTGTCGCTGCCACCATGCGCTGCGGCAAGGCCGGCCACATCCTGCGGCACGTACCATGAGTACTGCCAGGCATTGCCTTCGGTGTAGTCGGTGCCGTAGCCACTGGCGCTGGGGTCGAACGGCGTACGGAAGCTGCCATCGCGCTTGCGCGCACGCATGAAGCCGGTGTCCTTGTCGAAGGCGTTGCGCCAGTTGCCCGCGCGCTTGTCGAAGGTTGCGGCCACATCGGTCTTGCCCATCGCCTGCGCCATGCGCGCGATGGTCCAGTCATCGAACGCGTATTCCAGCGTCTTGCTGGCTGCTTCGCCCTCCTCGTCGATCGGCACGTAGCCCAGCTCACGGTACTGGGCGATGCCATCGTAAGGGCCGTAGTTGGCGGTCTGCACCATCGCCTTCAGCGCCTTGTCCGCGTCGAAGCCACGAATGCCTTTCACGTAGGCATCGGCGATCACCGGCACCGCGTGGTAGCCGATCATGCACCAGTCTTCCAGGCCATGGAACGACCACACCGGCAGCATGCCGTAAGGGCTGTGCTCATGATGGGCCAGCATGGAATTGACGAAATCGCTGTTGCGCTTCTCCGGCTGCACCAGGGTCAGCAGCGGGTGCAGCGCCCGGTAGGTATCCCACAGCGAGAACGTCGAATAGTTCGTGTAGCCCTGGGCCTTGTGCACGGCATTGTCCGCGCCGCGGTACTGGCCGTCGGCATCCATGAACAGCGTCGGCCCCAGCATCGTGTGGTACAGCGCGGTGTACGCGCTGCGACGCGCGTGTTCGGGTGCATCGATATCCAGCACCGACAACGCCTGCGTCCATTCCTGCCGCGCCTGCGCGCGCACACGGTCGAAATCGAAGTCGGCCACTTCGGCATCGAGGTTGGCGATGGCGCCCGCCTCGCTGACCGGCGAAATGGCCACCTTCACCACCAGCGGTGCATCCAGCTTGCCGAAGTCGAAGGTGCCCACCAGCTGCCGCCCCTCGATCTGCGCGCGCTGCGCCGGGTCCTTCTCGCCCGGAGGGGCAAAGCCCTTGTAGACGATGTCCTGTTCGGTGTTGTGCAGCGCGTGGCTGGCCAGCGGCCGCGAGAAGCGCATCGCGAAATACAGCTGGCGGCCGGCGGCCCAGCCACGCGTCTCGCGGAAGCCGGTGATGGTGCCATCGCCACGCACGCGTACCCGCGACCACAGGATCTTGCCCGGGTAGTCATACATGCTGGTGCGCATGTCCAGCAGCACCTTGGCATCGGTGCCCTTGGGGAAGGCGTAGCGATGCACGCCCACGCGTGCGCTGGTGGTCAGCTCGGCGCGCACCTTGTAGTCGTCCAGGGTGACCGCGTAGTAGCCCGGCTCGGCCTTCTCGTCATCGTGGCGGAAGCGCGAGGCGTAACCGCTGCGTGGCTTTTCGGGGTCGCCGCGCTCCAGGCCAGGGTTGCCGGTGAACGGCATCAGCAGGATATCGCCCAAATCGGAATGACCGGTGCCGGAAAAGTGCGTGTGCGAGAAACCGACGATGCTGCTGTCGTCGTAACGGTAGCCCGCCGCCCAGCCGTAAGCCTTCTCGCGCGGCTGGATGCGCGTGTCCGGGCTGAGCTGGACCATGCCGAACGGCACCGTCGCGCCGGGGTAGGTATGCCCCTCACCGCCGGTGCCGATGAAGGGATCGACCGACGCATAGGCACGTTCGGCAGCGGTTTTCGGCGTGGCGGCCAGGGCGGCACCGGAGGCAAGCATGGCGGTGGCGGCGAAGGCGATCAGGAGGCGACGGTCCAGCGTGGGCATCGGCATTTGGATCGATTCAGGTGATGGCCGGATGCTAGCACCGGGTGTCAGGCGCCGCATGTTGCGGCGCAGCTGAATGAATCCAAAGGCGACAAAAGTTGTCCGATTTCCTATGCAACTAATTGTATGGTTCGGCCGCCTGTGTGTCACCAGAATGAGTTCGAGCCCATAACGGCGCGACAAAGCCCCTGACGCCATTCCCGGTCGCAATGGGACCACCGTCACATCTTGTAGCGCTCGGGCAGGAAAAGGCTCCCGTATCACTTTGTCTTCACGCCATCAGGGCGTTTCATTCACGCCGACGAAGTGAATGCGGTTTCTTTCCTGAAGTTTGATTCCCACAGGAGTTCCGTCATGCAGATCGTAGTTCGTCATGCTCTTTCCACCGCCTTGGCGGTCTGTCTTTTCTCCGCCGCTCCCGCCCACGCCATCGTAAATCTCAATCCGGGCCAGAGCGGCACGGCCAACCCAGGCGAAACTCCTGAAGATTGGCGGCTCAACGGTGCAACACTGACGATGACGCCGGGAAGCGCCGCCATTCGCGTACTGGCGACGAATTTGTCTACGCTCAACATGCAGGGGGCGGAGATTCTTGGAAATTCAGGAAATCGAATTGTCGAGATCCAGTCCAGCACCCTGACAATGGCGGACAGCGTTATCGAGAACAGCGGTGCGAGGGCCTTGGTCATCGGCGAATTTGATCTTTCGGGCAGCAATCTTCCCGGGTCGACCGTCTCAATTGCTCGCAGCAGGATTACAGGCTCTGGCCTGGGCCTGAGTGTGTCAACCTACAATTCAACACCAACCAATGTCGTCAACCTCAACAACACCACCGTCGAAGGTCGAGCGCGAGACAACTCGCTCTTGAACTCAGGAAATGGCCTCGTTCTACTCGGCCGTGTCGATTTACTTGCTGAGAATAGAAGCCTGATTATTGGCGACGCCCACGGAATATATGCGCAGGAAAGCTATACGGGCGGCACAGGGCTGGGCGAGCGCTCAACTGTCACCATTGATGCTTCGCGCGTCGAGGGGCGGACTGGGCCTGGCATTCTGGTAGCTGATCCACGACCGAGCACCGGCGATGTCAATACGCAGTTCGTGTTCCGAAATGGTGCTCAGCTTGTAGGTGGCGACGGTACGTTGTTGAGGGTGGACGCAGCTGCTGCCAGCGTAGGCCTCTCCATCGACAACTCCCGCCTGACGGGAAACATTGTCAATACCGCGGGCAGCACCGTGAACGTGGCAGTGACCAACAACGCCACCCTGCTCGGCAGCACCCAGAACATCACCTCGATGGCGGTAGACAATGCGCGCTGGCAGCTGAGCGGCAACAGCAGCACCGGTACGTTGTCGCTGGGCAGCGGCGGCGAGATCGCGCTGGGCGATGGCACGGCCTTCCACACTCTCAACGTTGCCGGCAACTTCACCGGCAACGGCGGCACGCTCGCCTTCAACACCGTGCTGGCCGGCGACAACGCGGCCACCGACAAGCTGATCATCGGCGGCGACACCAGCGGCAGCGCGAACGTGCGCGTCAACAATATCGGCGGTGCCGGTGCGCAGACCACCCAGGGTATCGAGCTGATCCAGGTGGGTGGTGCGTCCAACGGCCAGTTCAATCTGGCCGGTCGCGCCGTGGGTGGCCAGTACGAGTACTTCCTGCACAAGGGCACCGGCGCCGATGGCAACTGGTACCTGCGTTCGGCGCTGTCGACCGTGCCGGACCCGTGCGTGACCGACCCCACCCTGCCCGAGTGCCAGGCCGTTGGACCCGGCCCGGGGCCGGGTCCGGGTCCTGAGCCTGATCCCGAACTGGAGCCGGTGCTGCGCCCCGAAGCCGGCGCCTACCTGGCCAACCTGCACGCCGCCCAGACCATGTTCCGCCTGGGTTACCACGACCGCCACGCCGGCCAGAACAGCGGGCGCGCCTGGGCTCGCGTGGACGGTTCGCGCATCGGCTTGGACGCCACCAACCCGACGCTGGACATCCGTGGCAACAATCAGGCGCTGACAGTGGGCGCCGATGTGTGGCGTCACGATTCGGGCAGCAACGTCGGTGTGATGCTGTCCACCGGCAACGCCAGCAGTACGACCATCAATGAACTGACCGACTACTACGCCCGTGGCAAGGTGAAGGGCGAGGCGCTGGGTCTGTACGGCACCTGGCGCGGTGGCAACGATGGCGACCCTTATGCCGGCTTCTATGTGGATGGCTCGGTGCAGCGCGCCCAGTTCCGCAACCGCGTGCAGGGCGTCGGCCTGGCCGAGGAACGCTACGACAGCCGCGCCTGGCAGGGTGCTATCGAGACGGGGTATGCGTTCCGCGTGGGCGGCGCAAGCAATGGCGGCATCTATCTGGAACCGCAGCTGCAGGTGGGCTACAACCGCTGGGATGGCAACCGCCATACCGAAGCCAACGGCACGGTGGTGAACACCGACGATGCCAACGGCATGTACGGCCGTGCTGGCCTGCGTCTTTCCGGGGTCACCCGCTGGGGCAACGGCGTGGCCGAAGTGCAGCCGTACCTCGCGGCCAACTGGCTGCACGCCCGCGACAACTCGCAGGTACGCATGAATGACGAGGTGGTGGATGTGCGGGTGCCGCGCAACCGCGGTGAATTCAGTGGCGGTGCGTCGCTGAAATTCGCCAACGGCATCGGCGCGTGGGGTGGGCTGTCGCTGCAGAACGCCAGCGGCTATCACCAGACCAGCGTGCAGGTGGGCATGAGCTACAACTGGTAAGGCGTTTCTGGCCTTGTGAGGGCAGCCCCGGCACGCATGCGGGGCTGCCCTTCCTGTTTTTTCGTTTGCACCTGCGAGCGCGCTCGACCTTGTGAAACGTGCATGGCGCGCCGTGTTGCGTCGCTATCAGGCCGTTGGTTCGGCCGCGGGCGACATGCGGATCCCCGCGCTTCAGTTGGAGAAATCTCGGCATGAAAAATCTACTGGAACTGCGCTGGCTGGCGTGTGCAGGATGTCCGCGCAGCGCTAACGCCGCTGCCGGGTGTGGAACCCCGAAATGAGCTTTGGGAGCTGCTTGCCGTGACTGCGGCGGGCGGTGCGCGGCGGCCGCATGGCCCTCCGGCTTTTCCCAAAGCTCAGCCGAAGTTCCAACCCCGCACCGCCCGCCACCCTTCCGGTGGCCACGTCCTTCAAGGAGCCATCGCATGTCGCATGAACCGCCCATCCTGACCCCGGAAATGGAATCCCTGTTCTTCCGCATCGAGCACGCCCTGAACACCGCCGAGGGCATGGCGATGATGATCGGCGAGAACGAACCGGAAGACCCACAGGCGCATCTGCGCCCGGGCTACAACCTGCAGAAGATCACGGTTGCGATGATGGCGCTGAGCCAGCATGGTCGGCGGTTGCTGCATGAACTGCGCGAGCAGCATGTGCAGGTGACACTGCATTGACGCGTGTAGAGCCGAGCCCATGCTCGACTCTGGTGTGATCGAGCACTACGGTTGGTGACGGAGCAAGCCGAGCATGAGCTCGGCTCTACAGGAGCCGGTCAATCCGGCAGCGCGCCTTCAAGTGTGGCCAGATCTGCCGCATCCACAGGCCGCACCACGCGCGCCACTTCCGTGCCATCACGCAACAGGATCACAGTGGGCCACAGCTTCACCTGGAACGAGCGGCCCAGTGGCTTGCCCTTGCCGTCTTCGACCTTCCAGTGCGGCAGATCATGTGCCTCGACGAAGGCCTGCAATACCGGTTGTGCAGCCTGGCAGTGGCCGCACCAGGGTGCACCGAATTCCAGCAACAGCCAACCGGCCTGCGCATCCACCTTCGCGCGGGCCGGCTCGGCTGCCAAATGATCACGCATGAACGACATACCGGTTACGCCTGCAGCGTGCGCTGGATGTCCTCCAGCGGCGCGTTGGTAAGATCCTTGGCGATGTCGGCAAGCAAGCGCGCCTGCGTCTCCTTGTGCAGCAACGGACGGATGCGGCCCAGCGTGGTGGGATCGGCAATCAGCACCAGATGCGCATAACGGTTGTTGAGCGCGTCTTCATTGAGCTGCTCGGCCACCTGCTTGGCGAAGGTCGCCTCGTTGAGCTGCGAGATCGACATGTCCTTGGGCACCGCACCGGATGGCCCCTGACCGGACGCACCCTGTTCGCTGATGTCCTGCAGGCGCAGCTCGCCTTCCTGTTTCAGGGTGAGCTTGTGCTCGTTGCCGACGTTGGTGAACACGCGGGCCGAGCCACCATCGGCGACGATAACC
This sequence comes from Stenotrophomonas indicatrix, assembly GCF_002750975.1. Classification (NCBI taxonomy): domain Bacteria; kingdom Pseudomonadati; phylum Pseudomonadota; class Gammaproteobacteria; order Lysobacterales; family Lysobacteraceae; genus Stenotrophomonas; species Stenotrophomonas indicatrix. The sequence continues at coordinate 2,076,665 of NZ_PEJS01000001.1, forward strand.
AGGGTGCCTTCGGGAATGCGACGGGTCATGCGTTACTCCTTGCGTTGGTTCGTGACCACCGTAAAAGCCGTGGCGTGAGCGAAGCGAGCACAACATGTTCATTCGATGTGCGTGGGTCATGTGCATGAACAGGCAACATGGAACGCTGCGTTCGTACTGGCGCGATTCTCGGCACGCTCACACTGTAACCGTTATCATGAACGCATGATCGACACGACCCACTGCACGTCAGCACCTGTTGCTGGCCTGCGGGAAGCACTGCCGACCGGCGCTTCGCTTTCCATCATTGCCTCTCCCTCGCCTTTCCATCGCCTCGCGCTGGATCCCGGCGGATGACGCCTGCGGGCCCTGCCCCGCCTGTTCCCTGCGCCTGCCCCACCCGCGCGTGCGCTGACACGTAATCGGACCCATCCGTTCGTCCCGCATGTCGCTCTGCGTTCTGGCAGCGGGCAATGCGTGTTGCGCGCGCGGCGTTTCATCGCACACACCTTTCGCCCCCTTCCGGGTCTTCCATCCGATGCCCCTGCGCCTGCTGCGCCAGCATCGCCGTTTCCGAATTCCGGGACATTCGTACCGCCCATTCCAACGCCATTTCCATTCTTCCAAGGGAGTCCCCATGCAGGACAACTCCGATGCCCATGCCCATTTCGGCTGGTTCAAACGCCGCCGCCATCTGAAGGTCGACGAGATCACCGTTGTCGACAAACCCATGCTCAAGCGCGCCGTCGGCGCCGCTGCACTGGGCAATGCGATGGAATGGTTCGACTTCGGTGTCTATGGCTATCTTGCCGTCACCATCGGCCAGGTGTTCTTCCCGTCCAGCAACCCCACCGCGCAGGTGATCGCCGCATTCGCCACGTTCACTGTGGCCTTCCTGGTACGCCCGCTGGGCGGCATGGTCTTCGGGCCACTGGGCGACCGCTACGGGCGCCAGAAGGTACTGGCCTTCACCATGATCATGATGGCACTGGGTACGTTCGCCATCGGCCTGATTCCCTCCTATGAACGCATCGGCATCTGGGCGCCGGTGCTGTTGCTGCTCGCCCGCGTGGTGCAGGGCTTTTCCACCGGCGGCGAGTACGGCGGCGCGGCGACCTTCATCGCCGAGTACTCCACCGACCGCAACCGCGGCCTGATGGGCAGCTGGCTGGAGTTCGGCACGCTGGGCGGCTATATCGCCGGTGCCGGCACGGTGACTGCACTGCACATGCTGTTGAGCAGCGAGCAGATGCTGGACTGGGGCTGGCGCATTCCGTTCCTGGTGGCCGGCCCACTCGGCCTGCTGGGCCTGTACATGCGCATGCGGCTGGAGGAAACGCCAGCGTTCCGCGCCTTCGCCGAAGAGGCCGAGAAGCGCGACCATGAGCGCCCCGGCCTGGTCGACCTGTTCCGCGTGCACGGCCGCCAGCTGATCGTCTGCATGGGCCTGGTGCTGGTGTTCAACGTGACCGACTACATGCTGCTGACCTACATGCCCAGCTACCTGAGCGTGACCATGGGATATGCGGAGAGCAAGGGCCTGCTGCTGATCATCATCGTGATGCTGGTGATGATGCCGTTGAACATCGTGGGTGGCCTTTTCAGCGACAAGCTGGGCCGGCGGCCGATGATCATCGGCGCCTGCATCGCGCTGCTGGTGCTGGCGGTGCCGAGCCTGCTGCTGGTGGGCAGCGGCAACGACGGGCTGATCTTCCTTGGCCTGATGCTGCTGGGCCTGGCGCTGGTGTGCTTCACCAGTTCGATGCCGTCCACGCTGCCGGCGCTGTTCTATACGCCGGTGCGCTACAGCGCGCTGTCCATTGCGTTCAACGTGTCGGTGTCGCTGTTTGGTGGCACCACGCCGCTGGTGACCGCCTGGCTGGTGGAACGCACGGGCGATCCGCTGGTACCGGCCTACTACCTGATGGGCGCGGCGGTGATCGGCCTGATCACGATGATCTTCGTGAAGGAAACCGCCGGCCTGCCGCTGCGCGGTTCGCCGCCGGCCGTGGGCTGCGACAAGGAGGCGGCCGCGCTGTTGAAGAGCGATGCACCGGTCACGGTGGACCGCGCCCTGCCGCCGTTGCCGGACGTGGCCGAACCGGAACAGGTGACCCCGGCCTGAGTTCGCTGAGGCAGCGCCGGGCATTGCCTGGCGCTGCCGTCAGCGCAGGGCTAGTCGGCGCGGGTCAGCTTGCCCGGGCTCCAGCGATACACCCAGGCATGCTGACCTTCCGGCGGGCAGGCCACCTTGCCTCGCACGCACAGCTTCGAACTGCGGGTGCTGTTGAAGGTCACGCGGATGCGGTCACCGTCCATGGTGATCGTTTCCATTTCGCCGGGGATATGCACGCTGGCGTCATCGGCGTAGCCCGAGGCGCGGATCAACGCGTAGGTTTCGTCGTCATAGGCGGATTTGCCGGGTGACGTGGCCTGGCCCCGTGCATCGCCTTCGGCCAGCGGGGTCATCACCACCAGCTCGTTGAGCTGCATCGCGCTGCCGGTCTGGGTCGCGGTGTAGAGATAGATGATCTCCGGGCGGCCGTCGCCATCGAGGTCGGCATTGCCGGCCCACAGCGGGCGATAGTCGTACTGGCTGTCGGTGCCCGGGTGCAGGCGCAGCGATGCCTCGGCGGTGCGGCGCGCCTTGTCGTAGCTCATCGGCTCGTTCGGCGCCTCGACCTTGGCATCGGCCGGCGTTGCATCCTGGGCCAGCAGCGGTGCCGCCACCGTCAATGCCATGGCCGCCACCAGCGCGCGCAGGCCAGTGGCCTGCCAGTGCTTCCGCTCGTACATCCGTGTTCCTTGATCAATGAATCTGCGGGCTCGGATCATCGCACAGGCGGGCCGGCAAGCGGCGTACTGTCGGCATGCAGTTCCATCGCGCGCATGACGATGGGCTTGGCCCAGTCCGGGGTGTGCAGCAGCTCCACCACCGACACCGGATACTGCAGACCCTGGCGATCCAGCGCCAGCACCGGCAAGGGGGCAACACGTCCATAGCGATCGGCCGGCGCGCTGTTGTCATATACATGCAGTTCGGCCAGGTGCGGCATCAATGCCAACAGGTTCTCGCGTGCGGAATCGAAGCGTGCGCGGATCTTGTCCTGCGGGATGTCGTGGCCACCGGCGGCAACGCGGGCCGCCACGCGAGCAACATGCAGTTCGACGGTGGCCAACCCGCAGAACCAGATCGCCACGTCATGCTGACTGCAGGCCTCGCGCAACAGGCGCGGAATGGTGTTGCCACCCAGGGTGGTTTCAAAGGCGAAGTCACTGCCGTCGGCGATCGCCTGGCGCAGCCGTCGTGCACCCTCCTGCCACGCTTCAGCGTTGGCGTCGGCCAACGGCCAGCCCGCCTCCACCAGGCGCCGGGTGAAGCTGTCCGGGTTGTACCAGCCCAGGCCGTCGGCCTCCAGCCAGGTGCCGAGCAGCGAACTCTTGCCGGCGCCATTGACGCCGGCCAACGCCAGGATCCGCCCCATGATTCAGAGCGGACGGCCGAGCGCGACCTTGTGGCCGCGGCGGATCGGCTTGCCCATCACCTTGCCCAGCCCCTCACCCTGCTGCAGCCCGGCCAGCGCCTGGTCGAACTCGCTGCGCAGGCGCGACAGCACGTCGCTGCGCTCCTCGCTGTCGCTGCCGCTGGCCCTGGCCAACAGCTCCTGGTAGGTCTTGATGTCCACGATCACCGCCTCGGGGTGATTGTGGTTGGTGATGACCAGCGCCTGCTTCTCGCGCACGGTACGCATCAGGCTGGGCCAGCCACGGGTCTTGACCGAGGATGCCGGGGCCTTGTCGAGGCCGGGCAGGTCGAGCGGGAGGGTCATGGCACGGCTCCAGCGGTAGGATATGTGGCCACTATACCCAATTTGGCCAAATTGGGGATTAATGAACTTCCCCCCCTTTGCGCCCCGCCCGACGGCTCAGAACGCGCGTTCCCATTTCAGGCTCAGCAGACTGCGGTCGTGGCTGTACAGCCAGTCCACGTTGCTGTCGATGCGTGCGTAACGCAGGCTCAGGCTGGGGACCAGCCCAGCCACGGCCAGGCGCTCGCTGCGCACGATGGCGATCAGGTTCTGCTCGCTGTCCTGCCGACGCGCCTCCAGCAACGGGCTCCAGGCATCGTAGTCACGCTCACGCAGCGAGACGAACACCGTGGCCGTGGTGCCGCTCCACTGGCGCGCTGCGCCCAGGCGCAGGCCGCGCTGCCGATAGCCATTGGCGGGATCGGCGGCGCTGCTGTCACTCAGGTCGACCCCGACAAACACCGTCCAGCGCGGGTTGAGCGCGCGGAACCAGGTGGCATAGATCGCCGCCAGTTCACCGTCGTAGTTGCTGGCCACGCCCTGCTGTCGATAGCGCTGGCGTTTCCAGTCAGCTTCCAGTTTCAGCAGGCTGCGCGCATCTGCGGCGAACTGCCATTCGCCATGCATGCCGGCACCGCCCTGCAGCGCGTGGTTGCCGAGTCCCTGGTAATCGTAGCTGGGCGCCAGCAGCAAGGTATGCCGTGCGCTGCGCCAGCTGTAGCCGGCCTGCACGCTGGCATTGAGTTCGTTGTAGTCGCTGTGCCCACGCCATGCCTGGCCGAACGCCAGCCCGCGCAGGTACAGCCCATGGTGGCCGGCCAACGGCAGGCGTCGTTCCAGGCTGGCGTCGTAGTCCAGGCCGAACGCTGCCTGTGCATCGGGCAACCGGCGTTCGATGAAGCAGGTGGTGCCGTCACCAAACAGGCAGGTGCGGCTGGCCGAACTGCGGTTGACGTTGTCGCTCCAGGCGGGGCCGGCGGCGATGCCACCCTTCCAGCGCTGGCGTGCATGCAGGGCCTGCAGGTACCCGTCCACCCGCGTACGCACGCCCGCCGTTGCAGGGTCGCCGCCATCGATGCCGGCTGCGATCGCCTCGAACAGGGCGATGGCATCGCGGTCGCGCTGGTCTTCGGCATACACACGCGCCAGTTCCAGCCGCGCCGGCAGGAAGTCCGGCTGCGCGGCGAGCACGGCCTCGTATTCAGCCGCGGCCTTGCCGTGCTGGCCACCCACGCGCGCCAGCGCACCCTGCGCGTAGTGGCGCAGCAGCGGATCGTTGCCAGGCAGCTCGATGTACTCGGCAAGGAAGGCGGCCGCGGCCTGCCATTGCTGGTGCTGCAGCGCGAGATAGAGCGCCTGGCCGAGGTCGTCGACAGTGCGCTCCACGCGGTACTGCTGGCCGTCGAGGGTGATGGTCGGTCGCTCGTGTTCGGCCTGGCGCAGGCGCTGCTGGTCCTGCTGTTGATGACGCAGCTCGCTGCCCTGCTCGAGCACACGGCGCAGGTCATCCTGCTGCGCGTGGGCAACGTTGAGCGGCCAGACCAGCAGCAGGACGACAAGAAAGAGAAGGTGGCGCATGTTCGATCCGGTTGAAGCACTATCGCGGGCCGAAGCAGGGACTGGCGGATCGCGGCTTGTCCCTGCCCTGCCCCGTCAGGGGCGTGGCGATCAGTTCTTGCTGCCGCCGAAGGCGGTGTCGTACTGGCTGTTGCCGGCGAAGGTGGCGATGCCGGCCAGGGTGGCGGCGTTGGCACCGAAGAACTGGCCCTGGGTGCTGCCCGACACCGAGCCGTTGGCCACGGCCGTGCCTGCGAAGGACGCATTGGCGCTGTTGATGGCAGCGTTGACGCCCACGGTCAGGCCGCCACCGGCGATCTGGCCGCGCAGGGTGCCGGCACCGAAGTCGGCGCGGAACGCACCGGTCAGCAGGTTGCTGCCGTTGAACTTGTTCAGGCCCGCCACGCTGTAGGTGGCCACGCCTGCCGGCAACGTGGTGCCTGCACGGTCACCAGCGAAATAGACCTGGCGGTTGTTGAAGCCACCGGCGGTGCCATCCTTGGACCATTCACCAAACCAGACATCGCCGCTGCCCACCTTGACGAAGTTGAAGTGGCCCATGCCGGCGTGGTTGCCCGGGGTGCCGGTGATCGGCATGGCCAGGGTGCGCACGGTGGTGCCGTTGACGGTGGTGGGTGCCGAATAGGCGCTCAGGCCCTGGAAGTCCACGCGGGTGCCACCGGACACGGTGCCGACGCCGATGCCGGCCTTGCCAGCGACGTGCGGGCCACCGTTGACCTGCGATTCGCCGACGTTGACGTTCAACTGCGGATCGGTGACGGCGCTGGCGGCGCCGACGATATCGGCAGCGTGGGCGGCACCGGCCAGGGCCAGGGTGGCGGCCACGGTGAGCAGGGAGCGGGAGAACATTTTCATGGAAAAACTCCTTGGATTGAGGGAACTACAGGTACAACGCTTGAATTGGTGAGGCGTCAGAAGCGCGCGGTGACTGCGAGCTTGAGGGTGCGACCGGGCGCCGGCAGCGTGGAGCGCGTGGCCGGGTCGACGTAGTAGCGGTTGCCGAGATTGCTGCCGACCAGTTCGACGCTGGCGTGGTCGTTGAAGCGCCAGCGCGCATAGGCATCCACCGTGGTGATGTTTCCCCAGGTGAACGGCACGTTCTGCCACAGCAGGCTGCTACCGCCGGCCAGCAAGCGGTCGCGGTAGGCCTGCAGGTCCGGGTTGTGGTGACGCCGGTAGTGCACGATGCGGCTGCCCAGTTCCAGCCGCTCGTCGAACAGGCGGGTGCCCAGCGACAGGTTCACCGACAGCTTCGGCACGGCCTGGGTCAGCAAGTAACCACCGATGAAGCCATCCTGCACGCAGTTGGGCACCAGGCCACGGTTGGCATCCAGCTGCACTGCGGTGCTTTCGTCGCACACTTTGTTTTCAAGGGTGCGGGCGATGCCCAGGTCGCTGAAGAAGCGACGGTTGTCGAAGCGCGCCTGCAGCTCAATGCCGCGCAGGGTCTGCTTGTCGATGTTGTCGAACAGGAAATACGCATCGCGCTCGATCACATCGCGGGTTTTCTGTACGTAGTAGCTGAGCTTTACGTCCGCATCGGCGGTGCCGTCGAACAGCGCAGAGAGGTTGTGCACATAACCCAGCTCGTAGTTGTAAGCGTGTTCGGGCTTGAGCGGATACAGCGGATTGAGGCTGCTGGAAAACGCGATGGTGCTTTCGAACATGCTGGGGAAGCGCTTGGCCTCGGTGTAGCGGGCATACAGGCGCGCAGCAGGCGAGAAATGCACGGTGGCCGCGAACGTGGGCAGCCAGGCATGGTCGCGGCGGCGGCTGTTGTGCGCCTGCACGGCCTGCCCCTGCACGGCGTTCTGCACCCGGCAGGTCTGGTCGGTACCGAGCACCATCGGCAGCAACCCGGGGATGGCGGCCACCTGGCCGTTGAGGCACGGGTTGCTGGCTCGCGTGTAATTGCCATCGGCATCCGCTGCCCAGGCGATGCTGTGCTCCACCGGCACCGGCGTTTCGTACTTGCTCAGCAGGTTCTTCAGCAGGTCGTCGACCAGCGAGCCCATGCCGATGCTTTCCCAGAACTCACGCTCCGATTCGATCGCATCGATCTCTCCCTGCAGGCTGGCGGGGCGTGGTGGCAGCTCATTGACCCTGTAGCGCGCCTCCTTGCTGCCGACACTGCGGGTCAGCAGCTCCGGATGCGCCTGCAGGAAGTCGTCGAACGCCCAGTAGCGGCTGTAGCGCACACCGGCGTTGAGGGTAAGGAACTCGACCGGCCGCCATTCCAGGCTCAGGTAGCCCTCGCCTTCCTGGCGCCGACCGGCGCGTGGGTACATGCGCCAGCCGTCGGTTACGCCGAAGTACGGATCGCCCGAGCGCAGTGTTTCGTACTGCCAGTTGCCACCCACGGTCAGGTCAAGCGTGGAATGCAGGCCGAAGCGGTTGCTCAGGGTCAGCCCGGTACGGTCGTTGCGGGCATTGGCCAGGGCGGTGTTGCGCAGGATCGGACTGCGGCTGGAATCCCAATCGGGGTTGCCCGAGGCGAAGTTGGGGAAGCCACCAGCGGTGTAGGTATCGCTGTTGGTTTCAGTTCGCCACAGGTTGGCGCGCAGGTCGAGCCAACGACTGCCGGCCGGCTGCCAGCGGTATTCCAGGTTCCAGGCATCGGAATCAACCCGGCTGAGCGGCCACTGGATGCGCCCGTAATCCGGTGCGGACAGGATGCGCGAGGGCATGATCTCGCCATAGTGCGAAAGCGTGTGCCGCCAGGTGGCCTTGAGCTGCTGGTCGTCGGTGATCTGCCAGGTGGCCTTCAGCAGCCACGACTCCTGTTCGCTGGACGTGTTGGGCACTTCATCACCCGGCTTGAAGTAGCGCGCCAGCGTGGTGATGTAGTCGATGCCCTGGTATTCGTACTGCTCGCGCGGGTCCTGGTCGTAGTACGCACTGCCCTTGCTGCCGGAGAAATAGTTGCCGCGCTTGCGCCACGCGTAGGCGCCCATCACGTCCACCCGCTCACCGCGCCAGCCCAGCGCCAGGCGCCAGGCCTGGTCATCGCCATCGAACGGGTTGTCACCACTGCGCGATTTCACTGGCACCACCAGGGTGCGGTCAGCATAGGGCGAGGCCGGCGATGACTGCGGAAACCCCTCCACCGTGCGGTAGTCCTCGCCGGTGTGCAGCCGTGGCAGGCGCGGCGAGACCGCATTGCTGCTGCCTTCGATCTTCAGCTCCCCGCCGAAGCGCTCGCCGGCCGGCACGATGTCGTCGACGTCGAGGGTCTTGATGACCATCGCTCCGCCGATACCGCTGTGTACATCGCGCACCAACGCTGGCCCCTTGATGACCTGGATGCCACCAATCAGGTTGGGATCGATGTAGTTGCGGTTGCTGACGCCGTTGTAGCCCCGCCATACGGTCAGTGCCTGCTCGCCGCCGTCGATGCTGACCGGCACCCGCCCCGGCCCCTGGATGCCGCGGATGTTGAGGTCCAGCGCGCCGCTGTTGCGGGCGTCGCCGCTGAACACACCGACCAGGTCCTTGACCACGTCGGCCGGGTTGGCGCCGCGATAGCGCTCCACCCGGTCGCGACCGGAATAGGCCGTGCTCAGGTCGAGCGCGAACACGTCGTCGTATCCCCAACGATCACGTGTTTCGCCGCCGTCGGCCTGCAGGCGCCCGCCCACCTTCAGCGTGTCGGTGACCACCACCCCGCCGTCATCGGCGGCGGCCTGCAGGGTCCAGGTACCGCCCGGCTCCTGCTGCGCGCGCAGGCCACTGCCCTGCAGCAACTGGTCCAGTGCCTCGGTGGGGCTGTACTGGCCCTGCACTGCGCGCGAGCGCCGCCCTTCCACCAGATCGCTGCGGAACACCACCTGCACCTGCGACTGGCGACCGAAGCTGCGCACTGCGTCGGCCAGGGCTTGTTCGGGGATGGCATACGCGCGCACGGAGGCGGTAGCGGCCTGGGCGCGGGCGGGCGGCGCCCAAGCGAAGGGAACCAGTGCCGTGGCGATGGCCAGGGCGAGGATGGTGGCGCGGCGATGACGGGCGGATGCCGGGAACGGCATGAACGGTGACTCCTCAAGGTGGCGGGACCGTGCGCACGTCGGGTGCACGCGGTTCGGTTGGCTTGAGAAGAAACGCGGTTTCGCTCTGGCTATACCACTAGAGACAAGGTGGGATCGGATCTGCCCACGGTTTTTCTTGTTGATCGACAGATCATCCACGCATGGCGTGGATCTACCATGCACCCGAGTAGATCCACGCCATGCGTGGATGAACCCACGCGCTACCCCCGTGGCATCACCACACCAACAACGCGCCGCCAGGCAAGCGCTGGCTGCGCAGACCGGCCTGCTGGGCCACTGCGGCAATCGCCGCATCCGGCTGCTGCAGATGGAACAACCCACTCACCGCCACCTGCGCGCCCTGGCCGCGCAGAACCCAGACCGGCGCACGCCGATAGCGGGCAAGGCGCTCGATCGCCTGTTGCGCAGGCAGATCATCAATGACGATATCGCCGCGTCGCCACGGTGCGATGGCCTCCACATCGGCCAGCTGCAACGGCTGCAGCCAGCGGCCATCACGGAACGCGCGTGCCTGCCCCGCCTGCAGCCGCTGCGCGGCGACATGACCCGGCCTGATCTCCACTTCGCCCTGGCTGACCTCGGTGGTCACCACGGCATCCTGCAGTGCAACGCTGAACGCCGTGCCGATGTCACGGATCTCGCCACCGCCGGCCTCCACCCGGAACGGTCGTGCTTCGTGCGCCACCTGGAACCAGGCCCTGCCACGCAGCAACTGCAGGCGGCGCTGGCCGGCGCTGAAATCAAGCGCCAGCGCGCTGCCTGCATCCAATATGGCAGTGCTGCCATCCTGCAGCTGCACCGTGCGCGGCGCGTTGTCGCTGCGCACGTCGCTGCGGACCAGCAGCCACGCGTGCGGCGCCGCTGTTACCGAAAGCAGCAGCACCGCCGCACTGGCCAGCAGCCAAGGCACTCGACGACGCGGCTGCAGGGGCCGTAGCGCGGGTTCGGCTGTCAGCTCCGGAAGCGCAGCCAGGACATCCGGGCCGGCGGCATCCAGGCCTTGCCAGAAGGCCTGTTGCTGGCGCCAGGCATCGGCATGCCGGGGATCGGCCTGCAGCCAACGTCGCAGGGCGCGTTGCTGGCGCTCCGGCAACCGGCCCGCATTGCACCGTATCACCCAGCGCAACGCCTGCCTGGCCTGATGCGGCGAGGGTATGGACGTAGTCATGATTGTGGCCTGCGGCACCACCAACGGGTGCGCCTTACAGTTGAGACAACGGCGAGCGGCATCTGCCCACAGCACATGCCGGTCATGCGCGGCTTCCCCGCTGGTGCTGCTGGATGAGCAGGGCCGCGCGCAGCACGTACTTGCCCACCACGCTCTTGGAAATACCCAGGCGCTCGGCGATCTCGCGTTCGCTCAGCCCCAGGTAGCGGTTGAGCACGAAGCACTCGCGCACCTGCGGCGGCAGCGCCAGGATGGTCTGGCTGATCTCGCGCAGCTGGGCCTGGTCCAGCGCCTGCGCCTGGCCATCAGTGCTGGCATCGGCCAGGTCGCTGGCGTACTCCGCCATCGCCCGCCGTTCGCGTGCGTCGGCCTGGCTGCGGTTGAGCGCGTGGTGGTAGGCCATGCGGTACAGATACCCGCGCGGTTCCAGGATCGGCGGATCGCCGGGCACGCTGCTGGCCTTCAGATAAAGGTTCTGCAGGGTGTCCTCGGTACTGGCCGGGTCGAGGTAGCGGGCAATGAAGCGGGACAACGCACGGCGCTCGCGGATCAACAGCTCGATCAGCGCCAGGGCATTGGGAGACATAAGTGCCAAGGCCGGACCGGGGAATGATGGGCGTGATGGCGACGGTCCGGACCGGGAGTGTAGGCGGCAACCGCCGATCCTGCACCCCCGGTCATCCGCCACGCTGCACGCACGGCATGGATCTACGGCTCTTCCAGCGCCTCGAAACGCTCGGCCAGATAGTCGATCAACGCGCGTACCGCCGGCAGCAGGCCGCGCCGCGACGGGAACACCGCATGCACGATGCCGTGCCTGGGCTGCCACTGCGGCAGGATCGGCACCAGCGCGCCGCTGGCCAGTTCGTCGGTGATCATCATCCGCGGCAGCATCAGCACGCCGACACCCGCCACCGCCGCACTGCGCAGGGCGATCATGTCATCGCTGACCAGCCGCGGGCGGTGGTGCACGCTGGCCTGCACCTGCTCAGGCCCGGCGTATTCCCAGGCATGCACCTGGGCGGGCGATGCCAGGTCCACGGTCGGCATCATCGCCAGATCAGCCGGCACTTTCGGCGTACCCATGCGCTTGAGCAAGGCCGGGCTGGCAGCGGTGCACCAGATGCGGCGGGCCAGCACACGCACCACCAGATCGCTGTCCTCCAGCGGTGGCGGGCGCACGCGGATGGCCACATCCACGCCCTCGCCCACCACGTCCACGCGCCGGTTGGTGGCATCCAGCTGCAGGGTCACCTGCGGATGCAGGGCCAGGAAGTCAGCCAGCATGGCGCCAATGCGCGCGTGCAGCAGTGCGATCGGACAGGCCAGCCGCAGGGTGCCCCGTGGCTCGGCACGCGACAGCGCGATGGCCTCCTCGGCCGCTTCGGCCTCCACCAGCATCGCCTTGCAGTGCCGGTAGTAGTCCTGGCCGATCTCGGTGACCGAGAAGCGGCGGGTGGAACGTTGGATCAGGCGGACACCCAGCCGTTCCTCCAGCAGGGCGATGCGGCGGCTGAGCTTGGACTTGGGCATCGCCAGCGCGCGCCCGGCCTGCGAGAAGCCGCCATGCTCGACCACCATGGCGAAGTAGAACAGGTCGTTCAGATCGCAGCGGCGGATGTCGGCGATGAACACGGGACGATCTCCTGCGGCCCTTGCCGGGCCTGCATCGTTCACGAAATAGGACTATGACGGCAAATTCTGCCGACTACCGGGGCCATTGTCACGTCGATATCGTCTCCGCAACGAAAAACAGCGACCGGTTGCCCCGGTCAGGAGATCGCCATGAAGCGTGTCACCGGTACCTACAGCGCCCCCCGCCCGCACTGGGTGGGCGACGGCTTCCCCGCCCGCTCGATGTTCTCCTACAACACCCACGGCCAGCACCTGAGCCCGTTCCTGCTGCTGGACTACGCCGGGCCGTACAGTTTCCCGCCCAGCGAGACCCCGCGCGGGGTCGGCCAGCATCCGCATCGCGGCTTCGAGACGGTCACCATCGTCTACGAAGGCGAAGTGGCCCATCGCGACTCGACTGGTGCCGGCGGCACCATCGGCCCGGGTGACGTGCAGTGGATGACCGCTGCCTCCGGCATCCTCCACGAGGAATTCCACACGCCGGAATTCAGCAAGCGCGGCGGCACCCTGGACATGGTGCAGCTGTGGGTGAACCTGCCCGCCAAGGACAAGATGGGCGCGCCGGGCTACCAGACCCTGCTCGATGCGCAGATTCCCTCGGTGGCCTTGCCTGACGGTGCCGGTCGCGTACGCGTCATCGCCGGGGCATTCGATGGCCATGCTGGACCGGCACGTACCCATACCCCGATGGACGTGTGGGACATCCGCCTGCTGCAGGGCCAGCACGCCGAGCTGCCGGTGGCCGATGGCCGCACCCTGGCGCTGGTGGTGCTGAAGGGCACGGTGCGGATCAACGGCGGCCAGGCAGTCGGCGAAGCACAGCTGGTGACCTTCGACCGCAGCGGCGAAGACGTGTTCATCGACGCCGACAGCGACGCCACCGTACTGCTGCTCAGCGGCGAACCCATCGACGAGCCGGTGGTGGGCTATGGCCCGTTCGTGATGAACACCCAGGCCGAGATCAGCCAGGCCGTCAGCGATTTCAACGGCGGCCGCTTCGGCCAGATCGCGCACTGATCCACTGCATTGCGGCGGGCAACCACCCGCCGCATTCCGGGCCTTCGCCCCCTCCCCAGGAGACTGACCATGAGTGCCCCCGCCAACCTCAACGGCGCCCGCCCGGTGATCGACCCGGACAACGCCGCGATGCTGCTGATCGACCACCAGAGTGGCCTGTTCCAGACCATCGGTGACATGCCGTTCACTTTAGTACGCGCGCACGCCACCGCCCTGGCGAAGATGGCCACGCTGGCGAAGATGCCGGTGATCACCACCGCGTCGGTACCGCAGGGGCCGAACGGCCCGCTGATCCCGGAGATCCATGACGCCGCACCGCATGCGCAATACGTAGCGCGACGCGGCGAGATCAACGCCTGGGACAACCCCGAATTCGTCGCCGCGGTGAAGGCCACCGGCCGCAGCCAGCTGATCATTGCCGGCACCATCACCAGCGTCTGCATGGCCTTCCCCTCGATTGCCGCCGTCGCCGACGGCTACCAGGTGTTCGCTGTGGTCGATGCCTCCGGCACCTATTCGAAGATGGCCGAGGAAATCACCCTGGCGCGCGTGGTGCAGGCCGGTGTGGTGCCGATGGATACCGCTGCGGTCGCCTCGGAAATCCAGCGCACCTGGAACCGCGAGGACGCCCAGCACTGGGCCGCGATCTACACGCAGATCTTCCCCAACTACCAGCTGCTGATCGAGAGCTACCAGAAAGCGCAGGACGTGCAGAAGAACCACGAGCAGCTGGATTCGCAGCGTAGCTGAGCCGCTGCATCCACGGCGATTTCCGCCTGCCGGCACGCCGCCGGCACCACCGCAAGCCAACCCCGACCAGGACACCCCCATGGCCAGCGAACCGATCCGTGACCCCGTCAGCGACCACCTGCTGACCCCGCAGAATTCCGCCTTCATCATCATCGACTACCAGCCGGTACAGGTGAACTCCATCGCCTCGATGGACCGCCAGCTGCTGGTCAACAACATCGTCGGCACTGCCAAGGCGGCGGTCGCCTACGGCCTGCCGATCGTGCATTCGACCGTGAACGTGCAGACCGGCCTGAACAAGCCGCCGATCGCGCAGCTGCGCAAGGTGCTGGGCGACTACCCGACCTACGACCGCACCACCATCAACTCCTGGGAAGATGTCGAGTTCCGCAAGGCGGTGGAGGCCACCGGCCGCAGGAAACTGATCATGACCGCGCTGTGGACCGAAGCCTGCCTGACCTTCCCCGCGCTGGATGCACTGAAGGAAGGCTATGAGGTCTACGTGGTGGTCGATGCAGTAGGCGGAACGTCGCTGGCCGCGCATGATGCCGCGCTGCGCCGCATCGAACAGGCCGGCGGCCAGTTGATCAGCGTGACGCAGCTGTTCTGCGAACTGCAGCGCGACTGGGTACGGGCGGAGACCGTGCCGGCCTTCATGAATCTCTTCATCGAGACCGGTGGCACGGCCGGCATCCAGTTCTCGTACGATCGTACCGAGTGATTCCTTGGCGGCTCCGGCTCCGGCTGGCGCCGCCTTTTCCTGCAACCGAGCATGGCTCGGCCCTACCACCGGGAATTCCCATGGCCTACGCACGCATTGTTTCGACCGCCGACAACTACCTGCACCACATCAGCAACGGCCACTTCGATGTCGCGGCCGATGAACCCGCTTCGCTCGGCGGCCAGGGCAAGGGCTTCGCCCCGTTCGACCTGTACCTGGCCTCGCTGGCCGCGTGTACCGCCATCACCCTGCGCATGTACGCGCAGCGCAAGGGCTGGGAGCTGGGCGAGTTCCACGCCGAGCTGCGTTCCGAACGTGATGCGGATGGACGCTTCCATGTGCACCGCGTGCTGCATGCCACCGCCGAGCTGAGCGATGCGCAGTGGCAGCGCTTGCTGGAGGTGGTGGAAAAGACCCCGGTGACGCTGGTGATGCGCGAAGGTGCACGGATCACCAGCGAGCGCGGGGCTGCTGCCTGATCGCCGGGCATGGCCCGGCGCTACCGGAGGAGCCTGGCGCCATCAGGTAGCGCCGGGTCATGCCCGGCGGCCCTGGTTTCAACGCCGTGAATGCAGCACGGTGCGCTGGCGCATGGCGTTGAACTCCTGTTCGACCTGCTGGATGTCTTCGACCTGGAAGCCGGCGGCACCGAGCAGCTGATCGGCCGCGGCGGCAGCCAGCGGATCATCCTCGCGCTGGCGCCAGCAGCGTGCCGGCAGGAAATAGCCGACCTCGCTGCGCCCGCGCATGATGACGACCGGCCGTCCTGCATACAGCAGGAATTCGGCCAGATGCTGGCGCAATCCCTCCACCGAGACATAGGCCGGCCCGATGCCCAGTGCCTGCGCGGCGGGCTCGGAACTCTCGAACAGTTTGCGACGGCTCATCCACTCCTCCTTTGTGCAACGCGTGGTCTCCTTTCCTAGACGGGCGCATTGCCGCGCCCCCGCCACACGTGTCGTGACTGTGGTCACGCTGTCCGATCAGAAACCGGTATTGAACTCCAGCTGGAACACGTCGATCGACAACGGCGGGCCCGACACTTCCTTGGCCGCCATCCACTTGCCGCTGATCCAGCTGCGGGCGTCCAGCGCATAGGCGCCGCCCACGTAGTAGCCGCGCGCATTGGTGCCGCCCAGGTGGAAGTTCGGATCGTTGTAGGCATCGGGCAGTGCATCGGCCTCGATCCGCTTGTAGCCCAGCAGGGCCTGCCACTGCCCCTTCTCCTTCAGTTCGCTGGCGCCGAAGGTGGCTTGCAGCATCCAGGCGGTGTCGCCGCTGCGGAAGGTGTCGATGCTGGCACTGCCACCGGCACCGTAGTTGTTGACGATGCCGTTGTTGGCCCGCGCGAACATGGCCTGCTTGTCATAGGCCAGGTTGCGGATGTAGTCCGCATCCAGGCGCATGCCGATGTCCTGCGCAAGCTGTGTATCCCAGCGCAGGTTGAAGGTCGCAAGGCGGAAGGCAGAAGCCAGGCCCACGTACTGCGGCGTGGGCGTGTTGGCCGGATCCAACGGGTTGCGGGCGATGTCGCGGATCAGCATCAGGGTGTTGCCCTTCTGCATGAACGCCGGCCGCGACCAGTCGGTATCGCAACCGACCGCGCCGGCGTACAGCGCGCAGGGAGACGACAGGCGACCACTGATGTTCTTGAAATCGTAGTAGCCCAGCGCCGCACGCAGGCTGTTGTCATCGTTGAAGCGCCAGTTCACCCCCACCTGCGCACCGGACAGCCACTTGTTCTCGTTGGGCGTCTTCACCCGGCTCTGGCTGGGCGCGCTGTCGGAGGTGTACTCCAACGGCACCACCGCCAGGTTGCCGAACAGGCCGACGTCCTCGGCGAGGTCGTAGCTGAGATTGGCCGCCAGGCCGTCGAAGTTCAGATCGTTGGAGAACAGCGTGTCACTGGTCCAGAACGGATTGCCGAAGCGTCCGCCGCGCACCGTCACCCAGTCGGCCGGGCTGTAGGCCAGCCATGCCTGGTCCAGCCACACGTCCTTCTTGCCCAGGCCACCGCCAAGCTGTTCGGTGGTGGACACCGGCCCGTTGCTGCTGCCGCTGGCCAGGCGCACGCCTGCGGTGGTGTGCTGGCCGATCGTCGCTTCGATGCCCAGCCGTGCGCGGATGCGCCACAGATTGCGGCGGTCCTGGCGGGTGTTGAGCAGCGGCGGCAGCTGCAGGTTGGTGTTGTTGTTGGTATCGAAGCCGTTGCCGGCGTTCACCGAGGCCCAGTTGGTCTCGATGTCGCTGTTGCGCTCGGAGTAGAAGCGCGATTCGCTGCGCACACGCATGTCACCGCTGACCTTGATGCGCTTGGTCCACTCGGCCACCTCGTTCGGCGCGGCCCAGCCCTCGGCTTTGGCCTGCGCCATCACGTCCTGGCGTACCTCATCACGGATGCCATCGCGCACGCTCTGCGGCACGTACGGCACACGCACATCACCGGCTTCCAGCGCCACCCCACCGCTGCTGGCTGCGCTGACCGCGGTGCCGCGTTGTGCAGCCGCCGCTTCTGCTTCGGCCTGCACCAACAGGGCCTGGCCGTCTTCGGGCTTGAGCGCGCCGCTGGCGATCAGCCCCTTGATCAACTTGACCATGGTGGTTTCGGCCGCCATCGCACTGGCCGGCGCGGCCAGGCTGAGCAGTACGGCGCAGCACAGCAACGCCCGTCGGGCCGGCCGTGGGCGGCGGGATGCGGTTCGAGCGCGGTCGTGGTCGTTCATCACGGTTCTCATCGAAAGAAGGGAAATCACGGAAGTCATCGGTCACGCGCCGGGACGGCGCCCCTGGATCAGCACGCGCGCGGGGAAATCCAGCGACGCTGGTGGCATCTGGTCGACCTTGCCGATCTGTCGCAGTGCTTCAAGCACGGCCACGTCGGCCTCTTCGTTGCCGCTGCCACGCACCAGCTCGACCTTCTCCAGCCGGCCATCGGGCGCCAGCCAGACATTCACCTGCAGCTGGAACGCCAGGCGCTTGACCCGCGCATCGCGCGAAATCGCCTGCTGCATCAGATAGCCCAGGTAGCGGCCATAGCTGGCGTTGCCGGCACCACCGCGGCCAACGCCGGACGAGCCACCGCCGCTGCCCGACTGGATGCCGAAGTTGTCTCCACCGGCCTGTGCATCGGCGTCCATGGTCACCGGGTCGGTGTTGTCCGGCGTCGGCGTCGGTTCTTCGGCCGGCGTTGGCTGCTCCAGCGGCTCCGGCTCGGGCACGGTCTCTTCCGGCGGCGTCTCCGGCTCAGGCGGCTTTTCCGGTGGTGGTGGTGGAGGCGGCGGCGGTGGTGGCAACGCCAGCATCGGCGGCTGCACCACCGGCCGGCGGGTGCTGGCGGTGTCCTTGAACAGCAGCCACCACACGGCAACACCCAGTACCAGCAGCGCCGCCAGCACCAGCGCGATCGTCACCAGCAACTGGCGTCCGCGCGTACCGGGCTCCTGCAGGGGTGGTCGATGACCGGCCATGCCTCAGCCCTGCGCCTTGCCGGTGACCAGGCCGACCTGGGCCAGCTCCAGCCGGCGCAGCAGATCCAGCACCTCGACCACGCGTGCGTACTGCACCTGCGCATCACCGCGCACGATCACCGGGAAATCCGGCGAGGTTGCCCGTTCGGTACGCAGGCGGTCCTCCAGCTCGGTCATCGTCACCGGGTAGGCATCCAGGAACACCTGGCCGCTGGGGTCGATGGTGATCGCCTTGGTCTTGGGCTTCTCCAGTGCGGTGCTGTTGCTGGCCTTCGGCAGGTTGACCTCGATGCCGGGAATGGAGGCGTTGCTGGTCAGGATGAAGATCACCAACACCACCAGCAGCACGTCGACGAAGGGCGTCACGTTGATGCCCTTCTCGCGCTTCTTGATGCCGAACTTCGCCTTGTAGCCCATGGCCGGCCCCTCAGCCCTGGACCACGGCCGGGCCGCGCCCGTCCTGCTCTTCGGCCAGGCGGGCGGCGAACTCGTCGATGAACACCGCCATGTCGGCGCCGATCGCTTCGGCGCGTGCCCCCAGCCAGTTGTAGCCGAACAGCGCAGGAATCGCGACGCCCAGGCCGGCGGCGGTACACAGCAGCGCTGCCGCCATGCCCGGGGCCACCGAGTTGATGTCCACCGCACCGGCCATCGCCGCCACCACGAACACCAGCATGATGCCGATCACGGTGCCGAACAGACCGACATACGGTGCGCCCTCGATGGTGGTCGACAGCCAGTTCATGCGCCTCGCCATCGCTTCCTGTTCGCGCACCATCACCGCATCCATCGACGCGCGGATGGCGGCGATGGTGGCCGCGCTCAGGTAGCCGGAGTTGCCATCGCGCTGATGACGCTGCTGCATTTCATCGATGGCCACCTGGTAGATGCGCCACAGCGAGCCATCGTGCATCGCCGTCGGCACCTTGCCCTGCCGGTCCATCTCGGACAACGTGCGCAGCGGCACGCCGGAGAGCTTGCTGAAGCTCTCGGTGAACACCGCATTGGCCTTGCTGGTGCGGCCGAAATGACGGCTCTTGGCGATCATGATCGCCCAGGACAACAGCATCATCAGGCCGAGGATGGCGACCACCACCCAGGCATCGAACGGCATCGCCTTGAGGATGAAGGCGAAGTGGCTCTGCCCGGCCGACTGCTCGTCGGCGCCGTAGCTGATCAGGCGCGAATCGGCGCCCTGCGCGGTGGCATCTGCCAGCAGCAGCGCCGCCGGGCGTGCTACGCGTGAGATGCGCAGTTCATCCAGCGCGCCATCGAAGTTGGCCAGCGGTTGCGCCGCGCCCGGCGCATCGGCACCCACCACCGCTGCGGTGGTCAGTGCCGGCAACTCACCACTGAGCTGGGCCACCACGCGACCGTTCAGATACAGCTGCAGCGACCCTTTCTCGGCGGTAACCGCAACATGCGCCCACTGCCCTTCCGGAATCGGCTGCGCCGGCGTGCTGCGTTGACCGTTGAGCTGCACGAACGGCACCCGGTTGTCGATCCCCACCACCAGCTCGGCGCTGCCGTCGCCGCGGGCATAGATCGCCTGCGCGGTGGTCAGCGCGCCCGGTTTGATCCAGGCAGAAACGGTAAGCGGCGCACCCGCTTCCTGTGCCAGCGAAGCACTGGCCGGCAGCGGCAGTGGACCAGCGCCCAGCTGCACGCCACGCCCGATCACCGTGCTTTCCGCCGCAGGCACTACCGCACCGGCCGTGTTGCCGTAGGCCGTGGTATCACGCGCCGGCGCATTGGCTTCGGCAAAGTGGTAGACCAGCGTGTAGTCCGGATCGAACACCTGCTGGCCATTGCCGCTGGCCGGTGCCTTCGCATTGCCGTAGTACATCCAGATCGTCTGCGGCGCGCTGGCGGTCAGTGCCGGAACGTCCACCCAGACCAGGGCCAGGCCCAGGTTCGGGTCGAACTGCTCGATCTGATGGGCCAGCACCGTACGCCCGTCGGCAGAAACGAAACGCAGGTCGTTGCCACCCTCCTGGGTGCCATCAAAACCGAAGTTGCCGGTATGCAGGCGCAGCAGCAGCGGCGTACGCCCGGGGTTGCCGGTCAACCCCGCGCCCTGTGGGCCTGCGTCGACGGTGATCGGCTTGCGGTACTTCCATTCGGCCTGCCACCAGTTGGCATCGGCCGCGGCGGCGGGCAGCGCGATCAGCGCAGCCAACAGCAGCAACATTCGGGAAAGCAGACGGTCCATGCAAAAGGTCTCCGGAGAACGCATCTCAAGGGAAGGGTCAGTAGCTGGTGCTGATGTTGAAATGCAGGCGCGGGTCGTCCTTGCGCGTGACCGGGCCATCGGCGTAGGGCCAGGCGTAGTCCAGGCGCAGCTGCAGGTGTTCGCCCAGGCGCAGCTGCGCGCCCAGCCCGACCGACGCCAGGTTGTACTTGTCGCGCTGTTCCGGCAGCGGCTGACGCAGGCGCAGGTAGGCCGCGTCGGCGAAGCTGTACAGCCGCAGGTCGGTACCGCTCCACAGCGACCACGCCGGGGTGCGCCATTCCAGGTTGGCCAGGCCACCGTAGTCGCCGATCGCTTCGGCCGACAGGTAGCCGCGCACGGTGTACATGCCGCCGGCGGCGAACTGTTCGGCCGAGACCAGCGGTGCATCGGTCGCTTGCAGCGAGCCACGCGCAGACCACTGCCAGTCGTTGCCGAAGGTGTGCGTGTTGGAGACATCGGCCTTGAAGGCCACGAAACTCGGATCGGCCCAGTAGCGCTTCTGACCGAAATCGGTGGCGTTGCTGCCGTAACCGAACAGACGCCGGGTTCCCGCCACCAGCTGCGTGTTGATGCTCAGCTGATCGTGCTCGCCCTGGCGCACGCCGACGAAGGCCAGCGTGACCGGTGCGTACTTCAAGGGCGTCTTCAGGCTGTCCTTGCCCATCTGCGTGTCTTCTTCGGTGTCCTTGAAGTCCACGCCGAGGCTGAGCTGGCGCCACCAAGCGCTGCTGCCCGGCAGGCGGTAGTTGAGCTTGAGACCGATCGAATGACCGTTGCCGATCACGTTGGTGCCGGTGCCCGTGCCTGCGCCGCCTTGTCCGCCGGCATTGAGTACGCGGCTGTCGGACGTGTAGCCCGATGCCTCAAGACTCCACGGCGTGCCCTCGAAGGGAACGGTGTAGGCGGCGGAGAACACCTTTGCCTGGTGGGTGTCTTCCGGCGCGATGAACACGCCGATGCTCGCACTGTGGCCGCGCCGCCACAGGTTGTCGTGGGCCAGCGATGCACTCAGGCGCAGCTTCTCGGTATCGGCGCTGTGGTCGTTGTTGAGCGCCGCACTGGCACGCCAGGGTGACTTTTCTTCCACCTGCAGGTCCACATCCATGGTGCCCGGCACCTGGCCTTCGCGCACCAATGGCATCACCTGACGGCGGCCCCCTTCGTTCAGCGCCGTCAGTTCCTTCTGTGCCTGGTCGAAATCGGGCACGCGCCCTTCAGCCAACGACGGCACCCGCTCACGGATGCGCTCGGGTGAGTCATGGCGGGCACCGACCACGCGCAGCTGGCCAATGGGCGTCTGCTGCACCTTCAGCAGCACCACGCCCGCGTTGACCTGCTGCTCGGGCAGCTCCACATAGACCGATTGGTAGCCGGCCTGCTGGTACAGCGCGTTGACTGCATCGCGCGCCTTCTCGACATCGGCGAGCGTTTTGCCGGGGCCGAGGAACGGTTCGACCGCGCGTTCGATCTGGCGCGCATCGAGCACGGTGTTGCCGCGCACGATGTACTCGTTGATGTTCACCGTGGGCGCTGGCGCGGCGTCCTGCGCGAACGCTGGAGACGGCAGCGACGCCAGGGCCAGCAGCAAGGGATGCAGGCGCAGCGGAAGGCGAACGGCACGGCACGGAACGGGAGTCATCGAAGGCATCGCGTCGTATCGAAGGGAATGGCCAGGGAGCGGCGCGTGGGTCTACCAACAGGACGTGCAGGCCGCGTCAAAACCGCCAACAGTTTTGTGACAGCACTGTCATCTGTTGACGATGCTGAAACAGGCGCAGGCGGACACTTCGCCTGGCACACGTCTTCATTGCAAAGCGCTTGCTGCCTCGGGTGATTCAGGATGCACACCACTCTGCTTACGCCAAACCGCCCTGCCCTCTGCCTGACGTTGGTTCTGGCTCTGGCTTCGCCCTGGGCGCGGGCCGAGCAGGCTGCCAAACAGCCAGATGCAGCGCCATGCATCGAAGTACAGGTCAATGGCGAGCGCATCCCCGCCTGGGACTGCCTGCAACGCAAGCTGGCGCCGGCAGAGAACAACGCCCTCCATCCCAATCTTCCCGAGGCCGAACGCTTGATGCGCAAGCCCGGCAACCAGTTGCTGCAGTACAACCTGGAGGGCACGCGGCAACGCATGGGCGATGCGTTCGGGCGTTCGGTGGTGCCACAGCGCCCAGCGCGCTGAGCCGTGTTCAGTGCCGTCCCACGGCGGCGGGAACGATGCCATCGGTAGGCATGGGCGGCAGTTCGGGCACGAGCAGCGAGCGCGGCTGGCCTGCCTGTTGCAGTTCAACCGCGTTCGCGCTGATTGCTGCCAGGACCGTGGATGGGCCGAGACGCTGGCCCGGTGCATAGGCCTGGGCAGGCGCCCCATCCACCGACAGCAATGCCAGTGGCGCCTGCCGCCCTGCCATCACCCCCAGCACGGTCACCTCGGTCTGTACTGCACCTGGCGAAAGCAGCCGCACCAGCGGTGCGCTCGCAGCGTCGTCGAAGGCCGGGGCAGCGGGTACGGCGACCTGCACCGTGGCGGCGGCAGCGCGAGCCGGCGCCATGAACAGGGCCATGCCCCAGTATCCCGCCACGGTCAGCAGCAGCATGGCCGCCAGCAGGGTCAACGTGCGATTGCGATCCCAACGCCTGCCGTCCATGTTCCGCACCTTCGCCAGGTTCCTGTGCGGCCACGCTAGCAGCTGACGCTGACGCTTTTGTTTCATCATCCGCGCCTACGCTGGCAGGTATCGGCAAGGACGGGAAGCGATGTGCGATGCAACGCAGGCCACGCGGTTTCACCCTGATCGAACTGATGGTGGTGCTGGTCATCATCGGCATCTGCACGGCGGGTATCGGACTCGGCCTGGGCAGCCTGCTCGACCCTGCGCGGCAGCTGCGCCAGGAATCGGAGCGGCTGGCGCAGCGCCTGCAGGTCGCTCGCGATGAAGCGCGCATCGATGGTCGGCCGATCCGCTGGCAGGCCACTTCAGAGGGCTACCGCTTCAGCCGCCGCGACAGCCAGGGCTGGGTCGAGCTGCGGCGCGATGACCTGCTGCGCCCCCAGCAGTGGCAGACCCGTGGCATCACCGTTCAACCCATGGCCGCCATCGAGCTGAGCCCCGAATGGATTGGTGTGCCGTGGGAGCTGGCGTTGTCGCTGGACGGGCGTCGACTGCGTCTTCGTGATGATGGCAGCGGACAATTGCAGGTCCTGCAGTGAAAAGACAGCAACACGGATTCACGTTGATCGAGGTGCTGATCGCGTTGGCCATCGTGGCCATCGCATTGGCGGCGGTGATGCGCTCGGTGGCGGTGGCGACCGATGACCAGTCGCGTCTGCGTGACCGTCGGCTGGCCCTGTTGTGCGCGCAGGACCGCTGGCAGGAGCTGCGTCTGTCCGCACAGCCTCCCGGCGATGCACGTCTGCTGTGCCTGCAGGGGCGCACCCGCTTCCTGGTGCAGCAGCACCTGGGCAATGGCGCCGACGGACAACCGCAGCTGGAGTTGAGCGTGGTGGCCGAAGATGCACCGAAACAATCGCTGACGCGCCTGCAGTTGCCGTGGACGGCGGCGCCATGAAACGCGCGGCGGGCGGTTTCACCCTGATCGAGGTGATGATCGCCATCACCATCATGGGCGTGCTGGCGGTGATCTGCTGGCGCGCCCTGGACAGCGTGGCCAATACGGACCAGCGCCTGCGCCAGGCCGATGCCGAGACCAGCACGGCGATGCGGGTGCTGCAGCAGTTCCAGCGCGATATCGAGATGCGCGCTGACGATGCGCTGATGAACGGCGCGGTGCGCCCGGCCGATCAACCCGCGCGGCTGCTGCCGCCGTCGTTGACCAGTGAGCGCCACCCCGATGGTGGCTTCACGCTGGAGATCACCCGCAGCGTCGGTAGTGATGGGCTGCAGTGGCAGCGCGTTCGCTGGTGGCGGCAAGGCAGCACGTTGTGGCGTGCCAGCGGTACGCCTTCCGATCATTATCCGCTGCCGGCGCCCGAGCCAACGCGCGGGTTGCTGGTGGCACGTGATGTGCAGCGCTTCGAGGTGCGGGCGTGGCAGCCAGGGGTGGGTTGGGCGATGCTGCCGAGCCAGGGCGAGGTATTGCCGGCTACCGGTCTGGAGTTGCGGTTGGGGTTGCGTGATGGGCGCGGGCCGTTGAATTACCGGCGGGTGGTGGCGCTCTGAGAGGAGCATCCACGCATGGCGTGGATCTACTGGACTGCATCCACGCATGGCGTGGATCTACTGGACTGCATCCACGCGTGGCGTGGATCTACTGAGAGGCATCCACGCATGGCGTGGATCTACCGCCCTCCTGCCGCCGGGCGCTGTCCCGCGCCCGGCGGCGCCGTGTCGGTGGTCCTCACCGCTGATGGCTGCTCCTTGCCCTCGGTGCCGTCCTGGCTGGGGCCGCCACCGTTCCCTGGCAGCTGGCCCGATCCTCTGTTCTGCGCGTGGTGGGTGCGGACCTTGGCCCGCACCGCTCCTCCATTCACGTATGGCGTCGGTCTACTGCACCTGCTGCTTGCCCGCGTCTGCGCGCGCCTGCGGGAACTGGAAGGCGCTGTTGACGTCGTAGCCCGTGGCGGCGGCCGTGTTTCCGCGCGTTGGCGGGTCGATGCTGCTGCTGGCACTGCCGAAGCCCAGGATCTGCACGCTGATCACCGACGGCTGGTTGCGCCGCGCATCGTCCTGGCTCTTGCGCATCACGTCCTGTGCGGCCTGGCTGGCGCTGTTGGCCGCAGCGCTTGCCGACGCGAGCGCGTTGACGTTCACCGAGGCCAGTACCGGCAGGCCCTTGCTGTCGCCCTGCACCTGGATATTGGCGGCGTTGAGCACCTGCAGTGCCGCCAGGTTGATGTTGCCCGACACGCGGATACCCGCCTCGCCGGCATCGATGGTGCCCAGCGGCGCGATCAGGTCGACATCGCCCGGCGCCACTTCGGCGATCGGGTTCAACGTTGCGATGCCGGCGCCGCTGGCCGGTGCCTGCGGCGACAGGATGACGTTGCCCCAGGTGTCGTAGACCCGACGCGGTGGGGTGTACAGCAGCGTGGTCTGCGAGCCACGGCCGGCGTTGATGTCGCCCTGCTCGGACCACGCCAGGATGTCACCACCAAAGGTGGTCATCACCCGCGACAGGCCCAGCAGCACGCTGTCCTGGCTGAACAGACGGATGTCACCGTGCCCCTGGGTGACCAGGCCCGCACTTGCGGGAGGCACCACGCCCTGCACGCCCACCACGATCTGCCCGCCTGGCGCCATCAGCTCGATGTTGCCACCCGCTTCGGTGCGCACACCGGAGCCGCCATACATCACGATATCGCCGGTACGGTTGATCGTTGCGCCATTGGCATCCTTGTCCGGCATCAGCGTGGCGATGGCCTCGCGACCGCGCAGGTAGGAACCGAAGCGCGGCCCTTCTGCATTGGTGTACTCACGACCACCTTCGCGCAGTTCAGCGTAGTAGACCTGGCGCAGGAAGATGCGCTGCTGCTCCTTCGGCAATGCGTCGAACACGGCCAGTGCATCCAAGCCTTCGCTGGATGTACCGAAGCGCTGCTGCAGCCACTGCTTCAGTTCCTTGTCGTAGATCTTGACCGCCTTGCCGGGCTGCGAAGCCAGCGATTGCGCCGGGTCGGCGAGCGCGGCCGGATCCAGATAGCGTGCGCGCAGTGCATCGAAATCAAGATGCTGGTTGCCTGCGGTCACCGCAATGCTCGCACCCGGCCGGGTGTCACCCTGCACGATACCGCCGAGGCTGACGATGCTTCCCGCCTCTTCCTGGCGCAGCTGGCGGCCGGCGCTGACCTCGACATTGCCGGGGCCGGCCACCGTCAGATTGCTGCGGATGATGTCGCGGCCCGCGTCGATCCCACTGATATCGGTACTGCTGGTGTTGAGCGCGGTAACGTTTGCATTGATGACATCGCGACCGGCGCGCAGCTGTACTGCCGAGCCCGCTTCGTACCAGTCGAACACGGTGCGCCCGTTGTTCCCCGTATCGCGCGACAACTGCCGCCTGCTGCCGCTGCCCAGCCCGATGATGTCGCCGGCCACGGCATAGAATCTGCTGGCTACAGCTGGGGTAGTTGGTAGCAGCGCGCCGAGCGCTGTATTGGGACCGAACGCGAAATACGGCAGCACGGCCTCAGGGTCGGCCCTGCCCCCGTCCACGGATACGTTGCTGCGCACGGTTCCGGCATTTCCCGGCCCCCGCGCGATGAAGCCCGGATCGAACGGGCCCGGAACGCGGGCATCACTGCTGGAGCGCACAATCTGGGTGGCCTGTTCGGCAGCCAGGATGGAACCTCCTGCCAGCACCTCCAGTCGACCCGACGCCGAGGGCGCCAGCAGGATGACATCCTGGGCACCGAGGGTGGCGCCGCTCGCCCGCAGACTGGCGAGATTGATGTTGCCGGAGGCCGCCACGGCGCTGAACCGGGACGGATACAACCAGTAGTTGAGGATGACGTCACCATCGCTGGGGCTGATGTCTATCACCTCCCTGCCCTGGTTGCTTCCGCTGACATGCTGCGTGCCGACCAGGCCCGGCGAAAGGTTCCCGCCTGCCGAGAACAGGTCCAGTGCGGTGCGTTGTGTCCACAGCGAGAACCAGCTCGAGCCCGACGCGTGGCTGCCATCGTCCAGCAGGATATCGTTGAAATTGGCCACCGGCACCCGCCCGGGGTCGGCCGCACTGCCCAGCACCACATCGCCGCGCGCCTGCACCAGCGCGGTGGAATCACCCAGGATGAGCACCGGCCCCGCCATCGCCACCGGGGCGTCGGCCACGAACGGATTCTTCAGCCCCAACGTTCCGTAGCTGCTCTGTATCGCACTGACACCACCAATGTGCGCCGCCTGCAGCAGTGTGCTGCCGCGTAGATTGGTCACGGCGCCATTGAGATCCAGATCCTGCAGGAAACCTTCGGGCTGCTGCGCGCTCGCGCGCAGGCCGGGGTTGAGCGCTCCGCCGCTTCGCAGCGTCAGGTCGCCGCCCCCCGTCAGATGCAGCTCACCGTCGCTGACGCGTCCGGTCGATCCGACCGCAGCGACGATCGCGCTGGAATGGGGCGCCGTCAACAAGCCCAGGGCATTGCCCATCGGCGAGATCACGCCCGAGTGGCGGCCTGCTTCCAGGGACAGATTGCCCCCTCCCAACGTGCCGAAGCCGGTGAAGCCGACCATGCGGGGCGTCGCGTCCAGTTCGGCGCCGACGGTGCTGTAGGTGCCGAAGTTGATCCACCAGCTGGTTGCTGTGGTCTGCACACCTTCCGTCGTGCCCGAACCCTGCCGCCACAGCCAGCTTCCCACCGCGGCACTGGAATGCCCGGCCTGGTCACGTTGCGCCGTGCCCGATTCGGAGCGGCCGGTCCAGACATCGCCGATGATGTCCCGCCCCGCTTCAACACGCAGATTGCCGCCCTGGTCCGGGTACCACGCCTGGTAGCCGGCGATGGCCGCGTCATAGGATCCGGAGGCCTGCGTCGCGCCGAGCAGCGCGGTGTTCATCGGTTTCGGCGCACGTGCCGCGTTGAAGCGCGCGTCGTTGCCATCGCCCAACAACGTCGGCGCACCTGCGGTGTACACGCCGAAGCCGGACTTCATGCGAACGTCCTGCGCGGCCAGCAGTGCCAGATCACCCTTGCCGGTACGCAGCACGCTCCAGGCCGGTGCCCCCAGCCGCTTGCCATAGGTCGTGACTTCCGTCAGCGTGCCGCCGCCATAGCAGTAGCCCATTGCCGCGCAGATCTCTTCCTCCGACATGCCCATCTCGGCACCCAGTTCCGAAGCCGGGCGGCCGACCCAGGATTCATCGCCCCACCATGCCAGCGAGCCTTCCTTGTCCACCAGGCGCGGCGCGGGGCCGCAGAAGGAGCCTGCACCACAGATCTCCGCCTCGGTGGTCCCAATGATCTCGGCCACCTCGGCAGGTGACTTTCCGGCCAGACTCTCATCGCCCCACCAGTACAGAGAACCCTCCAGATTGACGATGCGATCACCCTTCCATTCTGTCGTCGTGGTTACTGTCCCGATGGTGCTGTAGTGG
Source organism: Stenotrophomonas indicatrix (assembly GCF_002750975.1). Taxonomy (NCBI): domain Bacteria; kingdom Pseudomonadati; phylum Pseudomonadota; class Gammaproteobacteria; order Lysobacterales; family Lysobacteraceae; genus Stenotrophomonas; species Stenotrophomonas indicatrix. The sequence continues at coordinate 2,105,114 of NZ_PEJS01000001.1, forward strand.
CTGTCGGCCAGCACGATGCTGCCGTCGCCACCCCAACGGCGGGTCCGCGGATCGGCAGCCGCCGTATCGGCACCGCCCACTGCGGTCAGATCCCACGACGTGGTGCCGTCGGGCAGCATCGCCGCCAGCGCCCAGTTGCGCCCCTGGCGCCCGCTGGCATCGGCCGTTCGCAGCTTCACCGGCGCATCGCCGGCCAGCTCCACCTTGGTCATCGACGGGATGATCGCACCGGCATGCAGGTCCAGTGCGCCGGAAAGCTTCATTGCCATGGGCAGGGCGACACCGGCCGGCCACACCTGTGCGGCCACCGGCGCCGGCGTGCGCAGGCGGAAGCCAGCGCCCAGGCGGGCACCGGACTGCAAAGCCAGCGCCTGTGCCAGCACGGTACCGGCCGCCATCACCTGTCCGCTGCCTGTCGTCACGGCCGCGCCCAGAACGGTACCGGCGGGCAGCAGCAGCGGCCCGGACAACACCATCTCCGCCGGCAGCACGGTTCCCGCCGGCAAGGTTACGGCCTCGAATGGCAGTGCATAGTTCAGCGTGGCGCCAGCACGGAACTCGGTGCCGCGCTGCAGCTGGACACCTTCGCCGGGCACGATCAGGTCGCCGCCGAACGCGGTGTTGGGCGTACCGCTACTGCGCCCTTCCAGCAACACCCAGCCGTCCTCATCGGGATTGGCGGGCGGCGGCGCGAAGCCGTCGTTGATGCTGCCATAGACATTGATATCGCCCTCGGCACGCAGCACCAGCGCGGCCGATTCACCGAAGCCGCGGCGCGCAGGATCGAGCCGGTTCGACTGCGGTCCGTAGCGATAGCCGGACAGATCGATATCGCCGGCCACGACCAGATCGCCACGCGGGTTGTCACTGCTGGTCCGCGCCACGATCTGCACGCCGGGGCGCAGGCGGTAGCTGCCCAAGGCGGCAGTGCGCTGCTGCAATCCCGTATTGACCAGCGCGGCGTTCATCCACTGGCTGTTGTCCGGGTCCACCACCGTATCCAGCCATTGCTGGTTGATCACCTGCGGACGATGGCCATGCACATCCGGAGCGCTGGCCAGCGGCGCCGAATCATAGCTGCGGAAGGCGTTTACCTGGACGTCGGCGGCACCGGCGATGCGGATGCCGCTGGCCACATTGATCGCGGCGTCGTTGCTGCCCACGCGTGGCACGTTGAGCTTGACGCTGCCGCGTGCGCGGCCATCATTCTGGCCGGGGCCGCTCCCCGCGGCCACCGACGTGCCGGCGCGCAGGTCCATCGAAGAGGCAGCGCCCAGCTGCACGCTGCCATTGGCCGAGGTCAGTTCGATCATGGCCCGGTTCGGGCTGTCGATGATCTTGCCGTAGCTGTCCACGCGCAAGGCGCTGCCATGCGCGTCCAATGTGCCATCGATACGCAGCACATCACGGGCCGACAGGCGGATGCTGCCAACCTGTTCACCGCTGGCATCGATGCGACCATTGACCTGCAGGCTGCCGCCATCGACGCTGACATCAACGTTGCGGGCCTTCACTTCATCGCCGATCAGCAGGTCGCCTTCACTCAACTGAAAAGTCCGGCCACCGGTAATGCCGCCGGCGGTAAGCCGTGTGTTCAGTCCGGAGAAATCCTGCAGCTGACGTGCACGCAGCACCAGTTCGCCGCCGTCGTAGGGCACTTCGGTGCCACCTGCGTCGTAGCGGCCACTGGCGCCGCCAAGCAACGTACCCGCCAGATCGACACGGCCGCCCTGCGCGCCCAGCGCGGAAACCGTCAAGCGGCCGCCGCGGTTGTTGCGGGCGGAAAGATCGATGCGCGACGCCGCGTCGGCAACGATGTCACCGTCACGGCTCGACAGCGCTACGTCGCCGCCCCAACTGTACTTGTCCACGTCGAACAGGCTGACCTTCCGCCCCGCCATGTCCAGCACTGCATTGCTGCCAAGCGCCACGCCCTGGCGGGCATTGGCTTCGAACCGGCCGGACGCCAGCGCCACCCGGCTGTCGATCACAACGCGTTCGGTCGTGATGGACAACTCCGCACCCAACGCATCGCTGCCCGCGGTTGCCGCAGCACCGCGCAACTGCACCGTACCGCCATTGCGGATTGCCAGCTGCGCGCCCGCACTGCCGGTCAGCAGCGGGGTAACGATATCCAGCGCGCCGCCGCTGAACTGCCAGCCGCTGCCTGCCACGTAATCGCCCTGCCGCTGGAAGACATCCAGACTGCCCTTGCCGGAGAACAACATGCGATCCGATGCTGCCAGGGTAACGCCGGCGAAGCCGAGCACCTGGCGATCCGCGGCCACCGACGAGCTGGGCCGGGTGAGGGGCGCACGTCCCAACTCCAGCACCCGTGTATTGATTTCCAGCTGTCCTTGGCCAAGCCGGCCCAGCATCGCCTCGCCGGCCGGCTGGGTCTGCTCTCCGCCGGGCAATGTGGTGCCGGCCAGCGTACCGTCCCAGACCAGCGTATCGGCGAAGATGCGCGCGCGATCGGTCGCGGTGCCGTAACCGTGAATGGCCGGTGCGCCCAGCACCAGGCTGCGCAGGCTGCTGCGTCCGGTTGCGCCCTCACGGGTATCCAGGTCCACGCTGCCGAACACGTTGATGGCATCGCGCGCGGTCAGGTTGAGGGCTTCCAGCGCCGGCGCGCCGGTAGCGGTGTTTCCGCGCAGCAATCGCTGCAACACCTCCTGGTTCATGGTCATGCCGACCGGCAGGCCGCCGGCCGCCGATGCCGCCGCAATGGCTTCGGCGCTGCCGAGGTTGAGCGCCGACATGCCCAGGCCGAGCTGGCGCGTGCCGTAGCTCACCGCGTCGCCAATGTTCAGGGCGCCGTCGGTGACCACGTTGATGCTGCCTGCCGACAGCAACCGGGTCTGGCCGCTGCAGTCCACCACGCATCCGCCGATGTCGATCGCCACCGGACCTGCAGCGCCTCCGCCCTGTGCACTGAGCGCCGTCAGGCGCTGGTTGGACACGGCAAGCAGGCCGCCCGACACCAGGTAGGGCGCCGTGGGCTGCGCAACACGCGACGGATCGGCCCCGGTCAAGGTATCGATCGAAGCGCCCTGCTCCACCAGGATTCCCTTGCCTCCGAACGCGGCCGACAGCAGCACTTCCTGCGCCGTCAGGGTGACGCCGTTGCGCACCACGATGTGCCGCGCGCTGCCTTCCAGCGAATAGGTCGTCGCGTCACGTCGCAGCACGCCGCCAATCAGCATCGTTTCCGGGCGGAACGCATTGAGCGCGGAGTCGAAGATGGTTGCACCGCTGCCGCTGCCGGCGCTGCCGCCTTCGGTGGCAATCTCCAGCACCGCGCCATCGGAGGTGCGCAGGTTGACCGAAAGCGTGCCGCCGCGCCCGTCATTGCTGCCGGCGTTGAAATGGGACAGGCCCTGGAAGATCGCGGCCGGCACGGCCGAACGTCCTGCGCCGTCGCCAAACACCAGGTTGAGGTTGCCGGCGTCGGTCGGCCGCCAGCGCAGCGCTTCGCCACGCCGCTCGGCCACGCCCTGCACGAACGCGCTGTAGGAGGTCTCGTTGTAGCTGGCATGGCGGCGCACCACCTCCGCTGGCGTCAGCACCAGATCGGTGAGCAGCGGTGAGACACCACCGCCCAGGCTCTGCGCCTGGTGTCCACTGACGCGCCAGGAGCCAGTGCCGGTCGCCACTGGCTGGCGGCTGCCGACGGCGCTTTCGGCGCCAACTTCGACGCGGAATGCGCCCTTCTGCAGGGCGTAGCTGGCCGGCAGCAACGTGTAGGTTCCCGCAGGAAGGCCGGGAACGCCGGCGGTTATGATGATCTGTTGGCCAACGCGCGGATCGGCACTGCCGTCAGCGGTGCCCAGCGGCGCCTGCGTGCCCGAGCGTCCCGGCATGATCGCGTAGACCGCATTGTCACTGCCGCTGAAGCGGTAGCGCGGGTTCGCATCCGCCAGCGCATGCCGCAGGATGTCCACCGAGCCACCGCGCCCTGCCACGAACGCGGCACCGGACAGCTCGCCTCCGCCGGACACATCCAGCACGCTGCCCGCCGCGCCACTGAAGGCATTGGCCACGATGTCGATACCGATCGGGATGTTGGTCGAGCCGGGGCCCAGTACATCGAAGTCGGCGCCGTTGCGGCGCCAGCTCACACCGTCCACGGTGCCGCCAAAGGGCAGCGCCAGCCCGGCGCCACTGATGGAGGTCACGCTGCCGGCAAGCAGATCGACACGGCTGGCACGATTCGAGTTGAACTCGTTGCCGCCCAGCTGCACGCGGCCCCACGGCGCCTGCACCGTGCCGCCCTGCACCACCGTTGCCGCCACCAGCTCCAGGCTGCCGAACGCAGAATCCGGTGCCGGTTGCGCGCCGCCCGCAATGCCATGGATGCGCAGCACGGCGTCGGGGTTCTGCCAGGACGGCACGCCCGAGGGACCGATGTCGGGAACGCCGGCCACGATGCGTCCCTGGGCCTTGGCCGCAGGGTACAGGCGTGCGGCGCTGATATCGATCGAACCCGGGCTTGCCAGCGTGGAGATTCGTGAAGTGCTGGCGACTGGCGCCAGCATGCGGATGTCGCCGCTGCTGCGCAGCCCGACCTGATCAAAGCCGGCCAGCCAGGTGACGTCGCGCAGCTCGATCAGATCGGCGTCCACCTCCAGGCGATGCTGCCGGCCGGTATCGAACGGTGCCTCCAGCGGGCGCAGCGTGCCTTCCCCGGCCGGCTGCCACCAGCGCCCCTGCGCAAGGCGGACATACGGCGCGGCCAGTTGCAGGCGGCTGCCCGCGCTGTTGCCCGGGACGAAGCCGAGGTATCGCTCGTTCACGCCTTGCAGGCGCAGGCTCTGGTCCATGCGCAGATTGACATCTCCCTGGGCGCGGATATCGCCGAACAGGGCCAGATGATCGAAACCACCGGCCTCGACCTGCTCCACCGACAGTGCCGCATGGCCGTATTCAAGGCGTGCAGGCAGGCTCGCCGTCTGCGCGGCGTGCTGGGTCAGCGAGATCACCCGCGGCGCCAGCACCTCCTTACCGTCTGCCGTTCTGCCGTAGGTGCCGCCACCGAAGGCAACACCAAGGGTGCCACCGCGCGCACCGTCGCCGCCCGCCGCTGCATCCAGTTCGCCGTGCAGGTACAGGGCATTGCCCGCACGCAGCACGATGCTGCCGCCATCGCTGTCGACCCGGGTACGCCCGCTGCCATCGATATCGAGCAGCGCCGAAGCACCGGACGCATCCAGCCGTGCACCGCGCTCCACCACCACGAAGGTATCGGGCGGCAGGTGGCGCACGTTGTCCTGGTCCTCCCAGTCCAGCGCCCCCCCGATCTCGATGGTTCCGCCCTTGCGCACCTGCCCGCGCAACGTCCTGCGCGCGTCGGGCAGGGAAACGGTGTCGCCGCTCACGTCAAGCAGTGCGCCATCGGTGATCGTCCACTGGCGCTCGCGGCGTGCATCGCCGCGTACGCCCGACGGATCGAATGCCTCGTCCAGGCGGATGCGCCCGCCGGCCGCCTTCAGACTACCGGCCACAATCAGGTTGCCGGCGCTGAACAGTTCGATCGACTGGCCCGGGTCGACCTCGATCCTGGCCCCCTTGCCAACGCGCAGGTCGGCCGTGGACAACAGATGCCCGGCGCGCAGTGTCAGGCTGGCGCCGCCACGCTGCGACACGCGTCCGCTGGTTGGATCGGCCTCATACAACGATGGCGTCCAGGCCTGCACACCCTGCTCGCGGGCCAGTGCCTGCTGTGCGACCTCGGCCAGCCGCAGCGCCGGTCGTTCCACCTGCAGCTGGGTACCCTCTTCAACCGTCAAGCCGTTGTGACCGGCGATGTCATAGCCGGCAAAGCCACTCTTGAACAGCGCTTCCTGCAAGTGCAGCGACGACGCCGATGCGTCCGTGCCAGGCGCGCCGATGGCCACCGCACCGCCTGTTGCCAAAGTGAAGTTGCCGCTGCCGTTGCCGAGCGCACTGAAGCGTGCGTCCTTGCCGATACGCAGCCGGCCACTGCCGTCGGTGGCGACCTCGGTGCTGGCCGCGAGCAGGCTGACACTGCCCCCCTTGCCCACGCGCCCCTTGCCATTGGCATCGATGACACCACCGGCATCCACCGAAATCCGTGCACCCTCGCCCACGTTGATGTCGTGGCTGCCGTTGAAGCGCAGCTGTCCACCGTCGATCCACGCCTGTGCGGGACCGCCTTCCGGCGCGGCAAGCGCGTTGCTCCAGCCGCCGCCAAGATCGATCCGCGCGCCCGCCGCAACATCGAGCGCGCCGCGCCCGGAGGACAGCAGGGCCGTCGGCCTGCCGAGCACCAGAAGCAGGTTGCCGGCCTCCACCTGGCCGCCGGCAATCTGCACCGTTCCGCCGAGGCTGACGCGGCTTGCGGCAAGGCCAAGCCTGCCGCCCTCCTGCAACCTGAGCGTGCCATCCAGATCGATGCGGCCGGCCGAAGCGAGGTCCACCTGCCCCCAACGCTGGGCGCTCAGGACCTCACTGTCCAACCACACGGTATTGCGCTGTGCTTCCCCGACCGGCGCCTGCAGCGTCCACGGCGGGGTGTCGGCCTGGAGCTCTCCGATGCGGACCTGCGAATCGAACACTGCACTGCGCCCGGTGTTGTCGAAACGCCCAAGCCAAAGCTGGGCGTTGCGGGCCGCCGCCGTCTGCGCCTGCGTGTACCCGTCCTGTCCCTGGTCTGGGCGGCGCGTCTGCTGCACGCCCTGGAAGGCCACCGTATCCACCTGGCCCTGCAGGACGGCCGTGGGCGCCGAGATCAACAGGCGGCCGGCGTCGCGTCCCACGGTGTAGCCATTGTCGAAGCGCTGGCCAGGGGCAACCAGTGGATTGCGGAAGGATTCGGTAACCCCCCAACGCTCCTGCTTCAGTTCGTAGCCCTGATACAGACCGTCGTACAGCATCTCCGCCGGCGCATCGTCAAGCCGGTACAACTGGCCATCGCGCCCACGCAGCCAGCTCTGCTGGACCACGCCGGACTGCACATCCAGGCTGCCACCGGCCAGATTGATGCGCGAACCGGCGTGGCTGACCACTTCCTTGCCTGCCAGCTGGACGGTGCCGCCCTGCGCCGCCCATTCGCTGATCGAATGCCCCTGATTGTCCAGGTAGCCACCCACTTCCAGCAGGCCGCCGCCGGCATACCAGCGCGTACCTTCATAGCCACCGGTACCGGCGGCAACTTCGATCAACTGGCGGCGGTCGATCCACACCTCGCTGCTGATCAGCTTGCCGCTGTCACGGTTGTCCGGCGAATCGCGCAGCTCGTTGCCCTGCACCTTCACCTTGACGTTGTTGCTCTCCATCGCCACCTGCACGCCCACCGCACCGGAGACGTCCACGCGCGCGCCATCATCCAGGTAGCTGCGCCGGCTGGCGTCGGCGATCACCTGGCCGCCGGTGGCCACCGCCAGCGAGCCGGCCTGGAAGTTCACATCGCCGCCGGAGACGACTTCGATGCGTGATTGCTCCCGGCGGTCCTGCAGCCGCGAGAGATTGTCGAAGGTGCCACTGTTGCTGGCGGCACGAAGCTTGTCCTGCTCGGCCGATTCCCTGATGAGGGCGTCGCGCTGGCTGTCAAGCGCGGTGCTCTTGCCATCATCTTCGATCAGCACTGCCGTCGTCGAACCCGTGGCCAGGGTCACGCTGCCCTTGCTGTCGGAGGACGAACTCAGCAGATGCACGGTGCCGCGCTGGTTCAACGTCGTTGTGGCCACCGCCACGCCGGCCTGTTCGACCGTGCGGCCGGCAAGAGTGACGTCGCCCTCGCGCGCTTGGATCAGACCGCTGTTGCGAACGCTGCCGGCCGTGCTGTCGGTGGCGAAGCGCGGCGCGATCTCATTGCCCCGCGTGGTCGAAGCCGTGTTCTGCGCCGTACCCGCGCCACGGCGGATCACGAAACTGTCGCCGGCCGCCAGCTGGGTCTGGCCCCTCCGGGTTTCGATCTGGCCCGCATTCTCCACGCTGTGGCCGGCCAGCAGCACATAGCCTCCGCCGCGCGTTGCGCTGGTGGGCTCATGCGTGGTGATGCGCGCACCACGTTCAACCATGATCTTGCCCACCGCATCGGTCAGGGCGGACGTGTTCGCATCAACGCTGTACAGACCGTTGTCACGGAACTGCGCGTCGCTGATACGTGCTGCAGCAGCCACCAGGTTGCGGACGTTGACCTGGCTGTTGTTGCCGAACACCACGCCGTTGCGGTTGGCAACGAACACCGTGCCATTGGCCTTCAGCTGGCCGAGAATCTGACTGGGCCTTGCGGCCGGATCATTGACCCGGTTCAACACGGCCCAGTCAGCGTTCTGCAGGAAATTCAGCGTGGTGTTGCCACCGATGTTGAAGGTTTCCCAGTTCAGGATCGCCTGGTCGGCGGTCTGCTCGATGCTGACCTGCACCCGGCCGTCGGCGCCCTGCGACTGGGTCGCTTCGCGGGCATTGATCCAGCCACGGGTCAGCGGATTCTCGTCCACCTTCAGGCCATCCTTGCCCAGCCCATCGGCCACCACGAAGCCCGCCTCCCGTCGCGCCTGCCTGGCCTGCTCCTGCATGCGCTGTTGCAATGCGATGGCCTGCGCGGCCGTGCCGAGGTTGTCGATCGACTGCTGCAGCTTCTGTCGCGCCGCATCCTGCTGGTGTGCAGGCAGCTGGAACTGGATCGGCGCGCCATTGGGCATACGGCCACTCTGCGCTGCCGCACCTTGGGCGGCGCCGCGGTCGGCGAACCAGCCGGGGCTGAAGGCCTGCTGCGCCTGGCTGGCAGGAGCGACCACGCTGCCCAGCGCCACGGCCACGGCCCAGGCCATCGGGTGGCTGCGCCAGAGGGAGGCGGAGAAACGGGCGGCGGGCGAATGCGGGTGCGACATCGGGGACCTCGTCAACCTGATGGGCCGCGTCGGCCGCGGCGAGTACGAAGGGGGCCTGCGTAACGCATGCCCTGCACCTGATAGACGGTGGCCGCGGCGTGAAGACGACAGCTCAGCGCGGATGCGGTGCCACCACGAAGGAAAGCGCCGGCATTTCGGCCGGCGCTTCGATCAGCAGGTGTTGCCTTGCAGACAGTTACAGCGGACGGCCGATGCTGGCGCAGGTGCTCGGGTTGTTCACGGCGCCAGCATTGCTGGCAGTCGCGAAGCGCGCACGGACCGCATCACGCCAGGCCTTGGTCAGCGGGATGAACTTGTGCGCGCGGATGGCCGCATCGTTCGGGCCCTGCTCGACGCCGGCGACCACGACACTGCCGTAATGGCGGGTCAGGAAGCCACGCACGTTGGCGCCGACAGTGGCGTTCTTGTAGCACTGGCCGAACACGAAGTTGGTGTAGCCAGCGATCGGGTAGCCCGCGCTCGGGTTGCCAAACACCGGCACCCAGTTGGCGGGATTTTCAGCAGCGGCGCCGGTCGGCGGCGCAGCGGTTTCCAGGGTCGCCTGCACGCTCACTTCATCCGGCGAGAAGGACTTGACCTTGGCCACCTTGGTGGCATCGGTCAGGCTCGGGATGACGTCCGGGCCAACGTAGCCGATGCGGCCGTCAACGGCGTACACCGCGTTGTACAGCGAGGTGCCACCGGTGGCCGGCGCGGCGATGAAGTTCGACGGCACGGTGGTGAACAGGTTGGCGAAGGTCGACTGCACCGAGAACGCCGGCACGCCGTTCGTCAGCTTCAGGGTGGTGCCGGAGACGTCCGCCGGCTGGCAGGCGCTGGTCAGGAAGCGGGCCAGCAGCTCGCTGGTACCGCTGCTCTCGCCACGGTAGACAACCTGCAGGGCACCGGTACGGCCCGAACCAGCCAGCTGGCTCCAGTCATTGATCTTGCCGGAGAAGATGCCGCAGATCTGGGTGACCGACAGATCAACCGCCGAACCGGCCTTGTTGAACGGGATGGTGACCGAGGTGGCGACCGACGGGATCTGCACCAGCGCGCCGAAGCGGTTGGCATCGCCAGCCACGTTGTAGGTGCTGTTGTAGGTGCTCAGCTCGGTGCTGCTCAGCACCGAATCGCTGCCGGCGAAATGCACGGTACCGGTGGTCGAGAACAGCGCCGAGTTGTTTTCCAGGAAGGCCTTCTTGCCGGTGCCCGAACCGGTCACGGCGTAGCTGAAGTTGGCCGGCAGGATGCTGTCGGCCTGGCCCTTGTAGAGGTCGGCCGGCAGCGAAGCGCCGCCGCCGGTGACAGCGGTCTGGGCCGACGCGGCACCAGCAGTGGCGAGCAGCGCGGTAGCAACCAGCGCGGCCAGGGTCTTGTACTTGGTCATGATCTTCTCCTGAAGGGTTTACTGCGAAGGTGAAACACCAAGGGAGGAACGGTCACTACACGCCTGCTGCCGCCGAGGGCCTCCCAGCCCACTCTGCGGCGACAGGGACATGCTGGTCGCCGCCGATGACAGGCCGCTTAAGAAACCTGTGGAAGATCGAGAAAAGGTGTGGAGGATTATGTGGAGAATCGAAAGCCTGCCGCGCTGCGCGCTCGCCGGCCATGGCCCGTCGCTACCCGTGATGCGCTTCGCGCATCACTGCACCAGCTGGTTCATTTCCATGATCGGCATCAGCACGGCCAGCACGATGGTCAGCACCACGCCCCCCATCACCAGGATCATCGTGGGCTCCAGCAATGTAGTGAGTGCCATCGCGCGGCGTTCGATCTCGCGCGAGATGGTCTGTGCAGCGCGGTCGAGCAACGGCGCCAATGAACCGGTCTTCTCGCCACTGGCCACCAGATGCACCAGGATCGGCGGATACACTTTCTGCACCTTCAGCGCAGCGCCAAGCGAAGTACCTTCGCGCACGCGTGCGGCCACATCATCGGCACAGCGCGCCAGCAGCGCATTGCCCAGTGTCTGTCGTGCGGCGTCCAGTGCGCGCAGCAAGGGCACACCGGCATCAAGCAGGATCGCCAGTGTCGATGCGAAGCGTGCGCTGTTCACGCCCAGCACGAAGCGCCCCACCATCGGTACGCGCAGCAGCAGGGTGTCCCAGCGCAGGCGAAGATCCGGCCGCCGCAGTGCCAGCCGCCAGCCCACCACCAGCGCGCCGATGCCCAATCCCGTCCATATGCCCCATGCGCGTACGAACGCACTGGCCGCCAGCATCACCTGGGTCAGCATCGGCAGCGTCTGCCGCGCCTGCACGAACGCAGTCACTACCTGGGGAACCACGTAGCTGAGCAGGAAGATCACGATCGCTACCGACACCAGGCTGATCGCCGCCGGGTAGATGAATGCCGTCAGCACCTTGGCCTGCAGTGCATTGCGTTCTTCGATGTAGTCGGCCAGGCGCTCCATCACCCGCGCCAGATCGCCGGAATCTTCGCCCGCACCCACCAGGGCACGATAGATCGCAGGAAAGTCGCGCGGCCGCGCCGCCAGCGCCACGGTCAACCGTTGGCCGGCGCGCACATCGGCACGCACCGCAGTGAGTGCCTGTGCAACGTGCGGGCGTTCGGCCTGTTCGATCACCGCGCTCAACGCGCTTTCCAGCGGCAGGCTGGCGGCCAGCAGGCTGGCAAGTTGCCGCGTGGCCCAGGCCAGTTCGCTGGCCGATAGTCTGCGCGTGCCCCAGCCACTGCCGGAATTTCGTGCGGCTGATACCTGTACCGGTGTCAGCCCACGCCCGCGCAGTTGCTGGCGCACGCCGCGCGCGTTGTCGGCGTCCAGCTGCCCCTTCTCGATGCGCCCCTGTGCGTTGACGGCCTGGTAGTCGAACAGTGCCATGCGCGCCTCAGTCGTCGCCGGTCACGCGCAGGATCTCCTCCAGCGTAGTCACCCCGCTGTCGACCCAGCGCTGCCCGTCCTGGCGCAGGGTGCGCATGCCGGCGCGCCGCGCGGCCTCGCGCAGCGCAGGTTCGCCCTGCCCTTCATGGATCAGTGCCCGCACGCGCTCATCCACCACGAACAGTTCGTGGATACCGGTGCGCCCGCGGTAGCCGCTGTTCGCACAGGCGGGGCAGCCTACGGCCCGCCACACGGTGCGGTCCTCGGCATCCACTTCGGCACGCCGGCACTGCAGGCACAGCCTGCGCACCAGCCGCTGCGCCAGCACGCCACGCAACGATGAGGCCAGCAGGAAAGGTTCCACGCCCATGTCCGCCAGTCGGGTCACCGCCGAAATCGCATCGTTGGTATGCAGCGATGCCAGCACGCCGTGACCGGTCAGCGACGACTGCACCGCGATCTGCGCCGTTTCCAGGTCACGGATCTCGCCGATCATGATGGTGTCCGGATCCTGGCGCAGGATCGCGCGCAATGCGGTGCCGAAACTCATGCCGATGCGCGCGTTGACCTGGATCTGGCCGATACCGGCAAAGTCGTACTCCACCGGGTCTTCCACCGTGAGGATGTTGCTGGTGCTGCTGTCGAGCTGCCCCAGTGCCGCATACAGCGATGTGGTCTTGCCACTGCCGGTCGGCCCGGTCACCAGCACGATGCCATGCGGCTGGCGGATCAACCCGGTGAAGGTGGCCAGCGTATCGTCGGCCATGCCGAGGCGTTGCAGCTTCAACCGCCCGGCATCCTTTTCCAGCAGGCGCAGCACCGCCCGTTCGCCGTGCCCGGTGGGCACGGTGGAGACGCGGATATCCAGCGGCCGGCCCCCCACGCGGATCGCAATGCGCCCATCCTGCGGCAGGCGCTTCTCGGCGATATCCAGGTGGGCCATGATCTTGATGCGCGAGACCAGCGCCGCGTGCAACGCACGTCGTGGCTGCACCATGTCACGCAGGGTGCCATCGACGCGGTAGCGCACCACCGAATGCGTTTCGAAAGGTTCGATGTGCAGATCGCTTGCACCGTCACGCGCGGCCTGTGCTAGCAGGGCGTTGATCATGCGGATCACCGGCGCGTCGTCCTGTGCATCCAGCAGATCGGTCACTTCGGGCATGTCCTGCATCAGCCGGTCGAGATCGACTTCACTTTCGGCCGCGCCGACCAGTGCAGCGGCATCGCCACCGTCACGATACTGCTCGCCCAACCGCTGCTGCCAGGCCGCCGCATCCAGCACCTGGAACGGCAGCGGCCCGTGCCGGCGGCGCAGTTCGGCCACCGCCCAGGCGGCGGTCTCGGCAGTTCCCAGCAGGACCGGCGCGCCGCCTGCTTCGGCCAGCATCACGCCGTGGCTGCGCACCCAGGCATACGGCAGCGCTGGCGGCGGCGTGGCCATGCTCATGGGCCGATGACCAGTTCCGGGGTGTAGCCCAGCCCGCGCAGCTGCTGCAGCGCCGGGTCGAGCGTGGCCGGGTCGCGTGCCACCCGCACCCGCAGTCGCTGTCCGGTTTCGCCCGGCGTGGTTTCGGCATAGGCCTGCAGGCCAAGCGCGCGCACCTGTGCCACGGCCTGCGTGGCACGCGCTGCATCCAGCCCCTGCGCGAACTGCACCACCTGCACAACGCCCTCGCTGGCCGGATACAACGCCGCAAGGCTGCCGTTCTGCGGCGGCTGGCCCTGGCCATCGCGTGCATTGCCCTGGCCCAGCACCGACAGGTCCTGCGGCGGCAGCTGCGGTGCCGACAGTGCCGGCAACGCCCAGCTCTGTACCGGTTGTGCAGCGGCCTGGGCGTTGCGCATGTAGTCGTAGCGATCGCGCGTCAGGCGCTGTCCGGCGGCCGGGTCGCGCACCACGTGCGGGCGCAGGAACACCATCAGGTTGGTCTTGGCCCGCTTGCGCGTATCGCTGCGGAACAGCGCGCCCAGCACCGGGATCTTCCCCAGCCCCGGCACGGCATCGCGGCCATGGCTGACGCTGTCTTCCAGCAGGCCGCCCAGCACCATGATCTGGCCGTCATCGAGCAGCACGCTGGTGTCCAGCGCCCGCTTGTTGGTGATGATGCCGGCGCTGCCCGAGCTCTGCGCATCGATGCTGCTGACTTCCTGGTAGATGTCCAGCTTCACCGTGCCGCCCTCGGAAATCTGCGGGCGCACCCGCAGCTTCAGGCCCACGTCCTCGCGTTCGATGGTCTGGAACGGGTTGTTGCTGCCACCGCCGCCATCGGTCACATAGCGGCCACTGACGAAGGGCACGGTCTGCCCGACCATGATGCTGGCCGCCTCGTTGTCCAGCGTCATCAGGTTCGGCGTGGAGAGGATGTTGGCGCCGCCTTTGCTCTGCAGGGCATTGGCCAGCGCCTTCATGTTGAGGATCTGGCCGACGCCCGGCAGGTTGATCGTGCCGTCGATCACGCCGATGTTCAGCCCGTCCTTCGGCAGCACGTCGAGCGTGGTGCGCGCGGTGGTGTTCAGCCCACTGCCGCCGGTGGTGCCGCCGAAGTGGGTGCCACCGAAGGTGCGGCCGTTGCCCAGCATCCATTGCACGCCCAGTTCGGCGGCGTCGGTCTGGTTGACCTCCACGATCAGGCTCTCCACCAGCACCTGCGCCCGACGCTGGTCCAGCTGGTCGATCACCCGCCGCAGGTTGCGGTACACCGGCTCCGGGGCAGAGATCAGCAAGGTGTTGGTTGCGATGTCGGCCTGCACCGAAATGCCGTTCTGGCTGAAGCCGGTGCTGCCGGCATCGATCGGTTCGCGACGGCCGGGATCAAGCCGCGGCGATTCCAGCGCATTGCCTTTGTTCTTGCCCTGTGCAGGCTGCGCCGGCGGGCTGGCATTGCGGCTGGTCTCGCCCGGCAATGCAGTGATGCCGTCGCTGCTGCCCATTGCCGGCGCATCGCTCTGCCCTGCCACCACGCCCCGCAGCACCCCGGCCAGCTGGGTGGCCTGGGCGTTGCGCAGGTACACCACATGCAGGTTGCCGGACTCGTCCTGGGCCTTGTCCAGCTTCTCCACCAGCTGCCGCGCCAGGCGCGTGCGGCCCGGGCTGCTGGAACGCAGCAGCACGCTGTTGCTGCGCGGGTCGGCCATCACCACCACCTTCTGCGCCGGCTCCGCGCCCTGCGCATCCAGCAGCGGTGCGACCATCGCCGCCACGTCCACGGCAATGCCCTGCTGCAGCTTCACCACGTCGGTGTCCATGCCGGCCGGTGTATCCACGCTGGCGATGACCCGCGCGATGCGCTCCAGGTTGTCGGCGTAGTCGGTGATGACCAGCGTGTTGTTGCCGGGGTTGGCGGTGATCGGATTGTCCGCGGTGATCATCGGCCGCAGCACCGCCACCAGCGCCGCGGCACTCTCGTAGCGCAGGGCAAACGTGCGCGTGGCTATCTCGCCGCCCGCACCACCGGCACCAACGCGGCCGCCCAGCAGCTTGGCATCGGCCTGCGGCACCACCCGGCTGACTCCCCCGCTTTCAACCACGGCGAAGCCGCGCATGCGCAATGCACCCAGCAGCAGCTGGTAAGCCTGCACGCGGCTGACCGGCCCATCGGAGACCACGGTCATCTTGCCGCTCACCCGGGGGTCGACCAGGAACTGGCGGCCGGTGAAGCGTGCCGCCATGCGCAGCACCCCACCGATATCGGTGTCCACCAGGTTCAGCTGCACCGGTTCGCCATTGGCGTCCTGCGCCTGCACCGGCGCCGGAAGATGGGCCAGGCCCACCACCAGTGCCAATGCCGCGCTGCAGCCCAGGCTGCGCATCGCCTTCATGGATGGCCACCGCCCTGGGCGGCCATCACGATGTTTCCGGAAATCCGTGCCGCCGGCATGTTCGCGTCCCCTGTTCGTTGCAGTTGCAGTTGCTGCAGTTCGATGGCCGGGTCGGCCAGCAAGGGCAGCAGCCAGTTCCAGAGCGCATCGGCGGGCACACTGCGCACCTGCAGGTGCCAGCGCCCGTCGCGCGTTTCGATATGCAGGCTGCCCGCCAGGCCGGCAGCGGTGATCTGTTGGCGCAGGCCTGCAAGTGTCGGCCGCCGGCCTTGCGCCTGCTGCTGTTCACGGGCGCGCAGCAGCGGTGCAAGTGCAGCCGCCTGCGCCTGCAGCCGTGGAAGCTCAGCCTGCCAATGGCTGCGCTGTTTAAGCAGCGGCTGCAGCCAGCCCAGCCACAGTGCGGCCGCCGCTATCGCCGCAGCCATCAACAGCAGCATCGCGCGCTCGCGCGCCGCCAGCCGCTGCCAACGCTGCGACAGTCCGCGCACGAAGCCCGCCGGCCGTAGTTCCGCTGTGGTCACGGCGCAGTCCCGCTGCTGATCCGCAAGCGGCCACCGGCTTCGTGCGCAAGCTGCAACCCTTGTGCCTGCATCGCCTGCTGCCAGCGCTCCAGCCGTTGCGCGTCCTCGGCCAACACCTGCGCGTCAGCGTCCAGTTCCAATTCCATCTGGCCCGGTTGATAGCGCAGGCTGCGAACCTGGCCAGCCAACTCGGGGATGGCCTGCAGCACGCCGGCAACCTGCTGCTGCACGGCAGGAAGTGCCCGTGGCGCTGCCGGCGCTGCCAGTGCCCGCCGTGCCTGCACCACCGGATCGACAACATCGTGGATCTCGGGGAAGTGCGTGCTGAACTGCCGCGCCATGTCATGCTGCAGGGCTTCACCCTCGCTGTGCCAGCGCGACACCTGCAGTTGCAGGCCCAGTGCAGCCAGCACCGCCGCCGCCAGCGCAAGACCGATGGCCACGCGTGGCGCACCTGCACCCGAGGCCGGCAACGGCAGTGACCAGCCAGGCAGCGGACCGCTGCACTGCACCGCCTGCGTCAGCACGCTGGCCGGCAGACGCTCGGCCCAAGCGGGCGGCACGCCATCGATCCACTGCACTGCCTGCACCCCGGCCTGCTGCAAGCGCACGGCCAGCACCTGCATCACCGAGGCCAGGTCACGCCCACCGCACCACTGCACGAAGCCACGATCACGGCCACAGCGGACCAGCACCTGCTCACCACACAGCTGCAGGGTGACCTGCCCGACCGCCCACGGCAGCAGCAAGGGCGTTGGGTGCAGCGCCTGCAACTGCAGCCCGCACTCCTGCAGCTGCTGCTGTACGCGCGCAATCGCCTGCAGGCCAAGCCACGCCACCGCCACCGTGCCATCGGCCGCCTGGGTGCCATGGCCCAGCGCCACCTCCTGCAGATCATCCAGCAGCATCGCTTCCACTTCACCCTGCAGGGCGGCCTGCAGGCGTCGCCCGGGCAGCGGCGGCAGCTGCAGCTCAAGCAGGATCAGGTCCTGCGGATCAAGGCTCGCATGCACCCTCGCCTGCGGAAAGCGCCGGCCCAGCGTAGACAGAGGGTCGCTGCCCGTGGCCAGCACGCGGTCCTTGTGCAGCTGCGCCCACTCAACCGCGCTGTCCCCATCCAATCGTTCCAGCGCCGGCAGGCGCACTCTCAGCTGCAGGCTCATGCACCGATCCTTGTCCATACCCGTTGCACACGCACGCTGTCGTCGCGGAACTCGCGCCAGATCAACGCGCGGAAATCCACGGATGCACCGTCTGCCTGTACCTGGCCTACCGCCAGGAACCACTCGCTGTGGATACCCAGCGGCATCAGCGCCATCTGTTCGTTGCTCAGCTGCAGCCGGTTGGCGATGTCACCGCGGTTGAGCAGCCAGTGGCCACGATCGCGCTCGCCCAGCAGCGCCTGCAGGCGCCCGGCATCCACCCCGGGTGCAACCGCCTGCAGTACGGCGATGTCCCCTGTATTGGCGTTGACCAGGGTCTGCGCTGGCAGCACCACCGTACGCCGCGCCAGTGCCTGTATCGCCACCGGATCGGCGCCTGCCAGCACCTGTTCAATCAGCGACTCACGCGGCAACGGTGCCCGCGCATGCCGATCGCCATCGCGCAGGCGCGACTGGACCTGCGTTGCGGCGCTGGCACAGGCAGCGCGGGGCAGCCCCTGCCCCACACACAGCGAAGTGAACGCACGCAGTGCCTCTGCGGCAGGCTGGCCGTCAGCCAGCAGCGTGCGCAGGTTGAACCTCGACTGCGCGTCCACCAGCTGCAGGTGCACCGGCAGTGGCGCCTGCAGCTGCACCGGCCGCGCCCAGCGTCCACTGCCAACGGTAGTCAACTGCTCGCGCGCGTCGTCACGCAACTGCTGCGCCGCGCGCTCCAGCGTGGCGTCCACCGCCATGCGTACCTGCATGCGCAGCTGGTCGCTGCGTACCGCGCGCAGCTGTACGGCCTGCCGGGTCAGCAGCGCAGTGGCGATCACCGCCACCAGTGCCACCACCAGCATCGCCACGATCACCGCCATGCCCTGCTGGCGGGCAAACGCACCTGGAATGTTCCGGCGTGCCATTGTCCGGCCTCACAACTGCCAGGAACCGATGTCCGCGTTGCCGGCCTCACCGCCGGGCTTGCTGTCGGCCCCCAGCGAGAACACGTCGATATCGCCGTGCGTGCCGGGGTTCTGGTACTGGTAGGGGTGCCCCCACGGGTCATCCGGCAGGCGGTCGAGGTACGGCGTGACCGGCATCGCGCCGCTGCCCTGCGGCGGTTTCAGCAGCGCCTGCAGCCCCTGCCCGGCACTGGGGTAACGCCCATTGTCCAGCCGGTACAGCTTCATGGCCTGCATCAGTGCGGCGATGTCCTGGCGTGCCGCCACCACGCGGGCCTGGTCGGGGCGATCCATCAGCCGGGGCACGATCAGTGCAGCCAGAATGCCGATGATGACCACCACCACCATGATCTCGATCAGGCTGAAGCCCTGCTGCCGAGCCCTGCGACCACCCATCTGCATTGCCATTGTTCCGCCCTCATCATCCTGGAAGAGACCGCCGCCCCATGGTCAGCGGCGCATGTGTCAGTACGATAAACATCCTGCGGAAATCGGCCGTTCCTGCAGCCGATCACCCACACCGCGCGCATTCCCCACGCAGGCAGCGTCCAGCAGCGACGACGGAACGCGAGCAAGCGTTTCCTCCACGCAGCGCTGCAGCAGTGGCGCGGCACACGCCTGCAGCAGGCGCATGCACTGCAGGGGCGACCAGGCCATGCCATGATCGAAGCCGATGAATTGCCGGTACACCTGGTGATAGCGAAGATCGTCGTGCAGGCGCTGCCCGCTGCCAGGGGCGCACAGCGCGATCAGCAGCACCGCACGCTGCACCATGCGCACCTCCGCGCTCTCCTGCGCAAGCGTGGCCAAGGCCGCTTCAGGCCACGGCTGCAGGCATGCGTCCAGCGCCTGCCGCAGCAGCATCAACGGATGGCCGCTGACATCCAGCGCTGACCACCTTGCCGCATCGGCCCAGGCATCGCTGGACAGCATCCACACCCACGGCTGCCCATAGCGCTGCACATTCACTGGGGCGTGCCGCGCCTGGTCCAGCGACTGGCTCAGGTGGCGGTCCAGCTCCAGCATGCTGATCCTGCGACTGTCGTTCATCGGCGTCGCCTGCGCTCCGCGACGCGGGAGCGTCGTACTCTGCAGAAGACGTCAGCAAGGCAGCCGAAGCGACAGCACGAATGCGATGTTGAGCAGTGCGTGGCAGCATCGCGGGAATGTCACCGCAACGTCATCCGCCTGCAGGCTTGCAGGTCCAGGCGCGGCGCCTCTCCGCCACACCGCCGGGCCAGCACGGCAACGTCGCTGCGCTGCGCGAATGCCGCCAGCGCGTGCATCGCGTCCGCGTCATCCAGCAGCGCCGCCGTCGTCGCCTGCAGCAGTGGCAGCTGCCATCCCTCCATCTGCGCATCGCTGGCGGCCACGAACCAGTGCCACAACCGGTGGTAGCGCACGTGATCGTGAAGTGCCGCCAGACCCTCGATGCCGTGCATGGCCATCAGCAACAAGGCACGTGCCAGTGCAGCAGCAGGCAGCATTCCCGATTCCGAAAGTGGCAGCGCCTGCCGCTGCAACCGCAGCAGCATCGCCAACGGATGGTCCTGTGGCTCGAACTCCAGCAGCACCGCCTGCTGCCGCCACTGCGGGTCGGACACCACGCATACCCACGGCGCGCCATAGCGGTGCACCATCAGCGGCCGCCGCTGGGTGGTTTCCAGCAGCGCCGACAGATTGCGGCGCAGATCCAACACACCGATGGTCTCGTTGCGCATCCTTGGCCTCTCCATGCATGCAGCGGGCGTGCGCGTCGCGCGCAGCCAGGGTCTTACCCCAAGACGGCAATTCCACCGGGAAAGCGACGCAGGCCGAGTGACAGCGTCTGCCCGAGCTGCTCCAGTGCGGCATCCGGATCATCAATGCGGAAGCGACCACTGACCGGCGCCCGCGCCAATGCGGATTCGCCCAGCAGCACCTTGCCGCGCCGGTAGCGGTTGATCTCGGCCACCACCTCACGCAGTGGCGCGCGGCGGAACACCAGCATGCCTTCGGTCCACGCGCTGACTTCGGCCGCCACGGCTTCGGCCACCACGCCACTGAGGCGCTCGTCATACACCGTCTGCTGGCCGGCCTGCAGCTGCAGGCGACCTTGCGGATGCTCGATGCGCACGCTGCCGCGCAGGCAGGTCACGCGCACCTGGCCATCGGTATTGCGCACATCCAGGCGTGCTGCGCCCTCGTCGGCCACCAGGCAACCCGGCCCGGCGAACAGCGCCAGGCGCGCTCCCGCAGCGGCCTCGATCGCCGCCTGTCCCTGCACCAGCTCGAAGCCTTCACCCTGGGCATCACTGCGCCGGCGCAGGCTGCTCTGCGTATCCAGTTCGATCTTCAGGTGCGGCGTCGGCGCAATCTGCAGCCGCTCGCCGGTACCGGTATGGAAATCGGCGGTCATCGCCGTCACCGAAGGCCACAGGCCCAGTGGCGGGTGCAGCGCAGCCACCACGGCCAGGCTCGCAGGTGCCGCCACGGCCGCACCCAGGAATGCGCGCCGGCTCCAGCGTTGTGCCGGGGTTGCAGGCTGCGGCTGGCGCGCAGCGGCAGGCAGCTGCTCACCGGCCAGGCGTACCTGTTCCCATTGCCGTTTCGCGCGCGCAAAGGCGTGCCGATGGCCGGGATCGGCCTCGCACCATTGGTGGAATTTCCTGGCATCGGCCGCAGTGGCTTCGCCCGAGGTCAACCGTACCACCCACGCGTGGGCCTGGCGCTCCACGGCGTCGAGCGGGCGGTGCGGTTGATCGTCAGCGTCCATGAGGGCTCTTGCCGTCCCCGCACGCTGCGGGGTTCTGCTCGGCGTCAAAGTGTAGACGGATGCCGTGCCTCAGAACCGCACCTGCCGTCCCTGCCCGCTGCGTTCGGCCAGGTAATCCTGTGCGGCTTTCAGCTCACGCTGCACCAGCCGCAACGAGACGCCCAGGTGCTCGGCCACATCGCGCTGCTGCAGGCCGTCCACGCGGATCGCCAGCAGTATCCGGCGGCGGCGCTCGGGCATCCGCTGCAGCAGGCCGACCATGTCTTCCAGCGCCATCTCCTGCTCGGCCGCCTGTGCCGGCCCCGGGCCGGGATCGGCCATGTCCATCAACGTATCCACTTCTTCCAGGCTCAGCAGGCGATGGTCGGCGCGCTGGCGGTCGATCACGGTGTTCATCGCCATGCGCAGCAGGTACGCGGCGGGGTTCTGTACCGGGTCCAGGCGATCGCGGCGCGTGCTCAGGCGCATCCAGGTGTCCTGCAGCGCGTCGCCGGCCAGCTCTTCCGAGCCCAGCTTGCGCACCAGGCGGCGCTTCAGTTCGTCGTACGCGCCCAGCAGATGGTCCATCAGGTCTACCGCCCCAGCCGTGCTGTTGCTCATGTTCGATTCCTTGACGTCATGGTTGGGGCGGGCGCCGGCCACAGTCGTGGCCCGCGCTGGAAGGACGGATCTGCAGGGTCACCGGCTGCGGCAGCGCGGCAGCATCGGCGTCCAGCCGCAGCGCCTGCATCGCCTGCAGAAGACGCGCATCGCGGCGGGTGCTGCCGCTGCCGGCAAGCAGTTCGGGTTCCTGCACCTGGCCGTCGTTGGCAATGCGGAAGCGCAGCGTCGCCGCATAGGCGCCCGGTGCAAGGTCAGGGTCGCCACAGAACGCAGTGCGCAGCCGCTGTTGCAGGTCGCCGAAGCGGCGACGCTGCCCGAGGTCGTTGGCCACACCGGTCGCAGAGGCCTCGGCAGCGGCGCGTGCGGCGCGGCGCAGGACCACGCGCTGCGCGCCGATCAGCTCGGCCTCGACACCCGTATCCTGCAGCACCACCTGCAGCGCCTGCAGTGGCGGCAGGCTGGCCTGCAGCGGATGGCTGCTGCGGCCCGTGCCGAGGTCGCCGGGATACATCACCGACCAGCCGCTGACGACGCTGAAGCGCTCGACCGCCTGTTCCAGCGGCTGCGCGGGAATGTCATAGGCGCGGATGTCGTCCTGTGCGGCGGCAGCGAAGGCGAACAGCAACCCGGCGGCGGCCGCCACCCTCCAACGTCTGATCGCATGCTGTCCATTCAGCCCCCTGACGTAGAACACATGACCCTCGGCAGCGACATCAGCTGCAGCGGCGAAGCGCGGTGCGACCAGGCGGGTCGACCTGCGCACGGCCGGCAAGCGGGTCAAACCGTAGCGGCGTCACGTGTCATTGCGATGACGGCGGCGCGCAGGGGACGCGCCGGGCCGTTCAGACCGGCAGTTCAGTGGTCTGCTTGATCCGCTGCATGGGGATTTCGGTCTTGGTGTTCTGCACCCCGGCGATCCGGTTGAGGTGCTGTATCTGGAACTGCCGGTACGCATCAAGGTCGGCCACCGCCACCCGCAGCAGGAAGTCGCAGTCGCCCGCCATCAGATGGCATTCAAGCACTTCCGGGAAGGACTTGATGCTGTTGATGAAGTGGTTGGTGGTGTCTTCGTCCTGGCCACGCAGCCACACGCGGACGAACACCGTGAACCCACGCCCGATCCTCGCCGCGTTGAGCAGGGCCACGTAGCGATCGATGTAGCCGCCCTCTTCCAGCAGGCGGACCCGGCGCAGGCAGGCGGACGGCGACAGCCCCACCTGTCGCGAAAGCTCCAGGTTCTGCAGGCGACCATCGCGCTGCAGGGCGTCGAGGATGCGGCGATCGAGGTTGTCGAGCTGGTACTGCATGAAATTTCACCCATCAGGCCTATGGCCGCATGATATTCCACATTCCGTCGACTCAATGGCATCAACGCAACCCGATTTCGTGATCGGACCGTTAGCATGGGCCACCCCCACCCGTTGTTGATCCATGGACGCCCGAACCACCCTGCCCCTGCCTGATCCCGTGTGCGACACCGCACCGCGCGCCGAATTCCTGCGCGGCCTGCGCGCCGCCGTGCCGGTGATGATCGGCTTCATTCCTTTCGCCCTGGTGCTCGGTGCCCAGGCCGCCCAGAAGGGCCTGTCGGCGCTGGAAGTGCCGCTGATGACCGGCCTCAACTTTGCCGGTGGGTCTGAATTCGCCGCGGTCGAACTGTGGACTTCGCCGCCACACATCGCGCTGATCGTAGCGATCACCGCACTGGTCAACAGCCGCCATCTGCTGATGGGTGCCAGCCTGGCGCCGTTGCTACAGCACCTGCCGCGCCGTCGCGTGCTGCCGGCGCTGTTCTTCATGTGCGATGAAAGCTGGGCACTGGGCGTGGCCGATGCGCGCCGTCGCGCACTGGGCTTCAGCCTGTCCTACTACCTCGGCGTGTCGGCCGGCCTGTACACCGTGTGGGTGCTGTGCACCGCGCTCGGCGCGATCGTCGGCCCACTACTCGGTGACATCCACGCCTACGGCTTCGACATGGCCTTCCCCGCCGTGTTCCTGGTGCTACTGCGTGGCATGTGGCAAGGCATGCGCGCCGCCCGGCCATGGCTGGTCAGCCTGGTGGTGGCAGCGGGCACCTACCTGCTGGTGCCCGGCGCCTGGTACGTCGCCAGCGGCGCGCTGGCCGGTCTGGCCGCTGCGTGGCTGCTGGCCGAGGACGCCGCATGATCTTCAACGGACTGATCCACTGGACCTCGGTGCTGACCATCATCCTGATGGCCGCCGCCACCTATCTCACCCGCATCATCGGTTTCCTCGCGCTGCGCAACCGCACCCTGAGCAAGCGCGCGGTGACGGTGATGGAAGCCGCCCCGGGCTGCGTGCTGATCTCGGTGATCGCCCCGGACTTCGTGGCCGACAAGCCGGCCGATCTGGCTGCACTGGCGATCACGTTGCTTGCGGCCACGCGGCTGTCGATGCTGCCGACGGTGCTGATCGGCGTGGTATCGGCGGGTGTGCTGCGGTATGTGATGGGGTGAGCGCCCACTAGCGCCGCCCCTCCCTGCGACAGCCGGTCGCAGCCCCCTCCGGGCACACGCTTGACCTATATCAATCCGCCCCACGCCACGGGCGCGTATCTCTATGCAGGAACCCAATACGCCGGCGTCACCGGCATCCAAAGGACCTGCGATGAGCTACACCCCCGACAACGCCCAGCTGCTCAACGCCATGCAGAACGTGATGGTGATCTCCACCACCGACCTGCAGGGCAACATCACCTATGCCAACGACCTGTTCTGCACGCTCACCGGATTCGCGCGCGAGGAACTGATCGGCCAGCCGCACAGCATCGTCCGCCATCCGGACGTACCCAAGGCCGTCTACAAGGACATGTGGGACACCATCAAGGCCGGCAAGACCTGGACCGGCATCGTCCCCAACCTTGGCAAGGGCGGCGTGCTCTACGTGGTCGACACCACCGTGCAGCCACTGTTCGACGCCGATGGCAACATCACCTCGTACATCAGCATCCGCCGCGTGGTGAACGACCTGATGCAGAACTACGACCTTGTCGAGTTCAGCAAGGAAAAGTTCGACGACTTCTACGAGGCTGCGTGAACGCCATCCCCACACGCAGGCCCATCAGCCGGCTGCTGGTGGGTTTCGCCTCCGAGTCGGGCAACGCCCGCGCCCTGGCCCAACGCCTGGGTGCGGACCCGGACCTGCAGCCGCATGGACCGCAGGTCCTGCCGTTCAATGACATCGATGTGGCCGGCCTCGGCCACGGCGATGTGCTGCTGGCCATCTCCAGCTCGTTCGGCGACGGCGAGCCACCGGCCAATGGCGAGCGCTTCTTCGAATCGCTGCGACAGGCGCCCGCCCTGCCCGGACTGCGCTACGCGGTGTTCGGCCTGGGGGATACCGGCTACCCCAGCTTCTGCGGTTTCACCAAGGCGCTGGATGCAGCGTTGAGTGATCGTCAGGCGCAGCCACTACTGCACCGTGTCGACGCCGACCTCGGCTACGAACAGTTCTTCCAGCAGTGGCGGCCGGTGCTGGGCCAGGTACTGGACGGTGATGCGACCGCCGGCCAGGATCTGCGCCTGCAGGTGACGGCTTACGGCGAAGACAACGCGTTCGCCGCCGGCATTGTCGAACGGCGCCGACTGAATCACAGCACCCCCGCCGCCTGGCACCTGCAGCTGGACATCGCGGGCAGCGGCATGGCCTACCGGGCCGGCGACACCCTGCATCTGGTTGCAGAAAACGATCCTGCGCTGCTGCAGGCCCTGGCCAGCTGGTATGGCGATTCCAGCGCCGTCGACGCGCTGCGCGACCGCGAACTGCGCCTGCTCAGCAAGGGCGTACTGCGCGAACTGGCCAGGCTGGGGGGTAGCGACGTACTGAAAAGCCTGCTGAAGATCAGCCAGAAACGCGAACTGGACGCCTACCTGCATGGCCTGGACCTGCTGGACGTGCTGCAGGACCACGCCACCCCGCAGTCGGTTCCGCTGGCGCGATTGCGCGAGCTGCTATCACCCTGCCTGCCGCGCGCCTACTCGATTGCCTCGCATCCGCGCGATGACCAGCTGAGCCTGTGTGTACGCGAAGTGCGCTACACCCTGCGTGGCCGCGAACGCTTCGGCACCGCCACCGGCAGCCTGCTGCACGGCGGCGACACGGCGCGCGTGTACTGCCGCTCCAATCCGGGCTTCCACCTGCCCGAAGGCGGCAACGCACCTCTGCTGCTGGTGGGCACCGGTACCGGCATCGCGCCGCTGATGGGCCTGATGCAGGAACTGCAGGCCACCGGCGATGCACGGGAGGTCCATCTGGTGTTCGGCGAGAAGCACCGCGAGCATGACTTCCTGTACCGCGAGCAGCTGCAGGACTGGCAGGCGCGTGGCGTACTGGCCAGCCTGCACACAGCGTTCTCGCGCGATGCGGCGCAAAAGGTCTATGTGCAGCATGTGTTGCAGCAGCAGGCCACGCAGATGCGGGATGTGCTGGCCCGTGGCAGCCACATCTACCTGTGTGGCAACAAGAGCCACCTGGAAGGTGCGATGCGCGAAGCCATCGACGCGATCGGCGGCGAAGGCCATTGGGATGCCCTGCGCGGTGAGGGCCGCACCCACTGCGAGCTGTATTGAACTGTCCTTCGGGTAGAGCCGGCCGCTGGCCGGCTGCTGTTGGCGCTACGACGCTGCCAGCCAGCGGCCGGCACTACCCGCGTGGATACACGGCGCGCCAGAATATGGCCCGGCACAAACGCCGCGTGTCATCCGCCGACGATGCGCCCGTCCACCACGCGCGCCACCTGCTGGCCGAACACCGCCACATCCTGATTTGAACCGTCCCTCGGGTAGAGCCGGCCGCTGGCCGGCTGCTGTTGGCTCTACGACGCTGCCGGCCAGCGGCCGGCACTACCCGGCACGCCAGGATATGGCCCGGCATGACCGCCGCGCGTCATCCGCCGACGATGCGCCCGTCCACCACGCGCGCCACCCGCTGGCCGAACACCGCCACATCCTGATTTGAACCGTCCCTCGGGTAGAGCCGGCCGCTGGCCGGCTGCTCTTCGCACTACGACGCTGCCGGCCAGCGGCCGGCACTACCTGCGTGGATACACGGCGCGCCAGGATATGGCCCGGTACGACCGCCGCGCGTCATCCACCGACGATGCGCCCGTCCACCACACGCGCCACCTGCTGGCCGAACACGGCCACATCCTGCGGATCGTGGCTGATCAGCAGCAGCGGAATACCGGTTTCATCCAGCACGGTTTCCAGCTCCTGGCGCAGGTGCTGGCGCAGGTCGTGGTCGAGCGCTGCGAACGGTTCGTCCAGCAGCAACGCCTGTGGCCGCGTCACCAGTGCACGCGCCAACGCCGTGCGCTGGCGCTGTCCGCCGGATACCTGTGACGGCAGCAGATCCGCCACGTGCTCGATCCGGAATGCCTGCAGCCACTGCTCCACTGCCTCGATACGGGTGCCGCGCGGTGGATTCAACCAGCCCCGCTGCATCCCGAACGCCACGTTCTGGCGCACGCTCAGGTGCGGAAACAGCGCGTAGTCCTGGAACACGTAACCGAGTCGACGACGCTGCGGCGGCAGATCAACCCCCGCTCCCGCATCGAACAGTGTCTGCCCGTGCAGGCGCACATGCCCATGCTCCGGGCGCAGCAGGCCGGCCACCGCTTTCAGCGTCAGGCTCTTGCCGGCGCCGGAAGGCCCGAACAGCACCACCTGCCGCTGCGTGCACTGCAGTGTCACGTCCAGTTCGAACGTCTGGCCGGACGCCTGCAATCGCCGCTGCACCTGCAGGTCAAGCCACATCGCGCAGCTCCCGACGGCGCCCGCCCACCAGCCGCGCGGCCAGCAGCAGGATCACGATGCACACCACCGACGTCAGGATCACCAGCGCATTGGCCTTGCCATCCTGCCCTGCCTGCACCGCTGCATAGATGGCGATCGACAAGGTCTGCGTGCGGCCCGGAATGCTGCCGGCCACCATCAGCGTGGCGCCGAACTCACCCATCGCCCGTGCGAACGCCAGCAGCAGGCCCGCCAGAATCCCGCGCCATGCCAGCGGCAGGGTGATGCGGAAGAACACCGCCGCTTCGGACACGCCCAGCGTGCGCGCGGCCTGCTCCAACTGGCCATCCACCTCTTCGAATGCAGCGCGTGCCGGTTTGAACACCAGCGGAAACGACGCCACCGCAGCAGCGATCACCGCCGCCTGCCAGGTAAACACCAGGTTGATGCCGAACCACGACTGCAACCAGGCGCCGATCGGGCCATTGCGCCCGATCAGCACCAGCAGGTAATAGCCCAGCACCGTCGGCGGCAGCACCATCGGCAGGGTCAGTATCGAATCCAGCAGTTCCCGACCGGGAAAGCGCCGTCGCGCCAGCAGCGCGCCAAGTGCCACGCCGGCAACAAGATTGATCGCCGTGGCCCAGCCGGCCACCTTCAACGACAATCCCAGTGCGCTCCAGTCCAGGTCCATCCGTCAGGGCTTGCCGAACCCGTGCTTGTGCAGGATCGCCTGGCCCTGCGCCGAGCGCACGAACGCCGCGAAGCGCCTGGCTTCCACCGGCTGCGTGCTGGCCTGCACCACCGCCAGCGGATAGGCGATGCGTCCGGCAACCGGAACCTCGAACGCGCGCCGCACGCGATCAGGCATTGCCTGCGCGTCGGTGGCGTAGACAAACCCCGCATCCACCTCGCCCCGCGCCACGTAATCCAGCGACTGCCGCACGTTCTGCGTACTGATCACCTTGCCCTGCACGGCCGGCCACAGCTTGGCGGCCTGCAGCGCTCCCCGCGCGTAGCGGCCCACCGGCACGCTGTCCGGGTTGCCCACTGCGATGCGCTGCACGCCGGCACCCGCCAGATCGGCCAGTGCGCGCGGCGGCGCCTTCGCCTGCGGCGGCACGACCACCCACAACGCGTTCACCGCGAAGACCTCACGCGTACCGGCCGCCAGCAGCTTCTGCTGCACAGCCTGGTCCATCGTTGCTTCATCGGCCGAAGCGAACACATCCACCGGCGCGCCGCGCGCGATCTGCTGCAGCAACACCCCGGAGGCAGCAAAGTTGAAGTCGACCCTGCTGCCCGGGTTCGCCTTCTCATAGGCTGCGCCCAGCTCGCGGAAGCTTTCGGTAAGACTGGATGCCGCCGACACGGTGAGGTTGCCAGCCCACGCAGGCAGCGTGGCCAGCAGACCCAGAAACACCATTGCCCATCGCTTCATCGTCGGCTCCCTGGCCAGGTTCAATCGGGTTCGTTTTCATCGGCCACGGCCAGTGCCGCCAGCCGGTCGGGTTGCAGCAGCAGGATTTCGCGCTGCTTCACCGCAATCACGCCATCATCGCTCAACCGCCGCAGCACGCGACTGGCCGTCTCCGGCGCCATCCGCAGATAATTGGCGATCTCGGTGCGGGCCATGGTCAGGTTGAAGCGGGTCGCGGAAAAACCACGCCGCGCGTAACGCGCCGACATATCCAGCAGGAACGCTGCCATCCGCTCCTCGGTGCGGTGGTTGGCCGCCAGCGTGGCGACCTTGCCGATCTCCGCGCTGAGCAGGCTGAACAGCTTGGCCTGCAGCCCTGGCATGCGGGTGGCCAGCAGGCTCAGCTTGGGGAACGAAATGCGGCACAGGTGCACCGTATCCAGTGCCACCGCATTGCAGGGGAAGCGCGAACCGTGAATCGCATTGAGCCCGATCACCTCGCCCGGCAGAGCAAAGCCCAGCACCTGCTCGTTGCCCTGGCTGTCGTCGACGAAGGTCTTGACCATGCCTGCGCGCACAGCGGCGATGGAATCGAAGGCCTCACCCGCACGGAAGATGTAATCACCCGCATGGAACGGCCCCACGTGGTCGACCAGCACATGCAGTTCGCCCAGCGCCGTCTTGTCATAGCCCTGCGACATGCATGCATCGGAGAAGGCACAGGTGCTGCAGAAATGCAGCGCGTCGCCATCATCGGCGGCGGCAGGATTCGGCGTGGTCCGGCCGGGCCGGGCCTGTGAGGGCGGAGTTGAAGACATCGGGACAGCACTCAAGCGATGGCGGCCGCCGGCCGGAAACATGCGGCCATCATACGCCACAGCAACCGCCCTTCCTCGGCCAGGCGAAGCACGCGGCCGTCCCAGCGCGCCCAGCCCCGCGCGAGCAGCGGTGCGAGTGCAGGCAGGGTCTCGGCAAAGCATTCATCGAACGGAACATCATTGCGCCATTCGAAGGCAGCAGCATCCAGCGCATGATCGCAGGCGATGCTCTGCGCGACCTCCGCAGCCAGCCGCTCCTCCTCCGACAGGATCAGGCCAGCGGCCACGCCCACATGCCCTGCCCGCAGGCGTGCCTGCCAGCGCTCCAGGTCATCCTCCGTCCGGCAGAACACCTCGCCAATCTGGCTGCACGCCGCCAGGCCGATGCCGATGAAATCGCTGCGATCGCGGCGGGGCACGCCTGCCAGATCGCAATGACGCTGGCCGTCACCCGGGCCGTTCGGGTCCGGCAGGTCCCCGCGTTGGTAATGGTCGCCGCCGATACCCACATAGCCTGCCTCGCGCAGCAATCGCCATGCCTGCAGCCAGCGTTCCGATGAGGGATGCTCTGGCAGCGCACACGGCGCCGGCAACAGCACGCGTTCGGGCGCATCTGCCAGCACGGTCTGCAGGCGCCCGATGAATCCGGCATCCTCCGCAGCGGGCACACGCAGCTGGTAGTAGCGGGCAGTGAAGCCGGCGTCGCGCGCCTGCGCCAGCACTGCCGGGCCAGGCGCATCGGCGCGGTCGATCACGTTCAGTCGCGTGCAACCCACTGCACGTAGTTGTGCAGGCGACAAGCCGCTGCCGGCATCCAGCCGTGCCTCCACCTGCGGCCGGGCCACGGTGCGCAGGTACTGCGGCACCGCATCCAGCAGCTGCCCCAGCAGAACCGGCGGCAGTGCCTCGGCCAGACCCAGCTGCAGCACCATCGCCACTACCTCGCGGTCCTCGGCCAAGGCATCTGCCTGCAGGCGCAACGCGGCCAGCAATGTGTCGAGATAGCGTTCGGCCGACACATCGGTCCCCATGCGCCCGGTCTGGAAGCCCAGCGTCAGGCCACGTGGAATCAGGTGCTCGTTGCTGGCCTGCACGGCAGTACGCCAGCCGCTTTCACCGAAGCCGGCACTGAAATGGCCGGCCGGTGGAAACAGCACATGGCGCGGCTGCCGCAGCAATGCGGCCTGCAGCGCTGTGTCCTCGCTCGCATCAACGTGGAAGCTCATGGCTGTCATCCTCGCGCGATCCTCTTCGCGTAGCCCTGATTGAAATCAAGCGTGACGTATTGCGCTGAGGTGCCGGCCAGCGGCCGGCACTGCCATTCACGTGCCGCGTGCCCGTTCCGCGGCAGCCGCATCGATGGCCTCCGGCAGATCGGTCTCCCGATCGATCTGCGGGAAGTGTCGACGCTCCATCCGGCGGATCGCGAAGTGCATCCACGCCAGGGCAGCGGACACCACCACGAACAGCAACATGAAGCAGCTGCTCCAGATGCCCAGGACATCGTTCAGCGCACCGAACACGATCGGCAGGATGAAGCCACCCAGGCCGCCAATCATGCCCACCACACCGCCCACCGCACCCACGTGCCTGGGGTAATACACCGGGATGTGCTTGTAGACCGCAGCCTTGCCCAGCGACATGAAGAAGCCCAGTACGAACACCAGCACGGTGAACATCACCACGCCGATGGCCAGGTGGAATTGGATCGGGCCATGGATGCCCTTCACCACGTACTCGGTATCGGGGTAGGCCAGCAGGAAGGTGCAGATGGCCGACACACTGAACGTCCAGTACATCACCCGGCGCGCCCCCATCCTGTCGGACATCCAACCGCCCACCACGCGGAACAGGCTGGCCGGAATCGAATAGCAGGCTGCCAGCATGCCGGCGGTGCCGACGTCCATGCCGTACGCCCCCACCAGGTAATGCGGCAGCCACAACGCCAGTGCCACAAAACCACCAAACACAAAGAAGTAGTACAACGAGAACCGCCACACCTGCAGGTTCCTCAGCGGAGCCATCTGCTCGGAGAACGGCACCGGCTTCACCCCGTCACGGCGGCGCTGTTCCAGCGACGGGTCTTCCTTGCTGAACAGGAAGAACAGCACGGCGGTGACCGCCAGCGCGACCGCCCACACCTTGGCCACCATGGTCCAGCCCGCGGCCACCATCACCAAAGGCGCCAGCAGCTTGGTCACCGCCGAGCCGATGTTGCCGGCGCCGAAGATGCCCAGGGCGGTGCCCTGCCTGCTGGCCGGGAAGAACCTGGACACATAGGCCACGCCCACCGAAAAGTTGCCACCGGCAATACCCACGCACAGCGCGGCGAACAGGAACTGGGGGTAGGTGTGGGCATAGGTCAGCATCCAGGTAGCCACTGCGCCGCACAGCATCACCAGCACCATCACCTTGCGGCCGCCGAACTGGTCGGACCATATGCCGAGGAACACGCGGCTGACCGAGCCGGTCAGCACCGGGGTGGCGATCAGCAGGCCGAACTGGGTGTCGGTCAATCCCAGCTGCTCGCTGATCTGGATACCGATGATGGAAAAGATCATCCACACCGCAAAGCACACGGTGAAGGCGAATGTGCTCAGCCACAGCGCACGCTGCTGCTGCCCGGCACTGGCGGGGGCAAGGGCCTGGTTCATGCAATCTCCTTCCTCAAGAGTGGGTCAGCCGACCTCGGCTTCGGCTTCGATCTCATCCAGTCCGCGCACCGGGTAGCGCTCCTGCAGCTGCAGCAGGTACGCCTGCACCTCGCGTTGGCGCACCTGCAGCTCCAGGTAGTCCCGGATCTGTGGCAGCACTGCGTCGAACGGCAGCGGCTGCCCCTCCTCGCGCCCATCGATGCTGACCACGTGGTAGCCCCAGCGTGATTCCACCGGGAAGCCAGCCAGGCCCTCGCGCAGGCGGAACACCTGGCGATCGAACTCCGGCGTGGTCTGCCCACGCTGCAGCCAGCCCAGGTCACCGCCGTCACTGCTGGACGGGCAGCGCGAATGACGCAGGGCGAAGTCGGCGAACAGGTGCGGCGCTGCTTTCAGTTCATTGGCCAGACGCTCGCCCTCGGTGCGTGCGGCCAGCCGCCCGGCCACATCATCGGCCGGCGCGGCCAGCAGGATATGGCGCAGCCGTACCCGATCCGGTGAGCGGAATCGCTCCGGGTTCTGCTCGAAGTAGCGTTGGCAGTCCTCGTCGGTCGGCACGCGGTCTTCGATCGCGTCTTCCAGCAGTTGCTGGATCAGCACTTCCTCATCGCTGACCCGGCCGCCTGCCGGCGCCAGCAGGCCCAGGCGCTGCGCTTCCAACCGCAGCAGTTCACGCACCACCAGTGCGCGCGCCGCCTCGGCACGCGACTGTTCCGGGCGCAGTGCCCGATGGTGCTGCATCTCGCGGGCGATGTCGGCCTCGCTTATCGCCGTGTCCTCCACGAACAACCGGCACGGTGCCGGTTGCCCGAGCGAGCGCGGCCCCTCCCCTGCCCCGTCATGCTGGTGCTGGTGGGCCTCGGCCGGAACCGCCTGGGCGGAATCGATCACAGTGATCGGCAGGAACTTCGGCAGGTTGCCCATGGCTTACTCCCGCGGTCCGTAGCGCAGCGCCGCCTGGCGACGGCGCACCACCTGGTACGGCCGCCACAGATAGCTGACCGGAATGCTCCACACATGCACCAGCCGGGTGAAGGGCGCGATCAGGAACAGGGTCAGGCCCAGGAAGATATGCATCTTGTAGACCCAGCTGACGCCCTCGATGTAGTCAGCAGCACCGGCACGGAAGGTCACGATGTGCTGCGCCCATTCGGCCAGCTGCACCATCACCCCACCGTCCAGATGCCCGGACGATATGCGGATGCTGTACAGGCCAAGACAGAGCTGGGCGAACAGCAGCACCAGCACCAGGGTGTCACCGAAGCTGCCGGTGGCGCGCACGCGGGCATTGGTCAGGCGACGCACCAGCAGGATGCTGATGCCGATGAAGCACAGCGCACCGAACACGCCGCCCACCACCATCGCCAGCATCTGCTTCTGTGAGGAGGTGATGAAGTGCTCATACACCGCGTGCGGGGTCAGCAGGCCGACCAGATGGCCGCCAAGGATGGCGAGGATACCGATGTGGAAGCAGTTGCTGCCGATCCGCATGCCCTTGTCCGACAGCATCTGGCTGGAACCGGTGCGCCAGGTGTACATGGCCTTGTCATAGCGCGCCCAGCTGCCGATCAGCAGCACCGCCACGGCAATGTACGGGTAGTACTGGAAGGCAAATTGATGCAGGTAGTAGTTCATGGCTGGACCTCACGATGCACAGGACGGGCCGGCGAGCGCGTCGGTGGCTTGCAGTCTTCAGCGGGCGCTTCGGCACCGAAACGCACCGCTTCCTCTTCCCACAACCGGTCCATCGCCTCGGCCGTATCGTCGCGGGGTTCCTCACTGGCGCGTTGCCGCAGCGCCTCCAGGTTGACCTTGCCGTCACCAGCTTCCACGAGGATCTCCAGCAGCGGCACGTGCGGCAGCTCACGCTCGGCGGCGCGCGCGGCCAGCATCCCGGCGATGTGTCCGATATGGTGCAGCCACTCGCGCGCTTCGGTCTCCGGCTGGTGGGCCAGGAACTCCAGCAGCAGCGGCAGGTAGTCCGGCAGCTCACGGGCATCCAGTTCGAAGCCGTTGCGGCGGTAGGTCTCCACCAGGTCCACCATGGCCTGGCCACGGTCACGCGATTCGCCGTGGATGTGTTCAAACAGCAGCAGGCTCATCGAGCGGCCGCGGTCGAAGGTCGCCAGCCAGGCGGCCTGCGCATCCAACGGATCGCTGTCCAGCAACTGCTGTACGAAACCACGCAACTGCCTGCGCCGCGCCGGTGTCAGTGCCGCCTCATCGCACGCCGCCAGCAGTTCCTCACCGTGCTGCCACAGTTCGTCGCGGGGGTAGTCCAGCAGCACCCCCACCAGCTTCAGTACGCTCATCACACCACCTCCTTGCGGCGGTGGTTCGGGCCGTTGTTCACCACGAAGCTGGTGCTCTTGCGCTGCCCGAACAGGTCGGCCGGGCTGTCGCCGTTGCAGCCGTTGCCGAATGTGAAACCGCAGCCGCCGCGCTCGCCGAAGGCATCGTTGGCGTACTCTCGGTGTGCGGTCGGAATCACGAAACGGTCCTCGTAGTTGGCAATGGCCAGGTAGCGGTACATCTCTTCAACCTGGGCCACGGTCAGCCCGGTCTGGTCCAGCACCGCCGTGTCTTCCACGCCGTCCACGTTCTTGGCCCGGCGCCAGGCGCGCATCGCCATCAGGCGTTCCAGCGCACGCACCACCGGCGCCTCGTCACCGGCTGTCAGCATGTTGGCCAGGTAGCGCACCGGAATGCGCAGCGAGGCCACGTCCGGCAGCTCGCCACTCATGCCGATGCGGCCCCGCTCGGCCGCCGACTGGATCGGCGACAGCGGCGGTACGTACCAGACCATCGGCAGCGTGCGGTACTCCGGGTGCAGCGGCAGCGCCAGCTTCCAGTCGATCGCCAGCTTGTACACCGGCGACTGCTTGGCCGATTCCAGCCAGCTGTCCGGAATGCCTTCGGCGCGCGCAGCAGCAATCACCGCCGGATCATGCGGGTCCAGGAAAATATCCAGGTGGGCCTGGTACAGATCCTTTTCGGCAGCTACCGACGCGGCCTCGGCAATGCGGTCGGCGTCGTACAGCATCACGCCCAGGTAGCGGATGCGGCCGACACAGGTTTCCGAACATACCGTCGGCTCGCCCATCTCGATGCGCGGGTAGCAGAAGATGCACTTCTCCGACTTGCCGCTCTTCCAGTTGTAATAGATCTTCTTGTATGGGCACGCCGACACGCACATGCGCCAGCCGCGGCACTTGTCCTGGTCGATCAGCACGATGCCATCTTCCTCGCGCTTGTAGATCGCGCCCGACGGGCACGCCGACACGCACGCCGGGTTCAGGCAGTGCTCGCACAGGCGCGGCAGGTACATCATGAAGGTCTTTTCGAAGGCGCCGTAGATCTCCTTCTGCACTTCATTGAAGTTGTAGTCGCGCGAGCGCTTGCTGAATTCCGAGCCCAGGATCTCCTCCCAGTTCGGGCCCCATTCGATCTTCTGCATGCGCTCGCCACTGATCAGCGAGCGCGGCCTTGCGGTCGGCTGGTGCTGGCTGTCCTTGGCGGTGTGCAGGTTCTGGTAGTCGAAATCGAACGGCTCGTAGTAGTCGTCGATCTGCGGCAGGTCCGGGTTGGCGAAGATCTTGGCCAGCATCCGCCAGCGACCACCGGCGCGCGGCACCAGCTTGCCGCTGCCGGTGCGCACCCAGCCACCATTCCACTTCTCCTGGTTTTCCCATTCCTTCGGGTAGCCGATGCCCGGCTTGGTTTCCACGTTGTTGAACCAGGCATACTCGACGCCCTCGCGCGAGGTCCACACGTTCTTGCAGGTGATCGAGCAGGTGTGGCAGCCGATGCACTTGTCCAGGTTCAATACCATCGCGATCTGTGCACGGACCTTCATCACACTACCTCCTTGCTGGCCGATGCCGAGGCACCAGCGGGCTGTTCATCGTCCAGCCAATCCACCTTGTCCATCTTGCGCACGATCACGAACTCGTCGCGATTGGTACCGCAGGTGCCGTAGTAGTTGAAACCGTAGGCAAGCTGCGCGTAGCCACCGATCATGTGGGTCGGCTTGAGCACGATGCGGGTCACCGAGTTGTGGATGCCGCCGCGGGTGCCGGAGATCTCCGAACCCGGCACGTTGATGATGCGTTCCTGGGCGTGGTACATCATTGCCATGCCCGGCATCACCCGCTGGCTGACCACCGCTCGCGCGGCGATCGCACCGTTGACGTTGAACAGCTCGATCCAGTCGTTGTCGACGATGCCGGCACTGCGCGCATCGTCCTCGCTGAGCCACACGATCGGGCCACCGCGCGACAGCGTCTGCATGATCAGGTTGTCGCTGTAGGTGCTGTGGATGCCCCACTTCTGGTGCGGGGTGATCCAGTTCAGCACGATCTCCTTGTTGCCGTTCGAACGCTGGTTGAGCAGCGGCTCAATGGTGCGGGTATTGACCGGTGGCCGGTAGCTCATGAAGGCCTCGCCGAAGTCGATCATCCACTCATGGTCCTGGTAGAACTGCTGGCGGCCGGTCACCGTGCGCCACGGAATCAGCTCGTGCACATTGGTGTAGCCCGCGTTGTAGCTGACGTTGTCGTCTTCCAGCCCGGACCAGATCGGCGAAGAGATGATCTTGCGCGGCTGCGCCTGGATGTCACGGAAGCGGATCGCCTCGTGCTCCTTGCCCACCGCCAGATGGGTGTGCTCGCGGCCGGTGAAACCGCCCAGCGACTCCCACGCCTTCACTGCGACATGGCCGTTGGTCTCCGGGGCAAGGTGCAGGATCACTTCGGCCGCATCGATCGCTGTCGAGATGGCCGGCCGGCCCTGGCTGACCCCCTCCTCGCGCACGGTATGGTTCAGCTTGCCCAGGAATTCCACCTCATGCTTCGTATCCCAGTTCATGCCCTTGCCGCCATTGCCGTGCTTGTCCAGCAACGGGCCCAGCGAGGTGAACTTGCGATACAGGTTCGGGTAATCGCGCTCCACCACCGTCATCGACGGCATGGTCTGGCCGGGGATGGCCTCGCACTCGCCCTTCTTCCAGTCGGCCACGCCGAACGGCATGCCCAGCTCGTTGGGGGTGTCGTGCAGGGTCGGCACCAGCACCAGGTCCTTCTCCACGCCCAGCACGCCGGGCGCCATCTCGCTCACGGTGCGCGCCACCTCCTTGAAGATGTCCCAGTCACTGCGCGATTCCCACGCCGGGTCCACCGCCTTCGACAGCGGGTGGATGAACGGGTGCATGTCCGAGGTATTGAGATCGTCCTTCTCGTACCAGGTGGCGGTGGGCAGCACGATGTCCGAGTACAGCGCGGTGGTGCACATGCGGAAGTCCAGCGTCACCAGCAGATCCAGCTTGCCTTCCGGCGCCTCGTCGCGCCACTTCACCTCCTCCGGCTTCACTGCGCCCATCTCGCCCAGGTCCTTGCCCTGCAGGCCGTGGCGGGTCCCCAGCAGGTGCCGCAGCATGTACTCATGGCCCTTGCCCGAAGAGCCCAGCAGGTTCGAGCGCCAGATGAACATCATCCGCGGGTGGTTCTGGCTGGCATCCGGGTCGGCGAAGGCGAAGTCCAGCGAACCGTCCTTGAACTTGCCCAGTGCGTAGTCGGCAGGTGCCACGCCCGCCGCTTCGGCTTCGCGCACCAGCTGCAGTGGGTTGCGGTCCAGCTGCGGCGCACTTGGCAGCCAGCCCATGCGCACCGCGCGCAGGTTCAGGTCGGCCAGGCTGCCGCTGTACTTGCTGGCGTCGGCCAGCGGTGACAGCAGTTCGTCCACCTGCAGCTTCTCGTAACGCCACTGCCCGGTGTTGAAGTAGAAGAACGACGTACCGTTCATATGGCGCGGCGGCTTGCTCCAGTCCAGGCCGAACGCCAGCGGCTGCCAGCCGGTCTGCGGGCGCAGCTTTTCCTGGCCCACGTAGTGCGCCCAGCCGCCGCCGGTCTGGCCCACGCAACCGCACATGATCAGCATGTTGATCAGGCCGCGGTAGTTCATGTCGTTGTGGAACCAGTGGTTCATGCCGGCACCGACGATGATCATCGAGCGGCCATGGGTCTTGTCGGCGGTACGCGCGAACTCGCGGGCGATCTCGATCACTTCCCCGCGCGACACGCCGGTGATGCGTTCCTGCCAGGCGGGCGTGCCCGGCACGTTCTCATCGAAGCTCCTGGCGACGTTGGCGCCGCCGAAACCGCGGTCCACGCCGTACTGCGCAAGCAGCAGGTCATACACCGTCGCCACCAGCGTCTGGCTGCCATCATCCAGCGCCAGGCGACGTACCGGAATGTTGCGATCCAGTACTTCCTCGGCCGGGGCGGCGGTCCAGCCGTCACTTTCGATGCCACCGAAATACGGGAAGCTGACCGCCTCGATGCCATCGTTGGCCTCGGACAGGCTCAGGCGCAGGCGCGTCTCCGCACCGTTGCTGGCCTTCTCCTCGATGTTCCAGCGCCCCTTCTCACCCCAGCGGAAACCGATCGAACCGTTCGGCACCACGATCTGGCCACTGGTCTCGTCGTAAGCGAGGGTCTTCCAGTCCGGGTTGTTGGCTTCGCCCAACCCTCCCAGCTCACTGGCACGCAGGAAACGGCCGGCCACCAGGCGGCCATCGGCGCGGCGCTCCAGGCGCACCAGCATCGGCATGTCCGAGTACTGGCGGCAGTAGTCCTGGAAGTACTGCGACGGCGAATCCACATGGAACTCGCGCAGGATCACGTGGCCGAAGGCGAACGCCAACGCGGCGTCGGTGCCCTGCTTGGGGTGCAGCCAATGATCGGTCAGCTTGGCCAGCTCGGAATAGTCCGGGCAGATCGAGACCGTCTTGGTGCCGTTGTAGCGGGCCTCGGTGAAGAAGTGCGCATCCGGCGTGCGCGTCTGCGGTACGTTCGAGCCCCAGGCGATGATGTAGCGGCTGTTGTACCAGTCGGCCGATTCGGGAACATCGGTCTGCTCGCCCCAGATCTGCGGCGAGGCCGGCGGCAGATCGCAGTACCAGTCGTAGAAGGACAGGCAGGCGCCGCCCAGCAGCGACAGGTAACGCGCGCCGGCGGCGTAGGACACCATCGACATCGCCGGAATCGGCGAGAAACCGACCACGCGGTCCGGCCCATACTGCTTCACCGTGTACAGATTGGAAGCCGCGATGATCTCGTTGGCCTCTTCCCAGTTCAGCCGCACGAAACCGCCCATGCCGCGCCGGGTCTTGTACGAGCGCGCCTTTTCCTTGTCCTCCACGATGCTGGCCCAGGCATCCACCGGCCCCTGGGTCCTGCGTGCTTCGCGCCACAGGCGCAGCAGCGTGCCGCGGACCAGCGGATACTTCAGGCGGTTGGCGCTGTACAGGTACCAGGAATAGCTGGCGCCACGCGGGCAGCCACGCGGCTCGTGGTTGGGCAGGTCCGGGCGCGTGCGCGGGTAGTCGGTCTGCTGGGTTTCCCAGGTGACCAGTCCGTTCTTGACGTAGATCTTCCAGCTGCACGAACCGGTGCAGTTCACCCCGTGGGTGGAGCGCACGATCTTGTCGTACTGCCAGCGCTGCCGGTAGCTGTTCTCCCAGTCACGGCCTTCGCTCTTGGCAAACCCATGGCCATCGGCAAAGGGCTGGGGGTCACGCTTGAAGAACTGCAAGCGATCAAGAAAATAACTCATCGGGGGTCTCCCTTTGCGGACATCTGCATCGTGGCTGTGTGTGTCATCTGGCTGCGGTGCGCTTTCATGTCAGCAGGGCGTCTCAGCGCCACGCCGGTAGTACCACCACCAGGTCACGGCCAGGCAGGTGACATAGAAAACGACGAACCCGTACAGCGCCATATCGGGGCTGCCGGTCA
This sequence comes from Stenotrophomonas indicatrix, assembly GCF_002750975.1. Classification (NCBI taxonomy): domain Bacteria; kingdom Pseudomonadati; phylum Pseudomonadota; class Gammaproteobacteria; order Lysobacterales; family Lysobacteraceae; genus Stenotrophomonas; species Stenotrophomonas indicatrix. The sequence goes on from NZ_PEJS01000001.1 coordinate 2,145,057, forward strand.
ACGTGATCGAAGAGCCATAGCTCTTGGGAATGAAGAAGCCGCCGTAGGCACCGATCGCACCAGAGAAGCCCACCACCGCAGCCGACTCGATGCTGGCCTGGTGCGCCGACGCGGCCTTGCCTTCAGCGTTGGCCCCTGCCGACAGGCGCTCATGCAGCGTGCGGAAGATCACCGGGATCATGCGGAAGGTGGTGCCGTTGCCGATGCCACTGAGCACAAACAGCGCCATGAAGCTGAAGAGGAAGCCGTAGAAGTTGCCGCCCTGGCCATCGCTGGGCAGGAAATGCAGCACGCCGAACACCGCTGCGATCATCAGCGCGAACACCCAGAACGTCAGCCGCGCACCACCCCAGCGGTCGGCCATGCTGCCGCCCACCGAGCGCATCAGCGCACCCAGCAACGGGCCGATGAAGGCGTAGGCCAAGGGGTTCACGGCGGGGAACTGGCTCTTCACCAGCATCGGGAAGCCAGCAGAGAAGCCGATGTAGGAACCGAAGGTGCCGATGTACAACCAGCACATCAGCCAGTTGTGCTTGCGGCGGAAGATCACCGCCTGCTCGGCGAAGGAGGAACGCGCGCTGGTCAGGTCATTCATGCCGAACCAGGCCGCCACCGCGCAGAACGCAATGGCCGGCACCCAGATGAAGCCGGCATTCTGCAGGTACAGCGGTGCACCGCCCTCCACCACCGGCTGCGGCGCACCACCGAGGGCACCGAATACGCCCACCGTGATCACCAGCGGAATCACCGCCTGGGCCACCGACACCCCGACATTGCCCAGGCCGGCATTCAGGCCCAGCGCCAGGCCCTGCTTCTGCTTGGGATAGAAGAAGGAGATGTTGGACATCGACGAGGAGAAGTTCGCCCCACCAAAGCCGCACAGGATCGCGATCACCACGAACACCCAGTACGGCGTGGCCGGGTTCTGCACCGCAAAGCCCAGCCAGATCGTCGGGGCCAGCAGCGACGCAGTGGACAGCGCCGTCCAGCGGCGACCGCCAAAGATCGGAATCACGAACGAATAGAAGATGCGCAGCGTCGCGCCGGACAGGCTGGGCAGTGCCACCAGCCAGAACAACTGATCGGTGCTGAAGCCGAAGCCGATCTTCGGCAGGCTGATGGTCACCGCCGAGAACAGTACCCAGACCGAGAAGGCCAGCAGCAGCGAGGGAATGGAGATGACCAGGTTGCGGGTGGCGACCCGCTTGCCGGTGCGCTCCCAATAGCCGGGATCTTCCGGCGTCCAGTCGCTGATGACGCGACCGGGACTGGCAGTGCTGCGGACAACAGGATCGCTACCGACGGTCATACATGGCTCCAAGGCTGTGGAATGACGTGGGTACTGCTTTCAAGTTGTAACCCGTCGTCATGCAGCCATTAGGCCGTGCAGCAGCAACGACGGGGTTGATCTGGATCAATCAGGTGCAGGTTTTCAGCCTGCCCCTGACAAATGTCAAACCGGTGACGCGGAACCGCGGCGGGTCACGCCACGCTGGCGCACGCTGTCGCGCACATCCACATCGAACTGCAGTTGCAGCGTGGTGCCGTCGTCCAGATACAGCGCAAAGGCCAGGCCATCGCGGCATGGCAGGCGCCCGGCCAGGTCCTCCACGGAAGACCGGGGCAATACCAGGCGGCAATCGGTGCCGCTGTCGAGCAGCACGGCCGATTCGCCACCATGCAGCGAAACGGCGGTACCCCAACCACCACTGCCGCCGAACCGGGTCAGGTTCTCCACCGTTTCACCGGCCAGCAGCCGGGCCAGTTCGGCCTCGTCCAGGCGCAGACGCATTGTCTGTTCTTGCAACTGCACCTTCATGAGGCAACGTCCTCCCATTGGGTGGGGGTATTGCAGTTGATCAGGGCGCTTTCATCAGCGTGGGCCAGGCGCAGCGTCTGCGCGTCCAGCCGGTGTTGCAAGGCCTGCAGGGAACGCGGGCCGAGGGGATCGTGGATCATGTTTTCGAGGATCGTGCGACTTTCATTGTCCACATTAAACAGCATCGGAAGCGGATGCCCGTCAAAGATCGTGCAAGCGCTGCGATGCCCGTCACGCAATTGCTGCAGCAGATCCGGGGTCAAGCGGGGCGTATCCACCGGTACTACCCAAGCCGGGCCATCGGTCATCTGCATCGCCACGCTGAACAGGCCTCCGAGCGGCCCGCAACGCGTGATCTGGTCGGGTATGCCGCCGAAGGCAGGGTAGCGCCCGCTCACCCAGACCCGGTCTGCCCCGGCCAGCCGCAAGGTGCCACGCATGTGCTCCAGCAGGGTGCGCCCCTGCCAGGGCAGCAATGCCTTGTCACGGCCCATCCGGCTGGACAGGCCGCCGGCAAGCACGATGCCGGCAATGGGCGTTGTCACGCGGGAAACCCGACCACGCCATGCGTGGCTGCTCCTGTCGGGCGCGAGGGGAAGGCGCCATCCACGCATGGAGCAACCGTGCAGGTACGCCTCAGTAGAGCCACGCCATGCGTGGCTGCTTCTGCCAAGCGCAAGGGGAAGGTGCCATCCACGCATGGCGTGGATCTACTGCCGTCAGTGGTGATCATGCGCCGGTTCACCGTCGGCGTGGCACAGCGTGCAGCCTTCGCTCCACTCGCTGTCGCCGTCCTCGTAATGTTCCTGCTTCCAGATCGGGCACTGGTGTTTCACCGCCTCGATCAACTGCCGGCACGCGCGGAACGCTTCATCACGGTGCGGGCTGCCCGCAGCCACCACCACCGCCACATCGCCAATGCCCAAGCGGCCCTTGGCATGCGCCACATACAGCTTCAGCTTCGGCCCGAACGTCGCCTCGATCTCCGCCGCCAGGCGCTGGATCTCGTTCAGCACCAGCGGTTCGAACAGGTCATAGGTGATGCCGGTCACCGGCCGCCCCACATTGAAGTCGCGCACCTTGCCGATGAACACATCGATGCCGCCGAATGCCGGGTCGGACACCGCCGCGATGCCTTCGACCGGGTCGATGGCGCGCTGCGCACGGTCCACCACCTTTGCCGTCACGTTGCTGCTCATGGCTCAGCCCCCGCTCACCGGCGGCAGGATCGCCACCTTGCCATCGGCAGGCAGCGCCTCGTGGTCACGCAGCACGCGCTGCTGGTCGGCAAAGGCCGAATAGTCCAGCAACCCGGCGCGGAAACCGGGAAAGCGCACCGGCAGCAGCTCTCGCAGCGCCTGGCGCAGGTCGGCCACGGTGCCACCGGCCACCTCCAGCGCGATCTCGCGGCTGGCATCCAGATCGGAAAACGCACCGAACAACTGCAGATTCACCTGCTTCATCATGACTCCTGGGTTGCCAGCTGCAGCGGGTCCTGGTGGCCCCAGCCCTGCACGCGCACCGGTGTGCCGGCCGCGACGAGGTCCCCCTCGCCCTCCAGCACCACCCAGGCGTTGGCCTGCAGCATGGATTTCAAACGGAACGATTCCTGCCCGGACAGCACGCGCGCGCTCAAGCGCCCCTGCGCGTCCACGTCCACCCGCGCACGCGCGTGGAAGCGCAGGCCCGGCGGTTTGCGCACATCGGCCTGCAACGGCAGCTGCAGCAGCGGCTCTGCGGCCAGGCCCAGCAGGCGGCGCAGCACCGGTTCAACGAAGAAGCGCTGCCCCACCGCCGCCGACACCGGGTTGCCCGGCAGGCCGAAATACAGCGCGCCATCGGGCAGCACTGCAAACAACAGTGGCTTGCCCGGGCGGATCGCCACCTTGTGGAACACGATGCGGGCGCCGCGGGCGCGCAGCGCATCGGGAATGAAGTCGTAGCGGCCGGCCGACACTGCGCCGGTGCTGATCAGCACCTTCGCACCCGCAGCCAGCGCGTCGTCCAGCACCGCATCGAAGGCAGCCACGTCATCGCCTACCGTGCCCTGCCACACCACCTCGGCACCGGCAGCCTGCAGGCGGCCGATCAGGTAGGGCCGGTTGCTGTCACGGATCTGTCCGGACTCCAGCGCCTGCGCCGCTTCGGTCACCAGCTCCTTGCCAGTGGCAATGACCGCGACCTTCGGCCGTGCCACCACCGCCACCTCGGCCACGCCGATGGCGTGCAGCAGGGTGCGTGCATTGATGTCCAAGGCCTGCCCGGCCTGCAGCACGCGCTCGCCTTCTTCCACGTCCTGTCCGCGCAGGCGCACGTTCTGGCCAGGTTTCACCCCGCTCTTCAACGCAATGCGGGTCGGGCGACCCTGGCCGCTGGCAAGGATCTCCACGTTCTCGATCGGCACCACCGTATCCAGCCCAACCGGCATGCGCGCGCCAGTCATGATTTCCCAAGCGCCGTCGCCGCCCTCGGTACCGGCGTCGCCCGCCGCCTGCCAGCCCTGCACCACAAATTCGGTATCGCTTTCGAACGGCGTGCCATTGGCGCGCAGCGCGAAGCCGTCCATCGCCGAGTTGTCGAACGGCGGCAACGACTGCCCGCTGATGATGTCCGTGGCGAGGATGCGACCCGCAGCCTCATGCAATGCCAGCCGCTCGGCCGGCAGCGGCGTGGCCGCCTGCATCAGGTGCTGCAGCGCTTCGCTGTAGGCAATCATGCGTGGCCACCGCCATCGACCATCGCCAGCGCGTGGCCCAGCACCGGCGCCAGAATGTCCAAGCACTGCGCGGCCGCACGCGGGCTGCCCGGCAGCGCAAACACCAGCATGTCATCCAGCTGCACCACCTCGGCCCGGCTCAGCCAGGCCATCGGCGTGTGCTGCGCACTCAACGCACGCACCATCTGCGCCAGGCCGTGCACCGGTCGCGCATTCAACGAACGCAGCGCCTCCGGGGTCAGGTCACGCGGGCCAAGCCCGGTGCCACCGGTACACAGGCACAGGCGCACGCCCTCGCCCGCCAGCGCACGCAGCCGGCCCGCAAGCGGTTCGATGCCATCGGGCAATACCTCGGCAGCCACCACCTCGCCACCGAGCGTCTGCAGCCCGCTCACCAGCTTCGGGCCGGACTCGTCGGCATAGCTACCCTCGCTGGCGCGATCGCTCAGGGTGATCACCGCGCAGGCCGCGCCGTTCAGACCCTTCGGCGGGCGCGGCCTGAAGCGCGCGCGCTCACCCTCGTCCATGCCGTCGGGATGCAGCCACAGGCCGCGCTTGCCGCCCTCCTTGAACAACAGGCGGATGCCCTCGATGCGCAGCGCCGGCTCCACCGGCTTGCTCAGGTCGTACAGGGTCAGCAGTGCCGCGTTGACGCCGGCAAGCGCCTCCATCTCCACACCGGTGCGGGCCTCGCTGGCGCACTCGCACCACACGCGTATCGCCTGCCGCTCCGGCACCGGCGCGCAGTACACCTGCACCAGTTCCAGCGGCAGCGGGTGGCACAGCGGCATCAGCATCGAGGCCATCTTGGCGCCCTGCAGCCCGGCAATCTCGGCCATCACCAGCGCATCGCCCTTGGGCAACCGGCGCTCGACAATCAGCGGGTAGGCCACTGGCCCGGCATGCAGCTCGCCCACCGCTACCGCGCGGCGGCGGGTAACGCGCTTGTCACGCACATCGGCCATGTGGAAGGCCGCAGTCAATTCACCACTCATCGTGTTCCTCATCCTCCAATCGAAGCCAGATGCGGGGTCAACCCGGTCTGGCCCTGGTGCAATCCGTGCCCGGCCGCTTTCAGGCCAAGCTGTGTGGTGATGCGTGCCAGCAGCGCGTCCTGGTCGTCGTCGCTCTGCAACAGCGGGCGCAGCGGCACGCCGAATTCGCCGAACAGGCACAGCCGCAGGTCACCCTTGGCGGTCACCCGCAGGCGGTTGCATCCCTTGCAGAAGTCACGCGAGTACGGGGCGATGATGCCCACCGTGCCGCGATGCTGCGGGTGGCTGAACTCGCGTGCCGGGCCGGCATCGGCCGCGCGCGGGCGCTCGTGCCAGCCAGCGGCCAGCAGCTGCTCGATCACCACGTCGGCGCGCAGATGGTGGCGCTGGAAATAAGCTTCGTTGTCGCCGGTACGCATCAGTTCAATGAAGCGCACGCTGAAGGGGCGGTCGCGCAGGAAGTCCATCCACTGCGGCAACTCGTCGTCGTTCAGGCCGCGCAGCAGCACCGCGTTGAGCTTGATGGCCGGCAGGCCCAGTGCCTGGGCCATCTCCAGCCCCTGCTGGATGTCCGGCAGGCGGTCATGGCCGGTGATGGTCCTGAAGCGCTCGCGCTGCAGGCTGTCCATGCTCACGTTCAGCGCGGTCAGGCCGGCCCGGTGCCAGCCCGGCAGGCGACGCGGCAGCAGCGTGCCATTGGTGGTGATGGCCACCTTGCGGATGCCCGGCACGGACGCCACCGTGGCGATGATCTCGTCCAGGTCCTTGCGCAGACTGGGCTCGCCACCGGTCAGGCGGATCTTGGTCATCCCCAGCATGGCAAAGGCGCGCACCAGGCGCGCGATCTCGTCCACCGCCAGGAAGCGCGGGCGGCCGTCGGCCCGGTAGCCATCGGGCAGGCAGTAGCTGCAACGGAAGTTGCAGGCCTCGGTCAACGACAGGCGCAGGTAAGGAAAGCTGCGCCCGAATCCGTCGGTGAGTTGGCTCATGGCTGGTCCACCTTGTTGTTCCACCGTCTTGCCTGTGCCCGGAACGGCCCGGATACCCTCGCCTGCTGAGACTGACGCCAGCCTACGCGGCAGGCATTGGCAGCGGGATGACTTAAATCAATCGCCGCCGGCCACGCCGCCCGGACGTTATGGCAGCATGCGGCTTTCCGTGCAGCGTGCGTGTGACAGCCATCATGATGATGAATGATTTCCAGCAATTGCTGCAGGCCGCCAGCGAACAGGCCGAACCGCAACGCCTGCTGTTCGTATTCGCCCGCGCCGACCTGCCCGAATCGCCCACCGACGACCAGCGCGACCGGCATGACCGCCGCGAGGGCGGCACCCTGTCGCCTGTGCTGTGCGTGGACAAGCTGCCGGCCGAGGTGCCGAGCTTCCAGGCACTGGCCAGCGAGTCCACCACCACCGGCGTGGAGTGGGACATGGTGTTCGTGGCGGCAATGGATGGGCGTGCAGGCTTCGCCCCCAGCACCGACGAGGCCACCCGCCCGCTGCGGCTGATGGTCAACGCCATCAACGACGGCCAGATCGGCCGCTTCGCCGCCTTCGACCGCAGCGGAGAGCCGATCCAGTTCTATTGAGCCACCAGCTGCAGGGTCAGGAAGAAGATCACCAGCACGGTGTTCAGCCCCCAGGCGACGGTCAGGCCGCGCGCGGCAACGCCCAGGTTCGGGGTGCGCGCGGAGGGCGCCGCGCGCCAGACTGCGGGGATGATCCAGCCGGTATAGAGCAGCAGCACGGCGAACATCGCCAGCACCAGTGCGGTGCGCTGGTTGGCGAGGGCCCAGAGGGCAACGGCCCAGAGCATGTTGCTGGGGATGACCCCTTGCAGCCAGAAGACGTTCCAGAGGCGTGAACGGCCTTGGGTGTCGGGCGTGGGATGCAGAGACGCGGTAGCTGTCATAAGTCTCCTTTGTGTTTAGGAAACGTGCTGGGCAAGCCTGCGCTTGGTGGCGGGGAACGTCAAGGCGCGACAGAAACGGTAGCGCCGGGCCATGCCCGGCGGAGTGCATCAGAGCACCACACCACGTTGCTCGCCGGGCATGGTCCAGCGCTACCCATGGCTTGTCGCCATCAACCCGCTCACACATCCCGCGCATCCCCTACAACCACGACCCCTGTCGCAGATTGCCTGGTCGCGGTGGACCAACGCGGCAGCCAGCGCTGCCAGTACTTAACAGCGTGGTTCAATGCCGAAAGCGTCTCCAATCGTGAGTTATTTGCAACTTCTCTGATTGGCATTGCACAGCGACGCGGGCTCAGATGGCGTGCCACCGAAAACGGGTGGCCGGGTTTCGAATCCCGTGATGCTCTATGCGTTGTTTACGCTTGCCAGCCGGCGTCACCTTGCGTGGCGCCGGCTGGCAATCCGTCTGCCGGCTATGGCGGGCGGTGCGTGGGGGCTTGATGCCCGCCGGTGTATGCGTAGAGCTCCGGGATTCGAACCACGTACCGTCCGCCACCTCTATGTGGCGGCTACCGATTGCCTTGCACGGAGCCTCGCCATGAACGGATCTGACCTGCCCCACCTGCACGCCTACAGTGACCCAGCCAATGCCGATGACCTGGCAGAGGCTGTGCCCACTGCGGGTACGAACACCCTGATTGCCAACCTGAAGCGCATCGGCAAAGGCGCCGCCGCCGACGGGCAGCCCTGGCCGGAGCGGCATCAGTTGCCCGGCCGCTGCATGGCGCTGGCCGATGCCGATTGCGCATTGGCCGGCTTGCGGGTGGTGCAGGAGGTACTGCTGGCGGCGGAGCGGACCCGGCAGAACGGCGAGCCCGAGGACTATGTGGGCGACCGGGTGATGGAGGGGCTGATGCTGGCGTGCCTGGCGTTGAGTGCGCAGGCTGTGGGGCGGTTGCAGGTGAGCGAGCAATAGCATCTTTCGATGTCGTCTATGCCCTCTTTTCGGCCCGGCGTTCGCCCACACAAATGCAACGCCCTTCTCATTACTCGCCCTGCGATGGCCGTTCCAGACTGGCGCGCGCGCCCATCATTACCGGCGGCACGACAATACCGGCAAGGGCGATCAGGGCAATTGAATCACCCGCCCTCTCAGAGTTGTGCAGATGGAGACATCGAAAAACCAATGAAGATTGTCAAGAGCGCTTTTGCATTGCTCGTCGCAGCCGGCTTCTACATGGCATCGAGCAAAACGCACGCGTATGTACTGATAAAAGAAGAGGCAGCCATCAAGCTGATAGACGGCATCCCTGCAATCTGCATCCCATCAAGGTCGTGGGGGTCGTACCAGGTGAGCAGCCTTCTCGTGATGGAGCTCTATGCACACCGCAAAGAGAGGTGGTTGATAACACTCAAGGATGACGCCAGGCCAATGAAACTCAGGCCTGGCAAGTGCATTTCATACGGGTCGATACCCAGGGGCTACCAGCTCGGCCCACACAAAGAAGATGCGCATCATTTCAGTTTTGAAACGAACAAAACCTATCGATTCAGCCTTTACCGGGCTGGCCGATTCATGGCGATATTTCAGACCGGAATCTATGAGACCACATTCTGCTTGAAAGAGGATGCCGACGGCACCGTCAGCATTCAGACCGTCAGCATTCAGAAGGAGTCAGCATGCCCCGGCTCAAGCAGATGAGCCTTCCAATGCCAGCAGCAATCCTCGCCCTGCTGCTTCTGAGCGGCTGCCACCTTACCCGGAATCAAGCACTTTCACCCAAGCCGGAGGCTGGCACAGTCAAAGTGACCATCAAGGTCCCCGAGGAGCTTGCGGCCAGAGACATGCGGGTGATCTACCGCTCGACGAAATGCACCACGACGTATCGGTCCACGCTGGACTGGGAAAAACGTACACGAGACAACTATGCGGGACTTGAGCTTCAGCCTATGCGCCGCCAAGGAACGGATGTTTACGAGGCCACAGTGGCAGTCAATGGCGGCGGCGCGTGCCGCTGGAAACTCAGCAACGTAACCTTTGGAGTCAAGTACGGAGATCCATCTAGATTTGGAGATGATGTGAGGTTTGGCATGGGAGGCAACGTCGTTGTAATGTTTGATGAGACCGATTCCGTGCGTGGAGGCCCCTACACCGAACCCAGCGTCAGCGCCGAAGGCATCCTTTCAGTAAAGCAGGACTATTATCCATGGCTGATGGAATGGTTTATCGGAGGACATCAAAAGTTCATCAACCTGACAACGGATGCAGACATATACATCAAGTATCGCGCACCTAACGCACGCGCCATCCACTTCGAACCCATTTTTCATCCCGGATTTCTGACCCACTCAGTGCAACCCAAGATGAAACGCAAGGGCAGTGAAACCATCTTTTACTATCCCGATGGCAGCAGCAGGCCGGAGCCATATCACGACAAGCCCCGGTTCAAGACGCTTCAGGACATCCGAATGGCGACTGAGGCGAGTGACTGATGAACTGAGCCGTTCGGCTGGTCCCTCCACGAAAGGTCAATCACCATCATGAGGCTGCCCATCCTCTTCGCACTCTGCTTGATACTCATCTCCTGCGATCTGGATCTGGTGATGGACAGCTCCTACGCCACGAAGCAGGAAGCTGTTGATGCCGAGATGATTGCCAAGGGCTGGATTCCCGCGTGGGTGCCCCAGGAGGCGATCGACCTGCGTGAGGTGCACGACCTCGATTCAAACGTGAGCGCGCTTGCCTTCAGCAAGCCACGCAGCAAGCAGCTGTTGTTGCCGTCGGGTTGCCGGCCCGTCAACCACAGCGCTACCCAGCCGGCACTGTTCAATCGAAGCTGGTGGCCGAGTGAGGCCGCTCTGAAGCGCGCCTACACCTTTTTCCGTTGCGAGCCCGAGTTCGACAAGTCGGTATTCGTCGCAACAAGCAGGACCGGCGATCATGTGCTCTTCTGGCGCACGTACGCTCGCTGATGCGCATGCCCGCCCTCCCCTGCAACCCGACACTACAGATGCACACTCCAGGAACGGTCCTCACTACCCTCGCCCTTTGCCTGTTGGCCAGTCTTCCGGCCTACGCAGAGCAGCGCACCCCTAGCGATGTAGAAGCGATCGAACAGGTGATCGAGTCCTTCCGCACCTCGCTGATCAACAAGGACAAACCGACCTACATGAGCTTGTTCTTTTTGGACAAGCCGGAAGACATCGGCTGGCAGTTCGTGTCCGAGGACCGGCGATTGGCGGACATCCACAGGACCAAGCCTGATGCAATCAAGGCACGCAATATTCCGTCGAACAACTTCATCTCGCTCATCGATGAGGCGGTGGCCACGGCAGAGCCACGGGAGGAGAAGTTCTTCAACACCAAGATCGACACAGACGGCGATGTGGCATCGGTGTCGTTCGACTACAGCTTCCATGCCAACGGCGTGAAGGCAAACTGGGGCCGGGAAATGTGGCAGCTGGTCCGCACCGAGCAGGGCTGGAAGATCTTTTCAGTGATCTATTCGATACGCGACAAACGCAGTTCCGCGGAGAGCTGATACTTCCTTTCAGCCAATCAACGTCAGCCAGTCAACGTCAACCGCCACGCGCGGCAGAATCCTGATTCCGCAGCCGCGCCGCAAAATACCGCGTAGGCGATTGCCCCAGCGCTTTCTTGAACATCGTGATGAACGCCGTCACCGATTCATAGCCCAGGGTTTCAGAAACCCGCTGCACCGCCGCGCCGCCGGCAAGCTCGCGAATCGCAACCAGCAGATGCAGCTGCTGCCGCCAGCGCCCGAACGACAGACCGGTTTCCCGATCAATCAACCGCGTCAACGTGCGCTCGCCCAACGCCAGGCGTTTGGCCCACTCGCTGATGGTGCTCCGGTCGGCCGGATTGGCTGACAGCGCCGCAGCCAGCGCACGGATCTTGGGGTGGTCACTCACCGGCAGGTACAACCGCTCGGCCGGCATCTGCACCAGTTCGTCCAGCAACACTCGCGCCAGGCGATCGGTGTGCCCGCCGCGCGGGTAGTCCTGCGGTGCATCGGCCAGGTGCAGGATCATCTCGCGCACCATCGGCGAGATCGACAGCGTCACGCAGTGCAGTGGCAGGTCGACAACGCCTGGCTCGACGAACAGATAGCACAGGCGGGCGTTGGCGGTGGCCCGGTTGCTGTGCGGCATGCTGCCCGGAATCCACACGCCGCACTGTGGCGGCACGATCCACAACGCATTGGCCACCTCGCAGGTCACCGCGCCATGAAGTGCCAGGATCAGCTGTCCCTTGCGGTGGTCATGCACTGGAATCTCGGCATCGTGGTCGGCCACCTGCAGGCGGCTGGCCACTGCCGGCCGATCCGTCGCGTCCGGGTCCAGATCAAAGCCAGGCAGTGAAATGCGAGTCATTCTCGATGACCGGATTCAGCGATAGACTGACATTCTAGCGAAATTCGGCGGCGGGGCTCGCTGAATACGATGGCGCCATGCACATCCCCGCCCCTACCCGCCCTTGGCTTTCGCGCCCCATCGCGCTGTTGACGTCGCCCGCATTGAAGGTCGACCGCGAAGCGGTGCTGTTCTCGCTCAAATGCCTGCTCGCCGCGATCCTCGGGCTGTATGTCTCGCTGCGCATCGGCCTGACCCGCCCGTTCTGGGTGATCGGCACTGTCTACCTGGTGTCGCAGCCGATGTCCGGCGCGACACTCAGCCGTGGCCTGTTCCGGCTGCTGGGAACGGTCGGCGGTGCGGTTGCTACGGTGCTGCTGGTGCCGCGGTTCGCCAACGCGCCGCTGGTGTTGAGCATGGTACTGGCCGCCTGGATGGGCCTGTGCCTGCATTTTGCCATGCTCGACCGCACACCGCGTGCGTACGCCTTCCTGCTGGCCGGGTACACCACCAGCCTGATTGGTTTCCCGGCGGTGATGGTGCCCGATGACGTCTTCACCATCGCCGTCACCCGCGTGCAGGAAATCTCCATCGGCATTCTTGCGGCGACGCTGGTCCATGGCCTGCTGTTGCCACGCCCGGTCTCACCGCGTGTGCACGCGCGCGTGGCATCGATCCTCGCCGATGCGGAGCGCTGGACGCGGGACATGCGCGCTGGCGCAAACGAAACGGTACTGGCTGCGGATCGCTCCAAGGTAGCCGCGGACCTCCTCGACCTGCACACGCTGTCCATCCACCTGCCGTTCGACAGTGTGCACGGCGTCGCCCAGGTGCAGATCCTGCGCGCACTGCATGACCGGATGCTCGATGTGCTGATGCTGTCCAGCGCCGTGGACGAATCACTGGCCCAGCTGCGCGCGCAGCCCGCTGGCACGGCGCACACAGCATGGCCGGACCTGCTGCGTGCAGATCTCTGCGCACGTCAGGCCGAACTCGACGCTGCGCATCACGACTGCCGGCTGCTGGAAGAGCAGCTGCACGCTGCCCGCCCGGACTGGCGCCGGCATGTGCCCGCGCACCTTGCCAGGAAGGCGAGCGGTCATGTGCTGCATCGTGACCACCGGATCGCCCTGCGCAGCGCCTTGGGTGCCTTCGTTGGCATCGTACTGGCCTGCGCGCTGTGGATCATTACCGCGTGGTCCGATGGTGCAACCGCCGTCTCCATCATCGGCACGGCCTGCGTGTTGTTCGGGACCACCGAGGCACCTGCCGGGCATGTCATGCGCTATCTGATCGGGTCGACCATCGGCGTGGTCATCGGGCTGTTCTACGCGCTGTTGATCTTTCCGGGTCTGTCCGATTTCGTCGGCCTGGCCATGGCACTGGCGCCGGCACTGCTGGTGTGTGGCTCGTTCCTCGCCCGCCCGCCGTTCATCATGGGCGCATTGGGGGTAGTGCTCACCTTCCCCCTCATCGCCGGGTTGGGCGCCACCAATGCCACCCACATCGCGGGCGCGCTCAACAGCAGCTTGGCGCTGTTCGTGGGCACGGCGGCGGCGCTGTGCAGCATGTCGCTGTTGCAGACGCTGGACAGCAATCGCAGCCGCGCGCGCCTGCAGGATGTGATCCAGCGGGACATCGCACGCCGCGCCGCCGGGCAGGTGCGAAATGCCAGCGACTGGACAAGCCGCATGGTGGATCGGCTTGCGCTGCTTGCCCCTCGCCTGCGCGGCCATCCGGATGCAGCCCCCACGTTGCGGACGCTGTTTGCGGACATGCGCGCGGCCAGTGTGGTGGCCGAACTGCGCGTAATTGGCGGGGCGTTCACTGACCGCCGCAGCCGCGACTGCCTGGCCCAGTTGCTGCACAGCGCGTCTGCCCACTTCCGTATCCGTACCTCCACATGCCGCACAGTGGATACGCCGCTGCTGGAATCACTCGAGCGCACACGCGACGTGATCATCGCTGGCAACAACGGCGCATCCGAACGTGTTCTTCCGCTGCTCTGCGGCCTGCGCCGCGACCTGATCGCTCCGTTGATCGTACATGGGGACTGAGTCGATGTTCTCCGATATCTCCATTGACGGCGTCTTCGTTCCCGGCCTGCTGGCGGTGGCGCTCATCGCGCTGGCGCTGTCGATGGTGGCCTCGCGGCTGCTGGCAAGCCTCGGCCTGTACCGGCTGTTCGCCTATCGCCCGCTGGTGGGCCTTTCGCTGTTCGTGATCCTGGCGGAGCTGCTGATCCAGCTCGCGCCCCTGCTTGAGAACCTGAAATGAAGCACCTGTTGAGTGTCATTGGCCGCTGGAGCGCAACGCTCTGCCTGTTCGCCGTTGCCGTCATCGCGGCCCTGTCCCTGTGGAACCGCTACGAAACGCAGCCGTGGACGCGCGACGGCCGCGTGCGCGCCGATGTGATCCGCGTGGCGTCGGACATGGGCGGGCTGGTCACCCAGGTGCTGGTGCAGGATAACCAGCGGGTGAAAGCCGGGCAGCTGTTGCTGGTGCTGGACCAGCCGCGCTACGCCGCCGCGCTGGACAAGGCCGATGCCGCAGTGAACAGCGCGCAGGCCACGCTTGCCCTTGCCCGCCGTGAATCGAAGCGGGACATCGCGCTGGGCAACCTGGTGGCTTCGGAAACGCGGGAACGCAATGCCGCCAAGGTCGATACCGAAGTGGCCGGTCTTGCACAGGCCCGAGCGGAGCGGCGGGTGGCGCTGCTGAACGTGCAGCGCACCGAAGTGCGCGCCAGCGCCGATGGCATCGTCACCAACCTCGACCTGCACCCGGGCGATTTCCTGCAACCGGGTGCCCAGGCGCTGGCGCTGATCGACAGCGCTAGCCTCAGGGTCGAAGGCTATTTCGAAGAAACCAAGCTCAACTGCATCAACGAAGGCGATGCCGCTGTCGCCCGCCTGATGGGCGATGGCCGCGACGTGCATGGGCATGTGGAGAGCATCGCCGCCGGCATTGCCGACGACCAACGCGCGAGCACGCACAATCTGCTGCCATCGGTTGCGTCAACGTATACCTGGGTGCGGCTGGCGCAGCGGATCCCGGTGCGGATCCACTTGGACAACGTGGCACCCGATACGCGCCTGATCGTCGGCAGGACCGCCAGCGTGACCATCACTCCGCGCGCGCAGGGAGCCTGCAAGTGATCGGCACCGCATCACGCGTGGGCGTGCTCGCCTGTGCGCTGTCGCTGGCCGGCTGTGTGTCCGGCCCGGACTACACGCTGCCGGCCAACGCGGTTGCCGCCGCGCCGGCAGCCCGCCGCGCATTCGTATCGAGCCACCAGGCGGCCTACGCACAGGCCGAGCTGCCGGACCGCTGGTGGCAGCTGTATGACGATCCACGGCTTGATGCCTACGTCAGCGAAGCACTGCGAGCCAACACCGATCTGCGCGCGGCCGATGCCAACCTGCGCCGCGCCACGGCGATGGTGCTGCAGTACCGGGCCGAGGGCTCGGCAAGCACCGACGCAGATGCATCGGCCACGCTGGACCATGCCGGGGGATATACCTCGCCCACCTCGCCACCGCAGGTATATGCGCTCGGCATCCATCTGTCCTACCCCTTGGACCTGGCGGGTGGCATCCGCCGCGGTATCGAAGCTGCCAGCGCCGATGCAGAGGCTGTCGCTGCAGCACGTGACCAGGTGCGGGTGGTGGTCGCCGCCGCTGTCACCCGCGCTTATGTCGGCATCTGTTCGACCAACCTCACCCTGGCGGCGACGCAGCGTGTGCTCGATACGCAGCGCGCCACGCTGGACGCCACCACCCGCTTGGCGGCCGGCGGGCGCGGAACCGAATTCGACGTCAGCCGGGCGCGCGCGGCGGTCAACCGCAGTGCGGCGGCGGTGCCGCATCTGGTTGCCGAACGGCAGGCGGCCCTGTTCGCGCTGGCGGCGCTGATGGGACGCGTACCGGCCGACTATCCGCAGGACGTCGCCAACTGCCAACAACCGCCGCGCCTGCAGCAACCGGTTCCGGTCGGCGATGGTGGCCAGCTGATCCAGCGCCGCCCGGATGTCCGCGCGGCCGAGCGCAGCCTGGCGGCCGCCACCGCGATGATCGGCGTGGAAACGGCAGCCCTGTACCCACAGGTGAGCATCGGCGCGTCCGCTGGCACGGCAGGTTCGTTCAAGCAGCTGCTGAGCAGCGACAGCGTCGGCGCGTCCATCGGACCGCTGCTGTCGTGGCGCTGGCCGAACCGCCGCGCAACCCGGGCGCGGAACGATGCGGCCGGCGCCAATGCCGATGCCACGCTGGCATCGTTCGATGGCGTGGTGCTGGACGCGCTGCGGCAGACCGAAACCGCGCTGTCGGCCTACGCGCAGGAGATCGATCGCGAGCACAGCCTTGCCCTCGCCCGCGACGACGCGGCACGTGCCAGCGATCAGGCCGGGCAGTTGTACCGGTTCGGCAGGATCGACTTCATCGACGTGCTGTCTGCCGAGGCCGCGCTGGCCGATGCAGAGTCTGCCCTGGCAGCATCGCGCGCGCAGCTGGGGGATCGTCAGGTGGATCTGTTCCTGGCGCTGGGTGGGGGCTGGGGGGCGGCAGGCGCAACGCCCGACGCGCTTGATCGCTGAACCGCGCTCAATCGTGAGCGGCTGGCCTGTGAAACCAGCCGCTCCCGCACTGCCATCGATGTTGCGGCCCTGGGCTCACTTCGGCATCAGCACCGAATCGACCACATGCACCACGCCATTGGACTGCCTCACGTCGGCGGTGGTCACCGCAGACTTGCCGCCTTTGGCGTCGACCACCCAGACCTTGCCATCCTGCAGCTTCACCGTCAGCGCTTCACCCTGCACTGTTTTCAGCGTGCTGCTGCCGCCGTGGCTGCGCGCTGCTGTGGTCAGCTGGGTGGAGGTGTAGGTGCCCGGTACCACGTGATAGGTCAGGACCTGGGTCAGCTTGGCCTTGTTTTCAGGCTTCAGCAGCGTTTCCACGGTGCCTGCGGGCAGCTTGGCGAAAGCCTGGTTGTCGGGAGCAAATACAGTGAACGGACCCTTGCCGCTGAGCGTGTCAACGAGCCCGGCCGCCTTCACCGCAGTCACCAGGGTGCTCAGGTTCTGGGCGGTGGAGGCGTTTTCGACGATGGTCTTGTTCGCGTACATCGGCACGCCACCGACCATCGGGTTGTCGGCGGCAAAGGCGGCCGGGGCAGTTGCGCAGGCAACCGCGACGGTGGCGGCAAGAGTCAGGCGCTGGATCTGGGTACGCATGTTCGTGTCCTCGTTGATAGCCCAACCGGGCTGGGAAATGCGCAGCATTCGCTGCCGTCACTGCACCACCTTGCAGCCATGCGGGAATGCAGGGCATCCGTAGCAGCAGGGAAGAAGCGTTGCGTGCATGAGGGCATACGCCGCAAGCCGATGGCCGGATGCATCGTTTGGCGCTGGGGCAGTGAACGGTTCAACAAGGTGCGTGCCGCGTCGTGAGGATGTTCACGGGATCGTGATGCGCTGAAGAGCGGAGAGTTGCCGCGATCGGCTGTCCAAGCAGAGCGGCGGTGCTTCAGCTTTCGCCGCTGGCCCTGAGCTGGGCACTCAACAGACGTGTCAGGGTCCTGCGTGCCAACCAGCCCTGCAGTTGCTTGGCCTTGATGGTCTTGGCCATGAGGCAGGGCGCGCCTTCCACGGTGTGGTCGATGTGGTAGCAGCGCGAGGCGCCACAGAGCTCGGCCTGGCTGGCGGTCACGATGACCACGGTCACCTCCAGGCTGGTGAAGGCGATATCCGCCTTGATGTCCGGGTTCTCAGTGCCGGCACGGTCGATGAGCGTGCGGAAGCGGCCCAGGTCGCGTTCTCCGCCGCTGCTGAGCGGCCCCACGTTGGTGGCGCGCCGGATGTCCTCCTCCTCTCCGGGGACAGCGTTGTTCCAATGTTCAGTGCGCTCGGGAATGACTGCGCGGACGACCTTGCCGCCCGGCTCGATCAGATCGATGACCACATCCAGCAGATACACCGGCTCCAACCCAAGGTTGGTCACAAAACAGTGCGCATCCAGATGCTTGCCCGCACCGGAGGTGATCAGAATGGATGGCCGTTGCTGGCGGCGGTAGCTGCGCAGGAACACGCTCAGATAGACCACCCAGATCAGCGCCGTTACGCAGGTCATGGCGGCGGTGATCAGAGGTGCAAGGTGAAGCAGATTCTGGAGCATTCCCGATGGTGTCTCACGCAGCTTCGCTGGAGAGAACATCATCGCGATTGCATCGCTCGCGGGCCGTGAAGTCATGCTCGTGGCGAAGACGGCACCTCTGCGCGGTTGCCCGCTGGCGTCGGTGCCCGGCTTGGTCGACGCGTCCAACAGTCGTCGTCAGCGGGCAGAAGGAACTGACTGGCCCGGCTGCGCACTGCAACGGCCGAGCAAAGGCTCGGCGCCGCAATGCGGTACTCGATCAGTTGGCCAGGGCGAAATCCAACCCCGCGCACACCGCCGCCACCTGGGCGTCGTTGCATTCCTGCGGGTTGGTGCGCGGGCTGTCCGGGTACACCTCGGTGGTGGTGGCATACAGCGCATCGGTGAAGCCGGCACATGCACCAATGGAACGCGACTCGCCCCACACCACGCCCAGCGACTGCAGCGGCATGCCCACCAGATTGCCTTCGGCGTCGGCCGGGGCAATGTGGGTGATCGGAGCCACGGCGGCGATCAGCGCCTTCTGGAATTCGTGCTGCGGGTCTTCGCTGTTGCCAATCACATAGAAGCCATCGGGAATGGTGTCGCGCTCGAACGGCTTGCCGTCGCGGGCGCAGCGGGCCGGGTCGAACTCGTGCAGATCGCTGTCGGTGGTCTCGTGCAGGTCCAGATGCACCCGGATGTTGGCCTTGCGTTCGGCCACCCAGCGCATCAATGAGGCGGCTTCTTCGATCAGGCCGCCGTCACGGAAACTGCGGTTGGGATCGATGGCGTTGGGGTTCCAGCGCTGGATGCGCTCATAGCCCCACGGGCTCACGCACGGGGCCACGATCAGGTTGAAGCGGCCCAGGTAACGCTCGGCGTGCTGCTCCAGGAACTGCAGGGCGCCATGCACGCCGCTGGTTTCGTAGCCATGCACGCCGCCGGTGACCAGCGCGGTCGGCAGGGCCGGGTTCCAGTCGTGGTTCACCACCGCAAACAGCGGGTAGTGGTCCGGGGCGTAGTCCAACTGGCCGTACTGCACCACGTCGAAGCGCTCGTCCAGCCGTTCCAGCGCGGTCACCACGTCTTCGTGGTAGCTGCGCTGCCGCTGCTGGCGGGCCCGCCACTGCGCGCGTTCGGCGTCGCCCCAGGGCTGTCCGGGGGTGCCGATCGGGTAGAACTGCGCAACGGTCATCTCAAGCTCCAGAAGTCGGGGTGCGGTGGTACAGCCGACCATTTTAAGCCTTGTGGCCCGATCGGTGCTGCCCCTCGCCCCCGCCTTCATACGGCCGGCCTCATCTGGTTGTAAAATCAACGGTTTTTGGCCCCCACCCCTTGATGGCGAACGCAGCGCAGCCGGTCGTGGATGGACCGGACTTCCTCCGTCTGCTCGCCCGTCTCAGCGACGGCGCGATGCCGGCCTCCAGTCCCGCCCTGACCGATCGCCTCGGCCAGTGGGTGGACTGGAGCCGTGCCGTGGCCCTTGCCGGGGCGCTGGATGGCCGCCTGGCTGAACCGGCCGAGGCCGCCGAAGCGCTGGATGACCTGCTGGCCGATTGCGCCCAGGCCGAAGCGAGCCTGTTGGCCTCGCTGAGCGAGGATGCCGAGGCCGAGCGCCTGCTGGACCTGGCCGAGGCCGCCGCCGCGCCGAACTTCGCTTCGTTGCGGCAGCGCTACCGGGTGCTGCAGCAGGCCATCCAGACCGCTACCGGCCGTCTGCGCGGCCGCCTGCGCGACCAGCTGGTGCAGGCGTCACCGGAGCTGGCGCGGCTGGCCGAGGTCGATGCGGTGATGGAACAGACCTTGAGCCCGCGCGAGCACAGCCTGCTTGCCACCGCCCCGGCGGTGCTGGGTGCCCGATTCGAACGCGTGCACGGCCAGCCCGGCTGGCGCGCGTCCTTCCGCCACGACATGCGCACGCTGCTGCTCGCCGAGCTGCAACTGCGCTTCCACCCGATCCAGGGGCTGCTTGCCGCCCTGCGCTCACACTGACCGGAACACCATGTCCAGAACTGTTTTCCACGTCCTTGTCTTCCTTGCTGGCCTGCTGGCCGTGTGCTGGATCGGCGTCGGCTATGTCTCGGTGCACCCGCTGGGTGCAGCCGTGGCAGCGATCATCGCAGCCTGCTACATCGCCGGTGGCGTGGAGCTGTACCGCTACCGGCAGGCCAGCAATGGCCTGCGCGCCGCGCTGGCTGACCTTTCACTGGCCAAGGAAAGCCTGGCACCGTGGCTGGAGCGTGTGCCGCTGGGCCTGCGCAATGCCGTGCGCCTGCGCGTGGAAGGCGAACGCACCGCCCTGCCCTCGCCGGTGCTGACGCCCTATCTGGTAGGCCTGCTGGTGCTGCTGGGCATGCTCGGCACGCTGCTGGGCATGATGGACACCCTGCGCGGCACCGGCCTGGCGCTGCAGAGCGCCACCGACATGGCGGCCATCCGCGGCTCGCTGGCCTCGCCAGTGCAGGGGCTGGCGGTGGCCTTCGGCACGTCCATCGCCGGCGTGGCCAGCTCGGCCATGCTGGGCCTGCTGTCGGCACTGCTGCGCCGCGACCGCCTGCAGGTGGTGCAGCAGCTGGACCGCGCCATCGCCACTGACCTGCATCCGTATTCGCAAGCCTGGCAGCGTGCCGAGTCGCTGCGCTTGCTGCAGTCGCAGTCTGCGGCGCTGCCTACGCTGATCGATCGCCTGCAGGCGATGACCAGCACCTTCGAACAGCACAGCGCGGCCGCCAATGAGCGCCTGCTGGCCGGTCAGGCCGAGTTCCTG
Organism: Stenotrophomonas indicatrix; assembly: GCF_002750975.1. Lineage (NCBI taxonomy): Bacteria > Pseudomonadati > Pseudomonadota > Gammaproteobacteria > Lysobacterales > Lysobacteraceae > Stenotrophomonas > Stenotrophomonas indicatrix. The sequence continues at coordinate 2,165,776 of NZ_PEJS01000001.1, forward strand.
ACGCAGAGCCAGGCGTTGCAGGAACGCCTGGCCACCTCGCTGCAGCAGTCGCTGCGCGAGGGGGCCGAAGCCAGTGCTGCGGCCATTGGTGGCGCGCTGCAACCGATGGCCGAAACCACCTTGGCCGGTCTGGCCAGCCACGGCCAGGCGCTGCATTCGCGTGTCGAACAGGCCGTGCAGCAGCAGTTGAATGGTCTGGCCGAGGGCTTCGAGCGCAGCCGCGTGGCGACGGAAGCGAGCTGGGCCAGGGTAGTGGCCGAGCAGACCGGCGCGCAGCAGGCGCTGGTTGCCGAACTGCGCCAGCATCTGCAGTCCTTCAGCGAAGGCCAGAGCACGCAGGGTGAAGCCCTGGTGGCACGCATCGGCGAGCGCCTGCAGGCCGATGCCAGCAGCAACGCCGAGGCCTGGCGCGCTGCTGCCGAACAGCAGCATGCATTGAACAGTGAACTGGTCGAGCGCCAGCAGCAGGCGCTGCAGCATGCCAGCAGCCACCTGGATGACCGTGCGCAGGCGCTGCTGCAGGCACTGGATGAGCGCCACGCCGCCGGCCAGTCGCTGCTGCAGGAACACGAACAACAGCGCCTGCAGGATTGGCAGGCCGCACAGGCCGCCACCGCCACGGCGCATGCCGAACTGCAGGCGGGCCTGGATGCACGCGAACAGCAGCGCCAGCTGCGTTGGGACGCGGTAAGTACCGAGCTGCAGCAGGCGCACGCGGCGTTGCAGGCCCAGCTGCTGGCAGGCGACGAGCAGCGCCTGCAGCGCTGGAGCGATGCGTTGCAGAGCGTTTCGACCGATCTGGCCGAGCGCCTGCAGGCCAATGGCCAGCGCCTTGCCGAACAGCAGCAGCAGGTCTGCGACACGTTGGCGCAGACCGCGCAGCAGATCGGCGAGAACGGCCGTGCCCAGGCCAGCGCCACGCTGGCCGAAGTGTCCGCCCTGCTGCAGACTGCGGCCGCAGCACCGAAGGCCGCCGCCGAGGTCATCAACGAACTGCGCAGCACCCTGTCCGAAAGCCTGGTGCGCGACAACAAGATGCTGGAAGAACGCGGCCACCTGCTGGCCACCGTGCAGACCCTGCTGGACGCGATCAACCACGCCTCGCACGAGCAGCGCACCGCTGTGGATGCACTGGTCGGAGGCTCGGCCGAACTGCTGGAACGCGTCGGCAACCGTTTCAGCGACCATATCGCGGCCGAGACCGGCAAGCTCGATGGCATCGCCACGTTGCTCAATGGCAGTGCCGGTGAAGTGGGCCAGCTGGCCGGCACCTTCGGCGCTGCCGTCGAGCAGTTCGGCACCGCTTCGGCAGAGCTCTCCGGGCGCCTGGAGCAGATTGGCGGTGCGCTGGATGCCTCGCTGGCGCGCAGCGATGAGCAGCTGGCGTACTACGTGGCACAGGCGCGCGAGGTGGTCGACCTCAGCCTGCTGTCGCAGAAACAGGTGATGGAAGAGCTGCAGCAGCTGGCCGCGCGCCGCGGCAAGGCCGGCAGCGCATGAGCGACGAGCTGGAGGTCGACGGCGGCTCACACGCCCCGATCTGGGCGGCATTCGGCGATCTGATGTCGGTGCTGCTGGGCGCGTTCGTGTTGATCCTGGTCGGCGTGGTCGCCGTGCAGCTGGAGTTGTCGCAGCGCCTGGACCAGGAGGTCAAGCAGCGCCAGGCCGAAGCCAAGCGCCTGCAGACGCTGGAGCAGGCGCTGGCTGGCCCGCTCGCCGCCGGCCGGGTGACGCTGGTGAATGGCCGCATCGGCATCAGCGGCAGCGTGCTGTTCGCGCTGAACTCCGACCAGCTGCAGCCGGAGGGTCAGGAACTGCTGCGCAGCCTGGCCGCGCCGCTGGCGGCCTATCTCGGCACGCGCGAAGAGATCCTGATGGTCAGCGGTTTCACCGATGACGCACCGGTGCGGGAAGGCAACCGCCGCTTCGCCGACAACTGGGAGCTGTCCGCGCAGCGCTCGCTGACGGTGACCCGTACCCTGATCGCCGACGGCGTACCGGCCGATGCGGTGTTCGCCGCCGCGTTCGGCAGCGAGCAGCCGGTCAGCTCCAATGCCAACGAAGATGGCCGCGCGCGCAACCGCCGTGTGGAGATCGCGCCGATTCCCAAGCCCAAGGCTGCTGCGCCGGGCGAGAAAAACGGCAATGGCAGCTGAGTCCTCGCCTTTGGAGGGATTGCGTGCCCTGGTGCGCGACCTCGACAGCGGGTCGCGATCGCTGCTGCACTACCCGCAGGTGCCGATGCTGGACGACGTGCGCCGCGAGTGGTCCGAGCTGCGCAGCGAACTGCAGGTGCGCCGCTCGCTGCGCACCGAAGCCCCCGCTGATGGTGGCCCGCTGAACTCGGCGGTGCTGGTGCAGCGCATGCTGGACACGATGCAGGCGACCAGCCCCGGGTATCTGCGCCACTTCATCGACTATGTCGATACGCTGTCGTGGCTGCAGGCGTTGCAGGATGGTGCCGCCAGCGCTGCGGATGCCGCAAAGCCGAAACGCACGCGCAAGCCGCGCAACGCGGGTTGACGGATAGCGGTAGTGCCGGCCGCTGGCCGGCAGCCTCATGAACCCTCCGCAGCATCCCGCAGTTGCCGGCCAGCGGCCGGCACTACCCACCCGTATGTCCGCAGATGAAGCTGCGGGCATTGCAGGATGCGACGCTAAAGCGCACACGCAGCAACGCGGGTTGACGGATAGCGGTAGTGCCGGCCGCTGGCCGGCAGCCTCATGAACCCTCCGCATCATCCTGCAGCTGCCGGCCAGCGGCCGGCACTACCCGCGCGTGATGTCCGCAGTTGACCATGTCACCAGACAGTCATCTGTCTAGCGCACCATTTTCACGTTGATCGCGCGGCGCCCAAGGCGCCCGTGATCGCATCGCGTGTTTCCCCTTTCATCTGTCTGAGCTCCGCTTCCATGCGGCGGCTCGCGCTTGCCTGAGTGCCTGTTCCATGACCAAGACCCTGTTGGCTGCTGCGTTGTCCCTGGCCCTTGCACCGACCGCGTGGGCGCAGCAGGCGCCGTCGGCCACCGAACTCGATGCGGTTTCAGTCATCGGCAGTGGCGAGGCGCGCCAGGTGCAGCGCATCACCCGCGAGAACCTGGACATCCTGCCGCCGGGTACCAGCCTGCAGAAGACGCTCAACCTGCTGCCCGGCGTCAACGCGCAGTCGGCCGACGCGCTGGGCACCAACGAACAGTCGATGACCCTGAGCCTGCGCGGTTTCAACTCCACCCGCCTGGGCTACACGCTGGACGGCGTGCCGCTGGGCGATGGTGCGTACAACAACTACAACGGGCTGACCATCAACCGTGCGCTGATCAGCGAGAACATGGAGGGCGCCGAACTGGCGGTGGGCATCGGCAGCCTCGGCACGCCGTCCACCAGCAACCTCGGCGGCACCATTTCCTATACCTCCGACCGCCCGGCGCAGGAACTGGGCGGCCGCGTGGTGCAGACCTTCGGCAGCGATGCCAACCGTCGCACCTTCGTGCGCGTGGACAGCGGCGAGTACAACGGATTCTCCGGCTACGTGTCGGGCATGAACGCGGTCTCGGACCTCTGGAACGACCAGACGGCGTACAACAAATCCACTACCAAGCAGTTCAACGCGAAGGGTGTGTGGAACTTCGGCAGCGGCCAGATCACAGGTTTCGTCGACACCTCGCGCACCAGCCAGGCGGACTACTTCTACCTGTCCAAGGACGAGATGTCCCGCGGCCTGGGCTGGGACTGGGGCGGCTACGCGCCGGACTGGAACAAGGCCGTGGCCAAGGCCTACTGCAACACCGCCAGCCTCAACGCGAAGAAGTGCGACAACAGCGGTCCGGACAAGGACGCCGACGGCGCATTCACCGCCGGGCAGATCCTGCGCGATGACAACCTGTACTACCTGGCCGGTGATTTCTTCCTGGCCGATGGCTTCAGCCTGCGGGCACTGGCCTACCACCACGATGACCGCGGCGAAGGCCACAACTGGAACAGCGGTGCATGGTCGAACAAAGGCACCGCGCAGGAAATCCCGATCATCTTCCGCAACACCATCTACACCATCGACCGCGATGGCGGCACGCTGTCCTTCGATTGGGAGCTGGGCGCACACCGCCTCGAAGGTGGCGTCTGGTACGAACGCAACACCAGCAGCGCCGAACGCTACCAGACGGCGGTGGACGGCCCACGCGACCTCAGCGGCATGAACACCCTGCCCTCGGATGTGGGCGTGTTCGCCCAGCGTACGCGCTGGAAGACCCACCAGTTCTTCCTGAAGGACACCTGGCGGCTGCTCGATGACCGCCTGACCCTGGAGTTCGGCGCCAAGAGCCCGCACGCCACCTCCGATGCGCAGGCGCTGCCGGGCGATGCGAAGACACCGATCCTGCCGAGCTCGAACAACCAGTTCGCCACCGGTTCGCTGAAGGCCAGCAGGAATTTTCTGCCCAGCGTGGGTGCCAACTTCCGCCTCAGCGAGCATCACGAAGTGTTCGCCAGCTACGCCGAGAACATCGCCATGTTCCAGGGCGGCTTCAAACTTGGCCCACAGGCGGTCAGCCAGGCCACCTGGAACGCGCAGGGCAACCTGAAGCCGGAAGAATCACGCTCGCTGGAGGCGGGCTATCGCTTCGTCACCGATACGTTGCAGGCATCGGTCGCTGCCTACAGCGTGCGCTTTGACAATCGCCTGCTGCAGTACAACCCCTGCGATTCGAGGCAGCCGGTCGGCCCCACCTGCGGCAACCGTTTCTACAATGTCGGCGGCGTCGACAGCCGCGGTGCTGAACTGACCGTGCTGTGGACACCGAACGAGCACTTCAGCTGGTACACCTCGGCGTCGCTGAACCGCTCGACATATGCCTCCAACTACACCCAGGCCGGCGCCGAGCAGCAGATCAAGGGCAAGATCCAGACCGACACGCCCAAGCAGCTGCTGGCCACCGAAATCACCTGGCGCGACAACGGCTGGTTCGCCAGCCTGCGCGGCAAGTACACCGGCGAACGCTTCTACACCTATACCAACGACCAGGGCTTTGGTGGCTTCACCGTGTTCGACCTGGCCGGTGGCTACGATTTCGGTCAGGTTGGCTTCGCCAAGGGCATGCGCCTGTCGCTGAACGTGACCAACGTAGGTGACAAGCGCTACGCCAGCAACCTGGACTCGAGCGTGTTCGCCCCCAGCGACCCGGCCGGCAAGCTGTATGTGTTCCATGCGTCGGCACCGCGCCAGGTGTTCGGTACCATCGACATCCGTTTCTGATCGCCGGCCGAGGAGTCCATTGATGTCCGTTACTGCCCTGCTGTTGGCCGCGCTCTCGGTCAGCGGCTACAACGCACCGCATGAAGCCCGCGGCATGCCACCACGCGCGGTGGACGTGGCCAGCTTCACTTACGTGGACAAGGGATTGGTCGCCGCCGGACGATTGCCGGCCGGCACCGTGGACTTCCTCGGCGATACGCTGGGCTCGTTCTCGTCGTTGGCGGTACAGCCGGGCACGTGGCGGCGTACCGCGCATGGCTATGAAGGGGTGCTGTGGACCCTGCCCGACCGCGGTCGCAACGATCCGGAGGCCGGCCTGTTCTACGACTACGCTGGCCGCCTGGAGCACATGCAGCTGCGCATCGACTGGCCTGCAGACAAGCCAGAGAGCTTCGGCACGCTGACGATGAAGCCGGAAAAGGGGCTGGTGCTGAAGGACTACAACGGCCAGCCATTCACCGGTGCCGACCCCGGTGATCACACCATCATCCAGCGTGGCGTGGTGCTGCCCTCACCCGCCGTGGGCGCGGGGGCCGGCAAGGTCGCACTTGATGCCGAATCGCTGCAGTTCACTGCGGACGGCCACTTCTACATCGGCGACGAGTACACCGCCAACGTCTATTACTTCAACGCACAGGGGCAGCTGCAGGGCGTGATCGTGCCGCCGCAGGCGATCCAGCCACAACGTGATGGCAAGCCTGCCTTTGGATCGTTGGCCCCGCCGCAGACCGGGCGCCGCAACAACCAGGGCGTGGAAGGCATGGGCCTGTCGCCCGACGGCACACGGCTGTTCGTTGCCCTGCAGAGCGCGCTGATGCAGGACAGCGCGGCGGGCAATGCCGCCGGCCGCATCAACACCCGCGTGCTGGTCTACGACGTGTCTGCCAACCCGACGCCGACGCAACCGGTGGGCCACCATGTGATGATCCTGCCCGCCTACGCCCACGACGGCAAAGGCAAGCTCGACCGTACCGCTGCACAGAGCGAACTGCGTGCGCTGGACAACGAGCGTTTCCTGATGCTGGCGCGCGATGGCAATGGACTGGGCAAGGAGGGCAACGACCCGATCGTCTATAAATCGGTGCTGCTGGTGAACGTGGCGCAGGCCTCCAATCTGGTGGACACGGCCTATGAGACCGGCACGGTATCGGTGCTGGCCGATCCGGCTGACGCCATGTTGAAGACCGGCATCGTGCCCGCCAAGGTCAATGAGGTGCTGAACCTGCTCGACCGGCCACAGCTGGCCCGGGCCGGGCTGGACCTGGATACAGGGCGCGGCCCTCACCCGGGATTGCTGTCGGAGAAGTGGGAAGCAATGGACGTGTTGCCGGCGCTTGATCCAGAGCACCCGAACGACGTACTGCTGCTGATCGGCAACGACAACGACTTCACCGCCCGCAACTGCCGCATGCAGGGTGAGCACTGCGACAGTGCGTACGACAACGACAACCGGGTGCTGGTGTATCGGCTCACCCTGCCGTAGTGCCGGCCGCTGGCCGGCAACCTCATGAACCTCCGGACGCACCGCCTGGTTGCCGGCCAGCGGCCGGCACTACCCGACAGGAAAATCCCGCGCGCCTGCCCCGTGGTAGTGCCGACCGCTGGTCGGCAGCCTCATGAATCTCCGGAAACACCGCCTGGTTGCCGGCCAGCGGCCGGCTCTACCAGATCGACCACGCATAGGGATACTGGCCAATCTCCCTGGCCAGGCCCGCTCGAATGGGATTTCCCAGGATATACAGAGCCTGGCGATGCAACGATTCCTCTGCCCTGACCGCATGATCGAAGTACCCGGACTGCCAGACCACGCCGCGACGACCGACCAGCCGATTCAAGGACAACGCGCTGGATGACTTGAACCGACGGGCGATACCCGACAGCTCCGACGCACGTAGTTGCAACATCCAATGCACATGATCCGGCATCACCACCCATGCCAGTGACTGGACCAGGCCTTGTCGCTCCAGTTCCTCAAACTGGCTGGAGACGCAGCCTGCGGTAGCGCCGCATTCAAAGCGTCGGCGGCGCTGGCATGTTGTCGTGGTCAGCACATATACCTGACCGATGATGGAGCGCCGCCCGTGGCGCAGGAGATCGCTGCTCATGGCCCATCGTGGATCAGGCAGACATCGCTGGCTGTCGGGGAACAGCGCGAGATTCCATGAGGATGTTGCTGACAGTCTGCTGGGGTTGCCGGCCAGCGGCCGGCACTACCCAATGCAAAAGCCCGTCACGTCCGCCCCATGGTAGTGCCGGCCGCTGGCCGGCAACCCACGCCAACGCACAAGCCCATCGCGCCTGCCCCGTGGTAGTGCCGGCCGCTGGCCGGCAACCTCACAAACCCCGACCGGTGGTAGTGCCGGCCGCTGGCCGGCAACCCATGAACCCCGCCCGGCGGTGTGGCCGGCCCCGTCACCCGCGCAGCGTGGCGCCACCATCCACATACAGGTCACTCATCGCCACGTGCCCGGCCTGCTCGGACAGCAGGAACATCACCGCCTGCGCGATGTCCTCCGGCGTGGCCAGCTTGCGCAAGGGGATGCCCGCCTTGTAGGTGGCCGGATTGCCGGCGATCACCCGTGCCGCGCCCTGCTCGTCTTCCCACATGCCGGTCTGCATCGGGGTCAGCGTGGAGCCCGGCGCAACGATGTTGCAGCGGATGCCCAACGGTGCCAGCTCCAGGCCCAGGCAACGGGTGAACATCGTCGCCGCCGCCTTCGAGGCGGCATAGGCGGCCATGCCATGCCGTGGCACGCCCGCCGCGTTGGAACTGACGGTCACGATGGCGCCTTGCCGGCGCGGCGACATCACCCGTGCCAGTGCGCGGCCCACATGGAACACACCATCGGCATTGACCGCGAACACCCTGCGCCAATCCGCGTCACGGGTGTCCACGACCTCACCGACATGCAGCACGCCCGCCACGCTGGCCGCCAACATGATCGGTCCCACCGTGGCTTCCACCTCGTTTACCAGCGCGTCCACGGCCGCGCCGTCGGTGACGTCCAGTGCGAAAGCCTGCACGCGACCATCGTCGGTCGTCAGCGCAGGTCGCTCGCGATCGGTTGCCACGACCCGGCACCCTGCGTCCAGCAGTTGCCCGACCAGCGCCGCACCGATACCGCCCGCTGCGCCGGTCACCAGCGCCACATTTCCTTCAAAACCCGTCAGCTGCATGTTGCGCTCTCCTGTTGCCTGTCCCACTGCTGCAGCCGCGCCGACAACCACGGTGCCAGCTGCGCCACCGCATCACGCCCGGTCAGTTCGGCGTGCAGGAACGGCAGCTCGATGGCATCCACCTGCAGCGCATGTGCCTTCCATAGCGCGGACTGCAACTGCGGCCGTGCCTGATGATCGCGTCCGGCCCGCACATGCGCCAGCGTTCCGACGAAGGGTCGGTGCTGGTGTTCGCGGATCAGTCGATTGGTTCCGGTCACCGCCCGTACCACGCCGTCGAGCACCACCTCGGGCAGGCTGCCCAGCGCGCTGCCGCCGCGCCGCAGGAAGGCGAGGATGCGCCCGCGATCGTCCAGTTCCGGATGCGCGTCCGGGTCATGCCCGGCGATGGCCAACAGCGCCCGCAGTGCCGCGATCGGGTCGGGCTCCGGTTCGGCACGCCAGCATTCGCTGGGATAGGCATCGAGCAGCACCAGTTCGCCGACCTCGCGGCCGATGTCATGCAGGCGCACGGCCATCGCCTGCGCGAGGATGCCGCCCACCGACCAGCCGAGCAGATGGATCGGCCCCTGTGGCTGCAGCGTGATCACCCGCTGCACATAGTCATTGGCCATGGCCTCGATGCTGCCTGGCAGCGGTTGCGTGGGGTCGAGCGCGGGTGACTGAAGCCCGTACACCGCGCGCGTTGGCTGCAGCGCCCGGGCCAGTGCGCGATAGTTCCAGGCAATGCCGCCTGCCGGGTGCAGCACGAACAGGGGGGCTGCGGTTGCCTCGTCGGATGCAGACAGCGCAATCACCGGCCCCAGCGCGTGATCGGCGCGTGCGGGCGGCTCGGCAATGCGTGCCGCCAGCGCGGCTACGGTCGGTTGCGCGAACAGCGCGCCCAGCCCCAGCTCGCAACGCCAGCGCTGCTCGATGGCCAGCAGCAGGTGCACGGCCGACAGGGAGTCCCCTCCGATGCTGAAGAAATCCACATCAACCGCCACCGGCAGTTCACCCCCCAGCGCCTGTGCGAACAGCCCGGCCAGTTCCTGCTCCAGCGGCGTACGCGGCGCCTGCCCCGCAACGTCCTGCTGCGGCGGTTTCGGCAGCGCAGACCGGTCCAGCTTGCCATTGGCGGTCACCGGCCACTGATCCACGCCCACGAACGCAGACGGCACCATGTAGTCCGGCACCCGCGCCAGCAGATGGCTGCGCAGCGCCGCTGCATCGAACAGCGCCGTCGGCACATAGGCGACCAGCCGCGCCTCGCCGGGTAGATCATCGCGCAACAGCACTTCCACCCGGTCCATTCCAGGCAGCTCGCGCAACGCTGCTTCAATCTCGCCAAGTTCGATGCGCAGGCCGCGCAGCTTTACCTGATGGTCGCTGCGCCCCAGGTACTCGACCGCACCGTCGCCCCGCCAGCGTGCCACGTCGCCGGTGCGGTAGATGCGCTCACCCGGCAGGAACGGATCCGCCAGGAAGCGCTCGGCCGTCAGGTCGTCGCGGCCGAGATAGCCGCGCGCCAACTGCACACCGCCGAGGTACAGGTCACCGGCCACGCCCACCGGCACGGGCTGCATCCGTGCGTCCAGCACATACAGGCGGGTGTTCCAGACCGGGAAACCGATCGGCACCGGGCGCGAGCGGTCATCGGCCGAGGCTGGCCACCAGCTCACATCCACTGCCGCTTCGGTCGGCCCGTAGAGGTTGTGCAGTTCGGCATGTACCCGCGCGTGGAAGCGGTCACGCAGTGCGGCATCCAGCGCCTCGCCACTGGTGAACACGCGCCGCAGCCGCAGGTCCTGTGAGGCCGGTGCAGCCAGGAACGCATCCAGCATCGACGGTACGAAATGTGCGGTGGTGACACCATGGACGCGGATCAATCGCGCCAGCTCGGTCGGGTCGCGGTGTGCGTCCGGCCCCGCCAACACCAGCGTCGCGCCGCACAGCAGTGGCAGGAAGAATTCCCAGACCGATACGTCGAACGTTGCCGGGGTCTTCTGCAGAATCCGGTCGTCGGCACCCATGCCATAGTGCTCGCGCATCCACAGCAGGCGATTGACGATGGCTCGGTGTTCGATCACCACGCCCTTGGGCTCGCCGGTCGAACCGGAGGTATAGATCACATAGGCCGCATCGTCGCCCGTCGGGCCCGGCCAGGGTGCGGCAAAGCTCACGTCGGTCCACTGCTCCGGCGGCAGCACCGGCACATCTGAAAGACGGGATTGCACGCCGGCCTCTGCCAGTACGCAGACCGGTTGCGCCGACGCCAGGATGCGCGCCAGGCGCTCCGCGGGATGGGCAAGGTCCAGTGGCAGGTACGCGCCGCCTGCACGCAGCACTGCCAGCAACGCAACCACCAGTTCCAGCGAACGCGGCAGCGCTACGGCAACGACCGTGCCCGGGCCCACGCCCAGCGAGCGCAGCTGCGCGGCCAGGGCGAAGCTGCGGGCCTCCAGCGCAGCATGGTCCAGCGTCGTATCGCCGAACACCAGCGCCGCTGCCGACGGATCGCGGTCCATGCCCTGCTGCAGCAGTTCGACCAGGGTGGTGCCAGGCAGCGCATGCGTGGTGGCATTGAAGCCATGCACGACCTGCTTCAATTCTTCCGGCGTGGCCAGTGGCACCGTCGCGATGTCTTCGGCCAGCAGCGCGGCCGACACGAAATGCAGCAGCCGCCGGGCATGCGCCTTCATGTCATCCAGCCCATACAGGGCCGGGTTTGCTTCAATCTCCAGATCCAGCAGGGTCTGTCCATCGCCACGGAAGCCCAGTGTCAGGTCGTCGACCGGGCCGGTGCTCAGCACTTCCAGTGAAGCCTGCACACCCGGCAGCGCCAGCGGCTTGTAGAACGGCTGTACGTTGATCAACGGCCCATGCAGACGGTGCTGTGCACCGACCAGGCCGAGGTCACGACGCAGCTGTTCGCCACGGTAGCGCCCATGCTTGCGGCTCTGACTGAGCTGGCGCCCGATGCGCCGGCAGAATTCCTCGACGCCGCCCTCGCCCCCTGCTACACGCAGCGGCAGCACGTTCATCACCATCGCCGGCACCCGCGCCGCCGCGTTGCCCAGCCGCGCCATGTACGGCACCCCGAGCACGACTTCCTCGGACGCACTCATGCGACGCACATACTCGGCGGCCAACGCGGCAAGCACATCCGGCCACGGCTGCAACCACGATGCCGAGACCTGCAGCAGGTGCTCGCGCAAGGCGGGGTCCACCGGCTGCACCCAGCGCAATGCATCGTCACTGGCCGCGGCGGTGCCGGCCAGGCCGGTGGAGGCCGGGGCGCCCTGCAGCGCCTGCAACCACCACTGCCGGTCGACGTCGCGGCGCGCATCACTGCGGTAGCTGGCATCATCGGCCAGCACGCCCGCCAACCCTGGCAGCGCACTACCGGTGCGGCCCGCATACAGGGCGCAGACGCGGTCAGTGAACAGCGCCATGCCATAGCCATCGGTGGCCAGGTGATGCACGCGCAGGTACCAGGCCCAGCGCTGGCCCCCCAGGTCGAACAGCACCTGCTGGCTCAGCCGGTCGCGGGTCGGGTCGACCGCGCTGCAGCGGTCAGCCAGCATCGCCGCACGCGCCGTCTGCTGCGGATCATCGGCCGCGGCGACATCGCGCAGCTGCAGCAATGGCACCCGCGCGGGCTCGTGCCACTGCACGGGCTGGCCGTCCTCGGCCTCGGCGAAACGCAACGCCAGCGCCTCGGCCTCGACGGCGGCCTGGTTGGCGGCAGCGGTGAACGCCGGCACATCCAGCAAACCCTCGATCCACACCGCGTGCGCGGTATTGAATGCAGGATTCTGCGGTGCCAGCCGCTGGGCAAACCACAGCCCTGCCTGCGCCTCGGTCAGCGGCAGCGGCGATCCGTTCATGCCGTCTGCGCGGCCTGCAGCTGCTGCACCACCGCCCACCACTGGCGCAGCGTGGTGTGCTCAGCCAGCTGCGCGAACTCCAGTGGCAGCCCGGTGTTGCCCCAGGCCAGCACCAGCCCCAGCATGCGCATCGAATCCAGATCCAGATCGATCAGGTTGTCATCATCGCCGATGTCCGCCGCGTGGCAGTCCAGCACGCGGGCGACGTCGGCGCGCATGCGCTCCAAGGTCAAGGTTTCGGTCGTCGCGTTCATCACATTGCCTCCAGCAGCTGGTCGGTGGTCATCGGTACGCCGCAGGTGCGGGCGATCCAGTGCAGCGCCTGGTCATGGTCGGCACGCGAGAAATCGGCCACGGCATCGGCAGCGATGAACGTCTCGATGTCACGCTGGAACGCCTCCACCGCCGTCGCGGTGCATCCGATGTGCGCGTAGACGCCGGTGATCAGCAGCTGGTCGCGGCCGCGCACGCGCATCAGCGTTTCCAGATTGCTGCGCTGGAACGCGCTGTAGCGGTGCTTTACCAGCACATGCTCGCCCGGCTGCGGCGCGAGTGCGTCGATGATCGGCTCGTGGTCGGCACGCCGGCCCATGCCCGGGCCCCACAGGTCTGCCTGCAGGCCGCGGTCGCGGCGGTCCTGGTCGCCGTGCTGGGCGGTGTAGAACACCGGAATGCCGTGCATACGGCAATGTCCCAGCAGTCGCGCGATGTTGTCCACCGCCGGCTGGAGCGGCGCGTTGCCGGCGTCGAATGCGGCGAGGAAATAGCGCTGCATGTCGTGTACCAGCAAGGCAACACGATCACGCTGGGGGCGCCAGGCGCCTCGCGCCTGCGGCAGTTCCGCAGCGGTCGGCAGGGAATACGGGGTAATGCGGGGCAGCGCCATCAGCGCGTTCCTCCTGTCTGTTGCAGATGACGCGCGCGCAGCTGCGCGCGCAGTTCGCGGCGGCTGATCTTGCCAACCGCCGTAGTGTCGAAACTGTCCACGAAAACAATCTGATCGGGCACCTTGAACGCGGCCAGGCCACGCCCGCGCATCCACGCCTTCAGCACCGGCGCCTTGATGGCCTCGCCCTGCTGGATCACGAAGGCACAGCTGCGCTCGCCCAGGTAGTCGTCAGGAATGGAGACCACGGCGGCATCGAATACGCCAGGATGGGCCAGCAGATGGTCTTCGATCTCCTCGGCGGAGATCTTCTCGCCCGCCCGGTTGATGTGGTCGCCGGCACGGCCCTGCACCACCAGATAGCCGCCGGGCAGCTGCTGCACGCGGTCGCCGGTGCGGTAGAAGCCGTCGTCGGTGAACGAGCGCGCGTTGGCCGCCGCGTCATTGTGGTAATTGCGGATGGTGTACGGACCGCGCGTGAGCAGATGACCGACCTCGCCTTCGGCAACGGGCTGGTCGTGGTCGTCGACCACGCGCACTTCATCATCCTCGCTGATCGGCCTGCCCTGGCAAGCGACAATCAGCTCCTGCGGGTCATCCAGCCGGGTGTAGTTGACCAGGCCTTCGGCCATGCCGAACACCTGCTGCAACGTGCAACCGAGGCCATCGATGACCCGCCGCGCGGCTTCCGGCACCAGCTTCGCTCCCCCGACCTGCAGCACCCGCAGGCTGGACAGATCGTGCCTGCTGGTCGCCGCCGCCTGCGCCCACAGCAGCGCCAAGGGCGGCACCAGACCACAGCAGGTCACCTTCTCGCGCGCGATCAACGGAAATGCCGCATCCGGGCCAGGGCCCGGGCTGAGTACCACGCGGGCGCCGGCGTACAGCGCACCGAAGAAACCCGGCGAGCTCATCGGGAAGTTGTGTGCTGCCGGCAGCGCAACCAGGTACACGCTGTCGCGGTCGATGCCACAGATTTCGTTGCTGGCGCGGAACGAGTAGATGTAATCGTCGTGCGTGCGCGGAATGAGCTTTGACAGCCCGGTGCTGCCACCGGAGATCTGCAGGAACGCCACCGACTGCGGATCAGGATCGGCCGGCAGCTGGCTGCGATCGCCCTGCAGCGATTCCAGCGCGACGAACTCGGCCGCATCGCCGTCGATCAGCACGTGGCGTACCGCCGGCACTTCCGCCTGCAGCGCGCGCGCCAGGCCACGATGATCGAAGCCTTCATGGACATCGGTACTGATGTAGGCACTGGCCTCGGCCTTGCGCGCAAAGTGGGCCAGCTCGGTGATGCGATGTGCCGGCAGCGCGTACACCGGCACCAGCCCGGCGCGGAACAGGCCACAGACCGCTGCGATGAAACCGGCCGTATTGCCCAGCTGCACCAGCACGCGCTCGCCGGGTTGCAGGCCCAGCGCCAGCAGCCCGGCGCCGATGCGCCCGGCCTCATGCCAGAGCTGCGCATAGCTCAGGCGCACATCGCCAGCCACCACCGCGATGTCATCGGCATGGCGCTCGGCGCGTTCGCGCAGGAAACCCGGGAAGGTTTCGCCACGCCAATGACCTGCGGCCCGATAGCGCGCGACCAGCGCTTCAGGCCATTGCTGTTGCAGCGGCAGGCGCGAATCAACGGTGGACGGCGTCATGCGGATACCTCGATCAGGGACAGCGGGTCCTGCACACCCAATGCGTTGAGCAGGGCAGCAAACTTGGCGGCGGTTTCGGCCACTTCGGCCTCGGGCTGCGAGTCGGCGACGATGCCGGCGCCGGCATACAGGCGCAGCTGGGTGCCCTGCAGGCGCGCGCAGCGGATCGCCACATACCAGTCGCCGTCCCCCTGCGCATCGAGCCAGCCCACCGCACCGGCATAGAAGCCGCGCGGCACCGGTTCCAGCGCACGGATGCGCTGCAGTGCCTGCAGCCGCGGGGTACCGCAGACGGCCGGGGTGGGATGCAGCTCGGCCAGCAGGGTCGCCGCCGACGTAGCAGCGTCCTTCAGCGTGGCGTGGATGCGCGTACCCAGATGCCACATGCTGGCGGTGGCGTGCAGCACCGGGCGTGGCTGCGCTTCGATGTGACTGCACCAGGGCGAGAGGCCATCGACAATGGCGTCGACCACATGCCGGTGTTCGTCATGATCCTTCGCCGATGCCAGCAACGCCTGCGCGGCGCGCTCGTCCGCAACCGGATCGGCACTGCGCCTGGCCGAACCGGCCAGCGGATGCGACAGCACCTGCGCCCCGCGTTTGCGCAGCAGCAGTTCCGGTGTCGCCCCCACCAGCCATGCCGGCGCCTGGCCAACGTCCACCGGCAGCGGCACGGCGTAGGTCGCCACCGAAGGATCGGTGCCGAGGCGGGCCAGCAGCATTTCCGGTGACAGCGCCTGCTGCGTGTGCGCCAACAGGCTGCGCGCCAGTACCACCTTGTGCAGCTCCGGGTCCGGCGCGCGCATCGCGCTGACCGCGTCGGCCACGGCCGCTGCATACGCCTGCGCCGAGGGCTCGGCAGTCAGCGCTCCGGACAGCGCCGGCGCCGCCTGCGACTGCACGGGCAACGCCGGCAGCAGGCGCTCGGGCTGGTACAACGCATCATCGGCGCGCGGCTCGAACGGCACCGCGCCGACCAGCAGGCCCGGCCCACCGCGCTGCTGCGCGAAGAACGTCGCCACGCGCTCGGCCAGCGTGGCCAGCACACCGGTCGGCAAGGGTGCGCGGCAGCCGCGCGCGTGCATCTGCTGATCCGCCTGCCGCAGCAGGAACAGCGACGCTTCGGCGGTGGGCTCGGGCAGCATCGACGCAGCCTCCGGCCACGCGCCCTGCATCAGGGAATCGTTCATGGGGTCTCCTTCATCCGATACGCTGCTGCCAGCACGCACAGCACCAGCAGCAGCACGCCGACCAGCAGGTAAGGCAGGCTGGCGCCGCCGCGATACAACAGGGTGCCGAGCATCGGCCCGGCCACCATGCCCAGCCCCTGCGCCGCCGCGACGGTGCCGGCCGCCGCCCCCTGTTCGTGCGCCTGCACCGCGTCGGCGGCCAACGCCTGGAACGACGGGAACACGAAGCCCATGCCGAACGCTGCAAGCGCGTATGCCGCCGGCAACTGCCAGGTCTGCTGCACCGCCGCCACCGACGCAAAGCCGATGCCTGCGATCAGTGCGCCGAGGATGATCCAGCGCCGGGGATGCACGTCCAGTTTCATCACCAGCCCCTGCGCGAGGATCAGGCCCACGCCGACTGCAGTCAGTGCGATGCCGGCCATGCGTGCACCTTCGGCTGCATCCAGGCCGAAACGATCAATGGCGAAGAAGCCGACCGTGACCTGGGCGATGGTCACCGTCACCATCGCCACGAACGCGGCCATCTGCGGCAGGCGCAGCCGCGGGTCGAGGCGCGACAGCGGTACGCGGTTACGGCTGTGTGCGGCTGCCACCGGCGGTGTGGCCGGCAGGCGCCAGGCCAGCAGGCCCAGCGCGAGCAGCGGCAACAGCGCAGCCACGTACAGCGCCAGCGGCAGGTTCTTGTAGGCAAGCCATCCGGCAGCAGCCGGACCCAACACCATCCCCAGCGCGTTGGCGCTGCCAAGGCGGGCGAGGAATTTCGCACGTTGGCCGGTGGGTGCCTTGTCGGCGATCAGCGCAGCAGCGGTCGGCGGCACAGCCGCGTAGAACAGGCCGATCAGGCCACGTGCACCGACCAGCACCAGCACCGAGACCAGCACCGGCGGTATTGTCTGCAGCGCGACATCGATGAACACCGCCAGCGCGATGTAGACCACGGTGTAGGCACTCATCGCCAGCATCAGCACGCGCTTGCGGCCGATGCGGTCGCTGAGCTGGCCCCACGGGCGAGCGGCCAGCATCCACAACACGCCCGCGGCCGTGACCGATAGACCGGCATGCCATTCGGACAGGCCCAGCAGGCGGACCACCGGGCCGATGACGGCGACGAAGGACATCATCGCCATGGTGCCGATCAGGGCAGCCAACACCAGCGCCGGCAAGCCGGGAACCACGGGACGTGCATGCATGGAACACCAACCGTAACCAGGGAGGGAACGCCGGGCGCATCCGCACCCCGCGCGACGTCGCCCTGTCAGGCGGCGACGCCATCCTTAAATGATAACGGCTCGCATTTGCATTTGATACCCATTCGCTTAACAGGCACGCACCTGCGGGTGCATCACCGTCCTGCGCGTACCGACAGCAGGCCGCGACGCTTGAACCACCACTCCAGCGGCAGGGTCACCAGCGGCGGAATCGCAGCCAGCAACGCCAGCCCCGTTGCCCACCATGGCCAGCGCAGGCGCAGCGCCGCAAACAGCGTCACCGCCACGTAGACCAGGAACGCCACGCCATGCAGCGGCCCGAACAGCTTCACCAGCGCGACGTTGGCCTGCGGCCCGTATTTGAGCCACATGCCGGCCAGCAGACCGGCCCAGGTGATGGCCTCGATGAAGGCGACGACGGCGAAAAGGCGCCCGGTCGGGTGCAGCGGGTTACGGTGGGTCACGCAGGGCTCCAGCGCTGGATATCAAATGAGAATGATACGCAGATGCGAACATGCCGGATACCTGCGGCGTGTCCACCAAGGTGGACACCTACCGACGCGTATCGGGCAGGACGTGCTCGCCGATCTCGCCCAGTACGTCGTCCACCGGCCGGCCGTTGTCCACCAGGTTGAACATCACATGCGCCACACCCTGCGCGTGTACGCGTTGCAGGTACGCGCGCAGGCCATCGCGGCCCACCTTCAGGCCCAGCGGCAGCGGCTCCGCCGGCGCAGTTGGATCGGTCTGCAGGTCCAGCAGCATCGACTGCACGAATGGCTTGGGCGCGCCGCCGCTCTGGGCCAGCGCCTGCTGCCACAGACCGATGCGCCCTTCCTGCGCGGTCTCTTCGCGGTGATAGGTCGCCCAGCCTTCGGCCTCGCGTGCGATCCACTGCAGGCTCTGCCGCGCAGTACCGACCACCAGCATCGGAATGCGCCTTGCCGGCTTAGGAAGTACGTCGTATCCACCGGTTGCCTGCAACACCGGCGCGCGCTCGGAGGGTTCGGGGGACAGCGCCGCACGCAGCAGCGACCAGCGCTCGCGGAAGGTGCCCACCCTGCCCTGTAGGTCCTCGCCGAAGGCCGCGAACTCTTCTGGTCGATCACCCGAGCCCAGCCCCAGCACGAAGCGTCCACCGCTGATCCGGTCCAGCGTCAGCGCCGATTTCGCCACCTGCAGCGGTTGCCGCAACGGCAGCACGATGGCCGCAGTGCCGATCACGATGCGCTCGGTCGCCGCGGCCAGCATCCCCAGCCACAGGAACGGATCATCCAGCGCACTGGCGGTCGCATCCGGCCCCTGCGGCACCATCAGCGGCACATCGCGGGTCCACAACGCGGCAAAGCCCAGATCGTCGGCCAGCCGGGCGACGCGGCGCGCCTCCAGTAGATCGGCCAGGCCGTGTGCGGCCACCGGCGTCATCAGGCCAAGGCTCAAGCCCTGCTTTGGAAACAGACGTGCATGGGCAGGATTGAAATCAGTCATGCCGCCAGCTTAGCGTGGGGCATTGATGGCGTCCCACAACAGGAAGTACAGCGCATGCCCAGGATCCGTCCCGCCCACGTCGATGACCTGCCCGCAATCAGCGCGGTGTGCATGGCGGCCTTCACTGCAGCCGTTGCGCCCATGCTTACCGCCGAGGGCATCGCCACCTTCGGCAACGTGGCCGCAGCCAGCGCCTTCGCCGAGCGCCTGCAGGGTGACAACCACATCCTGGTGGCCGAACAGGAGGGCCGTGTGGTCGGCGTGGTGGAACTGAAGGCGGGCCAGCACCTGGCGATGCTGTTCGTCGCGCCGGAGCTGCAGGGACAAGGCATCGGTCGTGCCCTGCTGCAGTCGGTGCTGCCGCAGGTACGCGGCCCGCAGATGACCGTGCGCGCCTCGCTCAACGCGGTGCCGGCCTACGAACACTATGGGTTCGTGCTGGATGGCGACGTCGGCGAGTACCACGGCCTGATCTACCAGCCGTTGGTGTTGGCGGTGCCCGCTGCGGTGGCTGCGCCCCCTGGTCCGCACTGATACCCCGCCCACATGCCGTGCTGCGCGTGCGACATAAGCAAACTGCATCAGCCAGCACCCCGACCGTTCCTACAATGGCCCACCACCCTGTCCTTCGAGATGCTGCCGATGCGCGTCGCGCTTTCCCTGTTGCTGTTGGCCTCGGCCCTGAGCGCCTGCTCCCCCGCGTCCGCGCCGGTACCGACGGCAAAGGCGGCATCGACCGCCCCGGCCTCCGCCATCGCCTGGCGCCAGGGCGACGTGGATGATGCGTTCAACGAAGCCGCCGAGAGTGGCAAGCCGGTGCTGCTGTACTGGGGCGCGGTGTGGTGCCCGCCGTGCAACCAGCTCAAGGCAGGGCTGTTCAAGGATCCGGCCTTCATCGCACTGACCGGCAAATTCGTGCCGGTCTACCTGGACGGCGACGAAGAAGGCGCGCAGGCATGGGGCGAACGCTTCGGCGTGCGCGGCTATCCAACCCTGATCGTGCTCGACCCGCAGCGCAACGAAATCACCCGCGTGGCCGGCGGCAACGACGCGGCCGAACTGACCCGGGCCCTGACCGTCGCCGCCAGCCGCCGCAGCGCTGTCGCCGAAACACTTGCGACCGCGCTGGCGACGCCGGCCACGCTTGGCGCCGAAGACTGGCAGGTACTGGGCGATTACGGCTGGGAGGTGGATGCCAACCGCCTGGCTGGCAAGCGCAGCGCCCAGGACGTGCTGCAGCAGCTGGCCAAGGCCGCACCCGAGCCTGCGCTGCAGCGTCGCTTCGCGCTGCTCGCGTTGGCTACCGCCGAGAAACCGACGGCAGCGCCCACCCAGGTACGCGAACTGTTGCAGGCGGTGCTGGCTCAACCGGCGGAGGTACGTCGCAACCGCGAGTTGCTGGGGTATGCCGGCGCCGGGCTGGTCAAGCAGGCCAGCGCTGGTCCGGCCAGCAGCAATGCCCTCGGCCAGCAGTTGCTGGTCGCACTGGAACGTGCCGACGCCGCGCGTGGTGATCGCGCAGACGATGCCTTGTCACGTGCGTTGACCGAGTTGGCGCTGGCACGCCAGCGGCAGCCTGAAGGCGCGCTGCCGGCAGCACTGGTGCAGCGCGTAAAGCAGCGCGTGGCCGCCGCCGATGCCGCGGCTACCGATGCACACGCGCGCCAGGCCACCATCAGCAGCGCCGTCTACGCGCTGCGTCAGGTCGATGACGATGCGGGCGCCGAGGCCTTGCTGCTGGCAGAGCTGAAGCGCAGCGAGCAGCCTTACTACTACATGCCGGAGCTGGCCGAACTGGCCGAGCAGCGTGGTGATAGCGCCGGCGCCCTGGAATGGCTGAAGCGTGCCTATGAAGGCGCGCAGGGCCCTGCCACGCGCGTGCAGTGGGGCGTGCTGTACGTAGAAGGCCTGCTGCGGTTGGCACCCGATGATGCACCGCGTATCGAGCAGGCCACCGAGGCCTTGATCGCCGAGCTGGACAAGCAGCCGTCCGGCTACCACCAGCGCACGCGCCAGCGCTTCGAACGGCTGGCCGGGCAGCTGCAGTCGTGGAGCGCCAAGCACAAGGGTGCGGACACGCTGGCGCGGCTGCAGCAGCGGATGCAGGCGGCCTGTGGTGATCAGGTTGATAGCGGTTGCAGGGAATGGTTGAGCTGACGCCAGACGCAGGATTCGACGGATACAGGTAGTGCCGGCCGCTGGCCGGCAGCCCCGACCATCACCCGCTGCCGGCCAGCGGCCGGCACTACCCTGCTGCTTCTGCTCTCGCCTTTGACGTCGCCTCCGCGCCGGCGCGTGGACCTGTCCTGCGTGGGCGGACCTGCATGGGCCCATCCGCCCACGTGATCCCGGGACAGTCAACGTGCCGACAGCGCCCTCTTTTCAACCACCCCGCTTGACCTCAACCAATGTTGAGGTGCGATAACAGTCTCCCCACGGCCATACCCCTGGCCTTCCCCACGGAGACTGTCTCGATGCCGCACTCGCTTCCCGCCCTCCCCTATGCCTACGACGCCCTCGAGCCGCACTTCGATGCGCGCACGATGGAGATCCATCACAGCAAGCATCACCAGGCCTACGTCAACAACCTCAATGCCGCGCTGGAACAGGCGGGCCTGCCGGCACAACCGGTGGAAACCCTGATCGCCGACCTCGACGCCCTGCCCGAATCGATCCGCGGTGCAGTGCGCAACAACGGCGGCGGCCACGCCAACCACAGCCTGTTCTGGACCGTGCTCAGCGCCAATGGCGGCACCGCCGATGACGCGCTTGCCGCGGCCATCGATCGCGACCTCGGTGGCTACGACGCCTTCAAGGAAACCTTCAGCAAGGCCGCGCAGACCCGGTTCGGCAGTGGCTGGGCGTGGCTGACCGTCGATCGCGATGGCCGCCTGCAGGTCGAAAGCACCGCCAACCAGGACAGCCCGCTGATGGGCGCGGCGGTGGGCGCCTCCGGCAACACCCCGATCCTTGCCCTGGATGTCTGGGAGCACGCCTACTACCTGCATTACCAGAACCGTCGCCCGGACTACATCGGTGCGTTCTTCAACCTCATCAACTGGGCCGAGGTCGGCCGGCGCTACCGCCAGGCCAGGGCCGCATGAACGCGGACTCCGGTGCATACGCCGGGCCGTGGGCGGGGGTGTTCCCCGCTCCGGCACCGGTGCCATCGGTCAGCCTGCCGCCGCGTGCGCTGCGGCGGTTGCTCGGCCATTTCCCTACTGGCGTGGCGATCGTCTGCGCCCGCGACGCACAGGGAAAACCGCAGGGCCTGACCATCAACTCGTTCGTGCCGATCTCGCTGCAGCCGCCACTGGTGCTGTGGAACCTCGCCCTGCATGCGCAGAGCCTGTCCACGTTCCAGCGCGCCACCCGCTTTGCGATCAGCGTGCTCGGCGCTGGCCAGGAAGCCCTGGCGCGCCGGTTCGCCGATCCGCAGGTGCGCCATCGATTCACCGATGTGCCCTTGCTGGATGACGGCGAAGACGCTCCACCGCGTATCGCCGGTGCCGTGGTCCATCTCACCTGCACCCGCCACGCGCAGTGGCCGGTCGGCGATCACCTGTTGCTGGCCGGGCGCATTGTCGATGTGCAGGAAGCAGGCGGCACGCCGCTGCTGTTTCATCGCGGCCGCTTCCAGGCGGGACCGGTGGAAACCCTGCTGGAGGTGCGCTGATGGACATCGAAACGCTGGAGAGGATGCTTGCCGCCGGCAAGGACAGCGCACTGCTGCGCTTCGGCCTGGGCAAGAGCTGGCTGGATGCCGGCGACCCGGTGCGCGCAGCCACCCATCTGGGCCGCTGCGTGGTGCTGGACCCGGACTATTCGGCGGCGTGGAAGCTGCTGGGCAAGGCCTGGCTGGCTGGTGGCCAGCCGCAGGCGGCGCGCGAAGCGTGGCAGCGCGGGCTCAGCGTGGCCGGCAGCAAGGGCGACCAGCAGGCCTGCAAGGAAATGCAGGTGTTCCTGCGCAGGCTCGATCGCGATTCACCTGCGCTGTTGGCGAAGGCCGGCTGAAGACTCAGCCGGCGTTGGCCGACGCCGGTGCCGGCATGATGTCCGGCATCGGCAGGCGGCGCGGCTTGCTCGGGAACGCGTGGCGCAGGATCCGCCAGACCACCTGGGTGAACTGCCGCGGCAGCGAGCCGTTGTTGTAGTGCTGGCCGTAGCGCCGGCAGATTTCCTTCACTTCCTTGGCGATGGCCGCATAGCGGTTGGCCGGCAGGTCCGGGTAGAAGTGGTGCTCGATCTGGTGGCTGAGGTTGCCCGACAGCACGTTGATCACGAAACCGCCGCTGATGTTGGACGAACCGCGCAGCTGGCGCAGGTACCAGTGGCCACGCGATTCATTGCGCAGGCATTCCTTCGGGAAGGTTTCCGATTCGGCGGTGAAGTGGCCGCAGAAGATGATCACGTAGGTCCAGATGTTGCGCAGGCCGTTGGCCACCATGTTGCCCAGCATCACCGGCAGGAAGAACGGACCGGCCAGCAGCGGGAAGAACACGTAGTCCTTCAGCACCTGGCGGATCATCTTGCGGGCCACCGGACGGGTCTGCAGCCACATCGCACGGCTGCTGATGCGGCCCTTGAACCAGCGCCCCAGGCGCAGGTCCTGCGCCGCCACGCCCCACTGGAACAGCAGCGCGAAGATCGGTGCGATGATCGGCTGCAGCAGGTAGAACGGCTTCCAGCGCTGTTCCGGGAAGATGCGCAGCAGGCCATAGCCGATGTCATCGTCCATGCCACGCACGTTGGTGTAGGTGTGGTGGCGGAAATTATGGGTCTTGCGCCAGTTGTCGGCGGTGGCAACGATGTCCCATTCGTAGGTGTTGCCGTTGAGCTTGGGATCGCCGGTCCAGTCGTACTGGCCGTGCATCACGTTGTGGCCCAGTTCCATGTTTTCCAGGATCTTGGCCAGCGCCAGCAGCAGCGTGCCGGCGATGCAGGCCGGCCACAGCAGCGGCGCCCAGAACAACGGAGAGAACGCGCCCAGGAACAGCAGGCTGCGGCCGAGCACGCCGGACCAGCGCACAGCCGCTGCGACGCGGCGGATGTAACGGGTGTCGGAGGCGCCGAGGCTGCCGATCACACGGTCGCGGATCGCATCGAGTTCCTCACCAAACGTCTGCATCTCGGCAGGGCTCAGGGCACGGTCGGTAGCGCGGGTCATGGCAGCGGAGTCCTCAGAGATCCAGGGTCAGGTCGGTGGTCGGCGCGCTCACGCAGATCCGCACCGGCACGGCCGTTTCGGACTGGGTATCGCCGGTGCGCAGGTGGCGGGTGGTGCCACTGACGCGTTCACAGGTACAGCTGTTGCAGATGCCCATGCGGCAGCCGTGCTTGGGCGCGATGCCCTGCGCCTCCAGGCTTTCCAGCAGCGAGCGGCCACGCGGCACGATCAGCCGCCGGCCGCTGCGGGCCAGGGTCAATGCGACCTCACCCAGGCTGTCGGCATCACTGAGTGCCGCAGGCGGCGTAAAGGCTTCAGCCTGGAAACCGGCCACCTGCTGCGCCAGCCGCGTGCGCGCAGCGGCAACGAAGCCATCCGGGCCACAGGCCAGCACATGGCGCTGCGCCAGCGGGGTGTCGTCACCGGCAACGGCCAACGTGTGGCTGTCGATGCGCGCGGCCGGCACCTCGCCTTCGCGGGTGGTCAGCAGATGCACGCGCAGGTTCGGGTTCGCTGCGGCCAGCGCCTGCAGTTCATCACGGAACTGGAACGCCGCGGCGCTGCGCTCCCAGTAGAACAGGTCGACCGGCGCCGCCAGCGGGCGCTGGCAGGCGTCGCGCAGCAGGCTGCGCATGGGCGTGATGCCGCTGCCTGCCGCCAGCAGCAGTACCGGCGCTGCGGCGGGCATGTGGAAATCACCGAAGGCCGCATCCAGCCGGAACAGGTCGCCCGGCTTGGCATGCGCGACCAGATGCTGGCTGACCTTGCCGCCTTCCACCGCCTTGACGGTAATGGCCAGCTCACGACGGCCCAGGCGGGTCGGGCTGTAGCTGCGGCGCAATACACGCCCCTCAAGCTCGACGCCCAGGGTGACGTGCTGGCCGGCGCGCATCCCGGCCCAGTGCCGGTTGCAGCGCAGGACCAGGGTAGCGGCGCCCTCGCCGGCCGGCTCGCGCCGTACCAGGCGGGCCATCGGCTCACGCAGGGTCCACAACGGATTCAGCTGGCCCGCCCAGAAGTCGAACAGCGACGGCGACAGCCAGCGGTACGGGGAAAACAGGGAAGGACGGACGACAGCGCTCATGGATGCACTATACGGCCGCACACACAGCTGTGTATACATGTGTATATTGCAGCGGATTGGGTATGATTCAGCCTTGCCCCTCCGGAAGTACCATGGCCGCCGCCACCGTTCTGTCTCCGCCTGAAGATGCCAGCAGCCCGGCCCGCCGTACGGTGAGCCGCGAAGATCTGCTGGCCGCCGCGTTGAAACTGATCGGCCCGCATCGCAGCCTGTCCACCCTCAGCCTGCGCGAAGTCGCCCGCGAGGCGGGCATCGCACCCAACAGCTTCTACCGCCAGTTCCGCGACATGGACGAACTGGCCGTCGCCTTGATCGACGTGGCTGGGCGCTCGTTGCGCACCATCATCGGCGAAGCCCGCCAGCGCGCTACGTCCAGCGCCACCAGCGTGGTGCGCGTGTCGGTGGAAACCTTCATGGAACAGCTGCGTGCCGACGACAAGCTGCTGCACGTACTGCTGCGCGAAGGCGCGGTCGGCTCGGACGATTTCAAGCACGCGGTCGAACGCGAACTGCACTACTTCGAAGAAGAACTGCAGCATGACCTGGTGCGCCTGGCCGCACTGGATGGCGCGGTGCTGTACAAGCCGGAACTGGTGTCGATGGCAATCACCCGGCTGGTGTTTGCGATGGGCGCTTCGGCCATGGACCAGCCCCCTGAGAACGATCCGGAACTGGTCGAACAGATCTCCACGATGATCCGCATGATCATCGTCGGCGCGCGCACTCCCGCCGCCTTCCGCCGCGGCTGACCGCTTCCGGTGCATGACCACCGGCACACACGTGTGCGCATTGTGTAATGTTATAACAATTACGTTCGAGTAAAGGCCACGGTTCACGCACGCGCCGAGACCCCAATATAGCAATTGCTATGTTGATGACCATCTGCTTTCATGTGCGCCAGCCAGGTCGCCCTCGCCGCCCTCCCTTCCCAAGGACGACGCCCTCATGCGCATTGCTGCCTCCCTTCTCCGCCGGCTGCCGCTGGCTGCCGGTATTGCCGCCGCCCTGCCGGTGACCGCATTCGCCGCACCGCCTTCGCCTACCGAGCTGGACCGCGTGCAGGTGAAAGTCAGCACGGCCACCCGCAGCGAA
This sequence comes from Stenotrophomonas indicatrix, assembly GCF_002750975.1. Classification (NCBI taxonomy): domain Bacteria; kingdom Pseudomonadati; phylum Pseudomonadota; class Gammaproteobacteria; order Lysobacterales; family Lysobacteraceae; genus Stenotrophomonas; species Stenotrophomonas indicatrix. Next base: position 2,191,841 of record NZ_PEJS01000001.1, read on the forward strand.
CGCCTGCTGTCGGACGTGCCGATCCGCACCGAGGTACTGCGCAAGGAGGACATCGCCCTGCGCGCGGCCACCGACTTCTCCCGCGCGGTCGAGCTGATCAACGGCCTGCGGGTGGAGAGCAACTGCCAGAACTGCAACACCAGCGAAGTGCAGCTGCTGGGCCTTCCCGGTGCCTACAACCAGCTGCTGTTCGATGGCATTCCACTGTTGTCCACGCTGGGCAGTGTGTATGGGCTGGAACAGATTCCCGCCGGCTTCGTCGACCGCATCGAAGTGGTCAAGGGCGGTGGTTCGTCGCTGTACGGGCCGGGCGCCGTAGCCGGTGTCATCAATCTGGTTCCGCCGCTGCCGGCACGCAGCGGCGGCCATGTGCAGGCGGGCGTGGATGTTCTGAAGGGCACGCCGCAGAAGAACGCCGACGTGCGTCTGGATCTGGTCGCCAGCGAGGCCGACGCGGGACTGTCGGTGATCGCCCAGCGCAACTGGAACAGTGGCATCGACTACAACGGCGACGGCTATACCGAGATCACCCGCAAGAACCTCAAGGTCGGTGGCCTGCAGGCCTGGTATGCGCCCACTCCGGGCACGCGCCTGCGGTTGGACCTGCAGGTGACCGATGAGAGCCGTCGCGGTGGCAACCGCCTGGACCAGCCCGAACACCTGGCCAACATCGCCGAATCGCTGGACACGAACTACCGCCGCGGCAGCCTGTCATGGGACCAGGAGGTGAGCGGCGACGTCGACTTCCGCCTGGCCTATGCCTTCGCCGACATCGACCGCGACAGTTTCTATGGCGGACTCGGCGACGTGGTCACCGATCCGTCCGCACCCGGCTACGATCCTTCGCAACTGGACCCGAACGTACCGGGCAGCCCCGCATCACGCTCATGGCGCCAGTACGGGCGCACCCACAACCCGCTGCACTACATCGACAGCCAGTTGAACTGGCGGCTGGGTGCACACACGCTGGCGTTCGGCGTTCAGTACAAGCATGAGGGCCTGCGTGACGACAATCGCGATGGTGCCGGCCAGCGCCTGGCCGTGCTCGAGGATGCAACCTTCCACAACCTCGGCGCGTTCGTGCAGGACGAATGGAGCGTACGCGAGGACGTCGACCTGGTGCTGGGCGCGCGCGTGGACAAGAGTTCGGAACTGGACAGCGCCGTGTTCTCACCGCGTATCGCCCTGGCCTGGCAGGCCACGCCACGGCTGAAATGGCGAACGGGCATCGCCACCGGCTTCCGTGCGCCGGAAATCTTCGTCGAGGATGTCCACGTCGATACCCTCGGCGGCGAGCAGGTGCGCGTGCGCAACACCCGTGGCCTGAAGGAGGAGCGCGCGCTGACCACCCTGTTCGGGTTCGACTGGCGCTCCGACCCGGCCGACCCGGTATGGAGCTGGGATGCCACCGCGTCCTACGCACGCATCCGCGATACCTTCGCGCTGGGCGAGATCCAGCGCGGCGATGATGGCCAGCTGACGCAGCTGCGCTACAACGCCTCCGGCTCGAACGTGCTGGGCGTGGAAACCAACCTCGGCTGGCAGCCCTCCCCGCAGTGGCGGTTGACTGCCGGCGCATCGTGGTACCGCTCGCAGTTCCGCGAGCCGCAGCGCATCTTCGACGACACCGCCGACGGCGGCGACACCGTCATCGACAGCCGCGACTATCTGAAAACCCCGCGCTGGACCGGCCTGGCCCAACTCAGCTGGATGCCGGCCGAGCCCTGGGAGACGTTCCTGGCGCTGCGCCACACCGGATCGATGCCGGTGCTCAACAACCGGCTGGGCGAGCTGCATCGCACCCGCGCCTTCCTGGTCACCGACCTCGGCGCGCGCTGGCATCGCCATCTGGGTGCGCAGGCACAGCAGGAAGTGTCGGTGGCGGCGGGGGTCAAGAACGTGTTCGACCAGCGGCAGAAGGATCTGGAAAGCGGCGCGCTGCGCGACAGCGATTACGTGTACGGTCCTCGCTTCGCCCGCTCGTGGTACGTCAACCTGCGCTATGCGTTCTAGCTGGCTGCCCGCGCTGTTGCTGGCACTGGCATGGCCGGCAGTGGCTGCCGACCTGCATGCGCAGGTCTCCGCCTCGCTGATGCGGCCCGAGCCACGTGCCCTGCGCCCGATGCAGTGGTCGCCACCGCCAACGCTGATCGCGCTGTACTTCGGCGCCGACTGGTGCGCGCCCTGCCACGCTTTCGTGCCGACCCTGCGCGGCGTGCGTGACGCGCTGCGCGAGGCCGGCGCCGATACCGAAGTGGTGTATGTCAGCCTGGATGAAAGCGAGGCGGCGTTGCGGCGCTACATGCACCTGCAGCAGATGCCGTGGCCGGTGCTGGACCCGCGTCGTGCGCAGCGCATGCCAGCGCTGCAGGCATTGGCGGGCCCGGCCCCGCCCAACCTGGTGCTGATCGATGCGCAGGGCGCGGTGCTGGCCAATGGTTGGCAGGGGCGCCATTACCGCGGGCTGCAACCGGTACTGCAGGAATGGTGGAAGCAGGCATGTGCGCAGCAGCAGGCGCACTGCCCCGATGACGGCGCTCAACCCCGGTAGCGCCGGGCCATGCCCGGCGAAATGCGTGAGGCGGCAACGCGCCCGCCGGGCATGGCCCGGCGCTACCGTTCGGCGGAACCGCCCTCGGCCTTGCGCACGAATGCGTCGAACAGCGCCAGCGTCTGTTCGCTGACGTGGTGCTCGATGCCCTCGGCATCACGTCGCGCGGTATCCGGGTCCACGCCCAGCGCCAGCAGGAAGCGCTCCACGGTCTGGTGGCGCTGGCGGCTGGCATGGGCCAGCGCCTCGCCCTCCGGGGTCAGGAACACGCCGCGGTACGGGCGCTGCACCACCCAGCCATCGCGGGCCAGCCGGCGCAGCATCTTCGCCACGGTCGGCTGGGCCACACCGAGGCGGGTGGCGATGTCGACCTGGCGGGCCTCGCCGCCGTCGGCCAGCAGGTCGGAGATCAGCTCGACATAATCCTCCACCAGCTCCATCCGGTGTGCCTCGCGCACTTGCCGGAAGCTCTCGACCTGGCGCTCGGCCTCGATCAAGGGGGTGCTTTTCAGCGATGTCGAATCGTCCGTCTTGCCCACGCGTGTGCCTGTCCTGCAGTTGTCATCCGGGTGCGAACCTGAATTCTGGACCAGTGACGCAGTAAAGACGATTGTTTCACATTGCTATGCGATATAGCAGTGGCTATATTGGCAGCCATGAACACTGTCGCGCCCACCGACTCTCCGGCCTCCACCGCGGCCAGCCTGGGTCCGCTCAACGCGTCGATCGCCGTACCCGAAAAGGGCCATTGGTGGTTCCGGCTGCTGGCCTTCCTGGGCCCCGGCTACATGGTGTCGGTGGGTTACATGGATCCGGGCAACTGGGCGACCGATCTCGCAGGTGGCTCACGCTTCGGCTATCTGCTGCTGTCGGTCATCCTGATCTCCAACCTGATGGCGGTGATCCTGCAGGCGCTGTCGGCACGGCTGGGCATCGCCACCGGCATGGACCTGGCGCAGGCCTGCCGTGCGCGCTACCCCAAGCCGGTGAACCTGGCGCTGTGGGCGTTGTGCGAAGCGGCGATCATCGCCTGCGACCTGGCCGAAGTGATCGGCACGGCCATCGCGCTGAAACTGTTGTTCGATCTGCCGCTGCTGTGGGGCGCGGTGATCACCGCGCTGGACACGCTGCTGGTGCTGCTGTTGATGAACCGCGGTTTCCGCGCGCTGGAAGCCTTCGTGATCGCACTGCTGCTGGTGATCTTCGGCTGCTTCATGGTGCAGATCGCGCTGGCCGCGCCGCCGGTGATGCAGGTGCTGGGCGGTTTCATTCCGCGCGCGCAGGTGGTCACCGATCCGCATGCGCTGTACATCGCCATCGGCATCATCGGTGCCACGGTGATGCCGCACAACCTGTACCTGCATTCTTCCATCGTGCAGACCCGTGCCTATCCACGCACCGATGAAGGCCGTCGCAGCGCGCTGCGCTGGGCGGTGACCGACAGCACCTTTGCCTTGACCCTGGCGCTGTTCATCAACGCCAGCATCCTGATCCTGGCGGCGGCGGTATTCCATGCCAACGACCGCTTCGACGTGGAAGACATCGAGCAGGCGCACCAGTTGCTGGCACCGATGCTGGGCGTCGGCCTGGCCTCGACATTGTTCGCGGTGGCACTGCTCGCCTCCGGCCTGAACTCCACGGTGACCGCGACACTGGCCGGGCAGATCGTGATGGAAGGGTTCCTGCGCCTGCGCCTGCCGCCGTGGCTGCGGCGGCTGATCACCCGCGCGCTGGCGATCATTCCGGTGGTGGTGGTCATCATGCTGTTCGGCGACCAGGGCGCGGTGAAGCTGCTGGTGCTGAGCCAGGTGGTGCTGTCCATGCAGCTGCCCTTCGCGATCATCCCGCTGGTACGCATCGTGACCGACAAAGTGACGATGGGTGCGCTGGTGGCACCGCGCTGGCTGGGCGGCATTGCCTGGGTGATCGCGCTGGTGATCGTGGTGCTGAACGTGAAGCTGCTGGTGGATACGTTCGCAGCCGGTTGATCCGCGCGGTGGGAATCCGCCGGGCATGGCCCGGCGCTACCGCTGGCGACCTGCAGTAGATCCACGCCACGCGTGGATTTGACATGACCGGCGCTACAGGAACTCCGCGATGGCCGCTTCGATCTGCTGCGGCGACTGGAAACCCGGCATGCGCATGCGCTCGTCACCGTCCAGGAACAGCGACAACGTAGGGGTCTGCCGCAGGCCCAGCTCGCGGAAGAACGCCTCGCCCACCACCTCCAGCTGCACCCGCAGCAGGGTCGTGCCCTGCCCTGCAGTGCCGCTGGCGACCCGCTGCAGCGACATGTCCAGCATCCGGCAGCCCGGGCATTGGTCCTTGTGGAAGTCCACCAGCACGCGTGGATGGTCGGCCAGCAACTGCTGGAACTGCTCAGGCGTGGTGGCGTCGATGATCTGCATCGGTGGTACTCCAGTAGTGATCCAGGACCGCTTCGGTCCAGGTATCGATGGCCGCGGCATGCCGCCGGCCATGTGGCATCTGTTCGATCTCCAGCGGCGGGTAGCCACTGTGGAAATAGCGGATCAGCCGGTGCACCGCGCCGCAGTAGTACTCCTGCCCCCACTGCGTTTCACCGGTGCCGAACACCGCCACCTGCCGCGGCCGCTGGCCGCGCTCCGCGATGCCTGCCACCCAGGCCTTCATCTCCGACGGTGTGCGCCCGGCGTTGTCGGTCCAGCAGCCCAGCAGCACCAGGTCGGCCTCGTCCACCGGCAACGGCGGGGCCTGGCGCAGGTCGTCGGCGTCCTGCCAGTGCACGGCGTGGCCTGCGGCCCGGCAACGCGCGGCGATGTGGCGGCCGAGCTCACGGGTGTTGCCGCTGAGCGACGCCACCACGATCAGGATGCGCAGCGCCGGGCCGCGCTCAGAGGTCGTCGAAGCCGTTGTCGACGTTGGTCTTCTTGTAGCTTGCATTGCGCATCTCGAAGAAGTCGGTCTTGGTCTCGGTGAAGTTGTCGGCGTAGGCCTTGATCCACGGCATCACGTTGTCGGTGGTGTCGCTGTACAGGCGCTCGATGCCGAGCATGCCGGCCATCTTGTTGGCGCGGTACTTCACGTAGCGCACCATCTCGTCCACGTCGATGCCATCGATGCCATCCAGCACCTCCGCCGACCACTGGGTTTCCAGTTCAATGGCGTGTTCGAACGACTGGTGCACGTAGGCGGTCAGCTCGCTGGTCTGCAGTTCCGGGTTCTCGCCGATGATGGCGCGGATCAGCTCGCTGATGAACTTGGTGTGGGCCAGCTCATCACGGTTGATGAAGCTGATGATCTTGCCGGTGCCGTTCATGCGGTTCTGCCGCACCATGTTGTAGAAGTACGCGAAACCGGAATAGAAGTTGATGCCTTCCAGGATCGAGGACTGGATCAACGACTTCAGCAGGGTTTCGGCAGTCTTCTCGCGCATGAAATCGTCATAGGCCCCCATGATCGGCGCGTTGCGCTTGATGATGGTGGGATGGGTGCGGGCGATCTCGAAGATGCGGTTCTGGTTGGGCAGGTCGGTGATCGAGGCCAGCACGTAGCTGTAGCTCTCGTTGTGGATCACCTCCTGCTGGCCGATGATCGCCGCGTTGGCGTGCGCGGCCGGATCGGTGATGTACTCGGCGACGTTGTAGATGAAGCGCGTCTGCGGCGAATCCAGCGTGGCCAGCAGGCCGATGATGGAATCGTAGGCGTTCTTCTCGCGCGCGTTGAGCTCGCCGTACTGGCGTGCATCCACCTTCATGTCCACCTCGTCGGGGATCCAGAAGTTGGTCGACAGCTCCTTGTAGGCGCGATAGAACGACGGGTACGGAATGTCGTTCCAGTTCAGGATGCCGCTGGTGCGGCCGTTGATGATGCCGGTGCTGCGGTTGGGGTGGCGCGGTTCGAGGATCTTGATGCGGTCCAGGGGTGTTGCCATGGTCTTTCCTGCAGAGGTAGCGCCGGGCCATGCCCGGCGGAAGGGAAGGTGCGGTGGTCGCGCGGTGCGCTCGCCGGGCATGGCCCGGCGCTACCGCGGCTGGAGCGCATTGATCAGCTCGAGCACCACTCGCATTCGCTGATGTCGATGTCGTTGGAGCGCACGTAGTAGGTGGTCTTCAACCCTTCCCGCCAGGCACTCAGGTGCAGCTCCAGCAGCGTGCTGGCGCGGATCGTGCTGGGCACGTACAGGTTGAAGCTGATCGACTGGTCCACATGGCGCTGGCGGCGTGCGTTCTGCCGCACGCTGGCGAACTGGTCGACCTTGTAGGCACCCTTCTCGTAGTACGGCCAGGTGTCCAGCGACAGGCCAGGCGCGGCCACCGGTCGTCGGAAGTCCTTCTTTTCCTCGTAGTAGAACGCGCTGTAGATCGGATCGATCGACGCGGTGGAGCCGGCGATCTGCGCGGTGCTCATGTTCGGCGCCACCGCCAGCAGCCAGCCATTGCGCAGGCCGTTGGTCGCCACCTCGCGCGCAAGACTGTCCCAGGCCGCGCCACTGTAATCGCGGTCACGGAAATAGTTGCCGTTGTGCCAGTCGCTGCCGGCGAACATCGGATAGCTGCCCTTCTCCTTGGCCAGCTGCGCGCTGGCCTGGATGGTCAGGAAGTTGATGCGCTCGAACAGGCGATCGGACAGTTCCTCGGCCTCGGGCGATTCCCAATGGATCGCCTGCTGTGCCAGCAGGTGGTGCCAGCCGAACGTGCCCAGGCCGATGGCGCGGTACTTGCGGTTGGTGATGGTGGCCTGCGGCACCGGCAGCGCATTGAGATCGATCACGTTGTCGAGCATGCGCACCTGGATCGGAATCAACCGTTCCAGCACATCCTTGGCCAGCAGATCCTCGGGGGCGGTGATGGCACGGCCGAGGTTGATCGACGACAGGTTGCAGACCACGAAGTCGCCCGCGCGGCGGGTAGTGACGATCTGGTCGCCGCTGACGATCTCCTGGATCATCCGCGTCGGGCTCATGTTCTGCAGGATCTCGGTGCACAGGTTGCTGGAATAGACCATGCCCGCATGCTTGTTCGGGTTCTTCCGGTTCACTTCGTCGCGGTAGAACAGGAACGGGTTGCCGGTTTCCAGCTGGCTGAGCATGATCCGCTTGAACAGGTCGATCGCCTTCACCGTGCGACGGCTGATGCGTTCGTCGGCCACCAGCTCGGCGTAGCGGTCACGGAAGCTGCCCTGCCCTCGCTTCTCGTCGTAGAAATCCTGCAGGTACCAGCCCTTGGCCTGCTTCACCTCGTGCGGATCGAACAGGTACCAGTCGGCACGGCGCTCGACGGCCTCCATGAACAGGTCCGGCACGCAGATGGCGGTGAACACATCATGCGCACGCAGGCGCTGGTCGCCGTTGTTCAGGCGCAGGTCCATGAACGCCTCGATGTCGCGGTGCCAGATGTCCAGGTACACCGCCACTGCACCCTTGCGCTGGCCGAGCTGGTCGACCGACACCGCCGTGTTGTTGAGCTGCTTGATCCACGGCACCACGCCGCCGGACGAGTTGGGCACGCCGCGGATCGGCGCGCCACTGCTGCGCACGTACCCCAGGTACGCACCCACACCACCACCGTGCTTGGACACGCGGGCGATATCGGTGTTGGAGTCATAGATGCCCTGCAGGCTGTCGTCCACCGTGTCGATGAAGCAGCTCGACAGCTGGCCGCCGACCTTGCCGGCATTGGCCAGGGTCGGCGTGGCCACGGTCATGTACAGGTTGGACAACGCCCAGTACGCCTCGCCCACCAGCTGCATGCGGCGCACGCGGCCGCTCTCACCAGCCCCGCCCTCGTTCTGCATCAGGTACAGGGCAATGGTCAGCCAACGTTCCTGCGGCAGCTCATACACCTCGCGGCTGCGATCGGTAGCCAGGTAGCGCGTGGCCAGCAGGTACAGCCCGTTGTAGGCGAACAGACGATCGCGCTCGGGGTCGATCATCTCGCCGGCCTGCTGCAGCTCTTCCTTCGAATAGCAGCGCAGGATGTCATTGCTGTAGATGCCGCGGTCGGCCAGGCTTTCCTGCAGGCCCACGAAGGAGCCGTACTTCAGGCTGACATCGTAGAAGCGGTTGCGGCTGGCGCGCTTGTACAGCCGGCGCAGGTACAGGCGTGCAGCGAACTGCTCCCACTGCGGCGCGACAAGGTCGACGCGCGATTCCGCTTCGCGGATCAGCAGATCCACCAGATCATCGGCACTGATGCTGGGCTTGCGTTCGACCATCGCCAGCACCACGCGGCGATAGTCGGCCACATCCAGCTGCGGCAGCTCGGCGTGGATGGTGTCGATGCTGCGCAGCAGGCGCGCCGCATCGAACGGCAGGCGACGATTGCCGGCCTCCTTGGTGATCCAGGTCGGCATGCGCTCGCCGCTGGCGCGCATGGCGTCGCCGGCGCCGGCCAGGTCGGCCACGCGGAAGGTACTGTCGGTCATGGTGGTGGAACTCCAGGCTCGTGCGCGCGTCGGCGCCCGATGCCATGGCGGCCCTGCACGCGATACCGGCGCACGGGGCGAACGGGTGAAGTGCCAAGGGGCGGGAACACAGGTCGTCGGCATCTGCCTGCGCCTGCGGCCGGTATCCGGGCCGTGGGGGCGACCTGCGTCCGCACGATGGCGGCCGCGTCGACACGGCAAGCCTTCAGGGGCGGGCCGCGGGACGTTTGCTGCATGTCCGGCGGCGGCGGCTGACCGGGAGTGACAGCCACAACATAGTGGGGATATTCCGAGCCGTCAACACAAGATGCGGTGATCACGCGCCAGCGCGACCATCGGTCGCAGGATGCCGTGTTGCACGTGCGCGGCCTTGTCGACGCTGAGCGCATCCCCAGTTCGGTACAACGTCAACTTTCATTGGAACACCGCCCATGCGCGCTGCCCTGTACTCCTCCTTCGGCGATCCAGCCCAGGTCCTCGCCGTTGCCGATGCCCCCCTGCCCGAACCCGGTCCCGGCGAAGTACGCATCCGCACCGTGCTGGCCTCGATCCACAACCACGATCTGCTGACCGTGCGTGGCCTGTATGGCTACAAGCCGACGCTGCCGGCGATCGGCGGCAGCGAAGCACTGGGCGTGGTCGATGCGCTCGGCGAAGGCGTCGACGGCCTGCAGATCGGCCAGCGGGTTGCCGCCGCCTCCGTGCACGGCACATGGGCCGAGGCGTTCATCGCACCGGCGCGGATGGTGATCCCGATGCCGGACGCGATCGCCGATGAAATGGCCGCACAGCTGATCGCCATGCCGCTGAGCGCGTTGATGCTGCTGGAATTCCTGCACGTCGAGCAGGGCCAGTGGATCGTGCAGAACACCGCCAACGGTGCCGTCGGCAAATCGCTGGCGATGCTCGCAAAGGCGCGCGGCGTGCACGTGGCCAACCTGGTGCGCAATGCCGAGGCCGTGGCGCAACTGCAGGCACTGGGCATCGATCACGTATTCGATACCTCGGTGGACGGCTGGAAGGACCGCGTGCGCGAAGCCACCGGGCAAGCGCAGGCCGCTGCTGCAGTCGATTCCATCGGTGGCGATGCCAGCGGCGACCTGGTCGACCTGCTCGGCCACCACGGCACCCTGGTCTCTTTCGGTGTGATGAGCGGCGAACCGATGCGCATTCCCGCCGGCGGCCTGATCTACAAGGAAGCCACGGTGAAGGGCTTCTGGGGCAGCAAGGTCAGCCAGGCAATGGCGGTGGAAGACAAGCGGCGGTTGGTGGGTGAACTGCTGAAGCGTGCGGCCGGGGGTGAACTGACCCTGCCGGTGGAGCAGATCTTCGCATTGGACGACATCGCCCAGGCGGCGAAAGCCGGCGCCGGATCGGGCCGCAATGGCAAGGTGCTGCTTCGCGCGTGATGCCCACGGGGTCGGATCCCTTTCCGAAAGGGAAGGGCTCTGACCCTGCAGGAGCGTGCGGACCAACGGTCCGCACCCACCGGGATGGTCTGCCGCACCGAGGCCGCCGACTTTCGTTAAGAACCTGTGATGTATAACTGAATGCGCTTTCGTCATTGGAAGGTGCACTCACCCGCGTGCGGTACTGACGGCTCCTCCACCGTTTGGCGTAGTCGCTTCCATGTATCGCACCACCCTGCTTTCCAGCGCGGTCGCGCTGGCCCTCGTCGCTGGCACCGCCGGCGCTGCTGAAACCGCCGACACCGGCAAGGACAGCACCACCCTCGGCACCGTGCTGGTGACCGGCTCGAACATCAAGCGCAGCGACACCGCCGGTCCCAATCCGGTGCAGATCGTCACCCGCGAGCAGATCCTGCAGACCGGCCGCTCCACCCTTACCGACGTGCTGCGCAACCTGTCGGCCAACGCCGGCAACAGTTTCGACGAGCAGTACACCGGCAGCTTCGCTGCGGGCTCGGCCTCGATCGGCCTGCGCGGCCTGTCACCGAAGAACACGCTGGTACTGGTCAACGGCTACCGCGTGGCCAACTTCGGTTTTGCGCTCAACACCCAGGACACCTTCGTCGACCTCAATGCGCTGCCGATCAGCGCGGTCGAGCGCATCGAAGTGCTGAAGGATGGCGCCTCGGCGGTGTACGGCTCGGACGCCATCGCCGGCGTCATCAACATCATCCTGCGTCGCGACTTCCAGGGCGTGGAAGTCGGCGGTGGTTTCGGCACCGCCACCCAGGGCGGCCTGAACGAGCGCAAGGCCAACCTGCTGGCCGGCTTCGGTGACCTCGAGCAGCAAGGCTGGAACGTGCTGTTCGGGCTGGACCTGCTCAAGCGCGACCGCCTCGATGCTGACCAGCGCGCGTACACCCGCGACGGCGATTTCCGCGACAAGCCCGGTGGCCGCCTCGCCGGCTGGTCCACCGCCGGTGGCAACTGGCTGTCCAATCCGCGCGCACCGCAGCCGTTCTCGCCCTGCCCCGAGGGCAGCGAGCTGCGTCCCTACAGCGACTTCGGCAGCACCCTGCCCGGCCAGGCCTGCGCCTTCAACGCGCAGCCGTTCAAGACCCTGCAGCCCGGCGCCGAGCGCCTGCAGGCATCGTTGAGCGCGACCTATCGCTTCAGTGACAGCGTCGAAGCCTTCGCCGACGTGCTGTACAGCCACAACAAGGCCGACCAGATCTTCAGCGCCCCGCTGACGGTCGGCCCGGGCCTGCGTGCCTACAATCCCGCTACAGGTACGCTGACCGATATCGCCGCTGTCCTGCCGGTCGGCCATCCGAACAATCCGGGCAGCACGCCACTGCCGTTCGAGTACACCTTCTTCGATCTCGGCCCGCGTCTGAAGGACAACACCCAGGTGTTCTACCGCGCCCTCGCCGGCGTACGTGGCACCGGTGAACGCTGGGACTGGGAAGTGGCCGCACTGACCTCGCAGAGTGCGCAGCGCGAGTACGTGGACAACTTCGTTGACCGCTACGCCTTCCAGCAGATCCTGCGCGACGGCAGCTACAACTTCCTCGATCCGTCCAGCACGCCGGGCGCACTGGACGAACTGCGCCTGCAGACCAAGCGCCCGGGCTGGTACAAGCTGCACTCGCTCAACGTCAAGGCATCGACCTCGTTGTGGGAACTGCCGGCGGGTGCGATCGGCTTCGCCTGGGGCGCGGAATTCCGCAAGGAATCGCTGGACGCGCGCACCAGTGCGCAGGTGCTGTCCGGTACTGAACTGCGCCCGGCGATCAACATCGTCGACGGCGAGCGCCAGGTCAGTGCCGCCTATGCCGAGTTCAGCGTGCCGCTGCATCGCACGCTGGAGCTGCAGGTAGCCGGCCGCGGTGACCACTACGATGACTTCGGCAAGGCATTCTCGCCGAAGTTCGCGCTGCGCTGGCAACCACTGGACAGCCTGCTGCTGCGTGGCTCGTTCTCGCGTGGTTTCCGTGCACCGTCGCTGCCGGAGATCGCACCGGGGCAGACCATCAGCTACGGCTCGGTGGTCGACCCGTTCGATCCACTGCAGCCGGGCGGCAGCCGCGGCGTGACCAACCTGCGTACCGGCAATCCGGACCTGAAGGCCGAACGCTCGCGCAACCTCAACGTCGGCGCCGTGTGGTCACCCGATGCCGATTCCAGCATCGGCCTGGACTGGTACCGCATTGAACAGGACAACCTGGTCAAGCCGGACAGCGCGCAGTTCATCGTCGACAACCCGGGACTGTTCCCCGGTCGCGTGCAGCGCGATGCGCAGGGCCGCATCCAGATCATCACCAACCAGTACGCCAACCAGGGCGAGCTGACCACCTCGGGCATCGACCTGGAAGCCAACCGTACCTTCCGTACCGACGGCTGGGGCAACTTCACCGTGGCCGGCAGCTGGACCCACCTGCTCAGCTTCAAGCAGCCGCTGGTGGCCGGCCAGGCGCCATATGACGGCGCCGGCAACAACCGCCATGGCGCGCTGCCACGCACCCGCGGCACCACTTCGTTGAACTGGGCGGTGGGCGACTGGAGCAGCACGCTGAGCCTGCAGTACGTGAGCGGCTATGACCAGCGCGTAGCCACGGCCACCAGCAATCCGGGCCTGCGCGATCGGGTCAAGCCATACCACCAGCTGGACCTGTACGTGGCCTATGAAGGCATTCCGAAGACCACGCTGTCGCTGTCGGTGCTGAACCTGACCGACAAGGACCCGCCGTTCGATCCGGCCGGCGGTTCCAACGGCTTCGACATCAGCCAGTACAACCTGCGCGGGCAGTTCGTTTCGCTGGGCGCGCGCTACCGGTTCTGATTGAACAGGAGGGTGCGGACCAACGGTCCGCACCCTCCAAAGGCAAGGGCCATGCCCGGCGTGGCTGCATCAACGGCTCAGGTGCAGGAACTGCAGGTGCCGTTCGTACTGGCTGATGATGTCGTTGATGATCTGCTTGCGGCTGTAGCCGACCAGGTCGTAGTCCTGGCTACCCTCGTACAGATGCACTTCGGCGCGGTAGTAGCGCTGGTTGCGCAGCTGCTGCGCGGCGAAGGACGGGGTCAGGTAGCCACTGAGGATCACCCGGTACTGGAAGTCCTGTTGCTCGCCGTGGTTGACCGACAGCTCCATGTCGCCCGCTTCGAACCGCGTCTGCACGTCCCAGCCCTGCTCGCGCAGCTGCTCGGCCACCGCCTCCATCGCCGGCTTCACCGTGTCGTCCATGAAGCGGTACACCTGGTCGCGTACCGGGAAGTGCATGGCCTGGGTCAGGCGCTGGCGCCAGCCCTGGTGGTGGCGGTCATCGCCGATCAGCGGCGATGGCCTGAACTGCTGCGCGCGCTTGCGGTGCGACTCGTCACTGAAGGCACGGGTCAGGCCCCACATCATCAACAGCAGCACCGCCGAGAACGGCAAAGAGGCGAGCACCACTGCTGATTTCAGCGCATCGATGCTGCCGGCCAGCAGCAGGCCGGCGGTCAGCACCGCGATCACCGTGCCCCAGAACACGCGCAGCCAGCGCGGGCCATCGTCCTCCGGCGCACCGCCATGCGAGGACAGCGTGGACAGCACCACCGCCCCGGAATCGGCCGACGTCACGAAGAAGATGAAGCTGACCAGCACGGTCACCCCGATCACCACCTTGCTCCACGGGTAGCCATCCAGCAACGCATACAGCACCGTCGGTGGGTCATCCACCGCCAGCTGCGCCAACTGCTGCTGGCCATGGTGCAGCACCTGGTCCAGCGCGCTGTTGCCGAAGATCGACAGCCACGCCAGGGTGAAGCCGAGCGGGATCAGCAATACGCCGAACACGAACTCGCGGATGGTGCGGCCGCGCGAGATGCGCGCGATGAACAGGCCGACGAACGGCGCCCAGCCGATCCACCAGGCCCAGTAGAACACCGTCCAGCCGCCCAGCCATTCCGGCCGGCCGCCATAGGCGTATACGTCGAAACTCTTGCCCACCACGCTGCCCAGGTAGTCACCCAGGTTCTGCATCAGCGTGCTGAGCAGGTACTGCGTGGGACCGGCGCACAGCATGAACAGCACCAGCGCGATCGCCAGCAGCATGTTGATGTTGGCCATCCAGCGCACGCCCTTCTCCACGCCGGACACGGCCACTGCGACCGCCGCGCCCATCATCGCCACCACCAGCAGGATCTGCACCATGTTCGAGTGCGGCACGTTGAACAGGTGCGACAGCCCAGCGTTGAGATGCAGCACGCCAAAGCCCATGTCCGCGCCGATGCCGAACACGGTGGCGACGATGCCCAGGGCGTCGACGGTATAGCCGATGGGGCCATTGATGCGCTTGCCGATCAATGGATACAGCGCCGAGCGCAGCGCCAGTGGCAGGTTGTGCCGGTAGGCGAAATAGGCCATCGCCATCGCCGCCAGCGCGAACACGCCCCAGCCGTGCAGGCCCCAGTGCAGGAACAGCAGCTGCATGGCCTGGCGCGCACCGGCCTCGCCCGCGGCCGGATCACCCTGCGGCGGCTGCAGGTAGTGGGTCAGCGGCTCGGAAACGCAGAAGAAGAACAGGGTGATGCTGATGCCTGCTGCGAACAGCATGCCGGCCCAGGAGAGGTAGCTGAACTCCGGTTCGTCATGGTCGGCACCGAGCTTGATGCCGCCGTACTTGGACAGCGCCACGCCGACCACGAACACCAGGTACAGGGTCATCGCCAGCAGGTAGTACCAGCCGACGTTGAGCGCGGCCCAGTCCTGCGCCTTGACCAGCAGGCGACCGGCGCCGATCGGATACAGGCTGACGAACAGTGCGAAGGCAACGACTACGATCGCCGCGAAGGCGAAGACGGGCCGCAGGGTTCGCACCGGCTGATGTTGAGGCTCCAGTGCTTCCATGGGCAGCCATCTCCGGATCGATCAAAGAGTAAGCCGCCGGATTCTGGCTGAATCGCAGTGGACACAGGATGAAGTCGTGGCATCGCGCAGGCACGATCGGCTGGATTTCCGTGCTACGCGCGCGCCTGCAGACCGGCGGGCGTGCCGGGCGGCGTTGTCACTTTGGTCCGATTACGACACGCCGCGTCCGGCACCGACGATTCACCCCATCACATGCACGGCGCACAGCTTGTTGCCGTCGGGATCACGCAGGTAGGCCAGGTACAACTGGCGCCCGGCCTTGTGCCGCACGCCGGCCGGGTCTTCCACCGCGGTACCGCCGTGGGCGACCCCCGCTTCCTGCCAGGCATGCACCGCCTGCGGGTCTGCCAGCGCAAAGCCGATGGTGCCGCCGTTGGCATGGCACGCCGCCTCGCCATCAATGGGCGGGATGACCATGAACATCCGTCCATCCTTGATATAGACCAGCTTGCCCTCGTCATCGAACACGCCTGCACGACCGCCGATGGCAGTGAACAAGGCATCGTAGAAGCGGCGGGAAGCCGCCATGTCGTTGGTTCCGACGGTGACGTGACTGAACATGCGGGCACTCCGTTGCGGGAAAGCCTGAGTGTCGGCCAGCCCGCCGTCTGTCGCAATGGCAGGCATGACCGAGCGTAGCCGGCCCAACAAATGCTGATAATCTTGGACGTTACGAACCATCGACAAATGACAGACAGACGGCACGGAGGCCCAAGTGGATAGCGTACTGATCAGCACCGAGGCGTATTCACAGTTGGCCGATCAATTGAGAGCGGCTCTGCTCAGCAAATCTGTTCGTGCGATGTCTGTGTCGGGACCATGGGGGACAGGGAAGACACACTGCGTTCGTTCGACGCTCAAAGCGAACAGGCGGGAAGCGGCATTTGCCTCGCTCTTCAGCGTCAAGAGCATCAACAACCTGAAACTGACCCTGCTCGACAACATCGTCGCTGAGCAGGGAGGGATCCGCGGTTGGCTGGCGAGAAGAACGAAAGCCGATCGCGATGTCTATGGTGCAGCCATTGAAAAGCTCTATTCCGGAGCGGCCATTGCCAATGATCTTGCGTTGATCGCCTTCAGGAGCGCTGTCCGCGGAAAGGTGATCGTTCTCGATGACCTTGAACGAAAGCATCCTGATCTGGATATCGACGAAGTCGCTGGCTTCATCGACGAGCTGATGGAACTCAGCGCTTGCCGAGTCATCCTAATAATGAACAGCGAGCGGCTGACAGATCACACGAAGTGGATGCAGATCCGCGAGAAGATAATTGACCGGGAGTTGTTCTACTCTCCAACCCCGCAGGAGTCCACGGCCATCGCACTTCCCGGTCATCATCTGGCTGGGATGATTACCCCCCTGATCACTGGCTGCGGCATCACCAATATCAGGGCGATCAGGCGGATCGCACTGGAAATTGATTGGCTGGGCGAAAAGAAGTATTCACAAGGCAAGCCGCTTCGGGAATTCCTTGCATCATTCATACTGATGATGGGCGCCAATCTTCACGCATTGGGGCAGCAAGGGGTGATGGCCAAGATCGCTCCCGACCGGACCGGCAGCATCAAGCAGCATGATCAATTCAGAAACGCTTGCAGCACTCTGCTCATCGACCCCGATAACGAATTCATCGACAGCATAGATCTCTTTCTTCGTACTGGCGCCATGCCCAGCGAGCGCATAGCATCGGTGCTGGACAGAAGGTGCACGACCGAGCGTGTCAGCGAGCTGCAATTCGAATCCATCGCGGTTCGAAACGATTACTTCTGGGACATCGACTGGAGCGACGAGGAAGCGCTGGATTATTGTCTGGAATTGTGCACGGAATCGGCCAGTTTCGGTGATCCGCATCTTCTCAGCCACATCCTGCAGACGCTGGAACTGATCGGAGGCCCGGAAGTGCTGCAATCCGCCTCACCGGCCCTGTCCACTTTCAGAACCACGCTGGAACGGCAACCCCGCGAATTCACCTCGCAGAACTACCACCCGGCGATCCTCAACGTCCTGGCGTCCCTGCAGCACCCACCTCCGGAAGGGGCCTCAACAAGGCCAGCAGTGAAAGACGATAGGATGCACGCCCTGGCTACCGGAGGGTTCGCATACGCACCAGTCCTGAAACTCTCAACTACCCGGTCTTCTTTCGTTGAACAGCTGGGGTCCATGGATGCTGCGGATATGCGTTATGTCGTACCCGCGATGCTAAACAGGTGCGCGAACATCATCCCCAATTGCGAACATCCGGATCTCGAGGCAGCGAAGGCTTTCCAGGAAGCGTGCACTCAATACGTCGATGACAATCCACGGACCAAACGGGCGCGCCTGATTAGTGCCGCGATGACGGGCGATTATCCTGCGGGCCAGCTGGAATCCGCCCGTAACGTTGACTGAAGTGGGTGGATGAATTCCACCGCAACTGCGCCATGGAGCTGAAACGAACAGCCGCACCACGACAGATCACGCCGTACTGAGCAGCAGCACGGCCGCCGTGACCAGGCCGATGCCGATCCAACCGATCGGGCGCAGACGGTTGCCGAACAACAGGCGACCACACGTGGCCGTGCCGATCACGCCGATCGCGCCCCACATCGCATAGGCGGTGGCCAGGTCCATGTAGCGCACGGCCTGGCCCAGCAGAGCGAAGGCGATCCAGACCAGCACGATGGCGCCGACACCCCAACGCCAGCGACGGAAGCCATCGGACTTGGCCACCATCATGTTGGCGGCCACATCGATCAGCGCCGAGCAGATCACGAAAAACAAGGCCATCAAGTTCATCAGTGCGCCTCCCCGAGGGTGACACAGACGATGCCGACCACCGCCAGCACCAGACCGGCCAGCTGCTGCAGCGACAGGCTCTCACCGAACACGCTGATGCCGACCACGGTCAGCAGGGTCAGGCCCAGGCCTTCCCACACCGCATAGGCCACGCCGACGGCGATGCGGCGCACCGACAGCGCCAGGAAGTAATAGGAAAGCGCCAGCGCGGCGGCCATCACCACATAGCCGGTCCAGCCGCCATCGCGGGCGGCATGGGCCATGAAGGACGTGCCGACCACTTCGGCGACGATCGCCACGGTCAGGCAGGCCCAGGCGACGAAGGCGCCACGGGCGGGAACAGTACAGGACATGTGAAGCTCCTTGCGGGACGGGGACCGCGCCACGTCATCAGTAGATCCACGCCGTGCGTGGATGATCCGGAACGCCCGCGCAGACAGGGGCGACGGCGGTCAGTATCATCGTCTTTTACGGTGGTATCAAAATGGATTCCATCGACAGGAGCGATGGATCAATGCCCTATTCTCCCGAATCCCTGCAGGCCTTCGTCGAGGCCGCCGCGCTGGGCTCGTTCTCGGCGGCCGCCCGCCGGCTGCGCAAGACCCAGTCCACGGTCAGCACTGCCATTGCCCATCTGGAAGCGGACCTGGGCATGGTTCTGTTCGACCGCAGCGGCCGCTATCCGCAGCTGACCGACGCCGGCCGGCAGGTGCTGGGCCACGCGCAGGAAATCCTTGCCGCCGACGCGCGCCTGCAGCAACTGAGCGTGCGCCTGGCCGCACCCGTGGAGCCACGCCTGACCGTGGTGTTCTCCGATGTCTACCAGCTCGATCCGGCGCAACGTGTGCTGCAGCGGTTTGCCGAGGCATTTCCCGAGATCGAGCTGGAATGGCTGGATGCCGAGGGGCGCGACGTGCTGGAACTGGTGGATGCTGGCCGCGCCGGGCTGGGCCTGCTGCCGCGCCAGGCGCAGTACCCCGATGCGCTGGTGGCCCAGCCGTTGGCCCACCACAGCGAACTGGCGGTGTACGTGGCCAGCGACCATCCGCTGGCGCAGGCCGGCGTGCGTGCGGCGGCGCAACTGGCCCGGCACCGGCAGGTGCGGCTGAGTGCGCAGGTCGACCACGCACCGCCGATCAGCGGGCCGGCATGGACCGCGTCGGACTACCTGATGGTGATGGAGATGGCCGAGGACGGCATCGGCTGGGCCGAACTGCCGCGTGCGCTGGTGCAGCGCTACGACCGGGGCCGCCTGCTGGAACTGCGCGTGCCGGGCTGGCCGCGCCGCATCCACAGCGACCTGGTGTGGCGCCGCGATACGCCACCGGGGCCGGCAGCGTTGTGGTGGGCCGAGGCGTTGGGGTGAGGTAGTGCCGGCCGCTGGCCGGCATCCCCTTGCCCCGTGGTTGCCGGCCAGCGGCCGGCGCTACCGATCAACGATGGGCGAGCGCGTAATCGAGCGCCGAGCACACCGCCGCCACCTGCGCGTCGTTGCACTGCTGCGGCGTCGCGCGGGGGCTGTCCGGGTAGACCTCGGTGGTGGTGGTGTACTTCGCCCCGGTGATGCCCGCACACAGGCCCAGCGACACCAGCGCGTACTCGATCACGCCGTGCGCGACCACTGGCGAACCGATGATCTCGCCCTTGTCGTCAGCCGGTGCGATATGGGTCACCTTCTCCACTTCGGCGACCACGGCCTGCTGGAAGGCCGGCTGCGGATTCCCGCTGTCGTCCACCAGGTAGAAGCCATCGGGAATCAGGCCCGGTTCGAACGGCTTGCCATCGCGCGCGGCGAGTGCGGGACGGAACTCGCTCTCGTCGCTGTCGGTGGTTTCGTGCAGGTCGATATGCAGCACGAACTGGCCCTTCAACGGTGCGATCAGTTCGATCAGCGCCGTCGATTCGCGGGCCGGGCCGTCAGCGCGGAAATTGCGGTTCGGGTCGATCGCATCGAAGTTCCAACGGTTGATGCGCTCGAAGCCCCACGGATTCACGCACGGCGCGACCAGAAGGTTGGCCTTGCCGGCGTAGTGGGCGGCATGTTTTTCGAGGAACTCCAGCGCGCCCATTACGCCACTGGTCTCGTAGCCATGCACGCCGCCGGTCACCAGCGCGGCCGGCAACGCCGGGTTCCAGTCGCGGCTGCGCAGGGCGAACAGGGTGTAGGTCTCGCCTGCATAGTCGAGCTGGCCGTAGGCCACCTTGTCGAAATGCCCGGCCAGTGCGTCGATGCGCGGCAGCACCTCCTCGTCGTAACGGCGCAGGCGCTGCTGGCGCGCACGCCACTGCTCCCTTTCCGCAACGCCCCACGGCTGGCCAGGGGTACCGACGGGGTAGAAAGCAGCAGTGGACATGGCAGTTCTCAGCGGGTCAGGAGGCAATCGGCCACTTTACCACCGGGCCAAAGCGCTGAACGGCGGACCGATTCCAATGGCGAATGGAATCAGCAATAATTCTCATTTACGACCTTCCACGCCCCGCACCGATGCCTATCCCTGCCCCGCAACCGGCCCGCCTGCCCCTGGCTGCCGCCCTCGCCCTGTGCGTGTTTCCGGCCGCCAGCGCGCTCGCGCAGGACAGCGCCACCACGCTCGACAGCATCCAGGTGTCGGGTAGTTGGTTGGGCACCGGCCTGCACGACAGCGTCAAGAGCTTCGCTGGCGCGCGTACCGTGGTCGATCGCCAGCGCATCGAGGCCAGCGGCGCCGCCAGCCTGGGCGATGCCATGCGCCGCATTCCCGGCGTGCAGGTCACCGACAACTCCGGCACCGCTGGCAGCTCGGTCTCGCTCAACATCGGCGTGCGCGGCCTGACCGGCCGTTACTCGCCGCGCTCGACCGTCCTGCTGGACGGCGTGCCACTGGCGGTTGCGCCGTACGGCCAGCCACAGCTCTCCTTCGCCCCGGCCAGCCTGGCCAACATCGAATCGATCGACGTGGTACGCGGCGGCGGTGCGGTGCGCTACGGGCCGCAGAATGTCGGCGGCATCATCAACTTCAGCACCCGCGCGATTCCGACTGCGGCCGGCCTGCACGGCGAGGCCGGCGTGCGCTACAGCGCTTACGACCACGGCGGCGGCGACAGCACCCAGTACAACACGTTCCTCGGCGGCACCGCCGACAACGGCCTGGGCATGGCCCTGCTGTATTCGGGGCAGGACGGCCGCGGCTGGCGCCAGGGCAGCGATGACCGCTTCGATGATCTGGCGCTGAAGTTCGCCTATGCCATCGACGCACAGCAGGAGCTGCGTGCCAAGCTGTCGTACTACGACGTGCGCTCTCTGACTCCGGGCGGCCTGACCCGCGCCCAGTACCAGGCCGATCCGTTCCAGAACACCCGCCCGTCCGACTTCTGGAAGGGCCATCGCACCGGCATCGACCTGGGCTACACCAACACGCTGTCGGAGAACAGCGAGTTCGAGGTGCTGGCGTATTACAACGAAAGCAACCGGGCCAGTTCGCTGATCAACGCGGCCAACACACAGATCACGGTGCAGCCGCGCGACTACCGTGTGCTCGGCATCGAGCCGCGCTACACCCAGCGCCTGCACTGGGGCAGCAGCGTGCACGACATCACCGCCGGCTACCGCTTCCTGCGCGAGCGTGGCAACGACCGCAGCTACACCGTTACCCGCCGTACCGGTGCGACCGGCGCGACCACCCGCTTCGACAACGCCACCGATGCGCACTCGTTCTACGTTGATGACCGCATCGCCATCGGCCAGTGGCGGATCACGCCCGGCGTGCGCATGGAGTGGATCGACATGGACCGCCGCCAGGCCGGCGGCGGCGCGACCTTCAGCAGCCGCAACGACAAGGCCCTGCCCTCGCTCAACGTCGCCTACCTGCTGACCCCGCAGCTGACCGTGTTCGGCAACTACACCACCTCGTTCGGGCCGGTGCAGAACATCCAGTTGAACTCGCAGAGCGCGACCAATCCGCTGAACCCGGAAATCGCCAGGACCACCGAGCTGGGCGCGCGTTGGCAGGATGGCGGGCTGCGTGCGGAAGTGACCGTGTTCAAGATGCGCTTCGACAACCAGATCCTGCAGGTGCCGGGCATCACCCCGCCCACCTTCCAGAACATCGGCGCCACCGACCACAAGGGCGTGGAAAGCGCGATCGAGTACCGCTTTGCCGAAAGCAGCGCGCTGGCCGGGCTGGAACTGTACGCGAACTACACCTGGACCAAGGCCATCCAGCAGTCCGGCGACAACCGCGGCCTCGATGTGCCGTTCTACGCGCGCGATACCGACAGCGTCGGCGCCCGTTATGCGCTGGCCGGCTGGACCTTCAACGTGTCCAGCACCCACCAGAGCGGCCAGTTCTCCGATGCCGCCAACACCTGGGAAGAAGCCGCCGACGCGCGCGTAGGCCGTGTACCCGGCGTACGCCTGTGGAACGCGCAGGCCGCCTGGCAGCTGCGCTGGCTGGCCGACAGCGAGGTCGCGGTGGGCGTGAACAACCCGGCCGACAAGCGCTGGTACACCCGCAACGTGGATGGCAACGCCGGGCGCATGGTGGCCGCGCCGCGCACGTTCTACCTGCAGGGCCGCTACCGCTTCTGAGCATGGCAACCGCCTGATGCGGTGACGGTAGCGCTCACGGTGGCGGCGTATCATGCCGCCACCATGTCCTCCACCGCTTCGCCATCGCGCCTGCATCTGGCCTTCCAGGGCCTGCGCCTGCGCCTGCGCGGCAGCGACCTGTGGTTCATCGCCCTGGCGCTGGTGGTCGGGCTGATCGCCGGCGGCCTGACCCTGTTGCAGGCTGGGCTGGCACGCACCCTGCAGACGGCGTTGTATGGGCTGGACGAGGGCATGCGCCTGAGCTCGCTGCCCGCTTTGACCTGGACTGCCCTGCTGGTGCTGCCGCTGGGTGGCCTGGTGGTGGGCCTGGTCAGCCTGGCTGCCACGCGCCTGAAACGCCCCCTGCTGGATGCCGTGGAAGCCAACGCACTGCATGGCGGCCGCATGTCGATGCGCGACAACCTGATCGTGTTGACCCAGACCCTGGTCTCCAATGGCTGCGGTGCTTCGGTCGGACTGGAGGCGTCCTACACGCAGATGGGCGCCGGCAGCGGCTCGCAGCTGGGGCGGGTGATGCGCCTGCGCCGCAACGACATGCGCATCCTGGTCGGTGCTGGTGCGGCCGGTGCGATCGCCGCGGCCTTCGGTGCACCGCTGGCCGGGGCGTTCTACGCCTTCGAGATCGTCATCGGTGCCTATACGCCGGCGGCACTCGCGCCGGTTGCGGTGGCCGCGCTGGCCGGCGCCTTCGTTGCCGACCAGGCCGGCGTGGACGCCTATCTGCTGCCGGCGGCATCGACCATCGACGTGCGCGCAGCCGACTATGCGATCTACGGCCTGCTCGGCTGCTGCTGTGCGATGGTCGGCATCGTGGTGATGCGCCTGATCGCCTCCATCGAAGGCACGGTCAAGCGCAGCCCGCTGCCGTTGTGGGGGCGCCCGGTGGTGGGCGGCCTGCTGCTGATTCCGCTGGCCCTGGCCAGCCCGCAGGTACTGTCGTCCGGCCACGGAGCGCTGCACCTGGACCTGACCACCCATCTGCCGCTGATCTGGATCGGCGGGCTGCTGACGCTGAAATGCCTGGCCTCCGGCATTTCGCTGGGCTTCGGTTTCCGCGGCGGCCTGTTCTTCGCCTCGCTGTTCATGGGCACCCTGGTCGGCACGCTGTTTGCCGGGCTGCTGGCGATGGCCACCGGCGTTCCTGTGGTCGACGCCACGTCGGCAGCGCTGGCAGGCATGGCTGCACTGGCCGCGGCGGTGGTTGGCGCGCCGATGACCATGGCCATGCTGGTGCTGGAAGGAACCCACGACTTCCTGCTGACCAGCGTGGTGATGAGCGCCGTGCTGGTGTCCAGCACCCTGGTGCGGCAGTGGTTCGGCTATTCCTTCTCGACCTGGCGCATGCACCTGCGCGGGGAAACCATCAAGAGCGCGCGTGACATCGGCTGGGTGCACAACCTCAATGCCGGGCGGATGATGCGCAAGGGTGTGGCCACCGCCCCGGCCGACCTCGATGCCGCCGCCTTCCGCCAGCGCTTCCCGCTGGGCTCGGGCAGCCGGGTGATCCTGATCGACAGTGAAGGCCACTACGTTGGCATCGTGCAGATTCCGCGCCTGTTCGGCGACGGCGTGAAGCCCGAGGACGTCGTAGGTACGTTCGCCGAGAACCGCGACGTGGCACTCGCCGCCAGCGCCGACGTGGTGACCGTGATGCAGCGGTTCGACCAGACCCAGGCCGACGAGCTGGCGGTGGTGGCCGACGATGGCCAGGTGCTGGGCGTGGTGTCTGAAGCATTCGTGCGCAAGCGCTATGCGGAGGAACTGGACAAGCGCCAGCGCGAAATGATGGGCGAGCGCGTCGACGAGTAGATCCACGCCATGCGTGGATGATGCCCCCTGCCCCCTGCCCCTCCACGCGTGGCGTGGTTCTACTGTCACCTGCGGGAGGTAGACTGCGGCCATGCGCTTCATTGAAACCTTCCAGCCCGGCCCGTTCGCCGACACCGTGGTCAGCCTGCTGGCGGCGTTCGTGCTCGGCACCCTGATCGGCGCCGAACGCCAGTACCGGCAACGCACCGCTGGCCTGCGCACCAACGTGCTGGTGGCTGTCGGCGCTGCCGCCTTCGTTGACCTGGGCATGCGCATCGCCAGCAGCGCCGAGGCCGTGCGGGTCATCTCCTACGTCGTCTCGGGCGTCGGCTTCCTCGGCGCCGGCGTGATCATGAAGGAAGGCATGAACGTGCGCGGCCTGAACACCGCCGCGACGCTGTGGTGCTCGGCTGCCGTGGGCAGCTGCACCGGCGCGGACATGCTGGCCGAAGGCGTGCTGCTGACCGTACTGATCATCGCCGGCAATACCCTGCTGCGGCCACTGGTGAACGCGATCAATCGCATCCCGATCAACGAAGCCGCCAGCGAAGCGACCTACGAAGTGCGCCTGAGCGTGGATGCCGACGCGGTGCCGCGCGTGCGCGAGCGCCTGGTCGATGCGCCGGAAGCCGCGCAGTACCCCGTTGGCGACGTGCAACTGGTGGAGCACGCCGATGCGCCCACTGATGTGATCGCAGTGCTGGTCAGCACCGCGGTCAGCGCCGACGAACTGGACGTGGTGCTGGCGCGGATGGAACAGGTGCCGGGCGTGCTGCATGCCACCTGGGAAGTCAGCACCCGCGATTGAGCGGGTGTCGGCAGTTCATCCGCGCGCTACGCGCTGCTGCGCTCGCAGCAACCTGCGGAACGAGGCGCAGCGCCGAGCATCCTCGGCGTGTGGACAGGCGGCAGCCCGCCGCAGCCGATCCTGAGCCCGCTGCAATCTGCGGATCTGCTGCTGCAGCGCATCGGCCCGGGCCAGCAATGCCGTGCGATCCAGTGCAAGCCCTGCCCCCTGCGGCATCGCTGCGCCGATCTGCTGCAGCGACAGGCCTGCCGATTGCCCCAGGCCGATCAGTGCCAGCCGTTCCAGCACCTGTTCGTGGTACTGCCGGCGCAGGCCGCGACGCCCCAGCACCTGCAACAGGCCGAGCTGCTCGTAGTAGCGCAGCGTGGAGGCCGGCACGCCACTGCGGCGGACCACCTCACCGATATCCAGTTCCTGCATCGTGCTTGACCTCAAGTGGGCTTCAAGCGCCACCATGGTCGCACTCCCCGCGCAAGGCAAGCCCATGGACGATTCACTCCCGCTCGATCAGAACACGCTCTGGAACGGCGCCGCCGGCGAGAACTGGGTCGCGCAGCAGACCCTGCTGGACGACCTGTTCCAACCGATGGCCGATGCCCTGCGCGACGAGCTGCCGGTTACCGTCACGGAACTGCTGGACGTGGGCTGTGGCACCGGCGCCAGTACGCTGAGCGCCGCCGCAGCACGCGCTGACGCCCATTGCACGGGCGTGGACATCTCCGCACCGATGCTTGACCTGGCCCGCCAGCGCGCCGCCGCGATCGGGCGCGGGGTCGACTTCATCGTTGCCGATGCCCAGCGCCATCCCTTCGCAACGGCGCGCTACGATTGGATCCAGTCGCGCTTCGGGGTGATGTTCTTCGAGGACACGCAGGCCGCCTTCGCCAACCTGCACCGTGCCGCCCGAACGGGCGCGGGCCTGCGCTGCATCGCCTGGCGCAGCGCGCAGGAAAATCCGTTCATGACCACCGCCGAGCACGCCCTTGCAGACCAGCTGGTGCTGCCGGCGCGGGTACCCGGTGCACCGGGGCAGTTCGCTTTCGCCGATGGCGAACGGGTGCGCCGGCTGCTGCAGCGTGCCGGATGGCAGGACGTGGACATCGCGCCGCTGGACCTGACCTGCTTCCTCAGCCGTGATGCGCTGGCCAGCTACGTCGGCCAGCTCGGACCTGTGGGTCTGGCCCTGCGTGCGTTGCCGGCCGCACGCGCCGAAGCGCTGCTGCAGCAGGCGCTGACCGCGTTCGCACCGTTCATCGACGACCGTGTGCGGGTGGAAACCGCCTGCTGGATGATCCGCGCCCGCGCATAGCAACAGAAAAGGGGACGAAGGGATCAAGTCGTTCATGCCCCGGTTGTGCGGGAAACGACTTGATCCCCTCCGTCCCCTGTTTCTCTACAAGGCCTCGCCGGCATCGGCCAGGCGCGATTCGATGAGCGCGTACCACTGCTCGAGCATGTCGACCAGCATGTCCAGCTCGGCGTCGGCACGCTGCGCGCGGCCGCTGCGCAGGCACGCCTGTGCTTCCTGCAGCTGGGTGAGGAAGCCGGCAACGGTGTCGGCCTGCAGGATGAGGCCCGGCAGCCGGCGCCCGGGAATGCGCACGACCGCATGGTTGCCGAGCTGGCCGTACACGCTGAGAGTGGCTTCCGTCTTCATGGACAAGGGCAGGAATTGGGCATTCATCAGGTGCACCAGGGAAGAAACCTGCCCACCGGCAGGCGTGGAAAACGGGGGAGACGTTTCCACGTCCTGCCGGCAGGACAGGGGGGACTCGGGATGCCGGGGCACGCCCCGGCGCGGGGATTCAGTGCGATCGGGCCACGCCCGCGATCTGCACCCGGCGATTGGGCGCCAGGCAGGCGATCAGCTCGCGCCGGTTGCGCTGGTCGCACTGCACCAGCGGTTCGGCCGCACCCCGCCCTTCAGCGCTGATGCTCGCCGCGGATACGCCGCCCTGTACCAGCGCCATGCGCACCGCCTCGGCACGTCGCTGCGACAGCGTCTGGTTGTAGGCAGCGCTGCCGATGCGGTCGGTGTAGCCGACCACCTGGATCGACTGCACCTGGCTGGCCTCACGCACCTGCGCCAGTACACCCTGCACGGCCTGCTGGCCGCTGGCACTGAGTACGGCACTGTCGAAGCCGAACAGTGCATCGGCAGCCAGCCGCAGCGGCTGCTCCGGCAAGGGCGCCGGCGCCGGCGGTGGCGGCGGACGCGGCGGGTCGAGGACCGCTGCGCACGATTCAGGCTTCCAGTAGCCGCCCTGGGCGATGCCCTTGTTGTCGAAGCGCACCTGGAACTGGCAGGTGAAGTACTCCGCGCCCTGTGCGGTGCGGAAGTTGAACAGGTAGTTCCACTCGCGCACGCCCCACATGCCTTCGTTGAAGTGCGGGGTGCCGAGCAACGTGTACAGCTGGCGCTTGCTCATGCCCGGTGCGAACCGGCGCAGGTCGGCGATATCCGGATAGATGCCTTCCTTCAGCGATGCCTTGCTGGCCTCCGGGAAGGTGACGGCGGTGCTGTCGGCCAGGCCGTCGGCGGCCGGTGCGTGGCTGCGGCAGGCAACCAGCAGCCCTGCGGCCAGGATCAGGCCCAGCGTGGCGGCGACGCGGCCACTGCGAGCGATGCGATGCGGTTTCATGTCATTCCCCCTGTAGACGTTGCCCGCTGCGCCGGGCCGCGAATGCGACCCGGCGCAGGCGATCACCACTGGATGCCGGCACCGACGGCCACACCGGCCTCGCCGCGGCTGTTGGTGGAACCACTGAACTTGTAGATCCAGCGACCGCCCTCGGAGACACCGGAGATGCCCAGGGCCACGCCGGATTCGCCGTTGTAGCTGCC
The DNA here is from genome assembly GCF_002750975.1 of Stenotrophomonas indicatrix. NCBI lineage: Bacteria > Pseudomonadati > Pseudomonadota > Gammaproteobacteria > Lysobacterales > Lysobacteraceae > Stenotrophomonas > Stenotrophomonas indicatrix. Next base: position 2,219,941 of record NZ_PEJS01000001.1, read on the forward strand.
GGCGGCGATCGAGGCCATGTTGCGGCCGGCTTCGCTGGGCTGCGGCAGCGATGCGGTTGCCATCGCCGAGGCGATACCGGCCGAGGCGCGGTTGTCGGTCTTGCGCAGGTCGCGTTCGAAGCCGCCCATGCGCTCATCGGTGTAGGCCTTGGACCAGTCCAGGGTCTGCGCCATGCCCGACTTCAGCTGGTCGACGTTGACCGCGTCGGTACCGGCGGTGCCGGCAGCGACGTTGCGCACCGTGGTCGGGCCGCTGCTGGTGCTGCCCAGGGTCACGCTGTTGTAGTTGGTGGTGCCGTTGGTGGTGGTGTCATAGCGGATCGTGCCCTGCTGCGAAGCCTGCAGCTGGCGCACGTTGACCGCATCGGTCGCCTGCGAACCATCGGCCACGTTGACCACCTGGCGTTCGGCACCGGCTGCACCCACCGACACCGTATTGGCGCGGTTGGCGACCGAGCCCGCACCCAGCGCCACCGAGTTGTCTGCCTGCGCCTGCGAGCCGTTGCCCAATGCGGTCGAGTTGGCCCCGGCCGCAGTGGAGCCGGCACCGCCCGCGGCGGAGTTGGCGCCGGTGGCGGCCGGATCGGCCAGGTTGTTGCTGTTGTTGGCGCGGAAGCTGCCGGCAACGTTGGTGATGTTCTGGATCTTCTGGTCGGTGTAGGCCTTGGACTGGTCGATGGCGTAGTTCACGCCGTTCTTCAGCTGGCCGACGTTGGTCGCATCGTGGTCGTCGGAGCCATCGGCCACGTGGGTGATCTTGCGCTCGCTGCCACTGCTGCCCACCGCCACCTCACCGGACGAGTTGCTGGCGCCGGCCTGGCCATAGGCACCGGTATAGCCGGTCTGCGCACCGACGCTGGCCACCGAACCGGCACCCAGCGCAACACTGTTGCCTGCGCTGGCATTGGCACCGTTGCCGACCGCTACGCTGCCCGCACCGGCTGCGCTGGCCTGCGGGCCGACCGCCAGTGCTTCGGCACCGGTGGCCGTGGCTGCGGCAGCCGTGGAGTTGACCGCCAGGTACGGGCTGCCGCCGCCGCTGCTGATGCGCTGGTTGAGCACCCGCAGCGAGCCGTCCACTGCAGAGAACGCAGCGGTGACGTTGCTGTAGTCGTTGCCGGTGATGGTGCCATCGGTGGCGATGGTGGAGATGTTGAAGGTCGGCGCGGTCCACAGCCCGGTGCTGCCGTTGTACACGGTGCTGCCACCGAAGTAGCTGGCCACCGTCTGGTGCGTGCTGAACAGCTGGTCGCCGGTGATGGCATCGCTGCTGCCCGCCAGGATGCTGCCGGCGGCCACGTTGGTGACTTTCACCGGTGCACCGCCGGTACCGCTGAGGGTCACGGTATCGACCACGTTGCCACTCCCGTCCACGTCGTACTTCACGGCGCGCGCGTCCAGGTCATCGGTCTGCTCGGCCACATTGGCCAGCGAATTGCTGACCGCATCGAAGGCCGTGCCGACGTCGTTGTAGCTGCCCTGGCTGACCGTGCCATTGGCGGCGACGTTGTTGAGCGTGTAGGTCGGCGCGGTGACCACGCCATTGGCATCCACTGCAGCGCCGCCGCCGAGGTGGGTGGCCACCGTCTGGTTGGCCGCGAACAACTGCGCACCGTTGATTGCTTCACTGCTGGCCGCGCTGATCTGGCCCGGGCCGAGGTTGCGCAGCGTGGTGGCGGTGCCGGACTCGCCGAGCGTCGCACTTGCGTAGTTGACGCTGCCGTCGCCGTTGAGGTCGTAGCGCAGCGCGCCCTCTTCTGAAGCCTGCAACTGACCCAGGTTGACCGCATCGGTGCTGGCGGTGCCGGCGGCGACGTTGGTGACCTGGCGTTCGGCGCCCGCGGCACCGATCGACACGCTGTTGGCACGGTCGGCCAGGCTGCCGGCACCGACCGCGATGCTGTTGGCGGCGGTTGCGCTGGCACCGGCACCGACGGCGATTGCTTCGGCGCCGCTGGCCACGGCGTCGGCACCGGTCGAGTTCACCCGCAGGTACCGGGTGCCGGTGTTGCGGATGTCATTGATCTGGGTGTTGAGGTTGACCAGCGAACCATCCACCGCATCGAAGGCGTCGGTGACGTTGTCATACAGCCCCGGGGCCACGGCGCCACCGGTGGAGATGGTGCTGATCTCGAACAGCGGTGCGGTGAAAGTGCTGGTGAGCGGATCGAACGCTGCGCGTCCGCCGAAGAACTTTGCCATCGTGTCGTTGCTGGCGAACAGCTGCGCACCATTGACCGCCTCGCTGCTGGTGGCGTTGACCGCGCCGGCGGCCAGGTTGCCGATGGTGGTGGTGCCGGTGCCATTGCCGAGGGTGACACGGCGATAGTCGGGGTCGCCTGCACCATCCAGGTCATAGGTGACCGCCGCCGCGCCGACCGCGTCGATCTGGCTGATCGCACCCTTCAGCTGGGCCACGTTGACTGCATCGGTGTTGGCGCTGCCGGCCGCCAGGTTGGTGATCTGCCGCTCGCCACCGCCTGCGGTGCCCACCGACACCTCGCCCGCCGACACCTGTGCGGTGGTCAGGCCGTAAGCGCTGTAGCTGGCCTGCGCGCCGCGCAGTGCGGCCGAGCGATAGCCCAGCGCCACCGAGTTGGCCTGGTTGGAGGTGCTCTCTGCGCCGAGCAGGGTCTGCCCGTTGGCAGTGCCGCTGGCACTGTCGCCGACCACCACCGAGTGCCCCATGCGTGCTGCATAGTCGGCGGTGGGAACGCCGGTCGGATCGCTCGGATCATTGGCGCCCGCGCCCGGGAAGGCGACGTTGGCGTCGACCTTGGGCAGCTCATGGCGGGCGTTGGCACCGATCACCACTTCCTTGGATCCGTTGGCATAGGCGCCATCGCCCATCAGCACCTGGTAGTCCTGCGCTGCGTTGACCGCCCAGCAGGAGATGTCCGCCAGCGCGATGTCCAGGCACTTGGCCGCCCAGGCCGGCGAGTCCGTCGGCAGCAGCAGGCCGAGCAGGCCACCGGGATTGCCGTTGTTGATGTTGTAGATGTAGCTGTCGGAGGTGACGCCACCGATCAGGGTCAGGTGCGAGCTGCCACCGGTGACCGCGCCACCCAGTCCGTTGAGCGTGGTGCCGACCGGCGTCGCATTGACCACCGGCAGGCCGAGCACGTTGACCGTGGAATAGGTCTGCATGACGTTGGCGGTGCTGAGCTTGAGGTTGCCGTTGGACAGGTAACCGGTGCCGCCGAACAGGCTGGCGGTGGTCGGGCCGAGCAGTTCGGTGACACCGCCCACCAGGCCACCGGTACCGATCACCAGGCCCGCGTTCGGGTCGGCAGCGGCGGGCGCCTTCGGGCTGGTCGGCGGAATGGCCGACGGCGAGGTCAGGCCGAGGCTGCCCAGGGTATTGCCGACCAGGCCACCGACGGCGCCGGTCAGGTTGCCGACGGTGCCGTTGAGGTCACCATTGAGCAGGCTGCCGACCGCGCTGCCAACGCCGTTGAGCGCAGTGCCGACGCCGTTGAGCAGGCCGCCCAGGCCCAGCGCGCTGTTCTGCGCGGCGACGGTTGCGGTGCCGGCCAGCTTGAGATTGCGATCGGCGACGATTTCCTCGCCGTCCTTGCCCTGCACCCGTACCTTGCCTGCCACGCCGGTATCGAACGCTGCGGTGATCGCGCGGTCATCGGTGTCACCCGGCAGCTCTTCCTTGGCCGGCAGTGTGACCGCTGCGGTGGCCTCGGCCTGGCCCTGGCCTTCGATGTGATTGCCGGCCACGACCAGCTGCGCATCGACCTTGCCATCCACGGCCGCCTTCAAGCCGGACGGCGTTACACCCGCTGCCGCGGCAACCCGGGTGCCGGCGTCAATGCTGGCAACCGGCTTGCCGGCGATGCCGACATCGGCCTTTGCTGCCGCGTTGGCGGCCAGACCCAACGGCGCCTGTGCGGCCGGTGCGACGTTCGCCGCAAGCGCGGCATCGACACGGGTAGCGGCTGCAGTGCCAACACCGATGTTGGCGCGCACGTCGGCGCCCAGCACCGGTGCAGGCACCTGGCGCGGCGCGGCGCCGGCCGCCAGCTTGACCTGCACGGTGGCCGGCAGCACGTCGCGCACGACCGGCAATGACGTTGTGCTCAGCTGCAGGCCGACGCGTGCGTTGGCACTGATCGCCGGGTTCGCCTGGGCCTGTCGTGCAGCCGCGGCCAGCGCCACTTCGGCGTCCACCTTCACCGGCATCGGCTGGGTGTACTTGGCCGCCAGCGCCTGCAGGTCGCGCAGCGATTGATTGGCCTCTGTCGCCGCCGCAGGTCCGCTGGCCAGCACGCACAGCAGTGCCATGGCCAGGGTGCTGGGCACCAGAAGGCTGGCACGACGGTCGCGCGGTGCGGTACCACCGCTATCGCCGGTGGCCAGTTCCGAGGCCACAACCAGAGCATTGAGCTGGCGGTTCCATACACGCCGGTATATGCGGTTCATGAGCATTTCCCCCGTAGGCGGACAACTTGAATGTCAGTGGACTTGCCGTTAGGCAGGTGACTGACATTTCGCGCCTTTCAGCGAGGGCTGAGCACTTCATTCCGGCAGGGCAATCGCGCATTCCGGCAAATCCACGGCCGGATTCGGCAGCCACATATGCAAATCCGGCAGGGAGGGCTGGCCGGGCTGCCGCCCGGCACCCGCAGAGGCGAAAACAAAAGCCAAAGCCGAAGCAACAGCCGGCTCTGGGTTTTCTGCGGGTTGGCGGGGCGGTGTGGGCTTGCAGGACACGCCGTAAACCCGTCCATGGGGCTCGATGGCGCCATCCATGGCGCCAACGGTCCGGCAAGCCCACACCGCCCCACCTGTGACAGTTTCCCCACGACGGTTCGATCTGCCGTCGTGCATTCACTGTCGACATGATCGATCTTTGATTTTCAGTGATTATTTCGATCTAAATCGAAATTGATGATCCGACTTTCCCTCGGCCGGGCATGGCCCGGCGCTACATCCAAAGCGCGCGGGAAACTGTCGAAGGCGGGGTGGGTCCGGTTGCGGGGGTGTCCGCGGCATGGATGCCGCGGCCAAGCCCCCATGGACGGGTTTACGGCGTCCCCCGCAACCGGACCCACCCCGCCATTCCACAGGAAACCTGCTTTTGCTTTCGGCAGTTGCCGTTGCCCTTGCCTCTGCGGGTGCCGGGCGGCAGCCCGGCCGATACCCCTCAGGCTGGCTGGCCGAGCTGTGCCGGCGCGCGCATCAGCGTGTCACGCGGCAGTTCGCCGAACACTTTCCGGTAGTTGTCGGCAAAGCGCGAAAGATCCCACAGCCCGCAACTGAGGGCGATGGCCTTGACCGAACGCCGGTTGGAATCGGCCATCGACAGGCTGCGGCAGGCCGCGCACAGCCGCAGCATCGACAGGTAGCGATTGGGCGAGGTGCCGAACAGATCCTCGAACGCATAGCGCAGGCCACGCTCGCTGACGCCGGCGGCGTCACAGATTTCATTCATGTAGATATTGCGGCGAAGATTGAGGCGCATGAAGTTCTCCGCCCGCTGCGCGATCAGGTAATGCGTGCGGCGGGCGCGGCTGCAACTGGGCCGATCGGCTGGGCCGGCACCGAGCAGCGCCTGGACATGCTCGTGCAGCAGGCGCTCGGTTTCTTCCGGCTGCAGCCCACCCCCCTGCCCCAGCTGCGCGTGCAGTTGCTGGTAATGGCGTACCAGCGGCATCGCATCATCGCCAAGGTTGAACAGTGAAAGCGCCTGCCCCGCCGGTGGCGTGCTGCGCAGGCTCAGCTCGGTCAACTTGCGCTGCACGCGCGCGACCGGCACCAGCATCAGCGTCATCTGGGTACCAGGGCTGAGAGTGAATTCACTGATGCCTTCGGGCATCACGGTCAAGGCCATGCCCGGCGTCAGCGGCACGCCATGGCACCAGCTCAATGCATCATCGGTGGTGTGCAGGTAGCCGAGCATTGCCCAGTCCGGCGGCAGCATGAAACGGCCGCGGCAGTGGAAGCCACAGGTGATGCTGCAGAACAGGGCTTCCTCGTGAACGCGCGAAGCAAATGCCGCGCGCGGACCATTGCCATCCAGCAGCAACAGTTCCACATCGCACACGCGGAGCACGCCGCTCAGCGTGGCCAGGTCGATTGACCTGAGATCGCCGTCGTCGTTGTCTTCCACCCCACCATCGACCATGACAGTGTCGTCCCCCGTTTGGCCTGCCGCACGACCCCGCCCCCACTGCCTGACAGGGCGCACGCCGTTTCCAAGAGCATCGTCCGTTGCCGAGATGGACGCTGCGATGCACGCGCGTCCCTCCCTGAAAATGCAAAACCTTGAATGCGAGTATGCCCGATAATCGGCAGTCGTAAACAGGATGTTTCGACGCTGCGGAATTATCAACTGCGTGAAGAAAATGTGCGCGCCGATGGCATGGTTTTCGCATGCGCGCGGATGGGCATCACATTATCTGCACGACCATGAATCGTTTTGCGCAGGAACGGATTTACGTCACAGATCCGCGCCGCAATATTCAGGCATCCAGCGAATCTGCCGAATTTGCATATAGGTTCCGGTTGCAGGGAACCGCCATTCAGGCAAAGTCGAATACACGGTGATCGGGCACGCAGACAGCGGCCACACCCAGGGGGACAGCATGACCATGCACGTACGAGATACCGTTTCGACCACCGGCCTGGAGCTGGGTGGTCGTGGTTGCGCGGCCGCTGCCCTGCCCGGGAATGATCACCCTGCTTGAGCACAGCGGGATTGCCCGCCGTGCCTCCTCCGCCAGGATGGCGGGGGCCTACGGACGGTCCCGGCGGAGCCGGGCCACCGCCCATGCAGGTGTCCTGCAGCAACTGACAGGTAGAGGGAGACAACCGTCATGAACGCATCGATCCGCAAGTTCCTGAAAGAAGAAGATGGCGTGACCGCGCTCGAATACGGGCTGCTGGCCGCCGTGATCGCCGGCATCCTGATCGTGGTGGGCAGAACCCAGATCACCGCGTTCTTCACCACGTTGTTCACCCGCCTGCAGGCCATTGCCACCGACGCCACCACCACCTAGCCAGCGCGCAGGGTGCAGCACCTGCGGTCGCTTCGATGGCGGCCGCGGTGGCCGATGAGGGGTTCTGCAACTGTCCAGTGACGGACAACGAGGGTGTGCGATGACACTGCTGGGATTGCTGGCCATGGGAGTGTGCCTGCGGATTGCGATCAGCGATCTGTACGCCCGCCGCGTGCCCAACACCTGGCTGCTGGCCGCGTGCGCGATCGCCGTGCCCCTGATCATCGCCGGCCAGTTCAATGCAACGCGCACGGCCTGGGCGCCACACCTGCTGGGCGCAGTCGTTGGCCTGCTGGCATTGCTGCCGTTCTATGCGGTGCGCTGGATGGGCGCCGGCGATGTGAAGTTCTTCGCCGTGCTCGGCCTGCTGCTGGGCTGGAAGGCATTGCTGCCGGTGTGGGTGCTGGCCAGCGTGGCCGCAGGTGCCCACGCCGTGCTGGTGCTGGCCGGTCGGCAGTTGGCCGGTCACCTGCCGCTGCGCCTGCAGATGCAGGTAAACCGCGCCAGCACGCATTTGAATGGCCACCCTGCCCTGCGCGAACTGCATGCCGCGCGCGAGGGGCGACAGGGCATTCCCTACGCAGCCTACCTGGCCTTCGCGGCGATTGGCTGGGTGTTGGCAACCACCTATGGAGGCGTCGCATGAAAGCGTTCGCGCGCCAACGCCAACGCGGCGTGGCCAGCATCGAATTCGCGTTGATGCTGCTGCTCGGCCTGGTGCCGCTGCTGCTGCTCACCTTTTCCGGCGTGCTGATCATGGCCGCGCAGCAGACGCTGGCGACGGCCTCGGCCGAGGGCGCGCGTGCTTCGCTGCGCTTTGGCAACGCCGGCGAGCGGCGCACCGCCGCCTGCCTGGCGGCCCGTCGCTCCATGCAATGGCTGTTGCAGTTTTCCGGGCAGAACCCGGACTGCAGCGGCGGCGGCACCGGCGCCATCGTGGTCTCGCCGCAGGCGCCCTGCGCCGGCCTGGCGACGGTGCAATGCATGACCGTGACGGTGAGCTACGACTATGCGTCCCATCCCTTCCTGCCCGGCACCGCCACGCTCTATGGCTGGGTGATGCAGGCCCCCATCCGCAGCGTCGCGGTCGCCCAGCTGGACCTCGGCAGCAACTGACGATCGGTACAGGAGACGATTTTCATGCTCAAGTTGACCCGCATCGCCGCCATCGCGCTGATCGCGCTCGCCGTGCTGCTGGCCGTGGTCGCCTTCGTGATCGGGCGCAAGCCTGCGGCCTCGGCGGACAACCCGAGCACGATCGTGAAGGCCGATGCGCAGACCTTCAGTGTCGTTGAAGCCACCGCGCGGCTACCCGCCGGCGAGCCGATCAGCGCCAATGGCGTGCGGCTGACACAACGCACCGCGGAAGTGCCGGGGGCCGTTGCCGACCTGGCAGCGGTGGTCGGCAAGGTGCCGGTGCAGGACATCAGCGAAGGCAGCGCGATTGCTGACAGCCTGCTGGCACAGGGCTTCTCGCTGCAGCTGCGGCCGGGTGAACGGGCATTGGCGGTGCCGGTCGATGAGCTGGTCGCGGCAGGCAACCGCATCCTGCCCGGTGATTTCGTCGACGTCTTCCTCAACCTGCGCAGCGCCGCTACCAGCTACAACGGCCAGCAGGACATCGCACAGACGCGGTTGCTGCTGTCACGCCTGCGCGTGCTCAGCTACGGACAGCAGGACATCGCGGCAGCCCCGACGAGCAGCCAGGGCCAGGCCCCGGCCACGGCCACGGCAGGCAACGACTCACGTGCAGCCGATATCACCAGCGGTTCCAGCAGCGCCCCCAGCAACGCAAACGGTAGCGATGCCACGCAGCCGGCGCGCACCGCGGTGCTGGCGGTGCCGGTGGCCGACGCCAACCGCCTGCTGCTCGGCGCACAGCAGGGCAAGCTGTTCCTCGCCCTGCGCAATCCCGCCGATACCGGCCTGCCGGATGTGGCGCTGTTCCCACAGGCGCGCGGCGTGCTGGACCCGGTGCGCGGCCTGGACAACGAGCAGCAGCAGGCCCTGCAGCGACCGGAGAACAACGCCTACGCCGGCCTGGATGGCGATGCGCTGGCTGGCCGCGGCAGCAGCGTGCAGCGCAGCGTCCACGAAACGCCGGCGCGTGCACCGGTGCAGCGTCGCTCGACGCCGCGACCGGCGGGCATCGAAATCATCCGCGGCGACACTGCTGCCCCCCGTGGCTCCCTTTGACCCTTGCCGAGAGCGCACATGACTGAACGTCGCCACCGCCTACGCCCCACTGTCCGCCAGCGCTGGCTGGCCCTGCTGCTGGTGCTGCTGGCACCGGGTGCGAGCGTGGCTGCCGACGATCTGTTGCTGCAGACCCGCGAACAGCGGCCATGGACGCTGCCGGCCGACCTGGAACGGGTTGCCATCGCCGACCCCGGCGTAGCTGACATCGTGATGCTGCGCGGCGCACGCCAGGCGCTGCTGGTAGGCAAGGCCCCCGGCACCACCACCCTGCTGCTCTGGCATCGCAAGCAGAGCGAACCGCAGCGCGTGCAGGTGCGGGTGCAGAGTGCCGTGCAGGGGGCCGCCGATGCCGGCTCCAGCGGACTGGTGTTCACCCAGCAGGACCAGCAGGGGCTGCTGCAGGGAAGCAGCGACAGCGTGCTGGCGCACATGCAGGAGCAGAAGACCGCGGTGATGGCGCTCGGCAAGGACGGCAGCCTGGCCGATGCCTCCACCATCAGCAGCGGCGGCGTAGTGCAGGTCGAGGTGAAGGTGGTCGAGTTCAACAAGACCGCGCTGAAGCAGATCGGCATCAACTTCCAGAACCGCAACGGTGGTTTCGCCTATGGATTCGCGCGGCCGGGCGGGCAGCTGCCAGGCAACACCGGCATCCTGCCTGGCATGAAGGAAGGTGAGTCGAGCAACGAAAGCGAGTCACCGATCTCCTCGGCGTTCAGGCTGGTGTTCGGTTCGACCAAGGGCCTGTGGAACGCCGATGTCGACCTGCTGCAGGCCAACGGCATGGCGCGCGTGCTGGCCGAGCCCACTCTCGTCGCGCTGTCCGGGCAGAGCGCCAGCTTCCTGGCCGGTGGCGAACTGCCGATCCTGGAGCCGCAGGGGCTCGGCACGACCACGGTCACCTACAAGCCCTTCGGCATCGGCCTCACCGTTACTCCCACGGTGCTCTCACCGAACCGCATTGCGTTGAAGGTTGCCCCGGAAGCCAGCGACCTGGACTACACCAATGCGATCGCGCTCAACGGCGTGCAGATCCCTTCGATCACTACCCGCCGCGCCGACACCACCGTCGAGCTTGGCGATGGTGAGAGTTTCGTCATCGGCGGCCTGGTCAGTTCCACCGTGGCTTCGACGGTCAACAAGATTCCGCTGCTCGGCGACCTGCCGATCATCGGTACGTTCTTCCGCAACTTCGACTACAAGCGCCAGGACAAGGAACTGGTGATCATCGTCACCCCGCGGTTGGTACAGCCGATTGCCCGCAATACCGAACTGCCGCTGCCCGGCGATCGCGAAGCCAAGCCGAACATGCCCGAATGGGGCGCGTGGCTGCTTGGCCCGATCAGCCGCGATCCGGTTCCCGGTTTCTCGCGCTGACCTGCATGACGTCTCCGGTACTACGCCCATGCCCTACGCCACTGCCCTGCCGCTGCACCCGCAAGGACCACCGATGAACCTGGTCCTGTACGGGATCGACCGTGAACTGCTGCCACGCCTGGCTGCCAAGCTGCCGCCGACCACGGCACTGCACTGGCAGGACAGCAGCGAGCCGACCTCGGCCCAGGACCTGCAGCGTGGCCCGCAGAACCTTGTACTGCTGGACTTCCGCCCGGAGCATGCCTCGGCATCGACAGTGCTGGCCCAGCAGCTGCAGCAGACCCAACCCGAATTGACCCTGGTGGCGGTGGGCGCCACCAGCGCCGGCCAGGTGGAAGGCGTGGTGATGGCGCTGCGCGCCGGCCTGCGCGATGTACTGGACCTGGACAGTGACAACACCGGCATCGAAGCCGCCCTGCGTCGCGCTTTGTCACCGCGCCCCGCCGCAAGCGCGCAGCAGGCGCACAAGGCGCGCCTGATCGTGCTGCTGGGCGTGCGCGCCGGCGTCGGCACCAGCACGTTGGCCGCACATCTTTCGGTGCTCGCACAGCAGACCCGCACCTTGGCCCAGGGCGATGCCGCCGTACAGGACGGGCTATTGATGGAGCTGGCGCAGCCGGCCGGCGACCTCGCCCTGTACCTCAACCTGGACAGCCGCTTCCACTACGAAGATGCGCTGCGCAATGCCAGCCGCATCGATGCCACCCTGGCCCGCACGGCGATGGCCCGGCACACCAGCGGACTGGTCCTGCTCGACCGTGCCAGTGGCAGCGACGCACTGCCTCCGTCCGATCCTGGTGCGCTGCTGCAACGACTGCGCGGCGTATTCTCCAGCGTACTGTGCGATGCCGGCGGCTGCCCGCTGCGGCAGCTGCCGCCGCTGCTGCTGGACCAGGCCGATGAAATCTGGCTGGTGGCCGACGCATCGATCGCCACCCTGGTGTCGCTGGACCACGCCCTGAAGCACCTTTCCGGCCAGCGCGACCGCGAGAAGCGACTGCAGCTGGTGATCAACCGCCACGACGACAACAGTGGCATGAGCCCCGAACAGATCGCGCGCCGCTTCGAGCTGCCGCTGCTGGCCACCCTGCCCGAGCGGTCGCGGGTACGCGCCTCCGCCAGCCATGGCCATCTGCTGCTGCAGGATGCGCCGCGCGACCCGTACCTGCGTGCCCTCGCCCCGCTGGTGCAACGCCTGGATCCGGCTGCCTGCCCGGTCCAGGCGCACGGCCTGCGGGAAAGACTTGCCCTTGCCCTGGGTGGATCGCAATGGAAGACAAAGTGACCCCGTTCCCGCACGTTGTCGCCCGCAGCACGGTGCCGGAGCATGCACCGGGCAGCCTGCCGTTCGCACAGACCGAGCAGTACCAGAAGGTGCTGTCGGCCGCGCACGAGCATCTGCTCAACAGCATCGAAGACGAGCGCATCGACATCGATTCCTGGGCCCCCGACACCATCGCCCGCTGGGTGGAAGTGCAGACGGTCAGTTTCATCCAGGAATGGCGCATCCCCATCAACGAAGAAGAAATGCAGGTGGTGGCCGAAGGCCTGGTCAAGGAGCTGACCGGGTTCGGCCCGCTCGATGACCTGCTGCATGACCCCACCATCGAAGACATCCTGATCAATGGCTTCAAGGATGTGCATGTCTCCCAGGGTGGGCAGCTCAAACGCGCACCTCAGCGCTTCACCGATGACACCCACCTGCTACGCATCCTGCGCCGCATCATCGCCCCACTCGGCCGCCGCCTGGATGATTCCAATCCGATGGTCGATGCACGCCTGCCCAATGGTGGCCGCCTCAACGCGATCATCTCGCCACTGGCGGTGGATGGGCCGATGGTGTCCATCCGCAAGTTCCGCAAGGATCCGTTCACCCCCGACGAACTGCTGGCCAAGGGCACCTTCGATGCGCCGATGCAGGCGCTGCTGAAGGCGATGGTGCTGGGCCGCTGCAACATCCTGGTGTCAGGTGGCACCAGCTCGGGCAAGACCTCGCTGCTCAATGCGCTGGCCAGCTATGTGCCGGCCAACGAACGCGTCATCACCGTGGAAGACACCGCCGAGCTCTCGCTCAACCACCCGCATGTGGTGCGGCTGGAGAGCCGCATCGGTGGCGCCGAAGGCCAGGGCGCGGTCAGCATCCGCGACCTGGTGCGCAACAGCCTGCGCATGCGCCCGGACCGCATTGTGGTCGGCGAAGTGCGTGGCGCCGAGGTGCTGGAGATGCTGCAGGCGATGAACACCGGCCATGACGGATCGATGGCCACCATCCACGCCAATTCACCGCGCGACTGCCTGTACCGCATCGAGATGCTGGCCGGCTTCGCCGGTTTCCAGGGCAGCGAAGACAGCCTGCGCCGGCAGATCGCCAGTGCCATCGACTTCATCGTGCAGATCTCGCGCCTGGGCAGCGGCCGCCGGGTGCTGGTGTCCATCACTGAAATCACCGGCGTCAGCGACAACCTGATCACCACCCAGGAGATGTTCCGCCACGAAGTGCAGATCGATGGCAGCGGCAAGGAAATCGACCGTTGGATCGGCCTCGGCTTCCAGCCACATTCGCACAAGCTGGAGCCGTTCCGGCAGTTGCTGCGCGAATCCCTGTACGGAGACTTCTGAGCATGGGTACCGGCCTGCTGCTGGGTGTGCTGAGCATCGTGTCGGTGCTGCTGGCGCTGGCGGTGTGGCTGTGGGGGACGGCCAGCAGCCGCGAACAGCGCCAGGCCTCGCTGCAGCATGCCGAGCAGCAGCTGGCGCGCGGCACCGGCGCTGCCGCCGCGCCGGCCGATGCAGCACGGCAGGCGCCGCTGCCTGCGCCGGGTCGCCGCGCCCTGCCCTGGAACGGGCTGCTGCAGCGTGCCGGCCTGGCACCGGGCTGGAAGCTGCCGCTGCTGATGCTGCTGCCGGGCATCGCCCTGTCCGCGTTCGCGGTGTTGCGCCTGGGCACCTTCTGGATGTTCCCGCTGACCCTGCTGCTGTACCTGCTGGGCTGCTGGCTGTGGCTGATGCGCCGTATCGGCAAGCTGCAGGCGCAGCTGCTGCACCAGCTGCCGGACTTCCTCGACAACCTGGTGCGCCTTACCGCGCTCGGCAACAGCCTGCAGGCCGCCTTCCAGGTCGCGTCGATGCAGACCAACGCGCCGCTGCGCGGCCTGCTCGACACCACGGTGCGCTATGCACGTGGCGGCATGGACCTTGACCGTGCGCTCAACCTGGCCGCACAGCCCTACCGCATGGACGTGCTGAAGGTGCTGGCGGTGGTGATGGGCGTCAGCGTGCGCATCGGTGGCCGTGCCGACCAGATCCTGCAGCGCATGGGCGACTTCATGCGTGACCTGGAACAGGCGCAGCAGGAACTGGCCGCAACCACTTCTGAAACCCGCATGTCGGCGTGGGTACTGGGCCTCCTGCCACCGGCCAGCGCAGTGCTGATGGCGATCTCCAGCCCCGAGTTCTTCCAGCCGGTGCTGCACGACCCACTGGGCCACAAGATCCTGCTGATCGCGCTGGCGCTGGAGTTGACCGGCGCCTTCCTGCTGTACCGCCTGGCCAAATCACTATGAACATCCCCGACCACGCAGGAGGCATCCAATGAGCGCCAGCATCTGGTTCGTGGCTGCCCTGCTGGTGTTGGCCGCCGGCGTGGCCCTGCTGGGGCTTGGCAGCTGGGTGCGCAGCCATCGCGAGGACCGCAGCGAGGCCACGTTGAAGACAGCGCTGCGTCCGCGCGAAAGCGAAGACACAGCGGCCGACGCACGCAAGGACTCACTCGGCTGGCTGGAGCAGTTCGGCCGCGGACTGAGCGGCGGACGCCTGGAAGCGGCGCTGCTGGCCGGTGAGGATCGCCTGCTGCTGGACCTGGCCGGCTGGAACACCCGCCGCGGCACCGCCATCTACCTCGGCCTGCGGCTGCTGCTGGCGGTTCTGGTACTGGGTATTGCGCTGACGCTGAGTGACGCCACGGGGTTGTCGAGGATCATGGTGGTGATCGGCGCGCTGGCTGCTGGCCTGCTGCTGCCGAAGTTCGCGCTCAGTGCATGGGTCAAGCGGCGGCGACGCGCAGTGAACAATGAACTGCCGCTGTTGATCGACCTGCTGCGCCTGCTGCAGGGCGTGGGCTACAGCATGGATCAGAGCCTGCAGACACTGGGCGACAAGCTGCGCGACGCACTGCCGGTGCTGGGTGGGGAAATCCAGGAAGCGAATGTGTCCTACACCCATGGGCGCACGCGCGCGCAGTCGCTGCGCCGGCTGAGCGATGTGTACGGCGATGACGATCTGTCCAGCCTTGTGCAGTTGATCCTGCAGGTGCACGCCCACGGCGGTGCCGTGCAGGAACCGCTGCGCCAGTTCAGCGTCCGCCTGCGCGAGCAGCGCCGCAACGCGCTGAAGGAAAAGGTCGGCAAGCTCTCGGTGAAGATGACCGTGGTGATGATGCTGACCCTGCTGCCGGCACTGATGCTGGTGCTGGCCGGACCGGCGCTGGTCGCGCTGGCCACTACCTTGTCGAAAATGGGATGACCTTCATGCCTGTCCTGCGCCCTGCCTGCCTGTTGCTTGCCCTGGTTGCCGCTGCTGCCGGCTGCAGCTCCACCACGCCGAAGTACCTGCGTGCGCCGAGCCTGGCCGAGCCGACGCCGGCCCCGCAGGACAGCCGCAACGCCTACCTGGAACTGATCCAGCGGATGCAGCAGCAGGGCGCCTGGTACGCGTCGCTGGCGCACGTGGATGCGTTCCGCCAGCGCTACGGCGATACCCCGGCACTGCGCCTGCTGCAGGCCGACGCACTGCGCCAGACCGGCCAGATCGATGCGGCGCTGGCGCTGTACCGCGAACTCGGCAATGGCCCGCAGGCCGCCGCCGCTGCACACGGCATGGGCCTGATCGCTGCCCTCCGCGACGACGACCAGGGCGGCGAACAGGCGCTGGCACGTGCCACCCAGTTGAGCCCGCTGAACACCGATTACCTCGGCGACCTGGGCTATGCACGGCTTCGTGCCGGCCGCTTCGAACAGGCACGCGAGCCACTGGCCAAGGCGCTGGAACTGTCGCCAGGCAATGCCAAGGCCACCGCCAATCTTGCCCTGTGGGCGCTATTGCGTGGCGACACTGCCACCGTCGAACGGCTGGCCCAGCAGGCCAGCTTCAGCGAGGAGACCCGCCGCAGCGTGGAACAGCAGGCGCAGCAGATCCGCGCGCGGCTGCAGCAACGCCAGGCCGCTGCCACTGCTGCAGCGGCGGCAGCGGCACGGCCAGTTGCTTCGGTAGCTGCCAACTCCGCCAACGCAGGCCCACGCTTGGCCGCCGAACCGCGCCGCGATGGTCGCGACGAACGCGACCCACCACGACTGCCGCCCTCGATGCTGGAACGCTTCGGCTCCACCGACCATCCCACCGGGAACACGCCATGACCTCGACGCCGCTGATCCGCTGCATGCTGCCGGTGCTTGCCGGCTTGTCTTTCGCTGCGGTTGTGCAGGCGCAGACGCCGCAGCAACCGTTGACCGGGCAGATGCTGGGTGGTGCCGCGCCCGCACCGGCAGCCGCTCCCCTGCACAGCGAGCCGTTGGCTACCGTGGACGTATCGCCGCCACCAGCCGCAGCGCCCATCGCAGCCCCCGCAGCCGCTGAAACCAGGCCTGATTTCGGCGGCACGCAGTTACAGCCCAACACCTCGCAGATCGGTGACACCACTCGCAGCCTGTTCCGCCTGCAAGCGTCCGGCGAGGTGGCCGGTGCCCGCCTGCCGATCCTCGGCGACCAGGCCACATCCAGCTACGCGCGTTACCTGAAGAGCTTCCAGTACGACATTCCGCAATTCTTCGAAACCGACGTCGCCAAGTCCGCAGGATCCTCCCGATCCGGACGCTGAGGCCCGCCATGAACCGAGCACGCCACATCAGCTTCAGTCGCCCGCGCGGCGGTATGTCGGTCACCATGATGCTGGTGATGATCGCGCTGCTGGCCATGCTCGGCCTGATCGAGATCGGCTTCCTGTTCTGGGCCAAGCGCGATGCGCAGAAGGTGGTCGATCTGGCTGCGCTGGCAGGCGCACAACGGCTGGACCTGTGCCGGCCCGACAACGCCGACAACAGCGCGGCCCGGCAGAACGCGCTCGCACAGAACACCTTCCCTGGGCAGGTGCAGATCCAGTGTGGCAACTGGAATGCCACCCGCGGAACGGCTGACCACTTCAGCCCAAGCGTGGACGCAGGCAATCCACGCAACGCGGTGCGGGTCATTGCCGAACGCGGCGTGCTGCCGTTCTTCGGCCAGAACAGCGGGCTGCCCACGTTGCGCGTGCAGGCGGTGGCCAAGCGTTCGGAACCCACCGCCGTGTTTGCAGTGGGTTCGCAGCTGCTGCGCACCAATGGCAACTCCCCCTTGATGGCGACCCTTCGGCTGGTCGGCCTGGACGTCACCAACGCAACAATTCTGTCCTACGACGGCCTGGCACAGGCCACCGTCACCCCGTCGGGGCTGCTGGCGGCACTGGGCATCCCGGTCACCGCCGACCTCAGCGTGGCCGACTTCAACCGGCTGCTGTCGGTCAACCGCATATCACTGGCACAGCTGGTCAATGCCACTGCCACGGTGGTGGGCCGCGAGACCGCCGTCGGCGTACAGCTGCAGGCGCTGTCCAACCTGGTCGGCACGCGGCTGGACATCAACCAGCTGAACATTCTGCTGGGCAGCCAGAACGGCGGCGGCGGCCTGTTCGCGCAGGTGATCTCACCGGACGGCACCATCGGCAGCGCACTGGAATCGAGGGTCAACGTGCTGGATCTTGTCACCGCCGCGATCTCCATCGCCAACGATGGCAATGGTGTGCAGGTGCAGGGCTTGAACCTGCTGGGCATCGACGTCAAGGCCGGCGTGGTGGAGCCGCCGTCGATCGCCATCGGCGGTGTGGGCGCACGCGCGTACAACGCGCAGGTGCGGCTGATGGTGGACGTCGACAGCGACCGCCTGTTCGCGATCGGCCCGCTGCTGAACCTGCTCGGCACCCGCCTGCATCTGCCACTGCACGTGGATGTGGCCAATGCGATGGGGACGCTGACCAGCATCCAGTGCGGTGCGTCACCACCCACGGCCACCATCCAGGTCGATTCCTCGGTGCTGCGCGCCTGCGTCGGCAAGGTCAACGCAGCCGATCGCTTCTCCAAGAGCAACGTCTGCGACGCGACCCTGCAGAACGAGCAGTTGTTGAGGCTGCTGGGGCAGCCCCTGATCAACGACAAGGTCACCCTGCCGGCGCTGACCAGCACGCAGAGCCTGACCCTGGCCGCAGGCCAGACCGGCTCGACCCGGATCAACCCGTTGGCCGTCGGCACCGCCGTGTCAGACCTGGTCAACGAACTGCTGCGGGTGCTGTCAGGCATGCTCAGTTCACCCAAGCAGGGCATGAGCGCCAATGACACGGCCAAGGCATTGGCCGACCGTTACCTGCAGGCGGCCTTCCCCAGCGGCGGGCGTTACAACGTGGACCAGGTGATTCCATTGCTGCGCGATGGCGATCCGTCACGCAACCTCGCACCGCTGGGCAACTGGACCGTTACCAAGGGCGTACCCAAGCCCTGCCTGATTGGCCTGAGCACCTGCTGGGAAGATGGATCGGTCTGGGCCGGTTACCGCGCCACCGTGACCGGCCAGGGCCTGGGCCTGCTCGACGGCCTGCTGGGCTCGCTGGTCGGCGGCCTGCTGATCAACCGCTGCGACAGCCTGCTGGGCAACCTGATCGACTACAACGGCTGCGTGCGCACCAACCTGGCGTCCTACATCCAGACCGCCCCGGCCGGATTCCTGGATGGGCAGAACGGCGGCGGCGTGACCACCCCCGGCAACAACGTCACCTGCAGCGGCCTGCTGTGTGCGCTGCTGAACCCGGTGCTGGCGGCGCTCAAGCCCGTACTCAACAGCGTCGGCACCCTGCTGACCAACACCCTGGCCAGCCTGCTCGGGCTGGAACTGGGCCGCACCGATGTCAGCATGCAGTCGATCCAGTGCAGCTCGGCGCAGCTGGTCTTCTGACCCGCGCGGGCACCGGTTGGCGGCGTCCGCGCCCATGCTAGACTCGCGGCGGGGAACCACATTCAACTCAACCCACACTACATCCGTGGATGGTCTAGACATGCGAGAAACTTCAGGGGGCACCGTCTTCGCCCGGTATCGGCGCGGCGCAGCACTGCTGGCCGTGGCCATGATGGTGGTGGCGCCGTCGGCGCTGGCCGCACGTGGCGATCGCACTGCCACGGTGGAGCCGGCCAAGGCCGCACCGGTGGTACGCAACACCGTCGACGAACTCAAGCAGTTGATGGATGCGCAGCAGCTCACCGAGCTGCGTACCACCTACAACGGCAACTACGGCGCCAGCCTGCTGTTCAACGCCAATACCCTGACCTACTACGTGGCCCTGTTCCAGGAGAAGAACTTCTGGCGGGTGATCAAGACCGATGCCGTCGACAACGCCGAGCGTGTCTACCGCACCTTCGCGCAGCAGTCCGAACAGCTGGCGCAGGTCTACATCGACACCACCCGGCTGGAAGCCGGCAAGCGCTACACCGAGCGCCTGGTGGCCTACAACGAAGAGCGCCTGCGCACCCTGCAGCAGGAAATGGAACAGCAGCAGGCGCAGTCGGCGCAGGTGAGCGCAGCGCTGCAGCAGGCACAGCAGCAGGCGGTCAGCCTGAGCACCGACGTGCAGAGCACCAACAGCCAGCTCGATGCGCTGCAGCGACGGATCCAGATCCTGCAGGCCGAACAGGGCAACCCGGAGCTGAGCCTGCCCAAGCCAGATGCGGCGACGGCACCGGCGGCCGCCAGCGACGGCCGCTGAGGTCTTACGGGCCTGTAGACAAGAACGGCACCTTCGGGTGCCGTTTTTCGTTGTGCTCAACGACAGGCCTCGCGTACCGCGTCATCCAGCTGCCTGCGCTGCAGGTAGTCGAGCCTGCGCGGCCTGGCCAGCGTTGCCACCTGCCGCCGGCGCGCCCGCTCGCAGCCACGCGGGTCAGCCGTGATCGATATCAGCGCGCCCTGTGCGCGCCCGCGCCGTGGCGTCCGCCTGCTACCGCTGCGGGCAGGCTGCACGACTGCAGGTGTGGGCCCGCGTGCCTTCGACTCGGCACCGGGCACTTCCCAGCGCCACTCCGCGCGCCCCTGGCAGGGCGTCTGCTGGTAGACCGGATGCTCACCTCCGGTGCACTTGTAGACGTTGGTCTGTGCCATCGCGACAGCAGCCAACAGCACTGCAGGCAGCACTCCCCATCCCGGCATCTTCATGACTGGCCCTCACGCGTCCGATGGCCATGGTTGCCATCAGCACCGGCCTGCCGCCAGAGCGAGTCGCGTCAGCGTGACGACCACGCCAATCCGGCACAGCCGTGCAATGCACATCGCCCATCGTGCGCTGTACTGCCGCAGGCGCCGGCCAACCCGCAGGCGTCTTCCCTCCCTTTCGCCAAGGAACCTGCAATGAGCAATTTCGTGACCGTCAATGATGGCGCCCGCATCTTCTACAAGGACTGGGGCACCGGCCAGCCTGTCGTATTCGCCCATGGCTGGCCGCTGTCGTCCGATGCCTGGGACCCGCAGATGCTGTTCATGGGCCAGAACGGCTACCGCGTGATCGCCCATGATCGCCGCAGCCATGGCCGCTCCAGCCAGACCTGGGACGGCAACAACATGGACACCTACGCCGATGACCTGGCTGCCGTTCTGGATGCGCTGGACGTGAAGGACGCTATCCTGGTCGGCCATTCCACCGGCGGTGGCGAAGTGGCGCACTACATCGGCCGCCATGGCAGCAAGCGCGTGGCCAAGGTGGTGCTGGTCGGCGCGGTGCCGCCGCTGATGCTGAAGACCGAAGGCAATCCGGCCGGTACCCCGCTGGAAGTGTTCGACGGCATCCGCAAGGGCACCGGTGGCGATCGTTCGCAGTTCTTCAAGGATCTGGCCACGCCGTTCTTCGGCGCCAATCGTGATGGCAACAGCGTCACCGAAGGCATGCGTGATTCGTTCTGGCTGCAGGGCATGCTGGGCGGCGTGAAAGGCCAGTACGACTGCATCCACGAATTCTCGGAGGTGGACTACACCGACGACCTGAAGAAGATCGACGTGCCGGCTCTGGTGGTGCATGGCGATGACGACCAGATCGTGCCCTTCGATGCTTCGGCCAAGCTGTCCTCGCAGATCATCCGCAACGCAGAACTGAAGGTGTACGCCGGTGCACCGCACGGCCTCACCCTGACCCATGCCGATCAGTTCAACGCCGACCTGCTGGCATTCGCACGCAGATGACGTATCGCGGCGGCGCCCGTGCGCCGCCGCTCCTGCCCTGGAGCCGGCCAGCGGCCAGCTCCATCACGGGACCATCAGATATCGCTGTGGTGATGCGGCGCCGCCGCCGGCAATGGATCATGGCCGCCAACGAAGTGACGCACCACCGGCGCGCGCTCGCCGCGATGCAGCGCGCGCAGCGCCTCCTGGATCGCCTTGTCGTCGGCGGTGATGCGTTCATGCTGGCGCAGGTGCTCCAGCCACGACGCTGCGACGAAATACTCCAGATGAATGCCCGGGGTTGCCACATCTTCGACCACGCCCCAGACCACGGCGCCATCGCGCCGACGGATCGTTCCCAGCGTGCGCATCTGCGCCTGGAACGCGGCACGGTCGGCGGCATCGATGCGATATTCGATGGTCACCAGCACCGGCCCCCGATCATTCGACACCGGCACCGACAGTTCCGGTGCGGGCCAGTGCCCGGCCGGGCTCAGATTCAGATCTTCGGCGCCTGCAATGCGTACCCGCCACACCAGCAGGCCGCCGATGACCGCACCTGCAGCAGCCACCAGCAGTGCCAGCTCGGGCGATGTGCGCTGCGCCAGTGCGCCCCAGCTCAGGCCACCGGCCGCCATGCCGGCCGAGAACACCATGATGTACAGGGCAAGCGCACGCGCCCTCACCCAGGCCGGCACCGCCGTCTGTGCTGCGATCTGCAACGAAGACAGTACGGTGATCCAGGCAAAGCCATTGACCAGCATCACCAGCGGCAACACGTACCAGCTGCGGGTCAGCGCCAGGCCGGCCAGGCTTGCTGCCAGCGACAAGGTGGCCAGCAGCACCAGCAGGTCGCGGTCAAGCCTGGCCCGCAGCTTCGGCAGCAGCAATGCACCGCCCACCGCACCGATACCGATGCAACCCAGCAGCACGCCGTACTGCCCCGCTCCGCCCTGCATCTGCCCGCGCACCACCACCGGCAGCATCGCGTTCATCGCCGCGGCGAAGAAGAAGAAGCCGGCCGATTTGATCAGTACCGCCTGCAGGCGACCGGCACGGCTCGCATAGCGCAGGCCCGCCTTGAGGCCAGCGCCGAACCCTTCGGGCGGCAGGCTGGACGCCTTCGGATCACGCTTCCAGCCCCACACCACGAACAGCATGGCGGCAAAGGTGATGGCGTTGAACCCGAAGGCCCACACCGCACCCAGCTGGGCCACGATCACCCCGCCGATGGCCGGCCCGATGGAGCGGGCGATGTTGATGCCGATGGAGTTGAGTGCCACGGCCGAGGCCAGCATCGGCTGCGGAACCAGCTCGGAGACGATCGCGGCCTGTGCCGGCATGGCCATCGCCGCACCGCAGCCCATGCAGAAGGTCAGCAGCACCAGCAGCTGCGGCGTCAGCAGGTCCAATGCCGTGAGCACGGCGGTCGCTGCCGCCACCAGCAGCATCCAGCCCTGGGTGAACAGCAGGTACTTGCGGCGGTCGACGATGTCGGCCAGGGTCCCGGCCGCCAGCGCCAACAGCACGATCGGCACGGTGGTGGCCGACTGCACCAGCGCGACCATCAGCGCCGAACCGGTGCGTTCGGCCATCACCCAGGCCGCAGCCACGTCGTTGACCCAGGTGCCGATGTTGCTGGCCAGGATCGCCAGCCAGATCGAGCGGAACATGCGGATCTTCAACGGCGACCACGCGCCATCGACCTGCGGGGAGTGTTGTGACGCCGATGCGTTCACCATTGCCAAGCTCCAACGATTGAGGCGAACAGCGTGTCCCGGCCGCCGGCCTGCGTCAGTGCAGGACCCGCGTCGACCCAGGCCAGCTGCAGCTGCCATTGCCAGTGGTCATTGACCTGCCAGCGGGTTTCGGATTTGTACTGGGTACCGATGCGGCGTGCGCCTCCGGCACTGCCGGGCAACGCTGCCAACGGTGCCGGCGTGGTATAGACCGCATCGGCGCGCCGATGCTTCCACGCCAGCTGCACACCCAGCTCGGTGGTCACCGCCTCATGCAGGCGCAGTGCCAGTGTCGGTTGCAGATCCATCAGGTTGGCCGGTGCCAACAGGCTGGCTTCGCTGAAATAGGCGGACTTGGGAAACAACGCATTGAACGTACCCAGTCGACCATCACCCGGGTCTGCGTCGCCGCTGGCAATGTCGGCCTTCAGGCCAAGCCGCGGTTGCAGCGGCAGCGCGCTCCAGCGCCAACCGGTATCGGTGGCGAGGGTCCAGGCGCGGATGTCCAGATCGCCGGTCACCGCCCGCAGTTCACCGCCCTGCGCCACCAGTTCGGTATTCCAGTCCAGCGCACCCGACTGGCCGAACCAGCGCGCGCCCAGGGTCTGCCGCCGTTCGGTGCCGCTGCCCGCGGCGAAGCGCGCGCCCTCGCGACGATAGTCGAGCAGGTAAAGGTCCCACTGGCTGATGCCAGCGCCCTTGGCCGTGGTCGCATACGCGCCGAGCAGGTGTGCACCGCGCTCACCGCGGTCATCGAATGCACCCGGGCGGTTCTCGACCGGGCGCAGCGCCATCAGGTCCAGTGCGCCCAGCCTGCCCTGCCACCCCACCCGCGCACCATCGAAGGCCAGGCGGATGTTCGGCCCGTCGCGCACCGACAACAGGCGCGAGCTGCCATAGCCCGCTTCCTGCCGGCCCAGCTGCACGTGCATGCCAGCGCCGGCCCAGCGCCAGTACGCCTGCTGCACGTCCAGCGCGCCGCGATCGGTACGACCTGGGCCACCGGCCTTGCCGCGCTCGGCATGCGTACCCAGCTGCAGCTTCGCTTGCCAATCACCCTGCGCGAAAGAGGCAGAAGCCAGCGCACGCAGCAGGCCGTAGCCATCGTCGCCAGCACCGACGCCAAACCGGGTCGGGGCGTAGTACATGCCACGCAGGCGCAGCGATGCATCCCACTGCAACTGGCCGTCGCCAACCGTGGTACAGGCACCACCGTCGCAGGCCAGCGCCAACGACGGCAACACCAGCGAAGCCAGGGTCAGAACGCGAAGCACGAACACCCCATCGCGCCCCAGAACGCGGTCAGGTCGTCGGTTGGCGCCGGATGACGGACCGCGTGGCCATGCGCACCATGGGTGTCGCAGGCCACACCATGGTGATGACGGTGCGCCGCAGCCAACCCGGTCGCCCCGCCACCGACGTGATAACCACCGAAGCGGTTCACCGGCGACCAGTCCGGCATCGCCGGAGGCAGCTGCGGCGCCAACCCGGCGTAGTCGCCGTCGCCATGCACGATGCGGCCACCCACCACGGTCAGCAGGCTGGTGATGTCGGCGATCTGCTGCTCATCGACGCGGAAGAAGTCGGCCGACAGCAGGATGAAGTCGGCCAGCTGGCCCACCTTCAGCGTGCCCTTCACCGCTTCGTCGCCGGAGAACCAGGCGCTGCCCTGTGTCCACAGGCGCAGGGCCTGCTCGCGCTCCAGCAGGTTCTCATCGCCGTACAGGGCCAGGCCGCCGACGGTGCGTCCCGTCACCAGCCACGACAGCGCCACCCACGGGTTGTAGCTGGCCACGCGGGTAGCATCGGTGCCGGCGCCAACCGGCACGCCCTCGGCCAGCATCCGCTTCACCGGTGGCGTGTGCCGCGCCGCCTGCACGCCATAGCGCTGCACGAATGCCTCGCCCTGGTAGGCCATGCGGTGCTGCACGGCGATGCCGCCGTTGAGTGCGCGGATACGCTCGATGTTGCGCGGGGTGATGGTCTCGGCATGGTCGATGAACCAGTGCAGGCCATCGAACGGCACCTCACGGTTGACCTGCTCGTAGACGTCGAGGATGCGGCTGATGCTTTCGTCGTAGGTCGCATGGATGCGGAACGGCCAGCGCTTCTCCACCAGCAGCTTCACCACATCGTGTAGCTCCGGCTCAAGTTCCGGTGGCAGTTCCGGGCGCGGCTCGTTGAACAGTTCAAAGTCGGCTGCAGAGAACACCAGCATCTCGCCGGCGCCATTGTGGCGGAGCAGGTCATCGCCCTGGCGCGGTTGCAGCATCTCGCTCCAGCCACGGAAATCGCTGACCTCGCTGCCCTTGTTCTGGGTGAACAGGTTGTAGGCGATGCGCACGGTCAGCTGATCATCGCGATGCAGCTGCTCGATGACCTGGTAGTCCTCGGGGTAATTCTGGAAACCGCCTCCGGCGTCGATCACCGAGGTGATGCCCAGGCGGTTCAGCTCGCGCATGAAATGGCGGGTTGAATTGGCCTGGTACTCGACCGGCAGCTTCGGCCCCTTGGCCAGGGTCGCATACAGGATCAGTGCATTCGGCTTGGCCAGCAGCAGGCCGGTCGGGTTGCCCAGCGAATCGCGCACGATCTGTCCGCCGGGCGGGTCCGGCGTTTCCTTGGTATAGCCACAGGCACGCAGCGCGGCGCGATTGAGCAGCGCGCGGTCGTACAGGTGCAGCAGGAACACCGGCGTATCCGGAGCGATGTCGTTCAGCTCCTGCAGGCTCGGCAGGCGCTTTTCGCTGAACTGGGTCGCGGTGAATCCACCGACCACGCGCACCCACTGCGGCGCGGGCGTGCGGTCAACCTGCGCCTTCAGCATGGCCATCGCATCGGCCAGTGAACGCAGGCCATCCCAGCGCAGTTCCAGGTTGTAGTTCAGGCCACCGCGGATCAGGTGGGTGTGGCTGTCATTGAGTCCGGGCACGATTCGCCGCCCCTGCGCATCGACGATCGTGGCTTCGCTGCCCCAACCGCGCATGATGTCCTCGTCGCTTCCCACGGCGACGATACGGCCGCTCTGCACGGCCAGTGCCTGCGCATGCGGCTGCTGCGGATCCAGCGTGGTGATGCGTGCATTGCGGATGACCAGTGTGCTCATGCGACGCTCCTTGGAAGGGGATTGGATGGCCGCGGCGGTACCGCCAGCCAGGCCCAGCGCCAGCGCGGCACTGGTGGCCAGCACCACATTGCGGCGGCCAGGATCGAGAGGTTCGTTGTTCACGCGATGTCTCCAGAAAGAAGCAGACCATCCACCGCCCATGCACCGGGCCCGGCCAGGGCGATGGCCAGCAGTGCCAGCGTCCACAACAACGGATACTCGGCACCGCCGCGCATCCAGAACCACCCGTTGCGCAGCGCCAGCAGCGCGGTGAAGGCGATGAAGGCGGCAGCGACAAGCGCGGCGATCCGGGCCTGCCAGCCCAGCATCACAGCGCTACCGGCCACCACCTGCAGCAGCGCCAGCAGCAGTGGCAGCGGCGCCGACGACGGCAGACCGAAG
The DNA here is from genome assembly GCF_002750975.1 of Stenotrophomonas indicatrix. NCBI lineage: Bacteria > Pseudomonadati > Pseudomonadota > Gammaproteobacteria > Lysobacterales > Lysobacteraceae > Stenotrophomonas > Stenotrophomonas indicatrix. The sequence goes on from NZ_PEJS01000001.1 coordinate 2,246,049, forward strand.
CCACGCAGTTCGCCGGCAAAACCTGCCAGGCCCGGCCCGTTGAACCAGCCGAACAACTTGCCCAGCGCATGCGGCAGCAGGAATCCTCCCGCCGCCACCCGCAGGATCAACAAGGCCAGGTCGAGGCCATGGCCATCGCGCACGCTCAGTGCCCGCCTTCCTGCGCGCCGAACATGGTCTTGGCGTACTGGATGCCGACGCCATAGCCACCCGCATGGTCACGGGCGATGCCGGTGGTCAGGTCGTAGGTTTCAGCACGCGCCCAGTCGCGCTGCAGTTCCAGCAGGTACTGCACGCTGGTGATCGGCACGGCACCGGCCTGCACCATGCGGGCGATCGCACGTTCGTGCGCCTCTTCGCTCACATCGCCGCAGGCATCGGTGATCACGTAGACCTCAAACCCCTGCTCCAGCGCCGACAGCGCCGGGCCGACGATGCACACACTGGTCCACAAACCGGCGAGCACCAGCCGACGCTTGCCGATGCGGTTCACCTCATCGATCACCGGCTGGTCTTCCCAGGTGTTCATCGACGTGCGATCGAACACCGCCTGGCCGGGGAAGATCGCCGGCAGCTCCGGGAACATCGGGCCGGAGAACGACTTCTCGGCCACCGTGGTCAGCAGCACCGGCACCTTGAAACCCTTGGCGCCCTTGCTGATCAACGACACGTTGTTGCGCAGCGCGGAGATGTCGATGGTGTGGGTGGCAAATGCCATCTGCGACTGGTAGTCGATCAGTATCAGGGCGTGGTCGGCCGGTGACAGCAGTGCTTTGGCGGGGGTGGTGGTGGCGAGGCTCATGGGTGGACTCCGGTGGAGGAAACAACAGGGGGCTGGGAACGTGCCGCGCCATCGGCCAGGTACTGGCCGGGACTGCAGCCGGTCTCGGCGCGGAAGCTGCGGACGAAGTGGCTCTGGTCGAAGAAGCCAAGATGCTGGGCCAGGCAGGTCATCGACTGCGCGGCCGTCGGCAGCAGCTGCGTGGCGCGTTCGATGCGCCGACGGCGCACGTAGCGCAGCGGACTGGCGCCGGTACCCATGCGGAACAACCGCACCAGATGGAACCGGCTTACGCAGGCAACGGCAGCCAGCTCGGTCACCCGCAGCGGCTGCGACAGGTGCTCGTCGATGTAGCGCAGCGCACGCTGCAGGGCAGCCGACTGGTGCGGTGCCAACGTGGTTGCGGACAGGGCAGGAGGCTGGACGGTAGCCATGAAGGAGCGCCGCGACGGGAGCACCCATGGTGTGCCGCCGGCTGCGATCGCCCTACCCCCGTCGGTCGAGGCCGGCGCTCACCCATTCGGGGGAGGCCGGCGCTGCAGCAGGCGGCGGCCGAACAACCGCGCATCCAGCGAATACGCGCCCGGCCCCAGCATGAGCAGGGCCAACGGCAGCAGCAGCCAGGGCAGCGCCGCGCCCTGCCCGTACAACCCCGGCACCGCCAGCAGCACCGCCAGCGGGGTCAGCAGCCCAGGCAGCAGCAGGCCGATCGCCGCCAGGCACATCAGTCCCGGCACACCGGCCGGACTTCCGCCCGCCAACAGACCCCCTGCCACGCACAGGCGCAGCCACAGCAGTCCCAGTCCGGGGCCGCGGTCAGGGAACATCACATACAAGCGCTGCATCGCCGGGCTCCGTCATCCATCACGGCGTGATAGCGGACACCGAAGCGGTACGCCTACCCCGAACGGGTCACCCCGGCCTGCCCCGCACCTGCCAGAATGACCGCATGCGTGGCCGCCCCTTCCCCTTCCTGCGTCGCCTGCCGGCGCTGCTGTCGTGCCTGCTGTTGCTGACTGCCCTGCCCGTCTTCGCCGTGCAGCAACCCGCAGTGAGCGATGGCATGCCCGGCTATCAGCACACCGCCTGGCGCGTCGGCCAGGGCGCCCCGGGGGATATCTGGGATATCGTCCAGGACCGCCAGGGCATGTTGTGGCTGGCCACGGGTTCGGGCCTGTACCGCTTCGACGGCCGGCGTTTCGAGCGGCAGGCCGCACCGGCGGGCACCCGTTTTCCCTCCACCAACATGGTCACCCTCGGCCTCGATGGTGGCGATGGTGGCGATGGTGGCCTGTGGATCGGCTACTTCCAGGCAGGCATCAGCCAGTTCACGCAGGAACGCCTGCGCAGCTTCGGCCGCCCACAGGGCGTGCCGGTGGGTGTGGTCCCGCGCTTCGCGCATGACCGCAACGGCCGCCTGTGGGCTGCCGTCAATGGCGGCCTGCGCTGGTTCGATGGACATCGCTGGCAGCAGCCGCCGGCTTCCTTCGGCCTGCCGCAGAGACGCGTGCAATGGGTGCTGCAGGACCGCCACGGCACATTCTGGGTGCTGGCGGACCTGCAGATATGGCGTCGCCCTCCTGGCGCGGCCCGCTTCGAAGCCACCGGCATCGCGGTCTCGCAGATGGCCTCGCTGGTTGAGAGCCCGCGCGGCGAAATCTGGCTGGCCGACCGCGTGCGCGGCACGTCGCCGCTGGCCAACGCGCATGGCCTGTTGCCCGCCGAGGAACGTGAAGCACGGCGGCTGCCCGGGCTGGTCGCCTCGCGCCTGCAGTTCACGGCCGACGGAGCCCTGTGGGCCACGCTCAGCCCGCACGGTGGCGTGGCCCGGGTCACCTTCGACGGCCAACAGGCTATGCGCATGGAGCGCTTCGATGCCGCGCAGGGCCTTACCGCGACGTCGGCAGTGCCGGTCCTTGCCGATCGCGAAGGCAACATCTGGGTAGGCACCAACCTCGGCCTCAACCGCTTCCGTGCGCACAGCGTGCAGACCTTGTCCGTGGGCCCTACCGATCCGTACCGGTCATTGGTACGCGCCATTGATGGCCGGGTGTATGGCTATGGCGAAGACCTGAAGCTGTTCGACCTGCGGCGTCCGCTGCTGGGCCGCAGCGCTGCGCAGCTGCAGGCCGCGGCACGGCAGGCACCCACTCCGGTATGGCAGTTCGACTGGATCAATCTGGCGCGCACCGTCAGCGGCCACACCACCCTCATACCGCTGCCGGCACCGTTCACCGGGCAGCCACTGCACGCCCTGCTGTTTGCCGATGCGGACCAGGCCTGGGCCTGCGCCGGCGAGCGCGCGGTGCTGCACTACACGGACAACCGCTGGCGCCGCGAAACCCGGCTTCCCGAGCAGGCCTGTTCGTCGCTGGCGCGTACCGATGACGGTGCGCTGCTGCTGGGCTACGCCGATGGCACCCTGCGCCGCCTGCACGGCGCTACGGTCAACTCCTACGACGCCACCGAAGGGCTGTCGGTAGGCCCGGTAACCGCGTTGCTGCAGCACAAGGATCTGCTGCTGGTCGCCGGCGAGGCCGGCCTGGCCGCGCGTTTCGGCAACGGCCGCTTCCTGCCGGTGCGCACCGACATGGCCGGCGTGCTGGAAGGCATCACCGGCATGGTCGCCGATGCGAACGGGCTGCTCTGGCTCAACGGCAGCCGCGGCCTGGTGCGGCTGCAGGTTGCCACCCTGCGCAGCGCGCTGCGCAACGACCAGGCGATAGCCCCCCGCTTGTTCGACGCGGTTGACGGTATGCCGGGCATCGCCCTGCAGAGCGGCCCCATCCCCACTGCGGTACTGGCGGCTGATGGTCTGCTGTGGCTTGCCACCAATCAAGGCCTGGCGTGGCTGGACACGCGGCAGTCGCACATCAACACCATGGCGCCTGGCGTGCGCATCGGTGACGTGCTGTATGGCAGTACCCAGGCCCCGTTGCAGGAGGGACTGCGCCTGCCGGCCGGCACTACCCAGCTGCAGATCGACTATGTCGCGCTGTCGCTGGCGCGGCCGGAGCGCAACCGCTACCGCTACCGACTGTCCGGCGTGGATGACGCTTGGCAGGAGGCCGGCGCGAGCACGCGCGCCTATTACACCAACCTCGCACCGGGCCATTACCGCTTCGAGGTGGAAGCAGCCAACGAAGATGGCATCTGGAGCAGCACGCCAGCCAGCCGCAGCTTCCACATCGCACCGACGTTCCTGCAGACCGCCTGGTTCAAACTGTTGTGCTTCTGCGTGGTGATGGCTGCGCTGGCGCTGGCCGTGCGGGTCCGCAGCCGGCAGCTGGCGGCATTGTTCCGCGCCCGCCTGCAGGAACGCAACGGCGAGCGCGAGCGCATTGCGCGCGATCTGCACGACACCCTGTTGCAGGGCAGCCAGGGACTCATCCTGCGCCTGCACGCCATCAGCCAGTCGGCACAGACACCAGAGCCGGTACGCACCCAGCTGGAATCGGCGATGCTGCTGGCCGAGCGCAATCTGGCCGAAGGCCGGGAACGGGTCAACGCGCTGCGCGACGCACCGTTTGCCGGCCGCGATCTCGCCTCTGCGCTGGCCGACGTGCATGCCGAATATGCAGGCCAAGGCACCAATCCACTGCGCTTGACCATGGAAGGCACCCCGCCGCCGCTGCAGGCCGAAGCCGCCGAGGAAGTGTTCCTGATCGGGCGCGAGGCCATCCGCAACGCGCTGCGGCATGCGCAGGCCAGTGCCATCGAAGTGGAACTGTCCTACGGCGCCCGCTGCTTCCTGCTGCATGTGCGCGACGATGGCGTCGGCATCGCCAATGACAACGCCGGCGGCGGACACTGGGGCATGCAGGGCATGCGCGAGCGCGCACAACGGCTGGGTGCGGAGCTGCAGTTGTGGACACGCCCCGGCCTGGGTACCGAAGTCGCGCTGTCCGTGCCGGCCCGTCGCTTGTATCACCGACATCCACCGCGCTGGCGTTGGCCCTGGAGCAGAACCTCCCATGACTGAATCCCTTCCTCCCATCGGCGTGCTGGTGGTTGATGACCATCCGCTGTTGCGCGATGGCCTGGCCGCACTGCTCGGCGCACATGCCGACCTGCGCCTGCTCGGCGAAGCAGCCGACGGCGAGGAAGCCCTTGCCCGCTACCAGCAGCTGCGCCCGGATGTGGTGCTGATGGACCTGCAGATGCCACGCATGGATGGCGTGGAAGCAATCGTGCGGATCCGTGCGATCGATCCCCGCGCACGCATCATCGTGCTGACAACCTACCGCGGCGACGTGCGCGCCGTGCGCGCGCTGCAGGCCGGTGCCAGCGCCTACCTGCTGAAGGACATGCTGCGCCACGAACTGGTGGCCACCATCCGCACCGTGGCCAGTGGCCGCCGCGCACCGATACCGGCGGAAGTGGCGGCCAGCATCGCCGCGCACGTGGTGGAAGACCGGCTGTCGCCACGCGAAACCGAAGTGCTGCGCCACGTGGCCGGCGGCCTGTCGAACAAGCGCATCGGCGAACGCATGCAGATTTCCGAGCAGACGGTGAAGGCACACATGAAGAGCTTGATGGAAAAACTGGGCGTTGGCGACCGGACGCACGCGGTAACCCAGGCACTGCGTCGCGGAATCATCAGCCTGGATGACACCGGTCAGGAGTGAAGGGGTTTCGGCAGGGCTGCGCCCTGCACCCGCAGAGGCCGAAGCAACAGCAACAGCCGAAGCAACAGCAACAGCAACAGCAACAGCAAAAGCCTGCATTCCTTGGGATGGCGGGGAGGGGACAGATGGCGGGGGACGCTGCAAGTACGTCCATGTAAGCTCGGTCGCGCCATCCATGGCGCTCACGCCCCCGCCATCTGTCCCCTCCCCGCCTCCGACAGATCTCCGCAATCTGTCTGGATGACATGGCCTGCTTTTGGTAGGTGTCGACCTTGGTCGACACGTAGATCCACGCCATGCGTGGATGCTCTACGTTCAATTGTCGAAATATTGGATTTTGATGGAGATTCATCCAGCATGGGATGGATCCATCCGACACCGGAAAACTGTCGAAGGCGGGGCGGTGTCGGATTGCGGGGTGTCAGCCGCATGGATGCGGCTGCCAAGCCTACAAGGACGTACTTGCGGCGTCCCCGCAATCCGACACCGCCCCGCCCTCCGACGGAATCCAGCTTCTGCCGTTGCCGTTGCTGAGGTTGCCGGCCAGCGGCCGGCACTACAGCAGGTGCAGGGCGCAGCCCTGCCGAACCACCCTCAACGCAGACGGATCAGCAGGCTGCCGCCGGCGCAGATCGTCGCCAGCCACGCCACGCCGTGCCAACCCCACTGCGCCAGCGCCAGGCTGCCCAACGCACCGCCGCCAGCCATGCCGATGAACATGCCGGTGAACAGCAGTGCATTGAGGCGACTGCGCGCCGGCGGCACCAGGCCGTAGACCAGGGTCTGGTGCGCGACCAGCGCCGACTGGAAACCGAAGTCGAACAGCAGCGCGCTGACCACCAGCAGCGGCAGCAGCGCCACGGCCGGCAGCCACGAATCAACCAGCAACAGCGCAAAGCCAACCAAGGCGACGGCAATCGCCAACCGCGCGACCGCGGGGCTGCCCAACCGATCTGCAAAACGACCGGCAACCGGTGCCGCCAATGCACCCGCAGCACCGGCAATGCCGAACGCACCCGCGGCGGCACTGCCCAGGCCCAGCCGTGCGTGCAGCATCAGCGCCAGCGTCGACCAGAACGCACTGAAGCCCACCGCCAGCAGCGATTGGCTGGCCACGGCGCGGCGCAGCTGCGGCTGCTCACGCCAGAGCGCCAGCAACGAACCCAGCAGCGCCGGATACCGCAGCGTACTGGTCGCAGCGAAGTGCGGCAGTGCGCGTGCCATCACCGCCCCCATCGCCAGCACCGAAAGCGCTGCCAGGCCGAACTGCACGCGCCAGCCCCAGGCTTCGGCCACCACGCCGCTGACCACGCGCGACAGCAGGATGCCCAGCAGCAGGCCGGTCATCACCCTGCCCACCACCTGCCCGCGCTGCGCATCCGGTGCCAGCACCGCGGCGGCCGGCACGATGTCCTGTGCCAGCGTGGCCATCAGCCCCACCAGCAGGCTGGCAACAAGAAGCCCCGGCAACTGGCCGGCCAGGGCGGCCGCCCCCAGGGCCAACGCCAGCAGCACCGACTTCAGCAGGATCAGGTTGCGCCGGTCGAAGCGGTCGCCCAACGGAGCCAGCAGCAGGATGCCCAGCGCATAGCCCAGCTGGGTCAGGGTCGGCACCAGGCCTACGGCACGCTCGCCCGCAGCCAGATCCTGCGCGATCAGGCCCAGCATCGGCTGGCTGTAATAGAGCGAGGCCACCGAAAAGCCCGCGCCGGCGGCCATGGCCAGCACCAGTGATGGGGCGGGCGCAGCGCGTGGCGCAGAGACGACGGTTGAGAGCGAGGGAGCGGGCATGGAAGGCACCAGGGAGAGAATTGGAGCCTAGCGTGCCTACATTCGCGAGGCGTCTGTAGTAGGCTCAACAACATACTTTACATACGCCATACGCATGAACGATCTCGCATCGGGCGGCGACCGCCTGGACCTGCTGCGTACCTTCCTGCGCATCGTCGACAGCGGCAGCCTTTCGGCCGCCGCCGTGCAGCTGGGCACCACCCAGCCCACCGTCAGCCGTAGGCTTCAAGCCCTGGAACGGCAACTGGGCCTGCGCCTGCTGCAGCGCTCTACCCACGGCCTGCTGCTGACCGAGGACGGCCAGCGCTGCCAACGCCATGCGCAGAGGGTGGTGGACGAATGGGAAGCGCTGCAGGCCGAGCTGCACGGGCAGACACAGAGGCTCAGCGGCCGCCTGCGGGTGATGGTGCCGCATGCGTTCGGCCAGGCACAGCTGCTGCCCACCATGCTCGACTTCCTGGCCCAGCATCCACAACTGAGCCTGGAGTGGATCCTCGAGGACCGCCGCCCGGACTTCATCGCCGAAGGCATCGACTGCGCGGTGCGGGTCGGCGCGGTCGATGAACCGCGCGTGGTTGCCCTGCCGCTGGCCGAAGTACCTCGCATTGTCGTGGCCGCACCGTCGCTGGCCGATGCAGGGTCGATCACCACCCCCGAACAGGCGCAGGCATTGCCGTGGATCTCGCTGGTCACCTACTACCGCGAACGTCTGCTGCTGCACGATGCGCAGGGCCGTGCGCACACGCTGTCGATCACACCGCGCCTGCTGAGTGACAACCTGTTCGTGGTGCAGCAGGCCGCACGTGCTGGATTGGGAGCCGCAGTGGTGTCGGCCTGGCTGGTGGCCGAGGATCTGGCCGAAGGCCGGTTGGTGCAGCTTTTAGCGGACTGGCAGGCACCACCGCTGCCGGTGCATCTGGTGTTCCCCGCTGCGCGACAGCAACCGCTGCGCCTGCGCGCCTTCATCGATGCGATGAAAACCACGCTGCCGCAGCTGCATGGCATGCGGCCGGCACCGCGCTAGGCGCTACCGGCCGCATCACTGCGAAGCGTGGTCCTGCTTCGCCACGGCATTCCATGCAGCGACCTTTGCCTTGGTGTCGGCCAGCATCTTGTCCAGCGCCGCGCGATCGTACACATCACCGCGCAGGATCACGCTGTCGATCTTTTCGGTGGCAGCGATGTCCTGCAACGGGTTGGCCGTCAGCAGCACCAGATCGGCCGCCTTGCCCGTGGCGACGCCGCCATAGCGCTGCATCTGGCCGAACCAGGCCGGGCCCGAACGGGTCGCGGCCGACAGCGCCTGCGGTGCGCTCAGGCCTTCCTTCACGAACAGCTGCAGTTCCTGGTGCAGGCCGATGCCGGGGTAGTTGAACGAATTGAGGAAGCCGGCATCGGTACCGGCAATGATCGTCACTCCCGCTTCCTGTAGCAGCGGCAGCACCGCAGCCACCTGGTGGTACTGCGCATGGCGCGCGTCGATCTGCGCCGGGGTGGCCTTGGCCGCCCGTTCGATGCGCCAGGTGTAGGTCGCGCGCAGGCCCGGGCCGATATAGGCCAGATACGGGTCGTTGGCGTGGTCGTCCTGGTCGAGGAAGTCGAGGATGCGGCCACCGTTGAGGGTCGGCGTCACGAATACGCCACGCTTGGCGAAATCACGGTAGGCATGCAGCGCGGTTTCGCGATCGAAGCTGGCCTCGAGCCGGCGGTTGGCTTCGGCGCGATCGATGCGCCCGGCGCCGAAATCAGCCGCGATCTGCGCCTCGTCCTTGCTGCCAGCCTTGAAGGCATAGTCCAGATGCTCGATCGAGGCCAGGCCCGCATCCACGGCCTGCTCCACCGTCAACGCCATCGGAATGTGGCCCGAGGCCTTGAGACCCGCCTTGCGCGCCGCGCTGGCCGAGTACAGGAACAGCTCCGGCGTCAGCGTGCTGTCGGTGATCTTCACGAAGTCGACCTTGTCGTGCTGCAGGCGCTCGATCGCCTTGTCCGCGTCGGCCTTGCTGCCCACTTCGATGGTGCCCTTCCAGACCGGCTTGATGCCTTCGATTTTCGCACCGGAGGTCAGCAGGCGCGGACCGAACAGCGTGCCGTTGGCGATGTCGCCGCGCCACTGCAGTACCTGCTGCGGAAGATCACCGGAGCAATCGCGGATCGTGGTGATGCCATGAGCGATGTACAGCGGCAGCAGCGCCTTGTTCTCTTCCACCAGCGCCGGACCACCACCGAAGTGCACGTGCATGTCCCACAGGCCTGGAATCAGGTACTTGCCCTTGGCGTCAATCTGCCGGCTGGCGCTCCACTGGCTGCGTAGCTGCGCATCGGGACCGACCGCGACGATGTCCTCGCCACGGATGACAACGCTCTGCCCGGGCACGCTGCGTGCGTGCTCGACATCGACCACCGTGGCGTTGCGGATCAGCAGATCGGCGCGCTCGGCGGCAGACGCCGACAGCGGTGCAGCGGCAAGAAGGACGGCAAGGGACAACGGATGGGAACGGAACATGGACGGCATCCTGGTGGGCACGGCAGCGTGCGGGTGGAAGGGGCGGGTGTCAGCGCGTCGCGCCATGCTGGCGCAGCAGGGTTTCGATGTTGGCGTAGCCGCGTTGCCGGGCGTGCGCCAGCGGCGTTACGCCGTCGCCATCGGCAAGCTCGGGGTTGGCGCCGGCGTCCAGCAGCAGCTGTACGATCTGCACGTGGCGCGGGCCGCCATCGCCAAGCAGGATCGCCTCCAGCAGTGCAGTCCAGTGCAGACGGTTGACATGATCCACGGCCACGCCGGCGCGCAGCAGCGTACGCACGGTGGCGACATGGCCGCGTTCGGCGGCAGGAATCAGTGCGGTACCGCCATAGCGGTTGGTGCTGCGCAGGTCTGCACCGTGGGCGAGTGTCAGCGCCAGGATCTCATCCAGGCCGCGCGCGCCGGCATACAGGTACGCGCTGTCCTGCAACGCGTCCTTGGCATTGACGTCGGCACCGGCCTCGATCAGTTCGCGCGCCGCATCCACGTTGTTGCCGTGGGTGGCCAGCAGCAGGGCCGTGCGGCCCTGGCCGTCACGCGCCTCCAGATCAGCACCTGCATCCAGTGCCTCGCGCACGGCGCGGGCATCACCGCGGCTGGCGGCATCGCGCAGCTGCGCATCGGCGTCGCTTCGGGAAGTCGCCGTACACGCCGGGATGACCATGGCCAGCAGGCACAGCAGCAGCATGCGGGCCAATGCCGAACGGCGCTGCCGGGAGCGAGGGTGGTGCATCGTGACTCTCCTCATGCGCAATGGCGCCGGCCATTGCCGGCCCCTGCCCTGCATGGTAGAAGTCGGCACGGGTATCCAGAAGTGAAATGTTCAAATGCAAGACAGTGCCAAATCGAATAGAACAGTGTTCGAACTGGACCTGCTGCGGGCCCTGGTGATGGTCGCCGACTGTGGCAGCTTCACCACCGCGGCCACCCGTCTGCATTCAACCCAGTCCACGGTCAGCCAGAAGATCCGCCGCCTGGAGGAGCTTGCCGGCCACCGCCTGCTTGAACGCGGCCACCGCGACGTGCATCCCACCGACGCCGGGCACACCCTGCTGGGCTATGCCCGGCGCATGCTGGATCTGAACGAGGAACTGGCCCAGGCCTTGGCCGGCGCCACCGTGGAGACCGCGGTGCGCATCGGCGTGCCGGAGGACTTCGTGAACCCGCAGACCACGCGCATGCTGGCCGCCTTCAGTCGCCGCCACCCGCAGGTCAAGCTGGAAATCAGCAGCGGCCTCAGCCGTGATCTGGCCCATGGCTTCGACCATGGCGAGCTGGACCTGGTGCTGGTCAAGCAGCGTCGCAACACCCGCCAGGCCGTGCACTGCCGGCGCGAACCGATGCATTGGATCGACAGCCTGCGCAGCAGCAGCCTGCAGCAGGACCCGCTGCCACTGGTCACCTTCCCGCCGCGCGGGCTGTACCGCGACGAGATGATCCAGGCCGTCGAGGCCCTGGGCCTGCGCTGGCGCATCGCGTTCACCAGTTCCTCGCTGAGCGGCATCCAGGGCGCGGTGGCCGACGGCATCGGCATCAGCCTGCTGCCACGGCGCGCGGTCAACCGCGAACACCGCATCATCGATGGGCAGCGCGACCTGCCCCTTGTCGACAACTACGAGATCGGCCTGCTGCATCGCGCCGATGCCGATGATGCAGTGCGTGCGCTGGCCAGCGAGTTGTGGCGCCAGGTGCAGCGCGAGCCGGAATAGTCGGCAGGGCTGCGCCCTGCACCCCATGGGTAGTGCCGGCCGCTGGCCGGCAACCTCAACAGCAACAGCAACAGCTGGTTTCCTGTGGGATGGCGGGGTGGGTCCGGTTGCGGGGGACGCCGTGAATACGTCCATGTAGGCTCGGTCGCCGCATCCATGCGGCTCACGCCCCCGCAACCGGACCCACCCCGCCTTCGACAGATCTCCGCGAGCTGTCGGGACGGCGCTCTGTGATGCTGTTGGCAGGTGTCGACCTTGGTCGACCAGTAGATCCACGCCACGCGTGGATGCTTTTCGAGATATTCGATTTCCAATGGAGATTCATCCACGCATGGCGTGGATCTACTGGTCAGCGGGAACCTGTCGAAGGCGGGGCGGTGTCGGATTGCGGGGCATCCGCGCCATGGACGGCGCGGCTGAGCCTACACGGACGTACTTGCGGCGTCCCCGCAATCCGACACCGCACCGCCCTACCTCGGAATGCCGCTGTTGCTTCGGCTGTTGCTGTTGAAGTTGCCGGCCAGCGGCCGGCACTACCAGGTGCTACCGGGCACGGCCCGGCCGCTACAGCCAGCGACCGTCGACCACCACGCGTCGCTCGGCCGGCACTGCGGCCACCGCCGCCGGGCCATGGTCGGCACGCACCGCCACGAAGGTGGCCGGACGACCTTCTGCAATGCCGTACTGCGGCAACCCGATCACCTCCGCCGCATGGGTGGTGACCATGTCCAGCGCCAGCATCAGGTCCGCATCGGTGTAGAAGCCCGACCGATAGCCCAGCAACATCGCCCGCTGCAGCAGGTCGCCATTGCCATAGGGCCACCAGCAGTCGCGGATGTTGTCGTTGCCGGCAAACACGCGCACACCGGCGTCGTGCAGAGCACGCAGCGGCGGGAACGGATGGTCGCCCGGCGCATTGCTCATGATCGCTACGCCTGCAGCAGCCAAGGCCTCACCCACCTGCAGCGCCCGCGCCAACGGCACCTCGCCCAGCGCATAGGCGTGACTGACCGCCACCCTGCCCTGCAGGCCCGCCGCGCGTGTGCGCGCGGCGATCCGCAGCAGCTGCGCCAGCCCGGTCTCGCCCGGCTCGTGCAGATGGATGTCCAGACGCACGCCATAGCGCTCGGCCAGCCCGAACAACAGCGCAAGCTGGCCTTCGGCATCCCCGTCCAGCGTGCTCGGGTCGATGCCTCCAAGCACCTCCACCCCGGCAGCAATCGCCTGTTCCAGGATGACCGCCGTACCCGGGCACGACATCACGCCCGCCTGTGGGAATGCCACCCACTGGATGCGCATGATGTCGGCACAACGCAGCGCCGCTTCACGCACCGCCTCCAAGTGACGCAGGCCGGTGCTGCCATCGATATCGACGTGGCACCGCATCGCCACCGTACCGAATCCGCTGCACTGGCGGATCAGGGCCTCGGCACGATCGGCCATGGGTGCGGCGGTAGCAATCGCGGCTTTTTCCACCGCCAGACGCTCGCGCAGGCTGCTCACCGGCTGATGCGGATGCCAGCGGTCGCCGACGAAACTCTTGTCCAGGTGGATATGGCCGTCGACCAGTCCAGGCAGCAGGGTAAAGCCGGTCAGATCGACGCTTTCGGCTCCCTGTGCTGCTGCATTGTCGCCATTGATGCCGACAAACCGGCCATCACGGATGTGGAAACGCAGCGGGGCACCGTCGCGATCGACGCCACCATGGACGAACTGCAGGGTCATCAGGTTCTCCCGGAAAGCCAACACTGGCGCCATCCTGCCCGCCGCCGCGTCCATCGGCCAACGAAATATCTGCATGCCATGCATTCACCGGCACGATGAATCCCGTCCGCGACCGTGCGCCGCAGGGACGCCGGATACACGCCTGAACGGGTAACATGGGCGCCTGTTTCCGCTGTGATGCCGCATGGGCCCGTCCGACCGCCACGATCGTCTTCGCCGCTGGCAGGCCGCGTCCCTGCTGGCCGCTGCCCCGATCGCCAGCCTGTCCGCCACCGATGCCAGCGCCAGCGCGCCCCTGCAGGCGCCGCCGGGCCAGCAGCGGATTGCCTCCGCCGCGCTGGTGGAGGTACTGCACCAGCGCGTGCTGGCCGGCCAGAGCGCCACCGCCACCCTGGAAAGCTGGTGCGCCGAGCACGGCCTGGCCGAGCAGGCCCGGGTTCGTGCCGTGCGTGTGCACGGCCAGGACAAGACCGCGCCGGCCGACGTGCTGCAGGCCCTGGGCGCCACTGCCTCCACGCCCCTGCGTTACCGGCGCGTGCAGCTGGCCTGCGGCAGCCGCGTGCTGTCCGAGGCCGACAACTGGTACCTGCCCGACCATCTCAGCCCGGCCATGAACCAGGTCCTGGACACGACCGACGAGCCGTTCGGCCGCGTGGTCGGTCCGCTGGGCTTCCAGCGCCAGACCGTGACCGACCAGACGTTCTGGCCGCCGCGCGGCGAAGGCGACCATGGTGTGATCCTGGAAGTGCGCGCACTGCTGCGCGACCGCCAGCAGCAGCCTTTCAGCTACGTCATCGAGTCGTACCTGGTGCAGGCGCTGCCGTAACGTTTCATCCGCCCGGCATGTCCCGACCTACTGGGTGGTGATGCCGTTGGCAGCCGGATCGGTGGAGAACACGAAGCGTCCCGAATGCAGGTTCCGGCCCAGGGTGTACTCGGCCGTTGCGAATGCATAGACGGGAGGCGTGTTGCCCTTCCCGAAGGAGTGCGCCCAGGCGCTGAAACCGTCTTCGCTCCGGCTGCGGATCTCGCCGAGGCACAAGCTGTAGCCGCATGCGAACGAGACCACGTCCGTATTCCCGTCAAGCGCCGCAGTCACCGCTGACCTGTACAGCCCGGTCAGATCCTGTGCTTCCGGTTGGCGTGCGGCATCCTGCTCGAATTGGCTGACCGCCTGTGCGAATGCTCTGTTGGAACCGACCACCGCATGGAATCGTTCAACGGACATAGCCCCCTCACTCAACAGGCTGCGCTCGCCGGCGAGGAACGTTCCTTCCGCTGGCTTGGCCGCCGCAGCAATGACTGCAGCCCCGGGCGAAGCGGGAGCGGTGTGCAGGGATGTTGCAGCAGCGCGTATCCGTGTTGCTGCCTCAACCCGGTCGGCAGGCGCCATCGTGGCATCCTGGGCAGCGGCTGCCGGTGCTTCTTCTTTGCTGCTGCAGCCCGCGACTGCGAGCACCACAACCATCAGATGACGAACGTCCATGCGTTGTTTCCTCCCTGCTGATTGGGTGAGCATGCCATTGCATGGCGCTGGAAGCGAAGTGCCACACAAAGAAAGGCCCGGCAATGCCGGGCCTTTCGTTTTGCATCGCTTAACGGAACCGGTAATCCAGCTGCACCCAGAACTGACGGCCATACGGGTCGTAGTTGCCGACCGGATAGAACGGCCAACCGCCACCGTTCTTGTCTGCCGGCGGGCGGCTGTCGCGCAGGTTGTTGACGATCACGCCCACCGACAGGTTTTCGCCGAACTGGCGGAACACGCTGGCGTTGTAGGTCATGTACGGTGCGATGCGGCCACTGCCATCGGTCTTGGGCAGCGAGCCGAAACGGTTGCCATACAGCGTCGTGGTCCAGTCGCCCTGGTTCCAGGTGATGCTGCCATTGGCCTTGCTGCGCCACTGGTAGTCATCCAGCGAATTGCGGATGTCGCGCACTTCGTCATCGGCGAACTGCTTGTACTCATGCTCCAGCACCAGGGTGTAGGCCAGGCGCGTGGTGAAGCGGCCATAGCGGCCCGCATCGAAGCGCCAGTTGCCCTTCAGGTCGATGCCGCGCACCGACTCCGATGCCGCGTTGATCGGGTTGATCAGTACGCGGGTCACCTGGTCCGGCTGCACGGTGGCAGTGGAGGGGTTGCGGATCACCCGCGACAGCGCGTCCTGGCACAGCGACGAGCTGATGTCGCGCGCTTCGCCGCCGAGGGTGCGGCCCAGCCGGCAATCGGCCTCATCACGCAGGATGCGGCTGGTGTCGAGGCTGGTCACTTCGTTGTCGATGCGGATGTCGTAGTAGTCGGCGCTGAAATCCAGCCCGGACAGCGGCGACCAGACCACGCCGAAGCCATACGACTTGGCCGACTCCGGCTGCAGCTGCGGGTTGGCGCGGTTGCTGTAGTCGATCGACAGGCCGTTGTAGTCGCAGTTGTCATACGACTGGCCGGCGGTGCGGCAGCGCCAGTAGTCGGTCATGCCGGGGTTGTAGCCACGGGTCTCGGTGGCGAACACATAGTTCATGTCCGGCGCACGGAAGCTGGTGGCCGCGGTGCCGCGGATCAGCAGGCTTTCGATCGGACGGAATTCGACACCGAAGCTCCAGGTCGCCTTGCCGATATGCTCGCCGCCGGCGCGGTACTGGTCGTAGCGACCTGCCAGGGTGGTGGTCAGCGACTGCAGCAGCGGCAGCTGCAGTTCAACACCGGCCGCGTAGCGGTCACGTTCGCCACCGGCACCGATGCCGGCGCTGGTGTTCCAGAATTCGCCGGTGCCCAAGCGCGGGTCCGGGCGGTTGCGGTAGCCCTGGCTGCCCGCCTCGACCACCGCGGCCAATGCGGCATCGCCACCGGGCAATGCGAACAGGCGGCCATTGACCGTCGCGCTGAAGGTCTGCAGCCACGCGGCATTGCGGCTCTCCTGGTAGTCGGACAGCCGGCCGTACTCATCGGGCGTCAACGGCTGGAACAGGCGCGCAGGGTCTGGTGCATAGACCTCCACGCCGTTGCGCACGCCCAGCTGCGGGCCCAGCAGGTACTCGTTGATGCCGGCCAGCAGCACCGGGCGGCGCGTGCGGTTCTCGTAGCGCGAGCGGCTGTAGACGGCCTCGTAGTCCCAGCCGCTGTCGCCGATCTGGCCACGCGCACCGACGTTGAACGACCACGAGTTTTCCAGGAAGCGATTGGCATTGCGCGGCAGGCCGCCGATTTCCTCCGGCGCGAAGCGGCGGTACCAGCTCTCCAGGTTGCCCGTGTTCTGGTTGTAGAAGTAGTTGCGTGACGAGGTCCAGGTGGGCGCACGGGTATTGTTGTTGATCCGTGCGCTGCCCAGCGCGACATCCGCAAACAGGTCGGTAGTGTCGTTGACGTGGAAGGTCAGCAGGCCGTAACCGTTGAGGTTGCGCTTCTCGGTCTGCACGGTCCAGTAACTGGCAGCGGCTTCGTTGCTGCCGCAGTACCAGCCCTGGCGCGGGTTGTTGGCGCGCAGCACGCTGCCACCGTAGATGGACGAAGCCGCATCGCAGCCGGCGGTGCCCGGATCGATGTTGCGACCGGTGGCTGCATTGCGACGATAGGCGACGGCCGTCGGCTGCGGCGCCTTGCCGGTGGGGTCATCGTCCAGCGAATCCATGAAATCGCGCTGGCGCGCGTGGATCGCCTTGCGCACGTCCAGTTCGAAGCCGAACAGGCCTTCCCAGCGTTCGCCCGAGCTGCCTCCCACCACCTGCACGCGCTGGTTGTCACCACCGCCCTGCTGGGTGCCGCCGGCACGCACGTTGACGTCCACGCCGTCGAAGCGGTCCTTGAGGATGATGTTGACCACGCCGGCGATGGCATCGGAGCCATACACCGCAGACGCGCCCGCAGCCAGCACCTCGATGCGCTCGATCAGCGCACTGGGGATGTTGGCCAGGTTGACCACGTTCACCGAGCCTTCGTAGGCCAGCGGATAGTCGGCCTGGCGGCGGCCGTTGACCAGCACCAGCGTGCGGTTCGGGCCCAGGCCACGCAGGTTGATGGTGTTCGCCGCCGGGGTGAAGGTATTGCCGAAGTCCTCGCCCTGCACGTTGCCGGTGTTCTCGGTGAGCGCGCTCAACGCATCGAATGCATTGCGGTAGCCCTGCGCATCGATCTGCTCGCGGCTGATCACCGTGACCGGCGACGGCCCCTCGACACTGGCACGCGGGATGCGCGAGCCGGTGACCTTCACTTCCTGCAATGTGGTGGGTGCGCTTTCCTGCGCGAAGGCCGGCAACGAGGCCAGCATCAGGGACGACAAGGCAAGCACCAGCGGACGCGGGCGCAGCGCCAGGGAAGAGGCGGACATGGGCTTCCTGGGGGAGTTGGGCGGGTGGTCCGGGGCGCTGGCGACGGTGCGCGCATAACGATCCCGTAACGAAAGTGTCCTGAACGGATGGTTGCAACGGAAATGACCAGGCTTGATGGCGTTATGCCTGAACCGAATCAGACCGCAGGCAGCGACCGCGCCGCATTTGCAACTTCTTTCATTGTTCCCCCTCGCCGGCCTGCGGCATCGTCGCACCCCATGAACCGGTATTTCCCTACTTCCTTGCCACCGCTGCGACCGGTGCTGCGCCGCCACCTCCTGCTGCTCCAGCACGGGCCTGTGGTGCTGCGCCCGTTGCAGCGTTCAGACCTTTCCGCCTGGCGTCACCACTATCGACAGGTCGAACGCAGCAGCAACCTGCCTGACCATTTCGATGCCGAAGCCCATTTCCTCTGCGGTGTGCAGCGTTCGCAGCTGCAACACGACAACGATCAGCTGCTGCTGGGCAGCTTCGATGCAGCGGGTGAGCTGCTGGACCAGTTGAGCCTGCGCCTGCATTGCGCGCATGCGCGCAGCGTTGAACTGCGTTGGCTGCATGCCGCAGGCTGTCCCCAGCGGCGGCAGCTGCACGCTTCGTTGCAGGCGCTGTGCACGTTCCTGTTCGAACAGGTTGGGATCCGTCGCCTGTTCGTGCTGCTGCCGCCCGATGCAGGCAGCGCGCTGGTCGCTACCCTGCAGGCGATCGGCTTCGAGCGCGAAGGCCTGCTGCGCGACCACCACCTGGATATCGAAGGCTGGCAGGACCGCCAGCTCTACGCCCTGACAGCCCCTGCCTGGCTGCAACGGCAGTCAGCAGAGAACTAGCGCACCCGCTCCAGCGAAGCATCCGCGCCGGTCAACACGCTGCAGGCATGGTCCTGCAGCTCCTCGGCGCTGGCATCGTTGTCGCTGCCGGGATCCAGCTGCGTGGCCAGCAGGATGAAACCCGGCGCGCCATGCACGTCCTCGTGCCCCGCCACCAGCAGGCTCCATTGGCCAACCCTGTCCACACCGCTCAGGCCATAGGCCAGCAGGTTGAGGGGATTGGCAGTCAACGCCTCGCCCGGCAGCAACCGCGCCTGGTATTGATGGCCGCGCAGCCGTACCGGTAGCGGTGCCCACTGCGTGCCGAGGGCCGCGCGATTGTCTTCCAGCGCCCGCAGCACGTCGGCGCGCAGGCAATCGACGTGGATGTGCAGCTGGTGCTGCGAACGTCCATGCGGCGAGTTCAATGCCAGGCTGGCGACGCTGCGCGGCAACCGCTGGCCAAGTGCCTGCTCGGTACGAGCGCGGGCCTGCCAGGCGGCGGCGAAGTAATTGGGTGCGCCGCGTCGGTACAGCGCGGGGCTTTCGATGCCACTGACCTTGTCCAGCGGCATCAGCAGGAACTGATAGCGGCCGTGTGCGTCCTTGACCAGCACATCGCGCTGGTCAAGGGCCGTGCGCACCTGCAGGCAATCGCCGCGTGGCGACTGTGCGCCCTGGCAATCACGTTCGATCAGGCGCCACAGCGCATCCGAATGGGCCGGCGGCGGCGCAGGGGGCACGCTGGCACAACCGGCCAGCAACAGCAGGGGCAGCAACAGAAATCGCACGGCAACAACTCGCAGGATCAGGCGCGCAGGCAGCGCCGCGCGCCATTCTAGCCAGTGGGATGTGGCAATCAGTAGGTGCCGAACGGCACTTCAATCACGACCGGAGCGCCGGCAGGCAGCACCTGCAGGGTGTACCGGTCCAGTGCGCCGTCATCATCGGCCAGCGGCTGGCGGTGGAACTGCAGGCGATAATGGCCCTCGCCCACGCGCACTTCAGTGCCATCGGCAGCCAAGGCGGCAGCGTCGGGCAGCAGCAGCCCGCCCAGGTCGCTGTAGGCACCGGCAACATCGGCGAAACCATAATCGGCCAGTTCATCCACCCGCTGCATCGCATAGACATGCGGCAGATACGGGCGCGCCGGGCTGCGGCCGTTGCTCAGATCGGTCACCCCGGCCTGCGGCAGGTGGTACTGCTCGCGAAGCGCGGCAACACCCAGCGACTCGCTGGCCACCTGCAGGCAGCACACCGTGCGCTTGCCTTCACGGTCGAGGATGGCGAAGCGATCACCACGGGTTGCGGCCTGCGGCAGCATCGCGAACGCCAGGTTGCGCTGCGCCGGCTGGTAACCGGCTTCGGTCTGCAGGTTGCGCCAGCCACCAAATACCGGCGCTTCGGCCGCCGGCGCTGGCGTCGGTTCGGCAGCCATGGCTGCCACTGCCATGCAGAGCAACGACAGCACTGCCGTCGCCTTCACTGCGTTCTGCCTGCCACGGAAACTGCCTGACCTCATACCGGACCCAACACCTGCACCGGAGTGGCCCGGCCTGCCCGCCGGCACGTTGCCGGCAACGCCGGCCACTATGCAGTGCGGCGGCCGCGCGGGCAATGACCCGAACGCTGCCGGGTTTCGCACGGTCAGTGCTATCGTGCCGCCAATCCCCTGCGCAGGAGCGCCCGCATGACCATCCGCCTGACTCTGTTGCTGCCCGCCTCGGCCTTGTTGCTGTCGGCCTGTGTCAGCACTCCCGGCCCGGAGGTCAAGGGCAGTGGCCGCTGCGATGCCAGCCAGCTGGGCTGGGCCATCGGCCAGCCGGCCAACGAGCCGAACATCCGCCGCCTGTCCAGCGAAAGCGGCGCCGGCATGGTCAACCCCATCGGCCCGGCCACCATCACCACCAAGGACATCCGCCAGGACCGCCTGCGCGTGTTCGTGGACAAGGACAACATCATCACCGCCACCCGCTGCGAGTAAGCGCGTCACGGCCGTTGCTCAGAGCCGGGCATGCGCCCGGCTCCATGGTTCAGGGCTCGGTGTAGGCCGAGCACTCCGGCAGCGGCTGGTCCGGCTGGTACGCCCCTGACGTGAAGCGGAAGGTGCGCGTGTAGCTGCATTGCGCATCCTGTTCGGTGCGCAGGTCCTTCTTCGTCAACCGCCCCTTGGCCAGCGAGTCCCGCTGCGGTGATACCCCGGCCGGATAGTTGGTGGCCCCGGTCTGGTAGCGCAGTACGGGCATGTCCTGCGCTTCGGTTGCCAGCGCAAGTTCCGCATCGAAGCTGTACTCGTCATGGCAGGCGCCGGCACGCTGATCAAAATCGCGCTCGCTGAAACAGGCCCGGATCATCTTGTTGGCCGACCACGCAACGGACAGCACGTCGGCGTCCACCTGGATGCCATCGTCAAGATGACGGATGCGCGCCAGGTGCAGGGTCGATGCGCTGGCACCGCCGCCGGAATACATCGCACGGGCCTCCACCAGACCGCCGACGAGCACGCTCTGCAATGCGGCCTGTTGTGGATCGGCCACGGCCTGGCCTGCCCCGGCGCCGGGAGCCAGGCGCACGATGAAGGGCCAGACCCGCAGGTCGCCATCGTCAACCACGTCGATGGGCACGTAGCGCATCTGCGGCTCGCCTTCAGCATCCGCGCGCTCGGCAACTTCCAGCGAGGCCGGCTGGTCTTCGCCCGCTGAAGGCAGCGCCTGCACGCACCACTGGCCATCAGCAGTGCAGTAGCGCTCCGGGCCGTCCGGCCCCTGCCCGCCCTGCAGCAGCAGCGTCTCCAGCCGGTTGCCTGCCGCGTCCCGTTGAACGGGCGCAATGTCCGCCGCTGCAGGCAACGACGATGCCAGCAGCAGTACAGACAGCACCGCGTAAGCCATGCGCGTGGAAACCATGATCATCCTGTGCGCACCGGCACGTCCTTGCGAGAGACCGATGGTAGCGCAGGCGCCACGTTGCGGCTCAGTGCCCGTCGCAGTCGCAGCTGCCCCAACCTCTCGCCTTCGACGTCTGGCCGATGCCGGGGTTGAAGGTATTGCTCGGGTCGAGCGTGCGGTAGAAGCCGGCCAGCGCCGGCTTGGCCGGATACAGGTGGCCGACGTTGTGCTCGGCCGGGTATTCCGCGCCGCGCTGGTCCAGCAACGCCCACATCGCATGCTCGATGGCCATCGGATCTTCACCCTTGCGCGCGATGTAGTCCTGGTGGAACACATGGCACAGGAAATGGCCGTAGTACAGCTTGTGCAGCAGGCGCCCATCGATATCGGCCGGCAGCTGCTCGAACCAGTCGGCGTCATCGCGGCGCAGCGCGATGTCCAGCGCTACGATGTCCTGCACCTGCCGGCGATGCACTTCGCGGTAGCGCACCGCCGCACCGGCCACCGCGAAACGATGCAGGAAGGCCTTGCGTCCTTCGTCCGCCGTGCAATGGAAGTAGCCGCCTTCGTGGTCGTTGAAGAAGCCGCGCAGCCAGGCCTCGGTGGCAGCCGCATCCTGTGCGGAAACCTTCAGCAGCAGGTGATGCTCGTAACGCTGGCGGAACTCGCCCATGCGCTTGGGCAGGTGCGAAGGCAGCAGGCCGACCAGCAGTTGCATCATGCGGTCGGTGACACCACGCAGGCCCAGCCGTTCGAACCAGCCATCAACCCGGCTCTTCAGTGCGAATGCGGCCGGAACGCGCGCGGTACCGAGCTTGTCGATCAGCAGGAAACTGTCCTTGCCGTAGCGCTCGCCGATGTCATACGCATCACGGTGGATGTACTCGCCGGCGATGGGCAGGCGCTCGAAGCCGGTCAGCAGCTGGCGGCGGATCGCGGTCAGGCTGTCGGTGCGGTTGCTGCCGATATAGAAGACCTCGGCGGCCTCCTTCTCGAAGGTATCCAGGCGCACGGCGAACACCGCCAGCTTGCCGGCAGATCCGGCCGCCTCGAAATGGCGGCTGGGGTCGGCGTTGAAGCGTGCCGGGGTATCGGCATCGACCTTGCGCACTTCCTCGGCATAACGCGGATCGGAGGCGGCACGGCCATCACCGTCGCTGACATCGGCGGCGCTGTAGTCACCGCTCTGCAGGCGTTGCAGGATCTGCTCGGGCGTGTCGCCCAGCGCGATGCCCAGATGGTTGACCAGTTGCAGTTCACCCCGCGCGTCGACCTGCGCATACAGCGCCAGTTCGGTATAGGCCGGGCCGCGGCGCACCAGCGCGCCACCGGAGTTGTTGCAGATGCCGCCCAGCACCGAGGCGCCGATGCACGACGAGCCGATCACCGAGTGCGGCTCGCGGCCCAGTGGCGCCAGCGTCTGCTCCAGCCGGTCCAGCGTCGCGCCGGGCAGGCACAGCACCTGGCGGCCTTCATTCAACAGCTGGATGCCGGTCAGGCGCAGGGTGCTGACCAGCACGATCGGCCGGCCGTAGTCATCGCCGTCCGGGGTCGAGCCACCGGTCAGGCCGGTATTGGCCGCCTGCAGGATGATCGCGGCCCCGCCCTGCACCGCCGCCTGCAACACACGCCACAGTTGCAGCAGCGTGCCCGGGCGTACCACCGCCAGTACCGGGCCATCACCGAAGCGATAGCCGCGACGGAAGCGACGGGTGGCCTTGTCGCCGGTCAGTACGTGGCGGTCCCCCACCGCGGCACGCAACTGTTCCAGCACCGTATTGCGATCACTCATGGCAGGCGCACCAGCGAATCACGGCCGATGTCGGCAATGCGATGCGCGCCGGTCAGGGTCATCGCCACGCGCATTTCCTTGGCGATCAGGTCCAGCAGGTTGGCCACGCCGGCCTCGCCCTGCGCGGCAAGAGCGTAGACGAACGCGCGGCCCAGCAGCACGGTGTCGGCGCCCAGCGCCAGCATGCGCACCACGTCCAGGCCGGTGCGGATGCCGGAATCGGCGAGGATCTTCAGGTCACCCTGCACGGCGTCGGCGATGGCCGGCAACGCCCGCGCGGTGGACAGCACGCCGTCGAGCTGGCGGCCGCCATGGTTGGAGACCACGATGCCATCGGCGCCGAACGCCACCGCATCACGCGCATCGTCCGGGTCGAGGATGCCCTTGATCACCATCGGGCCTTTCCAGAACTCACGGATCCACTCCAGGTCCTTCCACGAAATGGACGGATCGAAGTTGCTGCCCAGCCAGCCGATGTAGTCCTCCAGGCCCGTTGGGTTGCCACGGTAGGTGGAGATGTTGCCAAGGTCATGCGGGCGTCCGCGCAGACCCACGTCCCACGCCCAGCGCGGATGGGTGATGGCCTGGCCGATGCGGCGCATTGCAGCGTTCGGACCACTCATGCCCGAGTGTGCGTCGCGATAGCGCGCGCCCGGCACCGGCATGTCGACAGTGAATACCAGGGTGGTTACACCGGCCGCCTGCGCGCGCTCCAGCGCATTGCGCATGAAACCGCGATCGCGCAGCACGTACAGCTGGAACCACATCGGGCGCTGGATCGCCGGGGCGACTTCTTCAATCGGGCACACCGACACCGTGGAAAGCGTGAACGGAATGCCGCGGCTGTCGGCTGCACGCGCGGCCTGCACCTCGCCGCGACGGGCATACATGCCAGTCAGGCCGACCGGTGCCAGTGCCACCGGTATCGCCAGTTTCTCGCCGAACAGCTCGGTTTCCAGGCTCAGGTCGGACATGTTGCGCAGGACGCGCTGGCGCAGCGCGATGTCGGACAGATCGGATACGTTGCGCTTCAGCGTGTGCTCGGCATACGCGCCACCATCGATGTAGTGGAACAGGAACGGCGGCAGCCGGCGTTCGGCTGCGGCACGGTAATCGGTGGAGGCGGAGATGATCATGGGGTCAACCGTGTGGGGAAGGTAGACGCGAAGCCCGCGCACGCCGGGCTTCGTTGTCATCGAGGGCGCGCAGCGTGGTGTGCACGAACTCGAGGTGGGCATGCGCGGCGGCGCGCGCACGTTCGGGGTCGCCGGCCAGCACCGCATCCATCATTTCGCGATGCTGGTCGGACAGCGGCGAGAAGGTCCTGGCCGAGGTGTAGAGCTTTTCGCGGCTCTGCGAGATATTGGTCTGCAGCAGTTCGAACAGGCCGCGCATCACCTGCAGCAATACCAGGTTGTGCGAGGCCTCGGCGATGGACAGGTGGAAGGCCGCATCGGCCTGCGCCTCACCGGCGGGGTCGTCCTTGCCATGCGCATCCATCATGGTCTGGAACGCCTGGGCGATGCGCGCGCGGTCCTCGTCGGTGGCGCGCAGCGCGGCGTGCCAGGCCGTGGCGCCTTCCAGCGCGTGGCGGATTTCCAGCACATCGAAGCGGTATTCCGGGTCCCCCTGGAACAGCGGCAGGTACGGCACCAGCGGTTCATCCAGTGCCTGCCGCGCACGTGCGGCGGGCTCGCTCACGTAAGTGCCACCGCCTACCCGCGCGGTCAGCAGACCATGGCTGGACAACTGCGCGATGGCCTCGCGCAGCGCGGTGCGCGAGACCCCCAGCTGAACGGCCAGCGTGCGCTCGGCCGGCAGCCTGTCGCCCGGCTGCAACTGCTGTTCCTGCACCAGCGCACGCAGCTGCGCGGCCACCTTGTCCGAAACCCGTTGTGTGCTCATGGCGCCATTGTGGCCCGAAGCACGCCGCTGGTGGTCGGCCTGTACTGCATGGCTCAGGGAATCATCCAGGTCAACCAGTAGGCCTGGGCCAAGGTGATCAGGCCGACCATCGTGGTGAAGATCAGGCTGTGCTTGACGGTGAAGCGGAACAGGTCCGACTCCTTGCCGGCCAGGCCCACCGCCGCGCAGGCAATGGCAATGGACTGCGGCGAGATCATCTTGCCGGTGACGCCGCCGGTGGTGTTGGCCGCTACCAGCAGCACGTCGGACACGCCGATCTGCTGCGCGGTGGTCGCCTGCAGCGCCGAGAACAGTGCATTGGACGAGGTATCCGAACCGGTCAGGAACACGCCCAGCCAGCCCAGGAACGGCGAGAAGAACGGGAACGCCTTGCCGGTGTGCGCCAGTGCCAGCGCCAGCGTTGCCGACAGCCCCGAATAGTTGGCGATGAAGGCGAACGCCAGCACCATGCCGATCGAAAAGATCGGCATGCGCAGTTCGCGCACGGTTTCAGCGAAGGTCTGCAGCGCCGAGCGCGCCGGCATGCGCAGGGCGATGATCGCGATAATTGCGGCAAGGATGATCGAGGTACCCGTGGCCGAGAACCAGTCGAACTTGTACACCGCCTCATAGCTCAGCGGCGCATCGACGATCGGCGGCATTTTCTGCACCATCTGGTCCAGGCCCGGCACCGGAATCTTCAGCACCCAGCCTTCAAGCGGGCCACCGGCTGCGAACAGCGACTTGAACGGCTTGATGCTCCACACGGTGACCATCGCAGTGAGGATCAGGAACGGCGACCACGCCTTGGCGATCTGGCCGACGCTGTGGCGCGGCGCCTCCATTGCCTGTGCGGCCGCCTCAGCGCTGGTTTCGGTATCGAAGCGGAAGATCCGTACCGGCTTCCAGCGGCGCAGGAACAGGGTCAGGCAGACCAGCGACGCCAGCGAGGCGGTGATGTCCGGCAGTTCCGGGCCGATGAAGTTGGAGGTCAGGTACTGGGCGATGGCGAACGAACCGCCTGCCACCAGCACCGCCGGCCAGGTTTCCTTGATGCCGCGCCAGCCGTCCATGATCGCCATGATCCAGAACAGCACGATGACAGTCAGGAACGGCAGCTGGCGGCCGGCCATCTGGCCGATCTCGAAGGCATCCAGGCCGGTCACCTGCCCCGCCACGATGATCGGGATGCCCATCGCGCCGAACGCCACCGGCGCGGTGTTGACGATCAGGCACAGGCCGGCCGCATACAGCGGCTTGAAGCCCAGCCCGACCAGCAGCGCGGCGGTGATCGCCACCGGCGCACCGAACCCGGCTGCACCTTCCAGGAAGGCACCGAAGGCAAAGCCAACCATCAGCATCTGCAATCGCTGGTCCTCGGTGACCGACAGGATCGAGGCACGGATGATGTCGAACTGGCCGGTCTTGACCGAAACCTTGTACAGGAACACCGCGCCGATGATGATCCAGGCGATCGGCCAGAGGCCATAGACGAAGCCGAAGCCGGCCGCGCCCAGCGCCTGCGCCACCGGCATGCGATAGAACAGCAGCGCCACGGCAAGGGCGATGGCCACCGTGATGGTGCCGGCGATCCAGCCCTTCATGCGCAGCACGGCCAGGGCGATGAAGAAGAAGGCGATCGGCAGCAACGCGATCAGGCTCGACAACCACAGGTTGCCGGCGGGGTCGTACACGTGTTGCCAGGGCTGCATAGGGTTCTCGACAGGAACAGGAGGTTCCCCACCGGGTGGGGGCGTCGGGCCCGCCATATATTGGTCGTACCACATTGACCAAAAATCGGACCACAGGCGCGAATTGAACCTCCAATCCTGCCGACAGCCTATTAGACCATAGGGCTATACGGAATTATTGGTCGTACCATTTAGCGATTACAGCTTCTTCTCCACCCGCCGTATCAACGCCAGCACCAGCACGCACAGCACGCTGACACCGAGCGCGATCACGTACTTGCCGATGCCCACGGCAATACCGATGGCCGCGGCCATCACCAGCGAACTGGCGGTGGTGAGCCCGCTGACCTGGTCTTCGCGATTGCCGCGCAGGATGGTGCCGGCGGCAACGAAGCCCACGCAGGCCACCACCGCTTCGATCAATCGCACCGGGTCGACCTGCAGCAGATCGCGGTAGCGTTCCTGCTGGAAGTGTTCGGCCACCGAATCACCGAGGCCGACGATCAGCGCAGCGGCACCGGCAATCAGCATATGCGTGCGCAGGCCGGCAGCGTGCTTGCCCATCTCACGTTCAACGCCCAGCACGCCGCCAAAGACCATGGCGGCGGCCACGCGCAGCAGAATGGACATGTCCTGGGTCAGTTCCATGGGGAGGCTCCGGAAGTTTCCCGGAGCGTTGCTCGGCGGCCGTGGGACGGGGGTGAAGGCGATGGCACGCCCTCTTCACCGGGCGATGCCGCCTTGTTCCATGCAACGGGAGTTGCCGGCCAGCGGCCGGCACTACTGCGCCAGATAACCACCGTCGATGGCGTAGTAGGCACCCGTCGCGAACGAGGCATCGTCGCTGGCCAGCCAGGCGACCAGCGCGGCCACTTCCTGCGGCGTTCCCAAGCGCTTGAGTGCATGCCGGCCCTCCAGGGTGGCACGCACTTTGGCGTCCATCTTTTCCAGCAACGGCGTGTTGATGAAGCCCGGGCCCACCGCATTGATGCGGATGCCATCGGCAGCGTGCTCCCATGCAGCCGTCTGGGTCAGGCCGACCACGCCGTGCTTGGCCGCCGCGTAGGCGGTCGAACCGGCATACCCGACCTGGCCCAGGATGGAGGCCATGTTGATGATGCTGCCGCCGCTGCCCGCCGTGCGCATCGCCTGGATCTGCGCCCGCTGGCACAGGAACACGCTGGTCAGGTTCACATCGACCACGCGCTTCCAGCCATCAATGGGATAGTCGCCGCTGCTTGCCGCTGGCCCGCCGATGCCGGCGTTATTCACTGCAACATGCACGCCGCCCAGTTCCTTCACCGTGCGCTGCACCGCCGCTTCCACCGCCGCCTCGTCGGTGACATCCAACGCGACACCGATGGCCTCGGCCCCCTGGTTGCGCAGCGTGGCCACCGTGGCATCCACCGCATCCTGCTTCAGGTCCCACACCGAAATGCGCGCGCCCGATTCAGCGAGCGTTTCCGCTACCGCCAGGCCGATACCGGATACACCGCCGGTGACGATCGCGGTTTTTCCGTTGAGTCGGTAATCAATCATCTGTGGTCTCCATCTGTTGGGAAATCGATGCGGACAGAACCCTCCGACCTCATCGACACTACGCCCTTCTTCGTGACGAAAGCGCTGCATGCGTGATACTTGCGCGCATGCCCGCCACCTGAGCTCCCATGCGTACAGCCTGCGTTCCACTTTCTGCCGATGCCGAACGGCGGCTGGATACCGATTCCTGCCTGCCTGGCGATCTGTACGAAGTGATGCTCAGCGATGCCACGGTCGATCTGCTGTTCGACAGCGGCTTCCTCACTACCCTCAATACGCGGTTCGGCCTGCTCTTTGACCACTACGAAGACGAATCGATCACCCGTCCCGAGCAGCTACAGTACGGACGCGCATTGCTGCGCGATCTTCAACTTGGCCGTAAATGCCAATCGATTGACCCGTTGGATATCGCATTCGGGCTCGCATTGGAGAAAATGACAGGAATCTATTTCCAACTCTGAAAGCGCAGGACCGATCCGCGCTGCAGGTGCACGATGGAACGTGCGGGCACATCGTCGCCGGCACCCATCATCCATGGTTGAGCGCCGAGCGATGTCCCGATATTTCACGTTTGCCGATTACCGCCGTTTTGGCCAGCGACACGGCTATGACTACCGTGCCGATCCAAGCCACCTGCGCGAAGAACAGTGGGCCGGTCACGGCGACCTGCACGAACAGACCCTGCGCGGCGGCATGAGCCTGCTCGCATCGGATGTGCACAACCGCATCGCCTACACCGCCACAGCGCACGAACGGCCCGGCCTGGTCATCCGCGTGATGCTGCAGGGCCAGGTCGACGTGCAGGTTCCCAACCGCAGTGACTTCAGCCTGCGCGCAGGCACCGCAGTGACCACCAGCCACCGCGACCATGTGGCAATGGTCGGCGTCCATCCGGGCAATATGCGCCTGCGTGGCATCAGCCTGATGGTGCCAGCCGATCTGGACCCGGACCTGCTGCGGCAACCGCAATTGCAGCGGGCATTGGGTTCACACATGGAATGCAGGCACTGGGCGATTCCGCACGCGATGCTGCCGCCTCTCGCGCAGCTGTTCGACAGCCCCTGGCAGGACGGCCTGGACGCGCTGTGGCGCGAGGGCATTGCCCTGCAGTTGCTGTCCACCGGCCTGCAGGCCGATGATCTGCACGCCGAAGGTGCGCGTGCGCTGCGCAGTGGCCAGCGGGCGCGGCTGGAACGCGTACGGACGTTCCTGCACGACGACCCTGGCCATGCGCACAGCCTGCTGGAACTTGCCCAACTGGCCTGCATGAGCCCCAGCGCACTGCGCCGGCACTTCGTCCAGGCGTATGGCTGCTCGGTGTTCGACTACCTGCACGAACAACGCATGCGACGTGCCGAGCAGGGCCTTCGCGAATCCGGCTGGAGCGTGGAACAGGCGGCTGCGGAAACCGGCTATCGGCATCCCAGCAACTTCGCTGCCGCATTCCGCAAGCGCTTCGGGCTGGTGCCCAGCCGCTGGCGCACCGGCCCTTCGAAGGTTGGTTGAAGCGCATCTGCCCGGGCAGGTGTCGACCTTGGTCGACACGCCTTCGCACCACCGCGTTGCCGGCCAGCGGCCGGCACTACCACACCCGGCGCTACCGACATCGCGCGACCGGGGTAGCGCCGGGCCGTGCCCGGCGTCATCCCCTCCGTCTCAGTACACCGGCAGTTCGATGTAACTGGCCTGCGCGGCGCTGTGCCATACCCGCTGCGTCGCCTTCTGGTAGTCACCCGGCTTGGCCAGGTAGATGTTCGGCACGTAGGTCTGTGGGTTGCGGTCGTACAGCGGGAACAGGCTGGACTGCACCTGCACCATCACCCGGTGGCCCTTCTGGAAGGTGTGGTTGGCATTGGGCAGGTCGAAACGGTACGGCAGCACCTGGTTGGCCGCCAATGCCTTGGGGTCGCTGAAGCTCTCGCGGTAGCGGCCACGGAAGATCGCCAGCGACACCGGCAGCTCATAGCCGCCCATCTCCGGTGTCGATGCTTCCTGGTCGGGATACACGTCGATCAGCTTCACCACCCAGTCGCTGTCGGTGCCACTGGTGGACGCCTGCAGGTTCACCACCGGCGTACCTCCGATACGCAGTGGTGCGGTCAACGGCTCGGTGATGAAGGTCAGCACGTCGGGGCGGCCATCGACGAAGCGCTGATCCTTGACCAGCCAGGTCGTCCACATGTCGCGGTCGCCAAAGCGCACCGGACGCGGTACGAACGGCACCGGCTTGGACGGATCAGACACGTATTCCTCGAAGTCGCCCTCGCCCGCCGCCGGCGCCTGGAACGCCAGCTTGCCACCGGCACGCAGGTACAGCGGCTTGCTGTTTGCCGCGCACGCCTTCTCGCAGCTGCGCGGCCAGCCCTGCAGGCGGTCCCAGTGGTTTTCACCGGTGTTGTACACCAGCACTGGTGGCGTATCGGCCTTCGGCGCGCCATCCACCAGATACTGGTCGAAGAACGGCTTGAGCACGTCGCGGCGGAACTGCAGCGCGGTATCGCCATCGAATTTCAGCGCCCCAAGCTGGCTTCCGTCATAGTTCACCTGGCTGTGCCGCCACGGGCCCATCACCAGGTAGTTGTGGGTGTTGCCGGTGTCGCGCCCTTCCATCGCCTGGTAGGCGTGGTTGGCACCCCACATGTCTTCCTGGTCCCACAGGCCCTGCAGCCACATGGTCGGCACCTTCAACGGCGTCTTCGCCATCACCGCATCCAGCGCCTGGCCCTGCCAGAACGCATCGTATGCGGGGTGCTGTACCAGCTTTTTCCACCAGGTCAGCTGGTCCACGCCGGTAAAGCGGGCGTAGTCACCGGCCGAGCCGATGCGCAGGAAAGTGCTGTAATCGTCGTAGCCCAGCGACGGCAGCGGCGTGCCCTTGCCCCGCTTCTCGGTCTGCATCGCGAAGTAGTTGAAATTGACCTGACGGAAGGCGCCGTAGTTGAGCCAGTCGTCACCCATCCAGCCATCGACCATCGGGCTCTGCGGCGCGGCCACCTTCAGTGCGGGGTGCGGATCGGTCAGCGCCATCACCACGGTGAAGCCTTCGTACGATGAGCCGAGCATGCCGACCTTGCCGTTGGTCTCCGGCACATGCTTGACCAGCCAATCGATGGTGTCCCACGCATCGGTGGAATGATCGACCTTGGTACCGTTCAGTGGCCCACGCAGCGGCCGGGTCATCACGTAATCGCCTTCGGAGCCGTACTTGCCACGGATGTCCTGGAACACGCGGATGTAGCCGCCATCGACGAACACTTCATCGCCCTGCGGCAGCAGATCGCGCATGCGCGGTGAATCGCTGCGGCTGGCGCGGCCGGCGGCATCGTACGGTGTGCGGGTCAGCAGGATCGGTGCATTGTGGGCACCCTTGGGTACCACGATCACCGTGTACAGCTTGGTGCCATCACGCATCGGCACCATCACCACGCGCTTGTCGTAGTCGCGGCCCACATCGGGGGCGACGAAGGGTTTTCCGCTGATGTCCGGGGTCATCGGCGGCGTGTCGGCGGCCAGCACGGCGCTGGACAGGCTCAGGGCTACGGCAACAGCAACGGCACGCACACGCATGGACATCACCTCCCGGCAGGAAAGGCCCCAGCCTACTCCCGTAGCCCCCGGCAAAGCGTGTGCCTGCTTTGCATTCTGCGGCGTTTACAGGCAGGACTGATGGCACATGTGCGGTCTGCTGCCGCCGCGCTCACCGGGCATGGCCCGGTGCTACCCGTTCACGACCAACCACGGTAGCGCCGGGCCATGCCCGGCGGATCCATCACGCCACCGGTACTTCATGCAGGGCCAGCCAGCGCCAGTGCCCTCCTTCCTGCCGCAGCACTGCCAGCGATTCCCGCCACGCGGTTTCTCCCACACCCACGGCATGTCCCTCGCGATAACGCAGCATCGCCAGCGGCGACGGCGCTTCCACCGCCTGCACGGCCTCGATGGCGATCCGCAGTCCCGGCCGGGCGCCGTGTCCGCCCACGAACAGCGCCTGCACGGCAGCGCGGTCCAACCTGCGACCGGAGATGCCGACCATGCTGAAGTCCGCGCAGAAATGTTCCATCAGATCAGCCAGTGCATCGGCCGCGACCTCTGCGCGGAACCAGGCCTGCAGCTTGTCGTGCAGCAGGTGGATTTCGTGTTCGGCGGTCATGTCCATCAAGCAGTCTCCGTAGTGGAAAGGGAATGCAGCTGCGACCGGCGCAGCAGCGCCAATGGCAACAGGGTGAGTACGGCCGCCAGGCCCAGCGCCACGCCGGTGGCATGCGCCGGCCACCACTGCATGGCCAAGGCCAGCAGCAGAGCAATGGCGGCGGTACCCAGGCAGAAGCTGAGCTGGCGGTTGAGGTTCCACAGTGCACTGGCATCGCCCAGCGCCTCGGCGTCCACACCATGGAACGCCAGCGTCTGCGCGGTGCTGCTGCACAGGCTGCCGCCGGCGCCCATCAGGGCGAACAGCGTTGCGGCCAGCGCGAAGGAGGGCTGCGATTGCAGCGCCATCAGCAGCAGACCGCTGGCCTGCAGGACCATGCCCAGCCGCAGCACCGCGCCCGGCCCGAAGCGCGCCAGCAAGCGCCGGCTGCCGGTGATTGCCAGTGCCGAGGCCAGCGCCCACGGCAACATCAAGGCGCCGATCTGCGCGGCGCTGTAACCGGCGTGGTTCAACTGCAGGGTACTGGCCAGCTGGCTGCCGATGAACACACCCGGCACCGCCAGATAGACCAGCATCGCCATGCGCAGGCCTCGATGGGACAGCAGCGACCAGCGCAGCAGCGGCTGCGGCTGCCGGCGTGCATTACGCAGGTGGGCGACGGCCAGCACTGCTGCCAGCAGCAGCAACCCTGCGCCGGCGAAGCGATGGCCGGGCTCACCCAGCCAGGTCAATGCCAGCAGCAACGCACCCAGCGCAGACATGGCGGTGGCCAGTGCATAGCCCTGCAGGCGTGGCGCACTGCGCAGGCCATCGGCCGGCATCCACGCCAGCACCAGGGCGATCGCCAGCACCGCCAGCGGCAGGCTGGCCCACAGCACGCCGCGCCAGGACAGCCACTGCACCAGCAGGCCGCCAAGAGCTGGTGCAAGTGCCGGCACCAGCAACGCCACCAGTAGGATGCGCCGGGTCAGCGCACCGCGTTGCTCAGGCGTGCACTGCCGGTACGCCGCCGCCTGCGCCACCGGAATCAGCAGCCCGCCAGCCAACCCCTGCAGCAGCCGCCAGCCCAGCAGCCAGCCGATGGACGGCGCGGCGCCGGCCAGGCCCGCAGCCACTGCGAACAGCAACAAGGCAGCCAGCAGCAGGCGACGCTCGCCGCAGCGCGCGGCCAGCCACGGTGCCAGCGGAATCACCACGCTAAGGCCCAGCATGTAGGCCGTGCCCACCCAGGCCAGGGTGCCGATGTCCGCATGCAGCTCGGCCGCCAGCGCCGGGTAGGCCACGGTGGCGATGAACATGTTGACCAGGTCCAGGGCGAACACCAGCAGGAAGATCGCCTCATGGCGCAGGCGTGGGGAAGGCATCAGCAGGCTCCGGCAGCGAAGGCGACAGCATCGCGGACCAGCGTTGTTGGAAAAACACGACAGCAGCTGCAACACTGTCAAACCTGTTTTGACAATCAGCCACCATGGTCAGCCTCGATCGCTTCGATATCTTCCGTGCCGTGGTCGAGGCCGGCAGCCTGACCGCCGCCGCCGAGCGCCTGGGCCTGAGCCGGGCCGTGGTCAGCTTCAACCTGAAGCGGCTGGAGCAGGAGCTGGGGGTAACCCTGCTGCTGCGCAGTACCCGCCACCTGGCGCTGACCGAGGCCGGCGAACAGTTCCTGCAGCACTGCGTGCAGGCACTGGATGCCGCGCAGGCCGCCATCGATGCCGCGCGCCGCGACCAGCATCAACTGCAGGGCGTACTGCGCCTGACCACCACCCCGGAGTACGCGCAGCTGCGGCTGATTCCAGCACTGGAAGCCTTCCGCGCGCAGCATCCAGCGCTGGTGCTGCATCTATCGACCTCGCCAGCCCCGGCCGACCTGATTCCCGAGCGCTTCGACCTGGCGATCCGCCTCGGCCGCCTGCCCGATTCGCAACTGCATGCCACCGAGCTGGAACGTCACCCGCTGTGCGCGGTCGCCGCTCCGGCATTGCTGGCGCGCCTGGGGTCCGCCGAGGCGGTGGATGATCCGGTACTGCTGGGAACCCTGCCCCGCCTCGGCTATCCGCGCCTGGCCGATGTGCCGGTGGTCGCGCCGGATGGCAGCGATGCATTGTTCGCCACCAATCCGGGCAACGCGGTAATACGCGTGGATGGGGCCAGCAGCCTGCGCGCGTTCGCCGTGGCCGGCACAGGGGTGACCGTGCTGCCACGCTGGCTGATCGAGGACGATCTCGCCCACGACCGCCTGCGGCCGGTGCTGCGCCAGCATCGTTTCCCGCAGCAGAGCGTGTACGCGGTGTACCCGCACAGCAGCCAGCCCTCGCCGAAGGTGCGGCAGCTGATCGATTTCCTGCGCGGGTGGTTTGGTGACGACGCCAGCTGAATCCTTCGCCCGCCGGGCATGGCCCGGCGCTACCGGAATGCCCGCAATCGGGTAGCGCCGGGCCATGCCCGGCGAGCGCAGCGGCACCCCGTAAACAGACACGGCCCCTTGCGGGGCCGTGTCTTCAACCATCAGTACCGCAGCGGATCAGCGCAGCACCTGCTCCACCAGCTGCACGTCCACCGTCTGCAGCGGCTCGGCGGCGTTGCGCGACAACTGCACCTGGTAGGTGCCGCCGGCGATCTTCCACTGGCGTGCCTGCGCATCGTAATGCGCCAGGGTCTTCGGCTCGGCTTCGATGCGGATGCGGCGCTGTTCGCCCGGCTGCAGCTCGACCTTGTCGTAGCCGATCAGGCGGATCGGCGTGGCGCTGCCGGCCGGCAGCTTCAGGTACAGCTGGGCGACGTCGGCACCGGCGCGCTTGCCGGTGTTGCGGATGTCGACGCTGGCAACCAGGCGCGAACCCTCCACGCTCACCTTCAGGTTTTCATAGGCGAACGAGGTGTAGGACAGGCCATGGCCGAAGGCGAAGGTCGGGGTCAGGCCCTTGGCCGCCATCCACTTGTAGCCGACGTTGGCGCCTTCGATATCGAAATCGAACACGTCGCCGAACGGCTTGGCCGGCTTGAAGCCAAGGCCATCGATGTGCGGGCGCGGCAACTGCGATTCGTCCACCACCCAGGTCACCGGCAGGCGGCCGGACGGATTGGCCTGGCCGGTCAGCAGTGCGGCAATGCCTTCACCGCCACGGATGCCCGGGTACCAGGCCTGCAGCACCGCCGGCACCTGCGCCAGCCACGGCGTACGCACCGGGCCGTTGGTTTCCAGCACCAGCACGGTCTTCGGGTTGGCCTTGGCCACCGCCGAAATCAACCCATCCTGGTTGTCCGGCAGCTGCATGTCCGGCAGGTCCACCGATTCGGCCGCCCACTGGGTGGCGAACACGATGGCCACATCCGCCTGTGCAGCAGCCTTGGCCGCAGCGGCGGCATTGGTGCCGTCCACATAGGTGATGGTGGCGTCCGGACGCGCGGCACGCAGCGATTCCAACGGCGAGGACGGATGGAAGATCACCGGGCCCGGCCAGGTGGTCGGCAGCACGCCCGGCACCGCGTTGGTGCCCTTGGCCGTGACGCCCACCATCGACGAACCACCGCCACCGATCACGCCCTTGTCGGCATGGCCACCGATGATGACGATGCGCTTGGCGCTGTCGGCCAGCGGCAGCAGGCTGCCTTCATTGCGCAGCAGCACGCTGCCTTCTTCCACCGTGCGCTGGGCCACGGCGAAACCGGCTTCGGCGTCGACCTTCTGGTGCTGCGGTGGGTTGTCGAAATTGCCGTGCAGGAACATCGTGCGCAGGATGCGCGCGACCATGTCGTTCAGGCGCGCCTGCGGTACCACGCCGCCGTGCACGGCCAGGCGCAGCGGCTCATCGAAGAACACCGCCGCATCGAACACTTCACCGGCGGACTGCTGGTCCAGGCCGGCCAGCGCCGCCTTCGAACCGCTGTGCACGCCGCCCCAGTCGGACATCACGAAACCGGGGAATTTCCACTCCTGCTTCAGCACCTGGTTCATCAGGTAGCCGTTTTCGCAGCCATAGGTACCGTTGATCTTGTTGTACGAGCACATCGCCACGCCCGGGCGGCCAGCTTCCAGCGCGATCTCGAACGCCAGCAGATCCGACTCGTGCATGGCCTGCTCGCCAATGCGCACGTCGTGGAAGTTGCGGCGGGTCTCCATGTCGTTCAGCGCGAAGTGCTTCATCGAGGAGATCACGTGCTGGCTCTGCACGCCCTGGATCACTGCGCCGACCATCGAACCAGCCAGCAGCGGGTCTTCACCAGCGTATTCGAAGTTGCGGCCGTTGCGCGGGTCACGCTGCAGGTTGACGCTGCCGGACAGCAGGATGTTGAAGCGCTGCTGCCAGGCTTCGCGGCCCATCGTCGCGCCACCGGCAAAAGCAACACCGCGGTTCCAGGTGGACGCCGTGGACGGGCCCGACGGCATGGCGGTGGCGAAATCACCCGGGCGGATGCCACCGGGATTGGTCACGCCCACGCCGGCATCGGCCGACTGCTGCGACGGAATGCCCAGGCGCGCTACGCCCGGCACGAAACCGGCCGAACCCACCGCACCTTCCGGCAGCTTGCCACCGTCCTTGCCCAGCCCGAAGTAGCTGTGCAGCATCTGGAACTTCTCGTCCTCGGTCATCGCCTTCAGCAGCAGCGCAGCGCGCGCATCGGCGGTGAGCGTGGTATCCATCCACGGCTGCTCGCCGCCCCTGTCCGCCGCATAGGCCAGGGTCAGCAGGGTTGCACGCAGCGCGCTGCCTTCAACCTTGAACGGCGCACTGCTGGCGGCCTGGAAGCCATCGCTGAAATAGCTGGCATCGGCCTCCAGGGCCACGCGTGCCGGATCGAAGCCGGCCGCTTTGGCCGATTCACCGGCCACCGCGCCGAGCAGCACCGCCGGCGCGCCCAGTCGCGAACGCGACACCAGGGCCGGCAACTGCGAAGCACCGGCGCCAGCGTCGGTGTACACCGCCACTGCATGGCGGCCGTCATCCAGGCGCAGGTAGTTCAGGCCCGGCTGGTCGGGGCCGGATTCGGCGGCGATCGGCAGCCGGGTCAACACGGCCTGGCCGTGCTGGGTCTGGCCGTCATCCTTGCCGGCGGCGATGAAGCGGTACTGGTAGCCCAGGCCATCGGCCAGCAGCTGCAGCGGATCGACCTGGCCGATGCCGCGCTGTACCTGGCGAACGCTGACCGCATCCACCTGCAGGGTCTTCAACTGGGCAGCCAGGGCCGGCATCGCGTCCGCGGTCGGCGCCTGTTCCAGGGTCAGCACGGTGAAGGCGGCGGAGTCGGCCCAGGCCGGGGTGGCCAGTGCGGCAGACAGGGCCAGGGACAGGGCGAGCGGCTTTGTAAACGTTTTCATCGGCGGGCGTAATTCCGTTGCCAAGGCAATCGGTCCAGGGAAAGTGCCGCCGAAGGGTGCAGCGTCATGCCGCGCATGCGTTGCCGGGCAACGCCTTGCAGGCCAGAGGACGGGCCGGTCTGCGCGCGGGACCCTCCTCCCGTGCGTGACAACCTGCCTGTCCGGGCCGCGCAGGGCGACCCATCATGTGAAGAGTGTGCGAGGGCGTTCATCGCTGTCAACAGGACCTAAGTCACAGGCGCGATGTGCGGACTGGTTATCAGCCCATCACCGGCGGTCATCAACGGGCTGCACGGCGCTGCCGATAATGGTTCTCCCCGGCGACGAATCGAGCCCATGACCGTACATCGCGACTTCGACCATCTCTGGCGCGACCGCTGTGACACCTCCAGCCAGCGCAGCCCGCGCGTGCTGATCCGGGTGTTCGTCGCCCCCGGCGAACTGGAACGCAGCGTGGCCTTCTACGAGCAGCTGCAGGGCGTGGTCGCCGATGCCGGCTTTCCGTTTCCCGATGCGGGCCTGCGGCTGGCGATGGTCGGTGCGTTCCTGCTGATCGAAGGCTGCGACGAGGCGCTGGCGCCGTTCACGTCGACCACGGGCACGTTGCTGGTCGACGACGTTCGGCCTTATCACGACAAGCTGGTGGCCGCCGGCGCCGAGATCATCTTTCCGCTGCAGGTGGTACCGACCGGTGCGGCGTTCAATGCGGTGCATCCTGATGGCACCGTGGTCGAGTACGTGCACCACCGGCCGGACCCGCAGGGGCGGTGAGGTGGCGGCCGGGCTGCGCCCGGCACCCGCAGAGGCAACGGCCAATGCAACAGCAGAAGCAAAAGCTGGGCTCCTATGGGTAGGCGGGGTGGGTCCGGTTGCGGGGGACGCCGTGAATCCATCCATGGAGGCTCGGTCGCGCCATCCATGGCGCTCACGCCCCCGCAACCGGACCCACCCCGCCTTCGACAGATCTCCGGCGCGCAGTAGATCCACGCCATGCGTGGATGTTTTTCCCATGAACCTTTGCGGCATATGTCATCCACGCATGGCGTGGATCTACAATTCCTCCATGTCCACCCCCGCTCTACCCTGGAATGGCACCCTGCTGCTGGATGCACACGTGGCCGTGCTGCAGGGCCACGCCGGTGACAGCGCCGCGCATGCGCACTACGCCCATCAGCTGCTGCTGAGCGACGGCGACCCTTGGCAGGTCGAGATCGATGGCGTGCAGCAGCAGGGCGAACGGCTGTGGCTGCGCTCCTTCCAATCGCACGCGATCCTGTCGGCGCCCGCTGACGGCTGCACGGTGTTCCTCGAACCGGCACATGCCGACCTCGAACAGATCCAGCAGCATCTGCAGTCGTTGCCCGGCAATGCCGCGCAGCTGCACGAGTGGCTGCCGCGACTGAGCCGCCCACAGCCCCTGGACCGCCGTGTGCAGGCGGCGCTGGCCCGCATCACCCATCACCTGCCCGGCCCGGTGCCGGCCGCCGATATCGCCGAGGCCGCGCATCTGTCGACCAGCCAGCTGCATCGGCGCTTCCAGTCCGAGCTGGCAGTGACCCTGCGCGGCTGGGTGCTGTGGCAACGGCTGCGCAGTGCGCTGGCGCATCATCTGCGCGGGCACAGCCTGACCGACAGCGCGCATGCCGCCGGTTTCGCCGATCTTCCCCACCTCTCGCGCAGCCTGCGCCGCATGTTCGGCATCGGTGCCGCGCAACTGCAGGGCCTGCAGCTGCACGCGGCCTGACGCATCGATCACCCGCGCCTGCGCAGTCCTTCCGGAAGTTCCGGCACCTCGCCATGGGGCAGCGCGCGGAAGGGGGCCAGCAGTTGTGCGGAATAAGCCTGCGGATAGTCCGGCTGGCTGCCGATGCCCAGATCACGCTGCCGCAACCGATAGCCCGGTGCATCAAACGCGGTCCCCAGCAGGTGGTCCCACACGGTGAAGAACAAACCGAAATTGACATCACCTGCAGTGCCATAGCGGATGTGGTGGAAGCGGTGCAGCGGTGCCCATGCCATCACCCGGCCCAACACACCCGGGCGCATGTCCACGTTGGAATGCTGCAGCAGCAGCTGGATCGCGATGGCGAACGCCAGCACCGCAGCCACCGGCATCGGCATGCCCAACAGCAGCAGCGGCAGTACGCCGCCCACCGCTTCGGCGGCCTGGTGCAGTGGGTGTTTCATCAAACCATTGAAGCCATACATGCGGGTCACGCTGTGATGCACCGCATGCAGCCGCCACAACCAGCCGATGCGATGGCTGGCGTAGTGCACCAGGGTGATGCCAAGGTCAGCCGCGATGATCGCCACCAGCACCTGCAGCGCGAATGGCCACTGCGTCGGCCAGACGTGCCAGGGCACGATTGCCGCCAGCATCGGCACCGTGGCGATCGCCAGCAGGTTCAGGCTTTCATTGACCAGCGCATGCAGGACGTCGCGCAGGCGGTCCCCCTGGTCGTGGTTGAACGCCGGATCGTATGGCCACAGCCGCTCGGCAGCGAACGACACCGCGATGGCGACAGCCAGCAAGGCAAGCAGCCACAGCGGGTCACCGTGGGAGTGGCCGACCCAGGTGATGGCGGCGGCAACAAAACCCAGCAGGAACAACGGGGCATACAGGCGGAGCATCCAGTGCTTCATGGCTGGCTCTGAACAGTGAGGGGCCTGCATGCTGGCGCGGCATGCGGGCTGCAGGCTTGAACAAACAGCGCAACCCCGCGTCCGCTCACGTTGAATGCCCACCTTGGTGGGCGATCCACGTCTGGCGTGGATCTACAATGACGACCTCATCGCGGCCGGGACCGGCATGGACTCCTTCACCTTGATGCGCGCCTTCCGCCGCATCGTCGAACGCGGCAGCCTGGCCCGCGCCGCCGAAGACCTGGGCCTGTCGCCAGCCGGGCTGAGCAAGCAGCTGCGCACGCTGGAAACGCACCTGGGCGTAGTACTGCTGCAGCGGACCACCCGCCGCATGAGCCTGACCGAAACCGGCCATGCCTATTACCGCGAATGCTGCCGCCTGCTCGATGAGCTGGACGC
Organism: Stenotrophomonas indicatrix; assembly: GCF_002750975.1. NCBI lineage: Bacteria > Pseudomonadati > Pseudomonadota > Gammaproteobacteria > Lysobacterales > Lysobacteraceae > Stenotrophomonas > Stenotrophomonas indicatrix. The sequence continues at coordinate 2,286,657 of NZ_PEJS01000001.1, forward strand.
GCTGGAGCGCGGCATCGCCGAACAGCGCGGCGAAGTAAGCGGACGTCTGCGCGTCAATGCACCGCAGTCATTCGCGCTGAGCACGCTGTCGCCATTGCTGCCACGCTTCCTGCAGCAGCATCCGCAACTTGCACTGGACCTGGTGATGGAAGACCGGCTGCTCGATGCGGTTGGCGAAGGGTTCGATGTATCCCTGCGCATCCGCGCCGAACTGGAAGATTCGCGACTGGTCGCACGCCGCCTGGCTTCACTGCAGCAGGTGCTGTGCGCGGCACCATCCTATCTGCAGCAGCATCCGGCACCGCAGGTGGTGGAAGAACTGCAGGCGCACAGCGTGCTTGGCTACAGCCTGTCCGATTCACCCGGCAGCTGGCCGCTGCTCGGCCCCGATGGCCAGGTCACGGTGCCCCTGCCGACACGGGTCACCGCCAACAACAGCCTGCTGCTGCGTGACCTGCTGGTCGCCGGCCTCGGTATCGGTGCGCTGCCCTCGTTCCTGGCCGCACCGGCACTGGCCAGCGGCGAACTGCAGCAGGTGCTGCCCGACCATCGCTATCCGCCGCGGTTCGTCTACGCGGTCTACCCCACCGCGCGCCACCTGCAACCGAAGGTACGCGCCTTCATCGATTTCCTGCACGCCGAGCTGCCTGCCTGCGCCGGGCTGGATTCGTAACCGCCAGCGAAAACTGAGCTGCCCGCCGCGTGCTGTTTCGGCCCGGCGCCACTGCCTACTCTGCCGCCTCCCCTCTCACGGACGGCAGGCCGATGATCGCCTCTCCTTCGCTGACCACCACTGCACCGGTGGTCGATTTCTTTCATGACGTGGTCTGCGGCTGGTGCTTCGTGCTGGCCCCGCGCCTGCAGCAGGTCTCGGTCGAACTCGGCATCCAGGTCCGCCACCGCAGCTTCGTGCTGCAGGACTCGCGCGAACAGATCATCGAGGTATTCGGCTCGATGCCGCGCACCAAGGCCATCATCCTGCGCCACTGGGCCGACTGCGCCGCGCATGACGACAGCGCGCGCATCGATATCGACGGCATGCGGGCACAGGACTTCGAATACCCTTCCGGTTGGCTGGGTGCACTGGCCTGCCAGGCCGCCGGCATGCTCGGCGGCAACGCCGCACACGGCGCGATGTTCGATGCCGTGCAGTGGGCGCACCTGCACCAGCACCGAAACATCGGTGACGTCGAGGTGCTGCTGGACATCGCCGAACACCTGGGGCATCAGCGTGGCGTCTTCGCCGACCGGATGCGCAGCGATGAGGTGCGCCAGCGCGTGCAGGCCGACCGCGCTGAAGCTGCCGCGCTCGGCATCCGCTCCATCCCCACCGTCATCACCGGCAACGGCCTGCGCCTGCAGACCCTGCCGCTGCCGCAACTGCGCCAGGCCCTGGCGCCGCTGGTCGCGGCCTGAGCCGCACCGTTCCCCCACCTTCAAGGAGATTCCCATGACCCCACGTACCCTGGACACCGCCCTGGCCCTGCTGTTGGCCGGCGCCGCAGCTTCCACCACCGTGTCCGCGCACGAACGCGTTCCCTCCGGCCAGCAGGTCGGCACCAGCCCCTGGGGGCCGAAGGACGAGATCGGCCGCCTCAACCTGATCACCGAGGCCTCACGCGCAGCGATCCTGTCGCGGGTCAGCGACGGCAAAGCCTACGATCTGGCCACCGAGTACTACGTCGGCATGCCCAGCTGGCAGGATGCCGGCGACCCGCACTACCAGTTCTGGATGACCCACACCCCGCGCGGCACGGTGATGGACGACCCGATGGGCGTAGGCGAGACGATGAACCTCACCCGCAGCTACACCGGCACCGCGTTCTCGATGTACAGCCACACCGGCACCCACATCGATGCGCTGAACCACTTCGGCATCCATGGAAAGATCTGGAACGGCTTCGAGGCCGACAAGCACCTCGGCGACCGCGGCTGGAACGTCACCGGCATCGAGAAATTCCCGCCGCTGATCGCCCGTGGCGTACTGATCGACGTGGCCGGCGCCAAGGGCATGGACATGCTGCCGGACAGCTACCGCGTCACCCGCCAGGACCTGAAGGATGCGCTGGCACGCCAGCACGTGCAGCTGCAGCAGGGCGACATCGTACTGATCCGCACCGGTCGCATGCGCCTGTTCGAACAGCCCAAGGCCTACATGGCCAACCCGCCGGGCATGGGCCTGGATGCGGCGCGTTTCCTGGTGGAGGACAGCGGCGCGATGATCGTCGGCGCCGACAACCTCAGCTTCGAGACCTTCCCTTCCGAAGTGTCCGACGACTACGTGCCGCTGCACACCTACCTGCTGGCGCAGCAGGGCGCGCCGATCATCGAGCTGGTGGCGCTGGATGAACTGGCGCGCGACAAGGTCTACGAGTTCGCCTTCATCGGTGGCCCGCTGAAGATCCGCGGCGGCGACGCCGCGCCACTGCGCCCGGTGGCCCTGCCGGTCCGCCCGTGACCCGATAGCCGGGCCAGGGTGGGCGGTGCCGACCTTGGCCGGCACCGCTTTTCCCGCATCCAGGCCCCCGTTCCCCAGTAGATCCACGCCCTGCGTGGATGCTTTACCTCCTTCAGCAAGCTGAAACCCCGCCCTCCGATTTCATTAGTAATATTACTCACAAGCCGAGTAGCATGTCCGGTCTCAGCCCCTGATATCGGCCTGTCGATACTCGCTCCATGCCTGCCGTTTCCGCCCACTTCTGCCGCTTCCCGCCAGCCCGGCGCCTCCCCCGGAGGACCGGCTGATGGGCGCCGTCGTCGCCCTCGACCGCCTGCTGGACGGCCGCCAGGTCTGGCGCGGGCCGGCACGCCAGGGGCAGGCCCGCGACCATCTGGCCAGTGGCCACCCGGCGCTGGACGCGCGCCTGCCCGGCGGTGGCTGGCCAGCCAGCGGGCTGTGCGAAGTACTGCAGGCCGCACCCGGGGTCGGTGAACTGGCCCTGGTCTGGCCGGCGCTGGCAAAGCTGAGCCAGCAACCACGACCGATCGTGCTGGTCGCCCCACCCCATCGCCCGCACGCCCCGGCATGGGCCGCCGCCGGGCTCGACCTGGCCCAGCTGCAGATCATCCACGCCGCACCAAAGCAGGCGCTGTGGGCGGCCGAGCAGTGCCTGCGCTCTGCCGCCTGCGCCGCCGTGCTGTGCTGGCCGCAGCAGGCCGACGATCGTGCCCTGCGCCGCTTGCAGGTTGCCGCCGACAGCGGCCAGTGCCTGGGTTTCGTGTTCCGCGAGGCCCGCGCCGCCCGCAACCCCTCCCCGGCCAGCCTGCGCCTGCAGCTCGACCATGGCCAGGTGCGGGTGCTGAAGTGCCGCGGCGGGCTGCCACCAGCGCAGCCGTTGCCGCTGGCCATCGCCCACTGAGGCCGCGCCATGCACTGGGCCTGCCTGTTGTTGCCGCAGCTGGCGCTGGACAGCGTGCTGCGCCTGCAGCCCGATCCACAGCGGCCACTGGTACTGCTGCAGGGGCCGGCGCAGCGTCGTGTGCTGCGTGCGGTCAGCCCTGCCGCGCGGGCAGCGGGGCTGCGCCCGGGCATGCTGCTGTCGGCCGCGCAGGTGCTGGTGCAGGACCTGCAGCTGCATGACTACGATCCCAGCGCCGAACAGCACACCCGGCAGTTGCTGGCCAGCTGGCTGTATGCCACCAGCTCGCTGGTCAGCCTCGATTTTCCGCATGCGCTGGTGCTGGAGATCGGTGCCAGCCGTGCCCTGTTCGGCGATTGGCTGACGATCGAACAACGCCTGCGCAACGGCCTGCACGACCTGGGCTTCCGCCATCGCCTGGTCGCTGCCCCCAACCCGCATGCCGCGCGCGTGCTGGCCAATGTGCACGATGGCCTTGGCATCGATGCGCAGCAGCTGCCCGCCGCACTGGCACAGCTGCCACTGGCACGTAGTGGCCTGCCCGTTGATGCGGTGACCGTGCTGGCACGCTCCGGTCTGCGCACGCTGGGGGCGGCCTTCAACCTGCCGCGCGAAAGCCTGGCCCGCCGCTTCGCCCCCGAGGTACTGCAGCAGTTGGATGCCGTGCGCGGTTTGGGCAACGCGCCGCTGCGCTATTACAAGCCGCCGGACCGGTTCGATGCGCGCATCGAATTCGAATACGAGATCGAATCCAGCCAGGCCCTGCTGTTCCCGCTGCGGCGCCTGCTGCTGGATCTGGCCGCATTCCTGTGTTCGCGCGATGGTGGCGTGCAGCGTTTCGATCTGCATTTCGAGCATGACCTGCTGCCGGCCAGCGTGCTGACCATCGGCCTGCTGGCCCCCGAACGCGATGCGGCGCTGCTGTTCGAGATCGCACGCAACCGCATGGAAGCCTTCGCCCTGCCCGCCGGCAGCCGTGCGCTGCGCCTGCAGGCCGAGCAGCTGCCGCCGTTCGTGCCGGCCGCACGTGACCTGTTCGATACCCGCCCGGCGCAGGCGATGCCATGGACCCAGCTGCGCGAGCGCCTGCGTGCCCGCCTCGGCGATGACGCCGTGCAGCCACTGGCCGTGCAGGCCGACCACCGCCCCGAACGCGCCAGTGGCACCCAGCCACCGGCCAAGCCACCCGCTTGGTGGCCGCTGCGCCCCGGCTGGCTGCTGGAGACGCCACAGCCGCTGCGCGATCCGCGCCTGCGTATCGTCGCCGGGCCGGAACGGATCGAATCGGGCTGGTGGGACCAGGCCGATGCACGCCGCGACTATTACGTGGTGGAAACCGCGCAGGGCCAGCGTGGCTGGGCCTTCCGCACGCGCAATGATCCGCATGCGCCGTGGATGCTGCACGGCTGGTTCGGTTGAGCCCCATGCACACCGATCTGCCCGGATACGCCGAACTGCACTGCCTGTCGGCCTTCAGCTTCCAGCGTGGCGCGTCCACCGCCGAGGAACTGTTCGCACGCGCCGCCGGCCAGGGTTACCGCGCGTTGGCCATCACCGACGAATGCTCGTTGGCTGGCATCGTACGCGCATGGCAGGCGGCGAAGACGCACGGCGTGGCGCTGATCGTCGGTGCCGAATTCCAGGTTGAAGACGGGCCCAAGCTGGCCCTGCTGTGCACCAACCAGGCCGCTTACGCCGGGCTGTGCCAGCTGATCACCACCTGTCGCCGGCGGGCAGCCAAGGGCGGATACCGCTGCCTGCGCGAGGATCTGCAGGGACTGCCCGAGGGCCTGCTGTGCCTGTGGCTGGACCGGCAACCGGCGGCCACCGAACTGGAACTGCTGCGCCGTTGTTTTCCGCAGCGCCTGTGGCTGGCCGTGGAGCTGCACCACGAACACGACGACACGCGCCGGCTGCAGCAGCTGCAGGCCTTCGGCGAGCGCCACCAGTTGCCGCTGGTCGCCAGTGGCGACGTGCACATGCACGTGCGCCGGCGTCGTGCCTTGCAGGATACGCTGACCGCGATCCGCCACCGCTGCAGCGTGGCTGAGGCTGGCTGGCGCCTGTTTGCCAACGGCGAGCGCCATCTGCGCCCGCGCACTGCACTGGCCCAGCTGTATCCGCCCGACCTGCTGGCAGAAACCCTGCGCATCGCCGAACGCTGCCACTTCTCCCTGGACCAGCTGAAATACACCTACCCGCGCGAACTGGTGCCCGAAGGCCACGACCCGGACAGCTGGCTGCGCGTGCTGGTCGAGCGCGGCATTCCCTGGCGTTGGAAAAAGGGCATCGAGCCAGCCCAGCGCAAGCAGATCGAACACGAGCTGGCACTGATCGCAAAGAAGAACTACGCCTCCTATTTCCTCACCGTGCAGGACATCGTGCGCTTCGCCCGCAGCCAGGACATCCTCTGCCAGGGCCGTGGCTCGGCCGCCAATTCAGCGGTGTGCTTCGTGCTGGGTGTGACTGAGATCGACCCAGCGCGCAGCAACCTGCTGTTCGAGCGTTTCATCTCCGCCGAGCGTGATGAACCACCGGACATCGACATCGACTTCGAGCACGAGCGCCGCGAGGAAGTACTGCAGTACGTATTCAACCGCTATGGCCGCGAGCGTGCCGCGCTGACGGCGGTGGCGATCAGCTACCGTGGCCGCAGCGCGATCCGCGATGTCGCCCGCGCGCTGGGCCTGCCGATGGACCAGGTCAACGAGCTGGGCGCGGCGATGGACCATTGGGGCGGCAACATTCCGTTGCCGGAAACCCTGCGCGAGCGCGGTTTCGATCCGGAAACACCGTTGATGCGCCGGCTGCTGGCATTGACCGCCGAGCTGATCGATTTTCCGCGCCATCTGTCGCAGCATCCGGGCGGCTTCGTGATTTCCGAGCATCCGCTGTCGACGCTGGTGCCGGTGGAGAACGCAGCGATGGCCGACCGCACCGTCATCCAGTGGGACAAGGACGACCTGGACGCCACCGGCCTGATGAAGGTCGACTGCCTGGCACTGGGCATGCTCACCGCCATCCGCAAATGCCTGGCGATGCTGCAGCAGCACGGCCTGCACGAAGGACGCATGGATGCAATCGAGGACGATGACAAGCCGACCTACGACATGATCTGCGCCGCCGACACCATCGGCGTGTTCCAGATCGAGTCGCGCGCGCAGATGGCGATGCTGCCACGCATGCAGCCGCGTAATTTCTATGACCTGGTGATCGAGGTGGCGATCGTGCGCCCTGGCCCGATCCAGGGCGACATGGTCCATCCCTACCTGGAACGTCGGCGGATCCTGCGCGAACAAGGCCCGGATGCGTTGAACGATCCGGACAACCCGCTGTATCCAGCGCGACTGGAACGCGTATTCGCGCGCACACTGGGCGTGCCACTGTTCCAGGAACAGGTCATGCAGTTGGCGGTGGACGCGGCTGGCTACACCGCAGGCGAAGCCGATGCCCTGCGCCGTTCGATGGCCGCCTGGAAGCGTCGTGGCGGCCTGGAACCGCACCGCGAAAAGCTGCTGACGGGCATGTTGAAAAACGGCTTCAGCCTGGAATACGGCGAGCACCTGTTCGAGCAGATCAAGGGCTTCGGCGACTACGGTTTTCCGGAAAGCCACGCGGCCAGCTTCGCCCTGCTCACCTATGCCAGCTGCTGGCTGAAGTGCCACCACCCGGCTGCATTCACCGCCAGCCTGATCAACAGCCAGCCACTGGGCTTCTACAGCCCCGACCAGCTGCTGCAGGATGCGCGCCGGCATGGCATCACGGTACTGCCGGTGGACGTGCGCCACAGCGACTGGGATTGCACGCTGGACTTCAGCAAGGGCGCGGCGGCAATCCGGCTCGGCCTGCGCCTGGTCGATGGCTGCAGCGAACCGGCCGCGCAGATCATCATGCGTGAACGCGCACGACGCCCCTTCGACGATGTCGGCGATCTCTGCCAGCGCACCGCACTGGATCGCCGCCAGCAGGGCCTGCTCGCCGATGCCGGCGCCCTGCGCGGCCTCAGCGGCCATCGCCACCGCGCACGCTGGGATATCTCCGGCGTGGAGAACCGCCTGCCGTTGTTCGACCAGGCCCGCGCCACCGCCGAAGCGCGCGTGGCCCTGCCCCTGCCCAGCGCCTGGGAAGACATGCAGGCCGATTACCGCAGCACCGGCACCACCCTCGGCCGCCATCCGATGTCGTTCCTGCGTGCGCAGCTGCGAACCCGTGGCTGCCTGGATGCCGCGCAGCTGGCCAACCATGGTCATGGCCGGCGCGTACGCATCGCCGGCCTGGTACGCATGCGCCAGCGCCCGCAGACCGCCAGCGGCGTCACCTTCCTTACCCTGGAAGATGAAACCGGCATGGTCAACGCCGTGGTCTGGCGACATCTGGCCGACCGCCAGCACCACGTCCTGGTGGATACGCAGCTGATGCAGATCGACGGCCGGCTGGAACGCGTGGATGGCGTGCAGCATGTGATCGTGCAGCGCATGCACTGCCTGGACGAACTGCTGCAGGGACTGCGCAGCCACAGCCGCGACTTCCATTGACGATACACACCGTCACACACCGAACTGGCCACGGCCAACCGGATTCCGCTATCGTCGGCCACGTCCAAGGAAGGAATACACAATGGCTCGTGCCCTGACCCTGACCACCCTGGTGGTCGCCATGCTCGCGTTGCTCGTTTCCGGCTGGACCGCCTGGAACCTGCATCGCAGCCAGTCACCGCACCGCGTGATCGAAGCGCGCGGCCTGATCATCCACGATGCCAGCGGCCAGCCGCGGGTGATCCTTGGCGCCCCGGTTCCCGACCCCCTCAGCCGGGGCCGCCCGCAGGGGCCACGTGCCACCGCCCTGTCCGGCCTGATCCTGCTCGGCCCCGATGGCTCCGAGCGCGGCGGCTACGGCACCAGCGACCGGGGTGGCGAAGCCCTGCTGACCCTTGACGATGCCACCGGCACCACCGAAGTCTTCAAGGTGGTGGCCAACCCGGACCGCGGTGCCAGCCTGATGGTCAAGCACCAGAACAACACCGGCGCCATGCTGAGTTCCTGGCAGGGCAAGCCGGAGCTGGTGTTCCTCGACGACAGCGGCCAGTCCTACTACGTGCGCCCCGGCGCCAGCGCTGCGCCCTGAGCGCGCACGCTCAGCGCATCACCGCCGCCAGGTCATCGGCCAACCGACGTTGCTGCGGCGGGCCGAGTGCCGCACAGGTGATGCGCAACCCATGCGCCGGTGCAGACACCGCAAAGACTTCCCCCCCACGCACATGCCAGCCACGCGCCGCCAGCGCCAGCACCTGCGGCGTGCTGTCGGCCGCCAGTGGCAGCCACAGATTCAAGCCTTCCATCGGCATCGGTGTCGGCAGCCCGCGCGCCTGCAGCAGGGCCTGCAGACCCTGCAGCCGCTGCTGGTAGCGCTCACCGGCGGCAGCCACCTTCGCCCGTTGCTGCGCCGACTCCAATACCGAACTGGCTGCATCCTGCAGCAGATGGCTGACCCAGCCGGTGCCCGCCGCCAGGCGCAGGCGCAGTCGCACCGCGGTCTGCCCATCGCAGGCCAACCAGGCCACGCGCAGGTCCGGGCCCAATGCCTTGGACAACGAACGCAGCAGCGCCCAACGCCGACCGTCCATCGGCAGCACCGAGTGATAGCTCTGCTGCGAGAGCAGCGCGTAGTGATCGTCGATCAGCACCGCCACCTGCGGATAGCCGGCCAGCAACTGGCGTAGCGCACGCGCACGCTTCGCATCCAGGCTGGCACCGGTGGGATTGTGCGCGCGTGGAGTCAGCAGCACCGCGCGTGCACCCGCATCCAACGCCTGCCGCAGTGATTCCACCTGCATGCCGTGCGTATCCACCGCCACCGGCAACGGCACGTGTCCAGCCGCACCGAGGACATTGAGGCTGCCCAGGAAACAGGGATCCTCCACCGCGATGCGGTCCCCCGGCAGCAGCCACGCCGACAGCAGGCGCTCGATGCCATCGACCGCGCCGTGGCTCAGTTCCAGCGCATAGCCCGGCGGGCAATCGGCATCCAGCGAGGCTCGTGCCAGGCGTTGCATGCGTGGATCAACCGTCTCCACCCCATACAGGCGCGAGGACGTCGCAGCCACCCGCAGGCTGGGCAGGCAGCGCGGATCCGGATTGCCGCCGGCCAGATCGTGCAGGGCCAATCCCGGTGCACTGCCCTCGCGTGCCATCGTCGCCGGCAGGCCGCGCACCACGGTGCCGCGACGTCCCGCCGTACTGGCCAGGCCCGCCGCGTCCAGCCGCTTGTAGGCAGCGGCTACGGTATTGCGGTTGACCCCCAGTCGATCGGCCAGATCCCGCACCGGCGGCAGCACGCTGCCGGCCGCCAGATGGCCGCTACCGATGCCCTCGCGGATGCTGTCGAAGATCGCTTCGGCGCTGCTCCCGGTGATTTTCATTTTGTCCTATGCCAAACTATCTCTTGTCCTGTGCCAGTGTATCCCACCCTGGCCACCCCGCACCGGAGGTGCCCCCATGTCCCTCGCCGCCGCCGACTGGCCCGTCGCCCAGTCCGTCGAACAGATCGCCGCCAATCTCGCCACCGTGCACCAGCGCATCGCCAGCGCCTGTGCCCGCGCCGGTCGTGATCCGGCCAGCGTGCGCCTGCTACCGGTCAGCAAGACCGTCGATGAAGCACGCATCCGCATGGCCGTAGCCGCCGGTTGCCACCAGCTGGGGGAAAACAAGGTGCAGGAGGCGCAGCGCAAGGCCGAGGCCATGGCTGACCTTGGCGTGCACTGGTCGGTCATTGGCCACCTGCAGACCAACAAGGCCCGGTACGTCGCACGCTTCGCCAGCGAGTTCCAGGCGCTGGACAGCCTGCGCGTGGCCGAGGCGCTGCAGCAGCGGCTGCTGCTGGAGGACCGCACGCTGGATGTGTTCGTACAGGTCAACACCTCGGCCGAGCCCAGCAAATACGGCCTGGAACCAGCAGCGGTGGCCGACTTCGTGCAGCAGCTGCCCGCCTTCGACCGCCTGCGCGTGCGTGGCCTGATGACCCTCGCCATCTTCACCCCCGAGGTGGAACGCGTACGCGCCTGCTTCGTGCGCCTGCGCGAGCTGCGCGACCAGCTTCAGCAGGCGGCGCCGGCAGGCCTGGACCTGTCGCAGCTGTCGATGGGCATGTCCGGTGATTTTGAAGTCGCCATCGAGGAAGGTGCCACCGTCGTCCGCGTTGGCCAGGCGATCTTCGGTGCACGCTCCACGCCCGACAGCTTCTACTGGCCCACCCCGGGAGCACCGGCATGAAGCGCGCCGTTGCCCTGCAGCACGTGGCCTTTGAAGATCTTGGCACCCTGCGTCCGCTGCTGCTCGCGCAGGGATGGCAGGTACATGCACTGCAAGCCGGCGTGGATGCACTCGATGCAGCCGAAGATGCCGATCTGCTGGTGGTGCTGGGTGGCCCGATCAGCGTCAACGATGGAGCGGCCTACCCGTTCCTCGCCGACAGCATCGCGTTGCTGCAGCGTCGCCTGCAGCAACAGCGGCCGACGCTGGGCATCTGCCTGGGCGCCCAGTTGATGGCGCGCGCACTGCATGCGGTCGTTGCCCCCACCGGCGGCAAGGAAATTGGTTTCGCACCGCTGCTGCTCACCGATGAAGGCCAGCGCTCACCTTTGCAGGCATTGCAGGGCATCCCGGTGCTGCACTGGCATGGTGAAGCCTTCGAACTGCCGGAGGGCGCACGCCGCCTCGCCAGTACGCCCGCCTGTCGCCACCAGGCCTTCGCCATCGGCCACCATGCACTCGCCCTGCAATGCCATCCCGAACTGGATGCGCGCCAGTTCGAGCGCTGGCTGATCGGCCATGCGCTGGAACTGGCCGCGGCCGGCATCGATCCCATCGACCTGCGCGCGCAGGCCCGCCGCTACGGCGGGCCTCTCGCCGCCGCGGCGACCGCGATGTTCCAACAGTGGCTGCACGACCTGCCGGAGACCCGCCCATGCACTACCGCCTGACCATCCAGCACAACGGCATCCACTGGGGCCATTTCAACTGTGACGGTCCCAACGCGCTGCAACGCATCGATGCCATCGCCGCACGCCTGACCGCCGCCGAAGGCTTCAGCCTGCAACGGCAGAAGGGCATCGGTGAGGAGCGCATCCTCTCCAGCACTGCCGATGGCCTGCGCGTGCTGGCCGCGCAGATCCAATACCGCGATCTCTGACCATCGCGCCAGGTGCCGGCCAGCGGCCGGCACTACCCGGCTACCCACTCCCATGCGAAGCTTCACGCATGTTGAAACTGTCACGCGGCACCATCGACGGCCTGCGCATTGCCCCACGCTGGCCCGCGTCACAGGTCATCGTCGAGGCCGAGGTTCTGCAGCGCCTGCTCGACGCGCAGGCCCTGCTGCCGTCCACGCTGCGTCTGCTGGTCACCCGCGGCTTCGAATGCAGCCAGGGACAGCTGGGCGGCTTCCGGCGCGTGGTCCGGCGGCTGGGCATCGCCGTGTTCCGCTGCTGCTATCGGCATCGCCATGATGAGATCGACGCCATCTTCGGCGCCAATGGCCACGATCTGGACGGGCGTCATGTGGATGTCTCGCTGGTCCTGCACGGCCAGCGCCTGCGCCTGCTTCCGCTGGGCGTGTTCACTCCACTGCGCTGGCAGCAGCAGCGCGTCAGCCGCCATGCCGACGCCGTTGCAGCGGCCAAGGATGCACTGCAGCGATGCGGCTTCGATCTGCACCCCAACGCCACGGAGAGCCTGCAGATCCACTGCGACTATCGCGGCATCACGCTGGCGGAACCGTCGCGTTGATCGACGTTCCCCGCGTGTTGCAGGCAACCTGCACCGACCTTCAGCAACGGCTGGGCCGGATCGACAACCTGTCGGGCAATGGCGAACGAAGCCTCATCATCGAAGGCGAACTGCTGCGGTTCCCTTATCGTATCTACGCCGACGCCACGGACCTGTTCCGGCTCGCATCCCAACTGCAGCGTGATACGCGCGCCCTCTGCCTCTGCCTGCTCTCGCGTCACTGCGACGGACATGTACGGCAACGTGCGATCGAGACGCTGGGGCCCTCGCCGATGCCCTGGGTGCATGCCTTCCATCTCGCGTTGCTGGGTGAGTACGTAGACGAGATCGCATCGACCGTGGCGATCCAGGCGCGGCACACCGGCCTGCAGCGCTATGCCGCGCTCATCAGCGAGAACCACGCCTTCTTCGACCTCTGCCGACAACGCGCCGCCAGCTACTGGGATGCTTACTACCGCGCCCGCTACTCCACCCTGCGCCTTTTCCCTGCCCACAGACTGCTGCTGCAGATGGCCAACGCTGCGCGCTCGCCGTAGCGCTCTCTGCACCCGCCAACGCCCATCCGCTCGGCACCCTGCCTCCCCGCCTATAGATGCAAATGATTCTCCTTTACTGTAAGGTAATGCCGCTGCCCTTGCCGCCGCGGGCTGTTCCCTTCCCCAGCCTTCGCCCGCCCCGTGCCCACGCCTGTCGAATCGACGGATGTCGCGCAGCTGTGCGCCGCCCATTACCGGCCGCTGCACGCCCACGTCCGTCGCAAACTCCCACAACGCAGTGACGCCTATGATGTCGTCCAGGAAACCTGGCTGCGTGTCGTCAAAGTCGCCGCCAGCGGCCTGCTCGGCAATGGCCGCGCCTACCTGTATCGCGTCGCCCACAACCTGATCGCCGACCACTATCGCCTGATCCAGCGGCGTCGCGAAGAGGCCTTGGACGACGCGCAGCTGCAGGCCATCGCCGATCCCGCCCCGTTGCCCGAGCAACGCCTGCTCGATGCCGAACAACTGCGTCACCTAGACGCGATCATCGCCGCCCTGCCGCCGCGCTCGCGCGAGGTGTTCCTGCTGGCGCGCGTCGAACAGCTCGGCCTTGCCGACATCGGCCGCCAGCTTGGCATCAGCCGGCAGACCGCGCATGGCCATCTGCTGCGCGCGCTGGTGGCCCTGCAGCAGGTGCCGACCGCATGAGCCAGGATCCGATTGCCCGCGAGGCAGCGCGCTGGTGGCTGCATGCGCACGACGAACAGCGCGACGAAGCTGCCTTCACCCAGTGGTACGAGGCCGATCCACGCCACGCGGCGCAGTACCAGCACCTGTTGCGGCTGTGGCAGGCCGGTGCAGCACTGCCAAGCCTGCAACGGCAACAGCAGCGTCGCCAGCGCCGGCGCCTGCGCGAAGCCGGCATCGCCGTGCTGCTGCTGTGTGCGCTCGGCCTCTACACCCGGCACAACGCCCTCCCGCCGGTACAGACACTGCGCACGGCATCAGGCGAAATCGAAGAGGTGCGCCTGCAGGACGGTTCTCGCCTGCAGCTCTCGCCGGACAGCGAACTGGGCGTGCGCATCGATGCCAACCGGCGTGCGTTGCAGCTGCGGCACGGCCAGGCCTGGTTCCAGGTCGCGCCTGATCGCGACCGTCCGTTCCAGGTGCATACGCCGCACGGTACGGTCACGGCGGTGGGTACTGCCTTCGATATCGCGGTCAACGGCGATGCCAGCGTAGTGACCGTCACCGAACACCAGGTGCGCGTGGACAGTGGCTCGGGCAGCAGCGAAGCGGCCGCCGGCCAGCAGCTGCGCTTCGATGGCACGGCGCCCTCGGCCGCGCTTGCAGCAGCCCCGGCGCAGCTGGCATGGCGCGAACGCCGGCTGGCCTGGGTCTCCGCGCCGCTGGCTGACGTTGTCCAGGATCTGGATCGCTGGTACGGCGGCCGCACCTGGATCGCCGGCGACGCACTGCGGCGGCAGCCGGTCACGGTGCTGGCCGACGCGGATACGGCCGCGCACAGCCGCGACCAGCTGGCCGCCGAACTGCACGTGCGCGTTGTCCGTATCGGGCCCAACCTGCAGGTGTGGCTGCCGGCGAAGGCATCGTCCGATGCACGCTGAACGCATCGACCCTGACATCCGGGCCACCGCTGCGTCTTCCCAGGGTGACGACGCACTGCGTCACTCCCTGGAGCCCACGATGCTGTCCCACCGCCCCCTTGTTCTTGCACTGTCTCTTGCCTGCGCCGGTATCGCCCCCGTGCTTGCTGCCACCGCGCAGGCGCAGGCCAGCGCAACCCGCCGTTACGATATTCCCGCACAGCCGCTGGTCACCGCGCTGGACGCCTACAGCCGCCTCAGCGGCGTCGATCTGGTGATCGGCCGTGCCATGCCAGCCAACCAGAGCGCACCCGCCCTGCAGGGTGACTTCGACGACACCCAGGCATTGGCACGGCTGTTGGCCGGCAGTGGCCTGCGCGCGCGCTTCATCGATGCACGCCGTGCCACCCTCGAACCGGCGCCGGCCAGCACCGGCGACGGTAGCCGCCACACCGGCCCGCTGCGCGTGCAGGGGCGCACTGCCCATGCCACGACACCGGGCACGGGTGCCAGCCAGTACATTCCGGCCACGCAGGATGGCTTCGCGCCGAAGATCGGCAGCGAGCGGGTCGCCATGGCCGAGCGCCAGGACGGCAACAGCCTGCTGCGCTCGATGCCCGGCACGCACAGCTTCCACTCGCGCAGCCAGCCCGGCCTGCAGGTCAACATCCGCGGCATGGCCGGCGCAGGCCGGGTCAACACCATGATCGACGGCGTCACCCAGACCTTCCGCAACAACGCCGGCCATGGTTCGGGCGGCCCGTTCGCCTACGTGGACCCGTTCCTGTTGGCAGGCGTCGACGTACAGCGCGGCGCGGTCAGTGGTGGCGAGGGTGCCGGCACGCTGGCCGGCAGTACCAACTTCCGCACCCTGGACATCGAAGACCTGGTCTCCGATGGCCGCGATTGGGGCCTGCGTGCAGGCTATCGGCATGGCAACAATGGCTATGGCAGCGGACGTACCTTCGCCGGTGCCTGGCGCCACAGCGAAGACGGTGGCGATCGCCAGTTCGGCCTGTTGGCCGCCGCCAGCAGCAGCCGCAGCAGCGAATACGCCACGTCCCATGGCCAGAAGAACGATGCCGACCCCGGCAGCCAGCAGCCCAGCAGCTGGCTGCTGAAGGCGCGCCTGCAGCCCAGCGACCAGCACCGCCTGGACCTGAGCCACATGCGCTATGAAAACGACTTCTACCACAACTATCCCTGGCAGATTTCCGCCCGCAACCAGCGCGCCAGCTACCACTACACGCCCTACTCGCCGTGGATCGACCTGCGCGCCAGTTTCGGCGCCAACAAGACCCGGCTGTTCTACCCGCCGGTGGAAGATTCCAGCTACATCGGCCGGCGTACCCACAGCAGCCTGAGCAGCTGGAACGTGGACAACACCAGCCGTTTCGACCTCGGCGCCGTACAGGCACGCTGGAACACCGGCATCAAGCACCAGTCGGACATCTTCGTTGCCGATACCCCCACCCTGCGTGGCGCCAACCCACAAGGGCGCAGCCAACTCGACAGCGTGTTCACCACGCTGGAGCTGCAGTACGACACCTACGCACTGTCGGCGGGCCTGCGCCAGGACCGCTACAACATCCGCGGCCACGTCCCCACCTGCTCGGATGTGCCTGGGCAATGCCTGGAGATCGGAGGTGGTGGCATCGACGTCGATCGCACCCAGCATGTGCTCAGCCCCAGCCTCTCACTGTCGGTGCAGGCCACTGACTGGCTGCAGCTCTTTGCCGAAGTCTCGCGCACCTCGCGGCCGCCGCGCGTGCAGGAAATGTTCTTCGAGAAGATCCCGCTGGAAGGCATGAGCGATGCCGACGGCGTCGGCGCCAACCCCTTCCTGCGCCGCGAGCGTTCGCGCAACCTGCAGTTCGGCGCCAACCTCAGCGCCAGCTCGCTGCTGGTCGACGGCGACCTGGTGCAGCTGCGCCTGACCCGCTTCGACAACCGCATCCGCGATTACATCAAGCCACAGTACCTGCTGATCGTGCATCCGCCGGAAGTCGAACCGCTCGTGGTACCGATCGACAGCGACCCGCAGCTCAACGCGTGGACCGACAGCCTGGAGGTGGACGACTTCAGCACCACCACGCGCTGGATGAACCATCCCGGCGTGGTGCGCATGCGCGGCCTGGAACTGGAAGCGCACTACGCCAGCGAGCACTACCACGCCACCCTCAGCTGGACCCGCTCGCGCACCAGCGCGCCGGCCATCGAATTCGTCAACCTGGAAGACATCACCGCCCTGCCCGACCGCTACTGGACGCTGGATGTCGGCGGCCGCTGGTGGCAGCAGCGCCTGCAGGCCGGTGTGCGCGCCGAGTACTCCGGCCCCACCGAAGAGGGTTACGACTTCTTCCAGACCCGCAAGACCGGCGGCACCGGCGTGCTGCTGGATTTCTACGCCAGCTTCAAGCCACAGGCCAACACCACGCTGTGGCTGAACATCGAAAACCTGCAGAACAAGGCCTATGACAACAACGCCTCCATCGACAGCATCTTCAGCCCGATCCTGGACCGCGGCAACGGCCGTGGCCGTACCGTCTCGGTGGGCGTCAATGTGGCGTTCTAGCCGGCGCTGGCTGGGGCTGGGTCTGATCGCGCTGGCGGCGGCAGCCGGCGCGCAGCCGATGCCCGGCAAGGTGATCGACCTGGCCAGTGGCAAGGAGCTCGACCAGGCTGCCTTCGTGCAGCGGGTTGCTGCCGCCGAGCGCGTGCTGCTCGGCGAGCGTCACGATATCGATGCCGACCATGACGCCGAACGTTGGCTGCTGCAGGCATTGCAGCAGCAGCGCCCGCAGGGCGCGCTGGTGCTGGAGATGATCGAAAGCGAACGCCAGCCGCGACTGCAGCGTGTGCAGCGCTGGCTGGACAAGGGCAACCGGGCAGAATCGCAACGGCTGGCCGAACTGCTGGACTGGGATCCCCGCTGGCCTTGGACACGCTATGGCGGACTGGTACAGATCGCCACCGATAGCGGCATCCGCCTGCAGGGCAGCAACCTGTCGCGCGCTGAAGTCAATACGCTGCTGGCGTCATCGCCCGAGGTGGTGTTCCCGGCCGACGGCGCGCGGCAACGGTTGTCAGCAGTGGTGCTGGCCCAGCACGCCGACGCTGCGCCCATGCTCGACGGCATGCTCGCCGTTCAGCACGCGCGCGACACGCGGATGGCACGGGTGCTGATGCAGTCGCCGGCACCCGCCCTGCTCGTCGCCGGCCGCTGGCATGTGCTGCGTGGCACGGGCGTACCCGGTTATCTGCCAACCTCTGCGCCAGCGCTGGTGATCGCGCTGGCCTCAGTCGACGAAGATGTGGCGAGAGATGACGCTGATCTGTTGTGGGTGGTCGGCGATGAGTGAGCGTCGGCAGCACTGGCAAGCGGTGACGATCAGCATCGGGCTGCACCTGCTGCCGTTGCTGCTGTTCGTCCACTGGGTGTCCACCCCGCCGCTGCAGCCGCCGCCGGAACAGGACGTGCGCATCAGCCTGCGCCTGCTGGCGCCAGCCACGCCGCCGCAGCCGGTGGAAGAACTGCAGTCCGAACGCTTCAGCCAGGCCCAGCAATCGCGGGCAGCCGAGGCGCGGAAAACACGCCCACCACCGCGGGCCACGGCGGCACCCGAGGGCCACCTCGCCGCCAGCGAGAAGAATGGCGACGGCCAGCAGCCCTTGCCCGTGGCCCCACCTGCGGCCGCGACCGATGCCCGTTCCGCACCGGCATCGATCACGGCCGCACCGCCCGCTCCGGACGCACCACCGGCGGACTTCCAGGCCGGCGCCGCCAGCGACCAGTGGGAAGCCCGCCTGATGGCGCGGCTGGAGCGTTACCGCTATTACCCCGCCGCAGCGAGGTCGCGGCGCCAGCAGGGCACCGTATGGGTCAGGGCCAGCATCGACCGCGACGGCCACCTGCGGGCATTGCGCCTGGAACAGTCCAGTGGACAGCCGATGCTGGATGAAAGCGCGCTGCAGACATTCCGCCGCGCGCAGCCTCTGCCCCGGATTCCAGAAGAACTGCCAGCTCCGCAGGAACTGGTGGTGCCGGTGGAGTACTACCTGCGCTAAGCGCTGTAGGCCTCTGCCTCGATCTCGAACAGCATTCCGTCCAACGCCAGCCGCGGCACCGGAATCAACGTGCAGGTCGGCGCTGGGCGATTGGCCCAACGTCTCCGCACCTGGCGGGCGATGATGCCCAGGCGATCCTCGTCGTGGTCGACCACCAGGATCCGCAGCCGTGCAACATCGGCCAGATCCGCATGCGCCGACCGCAGCGCGGTCTGCAGATTGTCCAGTGCCTGCGACACCTGCTCCTCGAAGCTCGGCGACAGGCTTCCCTGGTCGTCCTCGCCTCCCTGTCCGGCGATATGGATCACACGCGCTGGCAGTCGTACCACCGCCACATGCGAATATCCGTTGGCACTGGGATCGTGCAGGCCGGGCGGATCGAACAGATCCAGCAGGCCATGGCTGAAGTCCGGGGTGGTCAGCAGGTTCATACCGCATGCCTCGTGGGGAATGCGACGCAGTCTGCGACCTCAACTGCTGTTGAGGTCAAACCGATTACCTGCAACAGAGCGGTCCAACGCACGCAACGATCGGCAGGATCAGGTCCACGCCGGATCCGCGGTGAAATCGATCGTCAGCCAGAACGTGCTGCTTCGCGCGTCCAACCGCACTGCAATCTCATCGCGCATCGCATCCACCTCACCCACCGTGCCCAGCGGAGTCGACGGCGACGTCAGGATGTGGATCTCGATGAAGCGCATCCGCCCCATCTTCGCCACATGGCTGGTGAAGCCGGCATAGCCATGCTCGGCCACGAATGCCTGCATCACCTGCTGCACGCGCTCGTCCAGGTCATCGGGCGCCACCTGCAGCACTTCGCGCATGGCCCTCCACGCACTGCGCGCCGGCACCGGCAACACCGCCAGGCTGATCAACGCCAGTACGATCGAGTCCAGATAGGGCACCCAGTGGTGCCACTTACCGCCATGCAGCACCAGCGCCAATACGAAGGCCAGCACCACCGCCAGGCTCATCAAGCCCCCCAGCAACCAGCCGCGCACATCCAGCCACAGCAATGCCGACTGCAGCCTGCGGGCACGCTGGGCCACGAACGCGGCCATGCCCAGGTTGCTGGCACTCAGCAGCGCCGCCCACCACAGCGCCGGTCCGAACTTCACTTCGTGCCCGCCGGTGGTCAAGCCGATCACCGCGTTGGCCAGCGCATACACGCAGGCCAGCGAGAGGATCACCCCGCCCAGCGCCTCGACCATCGGCTCCAGGTGCCAATAGCCGTACTGGAAGCGCGGGCTGTGCTCCCGCGCCACCAGCCGCAGCACCGACAACGACACCAGGGTCAGGGCTACGTCGACCAGGCTGTAGATGCCGTCGAACAGGATGGCCTGCGATCCCACCAGCAGGCCACCGATGAAGCCGACCGCGCTGACCGCCACGGTGACCCCGATCGAGAACTTCAGGATGCGTTGCTCGCGCGCGGTATCCATCGTCCGCCGAAGGGCCGACCGTACCGGCTCAGGCCTTCAGCACCTCCACCTTGTAGGACGGCACGTCGCCATCGCGCTCGATGATAAGGCCATGGACGTCCGACTCGAAGCCCGGGAAGCGTGCGTTCTGCTCGCGGGCGATGCGCAGCGACTGGATGATCGGTTCGTCGCGGTCGCCGAAGCGCTCGCCCGGCATGATCGTCGGGATGCCCGGCGGATACGGCACCAGCATCGTCGCAGCGATGCGGCCGCTGATCTGCTCGATGTCGACCCGCTCGATCTCGCCCTTCACCAGGTGGTTGTAGGCATCGGCCGGGGTCATCACCGGCGTCGGCAGGTCCACGTACATCTCACGCATCACCTTGGCCACGGCGAACTCCTGGTTGAACGCATGCAATGCGTCGCACAGGTCACGCAGGCCCCAGCCGGCATAGGCATGGGGATAGTCGGCGGCCAGCGACGGCAGCGCCTGGGTCAGCGGCGCGTTGCGGTCGTACAGCTCCTTGAACGCCATCAGCTCGGTAACCAGCGTGCTCCACTTGCCCTTGGTGATGCCCATCGAGAACAGGAACAGCACCGAATACAGGTTGGTCTTCTCCACGGTGATGCCGCGGCCCCACAGGAACTTGCTCAGCACCGCAGCCGGGATGCCCAGCTTGCCTATGCTGCCGTCCATCGACAGCCCCGGCGTCAACAGGGTCACCTTGATCGGATCGATCAGCACATAGTCATCGACCAGGTTCTCGAACCCATGCCAGTGCGCATCGGGCTGCAGGTACCACTCCTCGCGCTTGGCGATCAGCGGCGCCGGTGTATCGCCCTTGTCCAGGCTGCGCTCGACCTTTGTCGGTTGCCACACGCTGAACCACCAGTCATCGCGGCCCAGATCGTCGCGTACGTGCAGCATCGCCCGGCGGAAGGCGATCGCCTCGTCATGCATTTCCTGCACCAGCGAACGCCCCGCATCCCCTTCCATCATCTTCGAGGCAACATCACACGCCGCGATCACGCCGTAATGCGGGCTGGTCGAGGTATGCATCATGAACGATTCGTTGAAGCGTTCGGCGTCCAGGTCGCGGCTGGCCGAATTGCGCACGTGGATCATCGAGGCCTGCGAGAACGCGGCCAACAGCTTGTGCGTGGAATGGGTGGTGAAGATGATCGCGTCCTGCTCGCGCGGCTTGCCCTTGGCCATGCCGTAGTGGTTCTCGTAGAACGGATGGAACGCGGCATAGGCGTACCAGGCCTCATCGAAATGCAGGAAGTCGACCGCGCTGCCGATCTCCTCGGCGATTTTCTCGGCGTTGTAGCACAGGCCGTCGTAGGTCGAGTTGGTCACCACCGCGATACGCGGCTTGGAACCGGCCTGGTAGGCCTGGCTGGCCAGCGGATTGGCCGCGATGCTCTGCTGCAGGGCTTCCGGGGTGAACTGGTCCAGGCTGATCGGACCGATGATGCCGTGCGCATTGCGGCTGGGCGTGAAGTACACCGGCACCGCGCCGGTCATGATCAGCGAATGCAGCAGCGACTTGTGGCAGTTGCGGTCGACGAACACCACGTCGCCGCGGGCCACGGTGCCATGCCACACGATCTTGTTGGCCGTCGACGTACCGTTGGTGACGAAGAAGGTGTGGTCGGCGCCGAAGTTGCGCGCGGCCTCGTCCTCGGCCTCCTTGATCGGGCCGGTGTGATCCAGCAGCGAGCCCAGCTCCGGCACCGAAATCGACAGATCGCTGCGCAGCGTGTTCTCACCATAGAACTGGTGGAAGGCGCGCCCGACCGGTGACTTGGTGAACGCCACGCCGCCGGCATGGCCCGGCGTATGCCAGGAATAGTTCGACTCGGCCGCGTGGTGGATCAGCGCCTTGAAGAACGGCGGCAGCAGGTTCTGCATGTAGTCTTCGGCCGCACGCATCACCTGACGCGAGATGAAGCTCTTGGTGTCTTCGAACAGGAAGATGAAGCCGTGGATGTACTTGAGCAGCTTGCTCGGCACCTTCTCGATGGTACGGCGCTCGCCATACAGGAACACCGGCAGGTTGGCCCGGCGCGCACTCTGCTCGCGCAGGAAGGCGGTCAGGCGCTGGAACTCGCCATCGACCTCCTCGCTGCCGTCGATCGAGATCAGCACCGCCGAAGCGGCCACATAGGTACGGGCGCCGGCACGGGCATCGTCCAGGTTCAGGCCGCACAGCACGCGCTGGTCATTGCTGCGCAGCTCTTCCACCAGCGCACGGATGAGGATGCCGCCGATGCGCGGCGAGTCGTAGTCACCGTCGATGACGATGACCGGATAATCCAGGGACTTGAAATACACGTTGATTCTCCTTGTCTAACTCAGGAACGCTGGGCGCCGGACGAAATTGCCGCCGCCTCGCGGGAACGCTGCCGCTGCTGGCGACGCTCCTCGCTGAAGAAGGGATAGAACACGGTGATGAACAGCACGAACAGGAAGGCGTACTGCACGATCGTTCCCGACGAGCCGTAGATCGCCCACAGGCAGTACACGACCGTCAGGCTGGTCAGGGTCCAGAACGCACCGGTGTGCACCAGCGTGTGCGACCGCTCCACCACGAAGTAGCAGGCCACGCACGAATAGATGTACGGCAGCAGCGTCAGCACGACCGCCGCCGAAGTGATCACGTCAAACTGAGCCGAGGCCGTCTTTGAGGTGGAGGTCACCAGCACCGCCAGGGTCATCAGCACGGCCACGATCAGCACGCCCTTGACCGGCACGTCGTCCTTGTTGGTCTTGCTGAAGATGCTCGGGAACAGGCCATCATCGGAGGCCGCCTTGGCGCTCTGCGCGGTCAGCAGGATCCAGCCGCCCAGCGAACCTGCGGCGCCGATGAAGGCGCACAGGCTGACCAGCGCACCACCCCAGCCCCCGACGGCCTTGGCCGCCGCCAGTGCGAACGGCGCGTCAGACACCTGCAGCTCGCCGTTGGGCACCATACCCATGATCACCGACGAGCTGGCGATGTAGGCGATGGCGGCCAGGAACACACCGGCCAGGGTGGCGCGGGCCACGTTCTTCTCCGGGTTTTCGACCACACCGGCCGTGACCGAGGCCGACTCGACGCCGATGAAGGCCCACAGGGTCAGTGCCGCAGCACTGGAGATCGCACCGAAGTTCGACTCGCCGGAGACGTTGTAGGCCCCCTTGAAGATGTCGGCATCGAAGAAGAACCAGCCGAAGATGGCGATACCCAGGATCGGCACCAGCGCGAAGCTGGTGGTGACCGTCTGCACGCGGCTGACGAACGCCGGTCCGATCATGTTGGCAAAGCTCAACGCCCACACCAGGATCAGCACCGCGATGCAGCGCACCAGCGGCTCGGACAGGATCGGGAAGAAGTAGCTGAAGTAGCCCACCGCCGCGATGGGAATGGCAACGTTGCCGATCCAGTTGGCGAACCAGTAGATGGTGTTGGTCTGGAAGCCCATGTAGGGACCGAACCAATCGCGTGCATACGCATACGGGCCACCCGCTTTGGGCGCCAGCTTGCCGAGTTTGGCGAACACGAAGGCCAGCAGCAGCGCACCGGCCGTGGTGATCAGCCACCCCCATATCGAGGCGGTACCGATCTTGGCCAGGCTGGAGGGCAGCAGGAACACCCCTGAGCCCATCATGTTGCCGGCGACGAGGAAGGTGGCTCCGACCACCCCGATTTTCTTTGCTTCTGCCATGACAATCTCCTGTACCTGGCATGGGCCCGGTGAACCCGGGCGTGGGGAATGGCTACGCTGGTGTGCTGCCGCTGGCGCTTACTTGATGAAGTTGTATTGCAGGCTGCCCTGCACCCGGACCGTGTCGCCGCGTGCTCCGCTCTGCTGCTGCAGGCGGCCGTACAGCAGTTCCATGCCCATCGTCCACGACGGTGCCGGGCTCCAGATCAGGTTGAACACGCCATATCGGCTTTGCCGGAATGCATCACTCGGCAGCGCCGCATTGCGCTCGAGTGTCAGCTGACCGTAGATCAGGTTCGAGCGCCACAGATCAGACCAGTAGTGGGTATAGCCGAAGAAGCCACCGTGCAGGTCCAGCGCATCGATGCGTCCATCGGCACCTACCACGGCGTCAAGACCGGAACCGGTGAGATCGGCGGTATAGCGGCTCAGGCCGCGGCCGCCCAGCGCGCCGAACAGCAACAGATCGCGCTCCCCCACCGAGGCCGAGCCACTGAGCTGCGCGCCACCGGCAAAGACACGGCCACGGCGGGCATCGCCGTCGTAGGCCAGATTGCGCGCCACGACGCCCAGTTGCAGGTGGCCCCAGTCACGCTCCATGCGCGCGATGGCACTCACATCCGGCAATCGATTGACCGCCGCCATCGCATCGCTGGCGCCGGCCAGCTCGGTGTCCGGGTCTTCGGCGGCCAGGGTCAGGGTGTTGCCGTTGCCCAGTGCAAAGCTGTGATGGATGCCGGCCACCAGCAGGTAACCGGCGCCGCCGGGTCCAGCAAAATCCAGCGTGTCGGGCAGGCTGTCCGGGTCCATGAAGCTGGAATACCCGTAACCCGCATACGTGTTGCCAAGCTGGCCATAGGCATGGCGCAGGCGAAACTGATAGCCATCGCTGCTGCCGAAGAAGTCATTCTCCAGATAGAAGCGCAGGTTGCCATGGGTGGTCGGCCGCCGCGCCTCGAAACTGAAACGCGTCTGCTTGGCGTGGATGTTGAAGTTCGAAACATCGCGATGGCTGCCGCCCACCGGCATCGACGAGGGAATGAACTGATCCTCGTCCCCGGCGCCGCGCGAATCCGCAATCGCATCGAGCTTGGCATAGCCACCGATGCGGATCACGGTGTCGGTGCCGGGAATGGCGAAGAAGCCTTTCAGGTCCGGATCGGTCGGGCCGGCGGCGCTGTCCGGGCGCGAGGCCGCCGTTGACGGATCGGCCACCGACTCACGCTGTGGCAGCACGGTCGGCGACACGCCGGGAACCTGGGTCGGGTGCAGGATCCCGCTGGCGGTTGACACCGTCGTGGTCGCCTGCGATGCAGTGGGCGTCGGCGTCGGCAGTACAACGGGAGCCGCAGCCGCACGCTCTTCGCGTCGTTCAAGCTGGTCCAGACGCTGCTGCATGCCCTGCAGCGTCTGCCGCATCGCGTCGATCTCCCGACGCAATGCCTGCGCATCATCCTGTGCGTGCAACGGCATCGCTGCCATCGCCGTCAGGCACCCCATACTCAGTACCGCCAAGCGCATTGCATCCTCCCCGGACTGGAACTTCCGCCGCGCGGCCGAGCAGCGCGCGAGCGCCGCCCCGACCTCAACGAGCCGTTGCTGGAAATGCGGGTACTGCGTCGACGACCGTCGCCAGCCTGCGCGATGCAGGCAACAGGGCGATGACATTGCCCCACCTGCCCGGACAGCGCCGGAGTCGCTTCCACTGCGGCAGCGCTGCCGAAGGGGTGGCGACCGCAGGGGTCTGGGTAACAAGCGCTGGGTGAGAATGTCGTGAATGGCATTGCGCGCACGCCCTCTCGAGGGCATGACGTGTGCGGCATCCATAGCGCAGTGACGCTGTATTCCATGCGCCAAGGCTAGTTCGACTGTCGCTTTTGGCCTTGATTGGGATCAAAGCGAAATGCTTGATGTCAGTCACGATTCAGACGTGACATCTGTTCGTGACGTGCGCAGCCCTCTTCGCCGGGACTGTCGCAGAAAGCAACAGGCCCCACATGTCGCCATGTGGGCCTGTCACTCGGTTCAGCAGCCCGGGGGCCTCAGCGTGGGCCGAGTACCGCCTGCAGATCGTTGCCCTGCGGAAGGCCGGCACGTCGCTGCACCTGGCCCTGCGCATCCTGGAACAGGATGCCGGGCGTACCCTGGAAGCCCATCTCCACCATCAGCACCTGGTTGGCATCCAGTTTGGCTGCGATGTCCCGGCTGATGCTGGGCAGCGGCTTGATGCCACCGCGATCGAACTGATGCTCGTTCTCCAGCAGTGCCGCACTGGGATCGCGCGCGGCCATGATCGCCGCCGCCTTGGCCGGACTGTCTTCGCGGATCACGCCGACCATGATGTGGCGCAACTGCACCTTTCCTGCGTCCACCCAGGGCCGTGCCGCCTCCCAGAACTTGTGGCAGTAAGGACAGTTGGCATCACTGAAGGTGTACACCACGCGCGGCGCATCGGCCTTGCCATCGCGTACCCAGGCACTGGCCTCCAGCTTGCTCCACATCTTGGCCGACATCGGCGCGGCAACCAGCTTCTCCAGCGTCTCGGCTGCAACTTCGTTGCCCTCGGCGTCGAACAGGCTACCCACCAGCACATGCTTGCCATCGGCGGTCACGTAAGCCGCCGCCGGCTGCTGGCCACCAACCATGCCGGCAAAGCCGCGCAGCCCGCCCGGCGCGTCGAACTCGGAGACCACCTCGAAGCCATGCTTCTCGATGCCCTTCAGGACAGCTGGCAACTCACCCTTCCTGGCGGCTGCCGTTGCCGAAGCCGTTGCCGGTGCAGCGGCACCCTTGCCCGGCGGGGTCTGTGCCTGGCTGCAGGCAGCCAGCGCCAGCATGGCCGGCAGCATCAGCGTATGCGCGATGCGCGGGGAAATCGACAACATGGAAACTCCGTAGTGGGATGCCAGCGCAGGCTACCGCAGCCGGCGCAGTTTGTGTTCAAGACCGGCCTGGGTCAGTTCGCCGAGATGCAGTTCCTGCAACCGCCCCTGCGCGTCGAAGAAGAGCGTGGAGGGGAAAGCCCGGACGTCCAGCGAGGTAGAGGCAGCCGATGACTCATCCAGCAGGACGTTGCCCAGCGAGAGGTGTTCAGCGGCTAGAAAGGTCTGGACCTCGGCAAGGGTCTCGCCCTGGTTGAGGAAGACGAACTGGATATCGGCATGCTTCTGCTGGGCCTTCGCCAGTACCGGCATCTCCCGGCGACACGGGCCGCACCAGCTGGCCCACAGGTTCAGCACGAGCGGCCTGCCGTGAAACTGCTGCAGGTCGATCGCCCTGCCCTGCAGGTCGACCACCTGCAGTGTCGGCAGCGGCATCTGCTTTGCCTGCCAGTACGCGAGCCCCTGGCTTGCACCGCCCCACAGCAGCAGTCCGGTCAGCGCACCTGCCAGCACCGGCGCCCTCAACGCGCGATGCCTGCGCAGTCGCCACAGCGCCCAGGCAAATCCAGCGCCGATCACAGCGGGCAGGTGATACCCACCATCGGCAATCTGCAGCACGCTCCAGGGAGCTTCACGATAAAGGCTGAAATGCGCGGCAACAAAGGACAGCCGGCCACACAGCAGGCCAACCAGCAGCATGTCCAGCACCATCCCGGCTGCAGGTGGCCGAGCCTGGCCAGGCTCAGCACGCGACCAGAACCGCGCAATGGCCATCGCCAGCAACAGGAAGATCAGGATCAACACCACCGGCATCGGCACCGGCCCAACACTCGACATCAGCTCACCTGCTCTCGCCTGCATAGACCCGCATGGTCAAAGCGTCGTGCCTGCGATGCAAGCACGACGCATCCAACAGCGTTCATCAAGCGGCGTTGCGCCCCAGCTGCGTGCCCGGCGAGGCGCGCAGCCCCCGCAGACTGCCGGCCACGGCAGGCGTCAGCGGACGGTCGCGGCGTTTATTGCTGACGTGGCGACGATAGTTGGCGGGCGTCATGCCGACGATGCGCAGGAACAGCCGGCGGAATGCGCTCTGATCAGCGTAGCCCACCCCCCATGCAACTTCGTCGATGCTGGCGCCCTGCTGCAGCAACGTCTGCGCCTTGGCCACGCGCAGTCGCTGGCAGTACTCGATGGGCCGCAGCCCGGTCGCCTTCAGGAAACGGCGTTGCAGGGTCCGCGGTTCCAGGCCGGAGATCTCACAGATTGCCCCCAGCGTCGCCCCACGTGCAGCCGTGGTATGCAGCCAGCGCTGCGCCTTCAGCACGTCACGGTCACCATGGGCGAAGTTGGCACTGAATCGCTCGAGATCCTGCTGGATCCCCACTGGCACCACTATCCCCAACTGCTGTGCCACCGCGCTGGCCACGCCTTGGCCGTGCAGCCGGTACAGCAGGCGCAGACCGAGGAAGCGCCAGGCCTGGGCCCCGCCCACGGTGAGCAGATCGCCATCATCGACGAGTGCACGCTCACTGGGTGCCCAGCTGCCGACCTGCACCTGCAGCGCCGGATGGCGGTTGAGGTCAGGGCCTGACACCGTGCGCCCCCTCAACAGACCCGCCCGTGCCAGCACACTGACCCCGTCACCTGCGGCGGCCAGCAGGCTGCCGCCGTCGTAGTGGGCCCGCAACCAGTCCAGCAGGACATCCTCGGCGCGCAGCGACGCACCGGAACTGACCTGGCCCGGCAAGGCGATCACTGCGGGAATTGCCGCGTCCAGCATTTCGGCACCGGCAATGCGATGCACGCCGGTATTGCTGGCAGGCACAATCCAGCGGGTGACGAGCACCCGCTTGCAGGGCCGTCGCTGCTGCTGCGCCAGACGATTGGCGACGTGCGCCATTTCGGCAAGCACCGATGCAGCCGACGGGTCGCCTCCGGGGTATTCAACCACCGCAACCTCGACGAATCCTTCGTTGCTGATTCCCTCCACTCCCCACCTCCTCTTCCGGTTCAGGCCGTCGAGCGGCCGGTTCAGGTTGAGGGTAGGAACTGCTTTGCCCCGGGGGCTATGAAGAAAGTTGCAAAGTGTGCTGAATGGGCGACGCAGGCAAAGCCTTGACTCTTGACCAGAGTCCAGGGATGACTATGCACGGCAGGTCCAGAGGAGTCCGCCGTGAACATTGGTCAGTTGGCACGCCAGGCCGGCGTCCCCATCGACACCGTCCGCTATTACGAACGTCAGCAGCTTCTGCCCACCGCGGCACGTACGGCAGGTGGCTATCGCATCTTCGGCGAGCAGGATCTGCGACGCCTGCGCTTCATCCGCCGGGCAAAGACTCTGGGCTTCAGCCTCGACGAGATCGGTGAACTGCTTTCCCTCAGCGATCATCCTCCGCAGGACATGGGCAGCGTGCGTGACACCGCGCGGATTCGACTGCAGGACATCGAGTTGCGGATGGCCGAACTGCAGCGCATGCATGGCGCCCTCTCGCAACTGGTCGAGGCCTGCCCCGGACATGGCGCGCTCGACCAGTGCCCGATCCTGGCCGCGCTGACCGGCGAAGACCGCTGAGCGCCTGGCGTCTGCGTCGACACATGTGCTGCCTGGCAGGCGGAAATCGCCTCCGCGCCATCGCGCGCCATGTGTAGAAAAGTGCAACAAAGCGCTTGCCAACCCCCCGGGGGCACGGCTATTATTTCGCTCCTCAGCGACGTGGGGCCATAGCTCAGCTGGGAGAGCGCCTGCATGGCATGCAGGAGGTCAGCGGTTCGATCCCGCTTGGCTCCACCATACTTTCGGCATTAGGCCGTCGAAAGGTCGCAAAGAACATTGATGAGATCTGCGTCCCCATCGTCTAGAGGCCTAGGACATCACCCTTTCACGGTGGCGACCGGGGTTCGAATCCCCGTGGGGACGCCACTCATCATGAACAACGAGGACCCGGCCGATAACCGGGTCTTTTTTGTTCACCGCCCACCGGCATTCAGGTTGTGGCGTCGGAACGCTCCTGCCCTTGTGGCAATGAACGATTCGATGAAAAAGCTTCAAAAAAAGCTTCCACAAATGTGAACAGGCAGGTATGATAGGCGGCTCGGTAACACGGGGCCATAGCTCAGCTGGGAGAGCGCCTGCATGGCATGCAGGAGGTCAGCGGTTCGATCCCGCTTGGCTCCACCACTTTCGACATTAGGCCGTCGAGAGTTCTACAACTTGAAGTTTTTCGTGCGTCCCCATCGTCTAGAGGCCTAGGACATCACCCTTTCACGGTGGCGACCGGGGTTCGAATCCCCGTGGGGACGCCAGTTTCAAAGAGGACCCTGCTCCCAGCAGGAATCCTGGTTTCATGGGGCCATAGCTCAGCTGGGAGAGCGCCTGCATGGCATGCAGGAGGTCAGCGGTTCGATCCCGCTTGGCTCCACCACTTTCGGCATTAGGCCGTCGAAAGTTCTACAACTTGAAGTTTTTCGTGCGTCCCCATCGTCTAGAGGCCTAGGACATCACCCTTTCACGGTGGCGACCGGGGTTCGAATCCCCGTGGGGACGCCAATCTTTGAAACCCCGGCTTCGGCCGGGGTTTTTCTTTGCCTGCGATTCCCTGGTGACCGCGTTTCAGAACCGGCGATACATGCCGATCGAGGCTGGCGCGGTCGCCGCAAAGCCAAACTGCGCATACAGCCGATGTGCCTCGCCATCGGCCAACAGACTCACATACGCCGACGGCGGCAGGTTGCCCTGCATCCAGTCGCTCAGACGCTGCATCACCGCCTTGCCCAGACCCTGCCCCTGCAGGCGCGGCAGCACGGCGATATCGCAGACCTGCAGGTGGCAACCACCATCGCCGATGATCCGGCCCATCGCTACCAGCTCGCTGCCCTGGTAGGCACAGACACCGAAAACGGTATTGGGCAATGCCCGCGTCGCCGCCTCATGGGTCTTTGCGCTGAGCCCGGCCAGCGCACGCAGCTGGCAGTAGTCCTCGACCGTCGGCACCGCCTGACGGAACTGGATCGTCTCTGGATCATTCATGCAACGTCTCCTGGAAGGTCGAGCTATCCTGCCGCATCCACGTCGCAGCCGCTGCGACCCATCTTCCGGCAGAGTCCAATGTGCTATTCCGCCCTGATCCGCGCCGACTACGCCAAGCTGGTGCGCGAGTTCGGCGCCGTCCTGTCTCTGGAGGAGTTCGCCGAACTCTATGCGCATGATCCCGGCAAAAAACGACCGAAAACGCCGAAAGCGATGGATGACGGATTTGCCGGTGCGCGCACCGAACTGGGCCGCGACATCGTGGCGAAGATCCAGCAATGGCATGCACAGGAGCGGCAGCAGCTGCAGGCCGAGCTGGAGCGGCAGCTTGAGCGTCGCGACATCGCCAATGCAACCCTGGCCGTCCGTCCCACGCAGAAGGCGCGCAATGACCTGCGCGTTGCCGGCAACCGCATCGACCGCGCGCAGGCACGACTGGACGACCTGCATCGGGAACAGCTGCTGCCACGCGACAACCGTATTTTTCCTGGCACCTACGCGCCGGTGATAGTCAGCGAGAATGGCCGGCGCGTGATCAAGCCGATGCGCTATCAATGCCGGCTTCCGGACAAGCCCGCGCGCAACGATGTCCTCTACCCCGGCACCTACAATGCGCGGCGGGACAGCCTGGAAGGCTATTGGCGCGGGGCCTTCGGACTGCGCCACGGCGTGGTGGTGGTACAGGCCTTCTACGAGCACGTCCCTCGCCACGCCATTGCCGGCCGCACCCTGCACAACGACGAGAAGGAACAGGACGTGGTGCTGGAGTTCCGCCCTGATCCGCCGCGCGACTTGTTGCTGGCCTGCCTGTGGGCGGAATGGGAGGGCCCGGAAGGACGCCTGCTGTCGTTCGCCACCATCACCGATGGACCGTCAATCGATGTTGCCGCTGCCGGCCATGACCGGGGTGTACTGCCGATCCGCGCCGAGCATCTGGACACCTGGCTCAACCCGGACCCGGACAACCTGGCAGCGCAGTACGCCATCCTCGACGACCGCGAGGAGATCCGTTATGTCTACGAAGAAGCCGCCTGAGCAGTCGGATCAGGCGTTGGCGCTGGAACGCCCCACTGCGCGGACCAATGCCTTGGACAGCTCCGCCGACAGATAGGGCTTGATCAACAGCACCCCCGATCGCATCGCGACCGGCAGTTGTTCGGCGGTCATGCCGGTGGCGAGCACGAACGGCACGCCACGCGCGGCCAGCGCCGCAGCGACCGGTTCACTGGTCTCGTTGTGGGCCAACCGGTAATCCAGCAGGGCCACGTCAGGGCTCGCTTCTTCCAGCAGGCGCAGTGCCTCGGCAACGGACGCGGCAAGACCAACGACCAGAGCACCGGAATGCACCAGCTGCATCTGCAGCAGCGCCGCACTCATCTCGTCGTTCTCCACTACCAGCACCCGCAGGTCCTGCAACGCTGACATAGGCTATCGCTCCGTGCCTGTTAAGCGTTGCCAGTATAGCCAGCAGTCGGCCGATACCGACAATTTGAAGCCATTTCGGCCCCGTTCGCCCGCACCTCTATGAACGCCCGCCCGGCTCGGGTACACTAGCCCGCTGCTGCCGGTGTGGCGGAATGGTATACGCAGCTGACTCAAAATCAGCCGGGGGTGACCCCATGAAGGTTCGAGTCCTTTCACCGGCACCACGATAGAAGGCCAGGTCTACGACCTGGCCTTTGTCGTTTCCGGTCTTGCCCTGCCCGACCAACGCCGCCGACACTGGAGCGATGGCATCGCACTCCGCTCCCTCCCTTCCCCCAGCGTTCCAGGCTCACCTGCGCGAACTGGTCCTTCCAGACGCGGTCGCCTGGTCGAACTACCTGTCGCTGCCGGGCGTGATCGAGCACACCAGCTGGGGCGATGTCTCTGTAGAGGCTCTGCAGCGGCAGATCGTCGACCATGCACGCAACACACGATGCCGCCGCTGGGCGATCCTCGACAGTGACGATCAGTTGCTGGGCACCGTCGGCCTCAACGACATCGACATCAAGCACCACCGCGCGGAACTGGCCTACGATCTGTCCCCAGCCCACCAGGGACGCGGGCTGGCGACCGGGGCGGCGCGCGCGGTCATCGCCTGGGCGCAGGCCGCACTAGGTTGCGTGCGCATCCAGGCCACCGTGCTCGACAGCAATCTGCGATCCATTGCCGTACTGGAACGGGCAGGCATGCAACGCGAGGGATTGCTGCAGTCCTATCGCCATGTCCGTGGACGGCCGCGCGATTTCTGGATGTATGCGCACACTCACCCGCGGCTGCACTGTGGCCAGGGCGAAGACCGCGCCGCCCCATAGGCCGGCGCGGGCCGGCGCCCTACACCACCCGCAGCGCCGGGGAATGCACGCCATGGCCATGCCCTGCCCCCGCGTGCACACGGAACCCTGCCACCGTCTGCAGCAGCTGCGAAGACTGCTCTTCCATGCTGCGCGCGGCCGCTGAGGCCTCTTCCACCAGCGCTGCATTCTGCTGCGTACCCTGATCGATCAGATCCACCGCGTGGTTCATCTGCTGGATGTCATCGCTCTGCTGCTGCGCAGCCGCGCTGATCTCGGTCATCAGGTCGCTGACGCGACGCACGTCGACCACGATCTCGTCCATGGTCCGGCCGGCGCTCTCGACCTGCGCCGTTCCGGCACCGACGTTGGCAACAGACGCATCGATCAGCTGCTTGATCTCCTTTGCCGCACCTGCCGAGCGATGCGAGAGCTCGCGGATCTCGGTGGCAACCACGGCGAAACCACGACCATGCTCACCGGCACGCGCCGCTTCCACCGCCGCGTTCAATGCCAGGATGTTGGTCTGGAAGGCAATGCCATCGATCACACCGATGATGTCGACGATGCGACGCGAGGAAGCATTGATCACCTCCATCGTCGAGACCACGTCATGCACCACCTGGCCACCCCGTGCGGCCACATCGGCGGCGCCGCCGGCCAGTTGGCTGGCCTGGCGCGCGTTGGTCGCGGTGCGCTGCACGGTCTCGGCCAGCCCCTTCATCGACACGGCGGTTTCTTCCAGAGAGGCAGCCTGCTGTTCGGTACGCTGGGAAAGGTCGTTGTTGCCTTCGGCGATCTCGCTCGCACCGACCGCAATGGTGTCTGCGGCGAACTTGATCTGACCGATGATGGCCGCCATCGCCTCGACCAGCGCGTTGACGCCACCGCATAGCTCGGCGATCGGGCCCGTCTTGTCGGCCATGCCGATGCTCCGGGTCAGATCGCCCTCCTTTGCCGACGCCACCACTTCGCGCGTCTGCGCGACGGCGCGCTGCATGGCCTGGCTCTCATGCACCTGTGCGGTGATGTCGGTGGCGTACTTGACGACCTTGAACGGCCGGCCACCGGCATCAAGGATCGGGTTGTACGATGCCTGGATCCACACTTCACGACCACCTTTGCCCAGCCGCCGGTACTGGCCTGCGTCGTACTCGCCGGAGCCGAGCTTTTCCCAGAAGCGCCGATACTCGACACTGGCCCGGTAGTCGGGCTCGACGAACAGCGAATGATGCTGGCCACGCACCTCTTCCAGCGTATAGCCGGTGGCGGCCAGGAAGTTCGCATTGGCCGCCAGGATGCGGCCATCCATGCTGAACTCGATGACCGCCTGCGATTTGTCGATGGCGGCCAGCTGCCCCGCCGATTCGGCCGCCTGCTGCTTCTGCGCGGTGATGTCGGTGGCGAACTTGACCACCTTGTACGGCCGACCGTGCTGGTCAAGCACCGGGTTGTAGGAGGCCTGGATCCAGATTTCGCGCCCCCCCTTGCCGAAGCGCCGGTACTGACCTGCATCGAACTCACCGCGGCCCAGCCGCGCCCAGAAGTCGCGGTATCCGGTACTGCGCGCGTCCTCGGGATCGACGAACAGGGAATGATGCCTGCCCTGGATCTCATCCAGGCGATATCCCACTGCCTGCAGGAAGTTGTCATTGGCCTGCAGGATGGTGCCGTCGAGGGCGAACTCGATGACCGCCTGCACCCGGTGCAATGCGGCCACCTGGGCCTCGAGCTCGACGTGCCGCCGATGCTGCTCGGCCACCTCCGTGGCGCGGCGCTGCCTGCCCAACACCCCCCGCAGCGCGCGCAGGGGAGACCAACGGGTGAGCACTTCGACCGGCGCCTGAGCACCTTCCATGGAGCCTGAAATAAGCATCGTCTGATCCTCGGTGTCCGGGTAGCGGTTGCGACCCGCCGGGCGGGATGCCCGGCGGCAACTTCGATTGCCTGGGACGTGCAGACGCCGACCGGCGTCACTCGAGCGACTGGCAGAAAACAGTACGGCAGCTGCGATCGTCATCAAACAGCGGCGAGGCACACGGCACGGGCCGCGCATCGGAGGCAGCCTCGGGTCGGGCGGCGGGAGCCTGCAGCGGGCTCCAGAGAAGGTAACGGCGCGACGGCCAGCAACTTTAGGGGGCCAGCCCCTGGTCGGCAGCGCGCCGCAGAACCCAGCGCAGCAGCATCGTTGCCAGCACCGCCGGCAGGTAGCCCAGACTGCCGCAGACGACCAGCAGGGACGGCCCCGCCAGCGGCCCGCCTCCGCCCAGGATCCAGCTGCGGGTGGCGAGGATGTACAGCGCGAACGGCACCAGCAGCAACGGTGCCAGCCGCAACAGCTGCCACCGCCACCTCCCCGGCCCGATCCAGCCGGCCAGTGCACCCAGCACGGCACCCGCGGCTACGATGGTGGCGATTTCATCCATGACGCGCTTCCGGAAGTCTTCCAGCCACCATTCTGGACCAGCGCTGACGGAAAGGGGATGCGGCAGGCACGCAGAAGGTTGCAATGACCATCGGGACATCCCTTGCCTGCGCACTGCCGGCAGCATGTGCCCACTGAATGGATTTTTCCTGGGAGGCAGCATGCTTCGACGCTTGAACGCCATCATCATCCTCAGTCTCTGCAGCGCAGGCGCATTGGCCAGCGACGCGGGCTTCCGTCCCAGCTTCCATCCCGACCAGCTGAAGGGGCCACCCGCCGGTCGCCACAACGAAGTACTGGTGCTTGGGACAGCACATCTGTCGGAACTGCCAAAGGCCTTCGAGCCGACCATGCTGGAGCCCTTGCTGCAGCGCCTGGCGCGTTGGCGCCCGCAGGCGATTGCCACCGAAAACCTGTCCGGCCTGCAGTGCGACTTCATGCGTCGCAATCCCAGCCGCTATGCCGAAAGCGTTGAAACCTACTGCTACGACACCGATGAGGCCCGCGTCGCCACCGGCCTCGACGTGCCCAGCGCCAACGCCGAGATGGGGCGCCTGCTGTCGGCATGGCCGGCAAGCCCGACAGCCGCGCAGCGTCGACATCTGACCGCGGTGTTCCTGGCCGCTGGCGAGCGCGGATCGGCGCAGGTGCAATGGCTGCGCCTGCCTGTGCAGGAGCGCGTCGCCGGCGACGGGCTGGATGCTGCGTTGGTCGAGATTCTCGACAAGAGCCTGACCCGCCGCAATGAAACCAACCTGGTGGCGGCAGTCCTCGCTGCCCGCCTGGGGCTGGAACGCCTGTGGGCCGTGGACGACCACACCGCCGATTCGCCCACCCCGCCCGAGGACAAGAAGGCGGCACGCGAAGCGATGATGAAGGCCTGGGACAACCCGCACGCAAACGCACGGCTGGACGCCGACGAGCCGCTGTATGCCAACGTCGGCAAGGTCGGTGGCGTGCTGGACCTGTATCGCGCCTACAACCGCCCCGGCGTCGGCCTGCAGGCCTACCAGGCCGATTTCGGTGCCGCGCTGGTCGAACCCTCATCCCAGGGCTTTGGCCGCAACTATGTGGGCTACTGGGAAACCCGCAACCTGCGCATGGTCGCCAACATCCGCGAAGTGCTGGGCCAGCGGCCGGGAACGCGCCTGCTGGCCATCGTTGGCGCCTCGCACAAAGGCTACTACGAGGCCTACCTCAACATGATGCACGACGTGCAGCTGGTGGATGCCGAAGAGGTGCTGCGCTGAGGCCCGCACCTGATCAACGCAGCAGATCCGCTACCCACGTTGCTGCGCATCGCGACGCGCAGCGCGCCAGATCATCACGCTGGCAGCGACGATGCAGCCCAGCGTGACCAGCAGCATCAGCGCCACGCCCCACTGCACCACGGGGACCAGCATCCGGGCCTGCTGGTCATTGCGCAGCTGCTCCAGCCGGAGCCAGCCGGAGAGAGCCAGGGACCAGCCGACAACGGCCGGTGCATAAGCACGGACTGCACTCAGGTTCCAGGACGTCATGTTGTTTTCCTGCCAAGGTGGGGCGTTGGCGCAGTATTCGCCGCGCCCCTCTCACAGGCTGAGATCAGCCGTCGCTGAGGTCGCCGCCGTCCGCCGGCGAGCTACCGGGCAGTTCGCCGGTTTCGCCCTGCACCTGCACATTGTTGCGACCCATCGCCTTGGCCCGGTAGCACTGGGCATCGGCGGCGGCGACGGCCTGGTCCACGCTCATGCCGGCGGCAAGCGGTGCGATGCCGATGCTGGCGCCGATCCGCAGCTGGTGCTGGTCCCACGGAATGGACAGGTTGGCCAGGGTATGCAGCAACTCGCCGCCGATGCGCGCCGCGCGCCGCGGGCTGCACCCGGACAGGATCACCGCGAATTCGTCACCACCCAGGCGCGCCACCACATCCGAGTCGCGCACACCATGGCGCAATACGCTGGCCACGGCCCACAGCACGGCGTCGCCGGCCAGATGACCAAAGGTATCGTTGACCGGCTTGAAGCGGTCCAGATCGATGTACATCAATGACGCCGCCTGCCCGGTCCGCTCGACCCGGGTGATCGCCTGCTGCAGATGCACTTCGAAGCCGCGGCGATTACCCAGTTCGGTCAGCGGGTCCATCTCCGCCAGGTGCCGTGCCTCGCGCTCGCGTGCGCGCTGCTGGGTGTCATCGCGCAGGACCCACACTGCACCACGCACCTGGCCTTCGTCGTCACGAAGCCAGGCCCGGGTCAGGTCAACCGGCACCACGGCGGTGCCCAACTGCAGCAGCAGATCGGCATGCAGATCAACGGCGTTGCTTTCCGGATCCAGCAGCACGCTGACGTCGAGCTGCGATTGCGGCGCGTATTCGGTGGTCAACGACAGCACGTCCTGCACGAGATGCCCGGCCAGCGACAGCGCTCCATCGCCGGCAAGCATTCGCACGGCGGCCGCGTTGGCATATTCGATGTGGCCATCCAGGGCCACGCTGAGTACCAGGTCGGCAACCGCATCCAGGGTGATGCGGCTGCGCTGCTCGCTTTCGAACAGGCGCTGCTCGCTGCTGCGCTGGGCGCTGACATCCTGGATCTGCGACACGAAATGCAACGGTTCACCGCGCTCATTGCGTACCAGCGATACCGACAGCCGTGCCCAGATGGTGTTGCCCTCACGGCCCAGGTAACGCTTTTCAAGGTGATAGTGCGTGCGTCGCCCCGCCAGCAGGTCCTGCACCAGGGCCAGGTCGGTCTGCAGATCGGCCGGATGGGTCAACCGCTGGAAATCGACCTGCAGCAGTTCCTCGCGCGTGTAGCCGAGAATGCGGCACAGCGCATCGTTGACATCCAGCCAGCGCCCTTCCAGCGACACCAGCGCCATGCCCAGTGCCGCCGAAGTGAACGCTCCGGCGAACTTTTCCGCCGCAAGACGAGCCTCGGCGCGCGCCTGCAGGATCTCGGTGATGTCGATGGCCATGCCGACATAGCCGATGCGCTCGCCATTGGCGCCATCCATGCGGCTGATTGACAGGCGTACCTGGCGACGCTGACCGTCCTTGCGCAGCAGTGTCCACTGCCGCGAATACGTCTGGCCCTCGGCACGTGCACTGAGTGCCTCGAACACACCCGGAACCTGTCCATCGGCGGTCGCCAGCGGTCGCAGCCACGCCTGCAGTTCAACCGGGTCGTGGAAGGCATCCAGGCGGCGCTCACCCACTACTTCAGCGGCGGTGTAGCCGAGCAGGCGCTGCGCGCCGGTATTGAAAATGGTGATGATGCCATCGGTGTCGGTCGCGATCACCGCGACTTCGTCTGAAGCATCCACCATCGCCTGCAGGCGCTGCCGCATTTCGGCCGCGTCCTGGCGCGCCTGCTGCAGTTCGGTGACGTCGGCATGGGCGCCGGCCATCCACAGTGGCCTGCCCTGCCCGTCCCATTCGAATACCCGTCCGCGATCGTGGATCCAGATCCATTCGCCATTCCTGTGGCGCATCCGCAACAGGCAGACATAGTGGTCGGTGCGGCCATCGAAGTGGTCCTGCAGGGCCGCATCGGACAGCGCCAGATCATCCGGATGGACCAGCGCGATGAAGGTCTTCTGGCAGATCGGTTCAAGTTCGTCCAACCGGTAGCCGACGATCTCGGCCCACCGTTCGTTGACCCGCATCTGCCCGCTCTGGACGTTCCATTCCCAGGTGCCGGCCGCGGTGCCCTCGATGATCATCGCCAGGCGGCGGCGCTCTTCGGCCAGTTCCTGCAGCCGGCGCTCCAGCAGTGCGTTGCCGCTGTTGCCCTGATCGGCCATCAGCCGCCTCCCCTGCCGACGCAGCTGCCCGCAGGCCGTGGCGAGCCACAGCGGTCACGGAACAGGGCGGATGGTGCTGACGGCATGGCCTCCCC
The DNA here is from genome assembly GCF_002750975.1 of Stenotrophomonas indicatrix. Lineage (NCBI taxonomy): Bacteria > Pseudomonadati > Pseudomonadota > Gammaproteobacteria > Lysobacterales > Lysobacteraceae > Stenotrophomonas > Stenotrophomonas indicatrix. The sequence goes on from NZ_PEJS01000001.1 coordinate 2,325,576, forward strand.
AGCGACAGCAGGGGCCCAGGCGCCCCTTCCGGCGCAAGTGTGCGCATTGCCGGGGAACATCGACAAGTCCCCCGCCCGGATCGCGCCGGGAGGGGGACGGCGGACTCAGCTGCGCTTGGCCCGGGCGAACGCCTCGGCCAGGGCATTGTTGGCTGGCGGCGCGGCCTGTGCCGGGCGTCCGCCATTGCCCGGGTTGCGCCCTTGGCCACGTCCCTGCCCGGGGTTGCCAGCGTCGCGGCGCGGCGCCTGCCCCTGGCTGCGTTCGTCACGGCTGCCCGGGCGGCTGGTGGCCTGGCCGGGCGTGTCGTCCAGACGACGGGTCAGGGCGATGCGCTTGCGCGGCACGTCCACCTCCAGCACCTTCACCTTGACGATGTCGCCGGCCTTGACCACGTCACGCGGATCCTTCACGTAGGTATCAGACAGCGCCGAGATGTGGATCAGGCCGTCCTGGTGCACGCCGATATCGACGAACGCACCGAACGCGGCCACGTTGCTGACCACGCCTTCCAGCACCATGCCCTCGCGCAGGTCCTTGATGTCCTCGACGCCATCGGCGAAACGGGCCGCCTTGAATTCCGGGCGCGGATCACGGCCCGGCTTTTCCAGTTCCTTGAGGATGTCGCGCACCGTCGGCACACCGAATGTCTCGTCGGTGAACTGCTCGGCCTTCAAGCCGCGCAGGAAACTGCCGTCGCCGATCAGCGCCTTGATCGGGCGCGCGGTGCTGGCGACGATGCGCTCGACCACTGGATAGGCTTCCGGGTGCACCGACGATGCATCCAGCGGCTCATCGCCATCGGCGATACGCAGGAAACCTGCGCATTGCTCGAACGTCTTCTCGCCCAGGCGCGACACCTTCAGCAGGTCCTTGCGACGCTTGAACGGACCGTTGTCATCGCGGTGGCGCACAATGTTCTCGGCTACCGTCGACGACAGGCCCGAGACGCGCGACAGCAGTGCAGCCGACGCCGTGTTGACGTACACGCCGACGGCATTCACGCAGTCCTCCACGCGCGCATCCAGTGCACGCGCCAGGCGGTACTGATCCACGTCGTGCTGGTACTGCCCCACGCCGATCGCCTTCGGCTCGATCTTCACCAGTTCGGCAAGCGGGTCCTGCAGGCGACGCGCGATCGATACCGCACCACGGATCGACACGTCCAGGTCCGGGAATTCCCTGGCCGCCGTTTCCGACGCCGAATACACCGAAGCCCCGGCTTCACTGACCACGATCTTCTGCGGCGCGTTGTCACCCAGCGCCTTGATGGCTTCACCGGCCAGCTTGTCGGTCTCGCGGCTGGCGGTGCCGTTGCCGATCGCGATCAGTTGCACGTTGTGCTTGGCACACAGCTGCTTGATCGTCTGCAGCGACTGCTCCCACTGCCGGCGGGGCTCGTGCGGGTAGATGGTGTCGGTGGCCACCAGCTTGCCCGTGGCGTCGACCACGGCAATCTTGCAGCCGGTGCGGATGCCCGGGTCCAGGCCCAGCACGCTTTTCGGGCCGGCCGGTGCGGCCAGCAGCAGGTCCTTGAGGTTGTCACCGAACACCGCGATGGCTTCGGCTTCGGCTTTCTCACGGGCCTGGTTGAACAGGTCCAGCAGCAGGTGCATGTGCAGCTTGGCCCGCCAGGTCAGGCGGCAGGCGTCCAGCAGCCAGCGATCAGCGGGGCGTCCCGCATCGCGGATACCGGCGTTGTGCGCCACGCGCCCTTCGGCGTACTGATGTCCGGCCTCGGCATCCTTGCCTGGGTCCAGCTCCAGGAACAGGATCTCCTCGCGGCGCGCACGGAACAACGCCAGCAACCGGTGCGAGGGAATCTTCGCCAACGACTCGGCGTGCTCGAAATAATCGCGGTACTTGGCGCCCTCGGTTTCCTTGCCCTCGGCAACGCGGGCACGGATCACGCCCTGCTCGCTCAACCAGCTGCGCAGCTCGCCAACCAGCGTGGCGTCCTCGCCCCAGCGCTCCATCAGGATCGCGCGGGCACCTTCCAGCGCGGCCTTGGTATCGGCCACGCCCTTGTCGGCATCCACGAACGTGGCGGCAAAGACCTGCGGGTCCTGTGTCGGGTCGCCCAACAGGCCATCGGCCAACGGCTCGAGTCCTGCTTCGCGGGCGATCTGCGCGCGGGTGCGACGCTTGGGCTTGTACGGCAGGTACAGATCTTCCAACCGGCTCTTGGTGTCGGCAGCGAGGATCTCGTTGCGCAGCTCATCGCTGAGCTTGCCCTGCTCACCGATGCTGGCCAGCACCGCCGCACGGCGGTCTTCCAGTTCGCGCAGGTAGGTCAGGCGGGTTTCCAGGTTGCGCAGCTGGGTGTCGTCCAGGCCGCCGGTGACTTCCTTGCGGTAGCGGGCGATGAACGGAACGCTGGCGCCTTCATCGAGCAGGCCGACAGCGGCGCTGACCTGGGCGGTCTGGGCACCGATTTCATCGGCGATGGTCTGGGCGATCTGCTGGGCGAGCTGGCGCTGGGCGTGCGTGGCGTCGTGCATTGTTTCCGGCCTGGGCCGCATTGCGGGAAAGGCCCATTCTTGCAATGCGCGGGCGGCAGGGACAAGGCGTTGACAGAGCGGCGGTTCAGGCGGCGGGTCCGGATGGGACGCCGGCATCCTGGCAAAAGGGGCTCGGACTGGCCCCGGGGCTGGGATGCCGGCGCGGACGCGCGATGGTGGAGCGCGTCCTGCCGCGTACTGCGAAGGTCAGCGGTAGTGGCGGGCGGCACGCTGCATGACGATGTCGTCACGCAGGCTCTCCAGCGCCATCAGGCGGACCTTGCCGACACCCTGCAGTTCCATGAACCGCTCCGTGTAGAACTCCGGCCCCAGCGCGGTATCGGCGCGGGATTTGCTGAAGCCGTAGGGCACCACGCCCTTCTCGCCATCCTTGCTACCACCGACATAAAGAACGATTGCCATGTGATGTCTTCCTCCAAATTGCTACTGCGTACTGCACACGATGAGCGGTACTTGTTGGCTCATCGGGATAGAGCTTACCGCGACCAAGCTGACTGGAACGTCACGAAGACTAATGACGATCGGTTGCATGCAGATGACTGCGGGATCGCAGCAGAATGCTTACGGATCTTTAACTTCCGACTAACGAATACGAGGGTTTCAGCCAACGGCGCAGCCCCTCGTGGGTGGGGTTGGTTGGTCGCGGAATGCAAAAGCCAGATTACTGGGGCTGGCCGGGTGGGTAGGCATTGCGGGGACGCCGTAAACCCATCCCTGGGGGCTTGGCCGCGGCATCCATGCCGCGGACACCCCGCAATGCCTACCCACCCGGCCGCTGACAAGTTTCTGGTGCCTGCCGCCACCCACGGAAGAGAAAAGAAGATCAAAAGCAAAAGCGGCGTGGTTGGCCGCTTTCTGTAGAGCCGAGCACAGGCTCGGCTCTGCACGAGCAAGCGCAGCGCGCGACCCGCTGTTGCTGTTCTTTTTCTTCTCCGTGGCTGGACGCGCCCGGAAACTGTCAGGGGCCGGGCAGGTGGGTTGCGCAGGGGCGTGAGCCGCATGGATGCGGCGACCGAGCTTACAGGGACGTACTTGCAGCGGCCCCTGCGCAACCCACCTGCCCGGCCCAATCACATGAATCGCATTTCGCGCCCCACCCACGAGGGGCTGCGCCGTTGGCCGGAATCTACGGCCACCAGCCGTGCCCGAACCGCGCGTAATGATCGGCCGCACGCTCGAACGGATTACGCGCACTGACACCTCCACACAGCAGATACACCGGCAGGTACAGCGGCCCCAGCACCAGATACTGGTACACGTGCGCACGTTCATGGTCATCCAGCCGGATCAACGGCTCCACGCCCCACCCCGCCTGATGCGCGTAGGTACGGCAGCACATGCCCAGATCGTGGCCGGTGTGCAGGATCACGTTGCCCAGGGTGATCGCTCCGCCCGGGCCCCAGGGCCAGTGATCGAAAACCACCGCGCAATCACGACCGCTCCAGCGCATCTTCGCACCACCCAGCAACCCGGCCAGACCGCCAAGCAGGCCGATCAGGGTATTGGGCACGGTCCACAGCGCGCCCAGCACCTGCAACGCGCGCAGCCAGATCGGCCAGGGACGGGACGCGGTGTTCAATCCGCCTCGTTGGGGATCAGCAGCCACAGCAGCAGGTAGACCAGGATGCCGGGGAAGGCGGCCGACGCCAGCGAGACCACCACGTACAGCACCCGTACCAGGGTCGGGTTCCAGCCGAAACGATGGGCGATGCCGCCCATCACCCCGGCAATCATGCGGTCGTTCAGCGAGCGCGACAGGGTGCGCGGCACAGCGTTCATGGCGAGGTCTCCCGGCTGACTGGCTGTTGCCACTGTAGCGCCTGCAATGTCTACGGCGTGCGTTGGCGCAAGGCCTGCAGGCGGGCGCCGAACCACGCCGCGGAGGTCTGTTCGGGCTGGCCGGGGCAGCGGATCCGGTACGCCTTGCCACTCATGCTGCTCTGGCTCGCCGCACGTTCGATGAACTGCTCGGCAGTGTCGACCATGTTCTTCTTCAGCAGGTAGTCGTACTTGCGCTGAAGGTGCGAACGCGCATCGGCGGGACCGTACCAGCTGCCATTGCGCTGGAACTGGCACTGGGAGCCATCCAGGCTTCCGATCAACTGCGCGATCTCGCGGCGCGCATCGGCGCTCGGCGCAGCGCTGGCGACGCCGGGCGCAAGGGCCAGAGCAAGCGCGAGCAGAGGGGAATGTTTCATGGCGTGCGTTCCTTCAGCCAGTTGTCGATGGTCGCCGGCACTTCGCGCTGCGCGCGGCCGGAGACGTAGATGCCGATATGCCCACCGCGGAAACTGGATTCGGTGTAGTCCTGCGTGCCCAGCCGGCCACGCATCGCGCGCGATGCATCCGGTGGCACCAGATGATCCTGTTCGGCGTAGATGTTCAGCACCGGCAGGGTCACCTGCGACAGATCCACCGCCTCTTCGCCGATGCGCACGGTGCCATTGACCAGGCCGTTGCCCTGGTAGAACTGCTTGATGAACTCGCGGAAGGCTTCACCCGCGAGGTCCGGCGAGTCGAAGATCCACTTTTCCATGCGCAGGAAATCCTCCAGCGCCGCCTTGTCATCGAGGATGTCGAGCAGGCCCACGTACTTCTGCACGTTCAGGCGGAATGGCTTGAGCATCAGGTAGCTGGCATTCATCAGATCGGCCGGGATGTTGCCCAGCGTATCCACCAGCAGATCCACATCCACCTGTTGGGCCCAGTGCGACAACATGTTGTCGGCGGTCTGGAAGTCGACCGGGGTGACCATGGTGATCAGGTTGCCCAGCTTCTGCCGCCGCAGTGCGGCGTAGCACAGGGCGAACACGCCGCCCTGGCAGATTCCCAGCATGTCGACCCGGCCTCCACTGCGTGCGCGCAGCGCATCCACCGCGCCATCGATGTAGCGCAGCAGATAGTCCTCAAGCGTCTGGTAGCGTTCGGAACGGTCCGGATAACCCCAGTCCAGCACATATACGTCCTGGCCCAAGGCCAGCAGCTTCTGCACCAGCGACCGATCGGCCTGCAGGTCCACCATGTACGGGCGGTTGACCAGTGCGTACACGATCAGCAGCGGTGTGCGCCGCACCGGCGCGTTCTCGCCGACGAAGCGATACAGCACCACTTTGCCATCGCGCCAGACTTCTTCGCGGGCGGTGGCGCCATAGTCGACATCCTCCACCTGCGGCAGCAGCTTCAACCCTTCCATCAGCTTGCGCTGCATGGCCAGGGTCTCCTGCATCAGGTCATCGGCATTGAAGCCCAGCGGTCCTTTCATGGCTTACGACTTCCGCGTGGTCGCGCGGGTGGCGGCCTTCTTCGCTGGCGCTTTCTTCGCAGCAGGCTTCTTCGCTGCAGCCTTCTTCGCTGCAGGCTTGCGCGCGACGGGCTTGACCCTGGCAGGCGCTGGCTGGGCAACCGGATCGACGGCATCGGTACCGGTACCGGCAAGCGCCGCCACCTGTGCCTGCACCCGGCGCAGGCTGCGCTCGAGCTCGGCAATGCGACGGTGGGCGGCATCCATCTCGCTGCGGGTGGGCAGGCCGATGCGTTCACTCATCTGTTCAACCTCGCGCTGCAGGCCTGCGCGCAGGCGCATCTGTGCGTTGCCCAGCGAGGCATACACCTGCTGGAACGGCTCGGACATGGCGACCTTGGCGTAGGCCTCCTCGGCCACTTCAATCCACAGATCGAACATCGCCCGGGCGCTGGTCAGCTGGCTGCCGGGCTGCTCGTGTTCGGCCAGGCGCTGCTCGAACAGGTCGAACGCCTCTTCCAGTGCCTGCTTGATCTGCTCGACATAGGCCTGCGAATGCTGCTGGTACTCCTCCTGCGCGCGCAGCAGGGCCTGCCACCGCGCCTGGTGCTCGCGGCCGGGCCCGAACGCCGGGCTCTGCAGCCAAGGGCCAGCCAGCGTCTGCAACTGCTGGAACCACGCCGTGAACTCGGGCGGAGCAGCGTCCACATGGGTGCTGCCGCGGGCCCCCTGCAGCATCCACTGCAGCATGCCGTCGCCCTGCCCCTTCACCGCTTCACGCCAAGCCTGGGCGACCTCGGCACTGCTGGCATCGCGGCCGGCAAAGCGTGCAGCGACTTCCTGCATGGTGCCGTACCAGCTGCCAGCCTGCTCGCGGAACCGCCGCACTGCCTCTTCGGGCGCGGCAGCACCGGTCCCGGGCAGCAGTTGGCCCCACCAGTCGAACAGGCGCTTCCAGCTGCCCGGGTCGTCGCCAGCCGGGGTTCCCGGCACTGCTGCATGGCGCAAGGCATCACCCCAGGCGCCGAAGTACTGGCGGGCCAGATTTTCGAAATCGCTGCTGCCGGCGTCGTTGGCCGAGCTGGTCATCGCGCTCCTCCGCAGGGCTGGGTCATGGCTTGGGAATGCGCAGGGTCTTGCTGATCATCAGCGACCCGGACAACGCGAACAGCAGCACCAACGGATGCAGCTGCCAAGGGCCAATCTGCCACTGGCCCAGCCACAGGTCGTGGCCGATGGCATCGGTGCCGGCGGCGATCGCCAGCACGATCACCAGCGCCAGGCTGGTGGGAATCGGCGTTCCCTCGAAGTACTTCACCTTGCCTTCGTCACCGCTCATCGCTTCGGCGGTTACGTTGTAACGGGCCAGGCGGCTGACGCCGCAGCAGACGAAGTAGCTCAGCACCAGCCAGTCCCAGCCCCCCTGCATGCCACAGGCATAGGCCAGCGCTGCGGGTGCGACCCCGAAGGAAATGACGTCCGACAGCGAGTCGAGCTCGCGGCCCAGGGTCGAACTGGATTTGCGCCAGCGCGCGATGCGGCCGTCCAGTGCGTCAAAAATGAAAGCCAGCGGGATCAGCGCCATGCCGAACAGCAGGTAGCCGCGCTCGCCATCCTGCAGGAAACGCATTGCGGCAAACACCGCGCCGGTGCCGCAGAAAGCGTTGGCGAGGGTGAACCAGTCCGCCAGATGGAACTCGCGCAGCATCGAGAAGTGACGTTTCATGAAGTCTCACGGGGCATCAAGGCCCACAGGGTACCGCGAGCGCCGCCACCGGCAACAGCGTGGGCTGCCCCTGTCCTTCACCCGTCACTCACCGATCCTCACCGGCGGTGAATTTTTCGCCACCCATCTTGACAGCCTAGGGGGGTGGCGCCTGTCAGCGCTTATCCACAAAGTTGCCCACGCGTAATCCACACCCCCTGTGGACAACTGGTTCTCACCGACTGCGACGCTGGACATTTCCTCATCACCACAAGCCGGGGTTTCCCTACTTCCCAAGCCGATCCGCCAGCGCTATGGTCTGCGGCGGACCCGCCGCCGCCACGTCCGACTCCTTACCGACGGACGATGTTGATGCTGGATGCACGCACCCTGGCCGCGCAGTTGCGGCAGCCCCATGGCGAGGCCGCGCTGGCCGTGGGCGAATCGATGAACCGCAGCAACGGCGCCCTCAACCAGGCGGCTATCGCATTGCTGGCCGTCGCTGCCGGAGAGCAGGTGCTGGAAATCGGTCCAGGCAACGCCGCCTTTGCGCCGCTGCTGCTGCAGGCCAGTGGCAGTCGCTACGTGGGTGTCGAGCTGTCCAGTGCCATGGTCGCCGCCGGCAACCAGCACCTTGCCGCCAGCGGCCTGGCTGGCCGTGCCGCGCTGCGCGAGGGTGATGCCCATGCCCTGCCCCTGGCTGATGCCAGCGTCGATGCTGCGCTGGCGGTCAACACCCTGTACTTCTGGCCGAACCTGGCCCCGGTACTGGATGAACTGGCACGGGTGCTGCATCGCAGCGGCCGGCTATGCCTGGCCTTCGGCGATGCCGGATTCATGCGCAGCCTGCCCTTTGCCGCCGACTTTGAGCTGCATGAGCTGGACGCAGTGGAGCTGGCGCTGCGGGTGTCCGGCTTCACCGTCACGGCATGGCGCTCGCATCGCGAATGCACGGCCGGCAATGACGGCCAGCAGCGGGAAAAGCACTTCCACCTGCTGCTGGCGCGCCGGCGCTGAAGCTCTCCCCGCCGGGCATGGCCCGGCGCTACCGAGGCTGCGCCGGATGGTAGCGCCGGACCATGTCCGGCGAGCGCAGCGGCCCCCGGAATGCCTCAAAGCCGGCTGAAGGACCAGCTCTGCATGCGTCCATCCCGGTATGGCATCACTCCGTGGAACGGCCGCGGATCGGCATCGAACACCAGCGGCAGGAAGTTGCGGTCGCCCTCCCACATCGGCAGCTGGTCGAGCTTGTCCACGTCCACCCACTCCAGGGTGCCCTCGTGATTGCCGCCGTGCGGGGCACCCTCGAAGCTGTCGATGACGAACACGAAACCGAACCAGTCTTCACCGTGCTTGCCGAAACCCGGCCAGCTGATGGTGCCGCGCAGGCGCATGGCCGTGCAGTCGATACCGGCTTCCTCGGAGATTTCGCGGCGCATGCCGGCGGCGATGTCCTCGGTCGGCTCGACCTTGCCGCCCAGGCCGTTGTACTTGCCCAGATGGTGGTCGCCCGGCCGGGTATTGCGGTGGATCATCAGCACCTGGCGGCCATCGGGCGAGAGCACATAGCCCAGGGTGGCGACGATCGGGGTATACGGCATGTGCGGGTCCGGCGGCGGGTCAGCCGTGGATTATGGCCGATCAACGCACCAGCGACAGGCGACGGTAGCCCTCACCCACGGTGTTGCCGTCTGGATCACGGCGCAGGGTGGCCACGCCATGGCCGCGTTCGGCCAGGTATTCCAGCCATTTGCCGAGGAAGGTGTTCATCCGCATGCGATGGCTGATCAGCTCGGCCGGCGGTGGGTACAGGCCCATCGTGTCCTGCCAGCGGCGGCCGACGTAGCAGTGGGTGGTCTCGGCCTGGCGCGCGTCCCGGTACAGGCGGACGAAGGCCGATGGGTCCGGTTCACCGGTCACCGGGTCGGCCAGGTCATAGGTCAGGCGCAGCTCGACCGTGTAGCGGTGGCACTCGATCACGTCCAGGCGCACGTCCAGGCCATCGCCCACCGAAGAGACATAGCTTCCCGCCACCAACTCGGCTGGCGCGAACAGGCGCACCAGGTGACGGTAGTTCTCTGCGTACAGCCCCATGAGCCAGCTCAGCCGGCTCAGGCGGGGAATGCGCTCGGTACGGGGCAATGCTCGGGCCATGGGTTGATCCTACACGTTGGCCCTTCAACGTGGGGACTGATCGGCCCCGGCCAAAGGGGCCCTGTATCGACCAACGGTCGATACCCACCGCGCAGGTAGACCACGACCGTGGGTCGTAGCGCACCCGTCAACCGCGCAGGTGGGCCACGACTGTGGGTCGTAGCGCACCCGTCAACCGCGCAGGTGGGCCACGACCGTTGGTCGTGGCGCCCCGTCAATACAGCTCGCGCTGCAGCCCCAGCGTGCCGAGCACCTTGCTGGAGATCTCCTCGATCGAGGTATGGGTGGTGCTGAGGGTCGGGATGCGTTCCATCTGGAACATGACCTCCGCCGCAGCCACCTCGCGCTTGCAGGTGTCCAGGTTGGCGTAGCGCGAATTGGGCCGGCGCTCCTGGCGGATCTGCTGCAGGCGGTCCGGGTCGATGGTCAGGCCGAACAGCTTGCGCCGGTAGTTGCGCAGGCGGGGCGGCAGGCGGTCGCTCTCCAGATCCTCGTCGGTCAACGGGTAGTTGGCCGCGCGCACCCCGTAATGCAGGGCCAGGTAGATGCAGGTAGGCGTCTTGCCCGCCCGCGACACCGCCACCAGGATCACGTCGGCATCGTCGTAGTTCACCGCGATGCCATCGTCGTGGGTCAGCGCGAAGTTCATCGCGTTGATGCGCCGGTGGTAGGTGTCGAAGTCGACCATGCCGTGGGCCTGGCCGACCCGGTTCAGGCGCGAACTGGACAGTTCGCGCTCCAGCGGCTCGATGAACGGGGCGAACACATCCAGCATCAGCGCCCCGCTTTCGGCCAGGATCAGGCTCAGGCTCTGGTCCACGCAGGAGTTCACCACGATCGGCCGGACTTGGTAGCGCTCCCCCGCCGCCTGGATCCGGGCACAGGCTTCGCGGGCTTTTTCGGGGTCATCGACAAATGACATCCGGTCGGTAATGAAGCTGAACCCGGAGAACTGGGTCAGCAGGCTATGCCCAATGGTTTCAGCGGTGATACCGGTTCCATCGGAAACGTAGAACACCGGACGGATGGTCGACATGCGCGCATTTACCCCCTACGAAGCCTAAAAGGGCCGCCAACACAAGCTTGTGCCGACGGTGGTCTGCCCGGCATCATATCGGCTTCTTCCTACGGACGCGGCCATCAAAGCCCGCCTCGGGCGATGGCCAAACGGAGCATCGCGCTTGAACGAGAACATCCTGTGGTTGCACGAACTGCGTCTGGCCGACCTGGCCCGCGTAGGCGGCAAGAATTCCTCGCTGGGCGAGATGATCGGCAACCTTGCCGGTCTGGGCGTCTCCGTTCCAGGGGGCTACGCGACCACGTCTGAAGCCTTCAAGGACTTCATCGCGCACAACGACCTGTCCAAGCGTATCTTCGACAAGCTGGCCACGCTGGACGTCGAGGACGTCAACGCGTTGACCGCAGCCGGCAAGGAAATCCGCGGCTGGGTGATCGATGCACCGCTGCAGCCGCAGCTGGACCAGGACATCCGCACTGCCTACGCCAAGCTGAGCGCCGACAACGGCGGCGGCGACGTGGCCGTGGCCGTGCGTTCCTCGGCCACCGCCGAAGATCTGCCCGATGCCTCCTTCGCCGGACAGCAGGAAACCTTCCTCAACGTCACCGGTGCCGACGATGTCGTGCACAAGGTCAAGGAAGTGTTCGCCTCGCTGTACAACGACCGTGCCATCGCTTACCGCGTGCACCACGGCTTCAAGCACGAGGACGTGTTCCTGTCCGCAGGCGTGCAGCTGATGGTGCGTTCGGGCGTGGGCGCGTCCGGCGTGCTGTTCACCCTGGACACCGAGTCCGGCTTCCGCGACGTGGTGTTCGTCACCTCCTCGTTCGGCCTGGGCGAAATGGTCGTGCAGGGCGCGGTCAACCCCGACGAGTTCTACGTCTACAAGCCCACCCTGCAGGCCGGCAAGCCGGCGATCCTGCGCCGCTCGCTCGGCAGCAAGGCGATCCGCATGGTGTACTCGGATGTCCCCGGCGAGCGCGTCAGGATCGAGGACACCCCGGCCGAACTGCGCACCACCTTCTCGATCAACGATGAAGACGTAGCCGAACTGTCGCGCCAGGCGCTGACCATCGAAAAGCACTACGGCCGCCCGATGGACATCGAGTGGGCCAAGGATGGTGTCAGCGGCAAGCTGTTCATCGTGCAGGCGCGCCCGGAGACCGTGAAGTCGCGCAGCCATGCCACCCAGATCGAGCGTTTCGCGCTGACCGAGAAGGGCGGCAACGTTCTCGCCGAAGGCCGTGCCGTGGGCGCCAAGATCGGTGCCGGCGTGGCGCGTGTGGTGAAAACGCTTGAAGACATGAACCGCGTACAGCCGGGCGACGTGCTGATCGCCGACATGACCGATCCCGATTGGGAGCCGGTGATGAAGCGTGCCTCGGCGATCGTCACCAACCGCGGCGGCCGTACCTGCCACGCGGCGATCATCGCGCGCGAGCTGGGCGTGCCGGCCGTGGTCGGTTCGGGCAACGCCACCAAGGTCATCGAGGATGGCCAGCTGGTCACCGTCAGCTGCGCTGAAGGCGATACCGGCTTCATCTACGAAGGCAAGCTCGGCTTCGAGCGCACCACCACCGATCTGGGCAACATGCCGCCGGCACCGTTGAAGATCATGATGAACGTGGCCAACCCGGAACGTGCCTTCGACTTCGGCCAGCTGCCGAACGCGGGCATCGGCCTGGCGCGTCTGGAAATGATCATCGCCAGCCACATCGGCATCCACCCCAACGCGCTGCTGGAATACGACCGCCAGGATGCGGCGACGAAGAAGAAGATCGACGAGAAGATCGCCGGTTATTCCGACCCGGTCGGCTTCTACGTGGACCGTCTGGCCGAAGGCATCGCCACCCTGACCGCCTCGGTCGCGCCAAACCCGGTGATCGTGCGACTGTCGGACTTCAAGTCCAACGAGTACGCCAACCTGATCGGCGGCAGCAACTACGAGCCGCACGAAGAGAATCCGATGATCGGCTTCCGCGGCGCCAGCCGTTACGTCGATCCGAGCTTCTCGGCCGCCTTCGCGCTGGAGTGCAAGGCGGTGCTGCGCGTGCGCAACGAGATGGGCCTGGACAACCTGTGGGTCATGATCCCGTTCGTGCGCACCCTGGAAGAAGGCCGCAAGGTCGTCCAGGTGCTCGAACAGAATGGCCTCAAGCAGGGCGAGAACGGCCTGAAGATCATCATGATGTGCGAAGTGCCGTCCAACGCACTGCTCGCCGATGAGTTCCTGGAGATCTTCGATGGCTTCTCGATCGGGTCCAACGACCTGACCCAGCTGACCCTCGGCCTGGACCGCGATTCGTCGATCGTGGCGCACCTGTTCGATGAGCGGAACCCGGCGGTGAAGAAGCTGCTGTCGATGGCGATCAAGTCGGCACGTGCCAAGGGCAAGTACGTCGGCATCTGCGGCCAGGGCCCGTCCGATCATCCGGATCTGGCCGAATGGCTGATGCAGGAAGGCATCGAGTCGGTGTCGTTGAATCCGGATACCGTGGTCGATACCTGGTTGCGCTTGGCCAAGTTGAAGGCCAAAGGTTGACCTGTTGACGTGTGATGGCTGACGTCGCTTTCATCGACGCCTGCCCATACTGAAGCTGCACGCAAGCCCCGCCTCTGCGGGGCTTGCTGTTTCTGGCGTCCGCGTACGCCATGTTCCCGTCGCACCTGTTCCCGTTGCAAAGGAGTCCGCATGATCGCCGCTGCCCCACCCTCCCCCGCCACGACCTCCTGGTTCCGCTCACTCGACTGGGAACGCCTGCTGGAGACCTACGGCGTGCCGTTGCTGGCCGCGATCGTGGTGCTGCTGGTCGGCATGTGGCTGGCACGACGGCTGTCCAATGCCATGCCTCGCGCCACCTCGCGCATGGGCGTGGACCCGATGCTGGGCAGCTTCCTGCGCAACGTGGTCTACGCGGCCTCGCTGGTGATCGTGGTGATCCTGGCCATCGGCACGCTGGGCGTGCAGATCACTCCGCTGCTGGCCGTGCTCGGTACCGCCGGCCTCGCCGTTGGCCTGGCGCTGAAGGATTCGCTGTCGAACATTGCTTCGGGCGTGATGCTGGTGACCCTGCGTCCGTTCCGCGTGGGTGATGTGGTCACCATCGCCGGGCAGACCGGCACGGTACGCGAGGTACGCATTTTCCAGACCGTGATCACCGGCGCGGACAACCAGCACACCACCATTCCGAACACGCTGATCACCGCCGCACCGATCATCAACCTCACCGCAGAGCCCACCCGCCGCGTCGAGCTGGTGGTGGGCATCGGTTACGAAGACAACATCCAGTTGGCGCGTGATACCGCACTGGCGCTGATGAAGGCCGACCCGCGCGTGCTGCAGACGCCGGCACCGGATGTGGTGGTGTACGAGCTGGGTGCGCACGCGATCAATCTGGGCATCCGCTGCTACGTGAAGTCGGCCGATCACTTCGGCACCAAGGTCACCCTGCTCGAACAGATCAAGCTGGGCTACGACAAGGCCGGCATCAACATCCCGTATCCGCAGCAGGACATGCACCTGTACCTGCATGGCAAGGATGGCGGCGTGGTCGAGGCCGACGCACTGGTGCGCGACAAGCCCTGATCGGCAGTGCGGACAACGGTCGGCACCCATCCGCCGTCATCGGTAGCGCCGGGCCATGCCCGGCGGGCGCTGCTTCAGGCCTCGACTGCCTCTTCCAGCACCGGATAGTCGGTGAATCCCGCCGCGCCACCACCGAAGTACGTCGCGCGATCGGGCGAATTCAACACCGCGCCGCTGCGCAGGCGCTCGGGCAGATCGGGATTGGCGATGAACGGCCGACCGAAGCCGATCAGGTCCGCCCAGCCTTCCTCCAGCGCCTGCGCGGCACGCTCGGCGGTGTACTTGCCGGCGTAGATCAACGTGCCCGGATAGATCATCCGCAGCGCCTGCTTGAACGCGACCGGCATCAACGGGGCATCCTCCCAGTCGGCCTCGGCGATGTGCAGGTAACCCACACCCAGCTCGCCCAGCAGGTGCGCGGCAGCCAGATAGGTCGCCTGCGGCGTGTCATCCACCGCCCCCTGCAGCGTGGTCAGCGGCGCCAGACGCACGCCGACTCGCTCGCCGCCAGCGACATCGACCACCGCCTGCACCACCTCGCGCAGGAAGCGCAGGCGATTGCGCAGCGCGCCGCCATAGCCGTCGGTACGCTGGTTGGCCTGCGAGTCGATGAACTGGTTGATCAGGTAGCCGTTCGCGCCGTGCAGCTCGACGCCATCGAATCCGGCAGCCAGTGCATTGCGGGTGGCCTGCGCATAGTCGGCCACGATGCCCGGAATCTCGTCCTCGCCCAGCGCGCGCGGCATGGAGTGCTGGATCATTTCGCCCACGCCCGATTCCGGACCGGCGCCGGTCGGGTCGACGAAGACCTTCACCCCTTCGGCCAGCAGTGCCGAGGAAGAGACCGGCGCCGCGCCGTCCGGTTGCAGGGCCACATGGGAGACACGGCCGACATGCCAGAGCTGGGCGTAGATGCGCCCACCCGCCGCGTGCACAGCATTGGTAACCCTGCGCCAGCCCTGCACCTGTTCGTCGCTGTGGATGCCCGGGGTCCATGCATAGCCCTGGCCCTGCGGGCTGATCTGGGTGCCTTCGCTGACGATCAGCCCGGCACCAGCGCGCTGGGCGTAGTACTCGGCCATCTGCACGGTGGCGACATTGCCGGCCGCCGCACGCGAGCGGGTCATCGGTGGCATCACGATACGGTTGGGCAGCGTCAGCGCGCCCAGGCGGTGGGAGGTGAACAACATGGCGGCACTCTCTTGCGGGGGATTGCCGGCAAGGATGGGGATGGCGCTGCGCGCGCAACAGGTGCGTCCACGCAAAACAGTTGTGCCTGGCAGGCAAGGGCCAGAGCCCTTCCCTGCGGCGGTCGGGGTCGGATCCCTTTCCGCAGGAAAGGGCTCCGACCCCATCGTTACAACGTCGGCTCGATCAACGCCCCGCCGTGTGCGATGCGGTCGTAGCAAGTGCGCACGACCTCTTCGCCGTACTTCAGCTCCAGCCGGCGCACGATGAAATGGCCACGGGCCATGTCCTGGTAGTAGTCGGTGAACATGGTGTTGAGCGTCGCGCCGGCTGCCGCACCGACGATCGGCACCGCCTGCGCGGCAAACTTCTCGGTGACCACCACGCCGAAACGGGCGGCGACCTTTTCCACCAGCTTGGCCAGCAGCTTGCCGGCTTCCTTCGGCGCCACGCCCAGGGTCAGGTCACGTCCGGTCACCACGCGCCCGGCCAGTTCGGCCGAGAGGTGGCGCATGACATCGGTGGTGAAACCACGGGCGAGGTAGTAGCCGGTCTCGCTGGCATCGTCGCGCGGCGAATTGCCGCCCAGTGCGAATACCTCCAGGCAGGCCTGGCGGGTGCTGAACTGCGATAGATCGAAGCCTTCGCTGCGGGCAACGTCGGCTACCGCGCGCATCATGATCGTGGTCGACACCGGCAGCTCGATGAACAGCGCAGCGAAACCGAACGCCCCACCCACCGCGCCGGACGTCGCCGCCGCCAGCTTGTGCCAACGTGTCGAGGCGCCCTTGCCAGGAGTGTTGTCCATGCTCCACAGCGCGGCCTGCACCGATTTGGACAACGCCGCCTGCACCGCACCGTGGATGCGGTTGGACACCGAGGTGGGAAGCACCTTCACCGCGAACTCCAGCGGCGTCCCGACCAGGTTGGCCATGCGCGCGGTGATCGTGGGGGCTTCCAGCAGTGCTACCGCCCGCTGCAGGTCAGACCAGTCACCAGCGTCGTGGGCGATATCGCGGGGCAGCAGGATGGGCTCGTTCATGCGGCCGATCTTAGCGCCAGGGAGTTGAACGCAGGGTGGTGCCGGCCGCTGGACGACAACCCTGCGCCGCCGGCGGGGATCAGGCGATTGCCGGCCAGCGGCCGGCACTGCCCCTCACGGGCTCGGCAGCCCCGACAGCGCGCCCATGAACTGGCGGTAGTGGCGCAGCTCGTTGATCGAATCGTGCACATCGCTCAGTGCGGTGTGGTTGCTGTTCTTGCCCACGCCCGCAGCCACGCTTGGCGCCCAGCGCTTGGCCAGTTCCTTCACCGTGGACACGTCGAGGTTGCGGTAGTGGAAGTACTTTTCCAGCCGCGGCATCTGCCGGTGCAGGAAGCGGCGGTCCTGGCAGATGGAGTTACCCGACATCGGTGACACGCCGGCCGGAATCCACTGCGCCAGGAAGGCCACGGTCTGCGCTTCGGCCTGGCCAAGCGTGGTGGTGCTGTCGATGACGCGCTGCCACAGGCCCGAACGACGATGCTGGTTGCGGTTCCACTCGTCCATCGCTTCCAGCGTTTCCAGGGGATGATGGATGGCGAACTCCGGGCCCTCGGCCAGCACGTTGAGCTGGGCATCGGTGACCACGGTGGCGATCTCGATGATCGAATCGTTGTCGGTATCCAACCCGGTCATTTCCAGGTCGATCCAGATCAGCCGCTCGTTGGCCGCGCCGTTCTCTGCCATCGTGTCGCCTCGTTGCTGGGCAGGCACGAGGCCGGCCGGTAATGGAAAGTGGCGGCCATCATACCCTTTCGCCACTCAGCCCTCGCCAGCGTGGTCCTCCAGCAGCAGCGGCGGCTTGCCACGCTTGGCCCTGAAGTAGTTGGTCAGCCGGTTGCCCGCTTCCTTGGCCAGCACGCCGGCATGGACCTCCACCCGGTGATTGTGGCGGGCATCAGCGACCAGATCGAACACGCTGCCGCAGGCGCCGGTCTTGGGGTCGCTGGCACCGTAGACCAGGCGCGCGACGCGTGCGTGCACGATCGCCATCGCACACATCGCGCAAGGCTCCAGGGTGACATACAGCGTGCTGCCGATCAGGCGGTGATTGGCCAGCATCCGCCCACCCTCGCGCATGGCCACGATCTCGGCATGCGCGCTGGGATCGTGCGAGGCAATGTTGAGGTTCCAGCCCTCGCCCAGCAGCTGACCGTCGGCACCCACCAGCACCGCACCGACCGGGATCTCGTCAAACTCGCGTTGCGCACGTTCGGCCAATGCCAATGCGTGGCGCATCCAGTTCTCGTCGACGTCGTGCACCGGCACGCCCAAGGCATCAGTCATGGCGTTTCTCGGATTCAAGGAATGAGCGCGCGCGTAGTGTAACGCAGGCCTTTTGGCGCTTCCGCTGCGCGGATGCGAAGCGCCGCACCGGCAAACGCTGCATCGCCGCTTGATCTGCTGTGAAGACTCCTTCACGCTACGACCGCGTTTTCGTCATCTGACGACTGTGCACTGCTGCTTGCTGGCAGCGATTTCACCTTTCGATCTCTACAGGGGGTAGTTTTGAACGCAGTTGCAGAAACCACCGTGCAGGCCAGTCCTGCCGGAAAAGCCGCATGGATCACGCTGGCGATCGCTTGGCTGTGCTTCCTCGTCCCGTTCCCCGGCCTGGGCCTGTTCCTGGGCTGGCCGCTGAACCTGGTGGCCTTCATCCTCGCCATCGTCGCGATGGCCAAGGGCGGCGCCATGAAGGGCCTGTTCCAGCTGCTGGGCTCGATCATCGTTTCGCCGATCGTGTACTTCGTCGGCCTGGCGATCTTTGCCGGCACCGTGAGCGGCATCAGCGCGCAGAGCAAGGGCCAGTACGATGCGGCCGTTGCTGAAGCCAGCGTCTCGTCCGCCGCCGCGGAGGCAGACGCTGCCGCCAAGGCTGCAGAACCGGCAGCCACCGCCGTCACCAACGATGCCGCTGCGGCCTCCGCCTCGGCTGTGGAAGTGACCGCCACCACGATGTTCAGCGACTACCAGGACAACGAGATCGCTGCCGATGGCAAGTACAAGGGCAAGGCGCTGCTGGTTTCCGGCACGGTCGACTCGATCAGCTCGGACTTCATGGACAAGCCCGTCGTGCAGCTGAGCGCCAAGCCGTTCGGCTTCGTACAGGCCAGCGACCTGCCCAAGGACGTGGCTGCCAGCCTGAAGAAGGGCCAGAAGGTCACGCTGGCCTGCACCGGCAATGGCGAAGTCATCGGCTTCCCGGCACTGTCCGGCTGCACCGTGCAGTAAGGCGCAGCGAACGGTGACATCCAAGGCCCCGCTTCGGCGGGGCTTTCTGTTTGCGGGTGTCGCATCGGTACAATCCGGGTACTGCAAAGCACCTTGGCCGATCCCATGACCACCCTGCGCCCTTCCCGCACCACCGATGGCGACGCTCTCGTCGATCTCTGGCGCCGGGCCGTCGACGCCACCCATGATTTCCTCAGTACCGAAGACCGTCAGGCTATCGACGCTGAAGTTGCCGGCTTCCTGCCACAGGCCCCGATGGTCGTGGCCGTCGGCGACCAGGACCAGCCGCAGGGTTTCATGCTGATCGACGGCTCGCACATGGAAGCGTTGTTCATCGATCCCGACGTGCGCGGAACCGGTATCGGCCGCCAGCTGCTGCAGCATGCGCTGGCACTGCAGCCGCAACTGACCACCGACGTCAACGCGCAGAATGCGCAGGCCGTGGGCTTCTATCGGCGCATGGGTTTCATCGAAACCGGACGCTCGCCGGTGGATTCGCAGGGTCGTCCGTATCCCCTCATCCACCTGCGCCATCCAGGCTGACCGGCGGTTGGAACGCCGGCCGTTCCCCGATCAGGTAACCACGTCGAACGCCGGCGAGTAACGCACCTCCCCCTGTGCCATCGGTGGCTGCAGGCACAGGGCCTGGAAATACGCCGCCGGCACGCCGGGTAGTACCAGATCCGGCACGGCACGGAAGCCGAAGCGCCCGTAGTAGGCCGGCTCGCCCAACAGCACGCAGCCCCGCGCGCCCTTCTTGCGCAGAGCCTCGATCGCGGCCCGCATCAATGCCGTGCCCACGCCGCGCCCCTGCTGCTGCGGCAGAACCGAAATCGGCCCGAGCCCGAACCAGCCTTGGCTGCCGTCCTGCACGCTGACCGGGGACAGCGCGACATGACCCACCAGTTGGCCCGCATCCTCTGCCACCAGCGAGATGCTCAACTCGCCGCGCTCACGCAATGCGTCGACGATGTGGTGTTCGGTGTGGCTGCTGTGCGGCGCGTTGCGGAAGGCCGCCTCGGTCAGGAAGTGGATTCCAGCAGCGTCTGCGGGCAGTTCAGGGCGGATGGAGAGCATCGTCGGCACGTCGTCGGAACGGAGTAAGCACCTTGATCATGCCGCATCGAGGAAGCAACGGCCCGCGCCTGATGCCCGTACTCCACGCGTGAAATCCGGATACGAATCACAGTTCGCTGCATCCAAGCCAGTTTGATAGCGTCAAAATTTCGACTATTTCACTTTTCTGCCGCGAGAATCGCGCAATCTAGCCTTCCCGGGTCCGGGATCGTGGTCACCAAGGAAAGGAGACATGCCGTGATTGCCCGTCTTTCCTCGCCAGTGCGGCGCGCACCTTCGTCGCCTGCAGCGTGCCCCGTCGCGAACGCGCTCACTTTTCCGACGGGAGGCTGACGGTGCGCCGCACATCCCTCCCGTGTCTTGCCTTGCTTCTATTGATTGCCTGCAGCCCGGAGACCGCCATGAACCAGGAACTTGCTTCCGCCGAGTCCGACGTCGCCCAGGGAGGACGTGGCCTGGCCAAGCTCAACCCCTCACCGCGCAAGGCCTATGAACTGGTACTGCGCCTGCACAACCCGCCGGGCAGCTTTGCCGTGGTCGAAGGCGTTGCCCAGTACGATGTCAGCAACGAAGCGCAGTGCGGGTACATCGAGCCCGCCACCGGCGCTCCCGCCCGCATCACCAGCCAGGAGCCGGTGACGCTGCGCAGGGTCACCGATAACGAGTACCGCGGCACCGTCTACCTGGACCGCATGCTCGACGAGGACTACTACGGCCGCGGCGTCTGCCATTGGGCCTTCAGTGGCGCCGGCGCGATGCTGAAGGCGACCGGCGCCGATGGCGAGACGCGCTTCCTGTCCTTCATCGAGGCCGATCCGTTCGTCAAAGGCCAGAGTGAGACGCGCCATTATCCGCAGGGCGACTACCCACGCGTGGCGGACCTGCCCGACTACGGCGCTACCGGCCAGAAGGACGCCAGCCGGTTCCGCCCGGAACTGCAGGACACGCTGTTCTCTGCCACCTTGACGGCCGATGAGGTGCAGCCGTGACCCTCGGCAGCCAGGACTACGCCGCGCTGTCCAACGATGCCTATCGCGACCTGAAAGTCGGTCGCCGCGCCCCCGGACAGGAAGAGCATGTCTCCCTCAACGGGCATGACTACAAGGTGCTCGAGCACGTCAGCAACCGCTTCAATGGCTATCAAGGCACGATCTACCAGCGCGTGGACACGCAGGAGATCGTGGTCTCCCATCGCGGCACCGAGCAGATCGCCCGCGATGGCCTCCTCGCCGATGGCGGCATGGTGGTCGCCCGCTACAACGTGCAGGCCGCCGATGCGCTGGCACTGACCCAGCGCGCCCTCGCCTACGCTGCCAAGGAAGGACGCGACCTCGGCCAGGCACCTGAGGTCACCGTCACCGGGCATTCGCTGGGCGGCGCGCTGGCCCAGATCAGTGCGCACCACTACAACTTGAAGGGCGAGACCTTCAACGCCTATGGCGCGGCCAGTCTTGGCTACCGCATTCCCGAAGGCGGCACCAGCGTTGTCAACCACGTCATGGCAGCCGACCCGGTCAGCGCCGCTTCGCCGCACTTCGGCCAGGTGCGCGTGTACGCCACGCCCCAGGAGATCGACACGCTGGGCGACTGGGGCTTCAGCAACAGCCGCCTGCGCATCCTGATTCCCGACAGCGCGCTGGGCGCGGCCGCCAACTCCTTCGGTTCGCACAAGCTGGTCAATTTCCTCGGCGAAGACTCGGTGCTGGGCAGGCCGGAGACGCAGGCCTTGGCACGCGACAACATCAAGATGATCGACGAGTACCGGGACAAGATGGAACTGCTGCGCAGTGGCGTCACCACCGGTACGCGCGGCCTGCCGGGCGGCGTCAAGGATCTCTTCGACCATCTGCGCGGCCCCCTGGAACCGGGCGAACCCGCGCGCCGTGAAGCCGAACGGCAGGGGCGCCCGATCGGCATGCTGCGCATCGACGACGCCGGCCACGTCGGCAACCCCTTGTTCAATGATGCCCTGCGCGGCGTGCACGCACAGGACACCCGCGTCGGCCGCACACCCGATGGCATGAGCGCGCAACTGGCAGGCTCGCTGGCTGCGGAAATGCATGCCGCCGGCGGACAGCGGATCGACGAGGTACTGATGAGTGCCGACGCGTCACGCAGCTTCGCCCTGCAGGGTGAGGGCGGCGACCCCGGCCATCTGCGCGTGTCCGTCGACACCACCCGCGCGATGAACACGCCGTTGGAGCAGAGCAGCCAGCGCATCGAGCAGCAGGCTGCCGGCCAAGCCCTGGCACGCGAGCAGCAGCTGGAACAGACCCAGGCGACCCAACGCAGCCTGCACGCCTGAGACGCTTGCTGGAATGAAAACGGGAGCCGGCACTGCCGGCTCCCGTCATTTCCGCGGTCGATCAGGGGCTGGAAACCGCCGAGTTTGCCGCCGGCCCTGCCAGCACATACGCATCTGGGCCGGAGTCCGGGAAGCCGCCACAGGCCTTGTCGCCCGGCGCCACCGGATCACACGGCCACTGCGCGCGCGTCACAGTATCGCGCAGCTCGAAGCGGGTGCCGTTCCAGACCACGAAGGACAGATGCTCGCGGTTCCAGTCACTGAAGCTGTGCGGGCCGGTCTTCTGCGGTGATTCCGGGTACTGCACGAACCAACGCATGGCCGGCCCGTACTGCAACTTGCTGTGGTCCAGGCTGATCTTGCCTTCGCGGGTGCGGTGACGGGCACGATCGGCCTCGGCGATCGACGGTGCCGCCGGCATTGCCATTGCAGTGATGTCCTGCGGGACGCCATCGCTGCCCACCTGGTACACGCGCTGGCGTACGTAGGCCTGCCCGCAACTGCCGGCTGCGAGTCGGACGGGCTCTGCGGTGTTCTCGTTTGGCAGTGCGCCATCGGCACAGTCGAACGGCGCCGAGACCAGGTAGGTGGCCGTCGACGCATCCGCGCCTTCAAACGAGCGGACCCAGATGTCTCCCAGGCGGGCGATGAAGTCCGGGCGCTGGCCCATACCGGCCACGGCCTTGAACCACGCCTTCTGGCGCACTTCGCGCTCGCGCCAGCTGCGCGGCAGGTGGATGTCCTGCTCAGGCAAGGCCACCAGCAGCGCCGCCAGGTGCGGCGGCAACGCGCCCTGGCAGGCGCCGATCATCAGATCGCCCTGCGGCGCCAGGCGACCGGCAAGATCGACCGGGCAGCGCGCACCGAGCTGGCGCTCGGCGGCCTGGTCTGGTGCCAACGGGATGATCGGCGGTGCGATGGGAGCCGGGGCGGACGGCGGGACCGGCACAGAGGCTGGTGCGGTGTCGGGCGCCGGTGCGATGGCGGCAACGGGGGCCCGCACCTGCGCGGGAGCCGGTGGTGGAGCTGCGACAGGGGCCGTTGCGACAGGGGCAGCATTGGTGGAGGCAACGTCGGCCGGCGGTGCCATCGGTGCTGCCGCAGGTGCCGGTGCACTCGCGGGTTCAGCGGCGACAGGTTCCGGAGCGACGCCCGTCGCCGGTTGCGGCTGCGGTGCGGGTTCGGGTGCGGGCGGCATGGACGGCACAGGTGCAGCAACCACGGCAGGCACCGGATCAACTGCGGCGACGGGAGCCGGTGCAGCTACGGCATCAGTTGCGGTGTTAGCGGGCGTCTGCGCGTCCGCCGCGGCCACCACCGGTGCTGGCACCGCCTCCTCGACGGCGGGAGCCGCCGGGGCGTCCGGTGCCTGCTGTGCGTGGGCCATGGCGGCAGCCAGTCCCAGCGGCAGCAGCCACAGTACCGGAGCGCGACCACGCTGGGCCGCTTGGGAACGCAGGAAAGTGTTTCGCATGTTGTGTCCTTACAAAGAGATCCATGTAGGCACCCGAGGGTGCTCGGTGTCGTGCGATGGGCCCGCCGGTCTCCGACCTGCCGGGCGGTGCCCAGATTACAGCGATCGCGGGCGGTTCTGCTCCTGCTCGCGGGTGACCGAAACGGTCTGTTCCTGGCGGGAAGAGGCTTCGGCCGCCAACTGCTGGCTGCTCTGCTCGAGCGGCAGCTGGGCAGCGGCCTCACGCTGCACCATCGAGCGCTGCATCGCCGGGTCCCCCATGACGCCCTGCACCGCAAACAGCGCCCTGCCGTCGGTACCGGCCACCACGTGATCGATACGGCTCATCCCTGCCTTCTGTGCGCTCAACGCCAAGGCTCCGGCCGTATTGTCCAGTTCCTGCTGGCTGCGCAGGCCACTCTGCGGCCCCATCTTCTGCAGATGGCCCCGCGCGTCGGTGAACAGCCGGTTGCCGGCATGGGCCGGATCGGACATGTCGCGCGCGCGCTCAGGCAACTGTGCAGGTTCGCCCACTTCGCCGCGGGCAAGCCGGTCCATCACGTCCGGGGTCAGCTTCTGCTGCCACGCCTCGAAACGCTTGAGCCGGTCCTCCACCCCGTTGACGGCACCGTTGATGGCGTACGTCGCCTCGCGCACGTCCTCGCGCGCGTGTTCCGGCACACGGTTCTGCCACTGCCACACCGCGATGCGACCTGCGTGTTCCGGCTGCGATGCCAGCTCGGGCTGGTTGACAAGGTCCAGATCCAGCGCAGTGCCGGCGCGCTCGTAGCTTTCCTTGCCGGTCAGCGGCAGATAACCGCGCCCGTGGTACTTGAGCGCATCTCCGGGCGCGTCGTTGCCCATCCGGCCGCCATACATCAGCTCGGCCAGATCCTCCGGACGCCCTCGCAGGGCTTCCTGGCGCGCGGACTCCAGCGCCTCGGTGCCATTGCGCCACGCCGCTTCGACCGGGATCTGCGAGATGCCCCGGGTATAGTTGAAACTCTCGTTGAGCCGGCTCAGGCCGCGCGACTCGTGCCCTGCCTGGGCCATGAAATTGGCCAGTTCAAGGGGGGAGTCGATGCCGGCTTTCGTCGCCTGCCGCAGCAGTTGCGACTCTCTATCGGTCGACACAGTGCAACTCCTGGATGTTCATCAACGCGGATTCCTTTCCGCCGGTTGGAGCTTGGCTCATGGAAGCGACACCTCGGCGACACTGGACGGATCGAAGTCCTCGAACCGCACCCTGCCCAGTTCCGCCACCGAGAAATCCCGGATGTTGGTCGCCTCGGTCTCGATATCCACGACCTTGCGTCTCACCCCATCCACCCAGCACGCCTTGTCCGCCGATGCGTAACGGAACCGATACGTGCTGCTCCAGCGCTCGCGGCTGCCGCCGTTGGTGATCACGCTGAAGGTATCTTCCTCAACCATTGCATACGCAAAAGGGTCGCCAGCCAGGCCACCGCGGGTGGAACACGGCACCAGCTTGTCGTTGCGCGCGGCCAGCTGCCAGCGCCCGCGCCCGTCACCGCGCAGCAACAGCAGCACCCGGTTTGGTCCGTGCTGGCCGGGCACCAGCCCTTCCGGCGTCGGCTGGTCGATGACCAGCAGCTGGTACTCGATGCCATCGCCGTTGAGCTCGCCCCTGACGGCTTCCAGCAGGTTCGCACCGGACGGAACGAATGCCAGGGCATCGTCCATGTGTGCGCCAAACCTGTCGTCCATCCCCTCCCACTCCTTCAATGTCGTCTTGCCGATGCCCGCGTTGATGACAGGCACGGTTGCGTTGCCCGGCCGCGCCGGTCACCCTGCAGATGCGGATGATAGCTCCGGGAGCACCGTGGCAGCGATGGTGGCAAGCGTCACCCGTCGGACGGGCAGACAGGGTCCTCATGGACGGAAAAGCTCCTGCAATCGGTAGCGCCGAAGCGTCATTTTTCTGACGCCGGGAGAGCTTAGCGCGAGGAGGTCTATTGCGTCGAAGAGCAGGAAAAGCGAAAAGCGGAATTGATCACAAAAAAAATGGGCTAAGCGTGAACGGTGCCTTACCTGATGAACAGACGCGCCGTGCAGACCGTGGTGGCAATCCTGCACTGATCCTGTGACATCTGCTTCCATGCCGCCTTCGCGCTGCATTGCAGCAGGGCGACAACGACCGCGCGCTGCTCCGGAATGACAGCGACAACGCTGGCGGTTTCATTGAACCGCCCCGCGCGGGATGTTGCACGCAGGGTCCGTGATGCTCGCCGGATGGCCGCGCAGCCCGGCACGCCCTGGCCACCTATTGGATACCTGCCCGGCGTGCGATTGCCTTCCGCCAAGACAGGAAAAGGCAGCAGGCCTGCAATCCACAGAAGTCACGGCTAGAAACGTGTTGGATTCGTCTCATGGCTTTCCTGCCTCCTGACAGCCTCAGGCCGTGGCCGTGGCCGTGGCCGACAATCGCGGTCAGCGCAATTGCTGCGCGCAGGTAGCCCCTTGGGTGGCGTAGTCACGGATGTAGCCGTCCATCGTCAGCACCGTGATATCGCAGCGATTGTTCACGTCACTGACGACATGCCCGTATACGTTCAACCCCTGAACGCGCTCACCACGATGGAGGTACAAGGTGCGCGATCCATCAGACCCGTTCTCCACGCGGTCCGGCGTTCCCCATGTCCGCACGAACTCCTGCTCGGTCTTGCCGATCCACATGTCCATGAGGTTGTTGCGACCCACACGGTTGGCTGCACGAACCGACTCATCCAGCACGCGGGTCGTTTCCCGCTGGCCGCGTGCCAGGTTTGCTTCCAGGTTACGCTCAATACGGTCCAGCTCGGCGTCGGTCGGCCGATAGGTGAACGCCGGACGCGTGCCGTCCTTCCAGAGGTTCCCCCAGACAAAATTCGCGGGTGATTGGCCGACGTCACCGATGGGCAGGAAGCCCCGCTTCATCATTTCCGCGGGCACTTTGGCCTCGGGGTCAGGTCCAACGAGACAGGCAAACCGCACCAGTTGCACCTGCCACGGCTCGACCGCCTCGCTGGTCGGATCGAATCTCTCCGGTGGAACATCCTCGATTGCACGGTCGCGCCATTGCACCAGACTCATCTTCATGGCCACAGTGTTACGCGCACAGTTCACCGAGTACTTCCTGATCAGTCGATTCGGCTTGGTCGCGTTCTCGTAAACCGTATTGACCTGGATCTCGTATACCGGATCCGGGCCAGCAACGCGCTCGCCGGGCTTTGGCGGCTTCTTCCGGCGCAATTGCTTCAGGTACGCGTTCTGCTCTTCCTGCGTGGCGGTCTGCAGGAAAGCCATCAGGTCCGAGCGGCTGCTGAGCGTTTGCGCATCCACCACCCACGCCTCGCGATTGGGCTTGTCGCCACCGGCGAAAATGACCCAGCTATCGGCGGCGTGTGCTGACGAACCGAGCACCAGTCCGCCGAACAGCATCACTACACGGAAGGGATTCTGCATGATTCGTTCCTTCGAATGGTGTGGAGACTAACGCGGATGGTGCTTCCCAGCACAGCCAACCGTGTCACTTTGACTGATGTGATCACGATATGTCCATGGCGAAAGATCTTGCGTTGACTGAGTCCTGTTCCTAAGCAGTCGTCCCGGAGCAAGTGTCCGAAGTACCCGTAGATCGCAAAACGACGCCGGCGCTGCTGGAAGAATGGCTTGGCACTCTCCAAAAGAAACGCAGTGACCTGAGGCCTGTGTTGCGTTGGACGGCCTAAAATGACTCATACACTGGCTTGGTACAGTCCTCGTATGCCACCTGACAGGACTTTCCATCGGTATCAACGCACGACTGCTGAGCCAGTTTCCGAGCCTCGGCCGGCTCTTTGGCGCTGGCTAGACCGGCGCGAGAAGCGCCACCCTGACTATTGGGAACCAACCATGCGACGCACTGATTCCGATACGTAAAGATAACCCTGCAGTCTGAAGCTCCGCGCCTGCTGCAATCCGCCAAGGCCATCTGCTCGGCGCTCTCCTTGCTTGGTCGACCACTTGCAACGCCCGCGTCTGCGGTTGCATTGGAAGAGGCAATCCCCCCACGTCTTATGCCATTTTCCAGCGGGCTCCGGCTCGCGGGCAGCACCACCAGCTCTCTGGAATGGAGCACATCCGCCCCCCCCTTGATCGCCGATTGGATACTGGCCCGTGGGGCATCGGCCCTCGGCATTGACATTACCGATAACCACGAGCACGGCAAACACCATCGTTAAAGCCAAAAAGATTGAAGTCCCGCTCAGAGGCTTGAAGTCGCCATTGCCAAGACTCTCGCAACATCGCTGTTGATCACTCTCTGGCCTGATGCTCCGCGTCCGCCATCCTCCTTGAAGCCCGCCGCAGTGCTTCAAGCGACACCGAAAGAACCGAAGGCAAGACGATACGCCAGATCAGCCCTCCTGAAAGAAGGGCTTGGTGCAGTCCGAGTGTACAAACGTACACTCCTGGCTTCCCGACTTCCGACAATCCTGCGTCGCCCTCTCTAGAGCTTGTTCCTTAGTAGCGCCCGCATTGAACATCGTTCCGTTGTCAGGTCGGCCAGTCCTGATGGACGCATAGCACTGATTGTAATAGGTGTACAACACCTTGCAGTCAGTCGCCCCCCAGTGACCGCACCGCTCGATCGCCTGACGCTCGGCCGAGGCCTTGGCCTGATGGCCAGTGGATGCACCCGCATCGCCATTCATGGACCCCGCAACGGCTCCCCACGTTTTTACCCAGTGCCCGGGATTCTCCTCAGGTGCGCTCTGGCCCGCACCGGGGATGGGAGCGCAGCCGCCTACTCCCTGATCGCCGATCGGATACTGGCCCGGCGGGCAGCGGCCTTCTGCTGCTGCAGAATTGATGTATGCAGAGCCCATCAGCATGAAAGACAAGCAAAGACACTTCAGAAAACCGTTGGCACTCATCGTCAGTCTAGCCTCTAATTGCCTTGATTCGAGTTCGCTGCACCAAGTTGACCAGGTGTGGCTCCCGTCGAACCACCCGTGCCGTCAAACACTCGGCCCAAACTGTTCTGAGGATTATCAGCGCTGTGGCCCGACGCCGCCTCTGGGGCCGCAGGCGGCGGAGCCGACATACCCGGCGGACGACCATCGGCACTCGGCGAGGCGCTGGCGCCGCCACCTATCTGCGAATATGCCATGAAGGTGCCCAGCGTGCCTTGGAAGAACATCGCCGCCATTGGGGGCACAATCAGGATCCAAGGTCGTCAAGATCAGACCAATGCCACCCTGCTGCATCGCCTGGCTGGACAAGCCGCTCTCAGACGCAGGGCCAAGAATCAGCTTCGCACCTGCCGATTCCAGCCAGAAGGCTTTGGCCACGCGGAACACCATGGCCAAGGCGATACCTGTCAACGCAGCCAGGACTGCCATGGAGAACAGCGCACCTTTGCCATGGAACAGCCGTCGCTGGAACAGCTACTTCGTCTGCTCCAACAACAAACCGAGGATGAACAATGGGCCAAGGCCAATGAAAAGCGCGATTGCTATCTCATACAACAGCAGCATTGAGCCTGCTGTGACGGCCGGACCTACGGCACCCAGCCCCATACATCACATGCCCCGCGCCTTCTGCCCCGTCGATGCCGGCCACGGCGGCGCTTCAAAAAACTTCCAGATTAGATGCCAACTCCATGACGGAGGCAACACGAAGTCGGCACCTACACGGTAACGGCCAACCTCGCAAAAATGCATTGCGTCATTGACCCACCTTCAATAGGACTGATAAATGGGCTCGCTGCATTCGGAATAAACTACCCGACAGTTGAGCCCACCTTTAGCTTCACACCGTTCCAATACCATCTTCTTCGACTGCTCAATTGTCGGAGAACCTGCGAAGCTCGTCCCACCTTCGCCGGCACCTGGTACAGCCGCTGCCGCGCATTGGTGCTTGTACGTAAAGGAGGCTGCACAAGCTCGGCCGCCACTGTTTGCACAAACTGCTATAGCGTCCCGTACCGCTTCGGACTTGCTCAACCTCCCTGCGGCTGCACCGGAAGCGCCATCAGGAGAAAGCGAGATGGCGCCCCAAGTTTTTATCCATTTACCACTGGGGCGAGCCGGAGCGGCCACCCCACCGCCACTTGGAATTGGCGCGCAGCCCTGAACACCTTGACCGCCTATCGGATACTGCCCCTGAGGACAACCGCCCTCTGCCTTTACCAATGTTGGGCACGACAAAGTCACCATCGCCAATACTGCATAAAGAACTGAGCACCGCAGAGAAAGCCTGGACATTCTTTACCTCAAGGTCAACATGACGGCTAACACGAAAGCTGAGCTTCAACTCGCGGATCCATACTTGCCAGTGGTCAGACCGTTGTTGGATGGGGGGGCAGAGGGAATGCTAGTCCCTGCCACTCTGGTCGAAGCATCTTGGCTACTGCTACCTGTCATCGCGGGCGCAGGTGCTGGATGACTACCCGGCGGACGACCATCAGCGCTTGGGGTAGCCGCCGCACCGCCGCCTATCTGCGAATATGCCATGAAGGTGCCCAAGGTGCCCTGGAAGAACACGGCAGCCATTGGGGGCGCAGTCAGGATCAGGGTCGTCAGGATCAGCCCCATGCCGCCCTGCTGCATCGCCTGGCTGGACAGGCCGTTCTCGAAAGCCGGGCCAAGAATCAGCTTCGCACCTGCAGATTCGAGCCAAAAGGCTTTGGCCACGCGGAACACCATGTCCAAGGCGATACCTGTCATTGCAGCCAGCACTGCCATAGAGAACAGCGTACCAATGCCATAGAACAGCCATCGCTGGAACAGTGACTTCGTCTGCTCGAACAACAAGCAGAGGATGAACAATGGGCCAAGGCCAATGAACAATGCAATGGCTATCTCATACAACAGCAGCATCGAGCCTGCTGTGATCGCCGGACCAGCGGTACCAAGTCCTACGAACAACATCGCCCGCGACTTCTCTTCGATCAGTTCCGGATCCGCCATGACGTCGATAGCGTCGATACTCGCCAACGCGACCTGAAGGTATGCCAGGTTGTCATCGATCTGCTCTTCCGGCGACTTGTTCGAGTCGGTCACCACATGGGTGATTTCATCTCGCACGGTCTTCGTCAGGAACGTATGGAGATTGGTGCCCAACATGCCCATGGTCGAGGCAACACTGATGATCAGGGCCGCGCGCGCCATGTTTGTCACCAGAATCATCATGGAATCGCGGCTGCGCCCGGTCACGATGCGGAAACCCTGGATCAGCACCCAGAGCGTCATCAGCGTGAGGGAAATACCAAGCACCCATGCCATCATGTTTTCCATGAGCTGGAGCCCGAAATCGCTGATTCGTTCCCGCAGGAAATTGAGAATCAGGCGAAAGAATACGAAGTCGCCGATTGACTGGACACGTGTGGCGAATCCAAGCAACTCATGCAGACCACCAGAAAATTCAAAGTTGGCGACCGATCTCATCATTGTCCACATTCCTTGGGCCAATTGCCCGCTTTACCCGATGGCCGCTCCGGCATAGCCGAGACGGCGTCTTTCCTTACTGGTCCAACGCGCCGGCAAGAATGGCGGTCTTGGCGATATCCCGGACAAAGCGCGTTGATGGATCCCCCTTCAACGCAGTCTTGGCGATCAACTTCTGATTGACCTTCAGCACCTCGATGTAGGCGTCGTACGACTGCATTTGGCCCTCCCACTTCTGGGTGGCAACAGCAAGGTCGTTGGCGGTGCGCAGCGATTCGCTGTCAGCTCCCTGCACAGTGCCCTGATCGTTGTTTCGGGTACGTTCCTTGAATATGTCAGCCAGCGCCTGCTCCATACTCGGCACGGTGTCGTTCAGAAAATCAATCGACTCGTTGTACTTGCGGTTCTCCATCATGCGGATGTTCACGCAGATCTGCTGCTGGCGCTTCTTGAGATCCTGGTCACCGGTCAGTCCGACCGTACTGAGCAGCCCCGACAGCGAAAAATCCATGCCTTGACCGCCACAGGTTTCAGCAACCATGTATTTCGGATCAACCTTGACCAGGGGTTGCCCCTCAGGCAGCCCAATTGCGCGCATCTGTGCCTGAATCTGCACCAGCGCCTGCTGATACTGCTTGGCCGTCTTTGTCCAGCGGTCCGCGGTCTCCTTGTACTCAGCCAAGTCAGCTGCGCTCATGCCTTCACCAACTTCGTAGTCCATGATGGCCTGCATCAGGCCCGCGAAGTCGAAAACCGGCCAACCACTTGCCGACACCGGATTGGTCGAAAGTACCGCTGCGCACCCCAGCACCAGGGCAGCGAAACGCGAGCGGCGCGGGCCGCGGCCAGACTTGCGATTGTCGTTTGCCTTGTTCATGTCGTTCTCCACGGAAATGGAAGTCTTCATCGTCATCCCTGTTCGTTGGCGCTCAGGCCGCATCGGATTGGGCGGCAGCCTTGCCCGATCCCTTTCGATTCTTGTAGAAATCTTCCAGCCACTGTTCCGGCGTCAGCTCATCCACCGTCACCCGTGCACGCACGGCGGCGGTCTGCAGCACGCGATGCATGATGTCGATGTTGTCGGTCGACGCCGAGATCACCGATAGGATGTCATCCATGCCGCGCAGGTTGAGCTGACACACGCTCGAAGCGTGACCCTGCTTGACCAGGAAACAGCGCGAACGCTCATCCAGGGCAGTGACCACCTTGAACTCGGCCTCGGTCAACTTCAGGCCCTCCATATAATCACTCTTGCTGGCGTTCGGGTTCGGCAGCAGGATCAAGGTGGCGGTCTGTTCGATCAGTGCGGCGGAGATGTCGCTCTTCAGCGCATCCTCCGGGCTCTGCGTTGCGAAGATACCCATGCCGTTCTGCTTACGGATGGTCTTCTGCTTGTTCTTGGCGAACTCCTTCAGGCCGCCTTCGCCGTCCAGGATCTTCCAGAACTCGTCCATCACGTAGATCAGCGGGCGACCATCGATCAGCGATTCCAGGCGGTGGAGCAAGTAGTTGATCACCGGCACGCGCACTTCAGGGTTGTCGATGATGTCGGTGTAGTCAAAACCAATGATGTTGGCCTTGCTCAGGTCCACGGTATCGACAGGGTTGTCGAATACCCAGCCCAGCGAGTTGCCGGACGTCCAGCGACGCATACGCGCGTATAGCCCATCGTCACCCATGTTGGGCAGGCTCTTCTGGAAATTGGTCATGCTGCGCAGGTGCATCGGTGTGTCGAGCATGCTCTCCACCGCGCGGTAGATGTCCTCTTCTTCGCGTGCGCTGTACTCGCGCTTGCCGGCCAGCACCTTGATCAGGTCGGCGAGGAACTGCACGTTGCCTTCGTTGTTCTCGCACTGGAAGGGGTTGAAGCCGGTCGGCGCACCGTTCTCCAGGGCCAAGTAGTTGCCACCACAAGCGCGCACGAAGATCTCAGCACCGCGATCCTTGTCGAAGAAGAAGATGGTCGGCGACGGCTCGTACTTCTGCACCTGACTGAGCAGGAAATTGATCAGGGCGGTCTTACCGGTACCCGACTTACCGATCACCATGGTGTTGGCAATCGCCTTTTCACCCAGCGAGTTCTCTGACGGGTGGGTGGCATGGAAGTTGAAGTAGTACGGCTGGCCGTTGGTCGTCTGCAACGTGGTGACGCAATCGCCCCATGGATTGTTGTGCTGCTTGCCGGTGGCGAAGTTGTGCAGCGGCGACAGGCCGAGGAAGTTCAGCGAGCTGACGTTCGCTAGACGGGTACGGAAACGCCAATTGGCCGGCAACTGGGAATAGAACGACGAGGTGACCGCAAGGTCTTCCTTGGTGGATACGAAACCGGCATTGGACAGTTCTGCGCGGGTCGTGGCCACGTTCTGGGACAGCTTGGCCTGGCTGTCGCCGTAAACGGCCATGATGAAGTGATATTCACCCAGCACGAAGTTGCCTGAGGACAGCTGGTCCATGGCCTGGTCGAGTTCAACGATCTGACTGACCGCCTTGTCGCCGGAGGAAATCATCATGCCCTTGGTGCGATCCAGCACCTTCAGTGCGTCCTGCCGTCCCATCGGGCTGAACGAATGGGTCACGACATACTCGAAGTCGAGGTACTTCAGCCCATTGA
Source organism: Stenotrophomonas indicatrix (assembly GCF_002750975.1). Classification (NCBI taxonomy): domain Bacteria; kingdom Pseudomonadati; phylum Pseudomonadota; class Gammaproteobacteria; order Lysobacterales; family Lysobacteraceae; genus Stenotrophomonas; species Stenotrophomonas indicatrix. Next base: position 2,359,138 of record NZ_PEJS01000001.1, read on the forward strand.
GGATGCCCGGATAGGTCCCCTCGGCATATTCCTTGATGTTCAGGATGGCACCGAAGTGGTTGACACCGTTCGGCGTGTTGATCACGAAATCGCCGGTCTTCGCCGAGAACATGTGCCGGCTGACCGGCAGATAGTCCTTCACCGGTGCAGACAACACTGGCACCGGCTCGTCGATACGGTTGATCAGGTAACCGAACAACTCCAGCGTCTCGGAGAACACCACGCCATTCTTGGCTTCGTACATGCCGAGGCGATACGGCGCGTAGTCGCGGATCACCGCTTCGACATTGCCTGCTAGTTCCATCAGCTTGTCGACGGCTTGCTCCTGTTCGGCGCGCAACTTGTCGACGTTGGCCGACTTTTCCACAAAGCGCTTACCGGCCACGACCGGGCGATAGATCATCGTCAGGTACAGCTCATTCTGCATGATGCGCTGCGAGGACAACATGCCCATGTACTGATCGGACACGTCCTGGTTGAAGCGCTGCTTGTAGTGACTCTTGCCCTTGAGCGTGCGGCGCCGCCGGATGTCATGCACCCAGAAGGCGACATTGACGAAGTCCGGGGCGCGCAGCGTCTGCAGCAACCTGTTGAAGGTGTTGTGGCGATGCTCAAGCTCCCATTCCTCGCGCCCCACGAACGGCAACCCTTCAAGGTGCCAGGTCAACAGGTAGTCGCCGCCCGTGGTCTTCACCACGTTCGGGGCTACATGCGACGACAGGGGAATGAATTCGCTGATGGATGTGTCTGGGCTGAACATACGACTGCTTCCAAAGGGTACTGCCGACGAAAATTCGGAGTAGGCCAGGCGGGCGTAGTGCGCCCGCCTGACCATAACCGGCCCTCAATCCATACGGGCCGGCTTGTCACGGTAATGATTCGGGTTGAACACCCACATGCCGTCGTGTTCCCGGACGTTGCGGACCCGCATCTTGAACAGCAGCCGCAGGCCCAACAGCCGGAAGATCATCTCGTCACGCTTGGCCATCTGACGCATGATGAAGATGGCCACCGGGATGGTCAGCAGGAACCAGAAGTTGGTGTACATGCTCAGGAGCAGCAACCCACCTGCCACCATGAAAAATGGCAGGTAGGGAACGCCCAGAAACATGGCTGGGCGAGTGCAACCCCGGAACAGTACGTTCTTATGCACGGTAGTAGGAGATCGCGTTCTGGATGTGGAACGCCATGCCACCCGGACCACCACCGCCGGTGCCAGCGTTCTCACAGTTGCCGTACTCGTCACCCAGCAGCATGCGGGCGATCTGGCCTGCGGCACCGATCAGCACGCCACCGATCAGGATCGGAGCCACGTCGCCGATGCGCTTGTGCGCGAAGGCGATCTGATAACCGGCGAAGATCACGGCAATGGTCACCACAGCAATCGAGGCCATGTTCAGCAGGCCATTGATGTTGGTGAAGAAGCCGCATACCTTGCCGTCGGTACCGCCGTAGGTGGTGCCGCCGCCGCCGGTGGTAGCGAAGGCCTGCGGGGCGAACACGGCACCCACGAACACAACGGCCATCAGCATGGTCTTCAGCGTGCGCTGGGCCTGGACGAGGTCGAGATTGGATCGCTTCATGGATTGATTTCCTTGTTGATGGACTAACACACCTGAATCGACCAGCCGGGGGACTGGCCGTACCACGACTTCGTCAGAACACGAAGGCCGCATCCCCTGCGGGAATCTGTTGCACTGGCATCTGTTGCGCCGGCGCGTTGTACATGTTGTCGGTCGCTGCGGCCGGAGCGCCCTGCTCGCCCCATGGCTGCAGCATGACCGGACTTTCGCCCCCGCCGGCGGTCGCGCCGGGCAGCTGCTGCGGCATCATCGGCGATTGGCCCGCCCGTGCTGCAGCGGCCTGCTGCGGATAGCCCTGCTGCTGCGGGTAGCCGCCCTCCGGCTGCGCCTGCGGCTGCATCATGCGGTCAACCGAGCCGAGCACAACCCGCGACAGCGCCTGGTCGGCGAGGTTGACCAGACTGCCGCGCGCCATCGCTCCGGTGGACGGATAGACGGTGTAAGCACGCGCCGGATCATTGGAGGGCACATAGACTGGCCCATTGGCCTGGGCGACGATGCGCGCCTGCGCTGGCGAGGCCAGCTGCGGATGGTGCTCGACCTTGACGGTACGACGTTCGCCGCGGCTCACCACATCGATCGGCGCGACGCCGTTACTCGCCACCTGCTGCCCTCGCCGCATCGAGTCATAGACCTTCTGCACGTAACCATGGCGAAAGCCGGTCTCGAAATTGCCCGAGTAGTAGCAGCTGAAAGACTTTCCCCAATCCTTGCCCGAACGCTTGTAGCACTCGGCCAGGATGCGCGACCCGGCCTGCAGGTTCGGGCACTGTTGGAAGGCCTTTTCGTAGGAGTCCAAGCCGTACTTGGCCAGATTATAGCGATTGACCTGGGCCAAGCCGATGGAGAAGTTGTAGCCCTTTTCCTCAAGCATGCGTACGGTCGCCAAGGCCTCATCCAGCGCCTTGGGCTGGCGCACCAGTGCGCCGCCAACTACGCCAATGGCGTACGGGTTACGCGAGGACTCAACGTTGATGACGTGCTGCATCACGTCCATCGAGACGGCCATTTCCGGACACGCCATCATTTCCAATCCTGGCAACATTGCTCAAGCCTCCTGCCCCTGGGCACGCCCAGGATTGAAGTCGATACCGGTGATATAGCGCGAGCCTGCATGCGCCTTGATGTGCACGACTATATCGATGGTCATCATCAACAGACGCTTGATGACATTGAATTCAAGGCCCGAGCCTTCGTTGGAGGCCTTCACCATCAGCGCCAGCTGATCCCAGGTCTGCTCCGGGCTGCCCGCGTGGCAACTGGTGATTGAACCGGGGTGACCCGAGGCACAGTTACGGATGAAGTAGAACGCTTCATCGCCGCGCAACTCAGCCAGGATGATCCGCTCGGGCTTCATGCGCAGACAGGCTTCCATGCAACTCTTGGCCGTGACGTTGCTCGCGCTCTGCCCGCCTTTCGAATACAGCAGGTGCACCACGTTGGGCTGGGTCAGGAACAGCTCGCGCGCGTCCTCGATGGTGACCAGACGCTCGCTGTCCGGGATGTGGTTCACCAACGCTTTCATGAAGGTGGTCTTGCCGCTGCCGGTAGCACCCGACACGACGATGTTCTTGCGGTACATCACCGCCCGCCGGAAGAACTCCGCGTACTCACGCTGTTGCCGCAACTCGAGCAATTCGCGGTCGTGTTCGCCGAGACTGCCGTCCTGTTCGAGGATCTGGTTGAAGAAGCCATCCTCGTGGTACTGGGTGAGCGACTTGGTGTGCTTGGATGGCAGACGGATGGTGATCGACACCTTGCCTGCGTCGCATGCCGGCGGGATCACGAACTGCGCACGCTGTCCAGTTGGGAAGGTGAGCGACACCACCGGATCGGCATCGGTGATGCGCTGGCCCGTGTTGCTCTCGTTGACGACTGCCGTGCAGAACTGCCGCGCGCGTTCGAATGTAAGGCCCGGCACATCCACGCGCTGCCACCCTGCCCTCGTCTCCAGATACAGCTCGCCCGGACGGTTGATGCAGATTTCCGTCACTTCAGGCGAGGTCATGTACTCGGCGATGCCCAGTACTTCGTACTGATAGCGCAGGAAATCGCTGGAGACGAGGGCGAGGGGTGACACTTCGGCGTCCATGGTCGTTCTGGGTTACCGGCGGGCGTTCAGCACGTTGGTGAAGTCCACGTCTTTGGCGACGTAAACGTTCACGATGGTGCCCTGGTTGATGGTGACCGTCGGCGGACGACGGCCGCTGCTGAGCGCTTCGTTGGCCAGGCGCTCCATGGTGCGTGCGGTCGAGCTTTCATAGGGTGACTGGATCGTCATGCCGTTATTGGCAACCGTCGTTGTCTCAGGCCCATGCTCGGCTGCGGCATACTTGAAGGCGTCCGCGATCAGGCTGATCATCAACGCCGAAGCAATGCGGCTGCCCCAGTGCGCGCTGTACTGACCCGGATGACCGGCGCCACCCAGGCCGTCAACGCCAGGGCTGGACATCGCCACGTCGATGCCATTCGGAGTGGTGATGCGGTCCCAGATGACCTCGACGCGCTTGCCGGCAGGACCACCGCCATACGCACCATAGATCTTGGAGCCCTTCGGCAGCAGCAGGCTACGGCCATTGATCGAATAGACCGGCTCGGTCAGCAGGCAGGACGTATAGCCGGCCAGATCGGTGATGATGCGGGTTTCGAGCACGCAGCGCAGGTAGGTGCCACGCACCAGCAATGCGTCAGGGCTGTTGATGTGGGTTGCACTGGACACATCGTCGACATCGGGACCACGACGTACCCGCGCCGGCGCACCTCCGCCATTCTGCCCTTGTAGATTGGCGATCATGGCGCGTTGGTACTCGCTCATGCCGCCGCCAGCGCCCCCCTGTCCCTGGGCATCACCTGCACTGGTACCGCCGGATGATCCGATGCGACGATCCAGCAGCGACGGGCCACGCTCGATGGGCCGTTCGTCGCGATCCTCCCGCTGCGGCATGAAGCTGGCGTTGTTGCGAGGCGCAGGCGGCGGCGGCAGCGCCGGCAGCATTTCAATCGGCTCCGCTGCGGTTGCGACTTCCGGCGTCGGTGCCGGAGCGACGTTCGGCAACTGAGGCGTCGTCGCACGAGCGACTTCCTTCACCTTGGGCGCAGCGTCGTCATTCTGTCCCTTGCGGAACAGCAGCATACCCATTGCCACCAGCAACACCACGATGCCGCCCAGGAACAGCAACGCCTTGCGGTTCAGACGCTGCTCTTCAGCAGAGCGCAGTTGCGGCGCACTGGCGTCCAGATCCGGCGCGGCGCCGGACTGGGCGTTGCCGAAATAGGGGTTGGCAGGTGCTTCAGGTGCAGCGCCGGGAGTGCTGCCATACGGACTATTGCTCTCGCCCTGCCCGTTGTTCGGATCGTTTCCGGGAGTGTTCTGCTGGCTCATTTCTTCACGTTCCTTCGCAGACCAACGACGTAATCGCCGTGGCGGATGACCAGGTACGGGTAGGTCCCGTGGACGATCAAGGTGTTGCCTTCAACGGTGGTGTTGACTACGAAGTCCTCACCGTACTCCTTCTCGCGACCGAACACGGCCGGGAAGATGCCCGTCTTGTACTCGGGCGAATTCGGCAGTTTCAGGTAGGTGAAGCTACCGTCGTCGTAGGCATTGACCGGGATCAGCCACCCCATCTTCTTCGCCTTGCTGGTCGAATAGGAGTAGTTGAAGTTGTATTGACGATCCTTGGCCAGCTCGGTGCTCAGCAGCGGCTTGGCCTCCTCCTCGACCGCCTCCTGTGCCAATCCGAATTCGGTGTCGCTCGGATAGGTGAAGGCGATCTTGTACTGCACACCGGCGCGACGGGCCTGTTCCAGCTGACGCCAGTCCGTTGCCACGACCTTCAATTCGAAGATGTAGGAATGAGTCTCGGTGCGCACCATCATGTTGGTGTCGACGTCGACGTTCTTCGGCTTGATGTAGAACACGTTTTCGCGACGGGTCAGCTCCCAGCCATTGCTGAAACCAGTGCTGTAGTCGAGGATTTTCTCGTTCGGGCTCAGTTCGATCTGGGTGGTCAGGCCCAGGCCGGTGCGAACCGGATAGATGCGATCCTTCTCGTACTCGTAATGGTCCACTGCCTGTGCCATCGCCGCGGTGGAAAACACCAGCGACAGCAACGACAGCAGCGCCAATGCGCTCCCCCTGACTTTTCGACTACTCATCGGTTGCTTGCTCCATCAGCATTTCCGGTGGAATTGTTCTGTACCGGCCTCATGGCCGGCTGACCGGGCATTGCCTGCCCCGGCACTGTTTGCCCCTGCATGGGTTGTCCCTGGACCGGCTGGCCCTGCATCGGTTGCCCTTGGATCGGCTGCCCCTGCATCTGTTGCATCTGACCATTGACCGGTGCCGCCACAGGCTGCCCGGTAGCCGGATCGATCATCGTCGCCGCGGCCGGATTGTTCGGGTCGTAGATGCCTTGTGCCTGCTGCGCGGCCAGCTGCGCCTGCTGTGCGGCCTGCTGTGCCTGGTCCTGCATGGCACTGTCGTCCGGCACCGGCACGCCACGGGCGTAATCGTTGTCGACGCGATACTCGGTGACCTGGAAGGCCAGCGGGTTGAGCACGCGATCCTGCTCGGACAGAGCCAGGTTCTGGTTGTACTCGAAGCGCATCGTTACCAGCTGGTTATCCAGATAGGTAGAGGCGCCCGTGCGCTTGTCCAGCAGGCTGCGCTGGATGCGTACCGATGCGCCACGGAAGCCACCGTTGGGCTGCGGGGCCAGCGGCGTGATGCTCAGGATCTTGACCCGGATCGCCTTGCCGCGACCGTACATAACGAACGGGTTCTGCGGATTATTACCGGCATAGCGCTGCTTCATGCTCGCGCCGACGGGATCGCTGGACATCACAAATACCAGCTCCCAGTCGCGCAGGCCCATCACCGCCGAGTCATACGACTCACGCGCCAACACATACTGGGCGACGTTGCTGCGATTGACCGCTTCGTTGGTGGTAATGGTTTCACCCTGGAACGTGCCGCGCAGGCGCGCAACCGTCGCCGTGCCCGTATAGGCATCAGCCATCACCAGGAACGGCACCTTCTCCTTCAACGGCAGCATGTAGTAGTAGCCACCGGCCAGCGCCAGCGACATCAGCAACGAACCGGTGGCGACCCACCAGGCACGACGCTCGCTGCGCCGGGCCATGTCGGCCACGGTGATCTCGTAGCTGACTGCCTTGGCGACCGACTGCTCGACCTTGGGGCTGTTGCCTGCATCCTTCTTGCGGAACATGGGTTCTTCCGTACTGCTGAAACATCAATGGGCGCGACGCCCCTGCGCCAGGCGCGGGGTGCGGCACGTTCGATGATTTCGACGCGGTCTCAGCTGCCGCTGCTGGCTTCGGGATCCTGGGCCGACGCGGTCGGCGTCGATCCAGCGCTCTGCACGACGATCTGGTTGCCGACGATGGAGACGGAAACGCCCTGCGCCGCATAGGCCGCCGTGAGATCGATCACGGCCTGCTGTGCGTTGGTGGTGTCGATCTCCGACACCGCGCCATACAGGGTGAAATCCGAACTGAGGCGATAGTCCAGCGTGCGGCCGGAATCCTTGGCCCAGCGCTCGAGCATGGCCTTCAGCGTGCGATCCATCGGCGACGCCTGATAGACGTAGCTGGAGTACAGCGGAATCTCGGTCGGAGCCGTCGCGAAACGGTTGACCGGCTTCCAGCGTCCTCCGAAGTCGGGGGCGGGCTTGGTGGCACAACTGGCCACCATCAACGCCGCCACTGCGGCGATGGACATTTTTGCAATAAACGCCTGATTCATACGGGCTTCACTTTGACGTACGAAAAAGCAGTCCCGATGTTGGTCCCTTGGTCGTCCGGCACTGCGCGATGCACGCCGAAAACGTAACGAATGCACTGCTTAACAGCACATGGGCACGGTTCCCCTGCAGCTCGAAAGCTGCCAACCAAGTCGCGTGAAGCAACCTCATCCGAGGCCCCTCTCACGCACCCTCACCAACGTCGGAACCATCCCTGTTCCCATGGCTGAAACTCCTGGCCACTCTGAAAGCATGACGAATCACACAGATTCGCAAGCCACGCATAGAGTCGCACAACTACGCGTCAATTCGATGTCAGACAAATCTGAATTTTGACCAACGTATGGCGTTTCTTTGACGCGCCTCACTAATTCACATCAATGAATGCGTGCACCCATCACACTTTCAAGTCTGCAACTTAGACATCAAGCATCGGCACGTCAACCTTTGGCAGTAGACGTGACGTGAAATAGCGGTCCTTGTAATAGCGAATCTTGTCGCACTTGACCGGATGCGGGATGCCTTCGTACAGGAAGACTTCCTTGTCCGGCCCCATCGCCTTGAGCTCCTGCGGCAGCATCAGCGCGCGACGCTCCTCGGTGAAACTATGGGTCTTTTCACGTGCGTGGGTGACGTTCTTCTTGCGGATGGTGGTGTAACCCAGCATGTCCGAATAGTCGTTGGCGTCCTGCTGCTCGCGTGGTGCGTACAGGATCTGCAGCGCGTGGTTGGTGATGATCGTGCGCGAGACTTCGCGGCCATAGGTGGCATCCAGCTGCGACATGCTCTGGATGATCGGCAGCAGGCGCACGTTGTAACCGGCCATGTAGGACACCGCCGAGGCGATGATTTCGACCTTGCCGATCGAGGTGAATTCGTCCATCAACAGCAGGCACTGGTACTTCAGGTCCGGATTGGACTTGGGCAGTTCCTTGGTGTTGAGGTTGATCAGCTGGCTGAAGAACAGGTTGATGATCAATCGGCTTTCGGCCAGCTTGTTGGGCTGGATGCCGATGTAGATGGTCATCTTCTTCTTGCGCACGTCGGTGAGCAGGAAGTCGTTGGTGCTGGTGGCCTTGTCCAGGACCGGGTTGATCCAGGGGTTCAGCGGTTCCTTGAAGGTACCCAGGATCGAGGCGAAGGTCTCGTCGGCCTGGGACAGCATGTTGGCAAACGCCGAGCGCGCGTTGCTGCTGAGGAATGGACGCTCGGACAGGCCCTTGAGGAACTTCTTCAGGTCGCTGCCATCGCCGGAGGACAGGCGGTAGACCGCACCCAGGGTCGGTGTGCCCTGCCCGCCCGGGAAGCCGCTGCTGCGCTCGTCATCCCAGTTCTCGAACAGGTACAGGGTGAAGGCGATGAAGGCATTGCGCGCCTGGCTGATCCAGAACTTCTGGTCTTCCGAGCCATCGGGATACAGCATCGCGCCGATGCTCATCAGGTCCGAGACACGGAACGCCGGGTCGTCGGAGACATAGCTGAGCGGGTTCCAGCGATGGGTGCGGCGATCTTCGGCGAAGGGGTTGAACAGGTAGATCTCCTGCCCCTGGCTGGCGCGCCAACCACTGGTCAGGTCGAAGTTTTCCTGCTTGATGTCCAGCACCACCAGCGATTCGCCGTACTCCAGCAGGTTCGGGATGACCACGCCGACGCCCTTGCCCGAACGGGTCGGGGCCGCCAGGATCACGAATTGCTGGCCGTCCAGCCGCACCAGCTTGCCGCCATGGCTGCCGACCACGATGCTCTGGCCGCTCTTCTTGAACATGCCGTGCTTGGCCAGATCCGCGCTGGTGGCAAAGCGCGCGTCACCGTGCAGCGAGCGCTTGTCCTTCTTCAGCAGCACGACCAGGCCGACGATGGCCAGCACCAGCAGCGGCAGGCCGAAGCCGAGGTAGCCGGCCCATTTGATCTTGCCCACGAACGGGGCAACCTGCGGCTGGCCGATGGCGTGGAAATACTGGTAATAGGTATTCCAGGTGAGCAGCTTGGTATCCAGACCAAGCAGCAGCAGCGTCAGGTAACCGGAAAGCACGAACCCAAGCAGCAGGGTCGCCAGCGTGATGATGGCGATGAGCAGATACTTCTTACTGGACAACACCCGAATCCTCCATGATGCGCCCGAGGGCGCGACGGCTTAGCGGCGGCGTCGCTGCGACGCCTTCCTCCGCAGGTTGACTTCATTCTCCAGCCCGGGCTCCACGCCCTCTTCCCGCACCAGTTCCTCAAGGTACCGGCGCGCATCGGCCAACGACATCAGGTCGGTCAGACGTTCCCCACCGTCGACGATGACCGCATGGCCGACCACATCGCCGGGAGCGTACACCGGCTCGTGGGTCACCGCTACCAGACGGAAGCGGCCGCGTAGTTCCAGCTGATGGGTGTATTCCTGCATGTCTCATCTCCCTGATGGAATCCAGATGCCATTCCTGCAGCGTCCGATGATGCCTGCACGGCCGTGGTGGCGGCATGCAGACAGTCCGTACGACAATACACGCTTGCACCGGGGAGATCGCAATGGACTGGGTAGCACGTGCACGCACGCTGGCGCTGGAGGCCCATGCCGGCCAGGTCGACAAGGCGGGACACCCCTACATCGGCCACGTTGGCCGGGTGGCCGCTGCCGTGCGCGGCGATGATGAAGCCGAGGCGGTGGCCTGGCTGCATGATGTGATCGAGGACTGCCCGGCCTTCGCTGGGCAGGTGCAGGCCTTTCCCGCCCCGTTGCAGGACGCGGTCCGGCTGCTGAGCCGGACGTCTGCGGCGGATGCCAACACGTACTACGCACGAATTTCGGCGGATCCGCTGGCACTGAAGGTCAAGCTGGCCGACATCGCCGACAATGCCGATGAAGCGCGGCTGGCATCGCTGGATGCCGCCACCGCTGAGCGCCTGCGTGACAAATACCGACGGGCCTTGGCGGCGCTTGGCCAGCCGGCCACGCCGGCAGCACCACCCATCGAACACTGATTTACCCCCCAGCCCGGCTGATGCCTGTTGCGGTGCAGCAGTACAATGGGGCGCTTCCCCCGCCCCTTTGCGCCCCCGAATGAGCCCCAACTCCCCCCTGGCCGCTCGGCTGACGCCGCGCCAGCGCACCCTGATCATCCTCGCCCTGTCGTTGGGCGGCTTCGCCATCGGCACCAGTGAATTCGCCAGCATGGGCCTGATGCTGGAGATCAGCCGCGGCCTGTCGATCAGCGAGACGCAGGTCGGCCACCTGATCAGCGCATACGCCATCGGCGTGGTGGTGGGCGCACCGATCCTGGCCTTCGTCGGCGCCAGCTTCCCGCGCCGCAAGCTGCTGCTGGCGTTGATGGGGTTCTATGCCGTCGGCAATCTGGCCAGCGCATTGGCCCCGAACTACGGCACGATGCTGGTGGCGCGCTTCGTCGCTGGCCTGCCGCATGGTGCCTACTTCGGCGTGGCGATGCTGGTGGCCGCAGCGATCAGCCCGGCCGGCCAGCGCGGGCAAGCGATGTCGCGTGTGCTGTTGGGGCTGTCGGTGGCGATCCTGATCGGCAATCCGCTGACAACCTGGCTGGGCCAGCAGCTGAGCTGGCGCACCGCCTTCGCCCTGGTCAGCGTGCTGGCCATCGCCACGGTGGCGATGATCGCGCGCTTCCTGCTGCCCGATCCGGATGAGGTGCGGACCTCGCCGATGCGCGAGCTGCGCGCATTCAACACCACCCAGGTATGGCTTGCGCTGTCGATCGGCGCGGTGGGCTTTGCCGGCATGTTCTGCGTGTTCACCTACCTGGCACCGACCCTGGTGCAGGTGACCGGCGTGGCCGAGTCGTGGATGCCGCTGGCGGTGGGCGTATTCGGCATCGGCGCGATCATCGGCAACATCGCCGGCGGCTGGCTGGTCGACAAATTCCACTTCAAGGCCGCCGCCGTGGTGCTGGCGTGGTCGATCGTGATGCTGCTGCTGTACCCGCTTGCTGCAGAATCGGTGTGGACCATCGGCCCGATGATCATCACCGTGGGCACGATGGGCGCCCTGGCTGCGGTGTTGCAGACGCGCCTGATGGACGTGGCGGGCGAAGCGCAGACCCTGGCCGCCGCCTCCAACCATGCGGCGTTCAACACCGCCAATGCACTCGGCCCGTGGCTGGGCGGCATGGCGATCAGCGCCGGCTTCAGCCCGGCCACCACCGGTTACGTCGGTGCGGCGACGGCGGTCGGCGGCCTGCTGCTGTGGTGCGTGTCGGTGATGCTGGAGAAGCGCAGGGTTGCCATCGCCGGCAGCCGCTGAACTGCGCACGGTTCGTCAGCCGTCGCCCAGGCGACGGTGTTGCCCAGGAGGCAACAGGCAGCACCACGCTGGTAGCGGCTGCACACCGCACCTACCGCAGGCAATAGCTGAAGCGTTCGTCCAGTGCCATGGCCTCATCCTGGCGCTGCACCCGCTCAAGCACGTCGACGATCTGCTGGAAGCGACGCCCCAGCGCCTCTCTGGAAACCTGATGGCCGCTCCAGGTCAGCTGCAGCGGGCGCTCGACGCTGGCACTCAGCAGATCCCAGAGGGCGTCGAGATTGTTCCCATAACCGCGCTCGACACCCAGTGCGAGCGCCAGCGTCTCGTGGAATGCCCGCTCGCTGTGGATGCGGTTGCCGTCCAGTTCGATGTCCATTGCGAGCTACTCCGTTGCCAGCGGCGAGTGGAAATTCAACCTGCATGCTATCCCAGCCGCATGCGCAGTCCTGAAGCGTAGCAGCGGACCTCGTTGACTTCGCCACCGCGCTGGCCTGACAGCCTCATCACGGTGGGAAAACGAGGATGGAGACACCTGTCTGCAACCGAGAACACCATGCCGGACACCGGCCACTTCGCCATCCATGCCTTCGAGGCCGCGTTCAATATTTCCGGCGACGTGGAGCGCATCATTTCGCTCACCGTGTCATGCCGTCATTGTGCGGAAATCACCTGCGCCCAGGATGCAAACCTGTTGCACCTGCCGGGCGGTACGCTGTTCCGTTGTGATGCCTGTGGCTGCCATCAGGCCATCAGCAATGCGCGCCTTTCGGACTGGCAACTGCCGCCCCTGCTGGGCGTATGAGGACGTACCATGCCGTTGACTGAAGAACAGTTCACCATCCTGCGCGCCATTGCCGATGCGCGCCCTGTAGGAAGCGATGCGGCGACGTGGGCCGTGAAGGAAGGCCTGGCCGTGCAGGCGGAAGATGCGGATATCGATCTGACCCCACACGGGCGCGACATGCTGGCCTCCCAACCGGCACGCTGACCGGGCAGCACTGGCATGCAGCATGCACATGCCGTGGTGAGCTCATCACGGCATTTGCGCGCTGGCGGTGCGACGAACACGCGGTGTAGATCCGCCTTGCTGCAGAGTTGCGCACGCCAGCTCCCAAAGCGCGACACAGCCCTCATGCACCGCCAGCTTTCCCCCACCTGCCACGATGCGATTGCCCTGCGGGCCGGCGCGCTGGGCAGCGTCCTGGGCGTGGCGCTGTTCAAGGTCTTTGCGCTGTCTGCCGCAGCGGCCGGCTCGATGATGACGGTCGGGCTGTGGCTGCTGGGATGTGCATTGCTGGCGGCCTGGGCGTTGGCGGCCTGCCTGACCTGCCTGGCCTTGAGCCGGCGCGTGTTCGTGCTGATGCTCGCGCTGTCGACGGTGTTCCTGATCTGCATTGCCTGATTGGCAATCGCCCGCCTCTGAGCACTCCCACAATTGTTACTTAATAACAAGTGCTGCCAGTCGGATTGCGCGTGAGCCAGGTCACGGATTGAATTCGATGGCCAGACCGGCCCTCTTGAGATCCCCCCCATGCGCCTGCCGCAGCCCCTGCTCCGCTCCGCTCTCTGTTTCCTTGCTCTCGCTTCCATCAGCGCCTGTGCCACTTATGACGATTCGGCCATGCACGCAGCCTGCCAGGAGTCGCCGCATGTGAAGGACCTGCCGCCTGAGGTTGCCGCCCGCGAAAGCCGATGCAGCAAGAGCGTTGAGGTCTGGTCGAGCGAGCGCAAAGGCAATGACCAGCCGCTGGACCTGAGCGGCAAGAAGAAGGATCTCTGAAAGATGGCGGCGCAGCCCTGCGCGGGCTGCGCCGGAACTCAGGCAATCGCTTCCCTGCCAGCTGAGCCCGTCCATTCCTGTACCGCCCGCGCCAGTCCTGCCGCATCGGCGCCATCACTGGCCCAGGCGACAATGCCGTCCGGACGAACCAGCAGCGCCGACAGGCCCAGCGAATCGACAGCGGGCTGCGCGATGGACAGGATGCGGGCCCGTTCAACATCAACCGCCTCGCACAACGAGGCAGCAGCATCGAACACCAGCAGCACCGCCTGCCCTGCCCGCAGCAGTTCACCCATGCGGCGACCATCGACCAGCAGGAAATCCGGCGTGCTGCGGCCCACCAGCGGATGGGTATGGCCGAGGTCCAGCTGCTGGCCCACACCCCACACGCGCTCGGCGAGATACGTGGCGCCATCACGTGTTTCTGCCAGATCGGCGACGATGGCAGCCAGTGCACGTGAGCCCGCGCTTGGGCGCATCAATGCGACCTGCGCGCGCGACCATTCCAGCACGCGCGCGCCGATCGGATGGCGTTCGGCCTGATAGGTATCCAACAGCGCATCAGCTGCCTCGCCGCGCACGACGGCGACGAGCTTCCAGCCAAGGTTCATCGCATCGCCCAGGCCCAGATTCAGACCCTGCCCACCCAGCGGCGAATGCACATGTGCGGCATCGCCGGCCAGCAGCACGCGGCCACGACGATAGGCGGTGGCCTGCCGTGCGCCGTCGGTCCAGGTGGTGGCCAGATGCAGTGCGGTGATCGTTGCTTCGCGGCCGGAGATGCGGCGCAGCAGCGCCTGTGCCGATTCGCGATCAAGTGGCTGGCGGTGGCCCGCGCCGCCGTCGAAGTCGGCCAGGGCGATCGTGCCCGGCGGATTGAAGTTGCACATGCCCTGCGCGGTGGTGTGACGCCCCGGGCTGAGTACCGTCGGATCTTCCAGTTCAACACTGAGCGAGTGGCCGGTGAACTCTGGATCGGTACCAGCAAAGCTGAAACCACACTGCTTGCGCACGGTGCTGCGGCCTCCATCGCAGCCGACCAGCCAGCGCCCGCGGAAGGCCTGTCCGCCCGCCTCGACCTGGACCTCGTCGGCCCCCATCCGCACGCTCTGCACGCCCGCACCACGCAGGATCACTGCGCCCAGCGCCTGCGCGCGCTCGGCCAGCACGGCCTCCAGCGCCTGCAGTTCCACCGCCATCTGCGTGCCGACCGGGCTGCGCAGGCGCCACGGCCAGCGACCGCTGTCGACATTGTCCAGTGCAAACGGAATACCCGCAAAGTGACCACCCAGCTTGCGTGGCTGCGAGAGCCAGTGCGCGGTTCCCGGCGGCGGCGGGCCCTTCTCCGGCTTCAGCACCTGGCCGGCTGCCACCGCGTCCAGCAGACCGCGCCGGTCGAGCGCCTCCAGCGTCGGGGCATTCAAACCGCGCAGCCCGAACGGCAGGCGCTTGAGCGGCGAATCCGGCGAGGCCGCCTGCTCCAGTACCAGCACCGCGCTTCCTGCCTGACACAGTTCACAGGCCAGCAGCAGTCCCACCGGGCCAGCCCCGGCAATGACGACGTCGTACCGCATTGGAAATCCTCGTGAGCACCGGGTCGGCGCTCTGGCGGTCGCAATGTTACACTCGGTGTACTTTTCCACAAGTGACCCGCCCATGCCCCCGCCACCCGGTCGCCGTGAGCAGCGCAAAGCCGAGACCCGACAGGCGATTTCCGACGTCGCCACCCGGTTGATCATCGAGCGCGGCTTCGAAGCGGTGTCGATGAGCGAGATCGCCGACGCCGCCGGGGTTTCGCGCAAGACGGTGTTCAACTACTTCGCCAGCAAGGAACAGCTGGTGTTCGACCGTGACGAGGAAGCGCGTCAGTTGCTGCGCGAGGGCATGGCCGCGCGCACGTCGATGACGCCGCTGGCCGCCTTCCAAGGACTGGTGCGGGAACTGCTGGACACCGGCCATCCGCTGCTGCGGATCAACGCCGGTGCGGCGTCGTTCTGGAAAACCGTGGCCCAAAGCGCCGTACTGGTGGCCCATGCGCGGCAGCTGCAGGCGCTGCTGACCGATGACCTGGCGCAGTTGATGGCTGAGTCAGCGGGGCGACCCGTCGGCGACGCCGACGCACGACTGGGCGCCTCGATGCTGATGGCGTCGATGGTGGCCGCCTACGAACAGGGGCTGCGCGCCCTGTCGTTCGGCGGAGATCCGCGGCAGGCGATGGTGCCGCTGATCGTGCGCGGCGCGACGGGGACGCTGGTGGCATTGGCCGGTACGCCGTATACGGATCCGTCCGCGCGTCCATGACGCAATCGGGGGATGGGCACCCGCTCATTGCAAATGCTAATCTTTCTCATTTGCAGACAAGCCTGATACGCCCATGCCCCACTTCCTGCCCCGCCGCAGCATTCTGTGCCTGGCGACGACGCTGCCTTTTGCCACCCCCGGATACGCCGCCGACGCCCCGCCCAGCCGCGTGCAGGAGCTGGACAAGGTGGAGGTGCGTGGCCGCGCACAGACGTTGTACCGGGTGGATGACGCGGCTGTCGGCACCCGCACCGATACACCGCTGGAACTGGTGCCGCAGTCCATCCAGGTACTGCCGCGCGAGCTGATCGACGACCAGGCTGCACGCCAGGTGACCGATCTCTATCGCAGCATCAGCGGCATCAGCTACTTCAGCTATGCCGGGGTGACCCTGCGTGGCTTCCGCCAGGAGAACGTGCTGTATGACGGCCTGCGGGGCGACCCCTATGCGGGATTCTCGGTACCGCAGTTGTTCAACATCGAGCGGGTGGAGGTGCTGAAGGGACCGGCCGGCGCGCTGTACGGGGGCGGCGACGCTGGTGGCGTGATCAACTATGTGACCCGCAAGCCGAAAGCCACTGCCGAACGCCGCGTTGAACTGCAGATGGGAAACAGGGATTTCCGCGCCGGCTCGATCGAAGGTACCGGGCCGTTGAATGCAGCCGGCACGGTGCGCTACCGCGCCGGCCTGTATGGCGACAACGAGCAGGGCGTGCGCTGGAACACCGACAGTGAAAGCGTGATCGGCGATGCCTCGCTGGCCTTCGACGTGGGCGACACCGGCGAGCTGGTGCTGCAGTTCACCGACATTGCCCAGAACCTGGGCGGCAATCGCCTGCGCGGTGTTCCGGTCGATGACAGGGGCAATTTCCTGACCGACCGCCGCTGGAACCACAACGAGGCCAGCGACTTCCTGGACATGCGGGCCAAGGTGGCGCTGGCACAGTACCGTTTCGCGCCGCGCGACAACCTGGACGTGGATATTGCCGCGCGCTGGTTCAGCAACAACGAACACCAGATGTACCACGAGCCGATGGGCCTGATCGACCGCGACCGCGATGGCGTGGCCGAATGGATGACCCGGCAGCTGCGCAACCAGATCCGCGACAACGAGGCGTTCACCGCCAACGCCAATGCGGTGTGGCGGGTAAGCACCGGTCCGGTGGACCACAAGGTGCTGTTCGGTGCGGACGTGTACCAGCTGGATGCGGACTTCACCGCGCAGACCGCCAACAGCGCCGACCTCGCGCGCGGCGCCGGCCCGGTGCGTGGCATCGACCTGTTCAATCCGGTGTATGGCGCCAGCAGCTGGCACGCTTACAACCTGTCCAGCCTGCCCTGGCGCAGCACCAGCACGCGCAGCAGGCGCTATGGCGGTTATCTGCAGGACGAGCTGGCCCTGACCCCGCGCTGGCACGTGCTGGCCGGCCTGCGCTGGGATGGGTTCAAGGACGATGACCGCCTTGCCGGCAGCAGCGTGGATGGCAACGACATCAGCTGGCGCCTGGGCAGTACGTTCACCGTTCGCGATGGACTGAACCTGTATGCCAACGTGGCCAGCGGCTTCGTGCCGCAGTCGGCGGCCAACCAGAATTCCGCCGCAGGCGGCCCGTTCGATGCCGAGCGCAGCAGGCAGTGGGAAGTGGGCATGAAATCGCTGCTGGCCGAGCGCCTGAGCCTGAACCTGGCGGCCTACCGTATCGACCGCAGCAACATCGTGCAGGCCACTGGCGAGGTCATCAATGGAGTGAACCAGCTGGCGGCGCTGGGCCTGATGCGCAGCACCGGCATGGAACTGGATCTTCTGGCCGACGTGACCGAGCGCTGGGTGCTGAACCTGACCTACGCCTACAACGACGCGCGGGTGAAGGACGCGGGCTCCAATGGCATCACCAATGCCTCCGGCGATCGCTTCGCCAATGCACCGCGCAACAAGCTGGGCCTGTGGACGCGCTGCGACCTGCCGGCGATCAACTCGGCCATTGGCTTCGGTGCCGACTACGTGGATGAGCGCATCAGCCTGGATGGCCAGCGCGTGAAGCCGTACACCGTGTTCGACATGAGCTGGAAAACCACGTGGAAGCAGTGGCAGTTCCAGGCCAACGTCAAGAACCTGTTCGACAAGGTGTATGCCGCCAGCGGATTCATCGAGCGCAACGGCCATTTCCCGGGCGAGCCGCGCCGGGTGTATGTGCAGGCCGGTTACAGCTTCTAGGCCAGCGCTGCAGAGCAACGCGACGGGGAAGTGGCATGGCCACTTCCCCGACCGGCGTCAGCCCGAGCAGGACACCAGCATCGAGCGGGTGGCCATCTGGGTGGAGGTGAAGCCGTTCTTGTTGCCGACCGCGATGGCATTGCCCTCATCGCCATCCTTGCTGAAGACCACGTAGCCACCGGGGCACATCTGCCCGGCCTTCTCGTAGCAACCGCTCCAGGAACTGGAGCCGCTGCAGTCGATGGAAACGCCGCGGCGGCCATCCGGGGTGACGGTCATCTTGGCGGTGGTGCAGCCGGTCAGCGTGGCGAGCAACAGCAGCGGAACGAACAACTTCATGGTGACTCCAGGGATGGGAACTGCGAATGGGCGC
Organism: Stenotrophomonas indicatrix; assembly: GCF_002750975.1. Taxonomy (NCBI): domain Bacteria; kingdom Pseudomonadati; phylum Pseudomonadota; class Gammaproteobacteria; order Lysobacterales; family Lysobacteraceae; genus Stenotrophomonas; species Stenotrophomonas indicatrix. Next base: position 2,377,413 of record NZ_PEJS01000001.1, read on the forward strand.
CAAGGCTGCAGCGCCTGGATTGCGTGAACCTTGCGCCGTCCCCGCGGCGTCATCGCATCCCTGCATGACCTCCCGGCGGCTGTGCAGGCACGCCATGTTCACGCAATGTTCCTGTAATACGGTGCCGGCGCGTGCCGAACCGCCCTTCTGCGGCCTCTCCCTGCCCAAGCCCTGCTGATGCACATCCTGCTGATCGAAGACGAAGCCGAACTGGCCGCCACCCTCAAGTCCGCCCTGCAGCGCGAGCGCTATGTGGTGGACGTGGCCAATACCCTGGCACTGGCGCGGGAGGCGGCCCTGTGCGGCCTGCACGATCTGGTGCTGCTGGACCGCACCCTGCCCGATGGCGATGGCCTGGCGTTGATTTCCCTGCTGCGCGAGCGCAACCCCGGGGTGCCGATCATCGTGCTGAGCGCGCTGGGCCAGTTGCCGGACCGGATTGCCGGCCTGGATGAAGGCGCCGATGACTACCTGACCAAGCCCTTCGCGCTGGAGGAGCTGTTCGCGCGGATCCGTGCTGCGGGCCGTCGCCCAAGCGGATTGCAGGTGGAGTCCATCAGCATCGGCCGATTGGTGTTCGACCCCGCCTCGGGCGAGGCCAGTGTGGGCGGCCAGCGGCTGGAGCTGCCGCGGCGCGAGATCCGGGTGCTGGCCGCCCTCGCACGGCGCCTGGGCCGCACCGTGCTGCGCGAATCCATCGAGATGGCGGTGTATGGCTTCGACGACGGCATCCATTCCAACACCCTGGATTCGCACGTCTCGCGCCTGCGCCGAAAACTCGCTGACGCCGATGCGGGCGTGGAGATCCACGCCATTCGCGGGGTTGGCTATCTGATGCGGGAAAGCAAGTGATGGCGCGTCGCCCGTCGTTGAAGCGCCCACTGATCGTCAAGACGCTGATCTACCAGTTGCTCGCACTGCTGGTGGCCTTCTTCGCCCTGCTGATGGTGCTGGTGCGTGCCGACAGCGGTGGCTACTACACCATCCAGACCTTCGCACCGGTGGCGGCCGAGGCGGTGCACCGCGACCGCAACGGCGAACTGTACGTGCAGCACACGCCGGAGCTGTCCGAACTGCTGAAGATCGTCCCTGGCGCATGGTTCATCGCCGAGGACGAGCATGGGCACCACGTCACCTTCGGTCATGTGCCACCGGCCTATGCCTCGCTGGTCGGCGCCCTCGATGGCATCCCCTATGGCGACCTGCGCGGGCGTGATCGCAGCGATGGCCTGGCCGTGGTGGTACGCCAGCACAGCGGACCGGCCGGCAAGCTGACCATCATGGCCCATGGCGAAACCGATTCGCTGACCATGCAGATGGCGTTGGCCGCGCACATCATCACCCTGCCGATCTTCCTGCTGCTGGCGCTGGCCACCATCATCCTGACGCCGATCATCGTGCGGCGGGCACTGGCCGGTGTCGAGCGCATCGCGCAGGAAGCCCGCAACATCTCGGCCAGCCGTCGTGGCATCCGCCTGACCGAAACTGCGGTGCCGGTGGAGATCGCGCCGCTGGTAACCGCCGTCAACGATGCATTGGACCGGTTGGATGAAGGACACGAGCGGCAACGCCGTTTCATCGCCGCAGCGGCGCATGAGTTGCGCACGCCGATCGCGATCCTGCGGGTAAAGATCGATGCCGCTGATGATTCGACTTCGCGCAGCCTTGCCGTGGAAGTCGCGCGTCTGGCGACCCTGGCCGAGCAGCTGCTGGACCTTCACCGCATGGAAGAGGACGGTCCAAAGGAAACCCTCAACCTGGCCCGGGCGGCCAAACGGGTGGCCGCCGATCTTGCGCCCCTGCTGATCCAGTCGGACAAGACGGTGGCGGTGGCGGTGGAACCACACTTCCCGGTGCTGGGTGAGGCTGGCGCGGTCGAACGGGTGATCTCCAACCTGGTGTTGAATGCCGCCGAGCACGGTGGCCGCCAGATCATCGTGCGGGTGCAGGGCAGCTGCCTGGAAGTGGAAGACGATGGCCCCGGCATTCCGGTGGACCAGCGCGAACGTGTGTTCGAGCCGTTCCAGCGACTGCGCCCACGGCAGACCGGTGCGGGCCTGGGACTGAACCTGGTGCGGCAGGTGATCGACCGTCACGGTGGCCGTGTCACTATTCTGGATGCCCCCGGTGGCGGCGCGCTGATCCGCGTCGAATTTCCGCAGCACCCGGGCGTTGTCTCTGCGCCATCGGTAGAGCAGTGAGGACGTCCGCACATCGGTGACTGCCGCCTGTCCGTGCGCTGCAGACAGCGATGACACGCAAGGTTGCGGCAATGTTCGCTGCGCAGCATCGAATCGATGGCATCTGCGCTGCCATCGCGTTCCATCCTGACAGGAAGCCTGCACGTGACCGAAGGAGTTCCTCCACCCTCCTCCTCTAGCCGATCCCGCGCGACACCAGCCACATCTGGTTTGACCGCGGCTGCGTGGAATAGACGCTCGCATGCCGATCGCGCGCGCGGACTGCCGCATTGGCCACAGTGGCTGCGCGCGATACCTGCTGCGAAGCGTCCGAACGTGCTGATGCGCCTTTTTGCCGCGCTGTTCCTGTTGCTGCCCGGCAGTGCACTGGTGGTTTCAACGCACCGCCATGCACACGCAGCACTGACCAGCGCAGTGCTGCTCTTCGTCGTCGCACATGCCGTGCTGCACGCGCTGTCCGCATGGCGATCAACTACAGCGCGAACCCTCCCTGCTGCTCTGCGCAACATGGACACGCATGCAGCGTGGATGATGCTGGCCAGCGCTTGGGTCCCGCTGGTGATACATCGCGTGCACGCGCAGCCGTCCAGCACACTCGCTGCCGCAGGGCTGGTGATCGGCACGCTGTGCCAGCTCTGCAGCCTGCGCATGACATCCGACCGTCTGCGCAGCGCGTTGCTGGTGCTGGGCAGTGCCTTGCAGTTCGTCGCCGTGGCGCTGGTCATCGCCATGGAAGTGACCTGACAACCACGACAGCGCCGCAAGGTTCACGCAATCCATCACCTTGAGACTCGACGGCCATCCACGCCCGGCACCCGGCGCGTGCATCTCTCCTGCCGCGAGGACCACCGATGACCTGCCCGTTCTGGACGCTGTGCGAATGAGCACGGCACCGCGTAAACACCGCCGACTGCTGATGACCGCCGGTGCCGTACTGTGCACTGCCATTGCCGCCTGGTTCTGGCTCCGACCGGCACCGCCACCACCACTGCAGCTCGCGCCCGTGGTGCGTGGGAACATCGAGCAGGTGGTGGAAGCCACCGGCACCCTGAAGCCATCGCGACTAGTGAGCGTGGGCGCGCAGGTTTCCGGACGCATCGAAACCCTGTACGTGAAGCTGGGCGACAAGGTGAAGGCAGGTGACCCGATTGCCGACATCGACTCCCGTACCCAGCGCAATGCACTGCTGAGTGCGCAGGCAGCACAGCGCACCGCACGCGCCAACCGTGATGCACTGGCCACCGATCTACGCCAGTTCGAACTGACCCTGCGGCGGCAGCAACGACTGGTCGCATCGCAGCTGGTTGCCCGCGCCGACTTCGACGCGGCCAACGCCAAGGTGGAGGCAACCCGCGAACAGATCAAAGCGCTGGATGGGGAGATCGTGCAGCGGCAGACCGAGGTGGACATCGCGCAGACCAATCTGGACTACACCCGCATCACCGCGCCTACCGATGGCACGGTGCTGGCGGTGGTCGCCCGTCAGGGGCAGACGGTGAACGCGGTACAGAGCGCACCCACCATCGTCATGCTGGGCAACCAGGACGTGATGACTGTCTATGCCGAAATCTCCGAGGCCGACGTTGTGCACACCACGGTCGGCCAGGAAGCCTTCTTCACCATCCTTGGCGATGCGGGCCGCCGGTACAGCAGCACGCTGCGCGACATTGCGCCAGCGCCCGAATCGATCACCAACGAAGATGCATCCAGCCTCACGTCACCGGCGTTGTCCGCCGGCAGCCGCACCGCCATGTACTACAACGGCCAGTTCGACGTGGACAACAGTGATGGGCGCCTGCGCAGCTACATGACCGCCCAGGTACGCATCGTGCTCGGCCGTGCCCACAACGTCCTGACCATCCCCTCCGCCGCGCTGGGTGCGCGGGCCGGCGATGGCAGCTACAGCGTGCAGGTTCTCGGTGCAGACGGGCGCGCCGTGGCGCGGCGCATCGCCATCGGACTGGATGACCAGATCCAGGTGGAAGTACGCAGCGGCTTGAAGCAAGGCGAGCAGGTCGTTCTTGCTCAAGCCGGCGACGAAGACGCCGCCGCACCCGCGCAGCGCGGATGAGCGCCCCCATGAGCGAGCCTCTGCTGAGCGTACGTGGGCTGCGCCGTGAATTCGCCGCCGGCGAGCAGACGCTGGTGGTACTGGACGGTGTGGACCTGGACATTCATGCCGGTGAACTGGTGGCCATTGTCGGCCAGTCCGGCTCGGGCAAGTCGACGCTGATGAACATCCTCGGCTGCCTCGATCGGCCCTCTGCCGGCGAATACCAGATTGCAGGACGCCAGACCGCGCAGATGTCGCCCGATGAACTGGCCGAACTACGCCGCGAACACTTCGGCTTCATCTTCCAGCGTTACCACCTGCTGGCCGACCTGACCGCGCTGGGCAACGTGGAAGTGCCGGCGATCTATGCCGGCATGCCCTCCCCCGCGCGCCACGCGCGGGCCGCCGAACTGCTGGCGCGGCTGGGCCTGGGGGAACGCATGCAACATCTGCCCGGCGAGCTGTCGGGGGGCCAGCAGCAACGCGTGTCGATTGCCCGCGCACTGATGAATGGCGGTGCGGTGATTTTCGCCGACGAACCGACCGGCGCCCTGGATACACAGTCGGGCAAGGAAGTGATGAAGATCCTCGGCGAGCTGCATGCCGAAGGCCACACCGTGGTGCTGGTGACCCATGACATGGCGGTGGCCGAGCACGCCCAGCGCATCATCGAGATCCGCGATGGTCGGATTGTCGATGATCGTGCCACGGGTGCTGGCTCGGCAGCGGGCATGGCGCCGACCGCGATGCCGCAACGCAACGATGGCATCGGCTGGCAGGCCGTGCGTGATCGCTTCTCCGAGGCCTTCCGCATGGCCCTGCGCGCCATGAACGCACACCGCATGCGTACCTTCCTGACCATGCTCGGCATCATCATCGGCATCGCCTCGGTGGTGTCGGTGGTCGCGCTGGGTACGGGTGCGCGTCAGGCCATCCTGTCCAACATCTCTTCGCTGGGTACCAGCACCATCGAGATCTATCCAGGCTCCGGCTTTGGCGACCTGCACGCGGCGCGGGTGGAGACCCTTACCCCGGGTGACAGCGTGGCCTTGGCCGGGCAACCGTTCGTGGACAGTGCCACCCCTGGCGTAGCCACCACGGGTACCGCGATGCGCGGCAACCGCTCCGCCAGCGTGCAGGTGCAGGGCGTCAGCGAACAGTACTTCCGCGTGCATGGATTGAAGCTGGGCGAAGGCGCCTTCTTCGGCGCGCAGGGTGTGGCTGGCTACCAGCAGGTGGCGATCATCGACGCCAACACCCGCGCGCGCTTCTTCGCCGCAGCCGAGAACCCCATCGGGCAGACCCTGCTGCTGGGCACCGTGCCGGTGCGCGTGGTGGGTGTGGTGAAGAAAGATGCCGGCGCCGCCGGCGACGCCTCGCTGCTACGGGTGTGGATGCCCTACACCACGGCCATGGCGCGGGTGTTGGGCCAGAGCCATGTATCCAGCATCACCGTGCGCGTATCCGATGCGACCAGCATGGAAGCGGCCGAGCAGGCCATTGCACGATTGCTGACCCGCCGCCACGGCAGTACCGACTTCTACATGAGCAACAACGCGCAGATCCGCCACTCGATTGAACAGACCACCGGCATCCTCACCATGATGATCAGCTCCATTGCCGCCATCGCGCTGGTGGTGGGTGGTATAGGAGTGATGAACATCATGCTGGTATCAGTGACCGAGCGCACCCGTGAGATCGGCGTACGCATGGCCGTGGGCGCGCGCCGCAGCGACATCCTGCAGCAGTTCCTGATCGAGTCGGTACTGGTGTGCCTGCTTGGTGGTGTGCTGGGCATTGGTGTGGCGTTGCTGCTGGGCGCAGTGCTGGCACTGGCCGACGTGGGCTTCAGCCTGGTGTTTTCAGCGAATTCAATCATCGCGGCGTTCGCGTGTTCCAGCCTGATCGGCATCGGCTTCGGCTTCCTGCCGGCACGTCGCGCGGCGCAGCTGGACCCGGTGGAGGCGCTGGTCCGGTAGGCGCTGCAATTGCCTGCGGTGACGGCAGGTTCGCGCAATGTCTGCGGTGTGTACTGCAGCTACCGACGATGTCCGCACAGGAGCTGGACGATGTTTCTGAAAACAGGAAGGACTGTGCTGCTGCTTGTAGCGGCCGCACAACTGCTGGTGCTGCTGCCCTACTCGGGCGATGCCCATGCGCAGCGTGGCGACCGCCACAACCCGCAGTGGAACCAGGACTATCGTGACCGCGAGCGCGATGACTGGCAGCGCCGCGAGCGGGAGCGTGACCGCGAACGCGAGCGCCGGCATGACGCCAAGACTGCGGGCGTGGTGGTGGGCGTCGTGGGCGCGGCTGTGGTGGCGGGCGTGATTGCGGCAGCAGCGAAGCGCGAGCGGGAAACACGTGAGCGCGCCGATTACTGCATGAACCGCTACGGCAACTACGACCGTCGTACCGACAGCTATCGCGACCGCGATGGCTACACCTACCCCTGCCGCTGACTCCCTCACTCAAGGACTACATGCAATGCATATGAACAAGACCGCCCTGCTGATTGCGCTGTGCGCCGCCCCGCTGCTTGCACAGGCCGCGCCAGCCGACCCGAAACAGGCCTATATCGATTCCACCTTCACCGCGATGGACAGCAACAAGGACGGTCGCGTCGACAAGGCCGAGTTTGCTACGTATCAGCAGGCACGCTTCAGCAAGCAGGCTGACTCGATCGATGCCGCGTTCGCTGCGATGGACAAGAACAAGGACGGAAAGATCAGCAAGGAAGAAGCGGCCGTGGTGCCGGAGATTGCGAAGTACTTCACGGGACTGGATACCGACGGCGATGGCTACCTGTCGCTGAAGGAAATGCAGCAGGCGATGGTGGCTGCCCAGACAGCCGACGCACCGGGCAAGTGACGGGTGCGGGGGCAATGGGAATACCCCACTGCCCCCTTGCTGCGCACTATGCCTGCCGCATTGCCGGATGCTCGCGCACTTGGTTGTCCAATTCCTGCTGCTGACGCTGGGACAGGGCCTGTTGCCGTTCCGCGCTGGCCAGCTCCAGACGCTGCAACGACTGCTCTACCGGCGTCTGCACGGCCACATCGGTGGGCATGGAAGCCCTCAGGTGTGCCGGGTCGTTCATCTCGCCCTGCACCACGAACACGTTGCGGCCAGCTGGGCTGTCCGCCGTCTGCGCGCTGAGCAGCACATGGTCGGCACGGTCCAGGTTGTTCTGCCGGGCCAGGACCATCACGCTGGCGGTCAGACGTTCACTGCTTTCATCCGGCGTGCGTCCTGCTCTGGCGTCGATGCCGGCGACATGCCCGCTGACCTGCTGCAGCAGACTGTACTCGGCGTGGCCCGGGCCAATGTCCGCCAAACGCGTTGGCGAACGCTGGGGGCCTGGCATGCCATCGACCGATGCAGTGAGCGGGCTGCGGGTGATGGAGCGGTAGGGATCTTCCGGGTGGAAGTGGGTGGCCTTCTGCTGCCGCTCCAGGCGGACTTCGCGCGCGTCGTTGAGTTCGGCGATGCGGGCCGGATCGGTGATCTCGCGCAGCGAACTGTGCCCACCGCCGGAGGTCACACTGACCCACTTGCTGTCCTCTTCAAAGTACAACGCGTAGGAATTGAGGCCGCCGATGACGTTGGGGTCTACCGAGGAGCGGCCACCCAGGGCCTGGGTGACTTCATGGAACGTCAGCGTGCCGAGGTACTGGCTCCCCTTGCTCAATCCCATCTGGGTGATCGCATCGCGGCTGGTACTTCCCACCCGCGGGAGTCCGGCCCCATCGTTGTCGAGCATGTTGGTCCAGATCTGCTCCAGCTTCTGCGGGCCACTCTTTTCCAGTGCGGCCTGAAGCAGCACGCGGGGTGTCCAGCAATTGGGATCCAGGCGATGCTGCTCGAACGCACGGTCGTGCGCGGTCATCACATCCTTGCCGGGCAGGTTCAAGGCAAGATCCGGGCGCTGCTGCTGCGACCAGTACTGCCGCAACACGAGGTCCTGCTTGAGCAGACTCTGTCCGAAGGCTTCCCATTGCCGTTCACTCAACACCGCATTGGGGAAGCGTGAACCATCGTCGTGCTGGGTTCTCGCATGTTCCTGAGCGTAACTGTTTGCCACCCGCCCGGGCAGGCTGTCGTTGCGCACAACACCCAACGCCAGCGTTCCATAACCGTCTGCACCGGGAAGTTGCGAGAGATAGTTCCAGTAGAGCTCCCGGTTGCCCGAATCCGCATAGGCAGTGAGGATCCTGATGTCCTTCTGGGTCAGTCCACCCATGACTTACTCCTTGAATTGTCTTCGGATCACCTGGCCTTGGTGCGTGCCAAGACATCCCGTACCGCGTCTTCCATGCGCTTCCAGTCCTTCAGGAATGCCCGCTTGTAGTTCAAGGTGATCGAGAGTTTGTTCTCGACATCCACGAAATAGTGCGTACATCCTGCCGCCACCGGGTCGTCGAGGTCGATGACCTGATCGCCTTCCAGGCGCACGCCATCACCCCGGAACGAGGTGGTCTCGCACTTTATGAATGTGGTGAGCTGACCATCTTCGTTGCGCGCAACATACCAGTCATCTTCATAGGTCGGGTTTCGAACAGGAGGCTTGCCGTAGCGGGCCTCGTAGTCCTTTGAATAGCGGGCCATCTTCTCTTCATCGATGGCATAAGGGACCAGCCCCAGCGTCGCTGGCCGGGCAATCCGCAGGTCCAGGCGTGCCCGTGGATCACCACGTTCCACCGATCCCTCCTCGGTGATGGCCTCGTTGGACGACAGTCGCGCAAGCGACGTTTCGATTGGAATCCTGTCGATGTAGTTCACCGCCACCGCGATCTCCTTGCGGAAATCATTGGTCCTCGGATTCGCCCGTGCGCCCGGCGCGGTCGGCTTCATGTCAGGCCATTCGATAACCAGCGTCACCCCCTCCCCCGGCCAAGGCGCAATCTGGCTGTCCAGATAATTGGCAGGGATGCGGAAGGTATTCGGCCCCAGCTTCACGTCCACGGGCGCGTCGGTGTAGGTGTGGCCGTTGAGGGTGCGGCCGGTCTGCGTTGCGCCAGGCATGGCGGGATTCCTTTCGTGTTCGGTGGATGTCGGTCGTGCGCAGGCACTGGCGCTCACAGCGACGGCGATTGCGAGTGCCAGGCACCGGCCGGAGGACATCGGGTGCATCGGGCCATTCCATTGCGGGGTTTGGAGCCACTATAGGCAAAGGCCGATCAACGGGACAGGAACGTCATCACTACCCGTCCACGATCAGAATTTTCCTACGCACCTCCATCGCCGTGCCAGTTGGCACCTTCAACGCCACTGCAGATCGACGCGACATCTAGGGCAGGAGTGGTAAGCAGAGGACGGACGGACCACGAGTGCGCCCACAATGCCGATCAGTATCGACATGGCCAGCATCCCGGTGATGCCCATCAATAGGAAACCAACTGCACCGCCAAGCAGCGCGAGAAGCGTGAATGCCCACCCGGAGCTAGACCAATGCCCGCGGCCATTGCGGATGGCCATCGGGCCGCGGTATCCGCAGGCAAGGCAGATTGCCGATGTTGTGCTGCCACGCGGCGCTGGCCGCGAAGACGGCTTCATACGCTACTCCGACCTACGTAGCTACAAATAATGTAGCATACGAATTGTGGGGCGATTGCCATCCTGTAGACCGTTACAGGATGCGCCCAGGCGGGTAATGTCCCCCACATCTCTCCGCGACCAGTTCACCAAGCGCCTCAAAGAAGCGCGCTTGGCGATGGGCATTTCCCAGCGCGAGCTGGGCCGGCGCATTGGCTTGTCTGAGGATGTGGTGTCCAGCCGGGTGACACGCTACGAACAGGGCACGTCGGAGCCGGACTTTGCCACTGCCGGCAAGATGGCTGCCGAACTGGGCGTTCCTCTCGCCTATCTATTGGCCGATAGCGATGTGCTGGCCAATGTCATTCTCGCCGCCGCCAGGATGCCGCACGCAGAACAGCGACGATTGGCGACTGAATTGAAAGAGCGCGCGAAGCGGTCGAGCGGCGCAGAGCAAGCAGAAAGCGACAGCGACTAGCACGGCGCTTGAACCGCAGGCATGGGGACCACGTTGGAAGTCCCCACCCTTCCCGTTGCGGCGCACCTGTGAATCAAGGGTCAAGACAGCGCTCTACCTGCAGCGACAGTGCTTCGCAGGCATCAAACAGACCATCGACCAGCGCTGCAGACGGATAGGAGCCCGGATCGTCGTTCTCCCGCGCTACGTGTGCGGCGTGCAACATGGCAGTGAGCGCGGTGATGCCAGAGGCACTGCGGGTAGCCAAGGCCAAGTCGAAAGCGCGACCGGGCGTGAGGCGATTTTCGGACCACGGTGTGCCGTCCGCACGATGGCCTTTGCCGTGGCCTTGCAGGAACGTGAAGAACGCCGACGGAGGCGCGGACTCGGCTGCATCGCTGAGTGCGTATTCCATCTTTTCGGCGAGAGCATTGGGAAGATCGCGCACGGCATCGCCGAGCAGCGTGTGCAGACAGGGATAGTCGGGAAGCAGGTCAGACATGGTGGCAACCTCGCGGTGTGGCCACCTGCAGATGCAAGGTGGCGGACGGTGCGGGTTGGCGTGCCGGATACGTACCACTAAAGCCGGCGGATCGAGAGATCCCCACGCACCGCCCACCATGGACTGGCAGACGGTGCATTGTCGTGATTACAGTTGCGGCTGCAACACGATCCGTAGTGATACGTAAGTTCGGGACGCCAATCCCGGCCTAGGCAGGTGCCTTGGCGAGGCCATGATTCGCGCGCCGTCCGGCGCTGAAAAGAGGCAGAAACAGCATTATGTGCAGCCTGCGACAGCCGGGGCCGTCTGCGAAGTGGAGCCGTGACGAAGCGCACGCACCGGAGCAGTCGACCGTCGCCCACGGCATGGCCGATTACGACGATCGGATTACCCAAAGCGCCGCCATCATGCAGATCACGACCCGCCTACAGGTTCGACGCGTTCCGCCACAGACTGCTACGGGCGCGCATGGGGCATGGCCACGGTCACTACTGCCCCATCATGATGGGCGCCTTGCATTCACTGCGGAAGTTCGCCGCCTTGCGGTCCAGCGCTACGCGCAGTTGCGGAACCCGCGCCATCTTGCCGCGCATCGCTGACACGGGCAGCGCGCCCGCAAACTCGGACTCGGTCACACCCAGCGGATCGGGACCACGACGGATGTTCCAGACAAGTGCATCCAAGTCCGTGCCAAATGCCAGCACCGTGTCCAGCGACAACAACGCTCGTCCATACAGGCTTCCATCCTGCAGGCGCGTCCAGTCCATGGTGTTGGTCAGGCTGGTGGAGTGAACGGAGAACCGTCTGGCCGGATCGGCGGAACGGTACAGATGAATCCACGTATGCCCCGGGTCTTTCAGTGGCTGGCCGATCTCCTTTGCGTTGAACCGGAAATCCATGCCCACAACCACGTCGCGCTCGGGAACGGCCTTCTGACGGGTCGCATCACGCGGCCAGTGGTAGGTCAGGTTCCAGCTGAACGTGGCACCGGTCCCTAAGGAGACCTGCTTCGATGTCCATTGATAGGTGTCGCGCGATTCCGTAGCGCCGGTGGCTCCATCCACATAGCGCAGGGCGTCCCAGGTCCCGTCAGCCTCTTCCGACCAGAGACCACACGCCAATGATTGGACGGCTGCTTGCGCAGCGGCGGGCAGTGCTGCGGCCAACAGCGCGACGGCCAACACACGGATTCGGCGCGGGAAATGCTGCATCAGCTTCGACATGGGAATCCTTCCTGGATTGCAACCATTGAACGACGGCGAGCTCGGGTTGCGGGCCCCATGGTAACCCGGTGCAAGCCTGCGTTCGCCCAGACGGAGGCGGTACAAGCCGCAAGCGACACCAAGCCCGCTTATCATTGGCTCGTAAGGGCACTTTACGCCCATTGACGTATGCAAGGCAGTTTCTGGATGTCTATGGAATGGCGCCCCTCGGGCTGGGGCCAGCGTTTGACCCGTTCAGCACACTGGTTGCTGCGGCTGGAAGGCGAATACGTCGAGATTCGCATGGGTGGCAAGCACTACCGCCAGCACGTGGACGATGATGCGCGCGTGCGGATCATTCCAGGCCTGTTCTGGGCCCGGGTCGAGCTGCAGACTGAAGACCATCACACGGTGTCCGTCGATGGCCTGCCCAACCGCCAAGCATCCCAGCTTTCGGCCGCCGTGCAGCAGGTCCTGTTTACCTGCACGACCCGCAGTCGCAAAGCGCTCTTTGCAGACATCCTCGCGCAGATCTACTGCTGGCTGGCCGAGGCAGACGCCCTGACCGACCGCGCCAGCGCCGACCGCCGATGGATCACCCACGAACAGCAGCAAGCACTGCTGGCCGAGCGCCCCGCCCTGCCCCTGCAGCCGTCCGAGCTGCAGCAGCTGTTCCTCGACGACGCCGTACACGAAGACCTGCACGCGCACAGCCACCGTGCCGCGCTGGACGCCCTGCGCGACTGGGAACTGGATTGGCCATCCGTCTGGGCCGAGGCCAACGCGTCCATGGCAACGCGCGAGCTGGTGCTGGCCAGGAACTTCCTGCAACGGGTGGAGAGCAAGCCGCTTACCGAAGAACAAGCCCGCGCGGTCATCTGTTTCGACAACCGCGTGCAGGTGGTCGCCTCAGCCGGCTCCGGCAAGACCTCCACTATGGTGGCCAAGGCTGCTTACGCTATCGACCGTGGCTTTGTGGCCCCCGAGCGCATCGTGATGCTGGCCTTCAACAAGGATGCCGCCAAAGAGCTGGAAGAACGGGCACAGCGATCCTTCGAGCGGCTAGGCATGGGCGATACCGTGGTGGAGGCGCGCACTTTCCATGCACTTGGCCTGTCCATCATCGCCAAGGCGACGGGGCGCAAGCCCGATATTCCCGAATGGGCCGTCGAAGCAACGCTGGGCTTCAACAAGCTGGCCGAGCTGGTAGACGACCTGAAGGACCGCTCGACCCACTTCCGCACCCAGTGGGACATGTTCCGGCTGGTATTCGGGCGCGACCTGCCGCCGCTGGGCACGCAGATGCTGGCCGATGGCTACGACCGCGATGGCACCCCCTACATCCGCACCCTGCAAGGTGAGCGGGTGAAGAGCCTGGAAGAGTGCGTGATTGCCGATTGGCTGTTCTACAACGGCGTGGCCTACAACTACGAGCGGCGCTACGAATTCGATACCGCCACGGATACCCATCGCCAGTATCGCCCGGACTTCTATTACCCGGACGCCGAGCTGTATCACGAGCACTTCGCGCTGGATGCCGACGGCCAGCCGCCGAAGCATTTCGACAACTACGCCGATGGCGTGCGCTGGAAACGCGAGCAGCATACCGCACGCGGTACCGCGCTGGTCGAGACCACCTCGTTCGGGCTACGCAGTGGCGAGGCCCTGCACCACCTGTCGGAACGGCTGGGCGAATCGCGCGTCGAGCTCGACCCCAACCCGGATCGCGAGCTGCCCGATCGCGGCGCCAAGCCCATGCCCGATGCCGATCTGATCGGGCTGATGCGCACTTTCATTGCACACGCCAAGAGCAACTGCCTGAGCCTGGAAGACATGGCCGAGCGTCTGCGGCAGATGCCCGAGGATCAGTTCAAGGAACGTTACCGGCGCTTCCTTGAAATCGCGGGGCCTGTGTTCCAGGCGTGGGATGACGCGCTGGCGGACGAACGCAGCATCGACTTCGAAGACATGTTGAACATGGCCGCCGGGCTGCTGGAACAGGGCCACTATGAATCGCCCTACGAGCTGGTGATGGCCGACGAATTCCAAGACGCCTCGCGCGCCCGCGCCCGCTTGTGCCGCGCTCTGGTCAACCGCCCGGGCCGCTATCTGTTTGCCGTAGGCGACGACTGGCAGTCGATCAACCGCTTCGCCGGCGCCGATGTTTCAGTGATGACCGGTTTCCGCGAATGGATGGGGCACGGCCAGGTGCTGAAACTGGAGCAGACGTTCCGCTGCCCACAGGCACTGTGTGATGTTTCCAGCCGCTTCATCAGCCGCAATCCGGCGCAGATTGCCAAGACGGTTCGTTCTGCTACGCCGGCAAGGGGTCCGGTGCTGCAGGCGTTCCAGATGAACCGGCGTGAGGAGGTGCAGGATGGTGTTCGCCAGTACCTTGCCAAGCTGCACCAGCAGCTGTTGTCAGGTGCGGTTCCGCAGGGACGCGACGGGCGCGTTAGCGTGTTTGTTCTGGGGCGCTACCGCGCGGATCGCGGTGTAGTGCCTTCGGATTGGAAGACGACCTTTGGCAGCACGATGGATGTCGAGTTCCTCACAGCACATCGATCGAAGGGGCGCGAGGCGGACTACGTGATCCTGCCGGGCATGATCAATCGCAGCTTCCCGAGCCTACGCTCGGATGACCCGGTGCTTTCGCTGGCAATGCCGGATGGTGATACCTATCCACTGAGCGAAGAACGACGGTTGTTCTATGTCGCGCTGACGCGTGCGCGACGGTCGGTTGCGATGTTCACTCTGCAGGGGAAGCACTCACCGTTCCTGGACGAGCTGGTGGCGGAAGGGGTTGTGGAGGTGTCCGGGATTTCAGGCGCGGCCATCAATGAGGAGCGCTGCCCGGTGTGCAAGTTGGGCGTGTTTGTGGAGCGGAATGGGCCGCACGGGGCGTTCCGGTCGTGCTCTAGTTATCCGTTGTGCCATAACAAACCGAAGGATGGGCGACGCTACTAAGAATCTTCATGGCAACAGCCTTTGGAAAAGCGCGGACGCCCTGCTTCAATTCTCCATGGAACGCATGGGCGGATCAGACGCCGTCACAGCCAGCACCGGCCTTGGCCAGTCCGGCGACTTCACGCAGCGATTTCTGGATGTCCGCGACTGAACTGCAGATGTTCTCAGGCGCCACGTCGAAGCTCACACCGCCAGCCCGTCGCTTGAAGGCAGAAAATTCGGACAGGCATTGCCCTGCCAGACGCTTGGCATCCAGCTTCGCCGCAGCCTGAACGATTGAATATCCCTGCGCGGCGACGTAGCACTTGTAGTCCTCAGAAAATGCTCCGTCCATGCGAAAACGTGTCAATCCTGCAAGGTGCCGGGGCGCGGCTGGACTTCTACTGCCGCCGATCAAGGCAAGACCCAGCTCGGCACCATCAGCCCCTGCACAGGCATAGGGGACCTGGGAGCACAGTGACATGCTTCCAGAACTCTTGTGTACGGCCAAGGAGGCGAGAATGGAGTGCTCGGCCATTTCCATGTCTGCTTCAAGTTTCTCTGCCAGCGGCCGGGCTGATGCTGGAGATGCGAAGGAAGCACAGAGCACAAGGCACGAGATGAGTGCAGCGATCTTCATTGGCTTACCAGAAGCGAGGAAGAGCCCACAGAGTACTCCCTGGTTCAATGCGGATCTGCGAGAGAAGAAGACTCGCGGGAACTTTTGGTTGCGGCACCGCCATCGCTGAGCGCGCGGGGCGAAGCCTACCGAGGCATCAAGAGTACTTCCTGAAGCAGTTGGCCTTGTCACTCTTGGCCTGTCACCGCAGCCGGGCCCGGGGCCCACTTACGAAGCTTCTTACAGGTAGATTGCGCCATTCGGTGGAATATTCGCCACCTCTTGTCACATCTAACGCAGATGCGTATCAGCACGGCGCCCCCTACTTTTCGGCGCCGAAGCAGTGCGCCGATGATGGCCTCGGCCTGGCACCCGTTTTGGCCAGAAATGACGCCGCTTTCCGATATTGAGTCCACCCTCTGGGATGCTGCATGCATGCGTCATGCTCTGCGTGGCGGACTCAGGTCCAGAACAATATGTGTGGAGTACAGTGATGCACATGAGATCGATCCTGTTTACGGCCATCCTGGCGGCGACTGCCACTGCCACTGCCACTGCCACTGCCTGCTCGGGACAACCTTCCACAAGCCGGAGCGCAGCATCATCGGCGGCAGAAGGACCTGCGTCGTCGCCCAGTCAATCGGGCCAAACCCCGGCCGAGAACACGCCGCAACGCTCAATTGCCGGCAGTCCATCGGGCTTCAAGGCGAATGCAGTTGCACAGCGGATATGCACCGGAGACTGCAATGAAGCCGCCCCCCTTGCAAGCAGGATCACAAGAAGAAGCTGAGTGGCTGATCCGCCACAAGTATCCTTCACAAGCTGAGCTCGAGCACCTGCGTTCAGAGTCGCTCGACGTACTGCAACTGAAGGCGTCTGCGGGTGACACCACTGCAGCCGCGGTACTGGGGAAACGGCCTGCTTTAGAAGGGATTCGCAGGCGACCAAGTACCTGATCCACGCCCTCAAGGTTAGGCGTATTGCAGGCCATGGGTGTCCATTCAAGAGCACCCAGTCTGCCGGAGTTGAATGACACGAGCAGGTGCGAAAGTGCCATCGAGATCGAGATTCTGCCTGGGCCCTGCCCGCGGCATCCCCGCCATAAGAAAAGTCCCTTCAAAGACAGGGGCCTTTCATGGTTCTGGCGGGCCATGCGGGATAGCGATGAGAACTATATCTACTCCATAGCCCTCTATAACCCTCCAAAATAAGCCTAGCGTGATGGTCTTTGGGTCAACGCGGGGCATAGACATTGCTCAGCGTTCCCTCTGTGTTCTGATCCCAGGATCACACAGGAGTCCTGATTGGAGCGATCACGATGCGCCGCGTTCAACAGCCGATGGAGCAGCAGCAACGGAGCAAGAACACCACGCTCATCGTTCTCGCCGCGTTCAAGCGGGGCGAGGACGGCGACCTGAGGCCAGCATTCGAAGCGCAGCAGATGCCGAGCAAGGATGATGCCGTCGCCCGGGCAAAGCTGATGTCGCGGGGCTATGCCGGCGTCATCGCATGGAAGATGCCGGCCAACCCGGACGAGGGCGAATTCGGCGAGCCCGAAGTGCTATGGCAGCACGGCTAAGTGCCCGGTCTGGAATAGAGCCCTACCGCTGGAAGTAGCTGTCGCCGCCTTGGAGCCATTCCTTCGAAACACACTTCCCGGCAATCCTGTCGATGAATGCCTTGGTCGCCGCACCTGTTGCCTTCGACGCATCGCCGGTCACTCGCCCGCCAAAGATTTGAAGCAAGCCGCGTTCGTAGAGATGGTCGCAGCCGAACACGCAGAGCGGCATGACGATATGCGGGTCGAGACGTTCGCGCTCGTTGCAGAGGGATCGCTTCTTCTTGTGCGCCGTGACGAGGGAGGCGACGTCGTGCTCCTCACCGCAGATGGCGCAGAGGTGCGTCTTGCGGCCTTCGAAGAGGTATTTGGACAGGATCGATTGTTCGCGGCGGTGCGTGCTCTGCACGTCGGCATCCGTGCTGCCGATTGCGCCGATTCTCTGGAGGCGCGCCGCGAAGCGGGAATAGCGGTCGTCGTCGGTGAGCGCGTCGTCCACGGGCTGGCGCTCCAACGGCCGGGGTCGGCCAACGAGGCTGTAGACGAACTGCTTGCGTCCGGCGGACCGGTCGACGTTCACCAACGCGTTCGCGCCGATCGTCTTCGTGAACAGAGGGATGCCGTATCCGAGCGACACAAGATGCGCGCGTACCGTGACGAAATCGGACGGGCCGTTCTCGTCGAGGAAGTCGACGATGTCGGTCTCGATATCTGTCAGCTCGGTGGTCTCGCCCTCGAATCTGGCCATGCGCTTGCCGCACTGGAAGAATTTTGAGCCGCGGATGTATTGCTCGATGGCTGCTTGGTCCGGATAGGACAGGTTTGTCGAACGACGGCGCAGCGCATTGGCGAGTGTCGCTGCGAGGCGGGAGATCTCGACCTTGTCGAAGACGGAGAAGACCTTCTCGGACATGTTGACGAGGACGTTCTCGCGATCCTCGAAGCAGTAGCGCGTGATGCCGCCCGATTCGCCGACCCAAGCCTCGGGATGGAGGCGGATGACTGCAAGCAGCGTCTTGAGCTCGACATCGATTTGCGAGAGATGCGCGACGTCCGCCAAGCCGACGAGGCCCGGGATGCGCCGCGTCTCCTTGACCGCGGCCTTGAGGAGCTTGACGCTCTCGCCGTCGAGGATCAGATAGTCCTCGACCTCGTCGAGCTTGGAACGGGTCAGGGAAGTGATGCGGCCGTCGTAGAGGCCGTACTCGGTGCACAGGCCAAGGCCCTGCATCATGTTCAGCACGCCCAGGATGTTAGCGTCCTCGTCGGCCCAGCCTTCGTCGACCAGAAGTTTCGCGAGATCGGAGGCGAACCAGATGCCGAAGGCCGAGATCCGTTCGGCGCAGGCGCGCAGCTCAGGCAGGTCCTCGGCACCGACACGATCGCGGTAGTTCGCAGCGATAATCTGACGGGTGCGTTCGCGGGTGATGCCGCCGAAATGCTGACCGGTCTCCTCGAGCGTCGGCCAGGTCGACGAGCCGAAGCCGTTGAAGAAGGCCACGACGTCGATGTTGCGGGTCTTGGTCTCGCCTTCCGGGATGGCGGAATCGAGATGGGTGAGGAGCTCCTCTTCGAGCGTAACCGTCAACGAGTGTCCCTCAAATTCATATCCACAGATTAGGCTAAGTCAGAAGCAAGTGCGGCACCATATCGTACTGAAGCCGTCCCAGCCCTAACAAGCAAAAACCCTAAGCGGTTTCTGGGCAGCACGTTCAGCTTAGCTTGACGGCATTACTTAGGATGTAGTCATCGGTAGGCAGACAAGCGACGGGTCTATGCGACCGATCCGTTCTAGCGGAAGCCGCGTGGAATTTGTGCCGTCAGTTTGCCAACTGCCCATGTTGCTCAAGAAGCCGCATTAGGACAGCATTGGTATGCGTAAAGTTCGAGAGCTGACCCTGAAGCTGGTACGCCCACTTCTCGCCATGGAAAAGATTGTTTCGGAATCGCCAGACAATCATCATCACCGTGAGGAGCCGATCGCGCTGATCGGCGTTGCTTCCATCGAGGACCGACTGGACGATACCGGGCTGGTCTGCGGGGCGCAGATGGAGGTGCGGAAAGTGGTGCGTGAAGCCGCCGTTGACGTAATAGCGCTGCTGAAAATAGGCCAGCTCGGCGCCATATTGGTCGGCACCGAGCGTGTCCGTTCCTCAGACGGCCGCTATCGCCTCTCATTCCTAGTGCTGGAGGACGGTGTCGGCTTTTCAGGGGTATCCGTCCGAGGCGTCAATGTGATGTTCCTCGGGTCGATGAGGAGTTTCAGATCGCAGGCCGTCGCCTGATCCACTCCATATTCTTCAAGGTCGTCGACCTCTGGTCTAACATCGAGCGCTTCGAATCACGAACAGTCCATCGAGATCATCATCGCTGTAGACGCTGATGTGTCGGGCTGTAGCACAAAAACGGCGGTGATCGACGGTGCGTATTCTACTTGGTGACGTTGCGGCCATCGGAGGTGATCGGCGGCAATATTGCGCTGTAGAGGGCAATCGGCGGGGGCTGGCGGAGAGAGTGGGATCGGATCACCTTCGACCCAACCCCTTCAAACCGTTGCAGAAAGCCTGCCGGGCAGGTTTCCTTTCGAAGTTTCCTTGATCATAGCTGGTCAAGTATCCCCACATCCAGTGCCTGAACAGGACACCTTCTGCCAGGGCTGTCAGGCATCCTTGCGCACAGGCCAATCGAGAGGGATCAGCGCCTCCTTTGACTTCCTGGTCCAACGCTCCCGAGTAGCCTCCCTATACCTCGCGTCATCAGCAAAATAGGCATGCTCGATCAGGAGCACTTGGAGACCGCTGCGGAGTTTCGTCTCTCGAAAAAGGAAATCGATATGCTGCCTCATCGCCTGAGTATCCTCATCTTCTACGCCAGCCCCGATTTCACTGACGTCATAATCATCACCTTTGGCAGGGAAATAGGGGCGGCTAACCTGATCCAGAACTAACAATCCCGGCACGGGTGAATTTACCAGTTCAAAGTAGCGATGAAGAGCGAAGCACAGTGCGATGTGAATAGCCAAGTAATTCTGATCAGATCCCACATCAGACATACGGAGGACCGCGTTGCTACCACCCTCGATCATCACTACATCTGGACCTCGCGATAGAAACTCTAGTTCAGCTCCAACACACGGGGCGACGGTAGGCAACTGTTTTAGCGCTTCTGATGCAAACCCGGATACCTTGCGTTCCGCGATCTGCAGTCGAACGTTCCTAGCGTCCCTGTTCGCAAGTGCCTCAAGCTCATCAATCTCTGCTCTTAAAGCCTCTAAGTCCACCCCCAACCTTGGCGACTCATCAACAATATTCTCGACAAAGTAAGAGATTCGCCCCTTTAGATGGCTGTGAAGCTGCGCCAGGCTGGTGAGCTCGCGCGCTCTTTCACTTTGACCTAGCCAACCTTCAATGCGGCTATCTATGCGCCGAAGCTCATTGTTTAAGCGCTGCGCTTCGCTATCCAACTCAGTATCGACCTCAAGCAACTGAGGCTTGACACGGTCGGCAACCATGCTCTCATTGCGCACCTTGAACAAAGCTGATTGCAATGCAGCTGCCACTTCCCGACCTCGATCCGACGGGCTATCACACACTGGGCAGACATGTGAAACATCGCTCAACTTTAAGTGATCAACAAGCATTAACTTCTCATGTTGCTGCTTCACCGCCCCCTGGTAGCCGGAAGACTCTCTGATCGCCGACTTGGTCGCTCTGGATCTTCTTCTCACAACTTCTAGCTGTGCAAGAACTTGACGACGAGATGCATGCAGCACGGAAAGCTCGTCGTCGGAAGGCTGCTCTCCTTCGATCATACGCCCGCTCAGAATTTCCCGCAGGGCTTGCAAGACCTCCTGCTCTTCGGAGAAGGACGCACCGGCGCGCACGAGTCCAATCTGTCTAGCCTCTGTTAGTAGTCCGAGCGCACGATTCATCATTAAGCTATCGGAGGATGCCTTCGCCTGCTCCCTTGCCTCTGCAATCTCCAGACCTCTTTGCAACTGACGCAAACGACGCTCCGCGAGAATGCTCTCCTCGTCGGTTGCTCGCAGAAAGTAAGGCAAGGTTGCAACAATGTCTTTAGCTTTCTCCAGTTTTTCCAAGCCGTGGAGCAACACCGTCTCGCTGTCGATGACCTCTTTGGTTAGGAAAAGATAGGGCGTGACTTGACGAACACTCGCGCGCCCCTTCGACACAAAATCAGTAGCCGGACTATCTGTGTCGCCGATGCCAAAAGCTCGCTCTAAAAAAGCCTTAGCTGCGGAGACCGTGCTACTGCCCTCAAAGCGATCTACGCTCGAGGGAATTTCCAAATCTCGCCCTTTGGAAACAAACATCCTTCCGCTGGTTTGTTGTCCAACCGGCGGAATGATTCGTCCGACGATGATTTGCTCATCACCCTTTGCCCATCGCACGCCTACCGCGAGCGCTCTGCGACGCACATGCGCCGGCAGTTCGCACTTGCTGGATCCTAGGCAGTAATCGATGGCCTTGATAAGAGCCGACTTTCCGGTCCCAGAAGCACCCGTAATGATGTTCACTTGGTCCGGCTTTAGAGTCACTATGCGGCGCTGACCTTCGACGCCCAGGAAGAAGATGTCAAGCACATTCCAGCGCTTCATACAGTAAGCCCCATCATATCAAATGTCGTCCGTGCCGAACCTGCCATTGCGAACCAGTAGCCAAGTCGCTCTGAACTCCTGATCACCGAAGCAGGCCCTGCGCTCAGTCCATTTACAGCGCTTTTTTTTAGCTTCTTTGGACCTAACTTCAATCGCCCATCTTGCAAAGTCAGAACCTTCATGAAACAACTGAAACGGACCGCTTCCGTAACGACTGCGATTGATCCGTTTAGTCGATCAACCAATTCAATCTGCACCTCGGGCCGCCTCGTCAACCACTCGAGCAGGCCAGTATTTTTGTTTGTCCCTTCAAATGTCTGAGACAAGTCACCTGATAACGCGATGGGAAGTGCGAGGTAACAAAGGGGAAGTTCTGGCCCATCGGCATTGAAAGATTCAAAAGCTTCGATAAACCGATTCAATGCATAGGCACAGAATGCGGGATTCGACTCAGCGAACACGTCATAAGTGCCTCTCACACGTCATCCTCCAGACGGTGGATGTAGTCTGGATGCCACCCTACCCTCTTATCCACCGCTAGCACCTGGTAGCTGCCCCTCACGTAGAACACAGCGCTCCACTTTGCCGCAATTGCCTCAACGGCTCCCGGGGCATCCTCATGCGTCCAACGCAGCAAGGCCAAGCCTTTTGTGCATTTTTCAGACTCACCAGAAAACTGACAGTCCTCAGTCATTTGTTCGTGTCGATTCGACCACTCTTCGCAAAGGTGTTCATCGTGTCGATTGATAGTGGAAGCCATAGCGGGATTATCCTCAACCCACTTGGAGCGTTGAGCGCGGGCACGCCATTCTTCCACGGTCGCCTTGTTCTCGTCTGTCTTACTGCCGCACACAAGGCGGATCTGTCGAAGAAGCATCGAATCAGGCTCGTGCGAAG